>CBDBTX010000001.1:0-18923 GCA_965211905.1 Longimicrobiales bacterium
GTCGCGATCAGTTCGGGCGGCGTGGTGAGGCGCTGCTTCGGGAGGAAGGGCCACCGCTCCCGCACGGCGCTCCTGCTCGCCGCGTGGCTCCCCTTCCTTCCCGGCTGCGCCGACACGGCCGCGCCCCCCGCCGCCGGGTCGTTCCTGGTGCGGGGCGCCACGATCGTGGACGGCACCGGGAGTCCCGGCTTCATCGGTTCCCTGCGTGTGTCGGGCGGGGTCATCGCGGCGGTGGCCGCCGACGACGGGAACGACGCCCTCTCACCCAAAGACAACGAACCGGTCCACGATGGGAGCGGGCTGGTGCTGGCGCCCGGCTTCATCGACACGCACAGCCACCACGACAGCGGCCTGCAGTGGGAGCCGACGGCGCTGGCGGCGGTCAGCCAGGGGATCACGACCATCGTCGCCGGGCAGGACGGGGGCTCGCGGTTCCCCCTGGCGGAGTTCTTCGCGGCGCTGGAAGCGGCCCCGGCGGCGGTCAACGTGGCGTCGTACGCGGGGCACGGGCCGTTGCGGCAGCGGGTCATGGGCGACGACTTCAGGCGCCAGGCGACGGACGCCGAGGTCGCGGCGATGCAGGCGCTGCTCGAGACCGAACTCGCGAATGGCGCTCTGGGGCTCTCGACGGGGCTGGAGTACGACCCGGGGATCTATTCGTCGACTGAGGAGGTGGTTGCGCTCGCGCAGACGGCGGCGGCGCACGGCGGCCGCTACATCTCGCACATGCGCAGCGAGGACCGGGCGCTTCACGATGCGGTCGAGGAGACGATCGGGATTGCAGAGCGCGCCGGGCTTCCGGTGCAGATCTCGCACTTCAAGCTGGCCGCGCGGGGGCTGTGGGGGCAGGCGGCCGACTTGCTGGCGCGGCTTGACGAAGCGCGCGCCGCCGGCCTCGACATCACCGCGGACGTCTACCCGTACGAGTACTGGCAGTCGACGATGACGGTACTCTTCCCGGAGCGCGATTTCAACGATCGGGAAGCCGCGCGATACGCCCTCGAGGAACTGGTCGCGCCCGAGGGGATGCTGATCGGCCGCTACGGCCCCGATCCCGCGCTGGAGGGGAAGACGCTGGCGGAGATTTCGGCCGAGCGCGGGACGGACCCGGTCACGACCTACCTGGACCTCATCCAGGTTTCGCAGGCAGCGCGCGCGGACAGCACGCTCGATGGGAGCGAGAGCATCGTCGCGACGTCCATGACCTTCGACGACATCGCGACGCTGATGGCCTGGCCGCACACCAACGTCTCGTCCGACGGGGGCCTGCGGGGCGCACATCCGCGCGGCTTCGGCGCCTACCCGAGGGTGCTGGGGCGGTACGTGCGCGAGGCGGGGCGGCTCGGCCTCGAGCAGGCGATCCACAAGATGACCGGGCTGGCGGCGGCGCACGTGGGGCTGTCGGGCAGGGGCACGCTACGCGCCGGGGCGCCCGCGGATCTGGTCCTCTTCGACCCGGCCACCGTGATCGACCGCTCGACCACGGCGGAGCCGCATCTCACGGCTGCCGGGATCGAGCGGGTCTGGGTGGCGGGCGTGGTGGTGTACGAGGACGGGGCGGTCACAGGTGCGCGGCCGGGGATGGTGCTGCGGCGGGAAGCGCCGTAGCACTTCGCGGGCGCCTGTCCCCGGGCGTCGCGAGCTGTGCCGGCCTCTCCGCGCGCCGGATCACCGGCCCCGGCCCGCCACCGGTGGTCCCGCGGGAACGACCAGGGACACGGCGATGTGCGAATGGGACAGGGCCCGTGGACCCGCCTACGCCTCCACCAGCACCGTCTTCACGTTCACGAACTCGCGGATCCCGAAGTCCGACAGCTCGCGCCCGAACCCGCTGGCCTTGACCCCCCCGAAGGGCAGCCTCGGGTCGGACTTCACGAAGTCGTTGACGAAGCACGCGCCCGCCTCGATTCCCGTGCGCGCGATTCGCTCGCCGCGCTCCAGATCCTGCGTGAAGACGGCCGCGCCGAGTCCGTAGGCGGTGTCGTTCGCCACGCGAAGCGCCTCTTCCTCCGAGTCCACGCGAATGATGCACGCGACCGGACCGAACATCTCTTCGTCGTAGGCGGGCATCCCGGGGGCGACGTCGGCGAGCACCGTGGCCGGGTAGTACCACCCGGGCGCATCGGGGACCTTGCCTCCCAGCAGGCACCGCGCGCCGGCCTCCACGCTGCGCGCGACCTGGTCGGCCAGGTGGTCGCGCAGATCCTCGCGCGCCAGCGGCCCCACGTCGGTCATCTCGGCCATCGGATCGCCCACGCGCACCCCACCCATCCGCTGCACTACCGCCTCGGTGAAGGAGTCCGCGACCGCTTCGTGCACGATCATGCGCTTGGCGGCGATGCAGCTCTGCCCCGCGTTGATCAGCCGGCCGGTCACGCAGGCCTCCACGGTGCGGGGAAGGTCCGCATCCTCGAGCACGACGTAGGGGTCGCTGCCGCCGAGCTCCAGCACGCACGTCTTGATCTGGGCCCCGGCGAGCCCCGCGACCTGGCGCCCGGCGCTCGTGCTGCCCGTCAGGGTGACCGCCTGCACCCGCGCATCGCGGATCAGGTCGCCCGCGGCGGGCACGTCGATGAAGAGGTTGGTGAAGATGCCCTGGGGGAAGCCGGCCGCCTCGAAGAGGTCTACTAGTTCGAGCGCGCAACAGGGAACGTTCGGAGCGTGTTTGAGGAGGATGCCGTTGCCGGCGATCAGGGCCGGGATCGAGGCGCGCATGACCTGCCAGAGGGGGAAGTTCCACGGCATGATCGCGAGCACGAGACCCAGCGGTTGGAAGGTGACGTAGCTGCGGAGCGCCTCGGTCTCCACCATCCGGTCGCGCAGGTAGCTCGGGCCGTGCGCGCTGTAGTAGTCGCATCCGAGTGCGCACTTCTCCACCTCGGCGGCGGCCTCGCGCAGCGGCTTGCCCATCTCCATGGTCATGACCTCGGCGAGGTGGCGCCGGCGAGCGCGGAGCTGGGCGGCGAGGGCGGCGACGCGGTCGGCGCGCGCCTCGGCGGGGAGCCGGGACCAGGCCCGCTGTCCACTTCGGGCACGGGCGACCGCCAGGTCCAGCTCCTCGGGAGACATGAAGGGATACCGGCGCAGCATGGAGCCGTCGGCCGGGTTGATGGTCGTGAATTCCACTGGCACCCTTCCGGTTCGGGCGGGGGTCGGCACTGGCGAGACGGGAGGGACCCGCGCCAGTATATGGACACCATCATACAGCGGGCCCCAGGAACACCGGAACCTTCCGGGTGCGGCAGCTGTAGTGCGCCAACAACCGGATTCTTCAAATCCCAAAGCCGCTTCGGAGTGCCGCGATGATCGCGCCACAGTTTCCCACAGTCCCTCTGACGGCACTCGACCAGCTGTGGTTCCAGGTCAGCGGGACGGTGTGCAACCTGCGCTGCAGCCACTGCTTCATCTCATGCTCTCCCGACAATCACTCGTTCTGGTTCATGACGCGGGCGATGGTGCGCTCGGCGCTGGAAGAGTCGGCCGGCATGGGCGTGAAGGAGTACTACTTTACCGGCGGCGAGCCCTTCATGAACAACGAAATGGAGGGCATCCTCGAGGACACGCTGAAGTACGGCCCGGCCACGGTCCTCACCAACGCCACCCTCTTTCGGCCGCGTCGCGTGGCGGCGCTCAGGGCGATCCAGGACTGCAGCCGGCATCCGCTGGAGTTGCGCGTGAGTCTGGACGGGTACTCGCCGGAGACGAACGACCCGATCCGCGGGGAGGGGACCTTCGACCGGGCGATGGAGGGTGTCGGCAACCTGGTTGGAGCGGGGTTCCGGCCGATCATCACGGCCATGCAGAGTTGGCCCTGCGAGGAGATGGCGCGCACGCTGCAGGCGTTCGCCGATGCGCTGGGCAGGGTGGGGTATGACGAGCCGCGCCTCAAGATCCTGCCGCCGCTGCTGATCGGCGCGGAGGCCGAGCGCAACCGTGGCTACACCGACTGCGAGCGCGTCACCCACGAGATGATGCACGGCTACGACCTTGACCAGCTCCTCTGCACGCGCGCCCGGCTGGTCACGGCCGCAGGGGTGTACGCCTGCCCGATCCTGCTGGACTATCCCAGCGCGCGTCTGGCCGACACCTTGAGCGAAGCGGTCACGATCCCGGCCCCGCTCGCCGAATCCGCCTGCTACACCTGTTACACGAACGGCGCCATCTGCTCGAACGCGACCACGGGGGTGGCGGAGGGGGCGTGCGACGAGGGGGTCTCGCCGTGCGCCCCGGAGCCGGTGGCCTGTGACGCGGAACCCACGGCCTGCAAGGTGTAGGCGCCATGTCCGACAGGTCCGGAATCGCATACGTGGATGGCCCGCGCTTGCGGCGCGCGTTCCTGGCGGCCTGTGCGCAGGGTCAGAAGGGCAAGGCCGAGCTCAACCGGATCAACGTCTTTCCCGTACCCGACGGCGACACCGGCACCAACCTGGCGCTGACCCTCGATGCCATCGCGGCGGACCTCACGGGCTCCCGCGACAGGGAGATCGGCCGCGTGGCGTCGTCGGTGGCCAGGTCGGCAGTGCTGGGCGCGAGAGGCAACTGCGGAATGATGCTGTCGCAGTTCCTCCTCGGCTTCGCCCGTGGACTGGAAGGGCGCGAGCGGGTGTCCGCGGTGGAGTTCGGCGAGGCGCTCCTGGCGGGCTCGCAGTCGCTGGACCGCGCGGTCGAGAATCCGGTCGAGGGAACGATCCTGACGGTCGTGCGCGATTCGGCGTCCGCCGCCGGAGGGACCCCCGACGCCGGAGCGGACGCTGTGTCGGGAGACTTCACCATCCTGATGGCACGGGTCCTCGCGGCCGCGAACGACTCGCTGGCCCGGACCCCCGACCTGCTGCCTGTCCTCGCCGAGGCCGGCGTCGTCGACGCGGGCGCAAAGGGCTTCGTGTACATGATCGAGGGGGTGGTGGGTCTCATCGCGCACGGCGAGGACGCCGACTTCGCGGTCCCCGTCGTCACCGCTGGTCCGGACGCCGATGCCGCCCGGCCAGACTGGTCTCCCATCGGCGCGATGGACCACCCGCTCGGCGAGGGAACCAAACGGTACTGCACCGAGATTCTCGTGGAGGGCCCGGACATGCCCGACGAGAGGACCGTTCGCGCGCAGCTGTCCGACGGCTCCGAGGAGCTGCTGGTCATCCGCAGCGAGGACATCCTCAAGGTCCACCTCCACACGGACCATCCGGCCGCGGCGATCGACTACTGCGCAACCCTGGGCACCGTGACCGCGCACAAGGCGGAGGACATGTTCGCCCAGTACGAGGCGGCGCGGGGAGCGGGAGCGGACGCGGTGCGGCGCCCGGTCGGCGTCCTTGTCGACTCCGGGTGCGACCTGCCCGACGCGGTGCTGCGGGCGCACGGAATGCACATGGTGCCCCTGCTTCTCGTCGATGGCGACACGACGCTCAGGGACCGGGTCGACGTTACGGCGGAAGAGTTTCACCGGCGGCTGAAGAGCGGGGGACCCCTTCCGACCACCTCTCAGCCTCCGCCGGGGCAGTTCGCCCAGGCCTTCGAGCGAGCCGCGGCCGACTCGGAGGTCGTAATCGGGGTGCTCCTCGCGGCGTCGCTGTCCGGGATCTTCAAGTCGGCCGAACACGGTACGGGTCTGGTGCCCGATCTCGACATCCGGCTGGTGGATTCGCAAGCGGCCTCGATCCTCGCCGGACTGCTGGCCCTCAAGGCGGCGGAACTGGCGGAGCAGGGGATGGCGCCCGAGGAGATCATCGCGGAAGTGGAGCGGGTTCGGGGCCAATCCGGCATCGCTTTTACCGTCCGCAACCTCGATCGCCTCATTGCGTCGGGGCGTCTGAGCGGCTTCGCCGGCTGGCTGGGCGGGCTCCTGGACCTGAAGCCCGTGCTGGCGCTGGGACCGGACGGGAAGATCCGGGCCATGGGGAAGGCACGCGGCGCGCGGCGCGTGCAAGAGCTGCTGCTGGAGGGGATCCTGGCCGAGATTCCGCCCGGGACGGAGAAGGTTCGCTTCGGCATCGTCCACGCGGGGGCTCCCGAGGTAATCGAGCCGCTCACGGCCAAACTGCGCGCACGCCACCCGGGTGCCGAGATCCTGGTTTCGCCGATCACGCCGGTCATCGCCACCCACCTGGGGCTGGGCGCATGGGGGATCGGCTACATGGTGGAGGACTAGCGTCTGCGAGGGCATCACTGCAAAGCAGACCCGCCCACCCCTCCGATCGCAGACTCCTGGTTCGGCCGACTACTCGTCCGCGCCGGACCTCAGCGCCCGGCGACCCGCGACCAGCCAATCGTAGGTCGCGGACTGGGCCGGCGTGGGCTGTGCCGGCAGCGCCACCAGAATCGGGCGCTCCCGGCTCTTTTCGGGCATGTGAAGCACCATGTCGGCGGGCTTGCCGGGCGGGTCGAAGGGTCGCGACCGTCCCCCGGGATCGATCGCCACCGGGCGCCCGGGCGCCGTCAGGCTGGCGATCAGCAGACCGTAGTCGCGCCAGGCTTCCAGCGGGTCGGCATCCCCGCCGGCAATGGACGGAATGAGCGTGTTCTGGTAATATGCAACCCCCTCTGCATACCTGTCGGGGTTCAGCCGCCTCAATTCCCGGAGTTTCTCGCGGTAGTAGTCGCGCGGGTCACGGGCGCCGCTGGCGGCGAGGGCTTCGGCGAAGCGGGTGTCGGCTGCCTGCTTTGGGTCGCTGGTCATGGGCCGGCGGTTGTTCCGAGGTGATGAGGGCGGAGTCGCCGGAGCGGGTCGGGCCGGCGAACCGAGGTGACGAAACTGCATGCGGCCAGGCGAGGAGACAATGTTGAGCGGCTCATTCAACCAGCGTGACGTGATCCCGGCCGACGACTTCATGGAGTTGTCCTGGGAGATGTTCGGGGAGCTGTGCCGTGCATTGGCCCTCAAGGTGGCGAAGGACTACGACCCCGAGATCATCATCGGGATCGCGCGGGCGGGGGTGATCCCCGGCGCGGTGGTCGCCTCGATGATGCGGCGCGACTTCTTCTCCCTCAAGATCACCCGGCGCGAAGGGGGCCGCGTGGTGCGGCAACGCCCTTCGATCCTCTCCGCCGCGCCCCGCCAGGCCCGCGGCAAGCGGGTGCTGATCGTGGACGAGATCACCACCTCGGGCGACACCATGCGACTGGCCCTCGCCGCGGTGCGCGAAGTGGGACCCGCACAGGTCCGCACCGCCACCAGCTTCGTCCGCACGCGCGGCTTCCAGCCCGACTACTTCTCGCTGACGACCGACTCAACGCTCATCTATCCCTGGGACCGGAAGATCTTCGAGTCGGGGGACCTGGTGGTGAACCCGCGCTACCGCGACGCCGACGCCTGAGGGCGGGATGCCCGTCAGGGGCTACTCTCCCTGCGCCATCGCGGCCAGAAACTCCGCATTGGTCGGGTGGCGGGAAATCCGGTCGATCAGGAAATCGGCGGCCTCGGGCTCGGGCATGTGGCCCAGGAAGTTCCGCAGCAGGTACACGCGGTTCAGCTCCTTCTCCGTCAGCAGCAACTCTTCGCGGCGCGTCCCCGAGCGGTTGATGTCGATGGCGGGGTAGATTCGCCGGTCCGCGATGTCGCGGTCCAGCACCAGCTCCATGTTGCCCGTGCCCTTGAACTCCTCGAAGATCACCTCGTCCATCCGGCTGCCCGTCTCCACCAGCGCCGTCGCGATGATCGTCAGCGAGCCGCCGTGTTCCAGGCTGCGCGCGGAGCCAAAGAACCGCTTCGGCTTCGACAGCGCCTTCGCGTCGACGCCTCCCGAGAGGATCCTGCCGGAATGGGGCGCCAGGATGTTGTAGGCGCGCGCCAGCCGCGTGATCGAGTCGAGCAGGATCACCACGTCCCTTCCGTGCTCCACCTGCCGCTTCGCCTTGGCCAGCACCATCTCGGCGACCTGCCGGTGGCGCGAGGCGGGCTCGTCGAAGGTGGACGCCACGACCGCGCCGCGGACGCTCTCCTCCATCTCGGTCACCTCTTCCGGCCGCTCGTCAATCAGCAGCACCACCAGCTGGACCTTGGGGTGGTTGGTCGCGATCGCGTTGCCGAGGTTCCGCAGGATGGTCGTCTTGCCCGCCTTCGGTGGAGACACGATCAGCCCGCGCTGCCCCAGGCCGATCGGCGCGATCAGGTCCATGATCCGCGTTGCCACCTCTCCCCCGGGCATCTCCAGTTCGAGGCGCCGGCTGGGATACCACGGACGCAGTTCGTCGAAGGCGGGCCGCCCGGTGACGGCCTCCACGCCCAGGCCGTTGATCCGTTCTATGGCGTGCAGTGCGAGATAGCGCTCGCCTCGTCCGGGCGGCCGCACAGGGCCGACGATCGTGTCGCCCCGGCGGAGATCGAGCGACTTGATCTGCGGCGGACTCACGTAGATGTCGTCGGGGCTGCTGAGGTAGTTCCAACTCGGCGACCGAAGGAACCCGTATCCATCGGGCAGGATGTCCAGCACGCCCTCTGCGCGCGGGGCCTCGCCGCGCCGAGCGAGGCCCTCGTGAATCCTGAAGATCAGATCGCGCCTGCCCAGCCCCTCGCTGTTGGGGATGTTCAGGGCTTCCGCATGGCCCTGGAGTTGGGCTACCGTGCTATTCTTGAGTTCGGCGATGTCCATCGGGAGTCACATGAGGGTACCGCGGCGGCTCGGCACGACGACATGAGCGGGCGGTTTCGCAAAAACGGTGAGTGCGAGGACCAGCGTTGAGGGGCGCCAACCGCGACGCGCGGCGCTCGAATCGGAAAGTTGACCTACGCGAAAAGGATTGCGAACACATTCATGCAGGTCAAGGCTCTTCGCAAAACTCCCGCTCTGCACCTGGCTCTCTTTCTGGCGGCGCTGGGCAGCGCGATCGTCGCCGGGGGCTTCCTGGCGGGGATCGATGTGCTGGAGACGCGCTTCGCGCGGATCGGCGGGTCGTGGTTCCCGGTCCCTACGCGGGTGAGGGTCGCGGAACTCGCGGCCGGGCTGCCGTTCGGACTGACCTTCGTCGGCATCCTCCTGGGCCATGAACTCGGCCACTACTTCGCGGCGCGCCGCCACCGGGTGCCGGTCTCGCTGCCCTACTTCATCCCCTTTCCTCCCTACTTCTCCCTGGTCGGCACGCTGGGCGCCTTCATCCGCATCCGCGGTCTCATTCCGAAGCGCTCCGTGCTCTTCGACATCGGGATCTGGGGACCGGCCGTGAGCTTTCTTCTCTCGCTGCCGGTGCTGCTGATCGGCCTGCGCCTCTCCGAAGTGCTTCCGGGAGGTGAGGGGGGACTGTACCCCTTCCTGGTCCACTTCCTCACCGAGCCGGTGTGGATCGGCAGCAGCGCGCTCCTCCAGGTGTCCGCGGCCCTGGCCGTGCCCGGCTTCGAGAGCGGCTATGCGGTGCTGCTGCATCCTCTGGCCTTCGCGGGGTGGCTGGGCATCTTCGTCACCGCGCTGAACCTGCTCCCCCTCGGGCAACTCGACGGAGGCCACATCCTCCATGCGCTGGCCGGGTCCAGACAGCGGGTGGTGGCGCAGGCGTTTCTGCTCCTCATGGTGCCACTGGGATTCGTCTGGTGGGGCTGGTGGCTCTGGGGCGGCGTCGTCCTGCTCATCGGGCGGGGCCGGGTGGCCCACCCGCCCGTCGCGAATGAGCAGGAGCCGCTGGGACGAGGCCGGACGATCCTTGCGTGGGCGTCGTTCGCGCTGCTTCTGCTCAGCTTCTCGCCCGCGCCGCTGAGGTTGTGACATGTCGCGCCACAATCGAGACGCCAGGGGTACCGACCAGCTGGGATTCCGCTACCGGATCAGCTATCCGCCGGACTGGCTCGACCGGATCAAGGTGACGCGGCGGCTGCCCTCGGGCAGGCAGTCCACAAAAACCCTCTTCCGCAACCCGGTGAGGATACCCGAGGCCGATCCGGCGGACCTGCTCCGGATCAGGATCGAATCCGAACGACAGGATCTCCTGGTTGACGCGAACGTCCGCGCCGCCGGGAATCGTGTGGCCGAGGTCGTCGTGACGTGGCGCGGCAACGAGGCAAACGAGTCGGGAGCATCCAGCGTGCGCTTCACTCTCGTCGGATTTGCCCCCGCGGCCCGCTCCCGGGGCGAAGGCGGCTGGATGGACTATCTTTCCTGATGCTCGATCGTGTGTCGGGGGCGCTCGCCCTCGTTGGCAGCCGAACCATATCCGCCCTTCAGGGCATGGGACAGGCCTGGGGCCTGATCTGGGCGTCGGCGGCCTCGCTGCGCAACGTCGGCATCTGGCTGCCGCACCTCCTGCCCCAGATGGCCCGGGTGGGCGTGGCATCGGTCCCGATCGCGCTCTTCATCGCGACCTTCACCGGCATCGTGATGTCGCTGCAGGCGTCCTACACGCTGACCGGGACGATCCCGGTCTACTTCGTGGGCACGCTGGTCGGCAAGACGATGATCCTGGAGCTGGGGCCCGTGCTCACGGCCCTCACCCTCGCCGGCCGCGTGGGCGCCAACATCTCGGCCGAGCTCGGGACGATGCGCGTCACCGAGCAGGTCGACGCCCTCGAGACGCTCGCCTACGATCCGCTGGCCTACCTGGTGGTGCCGCGGGTGCTCGCCGCGATTCTGATGTTTCCGATCGTCGTGCTCCTCGCCATCGCCCTCGGGATCGCGTCCGGGTGGTTCACGGCGCTCCAGCTGCTGGACATGTCGTCGCCGGAGTTCGTGAAGGGGCTGCGGCTCTTCTTCCAGCCCTGGGATGTCTGGTTCGCCGTCATCAAGTCCGTCTCCTTCGGTGCGGTGGTGACCGGCGTGGGCTGCTACTTCGGGCTTCGCACCGAGCGGGGCGCCGAGGGCGTCGGAAGGAGCGCGACCCGGACCGTCGTGGTCGCGAGCATGCTGATCCTCTGCCTGGACGCCTTCTGGGCGGCCACGCTGCTGTAGCCGCCGCCCGGGATGAGTACGATATGAGTATATCATGAGTATTGAGCTTCTCGATGTGCAGAAGGCGTTCGGCCAGAAGCGGGTGCTGACGGGCTTCTCGCTGCGGGTCGAGGACGGCGAGACCGCCGCGATCGTGGGGCCCTCGGGGAGCGGCAAGTCCGTCCTCCTGAAACACGTGGTCGGCCTGCTCCGTCCCGACGCCGGCTCGGTGGTCGTGGACGGCGCGTCGGTGCCGAAACTCGGCAGGCGCGGACTGGCGCGGGTTCGCCAGGAGATCGGCTACGTGTTCCAGTTTGCGGCCCTCTTCGATTCGATGACCGTTGCAGGGAACGTCGGGATGGGCCTGCGCCGCATGCCGGGTTGGGACCGCAAGCGGATCGGGTTGAGGGTGGAAGAGTGTCTGGATCTCGTCGAACTCCCGGGTATGGGCGATCGCTATCCTGCACAACTGAGCGGCGGCCAGCGAAAACGGGCCGGTCTCGCGCGGGCGATCGCCCCGTCCCCCAAGTATCTGCTCTACGACGAGCCGACGACGGGGCTCGATCCGGTGACCACGTCGGTCATCGACCGCCTTATACTCCGTATGAGAGACGAACTCGGGGTGACGGGTCTCGTGGTGACGCACGACATGACCAGCGCCTTCCGGGTCGCGGACCGGATCACGCTTCTGCATGGCGGCATGGCGAGGTTCACCGGGACGCCCTCGGAGGTCAGGGGCGCTTCCGACCCCGTACTGCGGGGGTTCGTGGAAGGCGATCCGGATCTCTACTACGGAGTCGGTTGGAAGAACGAAGGCATGCACGCGGGAGGACACGATCATGGAGCGTAGACGCGATGCGCTGGTGGGCCTGGTGGTGATACTCGCGATCGCCGTCGGTGTGGTGGGCACCATCTGGCTGCAGGGGGGACTCCGGCGCGACATGGTGGAGCTGCGGGCCGCCACGGCCAATGTGGGACAGCTGGTCGCCGGGGCGGCGGTGAAGTTCCGCGGCGTGTCGGTGGGACGTGTGGATGCGGTCAACGTGACCCCCAGCGGCGACGCGGTCATGGTCCACATGAGCGTCCGTCCGGAGTTGGTGCTTCCCGCGGACGCCGCCGTGCTCCTGGCCCCCGAATCCGTTTTCGGCGACTGGCAGGCGGAGATCCTGGGCCTCACCGAACTCGATCTGCCCTACCTCGAGGACTACCCCGAAGAGGGTGTGCTGCCAGGCGCCGCGCTGCCGGATTTCTCGCGGCTGACCGCCACGGCCGACGAGATCGCCCACAACCTCACGGTCATCTCGGAGAGGTTTCAGATCGCGTTCACGGAGGAGACCGCGCTGAACCTCCGGAGCGCCATCGACAACATCGGGGAGGTCAGCGACGGGCTCAGCGAGATCATCGCGCAGCAGGCCGCCCGCTTCGAGGACCTCTCGGAGGGCGTCAACGCATCGGCCGCGGAACTCGGTGCGGCGGCGCGAACGGCGAGGATGTCGTTCGAGCGGATCGACTCGATCATCGTGAGCGCCGGGGCCGAGACGATGGTCGCCGACGCGAGCGCGGCCCTGAGCAACCTCCGGTCCCTGACCGACCAGCTGAACACGTCGTTGTCGGACATGCGCTCCGCCGCCCAGCGGGCCGACACGACCTTCGCCCGCCTGGACGCGCTGCTGGTCGCCGCCGAGACGGGCGACGGGTCGCTGGGCAAGCTGCTCGGCGACCCCGCGCTGGCCGAGGGCGCCATCGAGGCTGTCCAGGAACTGCGCGCGCTCCTCGCCGACATCCAGGAGAATCCTCGCCGCTACCTCAGCTTCTCGATCTTCTAGCGGAGGTGACGACAGGGTGGCAACGGTGATGCGGGAAAGGGAGCGCAACGGCATGGCGCCGCGGATCGAGCGCAGTGCGGGGGGGGTGGTGGTGCGCCTCCTGGCCGGAGACTGGCACGCGCTGGTGATCAAGGATCCGTACGGGAACTGGTCGCTGCCCAAGGGTCACATCGAGGGCGGCGAGAGCCTGCGCGAGACCGCGGCGCGCGAGGTGGAGGAGGAGACTGGCATCAGGCCGGAGCTGGTCGGGCCGAAGATCGATACCGTCGACTGGACCTTCGAGCACGAAGGCGAGACCATCCACAAGTTCTGCACCTTCTTCCTGATGCGCAGCCGGACGGGCGATGCCGTGCCCCAGCGCGCCGAGGGGATCAGCGCGTGCGAGTGGATGCCTGTGGGCGACGCCGCCGAGCGCATACGGTACAAGGACACGAGCGAGGTCGTGCGGCGAGCTCTCGCAACAATCGAGGAGGAGGGGTGGTGAGCGAGCACGACCCGGGCCGCGACACCGCCGTCTGGCGCACCGTCCAGGCGGTGCTGCTCATCCTGGCGGGCGCCTTCTTCCTGTACAGCATGAGGGCCGCGCTCAACCCGTTCCTCCTCTACTGCGTCGTCATCGCGCTCCTGACGCCCTTCCGCGGCGTACGCGGCCATGCGCTCCTTGTGACGGTCGCGACCATCCTGGTCTGTCTGTGGATCCTGAGCACGGCCGGGTCGCTCCTCGCGCCCTTCTTCCTCGCCTTCGTCCTGGCGTACATCCTCGATCCGGTCGCCGACCGCATCGAGGCGCACCCGCGCATCGGGCGCACCGCCGCCATCTTCCTCATCCTCGTTCCCTTCCTGGCGCTGGGCGCGGTGGTGCTGGTCGTCGGCGTGCCGGAACTCGTGCAGCAGGCCCGCTCCCTCATCGGCGTCGCCCCCCGCTTCCTCGAGGGACTCGCCGACTGGGTGCAGGGGCTCACCGCCACCTCGATCGGGTTCGACATCCCCTTCGTCGACGAAGCGGCCGTCCTCGCCCAGATCCAGGCGCTCGACGCCCAGGCAGTCACCGACTTCCTTGAGTCCCGCCGCGAGCAGCTTACAGAGCAGGCCTGGGCCGCCGTCCTCGGCCTCGGCCGCGGGTTCGGCTCCCTCGTCACCGTGCTCGGGTACCTGGTCCTCACCCCGGTGCTCATGTTCTACCTGCTTCGCGACTACGACCGCATCGTGGCGCGCGCCGGCAACCTCCTGCCCGGCAAGCTGCGGCCCAGGGTCACCGGTTTCGCCCGCGACTACGACGACCTCCTCTCGCGCTATCTGCGCGGACAGGTCTCGGCGTCGCTGATCACGGGCGGCATCACCTGGCTGGGCCTCCTCGTCACCGGCTTCCCCTACGCCTTCCTCCTCGGCGCCACGGTCGCCGTGCTCGGCGTGATCCCCTACATGGGCGTGGCGGTGTCGCTCGTGCCCGCCGTCATCCTCGCGCTGGTGAGCGAAAGCGTCGGCCTCTCGCTGATCAAGGTGGCGGCCGTGTACGGCGTGGCCCAGGCGCTGGAGAGTACGGTCATCAGCCCCAGGATCGTCGGCGATTCGGTCGGTCTGCACCCGGTCTGGATCGTGCTCGCGCTCACCCTGGGCGGCTTCTACTTCGGCTTCGTCGGCCTGCTCATCGGCGTGCCGCTGGCCGTGGCGATCAAGCTCCTGCTGGTGCGCGCACTGGAACGCTACAGGAATTCCGAGTTGTATAAGGAAGGGACGGTCCTGTCGCGATAAGGCCGGACGCCACACTCATTCACCCGCAACCTTGAAATCCCGGTGACCCCAATGTCCGACCATATCGAAAACCTCGTGATCGTCGGTTCCGGCCCCGCCGGCTGGACCGCCGCCATCTACGGGGCCCGCGCGAACCTCAACCCGATCGTCTACGAAGGCGCCGGCAGCCGCACCATGATCCCGGGCGGCCAGCTCATGTTCACCACCGATGTCGAGAACTACCCCGGCTTCGCGGACGGAATCGGGGGCATCGAGATGATGCTGGAGTTCAAGAAGCAGGCCATGCGCTTCGACACGCGCGTCGTCACCGAGGACATCGTCGAGGTCGACTTCTCGAGCCGGCCCTTCCTGCTGCGCTCGTCGGGCGGCGAGGAGGTGCGCGCTCAAACGGTCGTCGTCGCCACCGGAGCCAATGCACGCTGGCTGGGCGTCCCGGGCGAGGAGCGGCTGGCCCAGAGCGGGGGCGGCGTGTCCGCATGCGCCGTGTGCGATGGCGCGCTGCCGTTTTTCCGCAACCAGGTCATCGCGGTCGTGGGCGGCGGCGACAGCGCCATGGAGGAAGCCCTCTATATGACCAAGTTCGCCAGCGAGGTCCTGCTCATTCACCGCCGGGACGAGCTGCGGGCTTCGCAGATCATGCAGGACAGGGCGCTTGCGAGCGAGAAGATCCGCTTTTTGTGGAACAAGGTCGTCGCTGAAGTGCTCGGCGACGAGGTCATAAGCGGCATCAGGCTCCGGGACACGGTGACGGGGGAAGAGTCGGAGGTGACCGTCGGCGGGATGTTCGTCGCGATCGGGCACGATCCCAACACGGCCTTCCTGCGCGGCCACATCGATCTCAAGGACAACGGGTATGTGCGGCTGCCCACCCCGTGGCGCACCGAGACGAACGTGCCCGGCGTCTTCGCCGCCGGCGACGTGATGGACGACTTCTACCGGCAGGCGGTGTCGGCGGCGGGGACGGGGTGCATGGCGGCGCTGGAAGCGGAGCGGTTCCTGGCACACGGGGGGTGAGGTTCGCGAGGCGGAAGGTGTATACTGGACATGACAGAATGTAATGTTTTCTTTACGGTGTGAGCGCGTGAAGCGAAGCGATCCAGCGCGGATGCGTCGCCGCTCGAATGTCGAGGGGATTCTGTCCACGGGCTGCCGGAGGAGGCGAGCGTGAAAACCCGGGTCACGGATGGCCTGATCGCCGGCATGGTGCAGGCGCTCGTAGATGCAGCCGATCCCGAACAGGTCATCCTTTTCGGATCACGCGGGCGTGGAGACCAGCGCGAACGATCCGATGTGGACCTGATCGTCGTGGAATCGGAACCCTTCCGGCCCGGACGAAGCCGCCACCAAGAGATCCTGCGCCTGATGACCGCGCTCCGGCCCTTCGGAGTCCCCACCGACGTCCTCGTCTACTCGAAGGACGAAGTCGAGTACTGGCGCGACTCCATCAACCATGTCCTGGCCCGGGCGTTGCGCGAGGGCAAGGTGCTGTATGAGCGAGCGTCATGAGCGACCTGAAGTGCGCCGGGATGCAACTCCAGGGAGCCCGCCGCGACCTCGTGACGCTGGAGGAGGCGACTCCACGCGTCCCGGCGGTGCAGTTCCGCTACGAAGGTCTGGGGCCGGATCATGAACCGATCGACCGCCCCGCGGCGATAGCCCTGGCTGGTGCGCTGATCAAGCATGTCGGTGACCTGATGGCGGAGCTGGAGGGCGAGACTGGTCCGCTACAATCCTGAGTAACTTTACTCAAGATCGTAATCCACACGTTGACCGGTGGTGTTGCGCCATTCCCCCGAGCGTGTGATTTGCGGACCCGAAGCCGCGACCCCACCTTGACCGTCACACCTGTTCTCCCCTCCCCATCAAGGAGCCCCCGTGGACAAGAAATGCATCCTCGCGACCCTCGCCGGCGGCGTCGCCCTGTTCGTGCTCGGCTACGTCTTCTACGGACTGCTGCTGGCCGATTTCTTCGCCAACGACACGATGTCGGAAACGCCCAACTACCTGGCGCTGGCCGGGGGTCAGCTGGCGGGTGGAGGATTGCTGGCGCTTGTGCTCAGCTGGAAGGGCGCCGAGGGTCCGGTTGAGGCATTCAAGGCGGGAGCGGGCGTCGGGGTGCTATACAGCTTCTCGATGGGACTGACGATGTTCGGGACCACGGAGGGGCTGAACACGATGACCACGGTGATCGGTGACGCCGTGGTAATGCTGGTGATGTACGGCATCGGCGGCATGGTGGTCGCGAAGATTCTCCACGACGGTTGATCGCAGGGTTGGCGGCCGCCCGCCAGCCGCGGCCCGATCCGGTGCCCACGTGAGTGGCGGGCGGCCGAGCGCTAGCCGAGCCCCAGCCCGCCGTCCACAACGACGACCTCGCCGGTGACGTAGTCGGCCCGGGCGAGGAAGCGCACCGCGTCGGCCACGTCTTCGGGCGAGCCGACCCGGCCCATGGGGATGCGCCGCCGGGTGCGCTCGATGTCGGCCTGGCTGTGGTGGTCCGGCGGCATCACGTAACCCGGCGCGACGGCGTTGACGCGCACCTCGGGCGCCAGGGCGCGGGCCATGACTCTGGTGAGGTGGAGGAGGCCGGCCTTCGACACCGAGTGGTGAGGGTGGCTGGTCCAGGGCCGCAGCGCGGACAGGTCCACAATGTTGACGACGGAGCCGCGTGAGGAGCGGAGCAGATCGGCGGTTTCGCGGACCAGCAGGAATGGCGCCCTGAGGTTGAGCGCCATGACGTCGTCCCACTCGGCGGCCGTGACTTCGAGGAGGTCGCCGGCGACGAAGCTGGCCGCCGAGTTGACGAGGAGGTCGAGGCGGCCGTAGCGGTCGGTGGCGGTGCGGGCGAGGGCGGCGACATCGTGCTCGCGCGAGAGGTCGGCCCGGGTGGTGTGGGCCCGCCTCTGCAGCTGGCGGGCGGCCGCGGCGACTTCGGCGGCTCCCGCAGGCGACGAGTTGTAGCTGACCAGCAGGTCGTATCCGCTGCGGGCCAGCGCCAGGGCGATCGTCCTTCCCACCCTCACACCCCCGCCGGTTACGAGAGCGACGGGGTTGGATCGGGGGTCGGGACGAGGGTCGGAGGCGGGCATGTCGGGTGATATGTAATGTTTGCTTTACGAAATGTAATGTCTGATTTACGTTTGGCGTGGTCGGCGCCGTCGTGGCGGGGTTGGAATCGCGATGGGCCAATGGTAGCTTCCGTCGCGATCCCCGGTTCCCCGATCAGAAGAATACGGTCATGTCAGCATCCCATCGAATCGAGAGAGACTCCCTGGGCGAGGTGCGGGTCCCCGCCGACGCCCTTTACGGCGCGCAGACGCAGCGGGCGGCCGAGAATTTTCCCATCAGCGGACGGCGGTTCACGCGGCGGTTCATCGAGGCGCTGGGGCGGCTGAAGGAGGCGGCGGCGGAGACGAACGCGGAGCTGGGGCTGGTGTCGGGCGAGCTGGCCGAGGTGATCGCGGCGGCGTCGCGCGAGGTCGCGAACGGGTATTGGGACGACCACTTCGTGCTCGACATCTACCAGACCGGTTCGGGGACGTCGACCAACATGAACGCCAACGAGGTGATCGCGGCGCTCGCGAACCGGGCGCTGGCGGGTGCTGGGCACGTGCATCCGAACGACCATGTGAACTACGGGCAGTCGTCGAACGACATCATCCCGGCGGCGATCCATGTGTCGTGCCGGGCGGCGATCCGGGACGAACTGGTGCCGGCGCTGGGGGGGTTGCGGGACGCGCTCGGCGACAAGGCGCGGGACTTCGACGGCATCGTGAAGTCGGGGCGCACGCACCTGATGGATGCGACGCCGGTGCGGCTGGGGCAGGAGTTCGGGGGGTACGCGGCGCAGGTGGCGAAGGGGATCGAGCGAGTGGAGCGTGCCAGCGAGGAAATGGCCGAGGTGGCGCTCGGGGGGACGGCGACGGGGTCGGGGATCAACACGCATCCGGAGTTTGCGGGGCGGACGATGGCGCGGGTGGCGGCGCGGTACGGGATCGAGTTTTGCGAGGCTGAGGACCACTTCGAGGCGCAGGGGGCGAAGGACGCGTGCGTTTCACTGGCCGGGGCGCTCAACACGGTCGCGGCGAGCCTGATGAAGATCGCGGACGACATCCGCTGGCTGGCGAGCGGGCCGACGTCGGGGATTTCGGAGATCCGGCTGCCGGCGGTGCAGCCGGGGAGTTCGATCATGCCGGGCAAGGTGAATCCGGTGATCTGCGAGGCGATGATGATGGTGTGCGCGCGCGTGGCGGGGAACGCCACGACGGTCACGATTGGCGGCCAGCGCGGCAACTTCGAGCTGAACGTGATGATGCCGGTGATCGCGGACGCGCTGCTGGAGTCGATCACGCTGCTGGCGAACGCGTCGCGGGTGCTGACCGAGCGCTGCGTGGTCGGGATCACCGCGCGTCCCGAGCGGGCCCGCGAGCTGCTGGAGCGGAATCCGTCGATCGCCACCGCGCTGAACGCCTACATCGGGTACGACAAGGCGGCGGTGGTC
>CBDBTX010000002.1:0-1057312 GCA_965211905.1 Longimicrobiales bacterium
GCCCTTGAAGATGTCCGGTGGCAGTTGCGTCAGCTCGTTTGAGCTCAGTGACACCCACCTGAGGCTCGACAGACCCGCAAGAAAGCGCGGTGGGATCTCAACAAGCCCGTTATTCGCAAGATCCAAGTGATCCAGTTGCGTCAGGTTCGCCAGCAAACCGGGTCTCAGTTCCCTCAGTTGGTTGTCCCCCAGATTCAGAAACTCCAACTTGGGCAGCCCATCGAAGACGCCCGGCGGTAGTTCGGTCAAGTCGTTCCCGGACAGGGTCAGACGCTTCAAGGCCGCCAACCTGTCAAAGACGCCCGGCCGCAGTTCGGTCAACTCGTTCCCGGACAGATTCATACCCTCCAGGGCCGCCAGCCCGTCGAAGGTGCCCGGCCGCAAACGACGCAGTCGGTTGTTTCGGAGTCCGATGTCGCCTAGGCTGTCCAGACCGCTGAAGACATCGGCCGGCAGCTCTGTGAGCGCATTATCGTGCAGAACCAGCGAACGCATGTTGCCGAGCCCTGCCAAATCACCGCTGCGCAGTTCACGGATCCCGCTGCCCGACAGATCGAGCGTCCAGACCTCCCGCAGCCGCTCCTCCGTAACCTCTGCGCAGTCCCCGACAGGAAAACGTCGATCCCGGAGCGCCTGCACGATCGCGGCGCTCACCGCCGGCGTCCGGTTGCAGGCCCCCACGTCCGATGCCGCCGTCGCCTCGAAGGTCACCGCCAGTCCTTGCCCCACCGTCGCCGCCAGCCGCTGCACGCCCTGTTCCGGCCCGAGCGTCCATGTCGCGGACGCGAGCCCCAGACTGTCCGTCTTCGCCACCCCGGGATCCGCACGCCCGCTCCCCACCTCCGGCTCGAACCGCACCGATGCGCCCCAGACCGGCCGGCTGGATTCCTCCAGCACACGCACCACGACCGGCTCCGGCAGGGCCTGATCCACGAACTCCCATTGCCCCTTGCCGGAGCGTATCTCGATCTCACTCACCGCCTCGTCCGGCGCCAGCACCATCGCCCTGATCTCCACGCTGGCACCGTCCTTCGCCGACGCCACCAGCATCTGGCGCCCCGGTTCCCGCCCGAGCGTCCACTCGACCGCCGCCACCCCCGCGCTGTCGCTGTACACCTCCCCCGGCTCGACCCGCCCCCCGCCCGGCCCCGGCTCGAACCGCACCGCCACGCCCGCCACCGGCACGCCCCCGGCGTCCAGCACCCGCACCCCCACAGGCTCCAGCAACGACAGACCCGGGGCCACCCGCTGCCCCGCGCCGAACGCCTCCAGCACCGCCGCGACCTGCCGCACCTCGACCGCCGCCCCGTCCGCCGACTTCAGATTCCAGGCCAGAACGTGCGACACCCCGTTGCGCCGCGCCGTCACCGTGCCGTTCTCGTCCACCTTGAACACCGCGGTGTCCCGGCTGCTCCACCGCACCTTGCCCGCCTCCGGCCCGCCCCCGCCCTCGACCGTGAACACGAACCGTTCCCCGACGTGCGTCAGCGTCACCGAGTCCGGCACGATCTCCAGTGCTGCCTCCGGCCCCGTCTGGCCCAGATCGCACGCCCCAAGGGCCGCCGCTGCAAGTGCAATCGCGGCCGCTGACGGATTCGGATGCTTCAGGATGCTGCTGGATCGAGGCATGGCACGCTGCCAGTGGTGGGGATGGGCGGCACACGAACCGCCGCCCGGATCATATGCACCGCAACGCCTGCGTGCAAAGTTACCCGGTCAGTCAGAGCCTGCTCACGGGGTGGGCTTCGTGATGTTTTCGTCGAGAAGCCGGGCAACCTCCCGAAGCCGGCTCCCGTCACCCTCTGCGATGACACGTCCATCCCGGTCGACCGCAAACACCCAGGGTGTGCGCTTCGTGACCCATTGGCCCATGGATCCTTCGCCCTCCCGATCCACCGTGCCCAACTCGACGGACCATTGCCTGGCGTGCGCATACCGGGCTGCCGCTACGAGGGAGCCTGCAGCAACGCCGAACACGCGCATCCCTTCCGGGCGTTTTTCCGACAGCCACTTGGCCCACGAGGATGCAATGCGTTCCGAGTGTGCGCAGTCGGGATCGAAAACCAGGACGAGGGTCGGGCCCTCGCCACCGAGTCGAGCAACCGTGCCGTCTTCGACCCTGATCGTAAGACCCGACAGATCTCGGGGCTCCCTCATCAACGACCCGGCAAAGACCGGGTCCACCCGCCCGAAGGCCAAGTTCGCCATCTGACCGGCGGCCAGGACACAGAGCGCCACCACGCCCACGGCCCTGGCCAAGCCGGGTTGAAGCGCTCGGGTGGCATCGTCCGCCCGGGTCTCATTGTTCCTGGTGTCGGTCCAATTGGTGGGCATCGTTCCTCCCTCGTGCCGCTTCGATCCGGCAAATGCGCGTTGCGAACGGTCTCTACCCTCTACTGACAACCAATCGGGGAGTACAGTGCAATCCTGGGGTGCGCGCTTCGATCCTGACTGCGGTTTTGCACGCAACACGGCTGACCGGTGTCTTTTGTGCAGATGGGACCATCAGAATCTACGCTGGAATGCGGCCCACTCGGCGAGCCGGAGGCCTCAAACCCAAAGGAGACAAAGTATTGCGAAAACTTACAATTGTCCTTATCCTAATCAATCTTGCACTAGCCATCTTCCAGATGCAAAGCGGGCCCGGTACCCCGGCCGGCCCACTCGACTGCTGTAGAGGCGAGGGACCGGATGCGTATTGTTGCCAACAGTGTTGCTGGTTCGGTGTCGACTGTGCGAGTGACGAAGAGTGCCGAGAGAAATGACTCGAGGTGTGACGGGTTCACGTGAACGAGATGTTCCCTCGCGGCCCGCGCGTGCTCCTGGCGGCGTCGGGCACCGTTGTCCGAGGCATCGCTCCATGGTGCTTCCTGTGGCTGGGCTGCAAGCTGTTGTTCGTGCTGGGCTGGTTCCCGGAAGATCGGCACCTGACCTGGTCCTGGTGGGCCTGGGCCCTGGCCAGGGATCTTGGCAACCTCTTGCCATTCCTGGCCTTCGCCGGTGGTGTGGCGCTGGTGTCGGAGATACCGAGTCGCGGTCGTATCCTGCGGACCGTGCTCCCGGCTGCCATGGCCCTGGCCGCGCTCTCATACGCGCTTGACGCCTGGATATCACCCGAGTTGAGATACCGGCATCTGTCGTACGCGGACGTCGAAGACGGGGATGCGCGTCGATTCGGACCCCATACACCCAGCGGCATTGTCCGGAATCTGCGCTTCGTCGAAGCCAATCCGCCCGATGAGTACAGCCTGCGCCTCGTTGCTCCGCAAGAGGCGCCGCCCAATGTGCTCAGGTGGCGGCTGCACCGGCCAGTTGCGCACGCCACCTTCGGGTTCTTGAGCTTACTGACCGGTGTCCTGACCGCGCGAGCGACGGTCGGTCTGCGCCACGGGGCGCGCCGAAACGCTCGCCTCGCCGTCGGAGTCCTCGGAGGACTCGGTTTCTTTGCATGTGTGTTGATCGCCTCGCCCACCGTGGCGTTCCTGCGTGATGGTACCCTGCAGTCCGGCATTCTCAGTGCATGGGCACCCCTGGCGTTCCCGCTGATTCAGTTCGCCGTCCTGTTCCATTTGGCTCGAAAGTCGTGGTACGAATGACCCAGACATCGGATCTGACGGTCCCGTCCGGATTCCCGGCCGCGAACGCGATACCTGACAGCAGCGTGCGGGTGCCGACCCGACGCGAAGCCACGACTGAAGATGGCTCAGGGTACGCAGCCGATGCGCCATCGATCGACCTGGACGCGTTTCGCGGGGGTGATCCACGGTGTTGTCGGAGAGTTCTGGACGAATTCTCCGCGTTGATCTGGAGCGTCGTCGTATCCTACGTCCCGGACCCTTCGGCACGGGACGATGCCTACCAGGAGATCTGCGTGCGGATCTGGGAGCGACGAGGTCAGTATTCGGGCCGGGGTTCGCTGGCCGGATGGATCAACACAATCGCACACCGTTGGTGCCACAACTGGTTGAGGCGTCACCGGGCCCAGCAGTTGTCAAGGAGGCGATACGTACGCTGGTCCACTCCGTTGTCGGGATCCGCCGAGTCAAATGGTGACCCGGAGCTGTTCGCCGACCGCGCCGAACTCAAACGTCGGTTGACGGCAGCGCTCGCTACACTGCCCAGGAAGCAGTCGGAATCCTTTGTCCTCGTGCGCGTGAAGGGATGCACGACGAAGGAGGCCGCTACGATACTTGGCGTGCAGCCCGGCACGGTCCGATCCAACCTGAGGCATGCGACGCGGAAGCTGCGCAGAGAGTTGAAGGATTATGAGCATGGACTGTCCTGACCCGGTCATCATTGCCGCAGCAGAATCGCTGGAAAGCAATCCGGTCCTGGCCGCGCACCTGAGACAATGTCCCTCCTGTCGGCTCGATTGGCAGATCGTGCATCTCGCTCGCGACGCACTCTACGGGCCGGGAGAAACGAAGAGCGAACTGAACGACCTGGCAATGGGACGAATCAGTGAGCGCGCGCGCCGCTTGCGACACCCGCCCACCGTGTGGGAACAAGCGACCTCGGGAGTTCTGGTCGCGGTCGCCACCGGCGGCATGGTCCTGTTGACAGGAACCACGTTCTCACCGCCGGTTCTTCCCATCGTCGTCTCCATGCTCGCAAGCGGCATTGTCGCTGTCCTGCTGCTCAGAAGACAGCTTCCTGGGCCGCTGCCAGACCCTTAGTCGACCTCGGGGCCGTAGGTCAGGCCGGCCTCACGGAAGCGCACGAAGTACCTGTCGGGGTGTCGCCTCGCTCTTTCTCCGAGCGTCGTGCTGATGGTCGCCACCCCGCCGGAGCGCACCGGGTCCGGGTGAGTCACCCTCTCCTGCCTGGAGTTGGCAGGCCGCGGATGAACCTCAACGATTGCACACGTTGGACCATCGCAGCGCTCGTCCGGAGCTTTCCGAAATATAGGTCGCTGCTGTTCTGAAAACATCTGGCGGAAAACTTGCTTTTGCACGTTAATGTCATACTATACTCCGACACTGCCGTGTCACCATGACTGCCGACAAGATGGGTGGACGAGTTGAACAAGTCCAACAACCAGCGACGCGCACTGCATCTGGCACTCCTGCTGCCGGTCGGCTGCGGCGGCGATTCAAAAATAGCGCCGCCGATTGTTATGCCGCCCCCGCCGCCACCACCAACCAACCCGCTCGTCGAGGAGCGCGTTGCACTGGAGGCGCTGTACAATGCGACGGGCGGAGCCTCCTGGACGTGTACCACGTGCAGTCGATTCAGCGGCCGTCGGACCCTGTCCCGATGGTGGCCAACCGGGACGCGCTGCTCCGCGTTTTCCTGACCGCGCCCACGCTTCACGGCTTCGTCGCGCCGCCGGTCGTCGCGACCTTCAGCCGAAACGGCGAGCAGGTCTACCAGGCCCGAATCGAGGCACCCGGCTTCGATCTCCCCGCGGCCGTGTCCCAGGGAGATCTCGACGCATCCTACAACGCCGTGATCCCGGCGGAGCACATCCAGCGAGGCATCGAGTTCGTCGTCGAGGCCGATCCTGACGGATCGTTGATCCTGGCCGATGACGCGGAAAGCCGCTATCCGGCTGAGGGTATGGTGCCGCTGGGCGTGGTGGAGGTGCCGCCAATGGAGCTCACCATCGTGCCGGTGCTTAACGCGTCGGCACCCGATTCCTCGATCTTCAATTGGGTCTCCGACGTCACCGCCGACTCCCACATCGTCGGCTTGTTGCGGTGGGCCTTCCCGTTCGCGGCGTTCGAGGCGCGTACGCGCGAGACCTATGTGACCTCTCGGGATCTTACCACCGGCGACGGCCAGTGGGGACTGATCCTTGACCTGGAGGCGGTGCGTAGCGCCGAGAACGGAACCGGATACTACTACGGGGCTGCATTGAGCAAGACCGGCCTGGTCCGCGGTCGTGCCAGGCTGGCTGGGTGGGTCAGCATGGGCAAACCACTGATCCACGATCTCACCCACGAGGTCGGTCACTCCCTGGACTTGAGCCACGCGCCCTGTGGCGACGCAGGCAACCCAGACCCGGATTTTCCGTATGCGGGCGGCCAAATCGGTGCCTGGGGCTACGACTTCCGGGATGGCGTGGTCGTGAACCGCGGGACCGCAGACGTTATGGGATACTGCAACCCCCCCTGGCTCAGCGACTACTCGTACAGGAAGGTGATCGACCATCGCTCCCACTGGCTGACCGGAGGAAGCCAGCCACAATCCCCCCAACTCGTCCTGAGCGGCGGCGTGCTCGATGGTGAACTGAAGTTGGAACCGCCGTACTGGTTGACCATGTCGCCGCACGCACCGTCACGCGCAGGCCCCTATCGAATCGAGGGGTTTTCCGGCCCCGATCTGCGCTTCTCGCTCAACTTCACCCCGGGCGAGGACAAGCATGGCAACCGCTATTTCCTCCTCACGGTTCCCGTGGAGCACGGCGATGTGGACCGCGTCGTGCTCAGCGGCCCGGAGGGCGAGCTGGTCCTCGACGAGCACGACGATCGGACCGTCACCATTCTCCGGGACGAGGCCGGTTCGGTCCGGGGGATGCTGCGCGACTGGAGCGGCGCCATTCCGGCGACACTGGGTCACGCTGACGATCTCGACGTGGTCTCGTTCCGTGGGCTGCAGCGACGATCGCGATGACCGAGGCGGCCAGGACGGGAAGGATCCGGATAGCTGGGCCGGAGCGAGCGGGGCGGCCAGTGAAGCGAGGAATGGCGAGACGAACGGGCAGGAGAGAGAGCATCGGGCGGGGAATGTCCTTGAGGGAATGGAGGAGGGCACTGTGATAGAAGACGCTTCCCGGGACGATACCGTGCAAAGCGCCGGATGAACGCATGTCCTCGAGCGGGTGCTTCGAGACCCGCTTGCCTCAGCGCCGAATGACCCTTACCACGTTGCCGTCCTTGTCCACCACAACGACGGGGCCCCTGATGATCGTGTCGCGCAGCACCTCCACATCTCCGCCCTCGGCTTCCCCGGCGTCTCCCGGCACGTCGGCCTGCACCTGCACGGGCAGCGTGTAGGGCTCCGCCTTGCTCATGTCCACTTCGTGGCCCAGATCCGCCAGCGCCCCCAGCGTGATCGCCGTCAGCAGACTGCCCCCGCCGGGTGCCATGATGTCGTCCGGAATCACGCTCGTTCGCCAGTGGATGTACCGGCCTGGGAGCGTGTCTTCGAGCGGTACCTTACCACCGGCATACCCCTCGCCCCCGGCCGCATTGAACGCCGCCACCGCCCGGGTGCCTGCGAAGTACGGATCCGTGTACTTGTCCCGGTACAGATCGAGCCACCAGGACTCGGGACCCAAATCCTTGGTCCACAGTCCGATCCCCAGGGTGTGCCCGATTTCGTGAAGCGCGACCTCGTACAAGTACCCGGAACGATTGCGAATGTACCAATGGTGGAACACGTTCCTCGAAAGGAACACCATCCCCGACTCGTCCCGCCGGCCACAGGATACGTTGACCCCTCCGAGGTATCGTCCCAGATCCCCGAGGCTCATGTGGATCAGCACGTCGTCGATGACGCCCACCGCCCGCGGCCACGGCTGCGGGACATCACTGCGGTTGCGGCAATATCCTTGCAGCGGCCCGCGGATCGGCACGTCGGGCAGGTCGCCCGTCACCGCCTCCATCCACCGGTCGGCTGCCCGCCGGACCGTCGCTTCCTCCTCCGCCGTGAACCCTGGCGCGAAGAACAGCTCGATGTTGAACGCGTCGGGATCCGGGGCCGGGACCACCCAGGTCTTGAACCGGTTGGTCGCCCGCAGGCCCCCGGGATCGACGGCCGCCACCTCGACCTCCGTCGTGTCCACCGACCGCGGTTCCAGCCGCAGCACCCCCGCCTCGATCCGCGCAGCCACCACTCCCGGCTCGGTCGTCATCACCTCGTAGGACAATGTGTCCCCGTCGGGATCGGAGAAGTGCTCGCCCAGCACCAACTCCGCCGCCGGGCCCCCGGACTGCAGCCGGTGCGCGGGAACCGGCGACCCCGCCAACGGACTCCGGTTGTCCGCCTCCGCGAACAGCACGAGCTCTTCGCCCCGCACCAGCGCCAGACCGGAGTAGCCCACCTCCGTAACTTCCGTCGGCGGCCCAAACCCCACGTGCGCCGCGCCCGCGCCCCCGCCGGTCCCCGACACCTCGAACGGCGCGCTTGCCGTATCGCCCGGCAGCACGGACATGAAGGCGCGAGACAGCGTGCCCCGCTGGACCGACACCGGAAAGCCGAACTCGAACGGCGCCCCCGTCGGCACCCGCATGACCACCCGTGCCGGCCCCGGCGCCAGCGGATCGTCGACGTCCACCCGCACGAACTCCGGCCGCACCGGGAAGGGCGCCCCCGGGTTGCGGTGGAGCGTGACCCAGTTCAGCTCCGACAGGCCCGCGAACACGCCCCGGGGAAGCTCCGTCAGATCGTTGTCGTCAAGACTGACTTCCGAAATCCTGGGCGTCCCGGCGAAGACGCCCGGCCGCAGGCCGGCCAGCCCGCTGCTGCTCAGGTCCAGCCTGACCAGTTCCGGCAGTCCCTCGAAGATCCCCGGCGGCAGTTCGGCCAGCCGGTTCCTTTGCAGGTACAGACGCTGCAGCCTCGGCGTCCCAGCGAACAGGTCCGGGGGCAACTCCGTCAGCCGGTTGGCTTCCAGGGCGATCCGCTCGAGACGCGGCGTTTCCGCAAACAGCCCCGGAGGCAACCGGGTCAACAGGTTCTCCGCAACCACCAGATCGCGCACATCGGACAGGCCCGAGAAGATGCCCTCCGGCAGCTCCGTCAGCCGGTTCCCCCGCAGATACAGGGTCCCCAGCTTCGACAATCCGCCGAAGACATCGGCAGGCAGCTCCGTCAGCTCATTGTAGCGCAGATCGAGACTCGTCAGGGGCAGATCCGCGAACGTGCGCGGCGCCACTACGGTCAGGCGATTCTGAAGCAGAGACAGGCTTCCCAGCTTCGTGAGGCCCTTGAAGATGTCGGGTGGCAGCTGCGTCAGCGCGTTGAAGTTCAGGCCCAGCCATTCCAACCGAGACAGGCCCGCAAAGGTGCCGGGCTGCAGTTCCCTCAGTTGGTTGTGCCGCAGACTCAGGTTCTTCAGCGCAGCCAGCCCATTGAAGGCCCCCGGCGTTAGTTCGGACAGCTCGTTCTCGTCGAAAAACAGCCACTCCAGCCTGGCCAGCCCGTCGAAGATGTCCGCCGGTAGGGCCGTCAACTTGTTCTTCCTCAGCTCTAGAAACTCCAGCGCCCCTAGCCCGTTGAAGACGCCCGGCGGAAGGGCGGTCAACTCGATTTCGGACAGAAGCAGCTGCTCCAGCCTGGCCAGTCCGTCAAAGACGTCCGGCCGCAGACTGCGCAGCGGGTTCTTCCTTACTCCGAGGCGGACGAGGCTGTCCAGGCCGCTGAAGACACCGGCCGGCAGCTCGGTGAGCGCGTTGTGCTCCAGAAACAACCCATGCAGATTGACAAGGCCTGCGAAGTCACCGCTGCGCAGCTCGCGGATCGCTCTGCCGGACACATCGAGCCATGAGATTTCCCGCAGCCGCTCCTCCGTCACCTCCGCGCAGCCCTCGACGGGAATACGCCGATGCCGGAGCGCCTGGACGATCGCCGCGCTCACCGCCGGCGTCCGGTTGCACACCCCCTCGTCCGAGGCCGCTATCGCCTCGAAGGTCACCGCCAGCCCCTGCCCCGCCGTCGCCTCCAGCCGCTGCACGCCCTGCTCCGGCCCCAGCGTCCACGTCGCGGACGCCAGCCCCAGAGTGTCCGTCTTCGCCACCCCGGGATCCGCACGTCCGCTCCCCGCCTCCGGCTCGAACCGCACGGATGCGCCCCAGACCGGCCGGCCGGATTCCTCCAGCACCCGCACCACCACCGGCTCCGGCAACGCGCTTCCCCGCAACTCCCATTGGTCATTGCCAGACCCTATCTCGACCTCCGCCGCCGCCTCGTCCGGCGCCAATGCCGTCGTGGCGATCTCCACGCTTGTCCCGCCCCCGGCTGACGCCACCAAAACCTGCTCTCCCAACACCCGCCCGAGCGTCCATTCGGCCGCGGCCACCCCCGCGCTGTCGCTGTACACCTCCCCCGGTTCGACCCGGCCACCGCCCGGTCCCGGCTCGAACCGTACCGCCACGCCCGCCACCGGCGTGCCCCCGGCGTCCAGCACCCGCACCCCCACAGGCTCCAGCAGCGACAGACCCGGCGCCACCCGCTGACCCGCGCCGAACGCCTCCAGCACAGCCGCGACCTGCCGCACCTCGACCGCCGCCCCGTCCGCCGACTTCAGGTTCCAGGCCAGAACGTGCGACACCCCGTTGCCCCGCGCCGTCACCGTGCCGTTCTCGTCCACCTTGAACACCGCCGTGTCCCGGCTGCTCCACCGCACCTTGCCCGCCTCCGGCCCGCCCCCGCCCTCGACCGTGAACGCGAACCGTTCCCCGACGTGCGTCAGCGTCACCGAGTCCGGCACGATCTCCAGCGCCGCCTCCGGCCCCGTCTGGCCCAGGTCGCACGCCCCAAGGGCCGCCGCTGCAAGTGCAATCGCGGCCGCTGACGGATTCGGATGCTTCAGGATGCTGCTGGATCGAGGCATGGCACGCTGCCAGTGGTGGGGATTCGCGGCTACAACCGGCACCCGGATCATACGCACCGCACCTTGGCGTGCAAAGTTATTCGGTCAGGCAGGGCTGGCTCACGGGGTCGGCCAATCGATCAGCGCTACCAGACCAGCACCAGCGCAACGGTCGAGGAGCGCTCCACTTGCAGCGCTCCGAGAGTCCGATACTGTAAAGATAACATGACACTTGGTAATGTTTTCATTACACAGAGAACAGGTGAGCGCCGCAGCCAGCCCGGATGCATCGCCGGTCGAATGCCGAGGGCGTTTCTGCCCCGTGCCGCTTACGAATCCCCCGGCGTCAGCCAGATCGACAGCCAGTCGCCCACCAGCGCCGGCCTCTCCTCCCCCTCGATCTCCACCCGGCAACCCAACGTCACCTGGCGCTGGCCCGGCTTGCGGTCCCGCACGTCCTTGACGGTGAAGTGCCCGCGGATGCGCGATCCGGAGAGGACCGGGGCCACAAGGCGCACCCCCTCGAACCCGTAGCTGGCGGGATAGCCGTCGCCGATGCCGCCGTCCATGGGGTAGCGGTAGATCTGGTAGAGCATCGGGGTCATGAGCGACATGGTCAGGAAGCCGAATGAGATCGTGCGGCCCCAGGGGCTGTGCTCGGCCGCGTACTCCGGGTCCACGTGGTGCGGGTCGGGTCTTCGCCGGCAACGCGGCGCCTGCGGGGGCATGGTAGTGCCGGTCCGCAGGCAGCCGTTTTCGGAGCCGAAGAAGCCTCAGAACTTGAAGTCGAGTCCGAGTCTGAGGCCGAGATTGGGGGGTTGGCCTGGGAGGTGGTTTCGGGAGCCCTCGACGGCAAGTCTGATGGACCGGCTGAGGTGGTATCCGGTGCCGAGGGACCAGGAACGGGCGTGGGCGCCAGCGGAGAGGCGGGTGTAGCTGTCCAGGGCGCCGTCGGTGCGGGGTGTCTTGAGCGCGTAGCCGGCTTCGGCGTCGAGGCGCCATTCCTGGGCCGGTTGGCTCGCGTGCGCTGTTGCATGGGAGATGGGCTGGAGGCGACCGCCCTCCAGCAGGCCGTGGATGGAACTGCGGTGGTGGCCGCGGGCGGGGCTGAGCGCGAAGCGGAACCCTTCGCCCCGGGTTCCGGGATCGAACGCGAGGCGGAGCCCGGCGCCCCATTCGCGGTGTCCGGCGGAACCGAGCGCGAGGCGGCCGTTGAGGGCGAGGTCGAACCCGTGGCCGGCATAGGCGAGCGAGGTGCCGGTCTCGGCACCGGCGCCGGCATCGGCGTCGCCGCCGTCGTAACGGGCTCCGGCCTGGGTGGCGAGCTTGAGGCCCCGGGCCGCCCAGGATGCCTCGAGGAGCGCACGTGCGCGAGTGGCGGAGCCTTCGCGCCCAAGGTTGTCGGCGGCGCGCATGCCGGCGGTGAACGCGTCGCCGGTGAGCGCGAGACCGAACGCGCCGCGGCGTGCGAGCGGCACCTTGACACCGCCCGAGAGCATGCGGAGCGTGGCGGCGGAGGTGCCCCCAGTAGAGGATGCGTCGTCGTCGACGTCACCGCCTCCGTAGCCTGCCATGGCCCAGAAGCCGATCCTGGGAGAAGGCTGGATGAACAGGTAGGGGTGGATGCTGTTCATGGCGTGGCTGAGGGTGCCGTCAACGGACCTGTGGGAGTAGTCGAGGTCGCCGTCGCTGCGCATGAACGACAGTCCGACCAGCGCGGAGGCACCGATGCGGGCGTCGGCACCGACGGTGAGCGCGCGCAGGCCGCCGTCGTAGCCGATGTCGCCGGGTTCGCCCCGGAACCCCTGGACGGAACCTTGGGCCCAGAGTCCTAACCGTGGCCGTGATTGCGGGGTCTGCGGCCCGAGCGCCGTAGCGAACGAGATGCGGGGCAGGAGGCGATCGGCCGCCTCACCGGCGGTGGGGAGTTCGATCGGCCCGGACCGGCGGGCCATGCCCGCGGGCGTCGATGCGCCGAGGGGCACGCCGGTGAGCGAGGTGAGCACGCCGGCCGCCCGGCCGGCCCATTCGGCGGCGGACCCGCGAGCGTTGGCGTCGGAAGGCCCCGCGCGCGACCGCATGACGGCGTCGATGCGCCCGCCTATGGCTTGGCGGGCGCCCTCGGCCACGGCGCGGCCGAAGACCGCGAGACCGACGTCGAACGCCTCGTCGAGGAGCGCGCCGGCGTCGTCCGCCGCAGCGATATCGACGGTGGCGGAGGCGTCGGCGCCCTCGCTCACCGCCTCCGGCAGCTCGCCGAACGCAAGCGTGAGGCGGCCGGGTGGCGACGACGCCGGAAGCTCGAGCGTGAACGCCACAAGCGAGTCGCCGGGCTCGAAGACGACGGGGCCGGGCACGACGGGTTCCCGGGCAACGGCCGCCGGTCCCGCGTCCCGGGCGGCCGTGAGTGACACCTCCACTCGCCGGTTGGTCGGCGGAGTCATCCGAAGCGTGATCTCGGTCCCGGGACCGCCCGCGGTCGCCGTGTACGCCGTCTTGGCGTACTCGACCGCCAAGGACAGAAGGGTCCCGTCGCCCGCCGTCTTGTCCCCGGCGACCGCGGCGACGACGACCCGGGTCCGGGCCGGGACGCCAGCCACCACGCCCGCGGGCAGGGTGCCGAACCGGACTTCGACAGTGTCGGTGGACGAGAGGCCCCCGGTGCCGACGACCACGGTGCCCGTGCTGTCGCCGGGCTGGAAGGCGACGGTGTGTGTGCTGTCGCCGACCGTGACCGGGATGGCCAGCGCCGCGGTCGCCGCGGGCGACAGCAGCACGGCGAGGTCAGCGGTTTCGCCCACGGCGGCTGTGTAGGCTACCGCGCCGAACGAGACCACCTGCGTCGTGGCGCCGACCACCGCCACCGCGGCGCTCTCGGCGCGCTTGCCCGCACCGTGGCCGTCGGCGTAGGTGAACACGGCGCGCAGATACTTGTGCTCGTCGGCCGCGACCGGCGTGTAGAACCGGGTCCTCGCGCCCGCGATGTCGGTCCACGCCGACGCGCCGTCGCCGGAGCGCTGCCATGTGCGGCGAACGCTGGGGCGCCGGGAGCCGTCCTGATCCATCAGCGTCGCGGTTAGCTGCTCGCCCACCCGCGCCACGTCCGCGCTCAGCGCGACCTTTCCCGGGTCATCGGCGTTCGTCACCCGGATAGTGACGGCCGCCGTGTCGGCCAGCTCGCCGTCGCTGGCCTCGACGCTCACCGCATGCAGTGTGTCGCCGCTCTCGTAGTCCAGCGCCGCGCCTGCAGCCACCGTGATCTGGCCCGTGGCGCCGTCGATCTCGAACAGTCCCTCGTCCCCGCCGGAGACGAACCGGTACGCCAGGTCGTCCTCGTTGCCGTCGGTGGCCGCCACCGGCTCGCCCACCGTGGTGCCCGGCGGCGAATTCTCGGCCACCTCGCGCTCCACCGCAGCCGCGCCGAACGCAGGCGCCACGTTCGGACCCGTCACCCGCACCACCGGGCTTTCGGCGCGCTTGCCCGGGCCGAGGCCGTCCGCATAGGTGAACACCGCGCGCAGGTACTTGCCGCGGTCGGCCGCCACCGGCGTGTAGAACCGGGTTCTCGCGCCCGCGATGTTGGTCCACGACGACGCGCCGTCGTCCGAACGCTGCCACCGGCGCACCTTGCTCCGCTCGATTGAGACGTCCTGGTCCATAAGCGTCGCCGTGAGCTGCACGCCCACCCGCGCCACCCCCGCGCTCAATGTGATCCTGCCCGGGTCGTCCGCGTTCGTCACCCGGATCGTCACCGCCGCCGTGTCCGCCAGTTCGCCGTCGCTCGCCTCGACGGTCACCATGAACAGCGTATCTCCGCTCTCGTAGTCCAGCACGGCGCCCTCGGCCACCGTGAGCTGGCCCGTCTCCGCATCGATCTCGAACGGCGCCCCGGCCGCGACGAGGGCGTACGACGGCGATGTGCCATCCGGGTCCGTGGCCGTCACCGGGTCGCCCACCGGCGTGCCCAAAGCCGAGTTCTCCGGCACCTCGCGCTCGAAGGTGTCCGCGCCGAACGCCGGCGCCCGGTTGGCCGGGACTCCGTCCGTCGTCCCCTCACCCGGCTGCGACCACTCGCCCGCACCCTCGGAACTCTCCGCGCGGACCTGGACCAGGTACGTCGTTCCCTGTTCGAGGCCGCCGAAGGTGTGCGACAGCACCGTGCCCAGCGCGACAACGTCCGTCCACGCGGTGTCCTCCCGCGCCCGGTACCGCAAATCGTAGTTCGTGATCCCCGGACCTTCGTTCGCGGGCGCGGTCCAAGTTACCGCAATCTCGCGCTCACCGCCCGCCACCACCGGCCTGTCCGGCCTGTCCGGTGCCGGCACGTCCGTCACCCGGATCCGCACCACGACCGTGTCCCTGTGGCCGCCGTCGTCCGCCGTCATCCGCAGCAAGTGTTCGGGCTCGGACTCGTGGTCGAGCACCGCACCCTCCGCCACCTCGATCTGGCCCGTAGCGGTGACGACTGAGAACAGAGTCGGCTTCGGGACATCCGGGAATTCGTACCCCATCTGGTGGTTGTCCGGATCCGTCGCCGTCACAGGTGCGCCCACCGCCGTGCCCGGCGGCGCGTTCTCCACCACCGCACGCTCCACCGTGTCCGCCGGGAACGCCGGGGGGCGTGCCGTCCACGCCTCCAGCGTGTCCGACCACTCGCCCCCGCCCTCGATGTTCCGCGCCCGGACCTGTACCTGGTACAGCGTTGCGTGCTCCAAGCCTTCGAGGCCTTGGCCGCTGCCCGCCGCGAGCCGCTCCGCCCACGCCCCGGCCGCCTGCTCCTCACGCCACCGCAGGTCATAGCCCGTGATCCTCGCACCTCCGTTGCTCCGCGGTGCGGCCCATTCCACGTTCAGCTTGCGCGGATGGGAATCGACCCAAACCCTTCCCGGTGGTCCCGGGACCCTCACGTCCGTCAACCGCACTGTCACGGCCAACGTGTCCGCCAGCGTCCCGTCGCTCGCCACCACCCGCACCACATGCACCGTGTCCCCGCTCTCGTAGTCCAGCACCGCGCCCGGGGCCACAGTCAGCTGGCCGCTCGCCAGCCCGACCTCGAACCGGCCGTCTCCATCCCCGGCCGCGATCCGGTACGTCACCGCGTCGCCATCGGCGTCCGATGCCACCACCGGCGCGCCCACCGCCTTACCCGCACGCGCGTTCTCCGCCACGGCGCGCTCGGCCGCATCGGCGCTGAACGCCGGCGCCGCGTTCGCCACCGTCACCTCGAATGGCTGCTCCGCCCACAGGCCCCCGTCGTCCATCGCCCGCACCGTCACCGTCGCGCTCCCCCGCGACTCGCCCCGGAACCGGACCTCGCTCCCGCTCATCTTCACGCGCACCGCCCCTTCGTTCGACGACGCTGCCTCGTACGTCAGATCGTCGCCGTCGGGATCCTCGAAGTGCGGCGCCATGTCCACCGTCCCTTCCGCACCCGTCGTCACCGACCGTGCCGGTACGGCGCCCACCGCCGCCGGAGACCGGTTCGGCACCGTCACCAGGAACGACTGCTCCGCCGTCCCGTCGTGCCCGTCGTCCGCCGTCACCGTCACCTCGACCCGGCCCTTGGCCACGCCGATCACCGTGAGCTCGCCCCCGTCCACCGACGCCGACGCCACCGCCGGATCCGACGCGGACGCCGCGTAGGCCAGATCGTCGCCGTCGTCGTCCCGGAAGTACGCCGCCAGTGCCACCGTCCACCGCTCGCCCACCGCCACCGTCCGCGGCCCGATCTCGCCCACAGCCAAAGGCTCCCGGTTGCGAACCCGCACCGTGAAACGCTGCTCCGCCCACAGTCCCGCCGGATCCGTCGCCCGCACCCGTACCTCCGAGCTGCCCCGGCCCACCGCAATAACCACCGCCGTGCTGTCCCGCATGACAGCCGCCGCAACACCCGCGTCCGTCGACGACACCGAGTATTTCAGTGCGTCCCCGTCGGCGTCCTCGAACACGTTCCACGCCTCCACGGTCACCGTATCCCCGAGCACCAGTTCCCGGCTCGACAGGCGGCCCGCCGGCAGCGGACCCCGGTTCTGAACCGTCACCGGCATTGACTGCTCCGCCGTACCCCCGTACCCGTCGTCCGCCGTCACCGTCACCGTCGCCGCGCCCGGCGACACCCCCGTCACGGTCACATCGCTCCCGCTGACGCTCACCGTCGCCACGCCCTCATCCGACGAGGAAACCGCGTAGCTCAGCACGTCTTCGTCCGGGTCGCTGAACCCGGCCGCCGCGTCCACCGTCGCAGAAACGCCTCTGTACACCTTCACCGGTCCCAGCCCGCCCACAGCCGCCGGCGCCCGGTTCGGAACCTCGACCCGGAACTCCTGCTGCGCCCGCCCGCCGTAGTCGTCATCCGCCGTCACCGTCACCGTCGCCTCCCCCTGCAACACCCCGCTGACCGTCACCTGGCTCCCGCTCGCGCTCACCGCCACTACTGCGCCGTTCGACGAAGAGGCCTCGTACGTCAAAGCATCCGAGTCCGGGTCGCTGAACGCTCCCGCCACCTCCACCGCCACCTCTTCACCCTTGTGCACGGTCACCGCGCCGAGCGTCCCCACCGCCGCGGGCGCACGGTTCGGCACCGTGACCTCAAAGCGCTGCGACACCGACGCCTCGTGCACGTCACGCGCCGTTACCGTCACCTGCGATGTGCCCCGCGACACCCCCGCCACCGTCACCTGGCTCCCGTTCACTCTCGCCGTCGCCGCGCCCGTGTTCGACGACGACGCCTCGTACGTGAGTGCGTCCCCGTCCGGATCCCGAAAACGCCCCGATACGTCCACCACTTCCGATGTCCCCGCCGCCACCGTCAGAGCCGGTATCGCGCTCACCACCTCAGGCGCACGGTTCGGATCCGCCACGGTCACGCGGAAGCTCTGCCGTCCCGTGTCCCCGTACCGGTCGCGCGCCGTCACCGTCACCGTCGCCGCGCCCGGCAGCAGCCCCCGGTACTTCACCCTGCCCCTCTCCACCGACACCGACACCCTCCGGCTGTCCGACGAGGCCGCCGAGTACGTCAACGCATCGCCCTCCGGGTCGCGGAAGTACCCCACCACCGACACGCTCCCCGTGTCCCCCCGCGCCACGGACTGCGCCGGAATGGTCCCCACCGGCGCCGGACCCACGTTGTTCCGTATCGTCACCGCCACTTCGTCGGGGTCCGATCCGCAGTCGTCCGTTACCGTCAGCCGGAACGTCAGCACGACGTCCGCCGCCACCGGCGGCGCATCGAAACTCGGAGACGCCAGGTTCACGCCGGATAGCGTCACCCTCGGGCCCGTGCCCACCTGTTCCCAGCTGTAGCTCACCCCGCTCGTGCTCCCGCTTCCGTCCAGCGTCACGCGCTCCAACTCCCGCACCACCCGGTCCCGACCGGCCCGCGCCGTCGGTTCAACGCACGGCTCGTAGACCGTGACCGTGAAGCTCTGCCTCGCCGACAGGCCTCCGGGATCCCTCGCCGTCACCGTCACCGTCGGCTCCCCCAACGCGTCCCCGCTGTACGTCAACCTGCTCCCGCTCATCCCCACCCCCACCACGTCCGCATCCGACGAGCCCGCCCGGTAGGTCAGCGGATCGCCATCCGGATCCCGGAAGTATCCCGATACGTCCACCGATCCGTTCTGTCCCAACTCCAGAAATGCGTCCGCAATCCTCCCCACCGGCTCCGGTGCCCGGTTCGGCGGCTCGACCGTCACCATCACATCGTCCGAGTCGCTGAGTTGACCGTCATTCACCGTCAGCGTGAAGCTGTATTGCCGGGTCACTGTGTCGATCGGCGCAGTGAAGCTCGGGGTCGCAGTGTGCCCGTTGCGAAGCGTCAGGTCTCCCGTCCAGCCGTACGTCAGACGATCGCCGTCAGGGTCGGAGCTCCCTGTCCCGTCCAGTGTTACCCCGTCGCCCCCCGTAACCGTTTGGTCCGTGCCCGCATTCGCTACCGGCGCTCGGTTCGGCGGCTCGACCGTCACCATCACATCGTCCGAGTCGCTGAGTTCACCGTCACTCACCGTCAGCGTGAAGGTGTATTCCCGGATCACCGTGTCGATCGGCGCAGTGAAGCTCGGGGTCGCGGTGTCCCCGTTGCGCAGCGTCAGGTCTCCCCTCCAGCGGTACGTCAGAGGGTCGCCGTCCGGGTCGGAGCTCCCTGTCCCGTCCAGTGTTACCCCGTCGCCCCCCGTAACCGTTTGGTCCGTGCCCGCATTCGCTACCGGCGCTCGGTTCGGCGGCTCGACCGTCACCATCACATCGTCCGAGTCGCTGAGTTCACCGTCACTCACCGTCAGCGTGAAGGTGTATTCCCGGATCACCGTGTCGATCGGCGCAGTGAAGCTCGGGGTCGCGGTGTCCCCGTTGCGCAGCGTCAGGTCTCCCCTCCAGCGGTACGTCAGAGGGTCGCCGTCCGGGTCGGAGCTCCCTGTCCCGTCCAGTGTTACCCCGTCGCCCCCCGTAACCGTTTGGTCCGTGCCCGCATTCGCTACCGGCGCTCGGTTCGGCGGCTCGACCGTCACCATCACATCGTCCGAGTCGCTGAGTTCACCGTCACTCACCGTCAGCGTGAAGGTGTATTCCCGGATCACAGTGTCAGTCGGCGCAGTGAAGTTTGGGGTCGCGCTGTCCCTGTTGCGAAGCGCCAGATCTCCCGTCCAGCGGTACGTCAGAGGATCGCCGTCCGGGTCGTAGCTCCCCGTGCCGTCCAGCGTCACCCCGTCGCCCCCGGTCACCGTCTGGTCCGTGCCCGCATTCGCTACCGGCGCTCGGTTCGGCGGCTCGACCGTCACCATCACATCGTCCGAGTCGCTGAGTTCACCGTCACTCACCGTCAGCGTGAAGGTGTATTCCCGGATCACGGTGTCAGTCGGTGCGGTGAAGCTCGGGGTCGCAGTGTTCGGATTGTTCAGCGGCAGATCTCCCGTCCAGCTGTACGTCAGAGAATCGCCGTCCGGGTCGGAGCTCCCCGTCCCATCCAATGTTACCGTGTTTCGAGCATCGGCTTCTTGGTCGTCGCCAGCGTGGGCAACCGGTGTGCGGTTGGGTTCTACCACTCGGATCGTCACATCGATGCTTGCGCTGGCACCACAGACGTCGAGTACCGAGACGGTGAGGCTGTACGAACTCTTGGTGTCCGCGTCCAGCGTAGTAGCAGTGCTGATCTCGCCGGTGCTGCTGTTGATCGAGAACGCACCGCCGCCCCCGCTCAGCGTGTAGACCGCGAACCCGGTGGTGTTGGCGGCCACAGTGCCCACCGGCGTGCCCGTCGACACCGTGTCAACCACCGTGAAAATTGTCGTGACCGTGCTCGGGAACGACACGCTGCAACTGATGAACGCGGAGCGCGCGTCCGCGTTGACCCGGACACTCTTGGCCGTCACGTCGCGCGTCGAGATGGAAGGCGCGTCCAGGTACACGTAGAACACCTCGACGGGCTCGTCGGAGTCGTCCTGAAGCGTCTTCACCCGGATCGGCTGCGACGTCTCGCCCGGACGGAACGAGACGACCGCGTTCGCCGCTACATAGTCCTGTCCCGCCCGGGCGCTCCCGTCCCGCGTCCGCCAGCGCACCGAGACCCGGTCCGCCACCGGCGTCGACATGGTCACCGTCGAACTCCACACCGACCCCTCGTCGATCGTGTCCGGCACCGGCGTGAGCGACACCGACACCGTCCCATGGTCCGCGATCGTCGCCGTCGCCGCCGTACCATCCACAACGACCGTGCCCGGACCCGTCGCGCCCGTGAGCGTCAGCACCACCGTCTCGCCCTTGTCCAGGATGCCGTCTTCGAGCGCCGACAGCGCGATCCTCGCCACGCTGTCGCCCTGCGCCACCGTCACCTCGCCCGGCAGCGCCGTGTAGTCCACGCCGGCCACGGCTGTGCCCGAGACCGAGTAGCGCACCGTCACCGCCCCGCCCGCGGTGCTGCCCGACACCGACAGGCCGAAGTGACCGGTCTCGCCCTCGGCCACCTTGCCGCCCTCCGGTGCCGAGAGCGTCACCGTGAGCGTGTCCGCCGCATGTGCGGTTGCCCGCGAAGGAGTTGTTGCGACGATCGCGATGAACGCTGTGGCCAGGACGGGAAGGATCCGGCGAGCGGGGCCGGAGCGAGCGGGGCGGGCAGTGAAGCGAGGAATGGCGAGACGAACGGGCAGGAGAGAGAGCATCGGGCGGGAATGTCCCTTGAGGGGAATGGAGGAGGGCACTGTGATAGAAGACGCGTCCCGGAACGATACCGTGCAAAACGGCGGGTGAACCCTGTCCTCGAGCGGGTGCTTCCAGACCCGCGTCCCCTCAGTTGCGGATGACCCGCACCACCTTGCCGTCCTTGTCCACCACAACGACGGGGCCCCTGATGATGTCGTCCGTCAGCACCTCCGCATCTCCCCCGTCCGCCACCGCTGCACCTCCTCGCACATCCCCCTGCACGTGCCCGGGCAGCGTGTACGGGTCCGCCTTGCTCATGTCCACTTCGTGGCCCAAGTCAGCCAACGCTCCGAGCGTGATCGCCGTCAGAAGAGTGCCCCCGCCGGGTGCCATGATGTCGTCCCGGATCACGCTCCTCCGCCAGTGGATGTACCGGGTTGGGATCACGTCCTCAAGCGGGACCTTGGCGCCGGAATACCCCTCTCCTCCAGCCGCATTGAACGCCGCCACCGCCTGCTGTCCCGCAAAGTGCGCGTCCGTGTCCCTGTCCCGGAACAGATCCCGCCAGGACTGGGGGCGTGACGTGTACCGCCAGTCCCCGATCCCCAGTGTGTGCCCGATTTCGTGAAGCGCGACCTCGTACAAATACTCGGGATAGCGATTGCGCATGTACCAAGAGTGGAAGACGTTCTCGGCGAGAAACCTCATCGCCGACTCTTCCCGCCAGCCGCAGGTGACGGCGACCGCTTCGTTGGGTCCTAGCTCCCTGCTGAGCCTCATGTGGATCAGTACGTCGTCGATGACGCCCACCAGCCGCGGCCACGGAGGGGGAGCCCAAAGGCAGTATTCTTCCAACGGTCCGTGGATCGGCACGTCGGGCAGGTCGCCCGTCACCGCCTCCATCCACCGGTCGGCCGCCCGCCGGACCTTCGCTTCCTCCTCCTCCGTAAAGCCAGGCCCGAAGATCAGCTCGATGTCGAACGCGTCCGGGTCCGGCTCTGGAACCACCCAGGCCTTGAACCGGTGTGTCGCCCGCAACCCGCCGGGATCGGTGGCCGACACCTCGACTTCCGTCGTGTCCACCGCCCGCGGTTTCAGCCGCAGCACTCCCGCCTCGACCCGGGCATCTACCACCCCCGCCTCGGTCGTCACTACATCGTAGGTAAGCGAGTCACCGTCGGGGTCGGAGAAGTGGTCGCCCAGTGCCAGCTCCGCCGCCGGGCCCCCGGCCTGCAGCCGGTACGGGGGAACCGGCAAACCTGCCAACGGGCTCCGGTTGTCCGCCTCCGCGAACAGCACCAGTTCTTCGCCCCGCACCAGCGCCAGACCCGTGTAGCCCACCTCCGTAACTTCGGTCGGCGGCCCAAACCCCACATGCGCCGCGCCCCCGCCCCCGCCGGCCCCCGACACCTCGAAGGGTGCGGTCGCCGTATCGCCCGCCAGCACAGACATGAAGTCCCGAGACACCGTACCCCGCTGGACCGATACAGGAAAACCGAATGCAAATGGCGCCCCCAGGGGCACTCGCATGACTACCCGTGCAGGCCCTGGCCCCAGCGGATCGTCCACATCCACCCGTACGAATTCCGGCCGCACCAGGAAGTCCGCCCCGGGGTTGTCTGCCAGTGTCACCCATCTCAACTCCGACAGGCCCGTGAACACACCCCGCGGAAGCTCCGTCAGCTCATTGTTGTCAAGACTCAGTTCCGAAAGCCTGGGAGTCCCGGAGAAGACGCCCGGCTGCAGGCTGGCCAGTCCGTTCCTGCTCAGGTCCAGCCTCACCAGTTCCGGCAATCCATCGAAGATCCCCGGCGGGAGTTCAGCCAGCCGATTCCCATGCAGGTACAGACGCTGGAGGCCCGGCGTCTCAGCAAACAGGTCCGGGCACAACTCCGTGAACTGGTTGGCTGCCAAGGCGATCCGCTCAAGACTCCGCGTTTCCGCAAACAGCCCCGGAGGTAGCTCGGTCAGCCGGTTCTCCGCAACCACCAGATCGCGCACACCCGACAGGCCCGAGAAGATGCCCTCCGGCAGAGAGGTCAGCTGGTTCCCCCGCAGGTACAGGGTCTTCAGGTTCGACAGTCCGTCGAAGACAGCAGGAGGCAGCGCTGTCAGTTCATTGTAGCGCAGGTCGAGCCACGTCAGGGACTGCAGATCCGCAAACGTGCGCGGCGGCAGTTCCGTCAGGCGATTCCTGAACAGATACAGATCTGTCAGCCTCGTGAGGCCCTTGAAGATGTCCGGTGGCAGCTGCGTCAGCGCGTTGAAGTTCAGGGCCAACCAGTCCAACCGAGAAAGGCCCGCAAAGACGCCCGGCCGCAGTTCGGTCAACTCGTTCCCGGACAGATCCATACCCTCCAGCGCAGCCAGCCCCTCGAAGATCCCCGGCGGTAGTTCGGACAGCTCGTTCTCGTGGAGATACAGGGACTGCAACTCGGCCAGCCCGTCGAAGATGTTCGCCGGCAGTTCGGTGAGCGCATTCTTGTGCAGAAGCATCATCTCAAGATTGACAAGCCCTGCGAAATCACCGCTGCGCAATTCGCGGATCCCTCTGCCCGACAGATTGAGCGTTCGGACCTCCCGCAGCCTCTCCTCCGTCACCTCCGCGCAGCCTTCGACGGGAGTATACCAATTCCGGAGGGCCTGGACGATCGCCGCGCTCACCGCCGGCGTCCGGTTGCACGCCCCCTCGTCCGAGGCCGCTATCGCCTCGAAGGTCACCGCCAACCCGTTCCCGGCCGTCGCCGCCAGCCGCTGCACGCCCTGCTCCGGCCCCAGCGTCCACGTCGCGGACGCCAGCCCCAAAGTGTCCGTCTTCGCCACCCGGGGATCCGCACGCCCGCTCCCCGCCTCCGGCTCGAACCGCACCGATGCGCCCCAGACCGGCCGGCCGGATTCCTCCAGCACACGCACCACCACCGGCTCCGGCAACGCGCTTCCCCGCAACTCCCATTGGTCATTGCCAGACCCTATCTCGACCTCCGCCGCCGCCTCGTCCGGCGCCAATGCCGTCGTGGCGATCTCCACGCTTGTCCCGCCCCCGGCTGACGCCACCAAAACCTGCTCTCCCAACACCCGCCCGAGCGTCCATTCGGCCGCGGCCACCCCCGCGCTGTCGCTGTACACCTCCCCCGGTTCGACCCGGCCACCGCCCGGTCCCGGCTCGAACCGTACCGCCACGCCCGCCACCGGCGTGCCCCCGGCGTCCAGCACCCGCACCCCCACAGGCTCCAGCAGCGACAGACCCGGCGCCACCCGCTGACCCGCGCCGAACGCCTCCAGCACAGCCGCGACCTGCCGCACCTCGACCGCCGCCCCGTCCGCCGACTTCAGGTTCCAGGCCAGAACGTGCGACACCCCGTTGCCCCGCGCCGTCACCGTGCCGTTCTCGTCCACCTTGAACACCGCCGTGTCCCGGCTGCTCCACCGCACCTTGCCCGCCTCCGGCCCGCCCCCGCCCTCGACCGTGAACGCGAACCGTTCCCCGACGTGCGTCAGCGTCACCGAGTCCGGCACGATCTCCAGCGCCGCCTCCGGCCCCGTCTGGCCCAGGTCGCACGCCCCAAGGGCCGCCGCTGCAAGTGCAATCGCGGCCGCTGACGGATTCGGATGCTTCAGGATGCTGCTGGATCGAGGCATGGCACGCTGCCAGTGGTGGGGATGGGCGGCACACGAACCGCCGCCCGGATCATATGCACCGCAACGCCTGCGTGTAAAGTTACCCGGTCAGTCAGAGCCTGCTCACGGGGTGGGCTTCGTGATGTGTTCATCGAGAAGCCGGGCAACCTCCCGAAGCCGACTGCCGTGACCCTCCGCGATACGCGTTTTCGCGGGGGTGATCCACGGTGTTGTCGCAGAGTTCTGGACGAATTCTCCGCGTTGATCTGGAGCGTCGTCGTATCCTACTATTGTAAAGACAACATGACATTTGGTAATGTTATCATTACACAAGAGTATGTGAGCGCCGTGGCCAGCCCGGATGCATCGCCGGTCGAATGCCGAGGGCGTTTCTGCCCCGTGCCGCTTACGAATCCCCCGGCGTCAGCCAGATGGACAGCCAGTCGCCCACCAGCGCCGGCCTCTCCTCCCCCTCGATCTCCACCCGGCAACCCAACGTCACCTGGCGCTGGCCCGGCTTGCGGTCGCGCACGTCCTTGACGGTGAAGTGCCCGCGGATGCGCGATCCGGAGAGGACCGGGGCCACAAGGCGCACCCCCTCGAACCCGTAGCTGGCGGGATAGCCGTCGCCGATGCCGCCGTCCATGGGGTAGCGGTAGATCTGGTAGAGCATCGGGGTCATGAGCGACATGGTCAGGAAGCCGAATGAGATCGTGCGGCCCCAGGGACTGTGCTCGGCCGCGTACTCCGGGTCCACGTGGTGCGGGTCGGGGTCCTCGGTGATCTCGCCGAAGGCGCTGATGCGGTCCTGGCCCACTTCGAACCAGTCCGAGACGAAGGTGCGGCCGACGGCGTGTTCGACGGTTTCGGGCGTGATGTGGTCGGGTTCGGACGCGGCGGCGGATTCGCGGGTCATTCGGATGGGGCCTCCTCGCCGAGAATGAGTTCACGGCGCTGCGGTTCAGTGACGGACTTCCTGAGGCGGCCGGACGACAGCCAGAAGAGGACGCCCAGCAGGAAGCAGGCGATGATGACCATCCACGCGACCGGAATGCCCTCGCCGGGTTCGTAGGGATCGCCGAGCGCCAGGACGACGAAGAGCGTCGCGGCCAGCGCCGAGCCGACCGCGGTCGCGATCCCGCCGGGAACGCGGTAGGGACGCCGCGCCTCCGGGCGGGTCACGCGCAGCTTGACGACGCCGATCGAGACCAGCGCAAAGATGATTCCGAAGCAGATGGTCGCCGCGCTCACGATCGGCGCAATCGCCCCCTCGCCCAGAATCACGCCCAGGGCACCCAGCCCGCCGACGAAGAGGAGGGCGCCCGACGGGGTCCCATGCCCCGGGTGCACCGAACCCAGGAAGGTGGGCAGCATGCGCGCCCGGCTCATCGCGAAGAAAACGCGCGAGGCCGCGATGATCACCGCGTTCCACGTCGTGAGGATACCGATGAAGCCGGCGGCCAGCACCGCACGCGCTAAGAAGGGCGACGCGAACGTCTCCTGGAACGCCGTCGCGGCCGGCAGCTGGTCGTACTCCAGAAGCTGCTGCCAGGGAATGATCATCGATCCCGACATGATGATCAGCACGTAGAACGCCCCCGCGCCGAGCACCGCCAGCACGAGCATGAGTGCGGCGGCGCGTCCGGTGGTGCCGGGCGCGCGCTCCTCCATGAGCTGCGGCACCACATCGAAGCCGGCGAGGAAGAACGGCGCCGTGACGAACGCCGCAATGATCCCGGGCATGATCGACCCGCCCTCGCCGCGCAGTATGGCCGGCTCGAGGTTGGCCGTGTCCCCGAAGATGAAGGCGGCGCCGATGAAGACCGCGCACAGCGCCAGAAAGCCGTAGGTCATCAGGTCCTGGAAGCGGGTGGCCTTCGCGATGCCGCGGATGTTCATCCAGACCAGCACGGCCATCACCCCCAGCCCCAGGGCGAGCTTGCCGGGGCGCACGGGCACATCGAACAGCGTGTACCACACCGGCCCCCCGAAGCCGGGGAAAAGGCTCTCGGCGAGCACCCCGATGGCGATGCCCTCCCACCCCGCGACGGCCGTGTAGATGAACGCCAGCGTCCACGCGGTGATGAAGCTCGTGCCCGTGCCGAACGACTCATAGGTGTAGGCCAGTTCGCCGCCCGAGACGGGAAACATCGACGCCATCTCCGCATAGCAGATGCTGATCAGGGCGATGAGCAGCGTGCCCGCCGCGAACCCGATGCTGGCCCCCACCGGTCCGGCCGGTTCCAGCCAGTAGCCCAGGTAGACCATCCAGCCGACCCCGATGATGGTCCCGAAGGCGACCGTGAAGAACTGCACCCTGCCGACGGCGCGCTTGAGGGCCGGGCGGGCTGGCTGGTGTGGCGTTGGCATGGCGGCGTGCGGGCCTCCGGGGGACATGGCCTTGGCCGGCGCGACCGTGCGTCGCTGAGGTCCCGGCAATGCGCGAGGCGTCCGGCAATCAGCTTTCCCCGCACCAGCCGTCCGCGCAAGTTGGAACGCTCGGTCGCCCGGGGTGCGCGCCACCCCCGGCCAAGGATCTGTCGTTGCAGGAGGTTCATTCTGATGAAGAAGAGCGTCGGATTCTGCACATTCGTGTATGCCGCGCTGTGCATCGCCTGCGGCCCCCCGCCCCGCGAATTCGCCTCGGGGACCGCCATCGAGAACGTGGCCGTGGTGGATGTCGCGGCCGGTACGGTGGCGGAGGGCCGCACCGTGGTGGTCCAGGGACGAACGATCGCCGCCGTGGCCTCGCCGGAAGACCTCGCGCTTGGCGCCGACATAAAGCGAATCGACGGCGGCGGCGGATATCTGATCCCCGGGCTCTGGGACATGCACGTCCACGAGTTCTCCGCGTTCTTCCCGCCGGCGCTGCCTCTCTACATCGCCAACGGCGTGACCGGCGTGCGGGACATGTGGGGCGAGCTGGACGTGGCCGCGGAAGCCCGCGAGGCGGTCGCCGCCGGAGCGCGCGTGGGGCCGCGCACCGTGGTCGCCGGCAACATCACGGATGGCGCCAACCCCTGGTTCCCCGGGTCGGTAATCGCCGACAGCCCGGAGCGGGCCCGGATGGTCGTCGATTCGCTGGCGGACGCGGGCGCGGGCTTCATCAAGGTCTACTCCGCTCTCGAGGCGGACGCCTTCACCGCCATCGCCGAACAGGCGGCCGCGCGCCGAATCGATGTCGCCGGACACGTCCCCTTCTCGGTTCCGGCCCGGGATGCTTCCGATGCGGGGATGCGAAGCATGACGCACATGTTCGGCATCGTGGAGGGCTGCTCCTCCAACGACGCCGAGGTCCGCGCGATGCGGGCGGAATCGCTGGCCCTGCGGGCCGAGGGCAGCGAGTTCCCCGATCCCTTCTTCGGGACGCCGCTCTACCGCAGCATACTCGACGCCGCCGACGACGACCTCTGCGGCGAACTGCTCGCCCACATCGCGGCCAACGGCACCTGGCTGACCCCCACCCTTGCGGTCTTGAGCTCGGTGGCCTCGCTGGCGCAACTCCGCGACGAGGACGATCCCCGCCTGCAGTACATGCCGCAGGCCATCGTGGCGGGCTGGAAAACGCCCTTCTCCGGGCAGGCACCCGATACGCCCGAGGACATCGAAACCAGAGCAGCGTTTCTGAACCGCCAACTCGCAGTCACCGGGATGGCTGCGGCGGCGGGCGTGGGCATCCTCGCCGGAACCGACACGCCGAATCCGTTCGTCTATCCCGGCTTCAGCCTCCACGACGAGCTGGAGCTGCTCGTCCGGGCGGGACTGTCTCCCCGCGAGGCGCTGGCCGCGGCGACCACGGCCCCGGTGGCGTTCCTTGGCGCAACCGACTCACTCGGGGTGGTGGCAGACGGCAAGGTGGCCGATCTGGTCCTCCTCGAGGCCAATCCCCTGGACGAAATCGGCAATACGCGCCGCATCTCGGCGGTCGTCGCGAACGGACGATTCTTCACCAGGGAGGCACTGGACGCCCTCCTCGAGTCGGTCAGGGCGGAGCGGGCATCGGGGCAGCCTTGACAGGAGGCGGCTCCACGGGGGTATTGTTGAGCGTCATGCCCTTCCCGGCTGGCCAAGCGCCCCGGAGCGGCCCGGCTCCCGGGAAAACATGCCAGGCCCTCTAGAGATCAAGGAGTACGGAATGCGCCTGAATCGTTGGATGACCAGACTGTCAATCGTTGCCGCCTTCGCTTTGGTGTCCAGCCTGGGCGCCTGTGCCAGCGGCGGCGGCGGCTCCGGCGGACCGCGTCGGGACCCCAATCTGATCACCGCCGAAGAGCTGGCGGAGTACACGACGCTCACCGCACTCGATGTCGTGCGCCGTCTGCGGCCGCGCTGGCTGACGGGCCGCGGCGCGGGGACGAGCGGTTCGAACGCGCCGCAACTCATCTTCGACGGAGCCCGAATGGGGAACGCGGCGAGCGAACTGCGGTCGATTGCCGTCTCCGACATTTCGGAGTTGCAGTACATGAGCGCCTCCGACGCCACGATGCGGTACGGAACGAACTACCCCGGAGGGGCGATCGTCGTCACAAGCCGGAGTCGGTAGCCCGGATCCGGAGGAATCGCCGGGCGAAGCCGGCGAGGACCCGGGCACAGCGCTGGATCTCCTCCACCCTCACCCACTCCCGGTCGGCGTGCGCCTGCGCGATCGAGCCGGGGCCGAAGCAGACCGCGGGCGTGCCGGTTTCGTTGAGGAAGCAGGCGTCGACCCAGGCGGACATTCCCTTTACCGTGCCCGGAAGCCCCGCATCCACGCAGGCCTGCATCAGGCCTGACACCAGCGGAGAGTCCTCCGGCACCTCGGTTGCGGCGCGATAGAGCCCGGCCTCGATCCAGGCGGCGAGTTCGGGGCAACTGCGCTTGGCGTGCTCCAGGACCTCGGCCGCCTCGATCATCGCGCTCTCGGCAGTCTCGCCCGGCAGCGTCCGCCGCTCGACGACGAGCTGGCACCGATCCGGATAGACCGACGGCGCGCTCCCCCCGGTAATCGTGCCGGCGTGCAGCGACGCGGGTCCGAGCAGAGGGTGGCCGGTCTCCCGCGCGAGCCGCCGCGCCTCTTCCTCGAACGCCACCAGCACATGCCCCATGTGCGCGATCGCGTCGACGCCGATTTCCGGCCGCGACCCGTGCGCGGCGCGACCCCGGGCGTGTACGTCGATCCACAGGAACCCCTTGTGCGCCGGCATGATCGCGAGGCCGGTGGGCTCGCACACGACCGCCGCATCCGCCTGGGCGCCCTCCTCCACCAGCGCCTCCATCCCGAGCGACGCGTGCTCCTCGTCGGCGGTCAGGGCGATGATCAGCTCGCCGGGTATCTCCTCGTCGGCCAGCGCGGCGGCTGTCGCCAGAACACAGGCGACACCGGATTTCATGTCGGCGGCCCCGCGCCCGTGGATTCGTCCGTCGCGGAGCGCCCCGGAGAACGGGTCCGCCATGCCCGCGACCCCGACGGTGTCCAGGTGGCCGTTCAGGAGCAGCGACGGACCCCGGCCCGCACCCCGCCGCGCGACGACGTTGCATCGTCCCGGCGCGACCTCGCTGCAGACGGGCTCGTACCCCCATTCGTCGAGCCACCCGGCCGCCAGTTCGGCGATCGCCCCCTCGCCCGCCCCGCCCGCTTCCAGCACCGGATTTACCGAAGGCGTTTGCACCAGGGCCCGGGTCATCTCCACCGGGTCGCCGCGCCTTCCGCCCTCGCGCGTGCCGCCCTCGCGCATGCCGCCCCGCTTCCTTCCGCGAGGCGCCAACTCGTCTCCGGTCACCATGTGTCGTCTCCGGTCACCATGTGTCCGTTTTTCGGCTGAAGGGCTGGAAAACGGTACACCTCTGTGCGTCCGCCGACCTGTAGCGCGTGCGCGTCCCGATCGGCAATATCGTCAATTGCAATATGGCGATTCCGAGCTTCCAGCTTCCGGCTCGCCGCCGCCACCGGTCAATGGCACGGAACTTGCTCGCTGCCGCCAATACGAGTCGCGTGGATTCGCCGCGCGTCGTGCAGACACTCAGGCCATAGGAGGGAGCGATTCGCAAGTTGACTGTCAATCTGCTGGGCGCCGCTGCGCTGTTCGCTGCCGGCGTAGCTCTCCTCCGTCAGGGAACCCACCGGCCCGAGCCGCCCCAGGCAAGGGTCGATGACGTTCCTCCGGGCGAGACGGTTCCTGGCAAGATCAAGCTCGAGAGGCTGAGGGAACTCGGCATCTAGGTTGGCCCGCGGCGCGGCTCCGCGCCAAATGCTGACTGCCCGTCGTCGGAGCGAGACGACCCAGAGCAAGGGGGGCGACCCGAAACCGGTCGCCCCCCTTCGCTGTTTCCCGGGTTTCCCGCGCCCTGCCTACTCCTCGAAGTACGACGTGTTCTTCTCGATGTAGTCATGCCACTCGGGCGGCACGTCGGTGTCGGGGAAGATCGCCTGCACGGGGCATTCCGGCTCGCACGCACCGCAGTCGATGCACTCGTCCGGGTGAATGAGATACTGCTCGCCGGCCTCGTAGATGCAGTCCACCGGGCACACCTCGACGCAACTGGCGTCCTTGGTGCCGATGCAGGGCTCGGTGATGATGTATGTCACTTACTACCTTTCGACCTCGACCATCGTATCCTGACAGATGTGGATGATTGCGGAACTCGCGGCGGGTGGCAACCCTTCCGGGCCGCGGCCCGACGGGAAAGCGACCGGCGACTGGCGACCGGCTGCTACAGCGATTGCCGAAAATGATCCAGGGTCGCCGCGATGGCCGCGTCGAGACCGGGAGTCACCCCGTCCAGCGGGTGCACCGCCTCGAAGGTGTGACCCGAACCCTCGATCACCTGCAGCGTCGGGCGCGGGGCCGCCCGGGCAAGCTGACGGGCCTCCACGACGGAGACCGTCTCGTCCTCCGACCCGTGCACGATGAGCCACGGCGCCGTCACCCTGCCCGCCGCGGCGACCACGTCGAACCGGTCGCGATTGCGCTCCAGGTCTTCCTGGACCGACCGGTCCAGCGGCATGTCCTGGCCGGTGCGAGCGTTCGCGACATGGACGACGCCGTTGCGCCTCCACTCGTCCAGCCACTCGGCGGGCCAGCGCTGGAAGGTCGACACGGCCGCCCAGGTCACGAGCGATGCAACGACATCATGATGTTCCGATGCGGTGATGATGCCCGTGCCGCCGCCGCGGCTGTGCCCCAGCACCCCGACCGCCCCGGGGCGCACGCCGCCGCTCCACTCCCCCGCGACGAGCCGCTGGAGCATCCACTCCACGTCGCCCACCTCGTGGCTGATCGTGTTGCGTCCGAAGGCGTCAAGGTCGGTGAAGTCGAGCAGGTTCGGGCCGATCCCGTTACGCGAGCCGTTGAAGGAGACGACGAGGTGGCCGTCGGCGGCGAGGCGCTCGCAGAGGTGGGGGAAGAAGCCCCAGTCCTTGAAGCCCTTGAAGCCGTGGACGACCAGCACCGCCGTGCGGGGCTCGGTTCCCGCGAGGCGGCGGATGTCGGTGCGGATGACTTCGCCGTGCGGGGGCGTCACTTCGCCGCGCGCGTGGACCACGGAGCCGGCGTTCATTCGCCCGGCCGCCATTCCACGTCTCCCGTGCCCGCGCGGTGGTTTTCGAGGCGCGCCGCGGCGAAGAGGTAGTCCGAGAGGCGGTTCAGGTAGCGGACCACATCGGGGTCGACGGCCGACCGCCGGGCCAGCGTCACGACCCGCCGCTCGGCCCTCCTGCAGACGGCGCGCGCGTGGTGGAGGTGACTGGCGCCCGCCGCGCCCGCGGGGAGGATGAAGTGCCGCAGGCTCCCCGTGACCTCGCCGGCCGCGTCGATCCACGATTCCATTTCGGCGATGCGCCCGACCGGCAGATCGGGAAGCGACGGCGCCGGACGCCCTTCGCGGGGCGGAGGGGTCGCGAGGTGAGCGCCCAGGGCGAAGAGGTCGCTCTGCAGCAGGCGCAATCGGGTGAGGGTGTCGCCGTCCTGCACCTGGGCCTGCGCCGCGCCGAGGACGGCCGCCATCTCATCCACAGCCCCGTAGGCCTCGACGCGAGCGTCGTCCTTGGACACCCTTCCGCCGCCGAAGAGACCGGTGTCCCCGCCATCGCCCCGCCGGGTGTAGATCTTCATCAGGGGCGGAGCTTGGTGAACTTGCGGATGGCCATCGCCTTGTCGAGCAGGCTCGATTCGGGCTTTTCGTCCTCGCCGCCCAGGCCGGAAAGGGCGTGGCGCAGGCCGGAGAGGGCGTCGCGCAGGTCGAGCATGACCTCGAGCATGACCTGGTCGCGCTGAAAGCCGAAGTCCAGCGCCTCCATGCGGGACCGGTCGCCCGACTCGTCCGCCTTCCGGTACGCCTCGGTGTAGATGCTCTCGAGGCTTCCGATGATTTTGGATCTCGTTCGCATTGCGACTGCCTGCCGGTCCCGGGCCGTTGTGGAGGACGGGGCCGGCGCCGTGCGGCCACGCGCCCGCCCATTGTATCTTGAAGGGTAGCGGCATCGAAGCGCTCGTGGCGAACCCCGCCGCGGCAGCGCCCCACCGCCCGGCGCCCCGCCGTCCCTGGCCAGGCGCCGGGTCTATCCACGGACTGCCAGTGCAATGGTGAATCTCAAGGAGCCGGACGCCCCCGGAAGCGAGCCCTCCGCCGACGTCGTCGCCAGGGCGAACGAACTGTACTGGCACTCCGACGAGAGCGTCAACGCGCTGGCGCGGGAGCTGGATCTCTCCAAGGGCGCTCTCTACGAGATCATCGTCCCGCTCCCGGCCGGCCTCCCCTGCCCGGTCAGGGACTGCGATCTGTCGTACCCGAACCGGACGGCCCGCGACCGCGGCTTCGTCACCTGCTCGGAGTGCGGATTCGAGGACGAGGAGGACCGGGTGCGCATCCGCATGGAGATCGAGGCCGAGGGCGACGCCGCCGAGCCCGGCGCGCCGCAAGTCGCCCCCGACCCCGCGCCACACGGAGCGGTGCCGCTGCTGCCGGAACCGCCACCGTCCCGCAAGCTCGAGACGCTCCTCGCCGCGTCCGCGCTCCTGGGCCTTGCGGCCGGACTGGTCCTGGGCGGCCTCCTCAGGCGCCGGTAGCGGGCCATGGACAGAGTCCGCCCGCCACGCGAGCCGCCGAGGCGGACCGAAACGGGACTCGGCGACCCGCGCTCCATCGTCACGCCGGACGCGTTCTCGGTCGCGCCCGAACTTCTCGGCACCCCGCTCGCCGAGCCGTGGCGGCGCTTCGCGGCGCTCATGGTCGACCTCGTCCTGATCGGGTTCCTTCAGCTGCTTGGCTGGCGGGTGCTGGGCGGGCTCGTCGGGCTGACGCTCTTCCTCAAGGCCACGCGGCGCCGCGACGGGGCCCCCGGGGGGGCCGGCCGCAAGATCGCGCTGGGCTGCGCGGGCGCCACGGTGATGATGCTGGCGATCGGCGTCACCTTCATCCCGTCGATTCTGCGAACGGCGTCCGAAAGGGCGGACCTCCCGATTGCGCTGCAGCTCGGCGAGGACACGATCGTGGGCGGTGCCGCCGCCGATGCGATGGACCTGGACGAGCTCGCCGAGACGCTGCTGGAGGGCGCCGTGGCGGCCACAGGTGCCGACTCGGCCGACGGGACTGCGGCCGCCGCCAACCTCGCCGGCCTCGTCGAGGAGCTGGTCGACGCCGCGGACGACATGCAGGATCGCGAGGAGAGGATCCAGGAGCTCGAGGAGCAGCTGGCCGAGGCCGAGCGGCCGTCGACGCTGTTCACGTGGATTCGCGACGCAGCGGACGAAGCGGGGCTGGTCTTCGGGTGGGGCACGATCTACCTCACCCTGTTCCTGGCGCTGTGGGGCGGCCGCACGCCCGGCAAGAAGCTGTTCGGGCTGCGCGTGTTGCGGTTGAACGGGCAGCCGCTGGGGCTCTTCATGTCGCTGGAGCGCGCCGGCGGGTACGCCGCGGGGCTGGCCACCGGGCTGCTCGGGTTCGCGCAGGTGTGGTGGGACCCGAACCGCCAGGCGATTCACGACAAGATCGCCGAGACGGTGGTCGTGCGTGAGGGGCTGCCGAAGAGGGCGTATGGGGGGCGTGGCGGAGGCGCGGGGGTGGCGGAAGCTGCGTGGACAAGGCAGGATTCGGGTGGCGGACGCGGCCGGCGGGAGGGCGGCGCGGGCCGGTGAGAATGCAGACGGGTGACAGGGAGCAAGATACGGTGACAGGCCAGGACGAACGCAGATGGTGGGGCCGCGCCGCGGTGGTGGTGATGACGGCGGTGGCCGTGACGGGATGTGGCGGTGGGGGGGATGGGGGGTCGGGCGGGGCGGATGGGGGGGTCGGGGATGCGGCGGACGCCTCGCGCTCCCAGTCCATCCCGACCTCGATGCTCTCCGAGGGCGGAACGAGCGCGCTTCCCCCCGCGCAGGAGGTCCAGCTTGACGATCTCGGGTTCGATTTCGGTTCCGAGGACGCCCCGATCAAGGTCGTCGAGTTCAGCGACTACGGCTGCGGCTACTGCCGCCGCTTCCACACCGACATTTTCCCCACGCTCAAGAAGGACTACGTCGACACGGGCCGCGTGCAGTGGAAGTACGTCACCTACGTGAGCGGCATGTTCGCCAACGGCATGGTCGCGGCCTTCGCGGCCGAGTGCGCCGGCGAGCAGGACCTCTTCCCCCCGATGAGCAAGCTCCTCTACGAGCGCCAGGCCGACTGGAAGGGCATGAGCGAACCCTATCCGGCCTTCGAGGCGATCGCGGAAGAGGTCGGCGCGGACACCGAACAGTTCCGCGCCTGCATCACCGAGCAGCGCCCGAGGCCGCGAGTGCGCAGCGGCATCCTGTCGGGCTCGCGCCTGGGCGTGCGCGGCACCCCGTCCTTCCTGATCAACGGGATTCCGTTCGTCGGCGCTCAGCCCATCGAGCTCTGGGCCGACATCTTCCAGGTCATCGAGGCGGAGGCCAGCCGCGAGACGGGCGACCCCGGCGTGGAGTCCTCGTAGTCCGGGAAGCCCTCGCCGGCACCCGCTCCATCACCACCTCAAAATCCTCCTCGTAACCCACGCGGTTGGGCGACGGCAGGTAGCGGGACAGATCAATCTCGGCCCGCTTCAACTCCCGGTCGAAGGCGTCCAGCTCCCTCTGCGACTCCTCCGCGGCACTGTCCGAAGTCGCGTACACGATCCGCCCCAGCTTCTGGTCCTGTAGCTTGAGCCGCCGCCGCATCAGCTCCGCCTCGACGAAGGTCTCGCGAATCGCCGGGAAGCGGTAGCGGAATCCGTCGTCATCCGCCTCCACATCCGCGTCGAACTCGGCCGCCAGGCGCTCCAGCTCCTTGAGGATCATCTTCGGGCTCACCTGCTGGTCCTTCAGCCCGGCGCTCACGTGGCGGATCGCTTCGCCGACGGGGATCCAGCGCACGGTCCCGACGCTGCGCGCGTAGACGAGCCCCAGCAGCAGGCGCCGGACGTTGCGCCGCATGCGCCCCCGGTTCTCCCGCCCCAGCCCGAGTGAGCGAACGATCGGGATGCCGAAGAACATGCTGCTGAAGGTGAACGGCACCACGCCGAGCCCGTAGAAGATGAGTGGGTCGAGCGGCGGGGCACCCGGAGCCGCGACCACGAACGCCGGCGCCAGCCCCAACACGCTCGCCATCATCAGGTTGAAGCCGTTCATGGCGCCGATCCCGAAGTTCGACCCGGCGCTGTTGCCCGTCAGCTTCTTCGGGTACTCCAGCCGCATCCACGCGGGATTCGGCTCGCTGGCGCGGACCCTGCCGTGCGCGCTCTTCATCAGCTCCGGGAAGGCGTAGACCACCTCGCCGGCGTCGGAAACCTGCGGGTCACCGCCGTAGGCGCCGGTCAGCCGGCCCATCTCCTCGTCCGCCTCGTCGGCCGACAGCGCGGTGTGCTCGATCAGCTCCGATGACGTCAGCACGCCCTTTCGCGCCCGGATCAGCTGCAGCATGCTGCGGTCCTTCTGGAGCTGCGTCGGCCGCGGCTCGTCGGGGCCGAAGATGAAGGCGAAGACCCTCTTGTAGAAGGGCGGACGGGCGTCCTTGGGCAGCCGCTTCGCGTGGGCGTGGCCGTAGTACAGCCCGCCGCGGTGCCACCCGCGCCCGCCGAGCAGCCAGTGGAGGATGAAGAAGTCCCCCAGGCTGAAGCCCCCGCGCCCGCCGAAGCCGCGGTCGTCGGAGCCGCGCAGCATGATCGCGACGAGGATCAGGACGAAGATGGCGAAGTAGACCACCAGCATGACCGCCGTCCACACCTTGAAGCCGACCTTGAAGGCCGACCAGGCGGCGCGGCGGAAGCGGGTCCAGAACGGCTCCGCGTCGCGCGAGATCAGCTTGGGGTTGAACTGGTAGAGCAGGTCGCCCGAGTCCGAGACCTCAAGGTGGCCGCGGTGGGTCTCGAGGAGGGACTTGAGCGCGGTCTCGGCCTCGTGGTCCGGCATGCCGGTGGCGGAGACGACATCGCCCAGGGTGGCGCGGCCGCGAAGGCCGCGCAGGGCGGAGATGACGGTGGTGTCGGGGGGGGTGGGGGATGATGCGACAATATCGGTCACTGGGCGACTTTCCGGTTTCTGTGGTGTAGCGAACGCGATGAAGGGAACCGCAGCGGGTTCTGGAATCGGTGGTACGTCATTGCCGAAAAGATCCTTTCCAACGGAGGTGCCGCGCAACTCCGCGGGGGTAGTGAAATCCTTCGCAACCAGGCGACAAGGGGTCGAGATTGGCCGCGGCAGCTATCTGGGCGCATCTGACGGCTCGTTGCTGATCGTTCGCTGATGGGAAGTTCTAGTCTGACTCGACACGCCACCGCCAGAAGAGAGGAGCAGTCAATGCCGAACAAGAGCCTCCGCGATGCGGTCTTTCTGCTCGGACCGCCCTACCGAAAGCTGACCATGATCGATCCTGACCATCCGCTGCGTCAGTGCGGAGGTGGCTGGGTTTTGGCCTGGCATCTTGGCAGTCCTCATTGGCACCGGGGTGCCGGCGTGGTCGCCGATCGCCCGGCGGGCGTTCCGCTGGCAATGATTCTGCCCAATCGGGACGACCGTCTTTCCGTACTCCGAGTGCTCCGTGCGATCGAGCAGTCACGCCCACAGGCGGTCCTTCCCTACTACGAAGCACCCACGGCCAGGGACATCACGAGCGTAATCCGCCGTGAGCCTACATGTCTGGCCACCAGCGTGGCGGACTTCCTGGAGTGGAGGGGCTTCTCACTCGACCCGGTCACGCGCAGCATCATAAGGCGAACAGTGCAACTGAGTTCCGACGTCCAGACCGTAGCCGCCCTGGCCAGGAATCTGTACATGTCCAGACGCGCACTGGGACGCAGGCTCCTGAAAGACCGACTGCCGGTGCCTTCCCATTGGCTTCATATATCCCGGGTACTCAGAGCCACAATCAAACTGCAGAACTCGGACGCCAGTCTGTTCAGCATCGCGTGTTCGCTCGGATACTCCGATGGCTTCTCCCTGAGCAATCAGATGCGCCGCCTATGCGGGATCAGACCAAAGGAAGCCCGAGAGAGACTGGGCTGGGAATGGGTCTTCGAGACCTGGCTCGCTAAGGAAGCCGCGACCGGCAACATCTGTTCCAGAGTCGTGGACCAGCGCCCTTCAATCGCTGTCAAATCCGAACGGGAAGGCCGTAAGCCAACGACCGCCGCCGCCAATTGATATGCCCACCCAAGCCATGTCTGCCGCCACGCCTCATGATCTTCCCCCCTTTAGATTGGAGCTATTTGGCGGCCCCTTGCTCTGGCGACATGGTCGAACCGTGCGGATCTCGCCCCTTCAGACCGCGTTGTTGGCCGTGACGTTCGGCGACGGCGCCACGCGCATCCCCAGGGCGTCGGTGCAGAGACTTCTCTGGCAGTCCGACGACGAGAAGATCCTCAGGCACCGACTGAGTCAGCTCATCTATCAGACGAATCGGACCGTCACCGCAAAGCTCTTCGAGCCCAAAGGCGGTCACATATCCATCCACCGACACATCGTCGCATGCGATGTCGACCAGTACGCGACGCTCATAGGATCGGGAGAATTCGGGAAGGCGTGCGATATTCTGGAGCAAGGGTATCTCGCCGCTTGTGATCACAAGAGGACCGCCGGCTTCGCGGACTGGATCGAGGAAGAGCGGATTCGCAAGCGCTTGAACCTTCGTCGCGCGGCACTCGCCTCGTGGGAGAACGCCGAGGCTGCACATGAATGGCTCCGCGCCCGACGAGCCTCCGAGGTGCTCCTCAGACTCGACCCGCGCGAAGAGACGATCCTGCGTAGAGTCATGCGGGCGCGGGTCATGGCGGGGCAGGTGCGGGAGGCGGAGGCAATCTACTGGTCGTTTGCCGAACGCGCCGATCCATCGGGACGTTGGACCCCGGAGCCGGCGACCAGCAGGCTTCTGAAAAACGTCAGAGAAGCGCACAACCCTGCGTCAGAGCGTACCGATACGACGACCCGTGCCACGCACGACCCCCCTTTGGTCGGCCGGTCGTCCGAACTGGCTGAACTCACCCGCAGCCTGTACCACAACCGCGCCGGCGGGTGTTGGCACACCATCGCCGTGTGCGGTGAAGCCGGTGTAGGAAAGACCAGGCTGGTGCGGGAGGTTATCAGGAGCGCTCGCTTCCGCGGGTACCGGATCATCGAAACGGGCACTTCCCAGCTGGAAAGGGAGATCGCGCTGGGTCCGATTCTGGAGGCTCTGAGTCAACCCTGGGTGCAACCCTTTCTCAGGGTGGTTGCCGAGCCCTGGCGGTCTTCACTGTTGTCCCTGTTGCCGGAGTTGCAGGAAGGGACCAAGCGTTTGCAGGACGCCGCTCTTCCGGCGATCAAGGGCGTGCCGCGGCACCTCTGCGAGGCATTTCTGCGATTGTTCACCGCCATAGCCGAATCGAGGCAGACCATCCTCTTCATAGACGGGTTCCATTGGGCGGACGACGCGACGATCGCCGTGCTCCAATTCCTCCGCAAGCGTTGGACGAAAGGCGAATTCACCCTCCTTGTCGCTCATTGTGAGGAGGAGCTGGCGCCGGGACACATGGTGACCCGGTTCGTTCAGGAAGAACAACTGGCGTCACAGGCAATGGTGATCCGTCTTTCCGAGCTGGACGACGCCGCAGCGACCAAACTGGTCAGATCCGTAGTCTCAATCGACACCGGGGAGTCCAGCCTCGCGAGGCTCACACGGACCGCCGGTGGCAATCCCAGATACCTGATTGACCTGGCGGTCAACGCCTCTGACCCCACGTCCCCTCGTGTTCCGGGCGAACGCGCAGCCGTCCCGCCGTCGGCGCGGCAGGTCGTGTCTCGCCGACTTGCCCGCCTTGACGATACCGCGCGGACCGTGGTGTATGCCCTTGCGGTGCTGGGTCGAGTCACGTCGGTCGACCGTCTCTCGCTGGTGGTCGAGGACACGCGGGCCAAATGCCTGAGCGCACTCGATCAGCTCCATCGTCTTCGCCTGGTCGACTGGACGCCCGAGGGGGTTCAATTCCGGCACGACGTCTTTGGTAACGCGGTGTACGAGCAAATCCACCCCACGCGGCGCGCCGTGTTCCACGGTCGCACGGCCGAGGCCCTCCATCGAGCTTCGCCGAATCCCGCTTCGCTGGAAATCGCGAAGCACTACGCTTTGGCCGGGAGACAAGAGCTAGCCTCGATGTGCGCGCTGGAGGCGATCCAGCAGACCGACGAGCAGGATGCCACATTGCGCCTGCGCACACTCACGGAGGCGTACGAGTTGTGCTCCGGCTCCCGGCGAGGGATCGTCGCGGCCGCGCTCTCACGCACGTACTACAGCCTGTGCCGTCTCGAAGAGGCGGTCCGCTTCGGAGTCGAGGCTCTGGAGGGTGCAACTCGGCTGCAGCCATCGGAGCTGGCCTTCGTGCGGCTCACCGTTACCCGGTCCCGGCATATGCTCGGTTTGGCCGAAACCAGGGAATCCCTGGGAGAGCTCGACGAACTCGAGGAGAGGGCGCGGACCATGGTGGACGAGACCGTTCTGGCCGCTGTGTTGCAGACCAGGGTTGAGGTTCTGGATTGGCGTGGTGATCGGAACGCGGTCGTGAAAGAACTCGAGCGGCTTGGGGCGATGACCGTGCCCGGCGGGCACGGTGCCCGAAGCCGGATTCTCGCCACCCTGGCCATCGAAGCTGCATACGGCAATCCAGAAGCGGGGCTCCGGTGGGGACAGGAGGCGGTACGGCTGGCGCGCTTGCACGACTCGTCCGGCGAAAAGCTCCTGGCGCTTCGACGGCATGCCGAAGCCCTGATGACCTGCGGACTTCTGGCAACCGCACGCGGCTGGGAAACGCTGTCCGATGCCACAACCCTGGCCAAGACGACCGGACAACTCGGCCATCACGCGCTCATTCTGCTCGCGCTGGCCGAGTGGCACACCGTGACCGGCAACTACGAGATCGCCGCCCGCGTCTTCGCCGAGGCCGGGACAATCACTCGGGAGATGGACTGCCCGGGGATTCGGTTTCGTGAGCTCCTCGTGCGTGGTGCCCTCGCCGTTTCCCGGCGAGACCTGGACGAGGGCAAGGCCGTCCTGAGGGCACTGGCCAATGCCGGGGGTCAGGAAGGCGACCAGGAGCCGCCCACCGTGCCCCCCGGACTGACCGACGCACTTGCCGCCCTCGAAGGGTCGCTGCTCCTCGAATTGGGCAAGCTGCACAGGGTCACCCGGATCGCGAAACGACATCCCCTGGGGGAATCCCTGGGCGAAACGCCGCTTGGTCTGATGTTGTTCCACGCCCGTCTGCGGTCTCGAACGGGTGATCTTGCAGGGGCCCAGAAAGTGCTTGCGAGCGCCCTGGAGGCCAACGAGCAAAAGCGGCCGCTCGTGTGGCTGAAGCTGTCACTGGAGTCGGTCAGCCTCGCGCGCCGGGTCGGCGACCCGCAGCCGCTGCTCGCCGAGAAGGCACGTGAACGGAGCGAGGAACTCGGGCTGGGCGGCTTGGCGCACGAGTTCAAGTCGTTTTGTGGTGACTGAGGCTGCGCCGCGCGGGTGCGACATCGCCCGACGGCTGCGGCCCCCGCCAGCCGAAACGTGTCCCTACGGCCGACCCTTCACCCCACCGGCACCCAATCGCACCCGGAGGTATCGATCTCGTAGCGCCGGATCCGCGTCGTCAGCCCGTCCTCCGCCTCGTTCAACGTCCGGTCCAGGAGGTAGAGCGTGTCCCGCGACACCGTGTGGACGGCTCGCATCTCGTTCGCGAAGGACACGGGGCCGTCCACGCACGCGGTTTCACGACCGCTCGACAGGACGCTCACGTACACGGTCGCCGGAAAGTCCACCACCGGCGGCTCGCCCTTGACCGTCGCGTCGTGATGGACAAGCACGATCGCCCCGTCCGGCATCCGGCCCAGGCCGTGGAGGATCGAGAGCATTTCAATCCTGTCCCGGTAGCTGATGGACTCGTCGCCGACCCTGTCGATGCGCGCTTGCGCGCCGCTGGGCACCCCTCGACGCCGGGCACGTGGTGGACGGAGGGTATCCAGTGTTTCGCCCGACAGCGTAGCAAGATACAGTTCGTTCATCCCACCCATCCCCATAAGCACCGTGTCCGACCAGGCGGCCACGTTGCCCAGGCCATAGATCCCCGCGAAGGCGCCGGCTCCCGCCAGCGATTGGCGGTAGGGCAGGGGCAGATCCAGCATCGATTCGACGAGATCCTGTTCCGGGCGCCAGACGATCACCGAATGGAGGTCTTCGACATCCATTGCAGGTGCGACCACTACATTGCCGACAACGGAGACACCCAGGCCAACGATGCCCTCGTAGGGGAAGGAGCCGAGAAAGTCCTCGTTCTCCCGCGAGAACATCTTGAACAGTCGGCGTTCCGAATCCACACCGACGACAACGGAGTCGTTCAGGATGAATGCCGGTCCCAGCCGCATGAACTCCGCCGGTCCGGGCCCCGGGCGCCCGTATCGCTGTACGAGGCTGCCATCTCGTGCGAATCGGAAGATCCGGTTTTCGAAGAAGTCAGCCACCAGGAACGACCCGTCAACCGTGTCCACCACCAGGTTGCGCGGGTTGCCCAGGTAGTCGTCGGTCTCGTCGAGGAGAATGGGCTCGAGAGGCAGGATCGTGGGTCCGGTGGCGTCCGAGGCGATGTTCGCCGGGGTTGGCCGATCACTTGAGCAACTGCTTATGAAGAGCGTGAGCAAGACGATTGCTGTGCAGCAGCCGAGTGTAAAGACGACACGACAATATGACATGTTGCCTTTACAGTACACTGCCAAGTCGCTCCCTACCACTCCCCCCGCAACCACCCCACCAGCAACCCGATCTCCACCTCGCTCAGGATCTCGTCCGGCCCGAACGCCGGCATCCGGTCGTTGCGCTCCCCGTAGAACCGCGGGTGCGACGCGTCCCGGATGAACCCCTCCAGCCACTCCCGCGACCCGAACCCCGTCAGCTCCGGCCCCAGGCTCTGCTCGAACGCCCCCCGCCACTCGTGGCACTCCGTGCATCCGATCGCCTCCGACGCCAGCAACTCGGCGCCCTCCGCGATCTCCTCCCGGTCGGCTTCATCCACCGCCGCCTGATACGGCAGCGCCGCCTCCGCCGACAGCGCCTTCACCACCTTCGCGAGATCCGCCTGCTGCGCTTCGTCGAACCCCGCGATCCGGCTCTGCACCATCCGCACCATCCGGGCCCGCGCGAACGCCGTGCCGCCGAAGTACTCCGGAGTCGCCACCCGCTCCGGATCCAGCAGCCCGGTCAGCCACTCGCGGCTCGCGAACCCCTCCAGGTCGGCGGCGGTCGGCGCCTCGGCCAACTCGTTCCCCAGCCCGTCGTGCCCGTCGTAGCTGTGACAACTGGCGCACCGGTCCGCGAACAGGCGGGGCCCCTGCGTGAGCGGGTCGTTCCGCAGCAGTGTCAGCGCCCCCGACGGCGGGATCCCGTCCGGTCCCGCGGCGAGCTCCACCACCCGTGCCGCATCCGCTTCCGCCGACTGCTGCGCCGCCACGAAGTCCGGGTCCGCGCGGTCCTGGTCGTAGGCCTGCCAGGTCAGCAGCGCGATGCCGGCGAGCACCGCCCCTGTGAAGCCGACGTTGAAGCGGTGGCCGAGCCGCCACTTCCCGGCGAAGGGCATGAGCGCGACCAGCGTCACCACGATGCCCGGGATCACCAGCGCCCCGATGATCTCCGTGCCCGCCGGGAAGTACTTCAGCCACTGGAAGAGGAACATGAAGTACCACTCGGGACGCGCCGCGGCGTAGGGTTCGGCGGCGTCGGCCGGGGCGCCGAGCGGAGCGCCGCCGCTGCGGATCACCAGGTAGAGCACCGCGGCCATCACCGCGAGGCAGGCGACGGCATCACGCAGGGCCTGATCGGGCCAGAACTGCCCGGTACTTGCCCGGCCGGAAGCCGCGGCCGGATCGCCGCCCTCCTCCCCCTCCACCGCATCCCCGGGCTCGGCACCTTCCATCTGCGCCCGCAGCCCCCCGGTCGTCACCCCGTGGCGGCGGAAGAGGAACACGTGCGCCGCGATCAGCGCGATCAGCGCGCCGGGAAGGACGCCCGCGTGCAGCGCGAAGAAGCGCGTCAGGGTGAGATGGCCGTAGTCCGCGCCCCCGACCAGTACCTCCTGCAGCGCGGGACCGACGAGCGGCGTGATCGTCGCGATGCTCGTCGCCACCTTGGTCGCCCAGTACCCCTTCTGGTCCCACGGCAGCAGGTAGCCCGTCAGCGACAGCCCCAGCACCAGGTGCAGCAGCGCGATCCCGAACCAGAAGTTGACCTCGCGGGGGGCCTTGTAGGCGCCGGCCACGACCACCTGCATGAGGTGCAGCACGAGCAGCACCATGGTCGCGTGCGCCATGTAGTGATGGATGCCCCGCAACATCGATCCGCCCGCCATGACGTGCTCGATGTAGTAGACGCTCTCCCAGGCGCCCTGCGCGTTCGGGCTGTACGACGCCCACAGCGCGATCCCGGTGATGAACTGCACCACGATCGCAAACGTGAGCGTGCTCCCCCACACGTACCGCCACTTCGCGCCCCCGGGGATGGCCTCGACGAGCGCCAGGCGCAGGAGCCGCCGATAGCCGGTGCGATGGTCGAGCCAGGTGAGGAGTTTTTGGGAAACAAGCGCGATGTTTCCGGCCGGCGGCTGCGGCGTCACGCCACCGGCTCCTTCTCGGCCCGGCCCGGGAGGAAGTTCTGGAACCGGACCCACACGTCGTCGCCGCGGATCTCGACATCGAGCGTGTCCATGTCGCGCGGGCTGGGGCTCGCCGGGTCGTTGACCGCCCCGCTCAGGTCGAAGCTGCTCTTGTGGCAGGGGCAGACGAACCGCGACCGGTCGGCGGCCACGTTCACGAAGCAGCCGGCGTGCGGGCAGACCACGTTCAGCGCCTCGACCACGTCCCCCGTGCGGCGCAGGTACACGGCGCCCACCGGCAGCTGGCGGTGCGTGTTCCACGCGTCGACGCGATCGGTGACCACACGGAACTTGTGCGGCACGCCGTCGTCGGGGACCGCCGCCAGCTTGGTGACGGGGATCAGATCGGCCTCGCCGGTTGAGCGCTGCAACGGGTCGAGGGCGACGCGCATCCCGGACCACAGGGGGGCGAGAAGGGCCAGTCCGGCCGCGGCGATGGCTCCGGCTCCCGCCAGGAAGCCCCGGCGGGGTGCGGAGCCCGGCTGGGCTGATCCTTCCTCTGCTGCCTGCGGCTGACGGGTCATGGCAGATCGGGGCAGGTCGGGTGCGTGGGGATTTCGATGGACAGCCGATGAAGAGTATTGCAGTCGGTGGAACATTGCGACATGACCGGTGATACTAACAATTTAGGAGTTGATCACGGTTGTTCCGGTTCGCTGGCCGCGGCTGGAACATCGTGGCGCATGACACCGATTCATCCCGGAGGAGACCCATCCCATGAAGGACCGGACCGATCACCTGCGTCGCCGACTGGCGGCATCTCACGCGGGCGTCGCCCCGCTGCTTATGTCACGCACGCGCGTAGCCCCGGCGCCTGTGGCGCGCACGCGCGGAGCCCTGTCGCCTGTGTCACGCACGTGCGTCGCCGCGCCGCTACTGGTGCTGCTGTGCATCGCCTGCGGCAACGAGCGGCCGGCCACCTGGGTGACCGCCGAGGACTATCAACTCGGCGGCACCTCCGGTGCGGGCGCGCCGTTCGAAACGCCGGTCGTCCGGATTGACGCCGAGCGCAACCGGGTCGTGGTCGCCGACGCCAGCACCTCGCGGGTCAGCGTTTGGACCCCCGAGGGGGAGCTGACCAGCCTGCGAGGCCGGAGCGGAGTGGGTCTGGGAGCGTTCCCCGGCGCCGGGGGCCTCTTCTTCGAGGAAAACGGCACAATGTCCGTCGTGGACAGGAGCGGATCGCGCTTCGCCTATTTCGCCTCCGACGGCGAACACACGAGAACGCAACTCGGGCCGGGCACGAGTCTCAAGTACGAGGGAATGAGCGTCAGCCTGGCGCCTCCCCGCGACGGGGTATACCTGGGCACTGCGGCGGTCCCGCCGGCCATTGAAGCCGGGGTCGGCCCCTTCGCCACGGGCGGTCCGGTGCGGCGTGAGCCGCTGCTGCGCGTGCGGCGTTCCGACACCGGAGAGTGGCTCGTCTCCGAGCCGCTGCTCTGGCTGGACATCAGCAACCGTGTCATGGTCGCCAAGTATCCTGACGGCAGCATGTCCTACGCAGGCCAGCGCTTCGGGGATTTCGACCAGGTCCGTCTAGAGCCGGGTGTCGCCATCGTCATGAGCACCAAGGGGGGGGCCGGTTCGGTGGAGCTGATCGAAGTGAACGGAGCCGGCGATACCGTTTGGCACCGGCACCTGCAACTGGAGCCCCGGGAGCTGTCCCGCGAGAGGGTGGACGAGATGCTCGACGAAATGGTCGAGCTCTTTGCGCCGTTGCGGACCGGTACCCGACAAGTGACTCCCCGGCAACTTCGCGACATCTTCGACGAAGCGCTCTACCAGCCCGAGTACCTGCCCGCGGCCGAAGGACGGCCCATCCCCACATCCTCCGGCGAGATCTGGTTCCGAACGCACGAGGTCGAAGGCGACCTCAGGGTGCACTACGCGGTGCGCCGGGGCGACATGGACGAGCCGCCGCGGCGCGTGCTGGTGCCCGAGTGGCTGCGCGTCAGCGACGCGACCGAGACGCACGTCTGGGGGGTCCGGTGGGATGAGACGATGGATGTTTCGCACGTGGTGGGGCGGAGGCTGGTGCCGGCTTCCTGAACTCGGCCGCCGCCCGGTCCCCAGGCGTTACTCCACGCGCCCCGATCTCAGCAATTCAACGCACTCTGCCGCAGTCACCGGACACGCGGACCCCTCCAGGATCCTGGCCAGGATCCCGGTAGCATTCGCAACCGCGAAGCTGATCCCATTGAGGTTCATTTCCGGCGGAACCCCCGGGATCGGCCGCGGATAGGGGGAGGCGGCCACCACCGTGTTGCCGCTCGCGTCACGCCGCACGTCGACGCAGTCGCGTGGGCAATCGGCGTCCAGGACGACCCCGACCGCCGAGGGCAGCGACCCGGGCCACCACCGCTGGCCGTCCGTTTCCGCTGCGGCCACCACGACGCCGCCCGCCTCGCCGAGCCGTGCCCCAGCCGCGCCCAGCGCCTCGGCGTGCTCCTCGCGAAGTGTCCCGAGGCTCAGGTTGACCAGTTGCACACCTCGTTCGGCCGCCCAGTCGATCGCGGCCACGAGGGCGCGCGCGCTGGTCCGCAGCCGGTCCTCGAAGACGCGCACCGCCAGGATGGCCGCGCCAGGCGCCTTCTCCTGGATCGCGGCGAAGACAGCGGTTCCGTGCCCGAGGCGGTCCACGTAGTCGTCCGCGACATCGCCCGAGAGCGCGATCCTGGCGCCGCCCGCCACTGTTTCGACGTGCGGATGGTCCGGGTTGACCCCGCTGTCGATGACCGCGACGGAGACGCCGTCGCCGCGAAGTGCCCGGAGCGGCTCCGAGGCGATGCACATGCGGGCTCGTCCGACTGTTCGCCCTTCCGGATCGTGGCGGGCCCGTCCCCGTGTTGGCATTGTGGTTCCTCATTCTGTCGACTCTCGCTCTCGCGCAGCATTGCAGGTTAGGGTGACGATCGCTCTGGCGCACCCGAGCAGGGTCTGTTGGAATTGATTCTCGTGAAAATCCGCAAATGAATTGCGGATTTTCACGCAATATGACTCCGAGGGATGTATAGAGACGCAGAGGGCACCGCCTCTCGCTCGGAGCCGCCAACGGCTCAGCGGCGCGTCTGATCCCCGGACCGTTGCTCGTACACAGCCAGCTCCACGGGATCCCCCAGTGGATTGTGGATGACGAGCAGCCGGTTTGAGGACGCTGCGATCACCGGCGGCGGGTCGGTGAGCGCATACCAGTCACCGGTCCCATCTCTTACCACCAGAATGGCCGGGTCACCGTAGTTGAGCACGCCCCGCACAAACGGGACGGCGAGGAGTTCGGAGCTGGCGGCAGGCCGTGCCGCGCCATGAAAGGACTTGCCCCAGTCCATCAGATCCTGCGGCGACCGGATCGGGTTCTCCGGGGCGGCGGGCGCCACGTAGCCGGGGATGGCGAGCCGATAGGACTCGGGCTCCACCGCGTCACGATTCAACGGCACCACCCAGATGCTGTCCGAGATCGTCGACACCGCCCAGGCCGTGTCGTTGGCGGCAGCGAACAAGGTCTGCCGCATCATGCCCCAGGGAAGATCGGGGGAGACATCTGCCGGGAGGACATCGTTCGTGTACAGCCCCTGCATCAGCCGAGTCCCGTCAGGGAAATACACGCCAAGCGCCGATTCGGACCTCCCGAACCCCAGGCCGGTGAACACCAGGCGACCATCCGGGAGTGAGGCGAAACCTGAGACGAATCCAATGCCGACCTCGATCTCGCGTTCCAGCTCCCCCGCGTCTGTCCACACCGAAACGCGGCCCCCCTGGCCATCGGCTACAAGAAGCCGTCCGTCCAGGAGATCAGGATAGCGCGCCGCCCTGAATTCTCCGGGGCCCTCCCCGCGTCGACCCAAGGTGGCAACGAGCGATCCGTCGCCTTCGAACAGCTTTGCATTCCCCTCCGACGCATCGGCGATCGCGATGTGGTCGCCATCCCAGCTCGTCCCCGAAATCACGGCGATCGGTGATTCCGGAGTCTGCTCCGGCGTAATCACCTGCACCAGCCGGAACATTTCGGCGAAGGGCATTCCGGTCGGGACGATGGTGCGGTCCGCCGGGCTTCCGGTCTCGCAGGCGGTGAGGCCCAGGGCGAGAATCAGGGGAACTGCGGCAGCCCGGATTCTGTGCCCGCGCCTCGCCATCTGTTCGTCGACAAACGATTTCAGCGAAGCCGGCAGCGAGATGTTTCTGGTCCTCATCTGCCAAGACTAGCCGGACTTGGCAAGGGCTGGCAAGGGGGATGTAGACACGCAATGGGTGTTAGGGATTGTAAAGACGACATGACATTGTGACAAGTGACGTTTACAGCAGTTCCGGGCGGGCGTCCCACAACCGTCTGGTCCAGGCGTCGTACGGAGAACGCGGAGGGAACGACGAGTACGAGCGGTCCAAAAACCGGTTGCGCACAAAGGCGATCGGTCGGAGCGCGAGACCGTCGGGACCCGCATGAACCGCGCCGAGGGTCTGTCTGCCGGTTTTGTAGGGAGAATCCAGGGGCCGGACGCCACCCGTGATCGCAGCAATCGCTTGCCTACCGCCGATCCCTGCCAAATGTCTTACCGCGAACGGACCCTCGATTTCGGCGCTGGTACGGACGCGATTCACGAATCCGCCATCGGCAGTGAACAGGTGCAGCGGCCCCAGATCGTGCACCAGCACGAATCCGTCGTCCAGTGAGGCCAGCTGGTTGTACTCTCCCCCGCCTCCGCCATGGTCGCCGCGCTGTCCCTGGAACTCGCCTGGTCCTTCGCCGATGCCGCCATAGGAAGCCAGCAGGTTCCCCAGCGTATCGTAGACAGCGACGCCGGCTGTGCCGTCCAGTACATGCAGCGCGTCGGTATCCGGAACCCATGCCACACCCAGAACGCGACCCAGGGGGTTTGGCAGCTCATTGCCGAATAGCGGGCCGGGTTGTAGCTGGAGGTCGATCTCCCGCATCTCGATCGGCTCCGCATCCGCAACCGCTTCCTCACACGTCAGCGCGAGGTCGGGAAGGGCCTGGGGCGGAGCGGGGCTGCGGTGTGACGCTGCCAGGGCGAGGCAACCGGCAAGCACGGTGCAGCGAATTACTGATGCCCTCGCGCCGCGGGGTGCCAGGTGGCTGCCGTACTTGTACACACTAGTCCAGTATCGCGTACCGATGAATCCACTCCCGATCGAGTTCGTCGCGGATCACTTCAGATGCCCGGCACTTGCCATCGAACGCGGCCGGCAGATCGATCGCCGTCACACCGCCAGCCGAGTCCACCATGAGCCCGCCCGGGATCCCGCGCCATTCGACCGATATTCGCCGATGCCGACGCTGCCGTCCACCATTGCGAGCAACATCCTCTACTCCTGCAGGCGAAGCCGTACCACATACTGTATTCCCAAGGCGTCCTCGGTGACCCCGGTGATCGTGCCATGCCCAAAGGTCGGTACGGGTATCTTCGCCAGGGGGACCGGCGACACCGCTCTTCCCAGATGAAAGCCGCCCGCGTCGAAGACCTCCCATGACTGGAGCTCGGCAACATCCGGTTGCCGCACCCAGATACGGCCATCCAACGCGACATCGTAGGGTCCCATGACACTCTTGTACTCGGGCAGTAGTCTGGCCGGGAATCCCAACGCCCGAGCCAAACTGTCTCGGGCCTCGCGATCGAGTCTCTCCGGCCGGCGGCGCATTTCGATCGTCAGGACGGTGTCGCCTTCGTGGGTGACCTTGTGCAACTGGAACACCGATGTGTTTCCGAACCACATGCTCGCATCGGGACCGACTGACCAGAGAGGTTCATTGTTGGTGGGAACCGAGACGATTTGAACACCCAGTGCCGTGGAGCGCCGACGAGTCCTCACCTCGCGCCTGGGCAGGTAGAAGGTGTCTGTCGCTGCCAGCGACAGGTCGTCAAGTATCTGATTCCCCAGTATCCGTCTCTCGAAGGGAGAAGACGCCCAGTCCTCTTCGTAGAACATACCGGGCCGCGCCACCTTGGGACTCCAGGGGACCATCGAGCTTCTCGTGCGATGGTGATGCCGCACGATTGCCAGGGGTTGACCAAGAGTATCGAAGGCAGTCAGACGACGCGCGTCGCCATCCATCGCCCACAGGAAATGCGGCGGTTGCCACGATACTCCGACGAGGTCCTGGAACTCGCCTGGTGCCTCTCCAGAGCGGCCGAAGGCTCTCAGGAACCGACCCTCCGGCCCGAACACGCGTATCTCGTTGGAGCTACGATCCGCAACATGGATTCGACCCTGACTGTCCTCTGCCACCCCGACCAGGACACCGAAGACACCAGGGTCTGATGCTCCGTCGTTGCCTGAGTCTCCGATCCGCAACTCTTCGACAAGCATTAACGCCGGGACCGAGTCGGAGGGCACATTCGGGTTGGACACCCACACACGACCATCGGTCAACGTGTCGACTCTCGTCTCAGTGTCACCTACGCCAGCGCGGTTACATGAGGACAGCACAAGCAGTGTGGCCAATAACGGAAGGGCGTTTCGGGTCGCCCCACTGACAGGACATCGCCCCACCATCACCTACCCCCACCCACCCCACCCACCCCCACCACCCGATCCACCCCCCGCAGCATCTCCTCCCGGTGCGTGATCAGCACGGTCGTCCGCCCCCTCATCACCTCGCGGTACGCACCCACCACGTGCGCCTGGGCCTCCGCGTCCAGCGCGCTCGTCGCCTCGTCCAGCACCAGCACCGCCGGATCCGCCAGCAGCGCCCGTGCGATCGCCACGCGCTGACGCTCGCCCGCCGAGAGCTGGCGGCCATCCTCGCCGACCACCGTGCCGAGCCCGTCGGGCAGCCCGGCCACGAAATCGCCCAGCCCCGCGCGCTCCACGGCCCGCATCACCGCCGCCTCGTCGGCGTTCGGCCGCGCGTACCGCACATTCTCCAGGATCGAGGTGTTGAAGACGAAGGCGGCCTGGTCCACGAGGGCGACATTCGCACGCAGCTCCGCCAGGCTGATGTCCCGCACATCCCTCCCGTCCAGCAAGACGCGCCCGGCATCCGAATCAAGATGGCGGACGATCAGGTCGGCCACCGTCGACTTGCCGCTCCCTGACGGGCCCACCAGGGCCACCACCTCACCCGGCGCGACGGTCATCCCGAACCCCTCCAGCACCGCGCCGCCGCGGCCGTGCCCGCACCACACATCCTCGAAGACCAGCTCGCCGCGCACGGGGCCCAGCTCGGCCGGCGCCTCGGCGTCGACCACCTCGATCGGCTCGTCCAACAGCTCGTGCACGCGGCGCAGCGAAACACGCGCCGTCGCGATCCCCGTATACAGCCCCATCAGCCCCTGCACCGGACCGATCAGGCGCATCTGGTAGGCCATGAACGCGGTGAAGGTGCCCAGGGTGATCACGCCGTCGATCACTCGCGTGCCGCCGTAGAGGAACACGACTGCCGTGCTCGCCGACAACAGCAGCCCGGGCAGGCCTCCCGACAGGTAGCGCAGCCGCTGCATCGACATGAGCGAGCGCACGAACGAATCGTTGTGTTCGCGGAAGCGGCCCGCCTCGCGCTCGGCGGCGTTCGAGGCGGCCACCAGGCGCACCCCGCGCAGCGTCTCGATCAGGAAGGTGCCGATGCTGGCGCTGCGTTCCCGCATGACGCGCACCCGCACCTCGAGCCGCCGCCGATAGCGCACGATCGCCCAGATCGCGGGCGGAAGCAGCGCCGCGGCGGCCAGGAACAGCTGCCAGTCCAGTACGAGGAGCATGGCCACCGTCCCGACCAGGAACGCTACGTTGCCGATCCACGCCAGCGCCGTGTCCGCGAGCACCCGCTGGATCTCGCCCACGTCGTTGTTGATCCGCGACATGATCTCGCCGAGCGGGGTCCGCGCGAAGAAGCGCGGCGACAGGCGCTGCAGGTGCCGGTACACCGCAAGCCGCATGTCGAAGAGGATCTCGGCCGACACTTTGGTATAGCGCATCCCGCTGGCGAAGTTGAGCACGAAGCTGGCGGCGGTGACGCCCGCGAAGAGGACGACGACGCGGACCAGAGCGCTCAGGTCCTGCCCGAGCAGGGCGTCGTCAACCAGGGTGCGCGTAAGGAACGGGACGTAGAGCGCAAGCGCGGTCCCGGCCAGGTTGAGCGCGAGGATGACCGCGAGCCGCCACTTGTAGGGGACGACGTATGCGAGTCCGCGCCGCAGTTCGGTGTCCAGCAATGCCATCAGGGTGCCTCCACTGCCGGCTTCGCCAGCCAGCCCATGGACGGGTCAATCATCCTGCCGCAACACGATGCATCCAACCCGCGAGATCCGCTCGAAGTGCGAATCGCAAGTCAGTACGACACTGGAAGTGCGAGCAGCGCAGGCCGCGATCCAGATGTCGTTGGCCGGCAGCGCTGTGCCGATTCTCCTTAGTCCGGCCACCAGTTGCCCGTATTCATGCGCGACTTCGTCGTCGACCGGAATGGTCTCGACAACCGGGTGAGCCAGAAAATCCCTCAGGCGCGCGGCGTCTTGCTCGTGCCCCGCGCTCAGCGAGAATCCTGTGTACAGCTCGCCCAGAGAAATCGTCGGGAAGCCGATCCAGCCCGCGCCATCGATCGCAGCCACGGCATCGGCGTCGCCCCGGAGAAACTGGATGTACGCCGAGGTGTCGAGGCAGTATCGGCTCACTTCCACATCTCGGGATCGATGTCCCCGAACGGAGCGAGCATGCACGCAAACCCCCTGGCCCGCTCATCGCTCCATTGGCCCGCAAGCCGGCCCAGACCGTTCGAGCGCCGCTCTCCCACCCCCAGGCTCTGTTTGAGAAGGTCGATCGCCGTGCGATTCAGGGAGAGTCCGCGCTGCTTTTTCTCCCGGTCGAGGGCCTCTGCGAGTTCCGGCGGCACGTTGCGAAGAGTGATTGCTTTCACTGGATGACTCCAATTGATGTCAACGAATGACATCATATTGTAGCATCACCTGCGAGGGTGCAAGGTCCAAACACGGTTGACCCTTCACGAACACCGGTCAAGAAAGCGCCAGGAACGCAGCCGCTTCATCGACTCCAAAGGCGAGGATCTCGGTTCGCCTGGAACGCAGCAATGCTTCGATGTCCGCCGTGGAACAGTTGCCCCGCCGAATCCAGATGACCTTGGGAGGTGGACCTCGGAGGAAGCTCACCTGGTGGAAGTCCGAGTCCTTCGAGAGAATCGTGAGGCCGTGGTCGCGGGCGTAGACCCAGATGGCGGCGTCGCTCGCTCGGGCCAGTCCGATGTCGCGAACGTGGACGGACCCTGGAAACTCGTCCGACAGTGCGGCTACGAGACGCGGCGAGACGTTCTGGTCGACGAGGAGCTTCACCCGGGAGGGATCGAAACGAGCCTGCGTTCCCGCGCTGCGGCGAACGCCAGCGACGCCCGGATGTCTTCGGGCTCCAAGTCAGGGAAATCCGCCAGGATCTCCGCTTCCGTCATCCCGGAGGCCAGGTACTCAAGTACATCGGACACAGTGATCCGGAGCCCCCGAATGCAAGGCTTCCCGGATCTCTTGTCCGGCTCCAGCGTGATGCGTTCCAAACGGTCCATGCTTCAGAATACCCGAAGCCGGCACGGAAGGTCAAACTTCGTCAATGCTTCGACGTTGCGGATCCGTCCCCCCTCAGCCGCCCGCCCGCCCCGTCCCCTCCGGAATCATGACAAAGCTTGTCATATCCGCGTCGAAGGTCACGGTCCGCTGGAATTCGTAGGTGGCGGCGTCGTAGACGTCGATCGTCGCGCCGGCGTTGTAGATGTAGAGCAGTTCGCCGTTCGAGCTGACCTCCAGGCTCATGCGCGGACGGCCCGGGAAGCGCTGGCGGCTCTCCACGCGGCGCCCTTCGATGTCGAAGGTCCAGAACTCGTAGTTGCCGATCTGCTGCACCAGCCCGTACGCCTTCGTGCCGCCGGGCGCGAGGCGGAAGCTGACCGGGGAACTCGGCCCCAGCGTGAAGAAATCGACGTCCCGCTCCGCCAGGTTGACCCGCGCAATTCCCATCATGCGGCGGTTCTGCACGGGATCGGTGAAGTTGAAGAGGCCGGTGTGAAAGCCCTCGTCGTCGTGCGGGCTGGTGGGGAAGCCGAAGCTGAACCGTCCCAGTCCCTCCTCGATCGGACGCGAGAGGTCCCAGCGGTCGACTTCCGTGAACCCCTCGGTCTCGAGGGCGATGATGTTGCCCCGGCTGAAGAAGTACAGGTACTCCCCCTCCGGCGAGAACATCAGCCTCGCCCTGCGGCCGCCCTCGCCTTCCGGCCACGGGATCGTGTCGGTCACCGCCTTCTCGGCCAGGTCGTACTTGAGCAGCACCGCTTCGTCGATCTCCCAGCGGTCGATGCGCTTCGTGTAGCGCATGGTGTTGAGGATGATGAACTCCTCGGCCGGGTCGACCTCCATCCCCCAGATGCGCACCTTCCGGTTTCCGCGGCTGAGGGTGAAGCGGTCGAGCGACTCGCGGCTCGCCACGTCGATGATCTCGATCTCCTCGAACTCGGCGTCGCGCACGTAGATGCGCTCGTGGTCCTTCGAGAGCGTCAGCCCGATCGGGATGCCGATCGACGTCGGGATCTTGTCCACGACCTCGAGGGTGTTCTCGTCGATTACGTGGATCGCGTGGTCGTACGCCGCCATGTAGATGACGCCGTTGCCGCCGCCCTGGGCGAGGGCGGGGGCGGGGAGGGCGAGCAGGCCCGCGGCTAGGAGCGCTGCGGTGCGCATCACGGGAAGATCAGGTCGATCTTGCGCCAGTCCTTCTGCGCGGCGGCGCACTTGCCGGTCCAGTCGGGCGCGTGGTTGAGCTGGTCCGGGACGTGGGCGGGCCAGAAGCAGGCCAGGTGACAGTCGAAGAGGTCGCGTTCCACGGGCTGACAGAGTCCGGCCGTGCCGCCCGTCGAGTCCACTTCCCACCCCGGCGCGAACACGAGCGAGCATCCCAGAGGAATGTGCGGACCGGACCGGCCAGGCGAGCTTTCGAGCGCGACGACATCGAGTTCATCCGGGTCGGTCGCGCTGCCCGCCGCGGGCCCGTCGGCCACGCCGCCGTTCGCCCCAACCGACGATCCGCCGACTCCTTCGGGCACGCCGGGTGCGCTCACGTGCTCCTGAATCCGCCGCGCCTTCTGGTTGATGGCTTTCAGGTGATCCACTTTCCGCCTCCTTATGTCACCACGTCGCATGACCGGTCACAATGACCAGTCAGCGGCCGCGAGTCCTCCGTCATGTGTTGAACTGTTCAAGGTATCCGGGATTCCGGACCGCGATCTCGCCGTATACCTCCAGGCAGGTGTTGGTCCAGCTCCGGATCCAGTCGCAATAGTGCAGGTTCGCGACGCCCGTGTCGCCGTAGCGCACGTGCGCCTCGTGATAGCATCCGCCGGCGCAGAGGGGCCGCGCCCAGCAGGTGCTGCAGTCGGTTTTGTTGGCCACGTGGTGGTGTCCGAGGAACTCGAACTGGCGCTTGCGGTCGAGCCCGGTGTCCACCGAGCCGATGCTGTGGTCGTCCGATCCCGCGAACCGGTGGCAGAGCGCGACTTCGCCGTCGGTGGCCACGCCCATCAGACCCAGCCCGGCGCCGCAGGGGAACGCCTTGCTCACGCCCTTGTGGATCTCCTCGATCGTGTCCTTCACGTTCGAAAACCCGTGGTGCCGATCTTCGACGGCGTAGTCGAGAAACTCCCGCGCCAGCTCCTGGAACTGGCCAAGCATGCGGTCGAAGCCGGTGTCCTCGATCGCGTAGCCGCGTCCGTCGGCGGTCGTGACCGGGGCGAAGCCGACCTCCCAGAACCCGATCTCGTTGCGCAGGTGGTGGAAGATCCGCGGCACGCTCAGCGTCTGCCGGGTAAGCGTCACGCGGGCCCCGATGGGGCGGGTGCGGTGGCGCTTCAGCAGGCGCTTGATCTTGGGCATCGCGTAATCGTAGCTGCCCATCCCGTTCTTGAAGACGCGGAACTTGTCCTGCATCTCCTTCGGCCCGTCGATGCTGACGGTCACCCCGATCCGGTTGTCGGCAAGCCAGTCGATGACCTCGTCGCGGAGCAGCGTGCCGTTCGTGGTCAGCGAGAAGTCGACATCCTTCCCCAGCTCCTTCGCGCGTTCGCGCGCATAGGTCACGGTCTTCCTGAGGACCTTGTAGTTGAGGAGCGTCTCGCCGCCGAAGAAGGTGAGGTGCGCGACCGGCAGATCGCCCGACTGCTCGAACATGAAGTCGACGCTCTGCCGCGCGGTCTCCTCGCTCATGTACTTGGGCGCGGGGTCGCAGTCGGTGTCGACGATCTTGTCCTCGCCGTACTCGTAGCAGTAGGTGCACGCCAGGTTGCACTTGTTGGTGACGTTGAGGACCATCGTCGTGAGCGGGAAGTCCGCCTGGGGCAGCACCCGCGGGAAGGTCTCTTTCGGGGCCGTGGTGAGGCCGATGGCCTGGACGCGCATGAGTTCGGCAAGGCTGCGGCGCACGGTGGACTCGCCGAAGCGGGGGGCCAGGGCGGTGACGATGTCGCCTTCGCTCGCGGCGCCGGCGTCGAGGGCCTGAAGGACGGCCAGCGAGGCCTCGTCCAGGTAGAAGACGGCCGCCGAGGGGACCAGGTAGAGGAAGGTCTCGCCACCGGCTTCGAAGGGGTGGAATTCGCGCTGGGCGAGGAAGGTGGGCGTCGCGGTGGTCGCTACCGTGCTCATCGCCCGCTCCCCATGTCCGAGGTCCGCCGCGCCCCGCCCGGCACCATCTGCACCCGCCAGGGCTCCCACCGCATGTAGAGCGGCACTGTGACGATCAGGTGGGCGCGTCCACGCACCTCCTCGCCGCCGGGGCCGCGGTAGGTGGCCACCGTCCAGACGTCGCCGACGTTGTTGCGCATGCCGTCGCGCTCGGGGTTGGGGCCGTCGAGCGACGGGTGGAAGAGGCCGTTCGCGTCCAGCGAGCCCACGTATTCGATGTCGTCGTCGTCGAAGACCGCCGAGTACTCCTCGATCGACCAGTCGACGTCGACGAAGCCGAGGTCGAGGTCGTCGTCGGTGTCGGGCTCGCCGTCAGCGCCGTTGCTGAAGGCGGTAGCCTCGAACTGCGCGTAGCCCTTGGGGAAGGCGCCGCCGCCGAGGCGGGCCATACCGGCCTCGGGCGTCACGAGGATGCGGTCGACCGTGCTGTAGACGGTGAGAGCACCGGGGACCGGGCGGCCCGCCAGGAACACGTCGCGGGCGCCGGGCGCGGCATCGTCGCTGGCGGCGACCTCGGCGGCGAACATGTCGGAAGCGCTCGCTGTCACGCTCACGACTTCGACGCCGGGGCCGAGGTCCAGATCGGCCGCGCCCAGTCCGGCCGGCAGGTTCGCGCCGTGCACGGTGACGGTCGCGCGGCTGCCCGAGCGGAGCGCGCCGGGGTGCAGGCCCAGAACCACGGGTCCGTCCGCGCGCACCAGCGTCACGTCGGGCCCGAACTCGTCGTAGTCGCCGGCGAACCAGCGGCCGTTGATCTCGTCCCAGCCGCGCTCCACCATCATCACTTCACGCAGCGCGGTCTCTTCGCTGGCGCCCTCGAAGGAACGGCCGCGCCACTGGTAACCGGTGTAGACGATCGCCCGCCCGTCGCGCTCGACCTGTTCGCCGGAGCGGGCGTAGGCGTAGCGGATGCGGGTGTCGAAATTGCCCTCGTCGGCGCCCTGCGTGATCTCCACCGTGCCGTAGATGGGGCCGCGGCCGGGGTCGTGACCCCGCAGCGCCCAGGTGCCGGCAATGCGCGGCGGCCGCATCGTCGCCGACCACGACGTCCATTCGGCGGTGGTCAGCGGGAACTTGCCGGAGAGCTCGTCGATCGCCTTGTCCATCGGATGCCGGCTGTCCGTCGCGTCGGGACCGGGCGGCCCGAACCGCCGGAACCCCTGCGTGTCCGACAGCGGATAGTAGCCGCGGTGCATGGCCATCAGGAGGTCCCACTCTTCCTTCGTCCTGCGCTGGGTGACGACCCGTCCCATCGAATGGCAGCTGCTGCAGGTGCGATCGACGTCCTCATCCCCTTCATGCGCCTCCTCGTACGACCAGTCGATGAGGCGGCGCTCCACCTCGAACAGGGCCGGCCGCAGCTCCTCGGGCGCGATGCCGTGATGGTCGGACAGGTAGCGCACGATGTCGCGCGCGATCTCGGGCTCGAGCTCGACGTCGTTGAGGGTCACCATGCGGCGGATCGACTGCTGCCACCCCTCGGGCGTCTTCCGCATGTACGACACGCGCGTCATCATGCCGTCGTCGTCGACGGCGTGGCACTGGTCGCAGGTGTCGATGACCAGCGGGTCGGTGACGGGGATCCCGGCCGCCTCTTCCGTCTCCTGGGCCTGGACCGTGATGGCGGACAGGAGCAGCGAAACAACTGTTCCGGCGGTGGCGAGGCGTTTCATCCGGTGGGGTCTGCTCCGTCTTCGGGCATCGGCCATGGCGAGCCTTTGTGATTTAGCACCGGCGCTGGCGCGCGTCAAAAGGTTGCCGTTCAGCGGGCATGCGTCCTGGTGACTCCAGCCAGCCAGTCGCCAAACCCGCCGGCCGACTCGGCCCCGTCAGCGCCCGGGCCCCGGCACCAACACCCCGTCGGCAATCAGCAGCGCCACCACCCCGATGAAGTTGGCCAGGTCGACCGGCGGCAGATCCTCGCGCGCGGCCCAGTCGGAGTACGCCTCGTAGAGGGCGCCGGGATTCCGCGAGCCCGTCGCCAGGTGCACGACTCGGAGAAGGTCGACGTCGCGAAAGAAGCGAACGCCGCCGGGAAAGCGAGGGGTGACGAGCGCCGGGGCGATGCGGATCCGGTTCCCGATCACAAGCGGACGGTCCAACGTGTCGCGATGTCCCACGCGAAGCCGTCCCGAGCCCAGCCGCAGCGCGTGGAAGGCCGCCCGCACCTCCGGGTCATCGCGCAAGGCCTTGGCGTCGGGTCCGTCCGGCGAGTTCGCATCGGTCGCAGCCTCGGGCCGGTCGGCGAGCCACCGCGACCGCCTCTCCCAGAATGCGTCCTCCAGAGCGCCGCGTGCCTCGGTCCCGGTCGTGCCTGCTTCCACCGCCGCCGCGCCGGTTGGCCCGGCCCGCGCTCCGGCAGCCCCGGACGGCCCGGCCCCCGCTCCCGCGACCTCGACGGCGAGCCCGTCCCGCAGCGAGGCGTACATCGCGCGTTCCCGGTCTCCGTAGAAACCGGCTGCGGCTCCCGCAAGCTCGGGCGTGCGTATCGCGGTGTTGACCGTGACGGCCGCGAGCCATGCCGAGGCGAGCGCCTTCTTCACCCCGAAAGACGACATGGGGTCCGCGAACGAGGCCGCGTCGCCGACCAGCAGCGCCCGCTCCAGCGCGAACTCCGACGACGTGTACATCGACGCGGTCACCGCCCAGGCATCCCCCACCGGCACGGCGGAGGTTGTGATGGAGTGCATGAGGGCGGTGTTGGCGATCTCGGCCTCGAAGGCGGATGAAAGGTCGGCGGCCCCCTCCATGACGGCGTGGAGTTGAGGGTCGAGCATCACCGCGACATGACGTTCTCGTCCCGAAGTGGGCACCGACCAGGCCCAGCCTCGCTCGAAGCTCTCCACCAGGGCGTGAGTGGCGTCGACATTGTCCCAGCCGTCCTTGCTGCGATACCTGCGCACCACCGCGAGTGTCGGCGCCTCGGTCTCGAGGATCCGGTAGCGGCGCGCCAGCACCCCCGCTCGGCCGGTGCAATCCAGCACCCAACCCGGCTCGACCTCGGCGCGTTCCCCGCCATCGAGCGTCACCTCGACTCGCCACCCCTCCCCCTCTGCATCCCGCTTGGGCATCCTCGCCACCCCCCTCACGATCTCGGCCCCTGCTTCCGCCGCCGCCCCACGCAGCAACCCGTCGAACCGCGACCGCAGGACGTGAAACCCGGTGGCGCCCCCCGCGAAATCGTCGCGGCGGCCCTCCCCGCCCCACAGCGCCGTATTCCCTCCGTTCGGGTGGAATCCCCCCGCCTCAACCACCCCCAGCAGCCCCGTTGCGGCCAGAACCTTGCGCGTGCTGGGAGGCAGCGATTCGGCGAGGGACTGTCCCGGCGCCCCGCCCTCGGGCTCGCTCTCGCCCCCACCCGATTGCCCTCCGCGGCCCGCGGCACCCGATGCCACCGCGCGTTCGACCACCACGACCTGATGCCCCCATTGGGCAAGGAGCCGAGCCGCAGCGGCTCCGGCAGGGCCGCCGCCGAGGATGAGAACTTGTGGTTCGCTCGTCACTGGTGTAGTCGTTGTGCTCTGTTCGGGTCGAGCAACGGTCGATACTGCTGAACTCGGGAGGTCGTGTGCGTAGAGTATGGCGGGTATTGGTCTCGATCGTCGAATGCAGGCGCAAGCGGATCGCCCGGAGAGACCTCAAGGAACTGCTTTTGGCTCCGGAAGCGCGCACCGACAATCTCGTGCCGCGTCGTACGAGACATCGTCACCGCAAACCGACATTCGACTTGAGCGATCCCCGCATTCCCCTTAGCTTACCTGCCCCTCGCCCCCGGCGCCGCAGAGTCGATGAGGCGAGAGCTGGACGCCCCCATCGTCTAGTGGACTAGGATACCTGGTTCTCAGCCAGGAGACCGGGGTTCGATTCCCCGTGGGGGTACTTGAGGTCGCTTAGCTCAGTCGGTAGAGCACTACGCTCACATCGTAGGGGTCGCTGGTTCGAGTCCAGCAGCGACCATTCCGGCCAAATCGGCCGCCCGATGGTCCCGCGGGGATTACCAGGGACGCGGGCATGTGCGGATGGGACACCTGGACCGCAGCGGTGACCACCCCGCTCCTCACCTTCACAGCCTGTCCAGGCACGCACTCGCTTGACGCGCGATTCCCTCCTTGAGCCTTTCCGCGATCGGATGATCCAGCCCCTCCGACCGGGCAACTACAACGACATCGGCGAAACGGTCGGGCGTCTCGGCGGCCACCGATTCGCAGATCCCGAGCACTTCTTCCGGCGGCAGCCCCACCTGGGCAGCGAACCGCTCCCAATGCCTTGCCTGGACGTACCCGAGCCGTGATTCGCCGCCGATCTTCATGGCAAGCTTGAGCCTGGGTGCGTAGTGGCCGGGATAGGGCAGTGCGCTGGCCAGGTCGTAGAGCGGGGCCAGGTTGGCGCGCCCCAACGCACCGATCAGGCACGAGAAGTTCTTCGCGTGGGCGTCTGTTCCGCCGATGACCCAATTGAAGGCCATGGCTCTCGAGAAGAAGCGAAGGTCCTCACCCGGACGCCGGCTGTGCATCCGGATCGCCCGCGCGATGTCTCGGCACCCCGGCCCTCCTTCACCTTCGTACTTGCGCGTCGGGAGCACTCCCAGAACCTGGCAGAAGTCTTCCTGATGCACCCGCGTGAGCCTGCCGTCGATGGCGATCCGGTCATACCTCTCGACGACGACCGCGGTTTCCTGGCCGAAGCGGCTCACCACGGAACGGGCAGCGGGAATGCCCAGGGCGCGGGCGAGCTGGAGGCAGAGGTGCTCGTTCTCGCAGTGTCCGGGGAAGCGCCGAACAGGGGGCTTGAGGATATGGGTCGTGGGCGTCGCACCCCGTGGAACGCCCCAACGGCCGTCTTTCAGGAGCAGCGCCGTCTTGGCCTGCGCCCCGGCCAGGCTGAACTGTCCGTCGTCGTCGTCGAGCCGCCACGCGCTGTCGTCCGCACGCAAGGTGCGCAGGCGGTCTTCGACCTCCGCATGCGTCAGCCAAACGACCTGGCGGCCGGCCGGAGTCAGCAAGCGGTCGACCCGCTCCGGCCGCACCAATTGGATCGCGCCCGGGCAGTCTTCCCCGGTGCCACGGAGTAGCGAAAAAGCATTGCGCGCCGAGGCCTGGAACCTTCGCCCCCACCGCTCCAGCACGTTTTCGTTGTCGGGGAGGAGCCCCCAGAGCCATGGTTCGATCCTGTCGTGACCGTGGTCGGGGACAGTCAGCGGCATCGAGAGGGAAAGCGGAAACGCATACTCCCTCCGCCGCCAACCCGTGTCGTACACGAAACTGAGCCGGCCTCGGGCGTCACGCCGCACCTCGCCCATGACTCGCCCGTTGGCCAGGACAACGAGGTGATCGCTCAAGGGGGCATCCGCCGATGGGCGTCGAGGATGGCCTGCAGGTCGACGACCTCGATCGGGTCATCCGCTGGGCGGACCGCCGGGATCCCCTCGCCACGTAGCGACAACGTCAGGTCCAGCGCAGCCAGCGTCTGCAGTACCTTCCCGAGTTCAGCCCGCGGCTTGCCGGCCTCGATAGCAACGATCCACTGGCGCCCGACCGCGGCGGCCCGCGCCAACTGCTGCTGGGTCATTCCGCGCTCCCGCCTCGCCTGGCGGATCAGCAGGCCGAGATCGACTGATGTGTTGACTCTCAAGGTGTGATCCTCGGAGCTTGGATGGCACACTCGACCGAGTCCATAATGTAGGCGAACGGCGACAAATCATCAATGTCGGCGAACGACGATAATACCCTAATGTCGGCGAACGACGACACACTCGTCGGATGATCGAGGAGGGCCGCAAGCGCTGACGGCGCGCGGGTTTCGAACGTCAGCGCAGCTCCAGCCGCCCCTACGCCAACACCGGCATCCTCGGCGCCCCCGCCCCCACCCGTTCCACCCTTGCACCCGGCTCCCACCCCACCACCCGTCCCGCCACTGCCGACGCGGCCACCGAATAGGGCGACACCAGGTACAGCTGGCCCGGCCCCGAGCGGCCCGGGAAGTTGCGGTTCTGGGAGGACACCGACACCTGATCGGGCGAGCGGGTGATGCCCGGCCCGGCGGCGATGCACGCGCCGCACCCCGGCTCGATGAACTCGGCGCCGATCTCGCGGAACAGGTCCAGGTAGCCCTGCTCGCGCGCGTATTCGCGCACGTCGGTCGAGCCGCACTGGATGTAGCAACTCACGTCGGGGTGGACGCCCAGGCCCCACCGGTCGCGGGCCTCCCGGAAGACGCGGGCGTACATGTCCATGTCCTCCTTCTTGCCGGCCGTGCACGACCCGGCGTAGGCGATCTCGATCGGCACCGCGTCGGCCAGCTCGTCGATGTAGAGGCCGTTGCCGGGGTCGCCGGGCAGCGCGACCATGGGCCGCAGGCGGGTGGCGTCGATCTCGATGACCTTGACGTACTCGGCGCCGGGGTCGCTGTGCACCCCCTCGACCAGCGCACGGGCGCGGGCCAGGGGCATGCCGCGCTCCTGCACGAGAAACTCGACCGTTCTCTCGTCGGCCGCGACCAGGCCGGTGAATGCGCCGACTTCCGCGGCCATGTTGGTCATGGTCGCTCTCTCATCCACAGACAGACCCTCCACCACCGGGCCCGCGTACTCGATGATCTGGCCGATGGCGTGGCCGTCGCGCACGTAGGGATGGCGCAGGATCTCGAGCATGAGATCCTTCGCGGTGCAGTTCGCGGGGAGCGTGCCGTCGACCACCACCTTGAATGACGGCGGGATGCGCGCGCGCACGTCCTTCGTGATCCACGAATTGAAGATCGCCGTGGTGCCGACGCCGAAGGCCAGCGCGCCGACCGCGCCCGCGTGGGGGGTGTGCGAATCGGTGCCGATGACGAGCATGCCCGGCTCGGCGTAGTCCTCGAGAATCTTGGAGTGGCAGATCGCCTCGGAGCCCATGACGTGGCCCTGCTGCTCGCCGTACAGGCGGATCCCCTGCTTCTCGGAGAACTCGCGCTGCTTGACCTCGAGCTGGTTGGCGACTTCGAGGAGCCCCTGCTCGATCCGCTCCTGGCTCATCACCTTGTGCAGGAAGGTCAGGTGGTCGCGGAAGAAGAGGATCGAGTCGGGATCGAGGACCCGCGCGTCGGCGCCCAGCTTCTGCTCGAAGAAGATGGCGGCCATCGGGGTCACGTACTCGTGCGAGAAGCGGATGTCCGCGCGGAAGAATCCCGCCTCGCCGGGTTCGGCCCAGTCGGTGCCGATGCGTTCTTCGGCTGCGTCGACGACCCATTTGCTGGCGAAGATCTTTTCGCCGAGGGTCATGGGGCGGGCCTCCGCGCGCGGCGGCGGCAGCGTCACTTCGCCCCCCATCCGCGCCATGTTGAACTCGAAGAGGCCACCGTGCTCGATGATCTGGCGGGTGATCTCGTCCGTTCCCGCCGTGAACTCGCTCAGCGGGATCGGCTCGCCGGAGCGGATGCGGTCGATGAGGCCGAAATCGGTCGTGGTGAGGATGCCCAGGTTCTGGCAGTTCTCGTTGTAGATGCGCTCGATGCTCTCGCTGACGACGACCTTGATGCCGGCCATCAGCTCGGCATAGGGACTCTGCTCGCGGCTCGACCCCTTGCCGCGGCGCTTGCCGGCGACCGAGCAGATGAAGCCGGCGTTCTTGACGCTGCCGCGCTCGATGGGGGCTTCGGTGGCGCCGTCTCCGCTCGCGGCTTCAAGCCCCAGGTACGGGAATTCGCCCAGGGTCTCGTCGTAGAAGAAGCAGATGTAGGCGGGGGTGATTTCGTCGGTGCTGATCTGGTCGCGGAGGTTGGCCTGGAGCTCGGGCGTGAGGTCGAGGTCGAGGCCGTCGTGGAGCTGGCGCCGGATCAGGTCGGCGGCGTCCGCGAGGAAGAGGACGCGGCCGCCGAAGGAGACTTCGGGGGGTCGTTTTGCGATGGGTGGCGCGTGTGGCTTCATTGGTCCACCGAATCGGCCAGTCGACGTGTCGAGTAGGTCACTATCCGGCCTCGGACGGGACCAGCGGTTCCAATTGGGTGATCAGATCAGGTAGGTCATTGCGCACCGTGTCCCACACGAGCGGCAGGTCGATGTCGAAGTAGGCATGTACGAGGTGGTTTCGCATGCCAACGATCTCCCGCCAGGGTATGTCCGGGTGCAGCGGCCTCATGTCCTCGCTCACATGCGCGGCGGCTTCGCCAATGATTTCCACCGACTTCAGTACCGAGAGCTGAGTCCGGCGGTCGCGAACGAAATCGTCATACGACATGCCCTCTGTAAAGGCCAATGCATCGCGCGCCGCCAAGAGCATATCCAATAGGAATGCCGGGTCCTCACGTGGCATAGACCACCCGCGCAGATTCCAGGATCGCCTTTCGGCGGATATAGTTGCGGCTCTGCTCGATGGCGGCGCGGTTCACCAAATCGACCCTGCGGGCGAGCAATTCGCCCATTTCCCGCTCCATTTCAGCGAACCCGAACAGACCCGGCGTCCGTTCCGTCTTGAATCGAAGCAGCATGTCGATGTCGCTGTCAGCCCCGAAGTCATCGCGCAGCACGGAACCGAACACAGCAAGTTCTGCGACCTGCCAGCGGTTGCAAAACGCCGCGATCGTATTCAGTGGTACGCCGATTCGGACTACCAGCCGCTTCAGATCCTCGACCGTCCCGGTCCCCATCTGCGCTGAAGCTTCCTCCAGTGAATCGAGGGCTTTCTCGCTCATTGGTCACTCTCCGAAGCAGTAGCTCTGCGCATGCCCGACTGTGATGATCGCCATTCGCCCGGCCAACAACCCCGCCACGATCTCACTACGCTCACCTGCACCCGCCCCTCAACTGAAGTCCACCCCGCGGATCACGAAGACGATGATCGCGGCCACGGCGATCGGCGCCACCCAGCGGATGAAGAAGCGCCACGCGCCGTAGTGGAACCAGCGCGGCTCGGTACCGTCCATCAGCTCGCTCATCGTGTCCTTGCGGGTCATGAACCAGCCCGCCGCGAGCGTGATGAAGAACCCGCCCGTCGGGAGCATCCAGTTCGAGACGAAGTGGTCGGCGGTGGAGAACCACCCGGCCTTGCCCTCGAAGACCTCGAGCGTCGACAGGATGGGTGTGCCCGTGAACGACAGCGCCGCGAAGATGGTGAACACGAAGATCGCGGCGCCCGCCCCGATCGTCGCCTTGTGGCGCGTGATCCCGCGCTGGTCGATCAGGTAGGCGGACACCACCTCCAGAAGCGAGATCGTCGAGGTCAGTGCGGCCAGCGCCACGAGCACGTAGAAGAGCGGCCCGAGGACGACGCCGAAGGGCACCTCGGTGTAAAACAGCTCGGGCAGCGAGATGAAGAGCATCCCGACCGGGGAGCTGCTTACCGCGTCGCGCATGCCGACCACCGAGAAGATCACCGAGAACATGATCACTGTGGCGACCAGGGCGATGAGGGTGTCCAGCGCCACGATCGCCCCCGACGCCTTCACGACCGAGTGCTTGCGGGAAATGTAGGACCCGTAGGTGATCATCGCCCCCATGCCGAGCGACAGGGTGAAGAAGGAGTGGCCGAGAGCTTCCAGAACCGCCTCCCTCGTCAGGTCGGAGAAGTTGGGACGGAAGATGTAGGCCAGGGCCTCGCCCGAGCCGCTCATGGTAAGTGCGCTCACGAGCATGAGGAGGAGAATGCCAAAAAGGATCGGAAGGAAGATCCGGGCGATCCGCTCGATCCCCTTGCTCACCCCGAAATAGACAACGGCAATGGTCCCGATGCTGAAACTCAGTGAAAGCGCGAGCTGCAGGCCGGCATTACTCACCTGCGCGTCGAACAGATCCCCCGCTGACATTCCCACCGGGTATCCGCCGAAGGTCCAGCCGACCGACTGCGCGAAGTAGTAGAGCGACCACCCCGCGATGACCGTGTAGTAGCTGAGCAGGATGAAGCCCGCCAGCACGCCCCATCCCCCAACCAGTCCTCCGAGCTTCTGCCCCCCCGGCCATTTCGACGCGACGGCGTCCTTTAGCGCCCCGACCGCACTCTTCTGGCTCCGCCGCCCGATCAGCAGCTCGGCCATCATGATCGGCAGGCCGACCGCCGCGATGCAGATCAGGTAGACGAGGACGAAGGCGCCCCCCTGGTTCTCCCAGGTGATGAACGGGAACTTCCAGAGGTTGCCGAGGCCGATCGCGCTGCCTGTAGCGGCGAGCACGAGGCCTGCGTTGGAGCTCCAATGGTCGCGGGGTTGGCTCATGGGGGGCTTTCCAATCGAGGGAGTTGGGTGTCGATTCGCGCATATATTGTACGGTCACGCTTCCACGGGCCACCAGATCGGCGGCCATCAGACCAGGAACAGCCGGACGATGAGAGCTTCACGTCACACCGTTTCGTTGCGCGCCTCGCCGAGTTTGTCTCTGATCCTGTGCGCGGTCCTCTCGCTCGCCCCGGCCGCCTGCGGGTCGGATCCCGAAGCCGGAGCCGACTCCAACACACCCGCCGTCGCCCTCCTCACCGCCGGTCCCGTGAGCGACGCCGGCTGGTACGCGGGCGCCTACGAGGGCCTGCAGCTGATCGGCGACTCGCTGGGCTTTCGCGTCTCGCACCAGCAGACCCGGACCCCCGCCGAGTTCGACGAGGCCTTCATCTCGTACGCGGAGTCGGGGTACGGCCTGATCTTCGGCCACGGCTTCGAGTACCAGGACGCCGCGAGCCGCGCCGGCGAAATGTACCCCGATGTCACCTTCGTGGTCTCCTCGGGCTCGCGCTCGGCCGCGAACGTCGTCCCGATCATCTTCGGGCTGCACGAAGCATCCTACCTCGCCGGGATGGCGGCCGGCTCCGTCACGCAGTCCGGGAACGTGGGGATGGTGGGCGGCGTCGAGATCCCCAGCGCCAAGGGCACCTTCATCGCCTTCGAGGCGGGAGTGAAGGCGGTGATGGCGGATGCGGTCGTGCTGGAGACGTTCATCGGCAGCTGGGACGACGTCTCGGCTGCGAAGGAAGCCGCCGCCGCGCAGTTGCGGCAGGGTGCGGATGTCCTGATCCACAACGTCGACGCGGCCAGCTTCGGCGTCTTCCAGGCCGTGCGCGAGGCCCGCGACGGGGGCCGCACGGCCTGGGCGTTCGGGATGAACCGCGACCAGAACGATGTCGCGCCCGACGTGATCCTGGGCAGTGCGGCGATCAACATCCCGACGATCTTCCTGCAGACCGCGCTCGACTGGCGGGCGGGCACGCTCTCGGGGCCCACCATCACGGGGCTGGTCGGCGGCTCGGTCGAGTTCGTCCCCAGTCCGGTGCACGAGGGGGTGATTCCGGCCGACGTGCTGGCGCGGATCGACGAGGCGCGCGCGGCGATCATCGCCGGCACGCTCGAGGTCCCGGCGATCGATTTCCTTGAGCCGGCGGCGGGGGAGACGCCTTCGTCCTGACGGGCGAGGGGCGCGCGCGAGTGGACGGCCGGGGCGGCGCGCGGGTGGCGGACGACGCCCTGCGGCTGCGGGGCGTGACGCGCCGGTTCGGGTCGGTCACCGCGCTCGACGAGGTCGACTTCGGGCTGGTGCCCGGCGAGATCCACGGGCTGCTGGGCGAGAACGGGGCCGGGAAGACGACGCTGGCCCGCGTTGCAGCCGGGATTCTGGCGCCGGATGCGGGACGGGTGGCGATCGGTGGGCAGCCGCTCGGTTCCGGGGGCGTAGGCGAGGCGCGCGCGCTGGGCGTCGCGATGGTGCATCAGCACTTCTCGCTCGTGCCGCGCTTCACCGGGTTCGAGAATGTGGCGCTGTTCAACGCGGCCGCGTGGACGCGCCGGGGCACGGTGCGGCCCGGCTACCGGGAGACGGTGGAGGCGCGCGCCGGGGAGCTGGGGCTGGCGGTGGAGCTGGATGTGCCGGTCGGGGGGCTGGGGGTGGTGGCGCGCCAGCGGGTCGAGATCCTGAAGGCGCTGATGGGCGAGACGCGCGTGCTGCTGCTCGACGAGCCGACGGCTGTGCTGGCGCCGCAGGAGGTGGAGGGGCTCTTCGCTGTGCTGCGCCAGGTGGCGCGCACCGGGACGGGGATCGTGCTGGTGGCGCACAAGCTGGACGAGGTGCTGGCCGCTGCCGACCGCGTGACGGTGCTGCGGCGGGGGCGGTGGGTGATGACGCGCGAGGCCGCGGAGGTTTCGGCGCGGGAGTTGGCGGAGGCGATGGTGGGAGCGGGGGTGGGCTTGCGCGGCGGGGGTGCGGTGGCGGCAGGTGCAGGCGGCCGGGATGCGCCGGCTGGCGCGCCGGAGGAGCCGGAGGCTTCGGGGGTGTCGGTGCAATCGGGGGTGTCGGTGCAATCGGAGGCGGCGGCCGGGGCTGATCCGGTGGCTCTGGTGGCCGAGCTCCGGAGGGTGACCGCTACGGCCGGAGGCACCTTGCCGCTTCGCGGCGTGAGCATGGAGGTGCGGCGGGGCGAGATCCTCGGCGTCGCGGGCGTGGGGGGCAACGGCCAGCGTACCCTGGCGGCGGTACTCGCCGGGATGCGGCGGCCGGATTCGGGAGAGGTCCAGCTTCCCGAAGAGGTCGGCTGGATCCCCCAGGACCGCACCCACGAAGGACTTGTGAACGAATTCACAATCACCGAAAACGTGGGGTTCGCCGTGCACGACCGCGGTGGCTATCGGCGGGGGCCGTGGCTCGACTGGGCCGCGGTGGAGGAGACGGCAGCGGCACTCGTGCGTGAGATGGACGTGCGTGCGGATTCGCCCGCCGTCACCGCTTCCATCCTCTCGGGGGGCAACCAGCAGAAGGTGGTCACGGGGCGCGAGTTCCTGCGGAGCGGCCATCTGCTCGTGGCCGAGTCGCCAACTCGCGGCCTCGACGTGAAGGCGACGGTCGCCGTACGCGCCCGGATCGCCGCACTCGCCAGGAGCGGGGAGCGTCCCCCCGGCGTGGTGCTGATCTCGGCCGATCTCGACGAGATCCTCGAGCTGTCCGACCGGATCGCGGTCATGGTGCGGGGGCGCCTGATCCCGGTGCCGCGCGAGGATCACAACCCCGCTGCGATCGGCGAACTGATGCTGAGCGCGCGCCGCGAGGGCGCCCCATGAGGCCCAGCCCCCACGCGCTCACCCCGGCGCTGACCGCCGCCACCGCCCTCATGGCCACCCTGGCCGTCGCGGCCGCTCTCCTGGCGCTCGGAGGCTATCCGCCCGGCGACGCCTTCGCCGCCCTCTTCCGGGGCGCCTTCGGCACATGGGACCGCTTCGTCTCCTTCACCCTGGTGCGGGCCACCCCCCTGCTTCTCACCGGCCTGGCCGTCGCCTTTGCCTTCAAGGCGCGCGTCTGGAACATCGGCGCGGAAGGGCAGCTCCACGCGGGAGCGCTCGCCGCCGTGGCCGTCGCGGTGGCGCTGCCAGGCGCCCACGGCCTGGTCGTGATCCCCGCCACCCTCCTCGCCGCCGCCGCGGCCGGAGCACTGTGGGCCTCGGCTCCGGCGGCGATGAAGACCGGGATGGGCGTGGGAGAGGTGATCACCACGCTGCTGATGAACTTCGTGGCCCTGTTCATGGCCCAGTTCCTGGTGCAGGGCCCGCTACGCGAGGAACGCGGCGTCTTCAATCAGACCAACGAAATCCCGCCCGCGGCCCACCTCCTGGACCTGATCCCCGGTACGCGCCTTCATCTGGGATTTCTGATCGGGATCCTGATCGCGGTCGCGCTCTGGCTCTACCTGACCCGGACGCCTGGCGGGTTCCGGCTGCGCGCGGTCGGAGCATCGCCGCGGGCTGCCGAGGTGAGTGGGCGGTTCCGCGCACAGCCGGTGGTCTGGCTGGCGTTCCTCGCATCGGGGGGAATCGCGGGGCTCGCCGGGGGGGTGCAGGTCGCAGGCGTCACGCACCGCATGTACGAGGGACTGTCGCCGGGGTGGGGATACACCGCGATCGCGGTGGCGCTGCTGGCGCGGCTCAACCCGCTGGCCGTGGTGGTGACGGCGATCGTATTCGGGGCGCTGAGCGCGGGCGGCGGGGCGATGCAGCGCGACGCGGGTGTGCCGGAGGTGTGGGTCCGCGGGATCGAGGCGCTGGTCATCCTCGCCGTGCTTGCCGTGGACAGAAGCTGGCAGGCGCTCGCCAGCCGAGGTTCCCGTGGCTGAGTTCGGCGCGCTCTCCTCCTTCCTCGTCGCGGCCGTGGGACTGGCGGTGCCGTTGGCGCTGGCGGCTCTCGGGGAAACCGTCTCGGAGCGGGCGGGCGTGATCAACATCGGGCTCGAGGGCTCCGTGATCTGGGGCGCGCTCGGGGGGGCGCTCGGGGCGCTCGCGCTGGGGCCCTGGTGGGGATTGGCGGCGGGGGCGCTCGCCGGGGGGATGGCCGCGCTCGTCTTCGCGGTGTTCGCGGTGTGGCTGAATACCGACCAGATCATCACGGGCACGGCGGTGACGATCGGCAGCCTGGGCTTCACGGGGGCGGTCTTCCAGAGCCGTTTCGGCGCGACCGGGCTGGCGCTGGAACTGCCGACGGTGCCGGCGTGGGAGGTGCCGGTGCTGGCGCGGATTCCGGTGATCGGGCCCGCGCTCTTCGATCAGGCGGTGACGGCGTACCTGGCGTATCTGCTGGTGCCGGTGCTGGGCTGGTTTCTCTTCCGCACGCGCCGGGGGCTGGCGCTGCGGGCGGTCGGCGAGTCGCCGGAAGCGGCGCATGCGGCCGGGGTGCCGGTGGTGCGGACGCGCCTGCTGGCGGTCGCTTTTGCGGGGCTGGCCGCCGGGCTGGCTGGCGCGCACCTGAGCCTGGTGCACACGGGGACCTTCGCCGAGAACATGTCGGCCGGGAAGGGGTTCATCGCGATCGCGGTGGTGGTGCTGGGGCGCTGGAACCCGAAGTGGGTGATAGCGGCGGCGCTCTTCTTCGGCGGGGCGGAGGCGCTGCAGTTCGCGCTGCAGGCGGTGGATGCGGATCTTCCGTATCCGCTGTTTCTGGCGCTGCCGTATGTACTGAGTCTGGCTGCGCTGGCCGGATGGTTCGGGAGGTCGCAGGCGCCCGAGGGGCTGGCTCTGCCGTGGCCACGATGATGCCTCGGCCGGCCCGGCCCGAAGGTTGCGGTGCCGGTTGCCGTACTGGTCAACCGGCCGACTGAGACTCCCGCGGGGAATGGAATACCAGGTGATCAAGACTGCATCACAATTCGCCGTCGTTCTGTCGGGGCTGGCCCTGGCCGGCGCGACTCAAGCCCAGCAGGCGATGGTCGCCGACCGTCCCGACTTCACCGAGGCGACCAGCACGGTGGGGGTCGGTGTCTTTCAGTTCGAATTCGGCTACACCTTCGGCGTCGACGATGCGGACGGAACGACCACTCTGGCGCACTCCTACGGGGAGCCTCTGTTGCGCGTCGGCTTCCTCGCGGACCAGCTCGAGTTCCGCGTCGGCGCGAGTGCGGCGACGCTGTCCACCGAGTCGCATGGGCGCACCGCGACCGAGTCCGGGCTGGAGGACCTCTACCTGGGGGTGAAGCTGGCCTTCGCGGAGCAGCGCGGCATTTTCCCCGCGATGGCGATCCTGCCGCAGGTCACGCTCGCCACGGGCAGCGACGCGTTTTCGGCGGGCCGCAGCCTCCCGGGCGTGAACTTCCTCTACAGCTGGGACTTGACCGGGGCCGTGTCATTGGCAGGCAGCACCCAGGTGAACGCCGCGGTCGGGGATCAGGACCAGGACTACCGCGAGTGGGCCCAGTCGCTGTCGTGCGGGGTGGCGCTTGGCGAGCACACCGGCCTGTACGGCGAGTGGTACGCCTTCGTGCCGTCGGGGCTCGATGTGCCCGCCGGGCGGAGCGGCAAGCAGACCGAGCACTACGTGAACAGCGGATTCACCTGGCTCGCAAACGAGGATCTTCAGTGGGACATCCGCGTCGGACTCGGGTTGAACGACGCGGCCGAGGACCTGTACGTGGGTGCGGGGCTGGTATTCCGGATCCGCTAGCGTGACATCGCCGCCCGGGCGTGGCGAATGCGCGCCTTCACGGCGGCGGATTCGGTGCTCGCGGCCTGGTCGAACAGGCGCCCGACCTCGGGTCGCAGCGATGGATCGTGTATCGCCAGCACCCCGAGGCCGTTGTAGGCCCACGCGCGAATGAACGTGCGCCCTGATCTGATCAACGCCAGCAACGCGTCTCGCAGCGCACCCAGCTGGTCGGCCTCGATGCGCATGTGCGGCAGGGTCTGCAGGATGTGCAGCAGGGCGTCGGGGGCGAGCGGCCGGCCCAGCAGGGCCAGGAGTCTTGCCGTAGCCGGCCCGCGCGGCGCCGTCCCCCGCTCGGCGAGGTGCTTGAGCACCCATGTCGCACCCACCTGGAGTTCCATCTCGTCCGAGCCGGCGAGGTCGACAAGTTCGCCGACGGCGCTCTCCGGAGCGTCCCCCACCGCCTCCGCCACCGCCCGGAAGGGCGCGACGCGCTTCCCGTCGTAGCTGCGCAGCGTGGCGGCGATGTCCATCGTGGATAGTTACCTTCCCGGAATGAAGTACGGCAAGATTCTGACCGCCGCGGCCCTCGCCGCGCTGGCCCTGTTGCCCGTTGCGCCCGTCCCCGGCCCGCTCACCGCCCAGCAGGAGCAGGGAGTCGTGGGGGCCGGCCTGCGCCTGCGCCAACTGGACGGCGTGAAGCGCGTGCTGATGATCGCCGCCCACCCCGACGACGAGGACACCAGCCTGCTCGCGGCCCTCGCGCGCGGCATGGGCGCCGAGACGGCCTACCTCTCGCTCACCCGCGGCGAAGGTGGCCAGAACCTGATCGGCCCCCGCCTCCACGAGGGGCTCGGCGTGATCCGCACCGGCGAACTCCTCGCCGCCCGCGCTCTCGACGGCGGTGAGCAGTATTTCACCCGCGCCTTCGACTTCGGCTTCTCCAAGACCATCGACGAGACGCTGGGGCTGTGGCCATTCGAGGAGGTCCTGCGCGACGTGGTCTTCGTGGTGCGCAGCTTCCGCCCGCACGTCATCGTCTCGGTCTTTTCGGGCACCCCCCGCGACGGACACGGCCAGCACCAGCTCGCCGGGCGGTCCGCGCACGAGGCCTTCACGGCCGCGGGCGACCCGAACCGCTACCCCGAACTGGCCGCGCAGGGCGTCACCCCGTGGCAGCCGACCAAGCTGTACACCTCGATGCGCTTCTTTCCGCAGGGCGCGACGGTGAGCGTGCCGACCGGCGCCTTCGACCCCCTGCTGGGCCGGTCGCACTTCCAGCTGGCCATGGAAAGCCGTAGCCAGCACCGCTCCCAGGACATGGGTTCGGGCGAGTACCCGGGCCCGCGGTCGAGTTCGCTCATGCTGGTGGCGTCGGTGGTGGAGGGGTTGGAGGACGACGGCATCTTCGCGGGCGTCGACACCACGCTCATCGGGCAACTCGGCGCACCGCTGCCTGCGGGATGGCCCACCGACACCGAACGGCGGATCGAGCGGTACCGCGGCGCCCTGGCCGATGCGGGGCGCGGGCTCTCGGCGCTGCGGCCCGACGGCGCTGTGGCCGGGTTGGCCGAAGCGGCCGAGATCCTGAACGCCCTGCTCGACGACGCCCCCGAAGGCGACGGGAAGCAGCTGCTGGAACACCGTCTCGGCCAAGTCTCCGAGGCACTCCTCGCGGCGGCCGGCATCGTGACCGACGTGCGGGTGGGGCGGAACCTGCTGACCCCCGGCGAGTCGGTCGTGGTCGACGTGAACGTGTGGAACGGCGGCGGGTTCGACCTGTCGGGGGTGGCTCCGCGCTTGCTGCTGCCGCCGGGATGGGAGGCCTCGCCCACCGAGGAGTCGTCGCTGCCGCCGTCCCGTTCGCCCTTCTTCCGGACGCCGGTGCCCCCGACATCCGACGACGACCGGCTTGGGGGCGGGCAGATCGCGCGCTGGAGTTGGCGGGTCGCGGTGCCGGACGATGAACCCTCGTCGGCGCCGTACTATCTGGACGTGCCTCGCGACGGCGCGATGCATGTGTGGCCGGGCGACGGGGCGCTGTGGGCGCTGCCCTTCGATCCGTCGCCGATCGGAGCGCATGTGACCATGGAGCTGGCGCCGGGCAGCGGGTCTGCCGGTGCGGTCGGGGTGGCGGTGGAGCGCCGGGGCGAATACGTCGGAGTGGACCAGGCCGCCGGCGAATACCGTGAGTCGGTCCTTGTCCTGCCGGCGATCAACGTCGAGGTGGAACCGCCGGGCATGGTGTGGCCGAGCGGGGCCGGCGGGGTGCGCGAGATCGACGTGGTGCTGACCAACACATCAGGGACGGCCCGGGCCGGCGCGGTGCGGCTCGAGGCGCCGGGCGGCTGGGCCGTCGAGCCCGAGAGCGCTTCCTTCGCTCTGGAACCGGGCGGTGCGAGCGCGTCGTTCACCTTCGCAGTGACGCCTCGCGGCGCGGTAGCGGAGGGGTCGCACGTCTTCAGGGTGGTGGCACGTCAGGCGGAGGGGACGGGGCAGGTCGGGACCGGCACCGGCGACGAGTTCGCCACGCAGTTCGACATCGTCGACCACCCCCACATCCCCCGGACGCTGATGGCGCGCGACGCCACGGTGCGCGTCTCGGTCTTCCCCGTCGCGGCGGACACCGAGCTGCGGGTCGGCTACGTCATGGGGTCCGGCGACGACGGCCCGGCGGCGCTGAGGCAGATGGGCATGGAGGTGGTCGAGCTGGACGAGGAGCGCGTGCGGGCCGGCGATTTCGCGGAGTTCGACGTGATCGTGCTGGGCGTTCGCGCCTACGAGACGCGGCCCGATCTGGCCGCCGCCAACGAGGCCGTCCTCGACTTCGCGCGCGCTGGCGGCACAGTCGTCGTCCAGTACAACAGGTACGAGTACTCGGCGGGCGACTTTGCGCCCTACCCAGTGACGATCAGCCGGCCCCATGACCGCGTCACCGACGAGAACGCCGTCGTGACGATCCTGGCGCCTTCATCGCCGGTCTTCACGTCACCGAACGCCGTGGGGCCTACCGACTTCGAGGGCTGGGTGCAGGAACGGGGACTCTACTTCCCGGGTGAATGGGACGACCGCTTCACGCCCGTCATGGAGATGGCCGACCCGGGCGAGGACCCGAAGCGCGGGGCCCTGCTCGTGGCCGAGGTGGGGGACGGCCTCTACATCTATACCGGGCTCGCCTTCTTCCGGCAGTTCCCTGCGGGTGTGCCGGGCGCGTACCGCCTGTTCGCGAACCTTGTGTCGATGCGGGCCGAGGACTGGAGGCGGGCCAGGCCGGTCAGCTGAGCGGCGCGATCGCCTCCGTTGACGTTGAAGCTCGCGTTGCTTTGGATGTCGAAGCAGCCGACCTTGCCGGGGCGCAGGGAACCCCGACCATCATCGTCAACGGTCTTCGACTACACGGAAACGAGGGATAGGCAAATTGAGGCCGACAACGTCCGAGGCGCCGCGGTTCCGCCCCGGAGGCCGGATGGCGAAGGCTCTTGTTCTCCTTGTGACCCAGACGGCGTTGACCTGTGACCGCGATCCGTCGTCAGGGTCCCGCGTCGCACAGGTCGAGACCCTGGCAGACGGTTCGGTGCTCGTAACCAACTCGTCGCCCCGTGTCTGGAGTGAAGACTCTGGAGCCCGGTGGCGCGTCGCCGAGAGCGTGAGAATCGGGACCGCGGGAGGAGACGGACCTGCTCGCTTTGGCGACGTTCGTTCGGTGGTAGTGGACGACCTGGATCGCATGTGGGTCGTTGACGCCCTCGCCAATGACCTGAGGGTCTTCCGTGCAGACGGCACCTTTGTGCGGGCTATCGGCGGCCCAGGCGAGGGACCGTCGGAATTCCGGCGGATCGGCGACGCCTTTCGCGGCCCTGAAGGCGAGATCTGGGTGGAGGGTCTTGCTCTCAGGAGGTGGGAGGTTTTCGACACCACGGGAAAGAGGATAGAAGGTCATCCGGTAGTCTCCTCGTCAGCCAACGCGCCGCGAGCGTGGACGCGCCAAGGCTCTTTGACGATTCTCGACGGGGATGCCATCCGGTTCTTCAAGCGCGTTAACGGTACACTACGCGGCGACGCCCGCCGTTGGCACCTGCCCCCTCCGCCCGGCCCGGAGCTCATTTCCATCAGGCAAAGCGACGGAGGTCCCGAGATTCAGGTGCCACCTCCATTTTCTGTCGTTCCGGCAATGTTCCTGGGCTCGGAAATGGATCTCTGGCTAGGGCAGGGGGACGGCCGCCATTACGAGATTCGCCGCGTCGCACTTGATGTAGGCAATGTGACCCTGACCATACGCCGTGAGTACCACCCTCTCGCCATCCCGGATCAGGTCCGCGCGACAGCGCTAGAGCTGTTCCGAGAACGCTACCTGCCTGATCCCGCTTCGAGGAATGGCGTGGGACTGGAGGTTGTCCCGCGAGTGTATCCACCCTTCCGCGGACTGCATGTGGCGACGGACGGATCCCTATGGGTTCGACGGATGGTCGGGGGCGGTATCGAGGGATTCGATGTATTCCGGCCAGACGGGCACTATGTGGGGCAGCCCGAAATGGTTGGGGGCGTGCTGTCTCCGACGATGGAAGTCGAGGCGATAACCGACCGCGCCATCGTCGCAATCGATACCGACGACCTTGGGGTGGACTACGTCGTATGGATGGACATTTGGAAATGACCCTGCGCTAACCACGGGCAAGTCCTTCAGCGCCCCACCCGCGTCTCGATCATCAGCACGCCATCGCCGCCGCGGTGGCCGTAGCGCAGGGCGGCTCCGGGACCGTAGAGGAAGCGCACCGAGAAGATGTCGTGGGTGCTCATCCGGTAGACCCAGTCCCTGGCCTCGGGGCCGAGGAGCACCCCGTCGACCACCACCGCCGCGCAGCTGCGGCCGCTCAGTGCCAGCGCTGAAACGACCAGGCAGCCCGGATCGCCGGGCTCGCGGCCGGGTCTGAAGCGGGCCCTCAGGAAGTATCGGCCCAGGAGGACCTGATCCAGGCTGAAGTAGCGCTCGCGCAAGTCCTCCATTTCGAGCGGCCCGATGATGCTCCGCGTCGAGATGCCCATCGCCCGCCGCTCGACATCCGCGTCGCTCGTCACCCTCACCTCGATCCCCTCCAGGGACACGGGGCCCGGGGTCAGGTACAGGCCCAGCACCTCCTTCCCGTTGAGCGGCACCTCGGCCTCGAGGGGCTGGTACCCCAGGCGGAGCACCTGAATCTGGTAAAAGCCGGCGGGCACCGCCTCGAACCGGAAGTAGCCCAGCTGGTCCGTGATCGCGCTGCGGTTGAGCGCCGGGATCGCGACGATCGCCACGGCGACGGGGACGTTGTTGGCGACATCCAGGACTTCCCCTTCCACCGTGACCCCGGCGGTGTCCGGCGGATCCTGGCCCACCGCCACTCCCGGACAGAGCGCCGCGCAGGCTGCGATCGCTGTCAGTCCCGATTGAATCCGTCGCATCTCAGTCCCCGAACGATATGCCCATGGCCCTGGCGGAGCGGATCAGCTCGTGGTCCAGCGGAACCGTCTTCAGCTTGTTGACGGCCTGCGCGATCGGCACGGCCCGCACTCTCGGCGGGTCCAGCGCGACCATGCAGCCGAAGTGTCCCTGTTCGATCAGCTCGATCGCCGCCGTGCCGAATCTCAGCGACAGTATCCGGTCGTAGGCGATCGGCTGCCCTCCTCGCTGAAGATGCCCGAGAACGAGGCTGCGGGTTTCGTGCCCGGTCAGCTCTTCGAGCCGCCACGCGATCCGCTTCGCGACTCCGCCGAGCCGCCTTCCCCCGCTCAATGCCGGCTTGTCCAGATACGACGCCTCGCCGCCCTTCGGCAGTGCTCCCTCCGCCACGACGATGATCGCGAACTCGGAGCCCTCCGCCCACCTTTCCTCGATCTTTTCCGCTACCCTTGCGAGGTCATACGGGATCTCGGGGATCAGGATTACATCGGCGGTGGACGCGTATCCGGCAAACAGCGCGATCCAACCGGCGTGCCTTCCCATCAGCTCGACCACCATCACCCGCTGGTGGGCCTCGGCGGTGGAGTGCAGCTTGCCGATGGCTTCGGTGGCGGTCTGCACGGCGGTGTGGAAGCCGAAGGTCACCGCAGTGGCGTCCAGGTCGTTGTCGATGGTCTTTGGAACGCCGACCACCTTCAGGCCCTTGTTCGCCAGCTCCGCGGCTATGCGCAGGGAGCCGTCCCCGCCGACCGCGACCATGCAGTCGATTCCGAGCTCCGCTATCCTGCTGATGACCTGGTCGGAGCGGTCCACCATCTCAACGGTGCCGTCAGGCTGCCGGATGGGGAACGAAAACGGGTTGCCCCGATTCGAAGTCCCGAGGATCGTCCCTCCCCTGTGGGTGATTCCGCTCACCGACCGTTCGGTCAGCGGCACGATGCCGTGCGGGTCGAAGAGGCCGCTGTAGCCCCGGCGAACCCCCACGACATCCCACCCCTTTCCTTCCGCCGCCAGCACCGCCGCGCGGATCACCGCGTTGAGCCCTGGCGCGTCGCCGCCCCCGGTGTTGATCGCGATTCGCATGATGCTCCAGTGTCCGGGTTTGCCGCGTTCCAAGCAAGCGTCGGGACGGGATGGGCGCGTCCGTCCGGCGCGGCTGTTAGATTGCGGTACCCGAGTCGCCTGCGGCATTTTTCATTGAGCGGCGACATCTGCACCGGGATGGTCGGTCCCGGTCGTCCCATGTGGCACGCAGCCCAGCAATGCCGGAGGTTCGCCAAGGTGCCAGTTACGAAGAAAGCCGTCCGCGACGCGCTCAAGACGGTGAAGGATCCGGAGCTCAACCTGGACCTTGTCGTCCTGGGACTGGTGTATGACATCGAGGTCGAGGGGGACGCGGCAAGGGCGACGATATCGCTGACGACCCCGATGTGCCCGGCAGCCGAACAGATTGTCGAAGACGCCAGGGCGGCGGTCGCAAGCGTCGACGGAGTGGAGGACGCCGAGGTCGAGCTGACCTTCGACCCGCCCTGGACGCCGGAGCGCATCAGTCCCCTGATCCGCTCGGCGCTGGGGATCTGAGCCGTGGCCGGGCGCGGAAAGGATGATGCGATGTCGCAGCGGGCCGAGGAGGAGCTGAAGGCGCGGATCCGCAACGGGCACATCCTGGAGTCGCCCGAGGAGATGACGCCGGGGTACCGGAAGGCGATCATCATCCAGTTGACCGTCCAGGCCGACACGGAGCTGATGAGCGCGCCCGCATACTGGCTCGCCGCCCGTCATGCGCCTTCCACGAACACGCAGGTCAGCGCGCACGCAATCATCCAGGACGAGCTGGCGCACGCCAACATCGCCTATCGCCTGCTCGAAGACATGGGGGTTTCGAAGGAGCGGCTGGTGTACGGACGCGAGCCGCACGAGTTCAAGCACCCCTACGGCTTCGACCAGCCGCTGGACAACTGGGCGGAGCTGGTTGTCGCCAACGGGTTCTTCGACCGGGCCGGGATCTGCCTGCTGGGAGACGTGCACCGCAACACCTCGTACGGTCCGCTCAAGCGCGCGCTGGTGAAGGTGGACATGGAGGAGACCTTCCACCTGCGGCACGGCGAGGTGTGGATGCGCCGGCTGGCCCGGGCGGGGGGCGCGGCGACCGAGCTGCTGCAGCGGTGCGTAGACTGGATGTTCCCGATGACGATCGAGTGGTTCGGCCTGCCGGACGATCTCAAGCGGCACAGCGGCCAGCTCGACTACCAGCTCAAGGGGCTGACCAACGACGAACTGCGCCAGCTGTGGATGTCGTCCACGGTTCCGCTCTGCGAGGGCCTGGGGCTGAAGGTGCCCGCGCACTACGACGAGAGCGCGGAAGAGTACGTCCTCGACTACCCCTTCCCCTGCGAGTACGACCCCGAGGCCAAGCACTGGCTCTTCGACGATGGCCAGATCACCTGGGACGCGGTCTTCGCGCGCTGGAAGGGGCGGGGGCCGATGAACGAGCGCTACGTCGAGTCGGTGCGGAGGTCGCGCAGCTCGGTGTCGTCATGGCTGAACTGAGCGGCGGCGGCGCGGCCGTTGCCGCGCCCCCCCGGCGCAGGCGCCCCCTGAGGACGCTGCTGGCGATGCGGCCGATGGCGCTCCCGCACGCCTCGGGCGGCCGCGACCGCTGGTCGGCTCCAATGACCGGGACACCCGCTGATCGGACGGCCGCGCTGAAGGCCGTGCTCGACGAGGTGCTGGACCCCGAGCTCCCGATTTCGCTCGTCGAACTGGGTCTCGTGTACGGTGTTGGGTTCGACGACGGCACGGCCCGCGTCGACCTGACCTTCACGGCGACGGCCTGTCCCTGCATGGACTTCATCAAGCAGGACGTGCGCGACCGGATCGCGATGGAGCCGTGGGTGGAGCGCGTCGAGATCAACGAGGTGTGGGACCCACCCTGGACCACGGCCCGGATCTCGGAGGAGGGGCGGCGGAAGCTGGCGCGGCTGGGGGTCGGCGCGTGATCGGCGAGGGGGTCTACGAGGTGTTCGCGCGCAAGAAGCGCGGCGAGCCGCTCCGTCACATCGGGTATGTGGACGCGCCGGGCGACGAGCTCGCTCGGGTCTACGCCTGGAAGACCTACGACGAGGAGAAGTGGTTCGAAATGTGCGTGGTGCCGCGCGCCGCCGTCATTCCGGTCAACCGGGACGACGGGCCCTGGGCCGGGAATCGGCCCGGACAGGGGGTTCGCCGTTGAGTGACTCGGCCCCTCGTCCTCTCACGCGCCACATCCTCACCCTGGCCGACACCAAGCGCCTGCTCGGCATCCGCTACAGCGACTGGATCCTGGGCAGCCCCTCCATCGAGACGGGAATCGCGGCGTCTTCGATGGCCCAGGACGAATGGGGGCACGCCCGGCTGCTGTACTCGATGCTGAAGCGGCTCGGCTTCGACCCCTTCGAGGTCGAACACACCCGCCCCGCGGAACGGTACTACTCCGCCCCCGCACTGGACGACCCCTTCACGGACTGGGCCGACTTCGCCGCGGCAACGGTGGTGGTGGACGGCGCCCTCTCGGTCGCGCTGGAGAGCATCTCCGGCGGCAACTTCGCGCTCGCGCGGTCGCGCGTCCCCAAGATGCTGGCCGAAGAGGAGTACCACCACCAGTTCGGCGCGGCGTGGTTCCAGCGCCTGGCCGGTTCGGGGGGCGAGGGCGCCGAGCGGGTGGCGGCCGCGGCGCACGCCATGTTGCCGTCGACGCTCGCCTGGCTTCTCCCCGATGACGCCCTCTATCGCGGTCTCGTCGCCGACGGAAGCGTGCTGCCCCTCGACGATGTGCGCGACCGGTGCGAGGCGCGGCTGGGCCCCACCCTGGCGGCGGCCGGAGTCCGGCTGGACGACATCGAACCCGCGCGCGCCGGCTGGGACGAACAGCGCCGCCGCGGCCCCGGCGCTCCGGCGGAGGAAGCCGTCGAGCGGGCGCGCGGCGACCGCAACCGTGCCCTCTTCGTCGAGTAGCCTCGCCGTGAGACCGACCACCCCGCAGCCCCCGAACGACGCGCCTCCCTGTCCGTTCTGCGAAGGCGGCCGCACCGAGGTCATGTCCCTCTTCGGGAGCCATGCCTCGCTCACGACCTGCTGGTGCGAGGACTGCCGCAGTCCGTTCGAATTCCTGCGCTGGCGCGGCGACGGGGCGGCCGGCCGGAAGACCGAAGGGAACATGGACCGCCCGGCAGGGGTTGAGTAAAGTTCCGGATGTATGCTTCCGATCCGCAGGAAGGAGTTGTGAGCTTGACCATGCCCTACCGCACCGACCCTGTCTCCCCGCGGCCACCGGCGGCCCCCCGGCTCGCCCTGTGCCTTGCCGCATTCTCCATGGTGGCGCTTCCGATCCTCGCATGCGCTTCAAGCGAAATCGAACTGCCCAACCCCCGCCGCCTGGTCGTCTATTCCGGCGCCCGCATCGTCCCGACCCAGGAACGCATGGAAGAGGTGGACGCCTGGGTCCGCGAGCAGATGGACAGCATCACGCTGGACCCCTCCTTCATGATCATCACCAATGCCCAGGAGGGGCCGGTCTATCCATGGGAGCAGCTGCGGCTCAACGCACAGGGCGACTCGGCGACCGTGAGCCTGCAGCCCAGGTCCGACGCGAGGGGAGCGTACCTCTTCTACGCCCACCTCCATCTGATGGCCGTCCAGAACCGGCTCGACCGGTGGCTCCCCGAGGCGGTTGGGGCCGACGACTTCGAGCTGGAGCTGGCGATTCTGTCGCGAGTAGCCGACGTCTGGCTCTACCAGCGCGCCATCTTCGATGCGCGCCCATACAGCATTCTCGACGAAATCACCTACGCCAGCGAGAACGGGTTCCTGGAGGAATTCGTCCTGACGGCGCGTCCCGGCGCCTTCGTCGAGGCGCGCAAGCAGTGGCAGGACGAGAACCCGGACGGGAATGCCGCCTACGTGGATTGGTTCCGCCGGACCTTCGAGCGCGACCCGCCGGGGTATAGCAGCCTGTAGGGCTTCAGACCTTCAGGCAGGGCCGCTGATCGTCCACCCCGAGTCCACCGTGCCCGCTCCCTCACCGCGCACATGGACATCCACGCGACCCGTCAGAGCCAGGCGGGCATCACTGACCTTGCCGCCGAAGAGGGCGAATCCGTCGATCCGGAGCCGTTCGGTTGCTCCGTCCGCCGTTGTCGCGATCATGTCGCCGCTCTTCAGTTCCTTCAGGTTCAGCGCCTCCCCCCGCCGCAGCCGGAGACGAAGAATCCGTCCGCCGTGCGGATGATCATGTGCGTCGATTACGCTGTACTTTGCCTTCGTCTGCGAGTTGGCCATCACCGTGGTGCATCTCTCCGGATCATTCTTCGGGTACCTGACTCCTGACACTACACTAGACCCGCGAAAGGCGGAGCGTCAACGGATGATCGAGGAACCACCCAGGACCGACATTGCGGCCCACCGGCTGCTGGAGAACCCGGAGGAAATGCGGCGCTCGGGATACGCGGTCGTGGACGCGATCGTGGAGCGGTGGGCCCGCCTCGGCGATGGGCCCGCGTGGCAGGGAGCGACCCGCGACATCACCGAACCGATGTTGCACGGCCCTCCACCGGAAGCAGGCCGCGAACTGTCCGAACTGCTCGATACCGTCCTGGGCGACGTGTTGCCGCTTGCCGGAAGCATCGACCACCCCCGCTTCCTCGCCTTCATCCCCTCGAGCCCGACCTGGGCGTCGGTGCTGGCCAGCTTTCTGGTCAATGGCTACAACATCTTCCAGGGGACCTGGCTGGAGTCGTCCGGACCCTCCCAGATCGAGTTCACGGTCACGGACTGGTTCCGGCAGTGGATGGGGTATCCGGAAGGTGGCGGCGGGCTCTTCACGAGCGGCGGCTCGGCGGCCAACCTCATCGCCATCGTCGCCGCTCGGGAGGCGGCGGGGAATCCTCCGCGGGGAACGGTCTACGGGTCCGAACAGACGCACGCCTCGGTGGGCCGCGCCGCCCGCATCGCCGGGGTCGACCCCGGGCTCGTCCGCGCCGTGCCCACCGACGACGCGTTCCGAATCCGGCCTTCGCGTCTCGTCGCGGCCATCCGTCAGGACCGCGCCGACGGCCTTCAGCCCTTCTGCCTGGTCGCCACCGCCGGAACGACGAATACGGGAAGCATCGACCCGCTGGCCGAGCTGGCGGAAATCGCGCGTGACGAGGGAATCTGGTATCACATCGACGCCGCGTACGGCGGGTTCGCGGTGCTGGACCCGAAGACCCGGCCCCTGCTCGAAGGGATCGAGCGTTCCGACAGCCTCGCACTCGATCCCCACAAGTGGTTCTTCCAGCCGTACGAAACCGGCTGTCTCCTCGCGCGCGACGCCGGCCGGCTCGAAGCGGCTTTCCGCATCATGCCGCCCTACCTGCAGGACGCCCAGTGGGGCCCCGAACACATCAACTTCTGCGACCGCGGCCTCCAGCTCACCCGGACCTTCCGCGCCCTGCGCGTCTGGCTGTCGGTGCAGAGGTACGGCGTGGCCGCACACCGCGAGGAAATCGCGAGAGCCATCGCCCTGGCGAGGGGCGCGGAGGCACGGATCCGAGCCCGGGAAGAGCTGGAGTTGCTCTCCCCCCAGTCCCTGGGAATCGTCTGCTTCCGGTACCGCGGGGAGGGGTCGGTGCCCGCGGCCGTCCTCGACGATCTCAACGAGCGCATCCAGGACGACATCATACAGTCGGGATTCGCGATGATGTCGTCGACTCGCGTGAGGGACTGTTTCTCCCTGCGGTTCTGCGTGCTCAACTACCGCACCACCGAGGAAGACCTCGCCCGCGTCCTGGATCGGATCGTCGCCACCGGGAGGCGGCTCGGCCGGGCGCCGGGGCGGCAGGGGCCGGCTGCCGGGGGCGCACCGGCGTGAAGAAGCTGGCGTTGTGGGTCGCCGGCTCCGTCCTGGTCGCCGCCGTCTTCGTTCGCGCCGGCCTGGGCGACCCGCTGACGGCGTCGGTTGCGTCGATCTGGCTGGTCCTCATCCCCGCACTGTCCGCTGGCCGGGAATTGCCGCCGGCCGATCAGGTTCGAGATGCCCGAATTGCCCTGTACCTGAGTTCGGCCGCGGTACTGATGGCAGCCGGGGGACTGACCTTTCTGGCGTGGGGCGGGCTTGCGGATGGTCAGACCCTGAGGCCCGGCTGGCCCCCGGCGTGGACGCCCTTCCTGGGCACCTCGGCCGTGCTGACGGGGGGCGGGCTTGCCGTTGCGTATCTTTTCCGGGGCCTCTGCGCTCTCCGGGGATGGAGGGAAACGGAGGTCGTCCATGCAATCATGCCCGCCACGGGCCGGGAGAGGAGCACGTTCGCCTTGCTGACCGCGGCAGCCGGATGGTCCGAGGAAGTCGTCTTTCGCGGCTTTCTCCCGGTGTTCCTGATGCCCTGGTTCGGCTCCTACCTGCTCGCCGCACTGCCGGTGAACGCCGCATTCGGTATTGTTCACGGTTATCAGGGGCCGCATGGCATGGCGCGGGCCGGCGTCATGGGACTGGTGCTGGCGCTCGGCGTCGCCTGGACGGGAAGCCTGTGGCCCTCGATCCTCGCCCACACGGCCCTCAATCTCCTGTTCGGGCTCGTGCTTCACAGATCTCTTCTCGGAGGACCCAAGTGGACATAGACCTGGCGCTCACGGCCGATGCCGCCACGATCGACGGCTCCGGCAAGCTCAACCTGCTGGGCGTCTTCGATCAGATCGCCGTGCAGCAGTTCCCGGCGAGGCACGGACGCCTGGCGCTCGTGCTGCGCTTTCTGGGGGGCGCACACGACGCCGGCACCCACAAGCTCAGCATCAAGCTGACGAGCCCGGCCGGTACCGAACTGGTTTCCCTGAACGGCGAACTCAACGTGAGTCCCGGACGGGGGAGCCTCCAGACCGGCATACGCGTGCCCCATGTGATCAACCTCGACGGGATCGTGTTCCAGGAACTCGGGATCCACACCTTCGACATCACGGTGAACGGACGCCACCAGGCGACCTTGCCGCTCACTATCGCACGGCAGAGGAAGATGACATGACCCGGAGCGCGCCGGGCGCGAGGCCCAACACCGTCGTGCGGCTCCGGATCCACCCGGTCAAGGGTGCGAGGGGCTCCGACGTCGAGACGCTGCACTTCGAAGAGATGGGCCCGCGGTTCGACCGCCGCTGGATGGTGGTCCGGCCGGACGGGAGCTTCGTCACGCAGCGCGAGACCCCGCGCCTCGCCACCATTCAGCCGACGGTCGGGGACGACGCACTCACCCTGGAGGCGCCGGACGCTCCCGCGCTCCACCTGCCCCTCACCCCCCGGGGGGAGCGGCTCCGGGCGACCGTCTGGAGTTCGGCCGTCGATGTCCGCACCGTATCGCCCGCCGCCGACGCCTGGCTGTCGTCCCTCCTCGGCAGCGAACACCGCCTGGTCTTCATGGGCGACGACGACCTCCGGCACACCGACCCCGCCTACGCCGAAGGCCACCGGGTGTCGTTCGCCGACGGGTATCCGGCCCTCCTGGTCTCTCAGGGCTCGGTGGACGAACTCGCCCGCCGCGTCGGCCGCGAAATCCCGGTGGAGCGCTTCCGCCCCAACATCGTGGTCAGCGGCGGCCGTCCCCACGAAGAGGACTTCTGGAAGGAGTTCGCGATCGGCGGCCTCCCCTTCCGCGGCGTCAAGCTGTGCGCGCGCTGCAAGGTCACGACCACCGACCAGCAGACGGGCATCCGCGACCCGGAGCAGGAGCCGCTCAGAACGCTGGCCCGCTACCGCCGCATCGAGAGCCTGGTCTACTTCGGCGTCAACACCGTGCACCTCGCCACGGGGCCGATCTCCCTGGGCGACCCCGTCGAGGTGCACGAGCGCGGCATCGTTCGCGGGGCGATGTAGAGCTTGAATATGGGTAGCCCGGATGCGTAACCGCGTGCTTCCCCGCTTCATCGAGGAGGAGATGCAGCACTCCTTCCTCGACTACTCCATGAGCGTGATCGTGCAGCGGGCCCTCCCCGACGTGCGCGACGGCCTCAAGCCCGTGCACCGGCGCATCCTCTACGCCATGCACGGCCTCGGCCTCCAGCCGGACCGCAACCACAAGAAGAGCGCGTCGGTCGTTGGCGAGGTGCTGGGCAAGTACCATCCCCACGGCGATTCCGCCGTCTACGACGCCCTCGTCCGCATGGTCCAGGAATTCTCGCTCCGCTGCCCGCTGGTCGACGGCCAGGGCAACTTCGGCTCGATCGACGGAGACTCGGCCGCCGCGTACCGCTATACCGAAGCTCGCCTCTCCGCCGTCGCCACCGAGCTGCTCGCCGAGATCGACAGGGACACGGTCGAATGGGAGAACAACTTCGACGACCGCCTGAAGGAGCCGACCGTCCTCCCGGCGCGCTTCCCGAACCTGCTGGTCAACGGCAGCTCCGGCATCGCTGTCGGGATGAGCACCAACGTGCCGCCCCACAACCTCGCCGAGGTGGCGGCCGCGCTGCACATGCTCGTGGCGAACCCCGCCTGCAGCACCGAAGAGCTGATGGAGGTGCTCCCCGGGCCGGACTTCCCGACGGGCGGGTTCATCGTGGGCACCGGCGGCATCCGCAACATGTACGACACGGGCCGCGGCCGGATGATGATGCGGGCCAGGGTCGTCACCGAGTCGGTGCGCGGCGGGCGCAAGCAGCTCGTGGTCACCGAGCTCCCCTACGCCGTCTCCAAGTCGCGGGTCATCGCCAACATCACGGCTCTGTCCCGCAAGGGCGCGATCCCCGAGGTCGCCGACCTGCGCGACGAGTCGGACCGCGAGGGCATCCGCCTGGTCGTCGAACTGAAGCGGGGCGCCGACGCCGACCGGATGATGGCCTTCCTCTTCAGGAAGACCGCGCTCCAGACCACCTTCGGCGCGATCCTCCTCGCCCTCGACGGCGGCACGCAGCCCGGCGAATTCACGCTGAAGGACCTGCTTTCCCGCTACCGCGATCACCGCCTCGAAGTCATCCGCCGCCGTTCGCGCTTCGAGCTCGAGAAGGCGGAGACCGAGCTTCACATCACCCTCGGGCTTCTCCTCGCGCTGGCGCAGATCGACGAAGTGATCGCCCAGATCCGTGCCTCGAAGAACCGCGCCGAAGCGTCGGAGAGGCTCCGCAGCCGCTTCGGATTGAGCGACGCCCAGGCCGACGCCATCCTGAAGATGCGCCTCGCCCGCCTGACCGCGCTGGAGGGCGACCAGCTGCGTGCCCGCGAGGCAACCCTGCGCGCATCCATCCGCGACCTGCGCGCGCTGCTCCGCGACGAGGGGCTTCAGCTGGCCACGATGCTCAGGGAGCTCGACGAAGTCGTCGAACGCTTCGCCGACAAGCGCCGCACCGTCATCCTGCCGAAACAGAGCAAGGCCGACTTCGCGTACATCGAATCGGGCGTCGCCGACGAGGACGTGGTGGTGACCCTCTCCCGCCAGGGCTACCTCAAGCGCATCCCCATGCACCTCTACCGCCGCCGCGCGAACGCCGGGGTCGAGCTGGCCGACATGGCGCGCTACACCGGCGACTATCTCGAACGCCTGATCGTGGCCCGTTCCCAGGGCTGGCTCCTCTGCTTCACCGGCCGCGGCCAGGCGCACTTCCTCAAGGTCGAGGACATCCCCGAAAGCACCCGCAGCGCCCGCGGCCGCTCGATCTGGGCGCTCCTCGGCGTCGACCAGCACGACACGATCGTCGCCACCCGCTCCGTGGACGATCTCGCGAGCGACCAATACCTCCTGTGCGCCACCCGCATGGGGTTGATCAAGCGCACCCGCCTCGGCGAGTTTTCCAACCCCAAGCCCGGCGGCCTGATCGCTTCGCGCGTGCGGCCGGGCGACGAAGTCCTGGACGTCGTGCTGGCAGCGGGCGACACCGAACTCATGCTGTTTTCGCGGCACGGGCGCGCGGTCCGCTTCCCTGAGGATCAGGTGACCGTGGTGGGGCGCGTTGCGCAGGGCGTGAAGGGGATGGGCTTGAAGGACGGAGACGAGGTGATCGGCCTGGTGGTCGTAAAGAGAGAATCGTCGGTGTTGTGCATGACTGAATCCGGGGTCGGAAAACGGTCTCCCGTCTCCGATTTCCCCCTCCACAACCGGGGCGGGCTCGGTCTGGCCGTCATGCCTTCCTCCGCCAGGGGCGGCCATCTCGCCGCGGCACTCGAGGTGCTGGACGACGACAGGGTGATGCTCGTCTCCGCCGGCGGCGGCCTCACCCCGGTCGCGGCGGCCGACATCGCGCTCCGCGCCCGCACCGCCCCGGGCGAGCAGGTCGTCCGCCTGGGCCCCGGCGACCGGATCACGGCCGTCACCCGCGTGCACGGCGACCCGGGCGTGGACGCCGGAGCGGAGCAGCTCGACCTGCTCGGTCCGGGACGCCGCTCGTGAAGTTCCTCATTCTCGGCGGCGGCACGCAGGGCACGGCCGCCGCGTTCGACCTTCTCCGCACGGACGGGGTCGACGAGGTGGTCATCGCCGACCTCGACACCGGCACCCTGCACCCCTGCCTCCAGCCTCACCTCGGCGAGCGCCTCAGTCTGGTCGAGGTCGATGCTTCGTCGGCAGGGCAGGTCGCGGCGGCGATGGACGGGATCGATGGAGTGCTCTGTGGGTTGCCCTACCACTTCAATCTTCCGGTGGCGCGGCTGGCCGTGGAGGCGGGCGTCCACTTCACCGACCTGGGCGGCAACACCGCGATCGTCAACGAGCAGCGGAAGCTCGACCGAGCGGCCCGCGAGCGCGGCATCTCGGTCGTTCCCGACACCGGCCTCGCGCCCGGGATGGTGAACATCTTCGCGCAGGCGGGAATCGACGCGCTGGACTCGGCAGATGCCGTGCGGCTCTGGGTGGGCGGCCTGCCGCAGGATCCCAGGCCGCCCCTCAACTACGAGATCGTGTATTCCCTCGAGGGCATGCTCGACTACTACGTCACACCGGCGGTGATCCTGCGCGGCGGGAAACGGACGCAGGTGGACGCGCTCTCCGAGGTCGAACACCTCGATTTCCCCGAACCGATCGGCCGCCTCGAGGCCTTCTTCACCGGCGGCGGCACGTCGACCCTGCCCGAGCGCTACGAGGGCCGCGTCCGGACTCTCGAATACAAGACCCTTCGCTATCCGGGCCACGCCCGCATCATGCGCGCGATCCGCGACCTCGGACTCCTCAGCGACCAGGAGGTGGACCACGCCGGGAACCGGATCAACCCCCGCAAGTTCTTCATCCAGCAGGTTACGCCGCGTCTCTGCGCCAACGGCACCGGCGACCTGGTCGTCGTGCGCGTCGAGGTCACCGGCCGGAAGGACGGCGCCGGAATGCGCGTCCGCTTCGAGGTCACCGACCGGCAGGACCCCACTACCGGCCTCACCGCCATGGCGCGCACCACCGGGTTTTCGCTCTCGATCACGGCGCTCATGCAGGCCCGCGGACAGCTGCGCCCCGGCGCCGGAACCCCTGACGAAGTCGTGCCGGCCGCCCTCTACATCGAGGAGCTGCGCAAGCGCGGCGTGCACACGGAGCGATCCGAACCCCGGACCACGGGCCCGCCGTAGGCCGGCGGAGGTCCGCCTCTCCCGCTATGTAAGGTTATCGTTACACTATGTAATGTTTACTTTACAATAGTCAGCCACCGGACCCGCGCTGGTCAGCTTGCGGTCTCGTCCCCGACCACCTCCAGAAAGCGCGTCAGCACGCGGTAGGTCAGGCCCCAGACGACCTGGCCGTCGATGCGGACGCAGGGGAAGTGCCGCACGATGCCGCCGTAGCGCCAGGTATGGGTCCCCCGGTTGGCCGGGGCCTGCATCGCCCGCAGCGGGAACCAGTGCACCGTCGCCACTTCGTGGCTGGCCACCCGCGCATCGGTGCCGGCGTCCACCCGGAAGACGAAGGGCCAGATCGTCAGCGGCGGGATGCGGACGGCGACGGGGCGCAGCGCCTCGATCCGGCCCAGCAGCGCCCGGGGCGCCGTGAGGTCGACGCCGGTTTCCTCGCCGGTCTCGCGAATCGCGGCGGCAGCCAGTCCGGCGTCCGCGCGGTCGAGGCGGCCGCCCGGCAGCGCCATCTGCCCGGACCACGGGTCCCGCGCGGACTCGGCCCGCCGGATCGCGAGGAAGTCGCACTGCAGCGCTCCGGGGTCCGCGACACCCTCCGGGGGCCGCAGCACGAGCGCGACGGCTGCGTTCTTGCGCGCGGGGTCCGGCTGTGCCGACTCGATCCCGCCGAATCGTCCCGCCAGCGTGCCGGCAAGCCGGGACAGAGGCGCGCCGCTGTCCGGCGCGAACACATCTTCCGCCGAATGCACCGGGGGTTCCACTCGCTGCAGGACCGCGGCTTCGGCTAGACGCCGGCCCGGTCCGGCCCCCAGATGTGTTTGTGGAGCTGGGTCTGGAACCGCACCGGCAGCCCGCTCTCGAGGATCCGGTCGGCCAGCTCCTCCATCCCCTCCATCCCCCAGACCGGCGAGATGAGCAGCGCGCCCAGGGAGCCGCCGCGCACCCGCTCGTCCAGCCCGTGGCGGCGGATGACGTCGGCGGCCCAGTCGAAGTCCGCGGCCCCGTCGACGACGAACTTGACCTCGTCGCCCCCCGTGAGGTGATCCAGGTTCGACCAGAGGTTGCGGTGTTCCTCTCCCGAGCCGGGGCATTTCAGGTCCATGATGCGGTGCACCCGGGGGTCCAGCACGCTCACGTCGAGCGCTCCGGAGGTCTCGACGAGCACCGTGCAGCCCTCTTCGAGGAGCCGGCGGGCGAGGGTGGCGGCGCCCGGCTGGACCAGGGGCTCGCCGCCGGTGATCTCGACCAGGCGGCACCCCCGGGCGCGGACCGCGGCGAGGACCTCGTCGATCTCCATGCGGGTGCCGCCGTGGAAAGCGTATGCCGTGTCGCACCAGACGCACCGCAGCGGGCACCCGGTCAGGCGGACGAAGGTGCACGGGAGCCCCGCCCAGGTGGATTCGCCCTGGATGGAGTGGAAGATCTCGGTGACGCGAACCGACCGCGTCCGGTCCGGTTCATTCATCCCGCAGGCTCACCGTTGTGGCCACCCGCCGTCGAGCGCACAACGGCCTCGTTCAGCAGGCGCTGAACCTCATGCAAACCCAGGGATTCCGCCTGCTCCAACACCGCTTCCCTCGACGGCCCCCGCCACAGCAGCGGAGTCTCCACGTGGCCCACGATGCCGAGCCCGGTCCCCGCCCAGCGCGGGAAGACCAGGTAGCCCGCCACCGGCGCCTTCAGGTCGGGCGAGCGCTCGGTCTCGATCGAAACCGTGTAGGGGAAACCGTCGCAGGCTTCGAAGGCCGGCGGCCGCGTGTGGACGGCAAGGTAGCCCCCCAGAGTGCGGTCGTCCTCGCCTTCGCCGGGGCCCGGGGGGCCGGGCGCGTGCTGGTCCTCGCCTGGTATGTGCGTCTTGCCGGCCATGGGTCAAAGTCGTTCGGTCGTGGGTGAAAGCTGCCGCCGATCCGCCGAGCTTTCCGCGCGCGCCTCGGTTTCGAAAGCTAAACCGGAGCGTCTGCGCGGGGACAGCCGGAGCGTCCCATGGAGACATGCCCGCGCCCGTCGGCCCGACGCCGGGGGCGCGGCACATCCCGTGCGGGCGCGCTGCACCATGTCCGGCCCCGTAGCCCTATCTTCCTTGGACTGAAGTCACCCACTCCTACACACCAGAGCGAATCGAGCATTGAAAGCAGCAGTGTTCCACGAGAACGGCGGCCCGGAAGTCATCGCCGTCGACGACATGCCCACGCCGAGCCCCGGGCCCGGCGAAGTCAGGATCGAGGTCGAGGCCTCGTCGATGAATCACCTCGACCTGTGGATGCGGCGCGGGCTCCCCATCGAGATTCCGATGCCGCACATCGGCGGTTCGGACATCGCCGGGACCGTCGACGCGGTCGGCGACGGCGTGCACGCATCGTGGCTCGGGAAGCGCGTCGTGGTCGATCCGTCGCTCAATTACGACTGGTATCGCCTGGCGAGGCTGCCGCTCGGACGCGCCGCCCCCCTGGAGATCATCGGCGAGCACACGCAGGGGGGATTCGCCGAGTTCGCGGTTGCTCCGGCAGCCAATCTCGTGGAATTGCCGGAGGACACCTCGCCGGTCACGGCCGCGGCAGCCTCACTGGTCGCGGTTACCGCCTGGCACGGCCTGTTCTCGCGCGGGGGACTGCGGGCCGGGCACCGGGTTCTCATCACCGGAGCGAGCGGCGGCGTGTCGACCATGGCGGTGCAGTATGCGAAGGCGGCCGGCGCGGAAGTCTTCGCCATCACTTCGTCGGCGGACCTCGTCCGGCGGGTGCGGGCTCTCGGCGCCGACCACGTCTTCGACCGCACGGCTACCAACTGGCCCAAGGAGGTGTTCCTGGCCACCGGCAGGCGGGGGGTGGACATCTGCCTGGATTCGGTCGGCGAGGCGATCTGGCCGAACCTGGTGCGGGCCCTCGCCGTCGGAGGACGCCTGGTGTCGTTCGGCGCGACCACCGGAGCCAACGGGTCGGTCGACATCCGGCTCCTCTTCTGGCGCCAGCTCGCCGTGATGGGGTCGACCATGGGGACGCCCGACGAGTTCCGCGACGCCATGCAGCTGGTCTTCGACGGCACCGTAGTGCCGCCTGTTCACGAAGTCGTGCCGCTTGCGGAGGTCCGCCGGGCTCACGAACTCCTCGAGGCGGGCGCGGTCTTCGGCAAGATCGTCGTCGAGCCGCAGGGAGCGGACGGGTGAGGATCCGGGACGCGCAGGAGCGGGTCGACCGGTGGATCAGCCGCTTCGAGGAGGGCTACTGGCCCCCGCTGGCGATCCTGGCGCGCCTGATGGAGGAGGTCGGCGAGCTGTCGCGCGAGGTCAATCACCGCTTCGGCTCCAAGCCCAAGCGCGACGACGAGGCCCCGGCGGAGCTGGAGCTGGAAATCGCGGACGTGCTCTTCGTCGTCGTCTCGCTCGCCAATCAGCAGGGGATCGACCTGGAGCGCGCCTTCGCCCGCGTGATGGACAAGTACGAAGCGCGGGATGTGGGACGCTGGACCCCGAAGGCCGTCGGGCCCGAGGCCGCCGTGGACCAGCCCGGCCAGTAGCACAACCGCTCCCGGCGCATGGCTCAACCGCTCCCGGCGCATGGCTCAACCGCTCCGGACACATGGCTCGACCGCCCCGGAGCGTAACACAACCGCTCCTTCCGCTGTCTCTTGACATATGGACAACGGCGAAACCGATGCGATCCTCGTCGCGCGCGTGCGGCGGGGGGACAGCCGTGCATTCGACCAGCTCGTCCGGCGGCACCTCCGGGCGGCGCACGCCGTGGCGCGCGCCAGGCTCGACATTCCCGGCGATGCCGACGACGTGTGCCAGGATGCCTTCATCAAGGCGCTGGAGCGAATCGACGACTGCCGCAACCCGGACGGGTTCCGCGCCTGGCTGCTGACGATTGTCCGCAACACGGCCCACAACCACAGGGACTACCAGCGCGTGAGAGCGACGACCCCCATCGAGACGGCCGCTTCCGCCGTGTCGCGCGACGACCCCTTTGCCGACGCGCGGAACGCCGAACTGCGCGGCCACCTGAGCGAAGCGATGGAGCACCTTACCGAGCTGCAGAGGAGAGTGCTCGTCCTGTACGATCTCGAGGGGTGGAAACACGGCGAAATCGCCCGCGAACTCGGGATTTCCGCCGGTTCCTCCCGCGTTCACCTTCATGTTGCCAGAAAGGCCATGCGAAAGCGCCTTTCGGGAACCCTTGCTCTTGGGAGGATGTGAGAGATGACGGATCTGCCAAACGGCCACGACGGGCGGAACGCCCACGACGGCCACGAAGGCCGGCACGGCCGGGGCGGCCAGGACGGCCGGGACGGCCAGCGCGGCCGGGGCGGCCAGGATGACCTGGCCCACACCGGCGGGGAACCTCGCCCCCAGGCCGACCGTGACGTGTTTGCGCTGAACCCGGTGATCAGCCCGGAGCGCTGGGAGGCGCTGGTGGCCCGGATCAACCAGCGCGCGGAGCACATGCTCGCGGCGCGGCGGCATCAGAGCCTGGCCGGCACCCTTGCGGGCTGGCAAAGGCCGGTGCTCGGTGGCGTCGCCGGCCTGGCCGCCGCCGCGATCGCGATACTGCTGCTGCTCCCGGCCGAGGAGGCCACCCCGGTCGAGACGATGTTCGCCGAAGCGATGATGCCCTGGTCCGTCGCAGCCTGGGTGGGCGGGAGCTACGCGCCCACAGTCGAAGAGCTGGTCATGGCCGTCGAGGAGGGGTACACACCATGAGTCGCAAATCGTCGGCCATCGCACTGCTCGCCGCGGTGTTCTTCGCGGGAATCGCCACGACCCTGGCGGTCCTTCGCGTCGTGGACCACCGGGGCGGGCCCGGCGGGGCATGGGAGCGCGGCGCTGTCTGGCAGGGGGAGCGCCCGGCCCGTCCGTCGGCCCGGCCCGGCGACTTCCCGCGCGCAGGTTCCCCTTTCATGGAGCTGGCGCGGACACGCGTGACCGACCGCATGGCCCGCGTCCTCGAGCTGAGCGACCAGCAGCGCGCCCGGATCGAGGAAGCGTTCGAGCGGCGGCGCATCGCCTCCCAGGAAGCGATGAACGAGGTGCTGCCAAGGCTGCGCAGCCAGATGGACTCCGTCAACGCCGAGATCGAACGGATCCTGACCCCGGAGCAGCGCGATGCCTACCGGCGGCTCCTGCGCGAGGACCGGGAGCGTTTCAGGCGCAGGGGAGGATCGTCGCGGGACCGCGACCGAACGCGCCGGTAGCTGCCGGCTGAAGGGCGGCCTGGTCACCAGCACCACCGGAACGCAGGCGCGCGGGAGCCGGCCGCTCCGCGCCTGCACCTTGCTCCCGGCCCGTTTCCGGGCATCTTGTCACCTGCCTTTGGCCGCAACCCGGGGCCTGCTGTCACAGAAACGGTCATCGCGGAAGTAACGACGGCCGAAATCCTGGGGACACTTGGCGAGTAAAGAAAAGATGACATATTGTAAGGTTGACTTTACACATTCTGGTTCGCGGGCCGCCAAATGAAGCGCATTCTCATTACAGGCGCCGCAGGGCAGCTCGGTACGGAGCTGGCTTCCATCCTGCAGGCCCGGTACGGGCCCGGCGAGATTCTCGCCACCGACATCCGTGATCCGGCGCAGTGGGCAACGCGGAGCCAGGCGGCCCAGCTCGACTGTCTCGACCTGGATGCCCTGAGGGACATGGTCGTGCGCTTTCGCGCCGACGCTATTCTGCACCTGGCGGCGGTGCTGTCGGTCACCGCCGAGGCCAACCCCCTCGCGGCCTGGAAACTCAACATGAATGGCCTGGTGAATGTGCTGCAGGTGGCGGCTGAGGCGGGGTGCCGGGTCTTCGTGCCCAGCTCGATCGCCGCCTTCGGTCCCGAGACGCCGCGCGACCCGGCGCCGCAGTCCACCGTACAGCGCCCCACGACCATGTACGGCGTCACGAAGGTGGCCGGCGAGCTGCTCTGCGACTACTACCACAGCCGCTTCGGGGTGGACGCCAGGGGATTGCGCTTCCCCGGGCTGATCTCCTACGCCACTCCGCCCGGCGGCGGCACGACCGACTACGCGGTCGAGATCTTCCACGCCGCGCTTCGCGACGGCCGCTATACCTGTTTCCTCGGTCCGGACACGCGCATGGACATGATGTACATGCCCGACGCGATCCGCGCCGTAGTCGAGCTCATGGAGGCGCCGCCGGACCGATTGACCTACAGGAACGCCTTCAACATCACCGCGATGCAGTTCACGCCGGCGGAGCTGGCCGAGGCCATCAGAGCGCAACTCCCCCACTTCCGGATCGACTACGATCCCGATCCCCTGCGGCAGTCCATCGCCGACTCGTGGCCCGCGCGGCTCGACGACTCGGAGGCCCGCGAGCAGTGGGGCTGGCAACATCGCTACGAACTTCCGGACATGGTGGCGGACATGTTCCGGGGGTTGAACGCACAAACGGCCCGCGCAGGCGCGGGTTCCGCCGGGAGGTAGCTCCGACAATGCCGATGGACCGCCTGGTCACCGTGGTCGAGGGACTGGTGGCCGCACTCGAGCAGCAGGGCACCGCCAAGGGTGCGGAAGTGGTCGTGCGCGAGGTGATCCCGCCGCAGGACGGACAGGGTCCCCGCTTCCTCCTGGAGGGACAGGGGGACAAGCCCTTCATCCGCATGAACGCCAACTCGTACCTGGGGCTCAGCCTTCATCCGGAGGTGATCGAGGCCGAGGAGGTGACTGCGCGGGCGATGGGCGCCGGACCCGGCGCGGTGCGATTCATCGCGGGCACCCACTCGCAGCACACCGCGCTGGAGCGCGCCCTGGCAGCGTTTCACGGTCGCGAGGAGGGGATGATCTTTTCGTCGGCGTACGCAGCGGTCGTCAGCGCGCTGGTCTCGCTGACCGACAGGACCACGTTCGTCCTCTCCGACGAGCTCAACCACAACTGCATCATCAACGCGATTCGCATGTCGCGGCCGGCGGGCAAGGCGATCTATCCGCATCTCGACATGGAGGCCCTCAACCGCGCGCTCGAGGCGAACAAGGGAAAGGCCCGCCGAGCGATCGTGGTCACCGACGGCATCTTCTCGATGCGCGGCGATCACGCGCCGGTCGACGAGATCATGGAGATCGCCCAGCGCCACGACGACGCCTACCCGGAGAACATCGTCGTGCTGGTGGACGACTCCCATGGGGTCGGGGCCTTCGGGCCCACCGGCAGGGGCACCGAGGAGTACACGAACAGCCCGCCGTGCGACCTCCTGGTGGGCACGCTCGGGAAGGCCTTCGGGGTGAACGGCGGCTATGTGGTGTCGAGTTCGCCGGTGATCCGGTTCCTGCGCGAGTCGTCGCCGCTGTACATCTATTCGAACCCGATCACGGCGGGGGAGGCCGCCGCCGCCACGAAGTCGCTGGAGATCCTGACCGGTCCCGGCGGCGCGGCGCGGCTACAGCGGCTCCAGGGTCTGACGAAGCGGTTCGAGGCCGGGCTCCTGGAGCGCGGCTTCGAGATCATCCCGGGCGATCACCCCATCGTCCCGATCATGGTGCGCGACACCGGCGAGACGCGGCGCCTGGTGGCCGCCCTCTTCGATGCCGGCGTCCTGGCCACCGGGCTCGCCTACCCGGTAGTGCCGCGCGGCGACGAGTCGATCCGGTTCCAGATCAACGCCGACCATACCGAAGCCGGGATCGACTACGTGCTTTCGGCGTTGTCGGCCGCGCGCGCCGCGCGGTAGCACCCGATGGAACCATGCGGCCCGTCCGGCCGCCCTGCTAGAACCTCGGGTGCACCGTCAGGCTGAACGACATCGAGAAGCGCTGATAGTAGTCGCCGCTGAAATTCGTCTCGGCCCTGATCCACCCCCCGCCGATGCCCGCACTCACGCCGTTACCGAGGAACCGGGTGACGTGGGCGTTCACGAAGGCCGCATTGTCGGCTTCCTCTCCCGGCACCAGGGCTTCCTGCGGATGGATGTAGCTCTTGGCGGCCCACAACCCTTCGAGGTCCAGGAGTGTATTGTCACCCAGATCGACGGCTGCTGCAGCCCGGATTCTGCCGGCATTGTACTCCACGCGCCGGGAACTCGACCGGTTTCGCGTGGCGTTCCCCGATATCGTCAACACGAAACCGTGCGCCTCGCGGCGATCCAGGCTGAATTCGCCGCCCACCTGGAGTCCGTCGTCCGTTCGCGGAAGACCCAGGCCTCCCTGTTTCGGGTAGCTGTGATACTGGTAGGCGCCGAAGAGGTTCACCGTTGTCCGGTCGAGGGTCTCGGAGGCGCCGGGGAATACCTTCGTAACACCGGCTGCAGCGGTGAGCGAGCGTCGATCCAGCAGGTCGAGGGCCGGGAGCACCCGCGGGGCGGCATAGTCCTTCAGCTCCGCGGCAACCCGGCCATAGGGGACGAGACCGGTCGCGACTGGTCGGGAGTAGGTTGCGTTGACGGAAGCCGAGTTGTATCCCGGCGGCAGGTAGAGCGGCATCGGCGGGCGATCCGCGATGTATCTCGAACCGAATGTCGGAGAGACGCTCAGGGTTCCCCCAAGATAGCGCTGGGTATAGGTGCCCGCCACGCTCCCGGAGAGTTCCCTGGGGGCATAGTTCCGCAACTGAAATCCGTTGGTCACGAACTGTCTCATCCCGGCGTCGAAGTCGAGGCTGAGGGACCGCCTGTCCTGGGCCAGAAGCGTAACCGTGCCCCTGGCCCCCATGTCGCCCGCTCCCGCCAGCGCGCGCTCGGTGGAATCGATTTGCGGAACGGTGACGGCCGAGAAATCGCCGCTGTACAGCTGGCTGGCCAGGCCCATGGTGAAGGAGACGTTGTCAAGGCGGACCTGCGCGGTGGCCGGTCCAGTCCGCACCGCCAGCGCCAGCACGCCCGTCACCACCAGGCTCAACCGTTTCATCGGCCCCTCCTCTCCGCCTCGTCCCGCAACTCCTGTGCCTGTTCCAGCAGCTGATCGCGGCGGGCCTCGACTTCGTCCCTGAACGTCTCCAGCCGCTCGAGCCGCTGCGCGGGTGTCAGCGCCAGGTCGACTCCCGTGGAGTCCGTCACGGCCACCTGGGGGTCTTCCACCGTGGTCCCGACCGGAACGACGTTGACCTCGAAGCGATCGCGCCGAGCCTGCAGGTCCGCACTGCTTCTTTCACGTTCCAGCCGCCTCCTGAGGGCATCGATCTCCTCTTGCACGTACACGAGCAGGTTGTTGACCCTCCTGGCCTCTTCCTCCAACAGCCGCGCCTTGTTCCTCAGTTGAACAGGCGTATCCGTATCCAGGGCGCGCACGTCCGGCATGGGCCTCAACTCCAGCGGCAGACGCGGCCCCAGCTGAGTCTCGACCTCCTCGAGGCGCCGACTCCATCGATCGTATTCATCGACGAGATCGTTGACGGAGTCGCCAACGGGCGGGTCCCGAATCTGCAGACTCAGCAGGTCCAGATAGCCATCCAACGCACTGACCAACGCGTCACCTGCATCGCGCCATGCCCGCTCCGCGGCCCGGACTTCATTGAGAACGACCGTCCTCTCCTCGGAAAGCTGCTGGATCTCGGGCAGAAGAAGCCTGATGCGTCTCGGATTGGTTTGCCGGACCTGCTCCAATTCGTCGTTCAGCCTCACCCAGTCGGCGTCCAGAATCTGAAAGTCCCCCAACTTGCCCTGGTAGTTGTGATATGCGGCGTCGTAGACCTGGTTCCAGTTTTCGACCACGGCCAGAGCGTTCTCCTGCGCCGCCAGACGGAGCGGTGCGACTGTTGCCGCCAGAGCGGTCGCAGCCAGCAGGAGCGGGGGCCTCATCGCTATATCCCGTACTTGTCGATCTTGTAGCTCAGGGTGCCCTTCTTGATGCCGAGCAGCCGAGCGGCCTCCGCCTTGACGCCTCCCGTGCGGGCCAGCGCCTGACGGACCAGGCGTTCCTCGATTTCGTCCATGGTGCGGCCGAGATCCATCCCGTCGCCCAGCGCGTTCCCCGCGAGCTTCCTCCCGCCGGCTTCCCCGAGGTTCGCCAGGAACGGCAGATCGCTCTCCATGAGCACGTCGCCCTCGGCGAGCACCAGCGCGCGCTCGATCACGTTCTCGAGTTCGCGTACGTTGCCGGGCCAGTCGTATTCCTCCAGACGCTCGAGCGCCTGTGGATCGATGGACATGACATCGGAGCGGGTACGGGCCTGAAGCTTCTCCACGAAGTGCTCCGCCAGCCTCCGGATATCGTCCCGGCGCTCTCTCAGCGGGGGCACTTCAACCGGAACGACGTGCAGCCGGTAGTACAGGTCGTCACGGAAGCCGTCCCCGGTGAGCAGCTCTTCGGCGGGGGTGTTGGTCGCGGCGACGATTCGGACGTCCACCGGAATGGTTTCTTCTCCGCCCAACCGCTCGAGCTCCCGCTCCTGGAGCACGCGCAGGAGCCGGACCTGGGTCGCGGAGGAGATGGTCGAGATCTCGTCCAGAAAGAGTGTGCCGCCGTCGGCAAGCTCGAAGCGGCCCCGCCGCTTCCTTTCGGCCCCGGTAAAGGCGCCGCGCTCGTGGCCGAAGAGTTCGGAGTCGAGGAGCGATTCCGGCAGGGCGCCGCAGTTGACCCGGACGAATGGGCCCTTGTGGCGGGCCGAGCGCGCATGGATGGCCCGCGCAACGAGTTCCTTTCCGGTGCCGGATTCGCCGTACACCATCACCGTAGAGTCGGATCGCCCCACCCGATTTACGAACCGCTTCACCTTTTGAATCCCGTCGGACTCCCCCACCATTTCCCCGTAGGGCACCTCGGGTCCGTCGTCGCCCTCGCTGCGCAGGTAGGTGTTCTCGACCCGGAGAGCCAGATTCTCCTGCTGCAGGCGCAGGCGCTCGTCCCGCTCCCTGAGAATCCGGTCGACCTTGATCGCGAATTCCTCGTAGGAAAAGGGCTTGAGGACGAAGTCGCAGGCGCCGAGCTTCATCGCTTCGACGGCCTTCTCCACCGTGCCGTAGCCGGTGATGACCAGGACGTCGGTGTCGGGTGCGGTTCCCTGGACCTCGGCGAGGACCTTCATCCCGTCGACGCGGGCCATCTTCAGGTCGGTGATGACCAGGTCGGCGCCCTCTTCGTGCAGCAGGCGCAAGCCCTCCGTTCCGCCGCTGGCCGACTGGGTCCTGTGACCCCGGCGGCGCATCAGCAACTCGAGCCCTTCGCGCATCGAGTCGTGATCGTCGATGATGAGCACGCGCTTTGAAGCACTCACCGGTTACCTCCCTTCCCCCGCGACCTGTCGCCCAACCCCGTCGGCCGGCAGGTCCTCGAGGCTTCCCAAGTATACGTGGAACTCGGCACCAATCCCAACGGATTCGGGTTCGCCCCCCTCGTTCGGGTCTACGAGCTCGACCCGTCCGTGGTTCGCTTCGACGAGCTTGCGCACGATCGCGAGCCCGAGCCCGGCCCCCTGCTCCTTGTCGCCGACGAAGGGTTCAAAGATGCGGCCCCGCAAGTCCGCGGGGACGCCCGGCCCGTTGTCGCGGATGGCGATTCGAACCTCGCCGCGAACCAGCGAAACGGTCACCCAGACCTCCGTTCCCGCCTGCGCGGCGTTGCGCAGGAGGTTCAGCACCAGCCGCTTCAGCTGCAACGGATCGGCCATGGCGAGCACGGGGATTGCGGGAAGCTCCATGTGAAGCGTTCCCCCCTTCTCCGCCAGTTCGACCTCCGCGAGGGTTGCCGCCTCACGCACGGGCTCCCGTACATCGTGCAGCACCGGCTCGCTTTCACCGGGACGGGCGAACCCCAGGAACTCGTCGATGATCCCGTTCAGGCCGACGACTTCACTCCGCACCCTCTCCAGAATGCGTCGCCGCTCTCCGGGGTCGTCCGTGTCCATCGCCGCCGCGGAGAACAACTCCAGGCCCCCGAGCGGATTGCGGATCTCGTGCGCCACCTGGGACAGCATCAAGCGCATCTGCTCGTCCCGCCTCTGGATCCCCGACCGCATGCGCTCCATGGCGCGCGCCAGCCGACTCAGCTCATCCTCGCCTTCCAGGGTGACCGGACGGTCCATCCAGCCCCGCTGAATCCGGAGCGCGGCCCGGCTCAGCGACTGCAGCCGCGCCACGATCCCACCCGCCAGGCTCCACCCGATGATCGCGGCCAGCACGGCGGCGCCCGCCGACACGATCACAACCGTCAGAGTGAGGTTGTCGAGGGGTTCGAGGTGGTCGGCCGGAATCAGTACGCCCAGAAACGCGCCCTGGTCGAGATCGAGGATGCCGTACTTGTAGAACCGGCCGTCCAGGCCCTCGAAGAGCTCGGTGGTCGCGTGGCCTTCCTCCGCGGCCCGGGTCACCGCGGTGGTGAGGTAGGGCTGGACCCAGCTCAGCTCCTGCCCGATTCCCATCGATTCGGGCGGGGCGGTCGTTACGACAGCCGTCGCAGCGCGGTCGCCGGGTGTCCAGCGGAAGATGTCGGCCCTGTCCACATACTCCTGGGTAAGGCGCTGCAGTGCTTCCTGATAGGTCCGCCACAACGGGTTGCTCTCCTCGTCCTGCTCGAGGAGGAGGAGGAAGGCCAACTCATCCTTCAGGTTCAGGTCGGCGGCGACGCCCGCTATGTCGACAAGGCGCTGATCGAGCGCCTCCTCGAGGGACCGGCTGGCGGCGCTCCACGAGAGCAGGCCCTCCAGGGCCGTTGCCAGGATGGCAAACGCGACGAAAAGAACCGTAAATCGGTTGCGCAGACTCACGGGTCGGACCTCATCGGGCCGGGGTCAGGAGGTGCCGCAGGGCACCAGATCCCGCTTGACTTCGTCGATGAACTCGACGGGAGCCGGAGCGCGGGGTGCCACGACGATGTGAAATGGCCGTACGATCTGTCGCGTGGGTGCGCAGAAATCGCCCGGGACGCGCTCCCAGAGTTCGATCCTGGTTCCGTCGGCCACTGTGACCACACCTCTGATCTCGGCCGAGTCCCCGACCTCCTCGCGCTGGCCGATCAACCCCACCAGTACCATCTCCTGCTCCCAGTCGACCTGTGGAGGAACGGCGTCGGCCCGGCCCGTATGGCCCTGCCAGAATTCGGTCAACGCCGCCATCGTCTCCTCCGGCCCGGCTCCATCCGGTGACCGGAATACTATGGGGTCGTCGTCGATCCACCTTGTTTCCGTACCCTTGTCGATCGTGGCAAAGGGGAGGCTGCCCACGTACGCCGACCTGAACTGCTCGCCCACCGTGTAGTTTCTGACCGTGATGACCGCCTGAACCACACGGGCCGCGGCCACGTCCGGACCGGACCCCTGCGTGGTCAGCGTTGCGAAGGTCCCCGATGCGCACCGGTTCCACTCCTGGGTCTCCCTCCGCCGGCTGTCGCTGATTCGTACGGTTACCCGGCTGGTCCCGGGCCCGCATTCGGGATCCTTTACGAGGTCAAGCTCCGAGTAGCCGATGAGATTCTGCCTTTCATCGTCGTTGAGCGACTGGATCAGGGTCGCATAGTCGCCGGCATAGATGAGCGGCAGCCCGGGGTTGGGTTGGCGGTCGTGTTCACCGGGGACGCCCTGATAGCCGATCTCCTCGCGGACTTCCCAGGCCCCATCCGACTTCCAGTTGATTTCCTGTTGCAGCCAGCCGCGTTCGAGGTGGAGGGGCGTCCGGACGGTGACGCGCACCTCGCCGGACTGTCCAAACCGAAGCAGGCCGCTTCCGGGCTCCGTCATGTCGCACCCTGCGACAAGGACACAAGCGATGGTCAGACTTGCACTTATCAGCAATTGGCGGTTGAGTCGATCCCTTCCCTCTTCATTGCGTCCGATGTATCTTTTCATTGCCATGTCCTCCAAATCCCGTCTGCGCAGGCTTCTCGCTGAGCGAAGCGTAAAGTCAGGGGACTTTACACTCGCCAGCGGCCGGCGTTCGCGCTACTACGTCGACGCCCGCCTCACAACGATGTGCGGCGAAGGCCAGGTGCTCGTCGGCGAGGTCTGCTGGCAGGCCATTCGGGAGGCCGGCTGGGAGCCGGACTTTGTCGGTGGCATGACCCTCGGCGCCGACCCCGTCGCCTATGCGGTCGCCAATCACGCGACCCGGTCGGGCCGCCGCCTCGATGCGTTCACCGTCCGCAAGCGGCCCAAGGGTCACGGAACCGGAAGGCAGATCGAGGGCGGCCTTCCTTCCGGCGCAAAGGTCGTCGTCGTCGACGATACGGTAACCTCCGGCGGCAGCCTGCTCGAGTCCGTGAAGGTGGTCGTCCGCCACGGCGCGATCGTCCTGGGGGTTCTCGCCCTGGTGGACCGCGAAGAAGGAGGAAGGCAGCTGCTGCGGGAAGGCGGCTTCGAACTGTGCGCCGTCTTTGCCGCAAGGGACCTCGGCTAACCGGTTCCACGTCCAGGCGCCAGGGCGCTTGAGCACCGGCGCCCTTTCATCGCTGCACGAATGCAGCGCGGATCTCTTCCATGGACTGCCAGCCGCGCCGCGCTTCCGGCCGCGGCTGCTCAGTCGACGAGCCGCAGCGGCATGATCAGACACAGGTAGTCCAACTCCGGGTCGCCGGGCTCGACAATGGCGGCCCGCTCGGAGGTCATGAAGCTGAAGGTGACCTCGCCGCCAGGCATGTTCCTGAGCACCTCCAGCAGGTAGTTGGCGTTGAAGCCGATCTCCAGCCCTTCGCCCTCGTAGTCCAGCTCCAATTCGTCATGCGCCTCGCCCAGATCGGGTGTCGTGGCGTCGAGGTGCACCCGGTCGGTCTCGAAGGAAAGCTTGATCCGGTGGGTCTGATCGCTCGCCACAACCGCCATCCGGCGCACCGCGGCCTCCATCGCCGCCTTGTCGATGCGCGCGATCTTGTCGTTTCCCTTCGGAATGACCTGTTCGTAGTTCGGGTACTTGCCGTCGATCAGACGGGTATAGACTTCCCGGGTTTCCGACCGGAATCCCAGGTGGTTTCCGCCTCGTGCGACGGTCAGCTCCCCATCGCCGTCGAAAAGCCGCTCCACCTGCCCCAACGCTGCCGGCGGGACGATGAAGTCGGTGGTCCCCGCACCGCCCGAGCCCGACTCGACCGTCATTCTGGCAAGTCGGTGGCCATTGGTCGCCACCATGCCCATGCTCGATTCCTGCAGCTCCCAGAGCACTCCGTTCAGGATCGGGCGGCTCTCTTCGTTGGAGACCGCGAACGCCGTCGCCTGAATGAGCTTCCGGAGCGAGTCCTCGGACACCGTCCATCCCTCTTCGAAGTCGATCGCCGGAAAGTTCGGGAACTCCTCGCTGGCGAGTCCGTTGAGCTTGAAGCGGCTGTACCCGCATCCGATTTCCAGCTGGTGGCCCTTGACCCGCAGGTCGACCGGCTCATCGGGTAGCTCGCGCGTGAGCTCCTGTAGCTTCCGGCCCGGGGCAGTGATCGCACCAGCCTGTTGCACCTCGGCAGGCACTCTTACCCGGATGGAGACATCCAGATCGGTTCCGCTGACCCACAGGGCGTTGTCTTCGGCTTCGAGAAGAACGTTCGAGAGAACGGGCAGCGTGGTCTTGGTCGGAATGCTCGCCGAGACCGCGGCCAGCCCCTGATGGAGATTCCGGCGGGTGATGGTCAGTATCATGAAGTACGCCTGTTGGGACAACCAGTGGGAACCCACGGACCCGGATGGTCCTCTTTTAAATTAGTAATAGAGAAAGATAGAGTCGTCATCATAGAGACTGTGGAAAAGGTGGATATCGAACGGCAGCTGCGTCCCTCGGCATTGAATTCCAATGGAGAACAGATGATGGCGGTCCGTGTGGGAACATCTGGATAGCTGGATCCTTTTCCCATCCAAAATGCGTCCAATGTGGAAAACATGCGCATCTCAAGGGCTTGTCCACGAGGTTTTCCACATTCCCCACGGCACTGGAGGGAGGTACCATCCCCTCCGCCTGTTCACGCGGCAGCCAGGAGCTTCTTGCGCAGGTCCTCGACGCGAACGCGAAAAGCGTCGTCGCTGGCTATCTGGTCTTCGACCCTGCGGATCGAGTGGATGACCGTCGAGTGGTCGCGCCCACCGAAGTAGCCGCCGATTCCGGCGAGGGGAAGGTCCAGGAGCTCCCGGATCAGGAACATCGCCACCTGACGCGGTACCACGATGTTGCGGGAACGGCGGCGCGACGCCAGCGCGGTGCTGGTCACCCCCCAGGCGTCGGCGACGCTCTCGCGGATGCTCTCCGGACCCAGCGGCGCTGCCGCTCCGAACCCGTCGCCTCCGGCCAGGGCGGTACGCGCGAGCTGGACCGTAACCTGCTGGCCCGTCAACGAGGAAAAAGCGAGGAGCTTGATGATGGCCCCTTCCAGCTCCCTCACGGAAGACCGACAGGTGCGGGCGATGAGCTCGAGCACCTCGAAGGGCAGCGAGGTGCCCTCTTCCCGGGCTTTCTGCCGCAGGATGGCGAACCGGGTCTCGTAATTGGGGCGCCTGATCTTGGCGACGAGACCCCACTCGAAGCGCGAGACCAGCCGCTCCTCCAGGCCTTCGAGATCCTTTGGCTGGCGGTCGCTCGTGAGGACGATCTGGCGATCCCCGTTGTAGAGGACATTGAAGGTGTGAAAGAACTCCTCCTGCGTGTGCTCCTTGCGCCTGAGGAACTGCACGTCGTCCACCAGCAGGAGGTCGTAGGAGCGATAGCGGGCCCGAAAAGCGTCGGTGGTGTTCTTGTAGATCGCGGTGACCATCTCGTTGACGAACTGCTCGGCGGGGATGTAGCAGACGCTGGTCGTCGTCCCCGATTGCAGCATCCCGTGCGCGATCGCCTGCATGAGGTGGGTCTTGCCGAGGCCGGTGGCGCCGTAAAGGAAGAGCGGGTTGTAGCTGCGGGCCGGATGTTCCGCGACGGCCCGGCTCGCGGCATGCGCCAACTCGCTGTTCTCGCCGACGATGAATCTGTCGAAGGTGTAGCTCGGGTTCAGCCCGGAAGGGCGCTGCCTTCCCGGTCCGGCGCCCGTGGGAGCGAGGGGCGGCGCGGGCGGCGGCGGCACCTCGACGATGGGCGCCACGGAGAGGTCGGGGGGGGTGCGCGCGGGCGCCGTCTCGGCCGAGGTTACGCGGAGCGAGACCGGATGCCCCACGATGCTGCCGGCGATGTCGTGCACCATTGCGCCGTACTTGTCTTCGAGCCACTCGGCGTGAAAGCGGCTGGGCGCGTCGATGTGGAGGACCCCGTCCGCCAGCGAGACGGGGCTGGCGCTCGTCAGCCAGGTGGAAAAGCTCTGCTCGGGCAGGGCGGTTCTGGCCTGCTCGAGAATCTGCTTCCAGAGATTCGTGACGCCTGGTTCCATCCGCAGCATTGTGGGGAGAAAGGGGGCGCCAAGCTAGGCGCCTCGTGGCGGGAAGTCAAACCCCGGATCGCGGAGGACAGGGTACTCGCGACAGCACGGTTGACCGGCCGCGCGACGCACGGATACCTTACAAGGCTGTGACCAATCGGCCGGGGCGCCACGGCCGCCCTTCAGGACGAGGTGCTGAAAGAAATGAAACCGACATACAGGCCGCGCAATCGCAAGCGTCTCAACAAGCACGGGTTCCGTTCACGGATGAGCACGAAGGCGGGCCGCGCGACGTTGAATCGCCGCCGCCGCCGGGGCCGCTGGTCGCTGACCGTGCGCATCGGATCGAAGAACGGGCGGTAGGAGTCGATGAACGGAATCCCCGCGGATTCGTCCACGGACTCGTAGGGCCACGCAGTGTCTGACGCGAGCGGCCGCCGGGGGCCGGGCCGCGAGCGGCTGCCCGGGGCGGCGCGCATCCGCCGCGGCGCGGAGATCCGGCAGATGTTCAGGGATGGGCGCCGCAGGCGCACCCGGTCGCTGGACCTGTACTTCCGCCCCGCGGCCCATCCGGCGCCCCGGATCGGCTGGGTCGTGCCGAAGCTGGGTTTTCGCATAGTGGACAGGAATCTGCTCAAGCGGCGGATCCGGGAAATCGGCCGCAGGCAGGTGCTGCCCCGCCTGGCAGAGCGCGGTTGCGGGATGGATGTCCTGGTGCGGGCCAGAACAACGGCCTACCGGGCGACGTATGAGCAGCTTGAGCGCGAACTGTCCGCAGCCGTGGAGGCCGAATGCTCCGATTCGTGATGACCGGACTGATCCGGTTCTACCAGGTGTGTATCTCCGGGCTCCTGCCACCGGCCTGCCGCTACCTGCCCACCTGCTCCGAGTACACCCGCATCGCGATCGAGACCCACGGGCCGCTCAGGGGCGTGTGGCTGGGCATGAAGCGGATCGGGCGTTGCCATCCCTGGGGCGGATGCGGGTTTGATCCGGTGCCGGAGCGCAGGGAATCATGAGGCCCGAACTCAGGTTCTTTCTCGCCCTGACGCTGATGATCGGCGTATTCGTCCTGACGGAAATGCTGTTCCCGCCCATCAGGCCGGAGGCGCCGCCCGAGGGCGAGGTTGCCACGGAGCCGGCCGAGACGACGACGCCGGCGATTCCCCCACCGATCCCTCCTGGTGCCGACGAGGCCCAGGAGCCCGCCGTGCCCACGGAGCCCGCCGCTGACGAAACCGAGCAGCTGGTCACCGTGGAGACGCCGCTGTACCGTATCGTCTTTTCCAACTACGGCGGCGTAGCCCGATCGATCGAACTCCTGGGCTACGAATCCTTCACCCGCGACGGCCCCGTGCAGCTCGTGACGCTGGGCGAAGAGATTCTGCGCGGCCTGTGGGTGGCCGGAAGCGGCGGACAGACCTTCGACCTCGCGACCTACCCCTACACGGTCGCCCCCGAGGACGGGCTGCGGATCGGCGAAGGAGGAGGCGCGCGAACACTGACCTTCCGGTACGACTACCCGGACGGCCAGTTCTTCAGCGAAATCCGCTACACCTTCACCGCCGATTCGTACATCGTGCAGGTGGACGGATCGCTCCCGGCCATCGATCGCGCCGCCCTCTTCGTCGACCTGGGGCAGGGAATTCCGGTCAACGAACTGCGCGAATCCGACGACCGCCCGATGATGGCCTACTCCGGCAACCACATCGACGACGGCATCCGCTCGCGCCCCCTGTCGCGCGTCGACGAGCCCGAAGTCATGGAAGGGCCGCTGCGGTGGGCGGCGGTCAAGAGCAAGTACTTCGTCGAGGTCCTGCTGCCCGGCGACGGGTCCGGCGAGACCGACTTTCTGGCGGGGATCCGGGTGGAGCCTGGCACCATCGGCGGACCGCTCCGGATCAGCGTGGGGACGCCACTCTCGGACGCCGGCAACTACACCTACCGCGCCTACCTGGGGCCGATCGAGCGGGAACGCCTGGTCGCGATCGGAGACGACCTGGAGGAAGTCAACCCGTACGGCTGGGCGTTTCTTCGCCCGATCATCCGCCCTTTCGTGGGAATCGTCCTCTGGCTGGTGAGGTTCATGCACGAGAGCCTCTTCCTCTCCTACGGCTGGGTCCTGATCGCGATGGGCGTCCTGCTGCGGGTGGTGATGTGGCCGCTCAACCGCAAGATGATGCTCTCGCAGGTCAAGATGATGGCGCTGCAGCCCTTCGCCGAAGAGATCAAGCGGAAGTACAGCCAGGACCCGCCGCGGATGCAGCAGGAGACGATGAAGCTGTACAAGGAGCACAAGGTCAACCCGCTGTCGGGGTGTGTCCCGATGCTGATCCCCTTCCCCCTCCTGATCGCCCTCTTCTTCGTCTTCCAGAACACGATCGAAATGCGCGGCGTGCCATTCATGTGGCTGCCGGATCTGTCGTCGCGGGATCCCCTGTACATCCTGCCGGTGGCGATGGCCGGGAGCCTGTACCTGACGCAACTGCTGACGATGAAGATCTCCGGAAACACGGGCAATCCGCAGATGAAGATGATGCTTTACATAATGCCGATCATGATGCTCGTCTTCTTCTGGCGCTTCCCGGCGGGACTGAACCTCTACTATGCCACGATGAACCTCGCCTCCATCCCGCAGCAGATTCTGATCGGGAGGGAGCGCAAGAGAATGCAGGCAGCCGGGCCGCTGAAGCGTCCGACCTGACGCAGGCTACAGCATGGACCGGTCGGGCACCCTCCTCGACACCATCGTTGCGCAGGCCACTCCGCCGGGGGTGGGCGCCGTGGCGATCGTGCGCCTCTCCGGACCCCGTGCGCGGGAGATAGCCGGCGGCCTGATGCGCTGCGACGGGGGCGCCATGGAGGATTGGCCCGAGCGTTCCAGCCGGCTCCGGGGACTCCACCGGCCGGGCTCGGGCGAGACCCTCGACCATGCACTGGTTACGCTCTTCCGGGCACCGGACAGCTACACCGGAGAGGACGTGGTCGAGATCTCCACCCATGGCGGCGTCTCCATACCCTCGAGCGTGGTGGACGCATGTGTGGCCCTGGGCGCGCGTCGCGCCAGAGCGGGTGAGTTCACGCAGCGTGCGTACCTGAACGGAAAGCTCGACCTCACCCAGGCGGAGGCGGTGGGCGACCTGGTGAGCGCGGATTCGCCCAAGGGACGCGCCGTGGCGCTGCACCAGCTCGAGAAGGGGCTGGGGGAGCGCATCGCCGACCTTCGCGGCGAGGTCATCGGGCTGTCCGCGCTGCTCGTGCAACACATCGACTTCCCCGAGGAGGACGAGGCGCCGACGCCCATCGATGCGATCGTCGCGCACGCCGAAAGCGTAGCGTCGAAGATCGAGCGTCTCCTCGCGACCGCCCCGGCCGGTGAGTTGCTGCGTGAGGGGGCGGTGGCGGTCCTCGCGGGCCGTCCGAATTCCGGTAAGTCCAGTCTGTTCAACGCTTTAGTGGGAATAGAGCGGGCCATTGTGACCGCAGAGGCGGGGACGACCCGGGACGCGATCGAGGCGGTCGTGTCCATCGACGGCTTCCCCTTTCGGCTGGTGGACACGGCGGGACTGCGAAGCAGTTCGAACCAGGTGGAGCGGTTGGGAATCGAGATCGCGCACCGGTACCTCTCCGGCGCCGATGTGGTCCTGTACTGCCAGGAGGCCGGGTCCGGGATGAGCGGGGAAGAGGCTACGTTCATTCGGACCCTGTCCTGTCCGGTCGTGCGGGTGTGCACGAAGTGGGATCTCGCCCCCGCGGGCTGGACGGCGGAGGGTTCGGACGTGAGCGTGTCCGTGGTGTCCGGCCGGGGTCTCGATGCCCTCGGCGAGGCTCTGCGCGACCTTGTGTTCCGGGGCGTGGTCGAGGGCCGCGACGAGGTGCCCGTGGTGACGAGACGCCGCCAGGCCGATCTTTTGAGGGAGGCAAGGGCGGAGATCACCGCGTTCGGCGAGGCACTGGCGAACGGCATCACCGCCGAATTCGCCTCGGCGCACCTGAAGACGGCGGAGAGCGCCCTGGAGGAGATCCTCGGCGTGGTGGCGACCGACGACGTCCTCGACAGGGTGTTCAGGGACTTCTGCATAGGGAAATGAACGGCTTGCGACTGCAATACGATGTCGCGGTGGTGGGCGGCGGCCACGCGGGCACCGAAGCGGCCGCCGCTTCTGCCCGCCTTGGCGCCAGGACCGTGCTGATCACGCCCGATCTCACCCGAATCGGTCAGATGAGCTGCAACCCTGCGATCGGCGGCATCGCGAAGGGCACGGTAGCGCGTGAGGTGGATGCCCTCGGCGGCGTGATGGGCCGCGCCACCGACGCGGCGTCCATTCAGTTCCGCATGCTGAATCGGTCGAAGGGTCCCGCGGTCTGGGGCCCTCGCTCACAGTGCGACCGGGCGCTGTATCCGATCGCGGTGCGGCGGATTCTGGACGAGCACGACAACCTCGACCTCTTTCAGGAACTCGTGACCGGGCTCAACTTCGACGGGCGCGTGCGCGGCGTAGAGACGCGCGGCGGCGTCACCTTCGAGGCGAAGGCGGTCGTCGTAACGGCCGGCACCTTCCTGCGGGGAAAGATCCACGTGGGCGGTTCGGCGGCGCTGGGCGCCGGGCGTGCGGGCGAGGGGCCGTCGATCGCGCTGGCCGAGGCGCTGGAGTCGCAGGGGCTCAGGGTCGCGCGCTTCAAGACGGGGACGCCGCCGCGCATCGACGGACGGACGGTCGACCATGCGCGTTGCGAACGCCAGGAAGGCGACAGGGAGCCATTCCGCTTCTCCTTCTACGCCGACGAACCCCATCTGGAACAGAGACCCTGCTGGATCACATGGTCCGGTCGGGCGCTGCAGGAGATCGTTACGGCCAACCTGACGCGGAGCGCGCTGTACGGTGGCGAGATATCGGGCCAGGGTCCGCGCTACTGTCCGTCCATAGAGGACAAGGTCAAGAGGTTTCCCGGCGCCCGGCGGCACCAGGTCTTCCTCGAGCCCGAAGGACTGGATACCACCGAGCTCTACGTCAACGGACTGTCCACATCGCTGCCCGCCGATGTGCAGGTCGCCTTTCTGAGGTCGATTCCCGGGCTCGAGGAATCGAAGATGACCAAGCCCGGGTACGCAATCGAGTACGACTATTTCCCGCCGGATCAGCTGCAACACACGCTGGAGGTCCGCGAGATCCGCGGGCTCTACTTCGCGGGGCAGATCAACGGCACCACAGGCTACGAGGAGGCCGCCGGCCAGGGGCTGGTCGCCGGTGCGAACGCGGCGCTGGCGGTTCAGGGCAGGCAGCCCTTCGTCATCGGGCGCGACCAGGGGTATATCGGCGTGCTCATCGACGACCTGGTCACCAAGGGTGTGGACGAACCGTATCGGCTGTTTACTTCACGCGCCGAGTTTCGCCTTGTGCTCAGGCAGGACAACGGCCCGGCGCGGCTGGGCACGCTTGCCCGCTCGATCGGCTTGCTCACCTCGGACCAGCAGTCGGCGCTTGAGGACCGTCTGCGCCAGGAGTCGCGTGCGGCGGGATGGTTCAGGGACCACGCGCTCGCCCCCGAAGCCGTCAACGGCGTGCTGGCTGCGGTCGGCAGCGCACCCATACGGCGCCCCGTCCGGGCGCGGGAGCTCCTGAAACGCCCCGGAGTCGACGCCCGCTCGCTTCTGGGAGCGGCCGGAACGAAAGCGCCGCCCTTCGACGGCGATGTGCTTGCCACCGTGGAGATCGACACGAAGTACGAGGGCTACGTGCGCCGGGAAGTGGAGCGGGCTGCGAAGCTCAGGCAGCAGGCGGAGTTCGCGATCCCCGACGAGACACCGTTTGAGGAGTTTGCGACGCTATCCTTCGAGGCGCGGCAGAAGTTGGCGCGGGTACGCCCGAGCAATCTGGCCCAGGCGAGTCGCATCCCGGGCGTGACGCCTGCCGACGTGCAGAACCTGGTCTTGGAAGTCCGCCGGCGCGCCTCGCGGGTTCCACGTGAAACAAATCAGCGCGCCGCGCCCGCGGCGGCCTCCCGGCCCAGCCCCACGTGACCGGCTTGGCGGGGTAATCCCCTGGGAGGTCGTGATGGGGAACTGAACGGGTCCGCAGGCCACGGCAAAACCGCGTGCCGGCTTTCCCGGGTCGCCCCAACCATGGCGGGGCGCCTGCAAATGTGTCGGGCCGCAATGCCGGGTCGCTGCTGGAAGCGGCCTTCGGGGCGGATGGCGCGGGTTGTTTCACGTGGAACACACCCAACAGTGTTAGCTTTTCATGGAATCTTGGATCTAAATCCCCGCCAGGACAACGAGAATACCTTCCTTGAGCCGAATCATCGCGGTGGCGAACCAGAAGGGTGGAGTAGGCAAGACGACCACGGCGGTCAATCTCGGGGCCGCCATGGCCGGCGAGGGCGCCAGGGTGCTCATCGTCGACATGGATCCGCAAGGGAACGCCTCGTCGGGGCTCGGAATCGTGGATCGTGACAACATCAGCACGATCTACGACGTGCTGGTCCGAGGCCTCCCTGCATTCCGGGCGATCCACGATACGGTCTTCAATCCCGGCCTGAAGGTGGTACCGGCCAATCGCGACCTCGTGGGCGCCGAAGTCGAGCTGGTCGGTGTGCGCGACAGGGAGGTCATCCTGCGGGAGGCGCTCTCGTCCCTCTCCCCGGGCAGCGACCTCGTGCTCATCGACTGCCCGCCCTCGCTTGGGCTCCTCACCCTGAACACCTTGGCTGCAGCCGACTCGGTGCTGATTCCGATTCAGTGCGAATACTATGCCCTGGAAGGGCTTACGCAACTTCTCAACACCATTCGCCTCGTCCGTCGGTCACTGAATCCCAAGCTTGCGATCGAGGGCGTCCTTCTAACGATGTACGACCAGCGGCTGAGCCTCTCACGGCAGGTTGCCACGGAAGCCAAGCGGTACTTCGGACCCAAGGTGTTTGAGACCGTTATCCCCAGAAATGTCAGCCTCGCCGAGGCGCCGAGCTTCGGACTACCGGTGAGTGAATACAGCCCGGGATCGGCCGGAGCGCGCCGTTACGCGATCCTGGCGAGAGAAATCATGGCGGGAATGGGTACTCTCACCACAACTACGGGAGCGGTAAGGGCATGAGCAATGGCGACCGACTGGGCCGAGGCCTTGGGGCCCTGCTTGGGGACTACATGCAGAAAACGGACGAGCCTCTGCCGCACGCTCCTCCGCCGACCGATCTTCCAGTGAGGGCCATCGCGCCCAATCCGTTCCAGCCCCGGCGGAACTTCGACACCGAGGAGCTGGGCCGGTTGGCTCTCTCCATCAAGGTCAACGGACTCCTTCAGCCAATCCTGGTGCGGAGGACCGTGTCGGGCCGAAGCTATGAACTGGTCGCCGGAGAGCGGAGGCTCAGGGCATGTAAACAGTTGGGCTGGAACGCGATACCGGCCCAGATACGCGAAGTGGACGATCGGACTCTGCTCGTGCTGGCCCTGGTCGAGAACATACAGCGCGAAGAACTCGGTCCGATGGAGGAGGCCGAGGGATATCAGGCACTGAAAGAGCGGTTCGGCTATACCCAGCAGGAAATCGCGGACGCAGTCGGGAAGAGTCGTTCCACGGTCGCGAACATGCTGCGCCTTCGCTCGCTCCCACCTTCGGTCCGCCGGTTGATCGAGGACGGCTCCCTGTCGATGGGTCACGGCCGGGCCATCCTCGGGTTGGATGATCCCATCAAGGCAGCGGACCTCGCCCGCGACGCAGTCGCCGCGGGTTGGTCGGTCCGGGAAACCGAAAAGCGTGTTCGCGACATGGCGGATGGGGGGGCGAAAAACCGTAAGCCAATGCAGTCCAACGCTTTGGATCCTGCAGTAGGAGTACTCGAAGTCGCATTGGGCGACCATCTGGACGCGCGTGTGTCGATCGGCTGGAAGGGCGAGGGGCGCGGAACGGTGCGCATCGCCTTCGAGGGCGCGCGCGATCTCGAGCGGGTGTTTGCCGCGATCACGGGCCGCGACGCGGCGGCGATCCTGTCATGAGCGCGCCTGACGATAGGCCGAGGCTGACCATCATGGTCATCCCGGACTGGGGGCCCAGGACACGGAGTTTCCTGATCACGCGGCGCAGGGCAAGGACGATGATCCTTGTGGGGTCGTTAGTTGTGGTCGGACTTACGGTTATGGCGGTCAGCAGCATCCTCTTCCGAAACCGGAGCATCGTAGTGAACGAACTCCGGAGGGAGAACGCGGATCTCCTGGCCAGGCTGGATACGGTGGAGCTCCTTACCGAGCGGTTGGCGGGCCTGGAGGCCAGGGAGACGCAACTGCGCTTTCTTCTCGGCCTCGAAAGAAGCCAGGACGCGGCGCTGTGGCAGCCTGGAACACCGGGTGCCGCCGCCGGCGACTGGAGCCTTGCGAGCGACACCGCGATCAGCCCCGCCATGTGGCCGTTGACAGAGGGAGGGTTCATCACGCAGTCGTTGCTGGAGGGCGACGAAGGCGGGCACCCCGGGATCGATATCGCGGTGGCAAGCGGATCGTACGTGAGAGCGGCCGGGGGCGGGGAAGTCATCGCAGCGGGGATTGATTCCATCTACGGGCACTCTGTCCTGATCGATCACGGCGACGGACTTTGGTCGCGGTACGGTCACGCGCTATACTTGGTGGTGTCGAGAGGCCAGAAGGTACGGCGCGGAGAGGTCATCGCCCTTTCGGGTTCGACCGGCAGGTCGACCGCACCCCACCTTCACTTCGAGATTCTGCAAAACGGTCGAGCGATCGATCCGCTTTCGATGGTGACGCCCCCGTGATCGACGGGGCCCTGAAAAGCGAGAAAAGCCAATCAGAGGAAAGGTGATGAGAGACATGGCGAAGTCTCCTGTGGTCCCGGTCGCGACGGATCCGGTAATCTCCTTCATAGGCCCTGGCCTGCGCATTACGGGGGACTGCGAGTCGAGCGATACCATCCGTATCGAAGGCACCGTGGAGGGCGGCGTGCGGGCGAAGAAGGCCGTGGTCGTCGGAAAACAGGGCCGCGTGACCGGAGACATCGAGACGGCGGACGCGAAGATCGCCGGCACCGTGCAAGGCAAGCTGGATATCGCATCGCGTCTCGAACTGGGAGCCTCCGCCGTGATCGACGGTGAAATCCGGGCGGCGAGAATGCTGTTGGAGGAGGGGGGCGTCGTCAGCGGATCCGTGAGAGTCGGTGGCGAGGCCGTGACGAAGCCGAAGGGTGCCGCGACCGCCGGGCAGACAGGGGTCAGCCCGCTGCGAAAGGGCAAGGCGGGCTAGGCACGGAACCGGCAGCCCAAGGGGTCGCCAACGGCCACATGCACGGTGTTCCGCTGAAGGAAGTCGTTCACTTTCTGGACGATGTCTTCGAGGTGTCGTCCGCGCCCGACTATTCCAACGCACTCAACGGCCTTCAGGTGGAGGCGCGCGGGCCGGTAAGGCGCTTCGCCGTCGCGGTGGACGCGAGCGAGGCGGTGATTCGTGCCTCCGGGGAGTGGGCCGATCTGCTGATCGTGCACCACGGCCTCTTCTGGGGCGGGCTGCAGCCGCTGACGGGACCCCGCTTCCGCCGCATCAAGGCCCTCATCGAGAGCGGCACCGCGCTCTACAGCGTCCACCTGCCGCTGGATTCGCACCCGGAACTGGGAAACTGCGCAGTCCTGGCGCGCGCCCTCGGGGTGACGTCGCTGGCACCGTTCGGCGAGTACGGCGGCGCGCCGGTAGGCTGGTGGGGGAGACCGGGCGACGCAGGACCACAGCGGCTGGAAGCGTTGGCCAGCCGTCTCGGCGAAGTGCTCGGGGGCGAAGTCAGGACCTTGCCGGGGGGGCGCGGCGAAGTCGGGTCCGTTGCGGTCGTCACCGGGGCGGGAGCCTCGACGCTGGCGGAGGCCGCGGCGCTCGGGATCGACGTTCTGGTCACCGGCGAGGCACAGCACCATCATGCGATCGAGGCGGCGGAGCTGGGTGTGACGGTTCTGCTGGGCGGGCACTACGCCACCGAGACCTGGGGCGTCAGAAAGGTCGCCGAGCTTGTCGAGCAACGTTTCGGAATTGAGGGACGTTTCGTAGACTCGCCAACAGGGCTTTGACCGGCATCCTGCGGGAAGGAAACGCTCCTTGCCGGGCAGCCGGCAGCCACCTGGAGTCATTTGCAGCGGTCATTCCAGCCGCAGTCAGAGGAGACAGCATGCGCACCTCCACCATGATCGCCGCCTTCGGATTCATCCTGTCCATCACGCTTGCCCGGCCCGGAGGGCTCTCCGGCCAGGTCCCCAGCCCCGCCGATCACTTCGGCTTCGACATGGGCGCCGAGCGGCAGTTGGCCAACTGGGACGACCTCACCTCGTATTACGAGGCCCTCGCCCGCGCCAGCGACCGCGTCGTCGTGGACACCCTGGGGCCGACCACGCGCGGGCGCCCCTTCGTGATGCTGACCATCACCAGTCCAGGCAACCACGCGCGGCTCGACGAACTGCACGCCATTCAGCGCCGGCTCTCCGACCCGCGCACCGTGGCGAGCGGCGACGACCTCGAACGCCTCCTCGACGAGGGCCGCACGGTCGTGATGATCACCCACGCGATTCACTCCACCGAGGTCGGCAGCGCCCAGTCGGCCGCCAAACTGGCCCACCGCCTTGCGTCGTCCTCCGACGAGAAGGTGCTGGAGATCCTCGACAACGTCATCCTGCTCCAGATCCCGTCGCTCAATCCCGACGGCACGCAGTGGGTCAACGACTTCTACAACGAGCATGTCGGCACCGACTTCGAGGGCCGCTCGCCGCCCTGGCTCTACCACTTCTACACCGGCCACGACAACAACCGCGACTGGTTCACCTTCTACCAGAGCGAGACGCAGCACACCGTGCGGGCGCAGAACGACTGGCACCCCCAGATCGTGCACGACATCCATCAGATGGGGGGCTCGGGGGCGCGCATCTTCTTCCCGCCCTACATCGACCCGATCGAACCCAACGTGGACCCGGCGCTCGTGACGGCCGTCAATCAGCTCGGGGCGTACATGGCCGCTGAACTGACTTCCCAGGGGAAGAAGGGCGTCGTCATCAACGCCATCTACGACGGCTTTCATCCAGGGCGCGCCTACATGCACTACCACGGGGGAGCGCGGATCCTCAGCGAGACCGCGTCCGCACAACTGGCCAGCACCGTGAACGTGCCGCGGGAAGTGGTGCAGGGCGGCCGCGAGTACGATGCGGGCCAGGCGGCCTGGAACTTCCCCTGGCCGTGGCGAGGGGGCGAGTGGGGCCTCCCGGACATCGTCGAATACCAGTTCTCGGGCGCAATGGCGCTCCTGACCAACGCGGCGAAGAACCGGCGCTTCTGGCTCGAGAACTTTCATGCCGTGAACCGGCGCGCGGTGGAGGGGTGGGAGGAGTGGCCCGCGGCGTGGGTGCTCCCGGCGGGGCAGGAAAGCCGGGTGGGGCCGGAGAGCATCATCCGGATTCTGACCATGGGCGACGTGGAGGTGAGGACGGCCGAGGCCGACTTCACTGCCGGCGGCGCGGCCTACCCGGCCGGCTCGCACGTGGTGCTGATGCGCCAGCCCAATGCGGCCTTCGCCCAGACGCTTCTCAGCGAGCAGGAATATCCGGATCTGCGGGAGTTCCCGGGCGGCCCGCCGAAGCGGCCGTACGACGTGACCGCGCACACGCTGCCGCTGCTGATGGGCGCGGAGGCGCACGCGCTCGCGGCGGAGCCGGATGTGGCGCTGAGCGAGCCGATCGCCATGAGTTCGGTGGAGTACGAGTTGCCGGATGCGCTGAGCGGGCCCGCCGCGCCGCGCGTGGGGATGTACAAGGGCCATCAGGAGCCGATGATCGCGGGATGGACGCGGTGGATGCTGGACAGGCACGGGATGCGGTACGATTCGCTCCACGACGGGCGGCTGCGGGCGGGGTCGCTGGGGGACGACTACGATGTGCTGATCTTCCAGAGCCAGTCGGACCGGTCGATCAGCGAAGGACATCCGGCGGGGTCGCTGCCCGAGGAGTTCACGGGAGGCCTGGGTGAGGCGGGGCGCGCGGCGGTGCGGGACTTCGTGGAATCGGGTGGCCGGCTGGTGGTGATGGAGGAGGCCGCCGAGTTCGCCGCCGGGCTGTTCGGGCTGGGGGTGAGCAATGCGGTGGCGGGGCTGCCCAACACCGATTTCTATGTGCCGGGATCGATCCTGCGCGTGGAGCTGTCGGCCGATCCGCTTGCGGCCGGCTACGATGGCTCGACGCCGGTGTGGTATTGGCGCAGCAGCCGCGCCTTCGACGTGGATGACGAGCGGGTCGAAGTGGTCGGCCGCTATTCCGCGGACGATCCCGTCATCGCCGGGTGGGTACTCGGGCCCGAGCGGCTGGCCGGAAAGCCGGCGCTGCTGCGAGCACGGGTCGGAAGCGGCGAGGTGATCCTCTTTGGATTCCAGCCCAACTACCGGGGCCAGAGCATCGTGACCTGGCCGCTCTTCTTCAATGCGATCGCGGGCGGGAGACTGATCGGGTGAATGGGGAGACGAGCCGGACCGATCGGGGAGCCAACCGCGAGGCGGATCGCATGGCGAGGAGGCTGATCCGATGAGCACGGCGTCCGGAGTCACCTGTCCACGCTGCCAGCATCGGGAGACCTCGGCCACGGCCAATTTCTGTTCCCGGTGCGGCTACGGGTTGCGCGGGCCGGCCTGTCCTGCGTGCTCCGCGCCGACCGCTGTGGATGACCGGTTCTGCACCCAGTGCGGGGCGGCGTTGCATCCGGTCGCCGAGGGGGCCGTGGGTTTGGGCGCGCGGGTGCCCTGGGCCGTCGCGGGCATGCTGGCGCTCGCGCTGGTGGCGGTGTTCGTGCTGCGGGGCGGAGGTGGGCGCGAAATCACGCTTTCACCGCCGCCGGCCGGGGGCGGAGGGGGAGCACCGGTCACGGCTCTGGGGCCCACGAACGCCATCGACCTGGACTCCATGACGCCCAGGGAGGCTGCGAGCCGGCTCTTCAACCGGGTGATGACCGCGGTGGAAGCGGGGGACCAGGCGCAGGCCAACATGTTCCTGCCGATGGCAATCGCGTCGTACGACCTCATCGCCGCGCTGTCGCTGGATGACCGGTTCCACCTCTCGCTGCTGCACGCCACGGCCGGCAACGGCGAATTGGCCCTGGCCATCGCCGAGGAGGGGCTGGCGCAGCGGCCGACCCACCTGCTCTGTCTGGCCGCGGCCGCGCAGGGTGCGCTGCTGATCGGCGAGGGCGAGAGGGCGGCCGCCCACTACCGCACCTTCCTCGACGTGTACGAAGAAGAGTTGCGGGCGGGGCTGGAGGAGTACGGCCAGGGCCGGGAAGGACACGGACACGGCGGGCTCCTGCCGATCCTGCGGGAGGAAGCCGAAGCGTATCTCTCGGGGTCCCCTTGAGGAAGGTTCGCTCGTCATGATCCAGGCACCGCTCGCCCTCGCAACCCTGATCGCCGCCGTCACGGCACTGGCCTTCTGGCTCGACTACCGCTTCCCGGCGCTCGGGAAGGTGGGCGCGTCCATGCTGGCCATCATCTTCGGCGCGATTCTGTCGAACACGGGGCTCGTCCCCGCCTCCTCACCCGTCTACGACGCGGTGCTGGGCCCGGTGACCTCGGTATCGATCGCCTGGCTTCTCCTGTCGGTGAACCTGCGCGACCTGAGGAAGGCCGGGCCGAGCATGACGGGGGCGTTCGCCGTCGCGGTCATCGGCACCATGCTGGGCGCCTTCGTGGCGGCGTTTCTCTACCAGGAGCGCTTCGCCGACGATACCTGGCGAATCGCGGGGGCGCTGACGGGCACCTACTCGGGCGGGTCGGTCAACTTCGTGTCGGTGGGCCGGGAGCTCGGGCTGACCGGGGCGCTCTTCGCAGGCCTGAACGCCGCGGACGCGGTACTGACGGGGGTCTGGATGGGCGCCTGCCTGATGCTGCCGATGTGGCTGGGGCGGTTCTACGCGCCGGTTCGTTCGGACGCAGGACCCTCCGGGGGGGGTAGGCCGCAGGCAGGCCCGGAAGAAACATCGACCGAAGTTGCGGCGGATTCATCCGACGAACGGTCCGAGCACCACCCGTACTTCGTTACCGAGAAGCTCTCGGCGATCGGCATAGCGAACCTCTTCGCGGCCGGGCTGATCCTCGTCTTCGCATCGGAATGGCTGGGGGAGAGCTTTCCCGGGTGGCTGAGGGAAACCATGCCGTTCATCCCGTGGGTCCCGAACATCCCGGCCATCGTGTGGCTGACGACGCTGGCGCTGATCCTGGGCCATTCGCGTTTCTATCGCGACGCACCCGGCGCGATGCAGTTCGGGTCGGTCGGCCTGCACTTCTTCTTCGTGCTGATCGGGATCATGTCGCGCTTCTCGGAGATTGCCGCAGTCGGCTCCGAGGTCTTCTTCTTCACCCTGGTCGTCGTGGCCATTCACGGGGTCTTCGTCTTCGGCGTCGGGCGGCTGCTGCGCCTGGACATCGGCACCGTGGCGGTGGCGTCGCAGGCCGCGGTCGGGGGGCCGTCGAGCGCGCTCGCCGTGGCCATCTCGCGGGAGTGGCGGCATCTCGTGCTTCCGGGGGTCGTCATGGGGCTCTTCGGGTATGCGGTGGGCACCTACCTCGGATTGGGCGTGGGGTACCTGCTGCGGTAGGGGCTCCCTGCCGATTTGCGCGTCCCGGAAGTGGCCCGGCTGCCCTTCCATGGTGCGCAATGCGCGACTTTCTTATGATTCACGGCCCTGTTGGCCGGGGGCGACGGGCCTGTCGCCGCCTCCTGCGCGCGGCACCGCGCAGCTGGAGGAGCGGCTAGGGGGCACCGCAATCGACCATCGGAGAAACACCGGAAGTGATTCCGTCGGAAGCGAATAGAACGGGCGGCTACGCGCCTGCGGGCAAGGACACCGGCCGGGTCAAGCCGAAAGGCTCGTCCCGGATCCCGGCGCACTGCGGCGTGGAGACCATCCCCATTACCTCGCGCAAGCCGTCGTGGCTCAAGGTGCGCTCCCCCGGGGGACCGAACTACCTGCGCCTGAAGCGGCTGATGCGCAGCCAGTCGCTGCACACGGTCTGCGAGGAGGCCGGCTGTCCCAACATCGGCGAGTGCTGGGAGGCGGGGACGGCCACCTTCATGATCCTGGGCGACGTCTGCACCCGCGCCTGCAAGTACTGCGCGGTGGCGCACGGCATGCCCACCGAACTCGACCTGGACGAGCCCAGGCGCGTCGCCGACACGATCGCCGCCATGGGCCTCGACCACGTCGTCATCACCTCGGTCAACCGGGACGAACTCGCCGACGGCGGCGCCGGCATCTACGCGGCGACGATCCGCGAGGTGCGCGCGCGGCTGCCGCACTGCTCGGTCGAGGTGCTGATCCCCGACTTCAAGGGCGACGAGAAGGCGCTGCGCACCGTGATGGAAGCGCGCCCCGCGATCCTCGGCCACAACCTCGAGACGGTCGAGCGGCTGCACCCGGAAGTTCGGCCCGGCGGCCGCTACTGGCGCTCGATCTCGTATCTGGGCAGCGCCAAGCGCATCGACCCCTCGATGCTGACCAAGACGGGAATCATTCTGGGGATGGGCGAGGAGGCGGGCGAGATCCGCCAGGCGATGGCCGACCTGCGCGAGGCGGCGGTCGACATCCTGACGCTGGGGCAATACCTGCGCCCGTCGCGCCAGCATATTCCGGTGGCCCGGTGGGTGACGCCCGACGAGTTCGCCGAGTGGAAGCGAGTCGGCGAGGGAGAGTACGGCTTCCGCCACGTTGAATCGGGGCCGCTGGTGCGCTCCAGCTACCACGCGAAGGAGCAGGCGCGTGAGGTCGAGGCGGGCGGGCCAGGAAACATCCGCGAGGTGATGGAGGCGGACATCCCGGCGCCGGCGGAGAGGCCGGGGCTGGCGGGCACCGGGGCAGGCCATGCAGCCGGGGCGGCGGCACGGGTGGATGATCCCGTGCGGCGCCCGGCCCTGGTCCGGCTTCGCACCGCCGCGCGCGCCGCGGCGACCGGGAGCTGAGGCGATGGCGCAAGCGACGGGTGAGATCGAGGCTAGTGTGGACGCCACCGAGCGCGCCGCGGCCGACGAGAAGACGGGAGTCGCCGCCGTCGGCATCGAGGGCTTTTCGAGGGAGGAACTGAACGCCCTGCTCGCCGACATGCTCCTCTACCGCCGCTTCGAGGAGAAAGCGGAAGAGGCCTACGCGATCGGCAAGATCGGTGGATTCTGCCACCTTCACATCGGCCAGGAAGCCCTTGCGGCCGGCGCGATCAAGCCTCTCCGGGACGACGACCTGGTTATCACCGCGTACCGGGAACACACGCAGGCGATCGCGAAAGGGATCACGCCCCGGGCGGCGATGGCCGAACTCTACGGCAGGACCACAGGCTGCTCGGGCGGACGCGGCGGCTCCATGCACCTCTTCGACGCCTCGCTGGGGTTCATGGGCGGCCACGGGATCGTCGGGGGCCAGATCCCGATGGGCGCCGGGCTCGCGTGGGCCATCCGCTACCGCGGCGGCGACCAGGTCTGCGTGTGCTTCATGGGCGACGCGGCCGTCAACCAGGGGGCCTTCCTCGAGTCGCTCAACATGTCGGCGATCTGGCGGCTGCCGGTCATCTACGTCGTCGAGAACAACGGCTACGGGATGGGCACCGCCTTCTCTCGCGTCTCCGCGACGGATATGGAAGCCCGGTCTGGCGCGTACGGGATTCCGGCGCACACGATCAACGGGCAGGACGTGCTGGAGACCTACCGCTTCTTCGAGGACCTGGCCGGGACGGTAAGGGCCGGGGCGGGGCCGCAGTTCGTGAACGCCCTCACCTACCGGTTCCGGGGTCACTCGATGTCGGACCCGGTGTCGGGGACCTACCGGTCGAAGGAGGAGGTCGAGGCCCACATTACGCAGCAGGATCCGATCACGATCCTGCGCGACCGGATGATGGAGGCGGGGCTGCTGACGCAGGAGGAGCTCGAGGCGATCGACGAGAAGGCGCGCGCGATCTGCGAGGACGCGGCCGACTTCGCCGACGCGTCGCCGCTCCCGGACCCGTCCACGCTGTACGACCACGTCTACGCCGAGATCAACGAGCACGGGCGGCTCTTCCTGGACGGACGGGCCGCGGCGCCGGGTGCCGGAGGGTCCGCCGATGGCTGAGATGACCTATCGCGACGCCCTCAACGCCGCCATGTGCCAGGAGATGGACCGCGACGACTCGGTATTCCTGATGGGCGAGGAGGTTGCCGAGTACGACGGCGCCTACAAGGTGTCGCGCGGCATGCTGGACCGGTACGGGGACCAGCGCGTCGTGGATTCGCCGATCAGCGAACTCGGCTTCGCGGGGCTCTGCGTGGGCGCGGCGATGGCCGGCCTGCGTCCAATCTGCGAATTCATGACCTTCAACTTCTCGATCCTCGCGCTCGACCAGGTCATCAACAGCGCCGCCAAGATGCTCTACATGAGCAACGGGCAGATCCCGGTCCCGATCGTTTTCCGCGGCCCGACCGGCGCGGCGCTGCAGCTGTCGGCCCAGCACTCGCAGGCGTGCGAGACGTACTACGTGCACGCGCCCGGCGTGAAGCTGGTCACCCCGGCGACGCCCGCCGACGCCAAGGGGCTGCTCGCGGCGGCGATCCGCGACGACGACCCGGTGGCGGTGATGGAGGGCGAGCTGCTCTACAACGTTCGCGGCGAGGTGCCCGACGGCGAACATGTGATCCCGCTGGGCGTGGCGGACCTGAAGCGATCCGGCGACGACGTGAGCATCGTGACCCATGGGAAGATGGTGCATGTGGCGCTCCAGGCCGCCGGTCTGCTCGCCCGGGACGGGATCGAGGCCGACGTGCTCGATCTGCGCTCGATCCGGCCCCTTGACGCGGACGCGATCCTGGAGACCGTGGCCCGCACCAACCGCGTGGTGTACCTGGAGGAGGGGTGGCCGTTCGCGGGGGTGGGCGCGCAGATCGTGTCGCTGATCCAGGACGAGGCGTTCGACGATCTCGACGCGCCGGTGGTGCGGGTCACGCAGGCCGACATCCCGATGCCGTATGCGAAGAACCTGGAACAGCTGGCCAAGCCGAGCGCGAAGTCCGTGGTGAATGCGTGCCGGCAGGTGCTGTATCTGCCGGCCGCCTGAGACCGTGAACCCGATCCCGCCGTGCGCCCGCAGCGCCGGGGCGCGCCGGGGGCAAGAACCCGAGAAGGCATAGAATGGCAACCAAGGTTCACATGGAAGCGCTGTCGCCCACGATGGAGGAGGGCCAGGTCGTCAAGTGGCTGAAGGGGGAAGGCGACGCGGTCGCGCAGGGAGACATCCTCGCCGAGATCGAGACCGACAAGGCGACGATGGAGCTGGTGGCGCGCGGGACCGGGGTGCTGCACACGATCCTGGTGGGCGAGGGGGTGGCGGCGCCGGTGGGCGACGTGATCGCGGTGATCGCGGAGGCGGATGAGGACGTCGCCGAGCTGGTGGCGGGGCTGGGGGGCGGGACGCCGGCGGCCGCGGAAGTTCCCGCGGACGGGGCTTCTCAGGCGGGCGCGGAAGTTCCGGCGGCGGGCGATGGAGCCGCTGCCGGAGCGACTGCCCCGGGGGAGGGTGACGACGGGCCAGCGGCCAGCGCCGTGACGCCGTCGGCAGCGGGTCCGGCCGTGACGACGACGGGGCGGGTCAAGGCTTCACCCGTGGCGCGGCGCCTGGCGGGCGACCTCGGACTGGACATCGCGGCGGTGCAGGGATCGGGGCCGGGTGGCCGGGTGGTAAAGAGGGACATCGAAGCCGCCGCCAGGGCCGCGGCTGCTGCCCCTGCGGTGCCCGTGCCCGCCCCACCCGGGGTCGAGTTCGAGGACCTGCCGCTGTCCCAGATGCGAAAGACGGTCGCGCGCCGCCTGAGCGAGTCGCTCGGGCCCGTGCCGCACTTCTTCCTCACGGTCGATGTCGACATGACGCGGGCGCTGCAGGCGCGGGTCAGGATCAACGAGCTGCTGGCCGCCCAGGGCGCGAAGGCGTCGCTCAACGACATGGTCATCAAGGCCGCCGCGGTCGCGCTCACCCGCCACCCGGAGTGCAACGCGTGGTGGCAGGGCAATTCCATCCGCCGCTTCAACCAGGTCCATATGGGTGTGGCGGTGGCCGTGCCTGACGGGCTGATCACCCCGGTCGTGCGGGATGCACACGCCAAGGGCCTCGGCCAGATCAGCGCGGAGATCCGGGAGCTCGCCGGCCGCGCCCGCGAGAAGAAGCTCCAGCCCCACGAATACACCGGGTCGACCTTCTCGATCTCCAACCTGGGGATGTTCGGGATCGAGGAATTCACCGCCGTCATCAACCCGCCCGAGGCAGGGATCATCGCGGTCGGCGCGGTGGAGGAGCGCCCGGTTGTCGTGGACGGCCAGGTGGTCGCGCAGCCGCGGATGCGGATCACGATGAGCTGCGATCACCGCGTGATCGACGGAGCGCAGGGCGCACGCTTCCTGGCGACGCTCAAGTCATTCCTGGAAGAGCCGGCGGCGATCCTCATCTAGCAGGGGGGCCACGAGGGATCCGCCGGAACAGATGTCAACAGAATATTACAAATTGCCATGTTTACTTTACGTATCTGTACCCAACGGCACGAACTGGGAGCTGGAGCTGCCCCGACCATGACCGTTCGCCGCGACGAGACGCGTGCGTGCGCGCGCGCCCGCAGACCCCGCTCGATCTTCTTCGCAGCATCGACGGCGTGCCTTCTGGCCACGGCGGCGGGCACCCCCCTCGCCGCCCAGGAAGCGGTCACGGTTCCGCAGGCTACCCTCATCCGCGCCGCCCGCATGATCGACGGAAGAGGGGCCCTCACCGAACCCGGCGCCGTCCTCGTCGAAGGCGACCGCATCCTGGCGGTCGGCGCGGAAGCCGCCGCGTGGTCGGGCGAAGTCGTCATCGACCTCGGCGACGCCACCCTCCTCCCCGGCCTGATCGACCTCCACACCCACCTCACCGACAGGGTCGGCACGCACTGGGAGGAGGTCCTCACCACCACCACCCCCGCCCAGGCAGCGCTCTGGGGTGCGGCGAACGCGCTCACCACGCTGCGCGCCGGCTTCACCACCGTCCGCGACATGGGCCCCACCTGGCCCTACACCGACATCGACCTGCGCGACATCATCAGCGAAGGCGTGCTCCCCGGCCCGCGCATGCAGGTTGCCGGCAACTACGTCTCGTCGACCGGCGGCGCCGGAGACGCCCGCCAGTTCTCCATCTACGTGGACGTGCCGGTGGTGCGGAACCTGGCCGACGGGGTCGATGCCGTGCGCGCCGCGGTCCGCACCAACCACAAGAACGGCGCGGACTTCACCAAGATCCTGGCCACTGGCGCGGTCCTCTCCCAGGGCCTGTCGCCGGGCGCGCAGCAGTACTCGGACGAAGAAATCGCGGTGGCGGTCGAGGAGACCGACCGGTGGGGCCGCTTCACCGCCGCCCACGCCCACGGGACCGAGGGAATCAAGGCTGCGATCCGCGCCGGCGTGCGCACCATCGACCACGGCTCGATGCTGGACGACGAAGCGATCGCCATGCTCCGGCAGAGCGACTACACGTACTTCGTCCCCACGCTCTACGTCGGCGTCATCGTCCCGCGCGACGGCGCTGCCCTGGGCATCCCCGAGCCGCTGATCCGGCGCTCGACCGAGATGATGCGGTACCGCAATTCGACCTTCCGCCGCGCCGTCGAGGCCGGGCTCACCATCGGCTTCGGCACCGACGCGGGCGTCTTCGAGCACGGCCACAACGCCCGCGAATTCCAGGTCCGCATCGAGGCCGGCCAAAGCGAAATGGACGCCATCACTTCGGCGACCAGCACCTCGGCCATGATCATGGGCTGGGAGGCGGACGTCGGGTCTCTGGAGGCCGGCAAGTACGCGGACGTCATCGCGGTGCCCGGCAATCCGCTCGACGACATCACGGTGCTGGAGCGCGTGATGTGGGTGATGAAGGGCGGCGAGGTCTATCGCGGCGACCTGACGGCGCGGCGGTAGCCCTAGCATCCCGGCCTCGAAGGCAATCGGGGGCTCGCCGAGCGCTGTTAGCTTTTCACGGGCTGCCGGTCAGCGGCTCCAAGTCACACCCTGAAGAGAGGTCCTTCCCTTGGCAGGCAATTCAAACAACAAGACCGACTTCGACGTTGTCGTGATCGGCGGCGGACCGGGCGGCTACGTCGCCGCGATCCGCGCGGGCCAGCTCGGTCTGAAGACCGCGTGCGTCGAGGCGGACAAGCTGGGCGGCGTGTGCCTCAACGTCGGCTGCATCCCGACCAAGGCGCTTCTGAGCAGCGCGCTGATGGTCAACGAACTGAAGGGGGCGGCGGGCCACGGCATCTCCTTCGAGGGCTTCGCGACCGACCTCGGTCCCGCCCAGGAGCGGAGCCGTTCGGTCGCCAACCGTCTGTCGACCGGTGTCAGCTTCCTGCTGAAAAAGAACAAGGTCGCCCACATCGAGGGCTACGGGCGGCTGCTCGGCGGCGGTGCCGTAGAGGTCGACAAGGGCGGCAAGAAGCAGACGGTGACCGCGGCAAACATCATCATCGCCACCGGGTCGCGTCCGCGCAGCCTGCCCTTCCTGCAGATCGACGAGGAACGGATCTGGTCGTCGACCGGGGCGCTCTTCCAGAAGGATGCGCCGGGCTCGCTGGTGGTGGTCGGGGCGGGGGCGGTCGGCATGGAGTTCGCCGACATCTACAACGCGTACGGCACCAAAGTCACCGTGATCGAGGCGCTGGACCGGGTGCTGCCGCTGGAGGACAAGGACTCATCCCGGACCGTGGCGATGGCGTTCAAGAAGCGCGGGATGGACATCTTCACGAGTGCGCGGGTCGAGTCCACCACCGTGAAGGACGACGGCGTGTCGATCGCATTCACCGACAGGAAGGGCAAGGCGCACACACTCGATGTCGACTACGTGCTCTCGGCCGTCGGCAGGGTTCCCAACACCGAGGACCTCGGGCTAGACAGGGCGGGGGTCAAGCTCACCGAGCACGGCGGCTTCATCGCGGTCGACAGCGCGATGCGAACCAGCGTGCCCGGCGTGTGGGCGGTCGGGGACTGCGCGGGCGAACAGCTCCTGGCCCACAAGGGGATGCACGAGGGCGTCGTGGCCGCCGAGCACATCGCGGGCGTCGGCCACCACACCGTGGACTACGGCAACGTGCCCAACTGCACCTACTGCCACCCCGAGGTCGCGTCGGTGGGGCTCACCGAGGAGCAGGCGCGGGAACAGGGGCTCGACATCGAGATCGGGAAGTTCCCCTGGGCCGGGAACGGCCGTGCACTGGCGGCAGGCGACTCCACGGGCTTTGTCAAGGTGATCCGGGACAGGAAGTACTCGGAGGTCGTCGGTGCCCACATCGTCGGGCCGCACGCCACCGAGCTGATCGCGGAGTTCGTCATGGCGCGCCACCTGGAGTCGACGGCCGAGGAGATCGACCGGGCCATGCACCCGCACCCGACGCTGTCGGAGGCGGTGGCCGAGGGGGCGCTGGGGGCGCTGGGAAGGGCGCTGCACATCTAGCCGCCCGCGACGGCGGACCGACCCACCCTGACGTAACGGCGCTCCCATACATCGTTCGTCGAGCTCCGATATCGTCGACAATCGGCGGACGGTGCCCCATTTTTGCAACACCGACCCGGTCCCTGCCCGGGCAGCCCAAAGCCCGCGTGATTTCACGGACGAGAGATGAGCCCTGCGACCGAACCTGTCTGGAGTGACGATCACCCGCCCGAAGAGACTCGGGGTCGCCGACGGGTTGAGGCAAACAGCGGCGGCACGCTGAGGGAGGCGCTGGACGACTTCCTGCAACTCAAGGAACTCGCTGCGACCGAGGGCGGAGACCGTGTCATACCCGATCAACCCAAGATGGTGAGTCGGTTCTACGATGTGGTCACCAGGTTCTACGAGTATGGTTGGGGGCAGTCCTTCCATTTCGCGCCGAGACGATCCGGGGAAGGTCTTCATGCCGCCCAACGCCGCCAGGAGGCTGGCGTTGCTGAAATCCTGAATCTCAAGCCAGGCATCAGGGTCGTCGACATTGGCTGCGGTGTCGGAGGACCCGCGATCAACATTGCGAGGGCGACCGGCGCCAGCATCACGGGGCTGAATATAAACGCATATCAGATCGCACGATGTCGGAGGGCGGCGCGTGCGGCGGGGCTTGAGAAAACCTGCGATTTCCTGCTGGCCAACTATTTGGACGTACCCCTCGCCGACGGCTGTTTCGAAGCCGCCTACTCGTTCGAGGCTATCGCTCACACCCCCGACAGGGATGTCTGTTTCAACGAGCTTTGGCGTCTGCTCAGGCCGGGCGGCCAGATCGCCTTGACGGAGTGGTGCCTTACCGACGTCTTCAACGGGAGCGACCCCATTCATCGCGATATTCGGGACCGTGTGGAATTCGCGAACGCCACCCCCAACCTTCCGACGATGTCTCAGTTCGTCGCTGCATTGAAGAAGGTGGGTTTTGACGTGCTATCGAGTCGGGACCAAGCCCTCGATTGCGATCCGGACTCTCCCTGGTACCGGTCGCTTCAGGGTCGCGACTTCTCGCTCGCGTCGCTGGCCCGCATTCCGGCAGGCCGTTGGTTGACTGCCCAGGCAATCGCCCTGTTCGAGCGGCTCCGCCTCGCGCCGGCCGGTGCGGGCGAAGCGTCCCGTCTCCTCAATGGGGCAGCCGACGCCCTGGTCGAGGCTGGCGAGGCAGGCATTTTCACGCCCTGCTTTCTCGTTCATGCGCGCAAACCTGACGGCGGCCGGATCAACCCCTCCGTAACGAGGTAGAGCTCCCGGCGTGGGCTTTCCGATTCGCCGTTGGAAACGCGGAAAGACGCAATTCTCCGACGATCTGCGTCTTGCGAGCTATCCGCCGCCCTATCCCGATGGCTGGTACCGACTGGCAGGCTCAAAGTCGCTTCGGCGGGGACAAGTGCGCTACCTCGAATGCCTGGGCCGCGCACTGGTCGTCGGACAAGGCGGGCGTAGTCCGAGGGAAGCCACCGAGCCTGCTCCCCCCTTTGAACCCTGACGTAACGGCGGGGTTGGGCCGGGCGCCCTCTGTTCGGGCAGCGGAAACCTGTGGACTAGAACCCGCCTGGGCCCACCAGCTTCAGCGCAGCGAGAGCGAGCACCTGCGTGCAGGACACCAGGTCGTCCACGGAGCACGATTCATCCGGCTGGTGCGCCTCCTTTAGCGGGCCGGGGCCGTAGGCTACGCAGTGTTCGATCCCTGCGATGCGGGCGAAATGCTTCTGGTCGTAGGTGCCGGGGCTGGCAACGAGTTCGGGGCGCTGGCCGCACACGGCATCCACCGCGTGGGAGAGCGCGGCGACCAGGGGCGATCCGGCGGGCGCGTGGACGGGATGCACAATCATGCGGTCCTCGATTGTGAAGCGGCGGGCCGGGTCGTCGTGCTCGGTCGCTGCGACGAGGCGCTCGATCTCGGCCCGGACCTCGTCGAAGGGCTCTTCGGGGATGAAGCGGCGGTCGAAGGTGGCCACGCAGCGGTCGGCGACGCAGGGTGACTGGGTGGCCTCGCCGGCCTGGCCGCCGGTGATGGCGTTGACGTTCAGCGAGGGGTGCCGGGAGGCGTCGGGGACCACGGGCAGGGCTGAACGCCGCGCGGCGAGGTCGGGGCCGAGCTTCGTGCGACAGGCCTCCAGCAGGGCGCCCATGTCCTCGATGGCGCTGCGGCCGAGGTGGCTCATGCTGCCGTGGGCGGCGTGGCCGTGCGCGACGATGTCGAACCAGTAGACGCCCCTGTGCCCCACACACACACGCGTTGGCCCGAACGGCTCGGGGATGATCGCGTAGCCGGTATCGGCGGCCGAGATGACCCCCGTCTCGCACAGGTGGGCCACGCCGGCGAACCCGCCGCTCTCCTCGTCGACGGTGGCGCTGATGTCCACCGCGCCCGCCAGGTCCACGCCGGCGCGGCGGATCGCCTCGACCGCGAAGAGGGCGGCGGCGATCCCGGACTTCATGTCGGAGGCGCCGCGGCCGTAGATGCGTGCGTCTCGGACCACGCCTGCGAAGGGGTCCACCGTCCAGCCGTCGCCGGGGGGGACCACGTCGAAGTGGCCGTTGAGGTGCAGCCGGGGACGATCGGCGCCGCCCTCACCCCGTCCCACCACATTCACGCGCGGATGCGCGGTCGTGTGCTCGGGGCGCCCTTCCGCCGCGATGTACTCGACGGCGAGCCCGGCGCGCACCATTCGCCGGCCGATCAGTTCGGCGCACTCCGGGTAGGCGTCGCCCGGGGGGTTCACCGTGGGCACGCGGATCATGTCCGCCGTAAAGGCAACGATCTCGTCGCGGGCGGCCTCGACCTCGGCCATAACGCGGTCCCCGGCGCGGGCCCGGCTCAGTCGCTTGTTGCGGTTCGGCACACTCGGATTCCTTGAAGCGGAGCTCGGTCCGCGGGCCGACGGGTTCCATGATGTCAGCTTCTCTTTACATTCTGCCACCTTCTCGCGGCACTCGAAACCCCGAAAGAGACACTCCATGACTTCCATGTTCAGCCTTGCGGAGAAGACCGCGGCGATCGTCGGCAGCGGTTCCGGAATCGGCGAGGCGGTCGCGGCCGGCTGCGCCGAGGCGGGGGCGCGAGTGTCCTGCCTCGACATCGACGGGGACGCCGCGGCCCGCACGGCAGCCGCGATCCGCGAGGCGGGGGGCGAGGCGGACGCCGCCGCGCTGGACATCCTCGACGGCGAGGCCGTCACGGCCGCCTTTGCCGGCGCCGCAGCCGCAGGGGGAACCCTCGACGTCGTGGTGTGCACTCCCGGCGTGAACGTGCGCAAGCCGCTCCTCGACTACACCGACGACGAGATCGACCGGGTGCTGGGGCTCAACCTCAAGGGCGGCGCGCACGTCATCCAGTCGGCCGGGCGGATCATGCGGGCGCAGGGGTCCGGGTCCATCATCCTCTTCAGCTCGATCCGCTCGGTGGTGGTCGAGCCCGGGCAGAGCATGTACGCGGCCACGAAGGCGGGTATCGTGCAGATGGTGCGGGCCGCGGCGGCCGAACTCGGGCCGCACGGGGTGCGCGTGAACGCGGTCGCCCCGGGGGTCATCGACACGCCCCTCACGGCGCCGATCAAGGGGAGCCCGGACTGGTACGGCGCCTACGCGCAGCGGAGCATCCTCAACCGCTGGGGGAGCGCCGGCGAGATGGCGGGGCCCACGGTGTTCCTCGCGTCCGACGCCGCGAGCTACGTGACCGGCACGGTCCTCTTCGCGGACGGGGGCTGGACCGCGATCGACGGGAGGTTCACACCGCCGGGAATGTGACCTCGCGGGCGGCCCGCCCTCCTACAACTCCACCTCGACGCCCCTCACCGCCAGCAGCCTGGCCAGCGCCTTGCCGATCTCGTTGTCCGGCGTCGATGCGCCAGCCGTAATCCCCAGGTTGAAGGGCCCCGGAGGCAACCAGTCCCAGTCGGTCACCTCGGGAGCGTGCGGATCCAGTTCGGGCTTGTGATGGATCGCGCCCGTGTCGACATCGATGCAGGATGCGTCCTTGATGTGCCAGGTGCGGGTGTACTCGCGGCAGAGGTGGGCAAGGTGGTTCGTGTTCGAGGAGTTGTAGCCGCCCACCACGATCATCGCGTCGGGAGGTTCCTCCATCAATTCGAGAACGGCGTCCTGACGCTCCTGGGTCGCGGAGCAGATCGTATCGAACGACCGGAAGTGCCCCTGCGCGTGCTCCTCGCCGAACGACTCGGCCATCATCTCCCGCAGGCGCGCCGCGATGGCCAGCGATTCCGTCGCGAGCATGGTGGTCTGGTTGGCCACGCCGACCTTCTTCAAATCCCTGTCGGGGTCGAACCCGTTCGAGGTGCACTTCACATAGCGCTGCATGAACTCGTTGCGGCTCATGCGCCCCGGCAGGCCGCACATGTACGCGCCGACCTCCTCGGCCTGCTCCATGTTCCGCACGATGATGTACTTGCCGCCCTCGTGGAGCCGGACCTGGCTGGCCGTCGCCCGCGATTCCTCGTGGCGGTACTTGCCGTGGATGACGGCGGTGAACCCGTCGCGCGCATAGCTGGACACCCGTTTCCACACGAGGAGCACCGAGCCGCAGGTGGTATCGACGAGGACGCAGCCGGTCGCCTTGAGGGTGTTCAGGTCGTGCAGGGTTACGCCGAAGGCGGGGATGATGACGACATCGTCGGCGGTGATGTGGCCGAAATCGAATGCCCCCTCGTCGTCGGGGTAGATGAACTCGATGCCCTTTTCCTGCAGCCGGTGGTTCACGTGGGGGTTGTGAATGATCTCGCCGACCAGGAAGATGCGCTTGTCGGGGAACTTGTGGCGGGTCTGATAGGCGTAGTCCACAGCCCGGTCGACTCCGTAGCAGAAGCCGAAGTCCTTGGCCAGGCGAACCTCGATGTCACCAAACCGGTCGACATAGGCGCGCGACCTGAGCCGTTCGAGCAGGGCGGAGTGGTACTCCGACTCGATGAGGGGCTTCACCTCGGTCTTGAGGCCGAAGCCCTTTCGGAAATATGTGTCTTTCATTGTCCCTCGCATTGCGTCCAGGTGCGGGCCGCGCGGCACCCCGGTTCCGGGCCGTCCGGCACTCCTGCACGGGCGAAGAATATACATTGGATGACCGGCGCGGGATATTCCCCCGCACATCTTCACGCGGACCAGACCCTTGCTCACCAGACTGATCTTCCTCTTTGTCGCCGTGCCCCTGGTGGAGTTGGCGATCCTCCTCCAGGTGGCTCAGGTGATCGGCCTTGTGCCCACCATCGCGCTCGTCGTGACGACGGGAGTCGCGGGGGCGGCGCTGGCCCGGCACCAGGGGCTGCGCGCCTTCCTCGCCGTGCAGCAGGAGCTTGCAGCGGGCCGGCTTCCCGGCCGCGCGCTCCTCGACGGACTCTCCATCCTCGTCGGCGGCGCATTCCTTCTGACGCCCGGGATCCTGACGGACATTGCCGGGTTCAGCCTGCTGGTGCCGCTGTCCCGACGGTGGCTTCAGGGGGTCGTGAAGCGCCGGCTTGAGCGCCGCATCAGCGAGGGGACCGTCGAATTCACGGTCTTCTCTCCAGGTGGCGAGGCCACGACCCGGCGCGGGGAAGTGGGCACCCGCCGGCCACATCAACGAGATCGATGATCCACGACATTTCCTTCCTGGAGCGCCTGCTCGACGCGCCCGGCCCGTCGGGGTTCGAGGCCAGGCCGGCCCGTGTGTGGCGCGACGAGGCCGGATCGTTCGCAGAGGTTTGGTCGGACGTGGTCGGGAACAGCTACGCGGCGGTGCGGCGGGAGGCGAGGCCGCTGGTGCTGATGGCGGGCCATATCGACGAGATCGGCCTTCAGGTCACCCACACCGACAAGTCCGGACTGCTCTACTTCGCCGGGATCGGCGGGTGGGACGCGCAGGTGCTGGTGGGCCAGCGCGTTCGGGTGCTCGGTGCGCAGGGCGATGTGCCGGGGGTGATTGGCCGCAAGGCGATCCATCTGATGGAGGCGAAGGAGCGCGACCAGGCCGTGAAGGTGAAGAAGCTGTGGATCGATGTCGGGGCGTCTTCGCTGGACGAGTTGAAGGAGATGGGCGTGCGCGTCGGCGACCCGGCCGTGATCAATGCCGGGATGGTGCGCCTGGCGGGAGACCGGGTGGCGAGCCGGGCGATCGACAACCGCGTGGGCGCCTTCGTCGTGCTCGAGGCGCTCCGCCTGCTGGGTGGTGGGGAGGGCACCGCCGGAGCCGTGGCCGTGGCGACCGCGCAGGAGGAGATCGGCTACTCGGGCGGCGGCGCGAGGACCAGCGCCTTCGACCTGTCGCCGGATGTGGCGCTGGTCGCGGACGTCACGCACGCGACGGATGTGCCGGGGGTGGAGAAGACCGAGGTGGGCGAGCACTCGCTGGGGGGCGGCCCGGTCCTGACGCGGGGCTCGTCGACGCACCCCGGCGTGTTCGAGATGCTGGCCGAGACCGCGGAGGCCAGCGACATCCCGTATTCGATCCAGGCCGCGCCGCTGCGCACGGCCACCGATGCGGACGCCATCCACCTGGCCCGCGGGGGCGTTCCGACCGGACTGGTGTCGATTCCGAACCGGTACATGCATTCGCCCAGCGAGATCGTGGACACCGCGGACCTCTTCCATGCAGCGCGTCTCCTGGCGGCCTTTGTCGAGCGGCTCGACGATGGCGTCGACTTCGGACGGGGGTAAGCGGCCTGCCTGCGACTTGCCTATATTGAGCGGCTACCCTTCACCCTTGGAACAATACTGAATGATCGACGCACGCTACGTTGTCAGGGAACTGCAGGAGATGCGGGAAGACGGGCATCTTTCGGACGCCCTTTTGCGCCATGCCGTACGGGCGCTCTACAAGTCCGACGACCGCTACAACTGGGTGGGCGTCTACCTGCTCACCGACGATCGTCTGGAGCTCTGGCTCCACAACTACATGGGCGCTCCGACCGAGCACGCGAAGATCCCGGTGGGACAGGGCGTGTGCGGGACGGCGGTCGCCCACGGCGCCAACCAGAATGTCCCGGACGTGTCGGAGTTCGACGGGTACCTGGCGTGCAGTCCGAACGTGAAGTCGGAGATCGTGGTGCTTATCCGGGCCGGCGGCGAGATCTTCGGGCAGTTCGACATCGACTCGCACAGTGCGGATGCCTTCACCGATCTCGACGAGGCCGCGCTTCAGCTGATCGCCGACAAGCTCGCCGAGCAGCTCGCGCGCGAGCGCCGCTAGCAGCGATCCTGCACGCGGGGAGTGCCCGCGGGGCCCGGACGGCGCCGATGACGAGCACACCGTGAGCGTCCGGTCCTTCCTCGCGCCCAACCCGGGGCCCGTCACCCTTTCGGGAACGCGATCCTACGTGGTGGGCGGGACCGCGGCAGCGATCATCGATCCGGGGCCGGACATCGAGTCCCACCTGGCCGTCCTGGCGGATGCCGTGGCCGGCGCACGGTCGGTCACAATCCTCCTCACCCACGCACACGACGACCACGCGGCGGGAGCGGCCAGCCTCGCCCGCGCGGTCGGCGCCGAGGTCCACGGCCCGGGCGGCGACCACCCCATCGCCGACGGACAGCGCTTCGCCACCAGCGACGGCGATCTCGCCGCCATCTCCACCCCCGGCCACGCCCGCCGCCATTTCTGCTTCCACCTCGCCAGCAGCGACGCGGTCTTCGTCGGCGACCTGATCCTCGGCGAGGGCGACACCACCTGGGTCGGCGAGTACAGCGGGTCGGTCGCGCACTACCTCCGCTCGCTCGACCGGGTCGAAGCCCTCGCGCCCCGCCTCCTCCATCCGGCCCACGGCCCCACCATCCGGGATCCGGCCCAGGCCATCGCGCGCTTCCGCAACCACCGCCTGGCGCGGATCGACATGGTGCGGCGCGCCCTCGCCGAGGGACACACCGCTGTAGGCGCCATCACGCGGCACGTCTACGGCGACCTCCCGCCGCAGATCCGCGCCATGGCCATGAGCAGCGTGGAGGCGATTCTGGACTACCTGTCCCCCCGGGAATAGCTTGGCCGCATGATACCGAAATCCCTTGCTGTCTCCCTGACCGGAATCTGCGGGCAGGATGGCGTCATCTTCGACCGGGACCGCCTGCTCGTCTACGAGTCGGACGCGCTGACCGCGTACCGGTACCGTCCCGGCGCCGTCGTCCTCCCGCGCACCACGGACGAGGCGCGGCGCGCGGTCGCAGCCATCACGCGCCACGGCCTCCCCATCGTGCCGCGCGGGGCGGGGACCGGGCTTTCCGGAGGCGCCGTGCCGCTCGGCGGGGCGGTCATCATCGGCACCGCCCGCATGAACCGCATCCTCGCCATCGACGCCCCCAACCGCAGGGCGGTGCTGCAGCCGGGCGTGATCAACGCCGAACTGTCGGCGGCGGCGGCCGCGCACGGCCTCTACTACGCCCCGGACCCCTCGTCGCAGACGGCCTGCACCATCGGCGGCAACGTGGCCGAGAACTCGGGAGGGCCCCACTGCCTCAAGTACGGTGTGACCTCGCGCTACGTCACCGGGCTGACGGTCGTCCTGGCCGACGGATCGGTGGTGCGGCTGGGAGGGCAGGGGCGGGAGGCGCCGGGGTACGACCTGGTCGGCCTCTTCGTCGGCTCGGAGGGGTGCTTCGGGATCGCCACCGAGATCGAAGTGGGCCTGCTGCCGGTGCCGGAAGGGGTGCGCACCCTGCTGGGGATCTTCGACCGCATCGAGGACGCCGGACAGGCCGTGTCGGACATCGTCAGCGCGGGGCTGCTGCCGGCGGCGATGGAGATCATCGACGGACCGACGATCCGCGCAGTCGAGGACAGCGTCTTCGCCGCCGGCTACCCCACCGACGCCGAGGCCGCGCTGGTGATCGAGTTCGACGGCCTGGAGGCGGGGCTGGACGCCGAGGCCGGCCGTGCCGCCGGCTTCTGCCGCCGCGCCGGAGCCCGCGAGGTACGCAGCGCGAAGGACGAGGACGAGCGGCTGGCCCTCTGGAAGGGGCGCAAGAAGGCGTTCGGGGCGATGGGGCGGATCGCGCCCGACCTTCTGGTGCAGGACGCCACCGTGCCGCGTACAACCCTGCCGGCGATCCTCAAGGGCATTTCCGAGATCGGCAAGCGCTACAACCTCGTCGTCGCCAACGTCTTCCACGCCGGCGACGGGAATCTCCACCCCAACATCCTCTTCGACCGCCGCGACGAGGACGAACTCGAGCGGGTGGAGAAGGCCTCGAAGGAGATCATGCAGATCTGCGTCGACTCGGGCGGCACGATCACCGGCGAGCACGGAGTCGGCCTCGACAAGAAGCACCACATGCCCCTCATCTACGGGCCCAGCGAGCTCGACACCATGTGGGGGATCCGGCGCGTCTTCGATCCCGACGGCGTCATGAACCCCGGCAAGGTCCTTCCGGAAGAGACCGACCCGTCCCGGGCGGCCTGGCGCGAGGGCGCCGCGGGCGAGGAACCGGCCGCCGCGCCGGCGCACGCATGAGCGAAGCCGCGCTCGCCGCCGGACTCGCTCCAGGCGCGGTGGTCCTGCCCGAATCGGCCGAGGAGGTGCGGGAAGTCGTGCGCGCCGCCAACGAAGCCGGGACACGGCTGCTGCCGGCCGGCCGGGGAACGTGGCTGGGTGCCGGCGGCTGGGGGGTGGGCTCGGGCGGGTCGGGCGGCGACTCCGGCGGACGGAGCGGATCGGGCGGGGGAGCCGGCCCTGGCGGAAGCCGCAGGAGCCGCGCGACCGACAGCCCGCGGATCGTTTCGACGGGGCGGCTCGACGCCGTGCACCACTACGAACCGGCGGACCTGACCCTCACCGCCGGCGCAGGGATCGGTCTGGACCACCTCGCCCGGGTGCTCGAACCGAACGGCCAGTGGCTCCCGTTCGACGGACCGGCGTGCGACACCGGCACACTCGGGGCCGCGGTGGCCACGGGCGTCTCGGGGCCGCTCGGCGCGCGCTACGGGGCGACGCGCGACAACGTCCTGGGGCTCGAGGTGGTGACGGGGGACGGCCGCATCCTTCGCATCGGCGGACGGGTCGTGAAGAATGTGGCGGGTTACGACCTCGTCCGCCTCTTCACAGGCAGCCGCGGCAGCCTGGGCATCATCACCCGCGTGTCGGTCCGCCTCTTCCCGCGCCCGCAGGCCGACGTCACGCTGCTCTTCGGCGGGGACGCGCCGGGTGCGGTGGCGGTCGCGCGGAAGGTGTGCATGCATGAAGTGCATGCAGCTGCGGTTGAGGTGATCGAGGGGGATGAGGGCGGCGTCGGCCACGCGGCGGCGGTCGCGGTGAGGCTGCTGGGCGGCACGGGCGAGGTGGAGGAGGGATTCGCGCGGATCGTCGCGGCAGCGGGGACGGACCCTGCGGTGGCACTCCGGGATTGCGAAAGCCGCGCCTTCCACGAGCGGCGCATCGGCTGGGAGACGGGCACGGCGGTGGTCGCGCGGCTGGCGGCGCTGCCCGACCGCCTTGGGGACACGCTGGTGTGCGCCCGGGCCATCGCCGCGCTGGCCGATGGCGCGACCTGCGCCGACGCGGTGCAGGGGGTGGCGCGCGTGAGAGGGTCGTGCGGCGACGGCGATCTCGCCGCGCTGGCGGAGGGGCTCACGCGGGGCCGTGAGGCGATGGAGGCAGCGGGCGGCACGCTCACGCTGAGCCAGGCGCCCGCCGAGCTGGCGGCGCGGGTGGGGTGGACGGGGGGTGGCGGGGAGGGGGCCGGGCTCACGGCGCGGATCAAGGCCCTCTTCGACCCGAATTCAACCCTGGCCGCAAGTTGCCCGTGAGCGTCGCGACCGACACGCTGGCCCAGGCGCTGAAGGAGCAGGAAGAGGGGCTCCTCAACTGCGTGCACTGCGGCTTCTGCCTGCCCGCCTGCCCGACCTACCGGCGCCTGGGCGACGAGGCCGATTCGCCGCGCGGCCGCCTGCACCTGATGCGCGCAGTGGTGGAGGGGCGCCTGTCGGCGGAATCCGACGCTTTCCAGCTTCATACCAGCCGGTGTCTCGGATGCCGCGCCTGTGAGCCGGTGTGTCCGTCCGGGGTCGCCTACGGCCAGCTCCTCGAACTGGCGCGACACGTCGGCTCGGAGGCCCGGCGTCCTCCGTTCCTCAACCGCTTGCTGCTGCGCGTCTTCGGGACCGCCTGGATCGCCCGCCCCGCCATGCTCGCCGCGCGGATCCTGCGCGCCTCGGGCATACCCGCCCTTCTGGCGCGGTTGCTCTCCGGCGATGCGCCGCCGAAGGGTGCGCGGCTCGGCGTGGCCATGTTGGCGGCATCCGCCGCGGTGCGTTCATTGCCCGAGGGGCCGTCCGCCTCGGCGCACCGCGCGGACCACCCTGTCCCGGTCCCTCGTCCCCTGAACGGCACGACCTCCCCCCCCACCGTCGGCCTCCTCACGGGATGCGTCCAGGCGGGCCTCTTCAACCGCGTGAACGAAGCCACGGTTCGCGTGCTCGAGGCCAACGGCTACAGGGTCGTCCCGGTGGCGGGCCAGGGTTGCTGCGGTGCCCTCCACGCTCACGCCGGCGACCTCGCGGCCGCCCGCGCCATGGCCCGGCGCAACGTGGACGCCTTCGAGTCCGCCGGCGTCGACCTCCTCGCCATGAACGCCTCCGGGTGCGGCGCGGCGATGGCCGAATACGGCGCCCTCCTCGCGAACGACGGAGAGATGGCGGAGCGAGCCACGGCGGTCGCCGCCCGCGTCCGGGACATCTCGCAGCTGCTCGCCGACCGCGGCCCCCTGCCCGGCGCCGAGGTGCGCATGAGGGTCACCTACGACGCCCCCTGCCACCTCCTCCACGCGCAGGGGGTGGCCAACCCGCCCGCGGCCGTCCTCGGTGCCGTCCCGGGCCTCGAAGTTCTGCCCCTCGCGGGCGCGCAGGAGTGCTGCGGCGGCGCCGGCATCTACGGCCTCACCCACCCGCGCCTCGGCGGCTGGATCGGCGGGGACAAGGTGCGAAGCGTCCTCGACAGCGGTGCAGGGGCGCTCGTTACCGGCAACCCCGGCTGCATGATGCAGATCGGAGCAGGCCTTCGCCTGGCCGGCAGGGATGTGCCCGTCCTGCACCTGGTGGAAGTCCTCGACGAGAGCTATCGGCGGGCCGGCCGCTACCAATCGGAGGCGCCATGACACCGCTCAGCGTGACCATGCAGGAAGCGGAAGGCCGAGCCCACGAGTGCGAGGCCCTGCTGCGGCGCCTCGTCACCACCGAGTCGCCCACCGGCAACGAAGCGGCGAACCTCGCCGCGGCCGATATCCTCGAAGAAGCGCTGAGGCGGGCGGGTGCCCGGGTCCAGCGGCTCCCGTCCCCCGGGCTTGGCGCTCACCTCCTCGCGCGCTTCGCCGGGCGCCAGAACGGGGAGGAGCGGCCTCTCCTCGTCGTCGGGCACATGGATACGGTCCACCCCATCGGCACGCTCGAGCAGTTCCCGTACACCGTAACGGACGGGCGGATACAGGGTCCCGGCGTCTACGACATGAAGAGCGGCGTCGCGACCTCCATCCTTGCGTTGCAGCTCCTCGCGGAGAAGGGGGCGGGCCCGAGGTCGGACCTCTCATTCCTGATCACCTGTGACGAGGAGTGGGGGTCGCCCACCTCGCGGGAGCGGATCGAGGCGGAGGCGCGTGTGTCACGGGCGGCGCTGGTCGTCGAGCCGTCGGTGCCCGGCGGAGGCGTCAAGAATCGCCGCAAGGGCGTGAGCGCGTACGTGCTCGGCGTTTCCGGGAAACCGGCGCACGCGGGGATCGAACCGGAGGCGGGGGCCAGCGCGATACACGAAATCGCCCGCCAGATCTGCCGCTTGTGCGACCTGGCCGATGCGGCGGCTGAAACGACGGTGAGCGTGGGGGTGATCTCCGGCGGCACCACCGAGAATGTTGTGGCTGCCGCGGCCAAATGCACAATCGACGTGCGCTTCTGGACGCTGGATGAAGCGCTGCGGGTGGACGCGGCGCTGCGGGCCTCCAAGCCATTCGACAAACGTTGCAAGCTGACGCTTGATGGTGGCTTGAACAGGGGCCCGCTGGAAAAGACCCCGGCGTCGAATCGACTGTTTCAAACGGCACGCTCGCTTGCCCGGCAACTGGGGTTCGAGCTTGGCGAGGGCAGGACGGGTGGCGGGAGCGACGGCAATCTGACCTCGGCCGCTGGTTGTCCGACCCTTGATGGCCTGGGTCCGGACGGCGGCGGCGCACACACTCTGCACGAGCACATACTCCTTGGCGAGATACCGCGGCGGGTTGCATTGATGGCCGCATTGTTTGAGAATATGTAGACTTGTCAATACCCACAACCGGAGATTTGCAAAGATGGATGCAGCAACACGAAAGAGCTACGAGACTGCACTGAAGCAGGCCGAGGCCGAACTGGCAAACCATGAGCGGCGCGGCGAAGCACTACGCCAGACGGTTGATGCGCTCAAGGGACTTTTGGCGTTGGGTCCGGCAAAAGCGGCGCCGGCGAAGCGGCGCGCACCGGTGCGCAGGAAGAGGCGGAAGAAGAAGGGCAGCGACCATCCCCCCATCCCGTCCGGACTCTTCCGGGGAATGGGGCCGACGGCCGCCTACCGGAAGTTCGTGGCCAGATTCGGTGCCGACCATCCGGTTCCCGCAATCCGCGACGCGCTGCTGGCTGGCGGCGTCAGGACCAAGTCCTCCACATCGTTGCTCACGGGCATCCATTCGGTCCGGCGACGGGACGCGATGAAGGCGAAGGCCGAAGGGGCGGGCGGCAACGCGGGCGGGGAATAGTTCGGGCGAACGAATCGCCAGCCCCCTTCACAAACACAAGCGTCCCAACCACATGCGCATTGACAGGGCCGTCCTGCGGGAGATCCCCCTGGAACTCCGCGAGTTCTTTGAGATCAGCAGTGGCGGCACCCAGGCCCGCCGCGTACTCCTGTTGACCCTCGAAGCGGACGGAATCACTGCCTGGTCGGAGTGCGTTGCCGGAGAAACCCCGGGCTACACCTACGAAACGACCGATACGGCCTGGTTCGTGCTGACCCGCTGGCTTCTGCCGGCGCTGGTGGGCAGCGAGTTCGACGATGGGCGCGAGTTGCACCCGGTCCCCTGGCTGCGGGGACACCCCATGGCCCGCGCGGCGATCGAAATGGGGGGGTGGGATCTCGAAGCCAGGCGGCGCGCCATTTCTCTGAGGGACCTCGTCGGAGGGACGCGGGATGCCGTGCCGGTCGGCGTTTCAATCGGCATACAAGAGGACGACGAGGCGCTTTGTGCCAAGGTCGAGCAGTACATCGACGAGGGCTATCGCAAGATAAAGATCAAAATCAAGCCGGGCCGCGATGTCGAGATGCTGGGCGCCGTCAGACGGCGTTTTCCGGATGTGCCCATAATGGCTGATGCAAATTCTGCATATGCCCTGCCCGACGACCTGCCGCGCCTGAAGGCGATGGACGAGCATGACCTGATGATGATCGAGCAGCCGCTTTCGCATGAAGACGTGCTGGATCATTCAATTCTGCAACAGCACATCAGTACGCCCGTTTGCCTTGATGAGTCAATCCGGTCACCCGGCGATGCCCGCCTGGCTTTAAGTCTCAATGCCGGCAGGATCATCAACATCAAACCCGGCCGGGTGGGCGGTTTCAAGTCTTCGATCGCCATACACGACGCCTGCCGGGCGGCCGGCTGGCCCGTCTGGTGCGGAGGCATGCTCGAAACCGGCGTCGGACGCGCGTACAATGTTGCACTGGCCACGCTTCCCGGCTTTGTGATTCCGGGGGATATATCGAATTCCAGGCGTTATTGGTCACGCGATATCGTATCGCCGGAATTCGAGATGACAGATGGCATGATGCCCGTCCCGGACGGGCCCGGCATCGGCGTCACGCCCGACATCGAGCGCATCGAGGCCCTCACCACGCGCAAAGAGGTGTTCGAGGCGTAGCTCGTTGCGCCCTGCCCGGCACATCGCCTGCGGCCCGCGGTGTTCGGGCGGCCCTGTCCGCAGCCCACCCGGGCGGCGCGGCGGTCACGCGGGGCGGAGGCACATCGGACAGTAGCGCCATCGCCGCTCCAGCGGCTGGCCGCACGCGCAGATTCTCTGGCGCGGCTGTCCGCACATGGGACACCCGGCCGACCCCGCGGGGAGCGTTGCCTCGCAGCTGTCGCAGTGCAGGGCCGCGCCCCGGGTGACGGCAATTACATTCCCCGCTTCGTGCGGCGTGGTTACGCCCTGGGCGACCTGGCGCATGGCGTCACGCGCCATGGACCCCATCCCCCCGCGCCGGGCCAGTGCGCGCAACGTTGTGATCGAGGCGCCGCTCGTCACCGCCGTGCGCAGCTCGTCATTCACCACAAGGACCTCGAAGACGCCGCTCCGGCCGCTGTAGCCGTCGGTGCACGCGGAGCACCTCCCGTCCCCGCGACCCCAGCAGCGCGAGCACTGTCTTCTCACCAGCCGCTGCGCGACGACACCCGCAAGGCCGCCGGCGACCAGGAAGGGCGGAACCCCCATCTCGAGGAGCCGGACAATGGCGCTCGGGGCGTCGACGGTGTGGATCGTGGTGAGGACGAGGTGGCCGGTCACCGCCGCCGACATCGCGATCTCGGCGGTTTCGCGGTCGCGCACCTCGCCCACCAGGATCACGTCGGGATCCTGCCGCAGAATGGCGCGCAGCCCGGACGGGAAGTCCACACCGGCCTTGCGGTCGATCTCCATCTGCGCCACACCCGGAAAGCGGTACTCGACCGGGTCCTCCAGCGTCACGATGTTGATGCTGTCGGCCGACAGCTCGGAGACCGCCCCGGAAAGGGTGGTGGTCTTGCCGCTGCCGGTGGGACCTGCCGCGATCAGGACTCCCTGGCGCCGCTTCAGCACGCTGCGCAGCCTGCCCAGATCGTGCGAGGAGAAGCCCAGCGAGGACAGATCGGGCGGCGCCTCTCCGGGATCCAGCAGGCGCAGCACCGCCTTCTCGCCCCCGGGTGTGGGAATGGTGGACACGCGGACGGTCACCTCCGTGTTGCCCCTGCTGGTGGTGAAGCCTCCGTCCTGAGGCCGGCGCCGCACGGAGATATCGAGCCCCGCCATGATCTTGACGCGGGAAATGGCCGCGCGATGGGTGCCGGGAGGCAGCTCCGTCGCAGTCACCAGCCCGCCGTCGACGCGCATCCTGACCCGGGACCCCGTGCCCATGGTCTCGATGTGTATGTCGCTGGCCCGGCTGTCCATTGCGCTGGCGATGATATGATCGACGATCCGGACGATCGGGGTCGCGGCCGCCGCCTCCTCCAGACTGCGCGCGTCGACTCCGGGCGCGGCGGCCACCGCCGTGTCCAGCCCTTCCAGAAGCTCGGGCAGCGCGTCGCCGTAGGCCTTCAGCACCCCCTCGACGACCGCCGACCCGGCCGCGACGACCGCCTCGACATGGCACCCCGACTTGAATGACAGGTTGTCGATCAGCGCCGTGTCGAGCGGATCGGCCACTGCGACCCTGAGAAGCTTCCCTTCCATGCTGAGCGGCAGCACGTTCTTCGCACGGGCGAACGCGGCGTCGATCTTGCGGATGGCGGCGTCCTCGGGCCGGAGCGGCGGCTCGACAAAGGCGAGGTCGAGCTCCGCGGCCAGCGCCCGCGCCATCCGGGATTCGCCGATGGCACCGCTGCGCAGCAGCACTTCCCGCAGAGGGCGCCCGGACCGCTGCTGTTCCTTGCGGGCCGCGGCGAGGGCTTCCGCGGGGAGCGTCCCGCCCTCAACGAGAAGCGGGCCGAGAAGGTCGTCGTGCGATGCCATGGCAAAAGCTGGAGCGCCGCGAAGGGCGATGCCATGGCTGTATGGGACAGGCTAGAGACTCGGCGTGTTCGGGCGCAGATCCAGGGTGACTTCGGCCGCGACATGGCCGATGTCGGCGCGGTCCTTAAGGGCGTCGCGAAGGCGGGGCTCGATCTTCTTGTACGCGGCCAGGACACCGTCGCGCAGCCGAAGGCGCAAAACCTTGATCGCGTTCACGTCCGGACGGCTGGTCCGCGTCTCCTTTCTGGCCTCCTCGAGGTCGCGCGGGGTGATCCCGAAGGGAACCACCCCCACGTCGTCGTGCCGTTCCGAGTCGAGGTAGTGCACCGAAACGCTCACATCGCCCCGCGCCGTCTGATGCGAAATGTCGCCGATCGCGCGAAAACGGGCTGCCAGCGGTCCGATCTCGGTGCCCTGCGCCGCCCGGCGGTACCCCGACTCGACCAGGCCGAAGAGGCGCCGCAGGCGCTCCGGGGTTGTGGAATCGCCATCGGGAATGTCGGTGTCCAGCTCCTTGCCGCGGGCCTGGCGGTCGTTCAACGACAGCGCCCGCTCCATGTCCCGGCTCCGGGCCCGGTCGATGTTCTCGAGTATCCTGTCTGGGTTTGTCCTGTAGCTCATCTCACCTCGGGGGAGTCGTGCCTGCCAATGCCCTCACGCGCCAATGCACTACGTCCTGAATTGCCGTCTCAAGCGGCGAGAACGATAACGCCATCCGGTTTGCCCGGCCAGAATCCGCGGGATAGCTTGGTGCGGCGGCCGGCCCGCGCGTGTCATGCCGCCCGTCCGACAAGACCCCAGTGACCGGAGTCGTCTCCATGCCCCGAAGCATCATCCCAGCCGCCGTCGCCTGCCTGCTATCCGCCACCGCCACGGCGCTCGCCGCGCAGACCTCCGACGGCGATCTCGCCTACGCCGTCCCCGGCAATCCCTCGGCGACATATCGCATTGCCGACACGCTGGTAACGGCGATGAACATCCCGACCGGGGCAATGGAAGTCACCATCACGACATCGGCCACGCTGGCAACGACCTTCGCGGCCGATCCGGAGGGAGTTCGCATCACGGCGACGCCGCAGTCCCTGAGCATGACCATGGCGAACCCGATGATGGGGTCGCAGACCCTCGAACCCCAGGCAACCGGGGATCTCGTCTTCGTTCTGGACCCGCGGGGAGTCGTCACCGTGGTCTCCACCCCCGAGATCGAGGGCCCGGCGGGGTCGACGGCCGCCGTCGCGGGCATGCCCTACGAGATGTTTCCGCGCCTTCCGGGCTCGGCGGCCGATCCCGGGGACACCTGGGTCGACACGGTCTCGTGGTCTCAGGAGGTACCGGAAGCGACCACCACCACCACGACCGTATACACCTACACCCTGGCCGGCGACACGGTCGTCGACGGCCGCTCGCTGCTGAAGATCGAGCTGGCCGGAGAGGTGGACACGAAGGGGACCGTGGACATGGGCGGCATGGCCGCCGAGCAGACCATAACCGGCACGGACACCGGCTTCGCCCTCTGGGACATGGCGGCCGGCCGGCTCCATTCGATGAAGATAGACCGCGACTACACCGGCAACATGAACACCCCCATGGGCGCGATGCCCATGCAGATTTCCGGGACTTCGCACCGCCGGCTGGAGAACTGACATGATCGACGAGAGCGCCGCCGCCACGGCGGACTGGGACGGAGAGCCCGAACTGCCTCCCCGTCCGCCCTTCTTCAACCGCCTGTGGATGGTCTTCGCGCAGCCCGGCAGGCTGTTCACAGAGCTGGCCGGGAATCCCGCCTGGTTTCCTGTCACACTCCTGGTCGCAGCCGTAACCGCCACGGTCATGTGGTTCACTCCGGAGGAGCTGTTTCGGCAGGCGGCGCTGAGCGGCGTCAGCGGCGAACAGGCAGCCGAAATCGCCGAAGGGATGGCCCAGGTTCCCCCCATCATCATCAAGGGCGGAGCGGTCGCCGTCGCGTTCATCGGATCTCTCCTGTTCCCGATCATCCTCAGCGTGATCGCCTACGTGATCTTCGTCTTCATCCGCGGCGACGAGGCCAGGTTCAAGCAGCACCTCTGCGTGTTCGCGCACGCCGGGGTCATCAGTGTGCTGGGCGCGATGGTCAACGGGGTTGTCAACAATCTTGGCGGCAGGCTCGAGGAAACGCTGTCGGTGGGAACTTTCTTCCCCTTCCTTCCCGACGGCTATTTCACCGAACTGCTGCTCGCCCTCGATCTGTTCCAGCTCTGGGGCGCAGTCGTCGCCGGCATCGGCCTGGCCGCGATCGATCCAAGGCGGAGCGCGGGCTCCACGACGGCAATCCTCATCGCGCTGGTTGTGGTGGTTGGTTTGATCAGAGCGGCCTTCTAGGAGGTGGCCGCGGCTCCGGCGAGGGACCGGGAGAAAAACGCCACGGAGAGAGGGGATGAGGGCCGTCCCTGGCTCGGCCGCGCCGTCCTCGCGGTGGCGGCCCTCGCCGCGCTGTTCCACCTGTACGGCGCCGGGTTCGCGCCATTCACCGCCCTGGTGCAGCGCCCCGTCCACCTCGCGCTCATGGGGACGCTCGCCTTCCTGGGGGTGGGGGTGCGCATCCGGCCGCGCTCGCGCCTGGGGTGGGGGATCAACTTCGCCTTCGCGGCCATCCTGGTGCTGTGCGCCCTCTACCTGGTGTCGCAGAACGAGGCGCTGGTCGCGCGTTCGGGGAGCCCCACCACCCTCGATCTGGCCGCCGGGGCGGTGGTGGTCGGCGCGGTCCTCCTTCTGGCGAAGCGGGCGACGGGGTGGGGCCTCGTGGTGGTCGCCACGGCGGCGCTACTGTACGCGCTCCTCGGGCCGTGGCTGCCCGGTTTCCTGGCGCACCGGGGATACGGCCCGACCCGCCTGATCGAGCAGCTCTTCCTTTCCACCGAGGGCATCTGGGGCGTGCCGCTCGGCGTCTCGGCCGACTTCGTGTACCTCTTCGTCCTCTTCGGCGCCTTCCTGGACGTTGCCGGAGGCGGGGCCCTCCTGATCGCGCTCGCGGACCGGGTGGCCGGGCGCACCCGCGGCGGCCCCGCGAAGACCGCCGCGGTGGCCAGCGCCTTCATGGGATCCCTCTCCGGCAGCGCCGTGGCCAACGTGGTCACGACCGGAGCCTTCACCATCCCACTCATGCGGCGCTCCGGCTTCCGCCCCTTCTTCGCCGGCGCCATCGAGGCGGCGGCCAGCACCGGCGGCCAGCTCATGCCACCGGTCATGGGCGCGGGCGCCTTCATCCTCGCGACCTGGACCAACATCCCGTACGTGCAGGTCGCACTCGCTGCGGTCATCCCCGCGCTTCTGTACTACGCCGCGCTGCTCTGGGCCATCCACTTCCGCGCCTCGAAGATGGGGCTGAAGGGGTCGGCCGACCCGCGCGGCAAGGCCGTGCTGGGACGCATCCACCTGCTGCTGCCGGTGCTCGTCATCGTCGCGATGCTGGCGATGGGGCGCTCGCCGATGCGCGCCGCCTTCTGGGGCGTCGTGATCGCGGTGCTTGCGGCCTGGGCGGTGCCGGGCACCCGTCCCGCGGTCGCCGACCTCGCCAAGGCGCTGCGCAAGGGGGCGTCCGGCGCGGTGCAGGTGGCGGCGGCGTGCGCGGCTGCCGGGGTTGTCGTCGGGGTCGCGTCGCTCACGGGGATCGGGCTGCGCATGTCCGAGCTGATCGTGGTGATCTCGCAGGGCAACCTGCTCGTCGCGCTGATCCTCACCGCGATGGGCTCGATCGTGCTTGGCATGGGTCTGCCGACGACGGCGGCCTACGTCGTGCTGGCCGCCCTCGGTGCGCCCGCGCTGGTCGAACTGGGCGTGCCGCTCCTGGGCGCCCACCTCTTCATCTTCTACTTCGGGTGCATCTCGAACGTCACGCCGCCGGTTTCGCTGGCCGCCTACGCCGCCGCCGGGATCGCCGATTCTCCTCCGCTCAGGACCGCCTGGACGGCCATGGGCCTCGCGGCGGCGGGGTTCCTGGTGCCGTTCATGTTCATCTATGCGCCCCCGCTGATCCTGGCGGGCACGCCGGCGGCGATTGCGATCACTACCCTGACCGCCATGATCGGGGTGATCGCCCTCGCCGGCTCCGTGATCGGCTACGTGCGCGCGCCGGTCGGCCTGTTGCGCCGGGTGGTTCTCATGGCGGCGGCGCTGGCCCTGATCACCCCCGGCCTCATGTGGGACGGCATCGGATTGGCGCTATTATTGGTGGCTGGATTCGCGGGGCTCGACCGCGCCGGCGGCCAGTCCGCGCAGTCGGCCTGAACGTCCGGGCCCCGGCAGCCTCAACACCAAATCCGCAGATCAACGGGTCACTCGCATGAAACGACGCCACCTCCTCCACGCCTGCGCGGCGCTCGCAATCGGGACAGCCGCATGCTCCGATGCCGCCCCCAGGGAGTTCCTCAGCCTGGGCACGGCCGGGACCGGCGGCATCTACTACCCCCTGGGCGGCGCCCTGGCGGCGCGCATGTCGGTCAACGATTCGCTGCGCCAGTACACCGCCGAGGTGAGCGGCGGATCGGTCGAGAACGTCAACCGGCTGCGGGAGCGCCAGACCGACCTGGCCTTCGCCACCGGCAACACCGTGTACGAGGCCGCCACCGGCGGCGTGGACTACGACATGGCGGTCTCGGAGCTGCGGATCCTCGCGCCCCTCTACCCCAACATGACGCACGTCGTCGTGTCGAGAGGCTCCGACGCCACTTCGCTTTCGGACCTGAGGGGCGGCCTGGTCTCCGTGGGCCCGCCCGGGAGCGGCACCGAGCAGATGTCACGCCAGATCCTCGAGGCCCACGGACTGACCTACGACGACGTCACGCCGCGCTACCTCAGCTTCAACGAGTCCGCCACCGCCCTGAAGGACGGCGCGATCGACGCCGCCATCATTTCGGTCGGCTATCCGGCCGCCGCCGTCCTGGAAGCGACCACGACCGGCGGCGCGCGCCTGCTGGCGATGGAAGCGGACCGCATCCAGTTCCTGCGCGAGAAGTACCCCTACTACATCCGCGGCGAGATCCCCGCCGGGACCTACCCGGGGGTGGACGAGCCCCTCGCGACCGCGGCGATCATGAACTGGGTGGTCGCCATGTCGGAGCTTTCGGCCGACGTGGTCGACGGCGTTCTGCGCGTCTTAACGGACGAAAAGGACGACTTGGCTCAGGTGCACGACATGGTGAACCAGATCGACATGGCGAGGCTCCTCGAAGCGCCGATCGAGCTGCACGACGCGACCCGCGAGTGGGTCGACGACAACCTCCCGCCCGGGACCCCGTAGCCGCCCGTGGAACGCTCTTCCCGGCATTCGAGCCGCCGCCGCCAACCGGACCCGCGCATGCTCCGATGAGCCAGCCCCTCGCCTGCCAGCGCGACCGCTTCTCGCTGCCCGACGACTTCCACTACCTCAACTGCGCCTACATGGGGCCGCTGCCCCGCGTGGCCGAACGGGCCGGCATCGATGGCCTCCGCGCCAAGCGCTTCCCGCAGGCGATCAGCCCCGACGCCTTCTTTCGCCCCGCCGACGAACTCCGCGCCCGCTTCGCCCGCCTGATCGGCGCGGCCGAACCGGACCGCGTGGCCACGGTGCCGGCGGTCTCGTACGCGGTCTCGACGATCACGCGCAACACGCCGACGGGCCCCGGCCGCAACATCGTCATCGTGCACGAGCAGTTCCCCGGGAACGTGTACCCCTGGCGGCGTCTGGTGGGGGAGAAGGGCGGCGAACTCCGCGTGGTGCAGCCCCCGCCCGACGGCACCCGCGGTGCGCGCTGGACCGAGAGGATCCTCGACCACATCGACGCGACCACCGACGCCGTCGCCATGGGCACCGTGCACTGGACCGACGGGACCCGGTTCGATGTCGCCGCAATCCGCGAGCGCACCCGCGACGTCGGCGCCGCCCTCATCCTCGACGGCACGCAGTCGGTCGGTGCGGCCCCGATCGACGTCGCGGCGCTGGACCCCGACGCGCTCGTCGTGGCCGGGTACAAGTGGCTCCTCGGACCGTATTCCCTCTCGCTGGCGTACTTCGGCGAGCGCTACCTGGACGGAATCCCGCTCGAGGAGACCTGGATCAGCCGCCGCGGCAGCGAGAACTTCGCAGGGCTGGTCGAGTACGTCGACGACTACCAGCCCGGCGCCCTTCGCTTCGATGTGGGCCAGCGCAGCAACTTCGCCCTCATCCCGGCGTTGTCCGCCTCGCTGGACCTGGTCCTCGAATGGCGCCCCGAGCGCGTCGCGGCCTACTGCACCGCGCTGATGGCCGGTGCGTTCCCGCGGCTGCGGGACCTCGGGCTGCGCATCGAGGAACCTGCCTGGCGGAGCCCCCACCTCTTCGGCCTCGGCCTCCCGCCCGGCGCCGACCTTGACCGCTTCAAGGCCGCACTGCAGCGGCACCGCGTCGGCGTCTCGTTCCGGGGAAGCAGCGTGCGCGTGTCCCCGTACGCGTACAACACGCCGGCCGACGTGGAGGCGCTGGTGAGCGCCTGCGAGGAGGCGCTGACGGGCTGACGGCGGGCGCCCGAGCCGAGTCTCCGCTCCTGGCGTCTGCGAGGGCACCCAACGCCACCTGAATCCGACTCATCTCAATCAGTGCCCTCCCAGCTTCGCCCAGGAAACGGGGCGCCTTCGGCGTCAGCGCACCGTCAGTCCCGGTCCGAACACCACTTCCGCCGTCGCCCCCACTGCGATTCCGTTCTCCGCAAACCACCCCTGGCGCACCTCGAGCAGCAGGGCGGTGGCGATCTCCGAGTCGACCAGCGTCTCGTCGAGTGGCTCCAAATGCCTGATCGCCCCGATGCGATTGTTGTCGTCGAAAATGGCGACGGAGAGGGGGACTTGGGTGTCCTTCATCCAGAGATAGCGCCCGGCACTCCTGGGGAAGACGAAGAGCATTCCCGTGCCGTCCGGAACCGCGACGCGGCCCATCAATCCCTTTTCGCGCTCCTCCGGAACACTCGCCACTTCGGCGACAATCGTGTCGGCTCCGAAGATCACCCAGGCCTTTCCGGGGCTCGGCAGCTGGGCGGTTGGCCCTCCCCGGGGTGGCGCTTGATTCGGTGGAACTTCGGGCCCATCCCGCAGGCCACCGACGTTGCCGGATCCGCAGGCGGCGATCGCGGCAGCCGCCATCCCCCCGAGGATCGCCAGCCGTGCCATTTCCCTGTTCACCCTTCGCCTCTCTCTCGCGTGATCGTGCGTCATCAGGATGCGCACGCATCGTGATGTTGCGGCCGCGGCCGTCCTCCCGTTCGGCCACGGCCTGCGGTAGTTTACTCCCTTGAGCGCCAACGCAACCATAAAGCGTCCGAGAATGCCCCGTGACGATCGACCCGGAACTTCTTGAAATCCTCGTCTGCCCCGAGACCGGACAGCCGCTCACCGTGGCGAGCGCGGAATTGCTGGAGCGCCTCAACGCCACCGTGGAGGACGGCAGCGCGGTGACCCGCGGCGGGGAAGCCGTCACGCAACCCGTGACCGAAGGGCTGGTGCGAGAGGACGGCCGCGTCCTCTACCCGATCCGCCAGGGCATCCCGATCATGCTCATCGACGAGTCGGTCGAAGTGAAGGCGCCGTAGAGTCCGTCGATTGCGCCGCGCGTGCCTATTGTCATGTAGAGATTACAGTATGTAGTGTTCCTTTAGTCCGATAGATCTTCGTAAATTATATACAGTACAACAAGTTAGGGAACTACAGGTGTCTATCATCCCCTTTTTATATCCCTATTCCTGAACGGGATTCTGTGCGACCTTGACGGACGCGGACGGACGTAACCGTTCGGTCAAGTTGCGGCAACCGTGACTTCTGAGTGGATCGAAGGCGGTGCGGGGCTCAGTCGTTCAGGTCGTGATCCTCGTCTTGCGTGACCGGACGAGGCCAGTACCAACAGTTCCGACCAACGCCATGCCGGCTCCGCGTGCAACCGGACATCCGCTCAGGCAATGTAACAAGTGTGCCGGTTACTCCCTAAGCCTCTTGGAGTCCGACAGATGAAATGAAATCAACGAACACTCGCGAGGACTAGCTCTGCTTGCGAGGACGGCCAGCGCCATCCTACGGTGAATGTTGGGGTAAACGTTCGTTCCCTGTCGTGGCGTCTCACTTCTGAGAACCACGAGAGGAGAACGGGAAACCACCAGCGACGCCATGTTCTCCGGTGAGGAGGCTGTCGAGGAGGCCCAACGCGACTCAGCAGAGCAGAGAGGGGAGCAAACCTGATGATTGAGAGAACGAGTAGAATCGTCCGGCACGGATTGCTGGTCTGGTGCGTCCTCGGGGTTCTTCCAGGCGTCGTGAGTGGACAAGGGAGTGAGCGTGCCGGCGAAGGTCGACTACGGTTCTCCCCGGATGCTCCGCTGCCGAACTCACGCATCCAAGTGACCTATTCGCCGATCGAGAGGCTGGCAGGTGAGCAAGAGCTCGTGCTGCGTGGTCACTTCCGGACGGAACGCGACGGCATGTACAATCGCGGCTTGCGCAACACCGCGCTCGCCAAGCTGAAGCCGGATGCCAACGGAACTTTCGCTGCGAGCTTCACCCTTTCCGACCAAGTCGTGTACGCCGCCTTCGTGGTCGAGGACGAAACGGGACAGCGCATCGACGCCAATGGAAGGGACCTGTTCGAGTTGTTGATCCACGCGGAGGATGGCCAACCTCTCTACCACTCGCTGATGCAGCGCGCCTACGACTTCGCTGGCCGCAACTGGATTACCGCCTACGAGTCCAATCGAATTGCCATGGAACTCTATCCCGACTCCCTGGCCGGGTGGAGCACCCTGCGGTTCCACGAGGACTTGGCGCTCGGTTCCACTGGGAGTGACAGCTTGCTTGCTTGGCACCAAGAGAACTTCGCGGGCATTCATGAAGAGTACGCCCATCGGACTCCACTTTCCCCGGCGACCGTTGTCGCACTCCAAGGCTACGCGGACGACGTGGAGGATTCCGTCGCGGTGGCGTTTTGGACGGAGCGTGCTCGCAATGAAGGTAGGGGCACGCGCTCGTGGGCCCAGATCGTTGGAATCGAGACGGTGGAGAAGTTCTTCGAGGATCGTGACGCCGACGCCGCGCTAGCAGCCTTTGAAGAATACTGGCCAGACGCGGAAGGTACCGGCTCGCAGATGCTGAGTTGGGCGCTGAGTGTTGCGACTGAGTGGAACCTAGCGCCAGACCTGCCAGCCACCGACCGCTGGATCGAGAGAAGGCTTGCGGGCGGGGGCAGTAAGTTCTCTGCCGCACGCACGCTTGCCAGATTCCCCGAACGTCGAGAGCGGGCCTTGGAACTCGCGCGCCAGGGACTGGAACGCTCTGAGCGAGTTGGGACGGAACACGCAGAACTCGCGGTTCATCCAGCCAGACCACTTGGCCGGACCGTGAGCGAGTACGCCCGCACCCGTGCCCGACAGTGGGCGGATCGGCTCGTAACCTACAGCGAGACTCTCTCCGCTTTAGGAGAAGAGCATGAGGCGTTGGAAGCTCTTGAGGAGGCGGCGGCCACGGCCGTGGACCCGGCGGTATTCCAACGCCTCGCTGACGTGAAGTTGTCTCGGGGAGACACCGCCGGTGCGGCACGTGACTACGCCGTTGTTGCGGCCGACCCTCTTACGCATGCTGACCAAGCGGACTCGCTGGCAGCGCTGGTCGGACAGGATGGCGATAGCCCAGAATGGCACGCTCTCCTTGAGTCAGCCGAAGCCCGGATGCTGCCTCGCATCGTCGCGGACACTGTCCGGTGGGCACCCAAGTCCAGCAGCCTCGCCGACAAGAACGGAAACCGTGTGCTCCTTTCGGACTTAATCGAGGGGAGGAACACCGTGCTCGTCTTCTGGGCGCGGTCCTGCGGCTATTCTGTCGCCGAGATTCCACAGGTCCTGCGGCTTCGCGAACTCCTTGAGTCCACCGGTGTCCAGCTCCTCTCCGTCACGACGGACGACCAACCCGGTCCCGATATGGAAGAGTTCATCGCGGCCCGAGGCGTGACCTATCCCGTGTACTATGACTTGGCCGCAGAGGCCAAGAACACTTTCAGCGTGAGCGGGATCCCGTCGTATTTTGTACTGGACGCCAGCGGCAGCGTGCGTTTCGCATTCTCGCAGGTCGCCGATATCGCGAGGCAGGTGGAGGCGCTCGTGCGACTCCGAGGCGACCCGCCGCCGGAACCGTAGCCTATCGGGAGTGCAGGCCGCGGTTCCTCGTCCGTAATCCCCTGTCGGGCGACGTGACCACCGGCGTTGTAGAACCATCAGCAGGTGGTGATCGTGCCCCCTGGGCACTCCCCCGCCATTCCACTGAGCCACACTGCGCCGTCCGCTGGCGGGTTGTCGGGGGAAAATACCACGCGAGCGTCGGGCGTCCGCAGGGCAGGCTGTGAGCACCTTGTAGGGTGCGTAAGCCAGCCTACACCTTGTGGGTACAACGGGCTGGCGAGGGGCAAGCCCCTTCGATCCCCAATAGAGCCGGTGCTGCGGCGGACTTCGCACGAGCGGCTCGCCCTCGTTCCCACATGACGGCGCGTCGTGAGAGACTGATCACTGCCTTGCGCTTGTCCTACCGGCTGTGCTGCGGCGGAACGTGGCGCCCATCGGATGGGACCCGGATCGGTCGAGACGGAAGCGCAAGCGTCGGCCCGCCCAATCGTGGCCGGTGGGGAGCATTCGGGTTCGGTACATGGTGCTTCAGCCGTTTTGGCCGCACCGGTCGAAGAACGCGTCCGTTCCGGCGGGCAGGAAGAGATTGTCCGAAATCGCAGCGATCTCTTCCGCTTCTTTCCACGCCTGTTCAAGGATCCAGAGTTCCCCTTCGAGAGCCCGCCGCTCCTGCTCTTCGTGGAGGGACATTTCGAGGGCGAGTCGGACAGGTACGGGCATTGTGCCCACATAGCCCATGCTTCCGCTCCAGTTCCGGTGTTCCCGGCCTGCCACCTCGGTGAGGAAGCGTTCGGGATGACCGGCGGACTCGATCTCCGTCACGGCCCGCTGAACTGATCGCCGTGAGCCACCTTGTTTGTTCAGTCGCGGAATCAACGCGGCTGCTACGCGGCGGGCGTCCTTTCCCCGAAACCCGGCCCTGCGTCTGCCCTTTTTCACCTCGACCAAGAATCCCGATTCATCGTCGTCGGGCAACAGCCGCATCGAACGCAGTGCCCGGAGCCTGAAGACGGCGACATCTTCCGGGGTCACCGGACCGCCGTCGGAGTTTCCGCCACCTACTCGAACCTTGGCCAAGGGGCGCAAATGGTTCCAGGCGATCCACGCCCAACTACCAGCGATGGCGAGACCGGTGGGGAAGGCCACGGGCAACGTCGTGATCGCGAACCCGAATCCGAGCGCGCCCACGCCGCCGAGCGCGGCCAGGCGATACCTTTTCCTGAACTGATCCCCATAGCGCCAAGCGGCGAACTCACCGCGCGACGGCTTGCCAATGCGGACCAGGTCGAGCCCCTCGTGGTGGCGTGCGATCCCGATGTTCTCGGTGGACGCCCGCATCGGCGCTTCCCGGAACAAGCGCTCGCAGTCTTCGACCGCCTCCCAGCGCTCTTCTAGCGGGGTCAGGTTCCAGCGTTGGCACCTGGTGCACACCACCCAGAGCCGGCCTTTCGCGGTATCGAAGGCGAGTCGGCGGCCGACGGGGAAGCTCTCCACCACCTCGTTCGAGCCGAGAGGCTTCTTGCAGAACATGCAGGTCTGGTACACGGCGGTTGCAAACGGTTGGATTCAGAGGAGGAGCCCGGCGAGTCACCATATTCGCCCATCCCATTCTGCAACCGCAACAGTCCACCACATTCGACGGTAGGAGGCCGGGCATCTAACCCCGGATACCGGCGGCGGTCGCCCCTCCATCTGGACACCAAAGGGGGTCCGCTTGAATCCGCTGCGCCAACTGTCAATGGGCGCGGAAATCCGGGGGGTCACAGGGGGGCGGAGCACCCCTCGCCAGAGCCGCAGTGTTCAACACTGCGTCGGCTGGCTGATCCACCGTAACGTGGGTCAGCCAGCCCGGCGGAGCCGCCGAAAACACCTCTCCGGACACTTTTGCCTTACATTACATCGCTCACAATGTGTCCGTGCGCCACCGTGATCGCCTGACCGATCAACTCCACACGGTCGCCGTGATCCCGCACCGTGAGAGCCCCTCCGCGCGCGGACCGCTGGCGCGCCGACATCTCGGTCCGGTCCAGCACTCGCGCCCAATACGGTGTCAAGGTGGTATGAGCCACACCCGTCACCGGATCCTCGTCGACGCCGACCCAGGGCCCGAAGACCCTCGACACGAAATCGATGCCGGCATGCGCACCGGGCGCGGTGACCGCGACGCAGATCGGGCTGCCGGGCAGCGCCAGCCGGCCCAGGGCGCCGAAGTCGGGCCGCGTGGCAAGCACCTCTTCTTCCGTGCCGAGAACAACGAGATCGACTGTTCCGGACGCCACGAAGGTGGCCGCGGCCGGGTTGATGCCCAGAGCCTTGGCCAGGCCCGCCGGCATGGGGGCTTCCTGCGCGGGGTTCGCGGGGAAGTCCAGCCGCAAACGGTCTCCCTCGACGTGAACGGCCAGCGGGCCCGAAAGCGAATGGAAGCGCACCGGGCCCGGCAGCCCAACCTCCCGCAACAGCACGTGGGCGCTGGCCAGCGTCGCGTGGCCGCAGAGCGGCACCTCGACGACCGGCGTGAACCAGCGGAGCCGCCGCGCGCCTGCATCGCCGGGCTGGTACACGAACGCGGTCTCGGACAGATTCATCTCCCGCGCGATCCGGGCCATGGTCCGGTCGGGCAGCCCGTCGACCTCCAGGCAGACGGCCGCGGGGTTGCCCGAAAACGGGGTGTCCGTGAATGCGTCGACGGTGTAGAATGGAATTCCTTGTCCGGTCATGGTTTTGAGGGTGTTCGGCAGAGTGAACGGTAAAGGCCGAAGGGCCGGTGACACGATGTTGGAATCTACAGCCGCAACAGCATCCGCAGTCCTCACACGGGTCTGTACCTGGTGAGAGAGGGCGAGTCGCTCATCACGGCGGGCGGCTTCGCCCGCTTCTACACGCCCCTGGCGGCAACCAGCCTCCTTCTCACCGCGACCAACCCCATTCTGGCCGCGGCGCTGGCCCGCTCCGTCGATCCCATCACCGCCCTGGCCGGCTACCAGGTCGCCTTCGCGGTCTGCGGCGTCCTCTACGCGCCGCTGCTGGTCGTGCAGCAGGTCGCCGCGGCGCGCCTCCTCGCGGGCGGCTCGTTCTCGCCGGTCTGCCGTTTCGCCTACCTCGTCGGCGCCCTTCTCTCGCTGCTAGGCGCGCTCATAGCCTACACGACCGTCGGCGACCTCTTCTTCGCGAACGTTATCGGCGTCGGCTCCGCGGTGCTCGACGAAGCCGTGCGCGCAATGCAGTGGCTCTGGCCGGTGCCGTTCCTGACCGCTGTCCGCGCCGCCCACCAGGGCCGGCTGGTGGCCGGTCACCGCACCGTGCCGATCGCGGGCGCGACCGGCGGCCGCACCGGCATCCTCGCCATCGTCGCGTTCGCCCTGCTCGCCACCGGCGGCGGCGCGTGGCTGGGTGCCGCGGCGTTCACGGCCGGAATGATCGTCGAGACGCTGGTCGTCATGATCGCCCGCACCCCGGGGCTGCAGCTGGAGCAGGAGGACTGCGAGGTCGACAACGAGAACATCGCCCGCTTCTCGGCCCCCCTGATGCTCAACGTCCTGCTGTGGTGGGCGACGCCGCTGATCATCAACGCCGTTCTCGCGCGCACCGCCAACCCGGACACCGCGCTCGCCGCATTCGCGGTCGTCGAAGCCGTGGCGTGGTTCATCGCCGCCCCGGTAGGGCAGCTGCAGCACGCGAGCATCGCGCTGGTCAAGTGCTCCGAGACCCACCGCCGCGTCTGCACCTGGGGCGCCGTCGTCGCCTTCACGATGCTGGGCCTCCTCCTCCTCATCTCGGTCCCGTCCATGCGCGAGCCGCTGCTCGCCTACCTCTTCGCGCTCGAAGCCGACCTGATCGCCGTGGCGGGCCCGGCGCTGCCCATCGCGGCCGCCTATCCGCTGCTCTATGGGATCCGCCAGTACTACCAGGGCCTCTTCGTCCGCTCGGGAAGGCCCGTCATGGTCGGAGCCGGCGCCGTGCTGAGGGTGACGACCATCCTCGTCGCAGCGGTTCTGGTCCAGGACGCGGGGGTCGGCGGAGCCGTCCTGGGGGTCGGGCTGGCCGTCTTCGGCCTGGCCTTCGAAGGACTCTTCCTGATCCGCTACTCCAGGAAGGACGTAATGCCGGAGTTGCGCGCAAAACGCGCCGCGGCCATCAACCCGGAGGCGTTCGAGGGGGTGTCGGAGTAGACCCCCTGGGCCCACGCGTTCCCCCTTCGGGCCACGCGCCACTCAGGCCACGCATCCCCCTTCGGGCCACCCGCCCCTCAGGCCACCCGCCGCTTCCGCTTCAGGAAATCGAGCATGATGTACTGCCCGAGCGTCATCGTCGACGTGAAGTAGGCCTTGCCGCGGGCGATCTTCGTGATCTGCCGCACGAATCGCACCAGGTATGCGTCGTTGGCGAGCATGAAGGTGTTGATGGGAATGCCCGCGCGGCGGCAGGCCGAGGCCTCGCGGTAGGTCGCACGCAGGATGTTGCGGTCGAGTCCGGCCGAGTTCTTGTAGATCTTCCCGCGGGCCAGGGTGATCGCGCTGGGCTTGCCGTCTGTGATCATGATGATCTGCCGCATGTCCTTCTTCTGGGCCCGCAACAGCCGCCGCGACACCTCCAGCCCCTCCGCCGTATTGGTATGGAAGGGGCCGACCTGGGCGTTTGCGAGGCGGGCGAGCGGAATCTCCTCGGCGCGGTCGCCGAAGGTCACGATTCGCAGCGAATCACCCGGAAACTCCGTGCGAATCAGGTGCGAGAGGGCGAGGGCGACCTTCTTGGCGGGCGAAAAGCGGTCCTCGCCGTAGAGGATCATCGAATGCGAGATGTCGAGCATGACAACGGTCGCGCACGAGGACCGGTAGTCGGTCTGGTGGACCATGAGGTCCTTGTAGTCGAGGTCGATGGGGACCTTCAGCCCGTCCCTCGCGATCGCGTTCTTGAGCGTCTCGGGGATGTCGAGGTTGAGGGTGTCGCCGAAGTCATAGGGCTTGCTGCCCGCGTCGGCCTCGACGCCGGTCGCGAATTCCTGGGTCTCGTGCGCCCCAATGCTGGAGCGCCCGAGCGAGCCCAGCAGGTTTCTCAGCGCCCGGTAGCCGAGGAAATCGAGCCCCTGGCGCGTGAGGTTGAAGTGCACCTGGCCCGCGGCCTCGCGCGCATCGTCGACGAATCCCTCTCCGACAGCGTCGCCCGTGGTCCCTCCCGAGGGGGATGGCGTGCCGTCGAGGGTGATGTACCCCTCGTCCACCATCTTCTGGATGAGTTGGTCGAGGAGTTCGGCGATCTCCTGTTGCACCTCGGGATTGCCGGGCCCGTCGCCCCGCAGCTCGTCGACCATCTCCTGCGTCAGCTGCCCGCTCTGCATGAGCGCGCGCAGCAGCGCCTGTTTGAGCGCGTCGAGCGAGGATGTATCCTCAATCCCGGACCATCCCCAGTAGGGGTGGAAGTGGGGCCCGCCGGCAAAGCCGCCATCGAGGAGAAACTCGGAGAGCATCTCCATCAGACCCTCGAGGTTGAGGGCGTCGAGCAGCCCCTTCCGGTACTTCGTGTACGTGGTGAAGCGCATGGATGAAGACTACGGATCGCGAGAAGGGGACGCTACGGCGGTGATCGACCCGGCGGGATTCCGGCGGGCGCTCCAGGCTCACTTCGACCACAACCACCGCCCACTGCCGTGGCGCACCCACCGGAATCCGTACCGCATTCTGGTCTCGGAGTTCATGCTGCAGCAGACTCGCGTCGAGACCGTCGTTCCCTACTACGACAGATGGCTCAAACGGTTCCCGGGGTTCCGTGCGCTGGCCGATGCGCCGCTGGACGAGGTGATCCTGGCGTGGAAGGGGCTCGGGTACTACACCCGCGCCCGCAACCTCCACCGGACGGCGCAACTGGTGCGCGATCGGCACGGCGGAGAGCTGCCGGAGGACCCGGCCGCGCTCAGGACGCTGCCCGGGATCGGGGAGTACACTGCGGGCGCCGTCGCGAGCATCGCCTTCGGCACGGCGGTCCCTGCCGTGGACGGCAACGTACGCCGCGTCCTCGCCCGCCTCCTCGACCTCCCCCACCCCACCCCCGCCCAACTCCGCCGCGCGGCCGCCCGGCTGCTCGACACCGACCGCCCCGGCGACCACAACGAGGCCATGATGGAGCTGGGCGCGACGATCTGCACGCCGCGCACGCCCCGTTGCGGCGAATGCCCCGTCACGGCCTGGTGCGCCGCGCACCGGGCGGGCACCGTGGCGCGGCGACCCGCCCCCCGCCCACCCCGCCCCGTGCCGCGGGCCGACTACGCCACCGTCGTCGCCCTCGACCCGGCAGGCAGAACCCTGCTGGCAAAGCGCCCCAAGAAGGGCCTCCTGGCGGGCATGTGGGAGTTCCCGTCGGCGCGTCTGGCACCGAAGTCGACCTCACCCGTCGATCGAACGACGCCCTTGGAGACCACCACGACCCGTCGCGAGCGCGCCGCCGCCCCCGACCCCGCCGCCACCGCCCTGGAGCACCTCGCCGCTCTCGGCTACCACGGCCACGCGGCCACCTCCCTACCCCCCGTCCAACACGCCTTCACGCACCTCCGCGTGACCTACCACCCCGTCGTCGTGTACTGCGACCCGGACGCATCGACGCACCCCACGGCCGCCTCCGCCCACCCGTCGCCCGCTTCCGCCCATCCCACGCCCACCACCGCCTGGGTACACCCCACCCGCCTGGACGAATGGGCCCTCCCGGTGGCGCAACAGAAGATCGGGGCGCTGCTCAGCAGCGGAGCCTACCCGCCAAGGGGTTCTACAATCTGCTGACCAGGGTGGTGAGGAAGGCATGGGTAGTGGGTATTGCCCAGAACGCGTACGAGTCGTCAAGCCCGGCCGCCAACCCCAGACGAAAGAGCCCCCACCCCAGGCCAAGGCCCGCTGCCGAACCGAGCAAACCCTTGGTGAACGACGCCCCTGCGATCCTTGCGACGGTCGGTGGTCCCGCAACCAGGGTTGCCGTGGCGAATAGCAGCTGGCGCGCCCATTGCGCGTCTGTACATCCATCAGGGTTGCCACTATCGAGATCGCATTGGATGAGAATGTAGAGGAACGCAAACTCCGACAACAAAGTGCCTCCGAGCGTCGGCCAGAAGACCCTGTGGAAGGACGGTCCCCTGGCGGAGTCAGGGTCCGGCCGATCTCCGACACGGGAAACGGAGACTCCGGCCGGCCCGAAGATCGTGAGCCCCTCGACACTGCTCATGGTGTCGAACGGAATCCGGTGCGCTTCGGCCATCGCCGCGCGGAGCGACGCTGATTTCGCGGCCAGTGGGGGCGCGGTCTGCGGGCTCGCGCCGACCGGGAGGGCCATGGATGCCGCCAGCACGAGGCTGGGTACCAGGGCTTGCATGCGACTCGTTCGGTTTGTCATCACCGCTCAACTTTCCGGCGCCTCGGCACTCTCGGTCGGCTCCCGCACTTCCGGGAAACGACACTACGGCACGGATCGTCGGTAGCCGCCTCCGCGGGTGCGGCTGATCTTCCGGTCGGCCACCAGGCCCTCCAGAACCAGCTCGCAGGCTGCGGCCCTCAGCCCGTCCGAACCGTCCTCCGGTGCTAACCCCAGCAAGTCCGCAAGTTCCAACAAGCCGGGGACCTGGCCGAAGCCAACCACGCACGCGGAGGCAGCGGCATCCTCCGACACCTGCATCACGCCGCCCGCCTCGAAGTACTCCACGATCGAGTCGACATCCGCGCCTGCGCCGTAGTTGTCGAAGGTTGCACCGGCCGCGGCGGAGACGAGTTCGCGGGCGATCCGCCCGGCGCCGTGGAGCTCACCCTCGTACTCCAGCTCCAGCTTGCCGGTTACCGCGGGGAGCGACGCGTAGATGTCGCCGATGCGAGGGACCACGTCGCTCTCGTCCTGCCTGATCGCACGCTGTTCCGCGCTCGACACGAGCGTCTCGAGGACCGCGATCGGCATGCGCTGGCTGACCCCGCTGCGCTGGTCGACGCGTGCCTCCATGCGGGCCAGGAAGGCCATGCGCTCGACCACTTCGCGCACGAACGGCGGGATCTGCAGGGGCCGGCCGTTGCGCCGGGTCCACGCCTCCTGCTCGGTGATCGCCATCCCCGTCGCGACCTCTTTCGGGTAGTGGGTGCGCACTTCGGCGGCGATGCGGTCCTTGAGCGGCGTGACGATCTTGCCGCGCGCGGTGTAGTCCTCGGGATTGGCGGTGAAGGCGACGAGCAGGTCGAGGCGGAGGCGGATCGGATAGCCCTTGATCTGCACGTCGCCCTCTTCGAGGATGTTGAAGAGGCCCACCTGGATGCGCGGCGAGAGGTCCGGCAACTCGTTCATGGCGAAAATCCCGCGGTTGGCGCGCGGAAGCATGCCGTAGTGGATCGTGAGCTCGTCGGAGAGGATGTGGCCGCCGCGGGCGGCCTTGATCGGATCCAGATCGCCGATGATGTCCGCGATGGTCACGTCGGGAGTCGCGAGCTTCTCCAGGTAGCGCTGGTCGCGCTGCAGCCACTCGATCGGCGTATCGTCGCCGTGCTCCACGACCATCCGGCGGCCGTGCTTCGAGATCGGCGCGAGAGGGTCGTCGTTGACCTCGCTTCCCGCGATGACCGGGATGTGCTGGTCGAGCAGGTCTACCAGCTGCCGCAGGATCCTGGACTTCGCCTGTCCCCGCAGCCCCAGCAGAATGAAGTCGTGCCGGGACAGAATCGCGTTCACCAGCTGTGGGACGACCGAGTCCTCGTAGCCGCGGATGCCGGGAAAGAGCGCCTGGCCGTTCTCGAGCTTCCGGATCAGGTTGGCCCGCAACTCGTCCTTGACGGGTTGGGAGCGGTAGCCGGCGGCCTTGAGGTCGCCGAGGGTAGTGGGTGCGGATCGCGTCATGTGCGTAAGTTAACCACGGCACGGCCTCGCGCGACCCATGTCCCGAACGCAACATCCCGCAGGGAGCTGGCCAGGCCCCGCGCAGAACAAAACAGGAGCCCAATGTCGCCACCAGCGCCCGGCAGCATCGTCCATCCGCACCGGCACCAGCCGCCGTTGCCGACGGACCAGCTGATTATCCGGGAGCCGCCGGGTCCCGAAGCAGAGCCGCTCGACGTGCTCTTTGTGGGCGCCGGCCCCGCCGGTCTCGCTGGGGCCATCGAACTGTCCCGCCTGGTCGCCGAGGGCAACGAGAACGGTGACGGCGTGGGCGACGTCATGATCGGCGTCCTGGAGAAGGCCGAGGCGCTGGGCGACCACAACCTCTCCGGCGCCGTCGTCAATCCACGCTCGTTCCGGGAGCTATTTCCCGATATGTCGTGGTCGGACTTGCCTTTACGGCGTCCGGTGGAACGCGAGGCAGTGTACTTTCTCACGGAGAAGAGCCACATCCGGATCCCCGCGCCGCCGACGATGCGCAACCACGGCAACCACATCGCGTCCATCTGCGAGGTCGTGCGGTGGCTCGGCGAACGCGCCGAGGAGCTCGGGGTCATGATTCTGCCGGGATTCCCCGCGGACGGCCTCCTTGTGGACGGCGACGAAGTGATCGGCGTCAGGACCACGCCGCGCGGCCTGGACCGCGACGGCCGTCCGTCCGGCGGCAACTACATGCCGCCCATGGACCTGACCGCGCGCGTGACCGTGCTCTCCGAGGGAACGCGGGGTGCGCTCTCCCAGGCCTATCTCGACTGGCAGGGCGTGGGGTCCACCAATCCGCAGATCTACTCGCTGGGGGTGAAGGAATTGTGGGAGGTGCGGCGGCCGCTGGACCGGATCATCCACACGATGGGGTGGCCCCTCATCAGAGACGGGTTCGGCGGGACCTTCGCGTACCCGCTTGCGGACGACCTGGTCGCCCTCGGCCTCGTCGTCAGCCTCGACTACTCGAACGCGCGCCTCGACGTGCACGGGCTGCTCCAGCGGGTCAAGCACCACCCCCTCTTCCGAGGCATCCTCGAGGGTGGCGAGATGGTCGAATGGGGCGCAAAGACCATCCCCGAAGGCGGGTACCATTCGCTGCCGGAACGCCGCCACGGCAGCGGAATCTGCATCGTCGGCGACGCGGCCGGGTACGTCGATGTCGCCTCCCTGAAGGGAATTCACTACGCGATGCATTCGGGGATTCTGGCGGCCCGTGCGATCTACTCGGCGCTGAAGGCCGACGACACTTCCGCGGTCGGCCTGGCGGCGTACACGAGCGCTGTCGACGAGTCTTTCATCGCGCGCGACCTGAAACGCAATCGGAACATGCGTTTGGCCTTCAAGAGCGGCTTTGTCATGGGCGGCGCGAAGGCTTCGCTGGCGACGGTGACCGGTGGAAGGGTCCCTGGCGGAGTGATTGCCACGGAGACGGACGCGGATGAGGCCAAGTCAATGGGCAACACGGTGGACATCGGTGGACCGCTTGCGGTTTCGAAGGTGGACGCCGTCTTCAAGAGCGGAAACCGGACACGCGACGACATCCCGTCACACCTGGCTGTCGGGACGGCGATTCCACCGGAAATCGCGGAGATGTACGTTCACATGTGTCCCGCCGGCGTCTACGAGCGGGATGGCGATCAACTGCGCGTGAACGCACCCAATTGTGTGGACTGCAAGGCGACCGACGTGCTGGGTCCGCGGTGGGCTCCGCGCGAGGGTGGCAGCGGTCCACAATACCGGAGAATGTGAGAAGAAGATGAGCGACCAACCGAGCGGCAACGTGGCCCATGTACCTTCCGGCGGACCTCTGTGTCTTACGGGCAGAGTCCGGATCGAGGTCGGCGGCGAGCAGATCGACGACACGGACGACGTCGCCCTGTGCCGCTGCGGTCATTCCGGCAACAAGCCCTACTGCGACGGGACGCACAATGAGGTCGGATTCGATGACCCGGGCGTAATCCTGGGCGGGCGTCTGGTGCCGGGCGGCGACGCGCCCGCGGATGATCCGGTCGTGATCGTGTGCGCTGCAAACGGACCCCTCCTGGTGCGGGGGCCGCTCACGGTGGTGGCGTCGGACGGCGTCACCGTTCAGGGCACGAAGGGGGCGTTGTGCCGTTGCGGCCTGTCCACGACGAAGCCGTTCTGCGACGGATCTCACCGGGACAGCGAATTCTCGGCGGAATGAAGTGGAGGCCCGCCGCTGGTCGGAATATTGTCGCATTATGACCCTGACGTAACGTTAGGGTTGCTGTTCACCCCAGCCTGGAAAGAATCGGAACCGTGCACTGTAGAGTACCTATAACATTCATCGCCGCATTAGCTTACGCCGGTTGTGCCACAACAGGGGGGTCTTCTCCGGAGGGCACTCTGGCCTACGATATTCCGTCGCCGGCGACCGCCGTCTACCACATCGTCGACACGGCCTCGGTCTCCGTCAACTCGCCGGTCGGCAGCCTGGACATCCCGGCCACTTCGTCCACGACGCTGAGCATGGTGTTCGAGAGCGATCCGCAGGGCGTTCGCGCCACCGGCACCGTCGAGAGTTTCCAGGCGTCGATGTCGAACCCGATGCAGGGCACCCTGAGCACCGACCTCGGTGACGTAACCGGGCAGCTGGAGATCGTTTTCGGACGCCGCGGGGTCGAGGAGGTGGTCTCCGTCCCCAACCTGTCCGGCCCGACCGCGCAGCTCTCGCCCTTCAATCACATCGCCAACGACCTCTTCCCGCGTCTGCCCGATGGGGTGATGGAGCCAGGGGGCACCTGGGTCGACACCGTCACCTGGACGATGGACGACGGGACCATCGAGACCACCTCGAACACGGTGTACACGTACACACTGGTGGGCGACACGGTCGTCGACGGGCGGACGCTTCGGCACATAGCCGTCGCGGGCGACGTGAGCAACGAAGGCGAGATGGTTCAGGCGGGCACCACGATGACGCAGAGCATGACCGGTACGGCGAACGGATTCGTGCTGTGGGACGCTGGGCGCGGACTCCTGGCCGAAGCCTTCTTCGAGCGTGAGTTGGAGGGAAGCATGACCGTGCCGGGGATGGCGTCGTTCGACATGAGTATGGGCGGCCCCGTGCGGGTGCGCCTGCGGAATTGAGATTGGCGACGCGGGCCGCGGTGCAATCCACCTGAACCGGCCGTAACGCCGGAAACGATCGACATGAACACAACAAACGCAATTCGCATCCACGAACTCGGCGGGCCCGAGGTGCTGCGCTGGGAAGAGATCGCCCTGCCGGAGCCGGGCCCCGGCGAAGTCCTGGTGCGGCACGAGGCCGTCGGGCTGAACTTCATCGACACATATCACCGGAGCGGGCTCTACCCCGTGCCGTCGCTGCCCACCGCGATCGGGATGGAGGGCGCGGGTGTGGTCGAGGCGGTGGGCCCCGCCGGCAACGGGCGCGGCGATGCGGCCGGTGGCGGGACCGCCGACCAGGCCAGCGCCGCACCGTCGCACCGGCCCGGCGACCGGGTCGCATACGGGTTCGGCCTGGGCAGCTACTGCGAGCGCCGCGTGATGTCGGCCGGGCAATTGGTGCCGATTCCGGACGGGGTAGACGCGGAGATCGCCGCTGCGGCGATGCTGAAGGGGATGACCTCGTGGTATCTGTGCCGCCGCACCTACCGGCTGAGCGCGGGCGAAACCGTGCTGGTGCACGCGGCCGCCGGCGGGGTGGGCACGATCCTGTCCCAGTGGTGCAAGGCGCTGGGCGCAACCGTCATCGGCACGGCCGGCAGCGCGGCCAAGGCGGAGGTCGCGCGGGAGCACGGCTGCGATCACGTCATCCTCTACAAGGAAGAAGACTTCGTCGAGCGCGTCCGGGACATCACGAGCGGGGAAGGGGTCCCGGTGGTCTTCGACGGCGTCGGCAAGGCCACCTTCGACGGCTCGATGGAGTGCCTCGCCCGCTTCGGCATGATGATCACCTTCGGCAACGCCTCCGGCGCGGTCCCGCCGCTCAACCTGCTGCGCCTGAGCGCGAAGGGCATCACCGTCGCCCGCCCCGCGCTCAAGCCCTACATCGAGCGGCGAGCGGACCTGGAAGAGGCCGCCGGCGAGCTGCTCGGCCACATCGAGGCCGGGCGGATCCGGTTGACGATCGGCCAGCGTTTCCCCCTCGCGGAGGCGGCGGAGGCCCACCGCGCACTCGAGTCGCGTCAGACGCACGGATGCACCGTCCTGGTGCCCTGACGGCGCGGCGCGTCGCGCTGCCTGAACCATAATGACAACCAAACATTTCCGTGAAACTCGGGGGTGGTGTCGGTGCTCTGGCGTGATGCACTGAAGTCGAGGGTGACAGGAGGGCCCTTGTCGCGCGGTCATCCGAGCGGGGTGGGGAAGCCGACCGGGGAGTTCAGGCGGCTTCGTCGTGTATCTGGACACTAACGCCCAACCTCTCCATCTGCGCTTTCAGGTATCGGAGCCGTCGTTCCTTGTCGTGGCGCTGGAAGTGGTCCGGCCCGAGGTCCTCGTGGGTGGAGCCTGTCGAGAACATGTGCCAGATTGCGACCATGATCGCGTGCTGGACGGCCACGATGGCCTTCTTCGAGCCGCCCTTTGCCTTCTTGCGGTGGTACAGGGCGCCGTAGTAGCACCCCTTGGTCCGCACGGCGCCCCACGCCACCTGGGACAATGCCCTTCGCAGCCAGGCGTTGCCCTTTCCGATCGATGCGGGCTTGCGCTTCCCGGCACTCTCATGGTTGCCCGGACAGACCCGGGCCCAGGAGGCGAAGCGCCCGGGCGTCGGGAACTTGGACATGTCGTCACCGATCTCCGCCAGGATCACCTCGGCCGACCGGCGCCCGACCCCCGGAATGCTCTGCAGGAGGTCGAGCGCCGCCCCGAAAGGGACATCCGTCACCGCGGCGATCCGCATGTCCAGCTTCTCGATCTGGCGCGACAACTCGTCGATCAGGTCCAGTTGCCGGCGCAGCACGAACCGGTGGTGGTCCCGCATCAGGCCGGGAACGACCTCGGCGAGCTCCCTGCGCTTCCCCTTGAGGCTGCCGCGCGCCAGATCCGCGAGGACCTTCGGATCGTCCTCACCCTTGATCATGGCCTCCAGGATCCTCCGCCCCGTCACACCCATGATGTTCGACACCACGGACGCCAGCTTGACGTTCGCCAGCTCCAGGGTCTTGCCCACCCGGTTGACCAGGGAACTCCGGTCCTCAATCAGGGTCTTGCGGAACCGGGTCAGATCACGCAGATCGCGGATCTCAGGCGGCGGCACGAAGCTTCCCCTGAGTAGCCCGCACTCCAGTAGCTGAGCAAGCCACTCGCAATCCCGGACATCGGTCTTGCGGCCGGGAACGTGCTTCACATGCCGCGCGTTGACCAGAAGCAGGCGGAAGTCGGCCTCGAGCACCGCATACACCGGGCGCCAGTACACGCCGGTGGACTCCATAGCGACTTCGGTCACGCCGAACGAAGCCAGCCACGCCCGCAACGCCTCCAGTCCCCTCATCGAGGTCCCGAACGTCCGGATCTCCTTGCTCCCGAGCTTCCCCCGGCCCACCTCCGGCGTGCGGACACACGCCACCACTGTCTTCTTGTGCACGTCGAGGCCCGCGCACCGTTCGATCACTACCTTCATGTCTCCCCTCCCGGGCTGATGGTCTCCGGGCGGGAGCGGGCGCTCTTCGATTGCGACTTTTCCGTCCGCGATGACGACCCTCAAGGGGCCGCCTCAGCACTGTGGGGTTCCCCGTAGCGCCCTGGATCATGTTACATACCGGGCTCTCCGGCACCATTATGTCTATCGACCTCTGCCCCCGCCGTGCCTGACTTATAGTTTCAGCTCCGGGGGGTGGCCAGCCCAGTCGGCCATGAGAGTTACATAATGACAATTACTCATTACATATCAGCCCCGCAACTGCAGCGAAACCACGCATGACCGATACCGCAACATTGACTCCGGCCTCCCCCCGCACCGCCCCCTCCCCGCGCGTCGCGCGCGTGCTGGCCGCCCTCGGCATCGACGACCTCAACCCCGGCGGCTTCGCCGGCGAGTGGATCGGCTCCGGCCCCGAGCTCGACGTCCACACCCCGATCGACGGCTCCCGCATGGCGACCGTCCGCCAGGTCACCGGGGACGAGTACGATCACATCGCCGCGCGCGCACACGAGGCCTTCCTCGATTGGCGCACCGTCCCGGCCCCGAAGCGCGGCGAAGTGGTCCGCCAGATCGGCGACCGCCTCCGCGAGAACAAGGCCGCGCTCGGCCAGCTCGTCACCCTCGAGATGGGCAAGATCCTCACCGAGGGCGAAGGCGAAGTGCAGGAGATGATCGACATCTGCGACTTCGCGACCGGCCTCTCGCGCCAGCTCTACGGCCTCTCCATGCACTCCGAGCGCCCGGACCACCGCATGTTCGAGCAGTGGCACCCGCTCGGCGTGGTCGGCGTCATCACCGCCTTCAACTTCCCGGTCGCGGTGTGGAGCTGGAACGCCGCGATCGCGGCCGTCTGCGGCGACGCCACCCTCTGGAAACCGTCCAGCCAGACCCCGCTCACCGCGATCGCCTGCACCCGCATCGCGGCCGAGGTGGCGCGCGAAAACGGTCACGATCCCGCAATCTTCTCGCTGGTTGTGGGAAGAGGGTCCACGGTTGGGGACAAGCTCCTCCATGACCGGCGCATACCGCTGGTTTCGGCCACAGGGAGCTGCAGAATGGGATACCGGGTCGCGCGGGTGGTCGGCGAGCGCCTGGGCCGCACCATCCTCGAACTCGGCGGCAACAACGCGATCATCGTGACCCCACACGCGAACATGGAGCTGGTCCTCCCCGCCATCCTCTTCGGCTCGGTCGGCACGGCGGGGCAGCGGTGCACCAGCACGCGGCGCATCATCGTCCACGAATCCATTCGCGACGAGCTGGAGCGGCGCCTTGTTACGGCCTACCGGGATGTGCGCATCGGCGACCCCCTCGACCCGGCTACCCTGATGGGCCCCGTCGTGAACCACCAGGCGGTCCTCGACCTCGAGAGCGCCGTGCGCCGGGTGACCGACGAAGGCGGCACGATCCTCTGCGGCGGCGAGCGGCTCAACGGCCCCGACTTCCCCGGCGGCCACTACGTCACCCCCTGCATCGCCTCGGCGAGGAACGAGTTCGACATCGTGCAGGAGGAAACCTTCGCGCCGATCCTCTACATCATCGGTTACGGCAGCGCGGATGCGACCCCGGCGCAGGCCGTGGACGAAGTCGGCGAGGCCATCGCGCTCCACAACGACGTCCCCCAGGGGCTGTCGTCGGCGATCTTCACCGACCACATGCGCGAGGCCGAGCTCTTCCTGTCACACCGCGGCAGCGACTGCGGCATCGCCAACGTCAACATCGGCACCAGCGGCGCGGAGATCGGCGGGGCGTTCGGCGGCGAGAAGGAGACCGGCGGCGGGCGAGAGTCGGGATCGGACGCCTGGAAGGCCTACATGCGCCGGCAGACCAATACGGTGAACTGGAGTCCGGAGCTGCCGCTGGCTCAGGGGGTGCGGTTCGGGTAGGAGCGCCGGCCCGGCCTGTCCGGAACTGGCGCTGGCTCAGGGAGCGCGGTTTGGATAGGCCCCGACCACTGTGGCGAGTGCCAGTCACGGCCAAAATTGTTGCAAAACGTGCCCGGCCGGGACGATTTGCTACAATTACCAGTCGGACGACTGCTCGTCGTGTAGTGCGGTCGGCAGCTTGTAGGAGTGCTCGAACTCGTCGAAGCTGGCGAACTCCATCAGGGCTTCGAATCGATCCTGGTCGTGCTTTGCCGCCAGGCCGGGAAGCACCTTGCCCATGGTCCGCCGGGCCCGGTGCCTGAACCGAAGCCACGGCACCACCTTCCGTTTCAGCCGCGGGAAAAGGAGCGAATCCGCGAGCTCGTCGCCGATCAGCTCCCGGGAAACCTGCGTCACCGTGCGGGCCATCTTCCGGCGCTCTGGGGGTGCCTTGATGCCGACGATGATCGGCGCGCTGTTTACCACGCTGTTGGCCATGATGATCCCGTCGTGATCGGTCGGAGGCTCGCACATCCTGCCGATCTCGAATGTTCGGACCGCCGAGGCCTCGTCGCGGAAGAGAATCTCCTCGGGGATGCCGAAGAGGATTCCGGCGTACCGCCAGACGTGGACGAAGGCTTCGCGCTCTTCACGCGTAAAATCGCCCCCCAGCGTGGCGACGTGTCCCATCAGGCGGCCCGAAAAGGCGGACCCGGCCAGCAGGATGTGCGCTGCGCTGAGCGGCGTGCCGTATCGCTCCCGGTCCCACTCGTCGGAGCCGTTGAGCAGATGCCTTGACTGGGCGTGCACCAGGCGGGCCCGGAGCGTCAGCCTCCATCCGTCTCCGTCGGGCTCCATGCCGCCAGGGAGATACTGCTCGACCAGCTGCATGCCGTTGTGCTTGAGCCGGCGGATGGCCGCCACGACGAGCCGCCCCCGAATCCGGAACGACTTGCTGATCAGCGTGGAGAATCCCTCCACGATGCTGCCGCCCACGAGGGCCGCAAGGACGATATCCGAGTTGCGGAGGAAGGCCTGGGAGGCGACGCGGGCCCGCTTTCTGTCGAACCAGTCGGGGATCTGTCGGGCCTCCTCGACGAAGGCCAGGAGGGAATCGGGGACGTCGTGGCCCGACGTTGCCGGGCCCTCCAGCACGTTGGCCAGGGTTTCGTGGATCTCCTCTGGCTCCAGGGATCCGAGATCGCGGATCACCGCGTCCGCGAGCGGATCGCCGACGGTGGTGTGGCGGATATATGCGTCGGCCAGGTTGGGGTCAAGGGCCCGGGCCGCCTCATATCCTGCTGCGTAGGCGCTGGGGATCTTCATGAGTCGGCGCGCGGGGTCGTCTCAGGGGATGTCGACAAGTGCGTCACAGGATACCGTGCCGGTCATCGCCCACGATGGTTGCTTCCACTCCTTGTACATTATTGTCCAGCCAATATATAGCATCTTGTCCTTCCGCACGCCAACGCTTGTGATGGCCGCATCGAGGATTCCGGTCGCACCATGGATGTGTGCCGGGTACACTGGCCAAGGGAGAAAGTGCCGCACCTGTCCTCGTGCGCGGCGCCAGACGTCGGAAGTCAGTGGCGGGGCGACCGCGCCTCCAGCGGCGGAAGCCCCGCTCTCTCCAGCAGCCGATTCAATCGCGGCAGGTCGTCGCCGAGCAGTCGCTCGAGGGCCTCGATGTGCACGTCAAGCTCGGCCGACAACTCGTCGAAGACCGCCTGGTATGCGCCGGTGGGTGTGCCGTCCCCGCGCTCCAGGTGGCTGCGCAGGCCGGTGAGGCGGTCGTTCAGCCTGATCGGGAACGCGATCTTGTCCTTCGGGCTCTGATTGCGGAGCTGGTAGAGCTCTCCCGCGGTGCCCTCGATCGCCGCCGCGAACTCGGACAGGTCGTCCCGGAGGGCGCCGTCGCGGGCAGAGCCGAGGACCGCGTTGACCTGGCCGAGGAGGTCCAGGGCCGTCATTACGCTCGTGTTTGCAAGGTGCTCGGCGTCGCGGATGGCCATGGCCAGGCGAAACTGGGCGGCGAAGGCGGTGGCGGGGATGTCGCCGAGTCTCGGGTCGGGGTGGACGGCGAAGGTGGCTTCCCGGGTGATGCCGGCGACGGTTAGCCGCGCCCGGTAGCGCCCGGGCGGCGCCCATGGCCCGATCGCGGGGTTGCCGCCTTCGAGCACGATACCCGGGAACGTCGCCGCGCCCGGGTAGCGGAGGTTCCAGCGGGCGCGGTGGGTGCCAGCGCCCACGGGCCCGGCGTGGAGTGTGGTCACATGCTTCCCGTCGTCCGTCAGGACCTCGAGCAGCGCGCGCCTCGGCGACTCGATTTCGGAGCCCGGGTCGTTCCGGCTTGCAGGCACCCGGAAGTCGATCACCGCGGGGACGGATCGCCGAACCGCGTCGGCGGGCTGGAAGAGGTGAATGCGGGGGCTGGCGGCAACAGCGCCCGAGGTGGTGGCGGCGGAAGCGTCGGCGGCACTCGAGCGTGTGGGCGCGGCTGCGCCGATATCCGCATCGGCAGCGTCCGCATCGGCGAGGTCTGCGTCGAGCTGCCGCAGCGTCTCGATGTCGTCCAGGACCCAGAAGGAGCGGCCGTGGGTGCTGATCACCAGGTCGCGCTCCTCGACCGAGATCCCGGTCACGGGTGTATCCGGGAGTCCGAGCGACAGGTCGCCCCAGCTCACGCCGCCGTCGAACGAGACGAACGCCCCGTGCTCGGTGCCGGCGTACAGGAGCCCCCCGCGCTTCGGATCTTCGCGAATCACACGCACGAATGCGCCGGCGGGGATGCCGTCGCTGATCCGGGTCCAGGTCGCGCCGTAGTCGTCGGTCTTCCACACATACGGCGACCGGTCGTCCATCTCGTACCTGATGCCGGCCACGTGCGTGCGCGCCGGATCGTGCGGAGACACCTCGACGGTCATCACGCGCGTGTGCGGCGGCATGTCCGGGGGCGTGACATCGTGCCACTCGCCGCCGCCGTCTCGCGTCATGTGCACCAGTCCGTCGTCGGATCCGGTCCAGACCGTCTCCGGGTCATGCGGCGAGAGGCCGATCGAGTACAGGGTGCCGTAGATCTCGGGGCCGTCCTGGTCCAGCACGATCGGGCCGCCGGAGTCGTCGAGCGTTTCGGGCTCGGCGCGCGTCAGGTCGGGGCTGATCCTGGCCCACGACGCGCCCTCGTCGGCTGAACGCCACAGGTGCTGCGATCCGACGTAGAGCGCGTGGGGCGGCGTCGGCGCCACCGCGATCGGGTAGGTCCAGTTCCAGCGCTCGGGCATGTCGCGCGCGGGCTCGCCCATGACGATGCGCGGCCACGGCTGGATGTCGGTGACCAAGCCGGTCGCCCGGTCGTAGCGCGTGAGGGTGTTGGTCGCACCCGCGTAGAAGATGTCGGGGTGGGCGGGGTGCTGGGCGATGTAGCCCATCTCGCCGCCGCCCACCGCGTACATCCACTCCGTGCCCGGGCTGCGGGGATCGCGCAGGTGTCCCGGCTCGGAGGACACGCAGACCGTGGTGTTGTCCTGCTGCGCGCCGCAGACGTGGTAGGGGAAGTCCGAGGTCGTCGTCAGGCGATAGATCTGGGCGGTGGGATACCGCATCGAGGTCCAGGTGCGGCCGCCGTTTACCGTCGCCACGCCGCCCCCGTCGTTGCCGTTGATCATGCGGAGCGGGTTCGCAGGATCGATCCACAGGTCATGATGGTCCGCGTGAGTCTCCGGGACGCTCTCGAGAGTCCGTCCGCCGTCGGTCGAGCGCATGAGCCGGAAGTTGAGGATGTAGAGCGTGTTGCGGTCGACCGGGTCGGCCTCCAGGCGCTGGAAGTAGAAGGCGCGCTGCCAGATGTCGCGGTGGTTGTTGATCAGCTCCCACGACTCGCCGCCGTCGTCGGACCGGTACAGCCCGCCGCGCTCCGCCTCGACGTTCGCCCACACGCGGCCCGGATCCGCGCCGGAGACGGTGACCGTGATCTTGCCCAGCACGCCGGCCGGCAGACCCGGGTGGCGCGTGATCTCGCGCCAGCTGTCGCCGCCGTCGGTCGACTTGAAGATCCCCGACCCCTCGCCCCCGCTCCAAAGGCGCCAGGGCCTGCGATACACCTGCCAGAGGGTCGCGTACAGCACGTCCGGATCGCTCGGGTCAATGACCAGGTCGACGGCTCCGGTGTGCTCGTCGCGGAACAGCACCTTCTCCCAGGTCCTGCCCCCGTCGGTGGTCCGGAAGACTCCGCGGTCCGGGTTTGGGCCGAACGGATGGCCCAGGGCCGCCGCGAACACGCGGTCGGGGTCGGTGGGATGGATGCGGATTCGCCCGATCGCGTGCGTGTCGGCCAAGCCGAGGTGCCGCCAGCTGTTGCCGGCGTCGTCGGAGCGGTAGACGCCGTCGCCCTGGAGCACGTTGGCGCGCAGCTGGACCTCGCCCATGCCGATGTAGACGATGTCGGGGTCGGAGGGCGCCATCGCCACCGCGCCGACCGAGGCGCTGCCGACCTGGCCGTCGGTGACCGGGCGCCAGGTGTTGCCGCCGTCGGTGGTCTTGAAGAGGCCGCCGCCCGTCGCGCCGAAGTAGTACTCGAGCGGCCGCTCGGCATGGCCTGCCACCGCGATCGAGCGTCCGCCCCGGTCAGGGCCGATGGAGCGCCACTCCATGGGCGGGAGGAGCGAGACGTAGTCACGGGCTGGGAGGCTCGGCGGCGTCGCCGTATCCTGGGCGGCAAACCCCGGCGGCGTCGCCGCATCCTGCGCCGCGAGTCCCGGCGGCATCGCCGTCGACAGTGACAGTGCGAGCACCGGAGCACTGAACCAGCCGAATCCGGCTCGGCGAGACGCTGGGAACCGAGCTGGGGTCCTCCCGGCATCCAAGCGGCGATGCACCCGCGTCGGGGCGCTTCGCTTCAAGCATTCACAACGTAAAGAGCACATTACATTTTGTCGTGTCTAGTATACATTCGGCCACTCCGCGCGGCGCGAGTGGTCGCCTACACGGCCCTTTCATACACGATGGCGTCCAGAACCTGGGCCGCGTCGAGCCCAAGATCGTCGGCAACGGACTGCAATTTCTCGCCCGCGTCCACGCGCCCCGCCAGAGAAGCCGTCTCGACATCCGTCCCCGCCACCACCGGCCGCCCGGACGCGATGTGCGGGTCGATCACGATCGTCTTCCGGCTCGGGGATCCGAAGGGCCCGAACGGATAGAGCCTGATCGGCAGGCCGTCGTCATCCCGATCGATGCGGTCCAGGGAGGCCGATAGCATGTGCCGCATCGCGGCCCGGGCCGACCGGGAGAGCTTCAGCAGCTGCTCGAGGCGATCGAGGAGGATGTCCTGGCCCGATGTGCGCAGTTCGCCCGACAAGAGCAGCCGTTCGACGCCGAGAGTCGCTTCGGCCGATGTAATCGCCCGGCCGACCGCGGCCATCCTGCCGAGATCCCGCGAACGCAAGGGCATGAGCACGTGTGCCTCGACCACGTTGTTGAACGAGATCAGGCCGCTCGAAGCCGGGGCGTGGATCAGAGGTTCGGCGGCAGCGGATCGCCTTCGTCGACTGTACGACCGACCGACCACCCAATGGCGGAGCGTGCCACTTGGAATGCCGAGATGCCGGGCAACCGCCGAGACGGTGTACACCGGTTTTTCGCGGATGTCGCCGGGGAGGATTTGCGAGAGGGCCATGGGCTGGTAGCGTACGGGCGCGGGAAAGGGGGAGCAACGTCCGCCATTCGCCGGGCCCGCGCGCGGGCGGGTGACGGCGCGGTTGGCCGGGGCCCGATCCGGGCGTACCTTGTGGAGTATCCGTCGCTCTGGAACTGGAACCGACGGGCGGTTCAAATGATCTCCAAACCAGGATTCGTGCGCACGGCGCCCCGCCTGGCGGCCGTGTGCATCCTCGCCTCCGCATTCATCCTCACGACCGCGGCGTGCGCGCCGCCGGAACAGCCCCGCCACGGGCGCTCCCTGATCCAGGTGGGACGGAATGTGCTCGTCAGCGGCGATCATGCGGCTGCGGCGCACTCGGAGTACTTCGCCCACGCCGATCCCTCGGACTCGACGCGCATGGCGGTGTGCTCGATGATCGTCGACCCCACCCGAAGCCGGCTGTCGACGGGCATCTACGTGTCCCATGACGCGGGTGCCACCTGGGGCATCGCGCTGAACGACACGATCTCGCGGTGGGGCACGACATGGGACCCCGCGTGCGCCTTCGGGCCGGGAGGCATGGCCTACTTCGCGTCGCTACCGGCCCGCGGGGACCCGAGGATCGCCTACGAGTCACACGTCATCACCCACTTCTTCCGCTCGACGGACGGTGGCCTCACGTGGAGTGAACCCGTGCTCGGACCGTTCGTGGACAACGCGGATCTCGTCGTCGACTGGACAGGCGGGCCGTATCACGGGCACGTCTACGCCGTGGGCGTGCGGGTCGAGGAGGAGGAGGGCGAGCTTCCCCAGCGGCATGTGTCGCTCGTGGTCTCGGCCGACTCCGGCCGGAGCTACACAGGTCCCGTCGACATGTTCATCCCGAAGGACTGGTATCAGGGCCAGGTCGGTGCACCGGTCGTGCATCCGGATGGGCGGGTCCTGGTTCCCGTCGATGTCCGCCCCCCGTTTCAGCCCACGCCCCCCGCTCCTTCGCCGACGCCCTGGTGGGACCCCCCCTGGTGGGAAGCCCACCGAGACACGGCCACGAAGAACTTCGCCTCGGTCGTGACGGTCACCGAAGGTGGGAGGGTCATCCACCAACCGCACCACGTCGCAAAGACCACGCCGTGTACGCCCTTTGGCGGCCCTCCGGAGATCGCGGTCGATCATTCCGACAGCCCATTCCACGGGCGGGTCTACCTCGCGTTCACGGACCACACGTACGGACGCTGTCAGATCATGTTGAGCTGGTCGGACGACGGTGAGGAATGGGCCAGCCCACTTCCAGTCGACGACCCCCGCATTCCCCTCGATTCCGCAGGCCCGAACGCGTTCATGCCCGACATCGCGGTCAACCGCGACGGGGTTGTTGGGATCACCTGGCTCGACCGTCGTGAAGACCCCCTGAATCAGGAGTTCCGTCAGCGATTCACGGCCTCTCTGGACGGTGGCGAAAGCGTTCTGCCCAGCGTAGCGGTGAGCGAGGCCGCACACACCTACGCGCGAGGGGAGGGAGAACGGGAAGGGTATGCGGGCCTGGGCGTCGTCCCCGGACCCAGTGACGGCAGCAGCTGGATCGCGATCATCACGGGCGGAGCGCACCGCACCTACGAGGAAGTGGGAGACTACGTCGGAATGATGGTTGCGGCAGACGGTCGATTCCACCCCGTTTGGGTCGACAACCGTACCGGGGTCGCGCAGCTGTATACCGCGCCCGTGGAGGTCGCCGGAACGGCCAGGACCCGGGCCGAGTGGAACGCGGATCTCGGACGCAACGTTACCGACTCGGTCGCGGTTCTCGTCAACAGGAGCACGTTCGACGCCGCCTCCTGCAGCTTCGATGTGAGTGTGGACTTGCTCAACCGGTGGAGCGAGCCCCTGGACCTCCCCCTCACGGTGAAGGTCGAGCAGATGTTCTCGCAGATAGGCGTGCCCCGGTCCGAAGGGCCGATCGATGGCCTCGGCAGGCCGGAGTGGATCGTGGGGGAGGGAGGGGTGCTCCCGAGAGACAGCTACGTCACCTACGAAACGCGTATCGTTCTCGACGAATGCGCGACGCTCGAGGGCAAGGCGGCGGTGTACCGCCGCGACATCGACGCGCGCATGTCGGGCACGCCGGTCGCCGGCTACGTTGGACAGAAGATCCTGGCCATGAGGGTGTCGGTCTTCGAGCGGAAACGGCCGGAGGCGAGGTAGGACGGGGCAGGGGGTGACGCTCTTTACCACGCGGCGCGAACGGCGACTGTGGCTCTGGGCGCTGGTCGTGGTCGTGGCCATCTACTCGACACTGGGACTGGCGGGGACGCTGGCCGAGGTTCTGGGCGAGCATCCGGCGCTGCCCGCCGTTTTCTTCTTCCTCATGTTGCTCACGGTGGCGGCCATCGTGGGAAGCGGGCTGAAGAGGCGGCCCGGGCGGCGGGATGTCTGGATCGCGCTCGGCGTGGCGGCCGTCTATGGGATGGCGGTGCTGCGGACGGGCGTCAGCGCCGCGGAGCGCACCCACCTGATGGAGTACAGCGTCGTCGCGGTTCTGATCTACCAGGCCCTGAGGGAGCGGTCGGAGAACGGCGGGCGGGTGCGCGTGCCGGCGCTGCTGGCCCTGGTCGTGACGGTGCTGATCGGCTGGCTGGACGAGGGGATCCAGGCGGTGTTGCCGAACCGGGTGTACGACAACTTCGACGTGTTCAGCAATTTCGTCGCCGCTACGATCGGGATCGTGACGAGTGTGGTGGTGGGGTGGGTGAACGGGGCGCTGGATCGGTGGCGGCACTCCGGTCCAGCGGGATCATGACGACAGACTGCACGTCGAGTTCGTCCCGGTACCGCCCGAGCACGTAGTCCGTGCCGATCTCGAAGATGTAGAGGCCGGTCGGCGTGTCGACTTCGCCAAGCCACACCCCCTGCTCGTCGAACACGTACCAGGAGGACCCCTCTTCCCAGGGGGGTCTATAGCGCTCCGCCCAGAGGTTCCCTTGAGCGTCGACGAGGAAGCGCCGGTAAAGGGGCATTCGCTCGGGAAACGGTGTCTCCCGCAGGTAGCGGGCCCAGGCGGCGGGATCGTAGCGGCGGGGTGCGACGGCATAGGCCTGGCGAAATTGCCTCTTGTCCTCGTCGGAAATGCGGCGTTCAGGGATGGTCCAGCGGATCACTTGGCTAAGCACGCCGTCGTTGGTCCGTCGCTCGATGCTGGCCTCGATGCCCATGCCGGCGTAGACGTGGTCCCCGCTTGACGAATACGGAGGGATTCCCAGAGACAACGGCAGATACCGGGCTGAAGCAATCCCCCGGATGTCGTGATCCCACCTGGAGGACGCCTGCAGAGGGGAAACCTCGTTCATGAACTGCCCGTCCCGAGAATACCGGTCGAGCTTCCAGACAGCCCCGGCCTGTACGTCACCACTGCGCGAGCGTACGCCGCCCGACGGTGCATTCAACGCCAGGAGCGTTCCATCGGCGAAGGGTGAGGTAGCCGATCCGGATCCCCTTCCCGGAACCGTTTCCACCCGAATGGTTGCAAGCACGTCTCCACCCCGTTCGAAGACGGAAACCCGCCGCAGAAGATTGTCGGAGGCCCAGATGGTGTCTCCCCGCGCCCACACCTCGTACAACATCCCGAACTCGCCCGGACCCTCTCCGCTGCCGCCGAGAGTGCGGATGAACACGCCGTCAGTGTCGAAAAGGCGAATCTCGCTCGCGAGGCGGTCCGCCACGCCGATGGTTCCGTCGTCCATGCGAAGCGCGTGCGACACCCCCTGGAACATGTAGTTCAGATCACCCGATTCTTCGCCGATGGTGAGGATGGGCTCGATGCCCAGGCGCCATCCGGCCCCAGCGGACCACGCCGGTGCGCTGCTCTCGACGATGCGGATGCCGGCGCTGTCGGTAATTGTGACTGGTGGTTGGGGTGACAGGGGACGGGCGGCCGCGCCGATCGTGAGGATTGCGGCGAGAGTGGTTGCCAGAGTGCGAATGGGGTGGTGGTGGTGCAGCATCTGTGGATTCCTTCCTTCGTGATGACTGCGAGGCTTACCCCGGCGGATCTTCCGTCCCTTCCCGCAGAACCGCAAGATACCGCTCATACGTGAAGATCTTCCCGCGCTGGCGGCCCGTAACCTCGCGCACGATGTCGAGCTCCTCGAGCACCCGAAGCACCGCGGCCACGGTCGGGGCGGACAGACCCGTGCGGGACGCGAGGCGGGCGATGTCACCCACGGGGCGTTCTAACAGCGACTGGTGAACTTGCAGCGCCGAGCCGGCGCGCCGCCCCAGGCGGCCGATTCGCGCTCGGTCGTCGCGGATCGTATCGCTGACGGAGCGCGCCGTTGAGACGGCCGCCTCCGCCACCTCCCTCACACCATCCAGAAAGAACCTCAGCCACGCCTCCCAATCTCCGGTATGCCGGATGTCGTTGAGAAGCTGGTAGTAGGTGCTGCGATTGCGTTTGAGGTACAGGCTGAGGTATAGAAGCGGCTCCCGGAGCAGTCCGGCGTCGCACAGCATGAGGGTGATCAGCAATCGGCCCAGCCGCCCGTTGCCGTCGAGGAAGGGGTGAATGGTTTCGAACTGGACATGGGCGAGGCCGGCCTTCACCAGCACGGGAAGGCCGTCGTCCGTGGCGTGAATGAACCGTTCCAGGTCGGCCATGCAACCCTGGACGTGGTTGGGTGGCGGTGGAACGAAGGCGGCATTGCCGGGCCGTGATCCGCCGATCCAGTTCTGTGATCGCCGAAACTCACCCGGCATCATGGCCTTCCCGCGTCCGCTTGCCAGCAACCTGGCGTGCATCTCCCGCATCAGGCGATTCGAGATCGGGAAACCACCTCGCAAGCGTTCCAAGCCGTGATTCATGGCGGCCACGGCGTTCGACGTTTCCATCACATCGCTGCGGTGGGTGGCGGGTACGCCCCCCGCTTCGTGAAGCATCAGGTCCGCCAGCGAGGACTGGGTCCCTTCGATTTGGGAGGACAGGACCGCCTCCTTCCGCACGTAGCCGTAGACGAAGACGGCTGGATCTGGCAATAGCTCAGTGACTGCGTCCAGCCGCCCAAGCGCCGTCGTTGCCGCTTCGAGGGGAAGGCGGAGGCCCTCCCCGAAATCGAGCTCCGGTACCGGTGGGAGAGGCAGGGGTACGAAGGCTCGCACGGTCTCTCCGCCGCCAACGGTCACTTCGTAGGATCCTGTGGATTCGCGTCGCACGGGTTCGGGCTTTCGGGGCCGAGGTTCGGGCCACTTCGGTGGCGGTTATCCCAAGATGACGCTGCTGTAGGAAAAGTTCAAGGCTGTCGTTTTATTTAGGATTTTCGCTAGGAAAGAAGTTTTGCTAATGGAGTCCAGACCAGACCGCTAACGAAAGCGAAGAACGCCTTATTTTCGTTAGAGAATCGGCGAGGAAAGAACTTTTCCTAACGCGGGATTCAAGCGACCCGCTCGTAGAAGACGGCATCCTGGATCTGGCTGACCTCGAGCCGATAGTCGTGGGCGAGTTCTTGGAAACTCTCGCCAGCGTCATATCGGTCAACGAGCGCTGCGGTCGAGACGCCGGATCCCGCCACAGTGGGGCGACCGAAGGAGATTCGGGGATCGATCACAATGGGCTTCCTGCTTTCCGACCATGTTGGACGAAGAGGATAGAGTCGCAATGGGAGCGCGTCGCCATCGCGATCGACACGTTGCAGGCACACGTCAAGCATTTGCCGCATGGCCATTCGCCCCGACCTTGAGAGTGTGATCAACTCGCTCAGCCGGCCCAGAAAAACCTCCAGCCCCGAAGTGCCCAGTTCATCACTCAAGAGCAGTCGCGCGACCCCGAGCTCACTCTCCGCGTATTCAATTGCTTTCCGGACAGCCACCATTCGGATGCCGCCCCTGGTTCGGAGCGCGCGGAGGACATGCGCTTCGACAAGGTTGTTGAAGGAGATCAGATTGCTCACGCCCGCCGGAGCTCTTATCAGTGGCTCGGAGACGCCGCGCTCCCCGCCTCGTTGGGAGGTTCGACCGTGCACCCAATAGCGGAGAGTGGCCTGCGGCATCCCCAGACAGCGGGCGGCCGCAAGGAAAGTGTGTGCGGGAGCTTCACGGGTATCCGAGACTATCGGCTTCGCTGTAGCGATGGGCTGGTGGTACCGCTGGATGTGGTCGAGGAGTTGCCTCCAGATCTTGGTAACGCGAGTCATGAATGTAAATCTTACATGACATTTCGTCATGCCGACTTGTCAGTTAGGCAACGCCGCTGCCGAAACCATCGTGGCCTCGAGCTCCACCGTCTCAACGTGGCATCCGTTCCACTCCATCTCCACCTCGACGCCCTGCCGGTTCCAGGTTCGGTATCCCTGGGCGGTGATCTCGATGTCGTAGGTGCCGGGGCGCTCGGGCGCTCCCCACAGGCGACTGTGCCCGGCGGGTTCCATCGTCTCGCGGTAGGAACCATCCGTCAGCAACCCGGCCGGGTCCGAGCCGAGCCGCTCACCCGTCACCGAGTCCCGGACGGTGACTATGATGCCGTATACCAGTTCGTCGGTGCAGACGCCGATCGGGAACAGGTCGCATCCGTGCACAAGCAGGGCTGACAGGACGATCGCGAACCGGCGCATATGGGTTCCCTCCGGCGACGCGGGGCGTTCAGGAGCAGCAATTCCGGAATTGCAACAGCTCCAGCACCGGAAATGCAATCATTGTGGCGGTGGAATCGCAACTGTTGTGACCCTGGAATCGCCAACCAGGCGGGCGATCAGCCGTCCTCCGCTTGTCCCCCCCTCCACCCCCCCAATAGCTTGACCCCCGCCAATTCGCCGTCCCCAAGCACAGGATCCGCCACCGTGAACCGCTCCTCAATCATGCCGATCGCCCTCGCCGCGACCCTTCTGGCCCTTGCCCCGCCAGTCGCTGATCAAACGCTGATCACCCGCCAGGCTGGCTGGGTGTCCGCCCTCGCCAGCCCGCACCCCCTCGCCGCCCAGCAAGTCACCCTCGACCCCGCCTTCCTCGCGGGCTACTCCTGGCGCAACCTCGGCCCCGACCGTGGCGGCCGCTCCATCGCCACCTCCGGCGTCGTGGGCCGCCCGCAGGAAGCCTACTTCGGCGCCACCGGCGGCGGCCTCTGGAAGACCACCAACGGCGGCGAAGACTGGTTCCCCGTCACCGACTTCCAGATCAGCTCGGCCTCGGTCGGCGCGGTCGCGGTGGCCGAAACCGACCCCGACCTCGTCTTCATCGGCACCGGCGAGACGTGCATCCGCGGCAACATCCTGCCGGGCGACGGCGTCTACCGCAGCCGCGACGCGGGCGCCACCTGGGAGCACGTCGGCTTCTCCGAGTCCCACGGCATCTCCACGATCCGCATTCATCCGACCAACCCGGACATCGTGTACGTCGCATCGTTCGGCAAGTACGGCGTGCCGAGCGAGGAGCGCGGCGTCTTCAAGTCCACCGACGGCGGCGACACCTGGACCAAAATCCTCTTCCGCGACGAGCGCACCGGCGCGATCGACATCGCGATCGACCGCAACAATCCGGACATCATCTACGCGGCGCTGTGGGAGGCCTTCCGCAAGGAGTACACGATGTCCTCCGGCGGGCCGGGCAGCGGCATGTTCAAATCGGTCGACGGCGGGGACACGTGGACCGAGATGACCCGCAACCCCGGCATGCCGGCGGAAGGCGTCGTCGGCAAGATCGGCCTGGCGGTGTCGACCGCCAACTCCAACCGCGTGTATGCCCTCTTCGAGCACGACGACGGCGGGCTCTTCCGCAGCGACGACGGGGGCGACAGCTGGGAGCTCATCAACGACGAGCGGCGGATCCGGCAGCGCGCGTTCTACTACACGCACGTGTACGCCGACCATCACGACGAGGACGTCGTCTACGTGCAGAACACGTCGTTCTTCCGCTCGACCGACGGCGGCGCGACGTACGAAGTCATCAACAACGGCACCCACGGCGACTTCCACGACTTCTGGATCGACCCCGACGACCCCGCGCACGTCGTGGTCGCCAACGACGGCGGCGGCGCGGTCAGCTTCACCACCGGCAGCGAGTGGACCGACCAGGAGTTCTCGACCGCGCAGTTCTACCACGGCGTCACGACCGCGCACATCCCGTGGCACATCTGCGGCTCGCAGCAGGACAACAGCACGCTCTGCCTGCCGTCCGACTGGAACGCGCAGCGCTTCGAGCAGGCCTGGGCCGCCTCCGCGGACAACGGGGACACCGAAGACGACGCGGCCGACCGCGATCCATCCGACGCCCACTTCCACGGCGGAGTCCCCACAGCCGCCCGCGCCCCCGCAATCACCGCAGGCTCGATGGACGTCCACTACCGGGCCGGCGGCGGCGAGCCCGGCTACATCGCGCCCGACCCCAAGGACCTCGACGTCTTCTTCTCGGGCACCAACAACGGCCGCTACATCGACAAGTTCAACCGCCGCCTGGGCACCTCGCGCGAGGTCAATCCCTACCCCTGGTTCTACTCCGGCGAGCCGGCCGCCGACATGGTCGAGCGCTGGCAGTGGACCTTCCCGATCATCTTCTCGCCCGTCGATCCCAATACCCTGTACGCCTCGTCCAACCGGCTCTGGCGCACCACCGACGGCGGCACCAACTGGGAGGCGCTGAGCGGCGACCTCACCCGCGCCGACCCCATGACGCTCGGCCACTCCGGCGGCCCCATCACCGGCGACATGAACGGCCCCGAGGTCTACGCGACCATCTTCTCGGTAGCACCCGGCAAGCGTGACACCGACATCATCTGGACCGGATCGGACGACGGACTCGTGCACGTCACCACCGACGGCGGCGCCAACTGGACCGACGTGACGCCCCCCGACATGCCCGACTTCGGCCGCGTCAGCCTGATCGACGCCTCGTCCTTCAACGACGCCAAGGCCTACGTGTCGGCCCGCCGCGCCCTGCTCGACGACTTCCGCCCGCACATCTGGAAGACCGACGACTTCGGCCAGAGCTGGACCCGGATCACCAGCGGCATGCGCGACGACGCCTACGTCAACTCGATCCGCGAGGACCCCGCCCGCGAGGGGCTGCTCTACGCGGGGACGAACCACGGCGTGTACATCTCGTTCGACGACGGCACCTCGTGGCAGGAGCTCAACCCGGGGCTGCCCGACATCCCGATCACCGACGTGATTCCCGAGCACGACGAGCTGGCGATGGCGAGTCACGGACGGGGGTTCTGGTCGCTCGACAACATCGCCCCGCTGCGTCAGCTCGACGCGATCACGACCGACCGCGACCTGGTGCTTTTCGATCCGGCGCTGGCCTACCGGTCCGCGAATGGCGTGGTGCTGTCGTGGTGGCTCAAGGAGGAGCCTGAGAGCGCGACGGATGCCAAGCTGGAAATCCTCGATTCGGGCGGCGAGGTCTTGCGCACCTTCGAGCCTGCGGAAGAGGGCGAGGAGCGGGACCGGTGGGCCGGACCGGCGCTACCGGTGGCCGCCGGGCTGAACCGGGTGCGGTGGGATCTGCGCACGGATCCGGCGACGACGTTTCCCGGGATGATTCTGTGGGGCGTGCGCACGATGGGGCCGGCGGTGCCGCCGGGGGTGTACACGTTGCGGCTGACGGTGGGCGACCTCGTCAGCAGGTCCCAGGTGGTGGTCGTGCCCCATCCGTGGATCACCGACGTGACGGTCGAGGACCTGCAGGCCCAGTACGAGTTCGGGGTCCGGATCCGCGACCAGGTGGATGCGGCGAACTCGGCGGTGATCGTGATCCGCGACGTGAAGGCGCAGCTGGACGAGCGCCTGGCCGCGGCGGACGATGATGAAACGCTGATCGCGGCGGCGGAGCGCCTGCGGACGGCGGCGTCGGCCGTGGAGGGCGAGATCTACCAGGTGCGGAACCGCTCGAACCAGGACCCCCTGAACTTCCCGATCAAGGTGAATAATCGGCTGGCGAATCTGTTGTCGATGTCGGAGCGGGGGGATGGAAGGCCGGGGAGCGGGATGTATGCGGTGTTCGAGATTATGGTGGAACGGTTGGGGGGGCACCTGTTCAGCATGCAGGCGGTGTGGGAAGAGGAGCTGGTGGAGGTGAATGCTGTGCTGAGGGGGTTGGGGATGGAGGAAATCGTGCCGGGTGAGGTGGTGGTGAGGGTGGTGTCGTGAGGACACCCTCTCACAAGATTGTGGGTTGGGAATTGGTCCGCTGGGGACAGCTCGATCCGGTGGCTTTGGGGAATTGGACACCGAACTCCACCCTCATGCCGCCTCTTGTTGACGGCATGAAGACGTACTAGGAAAAGGAGAACCAAGTGCGCTCCGTCGTTATCGACGCCTTGTCGGGAAAGCAGATCGTCGCCGGCGCAGAAGAGAGAGACGCGACGCAACCCTTTGTCTTCTACCTGACGCAGCGACTTGGGTGGCATCCCCAACAGATCATCACTCGGCCCCAATGGCGCGTCCCGAAGTCGCCCTCAGCGTCACGAAGTTCTGGCTATCCAGTGGATATAGCCATTTTCAGCTCAGTAGAGCACCGAGGGGATCCGTCGCACGTCAGAATCATCGTTGAGAGCAAAGCGCCTGACCAGAATACCGGCATCAGGGAATTGAAGACCTATTTGGGCCTTGAACCTGAGACACGATTGGGTATATGGTTCAACGGCGATCGGCACGTCTTAGTTTGGAAAGTCCGTGAGGGGTTTGTAATCGATGAGTATGGTCGGGTCCCGCTCCCAACCGACCCCCTTTCGCCGGCAGACGCCAAACCACCACTACGATATCGCGATCTGGTCCAGCCACCTAATCTCGGCACGGTTTTTCGGCGCCTTCGGAATCGGATTGCGGCGCAGGATACGCAAGTAAATCGGGACGAGTTCATTCTAAATGACTTAGCTAATCTCCTAATCTGCAAGATCGCCGACGAACAGGACGGAGAGGTGGAGCCTGAGCGCCCCATGGCGTTTCAACTTGCATCCTCGAGGGCAGCTACCGCGGATGCCGTACGCCGCTTCTTCCAAGACATCAAGGGCCGGCTCACATCGGTGTTTGTGGACACCGAAGAAAGGCTGCACATTGACGACGCGAGCTTAGAACAAGTAGTGAGGACACTTCAACCCTACCGTCTTCTGGGCCATGACCGTCATGCGGTCGGAACCGCGTTCCAAGTCCTGAGGGGTCGCGCTCTCAAGGGCCAGGAGGGCGCATACTTTACGCCGCCAGCCCTCGTAGATTGCGTGGTGTCAATCCTCGATCCCGATCACGCAACACGTCTAATTGATCCGGCCTGCGGGACAGGCGGCTTCTTGGCGGCGGCTCTGGATTACGTCTATGACAAGGTCGACAAGAGCACCGCATTGGACACAACCGCCCAACATAACGCTCGCAGTCGATGGGCGGCCCACAACTTGTTTGCCGTGGATAAAGATGCTGTGTCGACCAAGCTCTGCAGGGCATATCTCACACTCCTTGGCGACGGCAGAGCTCACGTATATCGCGCTGACGCAATCGACCGGAGTGAGTGGGAGCTACGCGGCGATGACCTTGGACGGGTCGTGATAGGCGGGGCATTTGCTCAAGTAATGACCAATCCGCCTTTTGGGAAAGACCTAAAGGTCGATGCAGCCGTTGGGCGATCGGAAGGATTACAGGTTTGCCAGAAATGGGAGTTGAGAGACGGCGACTGGGTCCCCACTGGCAATTGGAAGACCCAACAACTGGGGATTGCGTACTTCGAAAGGAATATAGATCTCCTAAGGGACGGCGGCCATATGGCGATCGTGCTGCCCGAGACTTTCCTCTTTTCGAAGACGTTCAAGTGGTTTGTTGACTGGGTTTGTCGTACCATTACCATTACTCATGTCGTCGATGTGCCAATGGTTGCATTTGAAGAATTCTGTCGTGCAAAGACGTGTATTCTCTTCGTTCAAAAGCGCCCGCCCTCGGAAGGCCATCAGATCGGTATGAGCTTTCCGAAATCGATTGGCCAAGACAAGCGAGGGCAACCTGTCTACCGCCTTGGCGACGACGGCCAGCGGAGCCCGGAAGGTGCCTTGGACAATGAAATGGCCGAGGCTGTGGAGAGAATCGTCGCAGGGTCTTACCGCGGTCGCGGCAAGAGTCGCCCACTACTCGAAGAGACTCCGCATTACTTCATGATCCCGCAGACATCTGTCCGCAGGCGCGGGGTCCTAGTCCCCCGATTCTGGTGGAGGAAGGAGGCGGACGAGGCAATCGAGACTTGGAAGGCGAGGCATGCTAGCGAGATTGTGACGTTAGGGGAGCTTGAAGCTGAAGGTGCGCTGCGTGCGTTTGGCGGGCACGGCTCACCACCTGCTAACGTCAGAGGTACTGGGAACATTCCATACGTCAAGGTGACTGACTTGAAGAACTGGCGCATCAACGAAAACCCTACCAATTTTGTTCACGAATCAGTGGCGGCCAAGTATCGCCGTAAGGGGCCGGAACTGAGATACGGAGACTTGGTAAGTCCGGCCCGCGCCTCGTCGAATATCGGCCAGTTCTCGATGGTCCTGCCCTGGCAGAAGCAAATCGTTATCACTAAGGAAGTATTGATTCTCAGAGTAGTGGACAACGATAGAGACCTAGACCCGTTCTTGCTGCTGGCACTAATGTCGCTGAAGGTCGTCCAGGACCAATACCGACACCTAGTGCTAATGCAGACGAACCGAGAACACCTGGGAGATCATTGGAGAGAGGTGAGAGTCCCCCTTCCACAGACCGTTGAAATGCGGGTAGAGATCACCGAGCATATGCGACATTTCTTCGCGTCGATCGTAGGCGGCCGGGAATCGTACGATCGTCTCGTCTCCGTCTACGATGCGAGCGACTTCGGCACAAGGCCGTGAGAGGGGATCGGGATCAGCGATGGTCTTCGGAAAACCGGTAGGCTGGCCTATGAACGTTCCATTCCTCTCACTCTCCGTCCACCATCCTAGACTCGCTCATCGACTCGCTATTGTTGATGTACCTTTGGCAACACGAGCCCCACGCGGGAACACGCTTCAGGCTGCCTGATGTAGCCGAGCACCAGTTTTCCTCTCAAGCAACGGAGACCCAAATGGAGAGCACCGTAGAATTCGGCGATCAAGAGCAGGTCATCCAGACCGCGTCGGCAGCGCCACTTGACCCGGACGAGTTCCTCGCACAGAACGCCTTTCGAATTGTCTATCAGACGAACAACTTCTTTTTGCCGCAAATCCGGGACATGATCGAACAAAGGGATGCCATCAACCTTCGCCCGGAATATCAACGACGCCTGCGATGGAACGATACCGAGAAGTCCAAGCTCATAGAGTCTCTTCTCCTGAACATCCCGGTCCCGCCAGTGTTCTTTTATGAAGCAGACGCGGCTAGGTATGAGGTGATGGACGGGCAACAACGCCTCAACACCATCCGTGACTTCTTCGCCGGCGACTTCGCTCTTCGGGGGCTTAGAGTCCTCAAGCCACTTAATGGACTGCGTTATTCGAAGTGCCCACCGCGGATTAAGCGAACTCTCGACCGCGCCACGATATCAGCGATTGTACTATTGATGGAAAGCGAATCCGCACGGCCTAATGAAGGGCAATACTCGATTACAGATATAAGGCGGCTGGTCTTTGACCGACTGAATACCGGCGGTCGCCGCCTCAATGCCCAGGAAATCCGTAACGCCCTCAATCCTGGTCCATTGAATCGGTGCCTTCTGGCGCTGAGCCGTCTTGAGAGATTCACTGAGATATTTGGAATCCCTCGGTATACTGAGGACCACGAGGCAGAGTACTACGAGAATCCGGCGCGGCGAAGGAACACCCTGTATGCCACCATGAGGGATTGCGAACTTATCTTACGCGTGTTTGCATTGCGTGACCGTGACAATATCCGGGGCTCGATGAAAAGCATGCTAGATAGAGCAATGGAAAGCGAGGTGAGCGACCAGGAGGCTGGGGTGTTTGCGGCGGAGTTCCAAGAACATTTTGAGTTCTTGTGCGATTTGTTTGGTGACAGGCCCTTCTCAATAAGACTGCGAGAACTAGGCAAGGAGAGAATATCCGCAGCTCTATACGACGCAGCGATGGTTGCAGTTGGCCGGGTGTGGGATCGCCGCGACGATGTTCTGGCTGACAAGGGCGGAGTGTCGAGGAGGCTGGCGATGGCGGTTGCGGACGATCAGGACTATGAACTGATCGTTGGCAGGAGGAACACGGCGGAGGCGGTCAGGGAGCGCATCGACCTGTTGGAATCGATCCTTCTACCGAGGTGATGCATGTGGCCAGCCCGTTCTCTGTAATCGTGGATGACTTCGACGAAGAGTTGACGTCGCTGGAAGTCCTTGTCCAAATGGGGCAAGGTACGGCGGTGTCAGGAAGAACGCGCATTGCGGCGATACACGCAACGACACTAATGCTGGCAGCGGCGTTCGAGGAGTTTGTTCGGCAAATGGCACGCGAACACGCAGTGCAAGTCGTGAGGAGTGCCGACAGTCTCGCCGCGTTGCCTGACTCGCTACTGGAAACGGCGTGGAGGCGAACGTTGACAGAGTTGGCTCGGGCCGACGGAAGTAGGCGGCCCAAGAGGGAAGTGCTTAGGGTGTCGGCGAGAGAGGCACGCCCTAAGATCGACTCGCTCTGTGCATTCCTTGAGGGCGATATTGACCAGAACATCTTCGACCATTTGATCCACAATGAAAACAATATGCGGCCGGGGGAGATTAACAGAATGTTCAGAGTCAGTGGCCTACGAGATATCTGCCGGCAGCTTTGCGGGCATACATCGTTGAAGGCGTTTTTCGACCAAGAGGATGATGGACATACGCATGGGGACCTTCTGACAGCACTCGAGAAGTTCATCCACCGGAGGAACGAAATCGCGCATTCGCTCAACCCGAGAATCTCAAGTGCGCCAGCGGAGGTTTTTCGCACCATAGACATGTTCCGGGCCTTCGCGAAGGATTTGGGCGCGACCCTCGAGGCTGCGTGTGCGTAGGCTCTCCTTGTGGGTTTGGGCTTCCGCGTGGCCGGGCTCCGCGGGATTACCCATCCGGGAGACCTCGTAGGGTGTTCTGCCGTCGTTGGGGTATTCCGACCAATGGCGGCCATCGATACCGATGGGGAGAGCGCAGATTGGACGTTTCTACTGATTTGCTGGATGAGGGACGCCCCATTTGGCGCCGCTAAGTGGTGAGGCTCTGCTGTGTTCTGTGTGAGGCGGCCAATAGCTCCCGTGCTCGAGAGGCTTGGAACGCTGGAGAGCTTACGGTCTTGTGGAATCGCGAGCAGTACGAAACGACCGAGGAAGACTGTGACACTCAGCTACGCGATGCTCACCAATCCGGTCGATGACCTCTTGGAGCGCGTGCTGTGGAACGTGCATGCGCGGACCGCGCAACGCCGCCAAGATGGCCTCGCGCTGCCCCGACTCCCCAAGCCGCTCTGCTACCGCCCCGTGGAGCAGCATCTCCACGGTCGACATGATGAGCACGTCGGGGAAGCGGGCGGCACATATCCTCTTGGCCTTCCGCTCATCGATCAACGCGATGCTGTCATTCCCCACGGAATAGGCGATCGTCGCGGCTTCGCCGTCGTCCAGCGTGCCCTCCAGTGGGCCTTCGACGAGAGAGCGGTAGACCGTCTGATCAGCCGGCCCGAGCTCCGCTGGCGCGACCACTCCTTGGGTGATCAACATTTCGAGCCTCTCTCCGCACAAGTGGCCTCGGGATTCCCCAAGGGCAAGCTCCCGCCGGACGTTTTCGGTCACCAAGAAGGGATTTGGGAAGGCACCGATGATCGCTGCCGCGTCGTCCGTCGCGTTGAGGTTGATAATCACGCTGGCATCGGCCACGACCGGGACGAGGGGGCTATCTGGGAAGCTCGACGAATTCATCCGCCTCGTGTTTTTCGGTCTCCACACCGTCAAGGAGCTGTCTCACTTCAAGTCGGTGAAGCTTTAGCAGTCGGGCGAGCTGTCCCTCGCTGTAGAAAGCGTTCTTCCATGCTTCGCGGGCAAGAAGCGCCAAGCGTGGTGGCACGGCTTCCCGATGCGCAGACCCTTCCTGCTCCTCGTCGGGCGACGCCCCTAGCACTTGCTCCACTTGCGTGTTAGTGATGCCCCCGTGGTCTTGAAACCAAGCCCAGGTGCCGTCGCGCGCGAGCCGCAGTTCCTCGAGTCGGCGCACCATTGCCTCGCGCGAAACTCCGAAGGAGTGAGCGAGGAGAATCACATGACGGCGAGTCAGGTGCGAATGCCCTGCCGTCAGCTCCGCAAAGCGCTGCCTAACGGCGCGCGCGGGAGTCAAGAAGGAACGCGCGAAGTAGTTCGCGTATCGCTCCTCACGCGAACGGGGGCTACTGTCGGCTCTCAAGACACCTGGCTCGCGGCGGGTTGAAATGAAGTGTCCCAACTCGTGTGCTACGGTATGGGCGCGCCGACCGGCTGGGTGGTTGCCGTTCACGAGCATACAAGCACCCACTGCGTCCTCGTAAGCAAACAGTCCCGAGATATGGCCTTCGAGAGGCCTCACATACACGCGGATCCCGACGTCTAGATCCACCAGAGAAACGATGTCCTTGACCGGACCCGCTCCAAGACCAAGCCAGACCCGCAGGTCCTGTGCGTCCTGCTCCGCCTGAGCGGCCACATTCCCCGGGAGAATCGGCCGTTCACGAGGGTAGTTGCGAGTGCGATCCACCCCCAGGACGCTTTCCAGCTCCACCTCGGCGCTTACCAGGTCCGTCAGCAATCGGGCGGCAATATCGGTCGCTTGCTCTCCGCTACGTAGCAGTCTGCGGAACTGAGGCACGAGATCAAGGTGAACCGCATCCTTTAGCAGGATCGCGTTTGCGGACGTCCCGTAGCGGAACGCCAGTTCCTGCAGTTCTCGAGTCCTGATCCGCCGTCTTCCCTGTTCAATGGCCACTATGGTGGTGCGCGCCACCTGGATCGCTTCAGCCGCGTCGGCTTGAGTGAGGCGGGCGACCTGCCGCGAAACACGGAGACGCTGACCGATTTCACGATCCGACAGCCTTTCGAGGCTCAAGGCCATCGGTCCCTCCGAACCCATTGTATGACGAACGAATCTGGCCCTACCGAACGCAGGAATCTCTTCCACTCATCCGCGTGCCGCTCCAGGAGCCCAACCAGCCGATCTTCCACGTTCTCGGCGTGCGGAAGCACCTTCCCCACCTCGGCCGCATGCCGCCTAACAGTCGATCTCGCTTCATCGTCAGCCATGTCTGCCAAGTCATCCATGTGCCTGACTCCCGCAATGGCGTAGTCCCGATATGCGGAAGTGTACCTATTGAAGTCGGCGTCCAGGGCGGACTCCAGCGTGGCGGCACGCATGTCGGTACTCACATAGGTCTGTGGGGGCTCGGAGAGGCCAGCCGCGTGAACGCTGACGCGCCTCAGCATGCATGCAGCACAGACACCGCAATGGCGCCACGATCCCCCGACGGAACTCCACCGATTGGGGCGCCAGCAGGACTTGGTAGACAGCCACGCGCCGTTGCCGTCAATGGCGACATAGCTTGCGAGGGTTTCCCCTTTCGTGTACCAAAGGCGCGGGAATTCGTAGCGAATGGGCCGTTCGAGCAGAGCGTCCAAGAAGTGCTCCATCCGACGGGTAAAACGCGGGTGGCTGCGATAGTCACGATTGGCATGGCCAACGCTCACGAGTGCTGGCCCGAGCGCCCCTTGGCCACTTTCCGGAACGATGATGCGTTTCGCGCCGGTCAGGTAGGCCGCGATTCCTGAGATCATCGCGAACTTGAATCCACGGCTCATGGCGGTTGCCTCGCGGCGACTAGCTTTCACGCGATAGGGAATCGAAACGAATGGTCTCCCGCCGGCCCTGTTGTCCCTCTTTCCGCCGAGACGGACCCTTACGACATCCTCGCCAAGACAGCGTCTAGCGAGTCCTGCAACTGCCAGGGAGTCCATGCCGTCGCTATAGGCCAGGACGGCTTTAGACGGTGGAAACAGACGAAATCGATCTCCGGCCGAGTCCTCGGGCCGGCCCTTGCGCTTGACGAAGCTGATCGACCAATGGTCACCCGTGACGAAACGAAGGGCGCTGAGCAAGCTGTCCCTGACCGCCGGCGCCTCCCAGCGTGCAGGGTCATCTACTGGGACACGAATCGACAGGCGTCGCGCCCATCCCATGGACGGACGCTGGCATGACACGTCTGCGAATTCCACGCTTGCAGCGACAACCATCGCATCGAAGATCACTGGCTCCCAATTGGCGAAGGCGTAGGATTCGAGAGCTGCCGTGGAGAAGTGAATGTCCCGGGTGAGCACGCAGTCGATCCAGCCGTTCTGCCGCGAGCGTCCCGGCTCGCGGACCGCAACCTTCACTTCGGGAAGCTTAGCGCGGGCCACTCGGCGGCTCACAAGGGCGGTCCCTCGTCGAGCCCAGAACGTTTGGCGGGGCCGGGAGGCGACGCGGAAGACCCGGATGGTTCAACCATCCCGGCAGCCAGGCTCTCGAAGTCGCACTGGCGGCGGGCTGAAGCCAGCCTGGTGTTCACGGGGACCTTGGGCGTGCTGATGCTGCGGTAGTAGTGTTCCTCGATGGACCGTGACTGATCGCGAGCGTACTCGTCAAGCGAGTCGGCGAGAGCCTGGTTCATCATCTTGCGCCCCGACAAGCCCTTGGCCTCCGCGTCTAGCAAACAGGTGAAGAAAGTCTCGACGAACTTCGACCCGGGATGATCTGCCCGAAGCGTCTCGAGCTGCCCGCTCAAGTCAGAGACGAAGAGGACGCCTTGGCCGTCGGCGCCAACGGCGCGGCGGACCGCCTCCAGCGGAAGCTCCTTCCCCTCCTTCTGGAGAGCAGCCTCCATCGTCCCCGACAGCTCATCGGCTGAGAAGGCTCCGATTTCGGCTTGCTTTGCCACCTGTTTCCAATGCGGTCGCATCGACAGGCTCTTCCAGGGGCCGTCGCTCATTCGTTGATCTTCATGTCAGATACGGTAGACTCGTCGTCTGACAATGTCAAGATACCCATATTCCGGCCACCTCCCGTGCTCCAAAAGCGACAGCCAAACCAGCACGAAGCAGTACAGCGTAGTCCTGCAGACCACAAGCGCACACCATGGCGCGGGGATTTCCCGACCGGATGCCGTTGGCAGTCCGAACAATGCTTGCCGCGTTTGCTGAAGGGGCTTACCTGACCATCCTCATTCCGCTAACGTGCGTGATACCCCGAGATCCTGCCCCTTTGCTCGCGACGACTAGGGCCAGGCACTGCACCTTGCCCGATTGGGACTCAACCGGCCGCGACCACGGCCATAGCTACGACGGAGACGGAAGAGTGACTAACCAACCGGTCCGCTGGACACTAGGCTTCTTTGTCCACGAAGGAGAAGGCCATTGTCGGGAACCTAGCTTTCCGGCTTTCAAGTACTGGCACGTGAGCCGAGAGGCCTCCGAGGCTGAGGGTGCCCGGGTCTTACGTGCACTCCGGGAACGCGGTGACGAACGAGACTGGTTGGCCTATGGCCATCCCGATCCCTTTGAAGTGGGAGCCGGTAGACATCCTGCCGAACAATGGCTGCGACGGCTGAGGGATCTCGCATGAACGGCGGTGTGCATCCGCTCCGGTGGGACCGACCAGCGGCTGGGTAGACACGAAGCCAACGAGGACTGGAGGACGATGGCTAGGCATGCGGAAACGCTGCTCTTGGTCGGGGCGGTGACCTTGGTATTGGGGGCTTAGGGAACGCCCACCACGTCGAAGTCGGCATCAGGCTCGGCGTGGCGACTCGACATCGTCGGATTCGGCCGCAAAAGGTCGGAGGCGGAGCGTTCACATTCTCATCAGTACACGGTTGCTGGGGGTCATCGTGCACGAAGGCCTGCTGGAGCGGAGAGATCAGGGGCGGGGCGTCCCGGTCCCGGCCATACTGGCCGTCGTGACGACGAGTGAGTCCAGCGTGGGACCGTGAATCCGTTCGTTGTGATATCTTCCGAAGCCACTCGATTACGCTGCCCGCCATTCAAGCCGCCGGCGGTGGTCCCAATCGTGCGGACGACGAGCGGTCACGATGATCAACGGCTTCGTCACAGGTAAGATTCGTCTTTGCGAAGTGACGCGTGGTCGTGAGTACTGGGAGTTTGGAGTCCGATGGACATTTTCGTTAGCTGGGCGGGGCGTGACAGTCACGCCGTCGCTCTCGTTCTGCGCAAATGGTTGCCCGAAGTGCTCCCGTTCGTCCGACCGTGGGTATCGTCGGAAGACATTCGCAAGGGCACCAGATGGAGCGAGGCGTTGTGGGGCCGGTTACAGAAGACATCCTACTGCATCGTCTGCTTGACGCCCCCGGCAGTCCGAAGTCCATGGGTGAATTTCGAGGCTGGGGCTGTAGCGAAAGCTGTCGGCGGGCAAGCGCATGTCAGCCCCCTCCTGTTGGGCCTATCGCCCCGAGATCTGGAAGGCGTTCCCTTGGCAATGTTCCAGTGTACCGAATTCAAGCGCCACGACGTCGAACGGCTCGTCAACGCGATCAACGCTGCGGCGGCAACGCCCATTCCTGAGCCGGAGGTCTCGCGGCGTTTTCGCCGCGGTTGGCAGGTCCTCCGCGATCAGGTCGGGCGTATCGACGTCAGCGGGGACGATTCGGAAGAGCAAAGGACCGCCGACGACAAGGCGAGTCCACCCCAACCCAAGGCAGCACCTCCTCCCGCAAGGGAGTCGACCCGGTCAGCGCGTTTTCCGTTCGACGATACCTCGCCCGAGCGACGCGAGTTTGAGTGGATTCGTATGAATTGGGCATCGGGCGACACGGCGGAGAAGATGGTCGAGAGTTCACAGTACTTCATCCGGGAAGCAAAACGGCGCGCAGCCACACACCCTGGGCTTCGCGACGACTACATGAACGAGGCCCCGAAGATTCTGGTGCGCCAGTTCATTGCCGAGTGTCCCGAGGCCTTCAGGTACAGCCGTTTTGACCCGGAAACGCTAAAGGAGTGGCTTGCCGACAAAGAAAAGGAGGAGTCGTGAGTGGAACAGGAAGAACGAAAGGAAGGGCACAGCAATGAAGGTTGACGCCATCCTGACCAACGTCGAGCTGGGTAAGATCGCGCTCCCGAGGTTCCAGCGCGGGTATGTTTGGAAGCGCAGGCAGGTCCGCGAGTTCTTCGACTCGCTCTACCGCGAACACCCGGTGGGCGGCCTGCTGACATGGCTGACCACCGGCGACGATGGGGCAACCGCGGAACTTCTGCTGGACGGCCAGCAACGCGTGACGTCGCTGTACGGGGTGATCAAGGGGCGAGCGCCAGCCTTCTTTAGCGGAGACGACCGGGCGTTCAGCAATCTGCGGTTTCACGCGGGAAGTAAGAGGTTCGAGTTTTTCCAACCAATCAAGATGAGGGACGAACCACTTTGGTTCGACGTGACTGAGGTGATGAAGGCGGGTAACGGTGGTCTTCCAGGCCTTTTGAAGAAGAAGCTCGGCACCCCCGGCAAGGACATTGACGCGACGCGTTACATCGAGATCAGCAATCGTCTGCTCCGACTCCTCAATGTGTCCAATAGGGATCTCCACATCGAGCAGATAACGGACGAAGAGAAAGATCTCGACACGGTGGTAGACATATTCAACAGATTGAACAGCGCGGGCACAACCTTGTCGAGCGGCGACTTGGCGCTGGCGAAGATCGCGGCGAAGTGGCCCGAGGTGAGGAAGGACATGGGTCGGCAGGTCAAGGAGTGGCGGCAACACAAGTTCCACTTCACCCTGGACTGGCTCCTGCGGTGCATGAACGCTGTCGTAAAGGGTGAGGCGGCTTTTCAGCATCTCCACGACACCCCGGGAGAGCAGGTGAAGGATGGCCTGCAGCGCACTGTCAAGCATGTCGATACGGTGTTGAACCAGATCTCGCTCCGGCTGGGGCTCGACCACAACCGCGTGCTCTTCGGACGCTTCTCGATTCCGGTCATGATTCGCCACTTGGCGGTACGCCCATCCGGGATGATGAGCACTGAAGAGTGGAATCGACTGCTCTACTGGTTCTTGCAGGCGGGAATGCGCGGCCGCTTCTCCGGTACGACCGAGACCAAGATCAAGCAGGATCTCGGGGCGGTGGACGGTACGGTCGACGGCATAGAGCGATTGATCGCGGACATCGGCCCGAAGTGGGGGCGCCGCCGCGTCACGGCCTCCGACTTCGACGCCTGGTCGCTGGGAGCCCGGCTCTATCCGGCGCTCTACTGGCTGACGCGCATAGGCGGATCAAGGAACTTCTGCGATGGCACCGAACTCAAGGCGGGCCTACTGGGTAAGGGCGCCCAGCTGGAGGTGCACCACATCTTTCCCAAGGCGGTGCTCTATGGTGCCAAGTACAAGTACACGCGCCCTCAAGTCAACGCGCTGGCCAATCTCTGCTTCCTCAGTGCGGACTGCAACAAGTGGATCGGCGCAGCCTGTCCCGCAGAGCCATCCCAGTACATAAAGGGCAAGCACGACCCCAACCGTCGCCGGATCGGCCTCGAGGGCTACTTCGGTTTCGTGGAGGAGAAAAACCCCGGAGTACTGGAGTCCCAGTGGATTCCGATGGACAAGGAGCTATGGAAGGTCGAGAACTACCCGGCATTCCTTGAAGCTCGACGCGACCTCCTAGCCGACGCCGCCAACCGGCACCTGACTGCCCTGTATCCGGGGCATGCTGAGGCCATCGAACCGGCCCGCGGTTCACAGCCCTCCCCGGTTTCGGTCGCGTCACCATCGCACGTCTCTAGCGCGGACGAGGACCGCATCCTCGAGGAGCTTCAGAACTGGATGTCCGTGCGCGGCCTGCCTCGCGGAAAGTTCGGCTACGAGCTTCGGGATGACGAGACCCAACAGGCCGAGGCGATAATCGATCTGGCCTGGCCGACCGGTCTGCCAGAGGGCCGGGGACGACCGGTCGCACTTCTGCTGAACGAATCTGCGGAGACATACCGCACGGTCAACCAAGCCGGATTCGACTGCCACACGACCGTTGAGTCCTTCAAGCAGTGCGTCGAGGAAGAGATCGTCGGGGAGGTGGCCGCGGCGGTCGCGTAGCGGGTCGGCTTCTCACGGGTTTCGGGTCACTGCACAGAAGCGCATGTGGCGACATCATAGACCGTCTGGGATTCTCGCCACGGCGATGAGGCACGCAAATGTCAACCTGAGTTCACATAATGGAAACTGCGGTTGACATTCTGTGGCGCGCTATGCAGCTGCGCCCTCCCGATGTGGATGTGGTAGCGTCCATCCCGCTCGATGCTCCGGGGTTGTCATTGGTCGCGCTCTGATCCCGGCAGGGCCCGCAGGTGTCCGAGGTCGATGAGTCCTTGGAAATGATCGACCACACCACTCGCCAGAGCCGGGTCCCCAATCAGCACGCCCAGCTCGATGTTGTCGTCCCAGGCGCGGGCTGTGAGGTTAGCCGAAGTTATCAGGGCGCGTGCTTCGTCAGCCACGACCACTTTGGCGTGAACCTTCCCGATGAGATCCTTCCTGACGGATCGTGGGTCGTAGTACACCCGGGGACGCCTGGTGCCAGGCCAGTGTTTCTGCCAGAAATCCGTCGCGAAGCGGGCAACCACCCTGCCGATTCGGCGCCTTCTTTCCCTGCGATAACGCTCGATGTTCAGAACGAGCGTGACTTGCAGCCCAGGGGTGGCGTCTAGGCGGTGGGCAAGTCGGTCGAACACATCGAAGCTGTCGCGATAGGCGTAGCTGACCACCCATAGGGAACGCTTCGCGGAGCCGAAGAGATCCTCGTAGACGCGTCGGCTGTCACCGAGCGGACCCTTCGCCTCCGGGCCGGACCAGACGAGTTGGGGTCCATGCTCTGACAGGAACGCATCGTGGCGGCCGCGCAGACGGGCGGCAGAGAGTCGGCCGCGTAGTCGAGTGAGTAGGGTCATTTGTTGACGGTTTTCGTGAGGTGGTCCCGGTCTCTTGGACAGCTTGTTAGGGTGGGTAGCATTATGGAGCAGAAGGCGGCCAGATGTCGAGGAGGGACTGAGATTGACGGCGGATTGCGAGGCCTCCGTATCCCGGCGATGCCGACCACCGATTCCGCCACGCCGATCGCCGATTCCAGACGAAGCCGATCACCATGGACTCGCCCGACCGCACCGCCGCATTCCCGTCGTCGCGGGCCGCGAGTTCCGGCACCGCGCCCCCGGCGCCTACTGCTGAGCAGGCCGGCCCACCAGCGTCTATCGCGCGCGTCCTAGTTGTCGTACTGTCGCGCTTGGTTCTCGAGGAATGCGGGCCGGCGCATGAGTGGATCGTTGCTTCGATCCGTTTGAGGGAACGCACCGCCTGCATCAGGGTGCATCATCCAAACGCAACACTCTTGTCCCGCATAGCGACGATCCTATCGATGATCTCGACTAGAGTCGTAGGCGCTCTTCCATCGTCACCGGCGTCGTCAATCACATTTCGCAATACAAGGGCGTTCTTCTTGCCTTGGTTTATCGACGTCATGCCGAGTTCCTCACAATGACGCTCGAGAAGATCATGAAACAGCTCTCCAGTCAACTCTCTGGAAAGGGTAGACTCTAGGTTCCCGTCAAAGCACGCGTACGAGTCGTATACGCCACGAGGCCAATCCTCCGCACCTCCGCCGACTACTCTCAGAAGGTGCTGGTTCTCCCTTGGCTTGGCGTCCTTGCCACCTCGGTCGTTGTCCCACACCAGGTAGGTAGGTATATCGAGTCCGCCAAACACGAGCGCTGGCCGGTCCATGTTGTTCTTTCCCATACACGGTATCACGCAGACGCCCATTGCCTCCAAGTCCTGTCCCATGGACTGCGCAACAGCCAAGATCGCGACGCGGTCTGCTTCACCCTCTACAAGCACCACGACGTCCGCGAAAAACCCCTCGTTCATCCAAGGAGTCATCATTGCCTGTAACCTGGGGCGCAGCGTTTCCGGCGTGAACTTAATGGGAGGGCGCCCGTGGAGTTCCCAGAGCTTGTCTGCCAGGTCGCCAAGGGGGTTCTCGACGACGGCGGAGACCTTGGGCGCGCCCGGCTGCTCCCCTGCGACCTTGCGCAATACCCGAATCTGATCAAAGCGATCCAAACCGACAAAGAGCGGCCCATGGGTCGTGTAGATCACTTGCGTTCTCTCGGCGACACCGGGTACGGAGCCGCTAGCGAGGCGAAGTAGTACCGATGCCATATGCCGCTGCCGTCCAGGGTGTTGGTACAATTCTGGTTCGTCAATGCCCAACACAAGACTGGGCAACGAAGCACTTCCGCCGAGGGAGTCGTCATCCAGACCGGATTGCGCATCCTCACGCGCTGCGACCAAGTGCTGCAGCATGGTGAGAATAAACGCCCGTTGCAGACCGTGGCCCGTTTGGTGGACCTGAGCATCGTAACCGTCTTCTGACAACCTCACCTCCGTTTCCGGCATTGGTATCGTGATGGAAGAAAGGTTGGACCAAGTAAGGGAGATGGCCGTGTCAGGAGCGTACCGTCTTAGAGTGCCGGTAAGCCGGTCTTCGAGAGAATTGAGTTCGGTTCGCTTCGAGGGGTCGAACACGGCTCGATACTGATCGCGTATCGACTCACGAAGTCGGTTGACATCGGCGTGGTTAGCCAAGCTGTTGCGTACGACTAAATCCATGATCTCTTTGACATAGGATCCTCTCTTGTCGCTAGCCTCGTCTGCCGCGTTGCGAACTGCGGGAATGCGGATGAAACGCGTAAAGCGTCCGAGCAAGCCCTGCGCAACGCCGGTAAAGCCGAAGAACTGTCCATCGTCCCTAAGCCGGACACACGCTTCTGGATTTTCCGCTTCCCAATCACTTAGGGCTTGCAGGGCAGCTGCTGCTGACTTTACGGTCGGAAGAGAGGCGTATTCGTCCTTAGAAGCCAGTTCCTTATACAAGTTGGTTTGATTCCTGGCGCCAGAGGTTTGTCGTACGACCGAGAATGCAGGGTGTTGCATGCGCATCCCGTGGTACGGAGCAGTCTTGGAGGCGGTCGAAAAGACACGAACGACCGTAAGGGTATCGTCGTTCAGGTAACGGTCAAACAAATCGACAGCCTCTTTGGGCAGATTGCCATATGTGATGGCGATTTCGATGTCCTGCGAGGTATCCCCGGCATAGTGATCGCCATCCGTGGCTTTTGCGGCGGGATCGTAGAACATTTCGAGAGCCCTTAGAAACGATGACTTCCCGGCACCGTTTCGACCGACGAGCGCTGTCAACTGGTCGCAGTTTAGGGAGGCGTCTTTGATGGATCGGAAATGCTTGACTCGTACGTGGCGTATGATCATTGAGTTGGGAAGGGGTTGAGAGACAGTAGGAGTGGTGCGAGCCGGAGTATTGATGGAGGTGTAGAGGCCGCGGCCAACCACGACAGATCAAGACTTTGTCATGAACATGGCGCGCCATCGATTTCCCAAGCCTAACCCCAGCGCGTCATCTGTCAAGCTGCGGAGGCCCGGACTCCCTTCTTCCGACCTGCCGTGAGGCTTGGGAGCGAAGGGGCCTCCGTCGCGGGCACCGACATGGCGGTGTCGTCAAGGGGGAACGCCTTTCGTCGCCACGGCTTCCCGCAGTGCCTCCGTCTACTTCACCTTCAAATTCACCATCACGGACGCGCATGGACACCGCAGGCTCTCGGGATAGCCCTTTCTCGGCGTGACGTAGAGCCACGACTCGCACGACTCACAGCGCAGTTCCGCCAGCAAGCGCTTGAACGCTGCGGCCACCTCCCGAAACTCCGCCCTCGTGAATTGCGCCCACTCGTTGAAATGGATGGCTCTGTTGAGTACCCATTGTTCCCCGCGGTAGGCATCCAGAGCCGCCTTCCGTGAGTCCTTCAGGGCTGCGACTGTCGCCTTGGCATCCTCGTTGTTCCACTTGTTCGCTGCTTTCGCACCGAGCTTCAGTAGTTCTCCGTGGCGCCCGATCACCGCCGAAACCAGGTCACCTGCATCGTACGAGAAGTCACCACGGAAGGGCGGTTTCGCTCCGAGTCGATCCGCCAACTCTGCGCCGATGTACTCCATGTGCCGGCGTAACCGGCTGGCGGCAACCGCGGTTTCGCCCTTGGCGACATCGGATTCGATCTTTCCCCAAATCCCGGCAGTCTGCTCCACGATCGGGCCCGTCTCGACGCTCCAATTCTGTAGAGTCAGGCCCCCCTTCGACTCGACAAGCCCCTCGGTCTGCATCTGCTTCGCCCAGACCCTGTCGTGCGTCGTGATGATGAACTGGGTGTCCGGGAAATGTGCCCTCAGTAGGCGGCAGAACTCCTTTCGGTGACCACGGTCAACGGACATCACCACATCGTCGAGGACCGCGAATCGGAAGCGGTCGCCGAGAAGATGCTTCATCAGCGCGAGGTAGAGGCACACCCCCATCCCGTCCTGGTGTCCCTCACTGTGGTAGGCGGCGGGAGCATGCAGGCCCGTGTCGTGGAAAGCCACCTGGAGATCCAGGCCCGCTTCGGCCTGGTCCAGCTTCACTTCGAATCCGCCCTCGTCTTCCGCGTTGATCGCCCGGTAGTATCTGCCGAACCGATCTTCCACAGAGCGATACAGCTCGCTCAAGTTCGCGTCCGCCACGTCGCAGTACGTCTTGTACGTGGTCCTTCCCGCTTTGACCGCGAGCTCCGCACGCGTTCGTTCGCGCTGCGCACTCTGCCAGGCCGAAAAGCGATCCTGAGCGCGCGTCAGGAAGGTCTGCGCCGCGACCTCCGCGCTCTGGTCCGGCGTGCTCTCGATCATTTGTTGGAGGGCATCGAGGTGGTCGTCGACGGCGTTTGGCGCCACGGTCCATCCGTCCTCCAGCCGGTCGCGGCGCTCGGCAATTGACGCAACCGCGCCCAACCCGCCCGCGAAGGCTCTCAGATCCGAGGACCAGCTCGCGAACTCCTCGCCGAGCTCTTCCAATCCGTAGCGCTCGCCCAGAGGCTGTACGGGATCTAGGAGCGCTGCAATTCGCTTCGCCTCGTCAGCGATCGCGGCGCCGTTGTCCAGCAGGCGTCGCCGGAGTGCCTTCGCTTCGCCGGCCTTGGCGAGCTTGGCGCGCAGGTGCGCCTTCAACGCTTCCACATCCTCCCAGCTGCTGCCGCAGAGCGGGCAGTCTGCGTTGTCCGCCAGCCGCAGTCCCGCCTCGACGAACGAGCGTCGAGTGATCGCTTCCAGGAGTGCCGGGGCACTGTCCAGTGTGTCGAGGTCGCGCACGACACGCTGGACTTCCTCGTGACCGAGCGTGGCCAGGCCCGCGATGGCGCTCCGTAGCGCTTTCACATCCCGAAGCGCGGAGTTCCTGTTGAAGCCACCGTCGCCGGACGCCTCCAAGGTGCCGGCGGTGAAGTCGGTATCCGGCGCCAAGCGCGTGATCTTGCCGAGACCGAGGGTTTGCCGGTGCGGGTTGATTGCCGCGAGGATGTCCTCTGGTCTCGGTGCGGTGACATCAAGATGGAGGCGAAGAGCGTCCTCTGCGGTTCCGAGGGCACTCTTCGTGTGTCGTGCTGCGGTAGTGAGCTTGTTGAGGGCGGTCTTCAACACCCCGCGGGTCTGCCCGATGGCCTCCAGCTTCAGAAGCTCCTGGATCTCCTTCGACCGCTGCGCGGCCTCGACGATGATGTACTTGATGATCTCTCGACGCGTCAGCGTCAGCTCGGGATGATCGGCGACCTCTTCGATGATGCCCCTGATCTCGGGTTCGTCGGGGTCGAGGACGAAGGCCCGCGGATTCTTCACGTTCCTCGTCAGAACGGCCGATCTATCCAGCTCAGGGACGTAGAACCGAAGCGAAACCTCGGCAGAGGCCGGATCATGGCGACGATCCACGTGGGGGCCGTGGGTCTTGACGCTCAGCCCACGGGTGCCCTTACCGGAGAGCCGAGACATCACCCCGGTCAGGGCGAACTCGATGGCATCGACCAAGCCACTCTTGCCCGACCCATTCGGCCCGGATACGACGAAGTTCTTCCGGTCGGGCTTGACCTCCAGATCGCGGATTCCCCTGAGTTCCCGAATCGCCACCGACTCAATCTGAATCACGGGTCGCCTCCTGTGCCGCCCTCTCGAAGATGGCCACGAATTCGTTGGCTTTCGGCTTCTTCTCTGCCGCGAGGAGGGTACGCAGCTCTTCGACCGCTGATTCGCTCAGCGAGTCCGACTCCGAGAGCTTGGTGTAGAACGAATCGAGGATCTCGTCGAGTACCTTGGCCATGCGCTGATTCTCCGGTTGGAATCTCTGGGTATCTGGTGTCCGACGGGGGAGGGTCCGGGCGGCGGGGGTCGAGGTGACCTGGCGGGCGGGTGAGTAGGGACGGTTGGACTGACTAGTCGCCCGCTTCTGGAGGGCGTCGGTCACAGCGTTTGTCGGTCTGGATGTAATGTGGAGTTTACTACATGTATACTTCAGTTGACATTGTCGAACCGTCGTAGTTCCTCACTTCGACTCCGGCACCCGCTCGTCTATCCAGCGCATCGCCTCGCCCGGTGTGTTGAAACGGGGAGATGAATAGCTCCTGCCGGGTTCGAGTTTGACCGGAAGAACGGTGTACCAGGTGGTCGATTGGTCGCCCTCGTCAAGGGTTCGATCACGCGTCGTGCGACGCCGGATGCGCCAACCCTTGTAGGTCTGCACGGTCCACATTTGCTAACCCCTTGAGAGATTGAACGGACCCCCAAAATAGCGTCGGTGCGCGATCGGGTGCCAGCTATGAGCCGCGTGGCATCGCAAAGCTTCGCCTCGAGCTTCATAGGTGACTCTCGGGGAGGCTCGGTTACCTTTGGGGAGCCGCTCCGGAGGCGAGCGGAGCCTCCAGAACAAACGAGAACTTAGAGCAAACCGGCGGACGGAGGAAGCAGATGACGGTCGAGGCGTCGCCGTCGGCATCGGCGTGGCGAGAATCGAGGAGAAGCTCAATCCCTGGCGTAGCGGGAAGGTGCCATGACTATCGCCGATAAGGACTCTTCCCGCACCGCCGCGGATTCGTACCGAGACCTGATGGAGCAGGTGAAGAAGCGCACGGACGCGGTGCACTTCTTCCTGCGAATGCATGGAATGTACGTGCAGGTCATAGCAGAATCTGTCGCGCTGCAGCTTCGGAACATCCTGGAGACCATAGTCCTCGGTTCCCTCGTGTCGGATCTCCCTGAGTATGAGAAGCGTAGGGCCAACATTAGGAAGACGAGGAGGATGTCCCTGTTGATGAAGACCATGGAATCGGCCAACCAAGACTACTATCCGGTCCCTACCAGACAGGTCTTGGACGCGTTCGGCAAGGTGACCGAGACGGTTCCGGTCGAGTCGGGTTTCCTGACCAAGGATGAGTGCCTGAGACTCTACGGGAAGTGTAGCAACATGCTTCATATGCTGGGACCAACTGCTGATCCTCTTTTGTTTCTGGACGAGGCTCCTAGGTGGTCGAACAGGATCATCACACTTCTGAATCACCACCAGATCCAGTTGTCCGACCCGGACACCCAACTGTGGACGCTGATGAATGCGAGTTCGGACGGCCAGGTTCACGTCTACACGTTCAAGCGCATCCAAGAGAAGGATCCTCGGTTCAGGGAAACCGGGGGCACTGTCGGTGGCGGATCTCCGTGGCAAGATCCGGGGAATACCACATGAGACCAACCGACGAGTTCCCGGGATTCAGCCCGGCTGTCGACCCACGAGAACAGGTCGAACGGGCAATAGTACTGCTGGGCCGCCGCCCCGACATGGCGGGCCGTCTCCACATTAGACCTGATCCGGCGAGAAAACGGAGTACAGGCGGTTGGAGTGTTTTCGGGTTTCGCGGGTCCGGGGGCGAATTCAACAGGAGCCCGCACCTCTTACTGCATGTCTCGGACAACGCCGTATGCGCGAGGGTGATCCTGCCGAACAAGGCGCGGGGTGGGTTGTGGACCAGGTGCGATCCGCGAGGCTGGCTCACCTGATGTCCCCGGTGTTACGGGAGATGGCGCCCGCGATGGCGAATTGCCCGGGCATGGAGCCACGCTTGATTCTCAAGCAGCGGCGTTGGCGCACGCGCAACGGTCCGCGCTTTCGGGATGCCTACCTGGACATCGATTTGCGAACCCTCAGGGGACACCCGGAGTCGGGGGTGAAGCGACAGCCCGAGTGGATGGAAGCGGTCCAGCACGTCGTCGCCAACAAGGCTTCGAATCTCGAGCTGCAGGTCGGTGCGACCTTCCCCTACAATCGCTGCCCGGCGATTCGGATGCCGAACGCTCTCGACCATGTGGCGGCGGCGTGGATCGGTTGCCGTCCTTTCATCAGGTGGCTTCTGGCAGCGTAGTGCTGCGGGGAAGCCAGGATTGAAGCCGATTCCGTTCCACGATCCATCCCACGCGGGCAGCCCTTGGAGGCTTCTGTGACACAGGAGACCAGTCAATCCCCAGATGCGGGACCGGCGGAGCGCTTTGTGGCCTTGGCAGAGGGCTCTAGCTTATGGAAATCTGTCGATCTACGCATCTGCGCCATCCGCAGTGGTCGCCGATGGGTGAACCTGGTCACCCGTGGCTTCCTGGACCACCGTGCCCCTCGGTCGGTCCCGAGGTTTCCTCCGGTCAAGCGGCCAGATGTCCGTGCTTGGCAGGTCGTTCGTCCCATCGCGGATCTGCCTGCTGTGGTGCGTGAAATCGCCGATGGAATGATGAAGCTGCGACCGCGCTTCGTCAGATACACCAGCCGGTCGGATCAGCGTGGGATGGACATGAGATGCCGCTTCCATGAGTGGACCGCGTCATATGGTGCCGAATACGACCTTTGGAGCGGCCACTCGCTCGTTGGCTATGGTTCCTCGATCTGGGATGTGGTGAGACGGGCCGGTCACGAACCTCTGGAACTGGACGGCATGATCCGTGGCGGGCCGAATCCGTACGATGGACTGCCGGACCTGGCGCGCAGATTCTGCGGAAGACTCCGGGGGCTCGAAGTTCACGGCACCAGCACGGTTGTCGAGTTGGTCGCCCCTTTGGCGGTGCGCTTTGACCCCGGCGCAGTGGCGCCTTCGTCCGAGTGCATTACGGTCGGCCTGAGGGCGGCTGCCGAGGTCTACGTTGACAAGGCAAGGATCGCTTGGACGATAGGAGCCGCCGGACAGCCTCCTCGTTCTGGATCGCTGGACCTCCGCGAGTGCCAGTGGGCGCGGGAGGGAGACGCTCTCCAAGCGAGACTGGACCTGCCGATTCAGAGAGGTGGGTCCACCGCCACCCTATTGATCCTCATCGGAAGCCGGTGTGTCGACCGGGTGACCGTACCCCTGCCGGCGGGCTCCAATGTCCGGATCCAGGCTCACAACATGGTCGACCCTGGTCTTCATCGCTTCCGTGAGCAACTCCTGCCCACCAGACTGGAAAAGTCGAAGGGGTTCGAGCCGGCCGTGGGTCTGCTCTTCTTCTTCCTCGGCTTCCATGTGGATCCCCTCTCGGCGCTGAAAGGGCTGGGCGATGCTGTCGATCACCTCGCTCACGCCCCGGCATCTTCCGTCATTCTCGTGATCGAGTGTACGGTTGGGCCATTAGACACAGGCGGCAAGGTGGGCAAGCTCATCAATCGGTCACAACGGACACGTCGGGAGCTTTCCGACAGCGAGGTGATCGCGGTCCTCGCGACGGCTGCCCGGCGAGACGAGTTGTCCGATGTCGACGTGGAGAAGGCCGAGCGCGGTGACGTTGTGGTACTCTGCCGCGAAGAGCTTCTTGAACTCTGGGCCGCGGCGCGGGCCGGAAAGGGTAGTACCGAGGTGGTGCGGAGATTCCGGCGGGATCTTGCGAGGGTGAAAGTACGGCGCCCCGAGGGGGGAGTCGTGTGATTCGTTTTAGGGCGAACTTCAGGTGGCCGTGGCCGTCAACCCGTGGCTACCGGACGGAAAGATGGTTGTCTCATCGTGCTAGGGATCTTCTGCGAGGCACCTGAGAACCTGCGTTAGATTTCGTGGAAATCCGGTTCGGTCTTCATCTCCTATCCCCTCCCGAAAGAAGTCAAGAATGTCAGTATTAGCGATTGCCGATCGCCTGCGACCCGAGTTCCAGGAGATCGCCGAGTTTGAGGAGGTCGGCGCCCCAGTCAGCGAGCAGACAGTGACCACCATTGCCGATCTGCTGTTTCACTCCGATGTCGCGAGCCACCTTCCGAGCGCGCGGCATCCTGAGCACATGATGTTCCGAAACGACCAGAAGGTTCTTGTGAGAGCTCTTGCAGAGGTCAAGGATGAACTCGGTAAGGACAACTATCCCCTCGATCTTGTGGAGGCGACCGCGAGACAGGTTCTGGCCGCATGGGAGGCAAGGTATCCCATATTCAAGACCGACCTCTCCGATGCCGATCACCTTGCTGGCGTAGTAGCGGCCATCGCGTCTAGCATTGCTTGGCTAGCGACGAGGAAAGACGGCGATGATCCGGTGCCTCCACAGTTTCACGCCGCGGCGCGCAACGCGCGTGAACTTCTCCTTTCCGCTGGCCACTCGGGCAGCGCTCGCTCACGACAGGAAGGAATGGTTTCGTTTTGGGAAACTCTGGCTCGCAAACTGGATTATTCGGCCACCTCAGAAGACGCCTGAGGAGTGTCAATGAAGGACCGTTGCCGCGATGCGAACCAACCGGGAGAAACCCTGGCGGAAAGCCAAGAACAGGAGAAGCTCGTTCTCCAACTGCCCTCGAAAGCGAAGGCACTGGCCAAAGAGTACCGCGTACTCACCGGACGGCCGCTGGGGGTTACGGGGGAAGTCGCGGAGTATGAGGCAGCGCGGCTGTTGGGTCTCGCACTGAGGCCGGCGCGGGAAGCAGGGTTTGACGCAATTGACCGAGACGGTCGGAAGATTCAGATAAAGGGACGATGTTTGCGCACAGGGTCGAACCCGGGACGTCTTGGTTGCATCGACCGATCGAAGTACTTCGACGCCGTGGTGTTAGTCCTGCTCGACGAATCCTTCGACACAATCTCTATCCACGAGGCGAGCCGCCAGGACGTGCTACGCGCCCTCACGGCACCGGGATCGAGGTCTCGCAACGAACGTGGAGCGTTGTCTGTAAACCAGTTCAAGTCGATCGGAAAGATGGTCTGGTCACGGGAGTAGTCGAAGCCGTGCCCTGGCAAACCACCGGTGTCGGCCCCAGTTCTTCCAGCGCTCGCGACCGCCGGCGCAGGGCTTGTTCTCGAACGCGTGGCAGAAGGGACCGGTGTCGGTCGGAATGTGCACCGTGAGGTCGATGGGTCTGGGCTTCGGGAGCCGGCCGCGCGCCTGAACGACTCGGATCTTGTGTGTGACGGTGGACGGAGCCGGTCGCAAACGCCCCTTCCAAGTCGCCGCTGCGGCCTGCTCACCAGAATGGTCGGGACCGGATCGAGCTGGATCGCCGGTGTCAGGTGCAACCCCAGCAGCTCCACTATCGCCTCCTGTTCGCCGACAACACTCTATTAAATTGTGACAACACAGCGAGCACCGGCCTGACGCCTGCTCATTCCCACCGGCGGCCCGGCCGCCTCGGCGACGATTAATCGGCGCATGCTACAGAGAGGTTTCCCCATGAAACACTTCGCCTTGTTGTTCAAGACGTTCACAAAGAGAAAATATGCCGAGCGCTTCCTCGAGGGGCACATCCGTGCTGCCCCGCTGGAGGAATACCGAACGACCGAGGACGGGGAGCGTATGGATTTCACCGACGGGACTGATTTCTCTCCTGCGGAGAACATTCAAGAGGTAGCAATCGATGGCCACCCATTTGACTTGGTTCCGGGTAGCTACGTCTACTTTACGCCGGGCGAATCGGCAAACGTCTTGAGTATGAGTGGACTACTTTGGCCGGGGGACCACGATACCCCTGACGAGATTATCAATGACCTCAAGGAACAACTCCGCCGTCTGGCGCTCATGCATCGCAAGTTTGGCGAGTATACCGTCGTGGTGTCTGACGCCGTTGACCTCGTCGAGAAGATGGTTGCGTTGGGAAGACGGAAAGGCTATTCGGTAAAGGGAAGGGGCGTTGAGTACGTTGAGGAAACGTCCTTTGGACTTCGGTACGTTGCGGGCGACCCCGGCCTCCGTCACCGCGATCTGGTTTTCGAGAAGCGTCGGGACTTCAAGGAAGAACAGGAGTTCCGAATCGCATTGTGGGGCGCACTGAAAGATGGGCCATTCTTCGACATTGGACCGTTAAAGGGCTGGATTACTTCCCCCGAGGAGCTTCCAGGGCTCCAGTTTCGATACACTCCTCGCCCGTAATCTCGGCTCTGCGGTCCATCGCTTCCACGCCAAGTCCTGGTGAAGTCGAGAGCCGCGTGACTCCATACGTCACGCAGCCCCACGCGCTGAATTCGCCCGATCATCTTTTCCTACTCGTGGCGATTGAGACTCGGTTTGCGTGTGCTTTGACCAGAAGGCGATGGCCGCGCGCGATACCGTTTCTGAGGCGTCTCGGGTGTCAATCGCTGCTGGGAGACTGGGCGATCATGTCCGTGCCCCGCACGTTCCAGCGTCCCCTTGCCGCGCAGCGACCGCCCTCGGTGGCCACTCCAACGCCGCTTGACCCGGTCAGCCCTCCACCCGTGCCGCTCCCCATTAGCTGGCAACTCGTCACGGCCACCCCGGCCGCAACCGTCATCGCCGCCCTTTTCTCCCCCCCTACCCACGGGCAACACCACTGACTCGGCGCGCGTCGCGTCGCAGGGGCGTTCGGGGGCTTCTCGGCTTCGAATGGAATCGCTCGCTTGAGCTGCTCGAACTCCTTGTGGCACAGGTCGACGGCCGCCGGATAGAACGTGATCCGTATTTCCCCGGGTTCGCCGATCGTTACGGAATGCGACCCGGTCACCAGCCGGATATCGATAGCCCTGTCCGCCAGTTGGGACACCATTCGGTGGGCGCTTGCCTCGAGCCCGAGACCGACCAGGACCATCCGGACGGGCCTGAGGGACTCTCCCCTCTGGCTTTCGTACCATTCCTCGAAGTCCCCTATCTATGCGCTCGATGCCGTCCTTGCCGGACCGCTCGGCCGACGAGGCCAGAGTCGGTCACCTCTTCCCGTGATCGGTCGGCGAGTATACCTCTTCGGGAACCGGTTCCAACGCATCGGCTGAACCCATGTTGTTCACGAAGACCACAAGATTCCCGCCGACATCACGGGCGCTCGGAAGGAGCAATCCGGCGCACTTCAGCCACGCAACTGCACCGCCAACAAGTTGCGGTGCGGCAAGATCCTCTCCCAGCAGCCGGTCAGGCGCGATGTCACAGGACTCCAACGCGCCGAGATCTCGGAGGTCTGCCACTCTCGCCAACTTGACTGACAGCTCGTGAGTGACCCTCGGTTTTCGGATGGGAACCGGCTGCCGAGCGATCAGGTGATCGATTTCCGCAGCTGCGATCCGTGAGCGCAGCGAACAGTACAGAGCTTCTTCGCCCGGCGGATTCCACCGAGCGCCCCGAACGTTTGCCCGCACAGCGTCGGTTCCCGCGAACACCTGGCGGTAGGCCATCCCCTCCATTCGACGACACTCTGCTCAATGGCGTCGAGGAGTGAGGGATCGAAGGGTGGCCGATGTGGTATCACGCGCCCTTCGCGACTTAGGTGTAAGCGGCCGACTGCAGACGATCAATGATCGCGAGAACCTCATCCATCCTGTCGCTTGCGATAAGGTCGACCGGCCTCTCGCCACCGAGGTCGCGATGCGGACTGAACAGCCAGACTCGTGCGTCGCCCGGTGCGTAGACCTGGGCCAGTTGGCTAGCCAACCATTCCAACCGGAGAAGCCGGTCGAGGCTGTTCGGTCGGGGCGTGGACCTTCCGGTCCGCCAGCGCGAGACGGTCTGGGGGGTCGTCTTCAGAAGCTGCGCGACGTCCCGAGCCCTGATGCCGCCGGACTGAGTGATGCTATCGAGCTTTCGAGCTACGGCTGTCGCCACGGATCCTCCTTTGCTGGTGCCCCAGGGCTTCCTTCAGTAGCTTCGGGTCACGACAACTAGATATGAACACCATCGTATACACAGTAATGAACATTAGCATGAACGTCAAAAAGAGGACCCCGGAATGAGTACAGACACCGTCGTCCGCGCGAGAATCGACAGCGACACCAAGGCACGTGCCACCGAGGCGCTCAAGGCCATGGGCCTGTCCGTGTCCGACGTCATCCGCCTGGTGCTGCTGCGGGTTGCGGAGGAGAAGCGACCGCCCTTTATCGTCCAGGTTCCAAACGCGACTACCGTCGAGGGGATGAAGGAGCTGGACGACGGAAAGGGTCAGCGTTTCGATAGTGCCGAGGAGCTGTTCCGCGATCTCGAAATCTGAGGTGCTCATCCTGGGACTTCTGGTCACCCGATGACCAACTGCTGACCACGCCAGCGTACTTTACATCCATCCTCAGTCACGCCCCCCGAAACCGCCCTCCTTGCGTCCTGGAGCAACCAAAGTGACCTTTCTCGTGTATTACTATGTAAAGTGACATGTAAACTCAAGGAGCGACAGTGCACCGAAACTGCCGGTACGAGCCCCTCTCCGCACAGCCATTGGTACTGGTCCTCTGCCAGGTCCGCTTCAGCCGGGTCCGCCAGATGGCGCGGTACATTCCCGCGATCCAGGACGCGTTCCGGCGGACGGGCTTCCCAATCGAGCGGGCTGGAAGGGTGCAGCAGGTGACCTTCGAGCCCGGGGGCGGCGCTCCGGTCCAGATGGTCGAGCAGCAGCGCTGGGAGTACCGCGACAGGGAAGAGACGACGAGCGTCCTGGTGACGGAGGACAATGTCATCCTGCAGACGACGGCGTACACGCGGTTCGAGGACTTTGCCGAGCAACTGAAGTCGGGCGTCCACACGGTGCTTGCCGAGTCCGAGCACGACGGCTTCGGCGTGGTCCACCGAGTCGGCCTCCGGTACGTCGACTTGGTCGTTCCGAGCACTGGCAAGGACTTTCGGTTCTATCTGCGCCCGGGCCTCCGTGGAGTGCCGGACGAGGTCTTCCAGCCGGGACGACACCTCCTGCATGTCGAGAGCAGGGGTCAGACGATGGTCGGCGGCCACCCCGGGACGATGATCGTCCGCATTGTTCAAAACGACCAGGGCCTTTCGCTCCCCCCCGACCTCATGGCCGCCGCGCCGAGGTACTTGCCGAGGGCGGGCCCTGGCGAACTGATCACCCTGATCGACATGGATCACTACGTTGAGGGCACTTTCGATCCGGACTCGGAATGGGTGATGGCCCGCGCCTACGAAATGCACGATCACATCGTCGAGACGTTCCACGATCATGTGGTCACCGAAGAAGCGATTGAGGAGTGGAAATGACGACAGATCTCACGAGAATCGGAGATGCTCGCACGACCCGTGGCTTGGGTGGTGCCGCACTGCCCGGGACCGTCGGTTGGTACTCGGACGCCTCGGGTGGATTCATCCCCGAAACGCCTGACAGCTGGAACTCGCAGGTCGCGTTTCTGGTCTTTCCGAGGATCACGTCCAGTCCGCGAATCGACCGCCGTGCAGTTGTACGGTTCGACGTCCCCACCCTCTACATTTCGGCGCTCTCAGTCGCGGACCAGGTCCGCGAACTGCAGACGGTCCTCTCGCTGAACAAGTCCGAACTCGCCCACATCCTGCGAGTCTCCCGTCCGACTGTCTACGATTGGCTCGACGACGGTCAACCGAACGCTGACAACGTCTCGAGGATCGAGATGCTGCTGCGGTTGCTGCGGGAATCACGTGTGTCGCCGGCCAACCCACTCTTCCCGCGCTTCGTCAGGTCTCCACTTGAGCCCGGTGGCCGGCCTCTTCTCGAAGCCTTGAGCCAAGAGACGATCGACGAAGCCAACCTGCGGAGCGCGATTCGCAAGGCAAAGGCGGTGGGGGACGCCATCGACTCCCGGCGTGAAGAGCGTGAAGCTCGGCTGCGCGCCGCCGGTTTCGAGGAACCGGACGCTGAGCAACGGCAGGCCAATCTTGCTACGAATGTGGCGCTCACGGAGTGGCCGCGGGAGTAGCGATGGGGCGCGAATTCGACCGGGATCGGAGGGGGTCCGTCTGGAATTCGGGACCACTCCGGCCACTCCTCAGAGCCTACCGTTTGCCCTCTGATTGGCCTAGCTTGCCGTTGGGGCAACCGCCACGCCGCGTGTCGGCTCAAACACATCGACGATGTCTTTCGCCCGGACTCTGGCCGGGGATAAACGCGCTCCGGCGCCTGGGAGGTGAGTGGGTCTGACAGAATGAGCCGACGACGAATCTTCAGGAGTCCGCCCGTTTCCGAGGTCATCCTGGACCTGCAGTTTCAGGACGAAGCGGCGCCGGAGCATCTTCCCCGGGTGCCGGAGAGAGTCGGCGGGTCTCTTGGTGACCCCGTCCCGGTGATGCGGATTTCGAATCACTCACTGGCGAGTCCACGCCGGATCGAGAACCAGGAGCCCGAGCATGTCCTGTGGGGGTGGGAATTCCTGGCCGAACACCCTCAGCGGCTCGTGACGGTTGCAGCCAACCGAATCACCCAGAACCTGCTCCGATCCGAGGAGTGGCCCAGTGGAGAGTACGTCGGTTGGGAACTGAATTCGGGGGTTTTCCGTGATCTGCTGGAGTTGGTAGCGCCAATGTTCTCGCGCCTGACCATTCGCCGTGCAGGACTCCGCTACATCAATCGGGTGGTGATCGAGAAGGGGACGGATCTCGAAAACTGGTTCACGGTGGTACCTGCTCCACTTGAGCTGGTGAGTAACCTGTGGGATTTCACGTTCACCCGGACTTGGGAGTCCGGACTCGAGTTCCCCCACCACAGCGCGACCGTGACCTTGGCGAAGTCTGATCCTCCCAAGGACATGAGTGACGGCCAACTGGGGGTGGCACTCGATATCGACATCTTCAATCTGTGGGTCAAGGACGCACCGAACTTCGATGCCGTACCCGATTGGTTCGAGCGGGCCCACCTGTTCGAGAACGTCGTCTTCGAAAGCTGCATCACGGACGATCTCGCCGTGCAATTCCAGCCCGTGGAGGACTGATGGCGCCGTTAGCAAACCCAACCCGGAGTTACAGGTCCAGCTACCGTGTTCAGCGCAGGCACGGCCAGGTGAGCGTTCCGTCCACCGAGCCCCACGGGCCGGTCAGGCAGCGGGGGATCCATCAAATCAACGTTCCGGAACGGACCCGCAGTCGGGCCCTCGCGGAGGTGACCCTTGTCAACCTTGTGACGGAAGCCGCTGTCCGACGCTCTCTCTCGTTCTCCGAATACTCGGAACACTATGAACATCGCGCGGGCACCCGGATCAGTGGCAGCGTCAGCGATGCCGACCCGACCGTACTGGACTGGGAGATCGGAGGCTAGCGCACGAGGATGTCCGCCGTCCATGACTTCTGGTACGAAACGGTAGAGGACACGACGCTCCGTCAGGGGGACATCTTCAAGGACTTGGTATGCTATTGGCTGTCCGGAGACCTTGAGCCCGAGAGTCCGACAGCGTCCGTGGAGAAGGCCACTGGAACCTGGATCATCGCGCAAGCTTCGTGCGACATGGAGTCACGGGGTTTGGATCGGGTTGTAGTGCTTGAGGTGCTTCCGGCTTCCAGAGAGACTCTTCGCCTCGCGGGGAGTGCTCCCGAGAAGGAACTGAAGAAGCGTCTCGAGGTCATCCGCATTGGCGCGTATCCTCGCCGCTTCCTCATTCCGGAACGGCCCAAAGGGAGAGTGACGATTCCGACGTCGGTGGTTGCGTGGGACAATCTGGCGACGCTGCCGACCGAGTACTTGCGGCGTCACTACTGCGATGGCCCTCGGCTGCGTCTCAGGAGCCCGCTGAGGGAAGTGTTCGGCAACTGGGTGGGTGCGAGATTCAGCGCAGTCGGGCCCGAGAATGAGGCCGTGATCCCACGCTTCACCCGCATTCACGATCACCACGTGGTCGTCGCGAGCGAGTCCTAGCGCGGCCGCATCTCTGATTCGAGATCCGCTCGGTCGCGGACGAGCCCGCACGGGCCACGGCCCGCCGCGCCCCCACCACCCCCGCGTGACCCGGTCAACCTCCCCTCATCCCGATCCCCACTGGCTGCAACTCTGCGCGGCCACCGCGGCCGCACCTGCCATCGCCGCCCTCTTACCCCCCTTCCCGACGGCCCCCCGCACAGAATGTGGCCCGCATCTGTCCAGGATCGTCGATCGTCACGGAATGCGACCCGCGGACACGTACGTCGTCGGGCTGGCGATCGTCCGTTGCAGGCAAGTGATGCCGGATTTCCGGCCTCACTCCACCGGCACAATCCTCGCGCGGACGACGTAGGGCACGTCCAGCTCGTCGCGTACCACCGCCAGGAACGTGTCCCCCACGACGACCGGCGGCAGCCAGGGATACACGTCGAGACTGCCGGCCGTCACCGTTCCCAGGTAAGAGCCATTGCTCGACAGCACATCGTAGTCAATCCCCCCGCTCAGGTTCGGAATCGCGACCCAGACGTTCCCCTCCGCCGAGGTGAAGATGGATTCCAGCGCCGGCTTCACGTCGGGGATTCGGGACCAGTCCATCTCTGTCGTGACACCCGATCCCCTGAGATTCTCCCGGATCACGGTGATCGCCGAATCGCGCTCCGCCGGAGTGACGGGAACGGGTGGCCGTTCGGTGACGACAATCAGGGTCGTGTCCCCGCCGGGTGCGTGTTTTCCTATGCGGTAACCCGGGTCGGCCATCCTTCCGGACCAGGTCTCTCCGTTGCGATCCGTGTGCGAGGTGCCTCCCGGATAGAAGGGAATCCCCATCAAACCGTACCCGCCCCCGGGCGTTTCGAAGTAGAAGGCCCCCGGACTGTCTTCGGGGTCGGGACGCACGCCCTCGTCTTCTTCCGCGGAGAAGATTGAATCGATCTGCGTCATCGTGGAATCGTAGATCCGCAGCATCGGTCGAAAGTCCGGGCGCGACATCGAGGGCTTCAGGATGTGGCCGCGATCGGTCATGATGCCCGTCCAGATAAACCCCCGAACCATGTATTGGTAGCGAAAGGACTCCAGGAACCCATCGACCGGATCGAACACCGACATGCGCGCGCCACGTGGATCCGCCGCCCAGATGCGTCCCCGCGGATCCAGCATCAGTCCGGTCGCGTCGACGAATTCGCCGGGCCCCTCGCCCGGGCGCCCGTGCGTCGCGACGTGTGACCCGTCTGCCCCAAAGACGCGAATCTCCTGAGCCTGCGAATCCAGAACGGCGAACCCGCCTCCGGGGAGCGCCACCAGGCCCTTGAGTGCCGCGAAGGACTCCGGCCGGGCGCCATCGAGGGAGCCGACTCGCAACTCCTCGACCAGCATCAATGTCGGTGACGCATCGGCCGAGGGAGTATTGGTGACGAGGACGGCTCCGGAGGGCAGCGTCTCTCGGGCGGTGCTCCAGTCGGAGGCGGGGCCCGAGGATTGGCAGGCGAGGCCGGCGACCAGGATGCCGGAAAGAGGGGGGATTGCGATGGCCAGGGGGATTCTGCTCGCAGCACTCATGGTGTCTCTCGCTTCACGCCGCCGGGCGCGTCAATGGCTGGGCGGGAATGGGTTCGGTCGGTTGTGCTGTTGGACAGGTCGGGCCAACGTCAGGGTTGCCATGCGCTACACCTGTTCCCCCACCGTCGGTTGAGTCGACGTTCCGGCCCGTTGCTGGGCTCGTGGCGTCCTGCGCCCCCGGATCACCATGCTGCCTCTGTCAGATGCTTCCGAAGCCCATTCCCGACTGGAAGCCGGCGAAACCACCGGCAAGCTGGTTCTTGAGCATCGACCGAGGAGCATCGGTGATGTTCGCCAACGCGGCGGGATGCCGGGAGAAACCTCGCCCGTGCCGATCCCCAAGATGCCGATCCCGAATCGTTACGCTGCCCGAGCATTGACAAGCGTCAACTCAACATTACATATTGTAAGGTGTACATTACGTCCTATTGCTGCCAAACGGCTAGGAGCGAGATCCATATTGCCACGCGCCGTGTTCCTTCAGCGCGGTGATTCGGTCGTTGCCACGGTCAGGACCTGTTCGCCCCAGGAGTCCGTAAGCCGGGATGTGGGGGTGCGGCCCGTGCTTCGGGAGTATCTCGAGCAACACGAGTTGGCTGATTCAGACGCGACGCTGATCGAGGAATTGGGTCATTGCCAGGGGCGTGTTCGTATCGACCTCGCGACTGTGAGCGGTGTACTTCATGGGTACGAGATCAAGTCGAACCGGGACCGGCTGAGCAGGCTGTCCTCCCAGGCTGCGATCTACAGCCGCGTGCTCGACCGAGTAACCCTCGTTGTTGGCTCCAAGCACATCGAGGCTGCACTCCGACTCGTTCCGCGGTGGTGGGGTGTGCTTCTGGTTCGCGTCGGTAGCAACGGAGTCTGGCTCGATCCTCGCCGCCCCGCCGCAGAGAATCCCGACCAGGATCCGCGTGCGTTGGTCGAGTTGCTATGGCGCGACGAGGCTCTGGCGCTACTCGCGTGCCACAACGCTGCGGCGGGTGTGCTGAGAGCCGAGACCGACCGTATGGGATCGCGTGTGCGAGGTTCTCGATCTGCCGCAGATCCGGGCAGCGGTCCGATACAGGCTCAGGGCTCGGACAGCGACCTCAATGTCCGCGTGACTTCCGTGATGTGATGGATGGTTCCAATTCGTCGCCACACCTCGGCTGACCCCAGGCGCGGCTGGACGTCCGCAGCCCGTTTGATCGAGGCGCAACCCTCGCAATGACTCACTCCGTGGAAGTGATCTTGGAGATGCGCATATGCCAGCCGCTTCGCCAACACGGGAAACTGCTTCTTCTGTGATCGGCATGGAATGGAATCACTGATCGGCACGCGCCGGAATCAGCACCTCCGACGCCGGGCGGCGTAGATCAGCGAGTTCCTTGCGACATGTTTCCCCGCGACCGCAATGTGAAAGCCAACCAGCGGTCAGGTGTTCCAACCAAGAGGTTCGTTGTGAAAACTGCCATGTCTCTGCCTCGTGTCAGAATCCTCAAGGTGTCTGAACACCGTAGGGCTTGCGTATTCGCGCTGGTTGTGGGGCTCACACTCGTAGCAGACTTCAACCTTCGCGAATCACTGGCAGCCCAGGCGGCTGCCGATCTCGACACCACGGATCTGGCTGCGGGCACCGTCTTTCGAGATTGTCCATCGTGCCCAGAGATGGTCGTCGTCCCATCCGGCATCTTCATCATGGGGTCTCCGGAGTCCGAGCAGGGCCGCCTCCGGGCTGTCTACGATCAAGAGGGAACAGCGGTCCGGTGGACGGTGATTGACAGGTTCGAGCTCGAGGTCGAGGAGGGGCAGCGACTTGTCACTGTCGAGGGACCCCAGCGATACGTGACGATCGAAGTCCCATTTGCGGTCGGAGTCTATGAGGTGACGTTCGACGAGTGGGACGCCTGCGCCCGCTCAGGTGGATGCGGTGGCTTGATTCCAGACAATGAAGGATGGGGCCGCGGACGACGACCAGTAATCAACGTCAACTGGGACGACGCAAACGCCTACGTGGATTGGCTGTCGAACGAGACAGGCGAGGAATACCGACTCTTGACCGAGGCAGAGTGGGAATACGTCGCGAGGGCAGGCACGGAGACGGCGCGATACTGGGGCGAGACGCCGTCGGGGCAATGCCAGCATGCCAATGGGGCCGATGCCATGGCGGTGGAGCGAAACCCGGACTGGAGGACGGCGACGTGCTCCGACGGCCATGCGGGACCGGCCCCAGTCGGATCGTACGAACCGAACGCTTTCGGCTTGTTCGACGTCCTCGGCAACGTATGGGAGTGGACCCAGGACTGCTGGAACGAGCGCTACCATGGGGCCCCGCTGGACGGAACGGCCTGGGATGCGGGGGACTGTGCCAACCGGGTGTCGCGCGGCGGTAGTTGGGGCAACGCTCCAGAACGGCTCCGCTCGGCAAGCAGGAGCAGGGACGCGGTGGAGGATCGATTCGATACCGGCGGGTTCCGCGTCGCGCGGAGTCTCCGATGAAGCCGAGAGCATTGACTGGGACAAACGCAATGAACGCGGTCATGGCTAACAGAAGCATCCTGCCTGGACGGATCAGCCCAGCGGCATTGGCGATGGGTTTCGCCGTCGCCGTCTGGATGGGCGGCGAACCAGTAGCCGCACAGGAAGCTGGCGAGGTATTCCAAGACTGTGACATGTGTCCGCAGATGGTCGTAGTGCCTGGGGGTCGCTTCGGGATGGGCTCTCCGGAGACAGAAGAAGGACATGACGAGGAAGAAGGACCCCGTCATGTCGTAGCGATCGAGTTGTTTGCCGTCGGCGTCTACCAGGTGACCTTCGAGGAGTGGGATGCATGCGCGTACGCTGGCGGGTGTGGCGGGCTACTGCCCGAGGATGAAGGCTGGGGCCGGGGCGACCGGCCGGCGATCAACGTGAGTTGGGAGGATGCACAGGGGTATGTGGCGTGGCTCTCCGAGACGACAGGGGAAGAATACCGACTGCTGACAGAAGCGCAGTGGGAATACGTGGCGCGTGCTGGAACGCAAACGGCACGGTATTGGGGAGAGGACGAGTCGGCGCAGTGCAGACATGCGAATGGCGGCGATACCTATATCTCGTGCCTGGACGGCTACGAGAACACGGCGCCAGTGGGATCCTTCGATGCGAACGCCTTCGGGCTATACGACGTGCTGGGCAACATATGGGAGTGGACGGAGGACTGTTGGAACGACAGCTATGCGGGAGCCCCGAACGACGGAAGCGCTTGGCGATCTGGCGACTGTTCTCGGCGTGTGTTGCGCGGTGGCTCGTTCACGAATTCTCCCGCCGGTCTCCGCTCAGCCCAACGTAGTTGGGGCTACCCTGAGGACCGGATCGACAGCCAAGGGTTCCGCGTCGCCCGGATCGTGCACTAACCACAGAGGGGTGACGACCATGAAGAAGGCACGCGGATTCGCAGATCTAGTGCGACGACCGTTGTCGGCGCTCTTCCTTTGGCTGGTATGGACCTTCAGTATGGCACCACCAGCCGATTCCCAGGACGTGGGTGAGGTCTTCCGAGACTGCGACGTGTGCCCGGAGATGGTGGTGGTGCCGCCCGGGAGCTTCATGATGGGTTCGCCGAGTAGTGAACCGGGACGGGGTGAGGACGAAGGGCCCCAACACCAGGTCGCGATCGACTACACGTTCGCGGTGGGGGTGTTCGAGATCGCTCTTGACGAGTGGGATGCCTGCGTAAATGCGGGTGGGTGCGGGGATCACGAACCGGGCGACGAAGGGTGGGGCCGGGGCCGTCGTCCTGTGATCAACGTGTCATGGGAGGATGCGTGGCTGTATGCGGATTGGCTGACCGAGCAAACGGGGAGAGAGTACCGGCTATTGAGCGAGGCGGAGTGGGAATACGTGGCGCGGGCGGGGACTCGGACGGCCCGTTATTGGGGCGAAACGGCACACGAGCAATGTCGTTACGCTAACGGCTACGATGCGGTTGGACACGCAGAGATCTCGCTTGATATTTGGGAACCGGTCGGATGCCGTGACATGCAGGCGAGAACCGGACCGGTAGGCTCGTACCGGCCCAACCCGTTTGGGTTGTACGATGTGCTGGGCAACGTCGGCGAATGGGTGGATGACTGCGCGAACTCGACATATGAGAATGTCCCAACGGATGGGAGTCCACGGTACTCGGGAGAGTGTTCCAGTCGCGTCGTTCGCGGTGGGACCTGGATCAATCCTCCACGAAACCTTCGCTCAGCGCTTCGGCTCATGCGCTCGGCCGATTTCCGAGCCAGTGTGTTCGGGTTCCGGCTCGCCCGGACCCTGAACTGACTATCGGTGTGCGCCGTCACATGGACTAGTGATTGTTCCAGTGCACAGGACTGCTGGAACCAACAGCTACTTGGGTGCCCCGAATGACGGGGCCTGACTGCAGCCCGCCACTCGACGAACAGCCCCTCCAACCCGTACCTCCAACGCCGTAAACCCGACCCTCCAGCACCGCCGTGGACCTCGCTCCCATCAAAGCGATCGGAATCCTCCGGAATCGGTGATCGGTCCGTCGGAACCGGTGATCGGAAACGTCGGGATGCGCATCTACCTCCAAGATTGCGGAGCTAGTTCATACGGCTGTATTGGCGCCAGGCAGCGCCGTACGCGGCTAGCGATGACCAGAACGTCCTGAGCCAAAACATAGGCCGACAGGCGGCGATTGTGCGCGAAGTGCGTAGGTACCGCGACTTGTCTCCGAGTCCCAAGGGGGCCATCAGGTGATCGATGCGCCATTTGCACCTTTCCTTGAGCTCTTTCCGTTCTTGGTATCCTGTCTTGCGTTGGCCAATCGAGTGCAGTCAGTCAATGACATCTCTGATGTAGTATCGATGTAAAGCCGAATCTTGCCAGAAGCGACATCGTGTGAGTACCGATACACAAAACAGCGTCGCAGTACTGCGTAGCCCACCGGCTCGTCAATGATCTTTCCGGTAGTAAGATTGATACGCGTTTCTGAGAAGATATTACCTATGAGCTTATGGCACTCTGCCGTGGACAGTTTCAAATGAGTATCAAACGGGCAAGATGTCATGTCATATTCGTGTGGGGCCGTTACAACCCTGCCCACTTGAACCTCAACAATAAGGCCAATTCTACCGACTACGGGCAAGTCGACACGCTCCTGCCGAAGAAAGGGCCGCCAAGGCTTGACCATATCCGTGGTTAGAGCGACCGACAGGCGATAGGGGGTGTTGACGTGCTGTACGAGTAGCCTTGTGGCATTTTGGTCCCGAATCGGAATGCTCACGTGGGGTGATAGCAGTGTACCGAAGAAATCCTGTCTCTTCTCGTCTACCCATACAGTTGGCCACTGCATGCCACCGCGTTCGTCCTTCTCATAGCGCAAGTGCAACGCCGGACTCATTGCAATCGATATGTACACGACCACCGCCACTGCACCCAAGAATGGAATCAAAGTGCGCGACCTGCTTCTTCTTGAGTCACCTTGACTTGGTGAATCCTGTAGTGCCCCTGCTACCCAGTCACGGACAGCTGACAATGCGAACCCAATGATGGGAATGAGCAGCGCTGCCCACAAGAAATCGCTCAGGGAAGGCACTTCGGAAAGGCGTACTACATACCATTCCACTTGGTATCCGGTAACGAAGAGCAAAAACGCGGTGACGATGAAGCGTAGCACTATATCAGTTCGGTGCTGAGTGAAAGAGTGGGCTCCTTGTGATCGTCTTTACAGCTCCATGCTGTTGCGAAGTTGTTCATTCCGACCTAGTAACCTGGGTTCAGCGCCGTGGGTATACGAACTACTCGGAGCCTGAATGCACCAAGGCTTCCGTCGAAGGAACTAACGGCGATGTGGCTGGTGGCTGTGAGTCGGGTGTCGAAGGTGATTCTGGAATTCGTCCCCGTACCCGCATCGTCGTCCAGAAGCCAGCGCCCATCGGGCGTGTGGACAACCAAATAGGTGTCGAAATCAGAAGACTCGACCGCTATCCCGAGGGTCTCGCCTTGAACGACGTCTACCGACCAAATCTGTGTATATCGGCCATCTATTTCTTGGTCCTGATCTGTCAACTGCCCCTCCATCTCGTGCCCTATCGCGAGCCGGTACGTTGCCTCCAGGGGGAAGGCGCCCTCATTGTCAGGAAGCGCGCCAGAGCGGCAGGAATCGCGCGCGCTTAGGGTGTATTCCCCAACCTCTGCATATAGAGCGGCAACGACGATCCGATAAGAGCCAGGATCTGGGGCCGTGAAGCATAGCTGGGCATTCAGTCCGCCACCGCTATCGTCGTCGGTCATCGTGTAGTGCGCAACATCATCTGGATCTGCAACTTGGTCTCCGACCGGCCCTACGATGTAGAGGTAGGAATCGAACACAGTTGATCGCAAGTCAATGCCCATTTGCTGATCTCTGTCAAGCCGAATGCCCCAAGCGACGGCGCGGCGACCGCCATCGAGCAGGTAGTCAGTTTCGGTAAGCGTGCCCAGGGTGTCGTGACCAACGACAAGGGTGCCTTCGAGCGGCAACAGGCCAAGCACTGATGGTCCATCGGTCAGATACTCCTGTGCCCCCAGTCCATCAGCGGCCAGTAGGCATAGAGCAGTCGGGAGCACACGACTCGGTACCCTACGCAGCCCCGTGTGCCATTGGTGGAAAAACACGGTCATTCACAGCTCCTTTAAGTGGTTGGACGTGGAGTACTACGCTTCCCACCATTGCTTTCAGTCTGTGTAACACCGACTGCTCTAGGTCTCTTAGGACCAGGCTAACGGCGGCCTGTACCGAGACGCCGCGGGGGAAACAGCAGTTGGTAGTCGTGCGCAAACCCATGTGACCTCCATCAGCATACAATAGCCGATCCGAATCTCGACCGTCAACCGTGCGTCGAATGGGCGTATGCCCGGCTTGACCGCACGGCTCTATGGCTAACCTCGAGAGGAGTCCCTCGGACCGGGGCGTGCTGCTGCCCGAGGTGGAGCAGACGGCAAGGAAGATGGCGCTTTGGAAGTCGCAGAACGTCGGGCCCGCACGCCTGGAGTTCCTGTACCGTAGCCTCGATTCAGCCGCGGTATGTCGTCACGTGAAGCGGCGGCTCATCCCCCGTCGTCACGAGAACAGCACTGACTCGAACACCTTGTGCAGACCGTTGGCGGCGAAGTGGCACACCATCGCATAAGGGAGCCCCCAGCGCCAGAAGATCCAACCCAGCACAAGACCTGCCGCCCCGCTCTTCGCGACAACGCCCGACGCGTAGAGGGCAAGCGCCGAGTCAGTGGGCAACGACCGGCCGAGCAGATGGGGCACGGCGAACAGGAACGCAGAGACGATCAGCGCGGTGAGGAAGACCGTGCGAGGTTCGTGCAGGAATCGGGCAGCAATCCACGCTACGACGCTCATCAGAAAGAGACGGAACGCGATCTCCTCCACGACGGCGACCGAGACCACCCTCGCCCAGGGCTGGGGTTCCGCGAAGAGATGCTCGTGGAGCACCGCCCGGATGGACGCATCCGCCGTTGCCAATGCGACGTTCGCCCCGAGATTTGCCGCGCCGACCCCAATGCCGGCCAGGAGCGCCAGGAGTGCCAGCTTGGCCCGTCGGGCGTTCTTCCGTTCAGAGACTGTCCGGCAACGCGAGGCAGCGAGAAACCCGAAGACGACGAGGGGCAGACCGATCAGCCCGCCCCCAACCAGGGTCTCGAGCCCAACCCCCTGGGCTTCGAGGAAAGGGAGCGCGACGAGGAACAGAACCCACGTCGCTCCGACTGTCACCGGATCGAGGCCGGAGGTCCAACCGACGCCCCGGCTCTGCACAGAGCGTTCTTCCACTTGGGCCATGGTGTTAGATAGCAGTCTCCGCCGCCGGTGGCCACATTTCTGATTCGCGATCCGCCTGGTCGCGGACGGGGCCGTGCGGCGACGGAGCTCCACGACCGGTCCAACGCCGTGTGACCCCGTCAACCTCCCCCCGTGCCGATCCGGCAAGGTGCAGGTCGGGGCGTCCGACTCGGCCGGGACTGCCGGGGTCGCCCTCTTCTCCTCTATCTCGATTGATGAAGCACTGATCGGGCGAACCCATCTTTACGCGGAATTCCCCGAGCACACCTTGACGTCTGTAAGGCGTTGGGGTCAGGATGGACACGCTGATGCGGATGCAGTCGTCCTACGACATTGCCCGCACGCGGGGGCGCGAAGGCGAGCTGGACATTGAGGCGTATCGGCCGGGGACCGGTTCGGGGTCGGCTGGGGTGGGGGCATAGGGTCCCCGATGTCAACCAGATGTGGTCGTGTATAGCAGGGCACTCCGGTACCTTGTTTGTGATCGCGTCCTGAGGGCCACAGATTACTTTGTGCGGCTCGGTTGAGCAGCATCGACCACGCGAGATCGGAACACGAGGTGACCACATGGCCAACTGGGAAACCTGTCCCGCGGTCGAACGCCATCCGCTTCGGGTGAGCGGTGCGTGGGTATTCAAGGGTACGCGGGTCCCCGTCTCTGCCCTGTTCGAGAACCTCAAGGCCGGCGCATCGATCGATCAGTTTCTCGAGTGGTTTCAGGGCGTCGACCGCTGGCAGGTTGAGACCGTTCTAGATCACGAACTCGGGGAATTGGCCGAGACCGTCGCTTCGTGAGGGTGCTGTTCGATCAGGGGACTCCAATACCTCTTAGGCGTCACCTGCCTGAGCACCGTGTGGACACACCCGAAGACGACGAGGGGCAGACCGATCAGCCCGCCCCCAACCAGGGTCTCGAGCCCGCGTAGCGACGGAGCTTCGCGGCCAACCTAACGCCGCGTGAGCCGGTCAACCTCCCCCCGTGCCGATCCCCACCAGCTGCAACTCGGCGCGGCCACCTCAGCCGCAACCAGCCATCGCCGCCCTCTTCTCCCCCCTCCCTTGCCACGGGCAATACCACTGATTCGGCGCACGTCGTGTCGCAGGCGCATTCGGGCCCAGCCGTCGGCCACCATATGTCAACCAGAGTTCACATAATGGAAACTGCGGTTGACATTCCACTCCCACATTCCGACGACATCGACCACTCATCCCGACCAACCCGCCCGCCCGGCCAGGTCCCGTAGCGACATGGACCCGCGCATTCCCTCCCGATCTTGCCGAGGCGATCGCCTTCCCGTTACCCTCGCGATCGCCGGACGCGGCAATAGAACGGCAAGCACCGAAAGGAAACGGTTGATTGCGATGTCAGCTGCAGCGCAACAGATCTCCGAACAGGCTGTCATTGATGCACAGAGAGCCTGGGGCGCGGGTATTGTCGGGATTGCCAGGACTCATGCCGATGGCGGCGACTACGCCGCCCGTGCGACGGAACACATCAATGACCTTTATGCATATGGCGAGACCAGGGTCATGTTCAAGCCGACCATGGCAGCGGAAAACCAGTTCCGAGAGACATTTGAGGGAGCCCTGAGCTATTTCATTGGGCAGGACGGAACGGAGGACAAGGGGTTCGCAATCTCGGGCTGGACCAACGTTCGGTGGGAGAACAACGGTATCTACACCAACGGCACCTCCGCAATGGCCATGGGCAACTACTACTTCACGGGTCCGGACGGCAGCGAGACAAAGGTTGAGTACACCTTTGGCTACGTACTTGTTGACGGTGATTTGAAGATCAATCTTCATCATTCATCGCTGCCCTACAGCCCCTAATAGGCGCGGAGTCCGGCCTTCGGGCTGCCCTTCCCGGCGGCTTACCAGGCGGCCGACAGCCGCAGATGGCCGCCGTTGAACGGCGCCCGCCGTAAGTGGTCCAGGTCCCAGCCGACCCCGGCCGTCACCTCGAAGCCCGACCGGAATCGGTGGCCCGCTTCCGTGATCAGTCGATGATTCTGCGCGGTGAGCCAGGGCGCCAGGTAGCCCGCATCGCGGTCCAGAAGGGCGTAGGCCAGACGGCTCGTCCATCCGGCCTCCGGGTACCGGACGAGGGCCGCCCGGGCGAAAACCTCACGATCACGGTGCTCGCGGGGAGCGCCCCCTGCCGGCGAGCGCGATTCGGGTCGCCCCACCCGCTCCAGCTCCGTCTCGACCGCCCACGACGGGTTCAGGCGGGTCCGTGCGCGGGCGCCAACGGTCACCGTCTGCTCGCGCAGAGTGAAGCCGAGGCCGCTCGCGGGCGCCCGCCGCTCGATGTCCGCCCTCGCCCAGGTGCCGTACAGCGCTGCCGTCACGCGCTCGAGCGGTGTGACCTGGAGGAGTGCTCCCAGGAACGCGACCCGTTCGAGCTGGGTGAACGGAGCCAGACCGGTTGCCGGAAAGGTCACGCGTACCTCGCTTCTTCGGCTCGATCCCGCGTGCAGCTCCGCTCGCCAGCGTGACGCCGCGGCGCTCAGGGTCGTGCGGGCGGCGAGGGGAGCCCCCGCGTAGTCGTAGTGGGCGTCCACGTCGTCCGCCCTCACGCCCAGGCCCTGGAAGATCGCTTCGTTGAAGGCGTCGAGCGCTGCGAGGCGCACCTCCAGCCCCCAGCTCCGGTCTTCCCCGTCTCTCCAGGAGCGTGCCAGCGTGACCTCCACGTCCGCGGACGGCTTGAAGAAGTGGACGCCGATCCCCATCTGCACTGTCCACGGCGTCCCGAGCACGTCGCGCCAGCGCATGCCGACCGACGGGTAGTCGCGCCGTGCCGTGAGCGTTCGCTCTCGGCGGTAGCGTGCCATCAGGTCCACGGGGCCGGAGACGTGGATCTCCTGGCGCCAGTCCACGAGGTTGAGGATGTGCGGATGGCTGATCGAGGCCCCGGCAATCCGAAAGCCGTTGGGCTTCTCGGCCCAGCGTGCGTCTTCGCCGGGATGGAAGAGGCTCGCGCGGATCTCCAGCTCGTACTCGGCGTGCATTTCAGGGTTGAACCGCTGGAAGATGCCCTCCTCTGCCAGGCGGCCGTAGTAGGCACCGTCGCGGTCGAGCAGGGACAGCCACACCTGATCCGCCCACACCGCGAGAGTCGCGATGGCCGCCGAGTCGGTCTGGTCCGCAGGGGGAGTTGCGGATTGTTCTGCGGCCGACTGTGCGTGTAGGGAGGGGGCGGCGAGGAGGGAGACTGCGGCTAGTACGGTGGCCAGGCCCGCTGGCTTCCAACCACCCACTCCGGGAGGGGGGCCGAAACCGGTGCCCTCTGAGGGGAGCCGTCCTTTTGGCTTCCTCATCTTGCTCCTCCCTCGCCAGGCTGAACCCAACCGCCAACCAAGCGCGCAGTCGCCTTCGTGGACGGCCCGAACCTGTTCCACGCCGCCCGTGAGGCGTTCAAGAAGAGGCTGATGACCAACTCCTGACCGCTCGGTGTACTTTACACTCAAGCTCAGTCGCGCGCTCGAAACCACTGGGACTTCTCATCCAGGCGGGCTTAGCGCCTGTGGGCGCGGGTGAGATCGGCACGAAGTTTGACCTGTCATCCGGCCGCCGGGTATTTTGGAGCATGGACCATTTGGAACGCATCACGCTGGAGCCGGACAAGAGAGCCGGAAAGCCGTGCATTCGGGGACTCCGGATCACGGTGTACGATGTGCTTGAATACCTGGCCTCCGGGATGACGGAAGAGGAGATCCTGGCGGATTTCCCTGACCTGGAGCCCGAAGACATCCGGGCGGCGTTGGCGTTTGCAGCGGCACGGGAACGCAGGCTCGTTTCGATCCCGCCCGGGTGAAGTTCCTCTTCGACGAGAACGTTTCGCCGCGTCTCGTAGCCGCCCTGTCGGACGAATTTCCGGGGTCCGTCCACGTTCGCGACATAGGATTGGCCCGAGCGTCCGACGCCGTCATCTGGGCTTACGCCCGGGACCACGGTCTTACGATTCTCTCCAAGGACTCGGACTTCCACCAGGTGAGCTTCCTAAGGGGTCCGCCTCCGAAGGTCATCTGGATTCGGCGTGGCAACTGTTCCACGGCGGACATCGAAGCACTGGTGCGTTTCAACCGAGCCGACATCCTCGCTTTTGGAGCTGATGAGGAGGCCGCATTCCTGGCCCTTTCGTAGCCGAATCTTGATCGCTCTGCCACCGTCTAATCCTCGCAGATTCGAGTGCCTGGGCTAGATGTCCCAACTCGGCGACGGTGTTCTGCGAGTAGGCCAGGGCCGCGTGGCGCGGTCAACCTCCCCTCGTGCCGGGCTCCACGAGCTGCAATTCGGCGCCGTCCACCGCGGCCGCAACTGCCGTGGCCGCCCTCTTCTCCCCTCCCTCCCGCTCAGCAATAGCATCCACCGCTGCGGGAGGAAGGCGCGAAGCGTAAACTCTAGTTGACTTACTGGAAACCGTAGTTGACATGCCGCCAAGGAGACCACATGCCGACACCGAAGAGCAACTCGACAGTCAAACCCCGCGCCCGAACCGCGGCCACTCTCCTGCTCGCCGTCGGCCTCGGAGTCGGCTTGGCGCTGGGCGTGAACGCCCTCTTCGGCGACCCGGATCCCGGCCCGGCCGCTGACGAGGGCGGGGCGTCGTCGTCCATCGTTGCACTCATCGCATTCATGGTTGTTGCGGGCTTCCTGGCGCTCGCTGTCCACGAGGTCGGTCATGCGATCGGCGGACGCCTGCGCGGGATGCGCCTGGGCATGCTGATCGTGGGACCCGTGCACATCCAGCGCGAACCCGACGGGCGCCTGGGCTGGCGGCTCAACAGAAGGCTGTCGCTGGCGGGCGGGGTGGTGTCGAGCGTGCCCGGAAGCACCCGGGGGCTGCGGCGGGCCATGTTGAGCTTCATCGCGGGGGGGCCGGTCACCAGCATCGTGGTGGGCGTGCTCGTGTTCGTGATCTACGTGCTCGCGGACCTCGGGGAAACTTTGGCCGCGCAGGGCCCTCTGCAGAATGCGATGGCCGCCGGCGTGCTCTTCCTGGGCATAGTGTCGGTCGGCATCGGGTTCGTGACGCTGTTGCCCATCAATCAGGGCGCGTTCGTCAACGACGGCAAGCGGATTCTCAAGCTCCTGCGTCCCGGTGCGTACGCGGACGGATACGCGGCCCTCATGGCGTTGGGCGCGTACGCGATGGCACAGGTGCCTCCGGGCGACCGGGACCCGGACCTCGTCGCGAAGGCCGCCTCGCTGGCCGACGGCTCCCACGAGGATCTGGCGGGGCGCCTCGCTGCCCACTCCGATGCGCTGCATCGCGGGGATGTCGATGCCGCCGGGGAGCACATCCGGTACCTGCTGAACCACCGCGACGGGGCTTATCTCCCATACCGGCCGGTCATCGACCTGGCCGCGGCTTACTTCGAGGCCGCCTATGCCGGTGACGCGAAGTCCGCGCGCAGCCGGCTGGAAGGAGCGGGCAAGAGCGCATTGCTCGCCTTCGATCCGACAGTCCGGACCCGAACGGAGGGCGCCGTGCTCCTGGCCGAAGGCGACGCGGACGGAGCGTCCGAGAAGTTCCGTGATGCCTACGCTACTCTCGAAAGCGAGTGGAACTGGGGCAACGAGTACACCATGGCCGAGATCCGGCGGTTGTGTGTGGACCGGGGGCTGGAGGATCCGGGTGGGGGTGGTGGGGGGTAGGGCCAGCGCCGCGTGGCACGTCCTGATGGGGGCGACACAGTACTTTGGGAAGCGAGGTTGGACGGAAGGCGGGTGCCTGTTGCTGCCTTGTTCGAGAATCTCAAGACCCCTGCCAGGGTGGCGACCATCACTCCATGCATTTCTCTGGAAGGCCTTCGATGCTGCGGACCACGAGTCTGTTGCTGACAACGTTGCTGCTGGCGGCGTGCGCGTCCCCCGATTGCGCGACCTGGAATACCGAAGCCTTCTTCAGGGCGGCAACTCCTGGTGATGCGAGGGCCTGCCTGACGGCGGGGGCAGATGTGATGGTCCGGGATTCAGCCGGTCTGACACCTCTTCATCTCGCTGCGGCCTGGAGCGAGCACCCGGGTGTGGTTGAAGCGGTTATCGAAGCCGGGGCCGACATCGGCGCCATGGACAGCTACTTCGGCACAAGCGCCATGCATCGGGCACCCCTGGACATGGCAGCGCGGTACAACGGGAATCCCCAGGTGGCTCTTGTCCTTGTCGGAGCCGGCGCACGCGCCCAAACCCGGCACCTGCTCGACGCGGCAATATTCAACGGGAATCCGGAGGTGGCCCTGGCGTTCGTCCGCGCCGGAGTGGACGTGAACGCCACGAACCCGGGAGGATGGACAGCCCTTTCGCTCGCGGCACGGTCCAACGAGAACCCGGAGATGGTCGTGGCTCTCATGCGGGCCGGAGCCGATCTCGACGCCCGTGCGAGCCACCTCGGCGAGGCACCGCTCCACCTGGCGGCGGCGAACAACGAGAACCCCGAGGTAGCGTTGGCTCTTGTGAACGGGGGATCCGACGTGAACGTCGAAAACGGGTATGGAGATACCCCTCTCCTGAGGGCGTTGTATGCCAACTGGAACCCCGAGGTGGCTCTTGCCCTTGTCAAAGCCGGTTCGGACGTGAACGCCCGAGAGTTGGCGACGTCCGGAACACCCCTGCACAGCGCAGCGTCCTTCAGCCATGGCCCCGAGGTCGCTGCGGCGCTCATCGAGGCCGGGGCCGACGTGAACGCCAGGAACGCGACGGGCGCGACACCCTTGCACTTGGCGGCGAATGCGGAGAACACGGACATTCTGAACGTCCTGCTCGAGGCCGGTGCCGATGTGTCGGTCCGTGACTACGACGGTCGGACGCCCCTGGAAGCAGCAGAGGATGCCGGGAGTTCAAGGGCGGCTGCCCTGCTCCGTCGAGCGAGCGTCAGCAGGTGACGCGCCAGGGACGGGCGGGCGCGGCCGGCAGGATACCGCAAGATGCATGGGCGCTCGTCACCAGGTCTCTGGGTTCACTCGATCCCTTCTCAATTCCTGTCTTGCCCCTGCGGTGGAAGCGACCGGGTCGTGTCCCTCACCGCTACTACTTCTACCCGCCGATCCCGGGGTCGCGCCTCCTCAGCACTGCCTACATCCGAAGGCATCGACTCACCGTGGGACAGGATGACGAACCGGCTGGAACAGAGACCGTGGTGATGGAGAATCAGCTCATTGATCACGGACCGCGCTCGCCTTAGCCCCAGACCATAATTGTACGCTTCCCCTCCGACCCGGTCAGTGTGTCCCTCCACTCTGATCGTCACAGTGGAATCGCCCGCGAACCGGTTAGCCAGGTCCCTCGCTATATCCCGCAGTTTCGCCCGCTCCTCTTTCCACGTGATGTTCGCCCTGTCGAAGTCGAATAGAATGTTCTCGCCAATACTCGTCCGAATCCCGACGACAGTGCCGACCTCGACCTCAAGTGGCAGTCCAACCGTCGTGGTGTCCAAGCGGGCCACCACTCGACGCATTTGGTGGCCAGGAAAGAACCGCTGAATCCTCAGTCCCTGCCATTGACCGGGCGTCCTCATTGCCGACTTTTGCTCGATCACCGAAATGGCAAGCGGTGCACACCCATCTGTTTCCACTTCAATCGAGTCACGAGCACCCTCTTCTCTCAAGCGCCAAATTTCTGCTCGCCGTGCCGGCTGCTCGCCCGGCACCGGAGTACCGTTGACTGACAGAATTCGCCCCCACTGGCTATCGCCATCGTCTACCTCAATGACCAGCAGATCACTGCCGATCGCGGTCGTGGTCGTTACCTGGATCCTCGTCCTGGCATCCTCCGCGGGATTCCATTCAACCCGGTGGTCCATCTCTACAGTAGCGGCGGCAGGCAATGGATCCCCGTTTTGTCCGACCGCCATCTTGTCATCTGCGCGCTCCGGTTCCACACGACTAGGGTCCCCCCCTGCACATCCTGCACCTACCGCCGCGATGAGCACTCCGAGAGCGACCTTCCAGCCTGCGGGCCATCGCAAACGTCCAGTCAACGCTGTCACTCCGGGGCAAGCGATCAACAGAATCGTCGCGGGATGTCTAGTCATTGTGGCCACCCGGCCATTTACATTCCACCGCAACATGTCTTTGCGTTCCTCCACGAAGCATCCGCAACGGTATTGCCGCTGCCGAAGCGGGGAACAACACTGCCACCATGCTTGCCGCCATGAAACCAACGACCCAAGAACCGGCCGAGCGATCCCGCCAGTGATCCAACACTGACATAGCCATCGGGGCGGATATGCCAAGCGTAACGGCCGCGAAGAGCAAAAACAGGGCAAAACGGTATCCTCTGGTCATCACCGCGCGCTTCGTCCCTTTCCTAACCCCGCTCTTACCCCTCCAACATTTGTCAAGGATGTCCGCCCAACCCTCATGTTCGAGCAACTCCTCCTTCCAGGCGACCAACCACCACATGCCTGCCACCATGATCGACAGCCAGAGCAGTGCGTACTTCGATAGCGGATACGCTGCGGCGTCCGGTACTGCAAGAGCCAAGGAACATCCCAGGATGGGAAGCCCGAACATCCCCACCGAGACCGTCAGAAGCCGACCATTGGTCGGGTCGCCATTGCCACGGGTTTGAGGGTGCAAACAGCACTCGCTGTACACCCTGCCGGCCGGAACCTTCCGGCTGCGTCTACGAGAAAGATGAGCTCCGACGACATCTCGGAAAACGTGTATGATCGATATGGCGGCACAGATCGCCAATACGCAAAGGCCTATGTACACCATCACCAGGAAGACTTGGAAAGATGACGATCCGTCGCCACCCTCGACCACGTACGGTGCCCACGGCATCGGCACCCAGCGAAAGAACACGGCCGACACAACAACCGAAAGGAGAAAGTAAACGGCCCCGCACACAAGATCGCTGGCCCCGCGAGCCTCCTTCACCGTCTTTACGATCACCTCCCGAGCACTTCCAAACTTCTTAATGTCTGGCGTGCTGTCCTTCTGTCTGGTGCGAGCGGTTGTCTCCAATGTCCTCCAGCTTCTTTCGAGGTCCACTTGACGCTTGATGGTTGCTCTGGCCTTTTTGCATGTATTCTGGGCGTTGTGGATGTCGTCTTGCGTAGCTCTTAGGTCCTTCTCGGCATTGTTCGCGGCTTCGGTCGCCCGATTCAACTTCGCAGTGGCCTGCTCAAAATCGAAAGTCGCTTCCTGAACCACGAATTCCAGTTCTTCCAGACCCGCCCTTGCTTCTCGGATACGAAGGGCTTCACTGTCGTCACGATCGTGCTTCCGGCCCCGCTCGTCCTCCTGTGCGCCGTCTGCTTCGTCTCGTCGCGCGAAAGAGAACAACAGGCTTCGCAATCGGGACTGTAAGCGCTTCCGAAGCGTGGTGGCCACAGGCACGTCAGGATCTTCCGGATGCTCTTCGGCATCGTCGGTGAGGCTCCTGGCGTTCTTCAGCTTGACCTGGGCGGTTTCCAGGCGAAGGCGGCAACGTTCATGCTCCTGGCTTGCTCGCAGTTTTTTCTCCTTGGTCTCCTCGACATGTGTTAACGCTGTTGCCGCTGATTTCCTCGCAGTCTCCAAGGTCGCTTCGGCTTGCTCCAATGCCGCTTCCGCATTGAGGCGCTCGCTCTCTGCGTCTTCTTGTGCGGCTTTGGATCCTTCAATGACAGCGGTGAACCGCTCTTCCAAGGCAGCTTCCTCCTTCCCCCGGAGGCTCAGAAACACCGCCAGGAGAAGAAAGCCGAGTGCGCTCGTCAAGGCGACCCAGCCAATGCCTGGCGACCATTGCTGCGCTTGCGCGAGTATGTCCGCCGTCAACGCGATCTGACCCGCAACGGAATCATGGTCCACAACGTTTGCCGAGTGATACCGGTGGATCTCGTTGAGCGCCGATCCGTCGAGTAGCACCTGGACAGGGCCGACATCACTGAATCGTGTGTCATCTGTGGGTCCGGCGTTCAGGGCCCCGACTGATTGGGCCTGAAGGATCGGGGAGAAGGAGAGTTGGTTGGCGAGTTGGCTTCGGGGAAGATAGTTGGACACCGACCATCCGGGAGCGTCGGCGAGTACCATCGGAGGTGATACTCGTGGCAGCGTGGCCCAGGAAACGACTTTCAGTTCCACGGTGTCTGGGTAGTCGGTCGACTGCGGTCTTGCCGAAGCGCGCCACAGTCGCTGGTGAGCCAGGTCCGTCATGGTCACGATCAATGGTGCGAGGGATTCAGGCCGCGTACCCCGGACGTCCAGGATCTTGAGCGCAGCGGCGGCAGGCCACATTCCGGTCGGAGTGCCTGCCTCCGGGGCTTGGCTGTCATAGTGGACCGCCAACAACTGTATCGGCGAAGAATCCGATAAGTCGTCAGGACTCCAGGCAACGATATCGGTTGCTTGGTTGGATTGGAGTCGGTCTCCCTGTTGGACGGTTGTGGAAGCAACGCGAACCATGCACCCGAATCCTCGTGTCTGCAGTTCGGTCACCAGGAACCCATTTACATTGTCCGGAGTACCGTACTCTGCCATTTGCGCGGAGTCCGCGCAGGTCTCGGGGTACTCGGCGGAATCGGTCTGTGTGCTTGCCAGCGTGACCAGTCGGTCACGGTGTTCCAGATACGTGGCGAGCGGAGAGTCAGGGTCCCCATCCGCACAGGCGAGTGAGACACTCGTGAGGGCAAGCGTGGCGAGCACCAGTTGGAAGCGGCCCGTTCTCGACGACACCAGTGGGAAAGGATGGAAAGCTGTTGGCATTGGTCGCGCTCCGGTTGGACGATCAACGATTCAGGCAGGGTGTGCACCATTAACGGGCTAGGATGCCGACAAGGGGGGTCGATTTGCGCCAATGACCTGCAAAGTGGAATACGCCCGAAGTGCGGCAGCGATCAACTGTCGCTGGAGCACAAGCGCGGCCCGCCCGCGACCCGCCCGCACGAAACATCTCTCCCTGTTCGCGCGCATATTGATGAGACAGGGACGGGCTTGGACACCAGGCCGTCCTCCTGCAGCAGCACCCCTGCGAATTCGGGAGACAGTCACGATGAGACCGACACTTGCTGCGTGCGCGATTATCGCATCCCTGCTCGCCACGCCCGTCGCCGCGCAGGACCGACCGTTGACCGCGGACGTGACCGAGGTCTACCGCGTGGGCGGCGTCAACGCGCAGGAGTGGGCATTCTTCCAGCCTGCCCTGCGGGTGAGCTTCGACGGGGCCGGCAACCTGGTGGTGCTGGATGTTCTGGCCAATCGGATCGTCGTCGTCGGACGCGATGGCCAACTCGTGCGTGAGGTCGGCAGGTTGGGCGAGGGGCCGGGCGAGTTTCAGCAAATCCAGGCCCTCGCGGTGTGGCGCGATGGACGCATCGCGGTGCCCGACACGGACCATTCTGCGGTTCAGGTGTTCAGTCTGGACGGCGAGTTCGAGCGGTTCATCAGGTGGCCCGGCGAGGCCAGAACGCTGTCCAGCGCTCTCCGTCACAGGGAGATTCGGGTCGATCCGCTGGGCGACAGGCTCATCGCTCGCGGGGTCCAGGGCGTCCTGGTTGAGATGATGAACCGCATGAACCGGCGCATGGGGTACCCGGAAGACGACACTGGGGGGGTCGATGACCGGGCGCTCGAGACGTTGGACCTCTCCGGCGATGTGATCGCGCAAGAGCCGATCCTGCAGGGATGGAGGGCGCCTCGTCCCGAACCGTTTTCATCCGACGCTCTGGAGGACTGGCCGAGGGTGGTTGCGTCGATGGAAGACCGATACTTCGAGCCGGGCTTTCACTGGGACCTGCTGCCCGACGGCACCATCGCCCATTCCGACTCGTCGGCCTACGCGATCAAGCTTGCCAGTCCCGATGGATCGGTGATCGACGTGCTGAGGCGTCCGTTCTCGCCCGAGGCGGTGTCCGAAGGAATGCAGCGGGCGACGATCGCCTTCCACCTGCAGCGCCTGGAGGAGCGGCTGGCGGGGGGCCCCTCTTCAGCCGGGCCCTTGCCTCCGCGGGATCCCGAGGCGAGCCGCCGGAGGATTCGGGATCGAGCGTTCTACCACGAGGTCCCCGTGGTTCGGGGGCTCGCGGCCACCTGGGACGGCGGGTTGTGGGTACAACGTCGGGGCGAGGATCCGTGGGACGACGACGGACCGATCGATGTGTTTGGCGCGGATCGGCAGTATGCGGGAACGCTGCCGGCCGGGGAGCCGGGGATGCCGGAGGCGTTCGGGCCCGGCGGGCTGGTGGTGCATCTGGTGCGCGACGAGCTGGATGTGCCGACGCTGGTGGTGAGCCGGGTGGTGGTGGGCGGGTGATTCAGCCTTGCCTTGACATCCACTGAAATACGTATACGGTAATATACACTACGTATCCGTATATCCTCCAATCCGGCATGAAACAAAAGCTCACGATCACCGTGGATCCCGAGGTGCTTGTCGCCGCGAAGCGGCATGCACGTTCGCGTGGCGTGTCGCTGTCGGCTCTGATCGAGCGTGGGTTGCGCGAAGAAGCCCGCGTCGGCGAGCCGTCCTTCGCTTCAAAATGGAGAGGCCGCTTCCGGGCTGCGAACCGCAACGATCCCCGCTACGGCGCGTTGGCGCGGAAGTACCTGTGATCCTGATCGACACGGACGTACTCATCGATGTCGCGCTCGACCGCCAACCGTTCTCCGACGCGGCCACTGAACTGCTCGATCGCCTGCAAACCGGTCCGAAGCGTGCGTTCGTCGCGTGGCACACACTGTCGAACTTCTACTACCTCGTCACGCCCTCGCGAAGCGGTCCGGATGCGCGATCCTTCATCACCGAACTGACTCGCTTTGTGGCTGTCGCGGAGTGCGGCACGAGCGCAATGGCCTTTGCCACCCGGCTGGGGATGACCGACTTCGAAGACGCGATGCAGGTCGCCGCGGCGCGTGCCTGCGGCGCCGGTTTCGTCGTCACGAGAAATACGCGGGATTTCAAGCGTTCCCCGATCCCCGCGATCACACCGGCGGAGGCGCTCGAAGCGCTGTTCTAGGCCGGGCTCGCAGCCCGTCCTGGCGGCAACCCGAGCTTCGCGGCTGACCCCCGGTCCCTGCGGCCGACACCCCTACTCCCCGACCAGCTCGTACACCACCACGCTCACCACATCCATTTCGTCCTGCTCCACGCCGAGGACAAGCCCCGCGGCCACGTCGAGAATGCGGAACCCGGGCGGAGTCTCCAGCGTGCCCAGCCACTCCCCGCCGGGCCCGATTACCGTGTAGGGCGGCACGTCGTGGATCTCGCCGCCCGGTTTGTACGCAGGCAGCCACACCCTGCCTTCGGCGTCGGCGAACGGGTTGCTGAACAGCGGCATCGGGCGGCCGATGCTGGCGCGGTAGATGGCCATGTTGCTGCGGGTGACTTCCGCGATCCGGGCCTCGGGAAGATCGGGGCTGTGCATGCGGACCTCCGTCAGTAGCTCGGCCTCGATGGGTGCCAGCCACTCGCCGGTCAGAACAGCCGGCTCGGCTTGCCAGCGGACGATCTGCGTGACGGTGCCGTCGGGCAGGCGCCAGGTGAGCTCGGGCCTGTCGGACCTGGTCTGGACGAAGTGCCCGCTGGCGACCGTGATCTCGCCGACTGCCGGGATCGGTTCCCACTGCAGCCCCGGCGGGATGCGCGGCATGAAGTCGTACGACGCGACCGTGTCGAGGGCGCCGGTCTCGAGCTCGAGCCGCGCCATGTGCCCGGGGCGCCACTCGTCCTCGTCGCTGAACGGGGCGTAGGAGGTGGCCAGCAGGAGGCCGCCGGACGGGGCGATCCCCTCGACGGCGAGCCGGGCGGTGCGCGGAAGGGGCGTGATGCGCGCGACCGAATCGCCGACGAAGAGGGTGGCGCGGGCGAGACCCGGATCGGCCACCAGGAGGCTGTCCCGGCCCAGCGCGAATATGCCGGTGACGTAGCTGATCTCCCCGGGTCCCTCACCTTGCGCGGCGAGGACGTGGTGCATGCTGCCGTCGGGGCTGAACGCGACCAGTTCGGTGTTCCACACGTCGTAGACGACCGCGCTGCCGTCGGGGAAGAGGCTGCCGGGGCCGACGCCCTGGAAGGCGTAGTCGCCCGGGTTGGTGCCGTGCCGGTAGCGGGGCTCCGCCGCGAGGTGGAAGGGGGCGGCGGAGGCCGGGGTGTGGTCGTAGGTGACGATGCGGATGCCGAGGCTGTCGGCAGTGCGGGGTGGGGTGGGGGTGGTTGCCAAGTCGTCGCCCGCGCAGGCGGCGGTCATCAGCCCCAGGAGGCCGGGGAGCAGGATGAGGCAGGGGCGGGCGCGGGGTGGCAAGGTCACGCTCCATCAATGGGTTCAACTACCCGGGCGTCTCGCTACTTGATCAGATGATGACAACCTGGCACCAGTTTCACCATACCCGCACCGCCTGGTCTATCAGGTCACCGGCGATCGGATCTGCTTCCTTGCGGCCCGCTACCACTACTGACGTCCAGCCCCCCGAACAGCAGCTCCCGCTGCGCCCGGTCCCGCTTCGGCACCTCGTGGCAGCGCCGGCACCGCGCCTCGTAGCTCTCCGCCCCGCCCACCTGGATCGTCGGCCCCTCCGCCGGTGCCGGCTCCCCGTCGATCAGTCGCTGGTTGCGGGTCGCCGGATCGCCGCACACGACGCAGATCGCGCTCAGCTTGTCGATCCGCTCCGCGCGCGCCAGAAGCAGTCCCATGGGCCCGAAGGGCTCACCCCGGAAGTCCATGTCGGTCCCCGCCAGGATGACGCGCATTCCCACATCCGCCAGCGCGTCGGCAACCTCGCAGACGCCGTCGTCCAGGAACTGGGCCTCGTCGATGGCGACGACCTGCGTGTCCGGGCGCACCTTCTCCGCGATCTGCACGGAGTTGGACACGGGCTCGGCGTCGATCTGCCGCCCGTCGTGCGACGAGATGCGGAACTGGCCGCCGTAGCGGTCGTCGAGGTGCGACTTGAAGAGCTGGACCCGCCGCCCGGCGATCAGCGCACGCCGCACCCGCCGTATGAGCTCCTCGGACTTGCCGCTGAACATGACGCCGGCCACAACCTCGATCCACCCGTGCCTCGCCCTGGGAAACATGACTTCGGCGCGCCGCCTTCAATAGATCCCGGGGACGATCCGCCATCTCACGCGCGCCCGGTACTCGGCCCACTTCTCTGCGCCGTATTTTTCCACACAATACCGCTCGTCGAAACGCTGTCGGCCGATGAAGAGCCCGACGATGAAGATCAGGTAGGTCCAGGCCCAGAGATTGGCGAAATGGCCAAACACGAGGGCGATCGCCAATCCGAAGGAGCCCTCGCCCAGGTAGTTGAAGTGCCGGGCGGCTCCCCAGAACCCGCTGCACAGGATCTTGCGGTCACCGGCCTCGATGTACTTCGGCTCGATGAGTCCCAGAAACTTGCGCTCGGGCCATCGCTTGAAGGTGTACTTCTGCATGTTGGCGCCGCGCGTGATGCACCATCCGGCCAGGAACAGCGCGGGCGCTCCGATGAGCCAGACCAGCTTCCACGGCTGGGAAAACCCGGGATCCGGAAGGACGGCCAGGCCCCAAAGCGGCAGGATGTAGAGCCATCCGTAGACGATGAGTCCGCCCCAGATCAGCTTGAAGCCGAGGTGTTCATGGATCACGTCGTAGGTGTACAGCTGCACGCGCTCGAAGATGAAATAGTCGAGGACATAGAACGTCAGGAATCCTGCAAACAGGAAAACGCCCGGATTGGAAGCGTCGCCGAACAGTCCGTGGTGGTATGCGGCGCCGGACAGGGCGTTGAGCGACAGCATCGTGCCGCCCACCACGTACAGGTACATCTTCACGTCGAAGCGGCCGTCGAGGAACGACAACTCCAGGGCCCGTCCGTCCCAGAGCGCCCGGAGCGCACCCTGCCCCTCGCGCGGCGGCTGACTGAACACCGCCAGTACCGCAAGGACGGTGGCCAGAACCGTTCCGCCGGCGGCTGCCGGGATCGAAGCCCGGTAGAACCAGTCGTGCGGCATCCCGGTGAGCTCTAACGCCCACACGATCTGGGCGATCACGAAGACCAGGAGACCGTTCAGCCGGTAGCTGCGCGGCTCGCCGGTCCCGGGATCGATCACGTAGCCGGGAACCCGTCTGCCCGGCAGCAGCATCTGCGCCGCGAAGAACACGACGCAGATCACCAGCGGCGTGAAAAATCCGGCGCTTGCTTCTGTTCGCGACAGCTCGAAGAGGTGGCCGATGCCCAGCCACTCGATCATCGGCCCAGGCTCCGGATCATCGGCTCAAGCCCCGGGCAACCTGTACCCCACGTCCTTGGCCACCGCCTCGTCCACGGTCTCGGGCGAAATCAGCACGGTCACCGACACCGTCAGCGCGCCGGCCGCCGCAATGTTCAGCGCCAGTGCCGTGGCCGTGGCTTCGTCGGGCAGGTCGGCGAGCAGATAGAGGTCGCACTCGCCGAAGGCGTAGTAGAACCCCTCCAGCGTGCCGCCGGAACCCTCGATGGTGTCGCGCAACGCAGCTTCCCGGCTGGTGCCGCCCTCGGCGAGCAGCCCCTTCAGGCCGGACTGCGTGTAGCTGGTGCGGAACATGTATTTGGCCATGATTTCCTCCTTCAGGACGACCGCGTGCTGCAATAGTGTTATGGTGCCACGCCGCGCGCCGCATCCGCAATAGCGTGAAGACGAAGCCCGACCACTCGAAGAGACGAGGTGAGCACATGGTGATCCGGGAGCCTGGCATTTCGCCCGGGAGTTGGCTCGCGACCCGGGACCCCGGGCCCCCGCGTTGGGCGCGGGGCTGCGTTCCCGGGCTGCTCGTGGCGGCGGCCGCCGCCGTTCTCACCGCGTGCGACCCGTCCTCGCCGCCGAACAACGCCTTCCTCACCCGCGCCGAACGCACCGACTACCGCGAGACCAGCTCATATGCCGAGGTCGTCGACTTCCTGCAGCGCGCGGCGGCCGCCGATCCAGCGGTCCACTACACAACCTTCGGCCACACGACCGAGGGCCGGCCGCTGCCGCTCGCCGTCGTGGGCGACGTCGCGGACGCGAGTCCGGCGTCGGTCAGGTCGTCCGGCAAGACGGTCGTCTACCTGCAGGGCAACATCCACGCTGGCGAGGTCTGCGGGAAGGAGGCGCTCCAGATGCTGCTCCGCGACCTCCTGGCCGGCGAGCACGGCGATTGGCGCGAGTCGATGGTCCTCTTGGTCGCGCCCATCTACAACGCCGACGGCAACGAGCGCGTCACCCTCACCAACCGCGGCCGCCAGTTCGGCCCGATCGGCGGCATGGGCCAGCGCCCGAACGCCCAGGGCTACGACCTCAACCGCGATCACATGAAGCTCGACTCGCCCGAAGGCCGGTCGGTGGCGCGTCTGCTGAACGAGTACGATCCGCAGTTGGCAGTGGATTTACATACGACCAACGGGACCCGGCACGCCTATCATCTCACGTACTCTCCACCACTCCACCCAAACACGCCTGCGGGAATCGACGCTTTCCTGCGGCAGGGCCTCCTCCCACACGTCACCGGCGAGATCCGGGACGAGCACGGCTGGGAGTACTACTACTACGGCAACGCGTTCGCGCCCGGCGGCGGCGAGCGCGGCTGGTACACCTTCGACCACCGCCCGCGCTTCAACAACAACTACATTGGCCTGCGCAACCGGATCGCGATCCTCAGCGAGGCCTATTCGTACGCCACCTTCGAGGAGCGCGTGCTCGCCACGCTGTACTTCGTCGAAGAGATCCTGGACTACGTGCACGAGCACTCGGACGAGGTCCGCCGCATCGCCGCAGATGCCGATGCCGCCTCGGTGGTCGGCGAGTCGCTTGCATTGCGCGCCGTCCCGGAGCGCTCGGAGGCCCCGGTCGACATCCTCATGGGCGCCGTGGTCGAGGAACCACACCCGCTCACCGGCCTCCCCCTGCTCCTGCGCGCCGACACGCAGTATGTCGAGACCATGTACGAATACGGGACGTTCTCACCGACGCTCGCCGAGCGCGTTCCGCAGGCCTACCTTGTCCCCGCCGAACTGCAAGACGTGCTGATCCGGCTCGCGGCCCACGGAATCGCGCTGGAGCCGGCCGCGGGGGCCGACCCGGCCGACCCGACACCCGTCGACGCCGAGGCCTTCCGCATCGATTCGATCCGGTCCGCCGAGCGCCCATTCCAGGGCCGCAACGAGCAAACCCTCTTCGGCCGCTACGAGCGGGCCCGGGTCATTCCGGCCCCGGGAGACATGTGGGCGCGCGCCGACCAGCCGCTGGGGCGACTGCTGTTCACGCTGCTGGAGCCCCAATCCGACGACGGATTCGCGAACTGGGGTTTCCTGGCGGACCGGCTGGAGGTGGGCGGGGTCTATCCGATCGTGCGGGTGCCGGCTCCCTAACCGCCGTCGAGGACCGACTCCCATGCCAACCCATTGGGCAATCGACCTCGGCACCTCCAACACGACCATCTGCGAGGACAGATCCGGGCGGCCGCACGTCGTCAACCTGCCGGATCTGGCCAGGATCGAGCCGGTCACGCAGACGCCGGTCGTGCCGACATGCGTGTGCGTCATGGACTCCGGCGGCGACGATGTTCTGATCGGACAGCAGGCCGTCACCTACAACTGGGATGGGCGGGCCTCGGGATTCGCGCGCGGGTTCAAGCGGTACCTCGGCACCGAGAGCGGCCGGACCATGGCGCGGGTGGGCGGGAGGACCTTCACCGCGCAGGATGTCGCATCCCTTTTCCTGCGCGAGCTCATCCGCACCCTCGAGGCGCGCTTCGGCGACGAAGTGACGAACGTCACCGTGGCCACGCCGAGCGGGTTCTACGAGACGTACCGGGCCGAACTGCAGTCGATCGTCCGGCGCGTGAAGCGGCGCGGCTGGTGGGAGCGCATATGGGCCCGGCTGCGGGGGAAGCCGGCCGGGATCGCCTTCCGCACCCTGGACGAGCCGGTCGCGGCCGCGCTCGGCTACGGCGTGGATGTCGGCCGCCCCACCACGCTGGTGGCCTTCGACTTCGGCGGCGGATCGATGGAAGCGGCCGTGGTGAGGACCTACGGCGCGCGCACGGTCGAGACCGGCCAGGCCGAGGTGCTGGCGAAGCAGGCCGTGGAACTCGGCGGCGATGATGTCGACCGCTGGATTCTGGAGCGGTTCGTCCCCAGGGCGCTGCACGACTGGCCCGAGTGGGAGGTCGCGCTCCGGTGGGAGGCCGAGCGCGTAAAGCTGCTGGCGAGCGCCGGGAGCGAGGGCGACTTCACCTTTCGCAACGAGTCCTTCGGGACGCTCGACTACGAAGTGCTGCGCGACACCCTGGCCGCAAACGGCCTGTACGCGCGAATGCGGGAACTTCTGGACGCGCTCGTGACCGAGCTGCGCACCCGGCACGGCATGCCCGCCGGAGACATCGACGACGTGATCCTCGAGGGCGGATCCACCCTCCTCCCGGAAGTGCGCAACGTGGTGGGCGACGTGCTGGGCCGCGACAAGGTGCGCGAATGGTTGCCCTTCGAGGCCGTGGCGCGCGGCGCCTGCATCTTCGCCGGCGGCGCGCACGTCGAGGACTTCATCTATCACGACTACGCGCTCCGGCTCCTGCCGGACGACGGGCGCGACGCCGAGTACGAGCTCCTCATCCCCGGCGGCACGCGCTTCCCGACCGTCGACAACTTCGTGACGCGCTACTACGCCCCCGGCTTCGACGGCCAGCAGCACATCAACCTCTTCATCTGCGAGGTCGGGCGCGTGGCCGGCCGCCCCGTCGAATGGACCGAGCGGCCCGGCGGCTCACGCTTCTTCGTGCCGACGACCGCGGGCGAGCGCGCGTTCTGCCTGTGCCTCAACGAGGCGGACCCGGCCCTGCCGCTCAGTCCGCCCGGCAGCGGCACGGCGCCTCGCCTGCGCGTAACCTATTCAGTTGACGAGAACCGCTGGCTTTGCGTAACCGTACATGATCTGCACCGGAAGACCGATCTGAAGGTCGGGCACCCGGTCGTACGATTGCGATAGCTATTGAATGATCCAATGAATGCCGTGAGCCGCATCGGGGAATTGATCGAATGAGCGTGCTGAAAGCTCTCTTCGGGCCGAGCCGGGAGGAGATCTGGCGGCAGCTGTCCAAGGAGGTCGGCGGGCAGTTCCACGGCGGAGGCCTCTTCACCTCGTCCGCCGTCCAGGCCCGCACCGACGACTGGATCATCACCCTCGACACGCTTACGACCAACAACGCCAGCTACACGCGGCTGCGCGCGCCGTATTTCAATCCCGAAGGCTTCAGGTTCGAAATCTACCGGGCGGGCATCTTCAGCGATGTCGCGGTTGCGCTGGGCATGCAGGACATCGAGGTGGGCCATCGTCGTTTCGACCGGGACTTCGTGATCAAGGGCAATGCTCCGCGTCGCATACGGCGGCTCTTCGACAACGCGGAGATCCGTCGCCTCATCGATGCGCTGCCCAAGATCCACCTGTCCGTCAAGGGGCACGAGGGATGGCTGAGCAAGTACCCGGCCGGCATGGACGCGCTCCACTTCCAGACGGCCGGCCAGCTCAAGGATCTTGCCCAGCTCCGAACGCTGTTCGAACTCTTCGCCGAAGTCCTGCAGCAGCTGTGCCATGAGGGGAAGGCGTACGAGGACGATGTGAGGATCCACATCCGGCGGCTGCGCGCGCCCGGGGGCCAGATCAAGGACAAATACGTGCTTTGGGAGGGCGACGGGCCGCGGCGCGACGCCGCGGCCGCGCTCGGGCGGCTGGCGGACCCCGTAGCTGTTCCGGCCCTCGTGGCGGTGCTCGAGGACAGGGACACCGTGCTCGTTGCGCGGGCGATCGAGGCCCTCACCGAGATCGGTTACCAGGACGCGGTCGGCCCCCTCGTGCGCCGGCTCGGCGACACCAGGGCGGCCGACGGGCGGTCCATCCGCGAACGCGTTGCGGAGGCGCTCAGGCTGATGGGCCATGCACGGCTGGCCGACATGATGCTCGCGGCATTCGGCGGCGATTTCAGGCGCTTCCAGAGTTACGACGGCCCATACAGGGCGGAGATCATCGATGCGCTGCTCAGCGCGGTGAACTGGCGCGAGGGCACGCACGCCGCCCGTGCGCTCGCGGAGTTCCACGCCGTTGAAGCGCTGCCCCGCCTCCGCAGGGTCCTGAGGAGAATCGGCGAGCACAATCCCACCGGCCAGGCCGTGTCGACCGCGATCGGCAAGCTCGAGGCGCGGGCCTCGCTGCCGCGCTCGGCGTCAGCGGACGCCGTGCAACCCGACACGCTGCCGCGGGCCGCGCGGGGGCCGCGGCCGGACCTCGGGACGCTGCCGCGCGGTTCGCGGCAGCCGGAGGGTCGGGGCTGACCGGAGAGAGTCGCCTGCGGAGCCTGCCTCGCAGCAAGTTGCCATCACGCCGCCGCGCTAACTTACATCCCGCATTCGGACAATCACCGCCCCACCGAGCCAACCTGACATGACTTCGACATCCTCCCCGCGCCCCACCCGCCCCACCTCCACCCTTCCCCTCGCCACCGCGCTCGCCCTTCTCATCGCCCTGGCCGCCGCGGCCACACCGACGCCCTCCTCAGCCCAACAGACCGACGCCCCGGCTGCCGACCCCGCCGATGTGGAGTCGATCGACGCCATCATGATCGCCGTCTACGATGTCATTTCGGGCGACGCCGGCGAGGCGCGCGACTGGGACCGGTTCCGCTCGCTCTTTGCGCCCGGGGCCACGCTCAGCCCGGTCGGCCGGCCCGACGGGACCACCTACGTGCGGCGCGCGATCACGCCCGACCAGTACGCCGAGACCTCGGGCAGCTACCTGGAGCAGAACGGGTTCCACGAGGTCGAGATCCATCGCGTAACCGAGCAGTACGGGGTGATCGCGCACGCCTTCAGCACCTACGAGTCACGGCGGCTGGCGAGCGATCCGGAGCCGTTCGCGCGCGGCATCAATTCGTTCCAGCTCCTGTGGGACGGCTCGCGCTGGTGGATCGTGTCGATCTACTGGCTGCAGGAGAGCGAGGACCATCCGATTCCGGCGAAGTACCTGCCGGGGAATTGAGGCCCGGCGTCGTCAGCCGGAGGATTCCCGGCCGGCGATTTCGGCGACATGGACCACCCGGTCGGCGAGATAGGGGTGTCGGTGCACCTTGTCGTGGAAGCGCGTGTCCGCCGTCACGACCGGATAGTTCTCGTGAATGGCCAGCGCGAGGTAGAAGCAGTCTTGGACCGGGTGCTCCAGATCTCGCGCAAGGCGTGCGCTGGAAGCGGCAAGGCGGCGCATGGAAAGGGGTGTGCTCACGGGGGCGATACGGAGGAGGTCGACGGCGTCGCCGAACTCCTCATGGTCCAGTTCGCCGTGCCGGTGTTTGGCGGCAAGCGCGCTGGTTGCCTCGGCAAAGAGCAGATCGGGTGCCAGTAGAGTAACGTCCGAATCGAGCAGCGCCGCGGACTCCTCGGACAGGGGTTCGTCAACCAGCCACTTCACGGCCACGCTGGCATCGACGACGTAGCCCTTCACGGAAGCGAATCCCGGTCCCGGTCGGCGCGAATGGTGTCGGTGCTGTCGATGCACGATGCGAGTCGCTGCCGCATGACGAGCCGTCAATGCCGTCAATAGATTTTGTCGCAGCCGCGTCACTCGACCGTGGCCATCGCCGTGGCCGAGCCGCGCCCCTAACTTCCCCACAACCCCACCCACCATGCCCCAAACGGAAGTTGGCACCATGAACGGAACCGCACTCGACAAGCGCATCTTCACGCAGGCTGCCCGGTCGCTCGCCCACCGGAGGTCCCGCGGGCTCCTCGCCGCAGCGATCGCAATCGCCGCCCTCCTATCCACCTCACCAATCCCCGGCACCGAGGTACTGGCCCAGGCGACGCCCGCCTCCGGCCAGCAGGTCGTCCTCGTCACCGGCGCCACCTCCGGTCTTGGCCGCGAGTTGGCGGTTCGGCTCGGCGCGAGGGGGGACCATGTAATTGTGCACGGACGCAATGAGGAGCGGGGTGCCGAGGTGGTCAACGCCATCAACGCGGCGGGGCCCGGGAACGCGCGCTTCTACCGCGCCGATTTCGCGTCGCTCGCCCAGGTGCGCGAGTTCGCCGAGACGCTGCTGGCGGACTACCAGCGGCTGGACATCCTCATCAACAACGCGGGCTTTGGCTCGGCGCCCGACGAGCGGTGGGTCACCGAGGACGGGCACGAGTACCGCTTTCAGGTGAACTACCTGTCGACCTTTCTGCTCACGCACATGCTGATGCCGCGGCTGCTGGCGAGCGCGCCGGCGCGGATCGTGAACGTGTCGTCGGGTGCGCAGACGCCGATCGACTTCGACGACGTGATGATCGAGAACAACTTCAGCGGGGGCCGTGCGTACGCGCAGAGCAAGCTGGCGCAGATCATGTTCACGCACGACCTGGCGGAGCAGCTGAAGGGCACCGGGGTTGTGGTCGGTTCGCTGCATCCGGCGACCTTCATGCCGACCGAGATGGTGCGGCGGGCGGGACGGGCGCCGCGTTCGACGATCGCGGAGGGCGCGGATGCGACGATGCAGGTGGTCGACTCCGACGACTTCGAGAGCGGGCAGTATTTCAGCGGGCTGACGGCGCGGCGTGCCAACGATCAGGCCTATGACGTGGAGGCGCGGGCCCGGCTGCGGCGGCTGAGCGAAGAGCTGACGGGGATCCGGTTCGAAGGACAGAGGAGATGAAGGGGATGAGGGCGGCGATATGGCTGCTGGGAGCGCTCGTGCCGACGGCTCTGGTGGTCTTCCCGGCACAAGCCCAGGACCGCCGCACCCTCACGGCGGAGCAGCGCGCCGAATTGCAGGCGCGCCAGGAGGCGATGATGACCGCCGCCCGGCCCATCGAGGGCATCAACTCGATCTGGATCGACGAGCTGACCTGGATGGAGGTGCGGGACGAGATCGCCGCGGGCATGACGACCGCGATCATCGCGACCGGCGGGGTCGAGCAGAACGGCCCGTACATGGCCGGCGGCAAGCACAACTACGTGCTCGAGGCGATGTGCGACGCGATCGCGCGGGAGTTGGGCAACGCACTGTGCGCGCCGGTCATGAAGTACGTGCCCGAGGGCGACCCCGAGAACATCCGCTATCCCGGCACGCTGAGCGTGCGCCAGGAGACCTTCCGCATGGTCCTCGAGGATGTCGCCAACAGCCTGAAGAGTCAGGGGTTCACCGATGTCGTCTTCATCGGCGACAGCGGGGGCAACCAGAACGGGATGTCGGAGACCGCGGGCAGGCTCAACGAGTACTGGGGGGGTGAGGCGCGGGCCCACTACATCGGGGAGTACTACCGCGAGGACATCTGGAGCTGCGAGTTCCTCAAGGAAGAGCTGGGGATCTTCCAGCAGCCGGACATCTGCACGGCGACGCGGGATCTCTACCACGACGACGTGCACTACTCTTCGATCGTCGCGACCGTCGATCAGGAGCACATCCGCGCCCGCCAGCGGATCGAGGCGGGACTCTACTCGATCAACGAGGTGGAGCTGGGGCCCGTGGAGCGAACGCTGGAGATCGGCCGGGCGCTGATCGCGTACCGCACGGAGATCACGGTGCGGGCGATACGGGAGAGCATGGGGCGGTAGGCTGGGGCGGGCCGTCTGCGTTTCTCTGCGCGTGGGGCTGCGTTTTCTGTGAAACACCTTGCCCAATCAGTGCTCCCCCTCAGCCAACCAGTCCGACAAAAAATCGTTGAAAATCGTGCCACGCCGGGACGATATTCAACAATAATTTGCAGGATCACTGCGATGCAGGTTCGCCCCACCCCTCCGGATGCCCTCCAGGTTCTACGCGTTTCCTGAGACTCGCGCAGGAAACGGGGCGGGTCAGGCCCAAGCGTGTCTATCCGACGTGTGATGCGTGACATGACACTATTCCCGCCCCCCGATCCTCTCCTCGATAAGCCGCGCCGTCCGCTCGGCCCGCGCATCGGAAATCCGGCGTCCGAGCTCCAGCGACTTGCCCAGATCCGCGATCGAGAATCCGTCGATGACCGCCTGGCCGGCTTTCACCCGCGCCGCCCAGCGCACCGAGGCCGGGTCGTCGAGCATCATGTTCAGCGTGATGGTCGGGTTGTCGTGAAGCCCGTCGCTGGTCATGTCGTCGGTGACGGCGCCGAGGTCACGCAGCACATTGGGGCTGCCCGGCGGGGCGCGGTAGTACTCCGGGATGAAGTGGACGGCCGCCTCGCCGCCCCAGGCCCCGGTCAGCGCGGTGGCCACGTTGTCCATGCCGCGCTGATTGCCGCCACTGTCGCCGATGAACACGATGGTCTCGAAGCCGTGCATCTTCAGACTGTGGGCGACGTCGGTGAGGACGGCCTCGAAGGTCTCCTGGCGCAGACTGATGGTGCCGGGGCTGGTCATGTGGCCGCTGGGCGGGTCGATGTTGCCTTCGGGAACGGTCTCGATCACGGGTGCGCAGAGCGCGTTGCCGAGTTTGCGGGCGATGGCGGCGCAGTTGGCGCGCAGCACGTAGTTATGCTTGCCGGTGACCAGCCAGGGTCCGTTGGGCTCGACGCCGCCTGTGGAGACGATGGCAGTGGTCTTGCCGCCTGCGAGCGCGTCGCGGACATCCATCCAGGTCATCTCCTCGATCCAGATGGTCTCGACCGGGGGCAGGGGATTGGGCGTGTCCGCGCAGTTGTAGATGTTGGCGCTGCACTCGCCGCCGCCCATGGAGCGGGGGTCGGGGGTCGGGCGCTGGCCACCGCCCGGACGCTGGCCGCCACCGGCCCGTCCTGCCTGCGCGGCGGCTGCGCGCCGCATGGCCGCGAATTGGGCGGAGCGGTCGGGCGCCGGGAGCGTGCCCCGGTTGGCGATGGCTGCGCGAATCGCATCGACCGTGTGCCCGGCGCGGAACTCCACGATCTCGCGCGCCCACTCCAGCGACTGGACACGGTCCTCGAGTGAGACGCCGTTGATGGTCGCCTTGCCCGCCTTGACCCGCTCGTCGAAGCGGACCGAGAACGGATCGTCGTAGAACATGTTGAGGGCGATGATCGGGTCGTCGTGCATGCCCTCGTTTTCTCCGGCTTCGAGCCCGCGGAAGGCCATGTAGCGGGTGACGGAGTTGTAGTCGTAGTACTCTTGCACATGCGCGACGATGGCCGCACCGGCGAACCTCTCGTTGAGCCTCTCGGCCACGGCGCGCTGGCCGCCCTGATTCCCGCCGCTGTCGCCGATGAAGATGATGTTGCGGAAGCCGTGCATCTTGAGGCTGTGCGCGACGTCGGTCAGCAGCGCCTCGAAGGTCTCCTGCCCGAGGCTGAGGGTGCCGGGGCTGGTCATGTGCCCGCTGGGCGGGTCGATGTTGCCTTCGGGCACCAGCTTGATGATCGGAGCGCACAGCGCGTCGCCCAGCTTGCGGGCGATGGCGTCGCAGTTGGCGCGCAGGACGAAGTTGTGCTTGCCGGTCGCGAGCCAGGGACCGTTGGGCTCAACGCCGCCGGTGGGGATGATGGCCGTGGTCTTCCCGTCCGCCAGCGCGTCGCGGACGTCCATCCACGTCATCTCCTCGATCCAGACCGTGTTCGGTGCGGGAAGCGGGTTCGGCGTGTCCGCGCAGTTGTAGACGTTGGCGGCGCAGTCGCCGCCGCCCATGCTGTTCGGGTCGCGCTCAGGGCGCTGCTGGGCCGTCGCGGCGGTCGCGGCGGTCGCGGTGATGAGCAGGGCTCCGGTGAGCAGGGCGGTCTTCACGGTTCTTCCTCCGGGTTGTCGATGGTTGCAGGCTGAACGCATGGTAAGGTGTCGGGCGTGTGGTGGCGAGAGGGCGCCGGCCTGGCCCGCTGGCCCGGCTCGTAAGCGCATCGGCGTGCGGAGGGCGCGGCGGGCGAGTGGCGCGCTCAGCCCTGGTGGATCTCTCTCGCGGCCCGCAGGCCTGACTCGAGTGCGCCGTTCATCCATCCCCGGGCTCCAGAGACATGCTCGCCCGCAAAGTGAAGCGGTCCTTCAGGCCGGGCGAGCGCGGTTCCGAGTTCGCTGTCCTCCCGCGGCGTCGGTTCCGCCCAGGCGGCGCGGCTCCAGCGGTCCTGTTGCCACGAGTGTGACGCGCCGCCCGCGACGTGGCCGGCCACGCCCGGCAGGAACTCCTCCCAGTGGGCGACCACACGGGCCACGCGGGCGTCTTCGTCGAGCGCGTCGATTTCTTCCGCAAGGGCGCCGCGCACGTACGTAAGCAGGACGCCCTCCGGCCCCGGTGCGTCCCAGGTGGGATGCCAGAGCTCTTCCGGCCAGTCGGTCGTCCCCCAGCCGTTGAGCCCCTCGCCCTGCCAGAATCGCATCCGGAACCGGACGAATACGCGGGTGGCGCTCTGGTAGCGGAAACCGCCGTTCATCGCCTCGGTCTTGGCGGGCGACAGGGCCGGTGCAAACCGGATGCCGGACAGAAGGGGCACCGGCACGGTCACCAGAACCCGGTCCGATTCGTAGCTGCGGCCGTCGCCGGTACTCGTGCGCGTCGTGCCCCCGGCCACGATCTCGGTCACGGGCGATCCCGTCACCACCCGGCTGCCCAGTTGTGCCGCAAGAGCGGCGGGCAAACGGTCGCTCCCGCCCCGAATCTTCACGAAATCGGGCCATTCGGAGAGAAAGGAACTCGGCGGCACGGTAGTGCGCGCGCCGTTCTGGAAGCGGAGGAAGAGCCCGTCTTCCGGGTAGAAGCGGTCTGTCTCCAGTCCGAAGTGGCGGGCGTACCCCAGGGTGAGGTCGTGCTCCGGGGGGATGCGGGCCGCCCCTGCCTCGGCAAAGTGTCCGGACGCAAACGGGGAGCGCAGGGTGAGGACGCGCCCGCCCACACGCGCACGCGCTTCGAGCACGGTGACCTCGTGCCCCGCGCGGGAGAGCTCGTAGGCCGCGACCAGACCCGACATGCCGGCGCCGACCACGACAATCCGCAGTGGCTGGCTGGTCGGGACGAGCGCTCCGGGGGAGTCTTCCGGCTCGACCGGGCTTGCGCATGAGATCAGGCCAAGGCCCGCCAGCCCGCCCGCGCGGCGAACGAAATCCCGACGGTTGATGGGTTGCTCCTCCAGACAGGCATCGACCGTGAAAGAGCCATCCGGAGTCATTGTACAGGATCAATTCGCCTTTTCCGTGTAGAGTATCTTACGGAAGAAGCACCGGCCCCAGCCACTGCACCCAAAGCAGCCCACCCGAGACCATGCCGACCAGAGTCGGAAGCAGCACTGTCACCCGATTCTCGCGCGGAATCGCGGTCACGAGGAACCAGCACCCGAGCACCATGCAGGCGAGGCTGACGAGAAACGGAATATCCTCGCTGATCCCCGACAACGCTGCTACCCAGCCTTCATCCGTGTTGGATGTGTTTGTGTCGCCGCGCAGATTTGAAAAGAGGATCGGTAGCGCAATCAACCCGCGCAGGGCAGCTGCCAGGCCGAGGCCGAGAACCAGAGAAAGAGGCCCGGGGCCATATCGGCGGACGGCAAGTACACAGGCGATGACCATCAGGTAGGTGACGATCGGTCCCGCGGCCATGCCTACCCCCATATGCCACGGCTCGGCGACCGCCGCAGCGGCCGCCACCTCTCCCGCCCGCCAGAGCCTCATGAACTCCTCGGCCCCGGTCCAACCGGCAGAGGCAAAACTCAGGGTCGGATCGGGAAACCGGAACGCCAGGAATGCCCCAAAGTGACCGAGTTCGTGGAGTACGATCGTTAGAGGAGCGGCGATCGCACCGCCGACTGCACCGGTCCACCAGGGTCGCTTCACGGCAGGACCAGCGGCCCCAGCCACAGCACCCAAACGGGGCCACCCACCGCCAGGGCCCCGACCAGCGTCGGGATGATTGCTCGCGCTCTCTCGCCGCGCGGGAAAGCAGTGATGAAAAGCCAGTATCCGAGCACGAGAGCCACGACGCCGAGCACGAGCAGAAGGTTTTCCGGTATCCCGGTGCGCTCGGCCAGCTTCGCCTCGTCCATCCGGACGGTCCACTGCACACCGGCGAGCCTGACGGCGAGAAGCGGAATCGCCGGCAGCCAGCGCAGGGGCGTAACCAGCCCGATGCCTAGAACCAGAGAAAGGGGACCGGGACCGGATCGGCGGACCGCGAGCACGCAAGCGATGAGGATCAGGTAGGAGAAGATCGGCCCCAGGGCCCCGGCGACCGCTTCCTGCCAGGGCTGGGCAATCACCGCCGCGGCTTCCAGGTCTCCCGCTTCCAGGAGCGCAATGTGCGTCTCGTCGGCCCAGCTGGCGGAGCCGTAGTGGAGGACCGGATCGGGGAAGCCGAATACGGTATATCCCAGAAAGTGTCCGAGCTCATGCAGCAACACGGCTATGGGAAAGGCGACCGCGCCGCCGGCGACCGCGGCCCACCAGTCGCTGTCTCGAAACCATCTGGTGGCCATGTGTGGACTCCTTGTCGCTACTGAAACACCACACTCCCCTCTCTGCCGGGCCGACATATACACTGCGCTTTACAAGATGTCAACTTAAGTTGTCATTTTCGCCCTTCCTTCACTTCCCAAAAAAACGCTGCCAAAGCGACCGCCGGGACTTGCGCGCGTCACACCTGCCCGTGCAGCGATTCGATCCGCTCCACCATTTCGTGGGATTCCTGCGGGCCGAACAGCCCACCCAGGACCATGGCCGTGGCGCTCGCCGAGAGTGCGACGACTACCGGGGCCAGGCCGATGTCGACGATGCCAAGCTGAACCACCATGTAGACGCCCGCGCCGGACACGATGGCTCCGACGCCGCCGGCGAGGTTGGACCGCTTCCACCAGAGGCCGGCGATGGTGGGGACGAAGAGGCTGGAGCTGAGCACGCCGACGCCCGCCGTGTAGAACTCGGTGATCAGCTCGGGTGGGGAGAACGCCCACACGAGCGCCGCGATCCCGATCACCCAGGTCGAGACGATGCGCACGAGGGCGAGGGTGCGTTCGCTGGCCCGGCCGCGCATGGCACCGCCGAGGATATCGTGTGCGATCGCCGAGCTGCAGGCGAGGAGGAGTGCGTCGGTCGTGGACATGACGGCGGCGAGTACGGCGGCAACGGCGATCCCGCGAATCAGGGGCGGGAACTGGGTTTCCATGACGCGCAGGAAGAGTTCGTCGGCGTCCTGGAGGCCGGGGAAATCGATCCGGCCGACCGGCACGATCGCGAGGACCGCGGCGAGGATCATCACGCTGTAGACGAGCATCGACAGGTTGAGGGACAGGCGCGCGCTGTCGGCGTCTTTGGCGGTGAAGACGCGCATGACGATGTGCGGGATGACGGGGATGGCCGTCGCCCAGATGACGAAGTAGCCGAGGTAGCTGGACACGGGGCGGTGCGCGACCTGTCCGAGTTCGGGCGCGACGGCGGTGGCCTGGGTCATGATCTCGAAGGGAGATCCCACCCGCCAGATCAGTACGGCGGCCGTGCCCACGACGACCAGCACCATGAGGAACCCCTGGATCACGTCGGTCCAGGTGATCGCGACCATGCCGCCGAAGGAGACGTAGACGATGAACACGACGGTGGCGATCGCCAGGGCCGTGTTGTAGGGGATGCCGAGCAGCGCTTCCGCGGCGATGCCGGCCGCCTTGAGCTGCGCGACGATGTAGATGGTAAAGGCGATGACGATGAGGATCGGGACCAGGTAGCGGACCAGCGCGTGCGGGTAGCGAAAGCCCAGGAAGTCGGTGATCGTGAACTTGCCGAAGTTGCGGAGCGGCCGGGCGACGAGGATGGATGCGAGTGGGAAGCCGACGACCGCGCCGCCGAAGAGCGCGAGCGTGGCCGGGATGCCCTGGGCATACGCCAGCCCCATGACGCCGATGATCGAGCCACCGCTGGCGAGGGCCGCCATGATCGCCATGGAGTTGACGACCGTGCCGATGCGCCGCCCCGCGACCCAGTACTCGCTGCCGGAGCTCAGGGCTTTCCTCGACGCCCAGATGCCGATCCCGATGCAGGCGGCCAGGTAGACGCCGACGAGGGTGCGCTCGAGGAGCATCAGGGCAAACCGCCGTCCTGTTCGGTGCTGGCGACGGAATCATCCGCGCGGGCCTCATTCGGAGCGCGGCCGCCCCGGGATCGCCGCCTGAACACGGCGAGTGTGATCGCCGGCGAGATCAACATCAATGCAGCGATCAGCCACCCGAACACGGCCATGCCGCCGATCTCCACGGTGCGCCAGGCGGGGATGAAGGCGAACGCGGCAAAGGCAATGAGGAAGACGAGCGTCGCGCCCTCCCTTCGCACCATCGGGAAGAAGGATCGAGATGTCATGAATCCGGAGCATCCACGGGCTGATCGTTTGTGACCATGGCGAATGTCGTACGAGGGAAGCGCAATGTTTAGCGTATGATGGTCGTCAGCAGTGCGATAGACGCAGGGGCTAGTGGTGAGGCCGGGGGTGGGAGTCGGTCGGAGTGGTCTGATGGCTGTCGCGTCCTTGTGTATGACGATAGTAATACACTATACTGCACTCCCGAGAGGAGGGTGGAATGAGCACACGAACAGTGAGAATGGACGACGCCTCCGAGGCTACGCTGGCTGACCTGCAGCGTCGGACGGGGCTGTCGATTTCGGAGGTGATGAGGCGGGGCTTGCGCTCCTATGAGCGGGAGCTGGACTCGGACATCACGAGGCGCCCCTACGAGGTGTACAAGAGCCTTGGGTTGCCGAAGGAAGGGGAGCGCGCGCTCGCACCTGCCGCGAAGGCAAAGGAGGCGATCGCGGACGTGATTCGGAAGAGGCACGAGCAGTGATAGTGGTCGACACGGGACCGCTTGTGGCGCTCTTCGATTCGACGGACCACAACCACGCAAGCTGCCGGCGGATCCTGAGCCGGCTGCACGATCGATTGGCGACAACACTTCCGGTCCTCACTGAAGCGTTTCACCTTTTGCGACCCGTGGAGCCGCGTGTCTCGGGCCTGATTGGTTTTGTTCGTGACGGTGGCGCTGCCGTTGTTCCGCTGGAGCACGACAGCCTCAGCCGTTGCTTCGATCTCATGCATCGCTACGCGGACATCCCGATGGACTTCGCGGACGCTTCCATCGTTGCCGCGGCAGAACACTTGGGCACCGACAAGGTCTTCACGCTGGACCTCAAGCACTTCGGCATCTACCGCATCAAGCGCGGCTACCACCAGGTGCCCTTCAGAATCGTCGGGGATCCGGCGGGGCCGCAGTTGGTGCGGGAGGCCGCAGCGGAGACGGTTGTGGTGGCCGCTACCGTGCTGCCATCCGAGGAGCCTGCTGGCTAGCCGGGACGCCCTTCGCCGCCGTCAGAAGGGCCAGAATACCGGGACCACGAGCATGACCACCGCGAACACGACAGCGGTCAGGGGCAGTCCGACGCGCAGGTAGTCGGTGAACCGGTAGCCGCCGGGTCCCATGACGAGAACGTTCGCCGGGTGGGAGACGGGGCTGGCGAAGCTTGCCGATGCGGCCATCGCCGCAGCCATCATCAGGGGGTAGGGGGAGATGCCAAGGCTCTCCGCCGTGCCCAGCACGATGGGGGACATGAGGACCACGAGGGCCGCCGTCGGGATGACCTGAGTTGCCAAAGAGGTAACAAGGAACAGGGCGCCCATGGCGGCGAGGGGCCCGAAGTTGCCAGCTGTCCTTACAACCGCCTCCGCAAGGAGCGCCGAAGCGCCCGCTTCCTGCAGCGCCACACCCAGCGGAAGCATCCCGGCGATCAGGAAGACGGCCTTCCACTCGATGGACCGGTAGGCCTCCTCCATGGTCAGACACCCGGAAAGGACCATGAGGGCGGCGCCTCCCACGGCTGCGATGGAGATCGGCAGCCACCCGAGCAGAACCGGCCCCAGCGTGACGCCCAGGATCAGGGCCGCGACCGGCGCCTTGCGACGCCGGGGAGGCGTCTGCACACCCTCCGTCAGTACGAGGAAGTTCGGATCCGAGGCGAGGACGCGGAGGTTCTCGCGAGGCCCGTGCACGAGCAGCGCGTCGCCGGAGCGCAGCGGCAGGTCGCGGAGTCCGGTTCGATGGGGCCGCCCCTCGCGCCAGATCGCGAGGACCATCAGCCCGTACTTCCTGCGGAAGCTGAGCTGGCGGAGGGTCTGCCCCACGAGCCTCGTGTGGGGTGAGAGGACGACCTCGGCGATCCCTATCTGCTCGGTTTCGAGAGTGGGGCTCTCTTCCGTCCCCCTGCCCTCGACCTCGAGCTCTCGAATCCCCTTCAGTGCGGACAGCCCTTCGGGCCGGCCTCTTACAACCAGCAGGTCGCCCGCCTGAAGTCGCTCGCCGGGCTCCGGCATCTCGATCTTTCGGCCTTCGCGAAGGACGCTGATCACCCACAGCCCCAAAGCGGCGCCCAATCCGCATTCCTTGAGCGTCTGGCCCGCCAGGAAAGAGTCGCGGGGCACGCGAACCGCAAACAGTTCGTCCTGCAGGCTGTAGAGGTCGATGTGGTCGGCCGGGGCGACGGTCAGTTCCTCATGCGCGCCCAGGTCCTCGACCTTGTCCGGCGGACCCTCGACCAGCAGCGTGTCGGCAGGCTGAAGGGGCACATCCTGCAGGGGGCTCGGCAGGGATATCCCGTCGCGCCGGATCGCCATGACGCGAACCCCGAAACGGGCGGCGAAGTCCACGTCGCGGAGAGTGCGTCCCGCCAGCTCGGAGCCGCTGGGCACTCCGATCTCCGCGATTTCGAATTCGGGAGAGTCCAGAACCCTTACACCCATCCCCGCTTCCTCGATATCGAGTGCGGAGCTCTCGCGCAGCTGGTCCAGCCGGTCCACCGGCCCCTGGGCGACGATGCGGTCTCCCGCATGGAGACGGAAGTCCGGGCCGGGGGAGGGTCGGGGGTGCCCATCACGGATGACGGTGATCGCCTGAAGTCCGGCGACGGACCCGAGCCGGATTTCACCGAGGCTCTTTCCTGCAAGGGGCGAAGCCTCGGGCAGCCTGAGGATGATGAATCGCTCATTCAGCCCGTAGATGTCCGGCAGCACTCGCTGATCCCCTCCACCGGGATCGGCGACCCCGATGCGGCGTTTCGGCAAAAGCCTGGGTGCGGCCACGAGGATGAAGACGAAGCCCGCCGCCATCACGACCAGTCCTACCGGCGAATAGTCGAAGAGTCCGAACGGCTCGAGACCCTCGTTTCGGAGCGCCTCCGCGACCAGAATGTTGGGCGGAGTGCCGATGAGGGTGGTCAGCCCACCCAGGAGGCACGCGTAGGCGAGTGGCAGAAGAAGCCGCGAGGGCGGGATTCGGGTCTCTCTCGAGAGATCCATGATGACGGGCAGGAGGATCGCGGCCACGCCCACGTTGTTCATGAAGGCGGACGCCACGCCGGCGGTCGCCATGATGACCAGAATGATGCGGGCCTCGCTTCCGCCCGCAAAGCGTATGACCTGTCGCCCGACCAGGTTGGCAATGCCGGTGTGCGCGAGTCCCCCGCTCAGCACGAAGACGGCCCAGACCGTCACGACGGCCGGATTGGAGAACCCGGCGAGCGCCTCGGCCGGTTCGATGAGCCCGGTCACCGCAAGGAACACGAGTGTGAGGAGCGCGACCAGGTCCATTCGGAGTCGCCCGTGCACGAACAGGACGACATCCACCACGAGAACCGTCAGGACCAGAACGAGCTCCACTGTCAGCAAGTGTGCCTTCCGCGCTGGATCAGCAGTCCGCGGATAAGGCCGCCCGAACGCCGGAGGTTTTTGTCCACGGGCTGCACTAGCTGGGCCAGAAGAGGGGGATGAAGAGGGTGGCCGTGACCAGGAGGATCAGGTTGAGCAGGCCGCCCACCTTCACGAAGTCCATGAAGCGATATCCGCCGGGCCCGTAGATCATGACGTTGGTCTGATAGCCGAAGGGCGTGACGAAGGAGGCCGACGCCCCGAACATGACGGCGACGAGCAGCGCGTACGGGTTCACGCCACCTGCCGTAGCAGCGATGATCGCGACCGGGGTGAGCATCACGGCCGTCGCGGCATTGGACACGACGGCGGTCATCACCGCGGTCATCAGATAGAAGGCCGCGATCAGCCCGATCTCTCCCAGCGGCGAAGAGAGGGTCACCACCCATCCCGCGAGCAACTCCGCCGCCCCGGTGGTCTCGAGCGCCAGGCCGAGCGGAATGAGGCCCGCAAGCACGAAAATGACCAGCCATTCCACCTCCCCGTAGATTTCCTCGACGTGCACGCAGCGCGTGAACACCATCAGGACCACGCCGGTGAGCGCGGCCGTCATGATGTCGAGGACACCGAAGCTGGCGCTGAGCACGACGCCGGCCATGATCGCTGCGGCAACGCCGGCGCGTGGCCTGTTCCCCGCGTCCGCCTTCACTTCCGCCAGCGGGACGAACCCGGGATCGTCGGCGAGACGCTGGAGCGCGCTGGTCGTTCCGCGCACGAGCAGAAGATCGCCGACGCGGAACGAGATCTCGGCCAGCCTTTCCTGTACGGTGACGCCGTGCTGCTGGATGGCGATCACCGCCGCGTCGAAGCGCCGGGCGAAATTCAGGTCGCGGAGCGTCCGGCCTACGAGATTCGAGCCCGGTGCCACGAGGATCTCGACCAGCCTGCCGCGCCCACCCGCCTGGTCGAGCTCATGCTCCGTTTGTTCCCTTGGGGTCTCGAGCCGCTGCCGGCGGGCGAGATCGAGAAGGCGCTCGGCGGGCCCCTGCACGTACAGGATGTCCCCCGGCCGTATGTGGCGGTCTCCGTGCGGCGCTGTGATCTCCTGCTCGCCCCGTTCGATGTCCAGCACGGTGACGCCATAGCGTTCGCCCCACCTCAGCTGGGCCAGCGAGCGGCCGTTCGCCGGCGAATCTTCCGGGACGTGCAGTTCCGTCACGAAGCGGCGGACGTCGTACTTGGCGGACAGGTCCGGGGGCCGAACGCGCCGCGGCAGCAGCACCCGGCCGGCGGTGAAGAGATACAGCAGGCCCACGGCCAGACAGATCAGGCCCAGCGGGGTGATCGAGAACATGCCGAGTTCGTCGAACCCTCGCCTCATCGCTTCGCCGTGCACGACCAGGTTGGTGGTGGTGCCCATCAGCGTGACCGTGCCCCCGAGAATCGAGACGAAGGAGAGCGGCATGAGATACCTCGAGGCCGGCTCCTCCGCCTGCTCGGCGAGCGCGAGGAACACGGGCATGAAAACCAGCACGACGGCAGTGGTCATCAGAAAGGGGGAGAGGAGCGCGCAGATCAGGCAGAGCGCGAACATGCGCGCGTACTTGCCGCCAAGGGGAGCGGTGCGCGCCCAGGCCCCGATCGCGGACACGAGACCGGTCTTGCGGAGCCCCAGGCCCAGCACGAGCATCGAGCCGACCGTCACGGTCGCGCGGCTGGACAGACCCGATACCGCTTCGGTCGGCGTGAGGATGCCGCCCAGGAGGAGGACGACCGGGACCGCCAGGGCGACCTGGTCCACCCGGATCCGGTCGAGGGCAAAGAGGACGAGCGCCGCCAGGGTGAGGCCGAGCACGAATACGATGTCGAACGTCATCAGGCATCAAAGATACGGCCCGGAGGTGTGGGCCAGACAGCGTCTGTCGGGCTCCACGCTCCCCTTGACCCTGACGTAACGTCAGGGTTTACCATGTCAGCCATGGAAACCCGGCAACTCCACACCGTCGGCGAGGTCGCCGCGCTGGCCCGCGTCACGGTGCGCACCCTGCACCACTACGACCGGATCGGCCTGCTGTCCCCGTCGCAGCGGTCCGAGCAGGGCTACCGGCTCTACGCCTACGGCGACCTCGAGCGGCTGCGCCAGATCCGGCTGCTGCGCGAACTGCGCTTCGGCCTCGATGCGATCGGCCAGATGCTCGACGCCCCGGCGTACGACCGGCGGAGCGCGCTGGAGGCGCAGCGGGAGCTATTGAGGGAGCGGCAGGAGAGGACAGACAGTATCATTCGCGGGGTCGAACGGGCCCTGCGGGCGATGGAAGAGGAGACGGAAATGGACAGGACCGAGATGTTCGAGGGGCTGGAAGACTTCGACCACGAGCAGTACCAGGAAGAGGCCGAGCAGCGCTGGGGCCACACCGACGCCTACAAGGAGTCGATGCGCCGCACGCGCCGGTACGGCAAGGGCGACTGGGCGCGGATCAAGGAAGAGGGCGAGGAAGTGGTGGCCAGGCTGGCCAACCTGATGGCCGAGGGCGCGCATGCGGCGGGCCGGGCGGCGATGGACCTGGCCGAACAGCACCGCCACCACATCGACCGCTGGTTCTACCCGTGCAGTCACGGGATGCACTGCAACCTCGCCGAGATGTACACGGCCGATCCGCGCTTCGAGGAGTACTTCGAGAAGCGCGCCAAGGGGTTGGCCGCGTTCGTCCAGGACGCGATCCGGGCAAACGCGGCGCGCTGGAGGAACCGCTCGTGACCACTGACGACCCGGGCACCCGCGCCCGCTTCCGCAAGACGCTGGTGCGGGTGCTCCTGGTCCAGGTCGTGACGCTGGCCGTCCTGTGGCTGCTGCAGGCCACCTACCACCCCTGAGCCCGCCCCCAAATGCACCCCATCAACTGGCTCATCGTCGGCGCCTACGTGGCCTACGTCCTCGTCGACGGCATCCGCCGCGCGCGCGGCACCAACGAAATCGAAGGCTACTTCCTGGCGAGCCGCACCCTCCCGTGGTGGGCGGTCGGCCTCTCGGTGATGGCAACCCAGCTCTCCGCCGTCACCATGATCGGTACCACGGGCCAGGGCGCCACCGATGGCCTCCGCTTCGTCCAGTTCTACTTCGGGCTCCCGCTGGCGATGGTCATCCTGGGCGTCACCCTCGTGCCGTTCCTGCGCGGCGCCGGCGTCTACACCGCCTACGAGTACCTCGAGCGCCGCTTCGATGCGCGCACGCGCACACTCACCGCGCTACTCTTCCTGCTGTCCCGCGGGATGTCGTGCGGCGTGATCATCGCCGCCCCCGCCGTGGTCTTCTCGGCGCTCTTCGGATGGCCGCTCGCCTGGTGCGTCGCGCTCATCGGCATCCCCACCGTCGCGTACACGATGCTCGGCGGCATCCAGGCGGTCACCTGGGCCGACGTGAAACAGATGGTGCTGATCGTGTTCGCCCTGCTGGCCGTGGTGGTGGTCCTGATCGTCAAAATGCCGGTCTCACCCGGCGAGGCACTCCACATCGCCGGCGCAACGGGCCGCCTCCAGGTCTTCGACTTCTCCTTCAACATCAACGAGACCTACACCTTCTGGTCGGGCCTGATCGGCGGCACCTTCCTGATGCTCTCCTACTTCGGCACCGACCAGTCCCAGGTGCAGCGCTACCTGGCCGCAAAATCCGTCAACGCCGCGCGCACGTCCCTCCTGATGAGCGCCTACTGGAAGATCCCGCTCCAGGCGCTGGTCCTCCTCGTCGGCGTGATGGTCTTCGTTTACTACCAGTTCCGCCCCGCCCCGCTCCTCTACAACCCGGCCCACGAAAGCGCGGTGGTGGACGTCCGGGGCGCGGAGTACGCAGCGCTTCAGGACCGGTACGGCGAGGCTGTGGAGTTGAGAGAGGGCGCCGCTCGCCGCGCGGCGGGGCTGCCCGCGCCCGCTGCCGCCCCATCGACACCGGACGGAGCGGCTGCAGCGCCGCAGGCGGCGCCGACGCCGGTGCTGGCCGCCGGCCAGGCCAACTCAGCCTCGCAGGCCGCAGCGGACAATCCCGTGTTGGCCGCCCCAACCACCAGAGATGGCGCCGAGCAGGACCCCGCCCGCCAGGCCGCCATGGACGAATTCCTCTCCCGCGAAGCCGCCGTCCAGGAGATCCGCGCCGAAGCGCTGGCCATGGCGGAAGAAGTCACCGGCGAACCCTCCCGCGACGTCAACTACATCATCCCCCGCTTCGTCCTCGGCGAGCTGCCGATCGGCCTCGCGGGCCTGTTCATCGCGGCCATCATTGCCGCGGCCATGTCCAGCATCTCGTCCGAGCTCAACTCGCTGTCGACGACCAGCATCATCGACTTCTACCGGCGCTGGTTCCGCCCGGAGGCCAGCGATGCCCACTACCTCACGGTGTCCAAGGTCGCGACCGCCTTCTGGGGCGTGTTTGCGTGCTTCGTGGCGGTCTACGCGGTCAGCCTGGGCTCGCTCATCGAGGTCGTGAACCGCTTCGGGTCGTTCTTCTACGGCTCGATCCTGGGCGTGTTCCTGCTGGCCATGGTGTCGCGGGCGGGGGGGAGCGGCGCATTCTGGGGCCTGTTTGCCGGGATGGGGGCAGTGGCGGCGGTGACTTTCGGCGCGCCGTCCGTGTCCTTCCTGTGGCACAACGTGATCGGAGCGGGAGTGGTGCTGGCGGTGGGGGTGGCACTCGGCTGGTCGAGGCGCGCGCCGGAGTAGCGTTGGCGGTGGCACCGCTTGGTCGAGGAGCGCGCTGGAGTAGCGCTGCTGGTGGCACCCGCTTGCTCGGTGCCGGCGATCAACGGAAGCGCCGGGCTTCTCCGTGTTCCGGGCTCCGCGGGAACGCTCCGCGGGCCGCTACGGGCCCACCTTCTCCGCGAAACTCAGCGGCTGAACCAGCTCCACCGGGGCCGGAAACTCCTCGCTGGGGAGCCATCGGTACCACAGGTCGCCCGCCACCCGGGTCAGCGTCGCGTCACCGCACGGAAATCCGGTCGACCGCTCGACCCCCAGGACATCCACCCGACCGGTCCCGTTCACCTTGAGGCGCACGCTGCCGCGGGCGACATCGCCGGTACCCCGGATAATGGCCCGGCAGGTGCCCGGCAGATACACGAGTCTGTCCACCTCGAGCACGCGTTCAGGCGGTTCGACCGAGTATCCGCCCGTCGCATTCGTGATCGCCGGCGGCCCGAAGAAGAGATCAAGGGGAATGGGCTTGCGATCGGTGATTTCGACCGACTCGATGTTGTATTCCCGTTCCTCGACCGTGATCCGGGTCTGGCGCAGGACGAAGAACAGAACAACGTGAAGTGCCGCGGCGATCGACCCGCAAAGAATGAAGAGCCTGCGCTCCGCTTTCTTCCGTCGTGCGATCTGGTCACTCATTGTCGATTGCTGCCCCCGCGGCGATCGAGGTGCCGGTGGTACGCGCCGGTCCTGCAACGTAGCTTCTGCAAGATATCGCCTCTCCGCCTCCGGGGAACCAGCCCATGACATGTTGCCAGTGCCAGGGAATCGAGCAGATGTTCGACGACAGGATGGCGCGCCGCCAACTGCGCCATTACCGGCGCAAGGGGCCGGCCCGGGCAACGCGGCGGCTCCTGGAGGCGATCGCCGCGGGCGGCGTCGGCGGCCGCACATTTATCGACGTGGGCGGCGGCGTCGGGGCCATCCAGCACGACCTGATGGGCCGGGGCGCGGCGGGCGGCGTAAGTGCCGACGCATCTCCCGCATACCTCGCGGCGGCGCGCACCGAAGCCGAATCGCGCGGCTACGCCAAACGCATGCGCTACATCGACGGCGACTTCGTGGAGCGGGCCGGTGAACTCGATCGGGCCGACATCGTCACCCTCGACCGGGTGGTGTGCTGCTACCCCGACATGCCCGCGATGTTGGGCGCTGCCTCCTCACTCGCCCAACGCACGGTGGGCCTGATCATCCCCCGCGGGACGCGGCTCATGCGGTTCGGCGTCGGCGTCGCAAACCTGATCCAGCGGCTGCGGCGTCACCCTTTCCGCGTATACGTGCACGATCCGGACGAGGTCGAGGCCGTGCTCGCAGGCCACGGGCTGTCGCGCCGCTACCTGCGCGATGGGCTGGTCTGGCGGGTGATGGTGTTCGGGCGGCAACCGCAGTACGCTGGATCCGAACCGGGCCGCAGGGCGACCGCCCAACCCTGACGTAACGTTAGGGTTTCCGGGAAAGCAGGACCCCTCTGTTGATCTATCCAATCCTCAATGGCTATATTTTGTCAGCAAAACATTCAAAATACGACGTAAAATGGATTTAGTACATCGATTTTTCAGTCTGCCGAAGCAGAGTTTCTTTCTGTTCGGCCCCCGTGGAACAGGCAAATCGACCTGGCTGCGGGCCCAGCTGCCGGACTCGCTGTACCTCGATCTCCTGGAACCCCCGCTACAGCGCAGACTGGTTGCGCGTCCAGAACGCCTGCGCGAACTGATGGCAGGCTCACCGGAAGCACGGACCGTAGTGATCGACGAGATCCAGCAGGTGCCCACGCTGTTGTCGGTCGTCCACGCGGTACTGGAGGCACCATCGCCGCCACGGTTTGTTCTGACCGGATCCAATGCGCGGAAGCTCCACCGCGGCGACGTGAACCTGCTTGGCGGCCGGGCTGTACACTGCACGCTTCACCCCTTCATGGCTGGCGAGCTGCCCGACTTCGAGCTGGAACGAGCGCTTCGGATCGGCCTGGTGCCCCTGGTGGTCGACTCGGGCGATCCCGAAAGGACCCTCGATGCGTACGCCAGCCTCCACATCGATCAGGAAGTGCGGGCGGAAGGTCTCACGCGCAACCTCGGGGCATTCGCGCGATTCATGGAGGCGATCAGCTTTTCTCACGGTGGCCAGCTGAACGCGTCTGCGGTCGCACGGGAGTGCGAGGTGGCGCGCCACTCCGTGGTGGCGTACCTGGGCATCCTGGAGGACCTGCTGGTAGCGTTTCGTCTGCCGGTCTTCCGCAAGCGTGCCAAGCGCGCCACGGTCGCGCGTGACAAGTTCTACCTCTTCGATGCCGGGGTATTCCGTTCGTTGCGTCCTGCCGGTCCACTGGACCGTCCGGGCGATATCGACGGCCAGGCCCTGGAGGGCCTTGTCGCTCAGCACCTGAGGGCATGGGCAGCGTACTCCATGGCCGACGCCTCGCTCTGCTACTGGCGCACGCGTGCCGGCACGGAGGTCGACTTCGTCGTTTACGGGCCCACCGGGTTCCACGCGTTTGAGGTCAAGAACGCGCGACGTGTGCATTCCAGCGATCTGCGGGCGCTACGAAGCTTTCGCGCCGACTATCCGGAGGCTGATGCCGCCTTGCTCTACCGTGGCCGCGAACGACTCAGGATCGACGGCACCTGGTGCTTGCCGGTGGACGAGTTCCTGCGCGAGATGGTGCCGGGCCGGGGGTTGCTCGACTGGCTCTGAGGCCGGTTGCCGCCCCCTACTCCGGCAACCTCAACGCCACCAGCCTCCCCGGCCGCCCCACCTGCACCACCACGTGCTGCTGCCCCTGGTGGCTGTAGGTCATCATGCCGTACTGCCCGGCGCCCGGCATTTCGACCGTGCCGACCGGCTCGCCCGTCATCTTGTCGTAGGCGTTGAGCACCGGCGGTCCGTTGGCGCCCTCGGTGGTGTAGAGCAGGTCGCCCGCCACCATCTGGATCGAGAGGCCGCCGCCTCCCGCGCGTGACAGGTCGACGCCCTGCGTGGCGGGGTGATCGCGAATCGCTTCGGCAACGTCGCCGATTGGGATCCACCAGAGCCGCTCGCCCGTGTTCATGTCATATGCGGAGAGGCGGTTGTACGGGGGCTTCGGGATCGGCAGCCCCTGGACGCGCGGCAGCCCTCCACCGGCGCCCGCGACCCATTGGGATATGGTGATGCCCGTAGTCGCCGGATCGTCGGGATCGTCGGCGTCCGCCCCGGGGCCGACCCGCCCGCCGCTGCAGTTGCGCCGATGCGATGCGTACAGGATGCCCGTCGTGGGGTCGAGGGTGGCGGGGTGGGTGATGTTGAGCCCGCCGTAGCAGCGGATGTTCTCCGCGACCGGGCCGCTGTAACCCTCGTACAGCCTTGGCACGAAGGGGCCGCCGACCCTGTAGCGGCCGAGGATCTCCATCGCCTCGGCGTGGAGTTCGGGAGTGAAGTCGATGACGTCGTCGGCCGACAGGCCGATCGGCTCCATCGGCTCGGGGCGGGTCGGCACCGGTTGCGTAGCCGCCGTCCAGTTGCCGGGTACCTCGGTCTGCACGACCTCCACCTCCTCGATGGGCCAGATCGGCTCGCCCGTCTCCCGGTTGAAGCCGAAGATGAGGCCGGTCTTGGTCGTCTGGATCACGGCGGGAACCGGCTCGCCGTCCACGGTCAGGTCGACGACGATCGGCACGTTCGGCAGGTCGTAGTTCCACTGGTCGTTGTGGACGGTCTGGTAGTGCCACACGCGCTCGCCGGTAGACGCGTCGAGGGCGATCACGCTGGTCGAGAACAGGTTGTGGCCGGGGCGAAAGCCGCCGAAGTAGTCGATGGTGGGGGGGTTGGTGGGGATGTAGACAATGCCGCGCTCGTAGTCGGCGGACATCGGGGCCCACGAGGACACGTCACCCGTGTACTCCCATGCGTCGTTCTCCCAGGTGTCGTGCCCGAACTCGCCGGGGCGGGGGATGACGTGGAACTTCCACCTGTGTTCGCCGGTGCGCGCGTCGAAGCCGAGAATGTCGCCCGGCACGTTCTCGATGCGGGTCTGGTAGTAGCCCTGTTCGGCGGAGTTGCCGACCACCACCACACCGTCGATCACGATCGGCGGCGAAGACGTCGTGATGTACCCGAGGTCGCGCGGGATGCCGTAGTCGGGGTCGTAATCCTCCTCGGTGCCCTCCCATGGGCCCCATCCGCCGAGCAGCGGCGGCAGCATGTCCACGACGCCCGTTTCCGGGAAGCCGTCGATGGGAACCGGCTGACCGAATCCATCGATGTGGCGGCCGGTCTTCGCGTCGAGCGCGTGCAGGAAGAAGGCGGGCGACGTGTAGTAGATCACGCCGCGCCCGTCGAGCTCGCCATAGGCCACGCCCTTGCCGTAGTTCTGCCGCATCGACCGCTCCCAGCGGATCGTGTTGGGCTCGCGATAGGTCCAGACGGTCTCTCCGGTCGCGGGATCGATCGCCGCGACGGTGCGGCGCTGGCCGGCCACCGTGTACAGCATTCCGTCGATGTAGGTCGGGGTGGACTTCATCTGCGGGTCGACATCGGGCCCGAAGTTGTTCGCGTGCCACACCCATGCAACCTCGACGTCGCCGAAGTTGCTCGCGTTGATCTGGTCGACGGGGGAATACCGCGTGCCCCACGCGTCGGCGCTCTGATAGCGCCACTCGCCGTCGGGGTTCTGGCGGTCCTGGGCGACGGCCGCGGCGGGCGCGGCGAGCAGCAGGGCGGAGGCGATGACCAAAACGGGCCGCATGGGAGCACTCCTGTTCATGGGGATCGGATGTCACCCCAATGGTAGGGCGGCCCGGGGCTGTGCGCTATGTGGCCAGCGGCACGATGCGCGACCCCCGGATCACGGAGTCGCGTGTGACGAGAGGGACGCCGTGCACGACGCTCGTGGCCGCGATGATCTCGTCCGCCGGGTCACCCTTGAAATCGAGTCTCGTGGAGGCGCGGGCCACGGCCAGGTCGATCGGCCAGAGTGATCTCACTCATCGGTTCGCCTCCGTCGCTACTCTTAAGCCAACGGCCTACATTGTGCCGCCGCAAGACAGTTCGCGAGCAAGCAACCGGAGGCCAACCCCATGAAACGCCTGTTCGTCGTCGCTTCCGCCCTCCTTGTCTGCTGTGACGCGCCGAGTGGCAACGATCGCTACGCGACCGGCCCCTCGGCCACCCTCGCCGTCGTCGGCCAGGCGCTCATAGAACACGACCCGAGGCGGTACCTCGACGACCCCCTCGCGACCGTCGTCCCGATCCTCGCCTCTGCCGACGCGGTCTTCACGAATCTGGAAGTCGCGGTCTCGGGACCCGGCTGCAACTGCGCGCCCACCCGCGACGACATCTACTTCCACGGCGCCGGGCCCGAGGTGCTCGACTACCTGTCCGGGATCGGGGTGTCGATGCTGTCGCTCGCCAACAACCACTCGTGGGACTACGGACCACAGGGCGTCGTGTCGACCTTCGAGGAGGCCGCCCGGCGCGGGTTCACCCACGCGGGAACCGGGCGGACCCTGCAGCACGCGGTGGCGCCGGCGTATCGCGAGGTGGGCGGTCTGCGCCTGGGGCTGGTGGCCGTCGCGACGGTCAACACGCCCCCGGAGGCCGGCGCGACGGACACCGGAATCGGCGTCAATCTCATGGCTCCCGGCGACTCCGCGGCCTGGGACCTCAACATCGATGCGATCCGCAGGGCCGCCGAGAGCAGCGACATCCTCATTGCCTACCAGCACTACCAGGTCGACGCGGGCCCGGGCTGGCAGGAGCGGTGGGCGCACGCCGCCATCGACGCGGGCGCGGACCTGTACATCAGCCACGGCGAACCCCGGCTGGCCGGCATCGAGGAGTACCGCGGCGGCCTGATCCTCTATGGCCTGGGCAACTTCATCTTCCACACCAGGACGGAGATCGGGAACTATCCGCCCGAGGCCTGGGAGAGCGTTGTCGCCATGCTCTCGCTGGGCCCCGACGGGGTGCGCGAGGCGGTCTTCACCCCGGTGGCGCTCGACGAGGGGATCGAGGACGAGCTGTTCTTCGAGTTGCGCGGATATCCGGAGGTCGCCGAGGGCGAGCAGGGCACGGCCATTCTGGAGCGGCTCGCGTCGATGTCGGTTGCGTATGGGACGCGGCTGGAAATTCGCGACGGCCGGGCGCACTGGAGCGCCGGGCGGACGGGCGGGGTGCCGAGCTCCGCGGAAGACTTCTCGCTGGACGAGACGGTGCCGCGATAGCGAGTCTCGCTAGCCGGTCGCCCGGCGCCACTCCCGCGTTGCCGCCACCACCCGCCCGACATCCTCCTCGTTGTTGTAGACCCCCACCGAGAAGCGCAGCGTCCCGCTCCGGATCGCCAGCCGGATTCCAGAGGCTCGCAGGTGATCGTGCAGCGACTTCATCGCGGGATCGTCGACCGCATAGTGCCTGCCGCCACCGCCCTTCCCGACGCAGACGATGTGGGCCAGGTGCGGTCCGGGCCGTCCGCCGGCCACCGGAAGCCCCAAATCGAGCAGTTTGTCCGCCAAAGACGCCGCCAAATGGCGAACAAACGCCTCGATGCGGTCGACCTGCCACTCGGTGAGCAGGTCCAGCGCCGCCCCGGCGGCCGCAGCGCCCAGGTAGTTGTAGTTGCCGATGTCGAACCGCAGGGCGCCCAGCGCGTACCGGAGCTCACCGTCTACGTACTCGGTCTCGTGAGCGTCCAGGGCCACGCCGAAGCGGGCGAGATGGACCGGAACCAGCGTGTCGGCCAGTTCCCGCCGGACGTAGAGGAAACCGAAGCCGTACTCCGCCAGCAGGCCCTTCTGCGTGGCGACCGCCAGCGCGTCGATACCGAGTTCCTCGACGTCGGTGCGCAGGACTCCGATCGACTGAGCCGCGTCCACCAGCGTGACCGCGCCGACCCTCCGCGCCGCCGCCACGATCCGCTTCACATCGGTGATGAACCCCGGTGCGAACGTGATGCTGGGGATGGTCACGAGCCGGGTGCGTTCGTCCATCGCCGCTTCCATCGCCTCGACCGGGATGTGGCCGCCTGCAGGGGCCACCGGTCGCACCTCGATCCCGCGCAGCCGGGCCAGATTGTGCCACAGGTAGATGTTGTTGGGGTGCTCCAGCGTGGGGCACAGCACCACGTTGTCGTCCGCCTCCCACGGCAGGCTCGTGCCGAAGAGGTTCAGCCCCTCCGACACGTTCTTCGTGATCGCGATCTCGTCCGGGCGAGCCCCGATCAGCCCGGCAAACGATTCCCGCGTCCGCTCGACGACCGCCCGCATGGCGTCCTTGTCCCCGCCGCGCAGCATTCTCATCCGCAGGTGGTCCGCGATCGCCACGCGCACCGGCTCCGGCACGAGCGCACGCGCGGAGATGTCGAGGTAGACCTGCTCGCCGGCGCCGGGGAACAGCGCGCGGATTTCAGGATTCATGGGCATTCCCCTCCGGACCCGTGCGCCCAGCCACCGGGCCGCCGCGCATCACAGTACTCGCCGTGGTTCACTCTCGTCTCGCCTCCGACCTCGCCACCAGCGACGTCCCCACCATGTCGCCCATGATATTAATGGTCGTGTTGCCGATGTCGACCAGCCGGTAGATGCCGCCCACGATCGCCGCGACCTCGATCGGCAGCCCGAACGCCTGCACATAGATCAGCGCGATCACGAATCCTCCGCCGGGAATCCCTCCGGACCCCTCCGACAGCAACAGCCCCAGCAGCAGAATCGCGACGAAATCGGCCGGCGTGAAGCCGACCCCCGCCGCCTGCGCGGTGAAGATGAGGACCGCGCCCAGCATCGCTGCCGTCCCGTCCTTGTTGAGTTGTGCCCCGAGCGGGAGGGTGAACGAGTACACGCCGCGGGGCAGGCCGAGCCTGCGGGCCGTCTCGATCCCGACAGAAAGGGATGCGAGGCTCGATGTCGTGGCCGCGGTCGTCGCCCACAGAGAGCCCGTGCCCTGCAGGAAGCGGCCCGGGCGGAAATCGCTGAAGCAGCGAAGCAGCGTCATGTACCCGGCGAAGATCACGAGCTGCGCGGCCCACAGGCCCCCGAGAAAGCGCGCCATCGGCCCGAGCAGTTCGGCTCCGTAGCGTCCCACCGTGACCGCGACCAGGGCGCCAATCCCCACGGGTGCTGTCCACAGGATCATGTGGACGAGGCGGCGGAACAGGTTCGCGAGGTCTTCGTAGGCGGTCGCGAGGCGTTCGCGCGCGCCGCCCTTGAGCGCCATCGTCGCGACGCCCAGGAGCAGCGCGAGAACGACCAGCTGTACCACATTTCCGTCGCTGAACGCGCGGAAGACGTTGGTGGGGATCATGTCGAGCAGGATTTCCGCCACGCCCGGCACCTCGCCCACCGGCCCCGCGACCTGTTCCGTGAGCTGCATTCCGTCGCCCGGACGCAGCAACATCGCCGCCCCCATTCCCAGCGACAGCGCGACCAGGTCCGTCGTCAGGTAGTAGCCGAGCGTCTTCCCGGCCAGCCGGCCCAGCGTGCGCACGTCGGCGAGGGCGGTGAGGCCCGCGAGCAGGTTGAAGAACACGAGCGGCACCGCGGCCAGGATCAGCAGGTTGATGAAGAGATCGCCTACAGGCTGGAGCACCGTGACCCGCTCGCCCATGATCGCGCCCAGCACGACCCCCGCGAGCATCCCGATAAGGATGCGCGTGCCGGGGCCGGTGCGGCGGTTCGGGCTGCCGGGCTCGGCTTCGGTCATCGTGCCGCGTCGACCCCCATCAGCTCCAGCACCCGCGCCAGCATGTCCTCGTAGTACGTCGCCACGTTCTCCGGCGTGAGCGGCATCCATTCGTCGACGTCGGCCGGGTTCCCCTCGGCGATCTCGCCGTTCGGGCGGCTCGTGTGCCCGATGTTCCACATGAACCCGACGACCGGCTGGTCGGTCCCGGGAAAGGTCAGAACCTCTTCCCACTCCCAGGTATTGGAGTAGCCGCCCGGCGGCATGCCCACCACCGGCCCGAGCCCGTTGTCGACGACGATCGAGACGAACTGGTCGAGGTGGGAACCGCCGTGGGGCCCTGAAATGACGCCGAACGGGCCACGGAAGTGCACGGCCGCCGGTTCCAGCACGCCGTCCGAGTCACGCGGAGCGTGCGCAAGCTTGAAGGGGACGTTGCCGCTGTACGCGTCGTCCCGCTCGAGCGCGCCGAGGACGTCGTCCTCCAGCCACTCCATCAGCCAGGTGCCGTCGTCGATCGTCTCCGGCACACCGCCATCGTTGATGTCGCGGGCGGCGAAATCACGCCGCTTTTCCTCGATGAAAGGGAGCGTCACGTCGCTGATGCGCAGGTTGCCGAAGGTGGTCTTGAATGGGCGGGGCTGCAGGCGCTGCATGGCGTAGGCGCCGAGCGAGCCGCCGCGGCTGCGGGTGACGTCCATGACGAGTGCGTGGTCGAGGACGCCGCGCTCCGACGCGAAGGCGATGAGCGCGTCGACATCGGCGACCATGGTCTCGCGGAAGCCGCGCCAGATCAGGACCAGGAAGGGGCGGGCGTCGTCGGGAATGAGGAGGTCGAAGGTGGGGGTGCGAAGCGCGTGGGACAGGCCCGGGTAGCGCGGTTCGCCGGCGCCGGTCCAGGTGAGGCTGCCGGGGTCTGCGAAGGGGAGGTTGCGAGAGCTTGTTTGCCCGTCGTGCTCGCGGAACTCCAGCCGAAGCGAGTCGGTCCTCAGATGCGGCGGCAGGGCCGCAGTCGACAGCGTCATGGTCTCGGCCAGTTTCCATCGCAGCTGGGCCCGGGTCGAGTGTCGGATGAAAGCTTCCGTCGAATCGTGCCACGCCTCGACGGGCATGCCGTTGACGCTGACGATGCGGGCACCGGGCAGATTCTCGGCCCAGCTCTCGCCGGCCTGCGCTTCCCGTTCGAAAGCGCCCCCGGCCGCGGCTCCCAGGAAGTAGTCCGCCTCGCCGGCGCCATCGGAGTAGTCCGGGAAAACCCTGGCTGGCGCCTGCCTGGGCGGTGCGGGGTCCGGCCCTCCCGCAACATCCAGCCCCGCGCTGTCCGGAAGGGTCAGGCCGCCCGGCACGAGGAAGAGGTCGAGGTGGCGGTCGCGGCGTGCGTGACTCAGGCGGGCGAGCGCGTAGTAGAGCGCCTCCTCGGTATCCGCGGCAACGACATCGTCACGCAGCGCCCGCATCGCGGCGATCGGATCGAACCCGAGGCGCTCGTTCTTGGGCGGCGAGAAGGCTTCCCGCCGCTCGGTGCGCGCGACGATCGTGTCGAAGAGGGCGCCGCGCAGCGCGGGGGTGCCAGCGGGGCCGGGTGGCGTCTCGGTGGCGCTGCATGCGGCGATTCCGGCCGCGAACAGCGCGATCGTGCCGACTTGAAACTGCTTCTGACGTTGTCTCATCCCGACAACTTGCGCCCTGGACGGGCCGCTGGCCAACTTCGTGCGGCATGCGCTGAACCGGGCACCCTGGAACCGAGGAGACGAGATGAGCCGGACTGTCCGACTTGCCGCAGTGGGGAGCGCAATGCTCTTCGCGGCCAACGCCACCGCACAGTCGATGGAAGATGCCAACGCCGCCTACGCAGAGGGCCGGTTCGTCGAAGCGGCCGACATGGGCGAAGCGCTGGGAACCTCCGACGGCTACGCCCTGGCGGCGAAATCGCTCGCGGTCCACGCGCACTATGAAGCGTCCGAAGAGGAGTTCAGCGAGGTCGTCGAACGCGCGATCCGGATGGGTGAAGAAGCCATAGCTGCCGACCCGACGAACCCCGACGCGCACTACCAGTCCGCCCACGCGGTCGGCCGCTACGCCCAGCGCGTCGGAGCGTTCACGGCGCTCCGCGAAGGCCTTGCCGGCAGGATCCGCGACTTGCTCGAAGCGACGCTTGCCATCGAACCCGAGTATGTCGACGCCATGCTGGCCCTCGGCGGCTGGCACGCCGACATCGCCGCGGAGGGCTTCGTGGCGCGAACGATGTACGGGGGAAGCGAGGAGGAGGCCGTCAAGCTCTTCGAGCGCGCTCTCGCACTTGCCCCGGAGTCAAGGGTGGTGCTGCACGCCTACGGAATCAGGCTGCAGCGACTTGACCGGGAAAACGGCACCGAGCGGGCCAGGGAGATGCTGGAAAGGGCACTCTCGCTGCCGCTGGGAGATGCCTTCGACGACTACGTGTATCTGGATGTCCTGGACGGCCTGGACGCGCTGAACGAAAGCTAGGAGTCTGCGCCGCAGAAAACCGCAGCGGCTCTCTTCAGGGGAGCCGAAGGCGTCCCGTTTTCCTGGGCGAGTCTCAGGAAACGCGTAGATCCTGGAACGCATCGGAGGGGTGGGCGTGTCTGCTTTTCAGTGCTCCTACAAATCATCGTTGAAAATCGTCCCGGCACGGCACGATATTCAACGATAATCTGTAGGACTGGTCGGCTGGCTGGGGGTCACTGACTGAGATATTCGTCAACGACCAAGCCGCTCGAGGCCGTCGCGCGGCCCCTTCACTCGCTGATGATCGCCGCCCTCACCACGTAGTCCAGCCTGGGGAACTCGTCGTTCAGGTACGCGTTCCCGCGGTACTGGATCAGCCCCTGCATCGGGCCGCTGCCGCCCGGGGCTCCCTCTCCGTACCCGGAATAGATCTGGTCCACCACCTCCATCCCTTCCACGACCTGCCCGAAGGGCGGGAACCCCATCTCGTCCAGACGGCTGTTGTCCCCGAAGTTGATGAAGACCTGGGTCGTGCGGGTGTTCGGTCCCCCCATCGCATAGCTGATGAACCCCCGCGTGTTGCTCTCCACTACCGTGTCGTCGGGAATCCGCGCCTCGCGCCAGGCGGCCGCCACCGCCGAGTCCCCGTGGATCCCGAACTGGGCCATGAACCCGTCGATCACCCGGAAGAAGCGCACGTCGTCGTAGTAGCCGTTGGCGACGAGGTTGTAGAAGCGGTCGGCGCCGTTGGGCGACCAGTCCCGGTGGACTTCAATCACGAAGTCCCCCTTGCTGGTCTCGAAGCGGGCCTGGAAGACGTCGGGGGCGGTGGCGGTCAATGCGTCGGGGGTAAGGAGCATGGGATTGTAGGCGGGTCCTGATTCGCAGGCGGAGAGGTGGGCGGCCGCGACAAGCGTCAGGGCGGCGGCGAGGAAACGGCATTGGGTCCGTGCGTCAGTCACGGATACCTCCATTGTTCGGGTGTGCCGGCTGGACATGGGCCGGCGTCGCGCCGGGGGCTGCAAGGCCTCCCCTGTTGGCGGCGTACGGATACCTGATGAATAATGTCGGACAACCCGGCCGAGCGGGTAGGGTGTCCAAGAAAGAGGCCGGTCGTCCCGCACGCTGTCACCACGACCGCGATCACCGGCTTCGGCCCCACATGTCAGACCTGCAGGAGGCTCTCTGCAATGAACCCGGCTCGCCCGAACGCCATCACTCCGACCGCACTCGCATTCACCTTCATCGCGACCACACTGTCCGCCCAGGAGGTCGTCGAACTCCCGGGCCGGGACCAGCGCATCGACCCCGACTTCGAGGAGGTCTATCGCGTCGGCGTCCTGGATGGCGAGTCCTGGGAGATGCTCGGCCAGGTCGTCAAGCTGGCCTTCGACGAACGCGGCAACCTCTACGTCTTCGACCGCTCAGGGGGCGTATTGTCGGGAGAGCTGCGCATCCTCGTGTTCGACGCTTCCGGCACGTTCGTCCGCGAGTTCGGCTCTTCAGGCGGCGGGCCCGGCGAGTTCAACCGGCCCATGAGCTATGCCGTACTGCGCGATGGCACCACGGTTGTCGGAGACATGGGGCACCAGGCCTACCAGATCTTCGACCCGTCGGGAGTGGTCGTGCGGATGGTGGGGTCGGACGCTGGCGACTCGATGGCCGGGCGGATGCAGGCGCTCGCCGCGGTCACCACGCCCATCCAGCCGGATCCGCGGGGAGGCGCCGTGTATGCCTCTGCGGCCGGAGGAAGCTTCAGCATCAGCGGTTCGGCGACGGGACAGGACCCCCCCACGGCGCGCCCAATCACGCGCATGGCGCTCGACGGCGAAGCGATTCAGACCGACACGGTCGTCCGCGGCTGGCTTCCTCCGCGCGTCGAGCAGGAGAATCCGTTCGAAGACATGCGCACATCCGATGGGCGGAGGATGAACATCGTCCGAGCGTCCGGGAACGTGTCGGGCCTGTCGAGACCCTCGACATTCGAGCCGCGGCTCCTCGTGGGAGTACTCCCCGACGGTGGGATCGCGTACTCGGATTCTTCCGGGTATGCGCTCAAGGTCACCACCCCCGGATCAGGGGACGTGAGACGGATCATCACACGACCGCTCCAGCCCGAACCGGTGACTCCGCGAATCGAGGAGGACTACAGGGAACTGCGGGAGGCCGAGCGCGAGGAGGGGCGGAGCGGCCGGCCGGCCAGTGGCACTGCCATCGTCGAGTTCAGGAGCACTACCAGGAGCGGAGGTGCCGCGGCGGCGGACGCTCCGGCTTCGATGACGCTGGCCATGCCGGATGCCCCCTTCTACCACGAGATCCCCGTCCTCCAGAGCCTCTTCACCACCTGGGAGGGCCGGATGTGGATCATGCGGCAGGGCGACGAACTGATCGGCGACGGCCCCATCGATGTCGTCACGGCCGACGGCGAGTACGTGGGCACCTACCGCACCGGCGCGACCGAGATGCCCGACGCCTTCGGCCCGGACGGACTGGCGGCGTTCATCGAGACCGACGAATATGACGTTGCCCGCGTGGTGGTGCGGAGGCTGCCGGCCGAGGTTCGCTGAGATCGGACGGCGGCGGACGCCCGTCTGCGCCGGCTGACCGCGGAGCGCCGCGCACAGGTCTGCGCCGCCCGCGCCGCAATCCGTCATGCACGCAGCCCGGAGAGACGTCCGTCATGCCCAGCCGCCTTCACCTCCCGAATCCGCTCGTCCGCCATCCTGCCGCCGGCGCCGGCGACGCACGCCGCGCCCCTCGCATCGCCGCGCCGCCTCGCGCGCGCCGCGCCCTTCACATCGCTGCGCCGCTCCTTGCCCTGTTCGCCGTCTTCCTCACCGCGGCCCGGCCGGTCACCGCCCAGACGTACTTTCCGGACCGCCATCCGGACTGGGAGCGCCGCACCCCCGCGGAGGCGGGCTTCGACCCTGCCGGGATCGCGCGCGCCGTCGAGATCGCCATCGCCGGCGAGTCCCAGAGCCCCCGCGACCTCGCGTTCAACCACCTCGGCACCTTCGGCCGCGAACCCCTGGGCGACGCCGTCGGGCCCTTTACCGTGCGCGGCCCGCAGTCCGGCGTGATCGTGCACAAGGGCTACATCATCGCCGAGTGGGGCGATCCCGCAAAAGCCGACAACACCTTCAGCGTCTCGAAGAGCTTCCTGTCGTCCACCGTCGGGCTGGCCTGGGACCGCGGCCTCATCCGCAGCGTCGACGACAAGGTCCGCGACTACATCCCCCCGATCATCCTCGACACCGGCGACGGCGAGCCCGGCGACGAGAACGGCCGCCGCACGAAGCTGCTCTTCGAATCCGAGCACAACCGCAAGATCACCTGGGACCACCTGCTGAGGCAGACGAGCGACTGGGAGGGCACCCTCTGGGGCAAGCCCGAGTGGGCCGACCGCCCCGACCAGGACCGCTCCACCTGGGGCACCCGCCCGCGCAACGAGCCCGGCACCGCCTACGAGTACAACGACACGCGCGTGAACCTGCTCGCCCTCGCCGCCACCGCGGTCTGGCGGCGCCCGCTCCCCGAAGTCCTGCGCGCGCACGTCATGGACCCCATCGGCGCCTCGTCCACCTGGGGATGGCACGGCTACGACAACTCGTGGGTCATCCTGGACGGCCGCGAGGTCCAGGCGGTCAGTGGAGGCGCGCACTGGGGCGGCGGAATGATCCTCAGCGCCTACGACCAGGCCCGCTTCGGCCTCTTCACCATGCACAAGGGCAACTGGAACGGGAAGCAGCTGCTGTCGGAGGACTGGTTCGACATGGCCACCACCCCCGGCGAGGTCAACCGCAGCTACGGCTTCATGAACTTCTCGCTGAACACCGACCAGCGCCGCTATCCCAACGCCCCCGAGTACACGTGGACCCATACCGGCGCCGGCTCGAACCTGATCTACGTGGACCCCGAGAACGAGCTGGTGATCGTGTGCAGGTGGATCCGGGGCGGGGCGTTTACGGACGTTGTGCACACGGTGCTGGAGGCGATGGGCGAGGTGGCGGACAACTGAGTTGAACCGGCACCGGGCACCCACCGCCGACGCAACGCATCTCGCTCACCGCACGCGTAGCGACACCCCCGTCGCCGTCCGCACGATGTCGGGCTGAATCCGCGGGATCGCGCGGCCGCGAAAGTGCGCCAGCAACTCCTCGACGGTCGCGAAATCGCAGAGATCCTCCAGCGTCCGAATCGTCGGAAAAATCATGGGAAGCCGCCCGCGCCGGTGCCGGGCCAGCGCCGCGCGGGGCGTGAGCCACACCGCATCGGTCATTTCTCGCCGGTCGTAGACGGCCTGCGATCCGCGCGGGACCCTGGCCGCGAAGAAGCGGGTGTCATAGCGGCGGGGTTCGACGGAGGGTGTGACCCAATGGGCGATGTACTCGATCGCGGTGCCGTCCAGGCGCGCATCAAGCCCCTCGAGCACGGCGGCGAATGATGCTCCGCGCCCCAGGAGGGCTTCCCTCGCCTCGTTCACCACCTCCTCGCTTGGTGGCACGTTCGCGGCGACCACCCCGGCCAGCAGCCCAGTCTCCTCCACGGCCTCCCGCAGCGCGGCTGCGTAGTACGCTATTGCCGGCGGATCGGCGTTCGGCGCCAGCCCGAGCCGCTCGGCCGCGGCTTCGCGCGTCAGCCCATCCCAGCACCGCACCAGCGCGTCCTCCCCATCGGCAGCGTCCACCCGTCCACCCGGGAACACGTACGCGCCCGGCACGAACCCCGTGGCGCGGTTGCGGCGCAGCAGCAGCACCTCGGGCCCATCCTCTCCCTCGCGCATGAGCACCACAGTCGCCGACGCGACGGCCTCGGCAGGCGCGGCGGGCACATGGTCGAGCGTCTCGACAAATCCCGGCGGCAGCCGCTCCTCCGGGATCTCGTAGGGAGGTGGCTCGCCGCCCCCGTCCGCGGCCCGGCTCTCCTCAGTTCCCCGCGGCATGCCCATCCTTCCGCGGTTCCGACGCCGCGGCCCACCCCTTCTCCAGCCGCAGAATCACCTGTGCCCCCCCGAAGTCCGTCCGCCTCCAATCCGCCAGCTCATGCCCCCGCGCCTCCAGCTCCGCCGCCACCTCGCCGCTGATCCGCTCGATCGCCACGCGCGTGCCCGACAGGTGCCGGAATCGCGCCGCGTCCACCGCCTCCTGCGGGTCCATCCCGAAGACGAGCATGTTGAGCAGCAGCTGGGTGTGCCCCTGCGGCTGCATCGAGCCGCCCATCAGCCCGAACGCCATCAGCGGCTCGCCGTCCCGGGTTACGAAGCCCGGGATGATCGTGTGGAAGGGACGCTTGCGCGGGGCGACCTGGTTGGGGTGGCCGTCGTCGAAGACGAAGCCGGCGCCGCGGTTCTGCAGCGCGAACCCCGTCCCCGGGATCACGACCCCCGACCCGAACCCCGAGAACACCGAGTTGATGAACGACACCATGTTGCCGTCCGCGTCCGCGACGCTGAGGTAGATCGTCTCGGAATCGGTCACCGCGCGGCCCGGATTCACGCGGTCGGCCGCGACGCGCGGGTCGATCAGCGCCCGCCGCGCGTCGATGTACGACGGATTCAGGAGCGACATCGGGTCGATCTCCATGTGGTCGGCATCCGACACGTACCGGTGGAGGTCGGCGAAGGCGAGCTTCTTCACCTCGATCAGGTGGTGGAGGTAGTCGGCGGAATTGTGCCCCATGCCCTCCAGGTCCATGGGCTCGACGAGCTCCAGCATCTCCAGCGCGGCGATCCCCTGTCCCGCGGGAGGCAGCTCCCAGACGGTGTAGCCGCGGAAGTCGGTGCTGATCGGCTCGACCCAGCGGGGCTGATGCGCGGCGAGGTCGTCCAGCGTCAGAAAGCCACCCAGTGCATCCAGCCCTTCAACCAGCTCACGTCCCAGAGAGCCGCCGTAGAGGACGCCGGGCCCCTCATCGGCAATCCTCTGAAACGAACGGGCAATGTCCGGGTTCGTGTGCCACTCCCCGGCACGCGGCGCCCGCTCGCCGCCGACCAGATAGGTCGCGCGGGCCCCCTCGTCGCGGGCCAGCTTCTCGGTTGCGCCCGCCCACTGGCGCGCGATGACGGGGGTCACCGGGAACCCCTCGCTCGCGATGCGGATCGCTGGCTGCAGGACCTCGCCCAGGGTGAGCTTGCCGAAACGCTCGACCAGCGCGTGCCACCCGGAGACCGCCCCCGGCACGGTGACCGCCTCCGGCCCGGATCCCGGCACCCGGTCGTGCCCGCGCGCCCGGAGGGCCTCGACGCTCATGCCGCTGCCGCTCCGCCCGCTTGCGTCGATGCCATGGAGTTCGCCGGTCTCGGCCCACCAGACGATCGAGAAGGCGTCGCCGCCCATCCCGGTCATGTGGGGTTCGGTGACGTTGAGTACGGCCGCGGCGGCAACCGCGCCGTCGATCGCGTTGCCGCCCTGCTGCATGATCTCGAGGGCGGCTGCGGTGGCGAGGGGCTGGCTTGTGGCCGCGACGTTGCGCGGGGCGTAGACGGTGGAGCGGCGCCCCATGTCGGGCTGCTGGGATTCGAGGTTCATGGGCAGGGCGGCCGTCACGGCGACGGCGAGGAGGAGGTATCGGGTCGGCATCGCATGTGTCCTTGGGGTGCTGGGGGTGGTGCCGGAGGTGCTGGCGGGCGGCGAACGACGATTCATCGCCCGATCGCCCGCTGGCTGAAAGTTAGGCTCCGGCGGGGGCTGGCGGCCACCCGGACCTGCCAAAATGGCCGTTTCCGAAAGCGCGTTCTGCCAATATGGCCGACTTGCTGATGTGATTCTGCCAGTATGGCAGTACGTTGACGGGTAACCAACAGCCCGGCTTCCTCGTACGGGGTGGCAAGGTTCGTGCAGGTTCACGCGTTCTTCCGGTCGCGCGGACGAATCCTGCTGGCGGCGGCGGTGTATGCCAATGGGTTCGCACAGCGACAACCGACATCGGGCACTGCCCGCAAAAGCGCCCCCGGGGGCGACGAGAGGTAATAGAACATGAGCCGACGGTTTTCCTTGCCGGTGCTCCCACTTCGGGACACGGTGGTGTATCCGGGAGTGGCGGTGCCGATCTCGGCCGGGCGTCCCGGGACGGTCGAGGCCGTGCAGGAGGCGCTCGACGGCGACCGGCGACTCTTTGCCGTCGCGCAGAACGAGAATCAGGACGATCCCGATCCGCGGATCCTGTATGCGGTCGGTACCGTCGTCCGGATCATTCAGACGCACCGGGTGCGGGGGGGGATTCAGCTCCTCGTCCAGGGCGAGGCGCGCGCCCGCGCGATCCAGTACGCCGACTACGGCGAGTCGATGCTCCAGGCCACCCTGGTCTCGATCGACCGCCATGGGCCCGCCGACAAGAAGGACCCCGGGTTCAAGGCGCTCGACCAGGAGCTGAGGGAGCGGGCGGCCGAACTGGGCACCCGGCGCGGGGTGTCGGCGGAGGCGCTGAACCAGCTGATCCAGGGTGTCGACGAGCCCGGCGCGTTCGCCGACCTCGTGGCCTTCTACCTGGATCTGCCGACGGCCGAGAAGCAGCGGTTGCTCGAGACCCTCGGCGACGAAGACCGGATGAGGGCCGCGCTGGTTGCGGTCGAACGCGAACTGGTGCGGATCGACGCCCACGAGGACATTCAGGCGAAGGTTCAGGAGGAGCTTGGCGAACGCCAGCGGGAGATGCTCCTGCGCGAGCAGATGAAGCAGATCCGCAAGGAGCTCGGCGAGGAGGGCGAGCGCGACGAGGCCGACGAACTGCGCGACCGGATCGCCGAGCTGGAGCTGAGCGAGACCGCGCGCAACGAGGTCGAGCGCGAGCTGCGCCGGCTCAACCGGACGGCCCCCCAGTCGGCCGAGTACCAGGTCATCCGCACGTACCTGGAATGGATCACCGAGCTGCCGTGGAGCGAGCGGACCGACGACAAGCTGGATCTCCACCGCGCCGAGGAGATCCTCGAGGAGGACCACTACGGTCTGGAGGATGTGAAGGACCGTGTGCTGGAGTTCCTGGCCGTGCGGAAGCTTCAGCAGGAGCGGTTCGGGGAGGAGGAGGGGCAGGACGAATCAGCGGATGCCGGAAACGTCTCCGAAGCTGAAGAAGCGTCCGCTCCCGACGAGACGGCTGAAATGGACGATGCGTCCGGGTCGGAAGACGGACCGGCCCCCACCGACCTCGACGACTTGCTGTCGCACGACGGCGGCAAGGGGCCGATCCTGCTCTTCGCGGGACCGCCCGGAGTCGGCAAGACGAGTATCGCGCGTTCGATCGCGCGTTCGGTGGGGCGCAAGTACGTGCGCATTTCGCTCGGCGGGGCGCGTGACGAGGCGGACATCCGCGGCCATCGCCGGACCTACGTGGGCGCGATGCCGGGCCGGATCGTGCAGGGGATGAAGGAAGCGGGCACCAAGAACCCGGTCTTCCTCCTCGACGAGGTCGACAAGCTCGGCGTCTCCTTCCAGGGCGACCCCAGCGCGGCGCTGCTCGAGGTGCTCGACCCCGCACAGAACTCGACGTTCATCGACCACTACCTGGGCGTCCCCTTCGACCTCTCCGAGGTGCTGTTCATCGCGACGGCGAACTACGAGGATCGCATTCCGGCGCCGCTCCTGGACCGCATGGAGACGGTCGAGTTCCGCGGCTACACCGAGAAGGAAAAGCTGGAGATCGCGCGCCGGTACCTGCTGCCTCGGCAGTTGCGCGAATCGGGACTGCGCGAGGACGAGCTGGAGATCGGCGACGACGCGATCCTGAGCGTGATCCAGAGCTATACCCACGAGGCGGGGGTCAGGCAGCTGGAGCGCGAGCTGGGCAAGCTCGGCCGCAAGGTGGCCCGCAAGATCGCCGCGGCCGAGAGCGAGGGGATGGAGATCACTTCGGCGGCGGCGAAGGACCTGCTGGGCCGTCCGCGCGTCTTCCCGGAGCGGCGGGCGGCCGAGGACGCGGCCGGCGTCGCCACTGGGATGTTCTACACACCGATGGGCGGGGACATCATGTTCGTGGAGGCCAGCGTCATGCCGGGCGAAGGCGGACTGGTGCTGACCGGGCAGCTGGGCGACGTGATGAAGGAGTCGGCCAGGGCCGCCCTGTCCTACGCGAAGAGCCACTACGGACCGCTGGGCATCGAAGAGAACGCCCTCGACAAGCGCGAGATCCACATCCATGTGCCCGCCGGGGCGGTGCCGAAGGACGGCCCGTCGGCCGGGATCACGATGGCGACGGCGCTGATTTCGGCGGTGTCGGGGCGCAAGGTGAGGGCCGACCTGGCCATGACGGGCGAGCTGACCCTCACGGGCCGCGTGCTGCCGATCGGCGGCGTGAAGGAGAAGGTGCTGGGCGCGGTGCGGGCCGGGATCCGGGAGATCATCCTCCCCCAGGAGAACGAGTCGCACCTGGAGGACCTTCCCGATGCGGTGCGGAACACCCTGACGGTCCATCTGGTCGAGGATCTGCACCGAGTGGTGGAACTGGCGATCCGCCGGCCCGCGAAGAAGGCGATCCCGGCGCGGACTACGGTGACGCCTGACGAGGTGGGGCCGGACGAGGTAGCGCCGATTCAGGCTTGAAGGCCGCCGCGGCGCGCGCGGTGTCCCATTCGAGCATTGCGGTGTCCCTGGTCGTTCCCGCGGGACCGTGGGCTGAAGTCCGCGACACCGCGGCGTCCCATCCGCACATCGAGATGTCCCGGCTCGTTCCCGCGGGACCGTCGCGGGAGCCGGTGGGCGTCCCGTGGTGTCCCATCCGAGCATCAGCGTGTCCCGGGTCGTTTCTGCGGGACCGTCGGGCCTGGCCGCGCGCTACGCGACCTCGATCCGCCCCGCAGGCCCCTCCACCACCCCCCCGAACACGGCACTCTCCTCACCCCTGGCCTCCAGTTCGCCGAGCAGCTCGGCAGTCCGTCCCGGCGGGCTGGCGATCACCAGGCCGCCTGATGTCTGCGCGTCGGCGAGCAGGGTGCGGGTCAGGTCGTCCACGCCATCGGCGTAGCTGACGCTCTCGGCCGCATCGCGCTGGTTGCGGCGGGTCCCGCCCGGCACGTGGCCGGCCGCCACCAGATCGACCACACCATCCAGCACCGGCACGCTCGCGGAATCGATCCGTGCCGACACACCCGACGCCCGCAGCATGTTGCCGAGATGGCCGATCAGCCCATAGCCGGTAACATCGGTGGCGGCCCGCGCCCCGGCGGCCAGCGCCGCCTCGGCCGCGGCGCGATTCAGGTGAGCCATCATCTCGACGGCAGTCCGCAGCAAACCCGCCGGACACGCACCCGCCTTGACCGCCGTGGCCACGATCCCGGACCCGAGCGGCTTGGTCAGCACGAGATCGTCCCCGGCCCGGGCACCGTCGTTGGTGAGCATGGCGCCCGGATCGACCTCGCCGACCGCGACCATCCCGTACTTGGGCTCGGCATCGTCGATGGAATGGCCTCCCAGTACCGGAATCCCGGCCTCTCCGGCCTTGTCGACCCCCCCGCGGACGATCTCCTCCGCCAGTCCCTCCCCCAGAAGATCCCGTGGAAACGACAACAGGTTGAGTGCGAAGAGGGGCCGCCCTCCCATCGCATACACGTCCGAAAGCGCGTTGGCCGCTGCGATCCGCCCGAAATCGTACGCATCGTCGACGATCGGAGTGAAGAAATCGAGGGTGACGACCAGCGCGCGCCCGTCGGCGAGACGATACACGGCGGCGTCATCCCTCTGGCTGGCATCCACCAGAACCCGAGGGTCTTCGGAGGGAATCATGTGACGCAGCACCTGCGCCAGCTCGGCCTGGCCGAGCTTACACGCTCACCCGGCGCCGTGCGACAGGGTGCTGAGCCGTATCCGCCCTCGCTGATCGCGGTCTTGACGGGTCATGGTGAGAATGTAAGCGAATGGCGCCGCGGCGGGGGGTTTACATCGGCCAATGCGGTGCCCATCCTCATGGCATGATGACGGCGGCTTTCAACCCATGAACGCACCGGCCTGGTCGGCCCGCCAGGAGTTCGCCCGCGAGGTGGAGCGTCCGGAAGAGGATCTCAACCTCGCGCGGGCGGCGCTCCTCGTGGCTCAGGAGGAGTACGTCCAGCTTCCTGTTGACCGCTACCTGGTGCGTTTCGATGTACTCGCCGAGGAGGTCCGCGACCGCCTCGGGTTGGAGCGGGCGCAGCCGATCATCCTGACCGAGGCGCTCAGGCACCTCTTCGCGGTCCGCAAGATGCGCGGGAACCGCAACCACTATCACGACCCGCGCAACTCCTTCCTCAACGACGTTCTCGACCGCGGCCTCGGCATCCCGCTGACCCTCGCCATCGTGCTGCTCGAGGTCGGATGGCGGCTCGATCTGCCGCTCGAAGGGGTCAACTTCCCGGGCCACTTCCTGGTACGCTACCCGGGCGAGGCCGTGGAATTCCTGATCGATCCCTTCCACGGCGGCAAGGTCCGCCTGCGGTCGGAGGCGCAGAAGATCCTCGACCGGCAGCACGGCGGGGTGGTGCGACTGGACGACCGCCATCTCAAGACCGCCACCAAGCACGACATGGTCGTCAGGCTTCTGCTCAACCTGAAGGGCATCTACCACCGCACGCGCGATCACGGCCGGGCGCTGGCCGCGGTGGAGCGCATTCTGGTCCTGCGCCCGACGGCACCGTCGCAGATCCGGGACCGTGGCTACCTGCTCGCGCAGCTGGGCCGTCCCGAGGAGGCGGTCACGCAGCTGGAGACGTACCTGACGTTTGCGCCGGCGGCCCGGGACGTGCAGCGGGTGGAAGCGCTGGTGCGGGAGCTCAGGGCGAACGGCAAGCCGGGCAGTCAGTGGTAGGGTCGGCGCCCGCGCGGCGCCACTATGGGGATCCCGCGGCGGAGTACCAGGCGGCGGTGGAGGGGTGTGGGGTGGTGGTTCGTCGGGACAGGCGGCTGTTGCGGGTGCATGGCCGTGCGCCGGTGCAGATGCTGAACGGGATCCTCACGAGCCGGATTCCTGGGGTGCCGGTAGGCCAACCCATGCAGGGCGAGGCAGTCTACGGGACGATTCTCACCGCCAAGGGGCGGATGGTCAGCGACGTCGTGACCCTCTGGCTGGGGGCTGGTGAGGAAGAGGGGTTGGGGTTGAGCGTCGCGGAGGTCGCGCGCGAGGCCGTCCTGGCGCACTTCAGGCGGTTTCTCCCCCCGAGGCTTGCGCGATGCGAAGATCTCGGCGAGGCGGCGCGGTTGCTCACGGTGGTGGGGCCTTACGCGGGTGAGGTGGTTGCGGCGGCGTTTGGTGAAGCGCCTGGGGACGGTTTTGTGCTGGTTGACGGCGGACCGCTCGGCGACGGCGCCCTGGTTGCGCGAGGGGTGCGCCAAATCCCGTCGTGGGATGTGTGGGTCGGGGCGGACGCGCTGTCAGGCGTTTGGGACCGGCTTAGAGAGCACGGCGCGGTTCCGGTGGGTTCGGGCGCGTGGGACACCCTCCGCGTGGAGGCCGGCTTTCCGGAATTCGGCATCGATATGGACGACGGCACGATCCCCGTCGAAGCCGGGCTGGTCGATGTTGCGTTTGATCACGACAAGGGCTGCTACACCGGTCAGGAGGTCATCGTGCGCATCCGGCATCGGGGGCGGGTGAACTGGCACTTGCGGGCGTTGCGGTTCGGGGATGTGGCCGCGCGGCCCGGGGCGCAGCTGTTCGAGGCGGGTGGGACGAAGGTGCGCGGCCGCGTGACTTCAGTAGCGGATTCGCCGCGGTTTGGCCAGGTGATCGGGCTGGGGTACGTGCGGCGAGAGGTGGAGCCGCCCGCAACGCTGCGGTTGGGGAGTGGGGAGGGGACGAAGGTGGGTGTCGAGCAGGTGGCCTGGCAAGGAGCCCTATCCGCACTGACGTAGTCGCACGCCCGCAGATCCTACTCCGGGGCCGGGAAGTAGTAGGTCATGTTGTCGAAGTCGATCGTCCAGGAGCCCAGGGGCCAGAGGTACTGGTGGGACATGAGGGCGTCCGCCATGAAGCCGCTCTGCCAGAAGAAGTCCTGTTCGACGAAGACGTTGCCCATGGCTTGCGTGGCGCCCCGGACGAGTCCGTTGAGGCCGTGGGACTCGACGGCGGTCCAGTAGTAGGGGGTGCCTTCGATGTCGTTGGTTTCGAGGCCGAGGAGTTCGACCGTTTCGTCGACGACGATCATGGGCATGCTCATGGCGAGGCCGGAGTCCATGAAGTAGTTGATCTCGTGGCCGTTGAGGTCGCCCTTCGCGAACATGAGGTGCGTGGCGGTCATGTAGAAGGGCGCTTCGAGGGGCGGGGTGTCGCCCAGGGTTGCCATGACTTCGGCCAGGGCTTCGGGGGTGCGTTCGCGGAGGGTGATGCGGCGGTTGTCGTAGTCCATGGTGCTCAGGAACTGCTTGAGCATCTGGGTGGTGAGGACCCCGTCGCTGGTCTGGCCGAGCTCCTTCCAGGTGGCGCCGACGACGGGGACGTTGGTGAGGGTGACGTCGCCCAGGGTCACCGTTTCGGCGACTCCGAGGGGCTCTTCGACCGTTGCGGCGCCCGTGTAGGCGTAGCGGGCCTCGCGGTGGGTGAGGGTGGTGAGGCCGAGGCTCTCGTAGATGCCCTTGTCGAGGTAGAGGCGGTCGCCACCCGTGTCGAGGATGAGCGAGACGGTCTGGCCGTTGACATCCAGGTCGACGATGGGAAGGGCGCCGGGCTGGGTGATGTCGTTGGTCATCGGGAGGTGGGAGACGCGCTCTTCGTTTGCCCACTCGATGCCGTAGGGCTCGCCCTCGAAGGCCTGCATGAAGGCGAGGAGGCTGGATGCGCCCTCATTGTCCTCGGGCGCCGGGAGCTCGCGCGCCCTGGCGAACTGGTTGGTCTGGTACCAGGTGAGGGTCAGGCCCCGCGTCGCGTCGGCGTGGGCCTCGGAGCCCGCTTCGGCGAGTTCCATCATCCTGCTGTAGAGCGGTTCGGCGCGTGCGTAGTCGCCGAGCAGGTAGGCCAGGCGGGCGGCGAGTTGGAGGTCGTCCACGTTCGACGAAGAAGGGTCGGCGAGGGGTGCAAAGACCTCGTCCGCCTCCCACATGTTGCCGAGCTTGAAGAGGATGTCGGCGTAGGCCCAGCGGGCGTCTTCGTCGTCGGGGTCGGCCACGAAGGCGTCCGCACGGGCGGGGAGGGCGGCTTCTACGTCCGATCTGAGTGGGAATTCTTCCTCTTCCGCGGCGGCTTCCCTGTAGGTGGGTTCGCTGGGGGTGTCGGCTTGGCAGCCCCAGAGGCCTAGGCCCAGGGGGGATATTGCGAGCGAGAATGCCGCGGTTCGCAGTTTGCGTGACATCATTGGCTCCGTTTCGATCATCGACGATGACGGGAAAGCTGAATGGGCGAGGTTGCTCTCCCAAGGCTACGCGCGGTAACAATGCCTGTCACGCCCCGTTCCTCGAAGGAGGCTGGAAATGCGACCGTCAGGATGCGAGTTGGGACACAGTCCTACTCATATACTCATATACTCACACCTGCTACTTGCGGCCGCCCTGCCCCTGGCCACTGCGGGCCTGCTGGCCACCGCTGCCCTCCTGGCCACGGCCGCCTTCCTCGCGCCGACTCCCGCCGGTGCCCAGGACGAGCTTATGACCCGGTACCCCTACGAAGACCGCACCGACCTCGACCTCGCGGCCATCTTCGAGCCCAAGTGGGACGTCATGGTGCCCATGCGCGACGGCGTGCGGCTGCACACGGAGATCTACATTCCGCGGGGCCAGACCGAGCCGCTTCCGATCATGCTGGAGCGCACGCCCTACTACGCCAATCCGCAGGAACAGGAGTACTCGATCCGCCTCGACTGGTACGAGGAATTCTTCGACGAGGGGTACATCTTCGTGCTGCAAGACCTGCGCGGGCGCTACGAGTCCGAGGGCGAATTCGTCACGCTGCGTCCCAATCGCATGCCCGACGACGTCGACGGCACCGACGAGTCCACCGACTTCTACGACACCATCGAGTGGCTGGTGAACAACGTGCCCGGCAACAACGGCCGCGTCGGCACGTGGGGCATCTCGTACGGCGGCTTCCTGGCCACGCGCGCGATGGTGGATCCCCACCCCGCGCTGGCCGCGGTCTCACCCCAGGCGTCCTGCGCCGACATGTTCATTGGCGACGACTTCCACCACAACGGCGCCTTCCGGTTCAGCTACGCGTACGAGGCGGCGGTGCGGTTCGAGATGCCTCCGGAGCTGTGGCCCCCCGAGGGCGCCTGGGACAAGTACACCCGCTACCTGGAGATGGGCCCGCTGTCCCGGGTCACCGAGATGCTCGAAGGCAATTCGCGCATGTGGAACGACTACGTGGCGCATCCCAACCTGGACGAGTACTGGGAGACCGAAATGTGCGGCGTCTTCCCGTACCTGCAGGGCATGACCGTCCCCGCGCTCCACGTCACCGGCTGGTGGGACGCCGAGGACTTCTACGGCCCCATCGAGGTCTACAAGCAGCTCGAGGAGGACGACGACGACAACGAGAACTTCCTCGTGCTCGGCCCCTGGCGGCACGGCGGCTGGACCTTCGAGGAGGTAGGCCGGCAGGTGCTCGACTTCGACCTGGAGAGCGAGACCGCCCGGTACTTCCGCGACGAGATCCACGCCCCGTGGTTCGCCTACTGGCTGAAGGACAAGGGCTCGCTGCCCGCCGCCGAGGCGATCACCTTCCAGACCGGCTCCAACGAGTGGAAGCAGTACGACAGCTGGCCCGCAGAGGGCATGGTGCCGCGCAATGTGTACCTGCGCGCCGACGGCGTCGTCTCGTTCGACCCGCCGACGGCTTCGGAGGGCGACGACACCGCCTACGACGAGTACGTCTCCGACCCCGACAACCCGGTCCCGTTCCAGTACCGCCCGATCCACTACGACCGCTGGCACTACTGGCAGGCCGAGGACCAGCGCTTCGTCGACGGACGGCCGGACGTGCTGACCTGGGAGTCGGAGCCTCTCGAGGAGGGATTCGCGATCACCGGCGACATTGTTGCTCATCTCTACGCCTCGACCAGCGGCGGCGGGGCCGACTGGATCGTGAAGCTGATCGACGTCTACCCCGACGATCACCCCAATCCGGCGCTGCGGGGCTATCAGTACATGGTCGCCGGCGAAGTCTTCCGCGCGCGCTTCCGCAACAGCTTCCGCGTGCCCGAGCCGGTCGTTCCGAACGAGATCACGCGGTACGCGATCAGCCTGCGCGACCGCGACCATCGCTTCCTGGCGGGTCATCGGATCATGGTGCAGGTCCAGAGTACGTGGTTCCCCGTGATCGACAGGAATCCGCAGACGTGGGTGCCGAGTATCTTCGAGGCGGTGGAGGGGGACTTCGCGAAGGCCACGAAGCGGGTTTATTGGTCGGCGGAGCATCCGACGCATATCACGGTGTTGGTGAATCCGGGGGGGTAGGGGGGAGTCGTGACGTACCGCGTCGCTGCAGTTCTCGCATGCCTGCCTGCCGCCTGCGCTGTTGACCCGGACCCTCGGGTATCGGCGGAGGTCGATACCATCGGAGGTGTGGTGGTCGTCCGCAACGGCCCCGCCGGTCTCTGGCGGGAGTCCGAGGAATGGGAGGTTGTCGAGGAATTCAAGGTGGGGAGGGTCTGGGGGGCGACGGACGAGGATCTCACGACTCCCGGAAACAACAGCGTATCCCTCGGTCCGAACGGCCAGATCTTCGTCATTGAGTACTCGACCGACCGCGTCGTCGTCTTCAGCGGCGAAGGCCGGTTCGTGCGGAGTTTCGGCGGCCCGGGCGAGGGTCCCGGGGACCTGCAGAGCCCGATGGGCATGGCGTGGGATGGAACAGGCCGGCTATGGATAGCGGCCGGATTCAACGGGCGATACCACGTCTTCGATTCGACGGGCGTGTTCCAGAAGTCCGTACCAAGACCGGTTCGCAGGGTCAATCGTATTCAGCATCCGTTGCTGTGGGAGGAGACGGGAACCCTTGTCGACGAGAACGCAACGGGCACCGGACCCGCGATGGTCCTGTTTCTGCGCGTGGACACATTGGGACAGGTGGTCGACACGGCGGCGGTGCTTGCCAAGCCTCCTCTGTTCCGTAGCGGCCTTCCGCCCATGATGATTCGGCCTGGCCAGGAATCCTTGCGGTTTCTGGCCAGGCACTATCTGGCGCGCGGGCGATGGAGCATGGCTCCCGACGGGACTGTGTGGTCGGCGATGAACGCTCGACTTCGGCTGGTCAAGACGGACTTCAACGGCGACACCCTTCGGATCGTTGAAACATCGCATCGCCCCGAGTCATTCGACCGTCGAGACCGGGCGGCAATCTCGAAGGGATTGGCCGAGGCGGGGTTGTCCAGACAGGATGTCGACCTGGTACGGCCGTTGGTGAGTGAGATCTACGTAATGGACGACGGGCACTTGCTGGTTGGGATCATCGACCAGGTGGGGGAGGACCCCAGCACGTTCGATGTGTTCGACCCGGAGGGCTTCTTCCTCGGCAGCATTGATCTGGGCATTACCATCGCCCGCCGCAATCGACCGGCGTTGGTGGCCGATACGCTGATCGTTGTAACTCCGGGGCTACTCGACGTGCCGTTTCTCGCGCGCCTTACGATACGGCGGCCCTGACCGGGAGCCCGATTCAGCCGAACGAGAACCCCGACCCCGACTCCGCCGCAGCAGCACATAGAACGCCCCCTGGCCCCCGTGCCTCTTCTGCGCGGGCACGCACGCCAGCACAAGCGGGCGGGTTGCGGGCTTGTTCAGCCACGCTTCGAGTTCCCCGCGCAGCACACCGCGTGCCTCGACCAGCGGATCGCGCCTTCCCTGACCGGTAATGACGAGGACGCAGCGGTGGCCGCTCTGGGCCGACCGGGTCAGGAATGCTGCCACCTTGCCCGAAGCCTCCCTGCGTGAAAGTCCATGCAGGTCCAGCCGGGCATCGATCGCAATGCCGCCGCCTCGCAACGCGTCGGCCTGGGGCCGGTTTAGCCCGGCGACCGAGCCGATCTCGATGCGCGAGCTCCGGGGGGAATCTGCCTTACCTGCCCGTTTGCCGCCGGCCCCGCGCTCGCGGATCGCCGCGCCGTGACGCGCCCTGACGACCGTTTCCTCGACCAGGCGGCCACGTCCAGGAAGACGCGATACTCCAGCCATCCGCTGCTCGAAATCGTCCTGTTCGGTCCCGTCTCGGTCATCCGTCCGAGATTTCTTCATGACCTGAGGGCTTCCCACAGACCGCGCGGCGACACGATTCGGACCGTGATGTCTTCGTTGATCTCAAGGAGGTCCCGGTCTCCGGTCACGAGCATGTCCGCATCGCCTGCAATCGCCTGTTCCAGCACAGCGACATCGTCGGGATCGCGCACTTCAATCCCGAGCGCCGGCGCCCGCTCGACCAACACTCCCTGCCGGCGGAGGAACGCTTCCGCCGATTCCACGGTCGCAAGCGGTACGTTCAGCTTGTCCCGAAGCACGCGGCGCAACTCACCAAGCACCGTCTCGCCTACGATCAGTGTGTGGTCCGCCAGGACGACCTGCAGCACGTCGGCACAGATGCCTCTGGTAGCCAGGGCACTGACCAGGACGTTCGTGTCGAGGAAGACCCTCAAGAGATGTCGCGGAAAACGTCTTCGTCGGTCAGATAGCCTCGGGCCTCCGCGAACGGCACGATGCGTCTGCGCAGTTCCGCGAGCCGATCGAGCGCCAGCTGACGCTCCAGGGCATCGCGGACGACCGCACTTCGGCTCCGGCCGCTGCGCCTTGCCGCCCGATCCAACCGACGCCCGAGTGCCTCGTCGATCCGGATGGTCACCGTTTGAGTCTTCATGTCATACATTGTAATACGCATTGAGGTTCGCGTCCAGGCTGTCTATCGTGCCCGCAGGACACCACTCCTGCTCCCTTCAGGAAGGCACGACATGTCAGCAACTGGTCATCACTCCACGATTCGTGTGCCAATGTCCGCTGGTTCGCGGCTGGCCGGGCGGGTGCCCGGACTCGCTCTGGCGCTTGCCGGCACCGCGTTTCTGCCCCTGGCTGTGGCCACCACTTCAGCTTTGGCCCAAACAGTCGAAGTCAAACGCATGTTCGACATCCGCACCCCCATGCGCGACGGCGCCGAGCTCTCCTCCGATGTCTGGATGCCCGCCGAGGGCGGCCCATTCCCCACCATCATCATCCGCACGCCGTACCTGAAGACGATGGTCGCGGGCGACTTCAGCCTTGCCGGATGGGCGACCTACTTCGCGGAGCGCGGCTACGCTGTCGCAATCCAGGACGTGCGTGGACGCGGCGACTCGGACGGCGAGTTCGGCTTCTTCTTCCAGGAGGGCGAAGACGGCTACGACACCATCGAATGGATGGCCGCCCAGCCCTGGGCCAACGGCGACGTTTGCACCGCCGGCGTGTCGTATCTGGGGACCGACCAGTGGCTGGCGGCGCGCGAGCAACCGCCGTCGCTGAGGTGCATGGTCGCGACCGCCGCGGCCGGACGCTGGATGCACGAACTGCCGCATTACGGCGGCGCGTGGATGATGGCCTGGGCCCTCGCCTGGATCAACGACACCTCCGGACGGAACAGTCAGTCGGCCAACATGCAGGGGGTCGACATGGAGTCCGTCTACTGGCACCGGCCGCTCATCACCCAGGATGACGCGATGGGCCGCGACATGCCGCTCTTCAACGACTTCCTCGAGAACTCCACCTTCAACGAGTACTGGCAGCGCCTGCACTTCACCGAGGAGGATTTTGGCGAACTCGACCTGCCGATTCTCCACGTCACCGGCTGGTTCGACGGCGACCAGCCGGGCGCGATGTTCTACTGGGACGGAATGATGGCCCACTCCCCGGCCGCCGACGAGCAGTTCATGCTGGCCGGCCCCTGGGGTCATGCCGAGACCTTCATCGGCGGCACCCTCACGCTCGGCGACATGGAGTTCGAGCCCCACGCGCTCGTCGACAACAAGGCGGAGCACCTCGCGTTCTTCGACCACTACCTGAAGGGCGCCGCCGACAGCTATGACCAGCCGCGGGCGCGGATCTACGTGGTCGGCGCAGAAGAGTGGCGTGAGTTTGACGAATATCCGCCGGCGGACATCGAGGCTACCAGCCTGTACCTGACGAGCGGAGGGAGAGCGAATTCCATCGTCGGCGACGGGGCGCTCGCGTGGACGCCGCCGGAAGCTGATTCGCCGCCCGACCGGTTTACCTTCGACCCGCAGCGGCCGGTTCCCGGTTCCGTCGGCGAGATGCCGTTCGGTGAGGACCGCACTCCTCTCCACCGCCGCGATGATGTCCTGGTCTACACGAGCGAGGAGATTCAGGAAGCGTTGGAAGTCGTGGGCCCGATCGTGATCGAGTTCCACGCGGCCACCGACGCGCGCGACACCGACTTCGTCGCGACCATCATGGACGTCTATCCCGACGGCAGGGCGGTCAGGCTGGGCCCGCGCACCGGCGTGATAAGGGCTCGCTACCGCAACGGCTTCGAGCGCGAAGAGCTTCTCACCCCCGGCGAAATCGAGCGCTACGAGATCGACCTGGGCCACATCGCCCATTCCTTCCAGCCGGGACACAGGATCCGCATCGACCTGACGAGCAGCGCCTACCCGGAAATCGCTCCCAACCAGAACACCGGCAACCCGGTCGCGACCGACACGGAGTGGAACACCGCCAACCAGATCATCTTCCACAGCCGCGAGTACCCCTCGCGCATCATCCTGCCCGTGCGGGCGCGGAGGCGTGCGACGGAGTAGAGATCGGAGACCGTCATGAGGGCCCCTTTCCCGACCCGCGGACTGGAGGTCGCCCGGAGATCCCGGTCAAATAGACTAAGGCGTGCTCGCCGGAGGATCCGCAAGCCTGATTTCCATCGTGCTCTCCCTAGCCCGCGGTTCGGTCGCTCCCGCCAACATGTAGTTGGCCCCCAGCTTCTTCAGGGCGTCGGCATAGGCCTGGTCGACGTCCGGGACGATTTGGTCCAGGTCCTGTGGCACCCGCGCCTCGATGTTCACGATGGTCTTGTCGAGCCTGACCTGACCGGCCGGATCCGTCCGAAAGACCGAGTGCCAGGACGGCTCTCCGTAGGTATAGCGCCGACAGAAGACGCGCTCACCTACCGTGACAAACATGAGTGTGATGAATCGGTGGGTATATCCTGCCCGGATTTGGTGCCTCAGGGAGTAGTCGACCAGGTCGGCCAACTCGCGCTGAGTCTTCGGGCGTGGCATGGGACCTCGCATGGCGATTCGAATTGGCCGGAGCATCTGCCCGACCAGCAGTCGCGGTATCCCAAGGGCGGTTTCCAGTAGCGATGACATGGTCGATATCTCCTCTCAGGATCAGATTATCTTCCACAGCAGTATCCGTCGCGGATCGTCCTTCCGATACGAGGGCGTAGGCGGGAGACGGAGTAGACGATTCGCCTCGGAGCAGTTATTTGTAATATTCTCTTTACAGTATGCCAAGTAGACGTTACAGCGTGACTCGGAAACCAAACCAACGGGAGGGTTAGGCGACCGGTGCATCGAGCTGCTGACGGGCACAACCCCGACCGCATCCTGTGGTACCTGACCGCGGTTCTCTTCGCGTCCACCAGCGTAATCGTCGGCATCATCTGGGACATCTCGTGGCACCGAACGATCGGGCGCGACTCGTTCTGGACGCCGGCCCACCTCGCGGTGTACACGGGCGGGCTGGCCGCCGGCCTGTCCTGCGGTTGGCTGGCGCTGAAGACAACGTTTTCCGGGACCGGAACCGAAGTCGGGCGTTCGGTGCGTATGTGGGGATTTCGCGCGCCGCTCGGGGCCTGGGTAGCGATCTGGGGCGCGATCGCGATGCTCACCTCGGCACCTCTCGACGACTGGTGGCACAACGCCTACGGACTCGATGTCGAGATCCTGAGTCCGCCCCACGTGGTCCTCGCCCTGGGCATCTGCGCGATCCAGGTCGGAGCCCTGCTCATGGCGCTGTCTTGGCAGAATCGGGCGTCGGAGCGCGGACAGCGTCTGCTGGGCTTCGCCTACGCCTACAGCGCCGGGATGCTCCTCCTGACTCTCGCCGTGCTCATGCTGGAGTACTCATTCCCGAACGACTGGCGCGGACCCACCTTCCACATGATCTCGGCGGGCGTGTACCCGGTGGTGTTTTTCGCGGTGGGCCGGGCCGCACGGCTCCGGTGGCCCGCCACCTGGACGGCACTGGTCTACATGGGCATGACGCTGGTGATGATGTGGGTGCTCCCTCTGTTTCCGGCGGAGCCCCTGCTCGCCCCCATTCTGCGCAACGTGGACAGGATGGTGCCGCCCGAGTTCCCGCTTGTGCTGGTCGCGCCAGCGATCGCGCTCGACCTGCTCCTGAGAAGGGCCTCGCAACCCGGCAAGGCACCGGCCAGGCGTTCGGTGGACTGGGGGCTCGCCGCGCTCGGGTCCGTCGCATTCGTCGGCATCTTCGGTGTGGTGCACTGGTACTTCGGCGAGTTCATGCTCTCCGAAGCCGCGCGCAACTACTTCTTCCAGGGTGACACCTGGGGATACAACAACGCGCCCGGCCCCTGGCAGTACGAGTTCTGGGGCGACAGCCGGTTCTCGCGCGGCGAGATCTCAGTCTCGGAGTTCCTGTCGAGGACATGGTGGGCCGTACCGATCGGATTCGTGTCGGCGCGCGTCGGCCTGTGGGCGGGCAACTGGATGCTGGCGGTCCGCAGGTGAGGCGCGCCGCGCTGCTGGTCGCGGGGCTCTACCTGGCGACCACGGGACACGTCGGCAGCAAGAACGTGTTTTTCGCGGGCGACGCCGGGCCCTATCCCGTGTCTGTTGTCGTCCGTCCGCCCGATGTCGTGCCCGGCCTGGCGGAGATTTCGGTGCGGATACCGGGTGGCGAGGGCGAAGTCGAGCGGGTGACCGTGCGTCCCGTGCGCTGGGATGCCGCGCCCCAAGGGGGAGCGCCGCCGCCGGACCCGGCCGTGCCCGTGCCTGGCGATCCGGAGCTCTACAGCGCCGAGCTGTGGCTGATGACCGTGGGTGCCTACCGCATCGAGGTGTCGGTGGAGGGTTCGCGCGGCGCGGGCACCGCGTCCGTGCCCGTGACCTCGGTCATGCTGGGCGTGCGCGACATGCCTCCCGTCCTGGGCGCGGTGCTCCTGCTGCTCGGCGGATTGCTCCTCGCCGGCGCGGTGTCGATCGCGGGTGCGGCCGTGCGGGAGAGCCGACTGGGGTCTGACGAAGCAGTGCAAACCAACCAGCGCCGCTGGGGATGGTTCGCGATGGCCTGCGCCGCCGCCCTGCTGCTGACCGGCGCCTACTGGGGGAACGCCTGGTGGGACGCGGTCGACCGGGATGTGCGGAGCGGCATCTTCGAACGGTTGGCCGTGGAGGGTGTAGTGACCGGCGATGGCGGCGTGCCCGTGCTCGAAGTCCGCATCACGGATCCGTCGTGGCTGGGCCGACGCTGGAGTCCCCTGGTGCCCGACCACGGAAAGCTCATGCACATGTTCGTGATCGGCGCACCCGGCATGGACGCCTTTGCACACGTCCATCCGGTGCCGGTAGACTCGGCCACCTTCCGGGTGCCATGGCCGGACCTGCCACCGGGCGAGTACCGCATCTACGGCGACATCGTGCACGAATCGGGGTTCGCGCAGACGGTTGTTGATACGGTGCTGGTGACCCCGGCGGCGCTTGGGGAAACGGCATCGGGAGCCATGCTCGCAGCCGATCCGGACGATTCGTCCTGGCGGGGAACAGCTGCCCCGGTTTCTGCCTCCAGCGCTTCAACGCCACTCGCCGACGGATCGACCCTGCTGTGGCTCGGAACTCCGGACCTGCGCGTCGACGAAGAGACCGTGCTCTCGTTCGCGGTGCGGGACCCGGCAGGAGACCCCGCAGTGCTCGAGCCCTACATGGGCATGATCAGCCATGCCGCCCTGACGCGCGACGACGGCTCGGTCTTCGTGCACCTCCACCCCGCAGGCACGATCTCGATCGGCTCGCTGTCTGTGCTCGCGCCCGGCATGCAGCCGATGATGGAACCGGGCGCAATGGACTCCGTCTCGGACGTCGAACCGGGCGTCGGCCGGGACCACCTCGTCGGTGCCAGCGAGGTCGAGTTCCCGTACGCCTTCCCCCAGCCAGGCGAGTACACGATCTGGGTGCAGGTCAAGCGGGCCGGATACGTGCTTACCGGCGCGTTTCAGGCGCGAGTGAACGAATAGCAGTTCGGCTTCACCACTTGGCATCGTGTCCATCATCTGTCGTCGTCAAGGTCAGCCCTTCAGCAAAGGTGTCGTAAATCGACCTCTTGACACACAATACCGTGACATCTAACAAATACAATGAGCCCTAGACAACTCTGACTGGGATACTAGCGCTCCTAGTCCGACAGAAGACCGCGTGGGTCCAACCCAAAATGGATTTCATGGCTACTGACCACCATCTACTGCGAGATGTCCCCTTCCCGGATGTCATCGAGCCCTTCCTGAGAGCTTGTCCCGGCCCGCCGATGGCTATCAGGGCGTTGCGATTGGTGGCCTATCGGCCGATCAAGGGAATCTCTGGGCTGGACCCCGAAGACTCTGCGCATGGGTGGGGTAGCGGCCACGACGGGACGGAATCGGCCCCCATGCGGACCCTAAGCAACGTGGCGAAAGGTGTCTTTTGTACTCCCGATCATCTATCCAGGCAAGCTCGCCGCTACGGATACTCCATCGCGCTGGCGATCCGATGGATCAATTTCCTACAGGGCTGTGCCCTTCGCGAACAAGGAATGAGTCACGAGTGTATCGCGCGTCGGTTGGGATTCTCGGACGCTTCCTCTTGGAGCAGGTTCGTCAAGACCCTTACCGGCAAGACACCCACTCAGCTCCCGAATCTCATGATTGGCGACTGGGTGAATGAAGCCCGGCGGCGGGTGTTTCTCGTTGTGAGTTCTTGACCGCAGGCAGTACGGCGCTTCCGGGTGTTGGAGAGCCGGAAAACGTCAAGCACTGGCCGGGTTGGAATATGGTGGTGTCAATCGGCACCGAAGATGTCCCGGTTATCGGCATTGAAAATGTCCCGGTTCAGCTGCTGCCACACGGAGGGAGTATCCATGTCAAGTGAAACGGACTGGGTTCGTGATGGGTCCGCTACGCTTTCGGCTGCTCCGTGACCTCATGATGCGAGATCGCCCCCACTTGGCATGGCGTCGGGAAGACAGGGCAGCAGTACTCTCTCGGCGGATGCGGCGTCCAGACGCGGTCTTGCTGTACAAGAGCGTTGGCGAGAACAAGGAGCTTCCTCATCACGGCCGTCAGGGCGACCTTGGGCGGCTTCCCACGGGCCACGAGCGCCTCGTACTTGCGCTTGAGGTCGGGATTGTGCTGGACGGCGACCAGTAGCCCAGCACCACGACCAGCGAATGCCGCTTCCCCCACGACGTCTTGAACTCCGCGAAGTCCACCTGTCGCTGGTGCCGCGGAGGGGTCTCGAAGCGCCTGACCGGCTCCTCCGGCGCCCGCGGCCGGACCCCGCGCACGTGCCGCTTCACCTGGTCGTAGCCGCCCTCGTAGCCCGCCGCCCGAACTTCGTTGAAAAGCCGCACCGCACTCAGTTCCGGATACTCGGCCAGGCGCGCCCCGATGATCTCATTGTACGGATCAAGCTTCGAGGGCTGCGGTCGTCTCGGCCTGTACCCCACCAGCCCCGCGTCCACCTCCCGGTCCAGTTGCCCCGCCGCGATCCAGCGATGTACCGTCCGCTCGCTGATGCCCAGCCGCCGCGCTACCGCGGCCTTGCTCATCCCCTGTTCCGGATAGTGCCGCAACAGCACCCGTGTCTCTCTCCCGATCATCGCGTCTCCTCCGTTCGATAGAGACGCGATCGTAGCCAACCCGCGCTCGTTCCCCGCCCAACCTCCCACAGAGCCCCACGGCCAACCGCCCGCCATGAGACTCAACCCTGACATTTTCAGTGCCCACGTTCCCACAATTTTGCATGCCCGGTAACATCGCCGTCCCATTGCGATCCAGCATCATCTTCGCCCGCCCTTCGTGCAACAGCCGGTGGTGCCGCCGACACAGCAGCACCGTGTTCGCCAAGCTCGTCTCCCCGCCGTCAGCTAGTAGCGTCCCGGTCTCAATCGAGAGAGCTCCTTGATCAAAGCTGGGCCGCACAAAGCGGAATACCCACACGACATCGGAGTTTTTCCGGACGCATTCTCACCGTTAGTCCGGTTTGTCGTCCCGGCTCGAAGACGCCATCGGGTCAGCGATTTTTTGCCAGTTGCACCAGTTCATCCAAGGTGGCCGTACCCCTGTGGACACCGCCGGACGAAGAGACGAAGGCCGGAGTCCCACTTATCCCGATGTCCCTTGCCAGGGAGATATGTTGCGCCAGTTCCTGCTCCGTGCTGGAAGAAATCAGACATTCCTCGAATTGCTCTAGATCCGGGATCCCTGCATTCCGGGCCAACCGCAACCAATCGGAATCGTCCATCCAGTCACGGGTAGACATGAGGAGGTGGTTCATTTGGTCCTCAGAACCTTGCATCTCCGCGCACAGACTGCCTTTGGCTGCAGGAATTGCAAGCGGGTGAATCTGCTCGAGCGGAAAGTGCATTACGACTACGTCGAATCTGTCCTCAGCTACAGCCAGTCTAAGGACATCGTGCATGTCCCGGCAGTAGGGGCATTGAAAGTCGGTGAACTCAATGATCGTCGGCCGTTCCTTGTCTACCCGATCCTTGGAAGCCAGCCAATCAAAGATGCTGTCGACACCCATTCGCGCTTCGCGTAGCGACGCGTGCTCCCGCATCTTCATCCGCAGAGGGCCACCAGGACCTAGCAATGCGTAGCCAAGGAAGAGAAGAACAGCGACATTCACCACGGTGTTCAGGACGTTTGGGCCAGGTTTGCGGCCTTCCTCGGGGTTGCCTTTCTTCATCTCTGCGCAGCTTGGAGTCTCACCAAGTACTGCTCGTCGGTCTCGGCCTTCACTCGCGGTGTGTAGAAGACGCCCGGGGGGCCGAATGCGGTGGGGAAGCCGGGCGGACTGAAGCGTCGCGACTGGCCGGAGGCTATCGAGACGACGAAGACCTGGAACTCGTCGGGAGATTCTGTCCACGCCCGCACCCAAGCGTGACCATCCGGATCCACGATGAGTCCCGTCCACCTCCTGAGAAGCGTCGGTCGCCGAGGTTTGGGCTCCACGTTCCGGCCACCGATGTTGATCACTTGACGGTCACCACTGAGTTCTCCGAACTCCGGCACCTCCCACTCGGGAAGGGCGATCGAATCTGCCTGCAAGGTCGACAGATTGATTATCCAAAGCAGCCGTCTTCCGCCATCCGAAACAACGACACAATCCTGATGTCGCGCCCAATAGGAGCGTGCTTCTCTCCTTCCGGGAAGCGCAACGACTCCAAGCCGTTCCTGGGCTTGCCAGGGCACGGTTGTTTCCCACAACAAATCGTGTTCATCTGGACCCCCGCGTGTCGCCTGCCACAACTGAAGGCGCCGACTCGTGAAACCGACAGAGTCTACCCCAAAGATCATCTTGTCGTCGTCCACCGCACCCACGAACCGCACGCCTTCTACCACCCCAATGGTCGGGAGCCGTGTAGACCAACGGAATTCTCCATCGGAGTCGAAGGCCGCCAAATCCAAACGGTCGTAGATCACCAAGTGACGCCCATTGAATGCCACATGTCCCTCGAAGACATCGGCCAGCCATGTGATGGGGAAGGGCGTGTTGAACTCGCCAGGGCCCATCCCTGCGCGCCCGAAGGATTCGCGCGTCACGAGTTCTCCCGATAGGTGAACGATGCGCGACCGCAACTGATCGTAGAGGAACACGCTGTCGCCCACAGCAGCCAGCCCGCCGTAGGACGCAATCCACTCCTCCTCGCCGACCAGACCATACCTGTGGGTCTCCCCATACGACGTGGCCATCCAACGGGTTTTCTCGGTCGAGGCTGTGCATGATGGCGGCCCTAACTGGCCTGACGCTGGCACGAATGTGTACGCCAGCATCATGGCCACCACTACGGTTCGGCTAACCGTCACATGTTGCATCGGGACCGTAGTGGAGTTCACGTCGATTTCCGAACCGTGCGACCACGGGCATACGTCATCCGAATCAACTCAATCGAACTCGCCTTCGCAATCAAACGAGCCAGAAGTCATTTCTTCGTTACTGCAAACGAAGAAGCACTCGCCCGGATCAACCTCGCAGTAGGCGCACGCCACGGGACCATCGGGGCTGCCGGCCGTTATGTTCGCGCAGCCGCCGTCGGATGGAATTGCCTGGCCGGGTGTGGCCGAAAGCATGGCGGCCCCGGTCGAGATGGCCAAGGCGAGAAAGGCGCCTCGGAGTAGGCTGCGAATCTTTTGCATGAGAGGTCTCCTCCACGCGGAAGGGTCAGAGATCAAGGCTAGGACCGAGGTGCCGACACAGTGAGTCGATGCTACGATCCGCCGTACACTTCAGTGTACCCCCACAACCGCCCGTGCCGCGATGTTCCAACCCGGCAAATGCTTGACATCATCCGGCTTTCCAATACAGGAAGCGCCGATTTGGCGTGCGGTCAAGCACTCACAACGATGAACACCCGCCGTCGGCCCAGCGCTCGAAGCCCTGGTTCGAGGTGAGCACCGTTGAGGCGTGCTCGTAGCGTCGGTTGACCAACTGGAAGAAGAGGATGGCACCGCTCCGGGTGACCGGGAGGTAGCCGATCTCGTCGACGACCAGGAGCGCGGGGTAGGTGAGGGTCTTGAGGCGTTGGTTCAGACGGCCGGCGGCTTGGGCCTCCTCGAGCGAGTCGATCAGGTCGGTCAGGGTGCCGTAGTAGACCTTCCGGCCGCTTTGGGCCGTTGCGATGGCCAGGCTGATGGCCAAGTGGGTCTTGCCGACACCGGGGGGCCCGAGGAAGATGACGTTCTCCTTGCGCTCGACGAAGCCGAGCTCGTGCAGCGAGTCGATCTGCTCCCGCTTGACTGAGGGCTGGAAGCTGAAGTCGAAGTCCGCGAGCGTCTTGATCGCCGGGAGCCTGCTCGAGCGCATCGCGGTCTGCAGGCGGCGGCTGTTGCGAAGGGTGATCTGAGCGTTGAGGAGGCGCTCGATCGCTTCTGCGGCGGTCGTACCTCCTCCATCCACCCCAGCGAGGATCTCGTCCAGCGCCTCCAGGGCGCCCGGCATCTTCAGGTCGGCCAGCTGGGCCGCAATGCGTTCACGGCGCGAGAGCGGCTTCACTGGATGTCTCCCGTGATCCGGGCGTATGCGGCCAACGGGCGTCGCTCGACGTCCACGACGGGTGAGACCGCCGCTGTCCGAGTCCGACGCGCCCCTTGCGGCTCAGCTCTCGGCGCCACGGGGCGGTACAGCCAGGGAGTCAGAGGCGTTAGATGCGGGCGCTCCCGCTCGAAGCGGTCTGCTGGCCTTTCCCTGAGCGTGCCGTGGATCCGGACGTTGGCTTCGCCATCGAGCCACTGCAGCACCCGAGCGTTCAGATCGTCGTCTGAGACGAAGTTCCGGCCGTAGAAGAAGCTCTCGCGGACATACCGGATCGGCCGCTCCACCTTGCCCTTCGTCTGCGCCCGGTAGGGGCGGCACGCCCGGATCCGGAAGCCCCAGTGGTGGCTGAAGCGCAGGAACTCCGGGTTCTCGACCAGCCGGCCCCCTTCCCCGCGCCCGTCCCGGTTGATCACCGCCTTCATCTGGTCGAACAGCAGCTCCGACGGGACGCCGCCGAAGTACCGGAACGCCGCTTCGAGGCCCCGCATCACCACCGGCATCGTCTGCCGCTCGTAGTAATGCAGCCACATCAGCCGAGAGTACCCCAACACCACGATGAGCGCGTGCCGCTTGCCCCACGGCAGCCGGAAGTCCGCGAAGTCCACCTGACCCTGATGGCCCGGAGGGGTCTCGAACCGTCGCACAGGCTCCTCTGGAGGCCGGGGCCAAACCTGTCGAACGTACCGCTTCACCTGGCTGTAGCTACCCGGGTACCCTGCGGCCTGAACCTCCTTGAACAGCCGCGTGGCCGTCAGCTTCGGATACTCCGCCAACCACGCTTCAATGATCGCCTTGTAGGGGTCCAGCTTCGACGGCACTGGCGGCCTCGGCCGGTATCTCACCGCTTCCCCGTCCAGATCCCGGTCCAACTGTCCCGTCGCGATCCAACGATAGATCGTGTCGCGGCTCACGCCCACCTGCCGGGCGATCGCCGCCTTCGTCATGCCCTGCTCGAGATAGTGGCGTAGAAGCACTCGCTTCTCTCTCCCAATCATCGCGCCTCCAGTGCTGAATGGAGACGCCAGTGTAGAGCGAGGTCCGGTCAACCTCACGAACTCTCTGATCCACCGCCGAACCCGACCCCCGAACAACCACCCGAAATGTCCGACTATCGACGGCCACGTCTGTCTTATTTTGCATGGCCGCCAACACCCCTGCAGGAAAGTGATCCATCGGATCGCCAGCGAGATGGAGTAGCCGTACCGTCTGGCCTCCCTGGCGAGATGATCGGCAGTACAGAACAGAACACCCGCGACATTTTTGATCGTGCGCAGTCGGGACCCTTGTCCGTCAATGTTCGTCCATGGGTCGTTGTAGTCCAGGCTCAGATTCCGACCCTTGGCGCAGTGATCGGGAGAGAGACGCGGGTGCTTTTGCGGCAGTACTTGGAACAGGGGATGAGCAAGGCCGCGGTGGTGCGGCGGCTTGGCATCAGCGAGCGGACGGTGTACCGCTGGACCGCAGCGGGGCAACTGGACCGGGAGGTGGACGAGGGGCCGGTGGAGTAAGGGCCGAGGCGGCCACAGGCGCCGAAGCTTGATCCGTACAAGGAGATCAACGGGGGCGCCTGACCGAGTATCCGGAACTGAGCGCTGTGCGCCTGTTCAAGGAAGTTCGGGCGGCGTGCCGGCCGTACCGGGCCTCACCGCTTGAACTTCATCCTCAACTTTTTCACGATCTTTAGCCCGCAAGCGGCTTGAAGGGGCTGGCTCCCGACCCTCAGCGGTCGTAAGTATCCAGCATACGCCATGTAAAACAACGCGGCTGACGAGGGGCTCCGCCCTTTCGATCCCCTGGAAGCCCGTCCTGCGACGGAGTGCACGAGCGGGACTCACCCCTGGCACATGCATTCAGCCGTCTTGGCCGCATCGCTCGAAAAAGGCGTCCGTCCTTGCGGGAAGCAGGAGGCTGTCCGAGATGGCTGCGATCTCTTCTGCCTCTTTTCATGCCTGCTACAGAATCCAGAGTTCACCTTCCAGCGCTCGCCGTTCCTGTTCCTCGTGAAGGGACATTTCAAGGGCGAGGCGAACGGGCTTGGGCATGCCGCGGACGTATCCCGTCCTGCCTCTCCGATCACGGTGCCCATTCCGGGCCACATCGGCGAGGAAACGGCTGGGGTGGCCGCTGGACTCGATTGCGTGCACGGCGCGTGCACGACGGGACGGGAACCGCCCCCACCGTTCGGGAGGGGGACAATTGTGCCCGCCACCCGGCGCGCGTCTTCGCCTTCGAAGCGGGCCCTCCGAAGCGACCGAGTGATCTCGACGCCGAAACCTGAGTCACTGTCGTCGGGCACCACGCGTATCGACGTCAGGTCCAGCAGTCTGAACTTCGCGACGGTCTTCGGAGTGACGGCGCTATCCGCACCGGCCTTTCCGCCGATCCGGACCTTGACCCACGGGCGGAGGTACGCCCAAGCGACACTCGGATATGCGTACGCCGCCAACACCCAGAAGACGGCAGTCGGCACGCCATACGCCCACGCCAACGCTCCGCCAAGCATGCTGCCGGAAAGGCCTGCCAGGAGGAGTCCATGGTGACGCAGGCGCGTCCCGAACCGGTTGCCGTACCGCCAGGGGGCGAACTCGCCCCGTGGCGGCTCCCCGATGCGCACCAGCTTGTGGCGAGCAAGGCCGATGTTCTCGGTTGAGACCCGCGTGCGCGTCTCGCGGAAGACTCGCTCGCAGGTCTCAACAGCTTCCCAGCGTTCTTCCACCGGCGTGAGGTTCCAGCGTTGACATTTCTTGCACACGACCCAGAGCCGTCCCTTCGCGGCGTCGAAAGCGAGTCGGCGCCCTACGGGGAAACTCTCCAGCACCTCGTTCGAGCCGAGGGGCTGCTGGCAGAACATGCATGTGGTGTACACGGCGGTCGAGAACGCTCGGATTCAGAGGAGTTCGGCGAGTATCGTGTTCGCCCATCCCATCCTGCAACGGCAACGGTCATGCACACTGCGACGGTGGAAGACCGGGCCTCTAAACCGGGATAGCGGGGACTGGAAAGTCTCCTTCGAGATCTCAAGGAGGTCCGCCAAGATCGCTGCTCCGACACCGGTGGGGACCTCTCGGGGTATCAGGGGGCGGGAGACCCCTTGCCAGGTGGATCTGCGAACGGCCAAGCCTAACAGCCAAAGCGTGGAGCCCCGAGCCGTCCGGACAATACTCCCCCAACGACGGGTCGTCCCCGTGGGCACCTTGACGCCTGCGGTCTTGACCTTCCTTTCTCAACTGAGGGCTTGCGGCAAGCAGTTGGCCCTGAACCCCCCTCACCTCTCCCGCTGAAAGTAGAACACCGGCGCCTCACGCGCCCCCGGAAACACCCGCCCCCCGTCCTCCCCGCTGTACACCACCCCGTTCTTCACCACAAACACGACTTCTTGCGAATTCCGGATGTCCGCCAGCGGATCCGCGCCCAGCACCACCAGGTCCGCCAGCTTGCCGGCCTCGATCGACCCCAGGTCCGCGCCCAGGCCATGATACACGGCCGCGTTCCGCGTCGCCGTCTGCAGCGCATCCATCTCCGAAAACCCGCCCTGGACGAACAGCTCCATCTCCCAGTGCATGTCGCGCCCCGGCATCTGGCCGTGGCCGCCCGCGTTGATCAACACGCCCGCGTCGAAGAGGCGCTTCATCGCGGCCACCATCTCGGGCGAATACAGGTCGTCGTCCCAGAAGTGCGTGACCCGGCGGAACCGGCCGCGCAGGCGCTCTTCCGTGCTGAAGCGCAGGAGCTTCTCGTCCTCCCAATAGCGCTGTGACTGGTCGAAGTACGCCTGGCCGACCGGGCCGTTGTAGACGACCAGCAGGGTGGGAGTCACCCCGATCCTGCTCGCGCGGAAGAGCTCGATTACGTCGTCATACAGGGGCGTCAGCCCCATCGTGTGCTCCAGCCCGGTCACGCCGTCGATGATCTGCGTGAAGTTCATCTGGGGGATCCCGGCCGTTTCGGACAGCACGTTCAGCCCCCGCGCACGCGCCGCGGTAATCAGCTGGTGGCGGTCGGCGCGGGTGAAGTTGACATAATCCTTCAGCGCCGTGATCCCCATGTCGCGGCTGTAGCTGGCGTGCTGGTCGGCGTCGTCGTACGAGGCGATCGGACGGTAGGTGCGCGGGCGGTATTCGCGGATGCCGTACATGGGAGCGCCGACCGAGAGCATCCGCGGGCCGTCCATGCGGCCGGACCGGATCATGTCGCTGACCCAGGGCTCCTTCTCCTCCGAGCCGTAGAGTTCGTAGAGCGTGGTGACGCCGTGGGCCAGCGAGCCGGTGACGCCGGGAAGCCGTTGCTCGATCAGCTGCGTCGTCGCGAGCTGCCCGACCGAGTGTGCGTGCGCGTCCACGAGGCCAGGTATGACGGTGTGGCCCGTGAGATCGAACACGCGCGCTTCCGCAGGCACGACGACTTGGGGTCCCACCTCTGCGATGCGATGTCCCCGCACGAGGATCGTCGCACTCTCCAAAACACTTCGCTCTTCGTCCATCGTGATTACGCGAGCGTTGGTCAGCGCAATGGTCGTACGGGGCAGGGCCACCTCGAAGCGGACCGTCATGTCGGTGGTCCGGGTGCCGTCGGTGCCGGCAAGGATGTCGTCGAGCGCCTTCTCGTGGAGCATGCCTCCCCTCGGCCACGACACGGTCGCCGCGTCCGACCAGGCCATGCTCGCGCCGTCGGACGGGTCGATGCGCCGGGTGAAGCCGATGCCGTCGTAGGCCGAGATCGTGACGGGCTTGCCGATCCATTCGAAGGGCGTCACGAAGCTGCGCTGGTATTCGCGGAATGCAATCCAGCCGAGGTCGGGGGAGAGGACCACGCGTTCGGCGTGCGGGAAGCGGTAGAGGGTGGTCTTGCCGGTGCCGTCGGGGCGGATGCGGCGGAGGACCAGCGTGTCGGCGCTCAGGCCGGGGTTGGGTGCGATATTGCCCAGGACGAACTCGGTGTAGTAGATCCACTCGCCGGTCTGGTCGAAGTGGACGGTGTGGGGTGCGCGGCCCTGTGCCATCACGCTGCCGCCCACATCGGTGACCGTGCGTTCCGACCCGTCCTTCGCGAGGACCAGTTCGAACCCGGTCTCCTCCTCGATGCGCCCGCCGTTGATGAGGCCGCCGGCGCCGCGGATGAAGGCCAGCGTGCCGTCGGGACCCGGCGTCAGGGACATGTACTGGGAGGGGCGGGATGACACTGCGGTCGCTGCGCCGCCCGCGAGTGGCCGCCGATGCACCGCCCCCAGGTCCGCGTCGGTCCAGCTCGCGTAGTAGACCCACCCGCCGTCCGCGTCGACCACCGGGCTGGTCTCGTGTGCGGACGACTGCGTGAGGTTGCGGATGACATCGCCCTCGGCCAGCCAGATGTCCCCCAGCGCCTCGAAGACCACGCCCGCCGGCGTCCTGTGCGCGAACCGATACGACCACGCCCGCGTCTCGCCCTCGGGAAACTCGAACGGAAAGCGGATCGTCTCGTCGATCTCGCGGTCCACCGGCGCGCTGAAGGGCACCTCGCGGACCGCCCCCGACGACACATCCACCGCGTGGATTCCGCCGCCGATGGTCAGGTAGAGGCGCGTCCCGTCCGGGTGCCAGTCCCAGTTCGGCGCCACGCCGAAGTAGTACGGCCCCGACTCCTGGTGATCCCGGTCGAGCCCCCGCACCAGCACCCGCTCCGACCGCGTCTCCAGATCGCGCAGCACAACGACGACATCCTGGTCCTCCCGATGCCCATAGGCCAGTTGGCGCCCGTCCGGCGACAGGGTGGGGTTGAACGCGCCCCCGGGCCGCTCGCGGTGGACGCGGATCTCCGCCGTCTCGAGGTCGTACGTCTTGATGCGCGCCCCGCTCTGCGGAACCTGCCGGTCCACATGCTCATAGAAGAGGACGCCGCGCTCCGTGTGCTCGTCGAAGTGCGTGATCGCCTGGAAAGTCGTCCCCGATGCGAGCTCCTGGCGCGATCCGAAGAGGTTGAAGCGGTACGCGGTCATGCTCCCGTCCTGCTCCAGCGCCGAGGCGTAGATCGCCCGCCCGTCGGCCGACCAGGAGCCCTGCACGACAGGGAGCGCCATCTTCGTCACGTTCTCCGGCGCATCCGCACTCGCCGCATCCCCCGTGCCGCGATCCAGAATCCACACGTCCTCGCTCCCGCTGCGGTCCGAGGTGATCGCGATCCGCGTCCCGTCCGGGCTGTAGCGCGGAAAGCTGTTCCACGAGCGCCCGCTGGTGAGCGCCCGCGCCTCGCCCCCCTCGATCGGCATCTCGTAGATGTGCCCGAGCAGCTCGAAGGCGATGTGACGCCCGTCCGGCGAGACATCGAGACTGATCCACGTCCCTTCCGTAGCGGTGAATCGGAGGGGGGTGGTGGAAGGAGCCCGCGATTCCTCGATACTCCACTCGTCGGCGTCCTGCGCGACGGCGGGGCTGATGAGGGCGGCGATCAGGACGAGCGGAAGTAGCGTCACTGTTCTTGGCATGACGGTCTCCAATGCTCCCGGGGGCGTCTCAGATGAAAAGCGAATCCGCTTCATATGGCCTTGTAAAGCGCGTCCACCAGCAGCGCGCTCAGCCCCATCGTGTTGCTGTAGTGGTTGCGTACGAAGCCGCCGGCGATTCCGGACGCGGGGTCCGCGAAACCATAGTTCCCGCCCCCGCCGCTCATCCCGAAGGCGTCGGGGTTGGGGCCATAGATGGGTGGGAGCGCCGGAAAGTAGGAGTTGTTCGCGTGATGGCTGCCGGGAGTCCACTTCTGCTCGAGGCCGATCAGCAGATCCGGGCCGCCGGGCGGGGTCGGGGTGGTGAATTCGCGCACGCTGTCCGGGGCGACCACCTGTCGGCCGTCGAGCACGCCGTTCATGGCGAGCGGCGTGTACAGCCGGGCCAGGCTCCGGGCGTCCGTCGTGACGTTGGCCGCCCCGAACTCGGCCGCCAGCGCTTTCGGCTGACTCCACAGGCGCCCAACCTGGAGCATGAACACGTTCATCGGACCGCCCAGGAGCCCGCGGAACGCCGCGTGGTACTGCCACGTGGTCGGATCGGTCAGGGCCGACAGATCCAGCTCCGCCATCTGAGCGGTGACGCTCGCGTACATCTCGGCGATGGACTCGTGCACGGGAGCCTCGGGCCACGGCTTGATCGCGGCCAGATCGCGCTGCTCTTCGTAGGGAGTCCCGAGCCAGGTGTTGAGCTGCCACGGTCCGGCCATCTCGTCGCGCAGGAACTCGCCCGCGCGCTTGCCGGTGATCCGGTGAACGACCTCGCTGACCAGGTTGCCGTAGGTGTAGCCGTGGTAGCCGTGCGCGGTCCCGGGCTCCCAGTCGGGCTCGGCCGCGGCCAGGCGCCGGGCGATCTCGTCGTACTGGTCGAAACCGTTGCCGTCGAGGTCGAGCAACTCGGTGTAGCCGGGAAGCTGGGTGGAGCCCGCCGCGTGGCTCAGCAGCATGCGGACCGTGGTGTTTTCCTTGCCGTTGGTGGCATATTCGGGCCAGTAGCGGCCGACGGTCGCGTCGAGGTCGAGGTCGCCGCGGTCATGGAGCACCATTGCGGTGGCCGCCGTGACCGCCTTGCTGGTGGACTGGACATGAACCCTGGTGTTGCGCAGCCAGGGGCGGTCGTGGTCGGCCATCCCCGCCCAGAGGTCCACAACGATCTCGCCCTGGTGGGTGGCCGCGAAGGCCGCGCCGCCGGTCCCCATCAGGCGCGCGTTGGCCGCGAACGTCTCGCGGACGGATTCGAGGCCGGGTTTGACGTACCCGTTGATGGTCGGAGCGGCTTGGCCCGGGGTGGCTGCGGCGGCAGCCTCGCTCGTGATCCCCGCGTCTGCAGCCGGCGTCCGATTGCCGGCCGGAGGCGCCCCGGTCTCCAGCGTTGAGCCGGCCGCGACGGCCGCCGCCGCTCCGAGGAAGGATCGCCTGTCCATCGACCCGTTCTCTTTTGCGCTCATCGTTCGGAGCTTCCCTCCGTAATCGGCATCTCGACGGATTCACCCCAGATGTGGCGGGCGAACCACTCCCAGTTGTGCCACATGGCCGCGAGGCGCTCGCGCGGCTTCGTGATCCCGTGGCCGAAGCCCTTGTAGATGATGAGGCGTGTGTCGACGCCGACGTCCTGGAGACCCTGGTAGAGCTCGTAGGCGTTGGGGGTGGGGACGCGCGCGTCGAACTCGCCGTGCTGGATGAGCGTCGGGGTGCTTGCCTGCCTGATGTAGGTCATGGGCGAGGTCCTCGCATAGATGTCAGGGTCGTCCCAGGGGGTCGCCTCGAGGTACTCGCGGGTAAAGCTGTGGATGTCGGTGTTGACGTAGTAGGTCATCCAGTTGGAGATGCCCGCGCCCACCGAGACCGCCCGGAAGCGGTCGCTGGAGGTGGTCAGGAAGGCCGAGATGTAACCCCCCTGGCTCCAGCCCATGGCCGCGACGCGCTCCGGGTCGGCGATGCCGCGGTCGACGAGGGCCTCGACGCCCGAGAGCACGTCCCACGCGTCGCCGACCCCCAGGTTGCGCACGTTGAGGGCGCGGAAGTCGGCACCGTAGCCGGCCGAGCCCCGGTAGTTGGGCATCATGACCACGGCGCCCTTCCTGAGCCATTCGAGCACCGGGTACACGTAGCCGCCGACCAGTTGCGGGCGGGAGGTGCCGGTCGGGCCGCCGTGGATCACCACCATGAGCGGATAGGCGCGGTCGGGGTCGTATCCCGGAGGCTTCATGAGCACGCCCTCGATCTCGGCGCCGTCCTCGCTCTCCCATCGGATGACCTCGCGCGCGCCGAGGTCGCCCCAGTCGGTAAGCTGGGCTGTCATGTCGGTGACGGGCTGCGTGGCGCCGGCAGCCCGCGCGACGCCAGCCCGCCGCGTCACGCGAAAGATCTCGCCGACGGTCGTGCGGTCCTCGCCCTGGAGCGCCATCACGGAGCCGTCGCTCGAGAGGTCGGCCATCATGATCATCTCGGGGGTGTCCGCCACGAGGGACACCTCGCCCGACTCGGGATCGAGCACGAAGAGGTGACGCGCCGTGCGCTGCGACGCGACGAAGAAGACGCCCTCGTCCGTCCAGGCGATCGCCGACGGATTCTCGTCGAAAGCCGCGGTCAGGATTCGGGACTCGCCGCCGCCCGCGGGGATCACGGCCAGTTCGGTGTTGCCGTAGAAGGGGTTGGCGCCCGCGGTGGTGGAATAGAGGATGTGAGCGCCGTCGGGCGACCACATGGGGCCGCTCTCGCGGCTGTCGTCCGCGGCCAGCGTCTGGATCGTCCCCGTGGCCACGTCGACGACGGAAATATCCGAATGCGGAAACGAGTTGACCTGGGGGGTCGGCGTGTGGCCGAAGGCGATCTGGCGACCGTCTGGAGACCAGTCGAATGCGCTTCCGCCGAACCCGCCGCCAACGGTGTAGCGATTCCCTCCCGTCAGGCGCCGAGCCTCGGCACCCGCGTGGGCATCCATCACCCAGAGGTGCGACATGCGGAAGTCCGCGTCTTCGACGGCGTAGTCGCCGTAGCGTTCCTCTCGCTCCTCGAAGTCGTCAGGAGCGGGATCGGTGGCCGTGAACGCGATGAGGCTGCCGCCAGGAGAAAACCGGAAGGCGCTTATACCGCCGTCGTGGGAGGTGAGCTGCTCGGCTTCGCCTCCCTCCGGGTGGATCAGGTAGATCTGCGCACCGTCGCCGCGGTCAGCGATGAAGCCGAGCCGGGATCCGTCGGGCGACCACTGGTGCCCCGTGCTGCTCCCTGGCTCGGTGCGGGTGAGCTGGAAGGGCTCTTCGTCCCCCACGACCAGCCAGATCTCCTGGTCGAAGCGGTTCTCCTCCCAGTCGGTCGTCGTCAAGGAAAACGCGATCATGCTTCCGTCCGGCGAGATTCGGGGGCTTCCCACGGACTCGAGCGCGATCTGGGCGCGGAATGACTCGAGGACCGGTTGCTGAGCCGTGGCCGGAACAAGAGCGGCAGCTGACAGCATGACTGCGAGAAATACAGCCGCGGGCACGGGTGTAACGACGGGTTCGAGCGCGGTAGCGACACGAGGGGGCTTCGCTGCGTCGGCAATGGGTTGCATGACTTCCTCACGGTGACGAGGTGGTACCGGCACGCCACTATGGTAGTCGTCCCCCGGCTGTGGACGCGAACCCGTCCGGGTCTGGCACAGCGTGCCCTGGCGCAGCAGTTTCACCCCGCCATGCTGACTCCCTTCTATCCACTGCTCTCGCACCCGTGGGCCGGCATCGTCATCGGGCTCGGAATAGCCGCGATCAGCGCGGTCCTCCTGATTGCCCCGAGGCGCTCGCGCTCTGGGCACCCGACCCGACGGGCCCGCCTAACCAGGGTGGTGGGAGTGCTCGCCGGCGCGTTTTCGGTTGTTGTCCTCGCCACTGCCGCCACGTCCCTGATCGAGATCCGACGCCTGGCCGCCGAACATCCACCCCCCGGCACCCTGGTCGATGTGGGCGGCCACCGGATGCATATCCTCGCCGAGGGAGATCCGGGCGACGGGCCAACCGTCATCTGGATCCCCGGCGGCCATGCACAGGGGCTGGCCCTGCACCACCTGCACGCCGCGATCCGGGCAGAGACCCGCTCGATCCTCTTCGATCGCCCCGGCACGGGGTGGAGCGATCCCGGGCCGTTTCCTCGCCGCACGGCGACCGAAGCCGTCGAACTCGCGACCCTGCTGGAAGAAGCCGGCGAGGAGGGCCCGTTCGTTCTGGCCGGCCACTCCTACGGTGGGCTTCTGGCCGCGAACTACGCACGCCGCTACCCGGATCGCACGGCGGCGGTCGTCCTCCTGGACGCCTCGCCGCCCGACGCGTTCATCTATGCGCCGGCCTACGGCGCTCCCGCCCTGGACGGGCTTGTGCGCGACGCCGAGCGGCAGGGTCTCGACAAGATCTTCGGCGGATGGACCAACCCGGAAATGGCAATGGCCGAAACGGACACCGGGATCGGCGAGGTCCTGCGCAAGCAGCGCCGTCTCCTGGCCGACGTGGGCGAGTCGATGGCGGCCAACGCCCGGCGTCCGGCGGCCTCGTTCGCCACCGCCTCGATCTTCCAGGAATTCAACAGTGCGAACGTGTCGGCGCTGGCGCCCGACATGGTTGTCTACGACGGTGAACTCGGTGACCTGCCCGTCTTGGTCGTGATCCCGAACGAGAGTGCGGCCGGCATCATCGAGCCGCTGGGTATGGACGAGGATGCGGCGGCCCGTGCGATCAACTTCTTCGAGCGGATGCGCGTCCGATACATGGAAATCTCAAGCGAGTCCCGCCTGATCCACACACCCCCGGGAACCGGTCACAACTACCCCTACGAAACGCCGGGCTTCGTCGTCGAGGTTGTCCGGGAGTTGCTGGAGGAGCTTCGCGGGGAAGCGTTGGCGGGCGATGCAGAAAGCCCATTCTGATGGTTGATTTGCAGTTTGTCGGCCAAAAACGGCCAAATCTGGCGGACAAACTGCAATGATCGTCCCATTCCACGCCGAAATGCAACGTCGCGAATTCATCCAGGCCTCGGCCACTCTTGCCGCCGGCACGATCCTGTCCTCCTGTGGAACCAGGGCGGGGCACCGGATCCATTTCGAGATCCACGGCCCGCCGGACGGGGTGCCCCTTTTCCTCGGCTTCCCCCTCATGGCGTCCTACGCGCAGATCTTCGGCCCGGAGCGGGGTGCTGTGAAAGACGGTTTCCTCGACCGCCTCACCGACTGCTATCGGGTACTGCTCGTCGACTACCCCAACGTCGGCAGGACCATGGTCCCGCCACCCGGTGAGATGACCCCCGATCGCGTCTATTCCGACCTCCTGTCCGTCGCGGACGCGGCCGGGTTCGACCGGTTTGCCTACTGCGGCCACCTCTGGGGCGCGATCAACGGCCTCATGCTGGCGGCGCGCTCGGACCGGGTCTCGGCGCTGATCTGCGGCAACTGGCCACCCCTCGGCGCGCCCTATGCGGACATGCTGCGCGGCGGGAAGATGCAACTCGACTCACCGCCGGCCCATGCAATGGTGATCCTGCGCAACCCCGAGCAGTACGCACAGTGGCACACCTTCTACAGCGGCATGCAGGAGTGGCCCGAGGCAGAGGTTGTGGCGGCGATCACCTGCCCCCGGATCGCCCTGATGGGTGCCAACGTCGAGAGTTCGGTGGCGGGGATCCCGCTACGCCTGGTCGAGCGATTCCGCGAAGCCCGCCCGCGGCTCGAGGCGATGGGGTGGCAGGTTCGCGAAATCCCGGACGCGGAGACGGCCGCGATCCTGGATCCGGCGATCATGGTGCCGGAGATACGAATTTTTCTGGAAGGCATCGCAGCGGGCGCGACCTGAAGCCGGCGCAGGGAGACCGGTTCGTCGCCTGAAGGCTTGAGACTCCGCTACGCGCCGAAGCCACCTCTGCGCCGGCCACCTCGTCCGCCATCGGGGCGACCGGCGTCGGTATCCGTCAGATCGAGACCCAGGTCGAAGGTCGCGGCGTATCCCGTGTCTGCCTCGCTGACCCGGGTCATCAGGCTGTTGCCGCCGTCTCGGAAGATCCCGTCGTCCGCATTGGTCGTACCGCGCTGCCCTCGCGCGGCATACGGCTCCAGCGCGTGCACGCGGTTGGTGAGCGCATCCTCGAAGTAAAGTTGCGACGTGAACTCATACGGCCGCCCGGCGACATCGGTGCGCACCTTGAAGTGCACGTGGACCGCGCGCCCCCGGTACCAGCCCGGATAGATTGTCACAAAGCGTGCTACCCCGTTCTCGTCCGTGCGCTGGTGGCCCCGCAGGAACTGCTGGTCTCTCGCATCCTCAGGAGCGCCCTCGTCGGAAACGCCCGAGTACACCCCGTTGGCGTCGCACTGCCAGACGTCGATCAGCGCACCGGCCAGCACTGTGCAGGCCCCGCCGGCAATCTGTGACAGGTTGAATGCGAGCGTCAGCGGCGCGCCCTCGCTCATCGTGCCGGTCGACGGATCGGATCTGATGTCCGACCGTTCGAGTTCCGCGTCGACGAAGAAGGGTCCTTCGGTCTGTTCCGGCCGCACCACGCAGGCCGGCAGGGCTGCCGCAGCTTTGTCACCCCGCGCCGAATGAGCCACGGCTGCGCCGGTCCCGATGGCCGCCAGCACCCCGCCGCCGACACCCAGCGCGGCGAGGGCCTCACGCCGCGTGAGCACCCGTCCCGATTGATGATCGTCATGCTTCATGGTTGCCCCCTACCTGCCTCGCTGTCCGCCGCCCATTCCGTCCACCTGCGCCTGGTACAGCCGCCGCCCCTCCTCGAACGTAGCCAGAACCTCGGCCTTGTGCGCCGGATCGTCCCAGCGGTCCATTACGCTTAGTTCAACCAGCACATGGTCGATCCAGCGCACGAAGAACTCGGCGTCTTCCCGTGACCGGATTGGCTCCCCGTCGGCGATGACGAAGACCGGGTTGGTGTGCGCGAACAGGTAGCTGTCCATGGCGCCGTGCTGAGCCGGGCCCAACACCCGCGCCGCGATCCACCCGCTGCCCTCGACCGGGATCTCCAGCTCGGCGTCGATCGCCTTCAGGTCGCCCGTAGCGTCGACCCTGTGCACGATCCGCCCGTTCTGCACGATCTCCAGCCCGTGCATGGTGAAGAGCGACCGCGCCGTCGCACGCACCGTGACCACGTCGCCGCGCGAGACGGCCAGCTCCTCGCCCATCCCCTTGGGGGAGCCGTCTCCCTCGCCGGCCCCCTCGCCGCCGCGCCCGCCCCCAGGCCCCGCCACCTCCAGCGTCAAGATCGGCCCGCTCGAGACAAACGCCCGCCCCGCGGCCATCGAGTCGGCCCACGCGTCGTAGTGGAGGTGATCCTCTCCGGTGTAGACATACGTCCGCGTCGCGCCCACCGCGGGGTGCCGCCAGATGTCCGACATCACGTCCGTGCCGGCGGTCCCCGCAACGCGCGAGCCCGTGTTGAGGAGGCGGTACCACACCTCGGCCGTCCCGAGCTCGTCGCTCCAGACACACGCCACGTCCACAAAGTCGGCCAGACCGAGAATCGCGTCGACGGGCAGCTCGCGCGCATATCCCACCCCAGCCGCGTCCAGATCGCGATGCTGTAGCCCGAAGGGGTGGACGTAACCGCCAATGCCGCCCTGCTCATGCACCCTGCGAAGCACATTCGCGTTGTCAGGGTAGAGGGCATGGTGCGCGGTCCCCACCGAGCCGATGTAGAAGGGGGTGATCAGCTCGACCAGGTTCAGGAGCGACAGGTGCGCGAAGAAGCTCGGCCGGTACTCCTCGTTGTAGTAGACGATGGTCCGCGGACCGCCGTGCGGATGCGGATGGCCCAGGAAGTGCTCCAGGTCCTCGACCCGGCTGTTGCCCCAGTAGTTGGCGATCATGCCGTTGGCCACGTTGAGGTCCTCGGAGTGGGCCTTGTTGCGCAGGTCCTCGGGGGTGACGAAGTAGTGTCCGCCGTAGTTGGGGTGGATGTGATTGTCGCCCGAGTACCAGCCGTTGGCCGCCATGTCGATCCAGCGATCGAGCTGGACCTCGACGGTGGTGTACTCTCCGGCGCGGATGTCGACGGTGCGCGAGACGGGCTCGTACTCGAAGCCGCGCCAGGCTTCCAGACTCGCCTCGCCGACGGGGAGGGTCGCGGTGAAGCTGCCGTCGCTGTGGAAGTAGTAGTCCTCGGTGACGCTCACGACGCGGGGATAGCTGCTGTGGGGGAAGTAGGCGCGGCCGTCGGCGCCGGTCAGGTAGATGCGCGACGGCAGCAGTTCGCCCGCGGAGTCGGTGACGCGCACCCGCACCCGGCCGGTGGGCTCGGACCACGCGTAGTCGTCGATCCGCACCCGCCTGGGCGCGCCGCCTCCCCGCGTGACGATGTAGAGCCCGAAACCCATCCCATTGTCGATGGTGCGCGGCTGGTCGTCCGTCCCCCCGTTGCGCGCGTACACGATGTGCCCGCCATCGGGCGACCACGACGGGAAGTACTCGTCGGTGCGCGTGTGCGTGAGCCGCACGGGCTGAATCCCCCGGGGCGATTCCTCGCTGGGGACGGCGTAGATGTCGTTGTTGCCGGAGGCGTCCGTGATGTAGGAGACGATGCCCCCGTGCGGGGCGACGACCGGCGCCGCCTGGTAGTTGGTCTCGATCCGAATGAGGAGTTCCGCCTCTCCGGTGCCGGAACGCCATCTCCAGAGGGAACCGGAGCCGAGCGCGGCCTTGCCCCGCCGGGACACGAATACGATGTCCCCGGTGCCTCCGACCCAGTCCCCGGCCATGTCGTTGGCCTGCGGGTCGGCGATCACGGCCTCGGCCTCGCCGCGCTCCATGTCGTAGACCCAGAGGTCGAAGTTGCCGTCGCGCTCGGTGGTGAAGAGGATCCGGCCGCCGTCGGGAGACCAGCGGGGGCGCAGGTCGAGGAAGGGGTGCGTGGTGAGGCGGCGTGGCTTCCCGACCGCACCGCCGCCCGCTCCCACCTCCGCGACGAAGATGTCGAAGTTGCGGTCGATGTCGGCCGCGTAGGCGATGTGGGCGCCGTCGGGCGACCAGCTCGGTTGCGAGTGGTACCCCGGCCCGCTGGTGACCTGGCGCGCGGTGCCGCCCTCGACCGGCACCACCCAGATGCGCCCCTGGTAGGCGAAGGCGATCGAGCCGCCGTCGGGCGACCAGGCCGGGTAGGTGGGCGAGGCGGTGACCGGGGGCGGGAAGTAGCTCTCCATATACATCCGGCCCGCGCCGCTGGAGCCCGAGAGGTTCGGGTAGCCACCGGGGAAGGGGTCGGGGTACTCGTGTTGTTGGGCGGAGGTGGTGGTGACGGTTAGGGCTGTCAGGACCGCGGCGGCCAAGGCTGGGAACATCGGAGCAGGCGTTTTCATCGGCGGTGGTCCTCCGTGGGAGCTAAGTCTTGCGCAGATTCAATTGGGGGCGAGTCTTGAACCACCGTCAATCAGAGCAGAGACAATGGCCACAATCACGACGCGAGTACCCAGGGAGTTGGTCGCAGCCCTGGATGCCGCCGCAACACAGCTCAACCGCAGCCATTCCCGGATCGTATGCGACGCGCTGGAGCGCTACCTGGAAGACCACGACGATCTCACTGTGGCCATGGGGCGCCTGCGTGATCCGTCCGACGCGGTTCTCGATTGGGAGGAAGTCAGGCGGGAGCTGGTTTGATTGGGTTGATGGGCCTGGAGTGGTGTTCAAGCGCCAGCACTAGCCTCGGAGTCGTCCGGGGCCTGCCGCCGGTAGTGCAGCATCCGCGCAGCGTATCCGAAGCCGAAGAAGTACCTGCGCGATCCCTCTGCCGAATCGGGCGGGACATCGGGGTCGTAGAAGAGTCGGCAGAACTCCTCGCGGGCGCGGAGGATTTCCTGGCAGCGGTGGCGGTGCCAACGTGGATCGGCGGCTGTCAGATCAAAGAGCTCGAGGGCCCTGGCAAAAGCTCCCTCGAAACGCTTGCCTTGACCCGCCTCCCACGCGCGGATGGCACGCTCTACCTCGCTGCCGACGTTGCCGAGCTGTTCGACGAGTTCCAGCCTGGCCCAACCACCCGCGGCCAATCCCTTATGGAGGGTAGGTTTCGCCCGCTCAGTCAATCTCTACCTCCCATGGCCGAAAGAAGAATGGGCGCTCAAGATAAGCCTGGTTGCACCGCACGCTCCTAAAGGGAAACTTGGGACTCTCTCCTCGACCCGAATCTCGCGAGCCACAGAATGCCATGACCGAACGCACTAGCTTCGCCGCCCTCCTCGTCGCGGCCACCTTCGTCACCACCGCACCACCCAAAGCCCACGCCCAGTCCCACTTCGAGTCGATGGACGTCTTCCAGCTCGAGTACGCCGCCGACCCGCAGATCTCGCCGGACGGCGGCCAGGTCGTGTACGTCCGCACCTCGATGGACATCATGCGCGACCGCAAGCGCTCCGAGCTGTGGATCATCGACGCCGACGGGTCCAACCACCGGCGCCTCGGCGATGGCGGCTCCCCGCGCTGGTCGCCCGACGGCACACGCCTCGCCTACACGGCCGAGGGCCAGATCCACCTGCGCTGGATGGACACGGGCGAGACGGCGACCCTGACCCAGCTCACCGAGTCCCCGAGCGGCCTCCGCTGGTCGCCGGACGGAAGCCGAATCGCCTTCAACATGCTCGTGCCGTATCCACCGCCGAGCCTGGCCGCCCCGCCGAGGCCGCCCGCCGGCGCCGAGTGGGCCGACCCCCCGATCATGGAGGACCGCTTCAAGAGCCGTCAGGACGGCGTCGGATATCTCGACTTCGGCTACAGCCACATCTTCGTCATTCCGGTCGACGGCGGGACGCCCAAACAAGTCACATCGGGCGATTTCCAGCATTCCAGCCCCGCCGCCTGGTCGCCCGACGGCACCCACGTCGTCTTCTCTGCCAACCGCAACCCGGACGTCCTCGACTACCGCAACTCGGAGGTCTACATGGCCTCGGTGCTGACGGACGATGTCCGCGCCCTCACCGACCGGCCCGGCCCCGACGGCAGCCCCGCCGTCTCCCCCGACGCGCGCAGCGTCGCCTTCGTCGGCTACGCAGACCGTACCCGCACCTACCAGGTCAGCCAGCTGCAGGTCATGAACCTCGACGGCAGCGGCCACCGCACCATCACCGCCGGCCTCGACCGCAGCGTCTCGAACCCCGTCTGGGCTGCCGACGGCAGCGGCCTTTACTTCCAGTACGACGACGAGGGCAACTCGAAGATCGGCTTCGCCACCCTCGACGGCGACACCGAAGTCCTCGCAAGAGACCTCGGCGGCACCTCGTACGGTCGCCCCTACGGCGGCGGCTCCTTCTCCGTCGCCAACGACGGCACCTTCGCCCTCAATCAGACCCGCCCCGACATGCCTGGCGAGCTCGCCGTCGGCCAGCGCGGGGGCGCGGCGGCCCGCACCATCACCACCCTCAACGCCGACCTCCTCGCGGGCAAGACCCTCGGCCAGGTCGAAGAGATCTGGTGGGAATCGTCCTACGACGGCCTCCCGGTCCAGGGCTGGATCGTCAAGCCGCCCGACTTCGACCCGAGCCGCCGCTATCCGTTCATCCTGGAGATCCACGGCGGGCCGGTGTCGAACTACGGGGACAGGTTCTCCGCCGAGATGCAGCTTCTGGCTTCCGCAGGCTACGTCGTGCTGTACGCGAACCCGAGGGGGAGCACCAGTTACGGCGAGGAGTTCGGCGACCTGCTCTACCACAACTATCCCGGCCAGGACTACGACGACCTGATCTCGGGCGTGGATGCGGTGATTGAGCAGGGCTACGTCGATGAGAACAACCTGTTCGTGACCGGTGGAAGCGCGGGCGGGATCATGACCGCATGGATCGTCGGGAAGACGGACCGGTTCCGGGCGGCGGTGTCGCAGAAGCCCGTCGTCAACTGGATCAGCAAGACGCTGACCGCGGACAACTGGTACGGCTACTACCACAGCCGCTACGAGGGACTGCCGTGGGAGGATCCGGAGCCGTATTGGCGGTTCTCGCCGCTGTCGCTGGTCGGGAACGTGACCACACCGACGATGATCATCACGGGCGAGGAAGACCTGCGGACGCCGCTGTCCGAGTCGTACCAGATGTTCCACGCGCTGAAGATGCGCGGGATCGACACCGCGGTGATCCGCCTGCCCGGCGCGTCGCATGATATGAGCCGACGGCCGAGCCAGCTGATGGCCAAGATCGCGAACATCGTGGCGTGGTTCGACAAGTACCGGGTGATGCCGGCGGCGAGTTGAGGGCCGGGCGGACTGAATGCCGACGCGGAAGGACGCCAGCGCGGGCACCGTCGGGAGCGGGGCCACGAAGCCCAGACTCCTCTCGGGCGGAAACCCCCAGATCCCGAAGGGTGACGGGGACGGGCCCGTGCAGGCCTACATCGCGGCCATGCCCGGCTGGAAGCGCGAGGTCGGCCGGCACATCGACGCGCTCATCGAGCGCAGCGTGCCCGAAGCCCGCAAGGCGGTCCGCTGGAACTCGCCCTTCTACGGCATCGAGGGCCAGGGCTGGTTCCTCTCCTTCCACTGCTTCACGAAGTACATCAAGGTGACCTTCCTCAACGGCGGATCGCTGCGCCCCGTTCCGCCGGTGACCTCCAAGTACGAACACGTGCGGTACTTCCACATCCGTGAGGACGATGAGCCCGACGAGGAGCAGCTGGTCAGCTGGCTCAAGCAGGCATCGGCGCTGCCGGGCGAGGACCTCTTTTGATCGGCACACCCCGCACGCCCACAGAGGCAAGGATAGGTAGAGGATTGTCATGAAAACATTACATAGTGACATGTATGATTTACATTTCAGGTTGCTACTGGCCGCAATCCTGCCCCTGGTGACCACCCCACCCGCCCAAGCCCAGGAGTCCGCCGACGCCCCCGACTCCCTCGCCACCGCATCCCTCCCCCTCGAACCCACCCGTGAGATCCGCTTCACTACAAGCGAGGGCTCCTGGATCTCCGTCGACCTCAGCCCGGACGGCACCACCCTCGTCTTCGACCTCCTCGGCGACCTCTACACCCTTCCCGTCGACGGCGGCACCGCGACCCCCCTTCTCACCGGCCCCGCCTTCGAGAGCCAGCCGCGCTTCAGCCCCGACGGAACCGAGATCGTCTTCGTCTCGGACCGGAGCGGCGGCCAGAACCTCTGGGTGCTCAGCGCCGACGGCTCCGACACCACCCGGATCACCCGCGGCAACGACAACCTCTACACCTCGCCCGAGTGGACCCCCGACGGCGAGTACCTGGTCGCGTCCCGCACCTTCAGCCCCCTCGGCGGCGCCGCGAAGCCATGGCTCTTCCACCGCGACGGCGGCAGCGGCATCGCGCTCATCGACGAACCCGACAACCTCAAGGCCATCGGCCCCGCCCTCGACCCGACGGGCCGCTACATCTACCTGGCCCGCGGCACGCGCGACTGGAACTACGACGCGGCCTTCCCGCAGTACCAGCTCGTCCGCTATGACCGCGAGACGGGCCGCCAGGCCACGGTGACCGGCCGCTACGGCTCCGGTTTTCGTCCGGCCGTCTCCCCCGACGGCGGCACCCTCGTCTACGGCACCCGCCACGAGGATGCCACCGGCCTCCGCGCCCGCGACCTCGCCACGGGCGAAGAGCGCTGGCTCGTCTACCCCGTCCAGCGCGACGACATGGAGAGTCGCGCGACCCTCGACATCCTTCCCGGCTACGCCTTCACGCCCGACGGCTCGGCGCTGATCGCTTCCTTTGGCGGACGGCTGTGGCGCGTCCCGCTCGATGGCGCCGACCCTGCCGAAATCCCTTTCACCGCCGATGTCGTCATCCACGCCGGCCCGCGCCTCGACTTCGACTACCCGGTCGAGGACACCCCCACCTTCCGCGCACGCCAGATCCGCGACGTAGCCCTCTCCCCGGACGGCAGCGAGATCGCCTTCACCGCACTTGGCAACATGTATGTGATGGATGCCGATGGGGGTGAGCCGCGCCGGATCGGCGCGGAGGTCGACGGTGCCCTTTTCCATCCCGCGTGGTCGCCCGACGGTGCGACGCTGGCGGCGGTGAGCTGGCGTGAGCCCGACGGTGGCCATCTCTGGACCATCACACCCGATGGCGACGGTGCCGAGCGGCTCTCGCAAGCCCCCCACTACCTCCAGACGCCGGCCTGGTCACCCGGCGGCGACCGAATCGTGGTGCTGCAGGCATCGGCGCGCAGCCGCCAGCAAGGAGCTGGCGGCGGGAGCCAGCCCGACCTCGTCTGGTACGCACCTGACGGCGGCGCCCCAACGGTCATCGCCGAGTCCCTGGGACGCTCGCAGCCCCACTTCCGAGCCGACCAGCCTGACCGTATCTATCTGCACGCGGGCGCGCGCGGGCTTGTCTCCGTGCGTTGGGACGGCACCGACGAGAAACAGCACCTGCGGGTCACCGGTTTCACGGCCAACCGCGGCGGCTCCCCGGCCAACGCCTCGTCGATCCGCATTTCCCCCGCCGGGGGACGAGCCCTCGCGAAGGTCGGCAACGACCTGTACCTCGTGACCGTCCCGCAGGTGGGTGCCGAAGCCCCGACCGTCTCGGTCCGCAACCCGTCCGGCGCCCCGGTCCCGGTCACACGCATCACCGAGTTCGGCGGCGAGTTCCAGTCGTGGAGCGCCGACGGCGAGGACGTCGTGTGGGCGCTCGGCAACGCCTACTTCCGCTACAACCTCGACGCCGCGGAGGCCTTCGCGGACAGTGTGGAGGCTGCCGAGGCAGACGCCCCCTCTGACACGCCAGCGGAAACGACCGATCCCGCCGAAGATCCCGAAGACCCCGCCGCCGCCGCGACCGACTCGTCCTCCGACGACGCCCGCTACCAGCCCACCGAGATCCGCGTCGCCCTCGCCGTCCCCCGCGATCTCCCCACGGGAACACTCCTGCTCACCGGCGCCCGCCTCATCACCATGCGCGGCGACGAAATCATCGAGAGCGGCGACATCCTCATCGACGGCAACCGCATCGCCGCCGTCGGCCCTTCCGGCACGCTCGATGTGCCCGCCGGCACCGAGACCCGCGACGTCTCCGGCAGGACCATCACGCCCGGCTTCGTCGACGCCCACGCCCACCTCCGCCCGCCCGCCGGCGTCCACACCACGCAACCATGGAGCTACCTCGCCAACCTCGCCTTCGGGGTCACGACCACACGCGACCCCCAGACCGGCGTCTCGGACGTCCTCACCTACGCCGATCGCGTCCGCTCCGGCGACATCCTGGGACCGCGCATCTACTCCACCGGCCCGGGAGTCTTCGCCAACTACCAGGCCCTGGAGGGCATCCGCGACCTCGACCACGCCCGCGACGTCCTCAGGCGCTACTCGGACTACTACGATACCAAGACCTTCAAGATGTACCTCTCGGGCAACCGTCAGCAGCGGCAGTGGCTCGTCATGGCGGCGCGCGAACTCGAGCTCATGCCGACCACCGAAGCCGGCCTCGACTACCAGGCCGACCTGACGCACGCCATGGACGGCTACCCCGGGATCGAGCACAACCTCCCCATCTACCCCCTCTACCACGACGTCGTCCGCCTCTTCTCGGAGACCAAAGTCCTCAACACGCCGACGCTCATTGTCTCCTTCGGCGGCCCCATGGGCGAGATCTACTGGTTCACGACCGAGGACGTTCTCGGCAACGAGCGCCTGGTGCGATTCACACCCCGCGAGACCCTCGACGCCCGCACCCGGCGGCGCGCCGGCGCGGCGGGTTCGGTCGCATGGGCGATCGACGAGGAGTACGTCTTCGAGGACCACGCCCGCTTCCTGGCCGATGTGGTCGCCGACGGCGGCTACGCGGGGGTCGGCGGCCACGGCCAGCTTCAGGGCCTCGGCTTCCACTGGGAGCTGTGGATGGTCGCATCGGGCGGCATGTCGAACCACGACGCGCTCAGGTCCGCCACCATCTTCGGCGCCAACGGCATCGGCCTCGAGACGGAGCTCGGCTCGATCGAGCCCGGCAAGCTGGCCGACCTGGCGATCCTGTCGCACAATCCCCTCGACGACCTGCGCAATACCGTGCTGGTCGAGCAGGTGATGATGAATGGGCGGCTGTTCGACGCGGAGACGCTGGACGAGGTCTGGCCGCGGCAGCGGGCGCTGGGGTATCGGGGATTCGTGGAGGACGAGCCCGGGGGTGGGCGCTAGGAGGAGTCCGTTCGCCAACCCCGCAAGGTCGAAATGCCTCCGGCGCCCGAAGCGCGGCGCACGTAGCGTTCGTCGGCGGTGACGAACACGCCATGGAGTCCCAGCGCCACGGAATGGTAGGCCGCGTCGTAAAACGCGACGCCGTACGTCACGGACAGAGACACTGCGCGCGTTCTCCAGTCGGTGTCCAGCCGCGCCTCGGTGAGGCCGAAGTCGACCAGCGATGCGAGCAGTTCGTCGGCGTCATCGGGGAACCGTCTCGCCAGCGTGTTTCCCACCTCGTAAACCCAGAGCTGGGGAACGACCAGTTCGATGGTCCCGCCAACCGCTTCGTCACGCAACGCGAGCGCTGCGGCCGTGTCCTGTTCGTCGTCGCCCGGCAGAACCCACCTGAGGAGAACCGATGCGTCGGGCGTTACGATCACGGCTGACGCCGCTCCCGCTCCTCCCGTATCCATCGGACGATCTGGCACGTCTCGACCGCCGGCAGTCGGGCGCGCAGTGCATCCATCCGGGCGGAGGCTTCCCGCCTCATGGAGACACCCGCCCACTCCCGGATGGCGGCGTTGACGGCGCGGCTGCGGGTACCGCGCGGCAGCCTCCCGATGATGCGCCAGGAGTCATCATCGATCATGATGTTGACCCGTCGAGCCATGTCGTTCTCCTCAGGTGTCTCGGCAAGTGTGTAAAGATTACACACTGACCCCCGTCCTGACAATCGACCTTCCCGCTCTGGCAAACCGAGCTTTTGCCGGGACGAGATCCCTTGTATTAGTGGTTGGCCACTCACCTGCCTACCGGCTGTCATTGGAAGCCACCCCCGGAGAATCCAACATGAAGTCGTCCCGAAGCGCTCTCCCGCTTGCCCTCGCACTCTTCGCGCCGCTCGTCGTCAGCCCGCTTGCCGCCCCGCCGGCCCACGCCCAGGACGCCCACGCCATCTCCGCCGCCCTCGGCGACATCGAGTGGCGTCACATCGGCCCCGTGAACATGGGCGGGCGCGTATCCGCCATCATCGGCGTCCCCGGTGACCCGCGAACCTTCTGGGTCGGCGCTGCCGACGGCGGCGTCTGGAAGACCACCAACGGCGGCGTGACCTTCGAGCACCAGTGGGACGACGAGAACACCTACTCGGTCGGCGCACTGACACTTGCCCCCTCTGACCACAACGTCGTCTGGCTCGGTTCCGGCGAGGCGGACCCGCGCAACTCGGTCTCCTACGGCGACGGGGTGTACCGTTCGACCGACGGCGGCGCCACCTGGACCCACCTCGGCCTCGATGACAGCGAGCGCATCAAGCGAATCGTCGTCGATCCGCGCGACCCCGATGTCGCCCTGGTCTGCGCCATGGGCCACGAGTGGGGCCCCAACCAGGAGCGCGGCGTCTTCCGCACCACGGACGGGGGGCAGTCCTGGGAACACGTGCTCTTCATAGACGAGGACACCGGCTGCTCGGACATGGACATCGACCTGACCAACCCCCGCAACGTCTACGCCGGCATGTGGACCTTCCGCCGCAAGCCGTGGCGCTTCGACGACGGGGGCAAGGAGACCGCGCTCTACGTCTCGCGCGACGGTGGCATCTCGTGGAAGAAGATCACGACGACGCCGGACGAGCCCATGGCGCGCATCGGAGTCAGCGTGGCCCAATCGCGTCCGAACATCGTGTACCTGATCACCGAGTACCCGACCGCCGGCACCCTCTTCATGTCCGACGACTACGGCGAGACGTGGACGATGGTCAACGACAACAAGAATCTGATCAACTTCCGGCCCTTCTACTACTCCGACGTCTATGTCGACCCGTCCGACCACGAAACGCTCTACACGCTCTCGGGCGCGCTGGCGAAATCGACCGACGGGGGCCGCACCTTCGAGCGCATCGCCGACGACGTGCACGGCGACCACCAGGCGTACTGGATCGATCCGGCCGACGGCGAGCGCGTGCTCTCCGGTTCGGACGGCGGCATGCAGGTGTCGTACGACGGCGGCGCCAACTTCCACATCTTCCGCAACTTCAGCCTCGCGCAGTACTACCACATCTTCGTCGACGACCGCGATCCCTACTACGTGTGCGGCGGGCTGCAGGATAACGGCAACTGGTGCGGCCCGAGCCGGCTCAACGACCGGCGCGGCATCCTGCCCGGCTACTTCTACACCGTGTCCGGCGGCGACGGCTTCTACACCGTGCCTGTGCCGGGCCAGCCGAACCTGATCTACTCGAACGCGCAGGGCGGCTACTTCCGGATCACCGACATCAACTCCGGGCAGATGCGCTCGATCGAGCCCTGGCCGCTCATGATCGGCTCGCAGGGGCAGGGCATGTTCCAGGCGCGCTACCGATTCAACTGGGACGCGCCGATCGTCGTTTCCCCGCACGACGCGGGTACCGTGTACTGGGGCGGCAACGTGGTCTTCCGCAGCAACGACTACGGCCACTCGTGGGACATCATCAGTCCCGACCTCACCACGGACGACCCGGACAAGCAGCTCGATTCCGGCGGCGAGGTCTACCTGGACAACACGGCGGCCGAGTTCCACACCACGATCCTCACCATCGCCGAGGACGAGTTCGAACCGGGCGTGATCTGGGTCGGCACCGACGACGGCAACGTGCAGGTCACCCGCGACGACGGCGCGACCTGGACGAACGTCCGCGACCGGGTGCCGGGTCTGCCCGCCGAGACCTGGATCGGCAACATCGAGGCGTCGCCGACCGAGGCCGGCACCGCGTACATGGCCGTCGACAACCACCGCCTCGACGACTTCACGCCGCACCTCTACGAGACGCGTGATTACGGCGAGTCGTGGCGCGACATCTCCGCGGGACTCCCCCAGGACGACTACGTGAAGGTCGTCCGGCAGCACCCCGCCAACCCGAACCTGCTCTTCGTCGGCATGGACCGGGGCATCTTCGCCTCGTGGGACCGTGGCGATACCTGGGTGGACATCCGCGGCAACCTTCCCCGTGTGTCGGTGCGGGGAGTCAAGATCCAGCGCCAGTACAACGACCTCGTCATCGGCACCCACGGCCGCGGCGCCTGGATCCTCGATGACATCCAGCCCATGGTCGAGCTGACCGATGCGATCGGCCAGGACGCGCATCTTTTCGACGTTCGGATGGCCACGGAGTGGGAGATGTGGGGCCGCACGAGCAACTTCGGCCAGAGCCGCTTTGCCGGCGACAATCCCGACCCCGGCGCGTGGATCCACTTCCATCTCTCGGAAGACGCCGCCGAGGCCGCGGGCAACTCCGTCGACGTGCGCATCACCGACAGCAACGGCACGCTCGTGCGCGAGTTCCAGCACCGCGACCCCGCGCCGGGTGTCAACCGCGCCATCTGGGACCTCCGCTGGTCCGGCGCCGAGCCGATTCCGGGACAGGGCCCTCCCGGTGGCGGGTTCTTCTTCTTCGGTCCGACGGGCCCGCCCGCGGTGCCGGGCACCTACACGGCGACGATCGCTGTGGGCGAGGGCGAGCTGTCGAAGGACTTCCAGCTCCGCGGCGACCCGAACGTCGCGGCGTCGCAGGCCGTGTACGAGGATCGCTTCGCCGCCGCCATGCGTGCGCGTGACCTCGAGACGCAGCTCAACCAGATGATGGGCACGATCCTCGACCTGGACGGCCAGATCGACGGGCTCCTCGAGTCCATCGAAGGCAAGAATCTGTCGAACGAGGAACAGGTGAAGGCCGTAGCCGGCGACGCCCAAAATCAGCTGACGGCAGTATCGAGCGAAGTCCGCCGTCCGCCGGGATCCATGAGCTACCGCGATTGGCCGCGTCTCATCGAACAGCTCCGGAACATCTCCCGCGCCGTCTCGGGCCCGCAGGCGCGCCCGACCGTCGGGCAGATGGAGGTGCTGACCGAGATCGAAGCCGGGGCCGCTCAGCGGGCAGAGGAGCTCTCCGGCATCGTGAACGGCGTGATCGCCGACCTCAACGACCTCCTGGAGGACGCGCCGAAGATTATTACGAACTGGAGGCGGGTGATCAGTTGATCGCAGGCTCCACAGCCCACTCGACGACCGTGCAATGCTGCGGCGGTCGAGGAAAGGAAGTACAGGCTGACGCCAACGGGTTGAGTATCCGTCGCGGGTGACCTCGTGCCGGGGTCCTGGTGAGTGGATCCATACGCGGTATTGCGGGTACCCGTTCTCACCAGCGAGACGCCCGCGGGCCGCTGCACCTGGCAGCGGTCACCGACCCACGGAACCATGCCCAAACGCCCTCAGCCTGCGGTTGCCGTGGCACTCTCGGCCGCAGCAACGCTCTTCTCGGTGAACCCGTCACGGACCGCAGCCCAGAACAAGACGCTGCAGGAAGAGTCCTACCCCCTCTCCGCCGCCATGGAGGCATTGAAACAGAGCCCGTTTCATGCCCAATCCGAAGCATCCGCGATTCTCTTTCCCGCGACACGAATCGGCTTCGGCTCCTCGGCCTGGCACACACTGCCTCCCACGGGCGACGACACCCCGTCGGGTGGCAAGGTGTTCCTGGCCTCATGGGCCTCTGCCACCGCATCGGATCTCGTCAGCCTCTACCTGCTCTTACATGGGGCATTCTCGGAAGAATCGTTTGCCACCGACCTGGCGGTGCTGGCTGCGGCGCCGGTCGCGGTACTGGGTGGGGCGGTAGGCGCAAAGCTGGCCGGAGCACCCTTTGGCAGGGCGGCAATCGGATCGTTGGCGGGAGCCGCGCTGGGTATCGCGGTGGCTTCGTTATCGGGGGGATTGGAGGACTTTCTGTCCTTCCTTGTCTTCACGGCCGTCCACGCCGGAGGCGTCACAATCGGTGCGGTGGGATAGGCTCCGGATTCCCACAAGACGACCGTGGCGGCCTATGCTGTGAGCAGGCCCGCCGTCAACCAGTCGGCAGCGCGATCGACGCGACGACCGCGATATCGAATGCGTCCCTGTACACGCCCCACACCCGGGAGTCGGAGAAACGCAGGGCATCGAAGCGCTCGGGCAAACGAACCTCCCGGGTGGATCCGTCAGCCGCGATTCGCAGCCACAGACGATCCCCCCTCAGTCCGCCGGCGTCGAGATCGATGGGATTCATCCACATCGTCCCGCCCTCACTGCACCGCAGGTCCACATAGCGCGGCAGGTAGCTCGCGAGTTCGTGCGGCTCCCCCTGTACCGACCGCGCCATCCGATTCAGGATTCGAAGGCTGTTCTCTTCGCTGAGTCTGCTCCAGACGTCCCCCGTCAACTCGGCCTGCCGAATCGGGAAGACCGCCTTGGCGAACTGGAGAGTAGTGACCTCCGTGAAGGGAACGGGCGGAAGGTCGATGGGAAGAAGCTCGGCACCCGACCCGTCGAACCCGCGCAGCTGATTCCTCACCCGATCGTAGACCCGGACGATGTTGTCGCCACAGACCGCCCACAATCGATACCACATCGGGAACCCGCCCTCGCTCGGAACGAAGTCTCCGGACGGGTCGTCCAGCACCTCGGCCAACGCCAGCAGCGTACGGGCCTCGCCCGCTTCGGGATCGACCGCGACCAGGTCCGGTCGCAAGAGCGAGAAGCGGTAGTCCAGGACACCGGCTTCCATCGTTGCGCTCGTGCGGGGGACGATGAATTCCCCGCCGAGCCTCGCGCTTCGCACGGTGGAGCTCAGCATGCTCATGCCGCCGCGCACGGTCCCGGGAGGAAGGGAAGTGGACCGCAGCGAGACCTCGGCCCAGTCCGCATCCGGTTGCGAGATGCGGATCATCGCGTGGCGCACCAGGTCAAGGGCCCACCCCTCGCCCCGCCATCCCCCCGCCAGGAAGCCCGCGGGCATCGGGAACTCGCGGGGCCCTCTGCCGGAGCGGCCGTGAGCGCCGAGGGGCTCCCCATCCGGGCCAATTCCAACGAAGAACGGCTCGGCCGAGTTCAGCACCCAGACGGACCCGTCGCTGGCCACCTCCAGGTCTCGTACAACGGCAAGTGAGTCGGAGCCACCCAGCACGTCGATGGCTGATTCGGTCAGTTCGATCGGGGCGCCCGGCTTGCTACCGGCATCGGCACCATCACAGCCCGCGACGCTCGCCAAACCGGAGAGAGCCGCGGCAACGCGCAGGCACGTCAAGGATTCGACCGATCTCATGGTGCCTTCGCCGACGCGACAAGATGCCCCGCGATCAGCGCCCCGTGCTCGCGCCCGTTCTCGATGAAGATCTTGTTGGCGTTGTAGCCGGCCGCGATCACTCCCGCGATGTAGACGCCGGGAACATTTGTCTCCATGGTCGCCGGGTTGTGCGCGGGTATCCCGGTCACCGGGTCGGTCTCGACACCCAGCCCGTGCAGCAGCGACCGGTCGGGCCGCCACCCGGTCATCGCCAGCACCCAGTCGTTCACGACCTCGGTGGCCACCCCGGTCCCGTCGCGCACGATCGTCGCGGTGCCGGGAGCCAGCCGCGCCACCCGCGACCCCCAGTGCATGGGGATCTCGCCGCTCGCGATGCGGTTGTCGATGTCGGGCCGCACCCACGGTTTGACGCCGCGGTCGAAGATGTCGAGGAAGTGCACCATGCGGACCCGCACACCGTTCCGGTACAGCTCGAGCGCCACCTCCACCGCCGAATTGCCTCCTCCGACCACGATCACGTCCTGGTCGAAGAAGGGATACGGGTCCTTGTAGTAGTGGATGATCCGTCCCTCCGGTTCCCCATCATCCAGCTCCAGGCGGTTGGGCTTGCCGAAGCCGCCGGTGGCGACCACGACGGCGCGCGCATGCAGCCGGCCCTCTCTCCCATACCGGCTGCGGGTGTGAATAGCAAAGGCGCTGCGCGCTGGCTCGCCGTCGTTCCCACCCGATTTGTCGGCCACTTTGCCCTGTTTTTGGCCGACAAATGTCCCGCTTCCGCCTTTGTCGGCCACTTTTGCCGTTTTTTGGCCGACAACGGGCGCTGCCTCGACCCCCGTCACCTCCTCATACTGACGCACACTCAACCCGTGATGCGCCACCACGCGCCGATAGTATGCCAACGCCTCGCGCCGCGTCGGCTTCGCCTCGGGGATCGTAAACGGCACCCCGCCGATCTCCAGGCGCTCGGCGGTCGAGAAGAAGGTCATGTAGTACGGGTAGTGCGTCAGCGACTCGGTGATGCACCCGCGGTCGAGGACGACATACGTCAGCCCGGCCTCCTTCGCCGCCACCGCCGTGGCCAGCCCGCACGGCCCGGCCCCGACGACGACGAGGTCAAGCGGTTCGGTCTCGGCGGTCACCTCAGCTGACCGGCCGCCCGCCGCGCAGCACCACTTCACCCGGCAGCGCATCGGTGAACTCACCGTTGTCGATCGTCAGCACCCCGTTGACCATCACGTAGTCCACGCCCTCGCTGTAGAGGTCGGGCTCGAGCACCGTCGCGCGGTCCCGCAGCCGCCCCAAGTCGAAGATCACCACGTCCGCCTTGTACCCCTCGCGCAGCAGCCCGCGGTCTTCCAGCCCGATGATCCGCGCCGGCAATCCGGTCATCGAACGCACGGCGAAGGGCAGCGAAATCGCCTGCAGGTCCTTCACGTAGCGCGCGATCTTGCGCGTGAACGCTCCGAAGTGCCGCGGATGGGCGCCCGGGCGGGACGCGAACGTCGGCACACCCTCGACCCCGCTCACCCCGGCGTCCGAGGCCGTCGCCGTGTACTCCTGTTTGTAGTAGTTGACGACGTCGACATCGTGTATGCCGTATCCCCTGGTCCAGGCCCCGCCGATCACGTCCGGATACCCGTTGAGGGCCATGTGGATCACGACCTCCTGGAAGGTCACGCCCATCTCCCCGGCCAACTCGGTCAGCGTCTTCCCCACAAACTCGGGATCGGGATAGTCCACAACCACCACCCGGTCCTCGCCGCCGTTGTGGTCCACGATCCAGGCGATGTCCCGCGCGATCCGCTCCCGCGTCTCGGGGTCGTCCCACCGCCGCGCGAGGTGCGTCTGCGCGTCGCTGAAGATCCCCACGGCGTAGTAGGCGGGGCTGTCGCGGCCGCCGCTGACGTCCACGCCGTCGGCCACCAGGCTCCACCGCGGAATCATCGGACGGGCGCCGCCGCCGAAGGTCTCGTACGGGTAGACGTCCAGGTACACCTCCAGCCCCTCGGCCCGGGCCGCGTTCACCAACAGCGTGTCGTGGCCTGAGCGGCCAAAGCTGGAGCGCCCGCGCGCCTTGTGATGACTCGCGACCACGCGGATCCCCGTCTCCCGCGCGATGTTGATCGTCTCCTGCAGGCCCTGCAGCCCGTCGACCGGCCAGTCGTCGACGTTGGAGGGCAGCTGCCACAGCGGCATGGTGGCCTCGCTGCGCTGATGCGCGACGTAGAAGCCGTCGTAGGGGGCGACCGCGGCGGCCACCGCGATGATCTCTTCCGGGTCGCTGAAACGGGCGGGCCGGTACTCGATCCCGGCGCCGAGACCCCAGGCGCCCGCCTCCATGCCCTGCCGCACCAGTCCCTGCATGCGCGCGATTTCGGCGGCCGTGGCGGGGCGTTCGTAATCATTCCCCATCACCGCATTGCGCACGGTGCTGTGACCCACCATCGGCACGAAATTCATCGCGTGGCCCTGAGACTCCAGGGCGGCGATCTCGACCGTGAGCGGCCAGGCCGTGTTGCGCCCGTCCGCCCCGCCGATCACGGTGGTGAGCCCCTGGCTGTTCAGGCTCTTGGCCCGGCGCGCCTCGAGGTGCTCGGAGGTCATCGCGCCGTCGGAGTGCGAGTGCAGGTCGATGAACCCGGGCGAGACATACATGCCGGTGGCGTCGATCACGCGGGTGGCGGTGGCGTTCGGCAAGCGGCCGATGCGCACGATCTCGTCGCCGTTGATGGCGATGTCGGCGCTGAACCAGTCGTTGCCGGTGCCGTCCAGCACGCGCCCGTTACGGATGATGATGTCGTAGTCCTGCGCCGCGGCGGCCTGGGCCGCGAGCGCCAGTGCGAAGCCGGTGACCAGAGCCCTTGCAGTGATCATTTTGCGCTCAGCCTTCCGATGATTGCGCGTCCGGGCATGGCTCCGGCGACGTTCTTCTCGTCCCGGACGACGAACTCACCGTTGACCAGCACGTGGACAACGCCCTCCGAATAGGACAGGTCGTCCTCAAAGGTCGCGGTATCGATGATCCGGTCGGCATCGAAGACGGTGATGTCGGCGTCGGCACCGGCCTGGAGGCGTCCCTTGCGCCTCGCCTGGTCTGTCATTCCCGCGAGCCGCTTCGCCGGCATGATGGTGATCTTCGCGAGACCGTCCATGAGCGACATCAATCCTTCGTCACGCACATAGCGGCCCAGGAAGCGCGCGAAGGTGCCGGCGCTGCGGGGGTGGGCGCCCGGCGCGTAGGGCATGCCGTCCGAAGCGACCATGACGAAGTCGCTCGCGAGCGCGTGCCGGATCCACTCCTCGCGCATCATGTGGATGATCACGGTGCCCCCGCTCACCCGGTAGCTGTTGAAGGTCTCTTCCGTCAGCCGCTCTCCGGTGTCCTGCCACTGCAGGTCGCCGTAGCTGATCTGCAGCGTCTCCTGCCAGCCGGGATCGAAGATCGCCGACTGCAGCCCGGTCGAAGCGCCCGTGTATGGGTATACCTCGGTGGTGATGTCGAACCCGCGGCTCTGGGTGCCCCCGATCAGCTCCAGGATCGGCTCGATATTCCACAGGCTGGAGCTGTTCGCGTGCACGATGTGCAGCGAGGCGCCGGTGGCCACCGCGTTGGCGATCACCTCCTGCATGGCGCTGATCTTCATGTCACGCACGTGCGTGTAGATGGTCGTCCGCTCGTAGGCCGCGAACTTGAAGACGTCGAGGATCTCTTCGAGCGACGCGCCCGGGTAATACTGGTGCGCCATCCCGATCCCGAGCGCACCCTCGGAAAGCCCCACGGCAAGCGCCGCCCACAGGGAACCGAAGTCGTCCGCGTGGACCGTCTCGTAGCGCGCGCCGCCGGCGATGCGGTCGAACTCGCGAAGACCGGCCTCGGGGTCGCTGTCGAGCATGGACTCGGCGCGCCGCAGGAGGTCGGCCCGGTCGAACATCGCCCAGGCCCGCGCAATCATGTGCGACACGGTGGCGCCGTAGTTAAGGATCGAGCCCCGGCCGCGCTCGGTCAGGTAGGCCGTGAGGTCCCCGACGCCGCTCTCCATCTCCAGTGCGGTGGTCACCCCGTCGCGCGCCTGGAACTCGTTGGCGCGGTTGGTCTGCCCGTGCGCGTGGAGGTCGATGAACCCCGGCGCGACCACGAGCCCGGAGGCGTCGACCACGACATCGCCGTCGAGCGGCTCCTCCGAAACGGCGACGATCACCGAGCCGTTGACACCGACGTGCCGCACCGCGTCCAGACCCGTTTCGGGGTCCATCACGCGCCCGCCCGCGAGTACGATGTCGTAGCGTTCCTGGGCGGCGGAGGCGGCCGGGACGACGAGGGCGGCGACGCCAGCCGCCAGAACGGCCAGGGTGGATGGTCTGAACTGGTTCAACGGGTCATCCCTCCGTCTGGTAACTGCGGTGCCGGCAACCCGCGGCCGGGGCGGCGCGGGTGCACCAGAGGCTGGTTAAAGAGGTACTTGCGGGCCAATACCGCCGCAACCGCGTGCGTAGGAAGCCCGGGTTTCCCATTGACGAAACCGATCTGGCCAATAAATTCAGCTAGCCTGATAATCTATCCAGAAACAGGAAATCCCGCCGTGACCGACTGGAAGCTCCAGGATGCCAAGAACCGCTTCAGCGCCGTCGTCCGCGAAGCCATGGCCGGCTACCCCCAGCATGTGACCCGCCACGGGAAGCCGGCGGTGGTCGTTCTGGCGGCGTCCGACTACGAACGCCTGCGACACCTCGAAGACGCGAACGCTCCCTCGCTCCGGGAGCTGCTGCTCGCCATCCCCCGGGGCGGCCCCGAGTTGGCCCGCCTGAACGCGAAGCCCCGCCCGGTGGATCTCTAGAAATTCCCCTCAGGCAACCTGCATGTATCTGATCGATACCGACATCCTCTCGGCCCTCCGGAAACCCGACCGCAATCCACGGACTGTCGGCTGGATCTCGGCTCAGCGTGCTGCAGACCTCTACCTGAGCGTCGTAACGGTGGGCGAGATCGAGCGCGGCATCGCCCGGCAACGGAATCGCGATCCCGAATGCGCGGCCGGCCTGGGGGCCTGGCTCGACAACCTCCTCCGGCTCTACGCGGAGCGCATTCTGCCTGTCGACACGACGGTCGCACGCCGCTGGGGCCGCCTCACCCGAGAACACGGCCACGGCAGCGCCGATCTGCTCATCGCGGCGACCGCCCTGGAGCACGGATTGACGGTCGTGACCCGCAACGCCCGACACTTCGTCCCCACCGGCGTGCCCGTGCTGGATCCTTCCGCGGATCCGGACGCCGCGAGCCCCCCCGACCGTTGATCAGCCGCTGACCAAGGGTGCATCCTTACATGTCATGAACACCGACGCTGACATCCGCCGCGCACTCGCCAGACTCCACAGGGCCCTCGAGAAGGCGCGCCGGGAGATCCGCGGGCTGCGCGAAGCGCTCGAAGAGTCCGAAGCCGCCGGCTTTCCGGGCGACGACTACGCCGAAATGGAAGACCACCTGGTCTCCGTCGTCGATCTCGTGAAACGCGAACAGGCGCGGCAGCAGCTCAAGATTCTGCGGTCCGGCGGGATTGCCCCGGGCAGGTTGGGGGTTGGAGGAAGCGCGACCATGCGGAGCGACACGACGTGAAGCGACGCGATTTCCTCGCCCACGGAACGGCCGGGCTTGCGGGGCTGGCAGGCCTTGGGCGGCCTGCCACGCCCTGGGTCGCGGCCACCCGCAACCGCCAGACGCTGGTTGTCCGCAACGGCACCCTCTACGACGGCACGGGCGGCCCCCCGCGCACCGGCGACATCGCCGTCGACGGCGACCGCATCGCCACCATCGGCGAGGTCGCCGCCACGGGCGCCGTCGAGATCGACGCGCGGGGAATGGCGGTCGCCCCCGGCTTCATCGACATCCACTCCCACGCCGACCTCTCGCTCCTCGTCAACCCGTGCGCCGAGAGCCGGGTGCGGCAGGGCGTCACCCTGGAGGTCGTCGGCCAGGACGGCTCGTCGATCGGTCCCTGGAGCGACGGCACGTTCGAACTGACGCGCGACCGCTACCGACGCGACTTCGATGTGGAGATCGACTTCCGCGATGTCGGCGGGTTCCTTGACCGGATCGACCGGGAGCGCCCGGCCGTGAGTGTGGCGTCGATGGTCGGGCACGGCGCGCTCCGCGGCCTCGTTGTGGGCGGCGCCGACCGCCCCGCGACGGCGTCCGAGATCGAGCGCATGCGCGCGCTGGTGCGGAAAGCGTTGGCGGGAGGCGCCGTGGGCCTGTCCACGGGGCTGGAATACACGCCCGGCAGCTTCGCGGGCCTGGACGAGCTGGTGGCGCTCGCGGGCGAACTGCGCGGCACGATCTATCCCTACGCGTCGCACATGCGCAACGAGGACGACCGGCTGCTGGCCGCGCTCGAGGAGGCGCTGCACGTGGGCCGTGTGGCCGGGGTGGCGGTGCAGGTCTCGCACCTCAAGGCGCAGGGAGAGCGCAACCACTGGAAGGCCGACGCGGCCCTCGCGGCGATCGAGGCCGCGCGGGTGGCGGGGGTCGATGCGCACTTCGACCGCTACCCCTACGTCGCCTATGCGACCGGGCTGTCGAACCTGTTCCCCGCCTCGGCGCGGGCCGGCGGCACGGCCCGGTTCCTCGCGCGGCTCGCCGACCCGGAGACGGGCCCGGCGCTTGAGCAGGCGTGCCGCGACAAGATCGCCCTGCTGGGTTCGTGGAATGCGGTCCAGATCACACGGATCGGTGGCCCCAACGCGGCCGTGCGCGGGCGGCGGCTCGGCGAACTGGCAGCCGAACTCGGCGAAGATCCCTACGACCTCACCGTGCGGCTGCTGCGCGACGCCGGCGGCAGCGTCGGCATGATCGGCTTCGGCATGTCCGAGGACAACACGGAGCGCATGCTGTCCCACCCGCTGGGAATGGTGTGCTCCGACGGCGGCGCCTACGCGCCCTACGGCCCGCTCTCGCGCTCGTCGCCGCACCCTCGCGGCTACGGCAGCTTTCCCAGGGTGCTGGGTCACTACGTGCGCGAGCGCGGGGCCATGAGTCTGGAGAGCGCCGTGCACAAGATGTCGGGCCTCCCTGCGCGGAAGCTCGGGCTGCGCGACCGCGGCGTGCTGAGGGCGGGGGCCGTGGCCGACATCGTCGTCCTCGATCCCCAGACCGTACGCGACCGCGCGACCTTCGACGATCCGCACCAATATCCAGAAGGCATCGGGCATGTCGTCGTCTCGGGGGTGCACACGATCCGCGACGGCGAGCAGACGGGACGAATGGGCGGCCGGGCGGTTCGCGGCACCGGGCCGGCGGGGTAGCAGCCCGTGGAGGGAATCCCCCCGGCGTTCGAGCGGCGAAGCATGCGGGCGTGGCCTCCGACCCGGGCAGGCGAGCCCACGCTGGCGCCCGAGTGCGCGGAGCTGATCGAGGAGCTTGCCGGGCTGTTCCGGGAGTCGGAAGGCATCTTCGGGTGTGACGAAATGTTCGACTACATGGCGCGCCGGGTGCACGCGGTGCAGCGCGCCACGAACCCGGTGCTGTGCCGGTTCTGGGACGCGTCCGGCGGATCGGTGCCCGCGGCCTGGCACGAGATACCGCCCGTGCCGGTGGCCGCATTCCGGGATGTGCCCATCGCATCGGGGCCGGCCGAGGTCGTCTTCCGCACCAGCGGCACCACCGGCGGCGCGGGCAGGCGCGGCGAGCATCATGTCGCCAGCGTCGATCTCTACCGGGCAGCGGCTCGTCCCAGCTACCGGCACCACCTCTTCGGCGGCGCGGCCGCGATCCCGCCTGCCCTCACGCTGATTTCCCTCGTGCCGTCCCCGGAAGCGGCACCCGACTCGTCCCTGTCGGCCATGGCCGGGTTCATCGCGCGGGAACCGGAGGTTGCGGACGTGACGTGGGCCTTCGATCCCGGCCGCGGCGTCGATGCGGAGGCGTTCACGCGATCGGCGCGCACGGCCCCTCATCCGGTCCTCCTGCTCACGACCGCCTTCGCGCTCGTCCACCTCCTCGACGCTCTGGGCGATGCCGCGCTGCCGCTCCCGCCCGGCTCGCGGCTGATGGAAACGGGAGGGTTCAAGGGCCGTGCGGCCGCGGTCGATCGTGCTGCCCTCTACCGGCGCGTGCGAGACGCGCTGGCGGTTCCCGAATCGCACATCGTCAACGAGTACGGCATGACCGAGATGCTCTCGCAGGCGTACGACGGAGCGGCCGGCAATGCCGCTCCACCTTCAGGCCGCGTGCACCGGTTTCCGGCATGGGTGCGGACGCGGGCCCTCGACCCGCGGGACCTGGCACCGCTGCCGTCCGGCGAGGCCGGCCTGCTCGCGCACTTCGACCTCGCGAACGCCGCGTCCGTCTGTCACCTGTTGACCGGGGACCTTGGTTCCGTAACGGAGGATGGCGGCGTGCGTCTCGCCGGGCGCGCGCCCGGATCCGACCTGCGCGGCTGCTCACTGACGGCGGAGTCTTTCCTGCGGGCCACGCGCGGCCGCCGCCCGGGACAGCATCCGTGACGGACCCCCCCGCCGCCATCGGCGACAGCACCGCCTCACGGATGGCGGTCATCGACGGGTGGATCTGGCCCTGCGAAGTGCCACCCCCGTCACTGCAGGAGACCCGTGCGGGCGGCCTGCACATCCGTCATCCGGTGCCCGACCTCCATGCCGCCAGGCGCGTGGTTGCATCTCTGCGCACGTCGGCCAGAACGCTGGCGGAGATCCCTTCCCGCGAGCTGATCGCCGGCCTCGGAAAGGTGGGAGAGCGTTTCGTGCGGAGCCTCGATGGCAAGGGGTTGGAGCGTGTTGCCCGGAACGCCGGGCTGTCGCGGGCAATGACCGCGGAAGTCGTCGACGGAATGGTCGCCACTTGGTCCGCGGATGCCCTGGAGCGACTCGTGCGCGCGGAGTTCCCTGACCCGCGAGTACTCGACGGCTTTGTCCCCGGGAGTGGGAGGTCGGTGGCGGCAGCAGCCCCCGGGGTCACTCTGCACCTGGGGGCGGGGAGCGTCCCCGGGGTGACCGTCACGTCCATCCTGCGGGCGCTGCTGGTCAAGTCACCGGTGCTGGCCAAGCCCGGTTCGGGAGACGTGGCGCTCACCATGGCCTTCGCCCGGCACCTCGCATCCGTCGATCCGCGTCTCGGGGCCGCCGCAGCGGTCCAGTACTGGCCCGGCGGCACGGCGGAGTGGGCCAGCTTTGAGCACGGGCTCTTCGCCGCTGCCGATCAGGTCGTCGTCTACGGCAGCGACGCCACCATCGAATCCGTGCGGGCCCGCACACCGGCATCGACGCGCCTCATCGAGCACGGCCACCGCATCGGTGTGGCGATCGTCGGCGACACCCGGGATCCGGACGCAGCCTCGGAAGCCGCCCGCGCCATCGCGCTCTTCGACCAGCGGGGCTGTGTCAGCACACATCTGTTCTTCGTGCTCGGCGACCGCGCCGCGGCCCGGGAGTGGTCGGGTGAATTGGCCGCCGCGCTATCGGCACTGGAGTCGGCGCTGCCTCCCGGCCCGGCTTCGTCCGGTGAATTGGCCGCAATGCACCAGGTGCGAGGACGCCTGGCGATGAGTGCGGCGGCGGGCGGCGATACCGAAGTACTGCACCGGCCGGGGTCGCGCTGGGCCGTGATCCTCGGTACCCCCGAGGCATTCGAGCCTGTCGGCGGCCGGACGGCGTGGGTGCTGCCCGCGCGTGACGTTTCGGCGTGCCTGAATGCGCTGTCCCCGTTTGGTCCGGTGCTGCAGACCGTCGGAATCGCCGGTGTCGGAGCGGATGTGCGAGCGCTGGCGGAAGGGTTGGCCCAGGTGGGCGCCACGCGAGTGGTCTCCCTCTCCGAGGTGCCTTTTCCCGGGCCGGACTGGTTCCACGACGGGCAACGTCCCCTGCGCGAACTCGTCCGCTGGATCGAACTTCACTGACTGCGGCGGCACCCGAGGCGGGCTACCCCGGCTGATTCACTCTTCGCCGCCGCGCTCGTTCCGCCACATGACCAACTGGCGGGTTCCCTTGGGTGTTTCTTCGACGCGAACTGTCAAGGTGTCGCCCTTGCGAATGCCACAGTCGGACCGGATGCCCAACGGGATGGTAAGCCGTCCTCCCGTTCCCACCGTCACGTCGCCGTAGTAGAGCGTTCGGTAAATCGCCACACACACTCCTTGGTACTCGTTTAAAGCCGGACCGACCCCGAGGAGTCGACCCTTTCCGCGCAAGAGGTGATTACGGTCAGGTTGACGATCAGACGCACACCCCACACACCTCGACGGAAATCCCGCTCCTGAATAATAATCAAAGTGGCGCGGTCAAGTCGGAATAGTCGTGCGGCGGGTATCCACGCAAGCCTGAGCCGATGAACATTGTCTGCGCGTTGCCCGTACCATGCAGCATGACCTGAAACCACTACAACACGCTGAAAGGGAGCGACATCCGTGACGGAACCCGCCGTAAGACTGACGAGCGTGACGAAGAAGTTCGGCGCGCACACGGCCGTCTCCAGCTTCGACCTTGAAATCCCCCCAGGCACCATCGTGGGCCTCCTCGGCCCCAACGGCTCGGGCAAGACCACGATGATCAGGATGATCATGGCCATCCTCCTGCCGGACAGGGGAACCGTCGAACTCTTCGGCGGCTTCCCCGACTTCGAGCGCCGCAGCCGCGTAGGCTACCTGCCCGAGGAACGGGGTGTCTACGAGAAGATGAAGGTCCTGGAGCAGCTGGTCTTTCTGGGCGAGCTGCGGGGCCTGGCGCGCCGTGAGGCCCAGTCCCGTGCCGGCCGATGGCTGGAACGGCTGGATCTCTCGAAGTGGTCGGGCAAGAAGATACAGGAACTGTCCAAGGGGATGCAGCAGAAGGTGCAGTTCATCGGCACGGTTCTGCACGATCCCGACATGCTGATCCTCGACGAGCCGTTCAGCGGTCTCGACCCCATCAACCAGGAAGTCCTCGAAGCGATCGTCCGCGAGGAGCGGGAGCGGGGCAAGACGATCCTCTTCTCGACGCATCTGATGGAGCAGGCGGAGCGGCTGTGCGAGCGGGTGTGCCTGATATCGAGATCGCACAAGGTGCTCGACGGCGACCTCAAGAGCCTCAAGCGCCGGGAGCGATCCGGCGCGGTGGCGGTCGAGTTCGAAGGGGACGGCGGCTGGCTGAGCCGGCTGGGCATCCACGACATCGAGGTCGTGGACGATGCGCATCACATTCCCGTCACCAGCCGGGTCGGCCACGACAGGATCCTCGCCGCCGCGGTCAAGGAGGGGGTGACGCTGCGCCGCTTCGAGGTCCTCGAACCCACCTTGCGCGAGATCTTCGTGCGACACGCGGGCGAGCAGTCCGACGAACCGCCGATGGCGGCGATGGGAGGTGCCCGATGAGACAGGTCTGGATCGTGATGCGGCGCGAGTACCTCGAGCGCGTGAAAACGAAGGGCTTCATCCTGTCGACGATCGCACTGCCGGTGCTGATGGTAGGCCTGATCGGGCTGAGCGCCTTCCTCGGAGTCCAGTCCGAGCGTTCCGAGCGGGAGCTGGCCCTGATCGACTACACGGGGCTGATCGGCGAGGAGGTAGCGAGCCGGGTCGAGGCATTCGGCTACGAGATGGACGTGGTCGGGGCGGATGTGGGCCAGGAAGAACTGGATCGCCAGGTCATGGAGGACGAGCTGGAGGGCTATCTCGTGATCGACGACCTGACGCTCACGGAGGGGGTGTTCGCGTACCGCGGGAAGGATCGTCCGAGCGGCCTGCGGCGCAATCTCTTCGAGAGGTCCGTCGTGGAGACGGCGCTGGACCGCCATCTGTCGTCGCTGGAGGACGGAGCCTCGATCCGGGCGCTCATCGAGGGTGGCGAGCTCGACTTCGAATCGGTGGTGGAAGCCACCGGCGGCGAGGATGCGGAGGTGAACCGGATCACGGGCATCGTGTCGGGGTTCGGGGGGGCATTCCTCCTGTACTTCACGATGCTGCTCTATGGCGCGTATGTGCTGCGGTCGGTGCTGGACGAGAAGCGCAACCGGGTCGTCGAGGTGGTGATCTCGTCGATCAGCCCGTGGCGGCTCCTGCTGGGCAAGGTGCTGGGGGTCGGGTCGATGGGGCTGACTCAGCTCGGCATCTGGTTTGCCTCGGCCGCCGTGCTGGCGATGTTCGGCGTGCCGTTCGTCGTCGCGCAACTACAGGCCACGGAGCTAGAGGGCATCCTGCAATTCCTGCCGGGTCCCGGTGTCATCGCGCTCCTCGGGGCCTACTTCCTGTTCGGGTACTTTCTGTACGCGGCCATGTTTGCCGCCGTGGGTGCCATGTGCAGCACCGAGGAGGAAGCGCAGCAGGCCCAGTTCCCCGTGATGATGCTTCTGATCATCCCCTTCGTGCTGCAGATGGCCACCATCGAGGGAAGCGGCTTCGAATGGATGGACTGGGTCGCTCTCTTTCCCTACTTCAGCCCCGTCATGATGTTTCCCCGGGCTGCCGCCGGGGCCGTGCCGTGGTGGATGGTTGCGTCATCCCTGGTCCTCATGGCGCTGGCGCTCGTGGGAACGGCCTGGATCGCGGGCAGGATCTACCGCGTGGGGATCCTCATGCAGGGGAAGAGGCCCACGCTGCGCGAGCTGGTGCGCTGGGTGAAGACGGCGTAACTGGCAGCCCGTGGACAAAACCCTCGCGGCATTCGAGCGCCGATGCATCCGCGGTGGAACGCTTCACCGACCCATACGCGCTGTAGTGTCTGCTTTACGAATTGTCGTGTTTTGTTTACATATTTCAGTCTCAAGGCTACGCTCTTCGTTGCCTTTCGGCCGAATAGCGGCGCTATTCGCCTCTCAAGGCGCCTTGCCACCGCAGCGCCTCGCCGCTCTCGGTGCTCGCGCGGGTTTATCCACGGACTGCTGGCACCGCACGTGCAGCTCCGCGAAACGCAGGACGAGCTGCTCGGCCTCGGGGGCATCCTGGAACCGGGCCAGCACCTCATCCATCGTGCGGCCGGTGACCTCTTCGGCGTATCGCGGATACTCGGCCAAGCGTGAGCAGAGCCCGGCCGCGTCGAGTTCGGGGTGGAACTGCGTGCAATAGATGGGCGCGTCATCGAAGCGATAAGCCTGATTCGCCACACGGGCCGAGGAGGCGAGGAGGGTGGTGCCCGGGGGGAGCTTCTCGACCAGGTCTTCGTGGCCGAGCTGGGCTCTGAAACGGCTCCCGAGGTAGGAGAAGACGGGGTCGGCCCGGCCGGCGGGGGTCAGCTCGATCTCATAGGTGCCGACCTCCGCGCGCGACCGATCGCGCATGACCTCCCCTCCCATCGCGGCGGCCATCCCCTGAAACCCCCAGCAGGACGCGAAGGCCGGCACTCGGGAAGCATGCACCAGGCGAAGAGAATCGAGAGCCGTCTCCAGCCAAGGATCGGTGCTCGCGGCCGAGTAGCTGCCGCTGCCGCCCATGAGGACCAGGTCGATACCGTCAAGGTCGCGTGCACGCAGAGGGCGGCTCAGCAGATCGAAGACGGCGATCTCGGTCGGCCGCGACGCCATGACGCGCCGGAAGGAAGCCGTCTCGTGGGGCCCCATGGGGTCGTCCGGGTCGCGGACCTGAAGCAGGAGGCAGCGGATGGGCACGGTTGTGGGGTAGCTCATGAGGCTCGGGCGTGTTCCGGATGGGCGGTGCAGCGCGACGCCCGTTGAACGCTTCAGATGACGGAGCGAAGCATGGCAGAGAGGTAATGGCGGTCGAACCCCGCCGCCACCTCCAGCGCCTCATCGTAGCTGGGCTCGATGATGATCACCGCTGTGTGGACCGCTTCCTCGTGGTCTGCCCGGTCGGTTGGCAGGAAACCGAGGCGGGCCCGGCAGGAGTCCGGGTCCGTGGGATCCTCGACGACCTTCAAAAACACATCCCAGAACCTTCCTTCGTGCGTGAAGGTCTTCAGGTGCATGCCTTGAGAGTCGCTGCCGCCGTCGGTGGACGGGCCGCCCGGGTCCAGACTGCCGGAAGGTGTCAACTTCTGCTCCATGCGGACTAGTCTAGCGAACGAAAAGAGTCGGCGCACCCCGTACGAAGGGAGGGCGCGGACACGCCTTCCGGTGCAGCCCGGCTCCACCCCGCTTCGCTTCGTTGACATCGCCCAAAGCCGCGTCTACCTTGCGTCGGCTTTTTGCGCCAACGTTGTTGGACCCCTATCCACCCAATAACCAGGCCCGGCGACGGGTCTTCGATGCCTACCTCTCATATGAAAAGGTCGTGGCTGGTGGCCGGGACCGTCGCGGTCCCAATCTTCCTGGCAGTTGCGCTGATCGGCGGTCAGCAGGCCCCCGAGAGCGGTGGCGATGCGGAGATGGCGCCGCCGGACGATCTGTCCCAGCCGATCCAGTTCCCGCACAACACCCACGCCGGACAGTGGCTGATCGATTGTCAGTACTGCCATTTTTCGGCTGAGCGGTCGGTCGATGCCGGGATTCCACCGGTCGCCACCTGCATCGGCTGCCACCAGGTAGGGATCATCGACGGACGGACCAACCCGGAAGAGGTCAACAAGGTCCGGGAATACTACGATTCCGGCACGCCGATTCCGTGGCGGCGCATCTACAAGGTCTCCGATCACGTCAATTTCCCGCATTTCCGCCACGTCGCCGCCGGGGTCGAGTGTCAGACCTGTCACGGTGAGGTCCAGGAGATGGGGGTGCTGGAGGAGGTGGCCCCCGAGGCGGGCAACCTGAAGATGGGTTGGTGCGTTTCCTGCCATCTGGAGCGCGGGGCCTCCCGCGACTGCACGGTATGCCACTACTAGTCCCCGACTGCATGTGCGCGAGCGTCGGCGCCCGGGCGGTGTTCCCATGAGCGACGGCCTGAAGCGGCGCGATTTCTTCAAGGTTCTCGGTGCCGGAGGAGCCGGTGCGACCGTGGCCGGGTGCTCAACGGGCGAAATCGAGCGGCTGATCCCCTACGTGACGCCGCCGGAAGAGATCACGCCCGGGGTCGCGACCTGGTATGCGTCGACCTGCGGGGAGTGCTCGAGCGGGTGCGGGGTGCGCGTGAGGACCCGCGAGGGACGTGCGGTGATGATCGAGGGCAATCCGGATCATCCCGTGTCGAGGGGCGGTCTCTGCTCGCGCGGTGTTTCCGCGCTGCAGGGACTCTACAACCCCGATCGGCTGGCCACACCCCTTCGGGCCGGCCCTGGCGGCTTCGAGCCGATCAGCTGGGACGAGGCCTCGGAGCTGCTGGCCGAGCGGCTGGGCGCGGGCGGGCGGCCCCTCTTCCTCACCGGAGCCACGGGTCCGACCGGGCAGATGCTCCTCGATGACCTGGTCGGTTCGCTCAACGGGCAGCATGTCATCCACGACGCGCTCGATGACACGGCGTTGCGCGAGGCGGTCAGCATCGCTTTCGGGGCCAACACCCTGCCCAGATACGACATTGCGGCCGCGCGCTTCCTTGTCTCATTCGGGGCCGATTTCCTCGAGACGTGGATCTCGCCGGTGACGTTCGCCGCCGATTTCGCCGGCATGCACGGGGTGGATCACGGCGAGAAGGGCCGCTTCGTCTTCGTGGGTTCGCGCCTCTCGCTTACGGGCCAGAATGCGGACGAGTGGATCCCCGCGAGGGCCGGTTCCGAGGCCGCGATCGCGCTTGCCCTGGCGGGCGAGCTTGTGCGGCGGGGCGCGGACGCGGGCCCCTACTCCGAGATGGTGGCGCGACACTCGCTCGAGGACGCGGCCGAGGCGGCCGGGGTCGAGGCCGAGGCGCTGAGCGGGCTGGCGGATCACTTCGCGGCGGGCGATGCGCTCGCTCTCGGACCTGGCCTTGCCGGGCAGCACGGGGGCGCTACCGCGGCCAATCTTGCGATCCTGATCCTGAATGTTGCGGCAGGGAGCCTCGGGCGGACCATGCACGTGGATGCTTCGCCGAATGCCGCGCCGTCTCCCTACGGCGCGATCGGGGACGCCATCGCTGCCATGGAAGGCGGCGAGTACGGCGTTGCTGTGGTGTCCGGCACGAATCCGGTCTACTCGCTGCCGCCCGGGTCGGGCTTCCGCGATGCTTTTGCGGGGGTGCCGTTCAAGGTGGCCTTCACCACGGCGCTCGACGAGACCTCGTCGCTGGCCGACCTCGTGCTGCCCGACGCGCACCCGCTGGAGTCGTGGGGGGACAGCATGCCGGCGCCCGGCATTTACGCGGTCCGGCAGCCTGCCACGCGCCCGCTGCCGATGTTCGATTCCCGCCCCATGGCCGACGTGCTGCTCGATGCCGCCCGCCGCCTGGGCAACGACCTCGGCGCGGGCACCTTCCACGAGTATCTGCGGAGCGCCTTCGACGCCTGGCTTGCCCAGAACGGCGAGGCCGCCGGCGTCGTCGGCGACCCGAACGCGCTTTGGCGGACGGCGCTGCGAACCGGCTCGGTGTCCTATGCCGACGCGACGCCGTCGATCGGCGCGCTGCAATCCCCGTCTACGGCAGTGAGCTTCGACGGTCCGGACATCGGAGGCGACGGAGAGCTGACGCTGCTGGTGTACCCCTCGCCCCGCTTCGGCGACGGGGCGCACGCGAATCGTCCGTGGCTGCAGGAGCTGCCCGATCCGGTATCGAAGATCATGTGGCACTCGTGGGTGGAGATGAATCCGGCCACGGTGGAGCGCCTGGGGCTTCGCGAGGGCGACGTTGTGACCGTCGAGACGGGGGCGGGTTCGGTGGAAGTTCCCGTCTGGGCGTACCCAGGCATTCGCGAGGACGCGGTTGCCATCGCCATGGGGGGCGGCCACACGGACTACGGCCAGTATGCGAACGGCAACGGGGTCAACCCCATGGTTCTGCTCAACGGCGCCACCGACGCCCATTCGGGTGCGGTCGGGCTGGTCTCGACGCGGGCGACGGTCACCGCGACGGGAGCGTGGCGCCGCCTGACCACCAACGAGGGCTCGGAGGTCCAGGACGACCGCAACGTGACGCCTGCCGTGACGCTCGCAGCGCTGGGCCATGCAGCCGAAGAGGCGGACCATGCCGCCGAGGGTGGGCACGGGCACGGCCAGCTCCGCGAGCTCCAGGAAGGCGGCGGGTTCCGCACGGTGGACACCGAGGGTCGCGCTGAAGACTTCCCGCTCCCGGGCTCGGACTTCGGCCCGTACGGCGAAGACCATCCCCGGTGGGCCATGGCGATGGACCTCGACAAGTGCACGGGGTGCGGCGCCTGCATCACGGCCTGCCAGGCCGAAAACAACATTCCGTGGGTCGGCGAGATGCAGGCCACCATGGGGCGCGAGATGCACTGGATGCGTCTGGAGCGCTACTACGAGACCGTGGACGCGTCGCATTCAGGGCCGGTGGACATCCGCTTCCTGCCGATGCTCTGCCAGCACTGCAACAACGCGCCCTGCGAGCCGGTCTGCCCGGTCTTCGCCGCCTACCACACCCCCGACGGGCTCAACGCGCAGGCCTACAACCGCTGCGTGGGAACGCGCTACTGCGCCAACAACTGCCCCTACAAGGTCCGGGTCTTCAACTGGTACCGCTACACCCGGGAGATCCCCGAGCCCATGAACTGGCAGTTCAATCCCGACGTGACGGTCCGCGACAACGGCGTCATGGAGAAGTGCACCTTCTGCGTGCAGCGGATCCGGGAGACGCAGAACCGGGCAGCGGTAGAGGGACGCGACATCCGCGACGGCGAGGTCTACACCGCGTGCCAGAGCGTGTGCCCGAGCGACGTGATCACCTTCGGCAACATCAAGGACCACGATTCGCAGGTGGCGGCACTGGCCGAAGACGAGCGCACCTACCGGGTGCTCGACGCCCTGATCAACACGCAGCCGGCGGTCCACTACCTCAAGAAGGTCACCTTTCACGATGTGGAAGGGGGCGGGCACTAGATGGCGACTGCCGACCTGAGGCAGCGGGGGACACTGCCCAACCCCGATGTGGGGACCTACGAGGCCGTCAACCGCGATGTCCTCAAGGTGCTGTCCCGGCCCGGCAAGGGCTGGTGGATCCTCTTCGGCATGGCTGCGACGGGAGTGGGCATCTTCCTGGGCTCCTGGTTCTACCAGATCTATGCGGGGATCGGGGTCTCGGGGCTGAATGCACCGGTCGGGTGGGGCGTCTACATCACGACCTTCGTCTTCTGGGTCGGTATCGCGCACTCGGGCACGCTGATTTCGGCGATTCTGTTTCTGTTCCGTGCGCCGTGGCGGCAGGCGATCTATCGCGCCTCGGAGGCGATGACGGTGTTCGCGGTGATGACGGCGGGGCTGTTCCCGCTCATCCACGTCGGCCGGGTTTGGCACGCCTACTGGCTGATCCCGTACCCGAACTCGCGTTTCCTGTGGCCGAACTTCCGGTCGCCGCTGGTCTGGGACGTCTTCGCGATCACGACCTACTTCACGGTATCGGCCGTCTTCTTCTACCTGGGGACGATCCCGGACCTGGCGGCCGCCCGCGACCAGGCCCGCGGTCTGCGCAAGAAGTTCTACCAGATCATCTCTCTGGGCTGGCGCGGGACCGACCGCGAATGGCACCACTTCTCGAAGGCCTACATCTACCTGGCCGCGCTCGCGACCCCGCTGGTGCTCTCGGTGCACTCCGTAGTGTCGTGGGACTTCGCCATGGCGATCGTGCCGGGATGGCACACGACGATCTTCGCGCCGTACTTCGTGGCCGGAGCGATCTTCTCGGGGGTCGGGCTGGTGATCACGCTGGCGGTCCCGATGCGCAAGTACTTCGGGCTCGAGGACTATCTGACCGTCAAGCACTTCGAGGCCATGGCCAAGCTGTGTCTGCTGACCAGCGGCATCGTCCTGTACGCCTATCTCACCGAGTACTTCCTGGCGTGGTATTCGGGTGAGCCGCCCGAGCGCGGATCCTTCTGGAACCGTGCGTTCGGGCACTACTGGTGGGCCAACTGGATCATGCTGACGTGCAACGGCTTTGTTCCGCTCATGCTGTGGTTCAAGCGGGTGCGAAGATCGATCGCGGCGCTGTTCGTGATCTCGATCTTCATCAACATCGGGATGTGGTTCGAGCGCTATGTGATCATCGTCACGTCGCTCTCCCACGAGTACGAGCCTTGGGCGTGGGGGCTGTACCGGCCGTCGATCGTCGAGATGGGGATCCTGCTGGGGAGCTTTGCCTGGTTCGGGTTCTGGTTCCTGCTCTTCACCCGCCTGTTGCCGCCGGTGGCGATCGCCGAGATGAAGGAAGTGGTGCCGCCGCCGATGCGGGGCAGCGAGAAGGCCGCGACATGATGCCGAGCGAGGAGGGCACGAGATGATTCCGGCGAAGCGCCGACAGGGGCACCGGGGCTTTTTCGCCCTCTTCGAGCATCTCGACTCTACCATCGACGCTTGCAAGGCGTTGCGGGCGGCGGGCCACAAGGGCTTCCGCGCCTATGCCCCGCTTCCCGAGCACCACCTGCTGGAAGAGGGCCTGGCCTTGAAGCACAGCCCCGTGCGGGTGTTCACCCTTGCCGGCGCCATGACCGGTGCCGCGACGGGCTTCGCCTTCACGACCTGGACTTCGATGGACTGGCCGCTGGTGACGGGCGGGAAGCCGATCTTCTCGATCCCGGCCTACGTGGTCATCGCTTTCGAGTGTGCGATCCTCTTCGGCGCGCTGTCCACGGTGATCGGTCTCTTCATCAATGCGGGGCTTCCCAATCTCCGGCGGATGGTAGCGTATCACCCCGAGTGCTCCAACGGCAGCTTCGGCGTATACGTCACCGCCCCCGAGGCGCAGGCGAACACGGTGAAGGAGATTCTGAGCGGCTTCGACCCCGCCGAGTTGCGAGAGGATCCGGAGGGTTTCGATGTCTAGGGGCGGGCCGCGGTCGATGCGGTCGGCGGTGGTGTTGGCTGCGTGCGCAGGTTTGCTGGGCGCTGGCGCATGCACGCCCTTGGACGACGCGATGGCGACCATTTTCGGGCGCAGCATGCGCGACCAGCCCTCCTTCGACCCTTACGAGATGACCATGTTGCCGCCGGAGGGCACGGTCCCGATTTCGGCGGGCAACTATGCCGCGGGGCACTTCGACGTGAACGTCGGGCAGCCCGAGGGCAGTGCGGACGTGCCGCCGCCGTTCACCCAGGAAGACATCGTGCAGCGTCCCGAAGTGGTCGACTCGCTGACCAACCCGGTGCCGCCGAGCCCTGAATCCCTGGCGCGCGGGGAGCAGCTGTATGAGCGCGTGTGCATCGTCTGCCATGGGCCGGATGGCGCGGGGACGACCGGCTACATCTTCGAACTCCATCCGCTGATGGCGGCCTATCCGCTGAACGGCGAGGTCGCGATCGCGCGGACCGACGGCTACATCTACGGGATGATCCGGGTGGGACGCGGCGTTATGCCCGCGTACGGGCACCAGATCGGCCACTACGACCGGTGGCACATCGTGAACTACGTGCGACAGTTGCAGGGGCCTGCCACAAGCGCCGCAGAGGCCGGGAGCTGACCGAATGAGCTCGCACTCGATCCCCGGCTCGATCCCGATCCGCTACCTGGAGCGCGGAGGACTGCTCGGCAGAGTGCTTCAACTCATGGTGCTGGTGGGCGTCGTGTCGTTCTTCGTCACGCTGTTCCGGGATCCCGCGCTGGCCTGGAAGTCGTATGTCGTCAACTGGAACTACTTCACCTCGATCGCCATGGGCGGGGTGATGGTCGCGGCGGTCACCTGGATGGTGAAGGCCAGGTGGAACTGGTCCGTGCGCCGGATCCACCAGTCGTTCGCGGCCTACCTCCCGATCGCATTCGTTCTGTTCCTGCCCATGCTGCTCAACCTGCGGGAGGACTACTTCCCGTGGATCGAGATGATGGCGCACGATCCGATCGTGCAGAAGAAGGCTGCGTGGCTGAACGTCCCCTTCCTGCTGAGCCGGAACCTTGTGGGAGTGCTGGTCCTGTTTGCCCTGGGGCTGGGCTTCGTCTACCTGGCCATCCGCCCCGACCTGGGCAGGGTGGGGCAGGCGCGCACCGCGGCCGAGCGTGAAGCGAAAGGGCGCAGCTGGTGGCATCAGCGGCTCATCCGGGGATGGGCGGGCCAGGAGGAGGAGGAAGACCGCAGCTATCACCGGATGACCCGTCTGGCGCCGGTGATGGTGCTGGTCTATGCGGCCGTCATGACCATGCTGGTCTTCGACTGGGCCATGTCGCTCGAGCCCCATTGGTTCTCGACGCTCTTCGGCGGGTGGTTCTTCATGGGGGCCTTCTGGAGCGGCTTTGCCGCGACGGCCGTGGCGGCGGTAGCGCTCAAGCGTCGCACGCCGGGCTTCAGGGAACACGTCGACCGCGCGGTCCTGTGGGACCTGGGCAAGCTCACCTTCGCCTTCACGGTCTTTTGGACCTATCTCTTCTGGTCCCAGTACATCGTGATCTGGTACGGCAAGCTGCCCTGGGAGCAGGCGTGGATCAACACGCGGGTCGGCGATCCGTGGGGCGGCCTCTCGGCGGCGGTGATCGTGCTCTGCTTCGTGGTGCCGTTCGGCGGCCTTCTCGGCGTGCGACCGAAGAAGACGCCTCAGATCCTGCAGGGCTTTGCGATGGTGGTGCTGGCGGGACTCTGGCTCTGGCACTACATGCTCATCTTCCCGTCCCTCCACCACGAGGGCGACCCGGTGTTCTCCGTCGCGACGCCGCTGATCGGGCTGATGTTCCTGGGCCTGTTCCTCATCGCGGTGCGGTGGTTCCTGTCCACCTTCCCCGCGATTCAGATCTGGCAGCCACAGGTCGACCCGGAGCCGCTGGAGGCAGAGGGGTAGGAGGGCGGGGCGGCCCGAGCGGGCTTCCGCATCGCCCACACGCTGCCGATCGTAAGGTTTACATTACATTATGTAATGTCTGGTTTACGTATCGTCCCGGCGGTTGGCCCAATTTCGGATTTCGTACCCGATCGAACGGACGAGCCGGGCTTCGTGCGCGTCGAGACCGGTTCGCCCGAGGATGGTGCGAAGGACCCTCATCACGCTTTCCGGCTTGCGGGCCTTGAAGAACTCGATGCGCGCCAGTCCCTGCTTCAGCGCGCCGTACATCTCTTCGAGTTCGGCAGCCGACGCGGGCCCCAGTGAACGCTTCCCCCGTGGGAGCGGCTCCGGTTCGATTCCGCCGGCCAGGAAGAGCTCGTAGCTGACCAGCAGGACAGCCTGAGCGAGATTCAGCGAGGAGTGCCCCGGGTCGGTGGGGATGACCAGCACATCGTGACAGCGATCGAGCGCCTCATTCGAGAGGCCGCGGTCCTCGCGACCAAAGGCGATTGCGACCTCCCCGTCGCGGGCGCGGCGCTGCATCGTGGCGGCCAGCTCCCGCGGGCGGCGGTAGTTGCGCTGCGCCGTGCGGGCGCGCGCCGAGGTGCCCACCACGTACGTAGCGTCCGCGAGCGCCTCGTCGAGTGTATCGGCCTGCCTGATCCGGTCCACGATGTGGCCGGTGCGGTGGGCGATCCCCGTAATCCTCCTCGGGTCGAACTCTGCCGGATCGACAACGGTCAGACGCGACAGCCCCATGTTGGCCATCGCCCGGACGACCCCGGCGATGTTGACGAGGTCCTGGGGCTGGTGGAGGACGACGGTCGGACTCACGCTGCTTGCTCTTCGGGTTGGCGCACCCGGCCGGCCAGGAGCGTGGCCAAAACGATCAGGACCGCGCCCGCGAAGTAGGGCAGCGCCAGGCGAACGTCGAAGAGCGCGCCGGCCATGGCTGGGCCCAGTACACGTGCCAGCGATCCCACGCTCTGGCCGAGTCCCAGCACGGCACCTTGCCGCTTCGGCTCGACGGCGCGTGACAGCAGGCCCAGCACGGTGGGGATCGTGCCCCCGTAGCCGATGCCGACCAGAACCAGACCCAGGAGGAACACCGGCGCCGTTGCTGCGGCGCCCATCATCGCCAGTCCGAGGGAAAAGGGGAGCGCGCTCAACAGCAAGAGGGTGCGCTCGCCGGTGCGGGGCACGATTCTGCGCACCAGCCCGCCCTGAACGATCGCCGAGACCACCCCCAGGAGCGCGAAGAGGTATCCGGCCTCCCGCGCCCCCAGCCCGAAGCGCGCGGAAGCCAGCAGCGACAGGGTCGGCTGAAGGGTGGCGAAGGCCATCGTGACGACCAGGTAGGTCCCGAGGACGAAGAGGATCTGACGGGACGAGGCGGCCTGGGCCACCGAGGTGCGAAGATTGAAGCGTTCGGTCCGTTCGGTGGCGCCGGGCCGGCGCGATTCCGGCAGCAACAGGATGGCTGCGAAGGCGTTGGCGACGCACAGCGCGGCGGCGGTGTAGCCGGGGGCGGTCGGGGCGCCGGGCGACACTGCCGAGAGAATTCCTCCCAGCATGGGGCCGATGACGAAGCCGAGCCCGAAGGCGGCGCCGATCAGGCCCATGTTGCCGGCCCTCCGCGCGGGAGGCGTTACGTCGGCGATATAGGCCTGCGCGACGGGAATGGTGGATCCCCCGATGCCGCCCACGATGCGGGAGAGGAACAGGGTGGTCAGCGATCCGGCGTTTGCGAACACCAGGTACGCCGCACCGCTGCCCAGGAGCCCCAGGATGAGGACGGGACGCCGCCCCACGCGGTCCGAGATCCGTCCCCAGATCGGCGCCATGACCAGCTGCACGAGGGAATAGATGCTGACCAGAAGTCCCGTCTGAACCCCGTCGGCACCGAAATCGCGGGCATACAGCGGGAGGAGCGGCAGTACGATGCCGAAGCCGACGAGGTCGACCAGCACCGTGAGAAAGAGCAGCGGGAGACGCCGGGTCTCATGCGTCGCCCCACCCATCCCCGAACTCTCCGGGCCGCTAGCCCTCCCGGTCGCCAACGTCTTCGGAATCGGCCTCGGCGCCCGCGCGAAGCGACCCCTTGAAGTTGCGGATTCCCGACCCCAGTCCGGCGGCAATCTGGGGGATGCGTTTGGCGCCAAAGATCATTACAACCACGGCCAGCACGAAAAGGATCTCGCGGATACCTATTGCGCCCATGTGATCTCCCTTCGCTCGGGGCCGCGGGGCGAAAGCTGCGCCCGCTCAGCCACGGAGCAAGTCCTTTGCGATGGTCTGAAGCTGCATGTTGCTGGTTCCTTCGTAGATCGTCCCGATCTTGGCGTCCCGGTAGAACTTCTCGACCGCGTACTCCCGGGTGAAACCATACCCGCCGTGCAGGTCGATGCACAGTGAAGATACCCTCTGGGCCATCTGCGATGCATGGAGCTTGGCCATGGCGGCCTCCCGCAGGAAGCGGGCCCCGCCGTCCTTCAAGCGCGCCGCGTTGTACACCATGAGGCGGGAAGCCTCGATATCCGTGGCCATTTCGGCCAACTGGAACTGGACACCCTGAAACTCGGCGACTGGCCGGCCGAACTGCTCCCGCTCCTGCACGTACTTGAGCGTGTGATCGAACGCGCCCTGGGCCAGCCCCAACATCTGCGCACCGATCCCGATGCGCCCTTCGTTGAGCGTCTCGATCGCGACCTTGTAGCCCTTGCCCACTTCTCCGAGGACGTTGTCGGCGGGAACCCGTACGTCGTCGAGAATCAGCTCGGTGGTGGAGGACGCGCGAATGCCGAGCTTGTCCTCCTTCTTGCCGACCGAAAACCCTGGCATGCCCCGTTCCACCAGAAAGGCCGTGATGCCCTTGTAGCCCAGCTCCGGGCTCACATTTGCGAATATGATGTAGATGCCGGCCTCGGCCCCGTTCGTGATCCACATCTTGCGTCCGTTGAGGACCCAGTCGTCGCCGTCGGGGACGGCACGGAGGAGAAGGGCGAACGCGTCCGAGCCGCTGCCCGCCTCGGAAAGGGCGTAGGCCCCCACGGTTCCCGCCGCGAGCCTCGGGAGAAACCGCCCGAGCTGCTCCTGCGTGCCCCAGGTCATCAGGGCGTTGTTGACCAGTGTATTCTGAACATCGACCAGAACCGCGACCGACGGATCCACGCGCGACAGTTCCTCGACGACGATGGCGGCCGTAAAGAAGTTGCTGCCGATGCCCCCATAGTGCTCGGGTACCTCGATGCCCATGAAGCCGAGCTCGAAGAACATGGAGATCAGCTCGGAGTCGATTTCTCCGGCCGCCTCCATCCGTGCGACCCTGGGCGCCAACTCCGACTGGGCGAATTCGCGAACCGCATCGCGAAACATCGCCTCCTCTTCGCTGAGGGCGGTCAGCGCGGGGGGATGGGCCAGGGTGGTCATGCCTTCTCCGTACACCGGCGGTTTGCAGCAGGGTTCCCTCACTCCGCGGGAGACAGGATTCACCAGCGTCCCCCGAGGATCGATAATGTAACCAACGGGCCGAACGCACGCGAAGCGCCGCCACCGCGCTTGACGCCTTGGCCCCTGACGGCTTTTTTTCTGTCGCTCCCGATCCAGCCCACACATCCCGGAAACACTGCAGCGGAGACGCCCGATGTCTCACATACCCGACGGACTCAAGTACACGGAAGAGCATGAGTATCTGAAGGAAACCGACGAGCCCGGTGTCTTCCTCGTCGGCATCACCGACTACGCTCAGGGCGAACTCGGTGACGTGGTATACGTCGAACTTCCGGAACCGGGCGAGAGCTTCGCGCCCATGGAGACCTTCGGCACGATCGAGGCCGTGAAGGCGGTGAGCGACCTGTACTGCCCGGTTGCGGGCGAGGTTGTGGACACCAACGAAGCGCTCGACGACGACCCCTCCCTCGTGAACACGGACCCGTACGGCGAGGGATGGATGATCTCCCTGCGTGTCGACGATCCTGGCGAGGTGGACGAGCTGATGGACGTGGCCGGCTACGCCGAGCACATCGGCGAGTAGATGCCGACATCCATAAGCCACCCCCCCGATTTCGTCGCTCGGCATCTGGGGCCCGGCGACCGCGATGTGCAGGAGATGCTCGAGGTCGTCGGGTGCTCGAGTCTCGACGAGCTGATGGACGAGACGGTCCCCACCGGGATCCGCTTCAGAAGGGCTCTTGACATCCCCGAGGGCGTTCCGGAGGCCGAGCTACTTCGGCGCCTCCGGGAAATCGCTGCCGAGAACGAGGTTTGGCGCAGCTACCTGGGGATGGGGTACTCGGGCACGATCACTCCGGGCGTGATTCAGAGGAACATCCTCGAGAATCCGGGCTGGTACACGCAATACACACCGTACCAGGCCGAGATTGCGCAGGGTCGGCTGGAAGCGCTGCTCAACTTCCAGACGGCGGTCATGGACCTCACCGGCCTCGAGATCGCCAACGCGTCCCTTCTGGATGAGGGAACCGCCGCCGCCGAAGCCATGACGATGCTGTACGGACAGGGACGGCGCAGGAGCGGCCACGTGTTCCTCGTCGCGGAGGATTGCCACCCTCAGACGATCGGCGTCGTCACCACGCGCGCCGAACCGCTGGGGATCGAGGTCAGCGTGGGACCGAGTGCCGACTTTGCCTTCGACCACCACGTCTTCGGGGCGCTGCTGCAATACCCCGCCACCGATGGCGCCGTGCACGACTATCGCGCGCTCTGCGATTCGGCCCACGCGGCGGGCAGCCACGTCGTGGTGGCCGCCGACCTGATGTCGCTGGCCCTGCTTACCCCGCCGGGAGACTTCGGCGCGGACGTGGCCGTGGGCAATGCACAACGCCTGGGCGTTCCGATGGGCTACGGTGGTCCCCACGCGGCTTTCATCGCGTGCCGGGAGAAGTTCAAGCGGCAGCTTCCCGGGCGCATTATCGGGGTTTCGGTCGACCGCCACGGCAATCCGGCCCTCCGCATGGCCCTGCAGACCCGGGAGCAGCACATTCGGCGCGAGAAGGCCACCTCCAACATCTGCACGGCGCAGGTGCTTCTTGCGGTGATGGCGGGGATGTACGCGGTCTATCACGGGCCTGAAGGAATCCGGCGGATCGCCGGGCGCATTCGCAAACAGGCGGCGACGCTCGCGCTCGGCCTGGAGCTGGCGGGCAACACGGTCGTTCACCAGACCTTCTTCGACACGCTGCGCGTAAGGCCGGCCGCCTCGGTGGAAAGCGTGCTCGCCGGTGCCCGGGGGAAGCGGATCAACCTGCGCGACTTCGGCGACGGCTCGCTGGGCGTCGCCCTGGACGAAAACGTGACACCGGCCGACCTGGACGACCTCCTGGCTGTCTTCGGTTCGGAGATGAAGGCCGAGCGACTGGCCGCGTCCTACGAGCCGGGCGACTACGCGGCGCCCTTCAATCGCACCAGCGAATACCTGACCCACCCGGTCTTCAACTCCTACCACTCCGAGACGGAGATGCTGCGCTACATGCGCCGTCTCGAGTCGCGGGACCTGTCGCTCAACACCAGCATGATCCCGCTCGGATCGTGCACGATGAAACTGAACGCGACCACGCAGATGACCCCGGTCACCTGGCCGGAGTTCGGCCAGCTGCACCCCTTCGCGCCTCGGGACCAGGCCGCGGGGTATGCGCGGATCGTGTCGGATCTCAGCGAATGGCTCGCGGAGATCAGCGGTCTGCCGGCGGTGTCCCTCCAGCCCAACTCGGGTGCTCAGGGAGAATACACCGGCCTGCTGGTCATCCGCGCCCGGCACCACGCGAAGGGCGAGCATCACCGCGACATCTGCCTGATACCGTCCTCCGCGCACGGAACCAACCCGGCGAGCGCGGTGCTTGCGGGGATGCAGGTTGTGGTGGTGCGCTGCGACGAACGCGGCAACGTGGACGTGAAGGACCTGGCTGCCAGGGCCGAGCAGCACGCGGACCGCCTCGCGGCGGTGATGGTGACCTACCCGTCCACGCACGGCGTCTTCGAGGAGGAGATCGGCAACATCTGCGAAATCGTGCACCGTCACGGCGGCTACGTCTACCTCGACGGCGCCAATCTGAACGCGCAGGTGGGACTGTGTCGCCCCGGCGACTACGGTGCGGACGTCATCCACATCAACCTCCACAAGACCTTCGCGATCCCCCACGGGGGCGGCGGTCCGGGAATGGGACCGATCTGCGCGACCGCCGAGCTGGCGCCGTACCTGCCCGGCCACCCCGTGATTCCCACCGGCGGCGAAGATGCCATCGGGCCCGTGTCGGCGGCGCCCTGGGGCAGTGCGAGCATCCTGCTCATCTCGTGGGCCTATATCGCCCTTCTCGGACGCGACGGGGTCACCGCCGCGACGCAGACGGCAATCCTGAGCGCCAACTACATGGCGGTGCGCCTGGAGGACCACTTCGAGGTCCTGTACTGGTGGGGCAGCGGAAGCGGCCGGGTGGCCCACGAGTTCATCATCGACATCCGTCCCCTGAAGAAGATCACCGGGATCACCGAGGAGGACGTGGCGAAGCGCCTGATGGACTACGGGTTCCACGCACCGACGATCGCGTTTCCCGTCCCCGGAACGATCATGATCGAACCCACCGAGAGCGAGTCGAAGGCGGAGCTGGATCGATTTTGCGCGGCGCTCATTTCAATCCGCGCCGAGATCGAGCAGGTCGAGATGGGCCTGCAGGACCGTCAGGACAACGCGCTCAAGAACGCCCCGCACACGGCCCACGAGGTGACGGCCGCAGCGTGGACGCACGGATACACACGCAAACAGGCGGCGTTCCCGGCCCCCTGGCTGCGCGAATACAAGTTCTGGCCGCATGTGGGCCGGGTGAACAACGCCCACGGGGACAGAAACCTGATCTGCGCCTGCGCTCCGATCGAGGCGTATGCCGAAGTCGAGGGCAAGGACTGAGCCAGGGCCGGACCGAAGGACAGCCGACGCAAGGAGAGCAGCAAAGTGGCCAAACTGACGTTCCACGGACAGTCGACCTTCACCGTCGAAATGGATGACGGCACGCGGCTTGTCATCGACCCCTTCTTCGACGACAACCCACTGTCGGACGTGAAGCGCGCCGACGTGGGTCCGGTGGACCATATCCTCTGCACCCATGGGCACTTCGACCACTTCGTCGACGCAATTCCGCTAGCGCGCGAGACGGGCGCCACCCTGATCTCCACCTTCGAGATCGTGTCGTTTGCAGAGACTCAGGGCATCGCGGGCGGGCACCCGATGCACATCGGCGGCGGCTACGATTTCCCATTCGGCCGGGTGAAGATGACGCCCGCGCTGCACGGGGGACAGGTGCACGGCGACACCACCGGGCAGTTCACGACGGTGCCGGGCGGATTCCTCATGGAGCTCGACGGCAAGCGCATCTACCATGCGGGCGACACCGCGCTGCTCCTCGACATGCAGCTTCTGCGCGGCAAAGTCGACGTGGCGCTCCTGCCCATCGGCGACAACTTCACCATGGGGCCGGAGGACGCGGCCACTGCGGCCGGTTTCATCGAGCCGGACGTCGTTGTGCCGATCCACTACAACACATGGCCGCTGATCGCCCAGGATCCGGAGCTGTTCCGCGACCTCGTCGGAGACAGGGCGAAGGTTCAGGTCATGGAAGCGGGAGATGTCTTCGCCCCCTGAGGCCGTGGGCGAGGGAAGGAATCCGGGCCGGGATCTCGACTGGCGGATCCTCGTCGACGGTGCGCTCTCCGGCGCGGCCAACATGGCGCGAGATCACGCGCTGGCCGCCGAGCTTCGCCCGGGGACCGCGACGGTGCGGTTCTACCGCTGGAAGCCGGCGACGCTGTCGCTCGGGCGAAACGAACCGTTTGCCGCCGGATACCGGGAGTTTCTGCGAGCCCGGCCGGGGATCGGAGTGGTGCGGAGGCCCACCGGAGGCCGCGCCGTGCTCCACGATGGGGAACTGACCTATTCGGTTGTGTTGCCGGTCCGGGCCTGGGGCGGGCCGCGGCAAGTGTACCGTCGCGTCAACGAGGGGCTGGTGGACGGCCTGCGAAGACTGGGGGTGGATGCCAGCGCGGCGTCCGGGCGCGCGCTCCCGCCCGATGCGGGCCCCTGCTTTCTCGAGCCGGCCGAGGGAGAAGTGACGATTTGCGGCCGCAAGCTCGTGGGCAGCGCTCAGGTTCGGATCGGCCAGGCCATATTGCAGCACGGCTCGCTTCTCCTCGTCGCCGACCAGGGTTCGTTGTTCGCCGGGGCGGGAGGCATGCACGGGGACGCGGACGACCACTCGCAGGGTGTGGCCGGCTCGGATGACGGGAATCAGAACGACAATAATGCCAACGGTTTGGCGCGAGGCCTGCACGCGATCACCCTCGCGGAGGCATTGGGCGAGGTGCCTCCCTGGACCCGTCTGGTGGAGGCGCTGAGCGGTGGCCTGTCCGGCTCCCTGGGAGGACGCTGGGCCGAGGGCCGCATGACCGCGCGGGAAGAGGCGGTGGCCACGGACCATGAAGAGAAATACGGTTCGCGGGAGTGGACGTGGCGACGATAGGGCGCCGGCGTCTCACAAATGACGGGTGACGACCGCCCGGCGGCGGCGACGCGAGGTGCGCCAGGGTTGACAGTCCCAAGGGTCCTGCTCATTATGCCAAGCCGTTGCCACACGGGCCCCGGTGCCCGTAGACTCGTTAGTCGCGCGGGATTGCGCGGCCAATAATCAACATCAGCTCAGGATCGACCGCAGGAGGTTCCTTTGGCCAGCTTGATGAGCGTCTTCGACGTACTGCTCCAGCTTCCAGGCATGGAAGCCCCAGATCTCACCTTCACCGAGCAGATGATGCAGTCCTGGGAGGACGCCGGCATCATGCGGTGGCCGTTGGGTCTGTGTCTCCTTGTCGGGATCCTGGTGATCATCTGGAAGTTCTTCGACATCTTCCGAAAGGCCGGTTCGACCCGACGCATCCTGCGCGAGGTCGACGAGCTGCTGTCGCAGCATCAGATCAAGGAGGCGCTGGAGGTCACGCGCGAGTCCAACTCGCCCGCCGCCAACATCCTGCATGCCGGATTGGAGCGCCAGGACGAGGGCACGGATCGCGTGATGAAGGCGATCGAGAACCAGGGGCTGATCGAGCTGTCGAAGCTCGAGAGCGGACTGGTCGTTCTGGCCACGCTCACCAACGTGGCGCCGCTTCTGGGCTTCCTCGGAACGGTCATGGGGATGATCGCCGCCTTCCAGGCCATCGAGCTGGCGGGCGAGGTGGACGCCACCACGGTCGCGTCCGGGATCAAGATCGCCCTGACCACAACGGCTGCGGGGCTGGCGATCGCGATTCCGGTGAGTATCGCCCACAACTATTTCGTGTCGCGAATCGACCACCTGGTCATCGACATGGAGGAGTCGGCGCAGAAGATGATCGACGCCCTCTTCGCGATGCAGGCGGGACAGGGCGCCGGGGACTGATTCACTCCCTGCAATAAGGCGTCCGTGGCGCGACCCCGCTTGAAGACCATTCAGCGGGGATCCCTGCCCCACGCGACAACTCTACGGGGGATGGCGGTTCGGGCACTGCTCCTGACGGCAGTGACCTGGGTCGCCATCCCCCTGTTTTGTCCCGTTGCCGGACAGGAGACGACCGGAGGACCTGAAAGCGCGATTCCCGATTCGGTGCGCCGGCACCTGGCCGAGGAACGCTTCTGGAGGGCCAGTCTGGGCCTGAGAAGCAGCCTCGCTCCGTTGGAGTCGGCCTCGCTCGCCGACCGGATGCTTCTCGCCGAGGCCGAGGCAGGCTGGAAAGACTGGGACGGAGCGATCGCGGCGCTGACGGCCGGCGGCATCGACACGACGCAGGCGTCGCCGCGCTACTGGCACTTGCTGGGCACCGCCCGCCAGGCTGCCGGTGACGACAACGGCGCGGTTCCGGCCTTCCGGCGCCTGCTCGGGACAGCACCCGAGGATTCCCGCGAATCCCTCGTCGCCAGGTCCTTCCTGGCGCGCCAGCTGGCCGAAGCCGGTCGGTACGACGAGGCTGCTCTACAGGTCGAGGAGCTCTCCGCCCGGTCTCCCGAGGTGGCGGAATGGACAGCGCTGGCGGCTGCCCGCATGCTGGCCGGGACCGGCCACGCCGAGCAGGTCTCGCGCTTTCTGGCGCTCATCGCGGATTCGTTGGCACTTCGCTCCGGCTGGGCCCTCGAGACGGACGCATGGGCGACCTCCGGCGATACCGCCCGGGCCCTGGAAACCCTGAGGGAGATCGAGCCTGACCGGATGACCGTAGCGGCTCGCGTTGGGCGAATGGGCCGGGAATGGCGATACCGGCTGGCGCTGGGAGACTCGGCGGGTGCCGTGGCCGCGACGGAGGACCTGCTGCACGCGACGACTTCGGGAGGCGAAGCCCTGGCCGCTGCGAACGCCCACTGGAGAGTCGCGAGGAACTCGGGGCCCGGGATCCTGAGGCTCGTCGCGACGGCATTCGGCCGTGCGGCCGAATTCGGCCCCGCGGTCCGGGCCTGGAGGGTGGCGGTGAGGGCTGGCGCAGTGCTCACCGAATCCGAAAAGCTCGCGCTTGCCCGGGCCTACAACGGCAGCGGCGACCGGGGAAGCGCGGTGGAGGTGTACCGCGAACTCCAGACCTCGGAGGACCAGGCCGTCGGAGCGGCGGCGCTGCGTGCGTGGGCCACCATCCGGACCCGGCAGGGGCGGCACGGCGACTCCCGCATCCTGCAGGAACGGCTGGTCGAGAGGTACCCTTCGTCGCCCCAGGCGGTGGACGTCATCTTCTTCCGCGGCGAGGACCACCGGAATGCCGGCCGCCTGAACCAGGCGATCGAGGCGTACAGCGACGCGGCGTCGATGTCCGACACCGACCGATCGGGGCTGGCGCGGATGCGCTGGGCGCAGGTCCACCTGTCCCGCGGGGAGCATCCGCAGGCCGCGCAGGTATTCACGGACTACCTGGAGGCGTACCCGAACGGTCGGCGCTGGGAAGAGGCGAGCTACTGGTTGGCGCGCGCCGCCCAGGCGGCAGGCGACACCGTGGGCACCGGGGAGCTGCTGGCCCGCCTGCACTCCGAGAATCCCCTCTCGTACTACGCGCATCTGGCCGCCGAAGGAGAGCCTGCCGCTCCATCCCTCGACCTCGAGCCGGTCGCCGGGCCGCCTCCCCCGCTCCCGGACTGGCTGTCCCGTGACCTGGAGGTGCTGGCGACACTGGACGAAGCCGGTCTGACGGAGGGTGCGGAAGTCCACGCAGCCAGGTTGAAGACCGCTGTACGGGACTCGACCGAACTCATGCTCGGCCTTGCCCGCGCCTTCAACGAGGGCGGCCGCACGATCGACGGCATTCGCCTGGGGCGGGAGCTGCGGGAACGGGGGGAGGAGTGGAGCCGGGCGCTGCTGGAGGTGGTGTATCCCTTCCCGCACCGGGCGCTGATCACGTCACGGGCGGAGGAGCTGGGGCTTGATCCATACCTGGTCGCGGGACTCATTCGGCAGGAGAGCGCCTTCGTGCCGACGATCGGGTCATCGGCAGGTGCCATCGGTCTCATGCAGATCATGCCCGCGACCGGCAGGCAACTGGCGCGCGCGCTTGGCCCCCGCGGCTATCGCACTGAATCGCTCAGGACCGCCGAGGTGAATGTCCACCTGGGAACGAGATACCTGGCTGACCTGATGGAACGCTACAATGGCGACATCCCGATCGTTCTCTCGGCGTACAATGCGGGCCCGACTCGCGCCAATCGATGGAGACGCTTCCCCGAGGCGGAGGACCCGCATCGGTTCACGGAACGGATCCCGTTCGCGGAGACGCGCGGATACGTCAAGAACGTGGTGCGGAACCGCGCGCTGTACCGCTGGCTCTACGGCGGTCCTTGACGCCCGGAGCCGCCAGTCGCCATCATGGAGCCGCGGCAACCCGGCGAACTCGTGCCGGGAGGCCGGGCCGCACGGCATCACCATCAGTTATTGCGGAGGAATGCGGGAATGGCGAGAGGGACGGTCAAGTGGTTCAACGACTCCAAGGGCTACGGATTCATCGCGCGCCCGACGGGTAGCGACGTATTCGTTCACTTCAGCTCGATTCAGGGAGAAGGCTTCCGAACCCTCGCCGAGGGCGAGGAGGTCGAATTCGAAATCCGCGAGACGGATCGTGGGCCGCAGGCGGCGAATGTAAGTCGCGCCTGACAATTCGTTTGGTTGGTCCGCCGGGCGTTCCGGTAGCCACAGCGCTCTTCCCGAGCGGCGCCTGACACCATGGACATCCCGGCCAAGACCGCACCTCGACTGTTCCTGATCGACGCGTATGCGTTGATCTATCGGTCGTACTTCGCGTTCATCCATCGCCCCCTCACCAACGCGAGAGGCGAGAACACGTCCGCGCCCTTCGGCTTCGCGAACTTCCTGTACGCGATACGCGACGAGCACCAGCCGGACTACATCGCGGTGGTGTTCGACGCCGGGCGCAGCCACCGGGAAGAGCTGTACCCCGAGTACAAGGCGACCCGCGAGAAGATGCCGCGGGAGCTGCGCGACAGCCTTCCCCGCATCAGGGAGCTGGTGGAGGCCTTCGGGGATCGCGTGATCGCCGTGGAGGGATGGGAGGCGGACGACGTGATCGGCACGCTTGCCGCGCGGGGTGTGGAGGCGGGACTCGAAACGGTGATCGTCTCCGGTGACAAGGACTTCTTCCAGCTCGTGGGTGACGGTGTCCATCTGCTGAACCCGGGGCGCGGGGGGCCGCACGGGGTGGGGCAGCAGTGGGTGGACGCCAGGAGCGCCGAGAAGAGGTTCGGTGTCGAGCCGGGCCGGGTGGTGGACTATCTGGCGCTGGTGGGGGACAGTTCGGACAACGTGCCCGGGGCGCCGGGGATCGGCCCCAAGACGGCCCGGAAGCTGCTCGGGGAGTACGGGACGGTCGAGGCCGTGCTGGCCCACGCCGGAGAAATCAAGGCCAAGCGCGCCCGGGAGTCGCTGCAGGCCCACCGCGACGAGGTGCTCCTCTCCAAGCAGCTGGTGACGATCCAAACGGATCTGGACCTGGACACCGACCTCGAGGAGCTGCGGGTCACGGCACCGGACAACGAGCGGCTGCGCAGGCTGTACGTCGAACTCGAGTTTCGCACTCTGCTGGACCGTCTCGACGTCGCGGCGGGGGACGTGGCGACGGATGTGGAGGACGCGGTCGTCGACCAGGTTCTCGTCACCGATCCAGGTGAACTCGCGGCGATCGCGCGGGCCTGCCGGGAAGCAGGCTCGATGGCAGTCGCGGTCATCAGCCGCACACTGGACCCCATTCGCGGAGAGGTCGCCGGCGTGGCCATCGCAGCCGAACCGGAGCGGTGCTTCTACATCCCGGTCGCGCACGGGGCCGAGATGTCGCTGGAGCTGGGCGACATGGACGACGCTCCGGCGCCGAACCTTCCGGCGCTGGGCAGTAAAGCGTTCGGGCCGATTCGCGAGGTCCTGGCCGATCCCGGGATCGCGAAGGTGGGGCACGACCTCAAGCGGTCCCTGATCGCCTGCCGGCGCGCCGGGCTGGAGATGGCCGGCTCTCTGCAGGACGTCATGGTGGCGTCCTATGTACTGGATCCGGGACGCCGCCAAAAGGAACTGGCCGCCCTTTCATCCGACCTTCTGGGCCGGGAACTCACACCGTTGGCGAAGGTGCTCGGAACGGGGAAGAAGCGACGGGAGTACGGGGACATCGCAGCCGGCGAGGCGCTTGCCTTCGCCTGTGAGCAGGTGGAGGCGCCCCTGAGGCTGTGGCATCGCTTTGAGGAGCAAATGGCCGCGCAGGGCCTGGAGAGGCTCTTTCTGGAGCTGGAGATGCCGCTGATCCCGGTGCTGGCCGACATGGAGATGAATGGCATCGGTATCGACGCGGGCTTCTTCGCGGAGATGAGCCGGCGCCTGGGCGACGAGCTGCGGCTGATCCGGGAGGACATCTACCGGGTCGCGGGCACCGAATTCAACATCAACTCCACGCCGCAGCTGCGGGAGGTTCTCTTCGAGCGTCTCGAGCTGCCGGTGCTGAAGCGCACCAAGACAGGACCGTCCACCGATTCCTCCGTACTGGAGGAGCTGGCGATCCAGGGACATCGGCTGCCGAGCCTGATGATGGACTACCGCCAGCTGGAGAAGCTGCGCAACACCTATGTGGACGCGCTCCCCTCGCTGGTCAATCCGGACACGCGGCGTATCCACACGACCTTCAACCAGGCCGTCGCGGCGACCGGTCGTCTGTCGTCCTCGGATCCCAATCTCCAGAATATTCCGATCCGCACCGCAGTGGGCCGAGAGGTGCGGCGCGGCTTCACGGCTCCGGAGGCTTCGGTGCTGCTCACTGCGGACTATTCGCAGATCGAGCTGCGGATCCTGGCCCACTTCTCCGGTGACGAAGTCTTCGTGCGGGCGTTCAGGGACGGCAAGGACGTCCACCGGGAGACTGCGGCCGTGATCTTCGACGTGCCGGTGGAGGAGGTCACGGGCGGCATGCGCAATCAGGCCAAGACGGTGAACTTCGCAACGCTCTACGGCCAGGGGCCCTTCGGGCTGGCGCGTCAGCTGGGCATCTCGATGGACGAGGCGAAGCGGTTCATCTCCCAGTACTTCGAGCGCTTCGCGGGCGTGCGGCGCTTTCTGGACGAACAGGTCGCGCAGGCCAGGGAATCGGGCTATGTCGAAACGCTGCTGGGGAGGAGGCGTTACATCCCCGAACTGCGGGCCCGGGCGTGGAACGTGCGTCAGTTCGGCGAGCGGGTCGCGCAGAACACGCCGATTCAGGGGACCGCGGCCGACCTCATCAAGGTGGCGATGATTCGAGTGCGCGAGGCGGTGGGGGATGGGCCCGGCGCGCGGATGCTCCTGCAGGTCCACGACGAGCTCGTCTTCGAGGTCGAGGAGAGGCGCGTGGCGGGCCTGACGGACACGGTGGTGGATGTCATGGAGTCCGCCCTGGAGCTCAAGGTTCCGCTCCGGGTCGATGTCGGCGCCGGGAGGACCTGGTACGACTGCAAGGGCTGACGAGAAAAATCAGTCCCATCCAGCTATTGGAACGCCCCTCCGTTCCATGCACACTTTGTGCGCCAATGAGCAACCCGTCCACCCACCGAAACGGAGGTTCGATCCGTGAGCCGTTCAGTCAACAAGATCATCCTGATAGGGAATGTCGGTAGCGACCCTGATGTGCGCGTCACGAGTTCAGGGGTGAAAGTGGCACGCGTCTCCCTCGCCACCAATTGGCGCACCGGGGGAGAAGATGCCGAGGAGCGAACCGACTGGCACCGGATCAATCTCTGGGGCCGGCTCGCGCAGGTGGCCAAAGAGTACGTGTCCAAGGGCGACAAGCTGTTTGTCGAGGGGTACCTGCAGTACGACTCCTACGAACGGGACGGCGTCACGATACCCACAGCGGAGGTGCGGGCGCGGGAAATGGTGATGCTGACCCCGCGAAGCGAGGCCGCCTGACCCGCGGGCGGAGTCAGTTCGATGTCCAGAAGCCGGAGAGCGAGTCGCCCTGCGGACTGTCCCGGAGCTTCTCGAAGGCCCTGTTCCGAATCTGGCGGATCCGTTCGCGAGTCACACCCAGAAGCGAGCCGATCTCCTCGAGGGTGCGCTCTTCGCCATCGTCGAGACCGTAGTACAGGTAGAGGATCTTGCGCTCGCGCTCGGTCAGGTAGCTGTCGAACATGGTCTCGAGGTAGTGGCGGCGCGCCATCGCCTCCACGTCCTCTTCGATCTCGGTTCCCTCGGCGCCGGCAAAGCGCTCTCCGAAGCTGGCGCTGTCACGGTCGCCGCGGTCAAGGGGGGCGTCGAGGCTCAGTTCGGTGGCGGCGACTCGGCGCAGTGCGCGCACCGTCTCGATCGGCTCGCCCATTTCCTGCGCGAGTTCCTGATCGGTCGGGGTGCGGCCGAGCTGCTGGGTGAGCGCGGTGCTGGTGCGGGCCAGCCGGGCGAGGTTGGAGTTCTGGTTCAGCGGGATACGGACGGAACGGGTCTGCTCTGCCAGCGCCTGCAGCACGGTCTGCCGAATCCACCAGACAGCGTAGGAGATGAACTTGACACCCTTGTCGGGATCGAACTTCTTGACCGCCTTCAGCAACCCCTCGTTGCCGATGCACACCAGCTCGGCCAGCCCCAACCCACGGCCCTGGTACTTCTTCACATACGAAATTACGAAACGGAGGTTGGCGGTGACGAGGCGTTCCGCCGCCTCCTTGTCGCCCGTTCGAGCTCTCCGCGCGAGTGCCCGCTCCTCCTCGGGGTCCGAGATGAGTGGATACCGTTCTACGTCCTGCAGGTACTGATCGAAGGAATCGAGACCGCGCGAGGCTGCGAACAATGCCGTCCTCCTGAAAGGGTGAATCGTATCGCATGGCCCTGCCGTATCCGGAGGTGCGTACCGGCGCGAAGGGCGAAAACGTCTCGTCTTCCGGCTCCACGGAGCGTCAGGGGACAACCATTCTATGGTCCGGGCGGCTTCAAGTCAATTGTTTCCTGCCGAGCACCGCACGCGTGCGGTCGGGCCGGCAAGCGGGCCCCGGAGGGCGAGGGCCGACGCGAAGCTATCGCGAACCCAGGAAGGCGGACGCGGGGCCGGCCGCGCGGCTGCGGCGCACCTGGCGGCTGCCGAAGGCCGTCAAGAGGCTCACTGCGTCGTAGCCGACTCGGAACTGGGGGTGCCTGAACCCTCCTTCCTCGACAGGGACGGCGAGATCCAGGCGCACCACGTTTCGAGCACCGGAAGGAAAGGCCATTCGCAGGCCGGCGCCGAGGGAGGTGCGAAGCCCCGAGTCGGACCCGAATGGCACGTCTCCACGCCAACCTGCACCCGCATCGGCAAACAGTGTGATTCCCAGGTCGAAGACATCGCGAAACGGACCATCCAGCACGATCCGATCCTCCACGTGGATCACGACGCGGTGCGCCGCGGGAAAGTCCTCGCGGTCGTATCCCCGTACGCCGAACGGGCCCCCCAGAGTAAGCTGGAACGGCAGGGTGTTGTTCCATCCACCGGCCCCGGACACGCCGATGACGAAGGTGTGCCGCGGGATCTCTTCGGCGGGCCGGGGCGTCTCTCCCGGGTGCCAGTAGAGGTAGGTTTCGAACTCGCCCAGGATGTCCTGGTAGTCCCCGCCGCCGGCCCCATCGGGACGGAACCGGGTGCCTTCGATGGCCACCTCGGTGTTGAAAACCCAGCTGCGCCCGGCGGCGCCCACAAACCATCCAAGGCGGGCGCGAAGATCGTGACCGTCGTTGCCGAGGGATGATTCCCGCTTTGACAACGACGTCCCCAGCGCGACAAGCACCTGGCTGCCCACGCGAATGTCCTGTTCGCCACGAATCGCGTCCAGACCGCGGCGCGTCATGAAGCGAATGTTGCGCTTGCCGGCCAGGATGTTGAGATACGCGCCCTTCCGCGGGCTGACTTGCGGACGGATGGTCTCCACCGTCGCGGAATCCGCTGCGATGCGCTCGGAAAAATCGAAACCCGACACGACTTCGACTTCTCCCGGAAACCGGTCGAAGCGCACGTCCTCCCAGGACAGCCCCCCTCCCAGCACGGTCAGGTCTCCGGGCGTCCCGAGCCGTCGGCCCAGAGTCAACTCGCCGTACCGGGTCTCGATGGGCAGGCTGGCGTTGGTGAATGCCGCGTCGGCTGGTCCGGCGTAGCGGAACAGATCCTCGCGCAGGGCGAATGATTCGATGAACGCCCACTGCCCGACTTCGCCTACGAAGGGATAAGCCAGCGACTCGGTAAAGAAGACGCCGGTGCGCGTCCTTCCACCGGAGAACCGACCATCCAGGCGGGTGCCCGCCAGACGTTCTGTGCGAAACTGCGCCCCGACATCCCGTTGTTCATCCCGGTTGGTAAGGTAGAGGCCCAGGAGGGTCCCCATGCCAAGGAAGTTCTCCTCGGTTGCGCTGACGTGCGTGATCCGCAATCCGTCGTCCCACTCCGGCCGCACATCGAGCTTCAGCGACCAGTCGTCGCGGGTGTCGACCACGACGTGAACCTCGTCGTCGCCCACGGGGACCGAATAGACATGCGCTTCGTCGATGAATGGCAGCGCCCTGAGGATGCGCTCCGACTCGTCGAGCAGCAGGGGATCGAAGCAGTCCCCCGCCCTGAACAGCACCTCGTCCTCTATGAAGCCGCTGCGGGTCTTCCAGTGGACGCGATTCACGACCCAGTTGGCAAACCTCTGCATTCGGCCGATTTCACCCGCGGAATCCACCGGGGGCGTCTCGAAGATCGAGTGGTTGTCAACGAAGACGTGGGTGATGACCGCCCCACCGCAGCTGCTTCCCGCTTCCGGATCGGAGGGCGGGGCCTGCGCGATGGCTCCCCTTCCTGCCACTGCAGTCCACAGCAGAGCTCCAAGGACCGCCCGGGGGACGGTGGAGGCGGTCATGATTTCATCCTGGCTGAGGCCGTTGCGGGCGGGGACGGGCCACCTGGGGGCAAAGAGCAGTCGTGGTTCTGTGAAGATGATTAGACCGCGAAGCCCGGCAAAGGGTTGGCGGTGCTTGCGCGCGGGCGATTGACGCGCATTCGGCGTCTCCGGTAGGATCACTTGCTCAATCAGCATCACCACATGGGAGACGAATCGTTGTCGACATTTGAAAGCGACGCCCTCGAGTATCACGCCGAAGGGCGCCCGGGAAAGATCGAAGTCGTTCCCACCAAGGCGGTCGCAACCCAGCGGGACCTGACTCTGGCATACAGTCCCGGCGTGGCCGAGCCGTGCATGGCCATCCACCACGATCCCGAAAAGGCCTTTCAATACACTGCGCGCGGCAACCTGGTGGCCGTCGTGTCGAACGGCACCGCCGTGCTCGGGCTGGGAAACATCGGCGCGATGGCGGCCAAGCCGGTCATGGAGGGAAAGGGCGTCCTCTTCAAGAAGTTTGCCGGGATCGACGTTTTCGACATCGAAATCGGAACCGAGGATCCCCACGAGGTCATTCGCTTCTGCCAGTTGCTCGAGCCGACGGTCGGCGGGATAAACCTGGAGGACATTCGCGCCCCCGAGTGCTTCCTGATCGAGGAGACGCTGAGGAAGACCCTCGAAATCCCCGTCTTCCACGACGACCAGCACGGCACCGCGATCATCGCCGGCGCCGCACTCCTCAACGCGCTGGAGATTTCCGGCCGCGACCCGGGCGACGCCCGCGTGGTCTTCAGCGGCGCCGGAGCCTCCGCGCTGGCCACCGCCCGTCACTGCCTGCGCCTCGGCGTCAAGGCGGAGAAGATGCTCATGGTCGACCGGTCAGGGGTCATCTACGAAGGGCGCGAGCAGGGAATGAACGAGTACAAGGTCCCCTTCGCCACCAAGCGGCCGGAGCGTACGCTGACCGAGGCGATGGACGGCGCCGACGTGGTTGTCGGCCTCTCCGCGAAGGGTGTGATCACTTCGGCCATGGTGGCATCGATGGCACCCTGTCCGATCATCTTCGCCCTGGCAAACCCCGACCCCGAGGTGACGCCCGAGGACGTCGCCGAGGTCCGCGACGACGCCATCATCGCCACCGGCCGCTCCGACTATCCCAACCAGGTCAACAACGTGCTGGGGTTCCCGTTTCTCTTCCGCGGAGCGTTGGACGTAAGGGCGCGCACCATCAACCAGCGAATGATGCTCGCCGCCACCCGCGCCCTGGCCGAGCTGGCCCGCGACGACGTACCCGAATCGGTGATCAAGGCCTACGGTGACGACGCCTTCGAGTTCGGACCCGACTACCTGATCCCCAAACCGTTCGACCCCAGGGTCCTGCTGCACGTGTCGCCGGCGGTAGCGAAGGCGGCCATGGAATCCGGCGTGGCCAGGACCTCTCTCGATCTGGAGGAATACCGTCACAAGCTCGAGGCCAGCCTGGGTCCCGGACGCGAGGCGATGCGGAGGATCCTGGGAAGGGCCAGGAAGGAGCCCGCCCGGATCGTGCTGGCCGACGGCTACAACGAGCGTGTGATGCGGGCAGCGGCCCAGGTCGTCCAGGAGGGGACCGCCCGGATCGTCCTGATCGGGAACCCGGAAAAGATCCACCGGTTCGGCACCGACCTGGGGATCGAACTGGATGGCGTGGAGTGCATCCACCCGCCGTCGGTGGAGAGCACCCGGTACGGGTACGCGGACGAGTTCTACCGCCGCCGGGCGCGCAAGGGACTGACCCTGGCCGAGGCCCGCGCCCGCGCCTACCAGCCCGTCTACTTCGCCTCGATGATGGTGCGCGCCGGCGACGCCGACGCGATGGTCGCCGGGATCGACTCCAACTACCCGGAGATCCTCAGGCCGGCGCTCGAAGTCATCGGCACGTCGCCCTCGGTGAACCGCGTTTCGGGGCTCCACATCGTCGCCTTCCGCGACCGCGATCCGCTCTTCTTCGCCGACACCACCGTCAACATCGATCCCGATCCCGCAACACTCGCGGAGATCGCGATCTCGGCCGCCAGGTTCGTGGGCGACCTCGGCATCCAGCCCAGGATCGCCATGCTGTCGTTCTCCAACTTCGGGTCGGTGCGGCACCCCGAAGCCGAGAAGGTCCGGGAGGCCGTGAGGTGGGTCAAGCGCCTTGCGCCCGGACTCGCGGTGGACGGCGAGATGCAGGCGGACGTGGCGGTCGACGAGCACATCATTTCGCGGACATATCCCTTCAGCGACCTCACCGGGCCGGCCAACGTCCTGGTCTTCCCGACCCTGAGCGCCTCCAACGCCTGCTACAAGCTCATCAGCCAGCTGGGCAACGCGGAGGTCATCGGTCCCATCCTCCTGGGAATGGATAAGCCGGTCCATGTTCTGCAACGTGGAAGCTCTGTGCTGGAGGTCGTGCACCTCATCGGGATTGCATCGGTAGACGCACGCACCCCGCACAGTCAGATTAGCAGATTGGCGGATGCAAGAGGCGCCGCCGCGGATTGACCGACAACCCCGAGTTACGGACTACAACAATGCTTGTGGCAGAAGCACCTGTGACCGCTCTGCGCGCCGAGGGACTGAACCCCACAGGACGGGTTCGCCGCAACCTCGCGCCCGCCGAGCTGTATGAAGAGACCCTGCGCCTGGGCACCGGGCGACTCGCGCACGGGGGTGGCCTCGTCACTCTTACGGCTCCGCACACGGGCCGCTCCCCGAACGACCGCTTCGTCGTTCACGAGTCGGGAGCGCGCGGCCTGATCGACTGGGGCGACATCAACATCCCCATCGCCCAAGAGCACTACGCCCTCCTCAAGGCCGAGATCATCGAACACCTGAACCGGCGCGACCTCTACGTGCGCGACGCCAGGGCCGGCGCGGATCCCCGATACCAGGTGCGGGTGCGCGTCATTTCCGAGAGTCCTTGGCACGACCTGTTCGCGCGCAACATGTTCCTGCGGCTGAGTCCCGGCGAGGAAGCGGGCTTCGAACCCGGCTTCGTCGTCTACCACGCTCCGTCGATGCAGGCCGACCCCCACCGTCACGGCACCAACTCCGGCGCCTTCATCGTGGTCAACTTCACGGAGCGGGTGGTGCTGGTCGGCGGCACCGCGTACGCGGGCGAGATCAAGAAGTCCATCTTCTCGGCGATGAACTTCCTGCTTCCGGCGCGGGGCATCCTTCCCATGCACTGCTCCGCCAACATCGGGGCGGGGGGTGACACGGCGCTCTTCTTCGGCCTTTCGGGGACCGGCAAGACCACGCTGTCCGCGGACCCGGACCGGCAGCTCATCGGCGACGACGAGCACGGCTGGAGCGCCGACGGCGTCTTCAACTTCGAGGGCGGATGCTACGCGAAGACCATCCGCCTCTCACCCGAGGGCGAGCCGGACATCTACCGGGCGACCCGCATGTTCGGCACGATCCTCGAAAACGTCATCCTTGACGAGCGCACCCGAGAGATCGACTACGACTCGGCGAAGATCACCGAGAATACCCGTGCCTCCTACCCGATCCACTACATCGCGAACGCGGTGCCGTCCGGCCAGGGCGGCCACCCCGACAACGTCGTGTTCCTCACCGCCGACGCCTTCGGGGTGCTGCCCCCGATCGCCCGCCTCGATACGGCGCAGGCGATGTACCACTTCCTGTCGGGCTACACCGCCAAGGTGGCCGGGACGGAGCGCGGCGTGACCGAGCCGCGCGCGGCATTCAGCGCCTGTTTCGGGGCGCCCTTCCTGCCGCGCCCCGCGACCGTCTACGCCGACCTCCTCGGCGAGAAGACGCGCACCCACAACGCGAAGGTCTGGCTCGTCAACACGGGGTGGACGGGCGGCCGCTACGGCGTCGGCAGCCGCATGGAGCTGGGCTACACCCGGGCGATGCTCGCCGCCGCCCTCGAAGGCCGCCTTGACGACGCTCCGCACTCGGTCGATCCGGTCTTCGGACTGCGGATCCCCGACCGCGTCCCCGGCGTGCCCGACGAGGTGCTGCTGCCGCGTGAAACCTGGGCGGACGGGAGCCAGTACGACGCGGCCGCGGCCGAGCTGGCGGCCATGTTCAAGAGCAACTTCGAACGCTTCGCGGGCAATGCCCCGCCGGCGGTCAGGGCTGCCGGGCCGGCGTAGCCCTTTGGCGCGCATCTCGGCCGCGGCGGGCACCCGGGGGGCCCTGGACGAAGGACGAGGCCGTCCGGGAGCCCGACACCGCGGAGCGCGCCCAGGCCGGTGGAAGCTGGCCGGGACGCTGGCGACCCTGGGCGTGGCGAGTGCCTGCGAGCAGGTCGAGCAGGTGCAGGATCGCTTCCGGGATCTCACGCCGCGCGAAGCCTACGCAGCTTCTCTGGCCGAAGCCGGGCTCGCCGAAACGGCGCTCGGCAGGGATTGGGCAACGGCCGGCCAAGAGGTGCTGGAGAGCCCCGCCACAGTCACCCCCCCATTCGAAGAGGAAGGCTACATCACGCCCGAGAATCCCTCAGCGGTGGGCTACCGCATCCATATTCCTCGGGGCCGCAAACTGGTATTCGCCGTTTCCCTGGAGTCGGAGAACGACACGCGCCTCTTCATTGACCTGTTTCGCCTGCCCAACGACGAAAGCGATCCGCCGAGGCCGGTGTTCTCCTCGGACTCGCTGTCGCGCGTCTTCACCCACGAGGACCCCTGGCGGGAAGGCGAGTACGTCCTGCGGGTGCAGCCCGAACTGCTCAGGGGCGGCACCTACCGCGTCATGCTGGGCGAAGAGAACGCCTTCGCCTTCCCCGTCGAGGGTCACGGCCCGACCTCGATCCTGAGCTTTTTCGGCGCGCCCCGGGACGGCGGACGCCGCGTGCACCACGGCGTCGACGTCTTCGCGAGGCGGGGCACCCCCGTGCTGGCCAGCGTCGACGGCAGGACGAGCCGGGTGAGGACGACGCGTCTTGGCGGCAAAGTCGTATGGATCCGCGATCCGCTGCGCGAGGCCAGCGTCTACTACGCGCACCTCGACAGCCAGCACGTCAGCGACGGCACCCTGGTGAAGCGCGGCGACACCATCGGCTTCGTCGGCAACACCGGCAACGCCCGGACCACGCCGCCCCACCTCCACTTCGGCATCTACCGCCGCGGCGAAGGCCCCGTCGACCCCTACCCGCTGCTCGCGCCGGCCCGGACCGGACAGCCCGGGATCACCGCCGACGCCGGCCTCCTCGGCGCCCAGGTCCGCCCCCGCAACGACGGGATCCGACTGCGGGCCGGCCCCGGAACGCGAATCGAGATCCTGCGCGAACTCGACCCCGAACACGAAATGAGAGTGCTGGGCGCGTCCGGCGAGTGGTTCCGGGTCCGGCTGCCCGATGGCGGTGCAGGCTATGTCGCCGCGCGCCTCACCGAGCCGGTCGCCGCGCCGCCGGCCGAGCGCACCGAGACTGCCGGACAAGCCCCAGGTTCATAGGAGCAAACGCAAGACCCCCCCCGGGGGCCCCACCGGAGACACACCCCGATGCCCCGCCAGTACTGGCTCATGAAAAGCGAACCCTACGTCTACTCGATCGACGACCTCGAGCGCGACGGCACCACCCACTGGGACGGCGTCCGCAACTATGCCGCCCGCAACCTCATGCGCGACAAAATGCGGATCGGCGACCGCGTCCTCTACTACCACTCCAACGCCAAGCCCCCCGGCGTCGCCGGCATCGCCGAGATCTGCCGCGAGTCCTACCCGGATTTCACCCAGTTCGACGCGTCCAACAAGTACTTCGACGCCAAGGCGACCGAGGAGACTCCGCGCTGGTTCATGGTCGACATCCGCTTCATCGAGAAGTTCGCCGCCGAGGTGAGCCTGCCGCAGATCCGCGCAACCCCGGAGCTTGCAGAGATGGTCCTGGTGAACCGCAGCCGCCTGTCGGTGCAGCCGGTCACCGAAGCCGAGTACGAGCATATCGTGGCAATGGGGAGGCACGCGTGATCCGCCGAGACTTTGGTCCACGCTCAATTGAGAAGGGGGTAGGAGGATGACGACCCAACGCGGCCTTGCACCCAATTTCATTGCCGGTGAGTGGTCACCAGGGCACGCCTGCGAGAGACTCGCCGTCACCGACCCGGCCACCGGCGAAGCACTCGGGGCCGTCCCCGTCTCGGGGCGGGCCGAGGTCGACCGCGCGGTTGCCGCCGCCAGCGCCGCCTTCCCCGCCTGGCGCCGCACCCCCGTCCCGGAGCGCGCGCGGGTATTCTTCCGCCTCAAGGCGCTGCTCGACGAGCACCACGACGACCTCGCGGTGCGCCTCTCGCGCGAACACGGCAAGAATGTGGCCGAGACCTGGGGCGAGGTGCAGCGCGGCATCGAGAACGTCGAGCACGCCGCCGGCATGCCCACCCTGATGATGGGCGACACCCTCGAGGACATCGCCCGCGGCGTCGACTGCCTGGCGGTGCGCCAGCCGATCGGCGTCTTCGCGGTGATCACCCCGTACAACTTCCCCGTGATGATCCCGCTATGGTTCTGGCCGTACGCGGTGGCTGCCGGCAACGCGGTGGTGCTCAAGCCGAGCGAGCAGGACCCGCTCACGCACCAGCGCGTGGTGGAGCTGGCCGAACAGGCGGGGCTGCCGCCGGGCGTGCTCAACGTGGTGCACGGCCGCCGCGAGACGGTGGAAGCGCTGATCGAACACCCGGACGTGGCGGGGGTGTCGTTCGTCGGATCGAGCCAGGTCGCGAAGATCATCTACCAGCGCGCCGGCGCGGCCGGGAAGCGGGTGCAGGCGCTGGGCGGCGCCAAGAACCACATGATCGTGCTCCCCGACGCCGACCCGGAGATGGTGGCCGAGGCGGTGGTGAGTTCGGTGTTCGGCTCTGCGGGACAGCGCTGTCTGGCGGGGTCGGTGGTGGTGGGGGTGGGCGACGCCTACGAGCCGATGCGCGAAGGCGTCCTGGATGGCGCGGCGTCCCTCAGGGTCGGGCGCGGACTCGATGACGGAGTGGACATGGGACCCGTGATATCCGGGGCGCACTGCGACCGCGTCAACGCCTTCATCGACGAGGGGGAGCGGGACGGCGCGCGGCTGCTCATGGACGGCCGCGGTGCGAGCGTGGCGGGGTATCCGCACGGCCACTGGGTCGGCCCCACCGTCTTCGAGGGCGTCACGCCCGAGATGCCGATCGGCCGCGAAGAGGTGTTCGGTCCGGTCGCCGGGCTGGCCAGGGCGCCGAGCCTGGAGGCCGCGCTCGAGATGCTGGCGAAGAGCCGCTACGGCAATGCGGCCTCCATCTTCACCAACTCGGGGCGCGCCGCGCGGGAGTTCCGCTACCGCGCCGGTATCTCGATGATCGGGATCAACATCGGGGTCGCCGCGCCGATGGCCTTCTTCCCCTTCGGCGGGACGCGAAACTCGTTCTACGGCGACCTCAAGGCGCAGGGCCGCGACGCGGTGTCGTTCTTCACCGACCAGCGGGTGGTGATTTCGCGATGGTAAGGTGTCGCCTCGCCGCGGATCGGGGCAGCGGTGCATGCGGTGCCGAATCCCTCTGGGGCCGAACGCCGCACTCAAAACACAGAAAAGTAATGTTGAAATTACAATATGTAATGTTTAGTTGTCAAATCATCGAATCGGGGCAACCATGGAAGCAGTAGCGAGCCGCGGCGCCGAGATCTTCGCCGAGCAGCGGAAGTACATCTTCGACTGCGTGATCCCGCTCTACCAGGAGCCGCTGGCGATCGCCGAAGGAAGCGGCTGCCGGGTCAGGGACTTCGACGGACGGGAGTATCTGGACGCCTTTGCGGGGATCCTCACGACATCGGTGGGCCACTGCCATCCCGCCGTGGTCGCGGCCGTCCAGGAACAGGCGGCCCGGGTCGGCCATCTCTCGACGCTCTACGTCAACGACCGGCAGGTCGAGGCCGCACGCGGCCTGGCCGGGATCGCGCCGGGCGACCTGCGCCGCACCTTCTTCCTGAACAGCGGCGCCGAGGCGATCGAGACGGCGCTGCAGGCGGCGCGCCTGCACACGGGCCGCACGGAGGTCATCGCGCTGCGCCAGGCGTACCACGGCCGCACCAGCATGGCGTCCGCGGTCACAGCGCACGCACCGTGGCGGGTGCTCCCCGCCACCTCGACCGGGGTCACGCACGCCCTCTCGCCGTACCCCTACCGTGCACCCTTCGGTGATGCCGGCGACGAGGAACTGGTCGAGATCTACGCCCAGGACCTGATCGAGGTGATCGAGACCACCACCAACGGCCGCCCGGCCGCCTTTATCGCCGAGACGATCCAGGGCGTAGGCGGGTACATCGTGCCCCCGCGCGGCTACTTCCAGCGCATGGCCGACATCATCCGGTCCTACGGCGGCCTGTTCATCTCGGACGAAGTGCAGGCCGGGTTCGGGCGCACGGGCGGCCACTGGTTCGGGATCGAGCACTGGGGCGTCGTCCCCGACATCATGGTCATGGCGAAGGGGATCGCGGGCGGCATGCCCGTGGGCGCAACCATCACCACCGACGAGATCGCGGAGAGCTGGCGCGGCAAGACCCTCTCGACCTTCGGCGGCAATCCCGTCTGCATGGCCGGGATGGTGGCCACGCTCGAAGTCATGCAGGCCGAGGGCGTACCGAGCCGGGCGCGGGAGCGCGGCACACAGCTGCGCGGCGCGCTCGACCGCCTGGCCGCCACCCACAGCTGGATCGGCGAGGTGCGCGGGATGGGTCTGATGCAGGCGCTGGAGCTGGTGGAGGACCCGGGCACCAAGGAGCCCGCGCCGCGCCTGGCCGGAATGCTCCTCAACGCGGCGAAGGACGAGGGCCTCCTTATCGGGATCGGCGGCCTTCACGGCCACGTCATCCGCCTCGGGCCGTCGCTGCTGATCTCGGAGGCCGAGGTGGATGAGGCGGTCGCGAAGCTCACGCGCGCCTGTGCCGCAGTGGAGGCGGCGAGGTGATCGCAGGACTCCCCGTCGGGACCTGGGTGCTGATGGCGTTCGCTGTCGTGCCGGGCATCGTGCTGGTGACGGCGGCGTACCGGGTGCACAGGCGGGGTGACGCGCGGGCGGCGGCGCAGCAGCCCGATGGCGACGGTGCGCAGGCGGGGGCGCCGCAAACCGATCCCGGGGCTCCGCCGCAGGCGCCACAGCGAGGCAAGGCCGGCCGTGGGTGAAGCCGGCGCCAACGGCACCATGATCGCCGTCCTCGTCTCCTACTTCGCGGTCCTCATCGGGATCGGATGGTGGGCCAGTCGCGAGAGCCGCTCCGTGGCGGGGTTCTACGTGGCCGGGAAGAAGCTGCCGTCGTGGGTGATCGCGTTTTCGTCGAACACGACCGGCGAGAGCGGATGGCTGCTGCTCGGGCTGACCGGGATGGGGTACCTGGTCGGGTTCCACGCGCTGTGGGTCGTGCTGGGCGAAGTGATCGGGGTCGCGCTGGCGTGGTCGGTGGTCGCGAGGCCGTTCAAGGAGTTTACCGACCGGTACGACGCGATCACGGTGCCGGACTACCTGGCGGACCGGTTCGCCGATCGCGCGCATGTGCTGCGGCTGGTGAGCGCGGTGATCATCTTCACGATGGTCGGGGCGTACACGGCCGCGCAGCTCACCGCGTCGGGGAAGGCGTTTTCGTCGTTCCTGGGGACGAGCTACGAGGGCGGCGTATTGCTCGGGGCGGCGGTGATCCTGCTGTACACGAGCATCGGCGGCTTCAAGGCGGTGGCGTACAGCGACGTCGTGCAGGGAGTGCTCATGTTCCTCTGCCTGCTGCTGCTGCCGATCTTCGGGATCTGGCAGGCGGGGGGATGGGGCGAGCTGATGGCGGGGATCGGCGAGATCGATCCGGCGCTGCTGCTGCCGATGGGCGAGCACGGGTGGTCGCTGGCGGGGGTGATCAGCGCGCTGAGTTTTGCGGGGATCGGGCTGGCGTTCCTGGGGGCGCCGCAGCTGCTGACGCGGTTCATGTCGGCGCGGAACCGGGGCCAGATCGGCGAGGGCGGGGTGATCGCGGTGCTTTGCATCGTGGTCTTCGACATCGGCGCAGTGCTGACCGGCGTGGCGGGGCGCTACCTGTTCCCGGGGCTGGCCGATCCGGAGACCGTGCTCCCGGTGATGTCGACCGAGTTCTTCCCGGCGCTGATCGCGGGTGTGATCCTGGTGGTGGTGCTGGCGGCGATCATGTCGACCGTGGACTCGCTGCTGATCCTGGCGTCGTCGGTGGTGGTGCGCGACACGGTGCAGAAGGTCTTCCGGCCGGACTTCTCGGACCGGCGGCTGGCGCTGATCGGCCGCGGGCTCACGGTGGTGATCGGGCTTGGCGGCTTGGCGGTGGCGCTGCCGGAGTCGCGCATGATCTTCTGGTTCGTACTGTTTGCGTGGTCGGGACTGGCTTCGGCGTTCACGCCGGTCGTCCTCTGTTCGCTCTTCTGGCGGGGGACGACGCGCGCGGGTGCGATCTCGGGGATGATCGCCGGTTTCCTGACCGCGGTGGTGTGGGTGCTGCCGATTCTCCCCGGATCGGAGGGAGGCGGGATTGCGCTGAAGCAACACTTCCATGATCTCTACGAGATGATACCGGGCTTTGCGATGGGATTCCTGGTGACGATCGTGGTCAGTCTGTTCACGAAGCCGCCGCCGGATGCGGGTCCCGTGATGGACGATGTGAAACGTGTGGTGGGCGGGCCGTTCACGGCGGCCAGAGGGACGGGCGGGTAGCGGCATGGCCAGGAAACGCAAGCCGAAGAAGACGGCTACGAAGAAGCCGGGGGGCGCCAGGAAACCCGCGGCGAAGAAGGACACCCGCCGCAGCGGCGGCCTGATGGAGTGGGTGCGCTCCCTGGCCGTGGCGCTCGTAATCTTCCTCATCCTGCGCGTCTTCCTCATCGAGACCTACGTCATCGATTCCGGGTCCATGAAGAACACCCTGCTCGTCGGCGACTTCCTGGCCGTCAACAAGCTGGCCATCGGTCCCAGGATTCCGTTCACCAACATCCGGCTTCCGGGCTACTCGGAGCCGCGCCGCGGCGACATCCTCGTCTTCGATCCGCATCACGAGGAGGACATGACGCTCGTCAAGCGGCTCATCGGGATGCCGGGCGACACCCTCGAGATGCGCGACAAGGTGCTCTACCTGAACGGCGAGGCTCAGGACGAGCCCTACGTGGAGATCATCGGCGAGCGCGACGACCTCGACCCTCAGATGTACTGGCAGAACCAGAATCTGGTGGGCGGGCCCGACGTCAACTACCACCCGACGTGGGACAACTGGGGGCCGCTGGTCGTGCCCGAGGGACACTATTTCATGATGGGCGACAACCGCGACGACAGCCTGGACTCGCGCGTATGGGGCCTCCTCGAAGGCTGGCGGTTCAAGGGCCGGGTGGCCTTCATCTACTTCTCCTACGATCGCGATTCGTTCGCTCCCTTCCCCTGGATCACGGAGGTCCGCGGTAGCCGCATCGGGGACAGGGTCCGATAGTACATGACGCGCGGCGCGCGTCGCCGCAGGGATGACGGACGGCCCGTGGTGGAGGTTCACCGCGGGGATCACGGAGGACCGCAACGGAGGTTCGCTGCGGGCAAGGCATTACGCCCCGGGAGGGCAGAGCGACCGGAGGATCCGATGAAGTCAGTAACGCGTGGACAGTTCCTGGGCATGGCCGCCGGGACGGCGGGTGCAGGTCTGCTGAGCGGTTGCGAGGCGGTGCCGGGCGCGACGGACGACGGCGGCCTCGGCGCCGACCTGATCGTCCACGGGGGCACCATCCACACGATGGACGAGCACAACCCGGCCGCGCAGTCGCTCGCCGTTAGGGACGGGCGCTTCATGGCGGTCGGTTCCCGCCACGATGTGGACAACCTGCGCGGGGCCGGCACAACCGTGCTCGACCACGGGGACGCCGTCATCACGCCCGGCTTCATCGACGCCCACACGCATCCGGCAGGCGCGGGGGTCCGCGAACTCAAGGACGTGAACGTCGACGTGCGCAGCATCGCCGAGATCAAGGACCGCATGGCTGCGCGGGCCCGCGAGACGCCGCCCGGCGAATGGATCCAGGGCTTCAAGTACGACGACACCAAGCTGGCCGAGGGACGGCCGCTCAACCGGCTGGACCTGGACGAGGCCGTGCCGGACCATCCGGCGGTGGTGGGGCATCGGGGCGGACACACCAGCGTGTACAACTCGCGCGCCTTCGCGGCGGCGGGCATCACGGCCGAGACGCCCGATCCGTTCGGCGGCAGGTTCGACCGCGAGGGCGGGGAATTGACCGGCCTGGTGGCCGAGCGCGCGAACTACGTCTTCTCGTCCCTGATCCCCAGCACCCACACGGACGACGATCGGCGCGCCGGCGTGAAGCTCATCACCGAGCTGATGGCCCAGGCGGGGCTGACCTCCTTCCACGACGCCGGCACCTCGTCCAACAGCGTGCGGGCGTACAGCGCCGCCTACCGCAACGGCGAGCTGAGCTGCCGCGTGTACATGATGATGCGCGGCGCCTACGAGGACATGCGCCAGGCTGGCGTGTCGACCGGACTGGGTGACGAGTGGCTGCGCGTCGGCGGAGTCAAGTACGGGGCGGACGGCTCGGCGTCGGAGCGCACCATGCGCATGAGCACGCCATACGTCGGGCGTCCCGACGACTACGGCATCCTCACCATGACGCCGGATGCGCTCCACGACGTCGTGGAAGTCGCGCACCGCTCGGGCTGGCAGGTCGGCATCCACGCCAACGGAGACGTCACCATCGGCATGGTGCTGGACGCATACGAGCGCGTGCAGGAGCTGTGGCCGAGGCCGGACCCTAGGCACCGCATCGAACACTGCTCGCTCGTGAATCCCGACCTGCTCGCGCGGATCAAGGCGGCCGGGGCGGTGCCGACGCCCTTCTACACCTACGCCCACTACCATGGGAACAAGTGGGTCGAGTACGGGCCCGAGAAGATGGAGTGGATGTTCGCCCACCGGTCATTCCTGGACTACGACATTCCGGTGGCGCCGGCGTCGGACTACACGCCCGGGCCCTACGAGCCGCTGATGGCGATCCAGAGCATGGTCACGCGGAAGGACTTCGACGGCCGGGTCTGGGGACCGAGCCAGCGGATCACCGTGCCCGAGGCGATGCGGATCTGCACCATGGGCGGTGCGTACGCGTCGTTCGAGGAGGACATCAAGGGGTCGGTGACGGCCGGCAAGCTGGCCGACTTCGTGGTGTTGGCGTCCGACCCGCACGACACGGACCCGGATGCGATCAAGGAGATCCCGGTGCTGAGGACGGTGGCGGGGGGACGGGTGACCTGGAAGGGGTGAGGTTGAGCCCGTCGGCTCCGAATCCCAACTCGGAATCAACTTCTGGATTACCCGATAGGTTGATCGGTATGCTTGAAATGAGTATAGTGGAATAATGAAGACGACCGTTGATATTCCAGATCAAGAGTTGGCGGACGCAATCCGCTTCACGAACGCGAGGACCAAGCGCGAAGCCATCGTGGGCGCCATCATGTACTTCAACCGGCGCATGCGGATGGCGGAACTGACCAGGTTTGGAGGGACGTGCTCCAACCTGGTCACGCCGGAAGAGATCAGGGCCGCCCGTCGGCGGAGCTGAGGCATTGCTTCTCGTCGATACTTCGTCCTGGATCCATTTCCTTCGGCCAGATGGCGATCCCGGAGTTCATGCGCGGGTAGAGACAGCGCTTGAGAGCGGGGAAGCCTGCTGGTGCCCGCTCGTCCAACTCGAACTCTGGAACGGGGCCCGAGGAGTGCACGAACGAAGCGTGTTGCGAGAATTCGCTCGCGTTCTCCCCGAGCTGGCAATCGACAGTGAGGTCTGGACCAAGGCGTACGAACTGGCGATCCAAGCACGTGCCCGGGGGGTGACCGCTCCGGCAACCGATGTCTTGATTGCTGCCTGCGCTCTCCACCACGGCGCGGATCTGGAATCAGCCGATTCGGACTTCGACCACCTGGCGGCTGTGGGGGGACCGACTCGATTGACGCAAGCGCCAGATACTGACTAAGTTTACTAGACTAGACTAATCATCAGGCGGAGGCCACGTTGCGCACCTACAACATGCACGAAGCCAAGACCCACCTCTCCCGGCTGGTCCGCGAGGCCGTGGCAGGTGAGCCTTTCGTCATCGCTCGCTCGGGGAAACCGCTGGTGAAGGTGGCTTCGGTCGAGGCGCCCGAGCCGGAAGCGGTGCGGCGGACGGGATTCATGCGGGGGCAGATCTCGGTGCCCGACGACTTCGACACCATGGGGGCCGAGGAAATCCTGACGACTTTCAGAGGTGGAGAGTGACTGCTCTCCTCGACACACACCTTCTCCTGTGGGCTGCCGGGCTTCCCGACCGGTTGCCGCCCGATGTGCGCGAGTTGCTGGACAACCCTGCGACGGAGCCGGCCTACAGCGCTGCGTCACTCTGGGAAGTCGCCATCAAGAGCGGGCTGGGGCGCACCGATTTCCTGGTGGACCCCCGGCTGCTGCGTCGTGGACTGCTCGAAAACGGCTACTCGGAGTTGCCGGTGACCGGGGCCCATGCGGTTGCCGTGGACCTGTTGCCCGGGATCCACAGGGACCCGTTCGACCGAATGCTCGTCGCGCAAGCCCAGGTGGAGGGTGTCACGCTGTGGACAATTGATGAGGTCGTGGGGCAGTATCCGGGACCGATCCGGGTGCTCAATCGGTGCTGACCCGACCCGGAATCCTCCTTCACCGCCCCCCGGTTCCAGCTGGCCACGGCGCGCCCTGGTGCTCGGCGGACACCGGAGCCAGGCCCATGTATACGAACTTCTGGATGCGTTTCCCCTGGTACGTCTCGGTCGTGTAGACGTTGCCCTTCGAGTCGGTGGCGATGCTGTGGACGCCGATGAATTGGCCCGGCTGCCGACCTCCCGTGCCGAAGGTCGTCAGAACCTCGAGGGACGCACGGTCCATCACGTGGACCCGGTGATTGCTGCCGTCGGCGACATACATGTAGCGCTGCCCGGGATCGCGCGAGAAGGTCAGATCCCAGGTCGAGCCGCCGCCCAGCGTGCGCGGTGCGATCCGCACCTCGTCAACGAAGGTTCCGTCGGTTCGGAAGACCTGTATCCGGTTGTTCGGACGGTCGCAGACGTACACCAGGCCGTCGAGCGAGGGCTCGGCGCAGTGCACCGGCGTGCGGAACTGCTGGAGCGGCGGCGCGTCGGGATCGTACGGCGGGGTGGGGGTATCGTCCGGGGCGTTGCCGTAGGCGCCCCAATAGCGTTTGAACGCGCCGGACGACGCATCGAGCACTGCCACGCGGCGCCCGCCGTAGCCGTCCGCGACGTATGCCTCGTTGGCCTCGGCGTCGAACGCCACCTCGGCTACCCGGTTGAAGCGCGTCTCACTGTGGCTGTCGGGTTCCTGCCCCACTTCCGGTTGCCCGAAGGAGGCCAGAAACCGGCCGTCGCGCGAGAACTTGAGGATGTGCGAGTCGGTTGCCCCGTTGCCGCCGATCCACAGGTTGTCCATGTGGTCGACCGTGATCCCGTGGTTCGACGCAGGCCACACGTACTCGTCGGAGGGACCGCCCCAGGAATTGACCAGATTCCCTTCGGGATCGAATTCGAGCACCTCGGGCGCGGCGCGGCAGCATTCGGCGCGCGGCGGATCGGCCTCCGCGCCCAACTCCGTGCCCGCGTCGATCGAGGCGCGGCGATGGATGATGAAGACGTGGTCGCGAGAATCCACGCCCACCCCGATCGTGGAGCCCAGCAGCCAGTGCTCCGGGAGCGGTTTCGGCCAGAACGGGTCCACCTCGAACCTCGGCACCTCGGCACCGGATCCGGCCGCGGTGGAAGTTGCTTCATCGATCGCTTCGCCACCGCACGCGAGCGCGATGGCAAGGCCGGCGATCACACCGCCGATGAGGTGTCGTCGCTTGACGTTCATGGCCGTCTCCCTTGGCGAGTTCGGGGTTGCGGGCGTCAAACCCATTCGCCCTGCTCCAAGTCTAGCGCTCCGTAGGCAAAACCGCCTGCGCACCGAGTGCCGGGCTGTCTAGTTGGCCCCCTTGAGCTGTACCACGATCACCTCGACGGGCTCGGGGCCCTCGTTGACGTCGCCGTGAAGTTCGCCGGGCGGATCCGCTTCCAGCCAGTAGGCTTTGCCCGTCTCCCAGGTCATGTCGTGGCGCTCGCCGGCGTCGTTCACGACGGTCAGGGTGCCGCCCTTCAGCGCGATGATCGCACGGGGGTTGTCGTGGCGGTGCATGGCGAGGGGCTGATTCGGGACGATCACGCTCTTCCACACGGTGACGTGCTCGTTCTCGAACTGCGGGGTGCGGCCGGTGGTGGGTGCGGGGTCGTCCGCCGCGCCGGTTTGCACCCCGGAAACGTCATCGGCAGCCTGTTCAGCGGACGGGGTGCAAGCGCAGAACAGTGCGAGCAGGACAGATACCGCGGGTCCGGTGGTCTTCATCGTGGGCTTCCGGGATTGCGGGGTGCTTGAAGGGGCGATATCGACGACAAGATCGTGCGCGTGACCCGCCGGGCGCTACCTTTGGCCTCCGCACACAGTCCCCATCGGCCCGTTTTGCCATGCTCACCATTCGCAGGTCCGCTCCGCCCGCAGCCGCCCTCGTCCTCCTTCTCGGCGTCCCGCCTGCCGCCAGCACCCAGGTAGCGCCTGCCGCGGGGGCCGGGACCGCCTTCGACGCCCTCTCATCCACCACCATCTCATTGCCGGCACTCAATGCCCCCGTCGAGATCATTCGCGACCGCTGGGGGATCAATCACATCTATGCCGAGACCGAGTACGACCTGTTCTTTGCGCAGGGGTACGCGGCCGCGCGCGACCGGCTCTTCCAGTTCGAGGTGTGGCGGGCGCAGGCGACCGGGACCGTGGCGGAGATGCTGGGACCGGGCGAGCTGGAGCGCGACATCGGCTTCCGGCTCTTTCGCTTCCGCGGCGACATGACCCAGGAGATGAACCAGTATCACGACCGTGGCGACGTGATCATCCCGGCGTACGTGGACGGGGTGAACGCGTACATCGCCGAGACCGAGGCCGATCCGTCGCTGCTGCCGATCGAGTTCGAGCTGCTGGGGATCCGGCCGAAGCGGTGGACGCCCGAGGTGGTGATTTCACGGCATCAGGGCCTGCTTGGCAACATCGGCAACGAGCTCAACTATGGACGGGCGGTGGCCGCGGTGGGCGCCGAGATGGTGAAGCGGGCGGCGAACTTCCACCCGGGCGATCCGGATATCGCGCTGGACCCGGCGATCGACGGCGACCTGCTGAGCCAGGACATCCTGGGGCGCTACAACGCGTTTCGTGGGCCGGTGCGGTTTCGGCCGGAGCACCTGGTGGCCGAGCACCGGGGCGATGCCGAGGCGTTTGCGCGGTTGGAGGCGGCAGCGGCGGGAGTGCGCGGGGCCGCGGCTCGGGATCCGGCTTCCTGGCAGGACCCCACGGCGTGGCCGGGCCCGATGGGTTGGGAGAATCCCGAGGACATCGGCTCCAACAACTGGGTCGTGAGCGGCCGGCTCAGCGAGAGCGGCTATCCGCTGATGGCCAACGATCCGCACCGCGCCCAATCGGCGCCTTCGCTGCGCTATTGGGTGCACCTGGTGGGGCCGGGGTGGAACGTGATCGGCGGGGGCGAGCCGGAGATCCCGGGCGTCAGTATCGGCCACAACGAGTACGGGGCGTGGGGGCTTACCGTGTTCCGCACCGACGGTGAGGACCTCTACGTCTACGAGACTCATCCCGACGATCCCGGCCGCTACCGCTACAAGGGCGGGTGGGAGGAGATGACGGTGATCGAGGAGGAGATCCCGGTGAAGGGACAGGATCCGCACCTGGCCGAGTTCAAGTACACGCGCCACGGGCCGGTGGTCTTCGAGGATCCGGATGAGAATGTCGCGTACGCCGTGCGAGCGGCGTGGCTGGAGCCTGGCGGCGCTCCCTACCTGGCGAGCCTGCGGATGGACCAGGCCCGCACCTGGGAGGAGTTCGTCGAGGCCTGCAACTACTCCAACATTCCGGGCGAGAACATGGTCTGGGCCGACCGGGAGGGGAACATCGGCTGGCAGGCCGTGGGGATCGCGCCGATCCGCCGCAACTGGTCCGGCCTGGTCCCCGTTCCCGGCGACGGCCGCTACGAGTGGGACGGGTATCTGCCCATCAAGGCCAAGCCCAGCGTCTACAACCCGCCGGAAGGCTACTTCGCGACGGCCAACAACCACCTCACGCCCCCCGACTACCCCTACATGGATGCGATCGGATTCGAGTGGTCCGATCCGTATCGCTGGGCGCGCGCGGCCGAGGTCCTCGGCTCCGGACGGCAGCACTCCATGGCCGACATGATGGCGCTGCAGACCGACTACCTGTCGATCCCGGCGCGCACCATGGTGCCGATGCTGCGGCACGTGGCCACCGGCGGCGGCGATGTCGAGCGGGCGCGCGAGCTGCTCCTGGCGTGGGACTTCGTGCTGGCGCCGGAGTCGGTCGCGGCGGGGATCTACAACGCATTCGAGGCGCGGGTGCGGGGCAACGTGCACGCGCTGTTCGTGCCCGAATCCGTGCGGCGACATCTGCCCGGCATGGCCCTGGTGAAGGTGATCGGACACCTCACCGCGCCCGGCGGAGAGTTCGGCGACGATCCGGTCGCGGGACGCGATGCGGTGCTGCTGCGCAGCCTGGAGGAGGCGGTGGCGGACGTTCGTCGCAGACTCGGCGGCGACATGGAGCGGTGGCAGTACGGGCAGCCCGGCTACAAGCACGCGACGATCTTCCACCCGCTCTCCCGCGCAGTCTCCGGCGATCTGGCCGACATGTTCACCGTCGGACCGCTCTCCCGAGGCGGCAACAGCCAGACGCTGAACAATACCGGGGGCGGCGACAACCAGACCTCGGGCGCGTCGTTCCGGATCATCGTGGACACGGGCAACTGGGATCTGGCGGTGGGCAGCAACACGCCCGGGCAGTCCGGCGATCCTGCGTCGCCCTTCTACGAGAACCTCTTCGAACTGTGGGCGAACGACCGCTACTTCCCGCTCTTCTACTCGCGGGAGCGGATCGAGTCCGTGGCGGCGGAGCGGACGATGCTGGTGCCCGGTGGGTAGGGCGCACGGGCGGGGCACCGCCGACGACCCGCGCTTCTTCCCCACGGCCGCGCAGCTCAGGGCCTGGTTCGAGAAGAACCACGACAAGGGCGGGGAGCTGTGGGTCGGCTACTACAAGAAGGGAACCGGGCTGCCCAGCGTGACCTGGCCCGAGTCGGTCGACACCGCGCTCTGCTATGGATGGATCGACGGGCTGAAGCGGTCGGTGGACGACAAGCGCTACATGCTGCGCTTCACGCCGCGCCGGAAGCGGAGCCACTGGAGCGCGCGGAACCTGGGGCGCATGAAGGAGCTGATCGCCGAGGGGCTCGTGGCCGAAGCCGGGCTGGCTGCGTACGAAAGGCGGGATCGGCGAAAGGAGAAGCAGGCTTCGTACGAGCAGCCGGGAGGTATGGCGCTGCCACCCGAGTACGAAGCGAGGATCAGGGCGGACGCGGCAGCCTGGGAGTACTTCCAGGCTGCGCGGCCCTCGTACCGCAAGCAGGTCACATGGTGGGTCGTCAGCGCCAAGCGGGAGGACACGCGGCAGCGCCGGCTCGGCATCCTGATCGAGTCCAGCGCGGCGGGAGAGGTGATTCCGCCGCTGAGGTGGGCGGGGAAGAAAAAGCGGCCTTGAACACTGGCGACATACATCATATCATGATTCATGACTCCATATCATGATACGGGCGCCAAGATCCAGGTCTATCTGCGTCCGGCGGAGAGGAACCGCCTCGACCGGCTGACCGCAGCGCTCGATGCGAGCAAGTCCGGCGTCGTGCGGCGGGGCCTCGAAGCGCTCGAGCGCCAACTCACGGATCCTCACCAGCATCCTGCCTTGGGCATCGTCGGTATCGTACCCTCGAGGGCGGCGCCGGCGGCGGATCACGGCTCCGATGTCGCGCGCAGGCATGATGACTGCCTGGTTGCCGACGAGATCGCGTCGTGGTCGAAGCGTCGACGCTCCCGTGGCGGCGCGCACGATTCCGAATGACCAGGCTCTTTGTCGATACCAGCGCCTGGTATCCGATCGCGGATGCCGGGCATCCGGATCACGGATCGGTTGCCGGCGAGTTGAAGTCGCGGATCCTGCAGGGGGCCCGGATTGTAACCACCAATCTCGTGGTCGCCGAAACCCACGTCCTGCTGTTGAGACGAGCCGGTCGACGGCCGGCGATGGCTTTCCTGGAAGCGGTTCACCAGGCTCCCAACCAGGTCGAGTACGCCACCCCCGACCGCGTCAAGGCGGCAATCACGCGGTGGCAGGACCCCTTTGCGGACCAACCCTTCTCACTTGCCGATGCGGTGAGCTTTGCCGTGATGCACGAGCTGGAAATCCGGGATGCCCTGACACTGGATCGGCACTTCGCGGCTGCCGGCTTTGGGATGTGTCCGGGGGCCGGCTGATCCGGCGGGCTCAGTTCCCCTTCCCGAGCCACTTCTCCGGCGCCAGCGCCCGCCGTCGCTCATCCGGCCGCTTGTTGAACCACCCCACCGTCAGCAGAACCTCGGCGGCCGCGTCGGCCTCCAGGCTGGCGTCGCGGTCGGCAAGGGTGGGTCGGAAGGCTTCCTTGACGGTCTCGTCGGCGCGCTGCCGCGCCGCGTCGCTCTTCGGCCAGGGCAACTCGCCCCACATTCTGCCGCGGCGGATGAGGTAGACCCGGTCTTCGCCGCCGAATCCCGGCACCGGGTAGACGAGATTCAGGTTCTCGATCCGGCCGCGGAATCCGGAAAGGTGGCCCCATAACCTTTCCAGCGTTCCCATGCGGTCGTGGAGACGCGCGGCGTACTCGAAATCGAGGCGCCCGGTCGCTCTCTTCATCAAATCGGAAAGCCTGTCGAGCGGGGCACGGCTGCGGGTCTCGAGAAATGCCCGGGCCTGAATCAGGCGGGTGTTGTACTCCGAGGCCGTGCAGCGGCCGGCGCAGGGCGCGGGGCAGGTGTCCGTTTCGCCGCGGATGCAGCGCGGGGTGCGGCCGCGGGCGAAGATCTCGATCTGATCGCCGAAGTGGATGGGGGTGTCGGCGGGGCAGTCCCGAAGGCCGGTCGCGAGCGACAGTTCGTGCACGGCACGGGCCAGCCAGATCGTCTGTCCGAAAGGTCCGAAGTACCTGGCTCCGTCGTTGACGACGCGGGACACGGGGACCAGGCGGGGGGCGGGCTCGCGGGTGATCTTGATGAATCCGTAGCGGCGGTCGCGCTTGTGCTGGACGTTGTATTCGGGCTGCCAGGCCCGGATCAGGTGCATCTCGCGGAAGAGGGCGGCGAATTCGTTCGGGATATGGTCCCACCGGACGGCCGCGGCCTCCGACACCAGGCGGGCCGTCTTGCCCGTCTCCTCGCGGAAGTAGGAGAGGAGCCGCGAGCGCAGGCGCACCGACTTTCCCACGTACAGGATCCTGCCGTCGGCGGAGAGCCAGCGGTAGACCCCCGGGCGCTCTTCGGCGGTGGCGCGAACCTCGTCCCTGAGCGATGCGGCGTTCATGGCGACGCAACTTCGCAATTTGTTCGGTATTCGTCAACGCGGGGCGGTGGCGGCGTCCCTTCGGCGGTTTCCGGCAAAAGTCCTGGAAGTTCAGTCCCATTCGACTATTGCGAGGTCCCGGCCCAGGTGCTATCGTGGCCCTCCATGGTCAGCCATGGACGGTCCATCGTGATACGCGATCCGGTTTGGAACACCATCCGGGTGGACACCGTTGCCGCCGCGATCATCGATACGGCCGCTTTTCAGCGGTTGCGCTACATTCGCCAGCTCGGCCTCGCCCACCTCGTCTACCCCGGCGCGACCCACACCCGCTTCGACCACGCGATCGGCGTCTACCACCTCGCCGTCAGGGCGATCCGGATCCTGAGATCGGGTCCGGCCCTGCCGCCCGAGGTCTGGAAGGGTGCGCCCCTGATCCCGTACGCGGCGCTGCTGCACGACATCGGCCACTACGCCTTCTCCCACGCCCTCGAGGAGCTGGAGCCGGACCGGATCGCGGGCGACCACGAGAAGATGAGCGAGCTCTTCTTCGAATCGCCGGAGTTGAAGGCGGCCCTGGCCCCGCTGGGCAAGGGCGCCGCGGAGGAGATCGCCCGGATCATCAGGGGGGCGGGCGACAGCGCGCTCCGCGGACTGGTGAGCGGCAGCCTGGACCTGGACAAGATGGAATACCTGCGCCGGGACGCGCGCTTCTGCGGGGTCCCGTACGGCGAAGTGGATGTGGAGCGGCTGCTGGAGGGCCTGGCGGTCCTGCAGGATCCGGTCACCGGCAACTGGGAGGTCGGGGTGCGCGCCAAGGCGCTCAGCTCGCTGGAATCACTTCTGTTCTCCAAGTACCAGATGTTCCGCAACGTGTACTGGCATCACGCCGTGCGCGCCGCGACCGGCATGTACAAGCGGATCGTGGAGACGGCGGTCGAGGAGGGTATCCTGTCGCCGCTCGATTTGATCGGCCCCACCGACGAAGAGCTGCTCTACGAACTGGCGCGCCGTGCGCGTACCGCGTCCGGCCCGGCGGCGGAAAGGCTTGGCCGGCGGTGGCTGCCGGCCCTGAAGAACCGGAGGCTCCCCAAGCGCGCGACGGAGATACCGGCCTGGCAGCTGGAGGAACGCGTCCTGCCCGCATGGGTCAGCGGCGACACCCCGGAGAAACGCAGGTGGGAAGACGAAATCGCCGCGGAACTGGGGCTGGCGCCCGGCGAGGCGATCCTCGATTTCCCGGTGACCAGGGCCATGTTCCAGCTCGACCTGCTGGTCGATCGCGGGGGCCGCACGGTGCGGCTCGGGAAGAAGGGCATTCCGGGGCTGATCGACCTGCCGAAGCTTGCGGAGCAGCTTCACCGTACGGCAAGGGTGCTTCGGCTCTTCACCTTCGAGCCGAGGGAGGTCGACCCGAAGTGGTTGCTGGAGAGGCTGGCCGCGGGGCCGGCCGGGGGTGGGCCGAGTGCCGCCGGGGCCGGCAGCGAGGATTTGTCCGGGGATGCCGGGGAGAGGGGGAGGCGGTCGGGACAACCCTTTCCGGAACCGGGAACGTCTGTAGTTGCGCGGGTAGAGAATGACGGAGGCCGCGCGACAGGTAGAAACGAGGGCTTCACAAACAGGACGCCAAAAAAAAATTGTTGACAATGCGCGAGTGCAGCCGTACCGTTAACGGCTGTATATGCCACGCGTTTGATCCGGACAACCCGTCCGGGCCGTAACGGAGAATCGAGAAAGAAAGATGGCCAGGAAAACTCGGCGTGGAAAGAGAAGGGTGAACGTGCTCACCGGGTTCGATGCCAGCCTGGATGAGCAGACTGCACTGGATCAGTATCTGCGCGACGTAAGCCGTCACGAACTGATCACGCCGGACATGGAAAAGATCCTGGGCGCGCGCGCCCAGAAGGGTGACGAAGAGGCGATCCAGGCGCTCGCCAAGGCGAACCTGCGCTTCGTGATCAGCGTCGCCAAGAAGTACCAGAACCGCGGTGTCTCCCTCACGGACCTGATCCAGGAGGGCAACGTGGGACTGGTCACCGCTGCTCGCAAGTTCGATCCCGAGCAGGGCGTCAAGTTCATCTCCTACGCGGTGTGGTGGATCCGCCAGGCGATTCTGGCCTCGCTGGCCAACCACGGGCGTCCGGTGCGCGTACCGCTCAACCGGGCTTCCGATCTGGCGCGCATCTTCCGCGAGAAGGAGCGGCTCAAGCAGGAGCTCGGGCGCGATCCGACCAGCGAGGAGCTGGGCGAGGCGACCTTCCTGACGCCGCAGCTCGTCGAGTCGCTGCAGACGCTGAACGCGGCCGAAATCCGCCTCGACGCTCCCATCGGCGACAGCGAGGACTCGCAGCTCGTGGAGCGCTTCATCACCGAGGAGGCGGCGGAGCCCGAACTGGAGGTCGAGAACCGCCTCCTGACCGAGGCCGTGACCAACGCGCTGGGCACGCTCGATCCGCGCGATGCCAGGGTGCTGCGGCTGTACTTCGGCCTGGAGGGGGAGCGCGAGCACACCCTCGAGGAGATCGGCAACCTGCTGGGCGTGACCCGCGAGCGCATCCGTCAGCTGCGGGACCGGGCGCTGCGGCGCCTGCGCGAAGGCGACAAGGGCAAGGCTCTCAAGTCCTTCGCGGCGTAGCTCACCTCAAGGGTTTCGGACTGCAACACCCTCGCGGCGGCATCTTCGTCGCGGGGGTGTTTTGCAGCAGGGGCCGCCCGAATGCGGCGGGGGTCCTTCCACGGCCCGCCGGGATGAAGCCGTGACCAGGCAAGAGAGCGTCGGCCAGGTGGTGGAGGCCGTTGGGGGTGTGTACCGCGTGCGGATCGAGGACCGCACGGTGGAGGCTTCGCTGAGGGGGCGGATCAAGCACGGGGGACGCGGGCGCGGCAAGGTGGTGATCGGCGATATGGTGGAGTTCGTCAGCCTGCCCGGCGAGGCGGCGGTGATCGAGGCCGTGCTGCCGCGCCGTACCCGGCTGTCCCGCCGCCCCTCGTGGAGCCGGTTCGCCCGGGTGGTGGCGGCCAACCTGGATCGCCTGGTGGTGGTGGCTTCGGTGGCTGACCCGCCTCCGTCGCGCACTGTGATCGACAGGATGCTGGTGATGGGGGAGTCCGGCGGCATGGAGTGCCGTGTCGTCCTCAACAAGCTGGAGCTGCCGGGTGGCCGCGACGTGGCGGAAGAGCTCTCGCGGGCCTACCGGGACGCGGGCTACGCGGTGGCGGCGACTTCGGTTGTCACGGGCGAGGGCATCGACGACTTCCGGACCCTGATCCAGTCCGGCTCGTCGGTGCTGGTGGGGCCGTCGGGGGTGGGGAAGTCCTCCCTGCTGAACGCGGTAGATCCGGGGTTGGCGCTGCGGACCCGCGAGGTCGGCAGGCGGTCGCGGGCGGGCAGGCACACAACGGTTTCGAGCCGACTGATCACCCTGGCGGGCGGCGGCCAGGTGGCCGATACCCCCGGATTCTCCGATGCGGGACCGGGGGACATTGCGGCGCGCGAGCTTGCTCGCTGCTTCGCCGACTTCCGCCCGTTCATCGGGCACTGCCAGTTCAACGACTGCATCCACCTTCACGAGCCCGGATGCGCTGTCCTGGCGGCCATGGCCGAGGGGCGGATTCAGTCCGAGCGCCATCGGAGCTATCGAATGATCCTCGACGAACTTTAACCGTCCGTGGAACAGGTCCCCAGTGCATTCGGGCGGCGATGCATCCGCGCTGGGCGCGGCGCTCACGCGAGTCTGTCCGCGGACTGTTAGAATCCTGCATGGAACAAGAATCTCGCCTGGACCCCGCCCGATTCCGGGAAGTCATGGGCCACTACCCGACCGGAGTGACCGTGGTCACCGCATTGCATCGGGACGGCACGCCCTTCGGCCTCACCGCGAACTCGGTGACTTCGGTCTCCCTTGATCCTCCGCTGGTACTGGTCTGCGTCTCGGAGAAGTCGTCGTCTCTCGGCGCCATCCTGTCGAGCGGCGCGTTTGCGGTGAACGTATTGGGGGCTGGCGCCGCCGCGACCGCCGTGCGCTTTGCCGAAGTGGACACGGACCAGCGCTTCGAGGGGGTCGGCCATACCGTGCGCGATGGCGGCAGCCCGATCCTGGACGGCGTCGTGGCCTGGCTGCGCTGCACCCTGTACCGGACCTTCGAGGCCGGCGACCACCTGATTCTGGTGGGGCGCGTGCAGGAAGCGGATGCTGCGGGCGGAGATCCCCTTGTTTTCGTGGAGGGCCGCTACGACGCAGTGGAATCATCGCGAGCAGTCGATGGATGAATCCGCGCGAGCACCGGGAGCGGTGAGACGCCGGACCGCCGGGGCGCGTCCACCGGCCGCCAGGGCTCGCGCGCTGTTCTGGCTTCCGTCGCTGCTGGCGGGCGCGGCCGTCGCCGCTGCGCTGGCTACCAGCGCGGGCATCCTGCTATACAACTCGCGCGGGCTGACGCAGGCGGGCGCGGTGTTGGTCGCGGTCAGCGCGATCTCGCTCGCTGCCGGCATCTGGATGGGGAGCGCGGACGGTGAAGACGCGGTTCCTTCCGCGGCGCGCGGGTGGATGGCGTTCCTCCTGGCGCTCGTGGCCGGAGCCGCGTTCGCCGGGCTCTGGGAGTTCATGAACGGCTTCGGAGCCAACTGGGCGGCGCAGGGACTCGGGCTGGCCCTGACCGCGGCTCTGCCGTCGTACTTCGCAGGGGGCGTGTGGGGCCGCATGGGTGGATTCGCGGAGTCGCTGGGCTCCGGCGAAAAGCTCCAGGTCCTTGTGGGCGGGATCGGGGGCGTTGTCGCCGGTGGAACGATCGTGCTCGCGATGCTGGGGCAGCCGGTGCTGGCCGTCACCGTGTTTCTTGGCGCTGCGGTGCTGGCGTCGGCCGGCGCCCGCTGTCTCGGGTGGATCTTCGATCGCGTCCCACAGCGGAACCCGGTGCTTCGCGAGGATGGACGGCCCGAACTTCGCTTCGAGAGCTGGGAGACCGCGATCCCGCGGCGGTCCGTCCGCGTGCTATGGGACGGGGCGATGGAACGGGCGGTCGACCCGCCCCCGCCGGGGGACTGGCGAGCCGGGGTGGCCGCTTCGCTCGACGGTGCCGGCGGGGTGCTCTTTGTCGGAGCGGGCGGTTGGTTTGAACAGCCGGAGGACCGGGAGTGGCGTGTATTCGAGCCGGATCGCGACGTGCGCGGCCTGGCTGCCAGGGGATTCGGCTGGGACGAATCGCGGCTGGTGGAATCGCCCATCCCCCCGGGGCCGGGATGGACGGTGATCGCGGAACGTGAATTGGCCGTGGGGATGAGGATGGACGCTTTCCGCGCCGCGGGCGTCGAGCGGATGTGGGTCGGCGGCCGCCGGGGCCGTCCTCCCGAGAGCCTCTGCGGGGCGGCACGAGAGGCCGGGTACAGCGTTGCCGGCTACCGCGGCGCCGAGCCGGGCAGCGGGGGGCCGCCGATCTTCGGGCCGCGCCACCACGAACTATGGTGTTTCGATCGGTCGGCATCGCCGCTTTCGGCGGTGCGGGGGATGGAGGCGATCGCGTCGGCGGAGGAGCCCACGGCGCTCGATGGCGGGCCATGAAACTGGCGCACCTTTCCGACCTGCACCTTGGGTACGGCGGAAGCGGACGAGGGCGTGGGCGGGCCACCGACGTGTTGCGGGTCTTCGAAACCGCGCTGGAACGCATCGCCGGGTTCCAGCCGGAGCTTGTGGTGATTGCGGGCGATGTCTTCGACAACCCCGACGTGCCCCCGCCTCCGATTGCGGTGTTTTCGCGGGCGGCGGCAAAGCTGCGAGAGCGTGTGCCCGGTGTGGTCGTCGCGGTTGTGGCAGGCGCAAGAGACACGCCTCTCGACCCTGAAAGGCCCGGTCCCCTCGCCGTCGTGGGAGCGCTGGAATCGGTGGAGGTGGCGACGACGGCTGCCCGGCGCCTGACGCTGCGCGACGGGGAGGCAAGCGTCACCCTCGTGCCGCACCCTGTCCTCGCAGCCGCCCGCCCTCACCCCGTGCGCCCGGACCCGAAGGCGAGACTGAACGTGCTCGTGATGCACGCCTCGGTGGCGCCCGGGGACCTGAGCGCCCTGCGAGTCCGGCCGACCGACTGGAACTACATCGCCCTTGGCTCGAACCACACGCGCACCGCGCTCGCCGACCGCGCACACTACAGCGGATCACTGGAGCGGATCGGTCCCGATCCGTGGCGGGAGGCCGCCGTCGACAAGGGGTTTCTTGTCGCCGACCTCGATACCGGAGAGGTGACGTTCCGGCCGGTCGAAGCGCGCGCCGCGGTGAGCCTCGCGCCGGTCGACGCCGCCGGGGGAAGCACCGCCACGGTCGCCCGCAGGCTGAACGAAGCGCTCGCCGGAGTGCCGGGAGGCGTCGAAGGGAAGCTCCTCCGGCTTCCGGTCCGCGGGCTGTCCGTCGATGACTTCGCAGTTCTGGATCGGGAGGTCCTGGAACGCATCCGCAGCCGGGTCGTGGAACTCCGCGTCGATGCGCTGCCGGGAGAGCCGTGACATGAGGCTGCAGACGCTCGCAGGGGGAGCGCGCGGGTCCACTCTCGACCTCCGCGATGCCAGTGGGCTGGTTGCCGTAGTCGCCGACCGGGACCCCGCGTGGCGAAGGTACCCCGCGACGCTCCACACCGCGTTCGCCAGCGGCGGGACTTTTCGCGGATCGGGACCGGTTGTGTCGTCGCCGGATGGACCGGTCCGGGTGGGCACGCCGCGCTTCGAGTCTCTCCTGGATCCGGTGCTCGCAAGGCATGGGATGCGCCGGGAGGAATATGCGGCGCTCTGGTACGGGGCCGGCCCGGTCGGCACATGGTTGTCCGCGGCGGGGGCGCTGCTGCAGGGTGTCGGGCGCGGGGTGAGGGGTGGTGAAAGGGGAGGGGAGGCGGGGACGCGAGAGCTGCGGGAGAAGGCCGCCGAGGTGGCCACGCGGGCCGCGGCCGCGAAGGTCGCGTGGATTCGGGAACGGCAGGATGCCGAGACGCGGCTGCTGCTTCACCGGGACAGGGAGCGGGAGTTGCGCCGCCGGGTGGCCGCGATCGAGCAGGCGGGAGATGCGGCCGACTGCTCGGTGTGCGGACGGCCGCTTGGAGAGCACGCCGAACAGGTCCTCGCCGCCCGAAGGGAGGAGTGGGAATCCGTCGTGCAGGATGGGAAGTGGTGGCGGCGGCGCAGGGACCAGCTGAAGCGGAAGCCGGCGCAGCTCGCGTCGCTGGAGCGTGAGGCGGCGGTGCTGCGGGCGCGGATTCGCAAAGCCCCCCCCGGGGGGGCAGGCGAGGATGGGGAGTCCGCCAGCGGGGCAGCCGCTTCCGCGCGAGAGGCACTGCGCGGCAGGATCCACCGCAAGGCCGTGACGCTGACGGGCGGCCGCTTCGCGGGGTCGTTTCCCGGCCTTTACGAGGAGTGGATCGAGGGCGGCCGGGGCGGTGGGGAGGAGATCGCCGTCCTTCGCATCGCTGCGCGCATCTCGATGGCGGAACTCGCGGTGCGGGACGCACTCGATCCGGGGGCGGTCGTCATCCCCACCGGCCTCGAACGCCTGAGCGCCGGGGACCTGTCACGGGTGCTGCCGGAGTTGGTCAGCCTGAGCAGGATGACCGGATTCGTGCTGGTGAAGGCGACCCCAGGCGTCGTCGCGTCGGCCCCGGAGTGCTTCGACCTCCTGCTGCGAATCGATGACGGGACCCCTGAAGGGCGTATCCGCAGCCAGAGATCGGGTGTGGGATCCTTCCGGCTTCAGTCGGGCTAGCTCCCGGAAGCCGCGGGGGCCGCGACCAGCGGAGTGGACGCCCCGAGCGTAGTCCAGGCGTCGAAGCGGCTCGCGAATTCGTTCGCCTCGGTCAGGTCTCCGCGGTTCTCGGCGTCCCTGAACAGGGCGTAGTAGACCCAGGAGTAGTAGTTCGGGATGCCGATGGTCGACATGTCCGGCCAGTACTCCCATGCGTCCGGAATCCCGGTGCGATGCACGAAGACCTGCTCCGCGAGCGTCTTCGTGCGCGCGATGTCGACCCAGGCGCCGACAACGCCGGTCAGGGCGGAGACATCGTTGTTCGGCCTCACGCCGCGGCCGTAGAGTTCATCGGGGTCGCCCGGCCAAAGGCGGTGGGCCAGGCCCTGACGAATGACCTGCCGCCTGAGTCCGAAGGCCGACGCCGCGGACCCGCTGGAGGCGAAGTAGACCGGCCGGTCGCCGAGCGAGTTGGCGATCGCGGCCAGCGTGAACTGATGCCAGGGATACATGTGCTGGCCGGCGTTCATCGTGGCCGTCACCGCACCCAGAGCGTACTCGCTGGTCTCCTCGATCGGCAACAGGGTGCGCACCACCCTGTCGATGGTGGCGTCGTCCAGGTCGTCGCGGAAGATGGCTCGCTCCGGCTTGCGGATTTCGTAGTCGAGCACGATGGGCACCTTTCCCGCCGCCTCGGCTTCCGCCGGGTCCGATGTATACATGGCGTCGGTGTTCGCGGCTGTGTACGGCCGCTGGCAGAGGATTCGCGTCGGGTCGGCGTCGGGATCCTCGCCCGCCTCGCACGGGCGCGTCAGCTCGCGCAGCTGCCTCACGTACCAGTCGGTGTTGAGATACGAGGTGACCGCAACGGTGACGTCGCGCCGAATGCCCTCGACCTCCTGGAGGTACCAGAGCGGGAAGGTGTCGTTGTCGCCGTTGGTGAAGAGAACCCCGTACGGCTCGACGCTCATGAGGAGGTTGTAGGCCCAGTCCCGAGCGGCGTAGTCGCGCGATCGGTCGGCCCACGAGTAGTTGAGCACGAGCGGGATCAGCGCGAGTCCCAGGACGGGGGCGCAATGGGTCAGGGAAAGACCGGACTTGCGCGACGCCCTCTGCCAGAGACCTGTGATCCCGAGCCCGGCCATCAATCCCCAGACCGAGAACCCGGCGATGAAGAAGTAGTCGCGCTCGCGCACCTCCTGAAGGTCGCTCCCGGGGATATCGAACGCGAACCCGTACTTGAAGTTCAGGTAGTACACGAGCCCGGCGGAAAGCACCACGAAGAGCGAGACCAGGTAGGCCCAGCTCGCGCGGTCGCGACGGTAGTGCTCGATCATTCCGAACACCCCCAGCCCTATGAAGAGCAGAGTGAAAGGCATGCGACTCCTGCCGAAGAGCACTTCCGTGGGCGACAGCCCTCTGGCCCACTGCCAGTCGAAGTACTGAAGCCAGTTCCGCACCTGGGACATGAGCGGCGCCTGGCGGGGCAGGAGCGGTGGCTTGTCGTACTGGTCGCGCTGCAGCGCCGAGGACAGCTTCTCGCAGCCCGCGTTTCCATAGGTCACGATGCTGCCGAGAGCGGCCCCGATGCTCTCGCAGGTGGGCTCCGCCTCGTTGATCACGGGTCCGAGTCCGGAGCGCACCGGAAGGACGAGGTGGAAGCTCAACCCCAGAACGATGGCGGGGATCCCGAAGAGGTACAGGCGGTGGTTCAGCAGCGTCCTCGGATGGACCAGCAGCACGAAGATGAAGAGCGCGGGCGCGGCCAGGAAGGCCATGAGGTGGTTGCCCACCGACAGCGCAAGGATGAAGACCATCAGGACGAGGATGTTGTCGTCCTTGCCGCGGCCGAGGCGCTCGCGCCAGCGGAATGCCAGCCACGAGAGCAGGGCGATGGTGAAGAGCGAGACGGTGTAGACCTTCTCGTTCACGTTGGACTGATTCCAGACGGTGAAGGCGGTGCCGCTCACCAGGACGGCGGCGGCCGCGCCGATGAGGCGGAAGCGCCGGCTGTCCGAGAAGTGGCCGAGAATGTGGTGGACGACGAGGAACCAGAGCCCGTGCGTCAGCGAGCTCATCAGGGCCGAGAAGAGATTGACGCTTACGGCGGTGGAGACGCCGAAGACCCCCAGGATGATGTTCCAGGTGCGCGCGAGAACCACGAAGAGCGGATTCCCGGGTGGATGCGGGACCCCCATGATGTGCGCGGTCGCGATGTACTCGCTGGTGTCCCAGAACGCCGTGGTCGGCGCGAGCGTGATCAGGTACAGAAGCCCGATCGCCAGGGTTGCCGCTCCCGCCCAGAGGTAGGGAGGGCGTGCGTCGGATTGTGGTTCCATCTCCGCTTTCTTTGTCGGTCGTGTAGCTTTCGAGTGCGGTGGTTCTCACGAATATACATTCCCCGGCACGACGACGTGCGCAGCCCCGAGCCGCAGCCGAGCCCAATTGGACGTCAAGCCATCCCTTGAATCGTTTCTGAAGAGTGCCGGGCCAGGGCTTCGCATCCCGGTCTGGTGCGAGTTGCTCTTCGATTCCGACACCGCCGTCACCGCCTGCCACAAGCTCAGGGACGGACCCTTCGGCTTCCTTCTCGAGTCGGTGGTCGGCGGTGAGCAGTGGGCGCGCTACAGCTTTCTCGGAAGCCGTCCGCGAATGGCCTGGATGCTGGACGGCGACGAGGTCTCGATCTGGGAGCCCGGGCCGGGCTGGCGCCCGGGCAGAGTGGCCGACCCTCTGGCGGATCTTCTCTCGCGGCTGACGGACGCCGCGCCCCGTCCCGACCCGCGTCTGCCGCGCTTCTGGGGAGGCGCCGTGGGCTACTTCGGGTATGACCTGGTTCGCCGCATCGAGCGCCTTGGCGCCGGCCCTCCCGACGACCAGGGGCTGCCCACGGCGATGTTCATGTTCTCCGATGTGGTGGTGGCGGTGGACAACCTCCTGGGCCGCGCCAAGGCGATCACTACCGTGGACACCGGCAAAGCGTCTTCTCGGGCGGGGTTGACGGCGCTCTACGGCGAGGCGGTATCCAGGCTCGAGGACACCGTCGGCCGGCTGCGCTCCCGGGCGGCCCCGGAACCGCTGGACCTCGTGCCGGCAGCCACCGCCGAACCCGAGTACACCAGCAACTTCGCGCGCCGGGACTTCATCGGCGGGGTCCGGCGCGCACAGGACTACATCGCTGCCGGGGACGCCTTTCAGATCGTGCTGAGCCAGCGCCTCTCGACCCGTTTCGAAGCGTCGCCCTTCCAGCTCTACCGCGCGTTGCGCACGATCAATCCGTCACCCTACCTGTTCCACCTCGATTTCGGCGACTTCAGCATCGTCGGGTCCTCGCCCGAGGTCCTGGTGCGGCTGGAGGACGGGATGGTGACGGTGCGCCCGATTGCCGGTACGAGAAGGCGGGGGCGCAGCCGCACCGAGGATCGTGCGCTGGCCGCCGAACTGGCCGCCGACGAGAAGGAACTGGCCGAGCATCGCATGCTGGTGGATCTGGGCAGGAACGATGTCGGCAGGGTCTCGAAGTACGGCACGGTCAAGGTACCCGAACTGATGACCGTCGACCTCTACTCCCACGTCATGCACCTCTGCAGCCAGGTCGAGGGGGAGGTGCGCGAGGGACTCACCGCGCTGGACGTCCTGAGCGCCTGTTTCCCGGCGGGGACCGTCTCGGGGGCGCCGAAGGTTCGCGCGATGGAGATCATCGACGAGCTGGAGCCCACCGCGCGCGGCCCGTACGCGGGGGCGGTGGGACACCTGGGCTGGGGCGGCGGTCAGATGGATACCGCCATCGCCATTCGGACCATGATCGTTCGCGACGGGTTTGCGCACGTGCAGGCGGGGGCGGGGATCGTGGCGGACTCGAATCCGGAATCGGAGCACGAGGAGACGCTGAACAAGGCGCGGGCTCTGCTGCGCGCGGCGGCGATGGTTACGGACAATGTAAACTCAACATGCCATTATGACATGTTGGCATTACAAATCAGGCGTCCGCCAGTTCGTCGTAGAGGTGGATGAGCGTGTCGATGCCCCGCTCGAAGCAGTCGGTGGCGAACCACTCGTTGGGCGCGTGCATGTTGGCGCCGGGGAGAGCGAAACCCAGCAGCAGGGAGTTCGCGCCCAGGATCTCCTCGAATTCGCCCACGATGGGGATGCTTCCGCCTTCCCCGGCCAACACGGGTTGTGTGCCGAACGATTTCTCCAGTGCCCGGGACGCGGCATCGAACAGCGGTCCGTCCAGGCTCGCCCGCCATGGGCGGCCGCCATGCAACTCGACCAGTTCGAGAGTCACGCCGGGAGGCGCCACCTTCGCGAGGTGCTGCTCGAACAGCTCGTGGACCCGCTCGGGCGACTGCCCCGGGACCAGACGAAAGCTCACCTTGGCCATGGCCCTGGCTGGCAGGACGGTCTTGGCGCCTTCGCCGGTGTAGCCCGAGAGCAATCCGTTGACGTCGCAGGAGGGCCGAGTCCAGAGTCGCTCCAGGGGGGAGTAGGCCTTCTCGCCGCCGGTCGCGCGCGCGCCGACCTCGCGGGCGTACGCGTCCGGGTCGAAGGGGAGCGAGCGGATGCCGTCCAGCGTCTCGGGAGCCGGGTCGATGATGTCGTCGTAGAACCCCGGTATGGTGATCCTGCCGGCGTCGTCGTGGAGATCGCCGATGACTTTCGCCAGAGCGTTGGCCGGGTTGAGGATCGCGCCTCCGTACGCACCCGAGTGCAGGTCGGATGAAGGGCCGGTTGCGTGGATTTCGAAGTATGCGAGGCCGCGCAGCGAAAAGAGGAGCGAGGGCAGGCCGGGGGCGAACATCGCCGAATCGGAGATCACGACCGTGTCGGCTGCCAGCCTCGCCCTGTGCTCCCTGACGAACGGGACGAGGTTCGGCGAGCCCACCTCCTCTTCGCCTTCGGCCAGCACGATCACATTGACCGGCAGGCGGCCCCGCGTCGCCAGGTGGGCTTCGAGCGCCTTGATGTGCAGGAAGAGCTGCCCCTTGTCGTCGGCGGAGCCGCGAGCATAGATGCGCCCTTCGCGGATGTCGGGCTCGAAGGGCGGCGAATCCCACAACTCCAGCGGTTCGGGGGGCTGCACGTCGTAGTGGCCGTAGATCAGGACCGTCGGGGCGTCGGCGCCGGCTCCCCTCCACTCGCCGATCACGACCGGGTGTCCCGGAGTTGCCAGCGTCTCGGCCTGCAGTCCGGCGCCGGCCAGCTGCTCGCGCACCCATTCGGCCGCACGTTCGGTATCGGCGTCGTGATCGGACTTGGCCGACACCGACGGGATGCGGAGGAATTCGTCGAGTTCCGCGTAGAACCGGGCGCGCTCGGCGCGAGCGAATCCGATGGGGTCGGTGCCTGCGGGGGCCATGGCGGTCAGCGGGCTCAGGTCAGGCCCTTGATCCCCCAGCGATAGATCCACGACATCAGCGCGGCGAGGGCCACGGCGCCCGCCATCCCTCCGGGACTGAGGGCGACCGGGTGGTCGAATTCGAGGATCCCCACCCCCAGCATGCCCCCGACAACCGCCCCGAAAGCCCCCAGGATGAAGAGAATCCGGGAATGCCCGGGGGTCGTATCGGGCCTCTTGACGACCACCTTCATGCCGAGGCCGATGACCCCGCCCATCACGATCCAGATGCCAACACCGATCCAGTTTTCCATGGCCCCAATCTACCGCCTTCCCATGCGCCGCTTCAACTCCTCCAGGCGGGCGTTGATCGCCTCATCTTTCCTCGATCTGCCCAACTCCTCGTCGAACTCCCTGCCGTCGTCGAAGGGCGCGCGCTCACTTCGGCCGGCGCCTTCGGTCCCCTCGATCTTCTCTGCCATGCGGTCGAGCTCGTCGAAGAGGTCGCCGGCGCCCTCAACGGACTGCCGGGCGCGCGTTCGGCCCGCGGTTGCCTCAAGTGAGCTCCTGCTTACCCGGGCCTCGCGGATCTGCTCCAGCATCTGGTCGTATTCGGCCTCGCGGAGGCGCAACTCGGCTTCGATCGCCTTGCCCTTCTCGGTCAGCACGCGCCAGTGCGCTTCGTGCTTTTCGCCGAAGCTGGCGGCGATATCCGCAGTCTCGGAATCGCCGATCCCGCGGGCGAGCTCCTCCCGGCGGCGGCATACCTCGGCTTCGCGCTGCTCGGCGGCGGCCCGGCTGCGGGCCCGGTCCAGCTCCTTCTTCAGTGCCTCCAGCTCCGCCCTGGCAGAGACGGTCTCCTGTTCCATTCCCTTCAGGATTCGGTCCATGGCCTCTGGCACGGCGTCCCGCTCAAGCTCGCGGTTGAAGTTGTCTACGGCCTCGCGAAAGGCCCGGCGCAGGTTCTCGAACATGGGAATAATCCTAACAGCCCCAGGTGCTCACGCGGGTCTGTCCACGGGCTGCTGCGGACTGGGCCCACGGGGCGGAACACCCGGCGGTTCCGGCACGGTCAAACGGCTGGCCATCCCGTGGAGCACCCCGCCCTCCGAGATGCCTTCGAACAGCGCGGCTTGCGGCCTCGGGCGAAGGTTGCGGGACTCCAGGGCCCGGTCTGCGGCTTCGGCAACGGCGTGTTCCGCCTCGGCCTCCACCTCCTGGATCGTGGCTTCGGGCACGCCCTCCTCCATGAGCCAGGCCTCGAAGAGCCCGATCGGATCGCGGCGTCCCCAGTGCGCGAACAGTTCCGGCGAAAAGGTGTCGCGAGCTTCGCGCTCGTCGTGTGTGGCGTGTCCTCCCATGCGGAAGGTCTCGGCCACGATGACAACGGGTCCGCCGCCGTCCATGCACCGCTGCCGCGCGATGGCGGTGGCGGCGTAGACGTCGAGTACGTTGTTGCCATCGCAGGTCAGGGGCTCGATGCCGTAGGCGGCCGGCATGTCCTCCGGCTCTCCGGCGCCGTGCTGGTCCACCCTGGTTCCGAGCGCGACCTGGTTGTTCTGGATCACGGTGATGAGCGGAACGCCAAGGCGCGATGCGAAGACCATCCCCTCGTGAAAGGCGGCGGTCCGGATCGCTCCGTCGCCCGTCCACGTCAGCGCGACGCGCGCCTCACCGCGATTCCTGAAGGCGAGCGCGGCACCGGCAGCCACCGGGACGCTCGTCCCCATGTGGCTGACCGGCTGGATCACGCCCTGCTCGATGTTGCCGTAGTGAAAGTCCCTTCCGCCGGAGGGGCTGTCGGCGGTGCCGAGGTAGCACGTGAACCCCTGCTCCAGAGGCAGCCCCATCATGTGTCCGGCACCGGCGTTGCGGATCATGGGGATCACCACGTCCAGGTCCCGGTTCAAGGCGCCGACGCAGCCGACCGTGACCGCCTCTTCGCCAACGCCGAGCCACGCCTTGCTGATCACTCCCTGACGAACCCACCGCTTGAGACCGGTATCCTGAAGCCTGGTCACCAGCAGATCGCGGTAAAGGCGGATGAGCGAGTCACGCGGCAACTCGCCAACCCGGGCTGCCCGCTGCGGGTCACTGGCGATACGGGCCCGGTAGCTCTGCACGAGCCGCGGATCCGCTTTCCACTGTTGGTACTCCGGGGGATCGAAGACGGGATGACGCTTCAAGGGTGGCCGGTGGAAGGGGGGTGCAGGGGGCGGTCGTACCTCGGATTCCAACTTAGACCGACGGGCGGCGGGGGCCAATGAAGCGCCCGTCGCACCGCTGCTCCGGACTCAACCGTGGTGCGACTGAACCGGATTTGCACGAGGAGGCATTCTCCAGCGAGATTTGCGTTGTTGGCCGGGAAGAAATATGTCCACGGGCGCGGTGGGTCTCACGCCCGTCACGCATGCGCGTCCGGACATGCGCGTCCGGAATTGATTGGCGTGCGAACAAATGCCGGAACGGCACCACCGGGACGGACCTGAATTGAGCGAAATGGAAAAGCGGCGGATCGCGGCCGAAGTGGCTCTTGCCCTCCTTCAGGCAATGCGGGCTACCGACCTTCCGGCCGAACGCCTGAAGGACGAGGATGTCCGGGTGACAATGCCGCGGCGCCTGGGATTGAGCGCGGTCGTCGGTCGTCAGATCGACCTCTATCGCGACCACGTTCGCCAGGGCAGGAGGCTCTCGAGCGAGGAGTTCGCCGACTTTCTCCGCCTCGTCATGAAGCGTGGGGATGCAGCGGAGGTGTTCTTCACCATGGGCTCGCAATTGGCGGGTGCCAAAGTGCGCCAGGTGACGCGCTGGGTGCCAAGAGTCGTTCGTCTGCAGATCGCCAAGCGACGCATGCGGCGTGCATTGGAGAGGCTCTTCGGCCGTCGGTTGGGCGGATTCGTGTCCGGAGCCTTCGTGTTCGAGGTGTCCGCTTCTCCACTGGTTCAGGTCGACCAGACCGGCGATGCCTGTGAAATCATCACGGGATTCTGCCAGCGTGTACTCCATGACAGCGTGGGACCAGAGATCGTGGTGGCGAAGCAGCAGTGCGAGACACGGGGGGATCGAGCCTGCCGCTGGTCCGCGGAGTTGCGCTAGGCAGCCCGTGGATAAAGCCGCCCGAGCACCGAGAGCGGTGAGGCGCCGGGCTGGCAAGGCGCGACGAGAGGTGAATCGCCGAGCTATTCGCCCGAGGAGAAACGCAGGAGCGTAGCGTTGGAGTGGCAGAATGTATGCTAAACATGACGTAGTGTAATGTTTACTTTCCTTGTTGATGCGTAAAGCGAAGCGGCCCAGCCCGGATGCATCGCCGCTCGAATGCCGGGGGGATTTTGTCCACGGGCTGCCAGGCAGCTGGCCGCGGCGGCCCTCAGCCGTACAGCTGGTAGAGCATCAGGTAGACCACCAGTCCCGTCACGGAGGTGTAGAGCCAGATGGGGAAGGTCCAGCGCGCCAGGCGCCGGTGTTCCCTGAAGCGTTCTCGCCTGGCCAGTACGAGCAGCCGGATGACCATCGGCACCACGACCACAGCCAGGACCATGTGGCTGAACAGGATGGCCAGGTAGACGGGGCGCACCGATTCCGGGCCCGTGAACGAGTGCGTGCCCGTCAGCGAGAACCTTGTGACGTACAGGACGAGGAAGGTCGCGCCGGCCGCGACCGCACCGAGCATGCATCGCCGGTGGTCCCGGATCCTGCCGCGCCTGATGAAGCGGAAGCCGGCGACCAGCAGCGCGGCACTGGTCAAGTTGAGGCCGGCGTTGACCGCGGCGAGTGTCCCGCCGAGAGACTCGACATTCATGCGGCGACGGGTCGCGGCTGGCGGGCTGCCATCGCCACGGCCAGGGAGAGCAGGGTCGCGGCCAGGAGCGTGTGCGCGGACACGTACGGGGGAGCGAGCCGGTAGGCCACGGAGAGGTAGCCGAGCAGCACCTGGGCGAGGACGCCTGCCCCGAGACCGGCTGCCAGACGGCGTGCGACCCGGTCGCGGGAGCGGGCCAGTATCAGCCAGGTGTAGCGCAGCAGGATCGCCGCGATGAGCACACCCAGGGCCCGATGCAGGAAGTGGAGCTGCACCGTCGCATAGTCGAGGGGCGGGATGATCCTGCCGAGGCAAAGCGGCACGTCCGGACAGGCCATCCCGGAATCGGTGTGGCGGACAAGCGCCCCGACCAGCGACTGGGCAAAGATCAGCGCTGCCCCCCACATGCCGGCGCGCCGGGCCAGAGGATCGATTCCGGGGGCGGCTTCACCGCGCGGAGCTCCGCTGCGCACGGTCATGATCGTGACGAGGGCCAGGAAGCCGAAGGCGAGCGCCAGGTGCGAGGTGGAGATGGCGTCCGGGAGGCGGTAGATGACCGTGAGGCCGCCCAGGACCGACTGGATGAGGAGCAGGACCAGCCCCGCGATGCCCATGCGCAGCAGGTCCCTCCTGCCGGGCCGGGTGCGGCGCAGCACGACCACGGTGACCGCGAACAGGAGTACCAGAGCGCCGGCCCACAGCCTGTGCAGGTGTTCCCAGAAGACGCCGCCGGTCATCTCCGGCATCATCGTGCCGAAGCAGGTGGGCCAGTCGGGGCAGGCGAGGCTGGATCCGGTGGCGTGCACCACGCTGCCCAGGAGCAGCAGTGCGAGGGTCCAGAAAAGAACGAACAGCAGTAGCGAACGCGCCATTCAGTCGCAGAGGCCCTCCTCGAGCCATTCGTAGCGATCGGCCATGGCGTTGCGGGCCACGTTGTAGATCTGCGAGTCGTCGTTTCGCAGGACCGCCCGAAAGTTCGCGTCGATGCGTCGCCGTGCCAGCGCGCACGCCGCGTCGGCGAGCTCGATCGGGGACCGGTCGCCGGGAGCGTCCTTCAGGAGCTTCATGGCGCGCACGCAGGAGGCCGAGATCACGAACAGGTCGGCCCCGATGTCGACGAACCTTGCAAGGAGCGCCTGCCGCCGTTCCAGTTTCGGGCCGAAACGCAGCATGGCGTGGAAGGTTGCCCGCGCCAGTTTTCTCGACTTCCGGTCCGCATAGCGCATGTGCCTGGCCAGCACCCCGAACTCTGCGTAGCGCGGCCAGCGTCCCCAGCCGAGCCATCGGCCCGGGTACCAGATGGCGTAGTGCAGGCCGGCCTTGAGGAGAGCGGCGACGCGCCTTCCGGCGGGCAGCCGCGTGTCGATGACGTTGCCGGCGACGGCAAGGTGGTGATCGACCGCTTCGCGAGCCATGAAGAGGCGCATGATCTCGCTGGTGCCCTCGAAGATCAGGTTGATTCGGGAGTCGCGCAGGTAGCGTTCCAGGGGGACCGGGTCCTCTCCCCGCTGCCGGAGCGAATCGGCGGTCTCGTATCCGCGTCCGCCCCGGACCTGCACCGCTTCGTTGACCAGGTCCCAGCACTTTTCGCTGTGCCAGAGCTTGGCCATCGCCGCTTCGAGTCGTATGTCGAGCTTCCCCTGCCCCGACATGGCTGCGGCGAGCTCCACGACGGCGTCCATCGCGTAGGTTTCGGCCGCCATCCGGCCCAGCTTCTGCGCGACCGCGTCGTGCTTCCCGATCGGGGCGCCCCACTGCACCCGCTCGGCGGCCCACTTGCGAGACGCGCGCAGAAAGCCCTTTCCTCCGGCTGCACAGAAGGCGGGAAGGGCCAGCCGACCGGTGTTGAGCGTGATGAGGGCAAGCTTCAGACCCTTCCCCTCGCCCCACAGCAGGTTTTCCCTTGGAACCGTCACGTCGGTGAAGCGGAGAACACCGTTCGAGATGCCGTTCAGGCCCATGAAGCGGCAGACCTGCGCCACCTCCACCCCCGGCCAGTCGGTCTCGACGATGAAGGCGCTGATCGGGCGGGAGCCCTTCACGCCGGGGCGAGCGGGAGTCCGCGCCATCACGACCAGGAGCCTGGACCGCGGCCCGTTGGTCGTCCACAGCTTCTCGCCGTTGAGGATATAGTGCTCGCCGTCGTCGGAGAGCCGGGCGACGGTGGACATGTTTGCCGGATCGGACCCGACCATGGGTTCGGTGAGCGCGAATGCCGACAGTTCACCGCCCGCGGCGCGCGGCAGGTATTCGCGCTTCTGCTCCTCGGTTCCGAACAGCACCAGGGGCGTGGGGACGCCGATGGATTGATGCGCGGAGAGGAACGCGGCCGTGGACGCGCACCGGCTGGCTACGATTCCGAGCGCGCGATTGTACGAAGTCTGGGAAAGGCCGAGCCCGCCGTACTCCCGCGGGATCTTGATGCCGTACGCACCCAGCGCGGCGAGACCTTCCAGCACCGAGTCGGGCACCCATCCGTCCCGGTCGAAGGCGTCGCCGTCCACGTGCTCGCGGGTGAATTCCTCAAGCCGTTCCAGAAAGGGGGCGGCCCTGGCCGCTTCTTCCGCATCCTGCTCCGGATGCGGGTGAATCAGGTCCAGGGAGAGGCGCCCCCCGAACAGCTCCTTCATGAAGCTGCGCTTGTCCCATCTGGCCTCGCGTGCGCCTTCGGCGACCTCGCGCGACTCCCGCGCGTCGCTGATCCCCTGTCGGTCCTCGGAAGAGGGGGCGTTCACAGTGCCTCCTTCGTAGTCGGCAGACGTCGGTCGATTGCGGCCACCTCCGTATCAATCTCGCTGGCGTCCTCCGGTTCCAGAAGGGCGGCCAGCTCCGCCTCCCGTTTCGCGGCGTCCGCCTCGCCGACCCGGATCATCTCCGCGATGTAATCGGGCTGGAACATGACGAGGCTGAGGAAATCGGGCGCCTTGGTGTGCCTGGTGCCCAGTCCACGGGTCATGAATCGGAATGCCTTCGGCAGTTGGGGCTCGTATCGATTGGCCAACCGCCCAAGGTCCACGGAAGGCCGTATGGTCAGAAGGCGGACCGGCCGCATGCCTCCGCGCTGCTCCGGCGCAAGTCCCGCAAGCAGGCGGTTGATGCGCTTGAGTCGATGTCCGTCCTGGTCTAGCAGATCGAGGAAGACGGCATTCATCAGGATCCCCGCGACCTGCACCGGGGGCGGATAGCCCGTCACTACCGGAGCATCCGCCTCCGAGATCGACCGGGAGCGGCGGGTGCTGATGGCCAGGATACGGTCGGCCCCAAGGTGCAGCGCCGGCGACAGTGGAGCGGTAAGGCGGATGCCCCCGTCTCCGAACCAGTGCTTCCCGATTTGGACCGCGGGAAACACCAGCGGAAGCGCGGCCGAGGCCATGACGTGCTCGACGGTCAGCGTCGTCAATCGGGAGCGGCGGTTGGGGCGCTCCCATTCGCTCACGCCCTGGCCCTGTACCCAGAGCACCGACTGTCCCGTGGAATAGTTGGTCGTACTCAGAGCCACCGCGTTGAGCCGCCCCATCGCAAGATTGTAGTTGATCCCGGTCAACTCGCCGTCTATGGCGTGCATCCTGTCGGCGAGATACGCGCGAAGCGGTTCGGTGTCCAGGAGCCCGCGGACCTGGGGCCCCGTGCGGACGCCGCCGGAAACCAGCTGACGGCCCCAGCGGAACACATGCCACGCCAGCGAGGGCACGTCCGTGCGGAAGACGTGCTCCACATTGAGGCTGGACCAGAGATGGAAAAGCTCTTCGGTGGCCTGCTCGAAGGTGCCGTGGTGGGCCGCCAGGTGAGCCGCGTTGATGGCCCCCGCGCTCACGCCGGTGATGATCGGGGCCTGCAGGTTCGGGAACCGGCGGGACAGAAAACGGAGCACCCCGGCCTGGTAGGCGGCCCGGGCGCCGCCGCCGCCCATGACCAGCGCCAGGGCGCCGGCGCTGCTTTCGTCTCGTGGATGGTCGGCCATTGGGTCGCTTCGACGGCTGACGCCGCCGGCAAGGGGCGCAGAAAGGGGCGCAACGGTATAAGATTGGGCGGTGGGCCGCATCGTCAACTCGGGGGGCGATTTGTTCCGATCATCACTGCTCCGTACCACACTCGTCGCCGTGACGACGTTCCTCGCGGCCGTGGGGTTGGGTAGCGATCGCCGTGCGGTGGACTGGTCGCCGGCACAGGTCGCGCCGGAGTTCGCCGGATCGGAGTCCTGCCGGGCGTGTCATGTCGAGGAGTACGAAGCGTGGGCGGGGTCGACGCATGGTACCGCCGGGGGGCCACCGGGGCCGGAGAGCGTGATCGCGCCCTTTGGAGGATCGGCGATTCAATTCGCGGACGCGGCGGTATGGCCGCGCGTCGACGACCGCGGACGGTATCTCTTCGTCGTGGAACGCGGAGGCCGCCCGCCGATGGAGCTGGTGGTGTCGGGCGTCGTCGGCAGAGGACACATGGTGGGGGGGGGAACCCAGGGCTTCATCTCGCAATTCCCGGACGGTACGGAGCGGTTCCTTCCCTTCGACTATTCGAAGGACGCGGACGCCTGGTTCTGCAACACGGCGTTTGTGGGCGGCTTCTGGCTGCCGGGGGCGGATCGCGCCAGCCTCCGCGCCGACGCGGGGTGGCTGCCCGTCACAGACGAAATGCGCCTGACCGAATGCGGAGATTGGCCACCGGTGCGGATAATGGGCACCAGCCGCCGCTTCGCGAACTGCCAGAACTGTCACGGCAGCCAGGTGGAGGTGGAATTCCTCCCGGAGACCGGGCGCTACCGGACGACCGTGGCCACGCTGCAGATCAACTGCGAGTCGTGCCACGGCCCGGCCCGGGCCCATGTGGACTGGGCGCGGGGTCTTGCCGAGCCGGGCGGCGGCACTGACGCCTCTGCCGACGGCCGGGCCGGCCAGCCCGGCGCGCCCACGGCCGACTCCGGAACTCTTACGGCCGACTCCGGAACTCGCCTGCAGGCTCTCGATACGCTCGGCACGGATGCCTCGCTGGCCGTCTGCTTCCAGTGCCACGCGCTCAAACGTGCCCTGAACGATCCCGCCGGAGACGTTCCGGTGGACTACAGTCTCGGCCTCCCCGCAGTGGGCGACTCGCCGTACCTCCCCGACGGCCGTGTTGCCACCTTCGGCTACCAGCAGACCCACCGCAACAGCGCCTGCTACCTCTTCGGCTCGATGACCTGCGTTGATTGTCACGATCCCCATTCCCAGGGGTACCGCGACGTCTTCGGCAACCCCCTGCGCGGCCGCTTCGACGACGGACAGTGCACCGGTTGCCACGCGGCCGTCGCGGCGGAGCCGGAAGCGCACACGTTCCATCCCGCGGGGTCTTCAGGGGCCGCCTGTACCAGCTGCCATATGCCATACATCCAGCACCCCGAGCTGTCGGACGCCATTCCGTACGGGCGCTCCGATCACACGATCGCGATCCCGCGGCCAGGTGTGGACGAGCGGATGGGCCTCGCGTCGGCGTGCAGCCGGTGCCACGGCGACATGACGGCGGCCGAGCTGGCTGCCCAGGTGACGGAGTGGTGGGGTGAGGTGCGGCCGCACCGTGCGGAGGTCGCCGCGCTCGTCGCCGCAACGGCGTCCGGCGCGTCCCGCACCGAACTGGATCGCGCCCTGGTCGAGGCGGCCGCGCTGGGCGAGAAGCACGGCCTCGCCAAGGTGATGTCGGTGGACGCGTGGGTGAGGGGGTGGATGGCGCGAGAGCAGGAGGTGCCGGATCCGGCGCCCCTCGGCCTCGATGACGTACCGGGCGGCGCCCTGGCGGCGATGGCGGCGGATGCCGACCTGGATGTGCGCGCGGTGGCGGCTGCCGCGCTCCACGCCACGAGGGGCGAGGCAGCGGAAGTTCGCGCCCTGCTGGACCGCTTGCCCCGGACCGAGGACGAACCGGAGCGGCTGCGGGCCCGTTGGGCGGCCGCGCTGTCACAGTGGGCGGCGGCGGCCGACCGGGCTGCGCGTCCACAGCGGGGGCTTCACTTTCTGCGTGGCGCCCAGGAGGTACAGCCCGACTCACCCGAGATGCTCGTCTCACTCGGGGCCGGACTGGCAGCGGCCGGCGAAGTGGAAGCCGCCCTGCAGGTCTACCTGGAGTCGCTCCGCCGCCGCCCCGACGATCCCGTCGCCCTCGTCAACCTGGGGCTGGGCCTTGAATCCCTGGGGCGCGGCAACGAGGCCGAGGCCGTGTACGAACGTGCCGCCCTCGTCCGCCCGACCGAGGCCCTTGCCCACCTGAACCTGGGGAACGCCCGCTTCCGGCGCGGCGATCTGGAGCAGGCGATTGTCGCCTACCGCGCAGCCATTCGCAACGACTTCGGGCTGGCCCGGGCCCACTTCTACCTGGCGGTTGCCCTGGTGAACACCGGGCGTCCCGAAGAAGCGTTGCCCCCGCTCCACGACGCGCTGGAATTCGCACCGGACGACGAGGAGATCGCCGATGTGCTGCGGCAGGTCCGGGCCATGTTAGGTTTACCGTCACCATGAAGTCAGTTCGCCGATCACTATTGCTGGTCATTCCCCTCTTCGCCGCGGGGTGCCATACCTACCGACCGGGCACCGTGCCGGATCTGAACGCCGGTGACCGCGTGCGCACCTTGCTGACCCCCAACCAGCACGAGGACCTCCAGGAATACCTCCTGGGGGGCGATCGGCTGGTCGAAGGCACGGTTGTGGAGGCGACCCCCGCCGAACTCCTGCTCGAGGTGCCGATTATCACCGTCGCCGAAGGGATTCGCGTCGAGTCGTACAGCCAGCGGCTGAGGATACCGGTCGACGGTGTGGCCGATCTGGAGATGCGTCTGCTGGATTGGAGGCGCTCGTCCGCGCTGGCCGCGGTCATCGGCGCGGCGGCGGGCGTGATCATCTGGGACCAGGTAAGCAGGCGCTCGCGGCGAGGCACCACGACGCCGACCGGCCCGCTTGAGGACCGAATCGTCATTCAGATACCGTTCGCCGTGCGATGACTTGCCACGCGATGACCAGCCTGCGTACGACCGGTGTAGCCCGAAGCGGATTGATCCGTACGGCTACCCGGGCCGCCCTGCTGCTGCTGCTCGCGTGGGCCCCGGCGGCCTGCTACGACGACGAGATCGGTTCGCCCCTCTCAATCGAGTTGATCGGACCCGAGACCGGCCTTGTCGGCCAGAAGCTGTCGGTGCTCTACAACGTTACCGGACGCAGCCTGGACGGCATCGTCTTCACATGGGGTGACGGTGCGGTCGACTCGCTGGCTACCGCGGGCGCGCAGTCCGCGTCGGGAGCCAGGGAGCACACATACGAGATCGCGGGCATGTTCACCGTGCGAGCCAGAGCCGAAGACTCGGTCGAGGGAGTGGCGAGCGCCGAGGTGTTCATCAATATTCAGCAAAGTCAGTGAGTCGGCGTGAGCCCGGGAAAGCCCCGGTGCCGAGTTCGACAGCCACGTTTGAGAGGAGACGAACAAACATGGTAAACCGATTGTTGGAATCCGTCCGCTCCCGTGGGAGCGGCGCGGCCTTCGCGGGGGCGGCCCTCCTCGCGTTCGCACTGGCGGTCCCCGCCGTCGCGCACGCACAGGACGGCACCGTCACCGGAACCGTGACCGACGCCGCAAGCCAGCGTCCGATCGGTTCGGTGCAGGTGTACCTGGCGGGCACCGGCCTCGGGACCCTTTCGCGGGACAACGGCCGCTTCATCATCCTCAACGTTCCGGCCGGCGACTATACACTTCGCGCCGAACGCATCGGTTTCACCGCCATGGAAGCCCAGATCACGGTGGGTGCCGGCGGTACCGTGCAGGAGGACTTCAGCCTGTCCGCACAGGCGCTGGGCCTCGATGAGATTGTGGTGACCGGGACCGCGGGGGCCGCGCGGAGGCGCGAGGTGGGCAACTCGATCTCGCAGCTCAATATCGAGGAAGAGGTTGTCGCGCCGCCCCAGAACGTGGACGCGCTGCTCCAGGCGAGAGTGCCGGGCATGTCCGTGACGCAGAGTTCGGCCAGCGTGGGCGGCGGCGCAATGATCCGCCTTCGCGGCAACGTCTCCATGACGCAGTCGAACCAGCCGCTCATCTACGTCGACGGTGTGAGGGTCCGCAGTTCGGGCTTCGCCAAGAACGTGCCTCCGATCGGCTACTCCGGTCGCAGCAACAACGACGTCTCGAGCCCGCTGAACAGCATCAGTCCGCAGGACATCGAGCGGGTCGAGGTCATCAAGGGCGCGGCCGCGACCACCCTGTACGGCACCGAGGCCTCCGCCGGCGTGATCCAGATTTTCACTAAGCGGGGCAGCGTCGGCGAAGCGACGTGGACCGGCCAGGTTAACCAGGGCCTGGCGAGGAACCTCACCTTCGGACCCGACCCCTCGCTGAGGCCGCCGTCCGAGAATCCGACTTCCCTTTCGGGCGGACGGTCGGACTTCCTCTTCATCAACCCCTGGCTGCGCGGCCACAAGCCGAAGTGCGACGACGCCATCGTCGTCGCCGATCAGCCCTGCGACAGCGGCCTGTTCAGCGACATGGGCGCACATCAGCAGAACTACGCGCTGAGCGTCGGCGGCGGTGCGGAGAACATCCGCTATTTCGTCTCGGGTGCCTTCGAAAGCGACGACGGCGTGCTCCCGAACGACCACGAGGACAAGCTGATCCTGCGCGGCAACTTCACCTTCTCGCCGCGGGAAGACCTCCAGCTTCAGTGGAACACGTCGTACACCAACGACCAGCTGGCCCACACGGCGGGCGGCAACAACGCCCACGGGATGACGCTGAACACCTTCCGCCGGGACCGCAACTACCTGAACGACGAGTCCTTCAACGCGATCGACCCCTTCCTGAACCAGGAGATCACGACACAGATCGACCACCTGATCACGGGGCTGACCGCCACCTACTCGCCGATGGCGAACTTCTCGAACCGGCTCAGCATCGGATACGACCTGGCGCAGCAGGACAACCGCAACCTGCGGCCGTTCGGCTTTATCCGGGCCCCCACGGGAATCCTGTCGACCTCGCGTTACGAGTTCAACACACTCACCTTCGACTACGTGGGCTCGATGGACTTCGAGCTCCCCTCGGGCATCCGGTCGGCGCTCTCCTTCGGCGGACAGTCCGTCACTACGCGCAGCGAGCTCACGACGGCTTACGGCGACAACTTCCCGGGTCCCGGTGACCCCGATGTCGACAACGCGGGCAACACCCTCGGCTTCGAGGATCGCACGCGCGTCGTGAACGCCGGCCTCTTTGTCGAGACCAAGTTCGACTTTTCCAACAAGTACTTCCTGATCGCGGGCCTCCGGGTGGACGGCAACTCGGCCTTCGGCGCCGACTTCGGTTTCCAGGCGTACCCCAAGGTTTCCGGATCCTACATCATCTCCGACGAGGACTTCTGGAACGACGACTGGGGCTCGATGAAGCTGCGTGCAGCGTGGGGCCAGGCCGGTCGTGCGCCAGGCGCCTTCGACGCGGTCAGAACCTTCGGTGCGGCCGGCTGGGGCGGCGTCCCCGCCTTCCTGCCCAGCAACGTGGGCAACCCCGAAGTCGGTCCCGAGACCACGACCGAGCTCGAAGCGGGTTTCGAGGGATCGTTCGTTGACGATCGGCTCGCGCTCGACTTCACCTACTTCACGCAGAACACCGCCCAGGCCCTCTTCAGCGTCCGCCAGATCCCGTCGCTGGGCTTCACCAGCTCGCAGCTGGCCAACGTGGGCGAACTCGCGAACAGCGGAGTGGAGCTGGGGCTGACCTACAGCATCATCCGCAACGACACGTGGACCTGGGATCTCGGCAGCACATTGTCCCTCCATGATTCCGAAATCATCTCTCTGGGCGGGTCGCCGGACTTCTCCATCGGCGGCTTCGGATGGGTGGTCGAAGGGCAGCCGGCCCCGGTCATCCGTTCCGACTGCGTCACCAACAAGGAAGCGCACGCGGATCCGATCATCGAGCAGGATTGCACCCACGGACCGAACCAGGCCACGACCATCGCCGGCATGCACACCACCTTCCAGCTGCCGGGCGGCATCACCATCGCGGCCCGCGCCGAATACCAGGGTGGCGCGTACATGTTTAACGGCCCGCAAGCCGCCGCGACACGCCGTTCCGTGCGCTGGGCGGGGTGCTTCGAGGCCTATAACACCTGGGAGACGCAGGGTTATGCGGCGCTCACCGCGGAGGAGCGCTCCCGGTGCGACCTCCAGTGGTATCAGTCCGACTTTGCAATCCAGCCGGCCGACTTCTTCAAGATCCGGGAACTCAGCCTGCAGGCGCCGCTTCCGGAAGCCTGGGCGGCGTCGATGGGCGCATCGCGCGCAAACGTGACCGTCTCCGGCCGGAACTTCTTCCGCTGGGTGGATCCGCTGATGCGAACGCTGGATCCCGAGGTCGGCGGCAACGTCGGCTTCAACACGCGCGTCCGGTCGATGACCGAGCACGTGCCTCCGCCGGCGTTCTACACCTTCGCACTGCAAGTCGTCTTCTAAGGAGGGGCGAGACAATGAAAGACATTGCAAGAATTGCATCGAACATCGCGCACAAGGGCGCCCTCCTGCCCGTCGCCCTGGTCACCGTTCTCGCGGCCTGCGACTTCGACGTCGTCAACCCGGGCCGGGTCCAGGAGGAGTTCCTCTTTGAGGTCGAGGCACAGGGCGCAATCGTGAAGGGCATCGGCCGGGCGACCTCCGAGGCCCAGAACTGGGTCGGCTACACCGGAGCCGCGATCACTCGCGAGGTCCATCCATCCGGTTCGACGGGCAGCTTCGGCATCACCGTCGAATGGCAGAACGGCGAACTCGACTACGAAACCGTCAACACCCATTGGAACCTGTCCCAGCGCGCGCGCTGGTGGGGTGACGACGGGATCGCCAAGATCATGGAAACCGGCGCCGAGGAGCAGTCGCTCCTGGCCGAAGCCTATCTGTGGACCGGGTACGCGTACCGTCTGCTGGGCGAGAACTTCTGCGTATCCGTGATCGACGGCGAGTCTGCCGGAGCCCGCAGCGTCTACTACGACCGCGCCATCGCGCGCTTCGACCAGGCGGCTTCGCTTGGATCGGGCGACATGGCGATGGCGGCCGTCGCGGGCCGCGCCGCGGTCAAGGCCTTCATGGGCGACTGGGCCGGCGCCGCGTCGGATGCGGCCGGGATACCCGACGGCTTCGTGTGGCACATGCCCTACTTCGCCACCGAAGGGAACAACACGCGCAACCGGATCCAGTTCGCCTCACAGGCGGAGCCGTACAAGGCGCACACCCAGAGGTACACGAAGTACGAAGACTACAGCATGAGCGACAACAACCCGGACGGCGATCCGCGGGTTCCCTACCGGACCACGGACGAAACCGGCGACGCCGCAGTCCAGTGCTGCGGCCAGGTTCCCTGGTGGCCGCAGACCAAGTACGCCGACTCGGGCTCCGACATTCCGCTGTCCAAGGGGACCGAGATGCGTCTGATCGAGGCCGAGGCGATGCTGGCGTCAGGCGACTGGCAGGGCGCGATGGCCAAGATCAACGCGCTTCGTTCGGCGGCTGGCGTGGACATGGCCGAGGCAACGAGCGCGGCGGAAGCCTGGACGGCCCTCAAGTTCGAGCGCGGTGTCGTGCTCTGGCTGGAAGGGCGCCGCCTCGGCGACTTCTTCCGCTGGAACCGCGACAACACGCCGGGTGACCGTGACCCGCTCGAGGTTGCGTCGGGCAGCCAGCACGAGGGCTCGCACCTCGTGCAGCAGGACCTGTGCTTCCCGATCGCGCGCGGCGAGGTCGACACGAACCCGAACATCAACGGGCCGACCGGCTAGACGCTGACCGGCCAGCAAGACCCAGGCGGGGCGCTTCGCAAAACGCGGGGCGCCCCGCCGCTTTTTTCGGACGCCGCCGCCCGCCCCCTAAATCGTGCTCTGCAGCACCCCCCGCCCGATCGCCATGATCCCGAGCGCGATGAACACCATGGCGAGCACCGCGCCCACCAGGTGCGGCCCGTAGCTCTTCGCCTCCAGCGGCCGCCGCTTCACCACCGTACCGGTACCCTGCGCCACAACGGCCGCCGCGATCATCATGAAGATGTGCCCGATCATCGCGGTCCCGAACGGCCGCGTGAACAGCACGACCGCGCCAAGGACCACCTGCAGATGGATCAGCCCGGTGAAGACGGTCGCCAGCCGGGCCATCGCGCCCGAGTACTCGCGCTTGCCGAAAAACCCCACGGCCGCGTAGAGAATCACGAACAGCCCGCCGACCAGCACCAGAAAGCGCAGGCCCGAGTGAGCGGCGTAGAGCATGGTTGCGGCTCCTGAAGTCCGGATGTGAAACGGTGCCCGAAGTCTGGCGGTTGCGCGCCCGCCGGGCAACGCGCCCACCTCCCCGGCCGGCCCGCGCAGGGGCCGGGTCCTCGTTCCCGACGCCGGTCATTGATCCGCGCCCGATCCGCGCATACCGTCAAATCCATGTTCAAGACGGGCTACATCCTGAACCCGCGGGCCGATTCGGTCTGGTTCCTCGGCCTTCCCTTCGCCGCGGTGGCGCTCGCCCTGGGCTTCCAGGCGTGGCTCCCGTACGTGGCGGTGGCGTCGATCAACCTCTGGGTCACGACCCCCCACCACTACGCAACCTGGGTGCGCAGCTACGGCATGCCGGACGTGTGGGAGCGCTTCAAGGCCCGGCTGATCGTAGGTCCGATCGCCATCTTCTCCCTCACCGCGGCGGGGCTGATCTGGGCTCCCATCACCCTGCTCCTGCTCGTGTCGGCGTGGGACCACCAGCACAGCATCATGCAGCAGCACGGCTTCAGCCGCGTCTACGACTTCAAGGCCAGGACCGGCCTCGAAAGCACCCGCAAGTACGATCTCGCGCTGCACTGGATCCTCTACGGGAACATGTTCCTGCAGGCCCCCATGTTCCGCTTCCTCTGGATCCGCGAACTCCACCGCATGCAGATCCCGATCTCGGCGGGGTTCGTCGAGGGCCTGCTCCTGCTCAGCTGGATCGTCACCGGCGGCTACCTGCTGGTCTACCTCCTGCACCTTCGCAAGACGGTCAAGGCGGGGGCGCAGATCAACCCGATCAAGTACGCCTTCATCGCCGCCAGCTACTTCCTCTGGTACTTCGTGGCCTGGCACACCAACTCGATCCTGCTGTACGCGGTCGCGCACCGGGTCATGCACGGGGTCCAGTACATGGTGATGGTCTATTCCTACATGAAGCGCTCCGCTGTCACCGGCGCGTCCAGGCCGGGGCTATGGAGCAGGCTCACCGGGAGCGGCGGGCTGAAGTGGTTCCTGATCCTGGGCGGCGCCTACGCGGTCGCATTTCAACTCCTCATCAACCGGCCGCTCGACGAATTCGGCTTCGGCGTCGTCAACTTCGCCCCATACCCGGCCATTCCGCAGTTCAACATCCCGGCGCTGGACTACGCCGGCGGCTACGAGCTCTGGTCCCAGATGATGCTGTACGCCTACGCGCTGTTGCACTACTACGTCGATTCCTTCATCTGGAAGGTGAGGGACAAACAGGTGCAGAGGGGACTGTGAGCAGGCGCGGACGCAGGCAAGGCGATCGCACCCGGAGGTCCTGGGGCCGAACCCTTGGCGCGGTGTTTCAAAGCTACCGGATTCTCTTTGTGATCTACGGTGTGGGTATCGCAGTCGGGGTGCGCGAGTTGTACCTGTCCAGGGTCGGCGAACCGGTCGACTGGGGCAGCGACCGCTGGACCGAGATGACGTCCGTGATGGAGCAGGTGAATCCCGACGATCCGGACACCGACTTTCTGGAAGGGGTGCAGTCCATTGTGCAGGGTGACGAGGGCGGGTTCGTCACCCACTTCGAGGACGCCCTGGAAGCCGACGTCAAGCACAACGAGTTCCTGCTGCGCGACTATGCCCAGCACCTGCTCGACTCGGGCGACGGCTGGCGGCAGGTGAACGACGCCGTGAACCGCTGGCGCGAGAACTTCCCCTTCTCGAACGAGGTCCTGACACTGGAACTGGGCGCCGGACCGCGCACTCAGGCCGACATCTCCGTGCTGAACCGCGAACTGCTCTCGGTGCCTTGGATCGGGGGCGCCGAACTGGAACAATACGAGGCGAACGGTCGGCGCGGCTGGCGTGTCCACGTCACTTTCCGGCCCCCGCGGGAGGTTGATGTGCGCGAGGCGGTCGCGGCCGTTTCGATCCTCTCCGTGCCGGAGGCCGACCGAATCCGTCTCAGGGTGACCTGCACAACCTTGACGGATTGCAGCGTGGCGCCACGATCGAATCGCTAGATAGCCGCGGAAATACTTGCGGTTGCACAGTCCAGTCCTCACTATGACAGTGGAGTATCAGCGCACCGGGGGAGGCTTGCATGCCTCGCCCACCTTGACAAGGAGGAGACATGCGACTTCACGGACAGAATGGTGCCGGGCGTTTGGCCACGCTCGGCGTCGCTCTCTCTTTCGTGCTTGCCTTCGGGTTTGCAGAGAGAGCAGCGGCTCAAACCGGGACGATTACGGGTGCCGTCCAGGATGCGGTGAGCCAGGCTCCGATTGCCGGTGCGCAGGTCTCGGTCGTCGGCACCTCGCTCGGCGGCCTGGCGAACAACGTCGGGCGCTACCTGATCATCAACGTTCCGGCCGGCGAGCATACCTTGCGCGTCGACATGATCGGCTACGGCAGCGTGGAGATGGAGGTGATCGTCCCGGAAGGAGGAGCGGCCACGGCCGACTTCAACGTCCGCCAGGACGCGATCGCGCTCGAAGGAGTTGTCGTAACCGGCACGGCCGGGCAGGCGCGCCGCCGGGAAGTCGGCAACAGTATTAGCGCCATCGTCGCCGATGACATCCAGTACACCGCCGTGACCGACTTCGGCGATGTGCTGCAGGGGCGCGCGACCGGTATCCAGGTCAACGATCACAGCGGACAGGTGGGTGCGGCCAGCCAGATCCGGCTGAGGGGCAACAACTCCCTCACGCAGGGCAACAACCCGCTCATCTACGTGGACGGAATTCGCCTGGAGAGCAACCCGATCGGCTCGGACGACGAGGGTGCGCAGACGCCCTCGGCCTTCGACATGATCAACCCGGCGGACATCGACCGCATGGAGGTGATCAAGGGACCGGCTGCGACAACGCTGTACGGGACCGAGGCCGCGGGCGGCGTGATCCAGATCTTTACCAAGCGCGGCGTGGCCGGAGCTCCGGCGTGGACGGCCTCGATCGAGCAGGGCCTGAGCGTCATGCCCCACCAGGGTCCCGGAGCCGATGTCAACCCGTCGGGGCTCTTCCTCAACACCTGCAGGGACCCCGGAATCCTCAACCACCAGACAGGTCAGATGGGGGTGGACGAGCCCGGTTGTCCGGAGAACGGAAGCTGGTTCCGCAATGCCCACCACCAGGTCTACAACCTGAGCGTGCGGGGCGGCGGCGAGACGGCGACCTACTTCGTGTCGGGCCAGTACGGCGACCGGCAGGGCGTGGTCGAACCGCAGGGGGCGGACAACTACAGCGTCCGCGCCAACATCTCCTTCCAGCCGGCAGACGGCCTCAATATCCAGCTCAACAGCAGCTACGGGCGTCGGAACATCACCTGGATCCCGAACGGCAACAATGCTTCGGGACTCTACCTGAAACGTGCTCCGCGGCACGGCAGGGTACACCCCCGGCAACGATGACTCGCTGGTTCTGGAGAACGAGATCATCACCCACCTCGACCAGTACGTGACGGGCCTGGCGGTCAACTGGGCGCCGAACAGCATGTTCTCCCATCGGATGAACGTGGGGATCGACTATACCTCGTCGGATTTCATCGACTTCAAGGGCTGGGGATTCTACGAGCGCCATACCGGGGACCGCGAGGTCGACCAGCAGTTCGACCGCAACCTCACCTTCGACTACAGCGGGACATTCAACTACAGCCCGCTCGAGGCCATTACCTCCAACCTCTCGTTTGGGGGACAGGTGTACGAGGAATTCAACTACACCATCAACGGTTTCGACCGAGAGTTCGCCGGCCCGGGTGAACAGATCCTGGGTGGCGGCAACCTTCCTCAGGTGTTCGAGGGCCGTATCACGACCCGAAACGGGGGTTTCTTCGTTCAGGAAGTGGTGGGGCTCAACGACAAGCTCTTCCTGACCGCCGGGATGCGCTGGGACGGTTTCAGCACTTTCGGGGAAGGCTTCGGCCTCGCCGCCTATCCCAAGGTACAGGCGGCCTACACCATTTCGGACGAGGACTTCTTCCCGTTCGACTTCGCCGAGACATTCAAGTTGCGGGCCGCGTGGGGCGAGTCCGGCAAAGCCCCGGGCGCCTTCGCAGCCAAGCGCACTTACTCTGCAACGTCGGCCGACGAGCAGGTTCCGGCCGTGATCATCTCCAACCTGGGGAATGCGGATCTGGGTCCCGAAGTATCCTCCGAGTTCGAGTACGGGGTGGACGCTTCATTCCTGAACGGTCGGGTGAGTGTCGAGTTCACCGCCTACGACCAGACCACACGCGACGCTCTGATCGGTGTCCAGGAAGCGCCGTCGGGAGGCACGGAGCAGGCGACCCTCAGGAACCTGGGTGAGGTAAAGAACTGGGGAACCGAGACCCTTCTCAACGTCGTTCCGATACGGACCGACGACATCGAATGGGACATCGGGATCAACTACAGCACAAACGACAGCGAGATCACCGACCTGGGGCCCCTCGAGGACCTTGGCACCAGTCGGACCGTCGGCTTGCCGCTGTGGATCCGGTGGGACGACATCATTCAGAACCCGAATGAGCTCGGCGCGCTGCCACAGTGGGAGAAGGGATACATCGGCAACCTCTTCCCCACCGAGACCGTCGGCCTGAACTCCCGGCTGACGCTCTGGCGTACGCTGACCATCGATGTGGTCGGAGAGGGCCAGTACGGCATGGTGCGGCCCATCGGAATCGCATATCAGAACGTCCGCAGGCGTGTGTGGCCGGGTGACGGATGCCCCGCCATTCAGGAACAGTACTACTCGCTCAGTGGATCGGGATCGTCGCGGGTTGCAACGATGGGGTTGCCGGCGGCCGATATCGCCCGCTGCATCGGGCCCTATTCGGACCAGGGAATCTGGACGGATCCGGCGGATTTCTTCAAGATCCGCTCGGCTTCCGTGACCTACCGTCTTCCGGACGGCATCGTGCCGGGCGCTCGCAGCGCCCAGATCGGGATCGCCGGGAAGAATCTGTTGACCTGGACCGACTACCGCGGGCTGGATCCGGAGGCCAATGACAACGGGTTCGGGGACTCGACGCCCAACGAGTACTACAACATGGCGCCGCCCAGGATCTTCATTCTGAACCTCTCCTTGAACTTCTGATGGGGGGCCGGAAATGATCACGAAACGAATTGCAAGAGCTGGCAGGGGCGCCCTCGTGACGTTTATTGGCGTCTTTGCCCTGACTGCGTGCGAGCTTGAGGTTCTCAATCCGGGGAGGATCCTGGACGAGGACCTTACCACGCGCGACCTCATGCCGATCCTGGTTTCAGGGGCTTCGGCGGAATTCAATCACATCGGGGACGCCTACGCCTTTGACATCGCGCGTCTTACAGACGACCTGGCCGGCACGGGAAGCTACTTTTCCACCGGACAGTACCGTCGGGGCGTCTTCGACCATGAGAATTCGGAGTTTCACTGGGAACAGGCGCATGAGGCGGCGTGGGCCGCAGGTAGTGCGTGGGAGCGGGTTCAGGAGGTTCTCGAGGGGGAGGCAAACACCTTCGACGGCTCGGCGCGCCTCTTCCTGTTGATGGGATTGGCGCACCGCATGCTGGGCGAGAATTTCTGCGATTTGGTGTACGACAAGGGACCGCTGCAACCCCGTACTGCCGCATTCGACAGCGCCATCGTCGCGCTCAATCAAGCTATCACCATTGGGAATGCGGCCGGTGCCAGCGCTTTTGTGACTGCTGCGCACGGCGGTATCGCGCAGGCGAACGTCGGGCTGGGCAACTGGTCGGCGGCGGTTCAGGCCGCCGCGCAGGTGCCGACCGACTTCGTGCACTACGCGATCTATCACCAGACGGCGAACAGCAACGGTGTCTGGAACGAATCGTGGGGACGAGCCGAAGTCGGGTTGTGGACGACGCCCGCCCAGACCGTGTTCGACGGGGATCCCCGGGCACCGTACACGATCTGCGGGGCCTGGAACGACCCCAGCGGCCCCTCCTGGGGCGAAGTCACTCCGACCGGTGACTGCACCGGCCAGGGCAGCGGCGCCCACCAGGGCGCGGACGGATTGACCGCGCACTATCGGCAGGACAAGTACCCGGAGCAGGGCAGCGATGTGCCGATCGTGTCCGGGACCGAAATGCGTCTGATCGAAGCGGAGGCCGCGCTGGTTGGCGGCGACCTCGCGACGTTCACCGCCAAGGTCAACGAGGTACGAGCGTTCTACGGCGCGGATCCGATCGACCAGCCGGCTTCGGTCGGTGCAATGGAATTCCCCAACGCCCAGGACGACGCCATGTCGATCCTGGATCGGGAACGCTACCTGACGCTGTGGATCGAGGGGCGGCGGCTTTTCGATCTCGACCGATGGCAGCATCCGTTCCTGCAGGGCGGGACGCTCATCGGCCCGGGGGCTGAGCCGCGCGTGTCGTGCATGCCTGTCCCGGAGATCGAATGCACCCTCAACCCGGAGATTCAGAACTCGTCCGTGTGTACCTAGCGGATTCTGACATGTAAAGGAGGGATTACATTTGTAATCTCGTGTTTACACTGGCAGGAGCGCCCCCGTCGGCCGGTTGGTCGGCGGGGGCGCTTCGCGCTGGCCGTCCGGCGGTCGAGAGCTTGAAAAATGAGTATTTGATGCTCATATTTCACAATGCTCATCCCCCGTGACACCCACTTGGCCGAACTCAGTAAGAAGCTGGCCAACAACCCTGTCGTCGCACTCCTTGGGGCTCGGCAAGTGGGCAAGACTACCCTCGGAAAAGTCCTGGCCGCCGAAACGCAAGCCGCGGCACACTTCGACCTGGAGGACCCGCGGGATCTCGCCCGCCTGGATGAGGCTACCCTTGCGCTGGAGTCCCTGCGCGGGCTTGTGGTCATTGACGAAGTGCAGCGCAGACCCGACCTCTTTCCGGTGCTGAGGGTGCTCGCCGACCGCACGCCACCGCCATCACGCTTTCTCGTCCTCGGCAGTGCGTCGCCGGCGCTGCTCCGGCAGGGAGCGGAGTCATTGGCTGGCCGCCTGGGGTACCACGAGCTCGGAGGCTTCGACCTGGCCGAAGTCGGAGCTGACAGGTGGGAGCGTCTGTGGCTTCGTGGGGGCTTCCCGCGCTCCTGGCTCGCACCTGACGAATCGACCAGCCAGGAATGGCGGCGCGACTTCATTCGCTCGTTCGTGGAGCGAGATCTGCCTGGCTTCGGCATCACCTTGCCGTCCAGACTCCTTCATGACTTTTGGACAATGCTGGCCCACTATCACGGCCAGACCTGGAACGCATCCGAGTTGGCTCGTGCCTTCGGGCTTGCTCACACCACGGTGCGGCGCTACCTGGACATCATGACCGGGGCGTATGTCTTGCGCCAGCTGCGCCCTTGGAGGGAGAACCTCGGGAAGCGCATCGTCAAAGCCAGCAGGGTCTACGTCGCCGACAGCGGCCTGCTGCATACGCTCCTGGGCGTAGAGACTCGGCAGGAACTCAGGGGACATCCCAAGGTCGGTGCAAGCTGGGAAGGTTTCGCCCTGGAACAGGTCGTGCGGCAATTGCAGGCGCGTCCTGAAGAGTGCCACTACTGGTCGGTGCACAGCGGCCCGGAGTTGGACCTCCTCGTCGTCAGGGGACGACGGAGACTAGGCTACGAATTCAAGCGCACCGACGCACCCAAGGTGACCCAATCGATGAGGACGGCCATGCGACTGCTTCGCCTCAGCAGCCTGGACATCGTTCACGTAGGGCACCACACCTACCCGCTTGCAGATGGAGTTCGCGCTGTAGCCGGCCAGCACATCCTGACCGAGATCGAGCCGCTCCAGCACTAGTCCGAAGTCCCGATCGGCACTCCCGACTGCGACTTACCCGTGACCAGGAACGTGATCACGATGGTCGCCCCCATGATCAGGCCTCCGACGATGAGGGAGCTCCGGGTTCCGTCCACTTCATTGACCAGCACTTCGCTGATGTCCGCCAGTGGAAAGGTCGCGGCGGTAGCCTGCCCGTGATCGGGTTCGCCCGGTGCATGCACCACGCCGACAATCACCAGGCTCGTTTCCGTCCACCGGAAGTCCTCCACCTCCGAGAACTCGTAGGTCTCGCTGTCCGGCCCCTCGCCCAGCACAACCCCGCGCACGTTCAAATCGTCCCGGACCTCGGGTTCGGGAACGGGCATCCGCTGAATGGACATGCAACTCGAGGCCATGAACGAGGCCATGAACGAGGCCATCACAACCGAGGCCACTCCAGCGTTGGGCTTTCTCAAAGGGGTCTTCTCCGTCTACTTTGGAAGTCGCGGTTCGCCAACGGTAAGGCGACCGCAGGTGTCGACTTGAAGTAACGAATTCGGCCGGCATCCCGCAATCGCCGGCCGGAGCAGCGGGAAAGACGAGGTACACGATGCTGACGCGAGCCCATTCATCTCTGGTTCTGGTGGCTACGCTCCTGTCGGCGGGATGCGCGTCGTCCGGCGAGTCCAGCGGCACGAGCCGTTCACGTAACCTCATCACGCAAGCGGAACTCATGGAAGTGCCCCACAGCACTGTCTATGAAGCCGTGCGGGCGTTGCGCCCCAGATGGCTGCAAGCCAGGGCGGGCGCGACGTTCCAGAGTCGCGAGCAGCAAACGGCGAGGGTCTACATCGACGGACAGCTTCGTGGGGAGCTGGGCGAGATGTGGAATCTGCTTCCGACGGAGGTGAGCGAAATCCGCTTCATGAGCGCATCCGACGCCACCACCCGATTCGGCACCAACCACATCGGTGGCGCTATCGTGATCACGACGAGGCGCCGATGACCCACGAGCCGATTGCAGCCCGTGGCGCTAACGCTCTTCACCACGGGCTGCCGCGGCGGCAAGACATGTGCTGAGCCGAACCGCAAGACGCGTTTGGCCGGCGGTTGCGCTGCTGGCCGGTCCTCTGCTTCTCGCGGCACCGGCGGAGCCCTTGTCCGCGCAGCAGAACCAGGGGGTCAACGGCGACCGCGTCAGCGTCTTCCTGGATTGCGCGGCGCGTTTCTGCGACCTCACCTACTTCCGGACCGAGTTGCCCTGGGTGAACTGGGTGCGCATCCCCGAGGGTGCGGACGTCCATCTGATCATGACCAGCCAGGCCACCGGCTCGGGGGGGCGCGAATACCAGTTCGACTTCATCGGCAACGGCGACCTGGGATACGAGGAGCAGCTGGCCCATCAGGCCTCACCCACCGATACGGATCGGGAGACGCTCGACGAGATCGCGCACACCATCGGGGTCGGACTGCTCTACTTCGCGACCACGAACGGGTTCTTCGAATCCGTGAACACGTTTCACGAAGTCGCGGATGCTCTCGACATCAATTCCGAAGAGATCGATCCCCGGGAGCGAGTGGTGACGGTTCAGGAAGTGGAGGATCCGTGGGACTTCTGGGTGTTCCGCCTGGGCGGACGCACCGAGCTCAACGGGGAACAGACGCGCCAGACCAGGAGGATCGACGGGAACTTCAGCGCGTCCCGCGTGACCCCTACCTGGAAGATGAACTTCCGCGGCAACGTCAACTACAACCAGCGGGAGATCGACCTCGCCGACGAGTCGACCTTTACCGATTCCAGGACCGACTGGGGATTCAGCGAACTGATCGCCTATTCGCTCGCCGACCACTGGTCGATCGGCTTTCAGGGGGAAGTCCGCAGGATCGTGCGCTTCAACCAGGACTTCCGGGCCGAGATCACCCCGGCGCTCGAGTACAGCTTCTTCCCCTACGAAGAGGCGACCCGGCGGTCGTTGACGGTCTTCTACCAGATCGGCCCTGCCTACCGGCGCTATATCGAGGAGACGGTGTTTGGCCAGACGGCCGAGACCCGCTGGGAGCAGTCCCTCGAGTTCGAGCTGTCGCAGCGCCAGCAGTGGGGCGACGCTTCCATCAGCATGACCGGTTCCCACTTCCTGCACGACATCGACCTCTACAACGTCAGGCTTGGAGGCGAGATCGATGTCCGCGTGGCGCGAGGAGTCAGCCTCAATGCCGAGGGCAACATCTCCTGGGTGAACGACCAGATCTACCTCTCGGCCGAGGGCGCGACCGACGCGGAAGCGCTCCTGAACCTCCAGCAGCGCTCGCAGGACTTCAACTATTCGCTGCAGCTCGGCTTCTCGTTCCAGTTCGGCTCGATCTACAACAACGTCGTGAACAATCGCTTCCGCGGCGGCGGTGGCGGTTGGTGGTGGTTCCGCTGATCGGGGCTTGATCCGGACGGGTTAGGTTCACTCGCCGTCGCGGATTCCGCGACCGTTGCAGCAGTACTGCAACCCGGCCCGCACTACTTCACGATTGCCCCCATCAGGTGATTACATCATTATGTATACATCATGATGTCACGAACGCAGTTGTCCTTTGAGCACGAAATGCTGCGCGATGCGCACGAGCGTGCGGAGGAGCTGGGGATTTCCCTGGCCGAGTATGTCCGCCGTCTCGTGGCGGCAGACCTGGAGGGGGAAGAGCCCCCGGTGGATCGGAGCGTAGTATTCGACCTCGGATCGTCCGGTGGATCGGACATCGCCCGGGACAAGGACGCAATGCTCCGCGAAGCGTTCACCGGAATGGGTGAATGAGCCTCTTCGTGGACACGTCGGTCTGGTACGCGGCGGCCGACAGTTCAGATGCCAGCAACGGGCGTGCGAGGGAGATCCTGGGCGGGGAAGCCAGGCTGGTCACGACCGACCACGTCCTGGTCGAGTGCTGGACGCTGCTGCGCTGCCGCATTCACCGGGTAGCCGCCGAGGCCTTCTGGGATGGCCTGCGCAGGGGCGTCGCGAGGGTCGAATCAGTTGGCGGTCGCGATCTCGAGGCTGCGTGGGCCATCGGTCGCGCGTTCTCCGACCAGGACTTTTCGCTGGTGGACCGGACGAGCTTCGCGGTAATGGAGCGCCTGCGCGTCCATCGGGCGGCTGCGTTCGACAATGACTTTGCCGTCTACCGGTTTGGGCCGGGGCGCTCGCGGGCGTTTCAGGTGATCCGGTAGCGATCGTACGGCCCGGAGCCCGCCCCGCTGCGCGGCGGCATTGCGGTCCCGTGACCGAAGGGTATGGCGCCCCTACGCCACCAGCCCCAGCCGCCGCAGCGCCCGCTTGATCCGCTCCAGCTCCTCGCGCTGCGTGGTCGTGGGCGGATGCAGGGTGCCCTGCCGCACTCCGCCGCCGTTGATCGCGCTGTAGAGCCGCATCAGATCGCTGCGGTGCTCCTGGGTGCCCTCGCCGGCTTCCTGCAGTTGGCTGTTGAGGTTGAGGATCTCGAGGAGGAAGGCTTCGCGCTCCTGGTAGTCCTCGGCGGTGAGGGCGAGGTCGGGGTCGCCGCGGACCAGCGTGTGCTGGGTGCGCACGAGGCCCCGGGCCGAAAGCTCGATGGTGTAGACGCCGGGTGAGGCGAAGGGGCCCCGCGTTTCCAGCGGGCGGGGCACTACGGAGGGGTCGTGCGGGGCCCAGGCGGGCAGGTCGGTCGCCGGCAGGCCGTGGCGGAGATCCCAGTTGACGCGGTGGAGTCCGGCCTCGGAGGGCACGCTCATCACGCGCACCACCTCGCCGACCGCGTTCCTGACGGTGAGCATGACGGGCCCTGAGCCGGCCCCGAGCCGGTAGGTGATGACCGTGCCGTCGACGGGGTTCTCGCCCATGAAGACGGACTGGGCCCGGTAGGAGGTGTCCTTCCAGTAGTTCATGATCGTGCCGGGGCCGGGCTCGTAGAGCGCGGCGGCATCGGCGGCGGTCTCGCTGTAGCGGGCCAGCGCGCTCACGTCGTCGATGATGATGATGGAGCGGCCGTGGGTGCCGAGGACGAGGTCCTTCTCGCGGGGGTGGACCACCATGTCGTCATAGGCGGTCGTGGGGAGGCCGGGCCAGCGCGCCCAGGAAGCGCCCCGGTCGGTGCTGGCGAAGACGTGGTGTTCGGTGCCGATGAAGAGCACCTCCGCATTGTCGGGGTGCTCGATGATCACGTTGACGGAGCCGGAAGGGAGGTTTTCGCCGCCGGAGGGGAGGCCGCCGTGCAGCGCGGTCCAGCGCGCCCCGTAGTCCTCGGCGCGGTAGACGTAGGGGCGGAAGTCGCCGTCGCGGTGAGCGTCGAAGGTGACGTAAGCGGTGCCGGGCGCCTCCGCCGAGGCGGCGACGCGGCTGACGTAAGTGCCGTCCGGGAGGCCGGGGGCGCCGCCCGAGACCTCGTTCCAGCTGCGGCCGCCGTCCATCGACACCTGGACGTTGCCGTCGTCGGTGCCGACCCAGAGCACGGCCGGGTCGAGGGGGGACTCGGAGATCGTGACGATCTCGCCGTACGACGAGGTGCCGTCGTTGCGCGCCAGGGTGATGTCGGCGCCGCGCACCCCCATGATCTCGAGCTCGTCGCGATCCTGCTGCCGGGTGAGGTCGTCGGTGCGGGTGAATCTGTCGCCGCGGTCGCGGGAGATGAACAGCCGGTTGCCGCCGAGGTAGACGGTGTTGGGGTCGTGCCGGGAGATGAGGCTGGGCGACACCCAGTCCCAGCGGTAGGGGTCTTCGCCCTCGGGGGCGGTGAGCGCGAGGCTCATCATGTCGCCGGTCACGTTGTCGAAGCGGGTCCACGAACCGTTCTGCGCGTTGATGTACATCGTGCGCCCGTCCGGGTCGGCTTGCTGGTACATTCCATCCCCAAAACCGCTCTGACGCCACTCGTCATCCACGATTCCCTCCCACGAGCGGGTCGCGGAGGGGCCCATCCAGGAGTGGTTGTCCTGCATGCCGCCGTAGATCCAGTAGGGGTCGCGGTTGTCGACCGTGATCCCGTAGAACTGGCCGATGGGCAGGTTGTTGATGCGCCGGAAGGTGACGCCGCGGTCGTAGGTCTCGTGCAGGCCGGCGTCGCCGGCGAGGTAGAAGTGCTCGGGGTCGGCGGGGTTGATCCACATGGAGTGATGATCGGCGTGCACGCCGACGTCGTAGGTGGGACGCTCGGCGATCTCGGTGAAGGTGCGGCCGCCGTCCTCGCTGCGGTGGGACGAGGTGGCGAGGGTGTAGACGCGGTCCTCGTTCGTCGGGTCGATGAAGACGTGCGAGTAGTACATCGGGCGGATGTTCTGGTCGCTCACCTTCTCCCAGCTCTCGCCGCCGTCCTCGCTGCGGTAGCCGCCCGATTCGGTGGAATGCTGAACAAGAATGTTTAGTATTCGCGGATTCGTGGCGGCCAGGGCGATGCCGATGCGGCCCTTGTCGCCCTCGGGCAGGCCGTTCGTGAGCTCGCGCCAGCTGTCGCCGCCGTCGGTGGTCTTGAAGACGCCGCTGCCCGGGCCGCCGCCGTTGAATCCCCAGGTGCGGCGCTGGCGCTGGTACATGGCCGCGTAGAGGACATCGGGGTCGGAGGGATCGATGGCGAGGTCGATTGCGCCGGTGTTCGCGTCGATGAATAGGATGTGGTCCCAACTGGCGCCGCCGTCGCGGGAGCGGTAGACGCCGCGGTCGGGCGAGGAGGCCCACAGGTTGCCCAGGGCGGCGACGTAGACGATGTCGGGGTCGGTGGGGTGCACCTGGACCCGGCCGGTGTGGAGCGTCGCCTCGAGGCCGAGGTGCCGCCAGGTGGCGCCCGCGTCGTCGGAGCGGTAGACGCCGTTGCCCCAGGACGTGCTCTGGCGGTTCTGCTGCTCGCCAGTGCCGGCGTAGAGGATGTCGGGGCCGGAGGGCGCGATGGCCAGGTCGCCGAAGGTGCTGGTCGGCATGTGCTCCCACAGGTTCGTCCAGCTGATGCCGCGGTTGACGCTCTTCCAGAGGCCGCCCGACGCGGATGCGACGTAGATGGTGGACGGGTCATGCGGGAGGGCTTCTACGTCGTGAATGCGGCCGCCGGTGACCGCGGGACCGACGTGACGCGCGCCGAAGGCGGCCAGCTCGCCCGAGGTGATGGCCTGCTGGGCGGCGAGGGGGGCGGCGGTGGCCAGGGCGGCGGCGAGGAAGATGGCTGAGTGACGAAGGGTCATCGTGCGTGATTCTCCTGGCGGGAGGATTTCAGGTGCGGGACGGCCCGGGCGCCGCCATCGCCCCGCGGACCGCCTCGAGCACGTCGGCCGGCATGTCGTCGGCGCGCAGCATCCATTCGAGGTAGTCGGGCGCGGACCGTGCAACTTCGGCGAGTGCGGTGCCCTTGTGCTTTCCGCGGTTGAAGACCAGCCCGTCCGGCGTGCTGCCGAACCAGCGGTCGAACTCGGTGACGAAAGGGCCCATCTCGTCGCAGTAGGCGTGGAGTCCGTCCATGTCGCGCGGGAGGTGGCTGTAGCGCGCCAGCTGCGCGGTGAGCACGGCCGCCGTCGTGCGGATGTCGCCCAGGGCGGTGTGCGCGTCCTCATGGTCGCGGGCCAGGTAGAAGCGGGCGGCGGCCGAGAGGTCGCGCGGCTCTTCGCGGTGGAAGATCATCTTCATGTCGATGAGGCGGCGGTCCTTCACCTCGAACTCGATCCCGGCGCGCGCGAACTCGGCAATGAGGATCGGAAGATCGAAGCGCCGGATGTTGAACCCCGCGAGGTCGCACGGCTCGAGCAGCTCGGCGAGCGAACGGGAGGTGGCGCGGAACGACGGCTCGTCGGCCACCATGTCGTCGGTGATGCCGTGGATTTCGGCGGCCTCCGCGGGAATCGGGATTCCGGGGTTGTAGCGGCGCACCCGCTCGAAAACGTCGCCGCGGGGCGACACGCGGATCACGGCCAGCTCCACGATCCGGTCGCGGGACAGGCTGAGGCCGGTCGTCTCGAGGTCGAAGAAGACGACGGGGCGGTCGAGTTCGAAGGGGAGTTCCATGGCCGGATAGTGTAATGCGTGGGGCCTGGATGCACATCATGGAGCCCGCGGATCCGGTCCCCGGGCATTCGACTGGCGACGCGTTCGGGCCGCTCGTCGGTGCCGGTGTATATTCGTCCCATGCGTGCCGTTCTGATCCCCGAATTCGGCGAGCCCGACGTGCTCCGGCTCGAGACCGTGCCCGACCCGCAGCCCGGTGCCCGCGAGGTGGTGGTGCGGGTGCGGGTGTCGGGCGTCAACCGGGCCGACGTGCTCCAGCGCCGGGGTCTCTACCCGCCGCCGCCGGGGGCTTCCGAGGTGCCGGGGCTCGAGTTTGCGGGGATCGTCGAAGAGGTGGGCGTTGCGGTGTCGCGCTGGCGGCCGGGGGACCGCGTGATGGGCATCGTGGCGGGCGGGGGCTACGCCGAGCGCGTGGTTGTCGACGAACGGGTGGCCGTCGCTATCCCTGCGGGGATGGACATGACGGTGGCCGGCGCGATCCCCGAAGTCTACATGACCGCGCACGATGCCGTGTTCCGCCAGGCGGGGCTCGAGCGGGGGGAGACGCTTCTGATCCATGCAGTCGGAAGCGGTGTGGGGATCGCGGCCCTGCAGCTGGCGCGCCGCGCGGGGGCGCATGTGATCGGAACGTCGCGCACCACGTCGAAGCTGGAGCGGGCCGCGGCGATGGGGCTCGGGCTGGGTGTCCCGGGAGGTGAGGCGTGGGACGGCGCCGTGCGCGACGCGACCGGAGGCCGTGGCGCCGACGTGATCCTCGACCTGGTGGGGGCGCCCTACCTCGCGCGCAACCAGGCCGCGGTCGCGGTGGGGGGCCGCCATGTGGTGGTGGGCGTGCCGGGTGGAAGCCGTGCGGAGCTGGACCTGCGATTGCTGATGGCTCGCCGGGCGCGGCTGCTGGGCACCGTGTTGAGGGCCCGCAGTGTAGAGGAGAAGGCCGACCTGGCCCGCGATTTCACCGAATCGGTGCTCCCCGGCTTCGTCGACGGCACCCTGGAGCCTGCGATAGACCGCGTTTTTTCTCCTGCTCAGGCGGCGGATGCACATCGACGCATGGAAGCGAACGAAAATTTTGGCAAGCTCGTTTTCACCTGGAAAGATCGAATTTGAGGGGACCTGGGTTATCTTCGAGTGTTCCGGGTCAAGTCACTGACTCGGCAACACCACATCACAACAGGGACAGGGACAATGGACTTGACCGACTTCGGATTCGGCCCGCTGACCACACTGATCAGCTTCTTCGCAGGAATCACGGCCCTGGTTCAGCTGGGCGTCTTTGTGCTGCTGATCCTGATCCTGCTCGACCTGCGGCGGTTTCTCCGCAGCGGCAACAGCCTGATGGGCAGAGTGGAACGCTGGCTCGTGGGCCGGGAGGAGTCCAATTGAGCACGGCCAGGCCGCGCTTTTGCATCTCCAACAGGTTGAATTGAGCAACCTCTTCGTTGATCGCCGCAATAGCGAGGACTACATTCCTGCCGACCAGGATTTTGCTGACGACATTTGCTGGGAACATTTGAAGCGAGCGGAGGACGCTGGCATGAACGTCACTGGGAACTCCAGGCGGGACGGAGCGCCAGGCGAGCACATCGCGGCGCCATTGACCCGCCGGGCGTGGGTGAGATCGGGACTCGCCTCTCTGCTCGCCGTGCCATGGGGCGCGAAGTCGCTGAAGGCTGCCGTGCCGGCCGCTGGCCCCCATATGGCCGCAGGCCCACATATACATGTGTCGGGTGGCGATCGGAGACTACCGCAGGACGACGAGATCGTCCTCGGCGTTTCCGCTGCGTTCTCCGGTCCTTCGCGGGGACTCGGCACCGAGCTCTACCGCGGTGCCACGGCCTACTTCAACCAGGTCAACGAGAACGGCGGGGTCAACGGCCGCAGGATCGTCATGAAGCTCCTCGACGATGGCTACCAGCCGGATCCGTGCGTCGCCAACACGATCGAACTCATCCAGGACGAAACCGTCTTCCTGCTCTTCAACTACGTGGGCACGCCGACGGTCACGCGGGCGCTCCCGGTGCTGAAGACATTCCGCGACCAGCAGGTCTACCTGTTCTTCCCCTTCACCGGTGCCGAACCGCAGCGCGAGCCTCCCTACGGCGAGTTCGCCTTCAACCTGCGGGCGTCCTACCGACAGGAGACGGCCGGACTGGTTGACAACTTCGTCGCGCTCGGGAGACGGCGCGTGGCTGTCTTCTACCAGAACGACGCGTACGGGCGAAGCGGCTGGGCGGGGGTCAGGGAGGCGCTGGCCCGGCACGGCGAGACCATCGCCGGCGAGGCCACCTACATGCGCGGCACCCAGTTCGGGGCCAGCATGCGCCGGCAGGTGGAGATTCTGCTGGCCCGCTCGCCGGACGCGGTGATCTGCATCGGCGCCTACCAGGCCTGTGCCGCCTTCGCCCGGGACGCCGAGGATCTGGGACTCCACATACCGGTGGCCAACGTGTCGTTCGTGGGGAGCGAGAACCTCCTGGCGCTGATGCGCGAGGGGCGGGCCGATGCGGACTCGCACACCCGCTGGCTGGTCAATTCGCAGGTCGTGCCGAGCTACGAGGACTCCTCGCTGCCGGCCGTGCGCGAGTACCGCGAACTCATGGAGCGCTACAATCCGCCGCTGCCGTCGTCCGAAGAGGTGGACCGGATCGCGGAAGGCGAGCCGTACGAGCCCTTCCCACAGAGCTTTGTCAGCCTGGAGGGATTCGTGAACGCGAAGCTGATCGCCGAGATCATCCGGCGCATGGGCGACAACCCGCAGCGGTCCGGGATCGAGGAGGCGGTCTTCGCCGTGCGCAACTACGATCTCGGGGTCGGTGAACGGGTGCGCTTCGGTCCCGATCAGCGACAGGGGTTGCAACGAGTCTACTACACCGTCCCGGAGGGCGACCGCTTCGTGCCGCTCGATGACTGGGAAGCCAGGTTCGGCATGCCATGACCCGCACAAGAAAACACGGCAAGGAGGCCCTGCTGGTCAGGAAGCTCTTCCGGAAGACACGATTCGGGTTCTTCTCGCTCTTCGCCGTCGTGGTGCTCTCGATCTCGATCCTGTCGATTACGAGCGTGTCCCGCGAGCTGCGCGACGAGTACATCATCAACAGCGAGAGCATCGCGAAGAACATCGCCGATTCCAGCGTCGACATCCTCCTCAACCGGAATCTGGCCACGCTGCAATCGCTGATCGACCAGTTCGTGCAAATCCAGAGCATCCGGTACATCTACATCACCAGCGACACCGGCGAGTTCCTCGCCCACACCTTCATTCCGGGGATCCCGGAAGAGATTCTGGCGAGCGACCACACCGCGACGGAACCGGTCGACCGGAGCCTGCCCGGGCTGGGCGACTTCATCGAGGTCGGCAGCCCCATCCTTTCCGGGGTTGCGGGAACGGTGCATGTCGGGATGGACCTGGAGCTGCTGGGACTGAAGACCCAGCGCGCGGTCGGCCAGCAGATCTACCTGCTCTGCATCATCCTGGTGTCGGGCGTCCTGGTCACGATCTGGCTGGTAAACCTGGCGTCCAGGCCGCTGGCCCAACTGCTGGAGTTCGTCGCCCGGCTCGCCCGCGACCGCGACGAGGAGAAGATGCCGCACGACGACCTCCTGGCCAGGGACGACGAGATCGGCGACATGGCCCGCCTGATGCAGTACGTCGCCGATGGCCGCACGCGAGAGGGCGGGGTGCGAGCCGGAAAGGGACGGTAGAGGTGCCGGCGCGCACACGGCATGTGCCCAGAGCGGTCATCGCGCTCTTCTGCACCGTCCTGCAGGTGTGCCTGGGGACGGTGTACGCCTGGAGCTTCTTCCAGACGATGCTCGTCAGGGACGTGGGCTGGACGTTCAGCCAGGGGGCCGCCGCCTTCAGCATCACGATCTTCACCCTCGGCGTTTCGGCCGCGCTGGCGGGACAGGCGCTTCCCAGGGTGGGCCCCAGGTTCCTCGCCGTGCTGGGCAGCGTCATGTTCTCGGCCGGCTACCTGCTTGGAAGCCTGGCGCTCGCCATCGACTCGCTGTGGCTCTTCTATCTCGGATACGGCGTAATCGGGGGCGCCGGGATCGGGATGGGATACGTGACTCCGGTGGCTACGGCGGCCAAGTGGTACCCCGACCGCAAGGGGCTGGTGACGGGGATCGTGGTGATGGGGTTCGGCGTCGGCGCGTTCCTGCTCAGCAAGGTGCTGGCGCCGCTCCTGGTGGTGCAGGCGCAGGGCGACCTTCAGGTGGTCTTCCTGTGGCTCGGAATCGTCTTCGCGTGCATCCTCATCCCGTGCAGTCTGGTGCTGAGGGATCCGCCGGAATCGGGGGCGCCCGGTCAGCCGGCCGCGGCTAAGGCAGCGCCGCCCGCGAAGGTCGAGCCGGCCGCGCCGTACCTGCGCACGTCGCAGTTCGCGATCATGTGGACGGTGTTCTTCTTCAACATCGCGGCCGGCATTTCGGTGATCAGCTTCCAGTCCGAGCTGCTGCAGGAGGTCTGGGGGCTGGCGGACTCCTCGATCGACCCGGCCACCCTCGCGGAGTATGGGGCCACCCTGATCGCGATGAGTTCGCTCTGCAACGGCGTCGGCAGGCTCTTCTGGGGACTGCTCTCCGACCGGCTGGGCCGCGTGGCGGTCTTCCGGGTTCTGCTCGCGAGCCAGATGGTCGTCTTCGGCATTCTGATGACCAACGAGAACCCGTGGATCTTCTCGATCCTCGTCTGTTACGTGCTCCTCTGCTTCGGCGGCGGCTTCGCGACCATGCCGTCGTTCATCCTCGACGTATTCGGCTCGAAGAACATGTCCAAGATCTACGGAACGATCCTCACCGCCTGGTCGGCGGCGGGGATCATCGGGCCCATGTACGTGGGGTACCTCAAGGACACGTATCCGGACCGCGCGGTCATGTACTGCTTCCTCATCGGCATCCTGATGCTCGGGGCCGGCTTCGTGTTCTCGTATCTGCTGGATGACAGCCGGGTGCGGCTCGGGCGGCCGACGATGGCGCAGACGCTGTCGCGGTACGGGGTGGCGGTGCCCGAGGGGGGCTGAAGCGACTCCGCCCGCCCGACGCCTGGCAGTCGGTGGACAAGGCCGCCCGAGCACCGGGAGCGGCTGCTACAGCACCTCTTCCACGTGGTGCCCCAGCTCGCGCAGGTGGGCCACGATCTTTGCGACGTGATCCCGGCCGCGGCTCTCGATCTTCATCTCGATGCCGACCTTGCCGACGGCGATGTCGCCGAAGGCGCGCGTGTGCTCGATGTGCAGGACGTTGGCGCCCTCGATCGCGACCACGGCGGTGACTTCGTTGAGGTAGCCGGGGCGGTCGCGCACCACGACCGACAGGCTGGCGAGGCGGCCATCGGCCCACAGCGCGCGGTCGATGATCCGCGACACCATGTTCATGTCGATGTTGCCGCCGGATAGGACACAGGCCACGACTTCGTCCGGTCCCGGGCGGATCTTCCCCTCGAGGAGCGCGGCCACGCCGACCGCCCCCGCCCCCTCCACCACCAGCTTCTCGCGCTCGAGCAAAAAGAAGATGGCGCGGATGATCTCCTCCTCGTCGACCAGGACGACATCGTCCACCAGGGCCGCGATGTGGGGGTAGGTGAGGTCGCCGATCTGCTTCACGGCGATCCCGTCGGCCAGCGTGTCGGACATCTCGGCGTGAACCGGCCGGCCCGCCTTCAGGGACTGCACCGCGCCGGGCGAGGCGGCGGCCTCTACCCCAATGACGCGCACATCCGGCCGCGCCGCCTTCACCGCCGTCGCAATCCCGGAGATCATACCGCCGCCGCCGATCGGCACCACGATGGTGGTAGTGTCCGGCACCTGGTCCAGGATCTCGAGTCCCATCGTCCCCTGGCCCGCCATCACCGCGAGATCGTCGAAGGCGTGCACCAGCGTGAGCCCCTCCTCGTCCATCAGCCGCTCGACGAGCGCCATGCCGTCGGAAAGCGTCTCTCCCGTCTGGAGAACCCTGGCGCCGGTTGCCTTGGTGTTGCTGACCTTGATCAGCGGCGCCGTATCCGGCATGACGATCGTGCAGGGGATGCTCAGCCGCGCGGCGTGGCGGGCAAGCGCCTGCGCGTGATTGCCGGCGCTCGCGGCGATCACCCCGGCCTCACGCTGCTCCGGGGGCAGCAAGAGCAGCTTGTTCAACGAGCCGCGATCCTTGAACGACCCCGTCTGCTGGCGCAGCTCGGCCTTCAGGTACACCGGGCAGCCGGCGACAGCTCCCAGGGCGAAGGACTGCGGACACCCCGTTCTGACGACCTGCGAGGCGATGCGCTCGCGGGCGGCGGTAACGTCGGCGGCGGTCAGCATGGCGATCGCCGTGCCCGGGCGGGGCCGGTCACCCAAGCGCCCTGGCGACGATCTGGTTCTGCGTGACGGCGTGGTTGTGGGGGTTGCCCTCGGCGGGGCTGGCGCGCTCGGGCCGCGAGAGGTGTCGCAGCCGCGCCGACGAGGGAAGCACGCTGCGCAGGCGCGGCAGAATGTAGGTCAGCGCGCCCATGTTCATCGGCTCCTCCTGCGTCCAGGTCACCGTCTCGACGTTGGGGTAGCGCTCGTGCAGCGCCTCGATCTCGTCCGCCGGGAACGGATAGAGCGTCTCGACCCTCACGATCGCGGTGTCCGCGGCTGCGGCGCGCAGTTCCGACGCCGCGAGGTCATAGTAGATCTTTCCGGTGCACAGGATCAGGCGCCGGACGCCGTCACGGCTTTCCGCGTCGATCGATGCGTCGTCGATGACCTTGCGGAAGCCGCCGTCGACCAGATCGCGGACCGTCGAGGTCGCCTTCGGCAGCCGCAGGAGACTCTTCGGGGTCATGACGATCAGCGGCCGCTCCGGCTCGCTGAAGGCCTGCAGGCGCAGCATGTGGAAGTACTGCGCGGGCGTCGAAGGGTAGACGACGCGCATGTTGTCTTCGGCGCAGAGCTGGAGAAAGCGCTCCAGCCGCGCGCTCGAGTGCTCCGGGCCCTGCCCCTCGTAGCCGTGCGGCAGCAGCAGGGTGAGGCGGGAGCGCTGTCCCCACTTCGACCACCCCGCCGAGAGGAATTGGTCGATCATCACCTGCGCCACGTTGACGAAGTCGCCGAACTGGGCCTCCCAGAGCACGAGGTCCCGGTCCGCGGCGATCGCGGCCCCGTACTCGAAGCCGATCACGGCCGCCTCGGTCAGCGGCGAGTTGTAGACCTCGAAGCGCGTGTCCGCGACCTGCGCCATCGGGGTGTGGCGCGCCCCGGTCTTCGTGTCGTTGAGGACCAGGTGACGCTGGCTGAACGTGCCCCGCTGCGAGTCCTGGCCCGAGAGCCGCACCGCGATGCCGTCCTCGAGAATGCTCCCGATGCCCAGCGCCTCGGCGTGCCCCCAGACCACCCGGAAGTCAAGGCCGAAATCGGTCCCCCGCCGGCTGAGCTGGCGGACCAGCTTGGGGTGCACGGTGAAGTCGTCGGGCACGGTGAGGAGCGCGCGATTGATGCGCTCCAGCCGCTCCATGGGGACCCCCCTGTCCAGCGCGAAATCCTGGTCCACCGCGCTGTAGCTGTGCCCTGTCCAGGACGGGGCGGCCTTCTTCTCGACCTGCACCCGGTCATCCTTGACGCGGCGCAGCTCCCGCGCCATCGCGGCAACCCGCTCGTCGGCCTGTCCCGAGGTGACCAGCCCCCGCGCCACCAGCTCCCCGGCCCACTGCATGCGCACGGTCGGGTGCGTGGAGATCCACTGGGAGAGAACGGGCTGCGTATAGCCAGGCTCGTCGGCCTCGTTGTGACCGTGTCGCCGGTACCCCATGAGGTCGATCAGGGCGTCGGAGTGGAACCGGGTCCGGTAGGCCATCGCCAGCCGCACCGCCGCGAGGCACTCCTCCGCGGCATCGCCGTTGGCGTGGATGACCGGGATGTCGTAGCCCTTGGCGAGGTCGCTGGCGTAGCGCGTGGAGCGGCCTTCGTCCGGGTTGGTGGTGAAGCCGACCTGGTTGTTGCCGATGATGTGGATCGTGCCCCCGACCTCGTAGCCCTGCAGCCGCGCGAGGTTCAGGGTCTCGGCCACGACGCCCTCGGCCGCGAAGGCGGCGTCGCCGTGAATGAGGATCGGCACGACCAGCGCCGGGTCCCGCTTCGTGTAGCCGCCGCGGTCCGCGTACTGCTGGGTGCGCGCCATCCCCAGCACGACCGGGTTGACGTACTCCAGGTGGCTCGGGTTCGGAGCCAGGGTGACCCGGATCGTGCCGCCGGAGCGGAGCGGATAGTCGCCGGCGGCCCCGTGGTGGTACTTCACGTCGCCCGTGCCGGGATCGGGCACCCAGAGCGCGCTCCCCGGCGCGGCGCCCTCCTCGAATTCGGCCAGGATCTCCGCGTACGGGACTCCCAGAATGTGCGTGAGCACGTTGAGCCGGCCCCGATGCGCCATACCGATGACGATCTCGGTCGCCCCCTCCGCGGCCGCCATTTCGATCGCCTCGTCGAGCATCGGCACGATCATGTCGATGCCCTCGATCGAGAAGCGCTTCTGGCCGAGGTAGGCCCGGTGCAGGAACTGCTCCAGCCCCTCGACGCGGGTCAGCCGGTCGAGGGTGCGCAGCCGGCCTTCGTCGGTGTAGGCCGCGAAGTGCGTGCCCCGCTCGACCTGTTCCCACAGCCAGGCAACCTTCTCGGGATCTTCGAGGTGCTCGAACTCATAGCCGAGAGCGCCGCTGTACATGCCCTGCAGCGTGTCGAGGGTGAAGGCGAGCGGCGCATCGCCGCCCTCGGGGAAGAGTACCGAGGTGGGGATCTCCTCCAACTCCTCCATGGTCGTGCCGAAGTACGCCGGATCGAGCTGGGGATGACCCGGAGGTTCGCTTCCCAGCGGATCGATCCGCGCCGCCTGATGGCCGTGCTCGCGGAATGCCTGCAGGAGACGCGCGCCGCGGGCGACGAGGGGAAGCAGGCGGCGAAGGTCGTCCGCGGAGGGTCCGTCGGGAGCTTCCGGAGCGCGCGCGGGTGCAGCGAGGCGCTTGGCCTCGGGCGCGGCGGCGGGTGCGGCCGGGACCGGAGCCCAGTCGGCCTCCGGGAGCCGGGACGGGTCGGCTGCGGACGTGGTGTTGCCGTTGGGATGTCCGGCAGGCCGTCCGTCGAGGACGATCAGGCCCGCGTCCGCCAGCGCGGCGGCGTCGCTCTCGAAGAACTCTCTCCATTGTGGCGGAACGGCTTGCGGGTTCCGCGTGAAGTCTTCGTAGAGGGCCTGAACGTAGGCTGCGTTCTGGCTGTCGAAGTAGGTGCTGCTCATGGTGGACCGTAAGCTAGTTATTTTTCCCACGGAGCAATACGCCGCGGGGAACGCTTTGCGATTCGCGCCAACCGCGGACGAGAAGATGCAGATACCTGCGCGGAAGCTTAGCAGGGTTCGCCGATGACGACCAGCGTACCGGGATGGGATGTCAGCCTGCCGTGGCTTGAGGCGGGAACCACCTGGCGGGGACAGGATCCGCTGGCGATGGGGTGGGATTCGGTGGTGCGCAGCCGGCAGGTGCACGGGGCGGAAACGAGGCTGCACGCGGAGCTTCCGGCGGGCGAGCATGTCGTGGGGGACGGCGACGGACACGTCACGCGGAGCGGCGGGCTGCTCCTGACGGTGACGCTTGCCGATTGCGTACCCGTTTTTGTCGCGGATCCGGTGCGCCGGGCGGTGGCGCTCCTGCACGCGGGGTGGCGAGGAGCGGCCGCGGGGGTCGTCGAGAGGGGTCTTGCGGTGATGGGCGAGGCCTTCGGGACCGGTGCGGAGGATCTCTACGTCCATCTCGGGCCGGCGATCTGCGGGGCGTGCTACGAGGTCGGCCCGGAGGTCTTCGAGGCGCTGGGCGAGCGCGTCCCGTGTGCCGCGGCGCCGATCGACCTGCGGGGCGTGATCCGGCGGCGGGCGATCGCGGCGGGGGTCGGGGCCGGGCGCCTGACCGTCAACCGCGAATGCACCCTCTGCGGGGATGGGCGCTACTACTCCCACCGGCGGGGCGACACCGGGCGGCACCTGGGCTTCATCGGAATCCTGCCGCGGACCGGGAAGCTGGCGGACGGGAAGCTGGCGGACGAGAGGCCGGCGAGCGTGGTCCGGTGATCGAGGCGCTGAGCTGGATCGCGGTGTCGCTCTATGCGCTCGTGCTGGCGCTGCTCCTGCCCTTTGCGGGGCATCGGCTGGCGCTGCTCCTGCTGTCGCGGCGCGAGGCTCCGGGCAGTCCGGCCGCGGCGCGCGCGGACGCCGATCCGCCCAGGGTGACCGTGCAGCTGCCCGTCTTCAACGAGAAGCATGTGGTGGAGCGGCTCATCGACGCGGCATGCCGGCTGCGCCATCCGCGCTCACGCCTGCAGATCCAGGTGCTGGACGACTCCACCGACGAGACCACGGTCCTGGCGCGTCGGCGGGCACGGGCCTGGCGGCGCAGGGGCGTGGACATCGAGGTGCTCCACCGCACCGTCCGAACCGGGTACAAGGCCGGCGCGCTCGCTGCGGGGCTGGAGGCGGCTACGGGTGAGTACGTACTCATCCTCGACGCCGATTTCGTTCCCCCTTCGGCCCTCCTCGAGGAGCTTCTTCCGTCGATGTCCGACCCCGGCGTCGGGATGGTGCAGGCCCGCTGGGACCACCTCAACGAGCACGGATCGTGGCTCACGCGGGCGCAGGGACTGCTCCTCGACGGCCACTTCTTCCTGGAACAGCGGGCGCGCTTTCGCGGGCGCCGGTTCTTCAACTTCAACGGGACCGCGGGACTGTGGCGCCGCCAGGCGCTGGTCGACGCGGGGGGATGGCAGTCCGACACCCTGACCGAAGACCTGGACGTCAGCTACCGGGCGCAGATGGCGGGGTGGCGCTTCGTGCTGCGCGACGATGTTGGCGTTCCGGCCGAACTGCCCGCCACCCCCGGATCGCTCCTCGTGCAGCAGCGGCGCTGGGCGCAGGGCGGGGTGCAGACCGCGCGCAAGGTGCTTCCGCGCCTGCTTGGCGGTCCGTTCGGCCCGGCGGTGAAGTTCGAGGCCTTCGTCCACCTGTGCGGCCATCTCGCCCACCCTCTCACCTTCGTCCTCTCCCTCCTAATCGTGCCCGCCGCGCTGGCCAGGCAGGCGCTGGGGATGGGCCGGCTGTGGTGGATCGACCTGGCGCTGTTCACCGCGGCGACGGCGCCGTTCATCGTCTTCTACTGGACGGCGGCCCGCCGCCGCGGCCGTGCGCGGGGCCCGAGCGTGAAGGGTGTGGCCGGGACGCTGGCGCTGGGGGCGGGTCTGTCCGTGCTGCTCAGCCGCGCGGTGCTGCGGGGCCTGGGACGGGTTCGCGATCCCTTCGAGAGGACCCCCAAAGCCGGGGGCGAGGGCCGGTCGAGCTACGAGGCCGCGGGGCAGGGGTTTTCGGGTCGGTGGCTGGCCGTGGGTGCGGGCGCGTTCATGGTTGTCGCGGGGGTGGCGGCCGTGGCGGGCGGCCAGTGGGGGTCGCTGCCGTTCGTGACGCTCTTTGCGACGGGGTATCTGGCGCTGGGGCTGGGGACCGGGCCGGGGCCGCCGGCCGTGGGAGTCCGCAGGTGAACCGCGGCTGGAGGTGGCTGGCGACCGTCGGGGTTCTGCCTGCCGCCGGCACCCTTGCAGGCGCCGCCTTTCCCGGGACTGCCGGGCAGGCTGCGCATCCATTCGCCATGGCTCTGCTCGCGGCGCAGGAGGCACGGACCTTCCAGGCCGTCCGGCCGCTGGGCCCGGGCACCGAGCTCACGGCGTCGGTGAGTCTGGGCGACGTGAACGGCGACGGCGCCCTGGACATCGTAGTCGCCAACGGCCGCCACTGGGCCGAGCAGAACCGCGTGTACCTCAACGACGGTCGGGGCGCCTTCACTCTGGCGCGGCGCCTGGGGGAGGAAGAAGCCGGCAGTTATGCGGTCCCGCTCGCCGACTTCGATGGCGACGGAGACCTGGATGTCGCGGTGGGGAACGACCGCACCCGCAACCTCGTCTTCCTCAACGACGGCGAGGGGCGTTTCGCGGCCGGCGCCACCTTCGGCACCCCGAGTTCGACGCGCAGCCTGACGCTGGCCGATCTGAACGGCGACGGCCACACCGACATCCTCGTGGTCAACCGGGGGCGCCAGAACTTCATCTTCCGCGGCGACGGGTCGGGCGGCTTCGACGAGGGGACTCCGTTCGGGGCGGGGGACGATTCGACCATCGATGTGGCTGCAGCGGACCTGGACAGCGACGGGGATCTCGACCTCGTGCTCGCCAACCGCGATGGAGGCGCGAACGCGATCCACTGGAACGACGCGGGGGACTTCAGCCGCCGCAGCGGGTACGGAACAGGGAGTGACGAGACCCGCGGGGTGGCGGTCGGCGATGTGGATGGCGACGGACGCCCGGACATCGTGACGGCTAACATCGGCGAGGCGAACGCGGTCCATTTCGGCGACGGGTCGGGAGGCTTCGCGCGCAGTCTGCCGTTCGGCGGGGCCGGCGACCAGAGCTATTCGGTGCGCCTCGCGGACGTGGACCTCGACGGGGATCCGGACATCGTGGTCGCGAATGTGGGCGGGCGGAACGCGGTGTACTTCAACGGGGGCGGCCGGGTTGCGGAGGACGAGGAGTCTGCGGCGGGCGATGGAGCGGCGGCGCGCACCGGGGCCGCCGGATCCGGGGAGGCCGCGAGATTCGACGAGTTCCGCTTCGGGTGCGAGGACTGCGCCACCTACGGGGTGGCGGTCGGAGACCTGAACGGTGACGGATTCCCGGAGATCGTCACGGCCAATTCGGGGACTCGGAACGGGATCTTTGCGAACGTGCCGGTGAGGCGTTAGCAGGCGGGCTGGACGCCGCCCAACTCGATTTGTCGGCCATTTTGACCCGTTTTTGGCCGACAACGCCCCTTACGCCGAGTTTGTCCGCCACTTTTGCCCGAATCTGGCCGACAAAAGCCAGGCCCAAACGGGCAACCACATCGCGATCCGGCTCCACAACGGCTGCGGCCAGACCCCGGTGGACTCGTACGCGGCGAGCCCCCAATAGCCGAGGAAGGCGACGCCGCCCAGCAGGAGGAACGGGCCGATGCCGCGCAGCGCGGCCATGGGCAGGACCCACAGGGTGTACCACGGATGGACCGTCGGTGACAGGAGCAGACCGGCGCCCACGATCCACAGCAGGGCACGCTCGACGGTGAAGCGCCGCCAGGTCACCCAGGCGACGACGGCGAGCACCACCGTGGTGGCCGCGGCACGGGCGTGGACCGGGTCGGGGATCAGGGTTGCGACTACCGCGAATGCGCCCTCGTTGGCCGACCAATGCCGCGCGTAGGTGCGGAGACCTTCCGTGAGCGCGGCGGGGCCGACGCCGGAGAAGGGCAGCCAAAAGGCGGCGCACACGGCGGCGAAGGTCACGAGGGTGGCCCACCCGTGCCGCCGCACCAGTGCCGGCAGGGCCGCGGCGGGGGCGATCTTGACCAGGGTGGCGGCCGCGAGAAGGGCGCCGCGCATGAGCGCGGGGATGAGGCCGCCGGGCGCAGATGTGCGGCGGCGGGAGACCCGTGCAGCACCGCCGGCACGGCCCGTGCCGCCGCTGCAGGCGAGGATCAGCGCCGCCAGCAGGAAGAGCCCGACCGCATCGAAGTGGGCGCTCCACGCGGTCTCGACGATCAGAAGGGGGGACCAGAGGTACCACACCAGCACGGGGGCGGGGTTGCGGCCCGTCCGCTCGGCGATGCGGTGCAGGAGAAGGCCGCAACCCAGGTCGAAGCCGAGCCAGAGGAGCTTCGCGGCGAGGACCGCGCCGGCGCCCGCCGTCGCCACCGCGGCAAAGAGGAGCTGCGCCAGCGGCGGATAGATGGTGGGCACCTCGGGGTGGTTGATCTCGCCATGCCAGGCGGTGCGGATGGAGGCGAGCGCCTCGTCCGCGGGGGCGTGGCCGTACGGATTGATGCCGCTTGCGAGGACGTGCCCGTCCCAGAGGTAGCGGTAGATGTCGTCCGACAGTTCGGGTGCGAGAGGGAGGAGGACGAGGCGCGCCAGCACGGCGATCGTCCAGATCAGGGCGAGGGGGGTGCCGGCGCGGGAGGCGGTGAGGCCCGCGGCGCCGTAGCAGAGGAAGGCCGCGGCGGGGAAGAGGAGCCGCGGCAGCGGCAGGGCGACGCCGTGCAGCCAGCCGAAGGCGCCGAGGGCCGCGACGAGGAGGAGGCCGAGGGGGAGGAGGGGGGTGGGGGGGTGCGGGGGGGCCGTCAGGAGGGTGTCGGCGGAAGGGGGATGATCGTGGCGCCGCGATCCTCCATCTCGGCCGCCATGGCGGGGTGGCAGGTGAAGATGAATACCTGCCGCTCCGAGGCCAGCTCCCGCAGGAGGTCGAGGGCGCGGTCGCGCCGCCAGGCGTCCCAGTTCACCAGCGTCTCGTCCATGAAGATGGGCAGGCGCTCGTGGCCGCTGTCGAGGTGGTTCACGATCGCGAGGCGCAGTGCGAGGTAGACCTGCTCCTTGGTGCCCTGCGAGGTGGTTTCGCCCACACGTATCGACCGGGATCCGGCAGGGTCGCGCAGGTAGAAGCTCTCGTCGCCGGCGTCGCCCATCTCGATGCGGTCGTAGCGGCCGCGGGTGACGTGCCGGAGGTAGCGCCCGGCCCGCAGCAGCAGTTCGGGCTGATTCTCCTCGCGGAAGCGCCGATCCGCTTCCCGCACCAGGCGCGCGACCACGAACGCGCGGTCCCGGCCCTCCTTCGCCTCCTGCTGCCGGCCCCGGACCACCTCGATCCGCCCATCGACCGCGTCGACCGTCTCGCCCTTCCCCAGGTGGGCGATTTCGCTCTCCAGCCTGCCGATCGTCGCTTGAAGCGCCTCGGACTGGCGGGCCAGGTCATCGCGGTGGGCGACCGCCGCGTCCAGTCTCTCCGGCAGGTCCGTCCACGCCTCTCCTTCCGCGTCGGCGGCGGCGATTTCGTCCGCCGCTTCGTCGAGATCCGGATTCTCCCGCTCAAGCTCCTCGCCCAGATCCCCGGCGCGACGCAACGCTTCGAGCCTCGCGGCGGCCGACGCGGCGCCCGAATCCGCGTCTCCGTCTCCGAGGGCGGCGAGCCGGGACAGGAATTCGTGGCGCTCCCGGGTGGCCGCCTCGCTCGCCGCGACGGCTTCCGCATGCTCCCTCTCCAGCCGGTCCAGGTGCTGTCTGGCCAGGACGGCGCTCTCGCGGGCCTTGAGTGCCCTGTCCAGAACCCCGCCGAGGCCGCCGTGTTCGGCCTCCGCGTCGGCGCCCAGGCGCGCGGCCACCCATTCCCTCGTCTCGCGGATCTCCGCCGCGGTGATCCGGACCCGGTCCTGCCGCTCGCCCAGCACCCGCTTCCGCTCGGCGAGACGGTCCGCCAGTTCGGCCATCCGCTCGATCCCGGCCGGCAGGTCCTGGCTCGGCGCCTCGAGCAGCCCGGAAGCGATGGGCAGGTCGGCGAGCAGTTCCGTGACCTCGCTCCTCGTCTCTTCCACCCGACGCCCGAGCGCCGCGATCCTCTGAGCCCTCTGCTTCTCGGCGGCGCGGACCGCGCGGCGGTACTGCCGGTATCGGCGCCCGGCTTCCAGCCGCATGATGACCAGGATGATCCCGGTGACCCCGAGGAGGACGGCCGCGCTCAGGGCGGCGGTCGCGGGGATCGCGGCGCCGCCGAGCGACAGGGTGAAATCCGGGTACAGGACGGGCCATGCCCCCAGGCCCAGCGCCGCCGCCAACAGGCCCAGTCCCGTGGCGAGCCCGACGGAGCCGGGTCGCATCGCGGCCGGAAGGCGCATCAGGTTGCGTTCGCGCTCCGCGTCCTCCTCGACCGCAAGTTTCGCGCGGGCGGCATCGTAGTCGCGTATGGTCCTGGCAAGCGACGTCGCCGGCACGGCCAACAGGGCCTCGAGCGGGACTTCACGCCACGGGGCGGAGAAGAGCGACGCACTGTGCTCGTCGCAACGGGCTGTCATTTGCGCTGCCTCCTCGTCGGCGACCGCGGCATGGCGCTTCAACTCCGCCATCCCGGTCGCCAGCCTCGCGGCCCGGCGCAGGCGCTCCTCCTCCCTCACGATCACGGCCTCGCCGCCCTCCTCGTAGGCCTCGATCGTCTCGCGGCAGACGGCGACCTCGCGCTCGAGCTCCTCCACGCGCACACCCGTCTCCCGATGCCTGGCCCGAAGGGATTCCAGGTGGCCCGGAGGATCCGCCGGCAGGCCCTCGATCTCGTCCACATCGCCGGCGGCGCGCAGCAGATCCTCGATCCGGACGATTGCGCGGCGCAGGGGGAGCAGCCGTCCGATCCGGCCTTCCAGAACCTCGCGACGCACCCGTGCGGCCCGCCTCTCTTCCCGCAGCGCATGGAGCTTCCGCTCGGCCTTCTCCTTTTCCGCCACCTTCTCCCGCAGCGTGCGATCCAGCTCCACCGCCTCGCGCCTGCGTTCGTTCAGGACGGTCAATTCATCCTGCAGGACGCGAAAGCGCGGACGGCCACGATTGTCGGGCCGCCACAGCCGGTTGGCCTCGGCCTCGAACTGCGCTGCCACTTCACGGGCCGGCTTCAGGCCCCTCATGCCGAGCGCCGCGACCAGGCGGTCCTGCACGATGTTCCAGCTCTCCCCCTCGAGGCTGGCCAGCTCGGCGAGGGTGAGCGCGTAGACGTGGCGGAAGATGCCCCGGTTGACATGGTCGGTGACGGCCAGGGACCGATTGCGGATGTCTTCGGCGACCCCGTCGGTGGTCACTCTGCCCCTGCCGGAGGAGGCCAGGCGGCGTTCGAGCTCCAGCACCGTGCCGTCGTCAAGGCGGATGCGCGCGAAGCCCTCGGGGTTGCCGCCGGACCACGGCGTGTACGGGTGGCCGTCGGCCGTGGCGGGCCGAAAGCCGTAGAGGAGATTGGTGAGGAAGGAGAAGAAGGTTGACTTGCCGCTCTCGTTGGGACCCAGGACCACGACGGTCGATGGCAGCGGATCCGGCGTCTGGAGACCCGTCAGGCATCCGTAGCGGGCGATGTGGATGGACTCGAATCTCACTCGCTCAGTTCCTCGGGGTCGAGCATCCGCACCAGGATCTCTTCGCTGCCGCCCTCGAGCAGGCGGTGCAGGTAGGCCGAAAGCGTCGCATCGCGATCCGGATCGAACCCGGCCAGGTCCGTCTCCGACAGGCCCAGCGTCTCGGCGCCCCCCCTCACGGCCCGCGCGAGCTGCAGCGTGGCGCCCAGCACGTCCCGGCGCTCCACGTGCTCCTCGACGCGCACCCGCGGGTGTACCTTCGCGCTCCGCACCTCGACCGCGGCCGCGCCCAGCTGCCCGGCCACCTCATCCGCGATCGTCTCCACCTCGCGGGGGTCGCGCAGCTGCCGCCACATCGGCGACGGTCCCTCCAGCTCCACCGCCACCATCCACTCGGTGCCCTCTCCGCCCGGGTCGGCCTCCCGCGCCTCCCCCCACGCACCCGTCACCTCGGCGACGACCTCGGCCAGCGTGCGCGCGTCTCCCAGGGTGGCCACGGTGAGCTTCTCCCACCGGACCGGCGAGAACTCCCTGAACTCGGCCAGCGGGGCGGCCGGATCGCCCAGATCGACCAGCAGGCCGCCCTTTGCACCCGTCTCCCCGGGGTTGCGCCCCTGGAGGCCGCCGCTGTAGTGGACCGGCGGGTCCCCGGAGAGCTCCTGGCGGGCGTGCACGTGCCCGAGGGCCCAGTAGTGGAAGCCGGCCGCGCGCAGACGGTCGAGGCTGGAGGGCGCGTAGGGGCCGTGGGCGTGATCGGCCCCGCTCCAGGCGACCTGCGTATGGAGCAGCGCCACCTGCGGCAGGTCGGAGCCGGGCATGGGCTCGAGCAGCCGGGAGAGGTCCTCGGTCTCGCGCGCCGTCGCGTGGCCGGCGCCGGTCACGTAGCCGACCGTCTCGCCGCCGCGTCCCCTGACCGCCACGGTCTGCGGCGACCCCGTCGCGATGACGGTCACCGTGTCGGGCCAGGCGAGGCCGCCCGCGCGCGAACCCTCGCCGGGGTCGTGGTTTCCGGTGGCGTAGACAACCTGGATGCCGGCTTCGGCAAGCAGTCCCACCTGCGCCAGCAGGAAGCGCTCGGTCTCGAAGGACAGGGAGGCCCCGTCGAAGAGATCGCCGGCGATCAGCACGGCGTCCACGTCCTCTGCGATCGCGGTTTCGACGCACCGGCCCAGCGCGGCGAACGAGGCGCGGCGCAGGCGGGTCCGCACGGCTTCCGACCGGCCGGCGAACGGCGTATCGAGGTGAACGTCGGCGATGTGAAGGAAGCGCACGCTGGGCTCCGGACAGTGGATTGGCGTGAACCCTAAAGTAACGTCTGGCGGTATGCGGGGGGGTTCTGTAAGCTTTGGCTTCCATGATTGCCGCGTGGATCCGCTGGCCGGCCGCCGCGGCCGCTGTCGATCACTCCAGAGTCGAGACGGGTTGCCCATGGCAGTGACATCGCTCGGAGCTTCCGAAGAGGCCGGCAGTCCGGCCGCGCCCGGGTCGGATTCTCCGGAGAAAACCCGGGCCATCCAGGATGTGCTCGCGTTGCTTCGGGCGGAGGTGGACGGCGACCGCTTCCGGCTCCTCGAAAAGTTCGTCCCGTCTTTCCTCGGCAAGGCTCCGACGGATCTCATCGAGGAGCGGGGGACGGATCACCTCGCCCACATGTGCCTGAACTCCTTCCGCTTCCTCGACCGGAGCCGTCCCGACCGGGTCGACGTGGAGGTGACCAACCCCAGGCAGGAAGACGCCGGCTGGTATGCGCCGGTCACGGTCGTGCGGACCAACGTCTCCGAGCGGCCCTTCATCGTGGACACGATCCGCGAGTTCCTCCACTCCGCCGAGCGCAGGATCGCGCACATCGTCTATCCGCTGATGATGGTCGACCGGGACGGGGACGGGACGATCGTCGACCTGCACGAGCCCGGCGAGCGCCACCGCACCGAGTCGATGGTCTATGCGGAGATATCCCGGGTCGAGGACCAGGAGGTGCTCGACTCGCTCCGCGACGAGACCAGGCGCCGCCTCGAGGATGTCGTCAGGGCCACCGACGACTTCGGGCTGATGGTGGACAAGATCGGCGATGTCGTCTCCGAGCTGAGTTTCCGCATGCGCGACTTGCGCGGCAGCCGCTCCGAATTCCGCGAGATCCAGGCCTTCCTGCGCTGGCTCCGCGACGGCGGCTTCGTATTCCTGGGGTATCGCTACTACACCTTCGAACCGGTTGAGCCCGGTGGAGAGCCCTGCGTCATGGTCGAGCCGGGCTCCGGCCTCGGGATTCTCCAGAACGAGGAAGGGTCGACCTTCGGACGTCCGGTTCCCGTCAGCCAACTGAGTTCCGGAATGCGGGAGCGCGCCTTCTCGGGCCCGATTCTCATCATCAGCAAGACCAACGCGGAGTCCACGGTGCACCGCCGGGCCCGAATGGACTACATCGGCGTGAAGAGGGTGCGCGCCGATGGGTCGGTGGGCGGCGAGCACCGTTTCCTGGGGCTGTTCACCTCCCAGGCCTACTCCGAACCCGCCCAGGACATTCCCATCCTGCGCCAGAAGCTCGAGACGATCCTCGATCGCTCGGGGCTCGCGGAGGGATCGCACGACTACAAGGAGGTCATCACGATCTTCGGTTCGCTGCCCAAGGAGGAACTCTTCCTCGCTTCGGCGGACGAGATCGCGAAGGACATCCGCACGATCCTGATCCGCTACAATACCGCCGAGGTTTTCGTCTCGGTGCGGCGGGACGCCCTCGGACGGGGCGTGTCGATCATGGTCGTGCTCCCGCGCAGCCGCTTTTCGGGAAGCTTCCGGCGCGAACTCGAAGCCTGGTTCGTGGATCGCTATTCGGCCGAGATCCTGAACTATCACCTCGCCATGAGCGCCGGCGATCAGGCGCGCCTGCACTTCTACCTGGGCGGTCCCCCGGCCCGCCTGGCCGAGGTCGATGCGGAGGAGTTGCGGGCCACGGTCGCCGACCTGACCCGGTCGTGGTTCGACGAGGTGCGCGACCTTCTGGACGAGGAACGCCCCACCGACGAGGCCCGCCGCCTCGCGCGGCACTACGAGCGCTCCTTCGCGCCCGAGTACAAGGCCGCGAACGAGCCCGCGGTCGCGATTCGCGACATCCAGGAACTGGAGGCGATGCGCGCGGAGGGGCGGCTTGAATCCGTCCGCTTCTTCGATTCCGGGGGTGTGCACACCGAACTCAAGGTCTACATCAGGCACCACCAGATCATCCTGTCGGACTTCATGCCGGTGCTGGAGAACTGCGGCCTGCGCGTCATCGCGGTGTCGCCCTTCGAGCTGCGCGAGGACGGGCAGGAGGACTCGGTCATCTACAGCTTCGACGTGCAGACGGCGGACGGGGAACCGGTCGACGTCGAAGGCCGGGGCGAGGTGCTGTCCGAGACGATTCTGGCCGTGCGGGCGGGGGATGCCACCAACGACCGCTTCAACCGGCTGGTCCAGCGCGCAGGCATGTCCTGGCGCGAGGTCGAGGTGCTCCGCGCCTACGCGAGCTACGCCTTCCAGATCGGGGCGATCCCGAGCCGGCAGGTGCTGCCGACGGCCCTCGACGGCTATCCGGCGATCGGGCGGCTGCTCTTCCGGCTCTTCGAGGTGCGCTTCGACCCCGACAACCCCGACGGCATGGAGGAGCGGGACGAGAAGGCGGCGGAGCTGAAGCTGCAACTCGCCCAGGAGCTGGTCGGCGTAAGCTCGCTGGCCCACGATCGGGCGCTGCGGGCCTACCAGACCGTCATTCTCTCGACGATTCGCACGAACTACTACCAGGGCGGCGGCCGCGCGCCGACGCGCCGGTCGGGCGGCGTCCCCTACGTCTCCTTCAAGTTCGACAGCGAGGCGCTGCAGGCCGTCTCCAGGAGCCGGCTCAAGTACGAGGTGTGGGTACGCTCGTCGCGGATGGAGGGAATCCATCTTCGGGGCGCTCCGGTGGCGCGCGGAGGCATCCGCCACTCCGACCGTCCCGACGACTTCCGCACCGAGGTGCTGGGGCTCGTCAACACGCAGGTGGTGAAGAACGCGGTGATCGTGCCCAGCGGCTCGAAGGGCGGGTTCGTGTGCCTCAGGTCGTTCGCGGATCGCGAGGCGATGGGCCGCGAGGCGAAGGAGCAGTACCGCACCCTGATGCGCGGCCTCCTCGACATCACCGACAACCTGAGCGCCGGCCGCGAGCCCCCCGAGCACGTCATCCGCTACGACGGCTTCGATCCGTATCTCGTGGTGGCCGCCGACAAGGGCACCGCGCCCTTCTCCGACACCGCCAACGCGATCGCCGCCGACTACGGCTTCTGGCTCGACGACGCCTTCGCCTCCGGTGGCTCGAACGGCTACGACCACAAGGAGGTGGGGATCACGGCCGGAGGGGCCTGGGAGTCGGTGAAGCGCCACTTCCGCGAGATGGGGCGGGACATCCAGAACCAGCCCTTCACGGTCGCGGGCATCGGCGACATGAGCGGCGACGTGTTCGGCAACGGGATGCTCCTTTCACCCTGCATCCGCCTGGTCGCCGCCTTCGATCACCGCCACGTCTTCATCGACCCCGACCCGGATCCCGAGGCGACCTTCAGGGAGCGCCAGCGTCTCTTCGAGCTCCCCCGCTCCTCGTGGGACGACTACGACCGCTCGCTGCTCTCCGACGGCGGCATGATCGTCCCCCGCGGGGTCAAGTCCGTCGACCTGACGGCCGAGGCGCGCGAGGCGCTGGGACTGCCCGACGACGTCGAAACCCTCGACGGCGAGAGCCTGATCCGCGCCGTCCTGAAGGCCCCCGTCGACCTGCTCTGGAACGGCGGGATCGGCACCTACGTGAAGGCCAACGACGAGAGCCACGCCGACGCGGGCGACGCCTCCAACGACGCGGTCCGCATCGACACGAGCGACCTGCGCGCGAAGGTCGTGGGCGAAGGGGGCAACCTGGGCTTCACGCAGGCCGCGCGGGTCGAGTACGCGCTGCACGGCGGCCGCATCAACACCGACGCCCTCGACAACTCCGGCGGCGTCAACCTCTCCGACCGCGAGGTCAATCTCAAGATCCTCCTCAACGAGGTGCTCAACACCGGAGAGGTGACCAGGGACGAGCGCAACGAACTCGTCGACCGGCTGACCGATGCCGTCGCGGCCCTCGTTCTGCAGGACAACGAGTCCCAGTGCCAGGCCGTCTCCTTCGACGAATACCGGGCCCGCCGCAGCGTCGACGGGTTCTGGGCGCTGATGACGCACCTGACCCGGTCCGGCCTCCTCGACCGCGACGCCGAGGGACTTCCGTCGTGGGACGAGCTCAGCTCACGCAAGGAGGAGCACCGGTCGCTCACGCGCCCGGAAGTCTCGGTCCTGCTCTCCTACGCCAAACTGCACCTCAAGGCCGCTTTGCTCGCCTCCGACCTGCCCGACGATCCGTCGACGGCCGACTACTTCTTCGACTACTTCCCCTTCGAGGCCGTCCGCGTGGTCGGGCGGGAGCGGGCGGTCAATCACCGGCTGCGGCGCGAAATCGTCTCCTGCCAGATGACGAACGACCTCGTGGACCTCATGGGGTCGACCTTCATCGACCGGCTGTCGCACGAGACCGGCCGCGAGCCGACCGAAATCGCGCGCGCCTGGCTGGTGGCGGCCAAGCTCACGCAGCATCAGTTGCTCCTCAGCGAAATCCGTTCGCGAGAGGGCGTGGTGCCCACCGCGGTCATCTATCGCTGGACGATGGCGCTGTCGCGCGTTCTGGAGCGCACCACCCGCTGGGTGCTGACCAACTGCGATCCCGCCGAGTCCACCACCGCGCTCATCGAAGGCAGCCTCAAGGGCCTCGGCGCGCTCCGCCAGAAGTTCCACGAGATCGTCGCCGGCGAGGACCGCGAAGACTTCGTCCGGCGGGTGAAGGACGGCATGTCCGCCGTCGACGACGAGGCGTTCGTGCGCAACCTGGTGGGGCTGCGCTTCCTCGACCACCTCCTCGAGATCCTGCGGCTGGCCCGCACCACGGACACCGATCCGGTCCGCGCGGCCAGGGTCTACTACTGGGTCACCGAGGAATTGCGGATCCCCTGGCTGATGCGCTCGATCGAGCAATCACGGGGCGAGGGACGGTGGCAGCAGCGCTGGGCGCTCGGCCTCGTGCAGGATCTGGGCGCGATCCGCCGCAACCTCACCGAGAGCGCGATCGCCGGCGACGATGCCCTTGCCGGGGTCCTGGGATACGGCGAAGCGGACTCCCGCCTGGGCCGGTTCCACGAAATCCTGGACGAGGTCGAGGCGGAGGATCCGGTCAGCCTTGCGGGGCTCTCGGTCGCGATTCAGCAGATCCGGTATCTGGCAGTGAGGGGGTAGTCCCCCGCGTCGCACCGAGGACTTGTCCGCGGGCTGCCTCACGGTGAGGGGGGCGGCCCCGCGGCGGCAGCCACGTCCAGCAGCACCCCCTCCTTCACCCCAACGCTCGGCACCACGATCTGTTCGGCCTGCACCAGCTTGGCGAAATGGCGATACACCAGAGCGGCGGGGAGGATCACGTCGGCGCGGTCGGGACGCAGCCGCAGTTCGTCGATGCGCTCCCGGATGGTCATGGCGGACAGGAGGTGGATCACCGCGTCGACCCGGTTGACGGGCAGGAGCGCCAGCTTCAGGGGGTCCAGGTAGCTGAGCGCGAGCCTGGCGATCGCTTCGATGTTGCCGCCCGTGGCCGCGAAGGCGGTCGGCCCGGGGTAGGCGTGGGGGGGAGGAATCGTGAGCGTCCCGAGCCGGCGCCGGACCCACTGCCGCAGCGAATCGTGGCAGCCGCGCGCCGCTTGGAGCGTCTCGAGGAGGCGCACCGTGCCGATCCGGTACGATTCGCTCCACAGAATGCCGCTGTCATCGACCAGGGAGATCTCGACGCTGCCTCCGCCGAGGTCGACCAGGATCCAGCGCCCACGCGAGAGGTCCACGCAGCTCCGCACGGCCAGGTGCACGAGGCGCGCCTCCTCCGCCCCGCTGATCGGCTCCAGGTCGATGCCGGTTTCCGCGCGGACGCGCTCCAGAAACAGGGCGCGGTTGGCGGCTTCCCGGGTCGCGCTGGTGGCGACCGCCCGGAACCGCTCCACACCGAGCGAGTCGATCTGCCGCCGAAAACCCCGGAACGCCCCCACGGCCTCATCCATGGTGCCCTCGTCCAGCCCTCCCTCGGTGAAGACCCCGTGCCCCAGCCGAACCGGCTCCCTGATCTTGTGCACGACCTCCCAGGAGGCCGGCCCGTCGAAGTCGGCGGCGACGAAGCGGATCGCGTTCGACCCGGCGTCGATCGCGGCGACCCGCGTCAAGCGGCCCGCCCGCGGCCCACGCAGCGGCTCACCATCGAGCCACCGCCGCAATCTCAACCATCCGAAGCATACGGAAGCCCTGCCCCCCGCCCAGGCCAGTGCCGCCGGACGTACCAGATCAGCACCGGCAGCGTCACAAGCACTGCCAGGCCTCCCCAAAGCCCCCACTCCCGGATCTCCTGCATCTCGGCGGCAACGTCGAGCGCCCCGTCGGTTTCGTAGACGAACCCGGCGAGGGTGGCCGCCAGGTTGTTCGCACCGTGAAAGACGATCGGGACGATGAGCGTCCGCGTCTGCAGGTACAGGAGGGCGGTCACGACGCCGACGGCAGTGATCCCCACCGGATTCGCGTGCAGAAAGCCGAAGACGACCGATGTCGCGATCACCGCCCTCGCCATCCCCCACTTGTGGCCCCAGCGATTGAGCAGGACCCCGCGAAACGCCGTTTCCTCCAGAACCGGCGCGACCACCACGACGACGAGCGGCATCATCAACTGGTAGAGCAACGACGGGTCGCCCGGCGTTTCCAGCGTCTCGAGCAGGAATTCGAGCGTGCCTGGCGAGACCGCCGCCAGACCGGACGCGAAGACGTAGAACGAACCCAGCGAGAACGCCATGGTGACGCCCAGCAGCACCAGAAGACCGAGCGTCCGCCGGGTCCAGTCGTAGCCTGCCGGAACGCGCCCCACGAGCCGCCGGATGTCCACGCCGGACCTGCGGCAGACCCACAGCAGCCATCCCGCGAGAGCGCCGTAGCCCGCCACCATCGCGACGACCTCGGCCTGTGAGTCGTCGCCCAGATCCAGCGGCGTGAGGAAGGAGAGAATGTGAAGGGCGGCGTAGAGGGCAAGGGTGACGAAGATCATCCATGGAATGACCGACCGCGTTCGCAGTGTCGCGAAGGGATTGTGGGAGCCCTCGCTCCGGGCTCCGTCCGTGCCCGCGGTGGTCGCGCCCGACCGCCCCTCCTCCCCCGGCGTTGTCCCCGCTCCCTCCTCCGTCAACTGACCGGGCCGGGCCGCTTCGCCGCGCCGTAGTGGATGCCGTTGAAGAGGAGCGGGAAGGTGCCGTGGGGCTGCGAGCGGAAGGTGATCTTGGGCCCGAAGAGGAAGAGCTTTCCGGCGCCGATGTCGGCCTCGATCATGCTCGTGCCGCCTTCGAGGTGGTGCTGGCCCCAGGCCCAGCCGCTCACGAGGGGCGTGGCCGAGTCGTACCAGGCCAGGCGGCGGACGTTCATCGCGCCGTCGGCGATCTGGTAGACGGGGCTGTGGCTGTGCAGCACGTGCACGCGCTCGCCGAGGCCGTGGGTGATGGGGCTGCCGTGCTCGACGCGGATGTCGTGGATCGAGCCGGGGGTGAAGTAGTCGTCGCGGCCGAGTCCGTTGCCGTCGGCGTCGACGAGGAAGCTGGTGAGGGGGAGGCCGAACTCCTGCCCCAGCCGCGTGGACGTGCCGATGGCGACGACCGCGCCGCCGTTCTCGACGAATTCGCGCAGCGCCGGGACGCTCGTGTCGTTCGAGAGCGAGCCGACGCGGCCGCGCAGCGAGTCGGGCAGCGTGGCCAGGAACTCGTCGGTGGGCCCGCCGAAGCGGCCGAATCCACCGCCGCCCATCGCGCCGTCGGGCAGGACGATCACGTCGAAGCGGTCGTTCAGGCTGCCCGCGTCGATGTCGGGCGGGTAGATGACCTCGAAGTTGAACTCGAAGTCCTCCAGCACGTAGCGGGTCCAGCCGGACGGCATCGAGCCGCCGTAGCGGTCCCAGAGGCCGACCCGCGCGTGGGTCAGCTCGAAGGTGGACTCGGGCGCCGCCGCGACGGCCGTGAAGGAGACGCCCAGCTGGGCGGCCCATTCTTCCAGTTCGGACCGCGTGGCGGCGGCAGCCGGGATGAAGAAGGCGCCCGGCTCGAAGGAGACGCCGGGTGCGTCGAACGTCTCTTCAATCCAATGCACCTGACCGCCGCTCGCGAGCACGCGGTTGACGGCGGTGAAGGCCTCGTTGACGTGGTCGACCACGTATCCGGCGGGATTGGCTGCGCCCGCGACGGTTCCGGGAAGGGGCTCGGCGAGCCAGGCGATCGGCTGGAAGGGGCCGCTGAAGCCGTCGAGGATGCGGTCGAACTCCACGCCCATCTGCAGCGCGAGGGTCCAGCCGGCGTTGTCGTAGGGGGCGATCGGCGGGCCGCCCGGGTACTGGAAGTCGTTGGGGTGGTTCTGCGGCTCGAACATGTCGATGATGTGCGGGCGGAAGGCCTGCGCGGTCGTGACCACGTAGGAGCCGGCGGGGTAGTCCGTGCCCGCGACGTTGAAGTCGTCGGTGGCCTGATGGACGGTGACGCCGCCCTTGAGGAGCGCGTTCACGAAGCGCGTGGCGGAGCCGAAGTCGGGCTGGTCCGCGGGAAGGATGTAGCCGCGGGCGTCGCGGTTGGCCGGGTCGCGGAGGTGCGCCTCGTAGTCGTCGAGGGAGCCGCGGGCGCCGACATCCTCGGCGACCCGGTCGATCCAGTTGGGCAGGACCGTCCACGAGTCGCGGCTGCCGCGCTCGATCGAGTTCATCCCCATGCGCCAGATGTTGAAGAGCAGGTGCTCGCGGTTGCGCGAGGCGTAGTCGAGGACGGCGCGGTTGGCGGTCTGCGAGTAGTCGACCGACTGGCGGAAGTGCCACGCGCCCGGGGTGACGGGGAGCGGCAGGTCGCCGTGGGAGATCTGGCGATTCGGCAGGAAGGGGATCTCGATGGGGGTGGGATGGCCGATGGTCTCGGTGAGGAGGCCGATCATGTTCTTGAAGTAGGGCGTCGTGCGCAGGCCGCCGTTCCACCAGGTGGAGTAGCTGGCGCCGCTCCGCATCGTGGTGCCGCCCTTGCCCTCGACGACGAAGCGGTTGTGCATGGCCGACCCGACCTGGTCGAGGCTGGTGATGATGATGGGGTCGAGGTTGTGGTTCGGCGGGTCGCGGAAGGGCGGGGCGAACATGACCGTGCCCTGCGGGCCCGTCTGGTGGTGGTTGTAGACGATCTGCGGGAACCACTCGCGGTACATGACGCGGTTCATGTTCTCGCTCTCGGCGAGCGAGGCCATGTAGAAGTCGCGGTTGTTGTCGTGCCCGGCGTACTTGTTGTAGAGGACCGGCACGCCCTGAGAGCTGCGCTCGAGCGGGTCGTCGTGACGCATGTACCAGTTGGCGACCAGCGCGTGGCCGTCGGGGTTGGCGTGCACCGCCAGGAGGATGACTTGGTCGAGGAAGCGCAGGGTCTCGGCGTCGTCGCGGCTGACCATCTGCCACACGAGCTCCATGAGCTGCTGGATGCCGAGGACTTCGGTCGCGTGCAGGCCGCCGTCGATCCAGATGACGGCCTTGCCCTCGGCGGCGAGTTCGCGGGCTTCTTCTTCGGTGACGCCCTCGGCGTGTGCGAGGCGGCGCGCGATCTCCTTGTAGCGGTCGAGGTTGGGCCGGTTGGCGGGCGAGGTGATGGTCGCCATCCACTGCTCGCGGCCCTCCGAGGTCCTGCCGATCGACTCCAGCGTCATGCGGTCCGACTGCTCGGCGAGGAGGTGCCAGTAGTCGGTCAGGCCCTGATAGTTGATGAGTTGGTAGTCCGTGCCGATGCGGTAGCCGAACTGCTCCTCGGGGGTGGTGAGCTGGGCGGCGGCGGGGGCTTGCGGGGCCGCCAGGGCGGTGAGGGCGAAGGCGGCGGCAGCCGCGGCGAGTGTGCGGCCTGGGAGGGGATTTCGGCCTGCGGTCATGAGGTTCCTCGGGGTTTCGGGATCCATGCGTGCGTCGTTTTGGCAACGCCTAGAGTAGCGCAGGGCTACAGTCCGGGGCCAGCCCTGCAGTCCGGCGATTGTCGTTGTGGCGCGGCGCCGGTCATTGCCCGGTCATTCGGGGCCCCATGAAACACTCCCGCCGATGTACAGGCCGCGGCCCGGCGCCCGAAATCCCCAAACCTCCTGATAGTCGGCGTCGAGGAGATTCTCGGTGCGCAGGGTCAGCGTGAGCGCCGGGCGCCCGCCACCGCCGCCCATCGCCTCGAAGCTGGTGGACAGGTCCACCACCGTGTAGCCCGGCAGCGCCACCGGGGTGGCCGGGTAGGACGAGAAGTCGCGGTCCTCTCTCTCTCCGGTGCGGCGCGCGCTCACTTCCAGTTGTACGCTGCTGGCCAGTTCGATGAACGCGGTCGCGGCGCCGCTGTGCTTCGGGCGGCGCAAGAGGGATTCCCCTTCGACGAAGGTGGCGCCCGGTCCCTCGTCGAACCCGGAGTCCTCCACCCTCGTGTCGAGGTAGGTGTAGCTGGCGGTCAATCGCACGCGCCGGGCCTCGGCGCCCGCCTCCGCCTCGATGCCGCGGCTGCGCGCCCTGGCCACGTTGTGGTAGTTGGGGCCGCCGGCCGTGGGCGGGGAAAAGGTGTACTGGATGAGGTCCTCGTAGCTCTGACTGAAGCCGGTCACGGAGAGCGAGATCCCGCTTCCCAGGTCCTGATCGGCCCCTGCCTCGAGGCTGAGTGACTTCTCCGGCCTCAGATCGGGGTTGCCGGTGACGAATCCTGCCGCGAACGTCTCGAAAAAGGTGGGCTCCTTGATGCCGGTGCCGGCGGAGAGCCGCAACCGGGTCCCGCCGCTGGCGCTCCGCCACGCCGCCCCGGTGCGCCAGGTGGCGGCTGTGCCGAAGCGCTCGTTGTCCTCCGCGCGCAGGCCTCCATTGATCGCGACACCGGCCGCCAGCCAGGAGACCTGGCCGTAGAAGGCCCGGTTCCAGCGTTCGTTGGCCGACCTCGACGGACTGGAGCCGTACTGCGAGAGCGACTGGCTGAACGAATGGATCTTCTGCCGTTCCGTTTCGTAGCCGGCCGCTACGGACGAGCCTCCGGGGGCTCGCCAGATCGTGCGCAGATCGGCTGTGGTCCGGCGGATGTCGTTCAGGCTGGTGTAGCCGTAGAAGCCGAGGGTGTCGGCCGGGCCGTCGGAAGTGTCTTCGGACCCGCGGTCGGATTCATGGACGTTGTAGGTGAACCGCGTCTCCAGCGCGTCGGTCCACCGGCGGCCCGCATCGAGGCTGATCGATACCTGGTCGCCGAACGTGTGGGCGTTCCTGTCCGCCACCGCGCCGTTGCCGTCGGTCGGGAAGTGATAGGTGCCGTCGGCGTAGCGGACCGCGACCGTCGCGTCGGTGCTTGCGTCGATGTGGGCGTACACCCTGCCGGTGGCGGTGGTCTGGTGGTGTGCGTTGTTGAATTCGAGGATCCCGTCGGCATCCGTGCTGCCCACGGAAAGGCTGTAGGAGAGGATGTCCGTGCCGCCCGACAGCCCTCCCTGCCAACGCCGCGTTGCAAAGCTGCCTGCCTGGAAGGACAGGACGCCGCTCGGTGCGCCGGCCCCCCGCCGCGTGAAGATCTGGATGACTCCGCTGACGGCATCCGATCCATAGAGCGCGGAAACGGGACCGCGAATGATCTCGATTCGCTCGATGTTGCCGGTGGTCAGGGAACTGAAGTCGAAGGCTCCGCCTGGCTCGTTCATGGTCACGCCGTCCACGAGCACCTGGACGTAGTCGGATTCGCCCCCCCGGAGGAAGACGGAGGTCACCGCCCCGAAGGATCCGTTGCGCACCACGGCCAGGCCGGGCACCCGGCGAAGCGCCTCGGCGACGTACTCGATTCCGGCGCGCTCCAGTTCCGCCCCTTCGATGACGGTGGTGTGCGCCGCTACGGTCCATTCGGGCGCGGCGCGGCGGTCGGCTGTGACCACGAGCCCCCGGAGACTGATCGGTTCCTGTGCACCGAGCGAGGTGGTCAGGGTGGCGATCATGCAGAACGCCGTCAGGGTCGGGGTGGCGGTGCGGTGTGCGAAGTGAGGCATGTCGGCTCTCCCTCCCCGCGCGGAGGACCCAAGGGAGATGCCGCTGCATCAGCACCCTCACCTCCCCGCGGAGGTGTGTCGCAGCCGGCGGGCGCATTGGGCCGCGCAGACTGCTGGTGGGCGCCGGATGGGCTCGTCTCCTGGCTCGAGGCGACCGGACTCACCTTCCCGGGACTCCTTGTCGTCCCAGTGGCATCGTCGAGTCGGTCTGCCGGGTACTTCCCGGACCTCTCACAGTGGCGGGGCCGCGCCGGACTTGCACCGGCTTCCGTTCGCCCCTCCGGCCGTTTCGTATTGTGGAGGGGATCGTAGCGGGGCGGCGGGGAGTGGGCAAGGTGCGGGTTGCGGGCGTCGACCGTGTGGTCTGCATGCAGGTGGGGTCCGACGACACCTGCGAAAGCTCGGGTCCGACATCAGGGCCGCCCGCATTCGCCGTCGTATCAAGGCGACCACGATGGCCGAGCGGGCGCTGTTCAGCCGCACCACGCTCCACAAGATCGAGCGGGGCGATCCCGGAGTCTCCATGGGCAACTACGCCACCGCTCTCTTCGTGCTCGGATTGCACGACGGGATACCGGAGTTGGCCGACCGCCGCCGCGACGAGCTTGGACTCGATCTTCTGGAGGAGCGGCTGCCGAAGCGTGTACGGGGGCCCACGGGCGGGCACCGAGCAGTGACCTGACCGAGCCTTGGCGAGGCAACGGCAACCTGTCGAACACTGACGAAGGCAATCGGGTCGTAACTCCGCTCCCGCCCGCTCAGTCGAGTGCGATCAGGTACCTGCGCTTCGGGTCGTTCGGGCTCGTCCCGACCTCGCGCACGAATCCGCGCTTCACGAGGCGGGCGAGACGGGTGCGGGTGGAGCGGGTGGAGAGGCCGATCGCGTCGGCGATTGCGCGTGTCCCATGTCCCTCGCCGGCCTCGAGGAGATCGAGGATGCTGCGGTCCCGGGGATCGATCCTGGCCGGCCGCGTGGAGTCCGTCCGCAGGGTGACGCGCAAGCGAAATCCGATCTCCTCCCAGACAGGTGCGGCCAGGCCGTCGTCACGGCAGGCGTCGATCATGCGTTGCACGCCGCTTCCCCACTGCTCGACCAGTCCCAGCTCGTGGAAAACACGGCCAAGGACGCGGTTCCGCAGCTTGGAAACCCCGCGGGGCAGGTCTTCCAGCGTCAGGCCAAAGGGCAGGAGGCCGGGGTTCTCGACTTCGAGACGGTCGTCGAAGATCGCAATGCGGATGGGTGCGCCCCGCTGTGAAAAGTCCGCGTGCACGACCGCGTTGACGATCGCTTCGCGAACCGCCGCGGGGGGCAGACTCCAGCGGTCCCTCCGCCGGACACGGCCGATGACGGCTCCGCGCAGCGAATGCTTCTCGACGAAGGCCACGGCTTCGTCGATCGCCTGAATCAGTGGCGCGTCGATGCGCGTGTGGTCCAGAATGGCCGCCTTGTCGGTCCCGGCGAACCTCCCAGCCTGGATCCAGGCATCGGGGAAGTGATCCAGCCGTTCCGCTCCAAAGAGGAGCATGCCGCCAACCGTCGGTACCAGGCGTCCCTGGTGCGGCGTCAACAGCCGCAGGGTCTCAAGGTTTCTGCGCCGCAGCTTGCGCACGGGCGCGAAGGACTCGGAAGCCAGTCGGAAGTCGATCGCTTCCGAGTTGACTTCCGGCATCGGCCATTCGTCGAAGGTCTCGCCGATCGCGAACCGCTGCATCTCGGCGATGAGCTGTGCGTCCGCCTGCCGGTTGGTCGAGTCCACGCGCACGTAGGTGCCGCTGCGGAGGCCTGCCTGCCTGAGGAAATGCGGTCGGGCGGCGCTCGGGTGGACGCGCACGGCCAGGAGCTGTCTGTCCCGATACTTCAAGACCTCGATGTCAGGGAGAATCCTGGGTTGAATCGAGTCGCTGATCAGGTTGATGGCCCGCTCTTCGAGATCCATGGTGTTCGCGGTCCCGCGTACGTCCCTCGACCGGTCGGCCACGCCGATCACCACCGTGCCGCCGGCGGTGTTGGCGAAAGCGGCGACGGTGCGCAGAAAGCCGCGCGGGGAGGACAGATCCCGCTTGAACTCCAGGGTCTTGCCCTCGGGCCTGCGGAGAGTAGCGGCGAGGTCCATGGACGATTGTTCTCCTTGGGGGCAACCAGCCGGCACCGTTCGGTGTTTGATACTCGGAAATATACTCGGAAGAAACGAGTCTTGCAGGTCTTCCGGGTCAGTCCACGGGCCCCAGCGCCTCCTGCAACGCATCGAAGGGCATCACGGCGCAGCGGATGCGGCTGGGGAAGCGCTTCACGCCCGCCAGCGCGCGAAGATCGCCCAGTTCCTTCGGCAGCGGCGGGGCCTCGGCGGCCAGCCCGTCGACGAACGTCTCGCGCAGGCGGGCGATTGCGTGACGATCCTTCCCCCTGGCCACGGCGGTGAGCATCGACGCGGCGGCCTGGGAGATGGCGCACCCGCGGCCGTCGAAGGTGACTTCCGCCACGCGGCCGTCCTCAACCCGCGCCCAGATGACCACGGTGTCGCCGCAGAACCGGTTGTGGGCCTGGCCGGAGGTCGCCGGCTCCTCCAGCGCGCCGCGATTGCGGGGACGCCGGAAGTGGTCCCGGATGAGTGCCTGGTGCAGTTCGTCGTTGCCGCTCGCGGCCACAGTTGCGTTCCTTGCGTGGAGAGATAGACTCCAGAGCCATGGATACGATCAGCAACACGAACGCAGATCCGGTCCTCGCGCAAGCGGTCGCGTGGCTCGGCGAGGGGCGGCAGGTCGCGCTGGCCACCGTGACGCGGACCTGGGGGTCGGCGCCGCGCCGCGCCGGGAGCCACATGGCGATCGCCGACAACGGGGATTTCTCCGGCTCGGTGTCGGGGGGGTGCATCGAGGGCGCGGTCATCCAGAAGGCGCTCGAGGTGATCGAGTCCGGGGTGCCCGGGACGCTGGAGTTCGGGGTCACGAACGAGATGGCGTGGGAGGTGGGGCTCGCCTGCGGCGGCAGGGTCCATCTCTTCGTCGAGCCGGTGGTCGAGGGGCCGGTGGCCGGCGGACCGAACCCGACGCGATGAGAGGCGACGTCCTGCGGGAAGTGGTCGAAGCGCAGCGGGCCGGGCGCGATGTGGTCCTTGCGACGCGGCTGTCGGACGGGGCGCAGGAACTGATCGGGAGTGACGCCCGGTCCACGCTTCCCGGGCTGGACGGCGAGACCGTTGCGGCCGCACTCGGAACCGGCGAGCCGCGCACGGTCGACACCGCGGACGGGGCCGTCTTCCTTCGGCCCTATGTCCGGTCCCCGCGCCTGATCATCGTCGGGGCGGTGCACATCGCGCAGGCGCTGGTGCCGATGGCGACGATCGCCGGCTTTCAGGTTACGGTGCTCGACCCCCGCGAGGGCTTCGCCACGGCGGACCGCTTCCCCGGCGCGGCGCTGGTCCGGGAGTGGCCCGACCAGGTGATGGAGGGGCTGCGGCCCGACAACCGCACGGGGGTCGTGGCCCTCACGCACGATCCCAAGATCGACGACCCCGCGCTGATCGCCGCGCTGGAGAGCGACGCCTTCTACATCGGCGCACTGGGGAGCCGGAAGACGCAGGGGGCACGGCGGGAGCGGCTGGGGGCGCTGGGGTTCGACGCCGGTACGCTGGAGCGGATCCATGGGCCGGTGGGGCTGCCGATCGGGGCGCGGACGCCGGAGGAGATCGCGGTGGCGGTGCTTGCCCAGGTGATCGGGGCGTTGCGGCGGGGGTAGGTGCCGGCGGCGGGACCAGCTTGCCAACCCGGAGCGCCGAGCGCTACTTCGCTATTCGCGGCGGGACGCCGATGCGCACCAGGTTGGTGCCCAGCACGGTTTCGGCGGCTGCCGCGCGGGCCAGCAGGGCGTGGTCGGTGCCGCTGCGGCCGATCAGTTGCAGGCCGGCGGGCATGCCGCGTGGATCCAGGCCGGCTGGCAGGGTCACCGCACACATGTCCAGCATGCTCGCCGGGCCGGTTCCCGACAGCATGCTGCGGTTGACGGCGCGGTAGACGTCCAGTTCAGCAAGGGAGGTCAGCGTCGGGGGGGTGATGGGGAGGGTGGGAGTGGCGAGCAGGGCGATTTCGTCCGCGTCCATGCGCGCGTGGAGGCTCGCCGACAGGCGGCGGCGCAGGCGGAGGATCGCGACATACTCGATGGCGCTCACGTGGCGGGCGGCTTCGAGGCGCTTGCCGATGATGGGATCCAGGATTTCCGTCCACCCAGGGAGGTGGCGCTCCAGCGACTCGGAGCGTTCCGGCTGCACCAGCTCGCCGGCCAGATAGCGTTCGCCGGCCTCGTGGAGCTCGGGGGCGTCGATTTCGAAGATGTGGGCGCCGGCGTCTTCCAGTTCTTCCAGGGCCTGCCGCACGGTGGCGGCGATGTTGGAGTCCGTTTCCTGCCAGATACCGTCCTGCGGGATGCCGATGCGGAGGCCGTGGAGGCTGCGGTGCTGCGGTCGGCCGGCGCTGGGGGCGCGGTGGCCGAGGGCAGGTTCTCCACCCGGGGCGAAGCGGTCTACGAGGCCGAAGACGTGGCGGGAATCGGCGACCGTGTGCGTCAGGAGCCCGACCGAGTCGAGGGTGGTCGACAGGGGAACCACGCCATCGGTCGGCCAGCGCCCCGTGGTGTGGCGGTGGCCCACTACACCCGTGGCCGAGGCCGGAATCCGCACCGATCCGCCTGTGTCGCTCCCCAGCGCGATCATGGCGGACCCTTCCCACAAACTCACTCCCGCCCCTGAAGAAGACCCTCCCGGCGCGCGATGCTGTTCCGGGTCCCAGGGGTTTATCGGGGTGCCGGTATTCGGGTTCAGGCCGACGCCTCCGAAAGCCAGCTCGACCGTATGGGTCTTGCCGACGATAACGGCGCCCAGGCGCCTGAGCGTGCGCACGAGGAAGCCTTCGCGCTGCCAGCGGGCGGGCAGCTCCCGCCTGGTGCCGGCGCGGATTGGCAGCCCTTCCACACCGTAGAGGTCCTTCACCGACACCGGAATCCCGGCCAGCGGGCCCGGATCCTCGCCGCGTGCTACCGCCGCGTCGACCGCTTCGGCCTGCCGCCGGGCTCCTTCGGCGTCGAAGACGATGTAGGCGCCGAGGTCGCTGGCCTCGTGGCGGGCGATGGCGTTCTCCACCAGGGTACGGGCGGAGGTCGAGCCGGCGCGGATCCGGTCGACGGTGGTGGCGATGGACGGACGGGCCATGGGGCCGTGCGCTTTCGGTGTTGTGGGAGTGGGTCGGTTTCGGTTCCCGGGGAAGGGAAGGGCGGGGTGTGGGTACAATATTGGGCAACGCGTCCACGCATGCCCACACCGGGGGACACGATCGGGGGACACGATGTTCGCACAGGTCCAGGGTTCGTCATCGACGCCGTCGATCCGCATCGCGGCCGAGAACGACGCGCCGATCGCGCCCGACGGCGACTACGTCCTGTACTGGATGACCGCCGCCAGGCGGACGCGGTGGAACTTTGCTCTGCAGCGGGCTGTCGAGCACGGCGCCGCCCTGGGCCTGCCGATCCTGGTGCTGGAGGCGCTGCGGGCCGGGTATCCGTGGGCCTGCGACCGCTTCCACCGGTTCGTCGTCGACGGGATGGTCGACAATCAGGCGCGCCTGCGGGACCGGGGAGTCGCCTGCTATCCCTATGTCGAACCGTGGGACGGAGCCGGGAAGGGGCTGGTTGAAGCGCTCGCGGCCCGGGCAGCGGTCGTGGTCGCCGACGACTTTCCGGCCTTCTTCCTGCCGCGAATGAGGCGGGGGGTCGCGCGACGGGTGAAGGTCCGCCTCGAAGCCGTCGACTCCAACGGCCTTCTCCCGATCCGTGTTGCCGAGCGCTCCTTTCCGACCGCGTACTCGTTTCGGCGGTACCTGCAACGCCATCTTGGCGTCCATCTGTCTCGCCCACCCTTGCCGGATCCCTTGCCAGTGATACCCCCCGGGGGGGGCGCTGCGATTCCGTCCGGGATCGCCGCGCGGTGGCCCCCGGCCGAACTGGACGATCCGGCATCCCTCGTCGCCCGTCTTCCGATCGACCACACGGTCCCGCCAGTCGAGCTGCACGGCGGCTGTGCGGCCGCCCGGGCGCGCCTGGCCGCTTTCGTCGGCCAGATCCTGCCGCGATATGCGACCGACCGCAACCGGCCCGAACTCGACGCCACCAGCCGTCTGTCGCCCTACCTGCACTTCGGTCACATCTCCGCGCACGAGGTGTTCGCGCAGGTTGCGGCCGCGGAGGAATGGAGCCCGGCGCGCCTCGCGTCCGATGCCTCGGGGCGGCGCACCGGATGGTGGGGGATGAACGAGAGCGCGGAGGCGTTTCTGGACCAGCTCGTCACCTGGCGCGAACTCGGATTCAACCGGTGTCTTCGCGTGGACGGCTACGATAGGTTCGAGGCGCTCCCCGCGTGGGCGCGGAAGACGCTGGCAGAGCATGCTTCGGATCCCCGCGAGGTGATCTACGACATCGGTCATTTCGAGCACGCACGCACACATGATCCGCTCTGGAACGCAGCCCAGAACCAGCTTCGGCGCGAGGGCCGGATCCACAACTACCTGCGTATGCTGTGGGGCAAGAAGATTCTCGAGTGGAGCGAGAGCGGCCGGACGGCGCTCGCGACCATGATCGCGCTGAACGACAAATACGCGCTGGACGGACGGGATCCGAATTCCTATACGGGGATCCTCTGGGTGCTCGGCCTTCACGATCGCGCCTGGGGACCGGAGCGGCCGGTTTTCGGCAAGGTCCGCTACATGAGTTCGGCCAACACCGCCCGCAAGTACCGGGTTCGGCGGTACATCGAGGAGTACGCGACCCCGTGAGCACCCGGACGGAACCCGTGAGCCTGCCCGCAGCACCAGCCAACGCTGCACGATGGGAGTTCCCGAAACCTGTCCTGGTGATCAGCGAGTGTCTGGAGTTCGAGCCCTGCCGCTACGACGGCGCGCGCATACGGTTCGACCTGGTGAAGGCGCTCGCGCCGCATGTCGAGTACCGTCCAGTATGCCCGGAAGTCCAGGTCGGATTGGGAATCCCGCGGGACACGATCCGGCTGGTCGCGTCGGATGACCGGAATCTCCTGGTGCAGCCTGCGACCGGACGCGACCTCACCGACGACATGGTGGGATTCGCTGCGAGGCACCTCGACGGCCTCGACGAGGTGGACGGATTCATACTGAAGTCGCGGTCGCCCAGCTGCGGGCCTGGCCACGTCAAGGTCTTCGACGGGGCCGAGTCGCGGGGCGTGGTGCGCCGCGGCGCGGGCGTCTTTGCGGCTGCCGTGCTCGGGCGCTACGGCGACCTCGCGGTCGAGGACGAGGGGCGTCTGCGCAATCACCGCATCCGCGAACACTTCCTCACCAAGCTCTTCGCGCTGGCACGTCTGCGCGAGGTGGCCAGGACTGGAGGAATCGGCGATCTGGTGCGTTTCCACGCCGCGTACAAGTTCCTGCTGCTGGCCTACAGCGAGAGTGATCTGCGCCGACTGGGCCGGATGGTCGCGAACAACAGCAGGAGGCGGTTCGAGGCCGTGTTCGTCGACTATCGGACCGGTTTCCTGCGGGCGTTGCGAGAGACGCCCCGGTACACGTCCATGATCAACGTGCTTCAGCACATGTCGGGCTTCTTTCGCAAGGAGCTCAGCCAGGGCGAGAAGGCTCACTTCGCGGAACTGCTCGACCGCTATCGGGCGGGATCGTTGCCAGCCAGCGCGATCGCCCTGCTGCTCGAGTCGTGGGCGGTTCGGTTCGGCTCGAACTACATCCTGGATCAGGCCCTGTTCGTTCCGTTCCCAAGGGCGCTGGCCAGCACGGAGGATTCGGGGAAGGGACGGGCGGCGGGTCGTTCCGTGGCCCGGTAGCGGCCGAACGGGCGAACGGCTGCCCAGGGGAATCTCAGGGATCCGGTATCAGTTCCATCGTGGTCGTCGTGGTCGACTTCATCGTCATCGCGCCCATGTTCATGTCGAGGCTGGTTTGGCTCGACTGGCTCTGGTAACGCCCCTCGGCAAGGTCAACGACCATTGTGCCGGACTGCGTTCAGCGTCCCCGGATCCAGGTCTCGAAGAACCCGTCTCCTCTCTCCTGAACATCGGTGCCGAAGAGGCGGCCTGACAACTCCAGCGTGCCGCGCATCTGGTAGAAGAGGGCGTCCGGTCCGTCCGGTGCAATCGGAATCGGCGTCGCGCGGGTATGGCCGACGGTGACGCTGAGGACGAGCGAATCCGGTCCGTTGTCGGCGTGAATCGCGATGGCGTCCGGTGTGCGCCGGCCCTCCTGGTCCGGCCACCGGGTGGTGAGTTGACGGATCGCGAAGACGCCGGCGAAACCGTGTTCGTCGGCCAGGTAGAGGAATCGGCCTCCCGGTGTCGCTTCCGAGTTCTCGTTCTCCTGCGCGACTCCCCCGTAGAGCACCGAGTAGCGGCCCGCGCGCGCCTGACCCCAGTCCCACGTCACCCTGGACCAGGTGCCCCAGTTGTGATCGTGATAGGTGCGTGCGTCCTCGAGGTCGTGACAGCGCACGCCTTCGCACACCTGGCCCGTGGCACGTCCATCCAGGAGGGGGACGGTGTAGCCGGAGACGAAGTCGCTGCTGCCGATTTCGACCGGCGGCAGGTAGCGGCGCGTGCGCTCCGACACGGTGAGGTCGACGGTGAGGTGGGCGGGATCGCCACTGGGTGCGCCAGCTTCCAAGGGTACGCGGGCCTGCAATCGATAGGAGCCGTCGGGCTGGAGAGTCATGCTGGACGGCCCGATCGACAGGTCGGGGTGACCTTCTGCGAAGACGATGTCTTCCGGGCTGACCGTCACCGAATACACGGTCTCGCCTTCCGGTTCCGTAGCGACCCGGGTGGCCAGAACGCGGCCCCACCAGCGCCCGTCGGGAACATCGCCGCCGACCATGTAGGTGAGGTAGAGCCATCCCGAGTCGGGGAGCATGACGTTGAAGTAGTGCCACTCGGCCCAGGTCGTGTCCCGGGCCGCCGCGCCGCGCGGAAGGTGCAGGCCGTCGATGGATCGGTAGAATTCGGCCGTTGACGGGCTGCGCCAACTTCGGTCGGCATCCAGGTCTTCCCAGGCTCCCGCCACAAGATCGGGTGCCGCGTCCAGGTCTGCGGCCGGGTCCGGCATCGTCGCCCCGGCCGAGATCGGAATCAGCGCGGTATCGGCTTCGAGGTAGAGGAGTTCGTCGTCGATCCAGGGGGCGGCCGCGGCGATTCGGTCGTTGAAGCGGCTGCCCGCGAGAACTTCACGGTACAAGAGCGGAGCCTGCTCGACGGAGAAGTACATCGAGCTCGCACCGCCGGTCCGGAGCGTCTCCAGATCGATGCCCTCGGGCAGTACGATCAGATCGCCACCGCCCAGCAGCTTCCGGTCGCGCGCCTGATCGACCATCGCCTGCCCCACCGAGAGCAGCACGATTGTGACGCCGACTCCAAGTGCGTAGCCGCCCAGCAGCAGCGTGCTGCGTCCTGATCGTTGCCGCAGCGAGGCCCAGACGAGGCGCAGGATCACGGGGTGGTTCTCCCATCAACCACCTCGATGCTGCGCTTCGCGCCGGCCGCGAGTTCAAGGTCGTGGGTCGCGACCACCAGTGTGGTCCCGTCGGCATTCAGCGACTGGAAGAGGTCGAGTACCTGGCGCGACGTGGCGCGGTCCAGCTCGCCCGTGGGCTCGTCGGCCAGCACGAGCGCGGGTTCGTTGGCAAGGGCGCGGGCGATCGCGACGCGCTGGCACTGGCCGCCGGAAAGTTCTCCCGGCCTGTGGTTGAGCCTGTCGGCAAGAGCGACCCGTTCCAGCACGGCAGCGGCTCTTGCACGCCGCATCTTCCGTGGGACGCGCGCGGCGGCGAGGGGAAGCTCCACGTTCTCGAGCGCGGTGAGCATCGGCAGCAGGTGGAACCTCTGGAAGACCAGGCCGACGTGCGCGAGACGGACCCGGGCTCTTTCTTCCACAGACATCTCGCCGAGGTTGCGGCCCAGAAAGACCACCTCGCCCGATGTCGGGGTGTCGACCCCGCCGAGGAGGTGCATCAGCGTGGACTTGCCCGAGCCGCTGGGACCGGTCACCGCGACAAAGTCCCCATTCGGGACCGAGATGGAAACGCCACGCAGGGCCCGCACCCGGGACCGTCCCGTGCGGTAGTCGCGCGTCAGGTCGCGGGCGGCAACCACCATCTCGTTCACGGTGCCTCCTTGTGCAGGATGGAAGCCACTTCGAGCCGGGTCGCATTGAGCGCCGGAATCAGGCCCGCGACCGTGCCCGACACCAGCAGCAGCGTGAAGGCGGTCACCAAGCTGTCCGCGCTGACCACGAAGAACCGCACCGCCACCGGAAGCCCGGGGAAGTCCGAAAGGATGGACTCGAGGTAGCCCGCCACCACAACCGACAGGGCAACACCGATGCCGCCGCCGATGGTGCAGAGAACCACGCTCTCGGCGGCGAGGCCTCCCACGATCCGGCGCCGCGAGAGGCCGATCGCCCGCAGCGCAGCGATCAGCCCCAGCCGCTCACTTACGGACACGGCGGTGAGGGTGCCGACTAGAAGCGTGGCGACGACGAGGCTGACGGTCGCCAGAATCAGCGCCGTCTGCCGGAAATAAGACAGGCGCCCGTCGAGGCGTTCGGAGATCCCCGCCAGGGTCACGATCTCCGCGCGATCGATCCGGGCCAGGATCGCGGCGCGTACCGAGTCGGGCTCTAACCCCTCGCCGATCCGGATCATGGCAAAGGACGCCTGATCTTCCTGGGCCGAAAGCTCCTGCAGGTCTTCCAGTCGCATGACGACCTGAAGATCGCCCCGGGACGCAAAGACGAACTCGCCTGTCCCCGAGACCTGGGCCGTGGCGCGGCGGCCCCATGCACCGCTTGCGCCAGCGGGACGCAGACGCAGATCGCTTCCAGGCGCCAATCCGAGCATTGCCTTGACGTCCGGATCGGTCAGTACCTCGCCAGGGCGCGGTGTCTCTCCCACGGTGAGCCGATACAGGCTCTGGTCGCCCGGGTCCATGCCGAGCGCCAGCGCCTCGACGGAACGGCCTGTCCCGTCCGTGGTCTCCACCGTCAAGGACGCCGCAAGCACGGGAGCCACGCGCTCGACTCCGGCCACACTCTCCACGCTGTCCCGCAGCGTCGCGAATCCGGGGACCGTCGCTTCGGTGTCGAAGGGGAGGGTGCCCTTCGGGGTGAGCCGCAGCTCATAGCCGCGTGATTCGAGCAGTTCACCGAAGCTCCGCGTAATCCCGCGGCCCAGCATGAGCATGTCCGCGAGCATCGCGGTCGTGACCGCGACGCCAGCCAGCGTCAGCAGGGTGCGAAGCGGCCGCGTGCGGAACTCGCGGATGGAGTTGAGTGCGACCATGAGCCCGGTGGCTAGCGTCCCATTTCGTCGAGGGGATCCGATGCCAGAAGCCTTGTGGCCGCGAACACGCCGGCCGCCATGCCCAGCAGCACCGCCAGCGCGAGCGCCTCCGTCACGACCACGCCGGTCACGTGGGAGAACACCAGCGTGGTGTCGTAGTAGCGCTGGTAGTAGGCGTTGACCACCGACGAACTCGCGATCCCGACACCGAGACCGGCGGCTCCGCCGAGTGTGGACAGGAGCGCGGCCTCGGCCACCGTCCACCAGAACAACAGGCGTCGCGGGATGCCGGTGAGCCGCGCGGCCGCGATCGGCAGGCGCCGCTCCTGAACCTTCAGGATCATGATGCAGCCGAGGAAGACGCCGCCCGCGATCAGGGTGATCACCGCGATCGCCATGTGGAAGCGGCTGACCACGCGAAAAGTCGTGGAGGACCGCTCGGCCACCTCGCTGACGGGCAGGACCTGCGCACCGGGCAGCAGCGGCTCGAGATCCTGCGCCAACTCGGCGAGGTCGGTGCCGGGGCGGGCCCGCAAAGTGAAGTAGTCGACCTCGTTCGGGCGCCCGGTCAGCGCCTGCAGGTGCGGCAGGTGAAAGAGCACGCGCGGCCGCGTGGCGTTGAGTGCGGCAGGGTCGGGCGGCGGCTCGAAGATGCCTGCGACCACGGCGGTGCAGGCATCGGCTTCGACGGCAGAGCGTACGGCGACGGTGGCACCGACGGTCAGGCCGGCTGCGTCCGCATGGGGGCGTTCGACCAGCACCTCGAGTCCGGCCGGGCAGTCCTGGGCGTTCGCCGTGACGGGCACCAGGGGCAGGAGCGCGACCGCGGCTGCCAACACGACCGCGCAACGACGCGGCAGAGTCCGCTGCAGCGCGCCCTTCCCCACCCGCATTGCGACGCGGGCTTTCAGCATGGGCGCGGGCTCACCGACGAGCGGCCCATGCGTCGCTGGACTCCCCGTGTGAGGTGTCGCGACTACCTCGTTCCCGTGGCCGTCATCCCGTCGGGAAAGATCTCGTTCCATCCCGCGAGGAAGCGCTCCATCTCATCCTCCGTCCCAATCGACACGCGCAGATAATCCAGCATCGGCGGGAAGTCGCGGCCCACGGAAACGTCGCGCTGGCGGAACGCCGCCCTCACCTCGGATGCAGGCCGGCCGGTGTGGACCATGAAGAAGTTGGTCTCGGACGGGATCACCTCGAAGCCCTGGCCGCGGAGCTTGTCCGCCGTCGCGTCGCGAAGCGCGATCGTTGTGTCCCTGACCCACTTCTCGGACTGGGTGTCCTCGAGCGCGGCCACGCCGCCCCACTTCACGAGCGCGTTGATCGTGCCGGTGGTGTAGGTCCGCATCTGGTCGATCATCTCGGGCGGGGCGATACCGTAGCCGAGCCGCAGCCCGGCCATGCCGTAGATCTTCGAGAAGGTTCGGGTCACGAGGACCTTGCGGCCCTCCTTGATGTAGGGGACGGCGGTCGCGTAGGACGGATCCTGCACGAAGTGGTGGTACGCCTCGTCGATCAGGACCGGGATGTCCTCGGGGATGTTGTCGAGGAGGTGCCGGATATCGGCGTCGCTGACGACCACGCCGGTCGGGTTGTTGGGGTTGCAGACGTAGACCATGCCGACGTCGCGGTAGTTGCGCTTCGTGACCTGGATCAGGTCGTCGATGTCCTGGGTGTGATCGGACAGCAGCGGGCGGACGATCGCATCCGCGTCGACTCCCGAGGCGGCCCGGTACACGGTGAGGAAGGTGGGCTCGACGCCGACCACCTTTTCCTCGTGCCTCAGGAATGCCAGCGCGGCGACCTTCAGCGTCTCGCCGGAGCCCGCGTGCATGATGATGTGGTCGGTGTCCACGCCGTGGTGCTCGGCGATCTTCTCGTGGACGTCGCCGTCGGGGTAGCCGTAGCGGTTCGAGTACTTCCAGGCGGCGTTCATCGACGCCATCATCTTCTCGGAGGGTCCGTACGGGTTCTCGTTGGAGGACAGCTTGGCGAGGTCGTCGTAGGGGTCGACCGGGACAAGGCCCTTCGGGGGAGGCGGAAGCGTGAGGCCGAGAGCGGATTTCGGCCGGAGCCCGACCGCGCCGACGGCCGCGACCGCGCTGCCCATGAAGTGACGACGAGAGAACCTGGTTTTCATCCTGCTGTCTCCTTGCTGAACGGGATCCTGAACCCTTTCCGATGCTGCCGATCCATAGCGGCCAGCTTGCCTGACGCATCATAGGCGGAAGCGGGGTGCGGCGCCAGTAAGCGGGGCGGTCGGGGTCGTGCTGTTGGCGCAGGCACACCGCAGGGGCCTCGTCCAGGCGCCGGGCTGGAAGCGTTAGCAGGCTGGTCGCCAGGCGCCGTCAACCGAGTCGCGCCCGATTTCCCGCCCCCCTCCCTCCGCGCCCGCTCAGTGTGTCGGCCAGTTGCGCGAGGCTGTCGAGATTGTGGACCGGCCGGTGCTCGTCCACCTCCGGCAACAACGCCTTGATACCAGCGGCTCGAGGCGCGAAGGCCCGGTAGCGGAGCAGCGGGTTCAGCCAGATCAGGCTCCGGCACGACTTGCGCAGTCGGCGTGCCTGTGCGCGGATGCCGTCGCCGCCCTCGCGGTCAAGCCCGTCGGTGACGAGGAGGACGACCGCGCCCTGAGCGAGAAGCCGGCGGGACCAGTGCAGGTTGAAGGCTTGCAGCGAGGCGCCGATGCGCGTGCCGCCGTACCAGTCCTGGACGGTGTTGCCGATGCGATCGAGTGCGCGGTCGACGTCGCGGTCGCGCAGCAGGCGCGTGATGTTGGTGAGGCGGGTGCCGAAGACGAAGGTGTGGACGCGGTCGGCGGCGTTGGTCAGCGCATGGAAGAAGTGGAGCAGGATGCGCGAATAGGACTCCATCGAGCCGGAGATGTCGCAGAGCGCGACGATGGCGGGCCGGCGCGTTTTCGTCGACTTGCGTTCGAGGGGCAGCGGGCATCCGCCGGTACGGACGCTGGTGCGGAGCGTGCGCCGCAGATCGATGAAACGGCCCCGCGGGTCGGACTCGTGGCGACGGGTGAGCACCGGGCGGAGGTCGAGCCGGAGCGAGCGGATCGCTTCCTTCGCCTGGATGACTTCGGCTGCGGTCATCTGCTCAAAGTCCTTGGTGCGGATGATTTCGGTGGGCGACCAGGCGAGGCGCATCGGGATTTGTTGCGTGGCCTCGCGGGCGGGGTCGGGGGCGGGCCGGATCGCGGATTCGTCTTCGGCCGACAGGCGGGCCGGGGCGCGAGTGGGCGGCTTCTCGACCGGGATCTGCGAGCGCGAGAGGAGGGCGGAGAGCGCTTCGTCCGCGCCGAAGGGGTCGCGCCAGAAGAGCCGGAAGGCGCTTTCGAAGATGTGACGCTGCTCGCGCTTCGATACGAGGGTGCCGTGGAGGGCCCAGTAGAACTGGTGCCGGGCCGTGACGTCGACGGCCTCCAGCGCCCGCACCGCGGTGATCGTGTGGCCGGGTCCGACGGGCAGGCCGGCGGCGCGCAGCAGGCGCACGAAGTGCGCGACGTTTTCGGGGAGGCGGCCGGGGTGGGTGGGTTTGGCGCTCATCGTGAATCAATACGGCCCTGTCGCGTTGGAGTCGAACCGCGGCGATGGAACCTCGGGAACACCACTCCGGCACGGTACTAGTTTACAGGATGAGAATCGCGGTCGTGGGTGCGGGGATATCGGGGTTGGGTGCGGCCTGGTTGCTTGCCCCGAAACACGACGTGCGCGTCTTCGAACGCGAGAACCGCATCGGTGGCCATACCCATACTCACCGCGTGGGCACAGCGCGGAACCCGGTCGCCGTCGATTCCGGCTTCATCGTCTACAACACCGAGACGTATCCACTCCTCACGGCCCTTTTCGACGCGCTCGACATACCCTCGCAGCCGATCGACATGTCGTTTTCGTTCGAGTGCGAGCGTTGCTGCCTGGCGTACAGCGGGACCGGGGTGCGCGGGGTCTTCGCCGATCCGGCCAACGCGCTCCGGCCCGAGTTCCTGAGCCTTCTGGCGATGGTCGGCCGGTTCAACGCCGCGGGGCGGAGTGGCGGCCTGCCTCGACCGCGTGACACCCTGCGCGATCTGGTCGCGGATGCCGGGACGGAGGTTCTGGGCCGTCACTACGCGTATCCGATGGCATCGGCGCTCTGGTCGACGGGGATCCCCGCGGTCCGGAACTTTCCGGCTGCGACCTTCATCGACTTCTTCCGCCGGCACAGGCTGTTCCAGCTCAGAGGCCGCCTGCAGTGGCGATCGATTCCCGGGGGAAGCCGGAAGTATGTGAATGCCATGCTGCGGCGCCTCGACGGACGTGTGCACACCGGCATGCGCGTGCGCTCCGTTGCACGCGAGGCATCGGCCTGCCGCCTGCACTATGCCGATGGCTCCAGCCAGGAGTTCGACCGGGTCATATTGGCGACGCATGCCGACGAAGCCCTCGCCCTGCTCCATGCCCCCTCCGAGGCCGAACGGGAGCTGCTGGGCGCCTGGGAATACGCCACGAACGACACCTGGGTGCACTCCGATCCGGCGTTCCTCCCCTCCCGTCCGGCGGCGCGCGGCTCCTGGAACTATCGTTTGGCGGACTGCCGCGACCCGTCTCCCGTGACGACGATGACCTACTACCTCAACCGCCTGCAGCGCCTCGACACGGCGACACCCTGCCTGGTCACCCTGAATCCATCCCGGCGCCCCGCTCACGTGCACGACCGTGTCACCTACACCCACCCGGTCTACACCCGGCGCTCCGTGGCCACGCAGGCGCCGATCTCGGCGCTCAACGGTCGGCTCGGCACCTACTTCTGCGGTGCGTACCTCGGTTTCGGCTTCCACGAGGACGGCTTCCGGTCGGCGGTGGAAGCGGCCGAGTTGCTGGGAGGTCGCCTGCAATGAGCGCCCCGCTACGCTCCGGCCTGTACCTCGGAACCGTACGGCACCGGCGCTTCAGCCCGCGCGCAAACAACTTCCGCTACGGAGTCTATCAGCTGCTCCTGGACCTCTCCGAACTGGCCGCCCTGGACCGCGCGATCGGATTCTTCGGCTACAACCGGCCGGGGCTGGTCTCGTTCCACGACCGCGATCACATGGGGGGCTCGGGTGCCCCGGTCCGCGACAAGCTCGCCCGCTGGCTGCACGGTCAGGGCCGTGAGCTCGGGGACAGCCGGGTCATGCTGCTCACCAACCCGCGCGTGCTGGGCTACGTCTTCAACCCGGTGTCGTACTTCTTCTGCCTGGACGATGAGGGCCGCCTGCGTTTCACCGTCGCCGAAGTCTTCAACACCTTCGGCGAAGCGTATTGCTACCTGTTGGACGGGACGGAGAGCGCCGGTGGACGGGCCGTTCGTTCGAGGGTGGACAAGCGTTTTCACGTCTCGCCGTTCATGCGGATCGAGGGGGTCCGCTACGAATGGATCGTGACGCCGCCAGGCGACCGTCTGACGATCCACATCGACGAATTCGAGGGGGACGAAAAGTACTTCGACGCCACGCTCAACCTGGTCCGCCGTCCCCTGACCGCTGCGACGCTCGGGCGGGCGATGCTCAGGTACCCGCACCTGACCGCGCGCACCACATTCCTGATCCATTGGCAGGCCGCCAAGCTCTGGACCAGGCGCGTGCCCTTCTTCCGGAAGCCCGAACCTCCCGACAACGGCCTGGGGGACTGGCAGCCGGGACGGTCGAGGAGACGATGAATACCGGCGAGGCGGGTAACGTCGGCGCGGCGAGAGCGAATTCGGGCGGGGGGCGCCCGGCCGGTCCCATGGACAGACTGGCCCGCGCGGTCATCCTTGGCTCCCTGCGGGGTGTGAAGCAGGGGACTCTTCGCATCCGCACGCCGGACGGGTCGCTGCATCGTTTCGGAGGCCCCCTGCCGGGTCCGGACGCCACGATTACCGTGGACGACCCGGTGTTCTTCCGGCGGATGCTGCTCGACGGCGAGATCGGGGCCGGTGAGGCGTACATTCGGGGCGAGTGGTCGGCGGACTCGATCATGGACGCGGTACGGCTGGGCATCCTCAACCGCCGTTTTCTCAGGCCGATGGTCCCGCTGCTGTGGCCTGCGGCGGCGGCATCGTGGGTTGCGCACCGTGCCCGTTCGAACACGGTTTCGGGCTCCCGGCAGAACATCACGGAGCACTACGACCTGGGCAACGACTTCTTCGCCCTGTTTCTCGACCCCTCGATGACCTACTCGTGCGCGTACTTCGGCGGGGAGCTGCCCGCGGCGGACGCCCCCCGTGTCGACATGCGCCTTCTGGAAGAGGCCCAGCGGGCCAAGTACCGGCTCCTGGCCACCAGGGCGGGCCTGCGGCCGGGGTCCCACGTGCTGGAGATCGGTTGCGGCTGGGGCGGATTCGCCGAGTTTGCTGCGGCGGAGTTCGGCTGTCGGGTCACCGGTGCGACGATTTCGCAGGAGCAGGCCGACTACGCCCGCCGGCGCATGGCTCGCGCCGGGCTGGAGCACCAGGTCTCGATCGAACTCGTCGACTATCGCGACATCACCGGCGAGTACGACTCCATCGTGTCCATCGAGATGCTCGAGGCGGTCGGCCACCGCTACCTCCCCACCTATTTCCGGAAGTGCGACGAGGTGCTCAAGCCTGGCGGAAGAGCGGTCATTCAGGTCATTACCATCCCGGACAATCGCTATCTGCGATATCGGCTGCGTCCCGACTACATTCAGCGCTTCATCTTCCCCGGCGCGCATCTGCCGTCGCTGGGGGCCATGAAGCGGGCGCTGCGCGCGACATCGCTGCGCATCGTCGACCGGGAGGATCTGGCGCCGCACTACGGACCCACCCTGGCCGCCTGGCGCGAGCGGTTGCTGGAACAACGGAACGCCCTTTTCGCCCTGGGGTTCGACGAGGCGTTCCTGCGGCGGTGGGAATTCTACTTCGCGTACTGCGAGGCGGCGTTCCGCACCCGCTACATTGCCGATTGGCAACTCGTTCTGGAACGCAAAGGCGGGGGCTGACATGAACGCTGCGCTTGCGGTGGGGGTCGTTGCAGCGGCGATCGTTCCGGTGATGGTCCTGCTCTGGTACCGTCAACTCCGTACTCGCGAGGCGGACGCGGTGGACCTCGCGTGGACGGCGGGGCTGGGTGCGGCGGCGGTCTTCTACGCGGCGGCGGTTCCGGCCGGGGTGGAGTGGAGGCGCTGGATGGTCGCCGCGATGGCCGGGGTTTGGTCGGCCCGGCTGGCCTGGTACCTGGTGGGGCGGGTGAGGAAGCCGGGCGAGGATGGCCGCTACCGGGATCTGCGCACGAAATGGGGACGCGGCGCGCCGGCGAAGTTCTTCATCTTCTTCCAGGCGCAGGCGGCGCTGGTGATCGTGCTGTCCGTTCACTTCCTGCTCGCGATGGGGTCGCCGGACCAGTCATTTCGGGCCGCGGATCTCGCCGGCTTGCTGATCTGGGTCGTGTCGGTGGCAGGCGAGTCGGTCGCGGACCGGCAGTTGCATCGGTTTCGCACCACCCCCGGCAACCAGAATCGCGTCTGCAGGATGGGCCTCTGGAGGTATTCGCGGCACCCCAACTACTTCTTCGAATGGATGCACTGGCTGGCGTACGTGCCGATCGCCTATGGCACCGCGCCGCTCTGGGCCATTCTCTTCGCGCCCGCGCTACTGCTCGTGGCAATCCGCTTCGTCACCGGTATCCCGCCGATCGAGCGGCGTTCGGTAGAGCGGCGAGGCGAGGAGTACCGCCGCTATCAGCGAACCACGAGCGCGTTCATTCCCTGGTTCCCCCGGAGGGGCGAATGACTGTCGCCGACGCATTGACGAGGCCCGTCTTTGCGGCCGCGGAGTCCGGGAAAGTGCCGGACTTCGCCGTGCGGGCCGGCATCCGCGCCCTGCTGCGCGGACGGCTCCGCACCCTGGCCAGCGAGCCGCCCCTGGACCTCGCCACCCTGCGCACGGGTCCCATCGCACCGGCGCCCCGGGAGGCGAACGAACAGCACTACGAGGTGCCGGCCTCGTTCTTCGAACTGGTTCTGGGTCCGTGGCGCAAGTACTCCAGCTGCCTGTGGCCCGACCGTGGCCGCGACCTCACCCTCGCGGACGCCGAAGTGGCCATGCTGGAACTCACCTGCGCCCGGGCCAAACTGGCCGACGGGCAGGATGTCCTCGACCTCGGCTGCGGCTGGGGCGCGCTCACCCTCTTCGCTGCGGAACGCTACCCCGAAAGCCGCATCGTCGCGGTGTCCCATTCCACTTCGCAGCGCCGCTACATCGAAGCGTGCGCCCGTCGGCGCGGATTGCACAACATCCAGGTCATCACCGCTGAAATCTCCGACCTCGATCTCGGGCGTGACCGCTTCGACCGCGTCGTCTCGGTCGAGATGTTCGAACACATGAACAACTACGACCTGCTTGTGAAACGAATCACAAGCTGGATGCGCCCGCACTCCCGACTCTTCGTCCACGTCTTCTGCCACCACGCCCGCGCCTACCGGTTCTCGCGTCAGGGCCCCGGCGACTGGATGGCACGCGAGTTCTTCACCGGCGGCCTCATGCCCAGTCCCTCGCTCGTCCCCGCATTCCACGGTGATCTGGTGCCCGAAGTCGACTGGTTCATTCCGGGCACGCACTACGCCCGAACCGCCGAGGCCTGGCTGGCCAATCTGGACGCCGCGCGCGCAGGGGTGGCGGCGGTCTTCGCCGGCACCTACAGTCCCGGGTCCGCCGAGCGCTGGGTGCAGCGCTGGCGGCTGTTCTTCCTGGCGGTTGCGGAGACCTTCGCCTACCGGGACGGCCGGGAATGGGGCCTGTCCCACCACCGACTCAGAAAGCCCGCCCGATGATAGAAACAGCGGCTCACGCACAAATCGATTCGGCGTCGCTCGCGCATACGGACCGGATCGACTTCCTGCGCAGCTACGCGTTCATGGGCATTCACATCCTGGCTTTGGCGACTCTCTTCACCGGCGTGAGCACGCCTGCGCTGGTCGCGCTCCTGGTCACCTTCTGGGTGCGCCTCTTCGGGATCACGGCCGGCTATCACCGCTACTTCTCGCACCGGTCCTTCAGGACCAGCCGCCTCTTCCAGTTCGGTCTGGCGTGGCTCGGCGCCAGCGCGGGCCAGAACGGGCCCCTCTGGTGGGTGTCCCACCACCGGCATCATCACCGGCACGCCGACACCGGCGACGATATCCATCCCCCCGGCCTCAAGGGTTTCTGGTGGGCCCACGCCGGCTGGATCCTCTCGCGCCGCTACGACGGGTACGACAAGTCGCTGGTCAAGGATCTGCGCCGCTACCCCGAACTCCGCCTCCTCGATCAGTTGCACATGTTGGCGCCCCTCAGCCTGGGCATCATGCTCTTCACGGTCGGATGGTGGCTCGAGGTGGCGTTTCCCGCACTCGGCACCACGCGCTGGCAGATGCTGGGCTGGGGCCTGTTCGTCAGCACCATGCTGCTCTACCACGTGACGTTCCTGGTCAACTCGGTGGCACACATGTCGGGACGCCGCCGCTACGCCACGAAGGACCACTCGCGCAACAACTGGTGGGTGGCGCTGCTGACCCTCGGCGAAGGATGGCACAACAATCACCATCGCTATCCCTCCTCGGAGCGCCAGGGGTTCTACTGGTGGGAGCTGGACGTCACGCACTACGTCCTCAAGGCGCTGGAGAAACTGGGGTTGGTATGGGATCTGCGGGTGCCGCCGGCGAGCGCGTTCCGGAAGCAGGCGTCGGCGCGGTAAGACACCGTGCCACGAGCCGCTACCCCGAGCCCCCGGAGCTGCCTTCCGCGTACCGCTCCAGCCCCCGCGCCATGTCGTTGAAACCACGGCGGATCCAACGTCCGAACAACAGCACGACCAGCGGCGTGAGGAGACCGGTGAAAGCGTCGGTGGTGAGGTAGCGACAGCGGGTTGCACCCGTAGCTTCCAGACGCTGTTCCCGCCGGGCGGAGAGGAGTCGCGGATGGCCAAACTTCGTGCCCCACACCAACAGACTCGGCCGTTCGACCGCCACGATCCACTCGGGCTGCCTCAGCTTCAGTGGCCCCAACGTGACGTACAGATCGACCGGCGAGCCGACCTCGAAGTCGGTTTCGACGCGGGTCGTGAAGGGATTCCATTCTCCGTATCGTTCAGCGTCCACGAGTATGTCCCAGACCCGTTCGATCGGCGCTTCGATCTCCACAACGTCCGAGCTGATCAGCTGGTGGAACACGGCGATGCGTCTTTCGGCGGAGGATGTTGCGCCAACAGCGCGGCACTCGCTTCCCACAATCCTGCCCCGGCGCCCTCGTCCATGGCCAGCGGCGACGGCTTCTTCTCCTGCATCAGGTGCAGATAGACCCCGCTACGCCGACCCATGTCCTTCGCGCAGCACGCGTGGATCACCGGTGCCGCCGCCTTTGCCGGCTCCGCAAAAAACAGGCGCATGACCGGGTACAGCAGTGGCTTCAAGAACGCCGGCGCTTCCCGCGCAAGGTTCGAATTGATCGCCCCCGGACAAAGCGAATGCACCGCGGCCCGGACCTCGCCGTCCGCATTCAGCCTGCGCGACAGCTCCTGCGCATAGGTGCACAGATGCAACTTGCTCAGCCCGTATTGCATGAGGCCATCCCGCAGCCCGTAGTCCGCAAACCCGCCGAAATCGTCGAAGTCGATCGGTCCAGCGGACCGGTGCATTTCAGAAGAGACCAATACGATTCTGGGAGTCTCGTCTGCGCGGTTCGACGGCCGGACCATGCCGTCGGCCAGCAGTCGCTCGATGAGGAGTCGGTTGGATAGAAAGTGGACCGCGAACATCAACTCGTATCCCTGGCGCGACCGGCGTGCATTCAAAGGCATCACGCCTGCGTTGAGTACCACGATGTCCACGCGGCCCGGTCCGTCGCGCCCATCCCGCAGCTCGTCGCAGAGCGCATGCACGGAATCGAGATCGGCCAGATCGACCTTCAGCATCTCCACCGAGTCCGAGCCGGCCAGCCGCCCGACCTCCTCGCCCGCGTCGGGATGGCCGCCGCGGCAGGCCATCAGGATGTGCCCGCCACGCTTCGCGAGGTCGATCGCCACCGCCTTGCCCAGCCCGCTGTTGGCCCCCGTGACCAGGCACACCTTGCCGTCGATGCGGACACCCCGGGGCACTGCGCGCAACGTTTTCTGTTGCGTGAGGCGATCCGCGATCGCGCCGGATACTGCGGAGAAGATCCTGTTGCGCTTCACGGTCTCGACTCCTCGACAGGGATCCCGTACTCGCGCCGATAACCTTCGCAATACCCGTCCACGGTCTCAGCGTCGAGTCCGAAGTCGGCCAGCGAATAGACGTGGCGGCCGTGGCGACCCTGGACGTTGCGCGCCGCAACCGCCCTTGCCGCGAGCTCGGCCTCCTCGGTGAAATCCACTCCCGCCGCACGATACAGCCGGCGGAGCTCGCCAACCGGATCCGCGACCAGGTCATGGTACGACACATCGACAAACTCGCCGCTGGCGGTGGTCCTGCGCACCTTCATGGACCGCTCCATCATCCGGCGCGTCTTGCGCATCCAGTGCGCCGCGATCTCCTCCGGGTCGACGTGGTCGCTCAGCATGCCGCGCCCGTGGGCCACCATGCTCAGGAAGGAGGGAATGGACTTCCTCGGGTCGCGATGGGTCTGCACGATGCGGACGTTCGGGACGGTGTCGAGAACGACATCGAGGTACTCCATGTGGTGGGGTGTCTTCAGCACCCAGAAGTCGCCCGGCCGCTTCCAGTGCAGGATCTTCAGCATGGTCACCATGTACCTGTAGCACGTGGTGTGGTCCTGCGCCTCGAGCCAGCGCGAGTAGCCCGGCACGTGCATCATCGCTTCCGGCGACTGGCTCATGAAGGAGAGATCGAGCAGGAAGATCTCCTCCTCGGGTGCGTCGTGTTCGACCGGATGAACGGCGAGGAAGTCCGGCGCCAGGTACCGGATCGCCCGGGCGGCGAGCCTGGCCTCCCGAATGCGGCGCCGTGGCTGGCCGTTTCCTTCACCCGGGAGCGGCACGGGACTCAGCGCTTCCCACGATCTGAGTGCGCGCGCCCGTGGATCGGCGGCGATCAGCCGGTGCAGCGTCGTCGTCGCGGTGCGCTGCAGGCCGGCGATGACAACGACCTTCCCGAGTTCGATGTCACGGATCTCCGGATGCTCCCGCAGCAGGCGCGCCACGCGCAGCCGGGTCGACAGCGCCGATACGATCCGTGAGCGCTGGATCCGTGCTCCCAGCGGCGTCAGCCGTGCTTCCTCGTTGATCGACTGGACCAAAACTTCAAGGGGCTCCACGAACCACTCGTCACCGAAATCGGCGAGTCCCGTCTTTCTCCTGGCCGCGGCGATCATGCCGTCGACCCTCAGACTGTCGCTGAGGCCAAGTCGCCGCGCCAGCCGACCCGTCCGGTTGAAGAGGGAAACCGGCAGCGGGCGGTACGGGCTGCGGTAGTCAGTCGAAGTCTCCATCAAGTTCGCCGCGTAGCGCCCCACTGCGGGCTGTGCCTCCTTGGGACCCGCGTCCGCGCGCGCCGCCCGTCCTCAGGCCCCTTAACCCCCACGAAGCGCGTGCACCTCAGAAAGCTTGACCAGTCGCGTCCGCGGTTGCGGATGCTCGCTGGCCCTGATCCACCGGAAGCACATCGTGCCCGAGGTATGGCCGGCGGTCTCCAGCCAGTTCGGCAGCCCTGGGTCCTCATGGGCGACCACCAGACGCACCAAGCCGTCGTCCTCGTGGTGGGCGAGGTGCTTGTTGGTGTGAATCGTGTGATGGCGGTAGTCCAGCGACTCCATCCAGTAGTTGTTCAGCTGGAAGTTCCAGTGTTCGCACTCGGGCGGCACCGCTTCGATCACCAGGGCTTCGTCCTCGGCCACGGCCCAGTGGCTGTGATAGTAGACGATGTTCGGGTCGCCGCCCGCCTGCAGGGACACTTCGGGGTCGAACATTGGAAGGGTGTTCGTGTGCTTCCGGAAGCCCCGAGCCCAGTTGGCGAACAGCATCGCCGCGCCTGCCACCAGCGTGCTTGCCGACTTGAGACCTTCGTCGATCTGCTCCGGCGTCAGGGGACGGGGTCGCTTCTCGTTGTCGGCGCAGTTGATTCGCTCGATATGCAGGTCGGCCGGCGCTTCCGTGTCGCGGTCCAGGAAGGTCTGCCGCACGATGAGTGTCCCGCTGTCGGCCGTCATGGGCAGCCAGTTCCCTTCGTGGCGCCGGCTGCTGAGGATCAGCTCGAAGCGGCCGTCGGGGTCGATGTCGAGCTCCGCGGCCTCGACGTAGCCGGTAGGCGGCATCCCTCCGCCCTGGCCGTAATGTCCGGCCTGCGTGCCGAATCCCAGGTACTTGACGGTGTTGCGCCGGCCGGTGATCCGGTAGTCGAAATCTCCGCGGATGGCAGCCGTCTGGTAGTAGTTGTCGGGGTTGTCGCTTCCCAGCTTGACCGTCTCGTGGGCCACCCGGTGCAGAACGGGCGCCCGGGGGTCGGCGTGCTCCACGAACGCCATCAGGCCGCCGCGGGCCAGGCGGGTCAGGTACCGGTAGCCCTCCGCCTGGCTGAACGCATCCCGCGGTGCGCCCGGAAAGGTGAGCGCGGCTCCCGCGGACTTGAGCGTGTCGCAGAACTCCTCCCATGCCTTGCCGCTGACCACCCGCCGCTCGGCCGCGTCCGCCGGAGTCATGCCTCGAAGCTTCAGCGTCAGCAACGAGGTCCGGCGAAACAGCGACAGCAGCCCCACGACCAGTTTTCTCATAGTGTTCCGATCTTGCGCAATTGCCGCCCCAGTGCCATGGACCCGCGGGACGATTGCCAAGAAACCCCGCTCCGCCTTTGCACGTCAAGCAAGTCGAGTCTAAGGTTCTCGCGACACTCGATCCGTTCTACACCCGATTGGACCCCTCATGAATGCGCCGACCGTCCGCGGCTTCCCCGCCCGCCTGCTCTCTCCCCTGCTCGCCGCCGCCTCGCTCCTCCTCGCGGCCGAGCAAGCCCTGCCCCAAACCACCGAACTCCAGCGCGGCCGCACCCTCTCGAAGACGATCGCCGCCGGTGACACCGCCCGCTACACGATCGACGCGGACGCAGACGAGTTCCTGCTCGGCGAGGTGAACCAGATCTCGGTCGACGTCACGATCCGCATTCTCGGCCCCGACGGGACCCAGATCGGCCGCATCGGAGGCCTGGGCCGCGGCCCCGAGCGCTTCAGCGGCCAGACTTCGGCCGAAGGCACCTACACGGTGGAGCTCTTCACCGCAGGAGACGACGAAGACGCCGCCGGCAGCTATGAGATCACGCTCCTCCGCCACGAAGACGTCGCCACCGACCCCGAAGAGCTCGCCGACCAGCTGATGTCGCGCTACGACGGCCCGGAATCCCCCGGCGCCGCGGTCCGCGTATGGCGAGACGGCCGCACCCTGTACTCGAAGACGTTCGGCATGGCCAACCTCACCTACGGCCTCCCGTTCGAAGAGGACACCCGCACCAACATCGGCTCCACCTCGAAGCAGTTCGCAGCCTTCGCGATCGTGCTTCAGGCCGAGCGCGGAAAGCTGTCGCTCGACGACGACATCCGCACGCACATTCCCGAACTGCCCAAGTTCGACGGCACCATCCAGGTAAAGCACCTGATCACCCACACGTCGGGCCTGCGCGAGTTCCTCAATCTGCTCCGCATGACCGGCCGCCGCCTCGACCGCGGCGACTGGATCGACCGCTCGGAACTCATCGATATCGTGCAGCGCCAGCCGGCACTCCAGAACGCTCCCGGCGCCGAGTGGAACTACAACAACACCGCCTACGGGCTCGCCGCCACCATCGTCGAGCGTACTTCGGGCCAGGATTTCCACGTTTTCATGCAGGAAAACGTCTTTGGCCCGCTGGGCATGACCGGCACCATGGTGCGGCCCTCCATCCGGCACATCGTCCCCAACCAGTCCGAAGGCTACACGCCCACAGCGGACGGATACCGTCAGATCGGCGACCTCGGCGGAGCGGTCGGCGCCGGCGCCATCTACAGCACCATCGGCGACCTGCAGACCTGGATCGAGAACTACGCCAATCCCCGCGTTGGAACGCGAGAGAGCATCGACGAGATGATGACGTCGTTCGTGCTCACCGACGGCGAGGCAACCGGCTACGGATTCGGCCTCTTCATCGACGAGCAGGGCGGCCTGAAGCGCGTTCACCACGGAGGCGCCGACGTGGCCCACCGTTCCATGCTCGCCTACTACCCCGAGATCAACGCCGGCATCACGACCCAGAGCAACCACGCGCAGTTCAACAGCAACGTGGCCTTCGAACTGGCCGCGGCGTTTTTCAAGGATGCCATGGAAGAGGAGGAGGAAGAGGGCGGCGAAGGCGGAACCGGGGAGGAATTCGATCCGGACGACTACGATGTGGAAGCGTTCGACGAGTACACTGGCCGATACGCGCTGGACGCGGCCCCGAACGTGATCCTCACCTTCACACGCGAAGACGAGACCCTGTACGCGCAGCTGACTGGACAGCCGCGCCTCGAGATCGTGCCGACATCCGAGAGCACCTTCCGCCTGCTCGCCGTCGAAGCTTCGCTCACCTTCCTGCGCGGCGAGGACGGCGAGGCCGAGAGCGTCACGCTGCACCAGGGCGGCGCCGAGCAGCGCGCGACGCGCCTCGAAGGCGAGGCTCCCGAAGCGTGGGCGCCCACCGGGGACGACCTCGCCGACTTCGCGGGACGCTTCTTCAGCGACGAACTGGAGACCTTCTACACCTTCTCGGTGGACGATGGTGAGCTGGTCATGTATCAGCGCAGGCTCGGCGATGTCACCCTGACAACGGGCGAGGAGGACGAGTTCTCGGGCGGCGGCCTCTCGTTCGCCTTCGAGCGCGACCGCAACGGGGAAGTGATCGGGTTCTACCTGAGCAACGTGCGGACACGGGATGTGCGGTTCGGGCGGGTTCGGTGAGGGGGCGCGTCCACCTATCGCGCCGCTCGACCGCCTTGGTCCCCAAGGGGGTCAGCTAGCTGTCAGCCGCAACGTAGCGCCTTGCCACAGTCACGATCGCTGATGCGCCAGCGATGGCATTCGCCGCTTGCCGTGCCCCGAAACCTGCTGACGGCGTCCAGGCTTCCAGACCGTTGGGATACCGCGTGGGGATGTAGTTGAGGTCGAGTTCGCGGGCGTCATCCAACAGTTCGTCGAGCTCCGGGATGCGTGGGTCCAGGCGCTCGATCAGGTTCCGGACGCTATGGCCGATGACCGCTCTCGCACCGCGTGCGTAGTGGACCGCTTTCACCGCCTTCTCCGCTGACTGCTGAGAGGAAAAGCACGCATGAGAATGGAATCCCCCTTCCTCGGCATAGCGTGCGTGACGCAAGTCGTCCAAAGCGGCATCGAGCCACCGCCGCGCCTGGGCTCCATCCGTCATCCGTCTGCTCGCAGGATATCTACGCCTTCGCGGCGCATCAGGTCGAACACCCCGAAGCCGTCGGCTTCGCAGGCGGCGAACTCATCGGGCGTGTAGACGAGGAGGTCGACCGTCACGGGCAAGGCATCCTCGAGTTCCCTTGTAAGGGCCAGGGCGCGCTCCGGGCGTGGGAGGGAGGTGTCCAAGACAACGGCGAGGTCAAGATCGGAAAACCCATCGGCCTCACCCCGCGCCCAGGACCCGAAGACTATGGCGCGTTTTACGCCCGCTTTACGCAGCGCCGGCCCCGCCCGCTGACGGATCTCGTCGAACGTACAGGGCGCAGGAGCTGAGACTACAGTGACTTCCGACATTTCTGGAGGTTCCCGGCGGAGCTGGGCGTTTATAGCGGGTGGCCGCTGGTCAGGCATACTACACAGGAACGCTAGCCCTCGAATGCAGCAATATCCAGCACAAGACGGCACACCCCCCTCACCCCACCGCAGCCATCACCTCCTCCACCCCGCCCTCGGCCATCCGCTCCAGGTCGTCCTGGTACTTCAGCAGCACGCCCAGGGTCCGGTGCGCCGTCTCGCGATCCAGCGTGTGTCGATCAAGCGCCATCAGCGCCCGGGTCCAGTCCAGCGTCTCCGCCACCCCAGGTCGCTTGAACAGCTCAAGTTCCCGGACCTTCTGCACGAAGGTCACCACCTGAACGCTGAGCTGCTCGGGCGCGTCCGGAACCCGTGACGCCAGAATCTCGAGCTCACGCGCCGCGTTGGGATAGTCGATCCAATGGTAGATGCATCGGCGCTTGAGGGCGTCGTGGATCTCGCGCGTTCGATTCGAAGTGATGACGACGTGCGGCGGCTCGGCCGCCGTCACCGTGCCCAGCTCCGGGATTGTGATCTGGAAGTCGGAGAGCACCTCCAGCAGGTAGGCTTCGAAGGGCTCGTCGGTGCGGTCGAGTTCGTCGATGAGGAGGACGGGGGCGACGCCGCCCGCCGGGTCTAGGGCGGAAAGAAGCGGACGCCGGATGAGGAAGCCCTCCGAAAAAACGTCGCGGGCGAGATCGGCTGTGGCCGATTCCCGGGCACTGGAAGGCGTGTCTCCCCCCTCCGCCGCCCGGATATGGATCATCTGCTTCGCGTAGTTCCACTCATAGGCGGCCGACGCCAGATCCAGTCCCTCGTAGCACTGGAGTCGGATCAGCGGACGGCCCAGGCCCGTGGCAAGCGCCTTCGCGACTTCGGTCTTGCCTACCCCGGCCTCCCCCTCGAGCAGGAGCGGCCGCCCCAACCGCAGCGACAGAAACAGCGCCGTGCCGAGACCCACGTCGGCCACGTAGCCCTGGCCGCGCAACATCGCGACCGAGTCGTCGACGGACGCGGGCGCAGAGAGGGGACGCGGGTTGCTCCTCACGGGCCCCGCGCCCCTCTCATCGTTCCCGCCTGGACCGGGTTGTCGCCGGAGCCCGCTATCCGCAGGCCTCCACGGCACGTTTGGCCATCACGGTTACCAGATGTGCGCGGTATTCCGGTCCGGCCGCCGTGTCCGACAGCATGCCGTCGGAGGACACCGAGACCCCGGCCACCGCATCGGCACTGAACGATGCCCCCAGCGCGGCTTCCATCTCGGCCACCCTGAACACGCCGTCACCCGACGCGCCCGTCACGGCTACCCGCACCCCGGCGGGTCCGTCCGCGACCATCACCCCGGCCACCGCGTACTTCGAGGCAGGGTCGGCGAACTTCGCGTAGGCCGCGCGCGCCGGCACCGGGAACCGCACCGCCGTGATCACCTCGTCCTCCTCCAGCGGCGTCATGAACATGCCCTGGAAGAAGTCGTCGGCGCCGATCTCGCGCCGGTCGGTCACGATCGTCGCGCCCAGCGCCACGCAGGCCGCCGGATAGTCTGCGGCAGGGTCGTTGTGCGCCACCGATCCCCCGATCGTGCCGGCATTACGGACCTGCGCGTCACCGATCCCGTCGGCCAGCGCGGCCAGCGCCGGAATCCGGCCCTGCACGGTCCCCGATCCCGCCACCTGGGTGTGGGTGCACATCGCCCCCACCGTCACGGAATCCCCGCCGTCGGCAATGTCCGCCAACCCCGGAACGCCCGCCAGCGATACCAGATCCGTCGGCGCCGCCAGGTTCAGCTTCATGACCGGAAGCAAGCTCTGCCCGCCGGCGATCAGCTTCCCGCCCTCGGAGCCGCGCAGGGCGGCGAGGGCCTCGTTCATCGATGTCGGTGCGTGGTATGTGAAATCGTTCACAATCTCGTCTCCCGTTCGTCTAGCCCTGGGCCTGCTGAATCGCCTGCCACACCCTCTGGGAGGTGGCGGGCATCGTCATGTCGTCCACGCCGAGCGGGCGCAGAGCGTCGATCACCGCGTTGATCACCGCGGGGGGTACTCCGATCGACCCGACTTCGCCGACCCCCTTCGCCCCGAGCGGGTTATGGGTGCAGAGCGTCGTGTTGTGGTTGATGTTGAAGGACGGCAGGTCGGCCGCGCGGGGCATCGTGTAGTTCATGTACGATCCCGTCTCGAGCTGCCCGTCATCCTGGTAGCGGCAGTCCTCAAGCAGCGCCTGGCCGATCCCGTGCGCGAGCCCTCCGTGCAGCTGGCCGTCAACGATCATCGGGTTGATGATCCGCCCGACGTCATCCGCGCCCGTCACCGCGACCACCTCCACCTCGCCCGTCTCCGGGTCCACCTCCACCTCGGCGATGTGCGTCCCCGCCGGGAAGGTGAAGTTCAGCGGATCGTAAAAGGCGGTCTCCTCCAGCCCGGGCTCCAGCCCCTCGGGGTAGTTGTGCGGTACGTAGGCCGTCAGCGCGACGTCACCCAGCGATTTCGACCGGTCCGTCCCGGCCACCGTAAAGGACCCGTTCTCGAACTCGATGTCCTCGACCGACGCCTCCAGCAGGTGCGCGGCGATCTTCTTGCCCTTCTCGATCACCTTCTCGACGGCCAGGTAGATCGCGGTCCCGCCCACCGCCAGCGAGCGCGAACCGTAGGTCCCCATCCCGAACGGGATCTTGGCCGAGTCGCCGTGCACGACGTCCACCGCGCCGAAGTCGACCCCGAGCATGTCGGAAACGATCTGCGCGAACGTGGTCTCGTGCCCCTGCCCGTGGCTGTGCGTCCCGGTGAAGACCGAGACCGAGCCCGTCGGATGCACCCGCACGCTGCCCGATTCGTACAGCCCGGCCCGCGCGCCCAGCGACCCCACCACCGCCGACGGCGCGATTCCGCACGCCTCGATGAAGGTCGAGATCCCGATGCCCCGGCACTTGCCGCGCGCCGCCGACTCGGCCCGCCGCGCCTCGAAGCCCGCCCAGTCCGACGCGTCCAGCGCCAGGTCGAGTGTGGCATCGTAGTCGCCCTGGTCGTACTGCAGCGCGACCGGCGTCTGGTAGGGGAACTCGCGGATGAAGTTCTTGCGCCGGATCTCGACCCGGTCCATCCCGAGCTCCACAGCCGCCTTGTCGACCAGCCGCTCCAGCAGGTACGTCGCCTCGGGCCGCCCGGCCCCGCGCAGCGCGTCCACCGGCACCGTGTTGGTGAAGAACGACTTGACCTCGCAGTAGACGGCGGGCGTCGTGTACGGCCCCGCGAAGAGGATCCCGTACAGGTACGTCGGAACGCAGGTGGCAAACGTCGACAGATACGCGCCCAGGTTGGCCTTGGTGGATACATGCAGTCCCAGGAAGTTGCCATCCGCGTCCAGCGCCATGCGCGCCGTGCTGATGTGGTCGCGGCCGTGCGTGTCCGACTTGAAGGCGTCGATGCGCTCGCAGGTCCACTTGACGGGCCGGCCGAGCTGCCCGGCGGTCCAGGTCAGGATCGCCTCTTCCGCGTAGTGGGGGATCTTGGAGCCGAAGCCGCCGCCCACATCGGGGGCCACGATCCGCAACTTGTGCTCGGGAAGGCCGAGGACGAAGGCGCCGAGGAGGAGGCGGGTCAGGTGGGGGTTCTGACTCGTTGTGTACAGTGTGTATTCATCGGTCGCCGGGTCGAAGTTCGCGATGGCCGCGCGCGGCTCGATCGCGTTGGGGACCAGGCGGTTGTTCACCACGTCGATCGAGACCACGTGGGCAGCGCCCTCGAAGGCGGCGTCGGTCGCGGCCTTGTCCCCGACCTCCCAGTCGTAGCAGACGTTGCCGGGCGCCTCGTCGAAGACCTGCGCCGCGCCGTCGGCCTCGGCCGCCTCGATCGAGGCCACCGCCGAAAGCTCCTGGTAGTCCACGTCGACCAGGTTGGCCGCTTCCTTGGCCTGCTCCCTGGTCTCGGCAACAACGATCGCGACGCAGTCACCCGCATACCGCACCTTGCCGATCGCAAGCGCCGGATGCGGCGGCTCCACCATTGCCGACCCGTCCTTGCTGTGGATCAGCCACCCCGTCGGGATGCCGCCCACGCCCTCCATGTCCTTGCCGGTGAAGACCGCGTGCACCCCCGGCGCCGCCATCGCCGCGTCGGTGTCGATCCCGCCGATGTTGGCGTGCGCGACAGGGGAACGAAGGATGTACCCGTACAGCTGCCCGGGCAGGTTGATGTCGTCGGTGTAGCGGCCTCTTCCGGTGAGGAAGCGCTGGTCTTCCTTCCGCTTGACCGATGCGCCGATCCCTGTACCGTTCGCACTCATGACCCACCTCCCATGGCCTGCGCTCCCGCCTGGACGGCCTTGACGATGTTGTGGTAGCCGGTGCAGCGGCAGAGGTTGCCCTCCAACCACTCCCGGACCTCGTGCTCACTAGGGTCGGAGTTCTGGTTGGCCAGATCGACCGCGCTCATCACCATGCCCGGCGTGCAGAACCCGCACTGCAGCCCGTGGTGCTCACGAAAGGCCTCCTGCATCGGGTGCAGGTCGGTGCCGTTGGCGAGCCCCTCGATCGTGGTGACATCCGCCCCATCCGCCTGCACCGCCAGACAGGTACAGCTCTTGACCGACGTGCCGTTGACGTGGACGACGCACGCGCCGCACTGGCTCGTGTCGCATCCGACGTGGGTTCCGGTGAGACCGAGATGTTCGCGCAGGAAATCGACGAGGAGCGTTCGCCCTTCGACGGTTCCCGAGCGCTCCATCCCGTTCACGGTCATTGTGACGGTTGGCATGGGCGCCTCCGGGGGGTACAGGGGACATGTTCGCGGCCAACGGCGCGCGCACCTCGTGCCAGGAAAGGAGCGCCACCGACCGGTGGGACAGAATGGCAAGCGGCAAGCGGGGACGCAAGCAGGGTCGGCGGTGTGTTGATAAGGCACCCATGCGCCTGCGCCCCGGTCAGGGAGTGAAGAGCAGAAAACAGCTGGCCCAGCGAATCACCTCGGCGAGGTGAACGACCATACTTCGATGGACTCAACGTCCATCTCGTCCCGGTACACGGCGACGACTGCCGAAGCGTCGAAGTGGAAGACCTGGAGGGTCCTGGGGACGGACAGGCTGCAGATGAACGCGCCGGTCTCTGCGAAGCCCAGCCACACAGTGGCGGTCGAACGCGGCCTGGCAAAGGTCCGGATCCATGTTCGACCCTGGGCGTCAATCCGAATCTCCGTGACGGCCGGAAAGACGTCCTGGGCCGGAAACGCGTTCAGACCCCTGCGAATGTACGTTGCCAAATCATCGCCGGCTCCTTCAAGCCGGGCGGCATTATAGGCCTCCACGTCCACCGCGCTCACAGACAGGTCACCTGGCTCCCACCTGACGATCGACTCGAGTCGCTCTCCCCGATGTACCCGGACCTCCGGCGAGCTGCCGTCCGCAGTGAACAGCAGGTCGCCATGGGTCGAAAAAACCCCTCTCGCCTGAAAGAGCGGCCTACCCACCCTCCTGGACTCTCTATCAACCCACCCCAGTTCTCCATACGGCAGTGTCGCCAGCGTGTCGAGCAGCCTACCGCTCCAGTCGTAGCGAAGGGCTCGCAGAAACTGGGCGGTCAGCTGCGCGTGGGGCGGTCGGAAATCTTGGCTGCCGAGGGCTATTCCGTCACTCCCGAGCACACCGATCCGGCCGGTGGGGTTGGGCACTGGTGGCTGAAGCCTGACGCTTCTACCGGGAGACCCGTCTGCTCCGAACAGCTCGATTCGCCCCGATCCCCAGTCCCACACAACGATCGAGTCGCCGCCGACAAAGTCGAGTTCGACGGGGTCCACGAACTCCCCGGGCCCCTCTCCCTGCCGACCGAGGGATCGGACAAACTCCCCGTCTCGACCAAACACCAACAGCTCATGAGAACCCCGGTTCACGACAACAAGACGGCCGTCCTCCATCCGGTCGAGGTCTTCGATTCGGAAGAGCGTCCATTCGCCCGAAGCCGGGCTGACCACACGCGTCTCCGGTGCCTCGGCCAGCGAGCAAACCCTGCCTGCTCCGCGACCGGCCACGTCGCTGGTGGTGATCGTCACCCCTGCGCTGTCCCTGACGCTCAACCCGCTCTGGGCGGCTGCGGTGTCGTATGCGGCGAGAGCGGAACTCAGGAGAGCCGCCAGCAACCCGATGCGCCCCGGATCCCGTGCTTTTCGTGGCATCGAGTGCTGCATCGTTTCTGACAAGATCCTGGACTGGAACGTCACGGCCGGAACTGTCGCACCGGACGGGGTGGCGCCGACCCCATTCCAAGGCGCGCGTGCCAGTAGGCCCAGGAGCGCGCGTCGAAAACCCCGGGAAGCGCGTGTCGCAATGCCCTGCAGAAGTCTGCGACATCGTATCGCTGCCATGCCACCATGAGGTCCTCGACGGTGCCGTACACCATGAGGTAGTTGAGGAAGAACACGTCGTCGGCGAGCGTGGCTACCGGTGGCTTGAACCAAACCACACGTTTGGCAACCGCCAGAAGTTCTGGAGAATGGGGCGGCGTGGAGGTCGCGGAAGTCATTTGGGACGAGGTCATTGTTGAGCGATGGCCGGTACGAGTCCCGGACGCGGTTCGTAGCGCGGGATCGACTCGGGGCCCACCTCGGCCGCAGCTTCCGAGAGACGCTTCCGCACGGCTGCGGGGAGCTCTGCCAGGTCTCCGTCACCGAAGTAGCTCAGGGCCTTGAGGGTCAGCATGGGGTTGTAGTGCTCTCCGTGGATCGCTGTCGCCGCGCCGAGCATGGAAGCCAGGCCAACCTTCCCCAACCTCATCAGCGCGTCAATGTCCATGTAGTCCTTGGAGAGTGCCCGGCTCTGCACAACCTGGGCCTTGGTGCCCCCCAGGTCTTTCAGCGAAGCGACCAGTACTCCCGCCTGCTCGGTGGTCTGCGGCGACTCGACATGGTTGAGCGAAAGCCCCCCGAACAAGGACACGCGCACAGGTCCGCCGCGATCGACCACGCACGTGAGCGTGTTGCGCGCCCGCTGAACGACCGTCGCGTTGTTCAGGTACGGGAGTTCGGCCAGCAGAGCATCACCATCGAGGGGCTCCGCAGAAAAGAAGTCGAAATCTTCCGACTTGCGGTGGGCCAGCCGCAACGCGATGGCGGTGCCGCCATACAGGACGAAGCGACGAGGTGTCGCTCGCAATTCAGGCCACAGGCGGCGCTGGGCCGGTGGCAAGGTATCCAGACGCGGGTTCATATCGCTTCCTGGGTCGGCTCTCTGGGCACACCCCCAATAATCTATGGTCGGATCCGCCAGCACCAATCCGTTTGACACTTATGGTGACTTGGTGTGATAGTGATATGATGACTTGCTGCCATCGTTGAACACCGGAGGACGCGTGCCATGCCACGCCTGACGATAAGCCTGACAGAGCGGACACACCGTGCCTTGAGGGAGGCGGCCGCGCGGCAGGGCCGTTCGATGGGATCGCTCATTGAAGAGAGCCTGGAATTGAGGGGTATTCTCCCCTCCGATGCCGCGCAGGACATCGTCGCCAGGGCGCGCTCCAGCGCTGGACTGAGCAACGAGGAGGCAATGGCGATCGCCGTGCGCGAAACCAGGCGGCACCGGGCAGGGCGAGACGATTGACCCGAGCGGTCTTTGTCGTGGACACGAACGTGGTCGTGTCCGGCGTGATTGGGACCGACCCGGCGAGCCCGCCAGCCCGGATTCTCGACGCCATGCTCGACGGTCGCCTTCTCTACCTCGTGTCCGGAGCCCTCTTCGCCGAGTACTCCGACGTGCTGCGCCGCCCCGCAATCGTGCGTCTTCACCAACGAACCGGCGACGAGCTCGAGAGGCTGCTGACTCTGCTGGCGGCGAACGGGATGTGGCGCCAGCCTGCCCCGGCGGCTGCGGCCCCTGATTCCGGCGACAACCACCTTTGGGCGCTTCTCGCGAGTTGGCCGGACAGCTGCCTCATCACCGGTGACCGGCGGCTACATGACAACCCTCCCCAGCTCGGTGGGGTTCTGACCCCCCGCCAGGCCAGCGCGTTCATTGCATTGACCTGATCGCTCATGTCACGTATCGGAGGCGCTTCCCCGCTTCCGTGCTGGCGCCCCCACTTGCCACCGCCGCGCAAGCTGCCAGCTTTCCCGACCAGCGCTACACCGTCCCCATCCGTACGGAGTCCAAGCCGATGTCCCGCCCCACGCCCTACCCGCCGCGCCACCCCCTTACCTACACCCTGGCCTGGTCGGCCACCCTCGCCGTCCTCCTCGCCACCCTCACCCCCACCCCCGCCCACGCCCAGGGCACGCGCTTCCTGCGGCAGCCCGACGTGAGCGCCACGCACATCGTCTTCACCCACGCCAACGACCTCTGGCTGGTCGGGCGCGACGGGGGCGATGCGGTGCGGCTCACCAGCTCGGACGGGGCCGAGACCGACGCCGCCTTCAGCGCGGACGGGCGCTGGATCGCGTTTTCCGGCCAGTACGGGGGCAACACGGACGTCTACCTCATGCCGGCCGAGGGCGGACAGCCCACGCGGCTCACCTGGCATCCGGCCGCGGATGTCGTGCAGGGGTGGACGCCCGACGGCGACATCCTCTTCCAGTCGGGGCGCGACGGTGTCCCCACGCAGCTCTGGAAGTTCTACACGGTCTCGCCCGAGGGCGGGCTGCCCGCGCCCCTCGCGCTGCCGCAGGCCTATCTGGGCGGCATGTCCGCCGACGGCGCGCACATCGCATACCAGGAGATCGGCTACTGGGACCCGGAGTGGCGCAACTACCGAGGGGGCCAGGCGCAGCCGATCGGCATCGTGTCGACCGCGACCTGGGAGCGCACCACGCCGCCGTGGGAGGGCGAGCGCCACATGGACCCGGTGTGGATGGACGGCGTCGTCTACTACATGTCCGAGCGCGACTGGGCGAGCAACGTGTGGTCGTTCGACCCGGGCACGGGCACCGAGCGGCAGCTCACCCGCCACGCCGACTTCGACGTGAAGTCCCTCGGCGCCGGCGACGGGGCGGTCGTCTACGAGCAGGCCGGCTACCTGCACGAACTCGACCCGGCCACCGGCGCCTCTCGCCAGCTCGTGATCGACGTGACCGGCGACATGAACTGGTCTCGCCCGCGCTGGGAGTCGGTCCCGGCTGCGCAGCTCCGCGACGCCCGTCTCTCGCCCACCGGCAAGCGGGCGCTCTTCGAATGGCGCGGCGAGCTGTTCAGCGTGCCCGCCGAGGAGGGATCGTGGCGCAATCTCACCCGCACCCCGGGCGTGGCCGACCGGCACGCCGTGTGGTCGCCGGACGGCTCGCAGGTCGCCTGGTTCAACGACGACGGCGACGAGTATGGGCTGGTGATCGCCGCCCAGGACGGGTCGAATCCCCGCCGGACCGAGATCCCCGAGCCGTCCTTCTACTTCCGCCCCGAGTGGTCGCCGGACGGCACCCGGCTGGCCTTCACCGACACCCACTACCGCGTGCTGGTGCTGGAGATCGAATCCGGCGAGGTGGACCACGTCGACACCGACCGCTTCGCGCATCCGCAGCGCACCATGAACCCGGTGTGGTCGCCCGACTCGCGGTGGCTCGCCTACGCCCGACGGCTGGACAACCAGCTGCGCGCGGTCTTCGTCCACGACACCGAATCCGGCGACACGCGCCAACTCACCGACGGCATGTCCGACGCGATCTCGCCGGTGTGGGACGAGTCCGGCAAGTACCTCTACTTCCTCGCCTCCACCAACTTCGCGCTCAACACCGGTTGGCTGGACATGACTTCGTACGACCGGCCGGTGACCCGCGCCCTCTACCTCGCACTCCTCAGCGCCGACGAGCCGTCCCCCTTCCTGCCCGCGAGCGACGAGGAGGAGACCGCAGAGGATGGGGAAGCCGAAGACACTGACGACCCGCCGGATGTCGTTATCGATTTCGACAACATCGCCGCCCGAATCATCGACGCCCCGGGCCTGGACGTTGACGACTACGCGGGCCTGGTGCCCGGACCGGCCGGAACCGTCTTCGTCCTGGAGGGCGGCGGCTTCGGCGGCGGCCCCGTGCTCAAGTACTCCATCGAGGACCGCGAGGCCGAGGACTTCCTCGAGAGCGGCGGGCGTCTCGCCGTCTCCCACGACCGCGGCAGCCTGCTCTACTACAGCGGGGGCTGGAACATCGTGAGCACGGCCCGTCCGCCCTCGGGCCGCGACGGCGCGCTCGACCTCGGCAGCCTGCGCGTGCGCGTCGAGCCGACCGCCGAGTACGCGCAGATGCTCCGCGACGGCTGGCGCTTCATGCGCGACTTCCTGTACGTCGACAACCAGCACGGAGCGCCGTGGGACGATGTCTGGGACTGGTACTCGGAGTGGCTCCCGGACGTGCGCCATCGCTCCGACTTCAACCACCTGCTGGACATGCTCTCGGGCGAGATCGCGGTCGGGCATTCCTACGTGCGCGGCGGCGACTACCCGGACCTCGACAACCCCCGAACCGGCCTCCTCGGCGCCGACCTGGAGGAAGAGGGCGGCTTCTACCGGATCGCCCGCATCTACAACGGGGGCGACTGGACGCCAGGGCTGGCCGGCCCGCTTTCCCATCCCGGGATGGATGTGCACGAAGGCGACTATCTGCTCGCGATCGACGGGGCCGAACTGCGCGCCCCCGCCAATCCCTACCGCCTGCTCGAAGGCACCGCCGGCCGCACCATCACGCTGACGGTCGCGTCTTCACCCTCCGCCGAGGACGCCCGCGAAGTCGTCGTCGAGCCGACCGGCAACGAAGGCCAGCTGCGGCGCTGGGCGTGGGTCGAGGCCAACCAGGCGCGCGTCGACGAGATGAGCGGCGGCCGTCTCGCCTACGTCTGGCTCCCCAACACGGGGCAGGGCGGCTACACCTACTTCAACCGCATGTTCTTCGCGCAGCAGGACCGCGAGGGCGCGGTCATCGACGAGCGCAACAACGGCGGGGGCTCCGCGGCCGACTACATCGTGGACGTGCTCGGCCGCGAACTCACCGGCTACTTCAACTCGCGGGCGGGCGACCGCAAGCCCTGGACCCAGCCGATGGCCGGTCTCTTCGGACCCAAGGTCATGGTGATCAACGAGCGCGCGGGGTCGGGGGGCGACCTCTTGCCTTACCTGTTCCGCTTCCGGGGGGTCGGTCCCCTGGTCGGGACCAAGACGTGGGGCGGGCTGGTGGGGACCTGGGACACGCCGCCGCTGATCGACGGGGGCGGATTCGTGGCCCCGCGGGGCGGCTTCTTCGACGTGAACGGCGAGTGGGCCGTGGAGGCCGAGGGCGTGGCGCCCGACATCGAGGTCCGCAACGACCCCGCCCCGGTGATCGCCGGGGGCGACCCGCAGCTGGAGACCGCGGTGCGCGAGGCGTTGCGCCTGCTCGAAAACGGCGGCAAGGTGACCTTCGCGGACGAACCGCCGCCGCCGGTGCGCTGGCGCAGGCCGAACGGGGGACGATAGAGGCGTTCCCGGCAGGGGGTGGAAGGCCAACTGAAAGGAGGCTCAAGAATGGATGCAGCAGCACCTGAGCGCCCGCGGCGCGAGCAGGCCCCCGGCCGCGAGCCCCTGGGCCGATGGCTTGTCGACAACGTGCCTCGCGGCGCGAATCTGACCGTTCCCCGGGCGCGCGAGTCCCGGCGAGAGATCCCATTCGCATCGGGCGAGGGCCGCCTCACCCCCGCGTGATGCTGGGGTCATCGTTCGTGTTCGATTATCGGTACGAGTGATCGCCGTGGTCGATAGAGCCAACCCGGTCATCGAGACTCGACAGCTGGCGGACCGATTCGAAGACCTGGTGAAACACTCCTGCCGGGTCGACATCGCCACGGCATGGGTGACCATGGGACGGCATCTGGAGATCTTGAGGCGGGGCACTGAAGACGGTGTCCGGTTCCGGGTGATCGCAGGCACCCACGGGAACGCCACCGACCCCGACGCGTTGGCCTTCCTGCATGATCTCGACCGCTGTGAACTGAGGCTCGTCACGGGTGCGGCCACGGGGATCTTCCACCCGAAGCTGTACCTGTTCCACTTGGGCCGGTCGCATGATCAGGAGCGGCAGAGCATTGCTTGGACGGGCAGCGCGAACTTTACGAACGGCGGGTTCTCGAGCAACGAGGAGTTGATCCTCGAAGTGGGTCACGGACAGGAATCCGGCGGCCTGATCGACTGGTTCGAGGAACGCTGGTCGGACTGCGGACCTCAGCCGAAGGTTGGGATCCAGATTCGGAACTACCGGCGGACCTGGCGGCGGCCGGACCCGGAGGTCGGTACGCTCGTGGAGGCACCCGTGGATGGCCTGTGGCACCTGTGCGGCGGTCGGACGCCGCGTAGCATCGCGGAATACAAGGCCGCTCTCATCCGCCGCGAACGGGAACTCGCCGCCATGGACGGCGTCGACTGGTGCGTCCTGGGCCTGCAGGGAGAAGTCAGAAGCTACCAGCGCGCAATCCGGGAGCGAGGCGAGGCGGTGAAGGCCTGGCTCGCGGGAGGCGACATCCAACATTCAGAGCGCAGGATACGCGGACTGGGAGAGGAGTGGATGGGTCTGGTCGGCAGGATGAAGCGGCTCGGTCCCTGGCACGTCATCCTGCGGCATGAGGCGGACATCAGGCGCAGCCTGCAGACGGTCCTGGAAGCGGACGACGAGGACTTCCCGGACGTTGCCGTCAAGGTGCTTGGGGAGATCACGGCGCATGACGGAGCCTCGCACGGTACCGCCACGCTCCTTCTCGCGCTGGCGCGCCCCGATCGTTGCATCTGCGTGAACAAACGCTCGAAGCAGAGACTGGCGAAGCTCACGGGAATCCCTCCGAATACGCTCGGACGGGCTGTCGACGAACCCAGGAACGGCTACGGCAAGCTCCTTGGCTGGCTGTATCGTCAGCCCTGGTACGACGTGCCTGAACCAGGCACCAGCGCTCTCGCGAGAATCTGGAGGACGCGAGCCGCGCTGCTGGACGCCTTCGTCTACGGGTCGTAAGTCAACGGGGTGCGTACTCGACAAACCCTCCACGAAAGGACGAATCATGAAACGCTGGGGACTCTTCCTCCTGCGGGTGACCATCGGCTGGCTCCTGGTCCTGTGGGGCATCGACAAGTTCCAGGATGTCGCGCACGGCCAGGCGGTTGCGGAGACGTTCTACTTCGGCATCGGGACCCAGGCCGTGCTGCTGAACATCTTCGGCGCGGCCGAGATCCTGATCGGCGCGCTGGTCATCCTCGGCCTATGGCGGAAACGCGCCTACCCGGTCGCATTCATCATCCTGGCCATCACCGCCATCGGCGTCTGGAGGTCCATCATCGACCCCTGGGGCTGGTTCCTTGAGGGCTCGCAGGTCCTCTTCTACCCGTCGGCAATCATCGCGGCGGGCGCACTGCTCCTGTGGGGCACGATCGACGAGGACGAGATGACGCTGGATGCGAAGCTCGGAGGGGGCGGCCAGCAGCCCTGAGGAGCGCGGTGCTTGAACATCATGATGCGATGATGTTATGATGTTGCATCATGCGAACAACACTCACGCTCGACCCTGACGTCTACCGCGCGGCCCGGAGCCTCGCCCGCGAACGCGGAGATAGCATGGGGACCGTCGTGTCCGCGCTGGTGCGCGAAGGGCTCCGGCCCCGCGAACCCGCCGTACGCGCCGATGGTTTCCCGGTCTTCCACGTAGGCCCTGATGCCCCGCCGCTCACCGCAGAGATGGTCCGCGACGCGCTGGAGGACATCTGACGAAGCTCCTTGAAGTCAATGTTCTTGTTGCGCTTGCATGGCCGAACCATGTGCACCACGCAGCCGCCCACCAGTGGTTCCGCGCGAATCGGGACGATGGCTGGGCCACCTGTCCGCTCACCGAGTCCGGATTTGTGAGGGTGTCCAGCAACCGCCGTGCGATTCCGGAGGCCTGCACGCCAGCCGAAGCCATCGCCTTGCTCGGACGGATGCGCGGTCTCGCGGGTCACGTCTTCTGGGTCGACGACATATCGCCTGCCGATCCGGGGGCGACACCCTTCGCACGAGTCGCCGGGTACCGCCAGGTCACCGATGCGCACCTGCTCGCGCTCGCCATTCGCCGCGGCGGCGCACTCGCGACCTTCGACCGGGGGTTGGCCGAACTCGCCGGCCCGGATGGACGTGACGCGGTGTCGTTGATCCGGTTCAAGCCGTCTCTCGGCGACTGACGCCACCGCGATCTCTCCCCCCGGTTGGCCTCATCGCGCGCGCCACCATATAATGTGACCGAACGCAAGCCCCGCCCTTATCCACGGAGTGAGGTGCAGATCGATGCTGGATGCCCAGATCATTCAATCGAGGAGAGGCGGATTCACCCGCCGCAAGTTCATCAAGGGGGTGGTCGCCGCCGGCGCCACCGCTTCCGCCGCGGGATATCTCTTCCGCGAGAGCGGGGTGCTCGCGCCGATGCTGTCCGCCCAGGGCGCCGTGGAGCGGCTCGTGACCCTCAACGTCAACGGCCAGCAGCGCCGCGTCGACGTTCCGAAGCACGAGACGCTCGCCATGACGCTGCGCTACCAGCTCGGTCTCACCGGCACCAAGCTCGGATGCGACCGGGCCGAATGCGGCGCGTGCACCGTGCTGCTCGACGGCACCACGCACTACGGCTGCTCGATCCTCACCCACACGGTTCGCGGCCGCGAGGTCACCACGATCGAGGGGCTGGAGAGCGACGGCGTGCTCCATCCGGTGCAGCAGGCGGTCATGGACGAGGGCGGCTTCCAGTGCGCGTTCTGCGCCCCCGGCTTCGTCATGAGCATGGTCGGCATGCTCGACAAGAATCCGACTCCGACCCGCGAAGAGGCGGCGGTGCTCCTCTCGGGCAACCTCTGCCGCTGCGGCGACTACGACAAGATCCTGAACACCGCGATGCGGGCGGCCGAGCTGTCCCGTTCCCGGGCATAGCGAGAAAGGCGAATCGAGATGGCTGAGAGAACGATCGGCACCGACATCTCCCCACCGGATCTTCACGCGAAGATCACGGGGCGGGCGCGCTACGCCGAGGACTTCCACGCCGAGGGCATGGCCTTCGCCAAGCTCCTGCTGAGCCCGATGCCGCACGCGCGGGTCCGCAGCGTCGACACCAGCAGAGCCGAGGCGATGGAGGGCGTGTTGGGCATCCTGAGGGCGTCGGAGCTGCCGCGGCCGGAGCAGGGCACGCGCGAAGGCGCGCTGTCCGACGAGCCCCTGTACGAGGGTGCGCCCATTCTGGCGGTGGCGGCAGTGGACGAGACGACGGCGGCCGCGGCGGTCGAAGCGATCCGGGTCGACCTGGAGCCGCTCCCCTTCGTGCTCGATCCGCTGGACAGCCTCCGCGAAGGCGGCCCGAACGCGCGCACCGACGGCAACGTCCCCGGCGAGGACGGACCGACGCCGCTCAAGTGGGCCGGCAGCGTCTTCGAGGAGGCGGGGCCGGACCGGCTGCCCATGGGCGAGCCGACGGCCGAGTGGGCCATCGGCGACGTGGACGCGGCGTTCGGAGAGGCCGACGTGATCGTCGAAGAGACCATCGTCCACCAGTCGGTCACGCACCACCCCATGGAGCCCCGCTCCTGCATGGCGTACTGGCAGAACGGCAAGCTCTTCCTGCACGGCTCCACGCAGAGCACGGAGCGCACGCGGGGACCCGTGGCCGCGATGGCGGGCGTCGACGTCGAGGATGTGGTGATGATCGGCGAGTACTGCGGCGGCGGCTTCGGCAGCAAGATCGCGGGCGTGCCCATCATGGCGGTGCCCGCGGTACTGTCCCGCAAGATCGGCCGTCCGGTCATGCTGCGGATCACGCGCTACGAGGAGAACTACATCGGGCGGGCGCGCGCCGGCTTCCAGGGCTGGGCCAGGATCGGATTCCGCAGCGACGGCCGCATGACCGCGCTGGACCTGTACCTGGTGCAGGACAGCGGGGCGTACGGGGCTACCGACCTGTTCACGGCGGCGACCGTCGCCACCGCTTCCTACCAGCCCGAGAACATGCGCTTCAGGGGCGTGCCGGTGTACACCAACACGCCGCCAAGGTCGGCGCAGCGGGCCCCCGGCGGCGCTCAGATCGTCGCCATGCTCGAGCCGGTGGTGGACAAGGCCGCGCGCGAGCTCGGAATCGACCGGCTGGAGATCCGCAAGATCAATGCGCCGGGCCACGACGGCTGGCTCGGGCCCAACCAGGGAGCGTTCACCAGCGCGTACGTGCGCGAGGCGCTGGACCTGGGCGGCGAGCTCTTCGACTGGGAAGCCAGGAGCCAGCTGTCCGGGCGTCGCGAGGGGACCAGGGTGACCGGCGTGGGGATGGGCCTCAGCCCGTTTACCGCCGGGAGCAACGGCCGCGACGGCCTCCTGGTCATTCGCCCCGACGGCAAGCTCTACGTGCACCAGGGGATCGGCAACCTGGGCACGCACTCGATCGCCGACACCGCGCGCGCCGCCTCCGATGTCCTCGATCTGGACTGGGACGACGTGGTGGTCGTGTGGGGCGACACCAGCAAGCACCTGCCGTACAGCACGGTTCAGGCCGGGAGCCAGACGACGCACGCCCACACCCGCGCCAACCACGCGGCCGGAGAGGCCATGGTCGGGCTGCTTCAGGAGCTGGCCGCGAGCGAGCTCGGCGGGTCGCCGCAGGACTACCGCGTGGCCGACGGCCGCGTCTTTCGGGCAGGCAACCGCGCCGCGGGCCTCAGCTTCGCCCAGGCGGCGCAGCGCGCGATCGCACGGGGCGGCAAGTTCAGCGGCGGCGAGATCCCCGAGGACCTGAACGACGTGACCAAGGGGGCGGTGGCGGGGCTGGCGGGCGAGGGGCTGATCGCGGCGGCGAAGGACAACTACGGGCAGCCCGGCGCGGTCTTCACCTGGGTGGCCACCTTCGCCCAGGTCGAGCTCGACGTCGAGACCGGCGAGGTCGAGATCGTGGATCTCGCGTCGGCGACCGACTGCGGCACCGTGATCCACCCGCGCAGTCTGGCCGCGCAGACCAACGGCGGCGTCTTCCAGGGGATCGGCATGGCCAAGAGCCAGCGCTGGGTCTTCGACCCGAAGTGGGGCATCCCCTTCACGAAGCGCTTCTACACGGCGCGGCCGCCGGGCATCCTCGATGTGCCGCTGAGCCCGCGGTTTGCGGCCGTCGACGAGCCGGACCCCCATACCCCGGTGGGAGCCAAGGGCATCGGCGAGCCCCCCGTGGGTGCCGGCGAGGCGGCCTACGCGTGCGCCGTGGCCGACGCCATGGGCGGACTCTGCCTGTGCCGAACCCCCCTCACATCCGACATGATCCTGGCGGAGTTGGAAGGCCGGCCCCGGCCCTACGGCCTGCTGGACACCCACGTCTGAACAAGAACACGCGCGTCTGACCGACAAGGAGAACCAAAGTGGCAGTCATACGTGACATGATCGCCCCGTTCGAGCTCTATCAGCCGGCGGGCGTCGACGATGCCGTCCGCCTCATGGACCAGTACGGCGACCAGGGATGGGTGCTCGCGGGAGGACTCGACACCTTCGACTGGTTCAAGGACCGGATCAAGCGCCCCGCAGCGGTGATCGACCTCGCGGCCGTGGACGAGATCCGCGGCATCGCCGACGGCGCCGGCGGCGGGCTCGACATCGGAGCCATGACGAGCCTGACCGACATCGCCGAGCACGCCGGCGTGCAGAGCGACTACCCGCTTCTCGCCGAAGCCGCGGGGCTGGTGGCCACGCCGCAGATCCGCAACCAGGGCACGCTCGGGGGGAACATCGTGCAGGATACCCGCTGCTGGTACTACCGGAGCGGGTGGCCATGCTACCGCGCGGGAGGGAACATCTGCTACGCCAGCACACGGCGCGCCATGAACCGCGAACACTGCATCGTGGGCGCGGACCGCTGCGTCGCGGTCAACCCCTCCGACACCGCGCCCGCCCTCGTCGCGCTCGACGCCGAGATGGTGGTCGTCAGCACCTCCGGCGAGCGCACCTATCCGGCAGCTGACTTCTTCATCGGCCCCGACATCGACATCGAGCGCATGACCGTGCTCGAGCCCGGCGACCTCCTCACCCGCATCGTGCTGTCGGCCCCGTGGGAGGGCGCGCGGTGGTACTTCGAGAAGATCCGCGACCGCAAGTCCTGGGACTTCTCGCTGGTGAGCGTCGCGTCGATGCTGCAGGTGCAGGGCGGCGTCATTCAGGACGCGCGAATCGTCGTCAACAGCATCGCGCCGTACCCCGTGCGCATGGGCGCGGTCGAAGCGGCGATCCGCGGGCGCGAGCCCAGCGAGGAGACCGGACAGATGGCCGGGGAGATCGCGGTCGAAGGCGCCCGTGCACTCCGGCACAACGACTACAAGATCGCCCTCACGCGGAACCTGGTAAAGCGGTCGATTCGGGACGCTGCCTGATACCGGACGCCGCCTGACACCGGACCCCACCCGACACTAAACAAAATGGTTTAGTATCGCGAGCCAATCCAACGGAGAGACAAGCATGGAATTCCTTCGGCGGGCGCTGAACCCCTGGGGCGAGGACGTCCCCATCGGTGTCTCGTGGGATCTGATCTGGGCGGCGGTGATCATCGGCGCGGTCTTCGTCGTGGTGCACGCCCTGATGGTGCCGAAGAAGGTGGCCACCGGCGAAGTCGACCCGGAAGAGGCGAAGGGCCTGCCCGAAAAACTCCAGCGCCACAAGCCCGGCGCGCGCGGATTCCACTGGACGATGAGCGCAACCATGTTCGCCCTGCTCATCACGGCCTTCTTCCCCGTGATCGGGATCCGGTTCCCCTGGGTGACGATCCACTGGATTGCGGGCGTCCTGCTGATCCTGACGGTCCTCTACCACATCTACCACGTCTTCGCGAAGCAGGACTTCTGGACGATGTGGATCGACCGCCGCGACGTCGAAGAGGGCAAGCTCGGGCTGAAGGCGGCGCTGGGCCGATCCGACGCAAAGCGCCCGCGCGCCGGCAAGTATCCGGTGGACCAGAAGATGTTCCACCACGTCGCCATGATCGCGACCCTCGGCGCGGTGGTCACCGGCGTCCTGATGATGTTCCGCGTCGACAACTTCCTCCTGCCGATGAACACCTACATGTTCGGCGACACCGCGTGGGGCTGGATCTACGTGATCCACGGCGTCTGCGGGATCGCCCTCATCTTCCTCGTCATCGCCCACGTCTACTTCGCCATCCGCCCCGAGAAGCGCTGGATGACCTGGTCCATGATCAACGGCTGGATCGACCGCGACCGCTACCTGGAGAACCACGACCCCGCGCGCTGGACGGTGTCCGAGGCAGGGTCCGCCGCGGCCGAAGCCGAGGGTGATTAGGGGGGTGGGACTACAGAGCGACGGGTTCCTCCCGGCGACCCGGTCCTTCAGCGGGGTGAGCAGCCCATGAGCCGCGACGAGCTGAAGGCTCGCATCGACGCCATCGAGGAAGGGTACGAGTTCTTCCTCGCCTACGCGGCCCAGGGGCTGGTTGACGACGCGGCCAGCAAGGCCGGCACACAGGTCCGCGACTTCCTGCGCGGCTTCGCCGAGGCGCTCGACGGTCTCGACGACGCCTTCCGCGCCCACCTCCCGGCCGGCGACGCGACCGACGGCGCCCTGGCCGTCCTCGCGCGCGATGCCGAGGCCTCGCTTGCGCTGCTGCGGCTGGTGGACGCGCAGGACTCGGTGTCCTCCCAGCTCATCGACAACCTGAACGCGTCGATCCACGTGCGGGCGCTGCTGACTGACGTGTTCGTGCTCGGGGAGTTGGTCGGGGTTTAGGACGCGGGTCGACATCCGGCGCACCTGAGACTCGCCCAGGAAAGGTGACGGTCATGGACTCCCGGCGCTCGTTGCGACGTTCCGCACCGGTTGGAGAGCGGAAGGAGCAGGCGCGACGGCTCATCGGGAAGGCGTGGCGAGCGCGCCGGGAAGCCATGCAATCCCCGGCAATCGACGAGGCGACCCTGCGGGCCGCCCTGGCGCGGGTCGAGGCCGACCTTGTCAGAGCCTGCGAGATCTGCGAGCAGGGGGGTGCGAGGAAGCAGCTGTCCGTCGCATTGGGCAAACTGGGTCACGTCGCGTTGGACCTGGACAACCCGGGAAAGGCACGGACGCTGTTCGAGGAGTCGGTCGCGGTCGCCAGAGAGATCGACGATCCGCTTCGTCTCGCACACGCCGTGCGGCACCTCGGCCAGGTGAACCATCGCCTGGGCCGGCTCGAACCAGCGGAACGCTGCTACGAGGAAACGCTCGACCTTTACGACCGGTCTGGAATGGCGCATCCCGTCGACCACGCCAACGCCCTGCGGCCCACCGCCGCGCTGAAAGAGGAACTCGGCGACATGGAAGGGGCGCGGCTGCTCTGGCGCATGGCGGCGGAGCTGTACCGATCCGCCGGAGTCGAGGAGGGTGTGCGCGAATGCGAAGCGCGCCTCCTCCGGTTGAGTGAACCGGGAGTGGCGACAACCGACTGAACCGTCGGGCACTTGACGGAACTTTTGTTACCGACAGGTGGACTAGTGGTCGTCAACGAAGTTTGGGCGGACGATGCGGAGTGGAGTCGGTGCAAAGCCAGCCTGGGAATCGAAATCGGTGGTGCGGGCCACGGCGCACTTGCAGGCTGGCGACAGGTCTGCTGCTGATGGCCGTGGTGGCAATGCCAGCCGTTGCGGAGGTCGCTCGAGCCCAAACGAACGGCGCGGTCCCCGATTCAACCCTCGCGGGTACACACGATCGACGACCTCGGTCGCTGAGCGCTGGACTGGCGGTCGTCAACAGGTTTTTCGGGGACGATCACTTCGGATCGATCCCGGGTGTCAGTACCAAACTGCGCCTGAGTCCGGAAGCAGCGCTGCAGGCCTTGTTCCACTTCAGTGACTACGTACCTGTAGCGCTGACTCTCAGGTACCAGCGGTATTTCCGCCACTTCGAGGGCGCCGGGGTCTTTGCACACGTGGGAGCGACGGCCTCGAGGCTCCCGCTGGCAGAAGGGGGTCTGGGTGCGGAGTGGCTGCTGCACGACAGATTGGGGGTAACCGCAGACCTGGGGCTGGGGGTCTTGCTGCCACACGGGTGTTGCGTCTACTCGAGCTCCTTGAGCTTGCATTACCGTTTCGCAGCGGAGCGACTCGGGTCTCGCCAGCCAGGTCCGGTCGGCGACCCGGCCGATGCACGCCGCCACTGGTTCCGATTCGCCTACGGCCTCCGGTTCGAGACGAAGTGCACGGAGAGCGAGTGGTCTTGCATCCTGCTGCCCGGAGCAAGCCTGCAGGTCGACCTCGGGTCGCGTCTGGCGTTGCAGGGTTCGGCTCACACGCTGTGGACACTGGAAGATCTCGGGAAGTTCAACCAGTTCACGGGTCGCGCGAAGCTCTACGTGACCGGGGGACCCGAAGAGGGACGGCTATTCATGTACGGGATGATGGGCCTGCAGCCGTGGAACCGCGGCAACACGTTCCGGAATCGGGCGCTGGGGATCGGTTGGGAGTGGGTGGCGTCGGCGAGGACCAGGAGTTCCGTCGATCTCGGAGTACTGCAGTCGACGAACTTCGCCGCGGAGTATCAGCTGGTCATCGGGGCAGACATTCACATGCGCATGGGCAGCTGATCGATGTCGCCGTCCACGACTCTCACCAGGCCGATCCGCTTCGGCGTCGCCTGGCGCGTCGCGCTGATCACCGCGGGCATCACGGCGGGTTGCCTCTACGACTCGACGGGGCCGGATGCACTGCTGACTGAAGAGGAGATGCGCCGATTGTTCATTGCAATTCACCCACGGGCTGTTCCAGGCGGAACGCGATTCGACTCTGTTCGGGAGGCAGCCGGGCTTCGGGTGCAGTGGCATCTCCTTCGGGAATCTGGATTCGGAAAGATCCAACGACACCACGATCGCATTCACCTATCGGGCCACACCGAAGGACTGCGGCGTGCGGAACGGTCCGGATATCCAGTACTCCGGGGCACCGGACATTGCGGGGGACGCATGGTGGACCCGACCCGAATCCCGGCTCTCCCGCATTCGGTTCACGGGTGCCGGTGCCATCAGCTACAGGACCGTGGACGGACGGAAGGGAGAGTGCGCCATTGATCTTACCTACCGGTTCGAAAGTGGTGGCACAGGCCACCAGGACGATCGATGGGTGTGGGGTGGCACGGCGTGCGGGCTGAGCATGGATACAACCTTGACCAGGGCGGACTATTCGGCTCCCCCGACTTCTTCGCCTCGTCGGGAGGTGGACGCCTGGCAAGTAAGGCCATATAATCCATTATGGCCATAACTTCGATCAAGTCCACATATTCACTCGACCTGGACTCCGTTCGCACGCTCGAGGTGCTCGCTCGTCGTTGGGACGTGTCCAAGTCGGAAGTCATTCGGCGCGCACTCCGCATCGCGCTGGTGTCGGGTGACGACAGGGGAAGGACCGTCGCCCTGGAAGCCCTGACCCGCCTGCAGGATACGGTGCGCGAGCGCGGCTTGGACCTCGCCGAGTGGGAGCGGGATCTCCGGGCCGAGCGCGCCGCTGCCGGACGCCGACTTCGGTTCGGATCCGAATGATCCACCTCGACACGAGCTTCCTGATCAGGGCCCTGGTGCGCGGGACGCCGGAGGATCTGGCGCTGCGGAGGTGGATCGCCAATGGCGAGCCGCTGGCGATGTGCACCGTAGCCTGGGCCGAGTTTCAGTGCGGGCCGCTCAGCTCGTCGGAGGTGGCCGTGGCAGGCGCCATCATCGGCCGGCACCGGGAATTCACGAAGGCCGACGCCGAGACGGCCGCGCGGCTCTTCAATGAGTCCGGGCGACGCCGCGGGTCGCTCATCGATTGCATGATCGCGGCGGCCGCGTACGCCGATGATGCTCCCGTCGCCACCGCAAACAGAGCCGACTTCCTGCGGTTGAGTGCACTGGGAGTGACGACAGCCGACTGAGCAGGCCGTCCTCGTGCTGGCTCGGCACGAGGATCCGTCCGCCCCTTCACACGATCGACAGCACCTCGATCCGGAAGATCATGATCGCATCGGGAGGCACCGGGCCGCTTCCCTGGCTGCCATAGCCCAGCGCCGGCGGAATGATGATCCGGCGAATGCCGCCGACCTTCATCCCCATCACGCCCTCGTCGAACCCGCGCACGACCTGGCCCGCACCCAGGGTGAAGCTGAAGGCGCCCCGGTCGAACTCGGTGCCGTCGGTGAGCCATCCCGCGTAGGCCACCTCGACCTCGTTCCCGGCGGCGGCCGCCTCGCCCGATCCCTCCGCGATGTCCTCGTAATAGAGGCCCGATGCAGTCTGCGTAAAGTTGGCAAGATTGATCCCGAGCGACGATGCGAATTCGGCGTCTTCGATCGTCTGCGGGCCGGTCATGTCGTCCCCACAGGCCGCGAATGCCACGATTGCCAGCGCGGCTGTTCCAGCAGTCCAGGCCTTCGCTGCCTTCATCTCTCCTCCTGGTGTAGTCGGCCCCGGAATCACGCCTCGGCGGCCCTCAGCCGCCGGTACTGGCGGAATGAAATCAGCTTCCGTCCGCCTTCGTCCCAGAGCGCCAGGGGGATTGTCCTGAGGCCGTCCCACAGCGACATCGTGGGCGCCTTCCAGAGCTCCGGGTTCTCGTCGTGGCAACGCTGGAGCCGGTAGTTGGGAATCCGCGCACTCAGATGGTGAACGTGATGCAGGCCGATGTTCGCGGTGAACCACTGCAGCACCTTCGGCAGGCGCAGGAACGACGACCCGTGCAGGCCCGCGTCGTAGTAGTCCCAGTTTTCGTGCCAGTGCCAGTACGCGTCCTCGAACTGGTGCTGCACGTAGAAAAGCCACACGCCCGTCGCGGTCGAAATGAGCGTGATCGGGAGCTGAACCATCAGGAACGGGCCGATCCCGATGGTGAGCCAGGCGGCCGCCAGAATCGCGGCCAGTGCCCCGTTGGTCCACCAGACCGACTGCCACTCGCGTTTCCACGCCCGCGGCACGTCCCACGGGAAGCGGTGCTTGATGAAGAAGTGGAACGCTGCGCCGGGGCCGAAGAGAATGACCGGGTTGCGGTACAGCCGGTAGCCGAAGCGCTGAAGCGCGGTCATCGCTTCGTATTCCCTGACGGTCAGGGTGCTGATGTCTCCGAAGCTGCGCAGGTCCAGGTCGCCGGAGTGCGCGTGATGGATCGCGTGCGTCTTCCGCCAGTAGTGGTAGGGCGTGAGGGTGAGCACGCCGATCACCGAGCCCGCAACGCAAGCCAGGCGCCGCGACTTGAAGTAGGACCCGTGGCCGCAGTCGTGCTGGAACATGAAGAGCCGCATGATGAGTCCGGCGGTCGGGACGGCCAGCAACAGCGTGAGCCAGTAGCCGACGGCGAGGCTCAAGTACATGAGCATCCATGCCGCCGCAAAGAGAACGGCGGTGTACCCCATCTGCCAGGCGCTGCGGCGGTTGTCTGGGCCGAAGTAGGGGGACAGGACCCTCTTCCAGTGCCTGACCTGCTCGCGATCGAGTTTCATTGGCTCGGTCTATCTCCGCGTCTCGGGCGTTCCATAGGGGTACAACGTACCCAAATCCACATTCTCGTAGGTCAGCGCGTCCAGATGGGTCGTCCCGACGAACGGCTCCGGGGCCTCGACCACGAGGATGGTGCGCGCGTAGCCGGTCTCGTCGAAGCCGCGGCGGAAGTGTACGCGTGACTTCACCACGAAGACGTCGTAGTCGGCGGGGTCGATCGAGCCGTAACGGAAGGCGTCCGGGTAGAGTACCTGCTCGTAGGCCGGGGTGAGAAAGACGACGTTGCCGTCGCCGAAGGAGACCGCGGCGATCGCGTCGTAGCCGAAGCCCTCGCCGAAGTACTCCACGGTGCCGACGATGCGGCGGGGCGAACCGCCAGACGGCGTGAACCCGCCGATTTCCATGTCGAAGGGGTCTCCGGGCTGGGCCTCCGCCGCCGCGAGGGCCTCCAGGGTGGCGGGCGAGGTGATCGTGCCGTAGAGCACGTTGCCGATTCCGGCCGCTTCGAGGGCGCTGAGGATGTGCGTCGCATCGCCGGGGCGGTCGCTGTAGTCGCCGACCGCGACGGGCACCTCGCCCCGCGAAATGACTGTCGCGACGATTCCCGCAGCCTCCTCGGGGCCGGGATAGCTGCCGAGCGCGAAGTCCTCGCGCACCCGCCACATGAAATCGTCCATGTCGTCCGCGATCCGGTCTGCAAGCGCCTGGTCGTCGTTGGTCATGACCTGGATGGTAGCGCCGACATCGGGCACGTCCGACCACGGATAGCCGAAGAAGACGCTCACGTAGGCGTCGTTCTCCCGTGCCTCCCACCGCCGCGCGCGCTCCATGATGTCCATGGCGGGAGACTGGCCCGTCCACTGCAGCACTGTCGCCGTGATGATGCCGGGTTTTCGCGTGGCAGTGGTGGGCCGGTATTCGCCCAGCGCAGCGAGCCGCAGGGCCCGCGCAGCCCGCTCGCCCTGGATGTAGGAGTCGTAGTGCGGGAAGCGCTTGGTCACGAAGCTGAAGTCGGCGTGCTCCAGGAACTCGGCGTCCTCGTTGCCGTGCAGGTCGAAGGCCCCCGCGATGGGAACCCCGGGGCCGACGACGTCGCGGAACCGCCGGGCGATCTCCGCCTCGGGCCGCGGAACATCGCGGACGGCCATCGCGCCGTGCAGCGCGAGGTAGACCGCGTCGACCGGTAGCTGCGCCTCGAGCTCGGCGAGCATGGCGTCGAGGAAGTGGTCGAAGGTCTCCTTCGTGTTCCAGCTCCGCGACGATCCCCCGAAGACGCCGACCGGCGAGGTCAACGGCACCAGCTCCACGTCTCCGAACTCGCGCGCGCGCCTGGTGAAGCCGCTCACGTAGCTGCCGGAAGTCAGCAGTTCCTCGCCGGAAATCGGCTCGCTGGCCTGCAGCCAGTCCGCGATCTCGGTGTCGCCGCCCGGGCAGAATGTGCAGGTCTCGTGCTGAAAGCGCGCCACGGCGAAGCGCAGCTGTTCGGACGTATCGGCGGAGCCGAGACGAAGCGTGGCACCCTCTTCGCCGTCGCCCTCGTAGGCGACGGTGCAGGCGGAGAGAGCCGCGGTCACAGTGAGCATCAGAGTCAATGTCCTCATTGGTGTCGGCCTCTGGAGGTAGTCGATAGAGTGTTGCAATGTATGGTAAACATGACATTATGTAATGTGTTTATTACATTTTGATCGGCCTGAGCTTGCGAAACCGGCAGACGGCTACCCCAACGCACTGCCCAGCGTCTCCAGATGCTCATCCGTCAGTCCGTGCATCTCAAACAGCGAGACGCCCGCGGCACCCGCCTCCCGCGTGGTGGCGACCGCTTCGCCCAACTCGGCCGGTCCGAGAGCAGGAAGGTATAGTCCTGCGTTCAAGGGCGTCGACCCCAGCGCGGCGACCCCTTCGCGCACGCCGTCGCCGATCCAGGGGATGTCTTCCAGGTAGAAGCTGTGGTACAGCATCGGGAAGACGCGGTCGAGGGGCCACTCGTCCCATGCCTGGCGGACCAGGCGGCGCGCGATGGTCGGCGTGGGGAAGACCGCCGCGGTGATGGGCTTGCCGTGGGTGTGCACCGCCGCGGCGAGTTCCCGAACCGTAGCCGTGACGCTGTCCCACCGAAATCGCCGCCACGCTTCGTCGGCGGGCGGGTCCGTGATGGCCAGGGGGTCCCGGCCGTCGAGGGCGGCGAATGACTCGCGGCACACGTCGCAGTAGCAGAAGTCGAATTCGGGGAGCTCGGTGTCCTGCACGAGGTCGTAGGTCTCCCAGAGGCCGCGCGGCAGGATCACGTCGCAGTGACGCACGTAGTCGAGGTGCACCCCGTCCACCGCGGGGCGCGCGGCCAGTTCGCCGACCAGGCCGCTCAGGTATTCGCGCACCGGTTGCCGCGACGGGCAGACCCACTTGTAGTAGCCGACGTAGGGAGGCCGCTCGAGGGAGGACTCGAGGTTGCGGCTGACGGTGAACCACTCGGGGTGGCTGGTCTGCGCCCACTCGTCGCCGTTGCGGTTCAGCGTCCAGAACCAGCGGTGGTACTCGAGGCCCTCCGCGCGGGCCGCCTCCGAGACCAGGTCGATGTCGCCCCCGCCGACCAGAACGGCGTCGAGTCCGGCTTCCTTCAGCCGCGCGAACCGGCGGCGCCACGCGGCGGCGTCGTAGTCGCGGTCGCCGTGCACCCAGGTCCAGGAAGTGAACGACTGAGCGGTTTCGGCCTGCAGGGCCTCGGTCCGTGGTGAGCCCCCCTCGCCTACGCGATCGTCCCGGGGTGAGCCCCCGTCACTGTCGCGCTCGTCGCCGGCGCCGCAGCCCGAGAGCGCGGTTGCGGCGGCGGCCGCGCCCGTGGTGCGCAGAAACTCGCGCCGGTTCATGCCCGCGTCCCGTCTCATCTTGCACCCATTTCCGGCCTCGTCGGCGGACTGGAGGGGACGGGGACACAAGGGGCCTGGGCCCGGGCCCGCCGCGTCCTCGTGCCCGCATCCCGCTTCATCGCGCGTCTCCCGCCACGAAGCGCACAAGGCCCCACCGCTCGGGGATGTGCATGTTGATTGCCCCCTGCGGCGACCACACCCAGTTGTGCTCCGGGTGTCGATCCTCGGGGGTGGGCACGCGGGCGCGGCGGTACTCGCTGTCAACGACCCGCAAGGGCCACTGTACACGGGAGAAGTTGATGCGCCAGGTGTCGCCGGGACGGGGTGAAGCGCCGGGAGCAGCGGTCGGGCGGACGCCGGTGTCGTAGCCGGTCGCGTCCCGGACGGAATCGCTCGCAGCCGTGAGTGTGAAGCCCGCCGGGGGCACCAGTGCGGACCACGGGATCGCGATCTCGACACTCCATCCCCCATCCTCGTCCGAGGGATCGTTGAGGGTGCCGTCGAGTTGAACCGCGCTGCGCAATCCCACCATGTCCCAGGCGACGTCCGCCTTGCCCCGGCGATTGTAGGGGCGATTGAGGAAGAGGTCGAACTCGGTGCCCAGCGCGTTGATCTCGAGCTCGTAGTAGGCGAGTGCGTCGCCGTCGGGATCGATGAAGACCTCGAAGTCGTGCTCGCGGTAGAGGATGGCGTCGCGGTCGGTCAGGGTGGCCCACAGGTGGGGCTCCTCGAGGTGGGCAGCGATGTAGAGGTGGTCGTCGTCCCAGACGATCTTCGTCCGCGTGTTCCACGTCGGTGCGGGCCAGTCGTCGCCGCGGATGTCGATGAAGGGCTCGGTCCAGGGGGCGACCTGCCACGCCGCGTCGTCCAGAGTGCCATCGATTGCCGGCGGCGATGCGGCCCGGCGGGCATCGTAGGATCTGGGCGCCTGCGCCAGCGCCACGCCTGAGCCAACAAACCACAATCCGGCAGCGGCGATCAGGCGCGCGGGCGCCACGCCGGCAGCGGCGATCAGGCGAGCGAAGGCTTTCCGCGGATTCGGGGCAGGGTGGTGCATGGCGTGTTCCTAACGTGACGAAACACCGCCATGCCCACCACCCGCCACGCTGCCTACCAGCGCATGGACAGGCTCAGCGCCGCCCGGTGCCCGGCTCCGGATCCGTGTGGTCCGGCGCTGCGTCCACCCTCCAGGCTCGCCGTCAAATCCGGGCCGAGGCGCACGCGGCCGCCCAGCTGGTATCCGTAGATGCCCCGGTTCGAGATGTCGAGCGGCGTCATCGCGATCGCGCTGCCCATCCCGGCCAGCGGCAGATACGCCGCGTCCAGCTGCTGCGACAGCAGGACCCTCGCATAAGGCGTGAAGAGTCCCCGGCCCTCCCAGGCCTTGATGCCATATCCGAGCTCGGCGTCGATTCTGCGGCTGCCGTAGTCGTAGGCGCCGGCAGTCAGCCCCGCTGCGCCCTGAGCCCAGAGACGCGCGGCCCCGCTGGCCGCAGACCCCCAGGACGGTCTCACGCCGAGGGAGAGTCCCCGGCCGCCGCCGCCCGGGTTGATGGTGATGGATCCGCCCAGCCCCCACTCCTCGTACTCGCTCTCCTCGTGCAGGATCAGCGTGCGGCCGTGGACGCGTATCGTCAGGGTGCCGTTGCGGTCGAGGAAGGTCATCCCGCCGCCGACTTCCATTCCGAATCCGCTGTCGACCTCACCGCCGTCCTGGCGCATGCCGATGCGCGCCTGTGGCTGGAGCGTTCCCGAACCGAGCGCGAATCCGTTGGAGGCTTCGAGCATCAGCCGCACCCGGCTGGCGTCCGCGTTCAGTTCCCTGCGTCCCTCGATCCCGGCGGAGTTCATGCGTGCGATGAATGCGTCGGCGCGCAGAGCCAGTTCGAAGTCGTCCGCCGACTCGGAATGGACGAGGTCGCCCTTGGCCCCCAGGCCGACCATCTGCATCGTAATGTCGCTGTCGGGATCCACCTCGCCGCCGCCCGCGATTCCCAGTTGGCCGGTGCCGTATCCGAGTACGCCCCATGTGAACAGGCGGTCGCCAAGCGCGAGCCGGGCATAGGGGAAGGCGCTGGTGAGGGTGGTGGACACGTCGCCGACATCGTCGTCGCCGGGGCGCCCGAGCTCGAATTGGCCCGATCCGGTGCTGTAGGTCACCGCGAGCCCGGTGACGAGCGACCCGGAACCGTAGTCGGCCCCGAGCGCCCCCGTCATGACTTCGCCGTCTCCGAATCCCTCTCCATCGCCGCTGGTGAATCGCATGATCTCGCCGCCACCCCAGACAGAGTACCCGCCGCCGCCATCGGACGCCCCGGGGGTAACCTGGAAGGAACTCCCACCGAGGAGCGCACTGGTGGAGAGGGGGAGGAATGACGCCAGTCCCTGCCGGCCGATGTTGCCGGAGGCGCCGGCCGAGTTCAGCCAGGAGCCGAGGGAGGCCAGGTCCAGGCCGCTGTACGGGCTGTTCGAACCGCCGAGCAAGCCGAAATCGGCCGACCGGCCGCCGACCGTGACATGGTCTTCCGCCCTGTGCGAGTGCGAGACCCGGTTTCCGATCATCTCCATCGCCTGGCTCGCCACCGACCGGCCGAACCGATGGAGCCAGTCCTCCGCGGCCATCTCCGCCTCCGCGGTCGAGAAGTTTCGGTAGAACCCCGCCCCGATGATGAATTCCTGCCCCGCGTAGGCATCGACATCACTCGTGAAGGACAGAGCGTAGCTGACCTTGGGAGATCCGGTATCCTCGTCGCCCTCCACCGTCGGATCGTCCCAGAAGTACTCGACGAATCCTCCCCCGGCCCTGGCCGCCGCAATGATGAGTTCGACGAACCTGGTCCCGTTGATGTCCACGGTCTGCTCGGCGAAGCGGCCTTCACGCCAGGCATCGGCGCCGTGGAAGATGACGTGGCCGTCGGCGGTGAAGAAGAAGAGATAGATGGGGCCGGATCTGAAGTGGCCGCCGTCCTCCCTCAGCACGGCCTTCCATTCGTTCGCGCGCTCGAAACCGACGAGCTCGACCAGCTGGCGGAGCCAGTCGACCGAGCCGTGCACGAACTGCCTGAGGGTTTCCCGGTCCACGACATCGGCGGCGGAGACCTCGGGCAGCGGGACGTCCGGAAGAGTGCTGCCGGCGTGGCTCAGGTCCTGATAGTATCCGCCCACCACGACGAAGTCCCTTCCGACCAACTGGGAGTAGTACTTGAGGGCGTACGCGTCCTTGCATCGGGTGTCGGTCTGATCATGGGGATCGTCCCAGCACCACTCCACGAAGTCGCCTCCGTCCCTGGCCCCAGCGGCCAGCATCTCCTGGATGATGATCGTTCCGTTGTCGTCAATGACGTCGCCGGCGAATCTGCCGTCGATGTTCGGGTCTTCGCCGTGGATGAATACATGTCCCGTCTCGGCGAAGAGGATCAGGTACATGTTCCCCACATTCCAGTCGCTCCCCTCGACCCTGAACGCCTCCAGGATCTGCGAGCCCTCTGCGAGGTTGGTGACCGCGGCGAATTGCGAGGTGGCCCAGGTCACGAATCCCTTCAGGGTTTCCCTGTCGACCACTTCGCCGGCGGTGACCTTCGGGACCTGCGCATGGGCTGGAAGGGCGGGTGAGATCGTGAGAGCGAGGAAGAGCAGGGTGGCAGCTTTGGCGACTGGCATAACGAACCGCATGGCAATGTCTCCGGCGCAATTGGGGTGGGTCTCCCCGGTGTCAATCAAGTGGGCCCGATCGGAGGCTGCTCCGAGACTCTCGGGTCTTAGCGAAGCCCCGGGATCGTGCCTTTCTAACGGTAAGGCCCCCCAGGCGGTGTCCACAAACGCAGGCCGCATCCAACTCCCGTTTCACTTGACGCCACGCGGCCCCGGCCACCACCTTGCCGCGTGGGGCGACTCGAGCTCCCCGATCCCAACCCATCCATTACCTCCCCCAAAGAGACATCCATGGAATACGCCCCGGACCGACCCTGGTACAAGCGACTTCACTGGCAGGTATTGATTGCGATGCTTCTGGGCATCGGCATCGGCCTGTCGCCGGGAGGAGCAGCCGTCGCGGACAACGTCGGCTGGGTCGGCGGCCTGTTCATGCGCCTGCTGCGAATGATCATCGTGCCGCTGGTCATAACCTCCATCGTCTCGGGAGTGGCGTCCGCCGGCAGCGGGCGCACCGTGGGCCGGATGTTCGGCAAGACGCTGGGATACTACCTGGTATCGAGCCTCCTGGCCGCGCTTACCGGCCTCCTCCTGTTCAACATCATCAATCCGGGCCGGGGTTATCCCGTTACCGACACCGGAGCGGAACCGCCCGACCTCGCCACGCCGGAGTCGTTCGTCGATCTGCTGTACACTATCGTGCCGGACAATTTTCTCGGGGCGGCCTCGGCCGGCGACATGCTGATGGTCATCTTCTTCTGCATCGTCTTCGGAGCGGCGGTCACGACCCTGCCGGAGAATTCCCGCACGAAGATCACCAGCCTCGTCAGCGCGCTCTTCCAGGCGATGATGGCCCTGACGACCGGCATCATCAAGCTGCTCCCGATCGGGGTTTTCGGGCTGATGGTCACCATGGTCACCGAGACGGGTCTAATGGCCTTCGGCAACTTGGCTCAATATGTGCTGGGGCTGACCTCGGGTCTCGCCATCCACTTCTTTATCACGCTGCCGCTGCTGCTGTACTTCTGGGCGCGGGTGTCTCCCTGGAACCACGTGATGAACATGAGGGAGCCGCTGCTGGTGGCGTTCTCGACGAGCTCGTCGGCGGCCACCCTGCCGGTCACCCTGAAGACCGTGCAGGAAAAGGTCGGGGTGTCCGATCGCGTCTCGTCGTTCACGCTGCCCATGGGCGCCACCGTCAACATGGACGGAACGGCGGTGATGGAGTGCGTGGGCGCGCTCTTCATCGCGCAGGCGCTCGGGGCCGACATCGGCTTTGCGACGCAGGTGGTCGTCGTCCTCACGGCGCTGCTGGCGTCGATCGGCGCGGCGGCGGTTCCTTCCGCGGGGCTGGTGGTGATCTTCATCATCCTCGGCGCGATCGGAATCGGCGACAATCCCGAGGCGATGCTGATCGTGGCCGCGATGCTCTCCATCGACCGGCCCCTCGACATGGCCCGCACGGCCGTCAACGTCTACAGCGACTCGTGCGCGGCGGCGGTGGTTGGAAGATGGGAAGGGGAAGAGGGGATCGACGAGGAGATACGGGGGTAGGGAGGCTGCCCTCCAGTCACGAATCGCCGGTCCAGATCACAGCTCAGCCGATGCGAGAAGACCCATGTCCGTCACCCAGCCACGCACTGCGCACTCCAACCTGACGACGGCCCTGATCGCGTTGGTTGCGGCCGCCATCGCGTGCTCTGCTCCGGAGCAGACCGGTGAACCGGCGACGGAGTCTGCCGAGACGGAGTCCGCCGCACCAAATCCGCCCGTCGTGGTGGAAATGATCGCTAGCGGGCAGGTTGTCTTCGCCCTCTTCTCGGGAGCGACGACCCGGGAGGAGGGCGTGCTCTCGGGCCTAGGCGAAGAACTCGACCTGGTATTTCACTCCGTTGAGTCAGGTCCATTTGACCCTCTTGTCTTAAGGGTTCCGCCGATCCGCGACGGTGTGGAGGCGGCCGAGGCGAACGTGGCCGCAGCGCTCGCCGAGGATGCGGCGGCGATCTTCTTCCCGCGTGTGGAATCGGCCGAGGAGGTGGCTGTCGCCGTTGCCGCGATGGGCGACGACCACTGGCCCGGCAACCCCTCGGGCTCGCGGTTCAGCATGCTGATCGTGGAAACCCGGGCCGGGGTGGACAGCGTTGACGAGATCGTTGGCACCGAAGGGGTCAGCGTGGTCTTCGCCGGTCCCGACGACCTGCGCCAGTCCTATGGGGATGACATGGAGGCTGTGGAGGCTGCCATCCAACGCGTGCTGGCCGCGTGCCAGGCCCATCAGGTGCTGTGCGGTATCACCGCCGTCGTGGACGACATCGCCGAGCGCGTCGAGCAGGGCTTCCGCATGATCATCGTGAGCGATTCAGCGGCGCTGATGGCGGGGAGGGCGGCGGCAGGGTAGCGCCAGCCGCGGGTCAAGGGATCAGTGAGCCACTGCACCACGCTACCACCCCGCACCCGCCATCACCACCACCAACGGCCGGAGTGTGTGCAACACCTTGACCGTGTCGCCCTGGGCGGCCAGCACGTCGGTTAGCCTGCGGTACACATGAGGGCTCTCGTCCGTTCCGCCGCCTCGGAGCACGACTCCTTTGCGGTCGACCCAATCCTGCATCATCTCGCGGGACACCTTGCCGCGCTTCAACACCTTGCCCGTGCGGCGGTGGCGCTTGCCGCGTGCGGCGGTGCGGCTCATGACGCGGCCGGCGCCGTGCACGGTGGAATAGAGTGCGCGGCCCTGAATCTCGGCGGCTGGTGAATCCGGCGGGACACCGCGCGTCCCCTCGAGGATCACCGAGTCGTCACCCATCGAGCCGCCCACGAACCCCTTCTGCCCGGGAAACGCCGGCGTCGCCCCCTTGCGCACGACCACGAACGTCCGCCCGAAGTGCTCCTCTTCCCAAGCGAAGTTGTGGTGGTTGTGAACGAGCTCGACCTCGCGGCCGCCGATGATCTCCACGGCCTTCCGGACCGCCCATTCGCGGCCTGCGTAGGCATAGCGGCCCGCCAGGTTCATCAGGTGCCAGTAGTCGTGGCCGGCAGGCGCGTCCAGGTCGAAGATGACTTCCGCTTCGGGAACGCGCGTGCCCCACTTGGCGCCCTGCCCGATGGCGAGGAAGGACGAGGCGACGGTGTGGCCGAAGCCGCGCGAGCCGAAGTGGACACCGGCCCAGATGCGGTCGTTCTCGTCGGCGAAGACGTCGACGTAGTGGTTGCCGGAGCCCACGGTGCCGAGCTGTTTGCGCGCCTTGCTCAGCAGGGCGGGGCGGTGCCTGCCGGGGACGGCCGCCCAGGCCGGGTCATCGAAGAGGGGGTGGTCCGACGGGGCATCGGACGACTTGTTGGTGCCGCCGATCCCGAAGGTGAGTCCGCGCTGGAGTTCGTCGCCGATGCGGTCGAGGTCGCGTTGCAGCCCCCCGGGACGGTCCCGCAGATCGTTCAGGCGCAGGTCGGTCCGGATCGCCGCGTTCCCGCATGCGATGTCGAACCCCACCCCGGCGACGCTGACCTGGTTGCGATAGGCCGCCACGCCGCCGATCGGCATGACGTAGCCAAGGTGGCCGTCTGCCATCAGAGCGGCGTGCTCGGCACTGGACGCGACCCGCTCGAGCTGGGCGAGCGTCTGCTTCTCGTGTTGCCCGAATACGTGCATGGGTCCGGAGAGGGAGTGGGTGGTCCCCCGGGTGGCGGAGGATCGAGTATCCGCCAACTGGGCATCCAAATGTACGCGCATGAGACGGAGCTTGGAGAATGCGGACTTCGAGTGGTCGGCTGACTTCATGGGGCTGGATCGTCTTCGTCCATCAACTCGCCTTGGCGGGTGTATCTCCCCAGCCGGTCGCCACCGTGGAACACCGACAGGCAGCCATCCTCGTATTCGTGCACGTACACAACTTCACCCTCGTAGTTCGCTCGGTCCTTCTGTGGAGGGATCTCGAGTTCCCTGTCGCAGTACGACACTTGGTTGCGCGGACCGACTTGGGCATTCGTCTTCAGGCAGAGTACATCGACCAACTTCTCGGCCATCGTGGGTTCCAGCGGGTCGAATCTGCTAGTGGTCGCCGTCTTGCCAACGGAGAGAAAGGCGTTGAATCTGCGCCAGTGTCGGCGCAGAAACTCGTTCGCGCGCTTTCGCGTGGTGATCCCCGCTTCTTCGAGTTGATGTGGCAGGCACGCCCGCAGAACCCTGAAAACGCGGTCGCATCGAGCACGTGTGTCGCGTGGGCAAGACGGCATGACAATGATCCCCAGTTCCTGCATCGCCCGGTGGAAGGCTGTCTCCTCCGGAGATCGACGTTCCTCGAGAACCGCATCCACATGGATGGCGTCGAATAGGCCTTTGGCTGCGAGGAACTCGTGGATCCCTCGAAACCGGGACCAAACCGATTCGCCCCGAGTCAGGAGTCCGGAGTAAACCTTTGAGCTCGCGTCATCGATCGTCAGCAGCAGTTGCGACACTCGGCCTCGACGCCATTCAAGTGTCCAGCCGCGCTGAAGCAGCAGCACTCCCTCCGAAGCCCTTCGAGCACCGTTTTGGCCGTAAGGCACTGCGTTCCGCCCGCGCTTCGGGACCAGGCCTGCTTCCTGAAGACGGCTTTTGACCCAGGAATAGGAGCGTGTACCGCCGTGTTTGACTCGGTATTGCTCGACAAACGCCCGGACACTCCGACCGGCGTAGCGGTCTGAGTAGAGAGCCAGTACCTGGGCCACCTCATCTGAAGAAGCTCTGTGACTCGAACGCAGCTCTCCATCTACCAGCGCCTGCAGGCCCACCTTCCTGCACCGGGCAGCATAGCGACGAAAGGTGCGCTCACTGATCCCGAGGAGTCTGGCGGCATGCGTCTGGGTGATCTGGCGGCGTGTCCAGCGATCGTAGATGTCCGCGAATCTCGCCATGCGAAGTTCACGAGAGGCTTCAGTTTCACTCATCTGACTGGCTCCTTGCGTTGGTCGGAGATCCCGTAGTCGAGACTTCACCCTCCTTAACGCAGAAGCAGCAGATGGTTGGGGGGTCGATTCGCGTCAAAGGCTTGGGAAGAGCGGATCGGGGCCACGCCGCCGGAGCAAAACCGATTGGTTGTCACCTCGTGCCATCAAGAGGAAGCGGAAAAACGGCCACTTGTGAACCCAAAATCCGGTCATTACTTACTCATCGAAGACGGTTGTGATTCGCCTCTTGCGAGAGGGGGGGATGTAAGCCTATATGCTATGGGAATAAGCCTTCCGGCCGAGAGGACCCCGCCTCTCGCCACCGTCCCTCTACTCCCACAGAGGAGGAGAATCAATGTCTCGATTCAGGAGAATCTCCCTAACCCGTGCCCTCGTAGTCGCCATAGCGCTTGCGTTCGGCTCACCGATCGTGGCGCAGCTAGCGCCCTGCTTCGAGAGCTGTCACGCCGCGGCCATGGAGCGGATGAGAAACGGCGAGGAGCCGGGCGCGAACAACGCACTGTTCATGCTCTGTATCGAGTTCCGTTGCGGCTCCTAGCTCGCTTTTCTCGACCTCACACATCAACGGTGGCAGCCGTCACGTTGGCGGCTGCTACCGCTGCATGTGACCCAGAGAAGACCATGTCTCCGCCCGTGGTCCTCGCTTCTTTTGCCTCGGTACCAGCCCCTTTCAGCATGAACCAGGAAATCGTCCTGGTTGATGACGATCTGGCGTGCGTGACCAATTCCTTCGAGGTTCGCGTCCGCTGTGTTGGTCGGGATGGTGACTTGGTCGGAATGTTTGGTCGCAAGGGAGAGGGGCCTGGTGAATTCGAACTTGCGCCGCGCCTTGTGCGCGGCCCGAACCGGACCGTCGGAACAGTTTCCATGAATCGGCTTTCCGTCTTCACGCCTGCCGGTAAACTGATTGATGAAACTCCCCTCCCTGTTGTCCTTCTACGGCCTGCTGCCAGCACTTTTGGCACGACCATCCTGGGCCAACACTTTACCGACGGGAGCAACGTGACCCCTGTGGAGATCGATGTCGCGACAGGGGCAGTCGTGTGGGAACGCGAGCCTGTGGCCTCCGTCGCCCGGACCGAGTGCGGTAGTGTGGCATTGGGGATTGTATCTCCTGCCGGAGTCTGGACATTCCCCGCATGTCAGCGCGAGTTGGTCTTTCTCCGGGATCGAGACGCTGCTGTCGCTGCGGTCATTCCATCCCCTACCTATACGGAAGAGTTGCCGAACCAACGTGATATCGCGGAGATCGAGGCCAACAACCAGCGGTTTGCGCTCCAAATAGATATCGCCGTGTATCGGGAGACACCGAAGCGCAATCACCTCACGGTAGGGTCGCTTGCCTACGACGACCACGGACGTCTGTGGGTCGCAACCGAACGGGACCGCGCCCGGTTTTCGTATTTCGATCTCTACGTCGATACCCACTACGTCGGCTCAGTGCGGATCAAGGATCGCATTATGGGCTACGACATCTACGGCGCTACCCTTGCCGCTCTGGTCGAGCGGCCACCTGACGTTGACGGCATCGCGAGGCGTGCCGTCGACTGGTACGACATTGCAGGACTGGATGTGGGCCTGGACGTTCCGCGATGACCCTTCTTTCCCCGAGTCTTTTCATCCTGCGCCCACTATTGGGGAACTCCCCACAAAGAACCTCCCCCTCCAAAGGAACCCACCCATGTCTTCGCGTACTTCCCTGAACCCGTCACTTCTGGTTGCCTCAGCATTGGCCTTCGCTGTGCCCCTACTTGCACAAGAGGAGGAAGAGCCGTTGTCTTGCCCCGACGCCTGTCACGCCGATGCCATGGAGCGCCACGAAGCAGGAATGCCGATTCTGGAGAACAACTACCTGTACATTAGGTGTGTGGAGGGTTGCTAGCTCCAAAAGCGGCGCGCCCGTCGTGGCCCAGATGGGCGAGACGACGCCGTGCTTCGACGACTGCCCACGATCAAGCCATGGAGCGCTATGAGGAGGGGCAGATGCCGGACTTCGGTGAACGACGCACTCTTCAAGCTCTGCCTTGATTTCTGCTAGCGATGCCCGCTGGCGCTAATCATCCGCTGTTCACTGTGGTGGCGGCCTCGCTGGCCGCCGCCACAGTAGCGTGTGACTCGCGGACGGCCACCACCCTGCCCGTCGTCCCCCTCGTTTCTGTCGCCTCGGTCCCGGCCCCGTTCAGCTTGTCCTCAAGGCTCCTGCTGCTTGATCAAGACCGCGTATGTCTACCCGCCTCCTTCGAGATGCAAGTGCGGTGTGTCGACCGCAACGGAGACCTTGTTGGAGCGTTTGGGAGCGAGGGCGAGGGGCCTGGCGAGTTCACACTGCCGCCGAGACTTCTCCGTGGGCCGAACGGTACGGTCGGCGCTATTTCCGACAATCGGCTCACCGTCTTCACGCTCGGTGGAGACCTGGTTGATCACACAACCTTACCGTTCAACTTTCCTCTGCCTGCCACGAAAGCGGTTGACACGACTCTATTGGCCCGTGGCCCCCGGGGCACCCCGGCATTGGAGATCGATCTTTCGTCCGGCGACTTGCTGTGGGAGCGCCACGACATTCACGACATCGCCAAAACCGAGTGCGGACGTCTTGGAGAGGGAGTCGTTTCACCCACCGGAACCTGGGCGTATACCGCGTGTCAGCGAGAACTCGTGTTTCTCGACGATCGCGACGCCCCCTCCGCCACGGTCATTCAGGCCCCGGCCTATGTTGAAGAGCTCCCCAATGAACGCGATATCGCCCAGATCGAGGCCGGGGCGAACACCTTGTCTTTCCGAGTCGATGTGGACGCGGCCCGGGAAACTCCGAAACGCAATAATCTCAGGGGAGGCGCGGCCCTCACCTACGACGCCCACGATCGACTCTGGGTCGCTACGCAACGCGATCGCGACCAGTTCTCATACTTCGACCTCTATGCCGGGACCGCGTTCGTCGGCTCCGTGCAGGTAAAGGATCGCCTCCTGGGCTACGACCTCTACGGGTCCAGCCTGGCCGTCCTGGTCGAGCGGGCCCCTGGCGCCGATGGTATTGGGTGGCGCGCGGTGGATTGGTACGACATCGCCGGGGTCGATTTCGGGCTGGGCGTTCCGCGCTGACCCACCTTCCCCGGGCCCGAACAACCCAAACCAACGTGGCCCAGACACCATTGGACCGCGGGTACACCGTCTGGAACGAAACGCCGGACGGGCATCTCCTGTTGCCCGAATACCCGCATCGGTCCAGAGTCCATGTGGACGGTCGCTACGGTGGCCACCGGATCGTGGCCGCGACCGGGACGCCCAATGTTGCTCGCAGAGGAGGGATCCGTGAATACTCGTCGCTCTGGACGCGTTTGTCGTCTGTCGATCGTTCTTGGAGCGTGTGCGCTTACGGGCGTGACAATCACGCGGGGACCGGCTTCGGGGCAGGCCGCGTCAAACACCCCGGGGCTCGAGGAGGTAGCCGACTTCCAGGAATCCAGCCTCGCGCAGGTCGTGGAGCGGTTCAGCTCCGACCTGGGTGTGTTGGAGCGCAGGTGGGGGGATATCCCGTACTCGGCGGCGCGGCAGGGACGCATGCGCGAGTTTCTCGCGGGCTGGGCGAAGGAACTGGACGCGCTCCGAGTGACCCCGGGCGACGTGGACGGCAGCATCGACCTCGTTCTGCTGGGCAGCGAGGTGAGGTACCGCCGGGAGCTGCTGGCGCGCGAAGGGCGCATGGTCGCCGAAGTGCTTCCGCTCCTCCCCTTCGCGGACGACATCGTCGCCCTGCTGGACATCCGCCACTCGCGCCAGGAGGTGGACGGGCAGACGATCGCGGGGGACCTGGCGGCGCTGGCCGTAGCGGTGGACGCCGCCGACCGAGCGCTGAAGTCCCGTGCAACCGCCGGGGGGGCTGGGGATGACGGGGCGGGGCAGCCAACCCCGACGCCGATCACCGGACTGCGGGCCGTGCGGCTCCTCGAATCCTACACAGAGGCTCTCGACGCGTGGTACCGCCACTATGAGGGCTACGACCCCCTCTTCACTTGGTGGGCCCAGCAGCCGTACGGGGAGGCCGACGAGGCGCTGGGGCGTTACCTGCTGACGCTGCGCGAGCGGATTGTCGGATGGCCGGAGGGCGCGGAGGAGCCGATCGTGGGCGACCCGATCGGACGGGACGGGATGGAGGCGGACCTGATCTACGAGATGATCCCGTACACGCCCGAGGAGCTGATCGCGATCGCCGAGCGCGAGTTCGCGTGGTGCGACGCGCGCATGCTGGAGGCGTCGCGGGACCTGGGGTACGGGGATGACTGGCGGGCGGCGCTGGAGCATGTGAAGACGCTGCACGTGGAGCCGGGCCGGCAGCCCGAGCTGATCGTGGAGCTGGCGCAGGAGGCGGTCGACTTTCTCGAGGAGCGCGACCTGGTGACGCTTCCGCCGCTGGCGAACGAGGTGTGGCAGCTGGAGATGATGTCACCCGAGCGTCAGCGCGTGGCCCCGTTCTTCCTGGGCGGCGAGGTCATCCGCGTTTCGTTCCCGACCGATGAGATGACGCACGACGAGAAGCGCATGAGCATGCGCGGGAACAACATCCACTTCGCGCGCGCGACGGTTCACCACGAACTGATCCCCGGGCATCACCTGCAGGGATTCATGACCGAGCGCTACAACTCGCACCGCAACCTCTTCCGGACGCCGTTCTGGGGCGAGGGCTGGGCGCTCTACTGGGAGATGCGGCTGTGGGACATGGAGTTCCCGTCGACGCCGGAGGACCGGATCGGGATGCTCTTCTGGCGCATGCACCGGGCTGCGCGGATCATCTTCTCGCTGAGCTTTCACCTGGGGGAGATGACGCCCGACGAGGCGATCGCGTTCCTGGTCGAGCGTGTGGGTCACGAGCCCGCGAATGCCACCGCCGAGGTGCGGCGTTCGTTCAACGGGAACTACTCGCCGCTGTACCAGGCCGCGTACAAGCTGGGCGGGCTGCAGATCCGGGCGCTGCACGAGCAGCTGGTGGTCGGCGGCGAGATGACCGAGCGGGAGTTCCACGACACGATCCTGCAGGGCGGCCGCATGCCGATCGAGATGGTGCGGGCGCGGCTGCTGGGCGAGGCGCCGCCGCGGGATTTCAGGGCTGGCTGGCGGTTCTACGGCGATCCGATGTAGGGGAAGCCCTGCTTCGGCCCTGGTCGCTCCGAGCGTCCCGGTCGATTCAGGGAGCGGTGCGCCGAGGGTAGGCGATACCACCTCCTTGTCGCGTTAGTCCACGCGGCGGATCTCGCGGTCACGTGAGGTACATGGAAGGGTCCAACGGCAGAAATGGCGCCGATACGACGGCAGAAATGGCGTTCGATAAGCGGCAGAAACAGCTAACGACGAGTGGCAGGTTCGGCCGTCCTCATCTCGCCTACAACTGGACCGCACCGTGTGGCTGGAATACTCCGGGCCGATCGAGGACGGTTGGGAGGAGCGATCCTTCGTCCGCTGGTCGGCCGGCCGGCATCAACCCTGTTGCGCCCTCCACTCCTCCAGCAGCCCCCGATCGCGCTCCAGATTCAGCGCCACCTGGTTGCGCCGCTCCTCGGACTGCGTCCTGAACCACTCCAGCGTGTCCAGCGCCGTCACCGCGATGGGCCGGAACCTGAGCCCCGCCGCGACGGCCTTGTGCGACCGCACGCGCGAAAGCCCGCGGATCGGCCCCTCGGTCGGCGGATACCACAGCTGGAACCGCGCCTCCCTCTCCGCGAGGAACTCCTCGTCGATCCAGGTGAACGACAGCGGGGTGCTGGTGATCGCGCGCACCCCGTAGAGGAACTCGGCCATCGAGGTCGGGTCCAGCGCGGGTCCCGCCGTGTTGTACGTCCCGCCGATGTCGCGTTCGAGGCACAGGATCATGAATTCGGCGAGGTCGCGCACATCGATGTACTGCACCGGGGTGTTCTGGCTGCCCGGCGCAATGATCTCGCCGCCGTGGTCGATCCGCACCGGCCAGTAGGTGAAGCGGTCGGTGGTATCGCCGGGTCCCGCAACCACGTGCAGCCGCAGCACCGTGCCGCGCTCGCTGAAGCCGTCGGTGACCGCGTTCTCGCAGAGGATCTTCAGGGGCCCGTAGTAGCGATTCACGTCCTCGCTCTCGGGGTCCTCGATCGGAAGCAGCACGCCGTCCTCGGTGATCTCGTCCTGGTCGAAGCTGTAGACGGACCCGGTCGAGGTGAACAGATAGCGCCCGACGTTGTCGCGCAGCAGCGCCACCGAATCGCGAACGTGGCGCGGGACGTAGCCGCTGTTGTCGATCACGGCGTCCCACGTCCGGCCCTCCAGCGCGCCGAGCTGGCCGTCCCGGTCGCCGATCAGCGCCTCTACGCCGGGGAAGAGGTCGGGGGCGGTACGGCCGCGGTTGAAGATCGTGACCTCGTGGCCCCGGTACATGGCGTACCGCACCTGATGCGGGCCGATGAACCCGGTGCCGCCCAGAATCAGGATCCTCAAGGGGCGGGGTGCGGGGTTGGGTGGGGTGGGGAGGAGGGCGGAGTCGGCCGGGCGTGCGGCCGATTCGGCGAAGGCGGTCGCCGGGCTGAGCGCGGCGGCGCCTGCGGCAGTTGCCGAGGCGGCGAGGAATGTACGTCGGGTGTGTGACATGTTGCGGGTCCGGCTTGCGAGGGGACGAACAGGGTGGTGCTTGTAGTGTTGGGCGCGGGGCGGTAGCAGGCAACCGACGTCGTATGCGGATCGTGCACCAGACGGCTCGGCGTGCGCCGACGGGCCAGAACCCGTCACAGCAATCGGCGCTGCGTGCGGAGAGTGGGCCGGGCGGCAAACGCCGACGCTACGCAGCGTTGGTCCTCACCCAATTCCCGGGACGACCTCGAAACCGGCCTGCATGAAGTGCCGGTCCGTGGTCAGAGCCTTCCGGATCCGCAGCTCCCGCATGACGACGAAGCTCGTGCAATCGGTGAAGGAAAAATCCTTGTCGCGCCAGTCGAAGAACCACTCGCGGGCACTCCCGGCGCGCGCCGGGCTGATGAGCTCCCACCGCACCCGCGAACTCGCTTCGACCTGTGCCCACCAGCGGGCGGCCGCGTCCAGTCCCAGGCGGGCGCGGAGCAGCGTCAGCGTCTCGTCGACCACGTAGTCCGTCGTGGTCAGCACGCCGCCGCCTCGCAGCCAGGAGTCGCGCGCGCGGCAGGCAGCCGCGTGCATGGGGTCCGCCGAATCGGCCATCGCCATCCAGCCGGCCGTGTCGACGAACAGGTGCCAGTCACTCACCGAGTTGTCCGTAGAGGATGCGGTCGTGGTCGTCGGCGGTCAGTCCGTCGGTGGAGTGTCCAACGGCCTCCGCGCCGAAGAGCGCGTCGTCTTCGGGGAGACCCCGGGCGAGACTTTCGCCCAAAGGGACGATTCGGAAGGCGGGACGGCTGCGGTAGAGGACGGTGAAGTCCTCACCTCGCCCCACCCGCTCGATAATACGCCCCATTTCGTTGCGGAGCGTCTTCACGTTGATGGTGGTCGACATCGGCCGTCACTTCCCCAGGATCAACTCAAGATGATATATAGATTATCTCAAGTTTATCATGCAGGCAAGGCGGGGACGGAACGGGGCCGGTTGCGCGGTTCGGTGACCCTCAGCGGGATCCACACACTCCTTCACACCTCCCAACCCGCCCGGTACTCGCGCGTCAGAAACTGATTGGCTTCCTCGACGTTGGTGATGCGCATCGCGTCGGCGTCGTAGTGGATCTTCCTGCCCTGGCCGGTGCGGAGGGCGACGATGCCGAGGAGCATGACCTCGGTGAGGCGGGAAGCGTAGTCGAAGGGGCAGGAGGCTTCGCCACCCGTCTTGCAGGCGTTGGCCCAGTTCATCTGGTGGGTGTCCTCGATGCGGGGCTGGGTCTGCGGGACCTGCTCGGCTTCGGCGGCGAGCGACTCGGGGAAGAGGCGGGGATTGCGGCCGTAGGTGCCGTGCATGAGGATGCCGCGCTCGCCCACGAACATCACGCCGCCGGTGCGGTTGAGGCCGATGTCGTCGGGGAGGGCGGCCGGACGGGGAGGCATGAGGCCGCCGTCGTACCAGTGGAGGTCGACGGGAGGCATGGAGCCGCGGGCCGGGAACTCGTAGTGCGCGCGCATGGCGAGCGGGAAGGACTCGGGGTCGTCCTGCGGGCCGCCCCAGGGGGTGGAGGTGGCTTCGACGGTGGTGGGGTAGGTCAGGCCGAGGGCCCAGTAGGGGTGGTCGACGAGGTGGGCGCCCATGTCACCGAGCGCGCTCACGCCGAAATCGACCCAGCCGCGCCAGTTGAAGGGGTGGTAGACGGGGTGGAAGGGGATGTCCTTCGTGGTGGGTCCGAGGTAGAGGTCCCAGTCCATTCCGGTCGGCAGGGGGTAGCCGGCGTCCATGACGTCGGCCGCGAGCGACATGATTGCGCCCTGGTGCCACTGCTGGTACCAGCCGGGGTTGAGGCCTTCCTCCCAGGGCGCGGGGCGGCGGATGCCCTGCGGCCAGATCGGCCGGTTGGTCCAGATGTGGACTTCGGTGACGTCGCCGATGACGCCGGCCTGGACCCACTCGTTGACGAGGCGGGCTTCGTCGCCGGAGTGGCCCTGGTTGCCCATCTGGGTGACAACGCCGGTCCGCTCCGCGATCTCGGCGAGCGCGCGGGCCTCGTGGACGGTGTAGGTGAGCGGCTTCTCGACGAAGACGTGCTTGCCCGCTTCCATCGCCGCCTTCGCGATGGTCGCGTGGAGGTGGTCGGGGGTCGCGATGAGGACGGCGTCCAGGTCCGCTTCGCTGTCCAGCAGTTCGCGGAAGTCGGTGTACTGCCGCGCCTGCAGGAACTGCTCGCGCCAGCGATGGCCCTTCTCGCGGGGGTTGCCGTCGCCGTCGGTCAGCCGCTCCTGTACGCGCCGATGCACGATGCCCCAGTGCACGTCGCAGATCGCGGCGATGTGTTCGGTGCCGAACTCCTGCGCGTTCTCGGTGCCCTGCCCGCCGACCCCGATGATCGCAAGGTTGAGGCGGTCGGAGGGCGCCTGATGGCCGGGGCCACCGAGCACGTGGCGCGGGACGATCATGGCGCCTGCGGCGAGGGTGGCGCTGTGATTCACAAAACCTCTACGGCTGATTTGGTCGGCCACGGCTGGAACTCCGGTGGGGTCGGGGACTGTCGCTGCGGCGACGCCGCCGGACGATGTCGTGTCGTCTTGCGCGGTGCGTCACTGCACCGGACGTTGTCGGTCCACATATCGCAAACGGAGGTTATCATGGCCCGCTTTTCCCTCACGCGGCAAGCCCGCCGCCTGCTCGTCTCCCTGCTCCTGGTCACGATCTTTCCAGCCGCGCTCTCAGCGACCTGGTCTGTCATCGCGATCGACACGCGCACAGGGCAGGTGGTCATCGCCTCGGCGACCTGCGTGGCGCAGGGCCGGTTCGCGGGATTCCCTGCCGAAGGGCTCATGGACATCCAGGCGATCGTCGTGCCGGGCGTGGCGGTGGCGGCGGCGCAGGCGGGGGTTGACCGCACCCGCGCCAATCAGGAGCTCATCTACGCCGAACTCAGGAACGGGACCGCCCCCGACCGCATCATCGAGATGCTGAGTGAGGACCCGCAGTTCGAGCGGCGCCAGTTCGGGATCGTGGACCTGCAGGGGCGCTGCGCGGGCCACTCGGGAAGCGGCAACGGCGAGGCGTCGCTGGCGGTGGCGGACAGCATTCCGGCCGAGGGCATCTACTTCTCGGTGCAGGGCAACATCCTGGCCTCCGACGATGTCGTCCACCTGGCGGTGGCGGCGTTCAAGGACGAGGCCGGGACGATGGCCGACCGCGTGATGGCCGCGATGGAGGCCGCCGACGACGCGGGCGGAGACGTGCGCTGCACCTGCGAATCCGAGCCGCTCCTCGACCACGTCCCCTGCGACGGCAAGACCTCGCACGTGGCCTACATCCTGGTGGCGGAGGCCGACGATCCCGAGGGCGAATCGTTCAACGACGGAGAATACTCGCTCTACATCGACGTGACCGACGAGAACATCCAGGAGGGCGAGAACGCCAACCCGGTCAGGACACTGCGGATGCGCTACGATCGCTGGAAGGCGGAAAACCCGGGCGATTCTTCAGCCCATAGACGCTAGCGCTAGCCGTCCTCTCCCTCGGTCATGGCCGCGACGGCCGCATCCGCCGACTCGTAGGCCGGGATTATTCCGTCGAACCCCGTGGCCCGCATGACCTTCGAAATCGGCCGACGCAGCTGGCAGACACCGAATGCGTGGCCGTCTCCACTGAAGCGCCTTGCGGTCATCAACAGGACCCGGAGGCCCGCGCTGCCGATGTAGGGGACCTCGCTGAAGTCCACCACCAGTTTCGTGTCGTCCGGACGGATCCCGGACTCCAACTCGGTCTGCCAATCCAGGTAATCCGAACTGTAGATGCGGCCCACGGGTTTTGCGACCAGGACTCCGTCCGTCCGCGTCCAATTCACCTCAATTGCCATGACTCTCTTCGCTTCGTGTTGTCACCGTTGGGCGGGAAGCGCCGCCGGGTGCCGATGCCGGTGCGTCTGCCCGCAGCCGTAAACACTACGCGTCTTCCGCCCATGCCGCCAGCAGCGAAGCTTCCGCCGCCCTCATCTCCTCCATTGTAGCGGGCCCGAACTCGAGATCGGGGGGCATGCGCAGACCGGATCGCATCGCCCCTCCGGGCCGGTCCTCCTCGGTGAGCGTATCCCACCACTCCAGGGTGTCGCGGATCGTGTCGGCGATGGGCCGGCTCGTGTAGCCGGTGGCGAGGGCCCGGGAGAGGTCGACCAGGTGTGCGCCGCCCCAGTCACCGTCCGGCGAGTCCCAGATCGGAAAGCGCGCGTCCTGCTCCGCAACGAAGTCGGCGTCGATCCAGTGCAGGGCCGCGTCGCTGCCGCTGACCTGGCGGCACGACTCCAGGAGGGTGGCCATGTCGACGGGCTCGGCCGGACCCACGCCGTTGAAGACGCCCCCGACCTCGTTTTCGAGCATGCGAACCATCCAGGCGCCGAGATCGCGGGCGTCGATGAACTGAATCGGGTCCCCGGGCGTGCCGGGCACTGCCATGTCGCCACCCGCCGCCACCCGCACGGGCCAGTAGGTCCACCGGTCGGAGGTGTCGCCGGGACCCACGATGTAGCCCGGCCGCACGATGTTGGCCCGCTCGCCGAAGATCTCCTGCACCGCCTCCTCGCAGAGCGCCTTGAGGGGACCGTACGTGGTGTTGGTCATCTCCTCGACGGTCGGGTCCTCGAGCCGGCCGACCTCGTAGTCCTCCGTGATGCCGTGCGGGGTCAGGTCCTTGTACGCCGAGATCGAGGACACGAACAGGTAGCGGCCCGAATCGGCCAGGAGCGTGGCGGAATCGCGCACGTGCCGGGGGAAGAAGCCGGAATTGTCGATGACGGCGTCCCACCTGCGGCCTTCCAGCGCCCCGAGATCGCCGTCGCGGTCGCCCACCAGCTTTTCGAGGTCGGGGAATAGGTGAGTGTTGGTCTGGCCGCGGTTGAAGAGGGTGACCGTGTGTCCCCGGCTCGTGGCGTAGCGCACCATGTGCGGACCGATGAAGCCGGTGCCGCCCAGGACGAGGATCGACATCGGGGCGGGAACATCGGCGCCCGCGTCCCCGTAGGGCCCGCAGGCGACTCCCAGGCCGAGCGCGCCTGCGGCGGTGGCCGTCGTCCTGAGGAATTCCCGGCGGCTCTGTTTCGGCATCACTGACTCTCCCGGCGCTGCGAGGACCGAATCTGCAGGGGGCTGTGAATGTAGGGAATGTCCGGGAGGGTTGCACACCGCAAAGGACTGACCGCAGGATTATGACCGCCTGGGCACCCCGGCCCGCACTTCGCAGAGCACCTGACAAGCCAGTGACCGATCGGAGGACCGAACCGATGCCGATGGACCGCCGCGTATTCATCAGAAAGCTGGCTGCTGCCGGTGGGGGCGCGGTGCTGACGCCGTCGCTCGCCGGGCTGATCGCCCACAATCGGGCGAGCGGGCTCGAATCCGCTCTCCATCCTCCGCTGCCGGGGGTCGGGCGCAAAGCGCGGCTCCACCCGATCATCAAGCCGTACGGCGAGCTGGCGCCCAGCGTCGACTGCCCCGAACTGGAAATCCCGGAGAGCTTTACCTGTGTGCGCCTCAGCTCGGGAGGCCGGCAGTCGACCGTGCGGGACGGGCTCACGGTGCCCAACGCATTCGACGGGATGGCCGCCTTCCCCCTCCCCAACGGCAACGTCCGCCTGATCCGCAACCACGAAATGGTCGACGACGCCGACGAGGGGCGGGCAGCCGCCCAGCCCGCCTACGATCCTCGGGGGACCGGCGGGACCACGTCGCTCGAGGTCCGTATCTCGGGTGCGGGCGCAGACAGCGACCTGCGCGTCGAGCTCGTCGACGAGTTCGTTTCCCTGGCAGGTACCATCGTGAACTGCGCCGGAGGGCCCACGCCATGGGGCAGCTGGCTGTCCTGCGAGGAGATCACCCATGGTTCCGAGAGGGGATACGAGCGGCCGCACGGGTACATCTTCGAAGTTCCGGTCGACGCGACCGGTCCGGTGGATCCGGTGCCTCTCCGCGCCATGGGACGCTTCATTCACGAGGCTGTCGCGGTCGACCCCGAGACGGGCATCGTCTACGAGACCGAGGACACCTGGTATGTGCCGGATCGCCTCCCTGGCGCGGGACTGTACCGGTTCATTCCCGATCAGCCGGGCGTGCTCGCTGCCGGCGGCCGGCTGCAGATGATGGCGGTCACCGGCCACCCCGGCTATCTGACCGCCCGCGGACAGACCGCGGGGGACACCCATCCGGTGCATTGGGTCGACATCGACGACCCCGATCCGCCGAACGCAGAATCCGATCAGCTTGCCGTCTTCAAGCAGGGAGTGGAACGGGGAGCGGCCCGGTTCGCCCGCCTGGAAGGGGCGTTCCACGGCGATGGCGGCATCTATGTGGTCTCGACCAACGGTGGCGACGCGCTGTGCGGCCAGGTCTTCCACTACCGGCCGGTGACTGCCGATACAGGCGAACTCACCATGGTCTTCGAATCCCCTTCACCGGACGTCCTGGAAGGCCCGGACAACATCGTGGTGAGTCCGCGCGGCGGCCTCGTGTTGTGCGAGGATGCCACCGGCGAGCAGTTCGTGCGAGGCCTGAACCGCGAGGGCCAGATCGTGAACCTGGTGCGCGCGCCGCATCCGGAGGGGACGCCCCAGCCGGGCGAGTTCGCGGGTTCGTGCTTCAGCCCCGACGGCCGTGTGCTATTCTTCAACGTGCAGGGCTCCCGCACGCTCGGGGGCTCGCGGGCCAGCGCAACCTACGCGCTGTGGGGACCCTGGGAGGACGGGCCGATATAGCGGCCGGTACAGAGGAAGGGCATGGGTAAGGACAAGCTGCCGAGGATTCCGTCCTTTGCCGAACTCGGGATCAGCGAAGATGAGATTGAAGAGCTTGAGCGCGAAATCGCGGGTGAGGTGGCCGCGCGCAAACGGCGCGACAGCGGCGAGGGTGCGCCTGCGGGAGACCTGGGTGCCGCTTCGGGAGCCTCGGGGGCGCATGGCGGCCGCCAGGCCGGCCAGCGGGGCCGCGTTGCCCAGGGCGGCGCCGCGCCACGCCCCCGGGAGGGTGCCGCGGGCCGCACAGCACGGGACGCCACGCCGAACCGCGCGGAGCTGAAGCGCCGGGCCAGACAGGCGCGCAAAGCGGAGCGGCAGCAGAAGAGGCAGGCAAAGAAAGAGGCCAAGGCAGCCATGCGAGCAAACGAAGCCGGTGCGCCGGATCCCGGGGCTGACTACGACCTGTTTCCGGCACCTCCTCCGTGGCGCGGCCTTCGGGGCCCCGTGACCCTGCTCATACTCGTCTTTATCGCCTGGTTTTCGAGCTCCTACAGGTCGATACCGACACCGGTCCCGGCCAGTGCCCCGGACTCTGTCTTCTCGTCGGCGCGCGCCATGGTGCATCTGGTGGAGATCGCGGCCGAAGCGCGGCCCACGGGCTCGCCCGCCCACGGCCAGGTGCGGGAATACCTCCTCGATCAGCTCCGCGCGCTGGGACACGAGCCGGAAGTGCAGACCGCGACCTCGTTCGTTTCGGGTGGGTTCTTCACGCGAGCCGCGACGGTGCGCAACGTGCTGGCCCGGGTACCCGGAGCGGAGGCGGGCGGCGGGGCGGTGCTCGTCACCGCGCACTACGACAGCCGCGAGATCTCGCGGGGCGCGGGCGACGCGGGCTCGGGCGTGGTTGCGATCCTGGAGACGGTCAGGGCGCTTGGTGAGCGGGAGCCGCTTCGCAACGACGTCATCGTCCTGCTTACCGACGCCGAGGAGCTCGGCCTGCTGGGCGCGCGCGCGTTCGTCGACGAGCATCCCTGGCTGGACGACGTGGTGGTGCTGATATCCATCGAAATGCGGGGCGGCGGCGGCCCTTCGATGATGTTCGAGACGGGCGAGAACAACGGGTGGGTCATCGAGGCCCTGCGGCAGGCCGATCCCTATCCGGCCGCGAACTCGATCGGCTACGAGATCTACCAGCGCATGCCCAACGACACCGATTTCACGCCCTTCAAGGAGGCGGGCAAACAGGGGCTGAACTTCGCCGGCGTGGGGCGCGCGCACGTCTATCACCAGGTCTACGATTCACCCGCCAACTTCTCGGAAGCCACCCTGCAGCACCACGGCGAGCACGCGCTGGCGATGGTCACGCATTTCGGCAACGCCGACCTCACCACGGTGAACGCGCCGAATGTCAGCTATGCGTCGTTCCCGGCTATGGGGCTCGTGACCTATGGGACGACCTGGATATGGGCGCTGGGGATCGCCGCGGTGTTGCTTTGGCTCGTCGCTTTCGTGGTCGCCGGCCGGGCTGGACTGAGAACCGGTGGGGTGGTGGGCGGGTTGCTGGTGTCGCTCGTGTACCTGGGCCTCATCGGTGCGGCGGCGTTCTACCTCTACCGCTGGCGCAGCGGGGCGCACGTCGAGCTTGGTGCGCTCCATGCGGGATCGTTTCACGCAGAGGGATGGTACGTGCTGGCGATCGCCGCGGCCGCATTGGCCCTGGCGCTTGCCGTGATGAGCCCGTTCCGACGATGGCTGAGCGCGGCGGAGTTGGCGCTGGGCGCGCTCATGGTGCCGGTCGGGCTGGCCGGGGCCGCTACGGTGATGTTCCCGATGGCGGCGATGAACCTGCAGTGGCCGGCAATCGCTGGGTGTGTGGCCGTGCTGGTGGTGGCCGGCGTCCAGGGACGGAACCCGGTGGGGTTCCTGCGGTGGCTTGGCGTGGTGATCGCGGCGATTCCCGTCCTCGTCGTGCTCACGCCGCTGACGGAAGGGGTCTGGGCGGCCATGGGCCTGGAGCTTGCCGTGGTGCTGGCCGCGCTGATGGGGTTGGCGTTTGCGATGCTGGTTCCCGTGCTCGATGCCGTCCGCGAGCCCAACGGGTGGTGGGCGCCGCTCGCCGCTTCTCTGGCCGCCGGAGTGTTTCTGGCACTCGGAATGTCCACCGCGACGCCCTCCGCGGAGCGGCCGGCCCCCTCGACGCTTGTCTACGCACTGGACCACGCGACGGGTGCGGCCTACTGGGGCACCGACCCCTCACGGGACGAATCGGACCCCGGGACCGCCTGGGCGGCCGCGCTGGTCGGACCCTTCGGTGCGGTTAGCGCTCCCGACTCCCTGGCCGGGTTCACGCCCCGTCCCCGCCGATACTCCGTCGCACGCGCGGAGCCGGTCGCCCTGGCGCCGCCGACCGTCTCCATCGTCGGCGACCCGGCGCGCGACGACGTGATCCGGCTGGCGGTCGCCTCTTCGATCGGGGCCGAGATGATGCTCTTCCGCTTCGACGGGGGCGCGAATCCGCATGCGGTCAACGAAGCCCCCGCGCCGGCCGACAGTGATCTGTCACAGCTGGAGCACTGGGGCGCCCGTGCCGGCGGCGTCCTCCTCGATTTCAGTCCCGGCCCGACCGACGATCTGCTGCGCTTCACGGTGGTGGAGCACCATCTCCGTCCGGGTGAGCTTGTGGGTGCTGACCGGTTCGCCCGGCCACCCGAGCTGGCGCCGAACATCCGCACGCTGTCCGACCGGGCGATGATCCGGACCCGGGTGACCGTGGATCTGCAGACGCGGGAGGTGCGGATCGAGGAGCGGGGTGAGGGTGCGGCGCCGTCGGGGGACCGTGCAACCGTGCCGGCCGACACAGCCGGTGTAGCGGCTGAGGCGACTCCTGAGGATACGCCGGAGGCGGATGCGACCGGGACTGTTCCCGCGGTGTCGGCGGACACTGCCGCCCGGGATACGATCGGCCGTTAGTTATCCCCGGGCAGTCGTCTCGCCGTTGCCGGCCCACGACCAACTGGACCTTCCCGCAGAGCCGGCATAGCGGACGTCTGGTCAGTCGCCCCGGCCCTGTGGACAGGCCCAAGGCTCCTCGGGGGAAGTCTTGTCTCTATCGGACCGCTTGCATTCGCGGCATTTGTCATGATGGATAGACAAGGCGCGTTAGGAAAAAAGGAGGTGCTCCTTTTCCCGAAGAGGCCCTGCCCACTAGCGGCGTGTAGCGCGACGCGCTACAGTAATCCATGAAGATCAGGCACAAGGGACTCCGGGCGCTCCACGAGCGGGATGATCGGGCTCGGCTCCCGGCAAACCTGGTGCCGCGGCTTCGACGCATTCTGTTCCGGCTGCAAGAGGCGACACGTCCCAGCAGCGCAGACGCGCCCGGTTTCCGGCTGCATCCGTTAAAGGAGACCGGGCAGGCCAATGGAGCGTACGCGTGTCGGGGAACTGGCGCGTAGTGTTCCGCTTCAAGGAGGGCGAGGCCGTGGATGTGGATCTGGTAGACTACCACTGATGCAAGGCGGAAGACCATGAACGGTAGAGGCGGCGAGCGCGTGGGGGCGATGCTGAACCCGCCGCACTTGGGGGAACTGATCCGTGAGAGCATGGACGATGTCGGATGGAACGTGACGGAGGCGGCAGCGCGCTTGGGGTGCGAGCGGGGGACCTTGTCGCGGCTGCTCAACGGCAAGGCTGGCGTCTCGGCAAACATGGCGCTCGCGTTGGAGGCCGTCGGCTGGGGTACGGCCGATCACTGGATGCGAATGCAGGCGAGCTATGAGCTTGCGCAGGCCCGAAGGGCACGTGGATGGCAAGAGATTCACGCGCGCGATGCAGTGGCGCGATAGTTTGGCAGAACTCTACGAGCCAGTCCTCACTTCAGGACCCGAAGATCCCCTTCGGCATGTGCATGCTGACCAGCATGTGCGGCACGTCCACCGTCTCCGAGATCTTGAGGTCACCCACAAGCGAGCACAGCACATAGGCCTCGTTGCGCGTGAGGCCGTGCTCCGCGACCAGGTAGTCGATCATGTAGCGGGTCGCTTTCCTGGCCGCTTCGTCGATCGTGGTGGCGAAGCCGGTGACGCCATAGTACTCGTCGGTCTCGTACTGCGGCTCGACCATGCCGCGGGTGTTCTCCAGCACATCGAGTTGTAGCACGATTCTCGTCGGAGCCTCGATCGCCGTGCCGGAGACTTCGCCGTCCCCCTGCGCCGCGTGGGCGTCGCCGATGGAAAAGAGCGCACCTTCGACCTGAACGGGGATGTAGACGGTCGTTCCGGCCTTCATGTAACGGTTGTCCATGTTGCCGCCGTTGGTGCGTGGGGGGATCGTCACCAGCATGGAGTCCGTGTCGGGTGCGACGCCCATGACGCCGGGGAACGGGGCCAGCGGGATCGTGATGTTCTCGTTGAAGGAGACTTCGGTCGCTCCCGGCTCCATGGGGAAGCCGCGGATCCACGGCTCCGTGAATTCGTCGGCGAGGAAACCGAAGCCGGGTAGGATCGTCGCCCAACCCCAGCCAGCCACATCGATCTCGTGCAGCGTGACCGCGAGGATGTCACCCGGGCTGGCCCCCTCGACGTAGATCGGGCCGGTCAGGGCGTGGATCAGGCCGAAGTCGACATCGGCCAGCTCGTCGGCGGTCGTGGTCTCGGTGATCTGGCCGTCGGAAGCTTCCTTGGTCCGCACCTCGACCACGGCTCCCGCAGGGACGGTCAGGACCGGAGGGATCGTCCGGCTCCAGCGGTTGTGCGTGTTCTCGGTGCCGAGAGTGAACTCGGGGTTGGGGACCTCGCTCTCCGGTTCGTCCGGGATGGGCTCGATGGCGCACGCGGCGGCGAGGGGGAGGACGCACGCGAGGGCTATCCTGAAGATCGGTGAACGAAACATGGGTGTGACTCCTTCCTTCCGTGGTGACACATGCCTTCCGTGGGTACACCTGCCCAAAATGTATGGTCGACATTACATGATGTAATGTTGGCATTACACTACGACGGGATCGAACCCAGCCCCTCCAATGCTTCGGTAACCCGGTCGATCTCGGTGGCCGTGTTGTAGACGTGGGTCGAGATCCTGATCGCGTTGTGCCCGTCGCGCTGGTGCTCGTCGATGTGGATGCTCGCGCGCTCGGCGATGAGCGCGACCGCTTCGATGGCATCGACGCCCTCCAGCTCGAAAATCGTGGAGCCTGGGCACGAGGTCGCAGGAGTCGGCCCGCTCAGGATCGTCGCGCCGGGCATCTCGGCGAGCCGCGCCTTCAAGTAGTCGGACAGATGGCGCGTACGGGCGGCGATGTTGTCGATCCCGAGTGACTCGACGAAGTCCAGCGAGGCGGCCAGGGCGGCCCGGACCGGCAACCCGATCGTCCCTGGCGGCTGGTATGCGGGCGCGTCGGGCGTGGCGTCGTACGCGAACGCGGAGCCGACCCGGTCCCGGGCGTTCGCGCGCACATAGAACACACCGGTCCCCATCGGGCCGAGCAGCCACTTGTGCAGGCTCGCGGAATAGGTGTCGCACCCCAGGTCCTGCAGGTCGACGGGGAACATCCCCACCGCCTGCGCGCCGTCCACGTGGCTCACGATGCCGCGCTCGCGGGCCAGCGCGCACAACCGCTTCACCGGGTAGAGGTGTCCGCCGCGGGTGACGTGGCAGAAGGCGATCACGCGGGTCGCCGGGGTGAGCGCGTCCTCCACCAGCTTCACCACCTCATCCTCCGTCTCGAAGGGACTCGGGATGAAGACCCTGCTCACCTTCACGCCGTCGTGCGTTGCCCGGTAGTCCCACGGACGGCTCCCGGCAGGGTGTTCCTGGGTGGTCATCAGGACTTCGTCGCCGGGGTGCAGCCGCACGCCCACAGCTCCCATGTGCAGCGCCTCGGTCGCGTTGCGCGTGAGCACGATTTCATTGGTGGCCGCGCCCAGGAACCTCGCGAGTCCTGGCACAACACGGCCAGCAATGGCCTGGCCGAGTTCGTTCTTCCCCCGCAGAGGTTCGCGGGAGAGCGCGTCGTAGCCGGCGGCGACCGCTTCGGCAACGGACGCGGGCGGCATCCCCAGGCTGGCGTTGTTCATGTAGGCGGTGCCGGGCTCGAGGATGAAATGGGCGCGGACGTGGGCCCAGGCGTCGTCGTCGAGTCCGGTGGGTCGGGTCAGATCGGGACGGTCGGCTGTGCTGTCGGTGCCCTGAGCGCCGGAGCAGGCGGAGAGCGAGGTGGCCGCGAGCCCTGCGGCGCCGGTCGCGAAGAAGCCGCGACGCGTGAGGCGGCGATCGGGGCTGTCGATGTCTCGGCTGTGTGGCATTGGGTCTGTTGCAGATGGGGTCGTCCGTGGAAGGAAGACACTACTGCCGATGGACGGCCCGTCGCCAGCCTCACGCGCCCGGTCCTCCTTCCACCCTCGGCGTGCGTGCGAATTCATCCATGGACGAGCGGGCGCCCCTGCGCTCGCAAAAGTGTACACGACTTCGTATGTTGATCGTAATGCACCAGGTCTGGGGGACAACGACCTGAGCAAAGCGGGGTGAGTTCGCCGGACCAATTCGAAGGAGGTACGGATGAACACTCGCTCACGCCATCTATTCCGGCTCTGCCTGGCGGCCTGCGCCGCGCTCTTCCTGGGCGCCGCGCCGCTGCTGGGACAGCAGGCCGGCACCCTGACGGGGCTGGTGACCAACGCGACCAGCGGTCGGCCACTCTCCGGAGTGCAAGTCACGATCGTAGGGAGCGGATTCGGCACCATCACGGGCAACAACGGGCGCTTTCTCATCCCCAATGTACCCGCCGGACCGGTGACGGTCCGAGCGGACATGATCGGGTTCGGGGTGGAAGAGACCCAGGTGTCGGTACTGGTCGGCGAAACGGCGCTGGCCGACCTGACACTGACCGAGCGTGCCATCAGCCTGGACGAGCTGGTGGTTACAGGGTCGGCCCAGGAAACCGCCAAGCGAAAGCTCGGCAACTCCATCTCCACGGTGAACGCCCTGGATGTAACCGCGGCGTCCCCGATCACGAGTGTCGACCAGCTCATTCAGGGTCGCTCCGCGGGCGTCGCGATGAATCTCGCATCGGGAACCGTCGGCCTGGGTGGAATCATCCGCATCCGAGGCATGACTTCCGTGTCGCTGAGCGGTGACCCGGTGGTCTACATCGACGGGATCAGAGTCGACGCCTCCCACGACCAGGGCGGCGTCTGGTTCGGCGGCATGGACATCTCGCGGCTGCAGGACATCTCGACCTCGGAGATCGAGAGGATCGAGATCGTGAAGGGCTCGGCCGCCTCCACGATGTACGGCACACAGGGAGCCAACGGGGTCATCCAGATCTTCACGAAGCGGGGGCGGACGGGTGCGCCGCAGTGGAACTTCGAAGTCGAACAGGGATTCGAGAGAACACCGACCGACACCTTCCCGGGCCGAATGAACCACCTGTTCCGGGGGCCCGACGGCTTTCAGGCCCGCGATCCCACGGAGCTGGTCGGGAATGGCTACCACCACCGCTACGCCGGTTCCGTGAGCGGGGGCGGACAGTCGGTTCGCTACTTCATCTCGGGGAGCTACAAGGGCCAGGAGGCTTCGCTCAAGGGCGATGCCAACTGGAACAAGGTCATATCCGGCCGCTTGAACCTCACTACGGTGCTCAGCCCGACCGTCACGGTGACGGCAACCTCCAATCTCATCCACAACCGATTGCGGGTTCCCGACGACAACAACGCGCTGCACGGGCTCTATTCGCAGTTCGCGAGCGGTCTGCCCTATACCGCTACGGTGGACCGGCCATACGGAGAGCGATTCGGCAGCGTGGCGGCCAACAGCACGTTGGAGAACTTTCAACGGGTCCTGCGGGCGACATCCGGTTTCGAGGTCGTCCACCGGCCGAACGACCGATTCAGCCACACGTTCCGAACCGGGGTGGACTGGTTCACGGACGAGTTCACCAAGTTCTTCCCCTTCGGCTACGAGGGCTCGGGCAACAAGCTCGGCAACAAGCGAAACCACACGCGCACCTTCCGCGATGTCACCACCGAGTACCGCGCGACCCTGTCCAACGACTTTGCCGACTGGTTCTCGTCGGAGGTCACGGGCGGCTTCCAGGGCAACTTCGAGAATACCGTCCGGGTGGACGCGCGGGGCACGGACTTCCCGGCGCCAGGGGTCAAATCGGTTGACGCAACCTCCGTAACCACCGGGTCCGAGCGCCGTGTCGAAGAGATCAACGCCGGCGTGTTCGCACAGGGGACATTCGGGCTCTGGGACAAGCTTTTCCTTACCGCCGGCATGAGGCTGGACGGAAACTCCGCCTTCGGCAACGAGTTCAATACGCAGCTCTACCCGAAGGCGTCGCTGGCCTACAACATCTCTGAAGAAGGGTTCTGGCCCAGCGGCCTGCTCCCGACGATGAAACTCCGGGTGGCGTACGGAGAATCCGGCCTCGCCCCCGCCCAGTTTGCGGCAGACCGCACCTGGGTGCCCGTGTCGGCGCAGGGAGGCCTGCCCGCGGTTACCCCCGGCAATATCGGGAACCCGGATCTGGGACCGGAGCGTTCCCAGGAGATCGAAGTGGGGTTCGACGCGGGAATCCTGGACGACCGGATAGGCGTCGAGGCGACCGCGTACTTCCAGACGACCAGGGACGCCCTCCTCTTCAAGCCCTACCCATCGTCACAGGGCTTTCTCGCCGACCAGCTGACCAACATCGGGGCGATCGAGAACCGCGGGATCGAGATCGGCGTGAACGCGCTGCTCTACAGCTCGCAGGACTTCGAGTGGTCCGGGAACGCACAGTTCGCAACCCAGCACAACGAAGTCACGGACATGGGCGGGGTCGCCGACCTCAGCGGCTTCGGCTACAGGATCACGGAGGGATATCCCGTTCACGGCGCCTGGGGCTTCGAGCTCGAGGGCTGGGATCCGACCACGCGCAGGCACAGCCGCACCAGCGAACAGCTCTTTCAGGGCCGCAAGGACCCGAGCTGGTTCGGGTCCTACTCGAACCAGTTCCGATGGAAGTCCCTCACCATGTCCGCGATGTCCGAATTCCGCGGCGGAATGGTGAAGAACAACTTCTCGCGGTACTGGTCCAACCGGGTGCGTACGGGGGACGAATACCTGTCCCTGGTCGAGCAGCCGAACGGGACTCCGACACCGGCGTCCGATTCGCTCTACAACTACACCACGACGCTGGGTTACACCGGCTTCTGGGAACCGGCCGATTTCTTCACGATTCGCGAGATCAGCGTCGGCTACGACCTCCCCGACGAGTGGCTGGCCAACCTCGGCATGTCACGATCCAGCATCAGGTTTTCCGCGAGGAATCTGTGGATGTGGAGCGTATTCTCGGGAATCCACCCCGAGACCAACTGGGACGGGGCGTCCAACCTGCGCAATGCACAGGACTTCGACACCCTGCCACCGCCGAGGATCTTCCTGATGACCTTCCGGACATCGATGTGACGGGAGGATGACATGAAATACGATCAGAAAGGAAGAGACACCATGACCAGTGGTTACAAGGTTCCCGGTGGCACCGGCTTCGGTGCGCAGTGGCTCGCCGTGTTCGCAGTTGCAGCGTTGCTCCTCCCGTCGGCGGCGTGTGACGGTCTGTTCGAAGTGCAGAATGAGCAGGACATCCTCGAGCAGGATCTCGATCAGGAGGCTGCGCTGGCCCCGTTGGTGAACGGGGTGGCCGGAGACTGGATCGACATGTACGACAACGCGATCAACATCATGGGACTCGTTTCGTTCGAGCTGATCCATACCGGCTCCTTCCCGAGTTGGAGGTCGGTGGAAACGGGTCTGATGGACCGCACCTCGAACGGAAACGGCGTCTACAACCAGATGTCACGATCGATCTGGGTGGCGGACGACGCAGCTCGCCGAATCGACGAGAGTTTCGGAGGGGGGGGCATGTCCGAGCCCGCGCAGGTGCGGGTGTATGGAGGATTCGCCAAGGTGATGCTTGGCGACAACTTCTGCGAAGGCACCCTCAACGGTGGACCGGCGATGCCGCCTGCGGAATTCTATCGGCTTGCCGAAGAGGACTTCTCCTCCGCGATGTCCATCGCGACAGGGGCGGGAGCGCCCGACTGGGCGATGCGGGCCCAGGCGGGGCGCGCGCGCGTCAGAGCGATGCTGGGCGACCATGCGGGCGCCCTGGCGGACGCGAAGGCGATTCCGGCGGGGTTCAGCTTCGATGCCATCTATTCGCAGAACAGCGGGCGCGAGCAGAATTCGGTCGCCAGCCTGACGCGCACCCTGACAAGGCGTGAGGCCGGCGTCCATCCCACGTTCTACGACGATCCTCGCTTCATCGCCGATCCGAGGACGTCCTTCATCGACCGCGGGCCCAACGAAACCGGGCCGGACCCGACCCGGAAGTACGTGGAGCAGGAGAAATACAAGGACCGGGACTCGCCCATTCCCATTTCAACCTGGCAGGAGGCTCGCTTGATCGAAGCCGAGGCAGAGTTGAATATTGGGAGCCTTGAACGCGCGGTCGCGCTCATCAACGAGGTGCGGGCATTCGTATCTCTCGATCCCTACGCGGGAGAGATGAGCCAATCGGCTGTGATGGATCAGCTGATGTACGAGCGTTCGGCTGAATTGTGGCTGCAGGCCCATCGCCTCAACGACCTCAGGAGAATCAACGATCCCTCGCTTGCCGGCCGTGACGTATGCTTCGAGATCGGCATCGACGAGTGGGAATCGAATCCGAATCTCGGGGGAAGCTGACAACCTTGCCGCGCTGCGGCCGGGCTTCGGTCCGGCCGCGGCGCTGGCCTTTGTAGCGCCGGCCGCCACTGTTTGCACGGCGTCCGGGAGGGTTACTGCGGGCCCGGTGCCCGCCATTGTCGTGCCGGCGCCCGGCATCGCCGCCCTGACCCCATGAAATTCGTCCTTGCGGGCTTCGCCGGGTCGGGGAAGACGACCCTGTTCAACGCCATGACCGGCCTGGACGTGCCGGTCGGATACGGCGGCGAGGTGCGGGTGGGCACGGTGCGGGTCCCCGATCCCCGCGTCGACCTCCTTTCCCGCGCCTACACCCCGAAGAAGACGACCCACGCCACGATCAACCTCAAGGACGTCCCGGGGGAGTACGGCTCCAACGCGCAGGTCCTCTCCCCGGCGGCGCTGCAGCAGATCCGGGACCGGGAGGCGCTCTGCCTCGTGCTGCGCGACTTCGTCAACCCCGCCCTCGATGCCGCGCCCGACCCGCTGGGCGACCTGCAGGCCTTCCACGCCGAGTGCGTGCTCTCCGACCTGGGCGTCGCGGAGCGCCGGCTCGACCGCGCCCGCAAGGAACGCGCCGACGTGCAGGAGATCGGTGCATTCGAGGCCTCCGTGGCCGCGCTGGAGGACGGAAAGGCCCTGCGGCTCGTGCCCCCCGAGGAGCTGTACCGGGGGTTCCTGAAGGGATACGGCCTGCTCAGCGATCTGCCGTTGCTGGCGGCGGTGAATGTGGAGGAGGAAAGTGCCGCCGACCCGCTGGGTGCCGAGCTGGCCGCCGAGATCGAGGCGCAGGGTGGGGCGGCGATGGTCCTGTCGGCGCGGGTCGAGGCCGAGATCGTGGCATTGGACCCCGAGGATCAGGCCGAGTTTCTTGCCGACATGGGGCTTGGCGAGCCCACGTTGGACCGCTTCATCCGCGCAGCATACTCGCTGATGGATCTGATCTCCTTCTTCACCGTCGGTCCGGAGGACGTGCACGCGTGGCCCATCCGCCGCGGGATGGTGGCACGCAGCGCCGCCGGGCGCATCCACAGCGATATGGAACGCGGCTTCATCCGGGCCGAGATCATCCCGTATGAGGTGTTTGCCGAGCTCGGGTCGGAGCAGGCCGTGAAGGAGGCGGGGAAGATGCGCGTGGAAGGGAAGGAATACACCGTGGCCGATGGCGATATCATGTACGTGCGATTCAACGTGTAGTGATTGACTTCCAAAACCCACGGCGCGACGATTAAGATCTGTGCCGCATATTCCCGCGTAGCTCAGCTGGTAGAGCAGACGGCTGTTAACCGTCGGGTCGCAGGTTCGAGTCCTGCCGCGGGAGTTTCTCCGGGTGGCCCACCGCGCCGCCGTTCCCTATTCTGACCGGGTGTCCCACCGCTCCGGAGCCCTGGAACTGCCCAGCGTCGATCCTCTTGCAACGGCATGACCCTCGACGAACTCTGGACCCGGCTTTGGAGACTTTGGATGAAAGAGCGGCGAGGTGGAGCACTGCTGCCACTGGTGATCCTGGCCGTGGCCTGCGGCGGAAACGGTGAGGAGGATGGTCGCGACCCGGGTTCGGCGGCCGGCGCGGCGCCTGGAGTGCCCAAATTCCAGCCCGGCTCCCACGAGTTCACCTTCCACGACATCCGTGGCAACGCCGACCGCCCGATCACCGTCCGCTACCACATGCCCGACGGCTACACGCCGGAAACGCCCATCGTCTTCGTCATGCACGGCGCGTCCAGAACCGGCCAGCGCTACTTCGACGACTGGGAGACCCACGCCATCGCCCACGGCTTCCTGCTCGTCGTCCCCGAGTTCGACGCCGACAACTACCCCGGCAGCCATTGGTACAACCTGGGGAACGTGTTCCCGGACCCGGACGGGACGGACGCGACGACCGTAGCGGACGCCACGACCGCACCGGACGCCGCCGACGAGAGCACCGCTGCCGGAGCCGCCGCCCACAACCCCGAAACCACCTGGACCTACACGGCGATCGAACACCTCTTCGACGCCGTCCGCGCCGTAACCGGCAGCACGCGCACAACCTTCCGCATCTTCGGCCACTCCGCCGGCAGCCAGTTCGTGCACCGCCTCCTGATGACGCGCCCCGACGCCCCCGTCGAACGGGTTGTCGCCGCCAACGCCGGCTGGTACACCCTACCCGACGACGACACCGCGTGGCCCTATGGCCTGGCCGGCTCCGGCTTCGAGGTCGCCGGCCTCGCCGCCCTGCTGCAGCTCCCCGTCACGGTCCTGCTGGGCGATGCCGACACGATCACCACCTCGAGCAACCTGCGCCGTACCCCCGAGGCCATGCTTCAAGGGCCCCACCGCTTCACCCGCGGCCATACATTCTACGCCACCGCCCGGTCCGCCGCCGAATCGCTCGGCGTCCCCTTCGGCTGGGCCCTCGACACCGTCCCAGGCGCCGGCCACAGCAACGCGCTGATTGCCCCGCGCGCCGCCGAAATCCTCGCCCGCTGAAACCCAGGCCCCCGCAAGACCGGAGCTCATCCATGATTCGCAAGCCGACCATCGCCATCGCCCTCCTCGCCTCACTCGCCGCCCTGACCTGGGTCGCGCCGCCGCTGACCGCGCAGTCCGGCGCCTTCGGCAAATCGGTGATCATCGACGGCGACGAACTCCTCATCGCCGAGCCGACGACCAGCTTCCGTCCCGGATCCGTGTACATCTACCGCAACTCCGGTGGCCTGTGGCGGGAGTCCTCCCTACTCCGCGCCCCCGATTCCGAACGCGCGGATGGCTTCGGCACCATGCTCGCCAGGACGGGCAACACGCTCTTCGTCGGTCAGCGCGGCGGACCGATCCACGTCTTCGAGCGCGCGAACGGCGGCGCATGGCAAGCCGCCGGCACCATCGAGGGGGACGACATCGCCGGCGCATCCCCGTCCTGCCGCTACGACGGCTACTGCGGCAGCGACTTCGGCGTCACCATCGCGGCGCACGAAGACTGGCTGTTCGTGGGCGCGCCCGGAGCCGCCCCCGCTCCCCGCAGACGCGGCGGCGAGGCGCAGGCCAGGCCCGAGGGCACGGTCTACACCTACCAGCGCGGCTCGGACGGCCAGTGGACCCGGCACGGGCAGCTTCAACCCGCAGACGGGATGGCCGCAGACGCCTTCGGCTCGGCAATCCTGTTCACCCCCCACGGTGCCCTGATCGGCGCTCCCCAGTGGAACGCCGGCGGCGAGGACGGCGAACGAGCCGGCCGCGTCTATCATTACCGCATGGTGGACGGGGGTTGGGAGGAGGGCGGCGTCCTCGAATCGGCCGCCGAATCGAATGCCAACTTCGGGTCGGCCCTCGCGGCCTCGGGCGAAAGGGTCCTGATCGGGGCGCCGGGAACGGACGACAGCCGCGGCGCCGTCTACACGCATTCATGGAACGCCGACCTCGCCCGGTGGGTTCCCGCCGACGGACGGCTGACCTTCTCAGGCGGCGAAAGCGGCGACCGCTTCGGCGAAGCCGTGACCTTCGCCGGCGACGACGTGTGGGTCGGTGCCCCCACCACTCGTGGCTACGAGCTCGGCTCGGTCTTCGTGTATGAGGCCGCGGCCGACGGGTCGCTGCCCACCACGCCGCGCCGCATCCAGCTCCCCCAGGAAGAGACGGTCGAGAGCGACCGCTTCGGCGGCTTGCTCGTCGCCCACGCGGATCTGGTGGCTGTCGGCGCGCCGGGCATGCACCACCAGGCCGGCTCGGTCCACGTCTTCGAGCGCGGTGCTGCCGGCTGGGGCGACGGCGAGATGCTCGTGAGCGCGCCCGACATGCTCGGCGCCCTGGTAGGCGAGGAGCGCCGCTGCATCGAGGGGAAGGTCGGCCCCTTCGACTGCGACGAGGTCGAACTTCTGGCGTACGTGCCGCCCTCGCTGCTGCGGGCCGAGGGCCGCACCCGCGGCGTCCGCGCCAACGACAACTGGGGCTGGGCCGACCCGATGACGGGGCGCGAGTACGCGCTGGTCGGGCGCAACGACGGCACCTCGTTCGTCGACATCACCGATCCCACCAACCCCATGCTGGTCGGCGACCTGCCCAAACCGTGGGGCACCCCGCCGTCGCAGCTCTGGCGGGACATCAAGACGTACAAGGACCATGCCTTCGTGGTGGCCGACGGCGCGGGCGAGCACGGCATGCAGGTCTTCGACCTCGCCCGCCTGCGCGACATCTCCGTCGACGAGATGCCCGCGCTCTTCGAGCCGGACTTCCACTACACCCGCATCGGCAGCTCGCACAACATCGCGATCAACGAGGAGACCGGGATCGCCTACACGATCGGGGGCGGCGGCGCCGGCGACACCTGCGGCGGCGGCCTCCACATGATCAACATCGACGATCCCAAGAACCCCGAGTTCGTGGGCTGCGCCCCGACGGGCGGCACCCACGACACCCAGTGCGTCATCTACCGGGGCCCGGACGAGGACTACCAGGGCCGTGAGCTCTGCTTCAACTCGAACGGCCGCAACTTCCAGATCCAGGACGTCACCGACAAGGAAAACCCGGTCGTCGTGGCGAATCCGTCCTCGCCGAACCCGGCGTACATCCACCAGGGCTGGCTGACCGACGACCACCGCTACTTCTACCAGGACGACGAGTCCGACGTGATCGCCGGCAACGCCGAGACCACCCGCACACTGATCTGGGACGTCAGCGACGTCGAGGACCCCGTGCTGGTCAGCGAGTTCATGGGCTCGATGCCCGCGAGCGCCCACAACCTCTATATCCGGGACGACCTGATGTTCCAGGCCAACTATCTCTACGGCCTGCACGTTCTCGACATCTCCGACCCCGAGAACCCGCGCGAGGTCGGATACTTCGACACGGCGCCCTACAAGGAGGGCCCCGGATTCGGCGGCGCGTGGAGCAACTACCCGTATTTCCCGAGCGGCACGGTGATCGTGACCAGCATGCAGGAGGGGCTGTTCATCCTGAAGAAGAGGGTCCGGCCGGTGAGCTGAGGGGGGTGCTACTCCCGGGCGTCAAGCAGATGCAACGGACCTCGCCAACCGAGAATGCGCCGATCCGCCGTTGCCAGCCGCCGCCCGGCCATCGCTGTCGCGACGATCATCCGGTCGGCCGGGTCGCCATGGAAACCCTCGAGGCGGGCGGCGCGGATCCCGGTATCACCGTCCATCGGGAGTTCCACCAACCCCTGCTGCAGCAGTTCACGTCGCCAGTGTTGAATGTCCTGCAGCAGAGTCAGCCGTCCCCTGTCATGTAGCATGGCGGTCTCCCAAAACGAAATCGCGGACACGGCGGCATCGCCCTCCTGCCAGGCGTTCTCGAGCTCTCCTCGGGTGCGGTCTCCCAATCTTGCATCGCCATATCGCAACCACAGCAGGACGTGAGTATCGAGGACAATCACTATTCGCCGTCCACAGGCCTGTAGGAACCCACTGGCCCGCCGGTATCCACCGGCCTGTCGGTTTCGGCATCCCAGACCAGTGGCAGCGGCTCGATGAGGTCACCGTGCACCTGGATGACATCCCGGTCGACGCCAAACACGCTCTGCGGCTTCTCGCGACAGGGAACGAGGCGGGACACCGGACGGCCGTACTTGGTGATGACGATCTCCCTGCCGGTGGCCGCGACCTCATCCATCATCTGGAGGCACTTGGCCTTGAACTCCGACGCCTTGACACTTCTGGCGTGCGATTCCGTTCCGCCTGGACCCTTCACGGCGCGTTCCTCCGGATGATGATAGTTATAACCATGGTCAATGACTATGGTCATATTCCTGCTTCCCGTCAACCTTGCCCGGACCGAGAACCAAACTGCCAGCCGGCACCCTGCCGGTGGCGCCTCCTACCGCCCCGGCCCCAGCAGCACCGCGTTCATAAACAGGAGCTGCGTCGCTTCGGCATAGGCGCGGTAGTTCGGGTCTTCCGCGAAGGCGACCAACTGCCCGCGGCCGTAGGGCTGATGGATCATGAAAGCCTTGTTGGCCAGCTGCGGACGCGATTCATCCCACACGATACCGCCGAGGACCAGATTCTCGAGGTCGGCATAGCGACCCACGTTGGTCCCGTTGTCGAGCGTGATCGGGCGGAAGACGCGCGAGCCCTCGACCAACACGCCGATCTCGCCGTCGGTGCCGGCCGCGAGCCAGTGCTCCATGTCGAGCACCGTGCGCAGGATCGCGCCCGGCACGCCCTCGGGTGATTCATCCTCGGGCGAGATCGCGTCGAGGTACTCGATGGGCTGGTCCGGGGTGCCGGGGTCCGGTGGGTCGTCGCCCTCGGCGCGTCCGCCGCGGCGCTCCGTCTCAGCGGCCAGGAGCCCCTCCCGTGACGCCCAGCGCGAGGACTCGGCCATGGTGATCACGGTGCCGCCGTCGCGCATCCAGCTCCGCAGCCGATCCAGGAGCCCGTCGCCGACGACGCTGCCGTAGTTACCGCTCGGAAACACGACCACGTCGTAGTCGGCCAGCCGCGCACGGCCCAGGCTCGATGCCCGCACGGCCGTAGTGCGCTGCCCGTAGCGCCGCTCCAGCACGTAGCGGGACCAGCCCACGGAGTAGCTCTGACCCGGGGAGTCGTAGACGAGGAGCACGCGCGGCTCGCGCAGCGCTCTCACCCGTCCGCTTCCCAGCGACATGCCCTCGCGGACGTATGCGTCGTCGATCGGGACGACTTCGGCGCGGTGGCGGGCCGCCATGTCCGCCAGACGTGAGCGCAGGTCAGGGCCGTTCTCGGCCACGCGGAGGATCGCGGTACCGGTCCCGTATCGGCGGCCATCCAGCGTGAACTCGGCGCCCGCAGCGCGGACGCGCATGCCCTCCCGCAACGCCTCGACCACCATCGCCGCCGCATTCGTACCCCACGGGATGAGGTAGCCGACGACCGCCTCGGGCAGCGCCGGAGGCGCCTCCAGCGTCGTCACCGTAGTCACCGGCTCTCCGCGCGCCCCGGTCGCGGCCGTCTCGATCGCCTCCACGTCCCACAGCAGGGACTGGCTCCAGGCCGTAAGGTCGTAGATCTCGTCGGACTGGCGATTTGCCCGGCGCTCGATCTGCCTGCGCAGGAAGTCCTCCTCCATGGGCACGTGGGGGTCGAGCAGGTTGTGGATCAGGTTGTGCGTCGGCTGGTCCAGGGGCACGATGAAGCTGGAGCCGGCGGACAGGGTGCGGTCGCCGACCGTCACCGGTCCGGAGGCACGGAAGACCTCGATCCCGTTCTCGGTCAGCATCATGGCGAGACGCTCCGCCATACCCGGGTCGTGCGCCGAGTGGAGCACGATCTCCGCCGGGCCGCTTTGCCCCGCGGCCACGCCCTCACGCCGGAAGGCGAAATAGTCGCGCAGGATCCTCTCGCGGTTCCGGGCGGCGGTCAGTGCCGTCTCCAGCGCCGCCGTGAAATGCTGCAGCACCCCCTGGCCGTAGGTGAGCAGATCCCCGTCCGACTGTCTCAGCCGCAGCGCGCGGGCGCTTGCCTGCTCGTAGGTCATGCCGAGCGCGCCCTGCCCCATCGGCCACATGTCGACGTAGCCGGGGTAGAACAGGTCGAAGACCTCCCGGTTGAAGTACGCGAAGCCGCGCTCGTCGAACCGCGCCGCGATCGCCGACCCGAACACGTCCATGAGCGCGATCTGCCGCTCTCCGTACCACGGGTTGGAGGGCGGTGCCGTGGGCGGGAAGAAGTAGGTGGCGTCCCCGCCCATCTCGTGCAGGTCCGCGACGATCTGCGGCCGGAATTCGAGGAGCACGTCTACCTTCCCCCGCGTCTCGGGCTGGCTCTGGATGAACAGGTCCCGGTTCAGGTCGAACAGGTAGTGGTTGCTTCGCCCGCCCGGCCATGGCTCGTCGTGCTCGGCCGAATACGCCGCCTCGTCCGGCCACCTGGCCTGCGCGATCTGGTTCTGGTAAACGAAGCGGTTCCGCCCGTCCGGGTTCTCAAGGGGGTCGATGAGGACCAGCGACTCGGACAGGATGAGGTCGACATCGGCGTCGCCCGTCGCCGCCAGCAGGTGATAGGCCTCCGCCATGGCCGCGCCGGCGGGACTGATCTCGTTGCCGTGGATCGAGTGCATGAGCGCGGTGACGACGGGGAGTTCGGCGAGCAGCGCCTCGGCCTCGTCATCGGATAACCCGCGCGGATCCGCGAACCGGGCGATATCCGCCTTCACCTCATCGAGGCACGCCATGCGCTCGGCGGACCCGATGACGAGCATGACAAGCGGACGGCCCTCCCAGCTCTCCGCGTAGCGAATGAGGAGGGTCCGATCCGGAGCCGCATCGGCCAGCGCCTCGATGTACCGGATCACATCGTCCGGCGGCGTGACGACCTCCCCGAAATCGTGCCCGACGACCTCCTCGAGCGTGGGGATGGCCGGGTCGTAAACAGTCCCCGGCACGAGTTCCTGCACCTGGGGGGACACCTGGATGACTGTGGCGAGCGCGAGTGTGGACAGCACGGAGCCTCTCCCGGTTGGAGGATGAATTGACGGTCCTAACTATTACACCATCCTCGCCAGGTTGCACGACTTGGCGCCGCGGAGGGCGGAGTGTTGCCGCTAGACGCGCGACGGACCGTGCAACCGCCCCTTTCCAACCATCTTGGACAACCGTGGCGAAAGCCTTGCTGCCGGGCTCCCAAATGTCTCAAAACCAGATCTCTGTCGCGGAACATTCTCGTTTCGCCGACGTATGAAAGCGATCATACAAACGAGAATAGCCCGCGTGGGATTGGACTCACCCCGAACGCAGGACACGCCAAAAGGAGGGTTGGTGGATCGTTTACAACAGGACTTCGCGATGGAGATTGGCTACTTTCTCGCCGCGTGCCCTGGTCCGCCATTGGTACGAACCGCACTACGCATCGCTGCCCTCCAAGACGTAGAAGGGGTCCCGGGCCTCTCTGGTCCAAACGGTGCTCCAGCGAGCGTGGGTGACTACTTGCGAACCGTAACTGGCACGGCAAAGATTCTCAACTGCCGCCCAGACTACCTATCCGAGACAGCTCTCAAACACGGATTCTCCTTGTCAGTCGCTCTGCGATGGATCCGGTTTTGCCATGGTATGGCGCTTCGGGATGCGGGGGTCACGACCAGCGACACGGCTTGGCGTTTAGGGTTTGACGATCGAGCAGGTTGGCACCGGTTCACGATCCGGCTTGTTGGGAAGTCACCTGTCCAGCTTCCAGCGGTTCCGTTGCGTTTCTGGGTTCGAGAGGCTGTGAAGGCTGTGTTCCTCACTGTACCGCGACACCGAGGGGTGCCCGAAGCGAGGGGGTAGCCTCTCTGACAACACTTGCGAGACACGGCGGCTTCTCCGCCGGGTCCGGAGGTTGCGGCGAAGGCGACACGGCGGTGGAGTGCGAGACTCCCGGCCCGGCCGGACACCTGAATAGCGAGACGTGCCTCAAGCACGGTGTGCAACTCCGGGTGCTCACGCTGGCACTGGACCGGGGATCTCCGATGACAGCCAAATGCGCGGGCTTCCCCGCCGGTTGGCTGCATCGGGGGGCAAAGAACCGCTCCCGTGCGATCACACTCCACGACACCGAGGGTAGCCTCGCAATCCGGGCCAGCATTTAGCGAGCGCAGGCGCTTGTTCCGGGTGACTCAGCTAGAAAACCTGCGAAACGACAACTCGGCACCGTCAGGGGACATGGGAGATGGATTCCACAGAGACGAACGTTGCTGTGTCCGAGTTGGGACTCCACCCGAATCCGCCAACGCTGAACGCGAAAGGAAGGCTAACCAGATGTTCACTCGTTTCTGCGTGCCAACGTGGTACGCTACCATCTCCAAGAAAGGAGCATGATCCCATGATCAACACTTCCGATTCCTTACTTCGTGCGGCCTCGGCCGCATTCCTGCTGTTCACCTTCAGTGCATGTAAGGAGCAAGACATGGCTGCCAACGTTACGGATGATGAGCTTCCCACGATCACGGAGCAGATCCTAGCCAACGGAGAACGCGTCTACGACATCCGCGGCAACCTCAGTCCGCCTACCTTTCCGATGCGCCTCGTGGTGAAGGATGCAAAGGGGCAGGTTGTTTCCGACGAAGTTCTCGATGCGCCGCCATCCGTTCCGGGGGTATCACAGGAAACACTCGACAAGCGGCTCGCTGAAGTCGACGACTACCTCCGCGAACTCCGCAACACAGACCCGGAGAAATACAATCGATTGGCGCCGAGACTCCGCAGGTTGGGATTCGATGTGCCGGGAGTCGAACAATGAGAACGAGAACCTTGGAATCGCCATTTCACTTGCGTTGCCAGCAGCGTTCGTGTTGTCCTCACCGAGCTTGAGCTATGCTGGAAACGCGGAGGTTGCGCTGGACATGGCCACGCTGGATGTGACGTGTGCATCCCCAGCTGCGGCCAATCCGGCGGTGGCACCGCAGGATGTGCGTGGATGCGTCGAGGCACTTGTCAATGCGTGGAATGCGTGTAAGAGAATGACGACGATGACAATGGTCGTGAGGCCGTTGCTGCTGCCAGTGCCTCAGGAGGACCCTGCCTGGTCGCAGTAGTCATGGCCGCGCTAGAATGCGCCGACGAAATAGGCATCATCTTGAGCTGCATAGCTCGATCTTCGACTTTTCCAGAGTTCTTGACCTGCCTATCCGAGAGCATCTGGCATTAGGGTTACCAACCGTTCGCAAAGGTCCGTGCCGAGGGTTGTGGAGGATCGCCTGGGAAGAGAAAAAGATCCAGCGCGAACACCGTAGGCAGCAGCCACAACCCACATCATATCAATCCCAACTCGGCAACCGTCAGGCAGGACTTGCAGGAGGTCCCCACCCCGTTCTTTGTGGGACGGGGTGGGGCGCGAGTAGAGCCGGGTGCGAAGCTCAGCTCCCCCAGGCTACAGCGTCTCTCTCAACACCTCCACAAACTCGTCCACCTCGTCGAGCGAGTTGTAGAAGTGAGGGCTCGCGCGCACCACTCCGGGACGGTTGTCGACGATGATGCCGCGTTCCGCGAGGTGCGCGACAGCGGCACCGGGCTCGTCGTGGCGCACCAGCACGATCGCCGAGCGCGTTGCAGGATGGTCGCTCACCCGAAGAGAGAATCCGGCCTCGGCGCAGCCCTCCACCAGCCGCTCGGTCAGCGCCACATTCTGCGCACGGATCGCCGCCATCCCGACCTCGTCCACGATCTCCTGGCCGCCGAGCGAGGTGTGTACGGTGGCGAGCGCGGGCGTGCCCAGTTCGAACCGGCGCGCATCGGCGTGGTAGCGAAACTCGCCGGGGTTGAACTGGAACTGGTCCTCGGTGGCGAACCAGCTCGTGATCGTGGGTTCCAGTGCGGGGATCCTGTCCTTGTGGATGTAGAGGTACGCGAGGCCGGGGCCGCCGCACAGCCACTTGAGCGGCCCCGACGTGTAGAAGTCGACACGGGTCGCGGGGAGGTCGACCGGGACCTGCCCGGCTCCCTGATACCCGTCGATCAAACTGTAGGCGCCGGCGCGCCGCGCGATGTCGGCGATGGCGCCCAGGTCCTGGATCGCACCGGTCGTGAAAAAGACGTGGCTGGTCGCGATCGCGAGGGTGCGGTCGTCCACCGCGTCGGCGAACTGCTGGGGGTCGATGTGGACGCCGTCGGGACTCTCCAGCACCACCATCTCGGCGTCGGGGCGCACCTTCCACTGGTAGAGCAGGGTGGGGAAGTCCAGCTCGGTGGTGACGATCCGGTTGCGCTTCGACCAGTCGAAGCTGGACGAGACCGCCGCCAGGCACGCCGAGGTGGACGGCATGAGCGCGATCGTGCCGGCAGGGGCGCCGAACATCGCCTCGACGCGGCCGCGCAGATCGCCGAGGGCGCCCCACCAGTGCTCGTACCAGGCCGACGCGCCGTAATCGTGCCACTTGGCGGTGAAGTCGCGCAGCCTGTCCTCCGCCCGGTTCGACAAGGCGCCGAGCGAGCACGAGTTGAGGTAGTTGCGGCGCTGCAGGATGGGGAAGGAGCTGCGGATCTGGTCGAGGTTCATTTGGGGAGGAGCGGGCTCTGGTGCGGTTGGGTCCGGAAGTAAGCTACGCAAAAGCTCCGGCGGGCCGCGTTCCCGGCCAGGCACCCGCAGCGCTGGGGCAGGTGGAGCAGCTCTTCGTTGACCGGGCTCGCCGAGGGGTGCGCCGCGGCAGTCCTACTCGCGCACTCGGAAGCGAACGACGTACTGCACCCCCACATCATCCTCCGTCACTCCGGTAATGGTGCCGTGTGCGAAGACCGGAGGCGGCGCGGTAAGCAGCGGCACGGGCGGCCTCACAACGCCGCGGTGATAGCCGTTCGCATCGAAGACCTCCCATTCGGCGATGATCTGGCGCGCGTCCGGGTCGCGCACCCAGATCCTCCCGTCTCGCGCGATGTCGAAGGCGCCCATGACGGGCTTGTATCTCGGGAGCGCATGCGGGGGCAGGCCCATCGCCGCGGCAACGCGCTCGCGTTCGCGGTCCACGAGCAGCGGGGCGGTGCGGCGCAATTCCACGATGCGGGTGGTGTCGCGCTGGTCCGACACCTTGAAGAGGCGGTATCGGAGGGTGTTGCCGTGCCAGATGCTTCCGTCGGGACCCGCCGACCACAGGGGCCGCCAGAAGGTCGGGAAGGAATCCGGCGGAGGTTCGCGTTCGGGGAGCGCGAAGGTGTCTGCCGTTGCCAGGGTGAAGTCGGGCAGGACTCGTGTCCTGAGAACGAGCCGGGCCCACGGCGGTGAGTCGGAAGCTTGCTCGTGGAGGAAGCCCATCGTGTCGGCCGCGGGCGTCCAGGCGGGGCCGGAATGGTGCTCGGCGGTCGACAGCACCGTTCCCAGGGAGTCGAAGGCCGTGAGGGTCCGCGAGCCTCTGTCCATGGCCAGGAGGACTCCCGCCGGATGCCACGCGATTCCGACCAGGTTCTGGAACTCGCCCGGCCCGTCGCCCCGGCCGCCGAAACGCTGCAGGAAGTCGCCCTGCACACTGAAGACGCGGATTTCCTGCGAAGTTTCCTCCGCGAGGTACATCGTGCCGGTGTCGTCCACCGCCAGACCGCTGAGGCGGCTGAAGAGTTCGGGAGCTTCGGGCGGCGCGTCTTCCGGCGTCCGTCCCAAGCGCAGCTCCTCGACCAGTTCGAGCTCCGGCGACCGGTCGGCGGTGAGGAAGTTCATGTTGTACACATGGACGGTGCCGCCGGCCAGGGTGTCGACCTGGACGTCATAGGCCGGAACGCGCGGGTCACAGGCGGAAGCGAGCGCCAGGACCGCGGCGCATGCCGGAGCCATGGTCCACGGGCGAATCGCGAAACACCGGAGGGCCGTGGTGCACTGGACGCCTGCCACGTACTTGAACGCCCGGGATGCAGGACCATACTCCACGGTGCCCCCTTCGGGCAGAATGCGAATGGCCTCGGACCGGCTGATGATGGCGGACGCGGGCCCCTTTGGCCAACAATGGTAGCATGACGACCGACGCGAACCACGATGGCGGACAGCCGCCGTTCGGAGAGGATGAGGGGGTGGGGCGCCCGTCGCTCGACACCGATCGGGCGATCGCCGAGGCCCTCGCCGTCGGCTTCGACATGGCCGGCGTCCTCACCCGGCACGATAGCCGTCACATGGCCCACTTCCGGGAATGGCTGGGCACTGGACTGCACGGTGAGATGGCCTACCTCGCCCGCCCCGACGCGGTGAGTCGCCGCGCGGACCTCGACCTCACCCTGCCCGGATTCCGGAGCGCGCTCGTCGTCGCCCATTCGTACGCGGACGACGAGCCCGCTACCTCACCCGGCGACCCCTCCCGCGCGATCGTCGCCCGCTACGCCCGCGGCCGCGACTACCACCACGTCGTCAGCGACAGGCTGGAAGTCCTGGCGGCCCGCCTCGAAGCCTTCGCGGGACGCCCATACCGGCGCCGCGCGTATGTCGACACGGGACCCATCCTTGAGCGGGAACTCGCCCAGCGCGCCGGCCTGGGCTGGTTCGGCAAGAACACCATGCTTATCCACCCGCGCCGTGGCTCCTATTTCTTCCTCGGCGTCCTCCTCACCGACCTGCCCCTGGAGCCGTCCGCCCCATTCCGGGAAGATCACTGCGGCACGTGCCGGCGCTGCCTCGACGCTTGCCCGACCGGTGCGCTGCTGGGCCGCAACGAATCCGGTGCCCCCGTCATGGATGCGACGCGCTGCATCTCCTATCTCACCATCGAACTGAAGGGACCGATCCCGCGCGAACTGCGTCCCGCGATCGGCAACCGGGTGTTCGGCTGCGACATCTGCCAGGAGGTATGTCCGTGGAACGAGAGGTTCTCGGCGCCGGCGGCGGAGCCTGCCTACTCACCGCGCACCGACCTGGACGGCGCCTCGCTGATCGGCCTGGCCAACCGGCTGCTGGGCATGTCCGGCAAGGCGTTCCTGCGGGAGTTCCGCGACTCGCCGGTGTCGCGGGCGCGGCGGAACGGGCTGCTGCGGAATGTCTGCGTGGCGCTGGGCAATTGGGGGGCGGCCGAAGCGGCTCCGGTGTTGAAGCGGGCGGCGGACGACCACTCGGAAGTGGTTCGCGAGCACGCGGACTGGGCGCTCGAACGGGTCGCAGAGGTCACGTCGACCGCCACCGACAGGTGACCCGCCGAATTGACATGTACAACTATCACGCTAACGTTCTGTACATGAACAGAGTCAACATCGCAGATGCCAGAGCGCACCTCTCGCGCTACCTCACCCGGGTCGAGGCCGGAGAGACGATCACGCTGTGCCGCCGGAACGTGCCGGTCGCCGAAATCCGCCCGATCCGGACGACGCCCACGGAGTTGCGTCCCATCGGCATCGACCGGGGCATGATCATCCCGGACAGCTTCTTCGAGCCGCTTCCGGCAGAAGTGCTGAGTGCCTTCGGCGGTGGTGGCGGCCAAGAGAGCGACGGCGGCCAGACCGGCCAGACCGCCAAGCGGTTCGGCACCGGCGGCGAGTAGTGAAGCTCCTCGTCGACACCTGCACATTCCTCTGGCTGGCCGCCGCGGATCCGAGCCTGTCGGACGCCGCGGAATCGGCCTGCCGCGACCCGGTGAACGAGGTCTACCTCAGCGCGCTTTCGGCCTGGGAGGTAGCCATCAAGTACCGCATCGGCCGTTTGCCGCTACCGATGCCCCCAAGGCACTACCTCAAGAGCCGCCGCGAATGGCTTCAGCTGCGCCCGCTTCCATTTGACGAGCGGGCCGCCGCTCACGATGATCTCCTTCCGCCGCTCCACGCCGATCCCTTCGACCGCGGACTGGTCTCGCAAGCCATCCTCTACGGCTTGACGATCGTGACGCCGGACGAAGAGATCGCCCGGTACCCCGCACCCGTCCTGTGGTAAACATGCGCTACCTCGCCCGCTCGCTCCGCCTTCCCGTCACACTGGCCACACCTGCCGCCCGCGGTGTCCCCCTTGCCGCACCCGCCGGTCGCTCCTCGGCTCCTGCCGCCTTTGTCCTGCTCGTGCTCGCAGCAGCCCTCCCCGCGGCTCCCGCCTCCGCCCAGCAATTCGACCTGCTCATCCGCGGCGGCATGGTCCTCGACGGTTCGGGAAGCCCCGCCTTCAGCGCCGATGTCGGCATCGTCGACGACCGGATCGTCAGCATCGGCAAGCTCCCCAACGCCACGGCCACTCGCGTTATCGACGCGGCCGGCAAGCACGTCGTCCCCGGCTTCATCGACATGCACTCGCACGCCGACCGCGCCTTCGCGTCCGACAACATCGAGGGCCGCCGCGCGCACAACCTCGTCATGCAGGGCATCACCACCTCGGTCTTCGGCCCGGACGGACGCAACCCGGTTTGGCCGATCCCGGATGAGATGGATGCGTACCGTGCCCCGGGCGTGGCCACGAATGTGGTGCCGATGGTGGGTCACGGCACCGTGCGGGGGTTGGTGATGGGGGATGACTACGAACGCCCCGCCACGGCCGACGAGATCGCACGGATGGCGGAGCTCGTGCGCGGCGGGATGGAAGCCGGAGCATGGGGTCTCGGCGCCGGTCCCGAGTACAGGCCGGGCCGCTTCAGCACGACGGAAGAGCTCATCGCGCTGGCGAAGGAGGTCGCGCCCTTCGACGGCTTCTACTATTCCCACCAGCGCAGCCAGTCACCGCTGCCGCTCTGGCAGATCCCGTCGATCGTGGACGAGCAGCCGCTCACCGGCACCGACGGCATGCGCGAGACGATCGAGATCGGGCGTGCGGCGGGGATCCGCGTGGTGGGAACGCACATCAAGGCGAAGGGCACCGACACCTGGGGCCATTCGCAGACCGACATCCTGATGATCGAGGCCGCGCGGCGCGAGGGGGTGGATGTGTACCTCGACCAGTACCCGTACGAGACCTTCGGCGGCGGTCCCGTCGACGTGCTCCCCGACTGGGGCTACGCGCCTCCCGGGACCGATCGCTCCGGCGGGCTCGACGCGCCTATCTGGCGAGATCCCGAACTGATGAGCGACCCGAAGGGGAACTTGCGCGCCAACCTGGCGGATCCGGCCGCCGCGGCGGAGCTGGAGCGCGACACGGAGTACATTCTGCGCCTGCAAGGTGGCGCGGACAGGCACATCGTCGTCTCCTCCCCCGACTTTCCCGAGACGGTGGGCCGGTACCTCGCGGAGATCGCAGCCGAAGCGGGGCGGTCGCCCTTTGAACAACTCATTCATTTTGCCCTCGAATCGACGGAACTCGTGCCCGCTGGCGTCCGCTTCCGGCCCGTCGCCGGCCACCAGTTCGACATCGAGAACTACATGCGGCAGGAGTATACGGCTACGTCGACCGACGGTTCCGTCTCGCTCTGGACGCGGCCCGGGCAACACCCACGTTCGTACGGGGCGTTCGCGCGCAAGATCTCCCACTACGTCAAGGAGCGCGGCGTGATCACGCTGCCCTTCGCGATCCGCTCGTCGACCGGTCTGGCGGCGCAGATCATCGGCCTCAGGGACCGCGGCTTTCTGCGTGTGGGCTACAAGGCCGATCTCGTCGTCTTCGACTACGACGACATCACCTCGCCGGCAACGATCATGGAACCTGACCTCTATCCCACGGGTATCGAGTATGTGCTGGTGAATGGCCAATTCACGGTCGACGACGGCGAGCCTACCGGTGCCCTGCCCGGGGAGGTGCTCGACCGCCGGGAGAAGGACGGCAGGGCGAGGGGAGTGAGCGAGTGATGTTCCCAGACAGAAACACCTTGGCGAAACAGATCGTGATCGTGGCGTCGGTGACATTCGCCGGCCTGGCGTTGACGGAGCGTGGGACGGCTCAGCGCGGACCGAGCGCTCCCCGGGGCGAGGCCTTTGGCTACCTGGACCTCGCGGTCCCCGTCGGCACCTTCCAGGACCACGTGGACCTGGGCGGAGGCGCCGGATTCGGCGGCGTGCTCCTGGGCGCCGACGGGCTTGTAGGCGTGCGCGCCGAAGGGCACTTCATCATCTACGGAGCGGAGAGCCGGCGCGTGCCGCTCAGCCCGACGGTGCCCTTTGTGGATGTAGATGTGCAGACCACGAACACCATATTCTCCGCCGGAATGGGTCCCCAGATCTATCTGGGGCGCGGGCCGATCAGGCCGTATGTGTACGGCACTGCGGGCTTCGCCTACTTCGTGACTTCCACCAGTGTGAACGGGAGCCACGGCGATGAGCCCATCGCCTCCACCACCAACTTCGACGACTTCCAGTGGGCATTCACCGGCGGCGGCGGACTATCGGTGCGAATCCGTGGAGGTCAGAACCCGCTTTCGCTGGATCTGTCCGCTTCCTATCAGCGCAACGGGTTGACCGAGTACCTGGCCGACGGCGCGGCGAACCTTCGCCAACTGCGTCGTGGTGAGTGGGTGGCCGACCCCATCGTCAGCGACGCCAACCTCATGACCTTCCGGGTCGGGGTATCGGCGGGCCTCGGCTGAGGCGGAGCTGCGCGGGCCCGGCATGCAGGCCCGCGCAGCCTTGTCGGACTTTCCGGCCTCGACCGGATCCCTCCCGGCCTAGCCGCCCGCAGCCAGTCGCTGAACCGCGTCGACCAGCCTGGCGGCCTTGTCCGGATCCGCAGCACCCTCGGCCTGGCCACCGAGTTCCGCCGCCAGTGCCTGAAGCGCATCGGCGCGCGCGCTGCCCGACATGCCTTCCGCCCTGGCCAGTGCGTCTCTCGCCGACGCGATCTGCGGCGCCGTCATCCCATGCCAGCGCTCCAGCTGGTCGAGATAGGCGCGGGCCAACGCAAAGGTCGCCGGCCATTCGAAGATCGGCTGGCCCTGTGAATTGAGCTGGGTCAGCACGACCGAATTCGCGGCGTCGATTTCGTTCTGGGTGAGGGACTCGTTCGCCACGAGTTCGAAGATGTCGAGACCGCGGGAAATCTCGGAGTTGACGATCACGCCGTTGTACCAGTAGACGGACCAGCTGCCGCCGGAGCCCTGGCGGGTGCCGTCCGAAGGGCCGCGGTCGTGGAAACCGATTTCGACCGGATTGGCGGGGTCGGTCCAGTCGATCAGCGAGATCCCGCCCTGGTACCACCCCTGGATCATGATGTCCCGGCCCGGGATCGGAATCAGCGAACCGTTGTGTGCCACGCAATTCTCGAGCGAACTCTGCGGCGCCGGCAGCTTGTAGTAGGCCTGGAAGATCATGTCGCCGTCTTCGATGACGAAGGTCGCGTTGGCGCCCCACTCCTTCGGGTCGGCCGCGCGGCACTTGGGCGCTCCGCCGCCGCCCCACTCGTCGGTGAACATGACCGTGGTGCCGTCGTTGTTGAATGTGGCCGAATGCCACAGGGAGAAGTTCGAGTCGGCGACGGCCGCGAGGCGGCTGGGGTTCACCGGGTCGGTGATGTCGAGCAGCAGCCCGTACCCGCCGCAGGCGCCGCCCGCGAGACCGATCGCCGGGTAGACGGTGATGTCGTGGCACTGGGTGGGGCCCGGCCGCGGTTCGTCGGCCTGCCGTGCCGCCTGCTCTGCCTGGAGCCGTCCCTGTTCGTCGAGCGCGGCCTGGAGTGCGGCGCGGTCGGCCGCGGTGGGTTCCCCGGTGCCTCCGCGTGCGGCGACGACGCTGTCGAGCATGGGTCTGGCCTGCCCGGGACGCATCACTCTGGGCTGGCCGCGGCGGTAACCGATGATGTCGCCTCTTGCCCGCGCGGCATCGAGCTCCTCGTAGTCCGCCGGCGACAGGCCGTGTCTGGGCGGCGCAACCAGGTCCTGGAAGATCCGGGGCGAACTCGCGATCTCCGCCGACTGCGGGTCGTCGAGGGGAACGCGGATGACCTCGATCCGGAACAGGGCCGAATTGGGGTCCTCATCGGGCGCGAGGCCCGAGCATCCAGCGAGCTCTTCGGGCGGGCGCACCCCTGCTGAACCGGAGACGTAGATGTAGACGTTGTCGTCGTCACCCGGGTGCTTCAGGACCGTGTGCGTGTGCGAGCCTCTGCAGGTCTGCACGTTGGCCACGTACTCCGGATTGGCGATGTCGGAGATGTCGAAGATGCGGATGCCGCGCAGCCGGTCGTGGCTCACCGCCTCCGGGATGCCCCCATCGCCGCAGTCCAGCCGTCCGCCGAGCCCCTCGCCCGAAACGAACATCAGGTGTTCATACACCGACACGTCGCTCTGCGAGGCCGGACATCTGTAGGTGATGACCGACGCCGGATTGCGCGGGTCGGAGATGTCCCAGACCTGAATGCCGTCGTAGTTGCCCTGGATGGCGTAGTCGCCGGTGAAGGCCAGGTCCGAGTTGGTGGAGCCGACGAACGGCGGCTCGGGTGGGGTGGTCGACAGCATGCGCATGTTCCAGATGGCCTCTTCGGCGTCGAAGAGCCCGGGACCCAGTCCGACGCGGGGATCGGGATCGGGCGCGTTGACCCGCAGGCCTGCGGGATGCGCGAAGGTGGCCGGTGCGGCGTCCTGAAGGAGCGGCGGGGCCTCGCGCTCACCCGTTGGAGCCGGGGCCTCCGGCGTCGGTTGGGAGGCACAGCCCGGGAGTGCGGCCAGCACCGCGGACAGGGCGAGAAGCGCAGCGAGGCGCGAAACGCTTCGTGAACAGGTCTTCGCAACTTGGATCGGCATCATGTGACTTCTTTCCTGAAACAGTGTTGGCGTGCCGTCGAAATATCTGTGATCAGCCGTTCGACCCGCTGGGCTCCATCGCTTCCAGCATCAATTCCATGCGTTCGATCTCGGAAGTCTGGTCGGCCTGAATATCTGAAGCGAGCCTGAAGATCAGGTCGTCGCCCTGGGCGGCGCCGTCGGTGGCGAACAGTTCGTCCACCATCGTCACCGCGCCTTGGTGGTGCTGGATCATGTAGATGAGGAACAGGCGGTCGAAGTCGCGGCCGCGCGCCTGGCGAAGTTCTGCGACCTGCTCCGGCGACAGCATGCCCGGCATGTGGTGCGCGTGTTCGGGTCCGTGGATCATCAATTCGCCATCGGCGATGTGGATTTCGGGGACCTCGAGGCCGCGATCCCGCAACCATCGCTGCATGAGGTTGATCTCGTCCTGCTGCGAGCTGATGATCCGCTCGCAGAGCGTCTGCATGTTGGCGCTGGCGTCGTTTTCGGGCGCAAAGGCGCACATGAGCAGCGCCTGCGCGTGGTGCCCGATCATCCCGGTCATGAAGTGCACATCGCCTTCGTGATAGTTCCGCAGCACCTCTTCGGCACGCTGCCGGTAGATGGCCTCGAGTTCGGCGATCTTCGCCGCATCGGGGCGGGTGGGGGGAGGGTCCGGTTCGGCAGCAATGGTGGTCGTCGCTGCCGCATCGGCCGGTGTCGGGGATCCGGGAGATGCGCCGGGTCCGGCCGCACACGCCTGCGAGGCACCCGCCAGGATCAGGACGAAGAGTGGCCACCACGGTCGGCCAGGGTGGGCGACCAGTTGGCCAGCGTGTCTGTTCTTCATGTGTACCATGCTCCTAACCAGCGTCGGCCAGTCGCTGAACCGCGTCAATCAGTTTCGCAACCCTGGCAGGATCGCCTGCGCCGGATGCCTGCCCGTTGAGCGTTGTGGCCAGGGACCCCAGGGTGTCGCGTCGGCCCGATCCCGATGCGCTCTCGGCTGTGGCCAGGGCAGCACGCGCCGAGGCGATCTGCGGGGCGGTCATGCCATGCCAGCGCTCCAGCTGGTCCAGGTACGCCCGTGCCAGCGCAAAGGTCGCCGGCCATTCGAAGATAGGCTGGCCCTGCGAGTTGAGCTGAGTCAGCACAACCGAGTTTGCCGCGTCGATCTCGTTCTGGGTGAGAAGCTCGTTCGGGACGAGTTCGAAGATGTCCAGCCCGCGCGTAATCTCCGAGTTCACAATGACCCCGTTGTACCAGTAGACCGACCAACTGCCGCTCATGGCCATCTGGTCGGGATTCGCCGGTCCGCGATCATGGTAGCCAATCTCCACAGGATTGGACGGGTCGGTCCAGTCGATCAGCGAGATGCCGCCCTGGTACCATCCCTGAATCATGATGTCGCGGCCAGGGATCGGAATGAGCGAGCCGTTGTGCGCGACGCAGTTTTCAAGCACTGACTGCGCGGCCGGCAACTTGTAGTAGCTCTGGTGGACCATCTCCCCGTCTTCGATGGTAAACACGGCGTTGGCGCCCCATTCCACCGGATCCGACGCGCGGCACTTGGGTGCACCTCCACCGCCCCATTCGTCGGTGAACATGACTGCCGTGCCATCGTTGTTGAAGGTGGCCGAGTGCCAGATGGCGAAGTTGGAGTCGGCCACCGCCGCGAGGCGCCTCGGGTTGGCGGGGTCCGTGATGTCGAGAAGGAGCCCGTAGCCCACGCAGGCCCCGCCCGCCAGACCGATCGCAGGGTAGACCGTGATGTCATGGCACTGGGTCGGGCCCGGGGCCGGACCATCGCCGCCGCCGGCCGCGCCCATCATCTGCGCAACCATCTCGTTGATGTAGTCACGCAGTGCAGTGCTGTCGGCGGCGGTGGGAGGACCGTCACCTCCTCTTGCCGCGACGATGCTGTCGAGCATCGGGGTGACGAACTGATCAGGAAGGACCTGCACCTGTCCCTGGATCTCGATAACGAAACCACCTGTTGCACGGGCCTGCTCACGCGCCTGCTCCGCGGCAGCTACGTCTTCGGGAGCGGGCCCGTGCACGGGCGGTGCAACCAGGTCCTGGAAGATGCGGGGCGAACTCACGACCTCCGCGGCCTGAGGATTGTCGAGCGGGACCCGGATCACCTCGATTCGGAAGAGCGCGGTATTGGGGTTTTCGTCGGGCATGCCGGACGAACAGCCGGCCAGTTCTTCAGCGGGGCGCACCGGGGCTGCACCGGACACGTAGATATAGACGTTGTCGTCGTCGCCAGGGTGCTTCAGGACGGTGTGGGTGTGCGAGCCCCGGCAGGTCTGCACGTTGCCGACGTTTACCGGGTTCCGGATGTCGGAAATGTCGAAGATCCGAATACCGCGCAGCCGATGGTGGCTGACAGCCTCCTGCACGCCTTCGCCGCTGCAGTCCAGACGTGCGCTGGTATCCTCGCCCGAAACGAAGAGGAGGTTGTCGTACACCGATACGTCGCTCTGAGAGGCGGGGCACACATAGGTCACGACCGAAACCGGGTTGGCCGGGTCGGAGATGTCCCACACCTGGATGCCGTCGAAGTTGCCCTGGATCGCGTAGTTGCCGGTGAATGCCAGATCCGAGTTCATCTGGCCCACGAAGGGTTCCTCCGGCGGGGTCGTCGAAAGCATCCGCAGGTTCCAGATCGCCTCCCCGGCGTCGAAGAGCCCCGCCTCCAGGCCGACGCGCGGGTCGGGCGTGGGCGGATCGAGCTGAAGACCGGGAGGATTGGCGAAGGCGGCGGCGGCTCCGGGAGCCATCTCGGCGCCCATTTCGGGATCGCCGCCGTATTGGGAGGCGCAGCCGGTCAGAACGGGCAGAAGAACAGCGATCGGGAGCAGCGCCACGAGGCGCTTCAGTGCAGGAGAACGGTCGTTTGCGGTTGACGTCAGAGTCATTTGGGCGTCCTGGGTGTGGTGTTGCGACATAGCCCCTTAAAGACAATTCGGCAGGTCGGTACGTTGAGGCCGTCGAACGAGGACGGCCGGATTGGCACGGCTATCCATACTAGGCAGCGCCACCGGGGGTTTCCAGTTCATGAGGGCCTGGTGACCAAACCGTTTCGGGTCCAATTCGCAGACCCCGCGGACGCGGACTTGACCCGCAGGGCTATCTGGCGGAAGCTGCCAAAGCACTTCCATGGTCCGAGAGGACCGACACCTCAAGCGAGGACGACCTCGGCTCTGAAGACTCCCGACGCTGGTTACTTGCCGGGCACTGTCAATCCGCCCCCGCGATCCGCGGGCATCTCCGCCACCCGAATCGCACTCATCATCGCATTGGCGCACGCAGTGACCGACGCGTACGCCTCCTTCGTGCCGCCGCTGCTCCCGCGGATCATGAACGGGATGGGCATCTCAATCGCGGCGGCCGCGTCGCTCGGTGCCGCGCATGCCATCGCCACCGCGCTCCCGCAGCCGTTCTTCGGCTACATCGCGGACCGCTTCGGGCGCCGGGCCCTGGCGGTGGGCGGCGTGGTCGTGAGCGGCGTCTTCGTGTCCCTCATGGGGTTCGCGTCGTCCTACTGGGTCCTGATGCTGCTACTCATCATCGGCGGACTCGGGGGCGCCGCGTTTCATCCTCCCGGCGCGTCGTACGCTGTGCGGCTGACCGAAGGGAAGGGCAGCGGCGGCCGCTACTCGATCTTCTCCTTCGGCGGCGCGGTCGGATTCTCGGCGGGACCGCTGGTGGCCGTTGGTCTGGTCGGCTGGGGCGGGATGCAACGGCTGTGGGTGGCGATGATTCCGGCGCTCCTGCTGGCCCCGCTCTTCTTCTTCAGCTTGCCAAGCGGCCGCGGCGAGGTGCAAAGCGCACCCCCGGCACCGCCGCCATCCTACGTCTTTCGTCAACTGATGGGGCCGTTGGGAATCATCTTTGGGGTGAGTTCGGCGATGGCGTTCGTGCAACGCGCTTTCCTCACCATGAAGCCGATCATCGTGGCAGAAATGGGAGGATCGGAGACACTCGGCGCGGCGGCGCTGTCCGTCTACCTGGGGGCACAGGCCTTCGGCACGCTGACGGGCGGCCTGCTTGCCGACCGCATGGACCGTCCTCGCCTCCTCTTCCTGCTGTGTGCGCTGGCGCTGCCCGTACATGTGGCCGCGGTCTGGCTCGGGCCGTGGAGCGCCATCGGCTTCATCGCGATCGCCGGGGCGGGTTTTCTGGGGATGGCGACGCTGCCGCCCATCGTGGTGATGGCGCAGGAGATGTCGCCGCGCGCACCCGGAGCCAGCTCAGGGATCGTGATGGGACTGGCCTGGACGGTCGGCGCTTTGGGCGTCATGGGCACGGGGGCCGTTGCGGACGTGACGGGCCCGCACACGGCAGCTCTCTTGTCGATGCCGTTTGCGGGCGTGGCGGCCCTGCTCACCCTGCACCCCGGTCTCAAGTGGATGTCGACCGGACGCACGGGCGGACCAGGCGCTTGACATTCGGTCGGGGCCGCGGCTGTATGTCACTCAAACGAGCAACCAATAAAGGGTGGTGAAACGATGAACAGCGACCGCGACGATACACTGCGGCGCCCGGCAGGTCGATTCGGCCGCGGGGCCGACCGTGACCCAGCGACCGGCCTCGATCGGCGCGACTTCCTCAAGGTCGGGGCCCTCGGCGTGGCGGCGGGCGCAGTCACGGGGTGCCGTGAGCCCGGTTCGGAGCGGGACGCGCTGGCAGGCGCGGCCTCAGTGCCCGGCAGCGTTGGCGCGCCACCCGCCGATCCCCTTGCCGCCCCACCGATCGACAACGTCCGTATCGGCTACGTAGGCGTCGGTGGCATGGGCACCGCGCACGTCCGCAACCTGGTGCGCATCGACGGGTGCGTGATCACGGCCGTTTGCGACATCCGCGAGGCCCATGCCGAGCGCGCGGCCGACATCATCGAGGAGGCAGGGCATCCCAGGCCGGCGCTCTACACCGACGGCGAGAGCGACTTCGAGCGCCTCTGCGCCGAGGCCGAACTCGACCTTGTCTACAACGCGACCCCGTGGCGCTTCCACGTCCCCATCTGCGTCGCCGCCATGGAGAACGGCAAGCACGCGGCCACCGAAGTCCCCGCTGCGTACACCCTCGAGGACTGCTGGCGCCTCGTCGAAACCGCGGAGCGCACCGGCCGCCACTGCACGATGATGGAGAACGTCAACTACGGACGCCCCGAACTGCTCTGCCTCAACCTGGTGCGCCAAGGTTTCCTCGGCGAGATCCTCCATGCCGAGTGCGGGTATCTGCACGACCTTCGCGGAATCAAGTTCGCCGACGAAGGCGAGGGGCTCTGGCGCCGCGACCACTCCTGGGCGCGCAACGGCAACCTCTACCCGACGCACGGCCTCGGTCCGGTAGCCAACTGCATGGACATCAACCGCGGCGACCGGTTCGCCACCCTCGTTTCCATGAGCAGTCCCTCGCGCGGACTGCAGGAGTGGGCGGCCGCCCACTACCCGGACGATCACCCCAAGCGCGCCGAGACCTTCGCACTGGGCGACGTGAACGGCAGCCTGATCCAGACCGCGCTAGGCAAGACGATCTACGTGGCCCACGACACGAACCTCCCGCGCCCCTACGACCGCATCAACAAGGTCCAGGGTACGCGTGGGATCTTCCAGGGCTATCCCGACCGCGTCTACATCGAAGGCCGCAGTCCGTCGCACCGCTGGGAGGAAGCCGAGGCCTACTACGACGAGTTCGAGCATCCCCTGTGGCGGGCACTCCGCGAGGCCTCGATCGGCGCGGGCCACGGCGGCATGGACTTCATGGAGGACTATCGGCTCATCAAGTGTCTGCGGGAGGGTCTGCCGCTCGACATGAATGTGTACGACGCGGCGGCGCTAAGCGCGGTGTGCGAGCTGTCGGAGATCAGCGTGGCGAACGGCAGCGCGCCTGTGGAATTCCCGGATTTCACGCGGGGCAAGTGGAGAGAGTGGGAGCCCTGGCCGGTGGTTACGGCGTAGGGAGCGCGCGACTCTCTACAGATCCCGCGGCCAGATCTGCGGCTGACCCTTCAGCGTGACCGCCCCGAAATCCCGCAAGTCGAGCGTGACGATCGCCCGCGCCTCGAGCCGCTCCGCCACGGCCATGACGATTCCGTCGACGAGGCCGAGCGAGAGGTCGCGATAGGTGCGATCGAGTTCGAGTGCCCTGTGCAGGTCCGGTCGGCCGCCCCATTCGACAGTGTAGAGGTCTTTGGCCAAGTCGACGCGGAAGGCCTGGGCGACCACGGGGCCGATCCTTCCGGGCACCATATGATCCAGTTCGGGCAGAATGGCCCACGGCAGGACCCATTCGGATCGAAACGATCGAAACACCTCTACCATCGCCACGTGTGTGACACTGCGTGCGTCCAGGAGCGCCAGCATGGCACTGGTGTCGGCCACGATCACTGGGCGCGACTACTCGGAGAGCCCACTGGGTCTTCCTTTGGTATCCTTCGGATGCTGCGAAGATTCCACGGTGCTGAAGTAGTCTTCCAACCCATCTTCACCGAAACCGTCAAGGTAGTCCTCATAGTTCTCGGCGAAGTGTGGGTCGCCGCTGTCCCCCAACCCGATGGAACTGGGCCACTCCCGCGCCGTCGCGCGCGCCGTGTACTCTGTCACCGCCTCGCGCACCAGTTCGGCCGCGGAGCGCCCCTCATCGGCCGCCAACGACTTGAGTCTGCGGTAGTCCGCCGCGTTCAGATACACCGTCGTCTTGATCGTCTTCATGGCATATATGGTATATGGTTACCATATAGCTGGCAAGAGGGCCAGAAGCCGCGTGGTCTCGAGAACGCGGTTTGCTGGGCCGCGGGTGGCCCCTACCGACCCTTGGAGTCAAGACGAATGGACAGCATCGTCGGCTGCCTGCCCACCATTACTTCCGGAACGTTTCACCCGGGTTAGCTGTCTTTACTGGTATGACCCGCACCATCGCCCTGGCGCTCCTGATCCCCACCGTGCTGACCGCGCAGCAGGGGACCATCACGTACACCTATTCCCAGCAGCACGGTTTCGAGATTCCCGAGGATTGGAAGGACAACATCCCGGATGCCGAAACCAGCACTCTGGTCCTTCACTTCGGTCCTGCCGAATCCCGGATGACCCCCGCGCCCGCCGCGGGTGAGGACGGCAGCCAGCTGTCCAATCGCTGGCGAGATCGTCTGCAGAGGCTGAAGACGCGATCGGCCTCGCGCACCGACCTGGAAGTCGTGCGCGACGCCTGGGTGAGCTACGCGAAGGGCACGGCCGTGGAGACGCGCGAGTTCTTCGGGCGCGATTTCCGTGTGGCAGGTCCGCCGCCGGCCTATGCCTGGCGCATGGCGGGCGAACAGGCGGAGCATCTGGGGCGCATGGTGATGAAGGCGACCGCGGAGCACGACGGCACGGCGATCGAGGCGTGGTTCACGCCGCAAATACCGGTTTCGGGGGGTCCCGCGTCGTACGGCGGATTGCCGGGCATGATCCTGGTTCTGTCGCTGGACGGTGGGCGCGCCCAGTACTTCGCAACCGAGATCGCACTGGGCGAAGTGGAGGCGGGACTGATTCGGGCGCCGGAAGACGGCGACCCGGTTTCGCGCGAGGAATATGAGGCGATTGTCGACGACAAGCTCGACGAGTTGGAACAGCTATATGGGCGTCGCGGTGGCGGCCGAGAGTAGGAGGTGGCCGGTGGGCCGCACAATGACGTGTCTGATTCTGGCGGCAACGTGCCACATCGCCGCCATTCCCCTGGGCGCGCAGGAAGATGCCCGCGAATACGAGGTCCGTGGCATCGTGGCCGACTCCGCGGGAATGGGCCTTCAGAGCGCCATGGTGGTTGCGCTGACGCGGCCGGACTCGGTGCTGGCCAGGTACGCGCTGAGCCGCGGCGACGGGGCGTTCGCTATCACGGGCCTGACCCCGGGCGAGTACATCCTGCAGGTCACCCTCATCGGCTATCAGACGCTCCGCCGCGACTTCGACGTCACGAACACCGATGTGGAGACGGGCGAGGTGACGCTGTCCGTCGCGGCGGTGGAGATCGACGAACTGGTGGTCAGCGTCGAGCACGTCCCCTTCGTCAACCGGCGGGATACCCTCAGCTACAACGCGCTGGCCTTTCCGACGCCGCCCAACGCGACCGTGGAGGACCTGCTGGAGAGGCTTCCCGGGATCGAGGTCGACTCGGACGGCACGATCACCGCACAGGGCGAAGAGGTCCAGAACGTTCTCGTCGACGGCAGGGAATTCTTCAGCGGGGACGCGACGGTCGCGACGCGCAACCTGCCGGCGGACGCCATCGCGCAGGTCGCCGTCTACGACAAGCAGTCCGACATGGCCGAGTTCACCGGCATCCCCGACGGCGAGGAAGAGCGCACGATCGACCTCAAGCTGAAGGAGGAGGCGCGCAGCGGGTACTTCGGCCGCGCCAGAGGCGGCGTGGGCGGCGACGTGGACAATCAGGGACGCCTCACGGCACCCGTGGGCAACGATGCTCGCTACGACGGATCGCTCACGCTGAACCGCTTCTCTCCCAACACCCAGCTGTCGCTTACCGCGAACGCCAACAACGTCAACCAGGCGGGATTCAACTGGCGTGACTTCGCGGACTTCGCCGGCGGCGGGCGTGGCGGCGGTTCCAACGACGGCTTTACCGAGACGATGAGTCTCGGACTCAATGCGAGCCGGGATTTCGGAGACGAGGACGACGATACCTGGCTGAGGGGGAGCTACTTCATCAGCCAGCTCGACAATTCCCAGGACCGGACGCTTCAGCAGCAGGCGCTCTTCGGCTCGGATGTCGCTTCGCTGGTGGACCAGACCAGCAACCGCGAGACCGGCAATCGGCGCCACCGCGTGAATCTGAATGCGCAGTACACCTTCTCCGATGGTCACGATCTGCGGCTGCGCATGGACGGAAACACGCGCGCTTCGTCGATGACCTCCTTCGCGAATCGGCAGACGCACACGCTGGGCGGCAGCATGCTCAATTCGGCCACCACGGACTATCTCGTGGACGGTGACGACCTGGGCGGCAACGCGCGCCTGACCTGGCGCAAGCGACTCAACGATGAGGGCCGCAGCGTGGTTGCCGAGGTCAGGAGCGGCCTGCAGGACTCCGACCTGTCCTCCGACTTGGAGTCGGTCGTCACAGGTGAGGTGCGCGGAGGGCGCGGGCGCGACGACTTCGAGGAGATCCTGCAGGAACAGTCCCGGGTGGGACGGACCTGGAACAACTCGGCGCGCCTGTCGCTGACCCAGCCACTCGCCGAAGGCCACACCATGGAGGTGTTCGGGCAGCGGAACTGGACGCGCGAGGACCGCGACAACTCGGTCTACGACCTCGTCAACGGGGCGCCCGTCTTCAACGACCGGCTGAGTTCCGGTTTCGAGAGGGCCTACACCTATCTCCAGGGCGGGACGCGCTACAGCTACGACGACGATGTCAAGTGGTTGACCGTGGGCCTCCGCCTGCAGAGATCGCAGCTCGAAGGCGTCATCCTGGACCGGGATCAGACCATCGAGAACGGGTACACGCACCTGCTGGCGAATGCCCGCTTCAAGAACGAAATCAAGGAAGACCAACACATCGAGTTCCGGTACAACGGTCGCAGCCGCGAGCCGTCGCTCACGCAGCTACAGCCCTACTCCGACAACACCGATCCGCTCAACATCTACTCCGGCAACCCGGACCTGCGCCCCGAGTACCTGCACGGGGTCGACGCCGAATACCGCTTCTTCGACCAGTTCAGCTTCATCAACTTCTTCACCTTTGCCGGGCTCGACTACAGTCACAACAGCATCTCCACGTCGCGGTTGTTCGACGAGCGCGGCTTCCAGACGCGGATGCCGGTCAACACCGATGGCGAATGGTCCGGCAACCTGGGGGCGAACTTCGGCACCCCGATCCGGCGGCTGGGCATCGAAGTCGACCTCGAATACCGGATCACCTACTCCGAGGGGACGGAGCTGGTCAATCTCGCCGCCAACGAGAGCCGGATCCTGCGCAACACATTCGAGGTGAGCGTGGAAAACCGTGTCACCGACCGCTTTGATGTAGAGGTGACCGCGGACTTCAACTTCAACGACGTCGAGTACTCGCTCAACCAGGAGCTCAACCGGAGCTACATAAACGCTCAGTACCGGGGCGAAGCGACCTTCTACCTGGGCGGCTGGGAGCTGGAGACGGACTTCCGCTATCGCACCTACGATCAGGGACTGTTCACCGAATCGCGCAACATCGCGCGCTGGGATGCCTCGATCACGCGGCGCGTGCTCGACGAGCGCGCCGAGATCGAGCTTCAGGCCTACGATCTGCTGAATCAGAATCAGGGCGTCGCGGTCACCAATTCAGCGAACTTCATCGAGGAATCGCGGACGGAGTCGCTCGGCCAGTATTTCATGTTCAGGGTCATGTATCGGCTTGGGAATCAGATGGGTGGCCGGGGCGGGCGCCGTGGGGGACGCGGCGGGCGGCGGTAGGGCGGCGTCGCCCGAGTACGTTCTCGCGCTGGAGCGCTTCATCGAAGTCTCTGGTCAGCGAGGCGAAAGCCCGACGATCGTGCCCTGCGCCGTTGCGCACGGCGTTTCATTGCCTTTCGCGGACGTGAAGACGTCACACCGGCAGACCGCTTGTCGTTTTCCGTGGTGGATGACGCTCGCGCGGGCAATGAGGAATTCGCCCACGGCGGGCCTCAGGTAGTTGATCTTGAATTCGGACGTTACCACGCCGGTTCCCAGCACGCTGCCGCCTGCGAAGGTAAGCGCATTGTCCGCGGCGTAGCTGACGATGCCGCCGTGAACGAACCCGTGCTGCTGGCCGAATTCGGGGCGGATCGGGATCCTGATTTCGGCCGCGCCGGCTGACAGACCGGTCAATTCGGCGCCGAGAAGGACGCTGAAGGGCTGCGAGGCGAGTATCTTCCGTCCCAACTCGAGCATGTGGTTGTCCGCCGTGTCGCTGTCCGGCATGTCGCTGTCCGCCTTGAAGGAGGTGCAGAGTGGGAATCGGGACTGAGTATGATGCCGGGAGGCGCCGGTGCAAGTCGTTCGCAAGTTCGCGGCGAGTGGGTGGCCAATCGACGCTTCCCCTCTGGCTGCTTGCGTCAATCTCTCTGGCGACCTGTGGCGGCCCGGGTGAGGATCCGTCCGATCCATCCGCCGCGCCCGCCTTCGACCGTGTCCAGCCCGAGCTCTTCGCCACTCCCGGCGCGCAACCCAACGCCTGGGCCGACTTCGACCGCGACGGCGATCTCGACCTGTTCGTGGGAATGCGCTACTCCGAGAATCGCCTGTATCGGAACGAAGGCGGTTACTTCGTGGACGTGGCGCCGACGCTCGGGCTGGCCGACCTGGAAGACACTCGCGCCGCGGCGTGGGGCGACTACGACGGCGATGGCGATCCGGACCTCTACGTCGGCCATTCCGCCACGGCGGAGACACCGAACCGCCTCTATCGCAACGATGATCAGGTCTTTGTGGATGTGACGTCCGGGCTCGGCGTGGATCTGCTCGGCAACACACGCCAGCCCAGCTGGATCGACTACGACGGCGATGGCGACCTGGACCTCTTCGTTGCGATGCGGGACCAGCCCAATCGGCTCTTCCGCAACGACGGGCTGGTCGGCGAATCCGCCGCCTCCGACGCCGCCTGGACCTTCACGGACGTGACCGAAGCGTCGGGCGTGGGCGATCCCCGCCGCACGGTGGGCGTCGTCTGGTTCGACTACGACCGGGATGGCGACCTGGACGTCCACGTCTCCAACCAGAACGGCGACGAGGACGCCTTCTTTCGCAACGAAGGCGACGGCACATTCGTCGACGTGGCACCGGCGCTCGGGATGAACCACCCTGACCGCGGCGAGGAGTATGGCAGCGTCGCCCCGGCGGTCACCGACTACGACAACGACGGCGATCTCGACCTGTTTATCGCCACCTACGGCCCGGACATCCTCTGGAGCAACAACGGCGACGGCACGTTCACGGACGTCACCGATCCGGCAACCCTGGGCGTCGACTACCATTCCACGACGGCAGCCTGGGCGGATGTGGACCACAATGGTCTGCCGGACCTGGTCGTGACGTCATACCTGTCGGGCATCGCCGCCGTTGAGGATCATCTCTTCATGAACGAGGGTGGCGCGTTCACCAACGCGCTCCCGGCGAACCTGCTCGAACACGGGCCGAGCCACGGAGTCGCATGGGCGGACTACGATCGCGACGGTGATCTGGACCTGGCGATTGCCAATAACGATCAGGCAGGGGGCACGCATCACCTCTACAGGAACTTGTTGCCTTCCGATATCGCGGCGCGTTCGCTTCAGGTCGCGGCGACCGACCGCGAGGGGCAGACCATGGTGCCCGGCGCGGAAGTGCAGCTGCTGGACCACGACACGGGGCGGATTCTCGGCACGCGGCTCGTGGACACCGGCGGCGGTTACTGCTCCCAGGGCGCGACGCCGGTTCACTTCGGGATACCGGCTGATGTCGAGCGGGTGGATGTCGAGGTGACCTATGTTGTCGGCGGTCGAAGGGCGACCGTGGTGCACGAGGGTGTCTTCCCCCAGGATCACCTGGGCAGCTGGCTCATCGTGCGGCAGGCGGGCTGAAGGGTTGCCGGACACCGGCCACCGCAGCCTTGGGTGACGTCACATCCGCGCGCTACTCGCCGTCGCGCGCATAGCGCTTCCGCCAGACCAGCACCGAGAGGAAGATGCTGAACTCGTAGAGCAGGAATATCGGAGCTACCATGAATATCGTGATCGTGATCGCGTCGCCGGGTGAAATCAGGGCGGCCAGGATCGTACTCGCCACGATCGCGTGCCGTCGCTTGGTTCTGAGGAAGCGGGGGGTGACGATTCCCAGCACGCTCAGGATCAGAATCACCACGGGCAGTTCAAAGACGAGACCCATCGCCAACAACAGTTTCATGACTTCGCTGAAGTAGTGGTTGGCCGTCCAGTCCTGAGTCATGTAGCCGCTGCCGAAATTGACCATGAAGTCCAGGTAGAACGGCAGGACGATGAAGTACGCCATCGCCACTCCCGCAATGAAGAGGACAAGCCCCAGGTAGAGGGAGGGCACGATCGCGCGCTTCTCGCGCTTGTCCAATGCGGGCGAAAGAAACCGCCACGCCTGATACACGAGAGTGGGAGAGGCCAGGACGAGGCTGATCACGATGGCGACCTTCAGGGCGAAGAAGAAATTCTCGTTGGGCGCCAGCGCCTGGGGGAGCCAGTCTTCACCCAGGACTCCCCGGCCGGGCGCCAGCAGGATCGCCATCGCGTCGAAGTAGATGACGAGAAAGAACCCCACCGCGAAACCCAGGACGAGCGCCAGCAAACTCCACAGGATCCGCCAGCGCAACTCCTCCAGGTGGTCCAGGAAGGGCATCTCCGCGTTGGGATTGTCCTTCACCCGGGCAAGCAGACCTTCGCGCAGCCTCCTCATCGTGCCTCACTGCTCCCGTGAAGGGAACCCGGCTTCAATGTCTACATTACGTTTTGCAATGTACGGTTGTCTCTGTGGTTCGGCCAAAGAGCGAAGCGGCATTCGAATGTCGCGGTGGACCGTATGGCCGGCGTTCGTGGTCGTCGCCATTTTGCCGGTAGTTGCCGGATGCGACCCTGGCGATCGGCTTGCCCTGCGAAAGACGCCCGTATGGACGGACGGCGTCTTTGAAGAATGGGCGGCCATTGTTCCGGTGGTGGACGATCCCATTGGAGATGCACCGCCAGGTTCCCCGGTCGACCTGGGAGCCGTCGCGGTCCAGGACGACCCCCGCTTCCTGCACTTCCTGATCGACCTGGGCCACACCGTCACGGTGCAGGGCCTGCGGGGTTCGGTCGAGCTGGTGCTGGACATGGACGTGGATGCGGCACTGGGCACCGGGGGGCGCTACGGCGGCGTGGAGGGCACCGATCTGGTCGTCATTCTGACGCGCCAGGCCGAACCGCAGGACGATCTACGCGGGGCGGGCGTGGGCGTCCGCACCGTCGGGCCAAGCGGTCCGGGCGAAGTGGAGCCGGCATCCCGCGCGGGCTTGCTGGTGTCTCCCACGCACTCGTCCGCCCGGTTCGAGGTGCGGGTGGATCGGGCCGCCGTCGCCGAGGCCACGGGGGTAGGACCGGGGGCCCGGCCGCGGGGCGCAGTGGCCGGCAGGCTGCGCTATGTGCGGGCCGGCGCCGTGGTCGATGAGACGCCGGTGTTCCGCCATGTGCTCACGACTGCGCCGGGTGGGGAGCCTCCTCTGCTCGGCGCCGAGGTGGTGGCCAGGGTTCCGGGCGCGCTCCGCGTCGTGACCTGGAACGTCTCCAGCATGAGCTTTCGCGACAACCAGGACGCCTTTCGCCGGGTGGTGGCCGCACTCGCCCCCGACGTCCTCCTCCTCGATGAGATCTACTTTGCTGTAACCCGAGAGGATCTTGCGCGCTTCACGCGTGGCCTTGCGGCGGAAGGACAGGCGTGGAGTTGGTGGCTGGCTTCGGGCGGCGGTCGGCAGCGGACGGGGGTCGGGGCCAGGGGTCGGGAGGTGAGAGGAGAGAGCGCCATGGGCAGGATCGGCTACCTGCCCGGCGCTCTGGAGAGCTGGCTACACGCGGTGGGTGATGAGCCGGAAGTCCCCGGCATGGCACCGCCATCGGTCCTGGCGCGTGCCGAAGCGGAGGGCGGTCTCTCGGCGACCGGTGCCTGGGTGACGGTAGACGGTCGCGACATCCTCTTCGTCCCGGTGGACCTGCAGAGCGCAGGATACGACGGTTCGCCCCGGGATCGGCTGCGCGAGCTCCAGGCTCGCACATTGAACGGGGCGATTGCCGCGGCGCTGCGCGATCGGCCCGGGGCGGGGCTGGTCGTCGCCGGCGACCTCAACCTGGTCGGTTCCGTGCGGCCGCTCGACGAACTGCGGCGCGGCTTGGGGATCGGCGGGCGCGATCTGGAGGTGGCGCGTCTCGAACGGCTCCGCGACCGCTCCCTGGCCACTTGGCGCAGCACCTGGGGCGACGACCCGTTCTCGCCCGGCAGGCTGGACTACCTGCTATTCCGTGGGGCAGCGCTCCGCGTCGAGCGGGCGTTCCTTTTCGACGCGGCGGACATGTCCACGGGTGCGCGGGAGGGACTCGGCATCCTCGAGTCGGACACCGAGAAGTCTGATCACCTGCCGCTGGTGGTGGATTTTGCGGTGAGGTGAGGCGCCAGGGCTTTGGCGAGTCCGTATCAGCAGAAAGAGGTCAGCCGGGAGTCTTGTGGCCCGAACTTGCTGTGTGTACGGTAACACCGTACGTTTCTGGATCACGGTTGTGGAAGAAGACGGCTTCTTGAGCCACCTGGACCTGGAGGACTAGCACTGATGGCGATAACCAACGCCGGACCATACGTCGAAGTGCAGATGACGCCGTCACATCCCGGCGATTTCATTAGGACAGAGGTTGTGGAGGAACTGGGGCTCAATGTGACGAGGACAGCCGAGATACTTGGAGTACGGCGGGCCACGCTCTCCAGCTTGCTCAATGGCCATGCGGCACTCTCTCCCGAGATGGCGCTTCGAATCGAAAAGGCGTTCGGCGTGGACATGGAAATGTTGCTGAGGATGCAAGCCTGGCACGACGCTGTCCGCATGCGGGCACGGGCTGACGAGATCGCGGTCGAGCGCTACCGGCCGGAGTGATTCCGGGTCGGTTTCAATACAGCAGATACTGCTCCACCGACGCACTGAAAGTCGCCAGTTCGGTGTCGACGCCTGCCAGGATCTCGCTTGCCGTGGCGCCCGCGTCCACGCCTTCGCGCAGCGACGCGCTTCCCCAGAGGATGTCGATGGGCGGATGCGTCTCCTCGTATTCGTACGGCGGGTGACCCCAGGTCATGTCGTGCGGGGCAAGCGCGCGGGTAGCGACGAGGATTTCTACCGCGGTGCGCACAGGCTCGAAGACGGCCTCATTCGTGACGTGCAGCTGGGCGCCGCCGCAGAGTGTTCCCGCGTACTTCTGGAAGGTCGGCTCGAAGTGGCAGGGACGGAACGCGACGCCGGGCAGTTGGGCGCGATTCAGGCGGGTGACGAGGGCGGCCGGATCGAGCCAGGGGGCGCCGAAAAGCTCAAAGGGCCTCGTGGTGCCGCGTCCTTCCGAGAGGTTGGTGCCCTCAATCAGCACCATGCCGGGATAAACGACGCAGGAGTCGGGTGTGGGCAGGTTGGGGCTGGGCATCACCCAGGGCAGGCCGGTGTCGTGCCACGACATGTCGCGCTGCCAGCCCTCGGAGGGGATGACCGTCAGGTCGCAGCCGATGCCTCGCACGTCGTTCAGCCAGCGCGCCATCTCGCCGCAGGTAAGGCCGTGCCGGAGGGGGACCGGGTGGAGGCCCACAAAGGACCGGTAGTGCTCGCGAAGGACGGGACCCTCACGCCTTGCGCCGCCGACGGGGTTGGGGCGGTCCAGCACCACGAAGCGCACGCCCGCCTCGGCACAGGCCTCCATCGCCAGCGCCATCGTCCACATGAAGGTGTAGACGCGCACGCCCACGTCCTGGAGGTCGAAGAGGAGGGCGTCGAGGCCGTGGAGCATGGCGGGGGTCGGCTTACGGACCTCGCCGTATAGCGAGTGGACCGGCAGGCCGGTCACGGGGTCGGTGTAGTGGTCCGACTCGATCATGTTGTCCTGCTTCTCGCCGCGGGCGCCGTGCTGCGGGCCGAAGAGGGCGCGCAGGTCGCAGCCGGCCGCGCGGATGGCGTCGGCGGAGAAGGCGATGTCGGAGGTCACCGAGGCGGGGTGCACGATGAGGCCCAGGCGCGCATCGCGGAGCTGTGCGACCTCGGCGCGAACACCGTCCGGCGCGCCCTCCCCACGCAGGAAGACGTCGAGCCCGGGAATGGTCCGTGACCCGGTCATCGACCTCGCGCGAGCCGGACGTCGGAGTCGTGGACCGACCGCTTGCCGGAACGGTCGCGTCGGGCGTTGGCCGGGAACCGTGTCCTCACCGCCCCGGCGGTGCCTCCCGCAGCCAGTAGAACGGCCCGGCCGTGACTTGATCGGGCCAGACCTGGTCGAGCGTGTCCCCGTCGTAGAGCCGGCCGTTCATCATCACCTGGTCGACGGTGTTGCTGTTGCGGATGTCGTCGAGCGGGTTGGCGTGGAGGACGACCAGGTCGGCAAGCTTGCCCGGCTCGATCGAACCGAGGTCGCGGTCGAGGCCGATCGAGTGCGCCCCCAGGATCGTGGCCACCTGCAGCGCCTCGTGCTCGGTCATTCCGCCGGCCTGGGTTGCCCAGAGTTCCCAGTGGTAACTGAGCCCCTGAAGCTGGCCGTGGCTGCCGACGCCGGCTCTCCCCCCCGCCCGAATCACGTCGCGCACGAACGCCGACACCTGGTCGAAGGTGTGCACCTCGGGGTGGAACCAGCCGGAGGGTCCGGGTCCGGTTCCGGGCCGGCGCAGCGCCTTCTGGAGGATCTCCTCCATGGGCGTGAAACGGGCGAGCTTCTCGTCGCCGAGCACGTCCTCGGTCGCGTAGTAGTAGTTCTCGGCCCAGGGGCCGCCGTAGGTGACGAGGATCGTGGGCGTGTAGGCTATCCTGGACTGCGCCACGAGTTCGACCATGTCGGCGTACATCGGGAAGCCGGGCATGTTGTGCTCCACTCCGGAATAGCCGTCGATCGCCATGGTCATGTTGACCTTGGTGTCGAGGCCGCCCTCGGTCGTGGGCATCAGCTCCAGTTCGCGGGCTGCCTGGAGAATCCACTGGCGCTGCTCGCGGTTGCCGGCGGCATACATCTTGAGCGTCTTCGTGTCGTAGTAGTCGCTGTAGCGGCGCAGGACGCGGCGGGCGTGGTCGAGGTCCTGGACGTTCTCGGAAGAAAAGACGCCTGGACCGGTCGAGTAGATGCGCGGCGACAGGATTCGGCCCGCGCGCACCAGGTCCTCGTAGCTGATGACGTCGGTAGTGCCGGTCTGGGGGTCGCGGGTGGTCGTCACGCCGTAGGCCAGGTTTGCCGCATAGGACCAGGGCTGGGTACGGAGGATGTTGATCTGGGCCCTCAGGTGGGCGTGGGTGTCCACGAAGCCGGGCACGATGGTCTTGCCGGCGAGGTCGATGACCGCCGCGTCTTCCGGGTGCGTGACCGTACCGGTGGCTCCAACCTCGGCGATACGGTTGTCGCGCACGACGATGTCGCCGGTCTCGATGATCTCGTCGCCGTTCATGGTCACGACCCGCGCACCCGACAGGACGACCACGCCTCTGGGGATGTCACGGGGGAATTCGACGCGGACGCGGACTTCCTCCGGGGCGTAGCGGGGATCTTCGTCGTCCTGGGCGGAGTCGTCGCCGCTGTCGCCTTCTTCGCCCTCTTCCTCCTGCTCGGCTTCGGCTGTGTCGGGATCGTCCTCGTTTGCGTCCGACTCCGCAGCCGCCGCGACCGAGTCCTCGAAGGCCTCGGCGGCGTTGAGGTCGTAGACGACGTGCGCGTTGCCGATCGTCCAGTGGATCTTGCGGCCGTCCGAGCCCCATGCGGGGAACTCGCCGCCGATCTCGGTGAGCTGGCGGGCGGGGAAGGACGCGCCTGCGGGGTTGCCGACGTTGATGGTGGGCACATCGCCGCCGACGAGCGGAACCGTGACGCTGTAGAGGTGGTTGTAGACGCGGGCCAGTGCCTGATCGCCGCGGGGGGCCATGGTGACGAGGGTCGCGGGGGGCGGCGTGCTGGAGTTGGGGGCACCGGCGCCCACGACGCGCACGTGCTGCTTGCGGTCGGTGCCGTCCCAGCGGAAGGACACCAGGCCGTCGCCGGGGTTGTAGGCGTAGATGCGGTCGGGGCTGGTGGTGAAGTGGTGGTTCTGGTCGCGGGCCGGGGCGATGACGGTCGCGTCGCCGCCGGTGGCCGGGATCCAGACGAGGTCGTCGGCGCCGCCGGGGACGCCGCGGGTCAGGGCCGCGTCGTAGGCTCGACTTGGACCGCGCACCGCGATGATGCGGCCGCCGTCGGGGGACCAGGCGGGGTTGTTGTAGAGGGCCGGGGCGGTGGTGAGCCGCGTGGGATCGCCGCCGCCCGAATCGACGCGGTAGAGGTGGCCACCTGCGTTGTCGTCCCAGGTGGTGTAGACGATGTCCTCGCCGTCGGGCGACCACGCGGGCATGTGCTCGTTGGCGTCGGAGTCGGTGAGGCGCTCGGGCGTGCCGCCGGGCCAGTCCATGACGTAGACACGGGCGAGCAGGGAGAAGGCGATGCGGTCGCCGCTGGGAGAGGGCACCGCGTCGCGGACCTGCTTGGCGACGAAGGTCTCGGTGTCTTCGATGCGGTAGTCGAAGTCGACTTCCGGGCCGATCGCCATCTCGATGTCGACGCGGAAGGGGATCGGCGTGGGGTCGGAGCCGTCGATGGGGACGCGCCACAGGCCTCCGCCGTAGTAGGCGATCACCGCGTCGGAGTCCGGCGTGAAGGACATGCCCGGGTAGGCGTCGCGGGTGGCGCGGGATTCCTGGTCGTCGCGCTGGACGGGGAAGGCGAGCCAGCGCTCGTCGCCGGAGTCGAGGTCGCGGATGCGGAGGCCGGTGTCCGCAATGTGCCGGGAGCCGTAGACGAGCCATCGGCCGTCGGGGCTGAGCGTGGGGCGGAAGGCGCCGCCGTAGCGGAAGGAGCGGGTGGCCGACTCGCCGGTCTCGCGGTCGTATACGGCCAGCTGGTACTGCCGCATGCCGGAGTTGTACTCCCAGCTGCCGGTGCGGTAGGCGTACCAGATGTAGCGCCCGCCCACGCCGAAGGCGGCGCCGGTGGTGCGGCGGTCGGCGGGCTCGTCGATGAGCTGGATCCCGGTGCCGCCGTCGACGTGGTAGAGCCAGAGCTTGCCTTGGCCCGGGCCTTGCCTGGTCGCGATGACGTAGTCGCCGTCGGGGGTCCACTCGGGGGACTGGTATGAGCTCGACTTGCCCTGGGTGACCTGCACGGTGTCGGTTTTGTCGAGCGAGATGATGTGGATCCCCTCGCCGCCGCTGCGGTCGGAGGTGAAGACAACTCGCGCGCCGTCCGGGCTGAAGCGCGGCTGTCCGTCGAAGGCCATGCCCCGGGTGAGCGGTGTGGCAGTGCCGCCGGTGATCGGCAGGGTGTAGAGGTCGCCGAGGAAGTCGAAGATGAGCGTCTCGCCGTCGGGGCTGACGTCGACCGACATCCACGAGCCTTCGGTGAAGCTGGTCTCGATGGTGCGGCCGGGGGCGAGGGGGAGCCCTTCCTGCTGGGGGTGGGGGTCGTCGGCGTCGGCGTCCTGGGCGCTGAGGGAGTGCGGAGTCAGGCCGTGGGGGCCGGGAAGCAGCGCCAGGGCCGCCACGCTCAGTGCAGTTGCCAGGAGCAACGGTGCCTTGAGCTTCAGTGATGTAAAGTAAACACGACATTTTGTTATGTAGTGATTACATTTCCATTCCGTGAGGCCCGGAAGCCCGCGAGGAGGCAGCGCGGGGCGGGCACCGTGGCGATTCGCTGGGCGGGATCCCAGAATCGTTGCCCTCACTCCTGCCGGGGATGCCGGGGTCGCCGTCCTCACTCCTGCCCAGGGAACATCCGCGATATCGATTGCCCGAGGGCGGCACCGATCTCTTTGCATCGCTCTTCTTCCAATCCGTAGGTCGAAAGCCAGACTCCCATCTTCCATCGATCGCCGGTGCCTTCCATTTCCACATGAAGGACGCCGTCGTTGAGCGAACTCACCACACCTGCGAAGGCCCAGGGGCGGTCCCAGAGCACAACCGTGCCTTCGAGAACTTCCCCGCCTTCGAAGTGGAGGTCGAACCGGTCGCCCTCCTGTGCGGGCGTGATGCGAAGGGCGTCCGCGCCAAGGATCGCGTCCCAGACTTGCTCGCGGGTGCCGGTTACCCAGGGCCGCTCGCTGATCATGGTGCGGTGCTCGTTCGGGTGGCGCTCCAGGTAGTGCTTGAGGTTCCAGAGGAAGAAGCGCCAGCCGTTGGTCATCATGTGGAAGGTGTCGTCCCAGGAGGGATCTGCGGAGAGGCCCGAGTGGACGAAGGTGAGGAGCGTTGCGCCGTCCCTGGCCTGAAGGCGGTATTCGTACGCCATTGCGGGGTCTTCGTCGGCTCCCTCTTCGGGCAACTCGTCCACGAGGCGGAGGCGGCGGAGCGGCTCCCAGGCGGTGACCCAGCTCGTCCAGGTCCCGTCGCCGCCCCAGGACACGTTGAGGTGGCCGCCCTCGCCGGGTTCGCCGGAGGCGATCGGCGCGAACCAGTTGGCCACGCCGTCGGGCTCGCTGATCGCTCGCCAGACGGCCTGGGCCGGTGCAGCGATCTCAATCGAAATCTCGATGTCGCGGGTGGCCGCCGGGGACACGGCGGGGGACTCGGTCACCGGCGCTCGTTTCCTCGGCCCCGCGCCAGCGCGCGGTAGTACTCCTCGACGAGCGCCCGATACTCTTCGGGTACGTCGCCGGACTGGTAGAGGAAGATCTCGCCCTCGTCGTCCGCGGCGAATTCGCGCCTCAGCCGGAATTCGAGCTGCTTGATCGTCTCTACCAGTGCTTGCTGGAGCCGCAGCACCTCCATCGGATCGGCGTAGGTGCGCTCGCGGTCCAGGGCGCGCATGGCGTTGATCATGTCCTGGAGTTCCTGCGGGTCGGCGCCGATGCGTTCGAGCAGTTGACCGAGCGCCTGGGTCTCGCCGATGCGCTCCCGCACCTCGCGGCGCATCTGGCGAATGGCTTCGGGATCGAAGTCGCGGGGGCCGCCGCCCGTTCGCCAATCGCCCTCGCGGTAGTCCCTGGCTCCGGGGGCGCCTCCGGCCGTGCGCTCTCCGCCGGTGCGTTCGCCGCCAGCCTGCTGTCCGCCCTGCTGCTGTCCGCCTTGCTGCTCGCCCTGCTGCCGTCCGCCTTGCTGCTCTCCACCCTGCTGCTCTCCGCTTTCCTGCCCGCCCGCCCGCAGACGGCGCTCCATGGACTCGAGGCTGCGCACGAGATCCCGGGCGGACTCCAGCGCTTCCTCCTCCGAATCGCCCTGGGCGCGTCCCTGAATCGCCTCGGCCGCCTCGTCCAGGCGGTTGCCGAGCGACTGGATCGCCTGCGCGGTCTGATTCTCGAAGGCCTCCGCGTATTCCTCCTGGCCGGGACGCCCCACCAGGCCGCGCGAGTAGAGCAGGCGCTCGCGCAGCTGCGTGTCGCGGATGGTCTCCGTCGCTTCCTGCAGTTCGGAGGCGCCCTCCGTGCCGTCGCGGCGGGCCGATGCGGCGAGCTGGTCGAGCTGGGCCAGAATGTCTCCCACCTCTTCGGCCATCTCCTCCTTGGTCTCGCGGATCCGCCCGACCTGGTCGGCTGACGGCCGTCCCACTCTCGCCATCTGCTCCATGCGGTTCTCGACGTCCTCCTGCTGACGGGCGAGTTCGCCGACCCTCTGGCGCGCATCCTCCAGATCGCGCTCGAGGCGCTCGTCCTGCGCTCCGCCGAGATCGTCGCGTGCGTCGCGCAGCCGCCTCAGCGCGCTCCGCGCCTCGGCCACCCCGGCGCTGCCCCCGCTCGCCGCCGACCGCCGCATCGCGTCGGCCGACTGCTGCATCTGGCGCGCGATCTCCTCGAGCCGCCGGTCACCCGTCTCACGCGAAAGGCGCTCCAGCTGGCGCGCGGCCTCCTCGGCCTCCTCCGCGAGGGCCCGGGCCGCGTCGCTGCCGCCTCCGCCCTGGCCACCCTGCTGGGCCGTGGCCCGGCGCTGCTGCCGCTCCAGCTCCTGCTCCTGCCGGCGGGCGAGTTCACGCAGCTTCTCGAGCAGCTCGTCGACTTCCTGGTCGGCGGTCTCCTGCTGGCTGCGCTGCACGGTCTCGTACTGGTTGCGGAGCTTGTCGGTCTCCAGCTCGAAGAGGTCGGCCAAGTCCTCGGCGCTGGGACCCTGCTGACCCCGGCCCCCGCCCCCGCCGGGCTGCTGGGGCTGCTGCGACACGAAGCGCTCGTAGGTCTCTTCGGCCTTCTGGAGCTGGCGCAGCGAGCGCTGCTCGGGTGCGATGGCGCCGCTTGGGCTCACGGCCCGCAGGGAGTCCACCGCCTCGTTCATCGCCTCGACCGCGACGGGAATCGCCTCGACAATCCTCCGGAACGCCTCGTCCGCGCCGCCAATCCCCCGGTTCACGATCCGTTGGCCCAGCGTCTCGACCTGCTCACGCAGCCGCTCCTGGGTGAGCGCGACGCTGACGACGTTCTCCTCCCAGCTCTCGGGCGCGTAGCTGTCGCGGTCGCGGACCAGGTTGAAGGTGGCCGCGATGATCTGGCGCTGCAGCGCCGACAGGTCCTGCTCCATGTCGCCGCCGCCACCACCACCACCACCGCCCCCGCCACCCCCGCCGCCCTCGGCCTCGCGGTAGTCGCGGCGGAAGGGGCGCACCTGCAGGAAATAGATGTCGGTCATCGCCTCGTTGGGCGAGGGCGCATTGTCGTGGGCGACGCCGTGGTAGGCAACCAGGTCGCCCACCTCGAGCTCGTAGTCCTCCATGAACATGGTATGACCCGCCGTCACCTCGGTGAGCGGGGCGCCGGCCGCGGAGTGTATTCGCACGGTGTCGGAGGGCCCGCCGTTGACGCTGTAGACGAGCGAGATCTCGGCGACGCCCAGATCGTCGTCGGCGCGGGTCTCCAGGAAGACCTCCTCGATCGAGCTGACCTGGATGTCGCGTCCCGGCCTGCTGAACGAGATCGACGGCCCCTGGTCGCGCAGCACATCGATGCGGTAGTCGGGGGCGCCCGCCACCCACACGTCGTCGCGGGCCAGGAACCTGATCCCGTAGAAGCCCTCTTCGCGCACGATGAAGGAGGCCGTGTAGGTGCCCTCGGGCGCGGCTTCCATGCTGATCGTGTCCCCCGTGTCCATGACGAGCCGGGCAGAGGGTGTCGCGAGGGTGGGCGTGACGGTCAGCTCGACGCGCGTCCCGGCCAGCGCAGCCACGTCGCCGCCGTACTCGAAGCGGCGCGGGGTAAGCCCCGTGTAGCGCGGGAAGTGGTAGACCATTTCGAGCCGGTCGACCGCGGGAAGGTCCGCGACGCCCAGCGTGAAGGTGCCGGACCGGACCCCGTTGGCCTCGACGTAGTAGGTGGTCTCCTCGGCGACGTTGAGGAGCAGCCCCTCGTGGGCACCGGTCCCGTCCTCGATCATGGGCAGCGACAGGTAGCTGTCGTCGCCCTCCATGCGGGTGTAGAGGACCACGTCGTCGGAAGTGAAGCCGCTGAGCACCGCCGACACCATGAGGTCGGAGTTGCGCGAGATGATCGTGTCCCCGGGCTCGACCGCGACGCTGTACGGATTGACCGACTCGGCCGCGCGGACCGGGAAGAAGAGCGCGGACATGCCGTGCCGCAGGAACCCGGGGCCGGCCAGCAGAAGTACAACGGACGCGAAGGTAAGACCGCCGAGCACGCCTGTGGACCGTCGGATGGAGCGCTGCTCGATGCGCCGGCCGTAGTCGATGCGCCGGCACCGCCACACCGCCCGCTTCACCACCTCGCGCGACAACTCCGAATCGGCGAAGCGCCCGCCCTTCGCGGACTCCACGGCGGTCAGCACGCGCGACTGGAGCGAGGGCTCGTTTTCCTCCAGATACAGCGCGACCCGCTCATCCGAGACGGGACGCAGCAGCGGCCAGAGGATCCAGCGGACAAGGAAGAAGGTGATCACCACCCACAGCAGGATCCGCGTGCCGGTGACGGCGGCGGGCGTGAAGCGCAGGGCCTCGAGGCCCGATGCCGAGATCAGGAAGGTGAGCAGCACTCCACCGATGGTGAGGGCGAGTCCGCGCAGCAGCAGCTTGAGCCGCCAGCGACGGCGGACCCGGCTCACGACCTGCAGGATCTGGCCGTCAGAACGCCGGTTGCTCGTCCTTGACATGTTCACCCTCCTTGATCCGGTCGCGCGACAGCCGATTGGACAACATGGTCTCCGACGCCATCAGCAGAAAGACCGCAGCCAAAAGATAGCGCCAGAACGACTGGCTTTTCTCGAAGTCCTCGCTGGCGATGTCGGCTGTCGCCTCCGTCTGGCCGGTCCCCGCGCCACCCTCCGCCAGCGTCGCCGCTCCGCCCACGGCTGCCTGAAATGCCTCCACGTCCAGCCGGCTCAGGTCCGACTCCGCCACATCCACATTCACCGCCAGCGCGAGCGGATGTTCCGGACGCTGTCCCGGCGGGCGGATCTCCCAGATCCCGCGCTGGTCGAGCCTCAGCACCGACTCGTCGCCCTCAAGCGGCACCGAGCCGCCTCCCGGCTCCATCGCCACCGCGCCTTCGGGGATCTCCAGCGCACCCGCCGACTCGGCCAGGCCCGCCAGGTTCACCGTCGACCCCGCCAGGTGCCACGCAGGCACTTCGCCGCGCCCGCCCAGGTGCCACGTCACGCGGTGCACGAAGGGCAGATAGACGGGCTGCAGGGCCAGGTTGTTCCAGAACCGGTCGAGCCCCGTGGCCCAGATCATCACGCGCCCCTGCCCGCGGCGGCCCTCGACCAGCGCGGCCGAACCGTCGTCGAAGCGCGCGAGCACCCGGCCGGCCGTGACCGTCAGCGCGCGCGTGCGATAAAACAGGGCCCGAGAGAAGTCGCCCGACCGAGGTCCGCGAAAAGCCTCGAAGACGGCGTGGTCGTAGTCGACGAACCCGATGTGCCGCTCCCCGCCGCCTTCGACCGCGCCCCCGACAGTCGCGGGCAGGAAGTCCGCGTGCACCGCCGGCACCGTCGAGCGCTCGCCGAGCACGAAGAGCAGCCCGCCGCCGTCTTCCACGAAGGCGCGCAGCCGGTCTCCCGCGCTGCCGCCCGGAAATGCGCCGCCGTTGAGGATCACCACCTCCGCCTCGGCCAGCCGCTCCTCGTCCGGCACCGCCCGTGCCACGCTCGCCGCAAAGCCCGCGCCCTCGGCGATCTCCAGCGCCCCGCGCAGATACAGGTTGGAGTCGCCCGCCCCGAGCGGATCCGCGATCACCACCCCGAGGTCGCCCCCCGGAGACGCCACGAAGCTGAGCGTGTTGTCCTGCTCCAGCCCGTCGGCCGCCGCTTCCGCAAGGCGCAACTCACCGCGCGTGAACGGCGTGGTCAGCGTGAACGGCGCGAAGCCCACCGCCGCCGCTCCACCCCCCGGCACCGTCACCGTGGCCGTCTCGATGTCGATCTCGTCGATCACCAGCACCACATAGGCCTCCGCCTCGTCCTCTCCCGTGTTCACCACGCGCGCGCCCACTGTCACGCGCTCCCGCGCCCCCGCCCCCTGCCGCCCGAGCTCGAGGTCGACCAGCGCCAGATTGGCCGACTCGTCCCCCCCGATCACCACGCTTTCGACCACAACCCCCTCCGGCAGCGTTGCATCGGGATCGGGACGCCACCCCGTGCGCTGGAAGTCGCTGATCAGCACGACCCGATGCCGGGGCAGATTCGAGGCGGCGAGCGTCGATGCGGCCAGCTTGACCGCCGGTGCGAAGCGCGTCGCAAGGGAGGTGGTGTTCAGAGTATCCAGGGCGGCGTTGATCCGCGCGGGCTCCGCGATCGAGCGGTGCAGCAGCGTCGGGGTCTCGGAGAAGACGATGAGCGACGCCCTGTCGCGGGGCCGCAGCGCGTCCACCACCGAGCGCGCCCGCGACACCGCCTCGTCCCAGTTGTCTCCCATCTCCATCGACCACGAGCGGTCGAGCAGGATGACGACCTCTTCGGCCGCCGGCCCGCCCACCGCCGCCAGCCGCCCTCCGCGCACGAAGGGGCGCGCAAACGCGGCGACCAGCAGACCGAGCGCCGCCAGCCGCATGATGAGCAGCAGCCAGTGCCGGATCCGCCGCCGCGACTCCTCCTGGAACGGGATCTTCTCCAGGAACATCAGCGACGGGAACCGGATGGGCTTGCCCTTCTCCTGGCGCGTCAAGTGCAGCAGAATCGGCACGGCCAGCCCCGCGAGCGCGATCAGGAACAGCGGGGTGAGGAAACTCATCCCGGGGGCAACCTATCCGGACCCGGCCATCCGCGCGGGATCGGAACCGCCGCGCCGATGCTGACGGAACACCAGGTACGCGTACAGCGCCTCGTCCAGCGGTTCCGCCGAGTTGAGGAGCACGTAGTCGACCTGCTGCTTGCCGAAGAGCTTGCCGAGCGCGTCGATGTGCGCCCCGACCTGCTCCTGATACGCGCTGACCAGCTTCTCGGGCTTCACCGGAAGGAGCTCCCGCGTCTCCAGGTCCTGGAAGTTGGCCGCCTGCACGAAGGGAAAATCGATCTCGGCGGGGTCCAGGATGTGGAAGGCCACGACGTCGTTCCCCTGGGCGCGGAAGAAGCCCAGCCTCTCCGAAATCTCCTCGGGGTCGTGGTAGAAGTCCGACACGACCACCAGAATGCCGCGGCGGCGGAAGGTGCTCCCGACCCGCGCCAGCGGCCTGTCCCAGCTCCCTTCCCGCTGCGCCTTCACCCGCGCTACCGCGTGCAGCACCTTGTCGAGGTGCGCCGCCGAGGGCCGCACGTGCTCCACCACATCGCTGTCGAAGGCGTAGAGACCGACCCGGTCCTTCTGTCCGGCCGAGAAGTACGCCAGGCTCGCGGTCAGGAAGCGCCCGTAGTCCAGCTTGGTGATGTCGCCGGAGCCGTATCCCATCGAAGCGGAGGTGTCGAGCAGGAAGCACACGTCGGCGTTCGTCTCGGCCTCGAACTGCTTGATGTAGAAGCGGTCGGTCCGGGCATACAGCCGCCAGTCGATCCTGCGGATGTCGTCGCCGGGCATGTACTGGCGATGCTCGGCGAAGTCCATGCTGACGCCGAGAAATGGCGAGCGGTGGATTCCCTGCATGAAGCCCTCGACCACGGTGCGCGCGAGCAGCTGCAGATTGTCGATCCTCGCCAGGATGACGGGGTCGAGGAACGACTTGCGCGCCCGGCGGGAGCCCTTCGCAGCCATGGCGGGCTACACGCGGCCAGGGGCCGTGGACACGATCGCTCGCACCCTGCTCACCCGCTCCCTACATCCCCGACCTGGGCTGCGGCACCGCGTTCAGCAGCATCTCCACCAGCTCGTTGGTCGTGCGCCCCTCCGATTCCGCGTGGAAGTTCGTGAGGATGCGGTGCCGCATGACCGGCAGCGCCAGCGCCCGGATGTCCTCGAAGCTCACCGTCAGGCGGCCCTGGGTGAGGGCGCGGGCCTTCCCCCCCAGGATCAGGTACTGGGCGGCCCGCACGCTTGCCCCGTGTGCAACCCACTTCTTGATGAAATCGAGGCCGCCGTTGGGACTGGGCCGGCTGGCGCGCACGAGACCGACCGCGTAGCGCATCACCGGCTCCGACACCGGCACCCGCCTCACCAGGTCCTGAAACGCGATCATGTCCTCGCGCGACACGACGGCCGTCAGTTCGGGCTCGACCTCGTCGGTCGTCTCCCGCACGACCTCCATCTCCTCGTCCTCCTCCAGGTGGTCCATGCGGATGTGGAACATGAACCGGTCCAGCTGGGCCTCGGGCAGCGGATACGTCCCCTCCAGCTCGATCGGGTTCTGGGTCGCGAAGACGTAGAACGGCGGCGCCAGCTCGTAGGTGTTGGCCTGCACGGTGACGCGGTGCTCCTGCATCGCCTCCAGCAGCGCGGCCTGTGTCTTCGGCGGCGTCCGGTTGATCTCGTCGGCGAGCACCACGTTCGCGAAGATCGGCCCGGGCGCGAACTCCAGCCCGCGACTGCCGTCCTCGCGCTGCTGGATGATGTCCGTCCCCGTGATGTCCGACGGCATCAGGTCCGGCGTGAACTGGATGCGCGAGAAGTTCAGGTCCAGCACCTGAGCGATCGAGTGGATCAGGAGCGTCTTGGCCAGCCCCGGCACGCCCACGATCAGGCTGTTGCCGCCCACCAGCAGGGTGAGCAGCACGTGCTCGACGGCTTCATCCTGCCCGATGATGATCTTGCGGACCTCGGAGAGGATCTTCTCTCGCCCCTCCTGAATGCGCTGGGCGAGGGCGACGTCGGCCATCGGTTCGGCCGGGGGGGAAGTCAGGGTCTGTGTGGACAAGTGTTCACCTCTTCTCGCCGGTGCTCGCCGGCGCTTACCGGTTCAGCGCGTAGATCACGTAGTTGACACCGAACTTATAGGCTTCGTTAGAGAGATCGATAGGAAAGTACCCGAGGTCCGAATACTCCCAGTAGTCGCCGATGTCGTTGTTGAAGTTGGCGATGACCATCAGCCGGCCCTCGGGATCGTCGTCCTCGTGCAGTCCCAGGAACATTGGACGGTACTGCCCGAAGGTAGGCGGCGGCAGATCCAGCGTCTCGATCTGGAAGAAGGAGTTGAAGACCGGCTCCTCGAGCTCCAGCAGCCTGAAGCGATGGCCGGGGAGGATGGCGCTGAAGATCGCCTCCACGTTGCGCCACTCCCGGTCGCTCCGGAAGTCGTCGAGGATCAGGAATCCGCCCTTGCGCAGGTAGTCCGCGACGTTGTCGACCTCCGCTTGCGTGGGCGCCCACTCCCCGGGCTCGGAGACGTACGCGACCGGATACCGGTGCAAGTCGGGATCGTCGGCGTCGATGATGTTGGTGCCCACGGTGTTCGGCCCCAGCATCGTCACTTCGTCCAGGATCTTGATGAAGTTCTGGTCGGCGTACGGATAGTCGTGCGCCCACCCCGGCCCGCCCCCGCGCCCGAATCCCCGGCCGAACCCGCGCCGGCCGCTGTTGAAGCGCACCCGCACGAAGGTGTACGTGGCGTCGTAGGGAACATTGAGGAATACCTGAGGGGGTGGGGAGGAGGGCGTCGGTTCCGGCGCGGCACCGGGTGCTTCACCTTCGTTGGCGGGACTGGTCCCGGCCCCGAGGAGAAGGGTCGCCACGGTCGTTGCCGCGCCGACACCCAGCCAGGCCGCCACTCCGGCGCGGGAAAACGTTTCAGCTGAAACGCGTTGCGCGGCGGGGCGCGGCGCTCTCACTGGCCCGGCACTTTCACGCACTTGGCTCCGGAAAAGCGGCGGGCGCGCCACCCGGCGCGTCGACGGTCGAGACCCCCGGTCCCCCTTGCCCCGGCCCCTCTCGCCGCAACTCCAGCAACAGGTCCAGCGCTTCCTCGTAGTTCGGCGCGATCTCCAGCGCCGCGAGTACCGCGCTGCGGGCCGCGGAGCGGTTTCCCGCCAGGTGCAGCGTGCGCGCCAGATGGAAGTGGGCCGTCGCACGGTCCACGGGGTCGAGAGCGAGGATGGCGCGTCGCTCGAGGACCGCGCCCTCCAGATCGCCGACGGATTCCATCAACGCCGCCAGGCGCTCGTGGTCTTCGATCTCGTACGGGTGGATGTGCGACAGGTCGCGCAGGGCCTCGGAGGCGGCCTCGTCGTCGCCCGCGCCCTGAAGGACCTCCGCCAGGGCGAGGCGCGCGTCGTAGTGGCTTTCGTTGAGGCGCAGGAGGGCGCGGTAGTGCCGGGTGGCGGCCGCGGCGTCGCCCTCGGCCTGACGTATCCGGCCCAGGTACCAGTGCGCGCCGTTCGGGCCGCCGTACTGGGGGAAGAGCTCGAGCGCCACCTCGAAGTGCTCGGCGGCCTCGGCGAGGCGATCCTCCCGGAACAGGGCGGTCCCCAGCGCCATGCGGGGCCCGAAGCGGCCGGGGTTCAGCGCCACCTCGACCTCCAGGTCGGCGATGTCCGGCGGCGCGCCCAGTTGCGTCATCACCGCCGGAGGGCCGGACTCGCCGCCCACCGAGGCCAGCGCAGCCGCGAAGCGGTCCTGCAGGAAGTCGTCGAATTCCCTGTCGAAATCCTCCAGCCGCACCCCCAGCGCCCGCTCGAACGTCTCCTCGTTCGACGCGCCGTCCCGATACGCGCGCAGCATCTCCACGATCGCCGGAAACCCGTGCCGCTCCTCGATCACCTCGAAGACCAGCGACGCCTGGTAGTAGCTCTCGATGACCTCCCCGGGGTGCCGCGGACTCGAAAACCCGCGATCGAGTTCGCTGACCGGCCGCATCTCTCCCGAGGCCAGCGACCGGATGAAGCCTACCCCCGGCTGATGGCCCCACCCGGCGTCGGCCTTGCGCTGCTCGTGCACGGCGAGCCCCTCGGAGAACCAGCGCGGCACCTCGTGGTCGGAGAGCGCCAGGTGGAAGGAGTGCGCGATCTCGTGCCACAGCGTCGAGGCCCAGTTGAAGTCGCCCCGGCCCCGCGCCGCCGGCGAGTCGATGGCGAGCGCGGGTCCGAAGCTCACGCCCAGCGCCCCGATCCCCACCAGCCCCACGGTCCGCACCGAGAAGTCGGCGTGGCGGGGGTAGACCTCGACCCGGATGCGCCCCTCGGGCGCGCCCCCGTACCGCTGAACCATCTCCGCGTAGGCGCGCTCCGCGACCGGCTCCATGTACGGCGCCAGCAGGTCGGCCTCGGATTCGTGCAGAACCAGGTCGAAGTGCGGCGTCTGGACGACCCGGTACTCGGCGAAGGTATCCAGCAGGTCGAGGGTGTTCTTGAACCACAGGTTGAAGGGGTCCCCCGCGAACGCTCGTTCAAGGTTGGCGCGTCCCGCCTCGACCTGGCCCAGGCGGACCTGATTCAGCCCCATGAGCCCCCAGGCGCTCCAGCTTCCGGGATCGAGCTCGGTTGCCTGGCGGGCGAACTCGAGCCCGTCCGCATACTTGCGGTGATCGGCGGCCAGCTCGGCGAGCAGGAGCAGAGGCTGCGTCGGTGTCGGGCTAAGGGCGCGCACCTGCTCCATGATGGTTTCGAAGGCAGCTTCTTCGTGACCCAGGTACAGGATGGCTGCTCTGGTCCCGAGCGCCTCCAGGTCGCTCGCGTTGACCGCAAGGACGCGGTCGATCTCCTGAAGCGCATCGCCGCGGTTCCCCTCCATCAGGCGGATCCGCGCCAGGAGGGTCCGGGCCCGGGCGAGATTCGGGTTGGTCTCGAGCGCGACTTCGATGTCGGCCTCCGGGTTGCCTCCCCCCTCCAGTCGCGCGACCCGCGCCAGACCGAGCCGCGCGGCGGCGTGCGACGGGTTCTCCGCCAGGATCTCCCCGAATGCGGCCGCGGCCTCCCGCGCGTCGTAGCGCTCCAGGAAGAGTTGCCCCGTGGCGAGCCGGGCGGCGTGGTCGAGGGGTCCGGCCGCGGCCGCCTCGTCCAGTGCGAGCAGTGCGTCGTGGGCGTACTCGTAGTCCCAGCGGGAGAGGTGGGAGAGCGCCCGCCCCACCGCCGTGAGCTCGGCCGCCGAGAGGCTGGCGGCCCGATTGTAGTAGTCGATGAAACCGTCGAAGAGGTCGCGGGCCCTCCCCCGGTCGCCGTAGCGGTAGAGCAGGACGCCCAGTTCGACCCGGGCCGCCGCGCCGGCCGCGCCGCTCTCTCCTCCCCCCTCCTCGAGCGTCGCCTGAGCTTCCGGGATTCGTCCGACATCCATCAGCGCGGCTCCCAGCAGCGCACGGGCGCCCCGCACCCCCAGTTCCACCCCCCGATCGGCTGCCTCCACCGCGCCGTCGTAGTCCCCGGTTTCACGCAGCGCGTTCACCCACCCGGACAACGCAGCGGCGTCTCCGTCGAGAGCCGGCCCCCGTAGCGCCCGCACGGCCTCGTCGTACCGACCAGCCCGCAGCGCGGCGAAGCCGTCGGCCTCCTGGGCGAGCACGACGGTCCCCGGCAAGGCGCCCAACAGGATCGCCGGCGCGGCAATCACTGCAGTGACACATCGGTAGAGGGCCCGAATGTCATTCATGTTCCTAAGGTGCGTCGGGCGGCGGCCGGAGGCTACCGTGCCGGGTTCCCAAGTCCTGATTGGAACACGGCCACATTTGGATGTTCGTCTTGCGGTACGGACAACGTTGGGCATTATGTCTTGCGATATCGTGATCAAATCAACACTCGTCTTGCAGATGGCAGACACGCGATGGACGCCCTCCCTTGCTATCTGCTGCCAAGGCAAGCACGGAATCAACGGAAACCGTGGCGCCCGGTAACCGGGACTCGGGCTAGCCCTGTAGCCTCATCAGGTCCTTCGCCACCTCGGCCAGGATCTCGTTGACTTTCTCGCGGGCCTCGTCCGAAAGGGCGCCGTGTGCACGCACCGACACCCCGAACCGCAGTTCCGCCGCGCCGATCGCTGCGAGCAGGTCCGGTACTCGGTCCGCCAAGTCCTGAAGCTGACCGGCGTCCAACTCGGCCGGGATGTGTTGGGGCGGATCCGCTGGCTTCGGTCCAACCTTGGGCTTCTCAAGGACAACCTTTCCGGCCTGGTCGTATGTGCAGTCTATCGGGCCGCTGTCCTTAGCGAGGCCGAGCCACCGCGCTTGGACGGCGTGGCCGATGCCTTCGCGCACCATCCCCCAAGGGACGGGCGAAGACCGCTTCTGGCAGAGTGCTTGGGTCAGGGCCAGACCGTTTGTTTGGTCTCCGGACCACGCGACAGGGACGGATTCCTCGGTGAGGTGCCTGGGTTCGACACGTTCCGGCGGCGGATGCAGCTCCGCAGCCGCGTTGAGCGTCCCGGCGGGGACCGGCTCCTTCCAGGAGGTAGCGGGGGGATTGGTGACCCACAGCGTCCCGTCTTCCACCGCCTTGCCGACCGCATCCAGCAGGACGCTCTCGGAACAGGCCGGGACCGGCAGATGGTCGTCGTACCCGTCTCGCGGGATAGTGGCCACGTGGCCTCCGGCGAAGTAGTTGACCAGTGCTTCGATCAGCAGTGGCCTGTACGCACCCACGGCATCGGCCTGCCACAGGCCGGGCAACAGCCCTGGCCTAAGGACATGGTGGTCCAACCCAGCAAGTATCGCCTTCTCGGGAAGAACGATCTCCAGCAGGTCGTCGCCAGCAGCCACGGATTCCACACCCTCGCGCCACCAGGTGCGGGAACTCCCGTCGGGACGCTTCAACCGCGCGACGAACAGTCCGTTGCGGACCCCGCGCAGCACGGTGCCCGTCACCAACTCCGGCTTGAGAACTTTCGGAAGCCGGGAAAAGCGGGCGAATGCGTCGTTCAACTGGCTTGCGAGACGGGCCTCGTCTCCTTCGTCCCAGAGATCGTACGGGCCATCGGGTAGGAGCGCCTCGGGATTGACGGGCGTATCAACGATCCTCGCCCTCTCGTCCCCCTTGACCTCTTCGAACAGAGGCCGGTCGCTCCCCGGAAGCTTGAAGGCGTGCACCTCGTTCTGCTCGTTGACCGTGACGACGACCCCGTAGGCCTGCCGAATCACGCCCGGCAGCTCCGTCCGCGCCTGCTTGATATGGCGACGCAGGCGCTCGCGCCGGATGGGGTCGATTCGCTGCTTCTCCAGCTGAGCTTGCACGTCCACCCATCCCAATAGACTCCGTGTCCTGCTACGCGCGGCGTCAACGCCTTCACGCGACGGCACGGCCAGGACCACGGCGTTGCGGTACACCCTCGGGCTGTCGGGACCGGTTACGTGGTCGAGGAACGCACGGGCCGCCCTGTTCGGCTTGCCCGATGACGATGCCGCGTCGGGGCCCAGGACCACATAGCGGAAGTGAACCGTGTCCCCCACGTCGCCGGGAGATCGGGGAAGCTTGTGGACGGTGGCACCGGAGCCTTGCGCGCCGTTCCAAAGACTACTGGTCCTGCCGATTTCCGCTGCGAGGTGTTCCTCGACCGCCGCCGCGGTCACCCGGTCGCTGCATGACTGGTCGTGCATCTGCCGAAGGTTGGGCGCGTTGCCTAGGCGCCAAGCGGCGGGCAGGCCGTGAGCGTCGTCAGCATTGGTGTCCGGGTCCTCGTCGTCAAGAAACCACGAGGTGTCACGCCACCGGCGAAGTCCCTTTTCCAACTCGATCGGGTCGGGTCCCGAGGCTCCCACCAATCGCTGAAGTTCGCTGGTTCGCGCCTTCCGCCCGATGGGCTGCGAGTGAAGAAAGACCGTGACGACGGCCTGCTCCAGCTCCCGACAAGCGGCCAGCGAGGGAAACTCCTCCTGAGCCTCCCGGGCTTTTTCCATCTCCTTCTCAAGCAGCGGAACCCAGTCGGTCCGCTTTCCCTCAACGGCGTCCTTGGTAGCGATCCCGGCCAAGTCCCTGACGGCTTCAGCAACTGATTCCGTCCCTGGTTTGCTCAGTAGAACACCAGCCCCGACCAAGGGGTTGGGGTCGCCCTGAGCTTCCGCGTCCCGGAGAGCGATAGCGAGCGTCCGCAGGATGCCGCGGGTCCGCTGAAAGCCTTCGATCTCCGTCCACCGAGTATAGAACACATCGGTGAGATCGGGGTGGAAGGGGAAGCTTGCCAGAAAGCGCTCCTCCTGACGGTTCTGGTCCTGTTTCGTGTGCTCGTCGATCCTCGCGATGCCCTTTACAACCCCAATGACGTGGGACTTGAACGAAGCCGCGTTCTCGATGCTGTCGGACTTGAAGAACCGGCGGCGGAGCACCTCCGCCACATCGCCCTTCTGAACCGGCTGGACGCCCTCCTCGCGTTGCCGTAGAAAAATATTCGCGAGGTCGCGCAGCACCCCCTTTCCTAGGGAGTCGCTCGTCTTAGCCGGATCGGTTGCGAGCAGCGAAGCCACGATGGCGGCCCGATCCACCTTCGCGACCGCTTGCGTGAGGGCCTGGAAGAAGTTTTGGAGCCTGTCCACCCAGGACCGGTCCCGCGCCGCCTTCGCGCGGGCGTACATCATCACTTCGTCGAGCAGGACCAGCGTGCCGCGCCCGTCGGCCCTCTGTTGCCGTTCGATGACCTCGACCAATAGGGGCTCTGCGGGTGCTGTGTCTCGCTCGTCCGCGAAGTCACCGCCGTGCAGGATCCGAAGACCTTCGTCGCCGGCGAGCTGGAAAGCCAGGATGTTCCACGGGTGCAGCAGCGTGCGAGTCTCGCCGTTGGGTCCGCGCACGTCCCTGATCCCTTGTTCCACGTCGATCTTGTCAAAGCAAAGGGCGGCGGTCGTGGCCCCGGGCAGTTCCACGTCGGCGTGCTTGCGGAATTCGCGGACGGTCTTGATGTCCGGGAGAGCGTCCGGGTCGTGAAAGAGATGATGCAGAGTGATCAAAGTGTGAGTTTTGCCGCCGCCGTAGGTCAGCTCAAGCTGGCGGATGGCCTTGTCGCTCTTCCCCGCCAGCCGGGAAGCTACATCGCGCGCCAAGTCACGAAGGGCGAAGGTCGGGTAGGTGAGGGCGAAGAACTTCTCGGGGTCTTCGTATAGCGGCCGACGTCCGGCCCGGCTGACCACCTCGTGGAGGTCGGCGGCGAACTGTGACAGCGACAGCTCGCGGGTGCGGAGTTCGGCTTTGAGCGTTACGACCTGATGCCAAGGGGTGGGGGTCGGGGGCATGTAAGTGATTGACTGGTCGGGGGTGGATCGGATCGCTTACAGATACTGCTCTTGGAGATGACGGTAGTTGACGGCTGATGACGGGTCGGTCGCCGCTGCGGCAAGGTAGAGGTCAAGATCGACGGTAACGAGGGGTGTGTCCTGTGATACGAGCCTTAGCAGTCCGGCGTCCGTCAGACCGAGCCGTGGAAAGGACGGGTGATCCGCGGCGTCAGTGCTGGCCACGATGATCTCGTGGCTCTCGTGAATCAGGGAGCGGAGCGTCTTGAACAGGCGGGATCGCTCTGGTTCCCCGTGCTGTCCTAACAGGTTGGACGCTTCGGTAAGTGTGTTGGGTGTCACCAGCACCTGTGGGTAGTGGGTTGCCATATCACGCAGGCGTTCGAAGTCATTCGCGCCGAATTCCCGCAGGCGCCTGTGCCGGGGGATGATTCCCGGATCCAAAGAGCCGGCGACCAGCAACACGAGGAGGTTCGCGTCAACGAAGAGGCCGCGCAGCAGGTCCGGGTCAGGCCGAGACGGTGACATTACGGTGTTTCAGAGAAATGAACGTGCCGTCGTCGCGAATCCGCACTTTCTTGTAGGTGCGCTTCGTATCGGAGCGTGGGGGATAGGGAGGGGGTAGGGGCCTTCCTTCCCACCTGCGCCGAAAACCAAAAGTGACTTCCCATACGCCGGCACCCTCGTCCACGTACTCCAGTTCCTCCAGCCCCAGCTCCATGATTTCCTCCTCTGCGAACATCACCAGGATGAACTCCTTCGCTTTGTTTACAGCCTCCATGGCCTGCATCTTTGGCTCCTTGCCTCGTCTTTCGAGATCTCGGCGGACGTGATTTCCACCAGCCGGAGTGGCAATCTACGAACTGACACCAAACCGTCTCAAGACGGCTGATCCCAAAGCGTCGCTTCCCGCACCCGGTCCACGGGCCTGCCTCGGCCGAGATGGTTCTGAAGCTTCTCGAGAATGGATCTCTCCTCGGATCCCGGATCAGCCATTTCCAGAACGGCCTGCGCCGTGCTGGCGAACACTTCGCTCTTCTGGAGCCCTCGGGCATCGAGGAACTCATTCACCCGCCCTAGGTCTCCTTCCCTCCACAAGCGCATGACCCCGTGAAGACTGTCGATCAGGGCGGGTGTCCTGCCGGTCGCGCCGATCCGTCCTAGGTCAGCGACCTTGCGCTGGTTCCAAGGCTTCAGCCGAAACTCACTTTCCGATGCACTAGATGCATCGTCATCGTTGCCGGTGTCGGTGGCTGCACTCGACTTGCCGCGCACCAGCAGGTTATGTCGTCCCAGCAGATCGGCGTCCTTCAAGTTACACGACATCGCGTACAGGATTACCGCGCCCGCTGGTGCCTTCTTCATGCCGAAGTCGTGGCGGTGCAGGAGGTAGTATGTGGTGAGCTCGTCGAGGTCGGCGGCGGTTCGGTCGCCTTGCGAGAGCAAACGGCCCACCATATACCCGACCACGATCCGCCGGACACAGGCAAGGAATTCGCTGACCTGTACGGGTCGTTCACCGACGTTGCGCTTGACCGCCGGGTACCGGCTGAAGGCCTCCAGCGCCGGCCCAGTTGCCGACCATACGAAGTCGGGGCCGCGAATGCCCGCGTCCCAGAAGGCGCGGAGCCTTTCGGTGATCTTGCCCCGCATTTCGTCGAGTACGCCGGACTCCCAGCCGGGTCGGGTAGGCGAGCGCTTCCGGCAGACCAGCCAGATCGAGGAAGCCAACGCGGCCGACGCCATGGCGCGCTGTCGGTTTTGCATCTCGGTCTGGATGGGCCAGGAGCCTGTCACCACGAACCCGGCCCGGATGAGCGCGGAGACAAGGGTCTCCCAGGCGTCCGGGTTCTTGTTTGCGAAGACGACGACGAGTCGCCCGTCGTCCCTTAGCGCCTCGTGCGAGCGTCTGAACGCGCGGGCCATGCCATCCTCGTAGTTCGTCTTTGACGCTTGGCGGTCCCCCTCGAACCGGCTGGCGTCGTCGATGAGTTCGCCGTCGCCATCCTCCGACTGCCACTTCGGGCCGAGCGCGCCTGCAAACACAGAATCGATTTCCGCCGAGACGCCGTGGAGCGTCCGCCGCAGCCAGACGTGGAAGAAGTCCATCAGGTCCGAGTACGGGATGGCATCGTAGTAGGGCGGGTCAGTGCACACCAGGTCGAGGTTGCCGGGTTGGGATTCCAAGGCGCTACGCACGGCAACGTGTGGTGTTGGACCGGTGGAAGCGGCGGCGAGCGTGTGGTCGACAACCTTGGCTACCCACTCAACCGCCTGAATGAACCCGCCCGTCGTGTCCACGAGAGGGGACGACTCCGCAAAGTCCCAGACCATGGGAAGCGCAAAGCGCGCGAAGGTACTGCGAATCTTCTCGGGATTGTTGGTCCAAGTGGCAATGGAGCTGCCTCGGTCGGCCAGACGGCTGACAGTTAAGGCAAGGTACGCTGTCAGCGCCTCCCGCCACTCCTCCGGGTAGCCATGCTCCTCGATCTCCCCCCGCACGGCCCGGATCTCGCGTAGCAAGGTGCCCAGCGCGAGAAGCTGCCGGTCGGTGAAAAGCGTGCCCCAAGTGTCGAAGCCGTAGCGGCGAACTCGCATCCCGAGCGCATCTTCCGCAGGCATCGGATCCCCCGGCGCGCCGAACGGAATCGCCTCGAACAACTGCGCGATCTCATCCGCACTCACCTCCGCTCCTGCCAGATCGGCGTCCGTAGGCAGCCTGTACTCTTTTCCCCTTTGTCCGTCAATCACGACGGCGATCATGCGTGTGCCCAGCCGCCCCGATCGGCCCTGTGCGCGTAGCTCCTTCATCTTCGTGACGGAACCGCAGCAAGGGCAAGCGGCACCGCTACGGCTCATAGTGCCCTTGCCCAGTTTCTTGTCATGAGCCCGCTTCTGTGCCACCGACCCGCGGGCGGGCGGAACATCGCCGTCGATTCCGAAAGCTATGCGGCGCGTCTCCGCGTCGGCAGTCATGGTCAGCAGGATTCGCTTGACCGGGTCGCTCCTCTTGCACAGCCATCGTGTCTTGAGCAAAGGCATCTCAGCACGGCAGCCACCACACTCCGCCGTACGCGCCCAAAGGCAGGCGACTACGGGCTTGGCCACCCAGCGCGGGTTCCGGTCCTCCTCCAGGTACGTTTCATCGTACTCGCGGTTCAGCGTCTCGACCGGCGTGCGACCTTCCAAGTCGGGTTCAAGGAGGCGTGGAGCCCGGGGCTTGAATGGGGCCGGCGGTGCCGCCGCCTTCCTTCTGCGGCCCTTCTTTAGGCGCGGCTCGAAGTACGCGTACACCGGATACCTCGTGGCCAGCTCCCGGCGCACACGGTCGCGCACCAGGAGACCCCACGCCCGGACGTGCCAGGCGAAGTTCGCACCGGTCGGCGCATCGGAGGTCAGCGCAGTGGTGAGCTGCACGGCGTCACCGACGCGGTGACCAAGTTCGGCCAGCGCGTTTCTTATTCGGGCGGGCGTATGGTTGATGCCTCGGGCTTTCATCCGGGCTTTCACCAGCGCAGTGGCGAAGTTCCGGCTGGCGATCGCGAAGTCGGGTAGCGGCCGCTCGGCCCGGCCGACCACATGCGGATAGTGGAGCGTGCAACGGAGGATGAACCACGCGACTGGATTCAGGTCGGAAGCGAAGGTCTCGCAACCTAGACGCATCGCTTCTAAAGGGATCGCGCCTCCTCCGGCGAAGGGATCAAGGACGCGGGGCGGGCGACCGCCGAAGGCATCACGGATTCGTTGCCGGAGGCGACCAAGCTCCGGACCGTCCTGACGGCCCCAGTGCAGGATCCCGCCCTCAGTCTCTTTGAGATGCGGGTCTACACCGCCGCCTCTGAGCTTCTTCGGGACCAGAACACCGGCCATGTATCTCCCCAGGCGTCCACGCGCTTCCTCGTCCCCCGGATCCGGAAGCAGAGTTGCGAGCAGTATCGCACGGCTGGCGGCGAGCGGTCGCCGGGCCGGCCAGATGTGGAGCGTGGAAATGTGGCCGTGCCGGACGTTCTTCTCGTGGACGGAGTCTAGAGAGATCTGGCGGAGGGGAAGGGTGGATTCGCTGAGACGGAGGGGCATGATCTTCCCCTGCTCTTGCAACCGCTGGGGGCTGGGCGAATGTGTCATCGATTGGTCACTGAGCCACTTGGTCAATGTAAGTACATACGGACGCCAAAAGGCGCTCGTAACTGCCTGCATAGTCGAGTTGGCGAAGACGCTCCTTTTCATGTTCTGTCAATTCATCCAAGCCACCCGTTGCGGTCAGTTTCCAGCAGAACTTTACCGACTGCTGCAACCCGGTAGGGGTCTCCGCCCATTCGCCCAATCGCAGAAAACCCATTGCGTCCGAATACTCCAACTCCCCACGAGGAGCCTTTCTGTACAACGATGGGCTGGCTTCACGCATGACGCACAAGCAATCGGCCAATGTATACCTCAAGTCCCGGTCGCCAAACGGGTGTATCGAGCCGCCGACCTGATTCTCCGTGGCTCTACTAGCCAATAGTCGGTTTAGCATAATGCGCTCCTGGCTCCGAAGCGATATATCATGTAGCCGAACGAGGTTGTTCATGATCATCGCTCGACTGTGGCTCGGCGACCATTCCATGCCGATACTGGAGGCGAGATGGCTAAGGTACTGCTGGCGTCTCTTCTCTGAACTGCGAAAGAGAAGTGAACGAATATCAAAGCGCAATTGGAAGAACTTGTCCAGATAATCGCGGTCTTTGTCGTCGGTAAGACCGTACTCGCGTCTGACCATGCGAGCCAACGCTTCGAGATGAGTCACGAACACGAAACAAATCCCGTCAACTGTGAATAGATGCTTCATTCTCTCCAGGATGCTCAGTGCATAAGACGGGCGGCACCTGTCAAGTTCGTCGATCACGAATACCAGGGATCTGATCTTTGGGTCACAGCAACAAGTCCCCGCATCTGACACCGCATCCGTCAGCGCCTTCCGGAAGCTCTGCACACACGACGACATGAGATCGGCGCTGCCGATGCACTCCTTGACCTTGGCTTCGGTGGATTGGTACGCGAAATCTTGGACGGCATCCCGCAGCCTCGAAGTGTCGAGAATGCCACCGGTGGCGGACCGCAATGCCACATCGGCTAGGATTCGCGGCGTCGCCTTGGCGAGTGTCGTAGCATGGCCGACCAACTTTTCTTGGAACTTGCCTAGCGCGGGCTCACCATCACTATGGGCTTGAAGCAGATGCCCAAACAGGGGAAAGAACGCATCGTCAAGGTGGTCGTGTTCAAAAGCATCGAAGTAGACCACCGGGTGACCCCTCTGACGAAGTAGCCCGGCCCACTGTTTGACGAATACGGACTTTCCGCTTCCCCATGGTCCATCGAGTACGATTGAGCAGGGTCCTTCGATCTCACCTACGATGTTGGCGAGCCGCTCGCCGCTCTCCCGCGCCTCGAAGATATCGGATTTCGAGAAGCCGTCTGTGTCTCCGATCTCTGGCGGTTCGGGAACCACTCGAAATGTCATTCGTCACCCCCAATCCGCGGACACGCGGTGCTCGACCGTCTCCGTCGGCCAGAGGAGTCGGGAAATGCCGTACGTCATCGCCGGTTGAACCTGGGCCGGTACATTTCGATCGCCTCTCGCTCGACTACCGCAGCCATGTCCCTATCCAGAATCCTGACGTAGCGAACCGACATTCGACGGATCCGCTTGGCGTGCTCGAGGACGGCGTTGCGCCAATGCTGATTCGAGGCGTCCGGTTTCAGACCGGTCGACTCCGCGGCCATGTTGTTCGCGAGTGTGGAAGCGAGCAGCGAGGTCGTGCGATGGTATCCCCTGTGCACGTAATGGGTCTGGTGCTTGATGCGTTCGCCCAGGCTTGCGGCCTTACCGACGTACATCACGCGACCGCCCTCCAGGAACATGTAGATGCCGCGCCTGTCCGGTGATCTTCTCGCAGTCGGTTGCTGCTACCCTCCGTGCGGTTCTGAGGGACTCTGTGTATCTGCGGACTCTAGCCATCGTCCACTTCCCTCCGAATCCCAGATGTGGCCGATACCAGGTCCTTGTGCGGGGCCGGCGGTGTAGCGTCGTCAGCCGACTCATGCGAAGCTTCGGCATTCCGCACAGCTGCCGCCCGCGCCATCGCCACCTCCTGTGCCCTGGCGAGTGCGGCGGTGACGCTCTTCACCGACGGCTCGCCCTCCGGAAACCTGCCCGGTTGTCCTGTCATGCGTGATCTCCTGGTCGATGCGTATGCTAGCCCTCGGTCGGTCGTCGTCCGGGGCGAGTCAGGGTATTCGTGTTCCGTTGTTCGCCCGGCAGCGCGGGGCTCGCGAACACCCTGCCAGCCCGGCGACTGGTCGATGAGCAGCGGCGGACCCACCGAACTGTCGTACACCAGCCATTCGTCGGCAACTTTCCGGTAGAGTTCGCGAAAGTTCGTCCAACTCCGTCCAAAACGGCGATGCACGACGGCCTCGGGAATGTCGTGACCACCTTCCGTCACCCGCTGGGCAACCCGACCGACCGCGTACTCCGCCGACGGAAGCCGAAGATAGATGATTGCGACCCGGTAACCTCTCGCTTGCCAGTGGCGGATCCGCCTTGCATAGGCCCGTCCGCTCAGCGTGGTCTCGACGGCGAAGTCCGTACCGCTGTCGACGTACGCCTCGATTTGCTGCAGAGCGATCCGCCCGGCCGCCTGCGCCGCCGCGGCCGGATCCTCTGGGTTGAGGTTCGCCGCGATGTCGTCGCCGTTCACGAAAGGACGTCCGGCACCTTCCCGTCTCAGGAACTCGGCCGCGAAGGTGGACTTCCCTGCGCCGTTAGGCCCCGCGATCACGATGATTCTCATGCATCCGCCTCCGCCGCCCCCAGCATCTCCCCGACCGAGATCCGCATCCGGGTCGTCTTCTTCGCGACCAGCTTGGTGAACGGATCCCTCACCCGCACGAGCTGCGGCGCGGCGGTGGCGCAATCCAGGACTACGTACAGCCAGTATTCTCGGCCCAGATTGCACGCGGCCCGGTATTCGTTGTCCTCCATGCGGACCTCGCTCCGCCCCGCCCGGCCCTTCACCTCGATGTGGCGCTTCTCGCCCTCGGCGTACACCGCCAGAAGGTCGAACCCGGGGTGATTCCCCAAGCCCGCCATGCGCGCGAGCGGCGGTGTCGACACGTCTTTGACCGAAGCGTCACGGTCGCGCTCCCAGTCAGCGGCGATCTCCATAGCGATCTTCTCGACATCGGCATCGAAGGCCTCCCTCTCTTCCTCGCCGCTCGGCGGCAGCACCAACGCGTGCGCCAGGAAGCGTGTCCGGCCCGGGACGATCCGGTCGGGCGCGGCGTCAAGGTCATCCAACGCCAGCTTGCGTTGCTCCCGCAGGTCCCGCTGGCGCCGCACCACCGCCTCCTTCTCGTCCGGATCGGCTTGCGCCTTCCTGCCCAACTCGCGCCGCCGCGCTGCAAGTTCGGCCGCGCGCAGGTTGAAGTTGACTCCGATCCGTTCGCGCCGCTCAGGGAGTTGCGCCCTCGCCGTCTCGCGCCTTGCTTCCGCCCTGCGGAGCGCTTCCCGCTCAAGACGAGTCGCCGCGTCAACCCGCATCGTTGCGGCCCGCCCCGCCAGCGGGATCGCGCCCGGAGGCACGTGCGGCGCTCCCTGAAGGAATGCGAACGCGTGCAATGATGCCTTGGACACGCTCCCTTCGTCATCCTGGTACAGCACCAGCAACCCGCGCTCGAGTATGTCCTGTGACGAGGCCCCCGCCCCCTCTCCGTCCCCCTCCTCGACGCTCGCCTCGCCCAGGTAAAGCAGGTAGGGCGCCTCGGCGCGCGGGTCCACGAAGATCGCGCCCCGCGCCGCGTCGCGACGACCCGCCGCCAGCACCCGGTCGCACATGGCGTTGAAGACCGGCTCGCCCGGGTGCAGCCAGACGCAGTCTTCGCCTTCGGCGGGCCGCCTGATCCGCATCCGCTCCCTGATACTCGCCGGATACTGCTCCAGCGCCTGGAGAAACGGGTCGAGCGCTCCGGCGCTCGCAGGCACAAGCGAGAACGAGCCGTCGAGATCGCCGCGGACTGCAAGCCCGAGAAGCGGAGACGCGAGTTCGACAAAGCGCCGCACGTAGGCAGGCAGCAGATGCAGATACCGCTCGCGGTCGACCTCGCCCTTCAGCGTCCCAAGTCGGCGGGCCACATCGCCGCCCTTTCCGTAGTGCCGCTCCTCGCTCTCGCCGATCTCGCGCACGGCGTCCTCGGTGAGGGTCTCCTCGATCCGCTTGCGAGCGTGCCGTTCGCCCTCGTCGCTGAGCGCCTCACGCATATGCGCGCGCAACGACTTGTTTTCGAAGAGTCGCCCGATCACGTCGAACACCTTGTCCGAGCGCAGAGCCTTGCGGATCGCGTCCAGCCGCTCGAGCAACACCGTGAGAACGCGGCCCTCCCTGGTACCGGACGACACCAGATTCACGATTCGCACATCGTGCTTCTGGCCGTAGCGGTGGATGCGTCCCATTCGCTGTTCCAGCCGCGCCGGGTTCCAAGGGATGTCGTAGTTGACCATCAGCCGACAGAACTGGAGGTTGATGCCCTCGCCCGCCGCGTCGGTCGCGACCAGGAATCGGGCACCCGACGGGTCGCGGAACAGCTCCACTTGCTCCTCGCGCTCCTCCCATGGCATGCCGCCGTGGATGGTGGCGACCTGACCCGCGTAGCCCAGCGCTTCGAGTCGTCTTACCAGGTAGTCGACGGTGTCGCGGTGCTCGCTGAACACCAGCCACTTGTCGTCTGTGTAGCCCGGATCCTCCAGAACTCGGCGGAGCCGCTCGAACTTCGACTCCCGGCCCGATTGAATGAGTCCGCGGGCGCGACCACGAAGATCGCGCAGCGTCTGGATCTCTTCGCGCAACTCCTCGACGGTGACCGCGACCACGGCGCCGAGGACCGCGTCCTCGAAGTCCTCGTTGCGCTCGCGGTCCGTGTCGTCATCCAGATCTTCGGCGGCGTCGTGCTGGTCGAAGTAGTCCGCCCGGTGTCCGGCGTTCAGAGCCGCCTGGGCCCGGACCAGTCCCCTGGAGTCAATCCGCCCGGACTCCAGGTCGTCGATCAACGCCCGAACCTTCTCGATCCTTCGCTCGAACGACTTCAGCAAAGCCCACGTCGAGCTGGCCAATCTGCGCTGGAACACCCCCATGGCGAGCTTGGCGGCCTGCTGGTTGCCCGGGGCCCGGTTGTAGGAATGTTGCAGGTATGCCGTCGTGCGCTCGTACAATGTCCGTTCGCCATCCGGCCCGTCCGACAGATCGTACCCGAAGGTGTCGCATCGGCGTTCGCGAAAGAGGGGCCGCCCCTCGAAGTCGAGCATCTCCTCCTTGGTGCGACGGATGAAATACCGGGAACGACTGTCGCGTGGAAATCGCCGAAATGCCTCCTCGGCCCCGAAGATCCGGTGGTCCAGCAGCCGCCAGAGGTGGTGATACGGAGAGTCCTTGCCCATGTGCGGCGTCGCCGTCAGAAGCAGCAGGTGACGCGCCGACCAGTTCAGAGCCCTGTATTCCGGCGCGGCCGGGCAGCCCGCGAGCGCCTCGGCGAGCCTGTACCGCTGCGTCTTCTCCACGCGGCCGCGGTGAGCTGCGGCGCTTAGCTTGTGAGCTTCGTCAAAGACGACCAGGTCGTACGGCGCCGTGTCGGCCTCGGCCAGAGCGGCGAAGGCGGTTTCCCCCCGAATCGTGTCGAGCGAGACAATGGCGAGGTCACCGTCCGGGCCCGCGAACGGATTGCGGGACCGTGTGTCCGAACCCGCTACGATGCGAAAGTGGAGGCGGAACAGGGTTCGCAGCTCCCGTGCCCAGTTGCCTACCAGTCCGGCGGGAGGGATGACGAGCACCCGACGGAACCGGCCGCGCATGAGCATTTCGCGGACATAGAGTCCGGTCATGATGGTCTTGCCGGCCCCCGCATCGTCCGCCAGCAGGAAGCGGAGCGGATCGTGGCGCAGCATGTGGTCGTACACCGCGATGCGTTGGTGCGGCAGGGGATGGATCCGGGAGATTTCGCTGCCGAAGGCCGGGTTGAACTGGTACCCGTGGGTGAGGCGGAGGCATTCGGCGAAGAGCGAGACCCGGGCGGGGTCGCCGTTGAAGTCGAGTGGCGGATAGCCGAGGCGCTTGTCCCGGTCGTTCGACCGCACTGTCGTTGCACCCCCTGGTCGTCGCCTGGCGGATCTGCGGGCGAATTCGGTTTCGATCTCTCTCAGGCTTGCGAGGGCGAGACGCCGTGGCCGGGACTGTCCGGTTTCCCACCGGTGGACGGTGATGACGGAGACCCCGACGCGGGCGGCGAAGTCCTCTTGGGTGAGGTTCAGGTGTCGGCGGAGGCGGCGGACGCGGCCCGGGAGGCCAGTCGGCACCGCAGGAGACACGGGTGGGCCTACAGTCGCGCCGCCGCCCCGGGTCGGACGGAGAGTGTTTGGGTCGGTAGCCATAGCACTACTGTCGCGGAATCTTGTAATCGGCACAAGATGCGTCGCACGACCATATTCTGACTCATCTATCATTTGATATACTTACAGCGCCAACGTATTAGATCCCTCCCGCCGCCCCTTGTGGCTCGTCGTCGTTGGTTTGCTCCCAAGGGCCACCCCGCAGTGGCGGTTTCGTCGGAATGTCGTCTTGCACTCAGAGCATCGATCAGTATATCGTCTTTCGTTATGCCATTCGAACAGCTTATCGTCTTGCATCATCCAATCCCGGCAGGACTCCCGACCATCGCAACCCCACACGGCCCGTCGCCACCGGAGAATCACATGACCGTCGTCACCATCTCCTCCCGCTACCAGATCGTCATCCCGCGGGATGTCCGCGAGCAACTGGACCTGCACCCGGGCCAGAAGGTGCAGGCGATGCCCTTCAAGGGGCGGGTCGAACTGATCCCCCTGGAACCGATCGAAGCCGCGCGGGGATTCGTCAGCGGCATCGACACCACGGTACCGCGCGAGAAGGACCGGGTATGAACGTCATCGACTCGTCGGCCTGGCTCGAATACTTCGCCGACGGCCCCAATGCCGGCGAATTCGCCGACGCCATCTCGGAGACCGGGCGCCTGGTCGTCCCCTCGATCACTCTATTCGAGGTCTTCAAGCGGATCCGGCTGCAGCGGGATCTCGACTCGGCGCTCTACGCCGTCGCGCAGATGCAGCGCGGACGGGTGGTCGACCTCGACACCAACCTGGCCATCGCCGCCGCCGAAATCAGCGCCGAGTCGGGACTCCCCATGGCGGACAGCATCATTCTGGCCACGGCCCGCGCGGCGGACGCGACACTCTGGACACAGGACGCCGACTTCGAAGGATTGGCAGGGGTCGAGTACCGCCGGGCGGAAAGCGGCCGGACGAAAAGCGGCGCTACCCGCTCCCGCCCGCCGCCCGAATCTCCCTATTCTTGAGTGCCAGCTCGATGAGCAGCTCCTCCAGCTCATCCTCGTAGCGCTCGAGCGGAAGCTGGGCCTTGATCCGCCGCAGGTCCGCGATCCGCTCCTCGATCGCAGCCTTCTCTAGATGCAGGGCGCGCAGCTCCGGAGACGCCGCACCCACGCCGCCAGCACCTCCAAGCGATGCCAGGAACACCGACCGCGCCAGCGCCCCGTCGCCGTCGAGGTCGTCCAGCTCCCGGCTGCCTTCGCCGTCGCCGTTGTCGTCGAGCATCGCGTGCTCGGTCAGCAGCTGGTTGTCGCCCTCGTACTCGCGCTCGACCTCGCGCAGGGCGTAGCCGAACGCCTCCAGCATCGACACGCGCTCATCCCTGTCCACGTCGGCGCCGTCGTCGGCGAAGGCGTCCACGAAGTGCAGGCCGAAGCGCGTCATGTTCTGCTCGCGGCCGCTCCGCGTGGCGGTGATGATCGTCCGGTTGGGCGCCGACAGCGCGGCCACGAAGGCCCCGGACGCGGTCGCCGTGTTGACGAAGGTGATGCGGCGCTGCCCCAGCCCGTCGAGCAGCGCATCCATGTCGTCGGGCGACAGGTCCGGGCCGGGGATGTTGAAGCGGGCCTCGCCGCCCCGGAATGTCCCGTGACCGGCCAGCAGCACGACCAGTTCGTCGGCGGGCGCCATGGCGGCCCCGATCGCGACGAACGCCGCGCGAATGTTGTCGGCCGTCGACCGCGCGCGGATCCGGGTGGGGTCCAGTTCGGTCTTCTCGCCCAGGTAGGTGATCCGCTCGGCCGGGACGCCGTACTTCTCGGTGGCCGCATCCGCGAACCGGCTCAGCCAGCCGTGAAAGGCTTCCGTGTACTGGGGGTCGCCGCCGAGCCCGGAGATCAGCATGATGTGGGTGTTCTGGGCGGAGAGGGTGGGGGGGAGGAGGGCGGCGAGGGCGAGCGCGGCGAGGGCCAGTGCTCGGACCGCGGCCGGAATGCGTGCGGCAACCGGTGCACCAACTCCGCTCCTGTTCAGGGCGACTGAAGCACCCGGGGCCGGGAACGCAGCACCGCGAGGGGCACCGTGCGCCCCCAGCGCCGTCGACCGTTCCCGGCTGGCCGCCGTGGCCGCCGCATCACGCAGAGCGCCAGCCGGCGCCGCCGACCGCCATCCGACCCCGGCCGCGACGGCCAACGTCGGCAGGGCGTGCGCCACCGCCGTCGACCGTTCTCGGCCGGTCGCCGCGGCCACGACTCGCCGCAGGGTGCCCCGCGACCACGCCGCGCGGCAGACCCCGCCCTTCAAGCCAACCCCCGCTTCCGGCGGTACCCCCACTCCGCCCCCATCAGCCCCGCCAGCAGCAGAAACAGGATCGGCATATCCCAGAGGTCGCGCTCCTCGGTGACGGTCACGCCGCCGCCGGTGAAGCGCAGGTCCTCGGGGAGCGTGGACGCGGTTTCGGGGGTGTAGTAGCGGCCGCCCGTCTCGTCGGCGATGCGCTCCATGAGGCTGCGGCGCTGGCGGGGATCGCGGAACTCGTCGGTGCCGGGGGCCACCCGGACGCTCGTCTGGGCGGTGCCCAGGGTGAGCGTGTCGCGGCCGGCGTCGACGGAGACCTCGAAGAGGCCGTCCATTTGGGGGGTGAAGCTGGCGGTATAGCGGCCGTCCTCGGAGACGTTCCACTCCATGGGGAGGTCGCGCGCTTCGCCGGTCGGCAGGGTGACGCGGGCGCTGACCGCGGCGCCGTTGACCTCCACGAACCCCGCGTCGAGGACGGTGGCCTCGAGGGTGACCGGCTCGCCGGCTTCGACCGATACGGTTGCGGGCGCGGCCTCGACCGGATCGGGCGTCTCCGCGACGAGCCAGCGGAGGAGCTGCCGCCAGAAGTTCTCGTGGCTCTGGTCCTCGAGGGGGACGGTGTGGTCCATCTGCCAGAGCCAGGTGTCCTGGACGGCGAGGACCATCGAGCGGCCCCTGCCGTAGCGCTGGAAGGCCATGACGACGCGGCCCGTCCCTTCGCCGGCGGGTGCGAGGCCGGGGTCCTGCTCGTCGGCTTGCAGGCTCTGGCCCTGCGCGCCGGTGCCGGGCATTCCGGGCCGCTGCACCACCGTGCCCTGAAGCAACTGGGTGGCGCCGGGCTTGAGCTCGGTGACCAGGTTGGTGGTGGACACGGCGGGGAGCGAATCCCAGCGCGCGGCCGACTCATCGACCGTGCCGTCGATGCGGGTGATGGGATGGTTCGCGCCACCCGCGGTCGGCGAGACCTTGACGAAGGCGAGGCGTTCGGTGGGGGTGGCTCCGGTGGGCTCGTCGAGCACGACGGGCAGGACGTCTTCGAGGGGGGTGCCCTTGTAGCCGCCCTCGGCGAAGGCGCGGCGTCCGCCCAGCATGAGCAGGGTGCCGCCGCGCGCGCTGACGAAGTCGGCGATCATGTCGAGCTGGTCGTGGGTGAAGAAGCTCGCCTCGATCGATCCCAGGACGAGAGCGCGGTAGCCGTACAGCTCCTCGCGGGTCGTGGGGAAGCCCTCGACGAGCTCGAGCGGGTCGTCGAGGTTGCGCCGGAAGAACTTGTTCTCGGCGGTGCGCTGCAGCAGGACGACCTGGAGGTTCTCGTCGGCGCGCACGGCCCGCAGCATGAAGGCGACTTCGTGTCGCGGCTCGCCCTCGAAGTAGAGGATCTTCTCGGTGCGGTCGCGGACCTGGACCACCGTGTGCACCGCGTTGTTCTCGAGCACCCGTTCACCCGACAGTCCCGCGATGCGGAAGGCGAGTTCGCGCGCTCCGGGCGTCTCCAGGGTAATTGCGACCGGGGCGACCAGCGGCTGGCCGTCGCGAGGCAGGGTTACCATCTCGGTCGTCACGATCCGCCCCATGTCCTCGACCACGATCGGGACGGTCAGCCCGGCGTACCCGCGCGCGTCCACCATCACGTTGACCACCATCGAGGTGCCGGTCAGCGCGGTCTCGGGGACGTCCACGCGGCTGACCTGGATGTCGGCCTCCATCTCCTCGTCGCCCAGCCCCACGGTGAAGACGGGAACCGACGCCGCACGCAGCGGCAGCAGCGCGTCGCCGATGGCCTCGTCCGCGTTGTCGCCGCCGTCCGACACGACCACGATCCCCGACAGCGGGACGCCCTGAAGCTCGTCGCGGGCGTGGGCGAGGGCGGCGCCCATCCGCGTGCGCCTGCCGTCGAAGGTGAAGGCGTCGGTGCCGTCGACCCTCGACGCCGCCGACGAGAAGCGGAAGTAGCGGAGCGCGAATCCCTCATCGAGCGCGGTAACGAGGTCGCCCTCCGGGTCGAGCAGTTCGGCCGCCTTGGCCGCGCGCGAAGTGCCGTCGCGGTCCTCGATCGTCATGCTGCGGGAATCGTCGACCAGCACGGCGAGGAAGTTGCGCTGCGGCACCACCGAGGTGAGCACCAGCGCGGGCTGCATGACGATCAGGAAGAGGACGCCGAAGAGCGCCGCGCGGAGGGCGCCGAGCACCCAGCGGTCCCGCCGCCGGCTGCGCCCGCGCGCGATCGCGTAGGTTAGCACGGCCGGGATGCCCAGCACGAGCGCGCCCAACCCGACGACCGTCAGCGGCCACGGCGTCAGGAAGGAGAGATCGCCCTCCTGGAAGAGCACCGGCCGGTACTTGAAGAGGAACTCGAAGAGGCTGCTCAAGGCCCTCGCCCCCCCGGCTCCGGTCGCGCGCGCCGGCCGCCCGGCGAATCGAGGCTACTCATATACTCATATACTCATACTCAGTGGCTCATCGCATAGATGATCATGTTGACGCCCATCTGGAACGCGAAGGTGGAGTACTGGAGCGGGTAGTCGGGTTGCTCGGCCCACTCCCAGGCGTCGCCCAGGTCCGTATTCCAGTTGATGATGACCATCAGCCGGCCCTCGTCGTCGTGGATGCCCTTCACGTAGGGCACGTACCCATCGCGCTCGCTGGTGCGCCCGCCCCAATATCGCCCGTACGCCGGCACCTGCAGGATCTCGTCGATGTCGTACAACGTGTTGAAGACGGGGTGGTCCAGCTCCAGGTCGACGATGGGCCGGCTGGGGAAGACCAGATCCATCTGGTACTCGAACTGCGCCCACTCCTGCGAGCCCCAGAAGTCGTCGATGACGAGGAACCCGCCCGCCATCAGGTAGTCGCGCAGTCCCTCGATCTCGTCGGGCGAAAGGCTCATGTACCCGACTTCGAGGGCGTACAGGAAGGGATAGTGCCGGATCCGCTCGTCGGTGAGCAGGACCGCGTTCTCGTAGCTGAAGGCGTCGAGGTTGGTGAGCCGCTGGAGGACGGTCAGGAACTGGCGGTCGGACTTGGGATAGTCGGTGGCCCAGCTGTTTCCGCGCCGCCCCCAGCCCCGGCTGTAGGAGGAGTAGGCGGCGCGGGTGAAGTAGAACTCGTGCCATTCGGGAGGCGGCGGGATCTGCCGGAGGTCAAGAGTCCCCGCGCCAACCGCGGCCGAAGGGTTTGTGGAGTTGAGAGCGACCGTGGCGTCCGGCGCCAGGGTGGCGGGCACCGGAGCGACGAAGCGGGTCTCGCGGTGCGGGGGGATGGCCGCCGTGGCCGTCGCGGCGAGTTCAGGCTCGGTGCCGCCGTCGCCTCCCGGCAGTGCCAGAAGCGCGGCCAGGGCCCCGCCCGCAACCAGCACGCCGAGGAGCGCGGCTGTACCCCGCGACCGACCAGCCGGCCTGGGCAGCCGCGTCAGCGCCGACTTCACCCAACTCGAACGTGCCAACTTCACCCTTCCTCCGCACCTGATCAGGACACCCGATGTGGCCAAAACGTAAGCAGGGCGAGGGAGGGGACGCCACCGAAGGCAGCTCCTGTTACAAGTCCTCGAGGATCCGCGTGGCCGACAAGGCCCGGATATCGCGGGCAAGTGGATAGGTCTCGTTGCCGGCGTGGACGACGTCGATGCGGGTGAGCTTCAGGTCTGTCAGCGCCACATGCATCGACCGTGTGACTTTCGGTGCGGCGGTGTGCTTGATCTCGAATCCGCGCAGATCATTCCCGCGGTCTACCAGCAGATCCAGTTCCGCTCCGGCGTGGGTCGCCCAGAAATGGCATTCATCTCGGCCGATCCCGAGGGATTCGATGATGCATTCGATCACGAAGCCCTCCCACGATGCGCCAATCTTGGGGTGGCGCTCGAGAGCGACCCGATCGGCCAGACCCAGGAGGCGGTGAAGAATGCCGGAGTCGCGAATGAATACCCTTGGGGACTTGACCTGTCGCTTCTTGAGGTTGGCGAACCAGGGTTGCAGGGTTCGCACCATGAACGTCGCCTCGAGCAGGTCGAGATACCGGCGGACGGTGTGGTTGGAGACCCCGAACGCCCGCGCCAGCTCCGACCCGTTCCAAACCTGCCCGTGGTAGTGGGCGAGCATCGTCCAGAATCGCCGCAATGTCGCACTCGGAAGCCGAAAGCCGAGCTGAGGGATGTCGCGCTCGAGGAAGGTGCGGACGAAGTCTCGCCTCCACTGGTCGCTGTCCGCATCGGTGTCGGCCGTAAACGAGCGCGGGAAACCGCCGCGACGCCAGAGGCGATCCAGGTTGGCGGATCCTGTTTCGGAGAGCGAAAGACCGGGCAGCTCGTAGTGCGCCACCCTGCCCGCCAGCGTCTCGGAACTCTGCTGCAGGAGATTCGGGGAAGCGCTCCCGAGAACCAGGAAGCGGGTTCGGATCGCGGGCCGGTCCGCGAGTACCCGCAATGCCGGAAAAAGGTCGGGGCGGTGCTGGATTTCATCCAGGACAACCAGACCCTGCAGGGGTCCCAGGGCGAGTTCCGGATCGGTCAGACGCGACAGGTCCGCGGCCGACTCGAGATCGAAGACATGGCTGGGGCCAGGCCACTCTCCAGCCAGTTGGTTTGCCAGAGTGGTCTTCCCGACCTGGCGTGCACCGATCAGCGCCACAACCGGATTGACCTTCAGGAGATGTTGCAGCCTGGCGAGGTGCCCAGGCCGCGGAATCACGGACGAAGAATGAATCATACTTGAAAAATGGACAGTAGCCGTCCAATTTTCAAGCTTGCTACCTGGGGCGCTTCTTCCGTCTGTACGCCAACCGGACCCCCAACAGCCCGGCCAGCGTCAGCGCCGCCACCAGCGGCCAGAAGGTGTCGCCCTTGACCTTCCAGAAGTAGTGCAGGACACCCAGCCCCGCCGCCACGTAGGCGAGGCGGTGCAGCCGCTGCCAGTGTTTGCCCAGCCTGCGGATCCACCCTTTGGTCGAAGTGATCGCGAGCGGCACCATCAGCACCAATGCCGCGAATCCGGCGGTGATGTAGCGCCGGTCGAGGACGTCCTCGACGATGTACGAAAGCGCGAAGAGCTGGTCCATGCCGGCGTAGGCCAGGAAATGGATGCAGGCGTAGGCGAAGGCGAAGAGGCCGAGCAGGCGACGCACCTGGATGATGCGGTTCCACCCGGTGAGGCGCCGGATCGGGGTGACGGCCATCGTCGCCAGGATGAAGACCAGCGTCCAGCGGCCCTGGATGTGGATGATCTTCTCGACCGGATTGATGCCGAGGTTTCGCTGGAGGAAGTTGACCGCGAGCCACAGGATCGGGGTCAGCCCGGTCACCCAGATGGCGGTCTTCAGCAGGAGAATCTGGCGCCGGGGGTTGGCCGCACTGCGCGGACGCGTCCCCGGTGCCGCTGCGTCGGCCCTCATCCTCAGAAGAACTTCTTCAGGTCCATCCCTTCGTAGAGATGCGCCACCTCGTCGGCGTATCCGTTCAGGAACTCGGTGTCGCGCCAGCGGTACCCGAAGAGCCTGTCGCTGTCGATTCGCTTCTCGCGTCCCTGGCTCCAGCGCGGGTGGTCCACATCCGGGTTCACGTTCGAATAGAACCCGTACTCGCGCGGCGTCTGCGTCGCCCAGGTCGTGGGCGGCTCCTCATCGGTGAAGGTGATCCGCACGATCGACTTGATGCTCTTGAAGCCGTACTTCCAGGGGACTGCCAGCCGCAGCGGAGCGCCGTTCTGGTTGGGCAGGTCCTTGCCGTAGAGGCCCGTGACCAGGAAGGCCAGCGGATGCATCGCCTCGTCAAGGCGCAGTCCTTCGCGGTAGGGCCAGTCGATCCGCGGCCTCCACATTCGCTCCGGCATCTGGTCCGGGTCCCACAGCGTCTCGAAGGCGACGTATCTGGCGCTGCCGGTGGGTTCGGCGCGGTTGATCACGTCGGCGAGCGGGAAGCCGCGCCACGGGACGACCATCGACCACGCCTCGACGCACCGCAATCGGTAGGTGCGATCCTCGATCGTCGACGGCTTGATGAAGTCCTCGAGCTGGTACTCGGCCGGGTTGTTGCAGAGGCCGTCGACCTTCACCGTCCACGGCTCGGTGACGAGCATGTGGGCGCGCTTGGACGGATCCTCCTTGCCTGTCCCGAACTCGTAGAAGTTGTTGTAGCTGGTGATCTCTTCGAAGGTGTTGGGCTCTTCATCCTGGGGGGGGAGGTGCCCATCCCGGAATGCGGGGTTGGCCCGGGCCGGGTCCGCACCGAGGAAGGCCGCTGCCCCGATTCCGGCCGAAGCCCCCAGGAACTTGCGGCGGTTGATGTATGCCGACTCGGACGTGATCTCCGAGGAGGGGATGTCGCTGTTCTTCTTGACCCTGATGATCATGGGGTCTCCTTCCTGGCCTGGCGGCACGCTCCGGACCGTCCGGCGTGCACCGTGCATGATCGGCTGGGCGTTCGGGGCGTGTCAAGGCGGATTGGGTGTACGTTCGGGGTACACCGAAGCGCATGTCGGGTTTCGGGGTTCCGATGGCGGCCCCGGCGCGGTCATCCCCCGCGCAGCCCTTTTCCTGTGGTGCACAGGGCGTTGCCCACTTCGCGGTCGGGGTGTCCCTCAAGCTAACTTCCGATCAATTGCCAGCCGGGAAAAGGCTGGTGCAGACCAACACGGACCCAGGGAAGGACGCAAGGTGATCCACTTGCCAGGAACAGCAACGACTCGACTTGCCGCAGCCGCACTGCTGGTGCTCCTGCTCGGCTGCGCGTCCCCGGAGCCGGGACTTCCCGAGACTGCGGACCCGGGTCCCTACCACATCCTCGTCACCAACGACGACGGCATCGGGTCTCCCGGCATCCAGATGCTGGCGGACTCGCTGCGGGACGTCGGCGCAGTCACCGTGGTCGCGCCGTGCGGACAGATGAGCGGCAGCAGCATGTCGGTCCAACTCGGCCGTGACAAGCGCCTGATGCCGGTCAGCGACGAAAACGGCACCTGGGGACACTGCGTCGAGGCCACGCCCGCCGACGCGGCCATGATCGCACTGGAGGGACTCGCGCCCGAGGGCGGCTTCGACCTCGTGGTGAGCGGGATCAACGCCGGCGCCAACACGGGCGACCTGGGACACATGTCGGGCACGGTGGGCGCGGCCATGATGGGCGCCTACTACGGCGTACCCGCTGTGGCTGCCTCGCTGGGTGGCCAGGAGATGGACTTCGGCTACCCGGCCGCGTTCATGGCGCGCTTTGTCGAACGGCTTCGGCAGCGGCCGCCGCTTCCCGGGATCGTGCTGTCGGTGAACTTCCCGGCCGCTCGCGAGGACGCGATTGCCGGGGTTGCGGTGGGGCGGATGGGTGGGAGCTACATCCGCTTCGGCTACGAGGAGGTCGAGCCGGAAGAAGGGGTTCGTGTCTTTCGGCCCACCTTCACCCCGGCGGATGCCCAACCGCCCGGGAGCGATACCGAGGCGTTCGTCGGGGGCATGATCTCGATCGCGCCGCTGCGCTTCGACTGGACGGACGATGCTGTGCTCGACGATCTGGCCTCGTGGGGACTTGACCATCGCCTGAGCGCGGTCGACGGCGGTGGCCCCTGAGTCGGCGTCACTTGGCAGGCTTACCCCCGAGAGTCAAGGGTGTGCGGGTGTCGGCGCAAGGGTTCGGAGGAATCTGGAAGAAGAATTGGACCGAACCGTATACCGAGGGTTCCGTTTTCGGGAACACGCGGGGACGTCACGGGGTAAATCTTCGTATCGCGCAAGTTGCCGGCAATAGGCCACTCGGCTCCCCGGCATTCTCCCTGTAATGGTCAAGCCGCATGCGAAAGAACAAGCGTTTCTTCGGACTCACTGCCGCCACCTGCCAGGCTCTCTTGCTCGTCTCGGCGTGCAGGGACGGTCCGACCGGCCCAGACGACTCGCTGATCGATGCGGAGATCGTTGAGATCGCGAAGAGCTTCGGCTCCCTCTTGTTTTCGGGCGTCACGGACCCGTCTGAAGATGTTTTTGGGACAGCGAACGATTTTCCCTGCAATGGCGGCACGGTGACCACCACGCTCAGCGAACCCGAGATCGATGAAGAGGAGGAACTGTTCATCGTGTTTGCCTACGAGGTTAACCCCAAGGGCTGTGCGGTCTCGGTCGAGGGCGGTGCCCGTATCCAGATCCACGGAGATCCCGCGATTGGTGGCGAAGCGCGTATGCGACTGGAGGAGCCCCCGGGCCCGTTCTCGCTTCGCATTACCGCCGAAGGAGGGTTTCGCTATGAGACCAATGACGGTCGCAGCGGAACGTGCCAGGTTGATGTTACTCACAACATTGAGGGTACTCTCGACTTTACACAGGGCTCGTCGGTCACCGAGACCCTGAGGGGCACCGCGTGCGGGAAGGACATCGAGTACCGGGAGAGCAGCTAGCAGGCGCTAGCCGGGGAGGGCTCCTCACGCCGGTTCCGTCGCCCACACCTCCCTGAATCCCGCTGCCATCCGCGGCCCCGCGCCCTCGTCCTCGTGCTTGAAGAAGACGAAGACATCGCTCCACGCGGGCCGCTTCAGCGCGGCAGCCCAGTCGCGCAGTTCGGCCTGACCGTAGCCCGGGCGCCGCAGCCGCGCGTACCCGAATCCCGCCGTGTCCACGACCGGTGCCTCGCCGTCGCCGGTGTCGGCGGTGACCAGCGCCGCGCCGTGATCCGCCAGCGCCTGGTAGACCTCGTCGGTGAACCAGCTGGCGTGGCGGAACTCGAAGGCGGCGCGGAAGTCCTCGGGAGCGCCCACCCCGCTCGACAGCAGCGCCAGGAAGTCGCGCAGGCGCTCGACGTCTGCGCGCAGGTAGGGAGGCAGCTGGAAAAGAATGGGGCCGAGCCGCGAACCCAGGGCTCCCACCGAAGTCCGCACCAGGTATTCCAGAGGATCGTCGGCGTCCTTGAGCCGCTTCATGTGGGTGATCCTTCTACTCGCCTTCAGGACGAATGCGAAGTCGTCGGGGACCTGCGCGGCCCACTTCTCGAGCAGTTCGGCACGGGGCAGGCGGTAGAAGGTGTTGTTGATCTCGACGCTGGGCAGCTGGCGCGAGTAGTGGGCCAGCATCTTGTTGGCCGGCAGCTTCTCGGGGTAGAAGCTCCCCTTCCACTCCTTGTAGGAGAAGCCGCTGGTTCCGGTCCAGAGTCTGGGTGGGGTCACGTCGCGCCTCGCTTCGATGGTTGAACCGCTGCCCTTACCGTATCATGTCCCCATGAGAACGCGAACCGCCAACCTGGCCGCTCTTATCGTCGGCACAGCAGTCGCCGCCACCGCCTGCGCCGGCTCGCTGGAACTCACCCCATCCGACGCGGCCACCGTCCTCTCCGGCCACCACCTCGACCACCCCAATCCCGCCCTTCCCGGACCCCACGACGTCATCACCCTCTACTACGGCAGCGGCACGGACAGGAACCGCGCCGAGTACCGCGATTCGGTTGCGATCACCACCGAGACCGTAGACGCCTCGAAACTGGTCAGTCTCGGAGCCTCGGCGAAGTCGCGGAACAGCTACTGGGGCTTCTCGCCCGACAGCTTCCCGATCAACGCCCGCGTCTGGTACCCCGACGATCCCGGCCCGCACCCGCTGGTCCTGGTGGTGCACGGCAACCACAACATGCGAGACTTCTCGGATCCCGGGTACGACTGGCTCGGAGAGCTGCTGGCCAGCCGCGGATACATCCTTGCCTCGGTGGACATGAACTTCATCAACGGCGGAATCAGGGGCGAGAACGACGGACGCGGCTGGCTCCTCCTCAAGCACCTGCAGGCTTGGCGTCGCTTCAACGAGGACCCGGACGGGCCCTTTTTCGGCCGGGTCGACATGGGCAACATCGCGCTCATCGGCCACTCCCGCGGCGGCGAGGCGGTGGCGCTCGCGGCGGCCTTCAACCCGCTCACGCGCTACCCCGACGACGCGGCGTTCGAATTCGACTTCGGCTTCGACATCAAGGCCGTGATCGCGATCGCCCCGGTGGACGGCCAATACCTGCCCGCCGACCAGCGCGCCCCGATCCGCGACGTCAACTACCTCGTCTTCCACGGCTCGCACGACGGCGACGTCACCAGCTTCCACGGACTGCGCCAGTTCAACCGCGTCGGGTTCAGCCCCGGGAGCGGCCACTTCGCGTCGGCCGTCTACGTCTACCGCGCCAACCACGGCCAGTGGAACACCGTCTGGGGCGCACACGACAACGGTCCGCGCAGCCCGCGCATCCTCGCGCTCGACGGCCTGCTGCCGCCCGCGGACCAGCGCGAGTTCGGCCGCGTCTTTGTCTCCGCCTTCCTCGACATCACCCTCAAGGGCGACGACCGCTACCGCCCCCTCTTCCGCGACCACCGCGTGGCCGGTGCATGGCTCCCGAAGACCATGTACATCACCCGGTTCATGGACTCGTCCTTCCGCCCCCTCGCCGACTTCGAGGAGGACATCGACGTGACGACTGGTTCGGCCCCCGGCGTCACCCTGCACGGTGCCGACTTCAGCAACTGGCACGAGGGTCGACTCAATCTCCGCTCCAGCAACCGCGCCACCACCTCGTCCTCCCAGCTCAACCAGGCGCTCTGGCTGGCGTGGAACAACAGCTACCGGGGCTCCAACGACCCCGCGCCGCCCGCCGTCTTCACGTTCTCGCTTCCCGCCGGCCTAGCGGAGGAATGGTCGGTTGGCCACGAAACCACCCTTGAGATGCACGTGGGCGCCCTCGACGACGAGCCGGGTCCGCGCGAGCACCCCGACGCCGAAAAGGAGGAGGAGGGGGAGGAGGGCGACCGTGACCGCTCAGGCGAGGATTCCCGCGAGGACCGCCGCGGAGGTCGCGACGACGACGAGGAAAAGCCGCCTCTCCAGCTGACCGTCGCCGCCATCGACGCGGACGGCGACACCGCGCGGGTCGGCCTGACCGGCTACGGCGCGTTGCGCAGGCCGCTTACCATACGCGTGCTGCGCCGCCGCGACATCGAGGACAACCGCTTCGCCAATCCGTGGGAGCTGATCCTGCAGCACTTTTCCATTCCGCTCGGGGACTTCGCGGTCGACAATCCCGCCTTCGACCCCGGCACGCTCCGCGCGGTGGCGCTGGTCTTCGACGGGAGCGACGCCGGAACCGTAGTCGTCGACGACGTGGGAGTGTCGCACCTGCACCCGGGGTTCAGGGCAGCCCGCGTCCCACGGGGGTGACCCTACCGTATCGCGATCCCCACGCTGTGCCGGTCCGCCCCGAGATCATGGTGCGTGTAGTCGCCGCCGTACGCGTAGTCGATCCGGATCCGATCGCCTTCGAAGCCTGCGCCGAAGGTAAGCGGTGAGCCGTCGTCCTCCCCCACTCGCCGCACGGCACCGATCCGCGCTATGAAGATGCGGCGCTGGATCGGCCACCAGGCGATCTCGAATCCGCCGCCCGGGATGATCTCTCCGCGACCGTCGCGGGCCACTTGGACAGCCGCGCCGATGTCGAACGGCCCGACGGGTCTTCGGCCGCCGGTTCCGGCTCCCACGACCACGCGTCGCGCCAGCGGCGTCTCGTAGCGCCCCAGCTTCAACGCGCGGCCGAGATTCTGCACAGTCACGGCGCCGGTGACCGGCCCGAGTTCCCTCGCGACCCCTACGTCCACCGCCACCGTGCTGCCGTGCCGCCCACCCAGCCGCTGTCCGACCAGCTTGGCCGCCGCTCCCAAGTCCATTCCGAAGAGCTCTTTTGCAAATCCCACTGCCGCCGTGTACTCGGAGGCGGACCGCTTGCCCCCGGCGATCAATGCCGCCGCCTCTCGGGGGAGCTCCAGCGGCGAATGGGCGGATGTTCCGTACTCCAGAAACGACACCCCGGCCGCGAGCGTGCCGCCTATCCAGCCGCCGCTGCCGCTGAAGGCAAGATGGGTGCTGCCGCCCAACCGTTGCCGGGCGCCGCCAAACCCCTCGCCCGAAATCAGCGCGGGATGGTGGAATATTGCGAGGTTCCCGTCGCTGCCGACCGGGAACGCGCCGCCGAGGGCCATGCCGCGCGTGCTGGAAGGGAACTCGAGCACCAGAGGGCCCGCCTGGTCTCCGTCCTGTGCGGCGACGGGCGGGGCGAGCACGCAGACCGCGGCCACGGTTCCGAGCAACGTCGCAACCGGCGACCGCCACGGGGCTTCGGCTGCATGACGGGATCGGTGGTTCAGGATCGGGTCTTCCTCTTGGCGGAGGTCGAAGCGTGCGGGTGTCAACGATAGCCCGCGGCGGCGAACCCGGCCAACAGGGGTTGCCGGGTGCCGGCACGCCCCACGCTACCCGTCCAGCTCCCGGACCTCGATCGCGCAGCTGCGCAGACACCGTGAGCACCGCACCAGCACCCTGTCACGCACGTAGGCGACATCGCGCCTCGGCCCGGTGTGGATCACGGCGCAGGGTCCTTGACAGCGGGGGCAGCGGGGAGTGGCGATGCCCGCCGCAACCTGATCCAGGAGGTGTCGCTTCTGCCGGGCGGTAAAGGCATCCATGGCAACTCAACGAATCGCGCGATCGACGTGTCTATTAAGGTTGGCTTCACATTGGCCCAGGACGGACCCGGGGGTGTCGTGAACCCTCCGGGCAGACGCCCTGGAACCTGAAATCCCGAAAAACCGGAACCGAAAGACATAGATCAAATGGTATCACTCCTGACGGCAATGACCGTTACCCTCGGGGCAGCGGGTCAGGACACACAACTCAACGCCAGTCGCGGTGGGGCCGCGGCCGACGGCGATGCCGTCCCCACGGACGTCGAGTTCCACGGCCGTGACGGGCAGCTCGACGTGCCCAGCCCGATGGTGGCCGAAGCCGAGATCATCATTGACGGAGTGTTGGACGAGGACGCCTGGTTGGATGCGCCGGTGCTGACCGGCTTCACCCAGTTCGACCCCGTCGAGGGCGTGCCCGCCACCCAGCGCACCGAGGCGAGGGTTCTGCTCACCGACGACGCAATCTATTTCAGCGTCAAGGCTTATGACGACGTCGAGGGCGGGGTGCGGGCCACTCTGGGTGACCGCGACTCCTACGGCTACTCCGACGACTACGTGCGATTCATCGTCGACACCTTCAACGACCGCCGCCGTGGCTATGTCATCATGGTCAACCCGCTCGGCGTGCAGCAGGACGGCCTGTGGGTTGTCGGAGGCGGCGGGCGGCGTGAGCGCAGGATGGGTCCCCCCATAGACTGGAATCCCGATTTCGTGTGGGACTCCGACGGCCAGGTCCACGACTGGGGCTACTCCGTCGAGGTCAAGCTGCCTCTGAAGAGCATCAAGTTCCGGGAAGCCGAAGTCCAGGACTGGGGGCTGCAGGTCGAGCGCCGGATCGCGCGGAACGGGTATTCGGAGTCGTGGGCGCCGGTCACCGCGAACGTGGCCAACCGGATGGAGCAGTTCGGGCGGCTGACGGGACTTTCGGACCTGGATGCCGGCCTCTTTCTGGAGATCAACCCCGTGCAGACCTTCTCGCAGCAGGGGGTCTACGACGCGGACGCCGGGGCGCTTCAGCGCGGGGGCATCGACGGCGACTTCGGGTTGAACCTGACCTATGGGATTACCTCGAATCTGACCCTCGACGGCACCTACAACCCCGACTTCTCGCAGGTCGAAGCCGATGCGGGCCAGATCCGCGTCAACGAGCGCTTTGCCCTCTATCTGCGCGAGAAGCGTCCCTTCTTCCTGGAAGGGACCGAGATCTTTCGGCTTCCGCAGCAACTCGTCTACACGCGGTCCATCATCAACCCGGTGGGCGGCGCCAAGATCCAGGGGAAGATCGGGAGCTTCAACGCCGGATTCCTGAGTGCCGTGGACGATGTCTCCAGCCCTGAGGGACTGGCGGAATCGGCCCATCCCGTCGTCAACATCTTCCGGCTGCGGCGGGATCTCGGCACCACTTCCAACGTCGGCTTGGTGTACACCGACCGCACCCACAACGTGGACCGGTTCAACCGCGTGGCCGGAATCGACGGACGGTTCCAGTTCCAGCAGCGCTACACGATGACCCTTCTCGCTGCCGGCAGCCGCACCGCCGAGGGCACCTCCGACCGGACCACCGGATCCCTGGTCTCCGCCCAGTTCGCTCGTTCCGGCCGCAACCTGCAATTCGACGCCAGCATGCTGGACGTGACGGACGACTTCCTGGCCGGAAGCGGCTTCATACGCCGCACCGGGACTACGAACGTCCGGTCTTCCGTCAGCTACAACTTCCGCGGCAACCCCGGTGACCTCCTCGAGCGCTGGGGACCCAGCCTCGAAGTCGAAGGATTCTGGGATCACGACGCGTTCTGGCAGCGCAACTGGGCCGAGGAACGGCGGATGCGGCTCGGCGGAAGCCTCTCGTTCCGCAACAACATCACGATCTGGGGGAACTACTCCCGCTCCTACTTCCAGTTCAATCCGCAAGACTACGCGGGGCTATTCGCGATGGCGCCGGACGGCGGCTCCGTGCCCTTCCTCCCCGATCAGTCCCTCTTCCAGGGATTGAACTCGGGCACGCTCTTCATCTGGGTGAGCCCTTTCGACAAGGTACGAGGCAACGTTCGGGTGACGCGGTCGGAAACACCGCTCTTCGACTTCATTACGGACACGCCGGTCGACATCGCCGATTCCTGGTCCGGCAACGCGAGCCTCAATCTGTTCCTGACCACCAACTTGAGTTCGGAGCTGGAAGTCACTCACACCAGTCTCTTTCGTCAGCGCGACGGGTCGCTCTATTCGAGCGCCACGATCCCGAGGGTGCGGGCGCAGTACCAATTCAACCGGGCGCTCTTCGTTCGGGCCATCGTCGAATACGGCAGCCAGGAGCGGGGTGTACTGATGACCCCGACCGCTGGGCAGGAAGTCTCCTACTGTTCGAGTACATCGTGCAGAGCACTGCAGGGGTCCGAGACGAACGACTTCTCGATCGAAACGCTGCTGAGCTACGAGCCGACGCCGGGTACCGTCTTCTTCGTGGGGTACTCCAGGCGCATGGAAGACATGCAGGCCTTCCGGTTCCGTGATGTGCGTCCGGAGGCCGAGGGGTTGTTCATGAAACTCTCGTATCGGTTCCGCCGGTAGGGATCTGCAGGACGCGTCACCCGGCCGGGTGGCGGTCAGGTCCGAGAGAGTTGAATCATGGCGTGGGGCCGGAACTGCCGGTTCGGGCCGCGTGCAACGTGAAGTCGGAGGAGATTCGATGCACTACGTGAAAACACTGGGTGCGGTCGCTGCCACAGGTGCGGTCAGCGTCCTGCTGCTGAAGCTGCTGGTCGCGGCGGCAAGCCCGATCCTGGGAATGTTGTTCGGGCTGCTGCTCACCAGCCTCAAGATCGGCCTGTTCGTCGCGGCCGGTTTCTTCCTCTACCGGATGATCCGGAAGCGCCGGGACGAAATGGCGGCCTAGCAGGGCCACGGGATGGCCTGGAAGGACCGCGGGACGGCTTGGCGGGACCGCGAGGCGGTCTGGAAGGGCCGCCTGACGGTTTCCCCCGCGGCCGGCGGTCCTTTGCCCGGTCGTAGTCGACGCGCAGGCTGCGGCCACCGAGTGTGGTGCCGTTGAGGGCACCGATCACCTTCCTGGCATCGCTCTCGTACACCTCCACGAGGGAATGGCTTTCGCGGACATCGATCCGGCCCACTCGCTTTCCGTCGAGACCCGACTCACTGGTGATTGCTCCGAGGATGTCGCCCGGTCCCAGGTCATCGCGCTGGCCAGCGGAAACGAAGAGGCGCACCCAGCTCTCGGGGACGCTGGCGGCAGCGGCAGCGGCGCCCCGGGCCGCTGGCTTGCGGCTGGCCTGGCGGTCGAGGAGGAGAAGGGCGGCCGCAGCCACCTCCGCCGCGCTGAAGCGTTCCAGGAGCGATTCCACCAGGAGGTAGTACGGCGTGGCTTCCGGTGCGCGGGCCGCTTCGTGGAGTCGGTCGGCAAGTTCGTCGAGCGTTGCCGAGACACGCACCGGACGGACGGGCCGGACGCGCTTGAGTTTCAGACCGGCGCCGTTGGCGACCTGCCTGAGGTGCCCCATCTCGCGCACGGCGGGCAGCGTCCAGGCGGGGCCGCCGGCGCCGCAATGCCTGATCTTCGCGGTTTCGGCTCCCGGCGGCACGCCGCAGGAGACCGTCGCCACCTGGCTGGAATCCTCCATCGCCTCAATGGCTTGCCGTGCCTCCTCATCCTCCCCGGGGCACAGCCATACCGGGACCGCGGTGTCGCCGGGCGGACCGGATGCGTACCCGTGCACGGCCAGGAAATCACCCAGATCGGCCGCCTGGTCGGTGGAAGCCGCGTAGAGAAGGACGTGACGCACGGCGTCGTCTAGCAGGCTGGCCACCAAAGCCAGCACGGCTTCGGAGTGGTCGCCCTCGACGACGGCGAAGTGCAGGTCGCGCACCGCTCCGGCCTGTTTGCGCGGCCGCTTCCGATCACTGTCGCCGGGCGGGATGGTGACCGCCTTTGCGGTGAAGCCCCGCGCCAGAGAACGCAGGCCCGGCCCGAAGGGGAGACCGCAGAAGATGCGCTGGCAGCCCTGCGGCAGGCCTTTGAGCAGCGTTTCGAGATGGTCGGACGGGACGGTCTTCACCAGACCGTCGCCATCGTGGAGGACGACGGCGCGGACGCCGTCGATCTTCACCGTGCCGTCGTACATCGCGCTTAGCCGGTCGGCCGGCACGAACAGGAAGTCGGCCAGCTCGGCGTGGTTCCAGTGCGGGGCGAGAGCGGCCACGCGCAGACCTGCGGAATCACACAGCGGCGCCAGGGAGCGGGCGAGCTCGGTGGCCTGCCGATGGCCCGTGCAGAGAACCAGGCAGGCCGGCGAAGCGGCGCCGCCCTCGAGGCGCTCGACGAGCGGGGCGCCGTATGCGACCAGCGTACCGCTACCGGGTCCGGCCCGCCCCAGGAGGTCGTTGCCGCGCGCGATCACCGGGATGGCCGCGGCCTGGAAGGGGGTCGGCACCTCCATCCCCTCGGCTGCCAGGGCCTCCACGGTCTCGGGGCCGAGGGACAGGTGCTCGAATGTCGTCATCGGGGTGTTGCGGGGAGGCTACCGGCCTGGGTCGCCGGGTTCCGGCCCCTCCGCTTCTCCGTGTTCGTAGGGCAGGATATTGAGGAAGCGCTGGATCTCGTAGTCCATCCGCGATGTCCTGAGCCGATCCGTAAGGGCCGTGACGTCCGTGAACGGCCCGTGACGATGGGCGCTGAGCACCACCGTCCCTTCCTTGCCGATGTAGGTGGCCCCGTGCGACGAGTGCTTGGAACGCATGAGCCCGATGTACTTCGGCAGATGCGTCTCCGCCCTCGCCAGAACTGCATGCGGGCCCAGGGCCGTCTTTCGCTGGTACCCTGCCATGTCGACTGGTCGCTCCTATTCGGTGTCCACGATGATGCGCTCGATCAGGCTGATAATCTCGCGCAGGGCGCCCGAGTCAACCAGACTCTCGTGCGAGGACACGAGCGCCGGGACATCCGCAATCCCCTGCGCCCGTGCCGCTTCACGATTGGCCAGGACCGCGGCGGTATGATGATCCACATCGAGCGCGGCCCGGGTCTCCGTCCTGTCCAGCCCCGCTTGCACTGCGACATCGACCAGCGAGTCTATGCGGCCGATGTCAACGTTGTCGACAAAATGGGCCTGGAACAGGGCGAGCCGGACGAGGCGTGCGCCGTCCCGCTCCCGCGCGAATTCACAGAGTTCGTGCGCCTTGCGCGTCCAGGGGAGGAGCGTGGGTTCGGGCAGCCGGCCGGTGCCCGCACGCTCGGCCAGCGCGCATGCGCGGACATGCCGGACCCGCCAGGCGTCTCCGCGCGGATCGATCAGCCGGCCCGGTGGCGGGCGAAGCTCGAAGCCGCGCCACTCGATCAGCGTGGCCGCGCCGGCTTGCTCGATCATGTTGGCGACGACGTAGGAGACCGGATCGATAAAGTCGAAGTGAAAGGCGGGTCGGGAGCCCCGCGGGCTTGCAAACCCGTCACCGTGTCGGCTTATTGTCCGCTCGGTTCCCTGTGACCCGCATGAATCCACCTCTGGCTCCTCCTTCCCCAACCAACAGGACGCGTAACGCTAACCGATGACCTTTTCGGAGAACATTGCAAGACTGCGCCCCTCGGCGACCGTGGCAGTGAGCACCCTGGCCAAAAAGCTGGCAGCCGCCGGGCGCGACATCATCAATCTTGGGGCAGGCGAGCCCGATTTCGACACTCCCGAGTGGGTTTCAGCCGCGGCCATTCAGGGCATCAGGGACGGCCGCACGCGTTACACCCCCGCGGCCGGACTTCCCGAACTGCGCGCCGCGGCGGCGAAGTACATGACCGCCGGAACCGCGTATCCGGCCGACGGTGCCCGGGTCGTCGTTTCGGCCGGGGCCAAGCAGTCGCTGTACAACGCGTGCTTCTGTCTCTTCGGGCCCGGCGACGAAGTGCTGATCGGGTCTCCGTACTGGACCTCGTATCCGGAGATGGTCACGCTGGCCAGAGCGGAGCCGGTTCCGGTGGCGGGGAGCGCCAGCCGGGACTTTCTGCTGACTCCGGAAGACCTGGAAGGGGCGGCCACGCCCCGCAGCAAGGGGCTGATCCTCTCGTCCCCGTCGAATCCCACCGGCGCCGTCTATTCCCGCGAGGAACTCGGCGCGATCGCCGAGTGGGCGAAAGCGCGCGATGTGACGCTCATCTCCGACGAGATCTACCAGGAGATCCATTTCGGGGGCGAGGGCGGGAAGGCGCCGGGGGCGCTCGACCTCGATCCGGAATCCGTCGGGGACCTTGTCGTCGCCAACGGGATGTCCAAGGCCTATGCGATGACCGGCTGGCGCGTCGGCTTCTCCTACACGACAGCCGAACTGGCGTCGAAGATGTCCGCGTTCCAGAGCCACGTTTCGCTCAACGCCGCGACGCCGTCGCAGATCGCTGCCCTTGAAGCACTCAACCGGAGCGAGGACGCCGCCCGCGACAAGGCGCGCATGCTCGAGGCCTTCCGCCGGCGCCGCGGTCTGGTCACGCGCCTCTTCGACGAGCTGCTGCCCGGCTGTCCCTACGTGAAGCCGGAAGGGGCGTTCTACCTGTACTTCCGGGTGGACGGGGTCTTCGACGACGAGCTGACCTGCGCCAACGATGTCTGCGCCCGGATCCTCGAAGAGGTGGGGGTGGCGATCGTACCGGGCGAGGCCTTCGGTGACGCCCGATTCGCCCGGATGAGCACCGCGTCCTCGGACGAGGAGATCGAGGCGGGAGTGCGGCGCATGGCCAAGGTGCTGGGTGGCTGAGGACACAGCGGCGTCGGGCAGGATCCCTTCCGGCGCCCCCGAACCCTCCGAGCTGGACCACGACGCGCTCGACCGCTACGTCCAGCGCCTCTACGCCAGCGAAGACGACCATCTGCGCCGCGTGCGGGCCCGCGCCGACGAGCTGGACATGCCGAGGATCCAGCTTCCGCCGGCCACCGCCCGGGCGCTGCAGGTGCTGGTCCGGGCCGTTGGCGCGCGCCGGGTGCTCGAGGTCGGCACCCTCGCCGGCTATTCGGCCATCTGGATCGCACGTGCCCTTCCGACCGACGGCGAACTGACCACAGTCGAGATCAACCCCGAACACGCCTCCGTGGCGCGGCGGTCGGTGGAGCAGGCCGGTTTGGCGGATCGGGTGGATGTGCGGATCGGAGACGCCGCCGAGGTGCTCGCCGAGATGGGGCCCGGCGGGTCCTTCGACGTCGTGTTTCTGGACGCCGACAAGGAACGCTACACGATGTACCTCGAGGAAGCCGCCCGTCTGCTGAGGCCGCGCGGGCTGCTCGTGGCCGACAACGCCTTCTGGGCAGGCCGCGTTCTGGATCCCGCCTCTGACGCGCTCGCCGACGCGCTTAATCGCTTCAATGAGATGCTGTCGTCGGATCGTCGTTTCGACGCGACGATCCTGCCGGTGGGCGATGGTCTGATGGTTGCCGTGCGGCGGTAGCCGGCCGCAGGCAGGTGGGCTCTTGTGCGCGGGCTGGTCAGCAGGCGGCCAGGGCCGTCTCGGCCGCGTTGAACGCCGCGGGGACGTAGCCGCCGCCGAAGAGGCGCGCGTGTACCAGCAGCGGGTAGAGCTGATAGGCGGGGAGCCGCTGCTCATGGCCGGGCTGGAGGGGCCAGGTCTCCGCGTAGGCGTGATAGAAGGTGGCCGGGAAGCCTCCGAAGAGCCGGCACATGGCAAGGTCTACCTCACGGTGCCCCACGTACACGGCGGGATCAATCAGAACGGCCTCCCCCGCCTGCGCGAAAAGGACGTTGCCGGACCAGAGGTCACCGTGCAGCAACGACGGACCGTCGGCCTCTGCTGACGCCGCGAGGAGCGTGTCGAGCCGGTCCGCGAGGCTTTCGATCACGATCAACTGCTCCGAAGTGATGGCTCCGGTAGCTCTGAGCGCCCAAGCGAGCGGAAGGATCCGCTTTTCGGCCCAGAACTCGCACCAGTCCTCAAACCAGTCGTTCGGCTGGTCAAGCGTCCCGATGAAGTTGCGCGACGACCAGCCGTAGCGCCTCTCGGTCAATGAGCGATGAAGCCCTGAGAGACTGCGCCCCAATCCACGCCACAAGGACCTGGACGGGACTCCCTCCTCCACCCACTCCAGCAGTATCCACGGAAGGTCCTCTACATCGCTGGACCGGGCCACCACGCCGGGGACCGCGACGGTCCGCGAGGCTGCCAGCGCTTCAAGCCCTTCCACCTCCTTACGGAAAACCTCGCTTCCGCTGCCCGGATGCCACTTCAGGAAGAAGTCGCCAACCGTGGTACGCAGCCTGAGAGCCTCGTTTATGCTGCCGCCGCTTACCCGTGTCGCACCCTGGACGTGTGAGTGGTCCAGCCGCGCACCACGGAGCGCCCCGTCAAGGACGGTGGGCGGCACCGGGACCGTCAGACTGCCGCGGGCCCCCTGAACGAGAGACTTCCGGGTGCGGGGATCGTCGACTCCTCCGGATGTCGGAGCGGCTCTCAACGTTCTTTGTCGGTCAAGGTGTCGAGCAGGCGGTCACAGCAGCGCTCCAGTATCCGATAGACCCGCTCGAAGCCATCCCGCCCGCCGTAGTACGGATCGGGAACATCCTGACTGCCGCGCTCGGGATCGTAGTCTCGCATCATCACGATTTCTGCGCGGCCGTTGTGTGCGCCGTAGCCTCGCAAGCGTTCCAGCGCGCGCCGGTTGCTGCGATCCATGGCCACGATCACGTCGAAGCGGGCCAGATCGCCATGGGTAACCTGCCGAGCCACCCCTGGTAGCTGAACGCCGTGGTTCGAAGCGACCGCAATGGATCTTGAATCGGGACGCTCGCCGGTGTGATAGGCCCCGGTTCCCGCGGAATCGACGCGGAATCGGTCGGGCAGGCCACGAGACTCGGCGAGGTGGACGAAAATCCCCTCCGCAAGTGGTGAACGGCAGATGTTGCCAAGGCAAACGAAAAGCACGGAAGTGGGATTCGGGGCCATGCATAATAATAAGTGCGACCTCCGCGCCAAGTCACGGGCAGCTTTGCCCGAAATGTCACGGGCAGCCGTTCGAAATCTGCTTGGAGTGTTCGGGATTTGAAGACAACACGGTTACATTCGTGTCTGCCGGTCCCCCCTCTCTCGTGAAGTCAACCAACTGGGCACAAAACGAACATTTGATCGAAACCACAGACTTTTCATCCTTCGGGCTCTCTGAACTGCGCCTGGCCGCCATCGAAGCTGCGGGATGGACAACGCCGACTCCCATTCAGCGCCGGGCCATTCCCCGCATCATTGCCGGGGCGGATGTAGTGGGGATTGCCAGGACCGGCACCGGGAAGACCGGAGCCTTCATGTTGCCGGCGTTGGAGATGATCGACGCCGGAGCGGGACTTCAGGTCCTCGTGCTCTGCCCCACCCGGGAGCTGGCACAGCAGGTGTGCGAAGATACCGATACACTTGCCAAAGGCTCGAAGATCAGGTCGGCGGTGATCCACGGCGGGGTCGCGTACGGCCCCCAGCTCGACGCGCTCAAGCGGGGTGACGAGGTGATCGTCGCCACTCCGGGGCGTCTGATCGATCTGCAGAAGCGCGGCAGCGCGCGACTGAAGGGCGTACGTCTGCTGATCCTGGACGAGGCCGACCGCATGCTCGACATGGGATTTCGTCCCCAGATCGAGCAGGTCGTCAAGGGGCTCGGCAAACGGCCCCAAACGCTGCTCTTCTCTGCGACAATGCCGAATGCGGTGCATGATCTGGCGCTCCGCATGACCCGCGATCCCGCCTGGGTCGAGGCGTCGCCATCGGGTTCACGGGTAGAGGGGATCTCGGAGATCGCGTACTCGGTCCGGCCGGAGAGGAAGCCCGACCTCCTGGTGCACCTTCTCGGTCAGCCCGGGTGGGACCAGGTGCTGGTCTTCACCCGCACGAAGATCGGCGCGGATGTGCTGAAGTCGCGGCTCGACAAGGCGCAGGTCTCCTGCGACGTGATCCACGGGAGCCGACAGATGCGGCACCGCACCCGCGCGATGGAACGCTTCACGCAGGGCAACGTGCGAGTGCTGGTCGCGACCGACATCGCCCAGCGCGGGCTCGACATCGAGGGAATCTCCCATGTGGTCAACTACGACGTGCCGCTCGACACGGGTGACTATGTCCACCGCATCGGCCGCACGGGCCGGGCCGGAGCGACCGGCGCCGCGGTGACCTTCGTCACGTCGGCGGATCTCGGCGCGTTCCGCACGCTCGAGTACGAGCTGGAACGCAAGCTCGAAAAGGTGCACCATCCCGATTTCGATTTCGCGGGCGGTGCGGTCAGGGAGAAGAAGGAGGCCGCTCGCCCCCGCTCACGCTCGGGACGCGGCATGGGCAGCAGGGCCGGCGAGCGCCTCGATCCCGAGGAATTGGCGGACCTCCTCGGTCACACCGGCGAAGGAACCGAATCATGATTGTGCGGCGGTACGGCACCTGGTATCACAGCGTCATCCCCAGCTTCAACCCGGCCGCGATGACCGAGATCGGCTTCCGCCGCGACCGCCGGCACTCGATCGCTGCCGCCGACTTCGCCAGCGGGTATCACCTGGTCGAAACGGGTGAAGTGGACGCCCAGGCCGACGCGCCGGTGCAGCGCGACGCCGAGAGGGCGCTGCTCGCGAATCTGGAGCGCGCGCTGGGCGAGTGGGTCGACAGGCTGCAGCCGGGTCAGGTGCTGGCCGTCCTCAACGAGCGCGACGACTGGCCCAAGACTCGCGAACGCCGCGAAGGAATCATCGTCGAGGGCGAGAACCGCTTCCACTTCCACTGGTGGGTCGACCCGCCGCTCAGGGTGGCCGTCTACAGCGCACCCTGAGCGGGGGTCGCGATTTCGCGGAGCGCCGAAAGCTCGCCCGCTAGTCGTCCGTGACCGGACCGCCCCGCCGGTGCTTCTCGAACCACTCGCGCAGATAGATCTGCGTGCGCAGGAAGTTCGACGGCGTCGAGCTCGTGCCGTGCCACTCGTTCTTGAAGCGCACCATGGCGGTCGGGGCCTTGTTCAGCACCCGCAGGGCCTGGTAGTACTCCTCGGTCTGCGGCATCGGAGTGCGCAGGTCGCCTTCGCCGGTCATCAGCATGGTGGGGGTGACGACGTTGTCCACGTACATCAGGGGCGACCGCCGCAGATGCTCCGAGGGGTCGTCCCAGGGGAAGTGCTCGAAGTTGCGGTACCAGCTGGCGCCGTCGGTCGTCCCCACAAACGAGAACCAGTTGGTGACCGGGCAGTTCGCGGAGGCCGCGGCGAAGCGGTCGGTGTGGCCGACGACCCAAGACGTCAGGACCCCGCCGCCCGAGCATCCGTAGACGAACATGTTCTGGTCGTCGATGTAGCCCTCTTCGATCACGAGGTCGACGCCGGCCATGAGGTCGTTGAAGTCCTTGCCCGGATACGCGTTCTTGATCGAGTTGCCGAAAGCGCTGCCGTAGCCGGACGAGCCGCGCGGATTCGTGTACAGCACCACGTAGCCGTTCGCCGCGTGATTCTGCCATCCGAAGTTGAAGCCGACGTTGTACATGCCGTGCGGACCCCCGTGGATCGCGAGGATCAGGGGGTACTTGCGGGACGGGTCGAAGTTTGGGGGCTTGATGATCCATCCCTGGATGTCGTAGTCCTCTACCGACTTGTACCAGACCTCCTCGACATTGCCGAGAGCGACGCCCTCCAACACATCCGCATTTACCTCGGTCAACTGGGTGATCCGTTCAGGACTGCTCAACGGGAAGGACACCACGTCGCCGGGGCTGTGATAGTCGGTCAGCGTGCCCACGGCGAGGCCGGATCCGATCGACGACACGCTCAGCATGTGGTTGCCCGTCGTAACCGGGGTGACGCCCCCGTCCACCGACGCGAAGTGGAGGTTGCGGGTGCCTTCGCTGGACACGTTCATGTAGAAGCCGCTGCCGTCTTCGGCCCACACGAAGCCCGAGCCCTGGCGGTCGAAGCCGTCGCTGATCCTGCGGACGTTCGACCCGTCACGGTTCATCACGTACAGCTTGCGAGTGATGTACGTGTCGGTTGTCAGGTCGTTGCCTGAGAAAGCGATGAGACTGCCGTCCGGCGACGGTACCGGCGAGCCGTCCGGGCCCGATCGATCCGTCAGGCGGGTGATGTTCCCGCTGGCGAGCGAGACCGAATAGATGTCCGACTGGCGCCATTGGTGATCGGCGTCCTCCACGCGCAGCGACGTGAAGAGGATCTCGGCCCCGTCCGGCGTCCAGGCCACCCCGTTGTGGTTCCAGTCGCCGTCGGTGAGCTGGCGCTCGGTGCCGCCGTCGGCGGGAATGACGAAGAGGTGCGAGAAGCCCTCGTCGATGTATCCGCGGCGGTCGCGACGATACACGAGCCGGTCGACGACCTTGGGCCCGTCGGTCCACTCGGCGCCTTCCGGACGCCCTGGCACGCTGATCGGCCACGGGTGGTCCGAATCGACCGACATCGTGAACGCGATCTGCGTGCCGTCGGGGGACCACTCCACGTTGCCGGGACCGTTCTCGAGGCGTGAGATCTGGGTCGCGTGTCCCTCGTCGTCCATCCAGCGGACGAAGATCTGGCTGCCCTCCGGGTCGCCGGGGGCGGTGTAGAGGATGCGGTCACCGCTCGGCGACCATTTGGGAGAGGAGCCGTCCTCGACCAGCACGCGCGGGCGGCTGCCGTCGACATCCATGATGTAGATTGACGAGGCGCGACGGTCGTTCTGCGGATCGATCCAGCCACGGGTGAAGATGATCTGGCTGCCGTCCGGAGAGATCTGCGGGTCGGAAACCGTTTCCCAGTCGAGGTAAGTGACGAGCTTGAGCGTGCCGTCGGGCTCGTTCTGGGCTGCGAGCGCCGCGGGAAGCAGGAGGAAGGGAAGAAACAGGGACAAGAGGGTGCGCGGTCTGACCATGGGTGCCTCCGATGTGTGGTTCTGCTCTGCGCCGAGCCCTGGAGAGGGCGAGTCGGTGGGTAAGGTAGGGTGCCGTGACGTGAAGGGAAACAACGCAGACGCTGAGGGCGTCAGTAAACCAATATCAAGTTCCCGGTGTCGAATGATCAGCGCCTGTGAACCATCGTGGCCAGCCCGGAAGATCCGCCACAGGAAATCGACCGACGCCTTCGGACCCGACGGCCTGATGGCGTACATCGAGACCGACGAGATGGATGTGCCCGGCGTACGCGTGACCCGGCTGGTGTCGCTGGAGCGGTAGCGCCTATCGGAAGAGTGCCGGGTGGCCTCCGGTGTGCACGAAGATGACGTGGCTCCCGGCGGGGACCCTCCCGTCGCGGATCCAGGCGATCATCCCCGCGGCGGCCTTGCCCGTGTAGACCGGATCGAGGATCACGCCTGCGCGGGCTGCGAAGAGGGCGATGGCCGACTCTCCATCGGGTGTGGCGTGTCCGTAGCCCGGCCCGACGAAGTCGTCGGTGGCGAGGACCGACGCGGCGACCTTCTCGGCCCGATTCACAAGGCCGTGGTCTTCACCTTTGGGATCGCTCCCGGCCTCGTCGAGCATTCCGGCCGCCCCGATCGCGATATCGATGGCCTTACCCAGAATCGTGCCCGCCGGCTCGTCGGGACTCACGCCGACCAGCTGCGCGTCCCATCCGAGGATCGCGCGCCCCAGGATCAGGCCACCCAGGGTCCCGCCGGAGGACGACGAGGTGAAGATCCAGGGTGGCGGCTTCCGGTCGGCGCCCGACTGCTCGTACATCTCCACCAGGGAGTGCACGTATCCCAGCGCCCCCCGAGGCGTGGACGCACCGACCGGAATGACCAGGGCCCGTCCGCCTCGGGACGCGATCCGGCGGGCTTCGTCCTCCATCCCGGGTGTGCGGTCGGTCCTGTGTGCCACCGTCACGATCCGAGCTCCCAGCAACCGGTGCAGCCGCGCGTTACCGCGCCCGGGATCCTCCGGCTCGCCGTTGATGATCAGCGAGCAGCCCAGACCGAGGTGCGCGGCAGCCGCGGCCGTGACCCGGCAGTGGTTGGAGTGGGGACCGCCCGCCGTGACGAGGTGGGTCACGCCGCGAAGCCGCGCGGGATCCAGCTCGTATTCCAGCTTGCGCACCTTGTTGCCGCCGAGACCCAGGCCGGTCCAGGCGTCGGCCTTGACCGAGATTTCGATGTCGGGGCGCAGGGAGGCGGCGAGGCGGGGAGCGGGGAGGAGCGGCGTGGGGGTATTGGCCAGGCGCGTCCGGCCGAACCGGGCGAGGCGCGCAAGCCCGGGATTGCGATCGTGCGACACGGAGCGCGTGGCCGGGCGCGGTCAGTCCTCGATCACCGTCACGCGACGGGCCACATCGGCCGGCAGGGTGAGCGGCTCGCGTCCACGGGCCACCATCAGGATCACGCGATCCCCATCGATCGCGCTCTCCTGCACCACCGCCTCCGCCCCCGGGACCAGGCCGACCGACTCGAAGTAGCGAAGCCGCTCGGGGTCCTGGTCCGAGACCGAGCGCACGGTAATGCTCAGACCGGCCGCCACTTCGTCCAGACCGGGGTACGGAGTCGGGTCGATGTCGCCGCCGCGGGTGGGAATGGGCGCACCGTGCGGATCGCTCGTGGGATGACCCATGGCCTCGGCCATGCGGTCCACCAGAGCATCCGAGGCGGCGTGCTCGAGGCGCTCGGCCTCTTCGTGCACATCGTCCCAGCCGAATCCAAGGTGCTGTACCAGGTACGATTCGATGATACGGTGGCGCCGCAGGACCTTCAGCGCCTCGCGGCTCCCGGCGCGCGTGAGCCGAACGCCGTGGTACGGTTCGTGTTCCAGAAGCCCGTCCTCGGCAAGTCGGCGGATCATGCCGCTCACCGACGCCGGCTGCACGTCGAGCACCCGGGCGAGCTGGCTGGTTCCGGCAGCCTCACCCCGCTCGTTTAAGGTATAGACAGCCTTGAGATAGTCTTCCACGGAACGGGACAGGCCAGTGAACTTCATGACGCAAGATAATGGAAATCCGGGGCCAAAACTGCGATATTACCGACCCCGTCAGGTTTGATTTATCCAGCAGGGTCCGGCTGTAGGAGGCAAAATGAACGACTCGGTCGCCGTTGACGCAAAGCGCATTCTGCTCCGCTATGGCACTCCGATTTCCATTCTCGACAGAATCACCAAGGAAGAGCGCATAGGACTGGCGCGCACCATCGCCAGAACGGCGCTTCAGGACCGCGAGACCCGCCTCCGCGAACTGCTCGCGGAAGCGGGTCACATCAAGGCTGTGTCGTAGGCCGGACCCCCGGGAGTTCCCGGTTCCTAGGGAATTACCCGCTGGGCCTTGGCGAAGTCGCCTGCCTTTACGAAGGTCATTTTTTCCACGTCGATCCACCGGCGGACTGCCGCGTTGATCTGCTCTGCCGTCAGTGACCGGATCGCGTTTTCGTGCTCCGTCTGCCAGGCCATCGTGCGGCCGAAGTAGAGATTGTTGCTCAGGGCGCCGGCCAGCACCGGGTCCTGGGCTCGCATCAGATTCGCGTTCTGCAGGTAGCCCTGAATGCCCGCGGCGACCTCTTCGTCGGTGAAGCCGTCGTCGAGCATCTTCCGGATCTCTTCGCGGAATGCGGCTTCGAGCCTGTCCCGGTTCTCGGGCGCGTAGATCGCAAGCCCGATGAACTGGGCGCGGGCGTCAATGGGGTGGAGCACGAGCTGGGACGCCACGCCGTAGCTCAGGCCTTCCTCCTGGCGGATGCGGGTGGCCAGCCGGGAATTCAGGAACCCGCCGCCGAGCAGGTAGTTGGCCATGGTGAGCGCCGCCGCGTCCTCATGGCTGTCGTCGATGGGGAAGGTCTGGGCGGCCAGGAAGAAGGCGTTGGCCTTGTCGGGAGTCTCGAGCTGCAGGTCGGCCGGGGCCATGTCGATGTATTCGTTCCCGATCCGGGCGAAGGTGACGGACGAGGTCCAGTCCCCGAAGGCGTCCTGCACGATCCCGAGCGCCTCGGCTTCGTCGAAATCGCCGACAATCGACATGGTGGCCGCGCCCGTGCCGAAGAACGTGTTGTAGTAGTCTCTGACGTCATCGACCGTGTGGGCCTCGATCTCGGCGATCGCCTCGTCGATCGTGGACACGTAGTTGGGGTGACCCGGTTCGTGCGGGCTCAAGTGGCGTTGCAGGGCAAGCATGGCCACCAGCTGGGGCTCGGACTTCTGGCTCTCCATCGCAGCCAGCCGCTGTTCCCTGAGAAGCTCGAACTCGTCCTCGGGGAAGGCCGGCTCCCGCAGGACTTCCGCGAGCAGCCGGAGGGCGTCGGGGAAGTTCTCGCGCGTCGCCTGGACCCGGCCCGAAACGATCGATCCGCCGCCGACGACGGAGATCGTCGCCTGCAGCCGGTTCATCTCGTCCTCGATCTCCTGGCGGGTGCGGTTGGCGGTGCCGCGCATGAGCATCGATGCGGCCAGCGAGCCCGCCGAGCCGCGGCCGGTCAGGCTCTCCTCGGTGCCAAGCCGGAGCGCCAGAGACGCGATCACGGTTTCCCCGCGCGTATCCTTGGGAAGAAGGGCGACCTTCATCCCGCTGGGCAGCTCGCTGGCACGCGTGCGCCGATCGATATTGGCCGGGGACGGATCGAACGCCTCGCCCTCCGCCACGGCTTCCGTCCCCCGGTAGCCCTCCACCACCGACGCGACATCCGGCGCGACCGGAATCTCCGCACGGTCCGGATCGTCGTCGGGGATGAAGATGCCCACGGTTCGGTTGGACGGCTTCAGGTAGCTGACGGCGACCCGCTGGACGTCTTCCGCGGTGACGTCGCGCAACCGGTCGCGGTGTACGAAGAAGAGCCGCCAGTCCCCCATGGCGCCCCACTCGCTCAGCTGCAGCGCAATGGCCCGCGAGTCGTTGAAGAGGCGCTCGACGGAGGCCAGGCGCGCCTGACGGGCCCGCTCGACCTCCTCGCCGGTAACCGGGCTGGTGAGCACGTCCTGTACCGCTTGTGCCATGGCGGCTGCCGCTTCCTGCTCCGATCCGTCATCGCGCAATACTGCCATGGCGGTGAGGGTACCGGGTTCGCGGTTCTGACCCGCCCGCGACGAAATGGAGGCGGCGAGACCGGGCTCTACGAGCGCCTGATAGAGCCGCCCGGAAGGCTCGTCCCCGAGTATCCATGCGAGCAGGTCGATGGGCGCGAAGTCCTCGTGATATCCCGCGGGAACGTGATACAGGTGCGCGACCAGCTTCGAGTCACCGGTGCGGCGAAGGGTGATCATGCGCTCGCCGTCCTGCACCGGCTCGGCGGTGTAGGTGGGATAGATGCGCATCTCGCCCGTCCGGTCGGGGCGCGGGATGGCGCCGAACTTCTCAACGACGAGGGCCAGCGCCTCCTCTTCGTCGAACTGCCCGGCGATCACAAGCTGGGCGTTGTCGGGCTGGTAGTACCTGCGGTAGAAGGCCTTCAGCCGCTCGATCGGAACATTTTCGATGTCCGCCCGTGCGCCGATGGTCGAGTTCCCGTAGTTGTGCCAGAGATAGGCGACCGAGTTCATCCGCTGGAGCAACACCCTGAAGGGGCTGTTTTCTCCCGACTCCCATTCATTCCGCACCACCGTCATCTCGGACTCCAGGTCCTCCGCGGAGATGAACGAATTCACCATGCGGTCGGACTCCAGATCCAGCGCCCATTCCAGGTTGTCGGATGATGCCGGAAAGGTCTCGAAGTAGTTGGTGCGGTCCAGCCAGGTCGTGCCGTTGGGGATCGCGCCGCGTTCGGTCAGCTCCTGCGGGATGTCCGGGTGGTTGGGCGTGCCCTTGAAGACGAGGTGTTCGAGGAGGTGCGCCATGCCGGTCTCGCCGTACCCTTCGTGCCGGGAACCCACGAAGTAGGTGATGTTAACCGTCGTCTGGGGCTGGCTGGGATCGGGGAAGAGGAGGACCCGCAGCCCGTTGTCGAGGCGGTACTCGGTGATGCCCTCCACGGTGGTGACGAGGGTGGGCTCCTGAGCCCGTGCGGTGCCGACGACGACCAGCAGCATGGACAGCCCCAGGAACAGCCTGCGGCGGGAGGATGCGAGGTTCACGATTGTGCTCCAGTCAGAGTGAGGGTTCGAAGCCTCGCCAATGTAGCGGCGATCTCCTGAATGCGCGGCATGGCGAGGTCGCCCGTGCGGCTTGGCGCCAGGGCGTCCAGGCCTTGGCTTTCGAGCAGGTTACGCATCGCCTCCAGCATATCTTCGACGGCCATTCCCGCGCCCATGAACTGTTGCAGCTGGACCAGGGACAACGCAATCGCGCGCGCCTGGGCCCTGAGCGCGATCTGGCGGATTCCCGTGAGGTCGATCCGATCGTTGCCGAACTCGACAACCGAGCGGCTGGGCACCTTGATGTGGTTCTGCTTGCGACCGCGCCAGGGACGAATCGAACGCGGGTCGGGGCATCTGTGCCGCCACGGCCATGTCGCCGGTGTACCGTGTACCGCCCGCCCGGTCGGATGAGAGGCCGCGACCGAGTGCGCCTCACCCGTCAGGTCCTGCGCCTCATAGCGGACCATGCCCAGCACGAGGTCCGCAACGTCCAGGTAGTCGCCCGAGCCGCCGATCACCAGGAGTGTGCTGGCGCCGGCGTCCCGGTAGAGGCTCTGCACCCGGTCGATAAAGGGGGTGATCGGCTCGTTGTCACCCCTGATCAGGGCCTGCATGCGCCGGTCGCGGATCATGAAATTGGTCGCGGACGTATCTTCGTCGATCAGGAGAAGTCTCGATCCCGCCTCGAGCGCCTCGATGATGCCCGCGGCCTGACTGGTTGAACCGGACGCGTTGGTCGTCGTGAAACAGGTGGTGTCCTGTCCGCCCGGCAGCGTGCTGATGAAGGGCGAGATGTCGACTCCGGCGACGGAGCGTCCGTCCTCGGCCTGGATCTTCGTCGCGGTTGGATCCGTGACGACCCACTCCCGCCCATCACCGGGCCGGTGGTTGTAGACCCCCTGCGCGACGGCATCGAGAACCGTGGACTTGCCGTGGTAGCCCCCTCCGACGAGAAGACTCACGCCCCGTGGGATTCCCATTCCGGCGATCGGAGGGGAGTTGAGGCGCTCCAGTGTGACCTCCAGACCCGGGGGCGAACTGAACAGCACGGTCCGGCTGTCCACCAGGGGCCTGTCGTCGACTCCGCTCCGGCGGGGCAGCAGCGAACCATTGGCGATGAACGCCACCAGGCCGAGCTTCCCCAGCTGCGAACGCATGTGATCGGCATCCTCGTTCACTTCCGCATGACGATTGAGCTGCACGGGCGAGTGCGCTCCGCACACGAGCGTTCTGGCGACCAATGCGGGCAGTGTCTCCAGCAGGAGCGTGGTGGCCTGGCGTCCCAGAATCCTCCTTCCCGCGGCGGGAAGGCCGATCGTGAACCGGGCCTCCACCGTGCCGTCGGAGTCGATCAGGACAGCGGTGTTGGGCAGCACGACCTGTCCCGGGTCCAGCATCGTGACTTCGCCGCTTCTGCCGCTGCCGGTGCGCCGGGCCCGGGTGGCCCGTGCCCGTCGCGCGAACTTGCGGGCCAGCAAACAGGAAATCGCGGTGCGGCGAGAGGCGTTGGACAGCGTCTTCGGGTCGAAGCCCGCCCGATCCGGATCCAGGATCACCGCGACCCGACTGGGCGCCGCGAAAGGATCGCCCTGCACATGGCGAACTTCCAGCGTGAATTGCGGTAGCAGCCAGGAGCCCCGAAGATCCCTGTACGCGGGGTATCCGCGCCCGTCGATGTGACTCAGGGTGTGTCGGAGATCTTCTTCGGTCCTGCGCATTTGCCTCGGTTGTCAGGAGTATGTGACCAATGGTGTACAACAAGAACACCGCAATAGCCGGATGGGTCCTTGTTCTCTCGGGATCCCTCGCGACCTGTTCCACCGACGAATCCGTCGGCCTGGAGCCGGACCTGAGCTGTGGAGCCCTGGACCCTGTCTTCCTCGCTGATGGTGGGGTTGGGCGGGACGGCATTCCGGCGCTGACCGATCCCACATTCGTTTCGAACGAACAAGAGGCGGAGACCGCGTACCTTTCCGATGCCAGCCGTGTGATCGGAGTGCGGGTCGGCGGCGAGTGGTTGGCGATTCCCCATAACATTATGTATCGCCATGAGATAGTCAATCTAACCCGCGGCGACGAGCAGATCGCCGTGACCTACTGTCCCCTTACGGGATCGGCGCTGGCGTTCGACAGGAAGTCCGTCGGCGGTTCCGAATTCGGGGTGTCGGGACTGCTCTTCCAGGCCAACCTCATCATGTACGACCGGCGATCGGACGACTCGCTGTGGCCGCAGATGAGAGGCGCGGCGGCCTGCGGTCCCAGCGAGGGACAGTCCCTCACGAGATACCCCGTCGTCGAGATGAACTGGGCAGGGTGGCGGACGCTGTTTCCGGTTTCGTCGGTCGTCGGCCTTTCCCTCTTCGACCAGGAGACCTACCGCGTCAATCCGTATGGAAGCGCCTACGAGCACCCCGACAATCCCGACTACCTGGGCTTCCCGATTCCGCGAGACGACAACCGGCGTCAGCCGAAGGAGAGGGTTCTGGGACTTCCGGCAGCCGGGGATGGGGCTGCGCTGGCGTTTCCCTTCCATGCGATGGAGGCGCGCGGCGAGAAGTGGGTTGCCGAGTTCGAATACCTGGGTGACGCCGCGGCGGTGCTGTGGGACCGAACCCGATTCGCGGCGGTTGCGGTGCGACCGGTCGCCGGGGGACGGCGGCTGACCTTCAGGGTGGATGACGAGGCCATAGTGGACAACGAGACCGGATCGCGTTGGACGGTGACCGGAGCGGCGACTGCGGGCGAGCTCGCCGGGCAGCGGCTGGAGATCATCCCGGAGGCGTATGTCGCCTTCTGGCAGGCATGGGCCGCCTTTCATCCGAATACGGAACTTCCGGTTGAGTGAGCGATGCGGGCGCGCCGGCATCGCGCTGTGCGCGGCGGTCATGCTCTTCATGGCCACGGGCAGGGAATCCGCCGGGCAGTGGGTGGAGCGACCCGGCAGGGGATGGGTCGCCCTGGCGGTTTACCACCAGGACACCCGCTCGCACTTCGGGACGAGCGGAGAGAGCCGGTCCTTTTTCGCCGAGGGACACGCGATCGCGACCTCGTCGTTCCTGACGACGGCACTTGGGCTGGTGCCGGGCGTCGACCTGTGGACCCAGTTCTCCTTCAACCGCCTCCGCTACGACGACGTTGCGGGCGAGCGCGCCTCGACCGGATTTGGCGATACTCGCGCGTGGCTCCGCTTCGCGCCGCTTTCGTTGCTGGGTTCCACGCTTCCGTTTGCCATTCGTGCCGGCACCAAGGTTCCGGTGGGAGATTTCGACGTGGATGCCGAGGTCATTCCCCTGGGCGACGGGCAGCGCGACTGGGAGGTGATGGCCGAAGTCGGTCATTCCTTCTGGCCGCGCTCGCTGCATGTGTCCGGATGGGCCGGCTACCGGTGGCGAGAGGAAAACACCGAGTCGCGGAAGGATTTCGGCGACGAGTTCTTCTACTACGTCCAGCTTGGCGGACGCGTCGGGCGGTTGGGATACCGGCTGGCAGTGGATGGATGGGACGGGGCGGCCGGGGTGACCGAGGGGATACGCATCCCGGGCTTTCAGCGGGAACTGGTGCAGGTGCAGCCCTCCGTGCTCTATGATGTCGGTCGCGGGCAGTTCGAGGTGGGTGCGCGGTTCGCGTTGAGCGGCAGGAATCTGCCGGCGGGTACCGCGTTCATGGCACAGTACTTCAGCAGATGGGAGCCATTCTGATGCGTCAGCGCGCGTACTGGTACTACTGCGGCGCGATTGCGCTGCTGGGAACGTGGAGTTGCGGCCCGGCGGGCCAGGAAGAGCCCTCGGCGCTGGCGCAGGTGGCGTCCTCGCCGGATGGGGTGGTGGCGGCAGCGCAACCCCTGGCGGCGGAGGCCGGGGCGGAGATCCTGCGGGCGGGAGGGAACGCGGCCGACGCTGCGGTGGCGGCGGCCTTCGCCGTTTCCGTGGTCGAGCCGTCGATGAACAGCATCGGAGGCCGGACCCAGATTCTCATCCGGTTCCCGGACGGTTCCGTCGCCGGGATCGACGCGACGACGCAGGCGCCGGCGACCTACGATCCCGAAACCGCGCCGCAGGCCTCCTACGGATATCCCACGGTTGGGGTCCCTGGTGCCGTGGCGGGGCTTGAGCGGCTGCTGGACGAGCACGGCACCATGTCGCTGGAGGAACTCATGGCGCCGGCGATCGAGCTCGCCGAGAACGGATTCGCGCTGCTGCCGGGCGAGGCGGCGCGTCACGCGGCGGGTGTGGAGCAACTCGCCGAATTCGAGGGGTCGCGCGCGCACTTCCTCACCTCTGACGGGAATACGCGCGACGCCGGCACCGTCTTCACCCAGCCCGATCTCGCCGCGACGTTGCGGGCCATCGCGGCCGGGGGTGCCGACGCATTCTATCGCGGCCCCATCGCCGAGCGCATCGCCGCCGACATGGAGGTGCACGGGGCGCCGGTCACGCTCGAGGCGCTGGGCGACTATCGGGCGGAGGACTCCCGCATCGTCAGGGGCAGCTATCGGGGATTCGAACTCGTGGGGACGGACATCCCGGCGTCCGGCGCCGTGAGCATCGGGATTCTTCACATCCTGGAGCACTTCGACATGGCGTCGCTGGACCGCGAAAGCTGGGCCGGTCTGGTCGGAACCGTGGTGGCTCGAGCCTTCGAGGCGCGGGCCGAGGTGCGTGGAGAGGACGGGGGCGATCTGTCGTTCATGACGGACAAGGCGTGGGCGGCGGAGATCGCAGCCGGGATCGAAGTGCCGGGAGCCGTGCAGCAGGTGGCGCTCGCCGACTGGGACGACGACGCGTGGGGGCCGGCGCACGGGCACACCACGCATCTTTCGGCTGCGGACGGAGACGGCATGTACGTCGCGCTGACCCAGACGATCGGCCCCAACCTGGGGTCCAAGGTGATGACGCCCGGGCTCGGGTTCCTGTACGCGGCTACGCTGGGCGGCTACCTGGGACACATGGAGCCCGGCGAGCGCGCCCGCTCCAGCATTTCGCCGCTCATGGTGCTCAGGGACGGCGAGCCTGTGCTCGTACTGGGGGCCGCGGGAGGCGCGAGGATCATTTCGGCCGTGGTGCAGGCGGTCCTGCGCGTGGTGGACCATGAAATGACCCTGCCCGATGCGCTGGCGGCGGCGCGGGTGCACCCGATCGACGGGGGGATCGCGATGGAGACCTCACCCGGGATCGGATGGACGCCTGCGGAGGTGGCCGCGGTAGAGTCGTGGGGGATGGAGGTTCAGACGGTGGAGCGCGACGGGGCCTTCGGCCGGATCCACGGGATCTGGGTGAACGCCGCGACGGGCGAGATCACGGGCGTGGCGGATCCCGACTGGGAAGGGGCGGTGGCGGTGCCGGGTCGGTAGTGAGGGTCGGCTAGCCGATTCGAAAGTCGATGCCGGCCTGAAGCTCCAGAGCGCGATTCTCGGCCGTGTAGTCCTGGTCCGGCTCGAGGAAGGAGCTCGTCCCGTAGCTGTATAGCAGGTCCACCGTCAGTGTGATCCGTCCCGGCGCCGCGAAGCGGAAGCCGCCGCCGCCAATGACGCCAAAGTCGAACAGACCTGTCACCGCGTTGCTTTCCGGATCGTCGCACTCGACGGAGATGACGATCGGCTGCAGGGCGAGCGTGGTGTCGCGCTCACAGGACGTTTCCAGCGCCAGCGCGGGGCCGCCGAGCACATGCACGGAGAGCGGGCCCGCGAGGGGCGCGGTTGCCCTGGCGAGCCCGGTGACTCGCAGGTACTGAATCCTCAGATCGACGTCACCCAGTTGCAGCAGGGTCGAGGTGGAGCCTCGCTGGATGTAGGCACCGCCGAACTCGAACCCGAAGTGCGCCGACAGAGGCACGCCGACCGAGGCGCCCACCAGGTACTCCCGGCGCGGTGCCTGGTCGTCGATGTGCAGGCCGGTGACCTTGACTTCGGACATGCTTGCCCCAGCCCGGATTCCGACGGTGATCTGCGCTTCCGTGGGAACACCGGTCAGCAGGACGAGCAGGACCGGTTGCGCAATGAGCCGGAGGCGGGTCATGGTTGCTGCTCTGGTCGATAGGCGAAAGTGCGTCGACGGCCCAAGGACGATAACCAATCCCCGTCATACCTGGAGATCTGCATGTACGCCGACAACCGCCGATCCGCCTCGCGGCCCGGGGTCCTTGCAGCGTTGTGCGCCGCACTCGCGGCCTGTTCGCCTCCGGCCTACGACACGATCCTGCTGGGGGGACGCGTTCTGGACGGGACCGGCGCCGCCCCGCGGCAAGCCGATGTCGCGATCAGCGACGGCCGGATTGCGGCTGTGGGCGACCTGGCGGGTGCCAGTGCCGAGGCCACGCTCGATGTAACCGGACTGTACGTCGCGCCGGGATTCATCGACACCCACTCCCACGCCGGGCCCGGCCTGACCACCGCCGGGCTCAGCCACGCCGAGCCGCTCCTCGCGCAGGGACTGACCACCGTGGTGATCAACCCCGACGGCGGCGGCCCCGTCGACCTGGTCGAACAGCGTGCCGCGCTGGAAGCGGACGGCCTCGGCGTGAACGCGGCGCAGCTGGTGCCGCACGGCTCGATCCGCCGCCGGGTCATCGGCATGGAGGACCGCGCGCCCACGGTCGAAGAGATGGCGACGATGCGGGACCTGGTCCGCGCCGGGATGGAGGCGGGCGCGTGGGGGCTGTCGTCGGGCACCTTCTACACGCCCGGCAGCTATTCCAGGAACTCCGAAATCGTCGAACTGGGCCGCGTGGTGGGCGAGTACGGCGGCATCTACACGAGCCACATCCGCGACGAGTCCAACTACTCGGTCGGCCTGGTCGCCGCGGTTGAAGAGGTCATCGAGGTGGGCCGGGAGGCGGGGATCACCGCGGTGGTGACGCACATCAAGGCGCTGGGTCCGCCCGTGTGGGGCTCATCCGCCCAAATCGTCGAGAGCATCGACGCCGCGCGCGCGGAGGGGCTGTCGATCTACGCGGACCAGTACCCGTATCTGGCGTCGGCGACGGGGCTGTCAGCGGCGTTGCTGCCGCGCTGGTCCCAGGTGGGGGGCAGCGGGGCGTTCGCCGAGCGCATCGCCGATCCGGATACCAGGACACGCATCCGTGAAGCGATGGTGGAAAACCTGGCCCGCCGCGCCGGGGCGGACCGGATACAGTTCCGGCGCTTCACCGAGGATCCGTCTATCGAAGGGCGTCTGCTCTCCGACCTGGCCGAGGAGCGCGGACAGGACGCAATCGACGTGGCGCTCGACCTGATCTTGCAGGGCGGCCCGTCGATCGTGTCGTTCAACATGAGCGACGAGGACCTCCTCAGGTTCATGACCCAGGACTGGACCATGACGTCATCGGACGGCGACCTGCCTCTGTTCGATGTCGGCGTACCGCACCCGCGCTCGTACGGCGCATTCGCGCGCAAGATCGGGAAGTTCGTGTTCGAGGACGAGGTGATAACGCTGGAGGCGGCGATCCGCACGATGACCGCGCTCCCGGCCGAGGTCATGGGGATGGAAGACCGCGGCCGGATCGCGGAAGGCCTGGTCGCCGACATCGTGGTCTTCTCCGACGACTTCCGCGACAACGCGACCTTCACCGAGCCGCATCAGCTGTCGTCCGGCGTGGTGCACCTCTTTGTGGCCGGGGAAGCCGCGATCATGGACTCGGCGTTCACCGGCGCGAGGGCGGGCGTAGTGCTGGCGCGCCCATAGCAGCGTCGGGTGTCAACCGGGCAGCAATCCCGGGCGCCCGTTCTCAACCGCGAAGGTCGCGCGCGTCACAACCGGGGCGCCTGGGCGCGTCACGTACGGGACCACCCGGTAATCGGCGACGAGGCGCTCGGGCGTCGCCTCGCATCGCACGTAGCCGCGCTGGCCGTTGAAGAAGTGGACGTGCGGGTTGCGGGCGAGCGTGTCCCCGGTCCGCTCGTACGAGTCCGCGCCATCGCCGCCCGAGCTGATCGACGTCCCGACCAGTTCGGCGCCGACGGTCGCGCTGGACGGATCGAGGAAGTCGGCCTTGAGGTCGGCGGCCCAGTTGGAGTGGATGTCGCCCGTGACCACGACGGGGTTGGGTGGCCGCACGCGATCCAGAAACGACATCAGCCGGGTCTGGGCGGCCGGGTAGCCGTCCCAGCGGTCCATCGACACGACGGGTTCGCCGTCCGCCGCCGCTCCCTCCAGCCGCGCGATCATGACCTGGTTCGCGAGCACGTTCCATCGGCTCCGCGAGGCCGCCAGTCCGTCGAAGAGCCAGCTCTCCTGCGCGTTGCCGAGCATGGTGCGGTCCGGGTCCAGCGCCTCCGCGCACATGGTCCGCCGCCCGTCCCCGCACGCCTGGTCGCTACGGTACTGGCGGCCGTCGAGGACGTGGAAGTCGGCAAGGTCGCCGAAGCGCAGGCGGCGGCTGAGAGGGATCGCCGGCCCGCGCGGCATCGAGGCGCGCCGCAACGGCATGAATTCGTAGAAGGCCTGAAAGGCGGCTGCCCGGCGCGCCAGGAACAGTCCCGGATCCTGATCGTCCTCGGGCACGTCGCCCGCCCAGTTGTTGTCGACTTCGTGATCGTCGGTCGTGACCACCCAGGGGCACGCCGCGTGCGCCGCCTGCAGGTCGGGGTCGGAGCGGTAGCGGGCGTACCGTGCGCGGTATTCGTCCAGCGTGTGCACCTCGCCCGCTTCGTGCTCGCGAACGCGGCTGTCGCCGAACCGGCGCTCATAGATGTAGTCGCCCAGGTGCAGAACGAGATCCAGATCCTCGCCGGCCATGTGGCGGTAGGCCGTGTAGAACCCCTGCTCGTAGTTCTGGCACGACGCGAAGGCGAAGCGCAGGCGGTCGGCCGCCGTGCCGGGGGCGGGCAGGGTGGATGTGCGGCCCGCCGGGCTCGCCTCGCCGGCCGTGAAGAAGCGGTACCAGTAGGGTCGGCCCGGTTCGAGCCCGCTCACCTCGACGTGGACCGAATGGCCGAGTTCGGGACGAGCGTCGTGGGCGCCGGCCGCTACGATGCGCCCGAATCCATCGTCTGATGCAAGCTCCCAGCGCACCGGCACGACCCGCTCGTGCTCGCCGGCTTCCAGCAGTGCCTCCGCCGACACTCGAGTCCAAAGGACAATCCCATCCGGGTCAGGATCTCCCGACGCCACGCCGTGGGGGAAGGGATGGGACTGCAGTCGCGGTTGCGGGCCGTTCCGGCAGGAGCCCAGGGCGCCCAGCGCGATCAATCCCGCCAGGTCGCGTCCGACGCGCGTGAACTCTCTGCGGGTCATTGGCGCACCACCCCGTACCGACGAAGCACTTCGAGGGTCTCGTCGATCGGCAGCTCTTCGCGGGTGCCCCAGCGGCTGCTCACGTTGACCGCCTTGAACATGGAGTTGTAGACGGCCTCTTCGGTGGCTTCCAGAGTGGCCTGGAAGATCGCCGAGATGTTGTTGTTGGAGAGGTCTTCGATGGCGCGCACCACGTCGCCCGGACGGCGCCGCACGCCGGGGGCGGTGGAAAAACCGATTACGTAGTCGCCCGATCCATTGCCGGCGAAGGATCCGGTTCGGGACAGGCCCATGACCGCACGCATCGCCACGCGTTCGAGGTTGCGTTCCGAGAGCGGCGCGTCGGTGGCGACGACCATCATGATCGAGCCCCTGGCCTGGGGCTCGGGGTCTTCGTGGGGTTCGGCGTCCTCGCCGCGGCCGCCCTCCACCTGGCTCATGAACGAGTAGCGGCCCAGCTCCCTGCCCACCGGAGCGCCCGCGATCTGCAGGATGCCGCCGAAGTTGGACTGGACCAGAACGCCCACGGTGTAGCCGCCCAGCGACTCGGGCAGCGCCCGCGAACTCGTGCCGATGCCGCCCTTCCATCCGAATGCGGTCGTCCCGGTCCCGGCGCCGACGGACCCTTCCTCCACCGGCCCGCCAGCCGCCCCCTCCAGTGCCGCGCGGACGTGCTCGGGGGTGATCGGACGGTTGCGGATGTCGTTGAGGCCTCCGTCGTTTGTCTCGCCCACGACCGGGTTGATCGACCGGACGCGCTCCATGCCCTCGAGGCCCAGCGCCCATTCGACCATGGCGTCGGCCGCTTTCCATACACAGAGCGTGCAGGTCAGCAGGATCGGGGTCTCGAGTTCACCGAGTTCGCGCACCTGCGTCACACCGAGCAGCTTGCCGAAGCCGTTGCCGACGTACATCGCCGCGGGGACCCGGTCGAAGTAGAGGTTGCCGCCGTGGGGGCGGATCGCGGTCACGCCGGTGCGGACGTCGTCGCCGCTGATCACGGTGGTGTGGCCGACCAGGACGCCGTCGACGTCGGTAATGGCGTTGTGCGTGCCGGGGGTGAAGACGCCGACCTGGATTCCGAGGTCGCGTGCGCGGGGCCGTGGGGCTTCCTGAGCGGACGCGGTGGCGGTGGACATGAGCGGCGTGTCGAGCGCGGGGAGGGTCAGCGACGGGAGCAGCGTGAGGAGCGCAGCCGAGGCGGTGGGCGCAAATCGCGTGCCGGGGGGGCGGGTGGGGCGGCGGCGTGCGGGCATGGGGGTCTTCCCGGGCAGGGGGTGGCGGTGGCCGGTGGTCGGCGCTGGTGTTCGCAGGGCTGGAGGGCGTTTGCGGCGTGCTGTGAAAGTGTCACCAGACTGCTCCCGCGACCATGAGGCCGAGGAGGAGCGGATGGTACAGGAGCGAGCCCGCGAACACCCGGTTGCACCTCTGTGGGGTGGGGTCGAAGAGGAAGCCGAGCGTGGCAGCGACCATCGCGGCTCCCAGCGCGGCTGCGCCGATCAGGTAGAGGGTGCCGGCCATCCCCAGCGCCACGGGTACGGCGCTGAGGACCAGGAGCGCGATCGCATGGCCCACCATCAGCCCCGAAATGAGCCCGGCCGACCCGGGGGGAATGAGTTGGAAGCCGGCGCGCTCGTAGTCGTCGCGCAGATTCCATCCCAGGGCCAGGACGTGTATGAGCTGCCACAGGAAAAGGATGCCGAAGAGTGTGAGCGCGCGGGCGTCGATGGCGGCGGCGTGGGCTGCCCAGCCGATGAGCACGGGAAGCGCTCCGGGAACCGCGCCTACCGGGGTCGCGAGGGGGGACCGGAGCTTGAGCGGGGTGTAGACGGCGTCGTACAGGAGCGCGGAGGCGGCCGTGATGAGCGCGGGGAGCCATCCCAGCCAGAACCAGAGGTGCCCGATGCCCGCAATCAGGAGGAGCCAGCCGAAGAGCGCGGCCCGGCGGGGCGTGACGCGTCCCGAGGGAACCGGACGCGTCTTCGTGCGGATCATGAGGCCGTCGGGGACCCGCTCGATGTACTGATTGAGTGCGAGGGCGCCCGCCGTGCTCAGCGCGACGCCGAGGGCGAGGTGGAAGATGGCGGTGGTGGATGCCGCGGGGAGAGCGGCCATGAGGTAGCCCGCAATCGCGGTTATTGTAACGAAGACGGTAATGCCGGGTTTGGTGAGTTCGACGTAGGCGACGATACCGTGGCGCCGGCGCTCGCGGATACGGTCTTCCAGCGTCACAGCAGGCCCCGTACGAGCCCGCCGTCGACCTGGATGGTGTGACCGGTGATGTACGAAGCCGCCTCCGACGCAAGAAAGGCGACCACGTTGGCGAATTCGGCGGGCTCGCCGATCCGTCCCGCCGGAATGTCGGCAGTGATCCCCTCAAGGACCTCCTCGCGCGAGATGCCGCGCGCCTGCGCCTGCGACGCCAGCAGCGCTTCGACGCGGGCGGTGCGGATGAATCCGGGCGCGACCACGTTGCAGAGGATCCCTTCGCTGGCGAGATCCCGGGATATGGTCTTGATGAAGCCCACCACCCCGGGTCGCGCCATGTTGGAAAGAAGCAGCCCGCTGACCGGCTCCTTTACCGACACGGAAGTGATCGCGATCACCCGTCCCCATCCGCGCTCTCGCATCGCGGGCAGCGCGGCGAGGGTGAGCTGGACGGTGGACATGAGGTTCACCTCGAGGGCGCTTCGGTAGGATGCCGCGTCGAAGTCGTCGACTCCGCCCGGCGGGGGTCCGCCCGCATTCGCGACGAGGATGTCGAGTCGTCCCAGTTCACCGAGAGCGCGGTCCACCAGGCCCTGACAGAGCTCCGCATCGGCGACATCCCCGGCGGCCGCAATGATCCTGCGTCCGGTGGCGCGCGCGATTTCCCGCGCCGTCGCGGCCAGGGGCCCTGCGGACCGCGAATTGATCAGCACGTCCGCCCCTTCCATGGCAAAGCGCTCGGCCACGGCGCGACCGAGTCCCTTCGACGCGCCCGCAACGAGTGCAACTCTATTGTGGAGCCCCAGGTCCAAGAGAAACTCTCCTGTCGGCGGAGGGAATGGTGCCGCGTGATCGCAAAGTGCTACGCAGGGGGCGGAAAAGTTGGTCGCCAGCCGATGGTCCGGCAAGGCGTTCGTGCAGCAGGAAACCGCGCCACCGGCGTGAGGGTAGTAGTATCATTGAGGAAGGATCCCGGTAACCGGACGAGGTGCGGCTTGGGCATGAACGATCTGGATGTCTATACCCGTCGCCGGAGGGACCGGAAGACGTGGCGAAGGGCCATTCTGGCCTCGCTGGTCGTCCACCTGGTGGTGTTGATCGCCGGCAGCGACGGTCCCATCCCCGTGTCGCCGTTTGCGGCGGCCGGCCCGAGGGCGAACGACGACCGGGCCGCGGCCGGCGGGATGCAGGTGGTGCACGTTGTGAACCCGCCGCCGCGACCGATCGTACGGCCTCGGGTGCCGCTTCCGGTCGAGATCGAAATCGAGCCTGTCGAGTTGGAAGACGACATCGTCTTCGATGCCGCGGCGCTGCTCGGCGAACGCCCCGGTCTCGAAACTCCGGGGCTCGGGGATGGCGAAGGAGAAGGAGACGGGGGGACCAGCACGGAGGGGCTGCGCCGCCTGCTCCCCCCAACGCCGCGGGGAATGATCATTCCGCCCGCCAACAGGGATCTTCGCGGCGTGGAGGTCCAGGTCTGGGTCTTCGTGGACGCGACCGGGAGGGTGGTGGCCGACTCCACCCGCCTCGATCCCCCGACCCGGGATCGCGGCTTCAACCGCCAGCTCATCCGGGAGGCCGCCGAGTGGGTGTTTCGGCCCGGCACGGAGGACGGCCACCCGGTCGCCGCCTGGTTTCCCTACAGGATCAGCATGTAGCAGCGGCACGCACGCGCGCCGCGCGCCGACCTGCTAACTTCCCGCCATGCGAAGAGCGGCCAAGCGAATCCTCTGGGTGGACGACGAAATCGACCTGTTGCGTCCCCACCTCCTCTTTCTCCGCCAGAGGGGCTACGACGTCGACGGTATCAGCAACGGCGACGATGCGCTCGCCCTGCTGCACGGTCAGGCCTACGACCTGATCCTCCTGGACGAGCACATGCCCGGCCGCCGGGGCCTCGAGGTGCTGCAGCTCATACGGCGGGACGATCCGCACGCACGCGTGGTCATGATCACGAAGTCCGAGGAGGACGGCACGATGACAGAGGCCATCGGCCGCCAGGTGGAGGACTACCTGGTGAAGCCGACGAGTCCGCGTCAGGTGCTTTCGGTGGTGACCCGCATCCTCGAAGGGTCGTCGATCCAGCAGCAGCGGGCAGCGCAGGACTTCGCGACCCAATGGCCGGCACTCGTTCACCTGCGGGAGCAGGCGACCACCGCACGCGATTTCGCTCGCCTGCATCGGGAGCTGGTCGACTGGCACATCCGCCTGGAGAGCGCCGGCGAGACAGGCCTGATGAGTACAGTGGAAGCGCTGCAGAACGATCTCCGCCACGACTTCGGCCGCTGGGTCACGGTCAACTACCCCAGGTGGATGCGCGGCCAGGGGATGCGCCCCGAGCTCTCCGTCGATGTGGTAGAGCGGCGGCTGCTCCCGCTCCTCGGCAAGGATCCGGTCTTCTTCGTGGTCCTCGATTGCATGCGCCTCGACCAGTGGCGCGCGATCTCGCCTCTCCTGGGCGGATTCTTCGATGTCCACGAGAGCTACCACTACTCGATCCTCCCCACAGCGACACCGTACGCGCGCAACGCCATCTTCTCGGGACTCTTCCCCGACCAGATTGCCAGGGCGCGGCCGGAGTGGTGGGATTCTTCCGACGACGAGGGATCGCTGAACGCCCACGAAGCCGAAATGCTGCGGGAGCAGTTGCGGCGACTCACGGGAAAGGACCGTCCCGTTCACTACGAGAAGGTCCTGAGCGACATGAAGTCGGATCAGGTGCGCAATCGCGTGAGGACGGCGGCCCGCAGACCGGGCGCAGTGATTGCAATGGTGTTCAACTTCGTAGACCTGATGACCCATGGCCGCTCGGAGTCGCCGATCCTGATGGAGGTCGCCAAGGACGAAGCGGCGCTCAGGCAGCTGACGCGGTCATGGTTCGAGCGCTCGACCGCGTTCTCGGTGCTGAAGGAGGCGGCCGCGGAGGGGTATCGCGTCGTCTTCACCACCGACCACGGCAGCATTCACTGCCAGCACCCCGCGACCGTCTACGCGCGCCGCGGTGCCAGCGCGAACCTGCGCTACAAGTTTGGCGCCAACCTGAGGGCCCGGGACCCCGAGTCCGCCTTTGCGACCAGCCGGGCGGGAGATCTTCGCCTCCCCGAGGCGAGACCGGGAATGACCTATCTCGTCGCCCTGGACGACAACTTCTTCGTCTACCCCACCAAGCTGCGCGAGTACCAGCGCAGGTACCGGAACTCCTTCCTTCACGGGGGCATCTCGCCGGAGGAGATGATCGTGCCGGTGGCGGTCCTGCGGCCCCGGCCCCGGTGACCTGTCCGCCGGATCGGCAGCCCGTGGACTGTCGGCACCCAACCGCTCCCGGTGCCCGGGCGGGCTCATCCACGGACCGTTAGCGGTGTCTCTCTGGCGGCGGGTCCTCTCGTATCTCCGTCCGCACCGGGGCGCGCTGGTGCTGGCGGCGGTTGCGAGCGCGCTCTACGCTGCTCTCGACGCGCTCTCCATCGTCGTGTTCATCCCCTTCCTCGGGACGGTCTTCGGGGTGGACGAGGACGCTGCCGGTAACGGGGCGGCAGCGGAAGGAATTGACCGCGCGCTGCACTACACGGCCGGCAGGTTCGTGGATCTGGGTGGAGAGCCCCAGGCGGTAGTGGGCGGGATCATCGTCTTCATCGTCGTGCTGATCGTGATCAAGAGCGCGGTCGAATTCGCGCAGGCCTGCCTCTCCGCGCGGGTGGAGCAGGGCGTGACGCGCGATCTGCGAAACGAAGTGTACGGACACCTGCTGGAGCTGGACCTGTCCTTCTTCGGCCGGGTACGGACGGGCCAGATCGTCTCCCGCCTGACGCACGACGTCGAACAACTGCGCACACTGGTTGCCGCCGAGCTGATCAAGGCGGTGTCCTCGGTGCTGCTTTTCGCGGCGACGCTGTACTGGATGCTCGTGATTTCCGTTCCGCTCACGGTTGCCGCTTTCGTCGTCGTTCCGCTGACCATGTTGATCTGGGGGCCGCTCGTGCGGCGGCTCCGGCGCGGTGACAGGGCGGTCCTCGACATGGCTGGCGAGGTGAGTGCCCACATCCAGGAAACGGTAGCCGGGATCCGAATGGTCAAGGCCGCATCTGCGGAGCCGCAGGAGAAAAAGCGCTTCGCGCGGCTGACCGGTGACTACTTCGACACGTTCCTGCGGACCGCGCGCCTTCGAGCCCTGGCCGGCCCGGTCACCGAGGTGTTTGTCGCGCTGGGTACGGCGGTGCTCCTCTGGTACGGCGCGAGGATGGTGGTGGCGGATGGCACGCTCACGGGCGAGGCCTTCATCGGCTTCATCATCCTGAGCACCCGGCTGTACGCCCCGGTCAAGTATCTCAGCAAGCTCCCGGCGCTGGTGCAGCCGGGACTGACGGGAGCCGAACGGATCTTCGAGTTCCTCGATGCGCCCGTCGAGATTCGCGACCGGGCAGGGGCGATGCCGTTCACGGGAGTGCGGGACGGGATCCGCTACAGGGACGTGCGCCTGGAATACCGCGAGGGCGAACCCGTGCTGTCGGGCCTGGATTTCTTCGCGCCCGCGGGTGCGGTGGTCGCCATTGTAGGCCCGAGCGGCGCGGGCAAGACCAGCATCGTGGACCTGCTGGGGCGGTTTCACGAGCCCACCGCGGGAGGGGTCGAGATGGACGGAACGGACATCCGCGACCTGCAGCTGGCATCGTTGCGGGGTGCGCTCGGGGTGGTTTCGCAGGACACGGTTCTCTTCCACGACACCGTAACCGCCAACATCGCCTACGGGTCGGAGCAGGCGCCGCCGGAGCGGATCGAAGCCGCCGCCAGGGCCGCGCATGCCCACGACTTCGTGACGAAGCTCCCTGATGGGTACCAAACGGTTGTGGGCGAGCGCGGCACCACGCTCTCCGGCGGACAGCGGCAGAGGCTGGCGATCGCGCGGGCCGTCCTGCGCGATCCCCCGATCCTGATCCTGGACGAGGCCACCAGTGCGCTCGACAGCGAATCGGAGCGGCTTGTGCAGGAGGCCCTGGAGGAGCTGCTCGAGGGACGCACGGTCTTTGTAATCGCCCACCGCCTGTCGACGATTCGGCGCGCCGACCTGATCGTCGTGTTGGATGAGGGGCGCATCGTGCAGCAGGGGAGTCACGCCGCACTGATGGAAGAGGGAGGGCTGTACGGCAGGCTGCGCGAGATGCAGTTCCGGTGAGCGGTCGGGCCGGCCCCTGGCGCGCACTTCGGCATCGTCTGGAGTATGTCTTCCTCAGGGTGGTCACCACGGTTTGCACGCTGCTTCCGGCAGCGTTGGCCGACCGGGCAGGCGCAGCTCTGGGATGGGCGGTGGCGCGCGTGGGCCGCCCGCGCTGGCAGGTGGTCGGCGAACACCTGCGCCAGGCCTTTCCGGACAAGGACGAACGCTGGCGTCTCAAGGTGGCCCGCCGCTGCTACATGCACTTTGCAGCGGAGGCAGTGGCCGTCTTTCGCATGGCGGGAATGACCGCCCGCGCGCTGCGGGAATGCACGACCGTGGTGGGGCTCGAACTGCTGGAGACGGCGGCCCGCGACAGGCGCGGCGTCATCGTGGTGAGCGGCCACCTCGGCAACTGGGAGATTGGAGGCGCCGCGGTGGTCGCGCGGGGATGCCCGATGGACATCGTGGTGGCCAGGCAGCGCAACGAGCTCTTCGACCGCTACCTCACCCGCTCGCGGGAACGGCTCGGATTCGGAATTATCCCCAGGGGCCAGGGGCGCACGGGCGCGCTGAGGTCGCTGCGCGAGGGCCGCGCCGTGGGGATCATGGGCGATCAGGATGCGCGCGCGGCCGGAGTGTTCGCCGCGTTCTTCGGCCGCACCGCTTCGACCGCCCGGGGGCCTGCGGTCCTGGCGATGAGGTCTGGGGCCGAGGTGGTCACGCTGTTTGCGATTCGGCTGCCGGGCTGGAAGCCGCGCTACCGCGTGCACATCGAGCGCCTGCCTGCCGTGAAGGGTGATCGCAGCGCGGCGGTTGCCGGGCTGACCCAGGCGTTCACGACCCGTATCGAGGAGCGCGTCAGGGAGTTTCCGGGCCAATACCTGTGGCTGCACCGGCGCTGGAAGACCCCGCCGCCGCAGACGCCCGTGGAGGAGCAGGCAACCACGAGTGCAACCGCCCCGTCACATTCAGTGTAGCTTTAAGGGCTGGACAGGGACGCAACCAGGGTCCTGGAAGCCGGGTGCCGTCACAGGAACGCCAACATGGTCTACATCTGCATTCCCAGCCGGGACGAGGACCGCACCATCGGGATCCTGCTCTGGAAGATCCGTGAGGTGATGACGGATCTCGGGCGGGACTTCGAGGTCGTGGTCCTCGACGACGGATCCCGCGACGGCACGCGCTCCCTGCTGGACCGGTACAAGCGCGTGCTCCCGCTCTCCGTGCGCTCGGAGAAAACGCCGATCGGGTACGGACCCGCCGTGGAGAAGCTCCTGCGCACCGCGTGCGGTCAAACCCGCTACCCCAAGCGCGATGCCATCGTGGTGATGCAGGGCGACTTTACCGAGCATCCGGACCACCTCGGCCCGCTCATGAAGTCTTTCGAAGGGGGCGCCGATATCGTCGTCGGCGACCCCATCCCCGATGCGCCGCCCCCCCCGCGCACCGTTCGCCTTGCCCGCTGGCTGGGACGAATCGTTCTTGGACGCCGAAGCGATGAACCGCAGCCGGGCGACCCGTTCCTCGGATTCCGGGCCTACCGTGCCGTGGTAGTCAGGAAGGCGCTGCGCGCGGCTGGAAACCGCCCGCTGGTCACCACCGACGGGTGGGCCGCGAACGCCGAACTGCTGCGGGTTCTCGCACCGTACGCCCGTCGCATCGCATCGGTGCCGATGGACAGCCGGTACGACATCCGCCGGCGCGCGACGCGGGTGCGGGTGTTGTCCACGGTCCGCGAGATCCTGCGCCTCCGCAAGGTGGTTCCCTTTGCGCCGGAGGAGCGGCATGCCGCCTGAGGCGATGCCCACGGACGCGACCGTATCTTTACGACGCGCGCGCACGGTCCTCATTTGCGCCTTCACGATTTGCGCCTTCACGCTGACCCTGCCGTCCATCGCCGCCGCTCAGGAGTCGCCGCTGGTCCTCGATTCCCTCGTAAGCGCAAGCAACAGGGTGACCAACGTCCCCTTCGAGCCCGGCGAATTGCTTCGCTTCAACGCGCGGGCCAGCGTGTTCGGCGGCGGCGAGGCCTTCATGACGGTCGGCCAGGTCGACACCCTCCACGGCTTCCCGACCTACCCTGTGGAGCTGCGCATAAAGGGAAGCGTGCTCGGCATCGGATTCGAGCAGACCCTTTCCAGCTGGATGGATTCGGAGACGCTGGTATCGAGGCGCTTCGTCAACGACCAGCTGGCGCCGCGCAAGCGGTACCGGGAGCACGACTTCTTCCCGGAACAGCGCCGGGTGCAGCGTATCGACTACGACACCACCTGGGCGCTCCCCACCGCGCTTCCGCTGGACGACATCTCGTTCGTCTACTTCGCGCGCACCATCCCGCTCGAGGTGGGCGAGACCCATACCTTCCACCGCTACTACAAGGACGAGGGCAACCCGGTCATTCTGAAGGTGCTGCGCAAGGACCGAACGGAAGTCCCCGCGGGGGTGTTCAACACCATCGTCGTCCAGCCGATCATCCGGACCAGCGGTCTTTTTTCCGAGGGCGGAGAGGCCGAGATCCACCTCTCGGACGATGAGCGCCGTCTGGTGGTGTATTTGAGGGCGGACATGGGCACCCTGCTCCCCACGCTGGAGCTGAAGCTGGAAGAGATCGGCACGGCACCAGTGCAGGAGGCTGAAAGCACGCCGGGCGACCGAGTCCCCGTCCCGACGCCGGGAGCGCCGAACTGAAACCGGGACCGGGGCGCCTCCGTCTGTGGGGCGCCTGGATCCTGGCAGCGCTCTTCTTCTGGCTGGCCCGGCCCGGTCACCTCTCGCTCCTGACAGGGGCCCCGGTGGTGCTCGTGGGGCTCGTGATTCGCGCGTGGGCCGCCGGAATCGTCGAAAAGGACCGGGAGCTGGCCGTCTCCGGCCCGTATGCCTTCACGCGCAATCCCCTCTACCTGGGCAGCTTCGTCATCGGCACCGGCGCCGTCATCGCCGGCGGGCGACCCTGGTTCGGCCTTCTCTTCCTCGCGTTCTTCACGATCCTCTACCGGGGAGCGATGCACCACGAGGGCAAGCGTCTCGAGGAACGCTTCGGCGACGACTATCGCCGCTATCGCGAAGCGGTTCCGCTGTTCTTCCCGCGAGGCACGCGATACCACCCTCACCCCGAACCGGCCCCGGGACCGCCGGCGAGTTCCTTCTCCGTGGCTCGCTACCTCCGAAACCGCGAGTACGAGAGTCCTCTCGGGGCTGCCGCGGGGTTCGGACTGCTTGCTCTGAAGGCGGCGGGATGGCTTCCGTTCGGTGGGTGAATCCGGTACGGCCCCCCCTGCGGCCAGCCGCCCTCAGGCGGATTCCGTCTCGATCAGGTAGAGCACCGGCCCCCGCATCGTCCGCCCCTTGGCCGTCACCCGGAAGTCGTAGCGGCCCGGCTCCGGGAACACCACATCCTCCAGCGGCATGACCAGCCGGGTGCGCGGCGGCGGCCGGCCGGCCGGGCGGGGCGTCACCTCCGAGTGCCCCTCGACGGTCAGGGTGGGCTTCCCTCCCGGTCCCCGGACATCGACGCGGAAGGTGTACCGGCCCGAGTCGCTCCTGTCCCACTCCAGCGAGAGCACCAGGGTCATCCTGTCCTGGCGGGCCGGGAAGCCTGAAGCGTACAGGTCATGAAAGATCCCGCGGACGTCGAGTTTGCCGTCCGGGGAGGCGGCGGCGTGGTCGCACACCGCGGCAGCGAGGATTCTCACAGTGTTTCTCGTTTGGCTGATCGGGGAAAACCGCTCTCATTCTTGCCAACGTGGCCGCGGCTCGTAGTTTAGGGGCTTCGCCGGCGAGGCATTCCGGCCCCGGCTCCGTCGGGGACGATGCCCCCGGGGTCAAACCCAATTACAAGGAGGAGTAGTGGCGAAGCAAGAGCCGATGGACCGCGCGAGGGACGAGTTGTTCAGTCATATCCACCGCTGCGGCGTCCTGAACGCGAATGCGGACGACCAGGATGTCTGGATGAACGAGACGGTCGAGTACCTTGGAGAGCGGTATCCGGATCTGGCCAACAGCGATCTGGTCCAGCTCAAGGCCGTTGGAATGCAGTTCTGCCAGCCCGTCATTTCGAGGCTGAAGCGGAATCGACCCGCGCCGGACCCCGGCGACGCCAGCGAATCTCTGCTGGGCGAACCGAGAGAAGCCTGATCAGACCCCGCACCCCGATCGGGGGTGGACAGGGGATTTCATCCTAGGAAGGGAGTTCGGACAGATGGCCAGCCGACGTGACTTCTTGAAGGCCACCGCAGGTGCAGGCGCGGCGGCCGCGGCAGGTCTGGGGACGGCCAGACCACTTCTTGGAGCGCCGGCCGTACTGCGCGGCACGGTGACTCCGGTATCGGTGGCCAGCGGCAACGGCCTTGAAGCCGTGGCAACGGCGATCCGGGTGGTCGACGGAGGCGGAGACACCCTCGACGCGGCTATCGAGGGCGTGAACATCGCTGAGCGCGACCCCGACGATTCGTCGGTGGGATACGGGGGGCTGCCGAATCTCGACGGGGTCGTCCAGCTGGATTCGTCGGTCATGCACGGACCCAGCCGGGGTGCGGGCGCGGTGGCATGCCTCGAGGGCATCAAGACGCCTTCCATGGTGGCCAGGGACGTCATGCGCTACACCGACCATGTCCTTCTGGTCGGCAAGGGAGCCCAGCGGTTCGCCGTATCCATGGGACACCGGGTCGAAGACCTCCTCACGGAGCGATCGCGTCGCCGCTGGGTCGAGTGGCGCGCGAGGATGAGCGATACGGACGACTATCTGACCCCGGAGGAGACGGGGCATGGCAACTCCGAGCCCTTCGAGGACGAAGACGACTACGGTCTCGGAATCCTCGATTCGCACGACGGCGTGCGGCCCCAGGGGACCATCAACTGCAACGTCATCGACCGGAACGGCGACCTCTCCGGGGTGACGACGACCTCGGGGCTGGCGTGGAAGGTGCCGGGCAGGGTCGGCGATTCGCCCATCGTCGGTGCGGGCCTCTACGTCGACAACGACGTTGGGGCCTGCGGCTCCACGGGCCGCGGCGAGGCCGTGATCAAGACCTGCGGCTCGCATAGCGTGGTGGAGCTGATGCGCTCCGGAATGTCCCCGACGGATGCCTGCCTGGAGGCGCTGCGCCGCATCGTCACCTTTACCGTCGAGCCCCGGCTGCAGAGCGAGGACGGGCGGCCGAGCTTCAACGTCAACTACTACGCCGTGAACAAGAACGGCGAGTACGGTGGAGCGGCCATCTGGTCGGGGGCGCGGTTTGCGGTCTGCGATGTCGGCGGCGAGAGTCGTCACGAGGACTCGGCCTACCTCTTCGAGAGGAACGGTTGATCGGCTTCGGTCCGACCGGGCGAGAGAAGGCACCCGCAGTCACTGATACCGCAAAGAGGGACTCCTTTGTGAAAGAAAACGGCGACCAGCCCCGGCGAATCGGCTTCGGCGTCGAAGAACTGGCCGAAGTCAAGAAGATGGAACGACTTCACTGCAGCGGACGGCAGGTGCCATCCCCGATGGGCGGATTCCTGATGGACCTGGGGGTGCGCCAGGAGGCGGACGGGACCAGCACGATCCTCTTCGAGTGCAAGACCTCCGCGCTGCGCTACGAACTGCCGCTGCGGATCAGCACCTGGCGGGAGCGGCGCAAGGTCAGGCTCCAGGCCGAAGAGGGACTCGATCCGATGTGCCCGCGTGGAGAACTCGGTCCGACCCTTGTCCGCCGCGGCAAGGATTTCTTCTGCCCGCGCTGCAGCATCATGTTCGGGAGGGCCCCGTAGGCACACCGGCAGTCCGTGGAGTGCGCCGCCGCCGCATTCGGCCGGCGATGTATCGGTGCTGGAGCGGGGTGCCCGCGCGCCCGGACGGACTGCTGGTCGGGTGGGGGATGTCCCCGCCGCGCCCGGAAGGTGGACGGCGTTGGCGCGGATAGCCGTTGTCGGCGGCGACGGCATCGGTCCCGAAGTCGTGGAAGCGGCGACGGCGGTGCTCGCCGCCGCGGCCGAATTGCACGGCGTCGCCCTCACCCTCCATCCCTGGGACCTCGGCGCGGATCGCTACCTTCGCGACGGGATCACGATCACCGACGAGGAACGCGACCAGCTCATCGGCGACTACGCCGCCGCCCTCTTCGGCGCGCTCGGCGATCCCCGCGTTCCCGACAATGCGCACGCCCGGGACATCCTGCTGGGCCTGCGCTTCGCCGGGGACCTCTACATCAACTTCCGCCCCTGCAAGCTGCTCGCGCCGGCCCTGTCGCCGCTGCGCGATGCCGATCCCGCCACCGACATCGCCTTTTTCCGCGAGAATACCGAGGGGCTGTACGCCGGACTGGGAGGAAGCTTCAAGGTCGGCACAACGGACGAGGTCGCCACCGAGGAGAGCCTGAACACCTACAAGGGCGTGGAGCGAATCGTGCGGGCGGCCTTCGAATACGCGGCCGGGAGCGGGCGCGGACGTGTTACCCTCGTCGACAAGGCCAATGTTCTCACGCGCGAGGGCGCCCTGTGGAGGCGCGTCTTCGCCGAGGTCGGCAGCGGGTTTCCCGGGATCGCACAGGACACGATGTACGTGGACGCCATGGCGATGGACCTGGTTCGCCGGCCGCAGCGATACGAGGTGGTTGTGACCTCGAACCTCTTTGGCGACATTCTCAGCGACCTTGGAGCGCAGGTGACGGGCGGGCTCGGCCTGGCTCCCTCGGGCAACCTTCACCCGGGTTCGTGGGCGCTCTTCGAACCGGTCCACGGTTCGGCCCCGGACATCGCGGGAAAGGGGATCGCCAACCCCCTGGCCGCGATAGGGTGTGCGGCGCTGATCCTCGGCTACCTGGGTGAGAACGGGGCTGCGGCGGCCGTTGACGAGTGCATTCTCGCGTCCATCGAAGCGGGAGTGACCACCCCTGACCTGGCCGGCAGCGCCACGACTCGGGAGGTGGGGCAGTGGATGGTCGACCGCCTTCGAGGTGGCCGGCCCTAGCAAGGGAGAAACATGGGAACGCAGGGTTTTGACACGGAAGTTGTCTTTCTTTCCGGAAAGCGCACGCCATTCGGCACCTTCGGCGGTTCGCTGAAGGACCGCACGGCAACCGATCTGGGCACCCTTTCGGCGACGGCCGCACTGGATGCGGCGGGCATCGATCCCGCGCAGGTCGGCCATGTCTTCTACGGCAACGCGCTCCAGACGGCGGCCGACGCGATCTATCTGGCGCGTCACGTGGGGCTGCGGGCAGGGGTCCCCGTGGAGTCCGGCGCGCTGACGGTCAACCGCCTCTGCGGTTCCGGATTCCAGGCAATCGTGTCGGGCGCCCAGGAGATCCTGCTCGACGGCACCGAGGTGGCGCTCTGCGGCGGCGCCGAATCCATGAGCCAGGCGCCGCATGTGGTGCGAGGGGCCCGCTGGGGCGACCTGCGCCTGGGGCCGGCAGGCAGGGGGTTCGAAGACACCCTGTGGGAGGCGCTTACCGACTCGAACTGCGGGCTCTCCATGGCGCAGACGGCCGAGGGCCTCGCCGAGCGGTACGCGGTGACGCGTGAGGAAGCGGATCAGGTCGCGGTCAACAGCCAGACGCGGGCCGCGGCCGCCTGGGATGCGGGCCGCTACGACGCGGAGGTCTCGCCGGTGACGGTCAGGACCCGCAAGGGCGAAGGCGAGTTCGCGATCGACGAGCACATGCGGCCGGGCACGACACTGGAGGCACTCGCCAGGCTGCGTCCGTACTTCAAAAAGGACGGACTGGTCACCGCGGGGAATGCCAGCGGCATCGGCGACGGCGCGGCCTCGGTGGTGCTGACGAGCCGCACCTGGGCGGAGGCCAACGGGGCGACGCCGATCGCGCGGCTGGTGTCCTGGGGCTTTGCGGGGGTCGATCCCCGCATCATGGGCATCGGACCCGCGCCGGCGGCCCGGGCCGCGCTGGCCAGGGCGGGGCTGAGTCTGGAGGACATGGATCTGGTCGAGATCAACGAGGCCTTTGCGGCGCAATACAAGTCGGTGGAAAAGGAACTCGGCCTCGATCCCGAGCGGACCAACGTGAACGGCGGGGCGATCGCGATCACGCATCCGCTTGCCGCGTCCGGAGCCAGGATCACGCTCCATCTCGTGCACGAACTGCGTCGGCGCGGGGCGAGGTACGGGCTGGGGGCCGCGTGCATCGGGGGCGGGCAGGGAGGGGCTGTGGTCGTCGAGGCCTGCTGAGTCTCCGGACGGAATCGGGTCTCGACGGCGCGGCGCCACGAACGAAACACACACTATACCGAGTCGCTAACAGAAGCGGAGGAGATTCGAGTTGGAGATCAACAAGGTTGGGGTGGCCGGTTGCGGCCTGATGGGCAGCGGGATCGCCGAAGTGTCGGCCAGGGCGGGATTTGAGGTGGTCGTTCGGGAGATCGACGAGGGTGCTTTGGCAGCCGGGCGGAAGCGCATATCCGGATCCCTCGACCGTGCGGTTTCCAAGGGAAAGCTCGACCGGAACGCGCGCGCCGAGGCGCTGGCCAGGATGACTTTCACCACTTCGCTGGACAACCTGGCGGACTGCGACCTGGTGGTCGAGGCGATCATCGAATCGCTGGACGCCAAGAAGGAACTCTTCGGCTACCTGGACGGGATTTGCCGCAAGGAGACGATCTTCGCCTCGAACACCAGCTCCCTTACGGTGACCGACATGGCGGCCGCGACGTCGCGCCCGGAGCGGTTCGTGGGCCTCCATTTCTTCAATCCGGTGCCGGTCATGAAGCTGGTCGAGGTCGTCAGGACGATCGCGACCAGCCAGGAGACCTTCGACACGGCGTACGACTTCGCGGTGCGGGTGGGCAAGACGCCGATCGCCGCGAAGGACAACTCCGGATTCGTCGTCAATCTCCTCCTCGTCCCCTACATGCTGGACGCGATCCGGCAGGTGGAACGCGGGGTCGCGACCATCGAGGACATCGACACCGCCATGACCCTGGGTTGCGGCTACCCGATGGGACCCTTCATCCTCGGTGACTTCGTCGGGATCGACACGCTCTACCGCGTCGCCGAGATCATGTACGAGGAGTACCGCGAAGAGCGCTACGCTCCTCCCCCGCTCCTGAAGAGGCTGATGACGATGGGGCGCTACGGTCGAAAAACGGGAGCCGGATTCTACGACTGGACCCCGGACGGTCCGATCGCCCTGAAGCTATGAGGCCCTGACTGAAATCGGGGCAGCTCGCTGGAAGAGACTGCGTCGGCGCCCAGGTCGCCGGCAGCGCGTCGTACCGGCCTGCTCCTACCGGCGAATCCGGCGCTGCCGCCTGCGCTCGCGCCGGATCGCTGCTTCTCTCTTGCGTTTCCGCTGCGCGCTCGGCTTCTCGTAGAACCGGCGCTTGCGCAACTCGGAGTACAGCCCGGACCGCTGCACCTTTCGCTTGAATCTGCGAAGGGCCCTCTCCAGGCTTTCATTCTCTTTGACGAATACTTCCAACCCGATCACCCCGCTTTGAGGTACCACTGTCTGAATTGATCCGAGCGCACCGAAGAGGGCTGTCCAACCGGCTGGCGGCCTGATCCCCGCGCGTTCGTGGTTAGCCCTTAACAATAGACACATCCTCCGGGTGACGACAAGGTGCCTGTCGGGAGATCGATTGGGCGCACCTGTCGGCCACCGGGAGTGGCCGGCATCGGAGAGCGTCGGCACTCGGGGAATCGGCACTCGGGGAATCCCTTGCCTGCCTGGTAAACATATGCTTATCATTCGGGCCCCTTGACGCACCCGTCGGTGGCCGCCGCCGGCTTCGCACTCCACCTCCAGCGTCCAACACCATGCAAAGCACCCCGACCACGGAGAGTCGTCCGGATGCAATGGCCGACGTTCCGGGCATCTGTGAATTGCCCTTGACCAGGGCAGTGGTGCAGTACCGGGACGTGCATGAGCTGTACCATCCCGGGGGCCGGATCAGTGACATCGGGCTGGCTGTGGTCATTGCCGGCCGGTTTGCCTCCTCCGTCAGGGCCGTGGATCTGGGCTCGGCCGATGTGAAATACCTCAACCTTTCTTCGGAGCTGGTGATCCTGGACTGGGTCTACGACCCTACACTCGTCCACCTGCGTCGACTGAGCGATGAGGCCGAGGTATCCAGGGCCGCCGGCGAGACCTTGCGGCGGTACTGTTTCGACGTGGGTCTGAGGGTCCTCAACCGACGCGGGTTCACACCCCTCACGCGCCCCACACTGCTCCGAATCGGTTTCCGGGACGTGTGCCGGGATCTGGATCTGCACGACAGCACGGTCGTGCGGATCGTCACGGGCCCCGCCCGGATCACGCGCGTGCACCTGGACTACGACGCCAATGCGCTCGTGCTCCAGACCAACCGGCGGGACCCCGACGACGGGCTCGAGAGTGCACTTCAACATGCGTTTCCGGACCTCGAGCATGGCCAGGCAAGGGAAGCGGGCCGCGGCGGCCACAGAGCGTATACCGTGCGGTTCGGAGTTCCGGTCACCTATGGCGAACTGCAGCGCAGCATTCAGGATATGCGCCGCGGACTGAGCCACCTGGTAGCCCGCTTCGAGCCCGAGCGGTTTCAAGCTGTCCGAGGCCTGGTGTCCACCTTCGGAGAGCGAGCCACGCTGGATCGCCTGACATTCTCCGAATCCGGGGCAGGCGAGGTGACCGGAGGTCTCGCTGGCGCAGGCATGTCGGTTCACTGACCCGGACGGAGCCATGGGCAACGGAATGCAAGACCAGGTGTGGTGGCGGGGCACCACCGGACGCAACGATGCGCCGCTCGAGACGCCTGAAATCCTCTGGGCGAGGTATCGGTCATACCGGCGTCGACAGGCAACCAGGCTTCTTCATCTGGTGCCCCGGGAATCGATCCGGGAACTCTACGGGCAGGCTCGCCTCTGGGCCAGTGAGCGTGGCATTCACGACGCCCAGGACCCCATGGCCACCCTGGCGAGTTTCGCCGAGCACCTGCTCCCCCTGCCACCCTTCGAAGTCTGGATGGCGGATCGGGCGAGTTATCCGCTGAGCCACGTTGAGGAAGGCGCGGAGGACCCGAGGTCGGTAGCGATGGCCCATCCGCGTCGACTGGAAGACCGGCGCTTCGACTACGGCGGCCGCAATTGGATCGCGTCACTGAACGTCTTCCGTGACGGTGCAACGTGGCGGGGATTCCTCCGCTTCCGGGAGGCAGGGCACAGCCGCCGCTATCACACCGCCAACATCTTCCTCGAAGAGACCGCCAGAAGTGTGCGGGAGAGGTTCAGGGAGTTTGATCGGGGGACTTTGGGGGCGTTTCTCCGGTCCGTCCTTCCCTGAATCGTCCCGATTCGGGACTCTCCGGCAGCGGCCATCGATGACTGCATTTTTTTGCAAAAATGTGTTCACCAAATGGGCCCTTGGCTGTACCCTTCATTTTGCGCAAACGCTTATCGGATTCATACTTAGCGGGTATCGGAATGATGACGAAGGGTCAGCGTTCCAGCTTCGGAAACAGGTGGATTACCGAATCTGTCCCAGATTGTAAGTGATTGTGGTATAATCACTTACAGAATCGGCCAGCAATCCGTGCCAGGCTTGCGGTCGGTCTCGCGGGGGTGTACTGTTCAAGTCGCGCCGGAAGAATCTGGTGGTTGCCCGCACGCCCGGTGAACCGACGGTGTCGCTCTTCAGCAATTCTACAGCTTTTGTCCTCAACTACGGGATCATCTTGGCATGTGGCAAACCAGGTCCGTGCAGCTCAGCGTCCGCCTACCTCACGACATTGCCTCGGAAGCCGAAGAGGTCCAGCGAACGGACCCCGATTCACTTAGTCGCATGATCCAGTACGGCCTGACTCGCCGGGCCATCTACCATCGCCTTCGAGAGGACGATCGGCGCAACGCCGAATCGGTGGGGGGCGAGTCCGTGACGGAGTTCGCCCAGACCTGACGCGGGCAACCGCATCGGCGCAGGGACATCTCAAGGAAATAGTCGGGACGGGTGACGGTGCTGTCGCATATCGTGACGACTGGCTGTCGTCAAGTAGACCTTGCTGTTGGTTATCCTTAAGTTCCATGGCGCTAGCCGTCATCGTCGATTTTCGAGGTGATGGCAACTGATCACGTTGTTTGACGGGTTTCCCGTTCGTGCAACGAGGATGGCTCAATGGACCGCCAGGACGAAGATCCGGTACTCCGGGCGAAGTACAGAGACTATTGCTCGGCACGTGTAGCCGACGCGCTTCTGGCCCTGTCCCCGGCCGAGGTCTATACACTGGCCCAGTCGGAAGCGCGCGCGACCGGGCGGGTGCCGCCGGAGACCTTCAGTGACAGAGTCAGGCTTGCCACGGTCAGGATTCGCGAGCGTCTGAACCTTCCGGACTTCGACGAATGGGTTCGCCTGTATCGCAGGGACCCCGGTGCATTCGAACCGTTCCTGATGGGATTCTGGGAATCGGAAGAGCCTGCGGATCCCGCCGATTCGGACCGGTCCGGGACCTCGGAAGCCGAGGGGGCTGCCGAGGAATCCGGGGAGTAGCGCGAAGACCAGGTCGCTGCGGCTACTTGTACCGGTAGGTCACCCTGCCCCGCGTCAGGTCGTACGGCGACATCTCCACCTTGACCCGATCCCCGGCGAGCACGCGGATGTAGAATTTCCTCATCTTGCCCGAGAGGTAGGCCAGGATTTCGTGGCCGTTCTCGAGCTGTACCCTGAAGTTCGCATTGGGAAGGACCTCGGTTACGGTTCCCTCCATTTCGATCGCATCGTTCGCCAAGAGTCACTTCCTCACTGTGCTGCCTGCAGTATGCCGCTAGAACGGCAGGTCGTCGTCCGGTTCTGAGATATCGGGTTTCGGGGCCGGCGACCGATATCCGCCGCCGGATCCTGAAGGGCTCCCGGGACCCGTGGGCCCGGATGCACCACGACCGCCACTGGATCCAAGCATGATCATCTCGTTGGCGATGATGTCTGTCCAGTACCGGGTTCCGCCGTGCTCGTCCTGGGTCTGGGAATACTCGATGCGCCCTTCCACGAACAGCCTGTCGCCCTTCTTGACCCACTGTTCGACGACATCCACGAGGCGGCCGAAAAAAGTGATGCGGTGCCACTGGGTCCGTTCCTGCTGCTGTCCGGAGCGGTCCGCGAATGAACGGCTGGTCGCCAGGGACAGCTTGGCCACCCGGGTCCCGGACGCCGTCGTGCGGATGTCGGGATCGCCCCCGACATTGCCGATCAATGTTGCCTTGTTCAGAGAACGCGCCATGATCCCTCGATGAAGCTGGGTTGTGTGTCCCGGGTCTGGTGCGCCGGGACCGTGCAAACCGCCCGTGTCCTGAACGCACGGGCATCCGACACGGGGCAGCACGCAAGGTAAGGCAGGGGTGCGATGACCGCTACGCCCGCCCTGTCAGCAAGCGCTCGCGACCACTGGCAAGCCGCTGCCGTCGGACCTGTCTTGAGTCCCGGAGATTGCTCGCGCTCTTCGGGGAAACGACAATAGCTTCCGGAATCCGGGGGCCGTACCGTGCGACGGCTCCGCGATGCGGACACTCATCAGCGAGCGGCAATGAGCGACAGCAACCACGTCAGGACCGAAACCGCGGACTCGGTGGCCACCGTCACCATCGACCGGCAGGCCAAACTCAACGCGTTGAACCCCGATGTCATGACGGAGGTGGACAGCGCATTCTCCGCCCTGCGCGATGACGCGACGGTCCGCGCGGTCATCCTGACCGGTGCGGGCGACAAGGCGTTCGTAGCCGGAGCCGACATCGGCACCCTCGCTACGATGAACACACTCAGCGGCGCGAGGATAAGCGGGGAAGGCCAGGACATCCTCCGGCGCATCGAGACGTTCCCGAAGCCGGTCATTGCGGCCGTCGGGGGATACGCGCTTGGCGGCGGTTGCGAACTGGCGATCGCGTGCCACATCCGCGTGGCCAGTGAGCGGGCCCGCTTCGGACTGCCCGAGGTGGGGCTGGGGATCATCCCTGGATATGGCGGGACGGTGCGGCTGACCCGCCTCGTCGGACTGGGCCGCGCCGTCGAGATGATCCTGACCGGCGAGATGGTCGACGCGGATCGCGCCGCACGCATCGGCCTCGCCAACGTCGTCGTCCCCCACGAGGAATTGATGGACCGCGCGACGGCGCTGGCCCGGCGCATCATCCGCAACGCTCCCGTGGCGCTCGAGATGGCGCTCAGGTCCATCTACGAAGCGGTGGAGAGCCCCATGGATCACGCGCAGGCCCTCGAATCGACGCTGTTCGGACTTCTGGCATCGACCTCCGACATGAAGGAGGGGATGGCAGCCTTTCTGGAGAAGCGAAAGGCGAACTTCACGGGGAGCTGAGCGTCCGCCGCAGGAGCCTCCACCGGGCTCAGAGTCCGGTGCCGAACCTGTTATATTCAATGGATGCACGGCAAACCTCGCTCCCGCTCCATTTCGTGGTCCTGAGGGAACTCGAGCTGCGCCACTTTCGCAACCTTGGCGTCCAGGAACTGCACTTCCCGGCGGAGGGCGTGGCTGTTGTCGGTGACAACGCGCAAGGGAAGACGAACCTGTTGGAAGCGGTCTACTACCTGGAGAGCTTTCGTTCCTTCCGCGGCGCTGCCGACCGCGAACTGGCCGCCTTCTCGGAAGACGTGTTCTACCTGAGGGGCCGCGTCGACGGGAGCGCCCGGACAACGGTGGCGGCGGGGTTCGACTGCAGGAGGAAGAGCAAGAAGGTGACAGTGGACGGAGACGACACGCTGAAACTGTCGGCCGCCCTCGGCAGGCTGGGCGCGGTCGTGTTTTCTCCGGCAGACGTGCGGCTGATCGACGATGGGCCGGGTGTGCGCCGGCGGTTTCTGGACATCGTACTGTCGCTGAATCGCCCGGGCTACGTGGATGCCCTGCTGGAGTACCGCAAGTGTCTGGCGCAGCGGAACGCGGCTCTGCGGACGGCTGGCGGCGCGGCAGGACAGCAGGAGTGGATCCGGGCCTGGGACAACGGCCTGGCAGCATCCGGTGCGTCGGTAACCTGCATGCGTCGGGCGTGGGCGTCCGAGTGGTCCGGACCCTTTGCCGAATACTACGGCGCCATCTCGGACGGCGAATCGGCGACGATGTCGTACAGGCCGAATCTCGGTGAGGCGGCAGCGGCCGATGACTCCGCGGCGTCTCCTTCGGACGAAGCGGCAGTGCGGGACAGTTTCAGGATGCGGCTCGACGAGTCCTGGGAGAACGATCTGCGGCGCGGCGCCACCAGCGTGGGGCCCCACCGCGACGAGCTTCTCTTCACGTTGGGGGCAGGTGGACGGTCGGTGCCGCTGCGGGGCTTCGGGTCGGGAGGTCAGCGCCGTACAGCCGCCCTGGCCCTTCGCCTCACGGAAGCGGCGACCATACGGGGGCAGCGCGGAGCGGAACCGATCCTGCTGCTCGACGACGCCTTCGCCGAGCTGGACACCGGGCGCTCGGGCCGCGTGATGGCGCTGCTCGAGGGAGAGGTGGCGGGGCAGGTCATCATGACGGTCCCGAAGGCATCGGATATCGGGCTGCCGGGCCGGTCTCTGGAGCGGTGGCGCATCCATGGCGGAGTGATCGAGGCGTGACCGGCCCATCGCCCCGCGATTTGGCAAATGGCCGGTTCACGCCGGTTGCGGATGCACTGCAGGGATATCTCGACCGCACGGGGCTCGCGGAATCGCTGGAGCGGCTCGAAGCGGTCGAGCAGTGGGCCGGGGCGGTGGGTGCTCGGGTGAGCCGCGTGACCCGGGCGGTGGAGGTCCGGGGCGACGAGTTGGTGGTCGAGGTGTTGTCGAGTGCGTGGATCGCTGAGCTGTCGATGATGAGGACCCTCATACTCGAACAGGTGAACTCGGAGCGCTCGGGCCCGCCCATCGGCAGCATCCGCTTCCGCCTCGCGGAGACTTCCCGCGGGATCGGACCCGGGACCGGGAACAGCGGCAAGTGAGAATCAGGATATCGGGGGCGAAGGCATGACGACGAAGAGCAAGGGCAGCGACTACACGTCAAGGCAGATCCAGGTCCTGAAGGGACTCGAGGCCGTGCGGAAGCGTCCCGGGATGTATATCGGGTCGACATCGGCCCGGGGTCTGCACCACCTGGTCTACGAGGTGGTGGACAACAGCATCGACGAAGCGATGGCGGGCCATTGCAACTCGATCAGCGTGGTGATCCGCCCCGGCGACATCATCAGTGTGGACGACAACGGCCGTGGCATTCCTGTGGACATCCACCCGACCGAGGGCGTCCCGGGCGTCGAACTTGCGATGACCACCCTCCACGCCGGCGGAAAGTTCGACAAGACATCCTACAAGGTCTCGGGCGGATTGCACGGCGTGGGCGTGAGCGTGGTCAACGCGCTGTCGGAGTGGCTTGAAGTCGAGGTGCGGCGGGGTGGAAAGCGCCATCACCAGCGGTATGAGCGGGGCATCAGCACTACCGAACTGAAGGTGCTGGGGCCCGACAGCGGACGGGGGACGCTCGTCACCTTCAAGCCGGATCCGGAGGTCTTCACGGAGCTTGCCTTCTCCTTCGACAAGCTCTCGGTGCGGCTGCGCGAGCTGGCCTTCCTCAACAAGGGCCTGGAAATCGTCCTGCGGGACGAGCGCACCGAGGACGAAGTTGAAGAGGTCTACCGGTACGACGGCGGGCTTGCGGAATTCGTGGCCTATCTGCGGGGCACGCGGCAGGCGGTCCACCAGAACGTGATCTACTTCGAGAGTTCCAGGCCCGAAGCCGAGATCGAGCTGGCCATGCAGTACGACGAGGGCTTCTCCGAGAACACGCACACCTTCGTCAACAACATCAACACGCACGAAGGGGGCACCCACCTCACGGGCTTCAAGGCGGCGCTCACCCGTACCATTAACGACTACGCGCGGCGCAACAGGATCTTCAAGAAGGACGAGAACCTCTCGGGCGACGACGTGCGCGAGGGGCTGACCTGCGTGCTGAGCGTGAAGGTGATGGAGCCGCAGTTCGAGGGACAGACGAAGACCAAGCTGGGCAACTCGGAGGTGCGGGGCGCGGTCGAGGCGGCGGTGAACGAGCATCTGGCCGCCTTCCTGGAGGAGAATCCCAAGTCGGCACGGGCGTTGATCGAGAAGTCGCTGCAGGCCGCGCGGGCGCGGGTGGCGGCGCGCAAGGCGCGGGACCTGGCCCGCAAGAAGAGCGGCCTGGAGGGGGGCGTCCTGCCGGGCAAGCTGGCCGACTGCTCGATCGCCGATCCCGCGCTCAGCGAGATCTACCTGGTCGAGGGCGACAGTGCCGGTGGCTCCGCGAAGCAGGGGCGCGACCGCTCCTTTCAGGCGATCCTGCCGCTCAAGGGCAAGATCCTCAACGTCGAGAAGGCGCGGATCGACAAGATCCTCTCCAACGACGAGATCCGGGCGATGGTCACCGCCATCGGGGCGGGCATCCGCGACGACTTCGACATCGACAGGGCGCGCTATCACAAGATCATCATCATGACCGACGCCGACGTGGACGGCGCGCACATCCGCACTCTGCTGCTCACCTTCTTCTTCCGCCAGATGCGCGGCCTGATCGATCAGGGCTACGTGTACATCGCGCAGCCGCCGCTGTACCGGGTCCAGAAGGGCAGGACGGAGCGCTACGCCTACAGCGACGCCGAGCGGGACCAGGAGATCAGCAAGCTCTCGAACGGCAAGGACGGGAAGGGGATTTCGATCCAGCGCTACAAGGGTCTGGGCGAGATGAACCCCGACCAGCTGTGGAAGACCACGATGGATCCTGATACCCGCACCATCCTGAAAGTGACGGTCGAGAGCGCGACCGAGGCGGACCGGATATTCTCGCGCCTGATGGGCGACGAGGTGGAACCGCGCCGCCAGTTCATCGAGGAGAATGCCAGGTACGTCCGGAACCTGGATGTGTAGCAGGTGTTGCGTGTACACATGGTCAGTACTCCGGGAAGGCGTAATATTCCTACCTGCCACAGTGGCGAGATATCCGGTCCAGCCCACGGACGTGACCGGCATCGCGATGCCGCCGTCCGGCTTTGCAGCCGGTAAGGAAGGAGGCCCGACGACGAATCCACTATTGTCGGATCAGTAGCAACAGCCGTGGTTTCACAATGATTTTCAGTCACACAAGAGGGAAGGAATCCATGAACTTCAAACGACTTTTCAACGGCGCTGCCGGGCTCGTCGCGCTGGTGGCACTGACGGTAGCCGCCGGGCCGGTCCAGGCGCAGACGGGCGTGATCCAGGGACTGGTCCTGGACGGCGCTTCCCAGCGTCCGCTCGCAAACGCCCAGGTCCTGGTCGAGGGTACCGGGATCGGGCAGATCTCCAACTCGTCCGGACGCTTCGTGCTTCTGAACGTGCCCGCCGGCGATCACACCGTGCGGGCGACGCTCATCGGGTATACCGAGGCGGAACAGTCCGTCACGGTCTCCGCCGGAGAAACGGCCAGCATCGACATCGAGATGTCCTCGACGGCCATTGCGCTGAACGAGATCGTCGTCACGGGAGTTGGGGCCGAGACCACCCGGCGCGCCCTTGGCACCTCCGTCGAGGTGCTCGGCGTGGACGACATCGAGCTGGCGCCGGTACAGTCCATCGACCAGCTGCTGCAGGGGCGCGTCTCCGGGGCCACCGTGAGCGCAACATCCGCCCAGCCCGGCACGGGTGCCCTGATCAGCTTCCGGGGCGCGTCCTCGGTATTCGGCGCCCAGACACCGGTCATCTACGTCGACGGCGTGCGGGTGGACAACGACCACGCGACCGCTGCGGGGACGGGAGGGGAACAGTCCTCGGCGCTGTCGGATCTGCTCAGCAGCGACATCGAGCGGATCGAGGTGACAAAAGGGGGTGCCGCGTCAACGCTCTTCGGCTCGGACGCGGCCACCGGGGTCATTCAGATCTTTACCAAGAAAGGTACTCCGGGGGCACCGCGGATCACGGCGCGGGTCGAGCAGGGAATCGAGGTGCCCGAACTGTGGAACATCTTCGACATGGGTCTGATCTTCCCGGAACGTGTCGAGTCCGGGGAGATCGAGGAGACCTTCCTGAGGGACCTCTACTTCAAGCAGGGGACCACCGAGAACTACTACGTGGGAGTCACGGGCGGCACCGCTGACGTGACCTACAGCGTCAGCGGACGGCTCGAAGACAGAACCGGCACCCAACCCAACGACGGCAGCACCAACTACAACATCCGTGGCGGTCTGCAGGCGTCGCTCACCGAGGATTTCACCCTGGAGTTTTCGGGCAGCTACGTCCGCCACAACTTTGCCCGTCTCTACAACGGATCGGCGATCGCCGATCCGTTGACGACCTTCGAAGTCGGCGACGCCCTCTTCTTTTCCGGAGCGTCCACGCTGCACGAAGCGCTGGACATCTTCCTGATGCCCGACATCAGTGAGTCGGTCAATCGATTCATCTTTTCCACCGGTGCGCGCTGGAACATTCGGGACGACCTGACCGCCAAGCTGAACGTGGGTGCCGACAACCGGACCAACCAGCAGCGCGTTTTCGAGCCCATCGGGTTCACCCCGGGGGAGCCCACGGGCGAACTCAATCGACGGGACCGGTCCTTCACCTCGGTGACGATGGATGCCGGCGCGACCTACGGCTGGGAGAGTTCCGGCGGCACGCTCGGGTCCCAGCTGACCATCGGCGTGCAGGGCTTCCGCGAGGAAGAGAGCATCATCAACGCCCAGGGCCAGGAGTTCGCGCTCCCCGGCTCCTTCGACTTCGACGATGCGGCGACGATCACGGCCTGGGAAGGCAATGTCGAGGTCTTCAACGGCGGCCTCTACGTGGACGAGCAGTTGAGCCTGTGGGACAAGCTCTACCTTGGAGGAGGGTTCCGCATCGACGCGGGATCGAGCTTCGGAGACAACATCGACACCGAACTCTATCCCAAGGCAACCGGGTCCTACATCCTCTCGGAGGATTTGGGAATTCCGTTCGTGGACGAGCTCAAGATACGGGGCGCGTTCGGTCAGACCGGGAAGTTCCCCGGGGCCTTCCTGAAGGACCGTACCTTCTCGGCCACCTCGTTCAGGGGCCAATCGGCGCCCCGCTTCGCGAATCCGGGCAACCTGGATCTGAAGCCCGAAAAGACGTCTACGATCGAGGCCGGCATCGACGCGGCGCTGTGGGCCAACCGGATCGGGCTCAACCTGACCGTCTACGACGCGCGCACGACCGACGCGCTCTTCCAGGTGCCGCGCCAGCCCGTGACCGGACAGGGAACCCAGCAGGAGAACGTGGGCGAGATCTGGAACCGGGGGCTGGAGGTGGCCCTGCAGGTCCAGGTGCTCAACAGTCAGCAACTGGCCTGGTCCGTCGGCGGGACCTTCAACTACAACGAGAATGAGGTGACCGACATGGGCGGTGTCGCCGATTTCTTTGTCGGGAGCGGGAAGCGTGTTTCCGAAGGACGGCCGATCGGTGCGTGGTGGTTGACCACGCCGGTGGATACCAACGGCGACGGGCTGACCGATGGCTCCGAGCGCGAATTCAACGGCACCGTCCCATCGCCCAACAAGAACGGCGGGATCAACACCACGATCTCGGTGGGGAACAACCTGACGATCAGCGGCCTGGCCGACTGGGCGGGTGGCCACCATGTCTTCGACTGGGGGTCGGTGTGGGCGACCTTCAACGGCATCTATCGGCGTGAACTCATCCGTTGCGGCACGCATGAAGGTGCGGGTGAGGGTTGCGCCTACGCCTTCCCCGTTCAGTACCGGGCCGACGGGACCGCGCGCGGCAGGTACAGCCAGAGTGCTGCCCGCAGCGCGTTCCTCTACGATGGCGACTACTTCAAGATCCGCGAGGTCGCCGTACGGTACGCACTCCCCGAGAGCGTTGCCGATGTCGTCAATGCCAGCCGCGCGACCGTCTACGCGACCGGCCGCAATCTCTGGATCTGGTCCCGGAACATGCTGATCGACGGCGAACTCAGCGGGACCAGCAACGGCGGCGGGCTGGAACTCGGCAGCGAGAGCAGCATAACCCTGTCCCCGAACCGGACCTTCAAGCTCGGGGTCGAGGTGGTGTTCTAATGAGATCAAGGAGAGCACAGAATATGATCAGCAAGAACATGCCGACCCCCGGAAAGAGCGGGAGGGGGATTGTCGGTGCCCTTCTGGCCGTTCTGGTGATGGCCGCCTGCGATGCCATCGATCCGACCCAGGTAAACAATCCAACGACGACAGACGAGGACCTGGCCGAGGCCACCAACCCCACGGCAGCACTCCTGCCGGGGCTTCGGGCGCAGTTTGCCCGCATGATCAACGCGTACGTGGTGGCGGCGGAGGTCATCAGCGACAACTACTCGATCCACGGCACCGGTATCGTCGTGGACATGGATGAGCCCCACGAGGTCACCCCTGACCTGGTGAATTCAACGGGGACGAGCGCCAGTGGAGCCTACTGGAATGTTCAGGAGCTCCGTGCCCTGGCCGATTTCGTCATTGACGAGATTGCGCCCGAAGATGCCGGTGCACCACCGCAACTCGTCGCGGAGGCCCACTACTACCGTGGAATGGCCTACCTGACGATGGGTGAGGTGTTTTCCAACGTTCCGCACGAAGAGGATGGAACGCCGCAGGCGGCGTCGGTGGCACTGGGCAAGGCGATCACCGATCTGCAGGCTGCGACGGGCTTCGGACCCCAGGCGAACGCGGCCCTGGCACGGGCTCACCGATTGCTGGGTGACGCGGGAGCCGCAGCTTCGGCGGCAAACGCCGCCCTGTCCTCGGATCCCACCCTGCTCTTCAGCCAGGGATATGACGCCACCTCCATCGCCAACACCCCGGTGGCGTTCCTGGTGCTTCGCGCACTTCAGGAAATGCAGCCCCTTCCAAGGCTGGACTTCCTCGACCCCAAGTATACCGACCGCGAGTCGGCGATACCGATCGCAAAGGCCGAGGAGATGCACCTGATCCTGGCGGAGATCGCGCTGGCATCCGGCAACATGGCGGACGCTCGCACCCAGTTGGCAAACGCGGTCACCCTGGCCGGGACGCGGGGAATGGTGTCGTTCGACGATATCGACGAGCGCCGCAACGCCGATCTGAGCCTGCGCCCGAGGAGCAGTGAAATCCTGATCCGTGCGGATGCCGACAGCCCCTACCGGTCCGGGCTGGTTCTGGACCGGCCGTCCGATGGTCTCATGATTCCCAATGTCTCGGGCACGTCACTGGATGCGGACAGCATCGCGGGGCTCTCGGATGCCAACGAACTCTGGCACGCACTCTGGCTGGCCCGTCAGGAGATCATGCTTCTGGAGGGCCGCCGGCTCGCCGATCTCGGCATCAAGCTGCCGATGATGCTGCGCGAGATCGACCAGAACGACAACATCAACGAAGGGGATCCGGGCACCATGCCGATCGTGCCCGGGTACATCCCGCAGAATCCGCGCTACGCCATGGACATCTACACGCCGCTCGAGTTGTACGACGGGGTGGACCCCGGCGTGCCGCTCATCGAGACGCAGGTGACCATCCACGTGGACATGAACAAGGTGCTCGTCGCGAACAACGCGTCGCCGTTCAACTAGGCGGCTGACCGGCCGTCGTCGGCGTCAGGGCACAGGTCTTGTTGCCCGGCGGCAAGCGTGACTCCGGCCGGCGGGGCCTTCGGGCTCCGTCGGCCGGCTGTTGTCCCCAATGGAGGGTGAGCGTGGCCGGCCTGCCGCTGCTTCTGGCGCTGGCGGCAGGTGCTGCACCGACGCAAGCCCAGACCGGCGCCATCCAGGGGCAGGTTCTGGACGCCGCGTCGCGCCGGCCGCTCGGCGACGCCGAGGTGGTGGTCGCGGGGACCGGCATCGGGCAGGTCACCAACTCGTCCGGGCGCTTCGTGCTGCTGAACGTGCCTGCCGGTGAGCACACGGTGCGCGCCGCCCTCCTCGGCTACGACGTGGCGGAGCAGCCCGTCACGGTCGCGGCCGGGCAGACAACCGAGCTCGAGATCGCGATGTCGCCAACCGCGATAGCCCTCGACGAGATCTTCGTCACGGGAGTGGGCGCCGAAACGAGGCGGCGGGCGCTCGGCACTTCGGTTGAGGTACTCTCCGCGGACGACTTCGAGCTCGCGCCGGTTCAATCCATCGACCAGCTGCTGCAGGGCAGGGTCGCGGGCGCCACGGTGAGCGCCACGTCGGCGAATCCGGGGACCGGTTCCCTGATCAATTTTCGGGGCGTCTCGTCGGTGTTCGGCGCACAGACGCCGGTCATCTACGTCGATGGCGTTCGCGTCGACAACGACCAGGCCACGTCGGCGGTCACGGGCGGTGAGCAGTCGTCGGCCCTGTCCGATCTGCTGACCACGGACATCGACCGGATCGAGATCACCAGAGGCGGCGCGGCATCGACCCTCTTCGGATCGGACGCGGCCACGGGCGTGATTCAGATCTTCACGAGGAAGGGAACCCCCGGGACGGCGAGGATCACGGCCCGCATCGAACAGGGGATCGAGATGCCCGAGCTCAGGTACATCCTCGACGCGGGCCTGACCTTCCCGGAGCGCGTGGAGTCCGGCGAAGTCACCGGGACCTTCATGCGGGACCGCTACTTCAGGAACGGCCACACGCAGAACTACTATGCCGGGGTGTCCGGGGGTACCGCGGACGTGACCTACAGCGTCAGCGGCCGCCTGGAGGATCGCACGGGAACCCAGCCAAAGGACGGCAGCACCAACTACAGCATCCGGGGCGGCCTGCGGGCATCCCTCACCGACGACTTCACCCTGGAGTTCTCGGGCAGCTACGTCCGCCACAACTTCCAGCGCCTCTACAACGGCGCCTCGATCGGCGACCCGCTGACCACCTTCGAGGTCGGCGACGCTCTCTTCTTCTCCGGCGCCTCGAGCCTGCATGACGCGCTGGACATCTTCCTCCTGCCGGACATCGACGAATGGGTCAACCGCTTCATCCTGTCGACGGGCGCCCGCTGGAGCATCCGTGACGACCTGGCGGCCCGGCTCACGCTGGGGACCGACAACCGGACGAACCAGCAGCGGCTGCGCGAGCCGATCGGATTCACGCCCGGCGAGCCCACCGGTCAGCTCAACCGCCGCGACCGATCGTTCACGTCGGTGACCCTCGACGCCGGAGCGACATACGCGTGGGCAGGTCCCGCCCGCTCCATCGGCTCCACGCTGACCGTGGGCGTGCAGGGATTCCGCCAGGACGAGAGCATCATCAACGCGAACGGGCGCACCTTCGGCCTGCCGGGAAGCTCCAACTTCGACGCGGCGGCGGACATCACCGCCGGCGAAGCGAACCTCGAGGTGTTCAGCGGCGGGCTGTACGTCGACGAGCAGCTGAGCCTTTGGGACAAGCTCTACCTGGGCGGTGGCTTCCGCATCGACGCCGGATCGAGCTTCGGGGACAACATCGACACCGAGTTCTATCCGAAGGCCACCGCGTCGTACATCCTCTCGGAAGACGTGGGCCTGCCGCTGGTGGACGAGGTCAAGATCAGAACCGCCTACGGGCAGACCGGCAAGTTCCCGGGCGCGTTCCTGAAGGACCGGACCTTCTCGGCGAGTCCGTTCCGCGGCGAATCGGCTCCCAGATTCGCCAATCCCGGCAATCCGGACCTGCGCCCCGAGAAGACCTCCACCATCGAAGCCGGAATCGACGCGGCGCTGTGGAACAACCGCGTCGGACTCGACCTGACCGTCTACGACGCCCGCACCACCGACGCCCTCTTCCTGGTGCCGCGGGCTCCCGTGACCGGCCAGGGGACCCAGCAGGAGAACGTCGGCGAGATCCTCAACCGGGGCGTCGAGGTCGCGCTGAATCTCCAGGTGGTCAACAGCGAAAGCGTGGCCTGGAGCGTCGGCGCGACGTTCCACTACAACCACAACGAAGTCTCGGACATGGGCGGAGTGGCGGACTTCCCGGTGGACAGCGACCAGAAGCGGGTGACCGGGTGCTGGAGCGTGTCGGAGCCGGGGAACCTGGATACCTGCCGCGGCGGCCCCGTAGGCGCGTGGTGGGTCACCATGCCGAGCGACACGAACGACGACGGACTGCCCGACGCGTCGGAGCGCAACTACACCGGCCAGTTCCCGGTGCCCGACAAGAGCGGCAGCGCCAACACCACGCTGTCGATCGGCGGCCGCATGAGCGTCACCGCCCTGGCCGACTGGGCGGGTGGCCACCACGTCTTCGACTGGGGATCCGTGTGGGCGACGTTCAACGGCATCTACCGGCGCGAACTGGTGCGCTGCGGTACCGCAACCGCTGCCGTCGAGGGATGCAGCTACGCCTTCCCCACCCGGTACGGCGCCGACGGCATAGAGATCGGCAGGTACGGCCAGAGCGGGGCGCGCAACGCCTTCCTCTACGACGGCGACTACTTCAAGCTGCGCGAGGTGGCCGTGCGCTATGCTCTGCCCGAGGACTGGGCCGGCCGCCTGAACGCCGACCGCGCGACGGTCTACGTGAACGGCCGCAATCTGTGGATCTGGTCCCGCAACCGGATGGTCGATTCCGAGCTCAGCGGCATCACCTTCGGCGGTCTGGAGCTGGGCGGCGAGAGCAGCATCACGCTGTCGCCGAACCGCGCTTTCCGCGTCGGCGTCGAGGTCGTCTTCTAGCGGCCCGTAACCTGTTCCGGGCGGACGCACGGCGGACCCCGGCCGTCCATCCCGCGGGGGCTCGGCCTTACCTTTAGGATTCGGCAGAGTCCGCCGGTGAACGTCCGCGGCCGGACACACAGGGAGGCGATCCGCTTGAAGGAACGAGCTGTTGACGGGAGACCGGCGCCCCCGGCCAGGAGCCAGCTGCTGGCAACCCCCGTCGAGCATATCGACGTGACCGCCTTCGATGGCCGCGCGGTGCTCGATACCTACCGCAACGCCGCCTTCCAGGCTCGCAACCTGGCCGAAGCCGCCGACATCTTCGCCGAGATGGTGGGTGACCGCGACTGCACGGTGATCCTCACCCTCGCCGGCTCGCTGGTGTCCGCCGGCCTGAAGGAGGCCCTGATCACCCTGGTCGAGTGCGACATGGTGGACGTGGTCGTGGCCACCGGCGCCATCGTGGTTGACCAGGACTTCTTCGAGGCGCTGGGATTTCGCCACTACAAGGCGCCGGGATCGCCCGAGGCGCCGGTCGCGAGCGACGAGGCGCTGCGTGACCTCGGCATCGACCGCATCTACGACACCTGGATCGACGAGGCGGAGCTTCAGCGCTGCGACGAGATCGTGGCCGGCATCTTCGACGGGCTCGACGCGCGGCCGCATTCCAGCCGGGAGGTGGTGCGGGAGCTGGGTGCGTACCTGGAGCGTCACCGTCCGGATGCCCGCTCGATCGTGCTGGCTGCTCACCGCAAGCAGGTCCCGATCTTCGTTCCGGCGCTCAGCGATTCCTCGGCGGGATTCGGCGTGGTCGCGCACCGGGCCAGGACCGCCGCCCTGGGCTTGCCCCCCATCGCCTTCGACTCCGGGAAGGACTTCCACGAGCTCGCGCGGATCAAGGCGGCCGCGGCCGAGACCGGGCTGCTCATGGTGGGCGGAGGCGTCCCGAAGAACTTTGCACAGGACGCGGTGGTGGCGGCTCGAATGCTGGCGGGAGATGATGGGGATGAGGGCGGCGATTCCCGCGCGGCTTCCGTGGCCATGCACAAGTACGCCGTCCAGCTCACGGTGGCCGATGCACGAGACGGCGGCCTCTCGGGCTCCACCCTGCGTGAGGCCACCACCTGGGGCAAGATCGACACGGCCCGCGAACGCATGGTGTTCGGCGAGGCCACCATCACGCTCTCTCTGCTGGCCAGCGACGCATACCACCGGGGGGCCTGGCGGCGGCGAGAGGGGCGGCGGCTCGGCGAATTGTTCGCCGCGGACCCGGCCCGGACACCCATCCCGGCGGGCGCGACACGGACCGGACCGCGGTGACGCAACTCCATATCGACTTCGACGCGGTACCCGGCGCTCCCGCCCCGCCCCCCTCCGCCGATCAGGCTGCGGTCTGCGTCCTCGTCCAGGAGCTGGACCGCATCGCCCGTGAGAGCGGGAAGGCCCGCAAACTCCTGATCGCCCGCACGCGCGGCGAGGGCAAGGAGCTGCTCAGGCAGGTCGCGTTGCGCGGCCGCTCCTGGATTGGCTTTGAGGTCAACACGTTACGACCCCTCGCAATGAAATTCGTTGCGCAGAGGCTCTCGGGGGCGGGGCGCAGGGTGGTGGATTCCTTCGACGAACACGCGCTCGTGGAGCGGGCCATCGACGACGCGCTCCGGGACGGCCAGGGCTTGCGGTTTCCCACGCTCCGCGAGAAGGTCGGCTTTCGCGACGCCGTACGGCACTCGGTGGCCGCGCTGCGCCTGGGGGGCATCCGGGCGCGCTCCATTGGTGGTGGCCCCATCCCCCCCACCGGCCGGCAGGCCCTGATCACCGCCGTGCTGCGCCGCTACGAGGACCTCCTCGACGCCGGCAGCCTCGCGGACACGGCCATGGTCCTCGAGACCGCCGGCCGGATTCTGGAAGACGACTCGGCCGCCCCCCCGCTTTCCTCGGCGACCTTCCTGTTGCCCGGCCTGCCCGACCGCGGCCTCGCGGGACGGTTCGCACGCGCCCTGCAGCACCGCGGCGCGATCCTCCTCAAGACCGATCCGGTCGAGGGTATGCGGGTACCGAGGGGCATCCTCTGGGACGTGGCCCCGCCCGTCGCGGCGGGGAGCTACCTGCACGCCGTCGAGCGCTTTGAGGGATCGCGTCCGCGCATCGAACTCTTCGCTGCGGGCTCCGTCTGCGACGAATTGCGGGGCGTGCTGCGCCGGGCCATCGAACTGGGTGCACGCTGGGACGAAATCGAGGTGATCGCAGCCGACCCCTCACTCTACGGTTCCGCCCTGCATGCCCTGGCGGAGCCGCTGAAGATCCCGGTCACTTTCGCGACCGGCCTTCCGGTCGAGCGCACCCGACCCGGCCGCGTGGTCACGACTTACTTCCAGTGGATCGAGGACGGATTCCAGGAATCGCGCTTCCGGGCCCTGCTCGAGGCGGGAGACGTGCGGCCGCCCCCGCCGGGCGACCGGCTCTCCGGTCCCGATCTGGCCCGTGAGCTGCGACGCCTGCGCATAGGGTGGGGACGGGCGCGATACGCCGACCGGGTGGCGCGGGCCATCGAGGGTGTCGAGGACATGGAGCGCGGCCATTTCCAGACGGAGGAGAGCTTCGAACGCAGGCAGCGGCAGAAGCGAGAGAGCCTGCTTGCACTGCAAGCGCTCATCCGTCCTGTGCTGGGTGCCACGCCAGAGGTTGAGGGGCGCGCGTCCCCCGCCCAGGTCGCGACGGGCGTAAAGAGCATCCTGGAACGGGTCGCCCCCGGCACCAGGACCGATGACACCGCCAGAGAGCGGCTTGTCCGCCAGCTGGACCGCATCGAGGGGACGCTGGACCGGCGGACCGACTACGCGTCGGCAGCGGCCATCGTCAAGACCTTCCTGCAGATTCGGATTCCCGCTCCCAGAGCCGAGGGCATGGCGCCCTGGAGTTCGGCGGCGGGCCATCTCTATCTGACGGACTTCGCCCACGGCGGAGCCACGGGGAGGCCCTACACCTTCATCGTGGGGATGGACTCGGGGCGTTTCCCGGGCTCCACGCGGGAAGATCCTTTGCTGTTGGACCGCGAACGCTGGCGTCTGGGCGGCGGCGAGCTTCCCCTTGCCCGCGACCGAATCACCGAAACCCGGTTCAACTTCGCCCAGCTCGTGGCGCGCCTGCGCGGGACGCTGGTCCTGAGCTATTCGCGCTGGGATCCGGCCGAGGCGCGCGAACTCGCGCCAGCGCCGGAGCTCCTGCAGGCGCTACGGCTGCGGGAGGGGGACGGCACCCTCAACTTCGAGTACCTCGAAAGGCACCTGGGTGCCAGCGAGTCCCGCCTCCCCCGACCGGAGCTCGAGACCGACCTGGACGAGGGGGATGTCTGGCTCCGCGCCCTCGCCACCCGCGACGGCAGGCTCCGAAACGGACTGGAAGCGGTAGGCCGCGCCTATCCCCGGCTTGGCCTCGGCATGGCGGCATTGGCGGGATTGCGGTCGCACCAGCCCACCGTGCACACCGGCTTCCTGGGCACTCCATCGCCCCCGCTCTCGTATCAGGACCTGTCCGGAGACGTCTTTTCCGCGAGCGGGCTCGGCAGCCTGGGCGCCTGCCCGCGGCGCTTCCTCTTCAGCTACATTCTGCGGGCCCGCCCGCCCGACGATCCCGGGTTCGACCTGCACTGCTGGCTCAACCCGCTCGAACGGGGGAGCCTTCTGCACTCGGTCTACGAGAATGCGCTCAGGCTTGCTCGCGAGCGGGGTGTGGATCCGGCGAGTGACGACTTCCTCGCACTGGCCCTGTCCCTTGTGGACGAGGAGGGGGCCCGGAAGTTGTGGCGGGTCCCCACGCCCAGCCGAGCGGTCCACGAGTGGGAGATGGAGGCGTTGCGGGACGACGCCCGGTCCTTCGTCGAGATGATCCGCAGCGACCCGCCGCCCTGGATCGCCCTCGAGATGCCCTTCGGGATGTCCGACGACAGCACGGCAATCGACGCGGGCGGCCGGCCGGTGCAGGTGCGGGGCTTCATCGACCGCCTCGACGACCACGGTGCCGAGTTGCGCGTCGTCGACTACAAGACCGGCAGCGACTACGGGTACGGCGGGAAATCGAAGGTGTATGACGGCGGCCGGCGACTTCAGCACGTGATCTACACGTTGGCGGCACGCGCGGTCCTGGACCGGCCCGTGGGGCGGATGGAGTACCACTTTCCCACCCGGCGCGGGGAGAACCGAATCCGGCCGTTCGAGACGGCGGAGCTTTCGACCGGCGGCCACCTCGTCGCCACCCTGCTGGAAGGCGTCGCGGCGGGACGCTTTCCGGCGACCGACAACGCGAAGGAGGACTGCCGCTTCTGTGACTTCGGCGTGGTGTGCGGGGTCCGGACCGGCCAGTGGGGGCAGGTGTCGTGCCGCTTTGCCGACTGGACGGCCGGCCATCTCGACGACCTGCCCGAACTCGAGCAGCTCAGGCGGGCACGCAACTGGGAGGACGGCAACCCGTGACGAAGCCGCCAGGCCCGGTCGAACGCCCGCTCCCCCCCGACCAGGAAGCCCGCGACCGGATCCGCAGGGATCTCGAGCGCAACCTGCTCGTCGAAGCCGGCGCCGGTTCCGGGAAGACCACATCCCTGGTCGACCGCATGGTCGCCCTCGTACGGAGCGGTGCCTGCACCGTCGACCAGATCGCCGCGGTCACCTTCACCCGGAAGGCGGCGGCGGAGCTGCGGCAGAAGTTCCAGGTGGTGCTGGAGCGTGATGCAGCCCGGCTCGCGCCCGAGCACCCCGACCTTCCTCGGCTGGAGGCGGCGATCCGCGACATCGACCACGCCTTCCTGGGAACCATCCACGCCTTCTGCGCGAGGCTGCTCCGCGAGCGGCCCCTTGAGGCCGGGCTCGATCCGGGTTTTCGCGAAGTGCTGGAGTCGGAGGCCGAGCGGATGCAGCGCAAAGCCTGGCTGGAGTTCCTGGAGCGCCTGGCCACGGACGGCGATCCCCGCCTGGCAGAGCTGAAGCGGCTCGGTATCGAGCCGGACCGTCTTGAGGACACGTTCCGGGAACTGGTCGAGAACCCGGACGTCGACTACGGCTTCGAGCGCGTGGAGGCGCCCGACGCGGCGGAGATCCGTGCGGTGCGGGCCGAATTCGAGGGACTTCTCGACCGTGCCCGGAAGATGATGCGGGGCCGCAAGCCGCCGGACGGGTGGGATTCCTTCGGCCGCCGCGTCCGGACGCTCCTCTATTGGCGCCGCTCGCTGGACTGGGACGACCGGGCCGCCTTCTTTGACGCGCTGGCCAGGGTGCACCTCAAGAAGGGTGGGCTGGTCCAGAAGCGGTGGGCCGACGACGCGCCGGGGAAGGCGCGCGCGAAGCGCCTGTGCGAGGACTTTCGCAAGTTCGCGGCAGTCGGGGGAGCGGCGGACAAGGTGCTGCGCGATTGGTGGGCCTACCGGTACCCCGTCGCCATCAGCGTCGCGAGGGCGGCAGCCGAGAGCTACGCGCGCCAGAGGAAGGACCGGGGCGACATCAACTTTCAGGACCTGCTGGTCCTCTCGGCGGCACTGCTCCGCGACGACCCGGACGCACGCGGTGACCTGGGCAGACGCTACCCGCGCCTCCTCGTTGACGAGTTTCAGGACACCGACCCCCTGCAGGCCGAGATCCTGCTGCTGCTCGCCAGCGACCCGGAGACCGGCAGCGACTGGCGCGAGGTGGTGCCGCGCCCCGGCGCGCTCTTCGTGGTGGGCGACCCGAAGCAGAGCATCTACCGCTTCCGGCGCGCGGACATCGCGCTGTACAAGCTCGTCAAGAAGCGCTTCGAGGACTTTGGCGACGTGCTGCTCCTCGAAGCCAACTTCCGCTCGCTCGGTGTGATCGGGAAGCTCGTCAAAGGGGTGTTCGACCGCGGAGACCGGTTCGCGGATAGCGACACCGACCGGCAGGCAGGCTTTGCCCCTCTTCTCACCCAGCGCAAGGCCCCCGGTATCCTTGTGACATACTCACTGAGGGGCAGCAAACAGGACGAGATCGCCAGAGACGAGGCCGAGCGCATCGCCACGGAGATTGCACGCCGGGTGGCGGCAGGCGAACGGAAGCCCGACGACTTCCTGATACTGACCCGGAACCGCAAGTATCTCTCCGTCTACGCCCGCGCGCTCGAGGACCGGAACCTGCCCGTCGACGTGTCGGGCGCGGGGGTGGGCTTCGAGGACGAGCTGGCCGCGCTGCTCCTCCTCTTCCGCTGCCTGGAGGATCCGGCGCATCAGCCGCGTGTTCTCGGCGTGCTGACCGGTCCGCTATTCGGAATCACGCTCGACCGCCTGGTGGCGTACAAGGACGGCGGGGGGCGCTTCACGATCAACCGACCGACCGAGAGGGACGGCGAAGTGGCCGCAGCGATCAACGTACTGCACGGTTGGTGGCGGCGGGCGCGGCGTGAACCGGCCGACGTGACCGCCGAGCGTCTGATCCGCGAAACCGGGCTCTTTCCCCTGGCCGCCGCGGGCAAGCTGGGAGGACTGCGTGCCGGGGCGCTCACCTACCTCCTCGACGCGGTGCGTGCACGTGCCCTGGAGGGCGACACGTCGATCGCCGGGGCCGTGGATGCCCTGGCGACGGCGCTGGACTGGGAGGATGCGGAGGCGCCGCTGGTGCCCGGTCGGGGGAACTGCGTCCGCGTGATGAACCTGCACCGCGCCAAGGGCCTGGAGGCGAATGTGGTCTTCCTGGCGGCTCCGTTCGGCGAATTCGAGCGCAAGCCGCGCATGCGGGTGGCCCGCGATGAGACGGGCGCGGTGCGGGGCACGATCCCGATCGTGGTCAAACGCGGGTTTTCCAACGAGATCATCACGCAGCCAGCAACCTGGGAGGACGACCAGAGGGAAGAAGGCGAGTTCGAGGAGGCCGAGAAGGTGCGGCTCCTGTACGTCGCTGCGACCCGGGCCAGGGATGAACTATGGATCGCACGGGGTGCGGGACTGCGAACGCGGGGATCGTCCCCATGGCAGGCGCTGGAGGAATGGGTGGACCGCACCGCCGCGGAGGTGGGGGAAGAAAGCGGTGCGGGAATCGTCCGGATGGTGGAATTGCCCGGCGGGCTTGCTCCCGAGCCGGACCGGTTGGACCCGCAGAGCGATTTGGCGGAGCCCCTGGCGGCGATGCAGGAAGCGGCCGGGCGCACCCGGGAGCCCACTTACCGTCTGGAGACCGTGACGGGGCGGGCGAAGGGTGTGGGGGAACCGACCATGACCCAACCCGATCCCGGCATCGAGATTGCAAGTTTCGTCCAGTCCACACTAAGCCCCGCCAGCGGCGGCTTCGAATGGGGAAGCGTGGTCCACGAGATCCTCGCGGCGGCGGGAGAGGGCACCCGCGGGGCGGCGCTCGCGCAGCTGGCCCGGGACCTCCTTGTCGAGTTCGAGCGCCCCGTCGACCCCGCCGGCGCCCCGATCGAGCTGGACACGCTCCTGGCCCTGGTCTCGGCGGTGCGCGGCTCGGCTGTGTGGCGCCGCGCCATGGCAAGCGACGAGCGCTTCACCGAGATCCCCTTTTCGCTGAGCGTCGCGAACGCGTCCGCACGCGACCCCGGTGCGCAGTCCGGCGCGACGCCGACCGAGGTCATCGAAGGCGTGATCGATCTCGTGTTCCGCGAGAACGGGCATTGGGTCGTTGCCGACTACAAGACGGACACCGGGAAGGATCCCGGCTTCGACGACCGGGTGCCACAATACCGCGCCCAGGTCGACCTCTACGCCGAATGCTGGGAGCAGTTGACGGGCGAAGAGGTTGGAGAGCGGATGCTGGTCTTCACCGCGCAGGGACGGACGGAGTCGTGGTGAAGAAACTGCCCTGCGCCAAGACGATTGCCCAACACCCGGCGCACCAGGATGCGACGCCACTCACCTGCGAGTGATCCGTGACGATGCGTTGGGCGTGCCCTTATGTTATCGGGAAGCGGTTGACGCCGGGGAGGCGGTCGCGAGCCGGCAACGACGCTGATCCACCCACCCAGGAAGAGAACATGCCAGTCCCGACTTTCAGACTCACCGCCTCGCCAAATGGATGGAGACGAAAGGGCACCACGCCGGTCGCCCTGGTGATTGCCGTCGCCATGACCACCATCGCCATGACCGCCTTCGCCGCGCCCGCCACCGCCCAGGACGACGACGCCCCTGCGCTCACCTTCCCCGAAGGCTGGGAAGTCCGCTTCGACCACGACGGCGCCAATCGCGACGACCTCTACCTCGTCGCCATGCCGCCGGGCATCCACGTCACCACAGGTCCGGCCACCATCGCCTGGCATCCCGATTCGATCGCCACCGGCGACTTCACGATCGAGTCCACGACCTTCCTCTTCGATCCCCAGGGCCGGCGCGAGGCGTTCGGCTTCTTCATCGGGGGCAGCGACCTCCAGGGCCCCGGCCAGCGCTACACCTATTTCCTCGTGCGCGAGGGCGGCGAGTTCCTGGTCAAGACGCGCTCCGGGATGGAGACACCCGTCGTCCAGGACTGGACGCCCCATCCGGCCATCGTGTCCTTCGCGACCAAGCCGGAAGATGCCGGCACGGCCAAAAACGTCCTCGGGTTGCGGGTGTCGGGCGACGAGATGCACTTCTCCGTCAACGGCGTGGAGGTCTGGAGCGGATCGCGTGACGGCCTGGTGACCGACGGTGTCTTCGGCCTGCGCGTGAACCACGGGCTCAACCTGCACGTGACGACGATCATGGCGGGGGAGATCGAGAGTGAGTGAGCGGGATATCGCGGCTGAGGTGCTCTTGGGATTTCGCGAAATCAAGGAGCACCGGGCGGGAAAGCGCACGTATCGTGGCGGCGTTGCGCACTACCCCCGGGAAGGAGTCTGTTCTTGAAAGCGTTCCTCTCGGCAGGGGTTGGCGCATTGGGGCTGATCGCCTTGACGGGGCTCGTGCCCGGGGACGAGTCGACCGCCGGGGAGATGCCGGCAGCCAACATCGCGCAGGACACGCCGGTGGTCCAGCAAAGTCAGGAGCCCCCGCCGCGGCGACGATCCTGGTGGTCCCGAAACCGCTACCCCGGCCCCATCCCCACGCCCGAGGAGTGGCGGCCTCCGGACGGTCCGGTGAAGATCGCGCTGCAGGTGGGTCACTGGCGCGCCGACGAGGCACCCAGCGAGCTGTCCGGACTTCGCCGCAACGGCGCCAACTGGAACGGGACGCACGAGCGCGAATTCAACCTCGTGATCGTCCGCCGTACCGCGGCCATGCTGGAAGAGCTCGGGTACGTGGTCGACATTCTGCCGGCGGTGGTGCCGCCCGACTACCGCGCCCACCTCTTCCTCGCCATCCACGCGGATGCGAGCAACGACCGCAACGCGAGGGGTTACCGGGTGTCGGCGCCACGGCGTGACGCCACCGGACGCGCACAGGACTTCGTCGACCTGCTCCACCAGACCTACGGCCCGGCGACCGGCATCAGGCGGCTCAGCGACACGACCCGTCGAATGCGCAACTACTACGCCTTCAACTTCCGCCGCTACGAGCACGCCCTGCACCCGATGACCGTCGCGGTCATCATCGAAACCGGCTTCCTGACCAACGCCGGCGACCGCGAGGTGATCATGAATCAGCCGGAGCGCGTCGCGCGCGGGATCGTGGACGCGATCACCCGGTTCCCGGTCACGCCGCCGCCGGGACGCGGGAGCGGGTAGAGGCACCAGTCCGTCAGAGCTGGCCTCAGGCCGGCTGACGTCCCTGAATACGTGAAATACGCAAGTTGTGTAAAATGCGTAACCGGGCTCACCAGCGAGGGAAGAGCCAGGATAGCGAATCTCCGATCCCGGGGTGCCGGATCGCGCCCCCGAGGTGCCCCGTCCAGGCAAGAACGTAGCTCAGGACCAGGGTGCCGACCACCACGATTCCGTGCAGCCAGCGGGGTACCGGCTCCTCCTGCAGCTCGCGAAGCGTCGTCTGAAGCGCGGTCAGCGCGAGAAGTATCAGCCCGAAGAAGGCCGCCCTGCCCAGCACCGCGTGCAGCTCGACCAGGTCGCGCATCGGGGCCAGTTCGCTCTCCATCGACTCGAAGGCGACCGGGCCGGAGAAGTACGCGGGCACGGTCACGGCCGCGGAGGCCACCAGCAGCCAGCGGCCGATGCGGGCCGCAGGGGTGTCGTGGCGCAGTCGCGCGCAGACAAAGAGAACCAGGGCGAGCGGACAAAGGACGACCGGCAGGTGCACGGTGAGCAGGTGGAGGTGCGCGGCGCTCACGATGGCATCCGGGCGCGCCGGGGCGAGGTCAATCCTGGTTGCGGCCGGTCCCGACGGCCTCGGCGGCAGGCACGCCGGCGTCCACCGCCGCGAAATCCAGCTCGCTGCCGCGCATGCTGTGCGGGATGAGGTACACCACGGTCATGACCAGCGCCGCAGCGCCCACCGCCACCCTGCCCGGCCCGGCCTTCCGTTTCGGCTTCATGCCCAGCGCGAAGGCCGCCGCGACCCACACCACCCACATGACGAGCAGCTTGTTGTCGGTCAGGTCGTAGCCCCAGGGGAAACCGGTCCAGTACTCGCCGAAGGCGTAGTTCTGCACGAAGGGGCCGAGCACCAGGCCACCGAGCGTCATCCCGATCAGCGTCACCCAGACGAGGGTGCGGATGTTTCCGGGGGCGAAGAGCGCGCCCAGGCCGGTGCGCATGCCGATCAGCACGGTGAAGAACATCGCGATGACGTGCGAGATCAGCAGCGGGGCCGGAACCGGATCCTTATAGCGCAGGATGATGTTGGCGTCTTCGCCCTGTTCGGCCGGGATGCGCACGGCCCCGCCCGCCGTCTCCAGCTCCAGGTAGTACTCGATCTTGCCCGCCGCGGGCTGGATGGGCAGGTAGGCCGCGAGCTCCGGACCGTCTTCCCCGTCCTCCACCGCCATCTCAACCGTGGCGAAGTCGTCGCCGGTGGGGTAGCGCCGGTAGGTCATCGTCCCGGTGGCGCCCTCGCCCGGCCGGGGAAGCGCCACCCGCGCCCGCTCGATGGTCTCCTGGCTGCGAACGAGCTCGTAGCGGTAGGCGTCGGTGCCCACGGCGACCTCGCCGCGCAATGGATAGGTGGGACCGGTGCGGCGCTGGTAGATCGCCGCCCCCGCCATGATCAGAAACGCGCCGACCCAGAGCAGGGCACCGCGCCAGCGTGAATGTCGCATCGTTTCCATCAGTATCTCACTCCGGCCACAGTCGGCCGAACGTTAGCCACAGGGCGAGGATTGGGAACAGTTCACCTCCCAGGGAGGAACTGCGGGGCGATCGAGCAGCAAACTAACCTTGCGGGCGCGACGATCAAAGGGCCTCCGGTGGAGCCGATCCGACCGCCGCCGTCTACACTCCCGGAGCCGATCCGACCGCCGAGTGCTCACCCGGTGCAACAGCCGTTTACAGTCCCCCGATCTCCGTCACCAGGAACTCCTCGAAGAAGTCCAGCATGTCCTCGAGCTTCTGGATCGTGTTGTCCCGGCCGTACACGTAGTAGCCCTCGCCCGGATACGCCTTGTAGCGGACGATCTTGTAGTGCTGGTCCAGCTTGCGCGCGAAGTCGAGCGAGGCCTGCGGCTGGTCCTCCCGCAGCCGCCATTCGGCCGCGACCCCCTCGCCCTGAATCACGAAGGTGGGCGTGGTCACTTCGTGCGCCTTCAGGATGGCCGAGCTGTTCAGGTAGACGTCGCGGTTTTCGGGGTAGGGCCCGAGCTCGTATTCGAGCAGCTTGATGTGCTGGAGCTCGTGGACCCTGGTGTGGAAGTCCGTCATGTCACCGTAGCCTGACAACGCGATCGCGGCCTGGAACACACCCGGCGCGAACGCCACCGCGTCCATCGTCATGATGCCGCCGTAGCTGGTTCCCGTGACCGCGATCCGATCGGGGTCGACGTCGGGCAGGGTCTTCAGGTAGTCCACGCCCGCCAGCACGTCTTCCAGGTCGCAGTGGCCCCAGCAGCCGTTGTTGAGGTCCTCGAATTCCAGACCGTACCCCGAGCTTCCGCGGATGTTGGGCATGAGGACGACGTAGCCGCGCTGCGCGAAGAAGTGCACCTGCTGGTGTCTTCGGAACTGGTCGTCGAATTGTGACGTGGGCCCGCCATGGATCCACATCACGCCCGGGAACCGCTCACCCGGCTCCGCGTTCGGCGGCCGGTGCAGGTACGACTCGATCGTGAGGCCGTCGCTGCTGGGATAGGCCACCTTCTCGGGCATGTCCAGGTTCTCGGCCGAGCCCTCCGCGATCGTGCTGTGCAGCAGTCGGCTCTCGCCGGACGCGACATCCAATACGAACAGCTCCGCCGGGCGCGTCGGCGTCTCGAAGGTGTAGCTGATCCGGTCGCCGTCCGGGGACCACTCGGGACGCAGCGCCGCGCCCACGTCCGGATCGACCAGCGCCCTGCTCTTCGACCCGTCCGCGGAGACCACGCGCAAGGAGTGCACCCCGTCTCGATTCTCCGTGTAGCTGATCCAGCTGCCGTCGGGTGACCAGCGGGCATCGCTCTGGTCGTAGTTCGATGGGGCGATCTGGCGGGGTTCGGTGCTCCCGTCCCGCGGCACCAGCCAGAAGTTCAGCCAGCCGCTGCGCTGTGAGCGGAACAGCACGGTCTCCCCGTCGGGAGACACCTGCGCCGAGGCAAACGCCCTGCCTGCCCGGTAGTCGAAGAAGCCGGTGTCGCGTACGACCATGCGTGGATTGCTCCCGTCGGGATCGACCTCGATGACGTCGTGATCCACCCACCGGTCGTCCATGCGCACGTAGAGAAGCCGGCTCCCGTCGGGCGTCCAGCTCGGGTAGCCCTCGTACAGAGGGTCGTCGGTCAGTCGATACACCTTGCCGTCCGGCACGGACACGGTCCAGATGTCCATGTTGCCGAAGCGGTCGCCCGAAAACGCTATCCACTGGCCGTCCGGCGACCACGCCAGTCCGTTGGCCCGCGCCATCAGCCTGGTGTGCCTCAGGTCCATGGTGATCTGCATGTCCTCATGTTCCTGGGTGGACCACAGCCAGATGTCGGGTGCGCCGCTCTTGTCGGAGGTGTAGGCGATCCAGCGCCCGTCGGGTGACCAGGTGGGCTGCGGCGCCCCCAGCGACCCAACGCCGCTCAGCGACAGGTCGGTGACGAGCGTCGTCGGCGCCGCACCGGGGTCGTTCGGGTCCAATCCGACGAGTTCGCCGGCCGCGGAGACGAAGGTGATCATCGACCCGTCGGGGGCCCACTTCGGGGAGTGGCTGCCGCCTACCGCGGCTCGCAGGTCGACCAGTTCGGCGGCAGAAACGGCACCGTCCGGCGCGGCGGAGCCGGTGGCCGGCGCTTCGGACTCGCAGGCCAGTCCCGCCGTGAGTGCACAAGCCGCGAGGGGCAGCACCGGGCGTCTCGGAAACTTGCTCATCACTTCATCCTTTCGCCTGCATCGACCATCTCGTCCTTCAGGTACCGGCCGAAGAAATCCAGCATGTCGAGCAGCATCTGCCGGCGGTTGGCCTTGCCGTAGACGTAGTAGTTCTCGTTCGGGTAGGTCGTGTACTCGTACGGCTTGTAGAAGTTTTCCAGCGCCTGGGCGAAGATCTCGGACTGGTCCGATCCCGGATAGCGGCCCTCGCCGTGCACCATGAAGATCGGCGTCGACACCTTGTCGATCTCGTAGATCGCCGAGCTGTTGCGCCACACGTCCTGGCTTGTCTCGAAGGGCCCCAGTTCGTGCTCGAGCAGCTTGATGTGCCGCAGTTCGTTCTCGCCGTGATAGAAGTGGATCCAGTCGCCGTAACCGGAGCCCGGGATGATCGCGCGGAAGACGTCGGGCGCGAACGACGCCGCATACATGCTCATCACGCCGCCGTAGCTGGTGCCGGTCAGGCCGATCCGGTCGGGATCGACTTCGGGGAGCGTCTTCAGGTACTCGACGCCGGCAACGACGTCCTCCAGGTCGCAGTGGCCCCAGCAGTCGTTGTTGCCGTCTGCGAACGCCTTCCCGTACCCGGAGCTGCCCCGGATGTTGGGGAGCAGCACCGCGTATCCCCGCTGGGCGAAGAACTGCACGTGCTGCTGGAAGGAGTCGTGGAATTGCGAGGTGGGTCCGCCGTGGATCCACATGATCCCGGGTGCCCGCCCGCCCGCCGGGACTCCCACCGGGCGGTAGAGGTAGGCGGGTATCGAGTAGCCGTCCGTGCTGGGGTAGTGGATCTTCTCCGGCAGGATCAATCGCGCCCCAAAGTTCCCGGCCGGCATGGAGTGGGTGAGCTGGCGGCCATGGCCGTCCTCTACAGACACCACATACAGATCCTGCGGAGTGACGAGGTCTGCCATCAGGTAGGCGATCGAGGTGCCGTCGGGAGACCACGAGGGGCTCGAGGCCCTGCCGCCGTCGGGCGAGACCAGCACCCGGGGCTTGCCGCCGTCCGCCGGGACCACGCGCAGGTCGTGATGGCCGTTGTGGTTCTCGGTGTATGCGATCGAGGTGCCGTCGGGGGACCAGACCGCGGTGCTCTGGTCGGCTTCGGCAGCCGCCATCGGCCGGGGCTCGCCGCCCGCGATCGGAGCCAGCCAGTAGTTGATCCAGCCGCTGCGGTGGGAGCGGAAGAGGACCTGGCTTCCGTCGGGCGACACCTGCGGGTAGGCGAAGGTGTTGCCCGCGCCGTAGTCGAAGAAGTCGGTGTCCTGGAGGACGGTGCGGGCGCCCGTGCCGTCCGGGTTGACCTCGATCACGTCGTGGTCCTCCCATGTGTCGTCGAGACGCACGTAGAGGATGCGGCGTGAGTCGGGTGTCCAGGTCGGGAAGACCTCGTAGAGCTTGTCGCTGGTGATGCGCTGGACCTTCCGCGTGGCGACCTCGACCGTCCAGATGTCGTAGTTGCCGTAGCGGTCGCCGGCGAAGGCGATGGAGCGCTCGTCGGGCGACCAGGTCATGGAGTTGATGCGCGCGCCCAGGTTGGTCAGCTGCGCCTCGGAGCCGTCCTCGGTGGACCAGATCCAGATCTCGGTCGAGCCTCCCTTGTCGGACACGTAGGAGATCCACTTGCCCGACGGTGACCATCCGGGCATCTGGGAGGCCAGGAAGTGGCCGGAGGTGCCCATGTCGATCGGCAGTCGGGTGGGGAATCCACCGTCCGGGGACAGCGTCATCAGTCCGCCGGAGAGGGAGGACTGGAAGAGGATCCCCGAGCCGTCAGGCGACCAGGCGGGAGAGCCGGAGACGACGGACTCGATGGTGAGCAGCTGGTCGATGGTGAGGATGTCGTCCGCCTGCGCCTCGAGTCGTGTGACAGTCGCGCCCGTCAGGATCGCGGCGGCCCCGAGAATGAGGGCAACGTCGCGCCACGCGGGGGCTCCCGACGCGCGTCTGTGACGACCGGCCGCCGCCGGTTTCCGATAGCTGGTCATGCTTGCTCCTTGTGTCAGGTTTCCTCGTGTCAATGGATCCACAGGCTGGACTGTTCCAGCACGTTTTCGAGCCTCCACCAGACGGTCTGGCCGGGGCGCAGGTAGATGGTGTTGCTGAGGTAGGGCCGATTGCCCACGGGATCGGCCTGAAGACGGAACCCCGAGCCCATGAGCAGGCTCCGGGGCAGGGGCACCGAGTCGCGCCTCATGCTCGTGATCGACAGCAGGGCGATGCGGTCCGCCCCGCGCAACGCGTAGACGCGCATGTCGAGCCAGTTGCGGTTGTCGATGTGCAGCTTGCTTTCGGGCGCACCCTCCCAGGCCGCCTCGTCGCCCGCGCCGGGCGGTTCGCCGGAGCGCTCCGGACTCGAAGCGCATCCGGCGACCGCCGCGGCGAGAAAAGCGGCGACAAGCCGGAGGCCAGCCGCTCCTACGGGATGATGCCCTGCTGGGTCATGCACCCCGACGGCACGTCCGGCTCGCGCGGGAGACATTCGCTCAGCGGGTAGGGCATCGCGCTGTGAAGCCGCTGATCTGCGCTGGGCGCACCCACCACGGGGATATCCAGCAGCTTGTCGTAGCGGTTCATGTCGATCCACGTGTGCCCCCACTCGAAGACCAGCGAGAACCGCTTGTTGTAAAGCAGCTCGTTGAGCAGGTCGTCGTCAGATCCGGGATAGGGATCCGGCAGCGGCTCGAGGCCGCCCGAATTCATGCGGATCAGGTTGATGTCCTCGATCGCCGCCGCCCGGTTCCCCATCGCAAGGTTCGCCTCGGCGCGGATCAGGATCAACTCCTCGTTCTTCACCCACACGAACGGCGCGCTCGGGCTCTCGTACAGCGTGTACTGCAGATCCGAGGTCACTTCAAGCAGCTGATACGCGCCCACCTCCTTGAACTTGGTCTGGAACCGCATGTCGGGCGATCCGTCCGCCCGGGCCTGGGCCTCGCTGCGGAAGCGCGTGTTGGCGTACAGCAGGTCGGGGCGGTTCGCCGGATTGACGAGGTCGCCGGAGTTGACCGACCAGCTGTGCTGCGCACCGTAGTCGAGCGGCATGTTGCTCCCCGCGAACGACTCGGAAACCGCCTGAAGCGCGGCCGCCCAGTTGTTGCGGTGTACCTCCGCCCGCGCCTTGATCGCCCGGTTGAGCCGGATGAAATCGCCCGGCGAGGAGAAGTTGGCGAGCCCGGCGGTGACGCCGAAGGGGAAGGAGGCAGCGGCTGCCAGGTCGCCGCGCGCTTCGTCGAGAAGGCTGATCACGTGGCCGTAGACCTCGTTCTCGCCCACGATCGGTGCGGGGTCGTCGTTCGGATCGGACCCGACCGCGACCGGTGCGCCCAGGTGCCGCCGGGTCACCGCGATGTGCAGCAGGTCGTATGCCTGGATGGTCTTGGTGAACCCTCGCACCGCCGCTTGGTCGGCTTCGGGGGTTTCCGCTCCCGCCAGTGCGTCGAGGAGCAGGTTGGCGTTGCGCATGTTCTTGTACGCTTCGCCCCAGACCTGCGTCCCCACGAAGAGAGTCTGGGTCCACGGGTCGCGCACGCTGCCGGGCAGGGAAGACCCGGTGGGCGCCATGGGGTAGACTTCGCGGCCGAAGGCGCCGACCCAGTGCACCATGTCGGCCGCGGTGAGGCGCGTGTCGAAGAGCAGGCCCTGAGCAGCGGCCGCAATGCTGGCCGAGTTCGGGTTGTTCTGCAGGTCCTCCACGCTCGGGTTGTTGAAATCGGGTACGGTCAGTTCGCACGCCGTGAAAGCGGTTGCGAAGAGACCTGCCGTCAGGAGACGGCCCAGTTGTCTAGTCATTGGTCTCATTCTCCCGTTCACGTTAGAAGCCCACGTCGACCGAGAACCAGAAGCTCCGGCTCGGCGGGTAGGGTGCCACGTCCTGGCCGCGTCCGACCGCCTCGCTGCCGAAGTTGCTGACTTCGGGATCCAGTCCGGCGTAGTCGGTGAAGGTCAGCAGGTTGCGGCTGCTCAGGTTCAGGCGGATGTGCCGGGCCGCGCTCCAGATGTTCGCGACCATGTTCTCGGGCAGGTCGTAGGTGACGGTCAGCTCGCGCAGCTTCACGAAGGAAGCGTCCTGGAAGTAGGTCCCGGTATTCTGGGGGAACTCCCGGTTGCGCTTCACGCAGACGCTCTCGCCGTCGACCAGATTGTTGCAGTCCTCGGTGTTCCGCGTGAGGTCGAAGAGGAACTGGGTGAGGTTGTTGGCCGTGCCGCCCTTCTGCCAGTCCATCGTGGAATACACGTTGAACCGCCCGAAGCTGATGTCGTTGGAGAAGCCCATGCGGAAGTCCGCGTTGGCGTCTCCCAGCGGGCGCACGCCCACCTCTCCGGTCTCCGGGTCGGGGCCGTTGCCCCACAGCAGCGTCAGCGACTGGCCCTCTTCGGCCACCGTGGTTCCGTAGAAGTAGCCGAATCCCTGGATCCGGAAGCGCGGCACCGGCAGCGAGATCACCTGGCTGCGGTCCATGGTGAAGGTGGTGCGCGAAGTCCACTGCAGGTTGCGGGTGAAGAAGGGGACGAACGTCAACGCGGTTTCTATCCCCCAGATGTTGATCTCGCCGCCGTTGAAGATCGATTCGACGAAACCGGTCGAGGGGGCGAGCGAGCGTTCCAGGATCACGTCATTGACGGTCTTGTTGAAGTACGTCAGCTCGAGCGTGGCCCGGTCCTCGAAGAGCGTGGCGTCGACGCCGCCCTCGACCTCGGTCTGACGCTCGGGACGCAGATCCAGCGCCGCCGTGGCGCCCTGCACGCGCAGCGCCGGCAGACCGCCGATGTTCCGGCCCTCGTACTCGGTGAATTTCTGCCCGTAGACCGGCTGGTTGCCCGACTGGCCCCACGCGCCGCGGAACTTGACTTCCTCGAGGAGGTCGCCGCCGATCGGGAACCGGTACGACGCCGCGAACTTCGGGTAGAAGTGGAACGCGTCGGTGTCGGAGTTGTTGGAGCTCCGGTCGGCGCGCGCCCCCGCTGTCAGCAGCAGCCGCTCGTCCAGCATCAGCAGCTCTTCCTGCGCGAAGATGCCGAAGTCGAGGATCCGCTCGCGGTTCTGCCTGACCTCGGTCGCCGTGCCCCGGTCGATGTTCTGCAGGCCCCCGATGAGGTTCTTCGCGATCGTGCTGCTGTGGTCGAGGTCGCGGATCTCGTACTGGGTGCCGAAGGAGGTCGTCGACTGGAATGCGTCGGAGTTGAAGGTGTAGACGGCGTTCAGGTTGGCGTTCATGTACTGGCTGTAGGCCGACCCGAGCACCGACGTGCCGGGGAGCCCGTCAGTGGGCTCGAACTGGGATTCGGGCGGGGAAAAGAGTTCGTTCTTCTGGTTGTAGAAGTCGATCCCGCCGGTGGCGCTCAGCCGCAGCGTGTGCGTGGCCGAGGTGATGGCGTCGAAGATCAGGTTGCCGGACCCTACGAAGCGCCACACTTCCTCGTCATTCCGCACGAGCGACGCCGTCTCGAGGATGTTCGATCCGGCGAACGGGTTCCTGGGGTAGGTGCCCGTTCCGCTCGGACATTTGTCGATGTCGGCCTGGCGGCTGCCGTCGGCGCACATCGCGCGCAGATCGACGAAGCTCGGCGTCGACGGGAGCGTCATGTAGTAGCTGATGCTCCGGTTGTCGTTGTTCGTGATGCCGCGCCCGGCCAGGGTGTGAATCGCGTTGGTGTTCAGGCTGAAGGAGACGCGGTCGCCCAGCGTCTGGTCGATGTTCAGCTTCAGCGATTCCTTGTTGTAGAAGGTGTTGTCGATGATGCCGCCATCGTGCTTCACCAGTCCGGAGGCGTAGTAGCGCGTGTCCTCGGTTCCCCCGCTCACGCTCGCCGAAGTCTCGTACGAGAGGGGTTCGTTCCCCGCCAGCAGCTCCTCGTGGTCGAGGAATTTGCCGGCCTGCCAGTGATCCCTCGCCTGCGGCCCGAAGAACTCGACCGCCTCGTCCATCGAGGTGAACTCGCGCAGGCCGAGCTTGTTCGACAGCTGGAAGAAGCCGAAGCGCTGGGTCACATTGAACTGCGGCGCGCCGACGCGGCCCCGCTTGGTGCGGATGATGACCACCCCGTTGTTCGCCTTCGACCCGTAGATCGCCGCGGCCGAGGCCCCCTTGAGGACCTCGATGCTCTCGATGTCGTACGGGTTCAGGTCGGCGATGCGGTTCGCGGAGTTGTCCTGCGAGCCTCCCCGGACGGGGTTTGAAGAGGAGACCGTGACGGTGTGCACCCCCGAAGGGATCGTCTGGTCGCTGACGATCACGCCGTCCACCACGTAGAGCGGCGTGTGCGCCCCCAGGATCGTGGAAACACCCCGGAGCTGGAGCTGCATGCCACCGCCCGGGGCCCCCGAGTTCGACTGGACGTTCGCTCCGGCGACCTTGCCGCGGAGCGCCTGCTCGACCGAGGCCGAGGGCACTCGTTCGAGGTCCCTCGCGCTCACCGTCGAAACCGCGTTCGCGAGGTTCCTCCGGGAGATTCCGGTCGCCTGTCCCGTCACCACGATCTCGTCGAGGTTGAGGACGTCGACCCGCAGGGTGACGCTGATGTTGTTCGTCCCCTCGGGGACCGTAATGGTCGCGGGCTGGTAGCCCAGCATGCTCACCTCGAGCACGACCTCGCCCGCCCCCACGGCGACGGCGAAGTTGCCGTCATCCTCCGTGAAGGTGCCGAGCGTCGTTCCCGAAACAGCGACCGCCGCACCCGAAATGGGCTGGCCGGTGGTGGCGTCTGTGACGGAGCCCGTGAGAGCACGCGTCTGGGCAAGGATCTCTCCGGTGCCCATGATCGTGATCAGGCCCGCCAGGATGCCGTAGCGCAATCTCATAAGACACCTCCTGTGTTGATTGCGTACAACGTGGAGCAAGGAGTTTGTATGCACCTCTGTGTACCAATACTCCGTGCCCCGTGACTCATCGTATTCCCATCTGCGTTAACAAGAAGACGTGATCCGGCCCCGACCCCACCCGTTCGCTCGGTGCAATCCACTCACCGGCATGCCTCCCTCAATCTGGCCCGGACCACGTTGGCGGGCCTGAGCAGCCCCGCTACCCGCACGGTATCGGCCTACCCGGTCTGCCCGCAGGCGGCAAACTACTGCATTCCCATTACTTGCGAAAGGACGGGCGGTCAGCACGCGCTGCTGGAAAGCCCGGATACCGGCGAGTGTGATCGCCTGGAACCCCGGATTGCACGCTTTTCGCCCGCGCTCTGTTGTTAGGGCATAGCAGAGCGGCGCGGAGACCAGACGGTGCCAAGGAATCCACCAAGACCCAAGCAAGCCGATTCCCTCGCACGGAACAAGCCGTCACGGGATGCTTGTCCACATCACCCGAAGGAGACACCTCCATGAACAAGTCGTTGATTCGCTCCATCCCCACCCTCGCCGCGTTAATGCTGACCATCGCGTCCATTGCTAGTGACACCGCGTTGCCTTCATGGGCCGACATGCCTTTGGAACCCGTGGCCTCGATGGATGCCGCCGAGTTGGAAAGGGTGCTTGCTCAAGCGTGCTTTTCCTGCTCGTCGTGTGGCAGGAGAGGCCACGTGCACGGAGAGCAGCCCCTACCCTTCGGCGGTCGCTGGGCGTACCATCCGCACCCATGCCTCCAAGGCGGTGGTTGTGGCGTTCATCCCCAGTGCGGCACGGGCGATCTGGCCATGGGAACGGCAGCGGATCTGATCGACTCCCTGAGGGACAGCACGCCAACCCAGTTGGCGTCGCTGGTAGAGAGCTACTCACACATGGTGCAGGTCAACGAAAAACGTCGAGCGCTTCAGCTGGTCGGGTGCGACAACCGGATCGTTGCCAGCTACTCTTCGGAGACGATTCCCGCGCTTGAGTCTCTCCTCTAGGGCAAACGGAAAGGACGCCGCAAATGAACCCGGAATGCCCCACTCCCGGTTCTTCCCGAGTCCGTCTCCTCTGGCCGGCATTGTCGGTATTCATGCTTGGCCCGGTGGGGGCGGGGGCTCAGAACCTGCCTCAGCCCATCGCCGTGGCGCCATGCGAAGAGGCCTGCGGGATCACCCTGGATCTGGAGATGGAGTACGGCGACGATTCCGGGCCGGGCATCCTCGACCTGGTCGGGTGGGTCAAGGCGCATCGAGATGTCTCGGGGCGGACATACATCGTCGGCGAGCCGATCGACAACGCGCTGGTGTTCGATGCCGGCGGACGCTTCCTGCGACGGATCGGCCGCAGTGGGTCCGGCCCCGGCGAACTCGAGGACGGCTCGTCGCTCGTCGTGACGGGCGACGGCGAATTCTCGGTCCTCGACCGGGGACGCGGAGCGATCCTGAACTTCGACCACACCGGACGCCTTCGAAACGAGGTCAGGACGGAGGGATGGGTTTCACCGGGAAACCGCACTTTCGCATGGGATGGTCCCAGGGTCATCCACGCGGCGAATCTGGCCACGCCGGACCGGATCGGTTTTCCCCTGCATCTGGTCAACGTCGAGACCGGCGAGATCGAGCGCTCGTTCGGATCGGTGACAGGCGAGCACGAGCTGGGCGGCACCTCCGGCCTTCACCCCGTAGCCGTTCGCCAAGACCGGCTGATCTGGATGGTTGTGGGGTTCGAGAGGTATGAGATCGCGCTCTGGGACCTGAATCGACCGCACCGGTTGCTGCGGCGAGAGGCGAGTTGGTTCCCCGAGCAGACTCTGGATGACCTGACGCACGGTGGAAGAATGGACAAGGCGCCAGGGCCCTTCATCTACGCCCTCGCCCTGAGCGAATCCGACTCGCTCCTGTGGGTTCTGGGGAGCGTTGCTGACGAAGACTGGAGGGAGGCCGACCCTTACAGCACAGACTACGACGCCTACTACGACGACATCCTCGAAGTCATTGACCTGCGGACGAACAAGGTCATCGCGAGCCAGCGCTTCGACCATAGCTACCACCTCGTCGAGGCAGGCGTGCTCGGGAGACTCGCGATCACCGCGAACGGTTCGGTTCGGTACCAGACTTTCAGGGTGCAGCTCGAGGCCCCTCAGAAGTCCAGCCAGTAGCTCGCCTTGATCAGGAAGACGTTGCGCATTGGGTCCGAGAACAGGCGCTGCAGGTCGCCCACGCCGTCGAAGGCGGGATCGCGGATCCAGTCGGCCCGGTCCTGGCTCCACACCAGGAAGAGTGTCGAGCCAGGGAGGTATTCCCAGCGCAGCACCACGTTGCTCCGGAACGAACGGGTGCGGAAGTCGGGGTTGAGGAAGCGGATCGGGCTGGCGGGTCCAGGGCCGTCGGCATCGGCGGTGTAGACGTCGTCGGAGCGCCCGATGGTGGCGGCTCCCTCCCCGTAGCGGAGGAAATCGTAGCTGCGGGGCGCGCTGAATGACATGAAATTCTCGTAGTCGCCGGTGGCCACGAACGGCTGGCCGTAGGCCTGGAGCGTCATGCGCGGGGTGAGCGCGAGGTCCATGCGGATCGTCACGTCGATCACGGACTGGTCCAGCTCGGCGAAGACGTAGCGGCGGCCGAAGGTGGACCGCGCGGCCGGGTCGTCGGCCTGCGTGACGTAGAAGGCCGCGTTGCGGCTCTTCCTGAAGCTGGGCCGGACGCTCCAGCTGAACAGGCCCTCTCCCCGGCCGAACAGGGTGGGCCCTCCCGAGATCGAGAAGGACCCCTCGGCGTCACCGGAGAAGTTCACCGCCAGGCCTCCAGAGACGCGCTTTCGCCCGTCGGTGTTGAACCACAGGTTGCCGCCCCAGTTGGCGGGACTGGTCATCGCGGGGCCGCCCCGGGTGACGCGGTGATCCAGTGTCTCCATTTCGTAGCGCAGCGACCCGCGGAGTGAATGGAAGCCCACCGTCTGGCCGTTGCCGCGCAGGGAAATCTCGCGCTGGAAGACCAGGTTGCCGAAGTTCCGGCGTTCGGATCCGCCCAGGGTCAGGCTGGCGGACCTGAAGTAGCGCCCGGGCTCGACCCAGCGGCGTGTGCCGCCCAGCGTCAGCGAGTAGATGTCGGCGATCGTCTGGAAGCCGGCGTCGTTCATCTCGAAACCGGGCGAGATCATGCTCGCCTCGAAGCCGTAGAGCCATTCGCCGGCGATCTTCCGGAAGGCCAGCTCCCCCGCGTAGCCGCCGAGCGACGTCCGGTCCGGGTCGAAGCTCACATAGTCCTGGTCGGGGCGCTGGTAATACCGCACCGAGGAGTACTGCGCCCGCTGCATCGCCTGCGGGCTCCCGGCTATGTGCGAGCCGCCCACCCAGCCCTGCAGCGCGAAGGTCCGGTTCGCGAACCGGTGCAGGAAGTCGACGCCTCCGGTGAACGCTCGGTCGCGCAGGCCGGTGAAGGCGTCGTGACTCAGGTCGCGGGCTACCCCTGTCGCGATCATGCCGATGTAGCTGTCGCCCTCGCGCAGATCCCTGCGGAGCCGGAGCGCGCTGATGTTGGAGCGCGGATCCACCGGAGCCTCGGTGACCGGGGCGCCCGCGCCGTCGCTCACGCGGGCGTTCTCGTGCTGCGTCGTCGCGTTCATGAACGCCACCACCCACCCGGAGTCGGTGCGTCCCGATACCTTGGCGGCTCCGAGGATGGTGGACTGCGTGGGCTGGTCGACATAGCGCCCCTGGCCGCGTGCCGATAGCGCGGGTCGCTGCCCGACCCGTCGCGAATAGAAGAAACGCAGCCCTTCGAGGCCGCCGAAGCCGAAGAGCCCCGCGCCCTCCACGAAAAACGGACGCCGCTCCTCGAAGAAGGTCTCGTAAGCGGTCAGGTTCACCACCGCCGGATCCGCCTCCACCTGGCCGAAGTCGGGATTGACGGTGGCGTCCAGCGTGAGACCGCCGGTGAGCCCGTACTTCAGGTCCAGTCCCATGGCACCGCCGTAGACGGAGCCGTCGTCGAAGGGACTGTCGACGCTGGCGCGCTGGTTGTAGGTCGCGCGGGTGACGGCGTACGGAAGGACCTCCAGCCGCTCGGGCCGGCGCACTCCCTCCAGCCCCAGCAGGTGTCCGAAGGACGAAGCCAGGCCGGTCTCGGTGGACGGCCTCCACGCCCAGTCCACCGCCTCGCCCGCGTGCAGGATGTCGCGGCGGAAGTTGACTCCCCAGACCTGCCGCTCCCCCTCCCGGAAGCGGAGCTGCGAGAAGGGAATGCGCATCTCCGCAACCCAGCCGAGCGAGTCCACCCGCGTCGCGGCGTCCCAGACCGGGTCCCAGCCGGCGTCCATCCCCTGGAATCCGTCGTTGGGCGCGACCAGGTCGTTGCGTCCCCCCGCCGGGGTCACCCCGAAGACGAACGTCGTGCGATGATCGTGGTACGAGTCGAGCTGGATCAGAAACAGGTCGTTCGGCTGCATGAAGGAATCGCGCCGGCCCCGCAGCAGGGAGATCCGCGAAGGGTCGCGGTCGTACATGCGCGCGCCGACATACAGTGCGTCGTCGGTGTAAGCCACCTGGACCTCGGTCCTCTCGGCCGCGGGGAGCCCGTCGCCCGGGCGATCGCGCCGGAACCCGGTGACCGGAACCGCGCTCTGCCAGACGGCGTCGTCGAGGATCCCGTCGAGGACCGGCGCCGGATCTGCCCGCACGGCGGTGACGGTCGGCGGGACGACGCCGTTGCTGTGCGTGAGCGCGGAGTCGGCCGACATCCCGACCTGCTGGGGCAGCGGCGCGGCGGCGGCCGCGACGGCGACGAAGATTGCGGAACTGAGGGCCATGACGTGCGAAAGATGATCAGGGGGTGCGGGACAGGCTACCGGTACGTGGACACTCCGGCTGCGGAAACCGCTGGCGGAGTGATGGACCCGCGCTGGTCGTTGTCGGCCAAAAAAGCCCCAAAGTGGCCGACAACGTCTGCGAAAGCGCTGTTGTCCGCCAAAAAAGGGCGAAAGTGGCGGACAAACCCCTCACCGATACCCGTGAAACCGCTGGATCAGCTCCCCCACCGCGGCATCCGCCCCCAGCCGCTCATACCTCCCCGACTCCTGGTCGTGCCAGCGCTGCCAGAGGGGCACTTCATCCGTCTACCCTCGCCACTCCTCGGTGTACACCCGCCCGAACCGGTCGGTGGCCTCGACCAGGACGACCCGCTCCCGGCCGGTCAATGCGGCGCGGAAGAGGTGATCGGTGGGGACCGGCTCCACCCACTCGCGCCGCGGCGGCAGGTCGGGCCCGGTATGCAGCTCCACGCTCAGCGGATCGAGCCCGCGGCGGCGCTCCATCTCGCCCTGCGGCTCGCCATCGGAGAACCAGCGGACGGTCCATTGGGGGTCCCAGTCCCAGATGTTGGCGATCAGTTCGCCGGGGGCGGCGGGATTGGACCCCGTCCTTTGGAGGCGCATCTGGTGATCGGCGGATTGCCCGGTCGCCTTGTAGCGCCAGCTGACCTCCTCGCCTCGGATCGTGTAGACGCAGTAGCCGTTCGGGGTGCCGTCGAAGCAGATCGGGCCGCTCCACCAGGCGCCGCAGACGGCCGCGGTGACGTGCTCGTGGGTGCCTTGCTCGAAGACGTGCTCGCTCTCGTGCGTGTGGCCGGTCAGGATGTGCGCGTTGAAGGGCTCGAGGAGGCGGTAGAGCGCGTCGCGGTTCATGATCGCGAGGCCGGTGCGCGGCTCCTCCTCGCCCACGCGGATGTGCTGGCTGCCCAGGACGGGGATGTGGGTGGCGACGATCACGGTCGAGCCGGGCTCGACCCGCTCCAGGTCCTGCTCCAGCCAGGCCAACGCGTCGGCTCCGAGGTATCCCAGGTACCCCTGGCCGTACCAGAAGACATCGTCGAGCACCACGTAGTGGACGGCGCCCCGGTTGAATGAGTAGTACGTGGGTCCGAAGTGGTCGCTGAAGGTCTCCGTCGACGCGCGGTCGGTAAGGTTGTGGAAGTCGAGGTCGTGATTGCCGACCACCTGGAAGAAGGGAACCTCCGTCATGCGCACCCCGCGCTCGTAGTCGGGGTAGAGGTAGAGGTTGTCGTACATGATGTCGCCGCACGAGATGCCGAAGACGTGTTCGCCTCCGAGGCCGGCGATCGTTTCGCTGATGTCGGGCACCGACTGGCCGAGGAAGAGGCCGGTCTCGCGCTTGTCCTGCGCCTGGATGTCGCCGAGGAGGAGCAGCGTATGGTTGTCGTGGGGGACGGGGTCGGGTTCGAGGTCGAAGGTGACCCGTTGCAGCTGCCGGCCCGAGAGCGGCTGGTAGAAGCGGGCGGTGCCGGGGCGGTTGAGGGGGATGCGGTAGCCGGACGGCGTCGTGAACCACACGAACCCGCGTTCGGACCGGGTGAGGAGCTCGAAGGTGCCGTCGGCGCCGGTGTCCACGACCTGCACGCCGTCTGAGACGGGAACGCGGGGGATGCCGCGGCCGCGGGAGCGCACCACGCCCTGGACGACGACGGGGGAGGAGCGGGTGGTGGGCGTGGGTGGCGCCCCGGGGTGCGACGGGGCCAGGTGCGTGCCGAGGGGGGCGTAGGGGTCGGCGAGGAGGCGTTCGGGGCAGATGGCCGCGCCTGCGAGGGCGGTGGCGCCCGCTCTGAGGAAGGTGCGGCGGGAGGTGGTCCCACGATACCGGTTCATTTGTCATCACCCGTGGGAGTTTGCCTGCTTCTGGAGTCGTCCCCACCGGCCCTGTCGACGAACAAACCGATTTCCGCCAAACATTCCCATTGGTCCTCCGGCACGATCGGCCCAACGATGTCGCCGACTACCGTCACTGTGCCCTTCAGCTCGGATTGACGATACTCCGACTCCGCGCATGCTCGGTGTCGGTGAGTAGTCATGATGGGTTAACCTCCGTCGTCGTGGTGATGTGCCTGGCAATCTAGGCTGCAACCGCCGCGTCAGCACCAGGAGAGTCCGTGCCGCCTGCTTCCGGGGCGCTTCCTGAGCAGAGTTGCTTCGAATGGCGGCGATAGCTCGGTCTTCCTATAGTGGCAGTCAGCGCGCAAACAAGCGTGTTATCCGGCCGCAGCCCGGGAGGATGCCATGCCGATCCGCGAGAAGCCGATGGTCACTCGCAGTAACCCCCCGACCACCCGCAGGGACTTCCTGAAGAGCGCTGCGGTCGCGGCCACGGTGCCGGCAGTCGTCAGCGCCACGTCGTGCGCTCCCGATGCGCCGGCGCGCACCCGGACTGCCGACGCGCCCCCCGGGACCGACGCAGCCCTCCAGGCCGATCTGGAGGAAGCCCTCGCACGCCACCGGGTGGTCGGCGCCAGCGCGGCCGTCTTCGCCAACGGCGAGATTCGCACCGCGGCGGCTGGTCTGATCAACGTCAGCAGCGGCGTCGGGATGACCCCCGAGACCGTCATGCACATCGGCTCGATCACCAAGATCTTCAACACCACGCTCCTCATGCAGATGGTGGACGAGGGGCTGGTCGACCTTGATGCCCCGGTGTCGAACTACCTGCCGGAACTGCGGCTCGCGGACCCCGCCCACCTCGCCCGCATCACGGTGGGCATGCTGGTCAACCACACCAGCGGCATCGACGGCGAGATGGTCCCCGAGCAGGGCCACGACGAGGAAATCATCGAGAAGGCGATCCCGCGCTTCGCGGGCATGGGCAAGATCCACGAGCCCGGCGCGGACACCTCCTATTGCAACACGGCCACGGTAATCGCCGGGTACCTTTGTCAGAGGATCCGGGAGCGCAGCTGGTACGACCTGGTGAAGGAGCGGATCTTCGAGCCTCTCGGGATGGAGCACGCCGCCGTCCTGCCCGAGGACGCGCTACTCCACCGCGCCAGCGTCGGCCACTTCAGCGACCCCGAGACCGGCGAGCCGGTGCGGACCTCCTTCGCCTTCCTGCCCATCAGCTTCGCGCCGGCCGGGGCGACGGCGATGATGTCGGCCGCCAATCTCGTCACCTTCGCGGCCGCCCACATGGCCGACGGCACGGGGCTCAACGGGACGACGATCCTCTCGCCCGAGAGTGCGCGCGCCATGCGGACCGAGACCACGAGAGGACGCGGCGAGGGATCCCCGGTCGCGTTCGGCCTGGGCTGGATGCTCTCGGAAGGCGGTTTCGTTTCGCACGGGGGCGGCGGGCCCGGCATCCTGGCCAACCTGACCGCGCACCCGGAGAGTAATGTGGCGGTTGCGGTCCTCGCCAACTCGTCGCACAGCGGTGGGCTGACCAGCGAACTTTCCGGCAAGTGGATGGAAGAAGCCGCCGGCGTGGCGCCACCCGCCCCCGTGGTCCGGCCGATCGTCGACGAGGAGGTCGACATCGCGCGCTACGCGGGCCGTTACGAGAATGTCGCCCAGATCTACGAGATCGGGGAGATGGATGGCGGCCTCGGGGTCTCGCTATGGGCCAGGTTCCCCTTCTACGACGACACGCCGATGGAGCCGACACCGATGGTGCCCCTGAGACCCGTCGGCAACGACGCCTTCACCTTCCCGGACGCCGAGGGGAATCCGACCGCGGCGATCATGAGTTTCCTCGACCCGCGCCCCGACGGGCGCATGACCTACATCGCCCAGGGCGCCCGCATGGTGCCGAGAGCAGACTGACTACACGCGCACAACAGACCGAAGGACCAAGGAGGCAACCATGTCCATTCGTCGCGCCAACCCGATCCACCGCAGCCATCCGGCCATTGTTGGCCGGTCGTCCCTGGCGGCCACTCTCCCTCTGCTTCTCACGGTGCTGGCTCCGATGGCGCCAGCACCGTCCGCCACCGCCCAGACCGTCGCCATCACCGGCGGCACCGTCATCGACGGCACCGGGGCCGCACCGGTCGAAAACGGCGTAGTCGTCTTCGCCAATGGGCGGATCACCGCCGCCGGGCCCGCGAGCTCGACCCCTGTCCCCGCGGACGCGACCACGATCGACGCCGGGGGCAAGTACGTCATCCCCGGGCTGATGGATGGGAACCTTCATCTCTTCCTCAACCTCGACCTCGAGACGCTCATCCTGCACGAGCACAGACTCCACGAAATCATCCTCGAGGCGGCCCAGATCGCGCTTAAGACCGGGCAGACGACCGTCTTCGACACCTGGGGACCGCGCGCGGCGCTGGCGAAGGCGCGCGACATGATCAACGCTGGAGAGGCCCCGGGCAGTCGGATGTACATCGCCGGCAACATCATCGGGTTCACCGGTCCGCTCGGGCCCGACTTCCGCGAAGCGCACGCCGCCTACGTGAGTCAGGCGTTCGTCAAGCGGATCAACGAGACGTGGGAGGAGAACACCGGGCGCGAACTGCTGTGGATGACGCCCGATTCGGTTGCCGACGTGATCCGCAACTACACGACGCTGGGGATGGACTTCCTCAAGTACGGCGCCAGCGGACATGTCGACATGAACCTGATCTCGTTTTCGGAGCGGGTGCAGCGCGTGATCGTCGAGGAAGGGCACCGCGCGGGGATGACCGTGCAGACGCACACGACCTCGGTCGAGAGCTTCGACATGGCGATCGAGGCGGGAGTCGACATCATCACGCACTGCGGCATCTCCGGCCCCGAAATCCCGATTCCGATGGAGTCGATTCAGAAGATGGTCGACCGCGGGATCGCATGCTCGGTGTTGCCGATCACGCAGCGGCGCATGGACGCGCTGGAGGCGCATAACCCGACCGGGACGCTCACCCCCTACATGAAGATCGGCGCGATCAACCGCGCCAACATGATCAGGGCGGGCGCGAAACTGCTGATGTCCACCGACGCCGGGATCCAGAACCCCGTACTCCTGGCCGAGTCTCCCACGCTCGCTTCCGACACCGTCGATTCGCGCGTCAAGCTCGGCGAGGGTCACTTCAACGCGCTGGTGGGGCTCGAGGAGTTGGGCATGGACCCGATGGAGGTGCTCAAGTCGGCCACGAGCAACGTCGCGAGCGCCTACCTGCTCGACGACGAGATCGGGACGCTGCAGCCCGGCAGATGGGCCGACATCGTGATCCTCGACGCCAACCCGCTCGAGAGCGCCTACAACTACCGGACGATTCACATGGTGATCAAGGAGGGGAGGAAGGTCGACCTGGATGCGCTGCCGGTTGCGCCGCTGATCAGTTCGATGAAGGTGCCTGAATGAGGGTCGAGAGCGGCGGTCTTCGCTCGGCCACGGTGCGCCTCGCCGCCGTCCTGCTCGCGGTCGCACTCCTCGCCTGCGAAAGAGCCGAGGCACCCGCCCGGGCCGAGGTTTCCGCCCACTACATCACTGCACAGGACGGCACCCGGCTCGCCGCGGATGTCTATCTGCCGCCCGGCGAGCGCGGCCCGTATCCCGCCCTCCTCACGCTGACGCGCTACCGGCGCGGGCTGGAAGATCCGGAAACCGGCGAGCGCGTTCCCACCCTGTCGGGCCTGGACCGCCATTTCCTCGCGCACGGCTACGCGCTGGTCAAGGTGGATGCGCGCGGCAGCGGCGCCTCCTTCGGCACCCGCCCCGTGGAGTACGGCCGCCAGGAGGTCCTCGACGCGTACGACGTGGTGGAATGGGTGGTGGCAAGGGAATGGTCGGACGGGACGGTGGGCGCGTACGGGACCTCCTACACGGGCACGACCGCCGAGCTGCTGGCCGCCGTGAACCATCCGGCCGTCAAGGCGGTGATTCCTGGATGGTCCGACTTCGACGCCTACCCCAGCCCGATCCGCCCGTACGGCCTGCTTGCCCGCGGCTTCATCGAGACGTGGGGCGACCTCGTGGGTCAGATGGACGACAACAACACGGAAGCGATGGGCGTCAGCGTCCGGCGGGTGGACGAAGACGAGGACGGATCGCTGCTGGCGGCGGCGGTGGCCGAGCACGCGGCCAATCCGGACGTCTTCCAGGCGGTGTTGGCCACGGAGTACCGGGACGATGTCGTCGGTGGAGACCAGACGTGGGCCGAGATCGGCCCGATCCACTGGAAGCCCGAGATCGAGGCGTCGGGCGTTCCGATGCTGGTTCTGGTCAGCTGGATGGACGCGGGGACCGCGGACGGCACCCTCCTGCGCTTCCGTCACTTCAGCAACCCGCAGAAGGTGCTGATCCTGGCTTCGACCCACGGTGGCGGATACAACGCCAGCCCCTACGCGGTGAGTGGGGAGCCTCTCCCGCCCGACCCCTCGGTCGCCGACCAGATGGAGATGCGGCGCCGCTTCTTCGACCACCACCTGAAGGGCGAAGACAACGGCGTCGACGATTGGCCCGCGATGCGCTTCTTCAACCTGGGCGAGGAGGCGTACCACGACACCGAAGTCTGGCCGCCGGAGGGAACGGAGACCACGACCCTCTACATGGATTCGGGTGGACGGCTGACCGCGGATGCGGAGGCCGTGGCCCCGGGCAGCGACGAGTACACCGTCGATCCCGGCGTCACCACCGGTGCCAGCAACCGATGGATGGCCCAGATGGGCGCACCCGTTCTCAACCTGGACGACCGCGGGGCGATGGACGAGCGAATGCTCACGTACACCACCGAGCCCCTCGAGTCCGACCTTCAGATCGCCGGCTACCCCGTCATCACGCTGAACCTCGCCACGGATCGGGAGGACGGCGCCCTCTTCGTGTACCTGGAAGATGTCGATTCTCGGGGCAGGAGCCGCTACGTGACCGAGGGCGGACTGCGGCTGATCCATCGCAGGGATGCGGCCAACCCGTACTTTGCGGGCGAGGAGCCATACCACTCCTACGCGCGCTCCGATGCCGAGCCGATGACACACGGCGAAGCCGCGGCGGTGAGCTTCCGCCTCTGGCCCATCGCCGCGCTGATCCGCGCCGGACACCGGATCCGGGTCGCGGTCGCGGGGGCCGACGCCGGCATGTTCGACCCGGTGCCGGTCGACGGCGATGCCACGCTCACGTTGTACCGCGGCGGCGCGGACGGATCGCGCATCGAGTTGCCGGTGGTGGAGGGCGGGCTCCGGGGTTCGCGGGCCGCCGCCGATCGCCCGGACGGCTCATGATGGCTGGTGGCCACGCGCACGAGACGAACGCGGCCAGTGCGGCGCGCGAACTCCACCGCCGCGCCATCGTCGTCGACGGTCACAGCGACATCCTGATCCCCGTCACCGAAGGCAAGATGTCCCTCGGCGACCGGGTGGAGGTGCCGGATCTCGACTGGGAAGTCCCGCCGGGACTCGAAAACAACCCGCTCGTCCGCTTCGGCATGGGCGCCCACACCGTGTGGTTCGGCCCGATGGGACAGTACGACCTCCCGCGCTGGAAGGAGGGCGGGGTCACCGCGCAGCTGTGCGCGATCTACCTCGACGACGACTGGCTGCGCGACCCCGTCCGGCGGGGAATGGAGATGGCGTGGAATCTGCATGACCAGATCGACCGCCACGATGAGCTCATGCTGGCCACGACGGTCGGCGACATCCGCCGCGCCAGGGAGGAGGGAAGGGTCGCGCTGGTCCTTACCTTCGAGGGCTGCGAGCCTCTGGGCAACGACCCGCGCTTCCTCGACCTGTACTACCGCCTCGGTCTGCGCTCCGGGAGCCTCACCCACACCCGCCGCAACATCTTCGCCGACGGGTGCTGGGCGGCCGACAGCCGCGGTGGTCTGACCGCGCTCGGCAAGGAGGTTGTGCGCCGGATGGACGACCTGGGCATCGTCATCGACCTCGTGCATATCGGCGAGGTCGGCTTCAGCGAGATCCTCGAGCTCACCGACAAGCCCGTCATCCTCTCCCACACCACCCCGACCATGTTCCCCGACACGGCCCCCGAAGCACAGGACCTCCTGGATGGCAAGCTGCCGCGCCCGCGCCTCGAGCTGCCCCGCGACCGCTGGATGCTGGACGCGATCGCGCAAAACGGTGGCGTCCTCGGCCTCATTCACGTGGCACACCGCGACCTGGACAGCGTCGTGCGAGACATCGAGACCGCGCTCGACGTGATGGGCCCCGACCACATCGGGCTCGGCAGCGATCACTACGGCAAGGAGATGGCGCCCGCCGGCCTGGAGGACATCTCGAAGGTGCCGCGCCTGACCGAGGCACTCGCGGGGCGGGGCCACTCCGACGAGGTGATCCTCAAGTTTCTCGGGGAGAACTATCTGCGGGTGTTCGAGGAGGTCTGGGGCGGGTAGGCTTCCCGGCGTCCCATCCGAGCATTCACCTGTCCCTGGTGGTCTCCGCAGGACCGCGACGAGCGGCGACCGGTTGAGCTCGGCCAACTACTGTCCCATCCGAACATCGCCGTGCCCCGGGTCGTTCCCGCGGGACCACCCGAGCCTCTCCCGAGACCGGCCGCGCGTGAATCGCTGCCTTACAGGCCACTCACCCCGTACTCCCGAAACACCTCGTCATTGTGCTCCCCCAGCGCCGGGGCTGGGCGCCGTTCGTCCGGCATGCCGAGCGGCGTGCGCACCTGAAGCGTCCCGGGTGCACCCGAATCGCCGATCTCGAAGAACAGGCCGCGCTCGCGGTGCAGGGGATGCTCGACCACTTCGTCCAGCTCGAGAACGGGCTCGCAGCAGCAGTCGTGCTCGGCGAGTGCGCGCACCCACTCGTCCCGGGTCTTCGTCGCGATCACGCGGGCGAGCTGCTCCCGGAGCCGGGCGTCGGCGTCCGGGCCGCGTGACAGCTCCAGCCCGGCGGCCGCCGCCAGCCGGTTCAGAAACTGTGGCTCGAGCGCGCCGACGCTGAGGTACTTGCCGTCGCTGGTCCGGTACACGCCGTAGCGCGCAGCGCCGCCATTCAGCAGGCCGGTGCCGCGGGTCGGCACCTCGGGTTCCGCGTCGACGATCCCCAACTCGCTGGCCAGGAGCGCGAGGGCGCCTTCGGTCATGGAGATGTCGAGGTGGGTGCCCTCACCCGTGCGGCGGCGCTCGATCAGCGCGGCCAGGATCCCCATCGCACCCCACATGGCACCTCCGGGCAAGTCCGCGATCTGGACGCCCGCCATCCCCGGAGGGCCATCGGGATCGGCGCCGCTCATCGCCAGCACGCCGGCCATCGCCAGGTAGTTGATGTCGTGCCCCGCCCGGTCCCGGTACGGTCCCGTCTGGCCGTAACCCGAGATCGAGCAGAGGATGATCCCCTCGTTGCGCTCGCGCAGCGCTACGTAGCCCACTCCCAGCCGGTCCATCACCCCCGGGCGGAAGCTCTCGACGACGACATCGGCCTGCGCGGCCATGCGCAGGAACCTCTCGCGCTCCCGGTCGTTCTTGAGGTCGATCGTCACCGACCGCTTGTTGCGGTTGACCGTCAGGTAGCGCCCCGACATCCCCTCGCCGCGGGGCGGGAAGTCGCGCATGTAGTCGCCCATGCGGGGCTCCTCGACCTTCACCACGTCGGCGCCGAGGTCGGCCAGGACCATGGTGAGAAAGGGCCCCGGCAGCAGCCGGGAGAGGTCGAGGACACGGACGCCGTGAAGGGCCTGGGCCAGGGACATGGGAGACTCGTGCAGTCGGGGGAACGTGATGCCGATGTGCGTTGTTGCCGTGCTACGATGGGGCCTCAGCCGTGGCGCGCAACACCCGATGCAGCGAAGTTGACACGATCATGCCCGAATCGATTCGTCCCCAGCGCCGATCCGCGGCGTCTCGTGCTGGCGTCCCACGCCTCTGGCGGCCCGCGATGAGCCTCCCCGCATTCGGCACGCTGCTCTTGATGGCGGTGGGCTGCGAGCGCGCGTCCACTCCGCCCACCCCTGTCCTCACGGTCAGCGAAGCCCCCGTCGACTTCACCCGGATCGACGACAGAGTCGAGCCCGCCGCCGACATCGAGGCGCTGATCGCCCCCTACCGGGCCCGGCTGGGAGAGCAGCTCGCCGAGGTTCTCGCGCACGCGGAGGGCGCGTACGGCAAGGACGAACCCGAAGGCGCGCTCGAGAACCTGGTGGCCGACGCCCTGCTCGACGTCGTGCAGGATCTTGCCGCCGACACGGTGCACGTCGCGCTCCTCAACGACGGGGGCCTCCGGGTCCCGCTCGCCGAGGGGCCGATCCTGATGCGGCACGCCTACGAACTCCTCCCATTCGAGAACTACGTCACCGTGCTCTCGATGTCGGGGTCGCAGCTGGAGCGGCTGGCCGACGAGATCGCCCTCAGCGGCGGGGAGCCGATTGCGGGGTGGACGATGGAGCTGGACGGGGACGACGCGGTGGACGTGCGGGTCGGAGGCCGGGTGATCGACCCCGCGCGCACCTACCGCCTCGCCACGGTCGACTACCTGGCCGACGGCGGCGGCACCTGGACGGTGCTGTGGGAGGCGGGGGCGCAGCCGCGCGAGGATCTGGATGTCCTCATCCGGGACGTCTTCGTTGCCTACCTGCGCGAGCGCGGTGCCGTCGCCCCGGCGCTCGACGGCCGCGTCCGTGACGCGAACGGCACGGGCACGGAAGGGGGCAGCGGATGAAGCGGCGCGATTTCGTGCGCACCATCGGCCGGGCCGGCGGCATCGCGGGGTTGGGCGGCGCGGCAGGCCTCCTCGAAGCAACCGCCGCCGCCCGTCCTCGGCCGCTGGCCGCACACGAACGCAGCTACGGGCCCCTGATCGACGACGATTTCCGACTGGTCGTCCTTCATACCAACGACACCCACTCCCGCATGGATCCCTTCCCGATGGACGGCGGACGCTTCGCCGGGCTGGGGGGCGCAGCGCGGCGGGCCACCCTGATCCGGCGGGTGCGCGCGGCCAACGAACACGTCCTGCTGCTCGACTCCGGGGACATCTTCCAGGGTACGCCGTACTTCAACTTCTTCGGCGGCGAGATCGAGTTCCGGGCGATGAGCGCCATGGGGTACGACGTGGCGACCCTGGGCAACCACGATTTCGACAACGGCGTGGACGGTTTGGTGGCAATGCTCCCCGAGGCCGGTTTCGAGTTCGTCTCGGCCAACTACGACGTGAGCGAGTCGGCGCTCGCGGGTCACGTCCGGCCCTGGACGGTGCGGGAGTTCGGCGGCGTCAGGGTGGGGATACTCGGGCTGGGCATCGCCTTCGAGAAGCTCGTGCTCGCCAGCCTGCACGAGGGCGTGCGCTACACCGATCCCGTTGCGGCGGCGCGCACCGCCTGCCGGGAACTGCGGGCGCAGGGGTGCTCACTGGTGATCTGCCTCTCGCACCTGGGGTACGAGTACCGCGATCCGAATCGGCCCAGCGACCTGACGCTCGCGGAGGCGGTGCCGGATATCGACCTGATCCTCGGCGGCCACACGCACACCTTCCTCGATGACGCGGTGGTCTTCGGCCAGGGGCGGACGGGGTTTACCGTGGTGAATCAGGTGGGGTGGGGAGGGATGCGCCTGGGTCGGGTCGATGTGACCTTCGATGGGGCGCAACGGGCGTCGGACTGGGGCGCGGCGAGCTATGACATCGACGACCGGCTCGACGCATAGGTATCACATACACGCACGACCGCTCCCGGAACCGAGTTGCGAACCTGGCTTTCGCTTCCGCCATCCCGGGGGCTCCTAGCACCCGTGGCGGCGGTCCGGTTCCGAGAGCGGTCTGCGAACCCTTGGGCCGCTTGCCCTTCAGGTCAAAAGGTTTCTAGTCCCCACCACCCGTGGGAGCCATCGCCAGGGCGGCGCCGCTGGCGCCGTAGACGATCGCGCCGGTCAGGATCGCGCCGATCAGGCCCATGACATCGAACCCCATCCCGCTGATCGCTCCAGCCAGGCCCAGCAGGACGCCGAACGTCGCGCCCGCCTTGCCCGCGCCGGCTGCGTCGCTGGCTCCGTTCCAGCCGAGCACCGTCGCAAGCACGGCACCGGCGAACAGGTGTCCGACGATCGAATTCGCCGTGAACGCGGCGTCCATCGAGGCGGACAGCAAGTCGACTCCAATCGCGCCCAGGATGAAGTTGACCACGAACATGGCTACGCCCGCGACAACGGATCCTACTACCCAATTCTTGTCCACGGTCTCTCTCCTCTTTTGGAGTGGACTGGTTTTGGGAACGGGGGCAAAGTGGGGACCGAACGGGAAGTTCGCAAGAGTGCGCAAGCTTGTGTATACGATTTTGAGCCCCAATCTCCCCTTTTGGGGCCCTCCGGAGGCGTCAAGCGCCTCCATTCGGGGTTTCGGGGGCATGACAGACGGTTTCTACGGCGATCCAGCCCCTTTTGGTGGCATGGCCCTGCACTGACGCAAGGGCTTCAATCCCCGTAGACGAAGCGCTCCACCTCGCCATGGATGCGTTCGACGGTGGCGTCGGAGGGCTTTGCGGTGAAGCACGACACGGCGATCGTGACCGCGAAGTTCGCCGCCAGCGACCAGAGCGCCTCGTGGATGCCCAGCGGCTGGGGGAACTGGACGCGGGTCAGGAACAGGGTGATCAGGCCGGTCAGGATGCCCGCCATGATCCCCACCCTCGAATGGAGCCGGCGTCCCGGGTAGCAGACGCCCAGCACGGCCGGCATCAGCTGCAGCGCGCCCGCACCGGACAGCGTGACCAGGGTGACCAGGTAGTCGGGGGTCGCGACGGTGAGGTAGAACCCCACGCCCAGCAGCGCGACCACCACGCAGCGCCCGAAGAACAGGTAGTGGCCCTGGCTGCGGCTGGGAGCGATGTAGCGCTGGTACACGTCCCGCGTGAGCACGGTCATGTTGGAGTGCAGGATAGAGTCCAGCGTGGACATGGCCGCGGCGGTCGCGCCCGCGAGGATCAGGCCCGTGAGCCACGCCGGTGCGTACTGGAAGAGCAGCTCCGGGAAGACGGTGTCGGGAGACCCGAGCTCCGGGAGGATGAGCGCGCCGCCGAGCCCCACGAACGCCGCCGGGATGAAGAGCGTCATGAGGTAGATCGGGGTGGTGGCGCCCAGGATCTTGAGAGTGCGGCCGGAGGCGGCCGTGAAGTAGCGGATCATCATGTGCGGCTGGAAGATGATCCCGAAGGAGAGCGCGATGGTCATCCCGACCCACATGCCGGGCGTGAAGAAGCCCTCCGGGCCCGGCAGGCTCAGCAGGTCGGGCCGCTCCGCCATCAGCCGGCGCCACAGCTCCACCGGTCCGCCGAAGAGCTTGTAGGTGAGCAGCAGGCTGCCCGCCCAAACGGCGATGTACATCCAGATGCCCTGGATCACGTCGGTCCAGTAGACCGCGCGCAGGCCGCCCACCATGAGATACGCCGCCGCGACCACCAGCAGGATCAGCGAAGCCAGCTCGAAGGAGATCCGGTCGCCGGTTGCCACCGAGAGGATGTACCCCAGCCCCTGCGCCTGCACCTGGATGTAGATGAGGGTGAAGATCACCGAAACGAAGGCCACGATGACACGCACCGCCTCGCTCTCGTAGAAGTCCGCGATCAGGTCGGCGGGCGTGATGTAGCCGAACTTCTTGCCGAGCGCCCAGATCCGAGTGCCGAGTGTGTAGGTGATGGCCCCCACCAGCACCGTCCAGGTCCCGGCCATCCAGAACCCGATCCCGTGGCGGAAGAAGTAGCCGCCTGATCCCAGGAAGGCGAAGGCCGAGTGGAAGGTTGCCACCACCGTCAGGTACAGGACGATGATCCCGGCCTGGCGCCCGTAGAGGAAGAAGTCCTCCATGCTGGAGGTGCCCTTCCGGTTGGCCACGATCCCGATCACGATGGTCGCGATCAGGTAGATGAAGATCAGCGAGGTGGATACGACCCAGGGTTCCATCGGCCTAGCAGTCCTTCCGGTACGCCCAGACCAGGACGGCGATGCCGATCAGGTATGCGCCGAGCAGGTAGGCGAAGAGGAAGGGCATCCCGAGGATCCAGGGCTCGACGCGGTTGACCAGGCCATGCACGATGGGGGGCTGCGCCAGCGCCATGGCGACGATGAACGCGATCGTCGCGATCCAGCCGTTGCGCGTGCGGGGAAGGAAGTGGGAGCGCGGAGTTTTCATGGGCGTGCGGGCAGCGTGGGCGTCTGAATGGTTTTCGGGTTGAGCGAAAGGGTAGTGCACCGCTGCGCGCGGGACAAATGGCGGTCGGGCCGGCTCAACTCTTCAGCTTGCCCTCCGCCACCGCGGCGTCGAGCAGACGGCGGGCGTACTCCCACAGTTCCGGCGCGCCTTCCTGAATGTGTTGGTTGAATGCCACGACCTGAGGGCGCCGGATGCCGTGCCGAAGCCAGGCCGAGTCGTCCGCATGGTAGTTGAGGAGCATGGGATGCAGGCGGTCCAGCGCGGCGGCGTAGCGGGCCTCGGAAGTCTCGCGGGCCTCGAACTCCTCCCAGAGCGCGAGCATCGAAGCCCCCTGTTCGGCGGGCAGCATGCCGAAGATGCGCTTTGCGGCGGCCCGCTCCCGCTCTTCCCTGTCCGACTGGCCCGCTTCGTCGTAGGCGAATGTGTCCCCGACGTCGATCTCCACCAGGTCGTGGATGAGGTGCATCGTCAGCACCCTGGCAATGTCCACGTCTTCGGCGGCATGCTCCTGCAGCACCACGGCCATGAGCGCCAGGTGCCAGGAGTGCTCGGCGTCGTTTTCCCTGCGATGGTCGTCGATCAGCCTGGTCTGCCGGAACACCTGCTTGAGCCGGTCGACGGAGACGATGAAGTCGATTTGCCGCGCGAGTCTGGCATTTGGGTGGTTCATGCGTGCGAATATAGAAGAGCCCGGACGGCTTGACACCTCGTCTCGATCTCGCAACGATTAAGATCTCATGACTATTCGCACCCGCACGGCGACGCATCACCATCACGGCCACTCCGGAGAGGCGGCCGCGTGACGGTGTAACCGTACGAAAGCGAACGGAATACCGAAACGCCGGCTTCCTCGGGAGGTCGGCGCTTTTTTGTGCGCTGGTCGATTCCCGGGGAGGACCGGCCGGAAGGAGATGACAACCGGGATGAATGGTACAGCGCTGGAAGATCGAAGTGCGGGCTCGCGGCCCGCCTCGCAGCTTGAAGACGCGCGTGTCGAGGCGGACGGAGAGCGGACGATCCGCATTGGCTTGCCGAAGGGACACATGCAGGGCGGCGTCTTCGCGCTGCTGGCCGATGCGGGGATCGACGTGCGGATGGGGTCGCGCAACTATCGGCCGGTGCTTACGTGGCCCGGCTTCGAGGCCAAGCTGCTCAAGCCGCAGAATGTGGTGAGGATGCTGCACGCCGGCTCGCGGGATGTCGGCTTCGCCGGGGCCGACTGGGTAGCGGAACAGGGTGCCGACGTGGTCGAACTGCTCGACACCGGGCTCGATCCGGTGCGGGTCGTGGCGGCGGCGCCCGCGGCACTGATGGCGGATGGGGCGCTGCCAGCCGGCCGGCGCCTCGTGGTGGCCACCGAGTACGTGCGTCTTGCGGAGCGGTGGGCGCGGGGGCGGCCCTTCGAGGCGGAAGTCGTGCGGTCCTACGGGGCGACCGAGGTGTTCCCGCCGGAGGACGCCGACCTCATCGTCGACAACACCGCGACGGGAGAGACCCTGCGCGGAAACGGCCTCGTTGTCGCGCACACGCTGATGCTGTCCTCCACCCGGCTCTACGCCAACCCCGCCGCCCTTGAAGACCCGGCCAGACGGGCCCGGATCGACGACCTCGTCCTCCTCCTCAAATCGGTTCTCGAGGCGCGGCGGCGCGTCATGCTGGAGCTGAACGTCGCCGAGGAGGACTTCGAGCGGGTCGTCTCGATCCTGCCCTGCATGCGCGAGCCGTCGGTATCGCGGCTGCACGGCAACGCCGGGTATGCGGTGCGCGTGGCGGTGCCGAGGACGGCGCTGCCGGCGCTCCTTCTCGAGGTGAAGGCGCGGGGCGGCACCGATCTGGTCGTCTCCGAGCCGCAGCAGATCGTCCCATGAGCGCGGCCGATTCCACAGGGGGCGCGGCCATGAGAGACGTCATCGACCTCAGCATGAACGAGGGGGAGCCGCCCCCGCGAGAGTGCTTCGACGTGTTGGAGCGGATCGGCCCGGGCATCCTGCGCAAGTACGCCGATCCGGTGCCGCTCGAGGCGGCCTACGCGGACTACCTGGGCGTCGATCCGGCCAACGTCCTCGCCACCACCGGCGGCGACGACGCCATCGACCGCGTCTTTCGTGCGTTTCTGGCGCCGGACCAGGAGATGGTCTTCCCGACGCCCACCTTCGAGATGATCCCGGCGTGCGCACGGATGGCCCGGGGCAGCCTCGTGCCGATCGAGTACGAGTGGGGGAGGCTCCCGCACGACGACATCCTCGCCGAGGTGAACGAGCGCACGGGGATGGTCGCGGTGCTGACGCCCGACAATCCCACCGGGCGCGCCTTCTCGACCGGGTCGCTGCTGCGGCTCGCGGCGGCGCTGCCGCCGGAGGTGGTTTTGCTGGTGGACTCGGCCTACGCGGAGTTCGCGGAAGAGGACCACACGGCGGCGCTGCTGGAGCGGCCCAACGTGGTGATGATCCGCACGATGTCGAAGTCATGGGGGCTGGCCGGGCTGCGGGTGGGCTTCGCGGTGGGGCAGAAGGCGCGGATCGATGTGCTGCGGGGCTTCGGCGGGCCGTACGCGCTTACCGGGCCGTCGATCGCGATCGCGGTCGAGCGGCTGCGGAGTGGCGTCGAGGAGATGCGCGGGTTCGTCGAGTACGTGCGGGAGCGGCGCGATTGGCTGGCCGAGGTGATCCTGGGCGCGGGAGGGACGCCGCAGCCGTCGCAGACCAACTTCGTCTTCTCGTCGTTCCCCGACGCGCGCTGGATCCACAGGGGGATGGCGGCGCAGGGCGTACTGGTGAGGTACTTTCCGCACCTGCCGGAGTACGTGCGGATTACGGTGCCGCGCGACGACGCAGAGTTCCGCCGCGTGGAGCGGGCGATCGGGTGCCTGGCGCCGCGCGGCTCCGGGCTGGGCCCCGGACCGGGGGCGCTGCTCTTCGATATGGACGGGGTGCTGGCTGATGTGAGGCGGTCGTACCGCGAGGCGATCGTGTGGACGTGCGCGTCGTTCGGGGTGGAGGCCACGCGCGAACTGGTCAGCGCCGTGAAGGCGGCGGGTGGCGCGAACGACGACTGGGCGGTGACGCATTCGGTGCTGGCGGAGGCCGGGGTCGAGGCGCCGCTGGCGGAGGTGACTGCGCGCTTCGAGGAGCTCTACCAGGGCACCGAGGACGCGCCGGGGCTGCGCCGTCACGAGACGCTGATCCCGTCCCGCGAACTGCTCGAGGAGCTTGCCGGGGTCCGGCGGCTGGGCATCGTGACCGGGCGGCCGCGCGCCGACGCCGAGCGCTTTCTGCGCGAGCAGGGAGTGCGGGGGTGCTTCAGCGCCGTGGTCTGCCGCGAGGACGGGCCCCTCAAGCCGGATCCGGCGCCCGTGCGAATCGCCCTTGAGAAGCTGGAGGTGCGGACCGCGTGGATGCTGGGCGATACGCCGGACGATGTGCGGGCGGCCGTGGGGGCGGGGGTAGTGCCGGTGGGCGTGGTGCCGCCGGGACAGACCGGGGACGAGGCGGCGGGCGTGTGGGCCGCACTTGAGGGTGCGGGTGCCGCGCGCGTCGTGGAAGGCGATGCCGGGTTTGGAGGATTGTTCGATGGGTGACGCAGTCAGGAGTGCCGAAGTGTCCCGCGAGACGGGCGAGACGAAGGTCGTGGTGCGCCTCGATCTGGATGGGCGAGCGGCGGAGCGGTCGGACGGGCGGGAGTACGCTGCGGCCGCGGTCGAGGTGAGCACCGGGATCGGGTTCTTCGATCACATGCTGCACGCGCTGGCCTTCCACGCGGGGTGGAGGCTGGAGTTGAAGTGTGAAGGCGATCTGGAGGTTGACGACCACCACACGGTCGAGGACACCGGGTTGGCGCTGGGGCAGGCGGTGGCGGACGCAACGGGCGAACGGCGGGCAGGCATCGCGCGTTTCGGGCATGCGTACGCGCCGCTGGACGAGGCGCTGGCGCGTGCGGTCGTGGATGTATCCGGGCGTCCGTTCTTCGCCGGAGAACTCGACCTGCGGCGGGAGCGGGTGGGTGCGCTGTCGTGCGAGATGGTGCCGCACTTCTTCCACTCCTTCGCGCAGGCCGCCGGCCTGACGCTGCATGTGGACGTGATCCGGGGGGCGAACGACCACCACCGCATCGAGGCGGCATTCAAGGCGTTGGCGCTCGCGTTGCGAGGTGCGCTGGCGCGGACGGGCGGCGGGGACGGCGTGCCGTCCACGAAGGGGGTGTTGTGACGGATCGTGGCCGCGTCGTGACCGTCGTGCGCACCAGCACGGCCAACCTGGCCTCGGTGCTGACGGGGTTCGAGCGTCTCGGCTGCACGGTTCTCACCACGGCCGATCCCGTTGAGGTGACGGTCGCCGACCGCCTGGTGCTGCCCGGGGTCGGCGCCTTCGCGGCGGCCCGGCGCGCCATCGCGTCGCACGGCCTGGAGGACGCGCTGCGCGAGCGCATCGAGCGCGCCCGCCCGACGCTGGGCATCTGCCTCGGCATGCAGCTCATGGCTCACGGCAGCGAGGAGGCGCCCGGGGTTGCCGGCCTCGGCGTGCTCGACGGGGTTGTGGGGAGCTACGAGAGCGGTGAGGAGGGTTGGCGCGTCCCGCAGATGGGCTGGAACCTGGTGGCCCCGGCCGACGGGTGCGCGATCGTGCCGCGCGGCTACGCCTACTTCGCCAACTCCTACCGCCTGACGGCCGCTCCCGGAGACTGGCTGCCGGTCTGGTGCGAGTATGCCGGCCGCTTCCTGGCTGCGGTCGAGCGGGGACCCGTGGTCGGCTGCCAGTTCCACCCGGAGCTGTCGGGGGACTACGGCAAGGCGCTCCTGACGCGCTGGCTGGAGGCCTGACCGATGCTTCCCGTCCGCATCATCCCCTGCCTGGACGTCCGCGACGGACGGGTCGTGAAGGGTGTGAAGTTCCGGGGTTTGAGGGATCAGGGCGACCCGGCCGCACTGGCCCGCGCCTATGAGGAACAGGGGGCCGACGAGGTGGTCGTCCTGGATGTGACGGCCACTCCGGAAGGGCGCGGCACGCGCCTCGACACGGTGGCCGCCGTGCGGGCCCGCCTGTCGGTGCCGCTCACCGTCGGGGGCGGGATCGGCGGGATCGAGGACGCGGCGGCGCTCCTCGAGGCCGGCGCGGACAAGGTGGCCGTGAACACGGCGGCGCTGCGGCGCCCCGCGCTGCTGACCGACCTGGCCGCGCGGTTCGGGTCGCAGTGCGTGGTGGTCTCGATCGACGCGCTGGGGCACGGCAGCGCACGGGGCGGCGGCGACAGCGGCTACGAGGTAGTCGTGCGCTCCGGGACCGAGCGGGTGGCGCGCGACGCGATCATGTGGGCGCGGGAAGCGGTGGAGCGCGGGGCGGGCGAGATCCTGCTGACCAGCATCGACCGCGACGGTACGCGGAGCGGCTACGAGCTGGCGCTGCTGCGCGCGGTGCGTGCCGTGGTGCTTGTGCCGATCGTGGCGTCGGGCGGCGCCGATTCCCCCGAGCACATGGCCGAGGCGGTCGGCGCCGGGGCCGACGCGGTGCTGGCTGCGTCGATCTTCCACCAGGGCAACTGGACGGTGGAGGGCGTGAAAGCGGCGCTGGCGGGGCTGGGGGTGGCGGTGCGGCCAGGGTACGGGGGCGAGGTCGCAGCGACGAGTGCCGGAGAGATGGCAGCGGCGCGCGCCGGCGAGGGGGCGGCATGATCATCCCCTCGATCGACCTCATGGACGGGCAGGCGGTGCAGCTGGTCCAGGGCCGCCGCAAGGTGCTGGAGGCGGGCGATCCGCGTCCGCTCGCCGAGCGCTTCGGCCGGGTGGGCGAGGTGGCGGTGGTGGACCTGGACGCGGCGCTGGGGCGCGGCGACAACACCGCCGTGATCGAGGAACTGTGCCGGATGGTGCCGTGCCGGGTGGGCGGCGGCATACGCGACCGGGACGGGGCGCTCGAATGGCTGGACCGCGGCGCCGCGAAGGTCGTCCTCGGCACCGCGGCCGTCCCGGAGGTGCTGGAGGGGCTGCCGCGCGACCGGGTCGTGGCCGCGCTGGACGCTTGGGAGGGCGAGGTCGTCGTCAAGGGGTGGACCGAGCGCACGGGGCGCACCGTCTACGACGGCATGCGCGAACTGCGCGGCCTCGCGGGCGGCTTCCTCGTCACCTTCGTCGAGGGAGAGGGCAGGGAGGGTGGCTTCCCGCGCGACCAGATCGCGCCGCTCGCGGAAGCCGCCGGGACCTCTCGCCTGACCGTCGCCGGGGGGATCACCACCCCCGACGAGATCGCGTGGCTGGACCGCTGCGGCGCCGACGCCCAGGTGGGGATGGCGCTCTACCGCGGCCACCTCGACCTGGCCGAGGCGTTCACGGCACCGCTCCGCAGCGAGCGGCCCGACGGGCTCTGGCCCACCGTCGTCACCGACGAGCGGGGCGGCGCGCTCGGCCTGGTCTGGTCGAGCCTGGAGAGCGTGCGCACGGCGATCGACGAGGGCATCGGCGCCTACCAGTCCCGCTCGCGGGGACTCTGGCGCAAGGGGGCGACATCCGGTGCGACCCAGGCGCTGGTGCGCATCGAGCCCGACTGCGACCGCGACGCCCTCCGCTTCACGGTCGCGCAGGCGGGCGGCGGGTTCTGCCACACGGGCGTGTGGACCTGCTTCGGACCGGCTCAAGGGCTGCGCAAGCTGGAGCGGACGATCAGGTCGCGGCGGGCGGAGGCCGTGCCCGGATCGCTGACGAGCCGGCTGCTCGAGGACGGCGCGTTCCTGAGGGGCAAGCTCGTCGAGGAGGCCGGTGAACTGGGGCGGGCTTCGGGGGCCCGGCGGGTCGTCGAGGAGGCGGCCGACGTGATGTACTTCCTGACCGTCGCGCTGGCACGCACGGGCGCGAGCCTGGCCGACGTCGAGCGGGAACTCGACCGCAGAAGCCTGAAGGTGAAGCGCAGGGCGGCGTCGGCGCCGAAGGGAGCGGGCGGTGAGTGAGGAGCGCGTGGGAGACGGGGCGCCGGGTGGGCGCGCAGGGCTGCCGCGCGTGCGGTTGAGACGGGTCGAGGCGGCAGATGTGGGCCGCGAGCGCCAGCCTGCCGTGCCGCCCGACATCATCCCGGCCGTGCTCGAGATCATCGAGGCCGTGAGGGAGGGCGGGGAGGACGTGCTGCGCGAATACGCCGAACGGTACGACGGTCTCGAAGCCGGCGGCGCGCTGGTGAGGACGCCGGCCGAGATGGAGACGGCACTCGCATCGCTTCCCGCGGCCGACCGCGAGGTGCTGGAGCGCGCCGCGGGCCGGATCGAGCACTTCGCCCGCGCGCAGCTGGAGTCGGGGGGCCCGGTGGCGGTGGCGGTGGAGGGGGGCATGGCCGGCGACAGGGTGGTGCCCGTCCGCGTGGCGGGATGCTACGCGCCGGGAGGGCGGTTTCCGCTGCCGTCGTCGGTGCTGATGACGGCCGTGACCGCCAGGGTGGCCGGGGTGCGTGAGGTGTGGCTGGCCTCGCCGAGGCCGTCCCGGGAGGTGATGGCGGCGGGGGCGGTGGCGGGGGCGGCGGGGCTGCTGGGGGTGGGGGGGGCGCAGGCCGTGGCGGCCATGGCGTACGGCGTTCCTCCGGTGCCGCGATGCGATGTCGTCGTCGGGCCCGGGAACCAGTGGGTGACGGCGGCCAAGCTGCTGCTGTCCGGCGTGGTCGGCATCGATCTCCTCGCGGGCCCCTCCGAGCTCGCCGTCCTGACCGACGAGGCGGGGGACCCGGTCCTGATCGCGGCCGACCTGCTCGCGCAGGCCGAACACGATGCCGCTGCGCTGCCGGTGCTGATCACCACCTCGGCCGACCTGCTCGCGCGCGTCGAGGACGAACTCGCCCGCCAGCTGGCCGACCTGCCGACCGCCACAACCGCGATCGCCGGCCTGAAGAACGGCTTCGCCGTCGTCGCCTCCGAGGACGAGGCGGTCCGCTGCTGCGAAGAACTCGCGCCGGAGCACCTGCAGCTCCACGGAAGCCGTGCGAACGCATGGGAGCAGAGACTGGACAGATTCGGGTCGGTATTCGTCGACGAGACCGTCGCGGAAGTCTTCGGCGACTACGGCGCGGGCCCCAACCACACGCTGCCGACAGGCGGGACGGCGCGGTTCACCGGGGGATTGTCGGTGCTCTCCTTCCTCAGGCGGCCCACCTGGCTCCGGCTGGAGCCGGGACCCGAGCGCGACCTGGTGGCGAGGGACGCGGCCGCGCTCGCACGCATGGAAGGCCTCGAGGCCCACGCCCGCGCGGCAGAGATGCGGGTCGACGGTGAGGGTTGGCCGGTCGGTCGAGCGGGTTGCCGGTGAAGGATGGCGGTCGGTCGAGCGGGTTGCCGGTGAAGGATGACGGTCGGGCGGAGGAGTCGGATTGCGGAGTCGGATTGCGCACTTGCACGTGGTATCGAAGGACCGGTAAGATGACCCCACGCCCACTCGGCTCGATCTGGGGCCGTGCCTCGCTTGTGAAAGAAATCACAATGAGTTGGTTCGACTCGACGCGCCGGACGGCCTTGTCCCGGACGGCCTTTCCCTTGAGCGCCCTGGCCGCGGCGATGATTGCCCTCTCCGCTTCCCTTCAGCCGACCGCTGCACAGGACGTGGGAGACAGGGTGCGCGTCGTCCTGGTGGGCGAGACGCTGATCGGCCGGGTCTCGGGCGTACAGGACGACGCGTTCCGCATGACCCTGCCGAACGGTGTTTCGCGCTCGATCCAGCGAGCAGAGGTCCGTTGGCTGGAACGGGATCTGGCGACCGGGACCAACGCGGTTCCGTGGGCGAAGAAGGGCCTCGTCAGGGGAGCCCTCGGCGGCGCCGCGATCGGGTTTCTCCTCGGAATGGCGGTGGGGCCGGAGTGCCTTGACAGCGAATGCAACTTCGCCGTCTCCGAACACATCAGGTCCGGGGCCCAATACGGGCTGGGCTACGCGGGCATCGGAGGGGTGCTCGGCGGTGCCACCGGCCTGATTCTCGGCTCCAGGAGCCAGCGGGACGAATGGCAGGTCATCCCGCTGCCGGATGGTGCCGGCGTGATGGTGGGTGTACGGCTTCGGTTCTGATCGGGCGGCGCGCGCGGGCAACTGGCGAGCACGCGCCGGGTGCGAGGGCCTGGTAATCCCAACCCTGCAGCACGCCTACCGGTGGCCGCGGAGTTCGGCGATCGGGCGGTGAGGCAGGGGTCGCTCTTCCGTCACATGCCTCAAAGGACCCGCATCCATGTCGGGGACGGCTGTGACGCCACCGGTGCCGTCGGCGGCGGAAGCCTGCACGCAGCGCTCTCCATGGCGCGCGTTCTCGGGGATGCGGGCGAGCCACGAGTCGAACTCTTCGAGGAGCGGCACGCAGAGGCCGGCGTTGTTCTGCCAGAAGAACTCGCGGAGCTGGCGGAGGGATACCATTGAGGGGGGTACGGAGGAGGTCAGGCGGTTGCCGGCGACGATGAGGCGGCGCAGGCCGCGCAGGTTGCCCAGGTCCGGCGGCAATGGGCCCGAGAGTCCGTTGGTGCAGAGGAAGAGCTGGGTCAGGCGGGTCAGGTTGCCGAACTCGGCGGGGACCGGCCCCTCGAGTTTGTTCTTGCAGACCGCGAACGAGGTCAGGCGCGTGAGATTGCCGACTTCGGCCGGGATCGCGCCTTCGAGCATGTTCGAGCCCAGTTCCAGGTTCACGAGCGCCCGCAGGCCGCCGATCTCGGGAGGAATCGGGCCGTTGAGCTGATTGCCGCCGAAGTCCAGGCGTTCGAGGCGTTCGAGGCTGCCGATTTCCGGCGGGATGGAGCCGGTGATCAGGTTGCGTCCGCTCTTCCACCCCCATCCGAGGTTGAGCACGCGGAGGCTTTCCAGGCTGCCGATTTCCGGCGGGATGGGGCCTGTCAGCCGGTTGCCGTAGAGGAGGAGCCACTGGAGGCTCTCGAGGTTGCCGATTTCGGGCGGGATGCCGGTGAGCTCGTTGCTGTAGAGGAGGAGTGAATCGAGCTGGGTGAGGTTGCCGATTTCGGCCGGAATGGAGCCGGTGAGGACGTTGGCGCCAAGGCTCAGGAGGCTCAGGTTGGTGAGGTTGCCGATTTCGGGTGGTACTTCGCCGCTGAGGCGGTTGCCTTCGGTGGGGTTGGCGTCGATCCCGCAGAGCGCCAGGCGCCTGAGGCTGGTGAGGTTGCCGATTTCCGGCGGGATGGGGCCGGTGAGGCGATTGTAGCAGAGGTCGAGCGATTCCAGGCTGGTCAGGTTGCCGATTTCGGGCGGGATCTCGCCGCTGAACTGGTTGCCGAAGGCGCCGAACCATTCCAGGGCGGTGAGTTCGCCGATTTCGGGCGGGATCGGGCCGGTGTGGGCGTTGTAGGTCAGCTCCAGCGACTTCAGTTGCTTGAGGTGGCGGATCTCGGGTGGAAGCGGTCCGGCAAGGCTGTTCAGGCCGAGGTGCAGCGACTCCAGGTGGGCGAGGCTGGCGATTTCGGGCGGGATGTTGCCGATCAGGCCGTTGTCGGTGAGGAGCAGGTGCAGCAGGTGCCCGTCGTCGTTGAGGTGGACCCCGTACCAGTCGGCGAGCGGGGCGTCGGTGAGCCAGTTGGTGTTGTCCTTCCAGAGGGCGCCGCCGCCGGCCTCGTAGATGGCCAGCAGGACCCGTCGCTCGGGGAGGGGGAGCGAGGTCAGGGCGGCCGAGGCGCTGAGCTGGCCGAGGGAGGCGGTGACTTCGAAGGGACCCGGGGCGCGGGCGCGTACCCAGCCATCGTCGTCGACGGTAGCGATCCCGGGGTCGCTGGATTCCCAGGAGAAGAGGGCGCCGGCCACTGCCGATCCCACCGCGTCGGACGCCTGGGCGGTCATCCGGACCGAGTCGCCGACGATGAGCGAGTCCGTGGCCGCGGTGACCTCCACGGTCGTGGCGACCTGCTCGATCTGTACGGCCGCGGCGGCGCTCGCTGCTCCCGCGGTGGCGGTGATGGTGGTGCTGCCGTCGGCGATGGAGGTGACCAGAACGGCTTGAGCCTGCCCCGGCGCGTCGACCCGGGCTATCGTGGCGTCGTGCGAGACCCAGATGATTGCGGGATCCAGGATGACTTCGCCGCTCTCGTCGCGGACGGTGGCGGCGAGGCGGGCGGTGTCGGCCAGGGATTTGAAGCTCAGCGAGTTCGGCGAGAGGGACAGCGAGGCCGGCACGGGGGGGGCCGCCTCGCCGCAGGCTGCGACGGCGGCGAACGCGAAGACGGGAACGAGTGGTGGGATGGTCCGCATCGGAGTAGTCACCGGGGATTCAGGCAGGGGAGACTCTCCAAGATAGCCGTGCAGAATGTGGCCAGGGACCCTCGCGACACGCGGACCGGGCTGCCGGCGTGTGGATGGCCGTCAGCGAGGCGCCTCTACACGCACCGTCACGATGTCCGTGTCATGGTACTGGCGATGCTTCACCGACGACGCGAGGTGGCGCAGGAGGCGCAGAGAAACTTCACGTGCGATGGGCGTGTCGTCGTCCACCTCGCCGAGCAGGGCGACCCTGTCCTCAAGGTTCTCGCCCGCTGGAGCGACAAAGAGGTCCAGGACCGCGCCGTTGCCCGCCCGGCGCGCGGTGAGGAGCAGCCGTCGCCGGGTGTCCTGCCGGGCCGTCGCGGCGCCATCGCCGAGGGTCAGCAGCGTCTCTTCCGTCGCGGCAGCGAGACGGTTGGCCATTTCCCGGCCCCAGCCGCTCTGCGACGAGAAGTTGCCCAGAAACCCCCGGATCGCCGGCAGGTCCGACAGGTCGAACCAGGTCTCGATGCGGCTGCGGCGCGGGTCCGTGGCACGCAGGAAAAGGGTCATGAGGATAGCGGCCAGACCGCCCGCGTTCATTCCGTTCTCGAGCAGCCCGCCCGCGAACCCCGAGACGAGCTCCGGGAAGATCATGCCGTGCTGGAAGCTCACCCCGGCCAGGAAGGCGATGCCGACAATCAATCCCTCTCGATAGCCGAGCCCGTCCTGCAGGACGATCTTCATGCCGATCGTGAACAGCATCGCCAGCAGAATGACGAGATAGCCGGCGAAGACCGGATCCGGTATGGCGAGGATCGCCGCGAATGCCTTCGGGAGGAAAGCCAGCGCGATGAACGCGGCGCCGGCGACGATCCCGACCGCCCGGGCCGCCACTCCCGTGAGCTGTGTGAGCGGTACGCTGGTGGTGGTGGCGCTGCCCGGGACCGTCCCGGCCAGTCCGGCGAGAAGGTTGCCCACGCCGTCGACGGCCACCGCTCCTTGAACGGCACGGAAGTCGACTGCGCGGTTCTTCCGGCGCCACGACACGCGCTGAACGGCGACGGCGCTGCTCATCGTGCGGACCGCGGCGATCACCGCCACGAGCAGGAACGAGGGCAGAAGCGTCCAGAAGTCCGGGCCGAACCCGAAGTCCAAACCGGGCGCGTGGGCTTGCGGCAGGTTGATCGATGGAGCCGCGGCGACGCGGCCCAGGTCGTAAAGGCCGTGGTAGGCCGCGACCGCCGAGCCCGCGACCACGCCGATGACGGGGGCCCAGAGCCGTAGCGATCCCGTCGCCTTCAGGGCCAGTCCGCCGATGACGACCACGGTTGCCACGAAGCTGAGCGGTGCGCCCGACGCGGTGACACCCTCCGGGGCGCCGGCAAGGAGGCTGGAGACGAACGGCATCACCGTGACCGGGATGAGCATGATCACCGTCCCGGATACGGCGGGGGTGAGGATCCGCTGGAACAGGGAAAGGCGCCACGAGAGCACCAGCGGCACGAGTGCCGAAACGACGACGAGCGTGGCAAGCAGGGAGGGCCCGCCCTCGGAGAGCGCCATGATCGAGGCCGGGATGAACGCCCCGGAGGTTCCCATGACCATCACGTGTCCGGCACCCAGGCGACCGGCACGAAAGGCCTGGACCACCGTGGTCAGCCCGCAGACGGTCACCGAGGCGAGCACCGCCCAGGAGAGATAGGAGTCGGACATTCCGGCAGCCCGCATCACGACCATCGGGATCAGCATCACGGCCGCGATGTTGAGTACCGCCAACTGCAGGCCGACGCCCACCACCAGCTTGAGCGGTGGCCTTTCGTCGGGCTGGTAGTGGACAGTCGAGCCGCCAGGCGGCTCCGAGGCCGGGGTGGTGGTCATGGTGACCCTACTGGACCCTGCAGGCGTTCAGGATTGCCGTGGTCGCGGATGAGGAGAGGCAGGCGGTGTCGACAGCGCACAATAGCGTACCGGGCATGACGATGGTAGCGACCGGTCGCAAGCGAGCATCGTGCAAGCAAGGGCAAGCAGGCGTCCCACAAGCAGGCGTCACGACAAGCAGGCGTCCCACAAGCGGTCGTCCTTCCTTGACATTGGGATAAGTGCTGCCCACTATGTGCCGGTTGGTTTTTCACATCCCCAATTCCAAACGCAAAGGACCAGCAACCGATGGCCGGAACCGAGAGCCGACTGAGAGCATTGATCGACCAACATCTGGATCTTGGTCATGAGCCGACCCTCGACGGAGGGTTTGCCGATTCAGGTATTTCCTCCGTGGATGCGGTCGCATTCATGAGGATCGTGGAACGCGAATTCAACGTGTCGATTCCGCCGGAGGACTGCGGCAAGATTGGCACCTTCGGGGAACTGGTCGCGCACCTCGACTCGAAGATCGGCTGACTCTAACTTCCTGCGCGATCGCCCTGCCCGGGCGTCGCGCAGTCCCTTGACGGTGGCCGCAGGAACCAGAGGGGTGTTGAGGTGTGAGTTCGCGAGCCGTATGGGAGGTGCCTGAGCCACGTTCCTCGTGCCGTGTGCGTCACGACGACGGCAGCATCACGATCGTGCGCAGGCACGGGAATCCCGCCGGTCCCCGGCTCCTCCTGTGCCACGGTAACGGGCTTGCGATCGACCTCTATTACCCGTTCTGGTCGTTGCTCGTCGAAGACTTCGACCTGTGCGTCTACGATCTGAGAAATCACGGGTGGAACACGGTCGGCGCGCGCAGCGAACACAATATGCCCAACCTGGTCCGGGACCAGGAGCAGGTCATCGAAGCGGTGGCGGCCAACTACGGGGACCGGCCAACCATCGGCGTGTTCCATTCCCTCTCGGCTCTGACCACGCTGCTTTCGCCCCAGCTTTCCGTGGGCCGGAGCGGAACCCTGTCCGCCTGGATTCTGTTCGATCCACCCCTCTACAGGCCCGGTCCGGGCGACCCGGACTACGACGCGCTGGCCGAGCGTTCCGCCGGGATGACACGAAGACGCACCGATCGATTCCAGAAGCGAAGTGACTTCACCGACCTCCTGAGCTATCTGCCTCTACTTGTCAGGGCAGTCCCCGGCGCGTCGGAACTCATGGCCCGAACGGTCCTGACCGAGTCGCCGGGCGACGATGGCTATGAGCTTCGGTGCCCTCGGGAGTACGAGGCGCAGATCGTCGCATACATACGGACCTACGCCTTCCTGGTGGACTTTGGGGAACTCCCGTGCCCGACGAAGGTCATCGGGTCCGATCCCACCTTGCCCTATGCCTATCTGCCCACCTTCAACCTCAGTCACATTCAGACCGTCGACTACGATTTCATACCGGAAACGACGCATTTCCTGCAGCTGGAGAAGCCGCGGGAGTGCGTTGAGACGATGCGCGAGTTTCTGGACGAGCAGCGGCTGATCTAGCTAGATATCTAGCTAAGTCAGCTTTCCACTTCGATCCAGTGGCGCTTGCGCTGGAACGCATAGGCCGGCAGGGATATCCGACGCCTCATCTCCCCGGCGAACAAACCGGCAAACGAGACCGGAAGCCCGGCCTCGTAAGCTCTCGCGACCGACTCCGCAAAGCCTTGATGCTCCGTCGACTCGGGCCATGCGTCCAGTGGTACCGGGCATCCGGCCGACCGTGCGCATACCTCCAGGACCATGTCGACTCCCAGTTCGGCCAGCCTGTTCGCGAAGAGTTCGCGAGGTTGGTCCACGCGCGCCTGCTCACGCCAGTAGTCGGCACCGGACGCTCTTGCAGGGTCGAGTAGCTGGCCGGTCACCTGGCTGAGGAGGGACAGCGAGGGCGCAGCGAACTCGACGCCCTTCAAGGCCGCTTCCAGATCGGCGAAGGGATCGTCCGCCGTGCCCGCGGACGGAACGGCGGCCGCCATGCGTGTCCTGGGGCGTGCGAGCGCCATTCCTCGGGCTGCGGCCAACCGGAGCCCGTCCTCCAGGGTGAACACGCCGGCGGCCCATGCCGCGGCCAGTTCGCCGATACCCTGTCCGGCGACCACACCCGGACGAATCCCTGCGCTGGCCCACAGGGCCGTCAGGGCCGTGGCCAGCGCATAGACCGCGGGCTGTGCCCACTCCGGGTCGCGGAGGGTTCCCCGCGAGTCGGTTCTGCCGAACATGACGTCCAGCAGGGATGCGCCGTCCCGTACCTCCCTCAGGACCGCGTCGCATCGGTCCAGGATTGCACGCACGACCGGTTCGCGATCATGGAGATCCTCGCCCATGCCCTCGTGCTCATTTCCCTCCCCTGCGTAGACGAATGCAAGCCTGGGTGGGGTGCTGGACGGAGGGCGATTGGGACGCGGCCCGCCCGGGTCGCGCATCGCGGCGACGGCGGTCAGCCCGTCGCGGAGCGATTCACGGTCACGGAAAACGACGCCGGCCCTGTGGTCGAAGTGACTTCGGCCAATGCCTGCCGTCCAGGCCATGTCGGCGAGCAGCGACGCGGAGGCACCGTCTTCGGTGGACCCATGTCCGCGGCAGCCGTCGAGCCAGGCGAGATAACGCTCTGCAAGCTCTCCGAGTGCCTGGGGCGACTTGGCGGAGAGCGGCAGGATGCGCGTCCCGCGCGACCCGTACTCACCGGTTGCCGGCGGCAGCGCGGCAGCTCGGTCGGGAAGCACAACCTCGACAGGCTGCGGGGAGCCTGTCGGCCACACCAGGTCCCCTGCGCTCGCGGAGCCGTTCTCCGGCGTTCCGTTCCCTTCCACCACGACATGTGAGTTGGTTCCCGAAATCCCGAACGAACTGACGCCCGCGCGCGGGGGGCGATCGGGGTGGCACGGCCATTCCGTGATTTCGGCGGTCACCCTCACCGGGAGGCGGTCCCAATCCAGATGCGGGTTGGGGTTGTGGAAATGCAGTTGCCCGGGTATCCGGCCCTCGTTCATCGCCAGGACGGCCTTGATCAGGCTGGCCACGCCCGCGGCAGCCTCCAGGTGTCCGATGTTCGTCTTCATGGATCCGATCAGCAGGGGGCGGTCCGGATCCCGTTCGCGTCCGTACACGGCCGCTGCCGCCTGGACTTCGATCGGATCACCCAGGTCCGACCCTGCCCCGTGGGCTTCGAGGTAGTCCACGTCGGCCGGTGGGACTCCCGCCCTGGACAGGGCGTCCTCGATCACGCGCTCCTGTGCCGGGCCGTTCGGGACCGTCAGTCCGGCGCTGGTGCCGTTCTGGTTGACGGCGGATCCGCGGACGACCCCCCAGATGCGATCTCCGTCCGCCCTGGCCTCGCTCAGGCGCTTCAGCACCACCACCCCACACCCCTCCCCGCGCACGAACCCGTCCGCCGCGGCGTCGAAGGTGCTGCAGCGCCCCTTGGTGGAGAGCATGCCGAGCTGCGCCATGAAGGTCGCGATTTCCGATGACAGGATCGCGTTGACGCCTCCGACCAGTGCCGTGTCGACTTCGCCCAGGCGCAGGGCGGATGCGGCCTGGTGGACGGCTGCCAGCGACGACGCGCATGCAAGGTCGAGTGGTACTGCGGGACCGGTGAGGCCCAGCGCGAACGAGATCCGCCCGGCGGTGACGCTAATGGTCGTGCCCAGGTACCCGTGGGTCTCGCCGCCCGCCACCACGACGTCCCGATAGTCACCGTTGCCTGTTCCGACATAGACACCTGTGCGGCTGCCCTTAAGCTGTCCGGGGTCCACGCCGGCGTCCTCCAGGGCGTGCCAGGTGGTTTCCAGCAGGAGACGCTGGCGGGGGTCCATCATCCGAGCCTCGATCGGTCGAATCCCGAAGAACCTGGCGTCGAACTTGTCGATGTCTTCCAGAAACGCTCCGCGCCGGGAATAGGCGTCGCCTTCGCCGGGGTTTCCGGCGACGCCGATCCAGGGACCGGGGTCCCGGCGTCCGTCGGTGACGAGGTCCCTGGCATCTTCGAGGAGGCGCCAGTACGCCGCGAGGTCCGGAGCACCGGGGAAGCGGCACGCCATGCCCACGATTGCGATCGCGTCGTCGTCGGCCCGGGCCGCCGGTTGAGTAGCGGGTTGAGACGTGGGCTGGGCTGCCGGTTCCGGTAGGGGCGGAGGAGCGGGCGCGTCGCCGCTCCTGGCGAGTTCTTCGTTGAGGTGGCCGGCGAGCGTGGCGATGTCGGGGTAGTCGAATACGAGCGTGTTGGGTGCCGTGTAGACGCCGGCGAGCGCCCGGTTGAGCCGGTTTCGCAACTCGACGGCCATCAGCGAGTCCATTCCCAGGTCGAAGAACCCCACGGTTGGTGCTGGTGACGATGGCAGGCGCAGGACGGCCTGGACTTCACCCTGCAGGAACGACACCAGGAGGCCGTCGCGTTCGGATGTGGGTGCCTCTCTGACTCGTGACAGCAGATCCCTGGGGGCGTCAGCGCTGTCCGCTTCGGCTTCGCCGTCCGCCGAGAGCAAGTCCTCCACCAGGGGCGGGCGCTCCTCGACAGCTTCTTCGAAGACCGACCAGTCCATGGCCATCACCACGGAATGGGTGACGTCCTCGCGCACCAGCCGGTCGAACGCCTTCATCCCCTGCTCCGGCGTGAACCAGCGGCCGCCGAGCGCCGAGCGCTGCCTCTCGATGCGCTCCCGCTGTTCCGCCGCTTCGCCGATCTCCGACCAGGCCCCCCAGGCGATGGCCTGTCCCGGCAGCCCGAGCGCCCGGCGGTGACCGGCGAGCTGGTCGAGAAACGCGTTGGCGGCGGCGTGGTTCGCCTGTCCCGGATTGCCCATGACGCCCACGCGGCTGGTGAAGAGGACGAACATGTCCAGGTCCCGGTCCAGGGTCGCGCGATGCAGGTGCCAGGCTCCGAGGATCTTGGGCCGAAGCACCGTCTCGAACCTGTCCCAGGTCTGGTTGGTCAACGCACCATCCGACAGTACGCCGACGCTGTGGATCACACCTCCCAGCGGTGGGAGTTCCCGATCGATTCGCGACAGTATTCCGTCCATCGCATCGGTGTCGGTGACGTCCGCGAGTTCCACACGCACGTCCACCCCGCGCTCCCGAAGCTCCCGGATGGTCTCTTCGGCCTCGGTGTCGGGGGGACGGCGCCCATTGAGCACGATTGCGCCGGCGCCCCGGTCCGCCAGCCAGCCCGCCACGGCGCACCCGATTCCGCCGAGGCCGCCGGTCACAAGGTAGGTGCGGTCCGGCCGCAACCGTCCGTTCTCGACCGGTGGCGTGGTGACGACGATCTTCCCAAGGTGCCGGGCCGCGCGCATGAAGCTCAGCGCGGCGCCGGCTTCCGCCAACGGCCACCTGCTGTGGACGATCGGCTTCAGTTCACCTGACGCGACTCGTCGCATGAGCCCTCGCAGGACCCTTCCCACCCATTCCGGGTCGGTCTTTTTGAGCACGTCCAGCTCGAGGATATCATAGCCGACATCCGGGCGCACGGCGGCCATCTCGTCCTCGCTGAGGATGTCGCGTCTGGCCATTTCGACGAACCGGCCGCCGTGCTGAAGGCAGGACAGACTGGCGTCGATGAAGCCTTCGCCGGTCAGGCTGTTGAGCACCACGTCGACACCCGCGCCGCCGCTCGCTTCCATGATCTCGGCGGCGAACCCAATTGTGCGGCTGTCGAAGACGTGCTTCACGCCCAGAGACCGGAGATAGGACTGTTTCGGGGCGCTGGCGGTGGCGAAGACTTCCGCTCCGGCCGCCTGCACGAGCTGGATGGCCGCGAGGCCCACCCCGCCCGCGCCGGCGTGGATCAGCACGCGTTCGCCAGCCTCGAGCCCGGACAGCTCGAAGGACAGGGCGGCGGACACGTATGCGCTCGGTATCGTCGCCAGTCCGGTCACCGAGATGCCCGTGGGTGCATGGGCCACGAGCTCCTCGTGCGTGATCATCTGGGGTCCGAAGGCGCCGAACCCAAGCCCAACCACCTGATCGCCCACCGAGACGGTGGTGACCTCGGACCCGATGTCGACGATGTGGCCGCACATCTCCCTCCCCAGGAGTCCCTCCTCGATGAAGCCGAGCGACCGGAAGACATCCCAGAAGTTGAGCCCGGCGGCCGAGACGGCCACGCGGACTTCACGGGGCTCCAGAGCACGTGCCGGAAGCGGCTGGACATACGGCCGGTCGAAGATCCCCGAGGGATCCGGGGCCAAAACCCACTCCCGATCGTCGGGCAGGGCAAGTCGGGGCGCCCCTTCGCCTGCACGCACCAGGCGCGCCACCTGACGGCGGCCCGAGCGGAAGACGATGTGATTCTCTTCGTCAGGATACATCAGCTCGTTGGCGAGGTCGGGCGCGGCGGCGTTCAAGCCGGGATCGAGGTCCACCATCCGGGGCTGCAGGTGCGCCGCTTCGCGGGCCACTCCCTTGCCGAAGCCCCAGAGAGCCGCCCCGCACAGTTGGCCGCCACGCTCGCGCTCCAGGACCTGCGCCCCTCGCGTAACGAACCACACCCCGTTGCCGGGGGCCGCGTCGGCGTCGCCCACTCCCTGCACCATGGCCAGCGCGCTCGCGCCCACCCGGGCCACGTCTTCCCCGATCTCGTGCGTCGTTGCCTCGGCATCGTGACCGTCCAGCGACAAGAGGTGCATCAGGCCGCTGAGCTCCGCGCCGTCCGGGAGTGCTTCGACCACCGACTGCCACGACTCGCGCCGCGCCATGTCGACGCGCACCCGGAAGACGCCGGGACGGGCCGCGTCCGGCAGCGCGTCCTCCGGTCCCTGGTCGATTGCCAGCAGGACCGTCTGGTTTCTGGCCGCGAGATCCGCCGCCAGCTCTGCCGCCATCCCTCCGCGGTCCGCCGCCAGAATCCAGACACCCGCGGGCTCGGTCACCCGCGCCGGGCCCCGCGCCACGATCACGCCCTTGTCCGGGATCCGGGTCGAGTCCGACTCGTCCACACCCACGACCTCCGACGCCGCGAAACCCGCGTCGCCGAGCGCCTGGCGCCAAACGGCGGGGGACGCCAGGGCGTGATGCGGGCGGTAGTCGTCGGCAAAGCGCCACCAGCCGTCCAGCTGGCCGAAGGTCAGATCCATCCACCCGAGGCCGCTGAGGTTCTCGAGCGCGATCATCTGTCCCGACGGGGCGAGCAGCTGCCGGCAGTGGTCAAGCGTCTCTTCGAGGTACCGGGTCGCGTGCAGCACGTTTGAGGCGATGATCACGTCGTAGCCGTGCGCGTCGAAGCCCTGGGCAATCGGATCCTTCTCGATGTCGAGCGGACGGTATTCGATGCATCCGCCGCCGTCCCCGAATCGCGCCTCGGCCTCGGAGAAGAAACCGGCCGAGATGTCCGTGTAGACGTAGTCGAACCGCCCTTCCGGGAGCTCGGGCAGGACGGACGCGGTCGCCGACCCCGTCCCCGCTCCGACCTCGATCACCCTCAGGCGACGGCCTTCCGGCAGCGCAGCCACGAGCGCCCGCACGGCTTCGGCCAGCATCTCGTTTGCCGCGCGCGCCACCGGGGCCTTCAGGTACAGGTCAGCCGCGGTCGGCTCCCCGCTGCTGAAAAGCAGGGTCAGCGGATCCTCGCGGCCGCGCAGCACCTCGGCCAGGGCGCCCCCGGACCGCCGGAACAGCCCGACCTCGATCAGCCCGTTGGGATAGCGGTTCGCCATGACGGCCGCGTAGTCATCGGGATCGCGCGGCAAGACCTCCGGCCACGCATCCTCCGATCCCACGAGCACAGCGAAGCGACCGTCGTCCTCCTCGTGCAGCACTCCCGCCTTGGCGGCCATTTCGAGCATTCGGCGGAAGAGCCGCGGGTGATCCGGGCTCACGCCGAGCCGCTCGCGCAGCTCCTCCGAATCCACGAGCGCGCCCGGCTGCCGCTGCCATCCAAGCCGGTCCAGCGTCGCCAGCGCGTATGACCACGACCACGTTTCCAGATCCGCCAGCAGCGCGTCGCGATCGTCCGGATCGACTCCGGCGTCCGTGAGGTAGCCCGTGAACAGCTGTGCGCCAGCCTTGATGGTTCCCGGAGTGGGGAAGAAGTCGGCGAACGGCATGCCCGGTGGAAGGGCCCGCTCACGCCACTGCACCTCGTACAGCAGATCCTTTACGTCGTCCGCCGCGGAGAGCAGTGCCGCCCGGGTCGCCCGCTTGATCGTGTAGCCGCTGAGGCCGCCGATCTGCACGCCGCTGCGGTTGTAGATGCGCAGCTCCGCGGTCAGAACCTCCCGCGCGTCGCCCTCATCCGCGTCCGCGTCCCGTGACCCCTCGCTCAGGCGCACATGGCAGACCACGCGGTCCGGAAGGCGCCCGGACGTCAGCCAGAACCTCTCCCATCCGAAGGGCAGGTAGGTCACCGAGCCGTGCGGGCCGGACAGGTCGCGCGCCGCGCCCACGGTCTGGAAGCAGCCGTCCAGCAGGAGCGGATGAATATCCACGCCGTCGCGGGAGATGCCCTCCGGCAGCCGCACCTCGCTGAGCGCTTCGCCGGGTCGGGACCAGGCCCTGGCGAGCGTGCGGAAGGAGGGGCCGAGATGGACGCCGGTATCGGCTCTGGCGCCGTAGTAGCCGTTCACATCCACCGGTGAAAGAGTGGATTTGAGCCTGTCCAGATCCAGTCGCTCACCGGCTTCCGGCACCGAGCCCCCCGACGACACGAGCCCTTCCACGTGTTGGATCCAGCCCCCTTCGCTGCCCTTGCTGTAGATCTGAACGGCCTGCGACGGCTCATCGGATTCATCGAGGACCAACTGAAGCCGGCGACATGCTTCGCCGTCGCCGTCCGTCGAGTCGTCCTCGGGGAAGACCAGCGCGTTGTGGAGCTGGAAGTCTTCCACGACCACCGTTCCGCTCCCCTCCACCAGGGCCGCGGACGCCGCCATCGCGCCATAGAGCGCGCCCGGAGCGATGACCCGATCGAACACGCGATGGTCGTCCAGCCACTGCGGGTCCGTCGGGAACAGCTCGCTCTCGTAAGTGATCTCGCCCCGCGCGGACTCGTGCCGATCTCCCAACAACGGATGTCCGGCGACCCCGCGTCGGCGCCTCGGCGTGTCCAGCCAATGGTGCGTGCGCTGGAAGGGATAGCTCGGAAGCGAGATTCTCCGGCGTGATTCCCCCGCGAACAATCCCTCGAAGCGAACCGGGAGGCCCGCTTCATACGCATCTGCGGCGGCGCGAATGAACTCGCCCGAACCCGGCGTCGCCGACGCATCGTCAAGCGGCGGTTCCAGGCTGGACAGCACACGCGGCGCGGGCGTGTCGGGGGACTCGGGCCAGGCGGACAGCGCCATGGGCGCCAGCACCCGGCGCGGACCGACCTCGATCACCAGATCCACGCCGAGTTCCGCCATCGTTCGAACGCCGCGGGCGAACGCCACGGCCTGCCGGGCGTGCCGCCGCCAATATGCACCGTCCAGCGTCTGACCGGCTTCCATTGCCCGGCCGGTCAGGTTGCTCACCAGGGGCAGGGAAGGCCGGCAGATTTCCATGCCATCGAGCGTCGCCTCGAGCGCGTCCAGGATCGGCTCGACCAGGACACTATGGAATGCCTTGGTGGTATTCAGCCTCGTCACTCGGAGTCCGTCGGCCTCCAGCTGCGCGGAGACCGCCTCGACTCCCGCCGCCGGGCCGCTGATCACCTGGTGCGCGCCGTTGTCGGCGGAAATGTTGATCCCGGCCCCATCCGACGATGCGTTCCAGGCCTCGACAGCCTCCTGAACCCTTTCCGGAGGTGCAAAGATCGCGGCCATGGCGCCCGCCTCCATGCCGGACATCAGCGCTCCACGGGCGCACGCGAACCGCATCCCGTCCTCCAGGCTGAACACGCCCGCTGCCTGGGCCGCGGCGATCTCCCCGACGCTATGTCCGACCACCACGGCGGGCCGGATACCCACGCTTGACCACATCGCCGTGAGGGCGCTTTCCAGGGTGTAGAGAGCCGGCTGCTCCCAGGCGGTGTCGCCCAGGTCTCCCTGTTCCTTCCCCGCCCGGCCGAACATCACGTCCAGTAGAGAGGTGCCGCGTTCCTCCTGGAACACGGCCTCACAACGATCCATGACCGCTCTCGCCGCGGGTTCGGTCTCGTAGAGTGTCCGCCCCATGCCCTGCCACTGGCTGCCCTGCCCGGTGTAGGCGAATGCCACCCTGGCCGCGGGGGCCCGAGCACCGTCCTCGCGGGCCGTTTCGGCCACCGCTTCCAACTGCTCCCTCAGCGACCCGAAGTCGTGGAAGACCACGCCCGCACGGTGGTCGAAGTGGCTCCGCCCCACGCCCGCGGTCCACGCCATGTCCGACAGCAGCGGATCGGAAGCCGCGCCGCCCGAATGCGGTTCCGCGGGCACTTCGTCGAGCCGTGGGGCCCATCCGTCGAGGGATGAGGCGCGTTCGTCGAGGGATGAGGCCCGCTCGTCGAGCCATGACAGGTAGCGCCCCGCCAGTTCCCGCAAAGCGGTCTCCGATTTGCCCGAAAGAGGGAGGAGGCGACTCGATCGACCCGCGCCCACGCCTGACTCGGCCGCCACACCTCTCGCAACCGCTACCCCCCCCGGGGGGTGGTACTCCTCCACCAGCAGGTGCGCGTTCGTCCCGGAGATCCCGAAGCAGTTGACTCCCGCCAGCCGCGGCCGTCCGGAGCGGTCGGGCCAGTCCATCATGGTCGACGTCACGTGCAGGGGCGCCCGGTCCCAGTCGAACTCCGGATTGGGGTCACGGAAGTGCAGATGCTTCGGAATCACCCCGCGCTTCACCACGAGCGCCGCCTTGATCAACCCGGCGACCCCCGCGGCAGACTCCAGATGACCCACGTTGGTCTTCACCGAGCCGATCAGGATCGGGCGATCGGCAGGGCGCGCCGGCCCGTAGACGTTCGCCACGGCATTGAGTTCAATCGGATCCCCGACGGCCGTTCCGGTACCGTGCGCCTCCAGGTAGTCCACTTCAACAGGCGCCACGCCCGCCTGCGCCAGCGCGTCCGTCATCACCTGCTCGAGCGCCGGCGTATTCGGAACCGTCAGCCCGACGCCGGTTCCCCCGTGATTCATCACCGCACTGCGGATCACCGCCCAGATCCGGTCGCCGTCGGCCTCCGCATCGCTCAGGCGCTTCAGGATCACCACCCCGCACCCCTCGCCCCGCACGTAGCCGTTTGCGGACGCATCGAACGTCTTGCACTGGCCGTCGGGCGACAGCATCATCGCGTCGGCGCGCAGTTCGTAGATGCGGCCATTGAGGATTGCCTGAACGCCGCCCGCAATGGCCACATCGGCCTTGCCCTGCTGCAGGTCCGCCACCGCGTCGTGGATCGCGACCATCGCCGACGCACAGGCCGCGTCCACGGCCTTCGCCGGCCCCGTCAGCCCGAGCACGAACGACACCCGTCCGGCGGTGCCGTTCAGATTGGTGCCGCTCAGCGCGTAGAGGCTCGCGGCAGCCTCTGTGGGCCTGGCCGACTCCACGACCAGCATCCGGTACTCGTCGTTGCTGATCCCGCTGTAGACACCGGTGCGGCTGCCCCTCAATCGCTCGGGGTCGATTCCGGCGTCCTCGAGAGCCTGCCAGCTCACCTCCAGCATCATGCGCTGCTGCGGATCCAGGAACTGGGCCTCGACCGGCGAAATCCGGAAGAACGAGTCGTCGAACCGGTCGATGTCGTCGACGAAGGCCCCGAAGCGGCAGGCTTCACTCTGGACCGCGCGGTCCCCGAAGATCTGTCCCCACCGTCCGATCCCCGAACCGGGAACCCCTTCCGCCACCGCGTTGCCGCCGGATTCGAGCAGACTCCAGAACGCCTCGATGTCGTCGGCCCCGGGGAAGCGGCACGCCATCCCCACGATTGCGATAGGTTCGGAGGTCGATTGCGGCATTCTTTAGCTCTCAATCCCAATCGCGCGGGCTCGCGGGTTTGTTTCGGGGAGATCCGGGCAGACTGGCGTGGCAGCGTCCCGATCAAAGTAGCGTCAAAATAGTGTTCCGGTGCACACGAAGATAGCGTCTCGACCCCTGGTGACATGTCCTGGCTGATCGCAGCCGTGCTGGCCCTCGCAGCGGGTCCGGTGCTCGCGAAATACACGGAACATCGGCGCGGCTTCACACAGGTGCTCGACGGGCTGGTCATGGCCGCGATTCCGGGGCTGATCTTCCTGGAGTTCGTGCCTTCGGCGATAGGTGGAGGGGATTGGAGTGTCCTCCTTGCCCTCGCAGTCGGGTTTGTGCTTCCGATTGCAGTCGAGCGAACCACGCGGCACGCCGGCGGGAGGACCCACCACTGGGCCCTGCTGGCCGGTCTCGCCGGGCTTGCCGTGCACGCCGCGCTGGAGGGGGCCGCGCTGGCCACGCTCTCTGCCGTCGCACCCGTGTCGCTCCCTCTTGCCGCTGTACTGCACCGGCTGCCCATCGGGGTGGCCGTTTGGTGGCTGTTCGCGCAGGAGGTGGACCGGCGGGCCGCGATGGCCGCACTTGCCGCGCTCATGTTCGCGACCGTGTTCGGGTACGCGCTGGGGGGCGAGGCCGCGTGGAGGGCGACCGGTTCCATGGGGATCCGGCTGTTTCAGGCGGCGGTGGGGGGGTCGCTCGTCCATGTGGCCGTCCATCAGCGAAAGACGGCCCTGACTCCACTCCACCGCAGGCGCGAAGGGTGGGGGGCGATCGTCGCGCTGGCACTGCTCGTGGCCGTGTTTCCCGCGGGCGCCGATGGTCACGCGGGCGGTGCGGCGGGCTTCCTCTCGCGGCTCTACGTGCTGACCGCCGAGAGTGCCTTCGCCCTGCTCCTGGCCTATCTCTGTGCCGGGCTGCTGAGCGCCTTCCTGCCGGCGCGATCCGTGCAATGGATGAAACGGGGCGGGGCGGTTTCGCAGGCCGGACGCGGCATGCTCATCGGTCTGCCCTTTCCCATCTGCTCCTGCGGTGTGGTGCCGCTGTATCGGAGCCTCATCAAGCGGGGCGCCCCGCCAGCTGCGGCGATGGCGTTCCTGGTCGCCACGCCGGAACTCGGCCTCGATGCCGTCCTCCTTTCCATCCCGCTATTGGGACCCCAGGTCACGATCCTGCGCCTGGCCACGGCGGCAGTGGTCGCGCTGCTGGTCGGTTGGTGGGTGGGCGGAAGGCTGAAGTCGGCCGTCCGTGCTCCCGACACGGCTGCTGCGGCGGAAGAGCGGCCCGGAATGCTTCAGAGCCTCACCGCCGCACTGCGCACAGGGACTGGCGAGGTCGTCGATCACACGGCCCCGTGGATCATCCTCGGCCTCGGCGTGGCGGCCCTCGTCACTCCCTTCCTGGAGAGCGGCTGGCTCGGCAGCCTGCCCCCGGTGACGGACGTCTTCCTCTTCGCCCTCCTCGGCTTCCCCACCTACGTCTGTGCGGCGTCGGCCACGCCCCTGGTGGCGGCGTTCCTGGCAACGGGGCTGTCACCCGGCGCCGGCATCGCCTTCCTCATCACCGGACCGGCGACCAACATCTCCACCCTCGGCCTGGTCGGCAGCCTGCACGGACGGCGCGCGGCCATCGCCTTCGCCGCGACGATGGTCGCCCTCGCGGTTTCGTCGGGCATCGCGGTCAACGCCGCCTTCGGGTCGCTCCCCGTCCCGTCCCTCGCTGCACTGACCGAAGAGGCACCGAGCCTCCTCCAGCAGGTGAGCCTCGTTCTGCTGGTCGGGCTCTTCCTGCGATCCGTCGTGCGCCGGGGGCTACGTAGCTTCGTCGGCGAGCTCAGGGAAGGATTGGGGTGGGCGCACTAGCGTGGGGGTGGGTGGCGCATCAGCCGGGACCGGCCCAGCGCCTCGAGACCGTCCACCGACCGGTCGTCGTCCCAGATCGGCAGCGGCGCCAGACGCGCCCTGGCGGCGCGCTCCATGAAGCGGTGGGTGTAGGCTCGGATGTGCGTGCCCCTGCCGTAGACCTCGATCATGTAGAGATGGTCGGTCGGAAGCAGTTCGAGATCGGTCCAGCCCCCCATCAACCGGAATTCGTCGAGGAAGACCGTAGGGTCGACGTATTCCCCGCGCCGATACACGCATCGGCTGATCCCGCAGGGTATCGTAAAGACGCCCGGGCGGGAGTCGACAAACTCCGCAGCCGACCAGTGCACGCTCCTCGTGAGATCCTCCTGGTCGTATGCCCAGACCGTGCGCGCCGAGGCCCGGCGCCGGCGGTCGAAGCGATCGGTGACGATCTCGAGCCCCTCCAGCAGGATCGGGTCGGGCCTCATCCGCAGTTCAATCGGATTGCCGGACGCATCGGCCTCCACATTCAGCGTCACCGTCTCGTACCCTAGCCGCTCGGCAGTGACGACGTGGACACCGGAGTCGATCCGGCAGAGCGTGAACCGGCCGTCGCCGGTTGTCAGCGACCCCCACTCCACGGCTTCCAAGGACACGAAGAACAGCCTCCAGGGGCGCTTCCGTGGAAACATCGATCACCAGCCCGGCGATGCGGGGCTGATCGTCCTCGCAAGCGGGCTCTTCCTGCGCCGCGGCCGGCAGCGCGAGGCCCGCGGACATGGTTATCGCCCAAACCGGGGAGGCGAACCGGCGCATGATGTCCATCACTCCCAGATCATTATGGGCGCCAGCCGAGTCCTTGCCGCCCGCTTCATGAAGTTGTGCGTATAGGCCCGGATGTGCGTGCCTCTGGCATAGACCTCGATCATGTACAACTCGCTGGTCGGAATGCTCTCCAGGTGTGTCCAGCCACCGATCAACGGAAACTCGTCGAGATAGACCCGGGGGCTGACCACCGATCCCCGGTAGTAGACGCACCTGCCGATGCCGCACTGAGTCGACATGATGCCGGCCCGCGAGTCGACGAATTCGGCGGCGGACCAGTAGCCGCTGTTCGCGAGGTCCTCCTGGTCGAAGGCGCGAACAATGGTCGCCGCACCCCGGCGCCGGCGGTCGAATCGATCCATGACGATTTCGAGCCCTTCCAACAGGATCGGGTCCGGCCGCATGTGAAGTGCGATCGGATCCCCCGATGCGTCGGCCTCGACCCAGGATTGCAGCGTGACGTACCCGAGCCGCTCCACGGTCACCTGGTGCGTTCCTTCCCCGATCTCGCACAGCAGGAATCTGCCGTTGTCGGTGGTGAGCGATCCCCAGTCCGAGGTCTCGACCGAAACGTATGCTCCCGCCAGCGGCATATCAGTGCTGGAATCGACGATCACCCCGACGATCCTCGCCTGGTCATCCTTGCAAGCCGGCTGCTCTTCCTGCGCCTCGGCCGGCAACGCGAGACCCGCGGACACGGCGAGCACCCCGAGCGTTGGGAAGAGCCGGTAGATGCTGTGGGAAGTTGACATTTGGCAGCCTCGCATCGGACACGTTCGTCTCAGGTATGGTTGTGGATGTGTCGTGTTCGGGTCAAGTCGGCGTCGGCCCGCTGGCAGGAGGTTGTCGGCTCGCCGCGGCCGGATCAGCGGTCGGCCGGGCGAGGAAGTGCTGACCTGGGATACACCGGTGGCGCTCCACGGTTCCCGTGTTCCCGGCGGCGTCACGGTTGTTACCCTCAGCATCCCGGCGGCATCCCGGTGATCCGACTTGCGGCGCATCCACGCCCCGCAGCAGCTTCTGCATTCATCTCTCGGAGGTTTGTCCGCCAATTTCGCCCAATAGTGGCGGACAACAGGTGATTGCCCATCTGACCGGAGCCCGCTACATGACACACCCGTTCATGCCCGCCGCCAAACGACCCGGCCTGGCGATCGCCTTGGCCACCGCAATCCTCGCCCTTCTCGCGGTCCCCGCCGCCGCCCAGTTCGTCGAGCCCGCACCCGACCGCGCCGAGGGCGACGGCCCCTTTGACCGCCTGGTCATCCGCGGCGCGATCGTCATCGACGGCACCGGCGCCCCGCCCCGCGGCCCCGTCGACATCGTCATCGAGGGCAATCGCATCACGCAGATCGCGGGCGTCGGCTACCCCGGCCTTCCCATCGACGAATCCCGCCGCCCCGCCCCCGGCGACCACGAGATCGACGCCCACGGCATGTATGTGCTGCCGGGCTTCGTCGACATGCATCTGCACACCGGCGGCCTGCCCAAGACCCCGCAGGCCGAGTACGTCTACAAGCTCTGGCTGGCGCACGGCGTCACCGCCGGCCGCGGCATCGAGTACGGCCCGGTCGACTTCTCCCTCTCCGAACGCGAACGCGCCAACAACAACGAGATCACGGCGCCCCGCATGTACGTCTACCAGCGTCCGGGGCAGGGCTGGGACCGCGGACCCGTATTCACTCCCCAGCAGGCCCGCGAGTGGGTCCGCTGGGCACACGACCAGGGCATCGACGGGATCAAGTTCGTCGCCTATGCGCCCGAGATCATGGGGGCGCTCCTCGACGAGGCGGGCCAGCTCGGCATGGGCAGCGTGGCCCACCTCGCCCAGCTCGGCGTCGCGCAGATGAACGCCATCGACGCCGCACGCCTCGGCCTCGGCACCGTCACGCACTTCTACGGGCTCTTCGAGGCGCTGTACGACGACCACGACGTGCAGCCCTGGCCGTCCGACATGAACTACGCCAACGAGCAGCACCGCTTCGGCCAGGTCGCCGCCCAGTGGGACCTGATCCACGCGCAGGGAAGCGACGAATGGAACGCGATGCTCGAGGAACTGCTGTCGTACGACGTCATCCTCGACCCCACCATGACCGCCTACCTGGCCAGCCGCGACGTGATGCGCGCACGCACCGCCGAGTGGCACGAGCGCTACACGCTGCCCAGCCTGTGGGACTTCTATGAGCCCAGCCGCGCGAACCACGGCTCCTACTACTACGACTGGACCACCCACGACGAGATCCGGTGGAAGAACTTCTACCACATCTGGATGGCGCTCCTCGACGACTACAAGGACATGGGCGGCCGCGTCACCATCGGCTCCGACGCCGGCTTCATCTACAACCTCTTCGGCTTCTCCACCATCGAGGAGATGGAGCTGCTCCAGGAGGCCGGATTCCATCCGCTCGAGGTCATCCGCGGCGCGACGCTGCACGGCGCCCAGGCCATCTTCGATCCCAAGGGCATGATGCCCGAATTCGGGATCGTGCGCGAAGGCCTGCTGGCCGACCTGATCATCTCGCCGGAAAACCCGATCAACAACCTCAAGGTGCTGTATGGAACGGGCCACGAGCGCCTCAACCCCGAAACGGGCGTCAAGGAGCGCATCGGCGGGATCAAGTACACGATCAAGGACGGGATCATCTACGACGCCAGACAGCTTCTCGAGGATGTGGCGCGCATGGTCGAGGAGCAGAAGAGGGAGCGCGCGGCGGTATCCGGCGGGTGAGCACGGCTGGGAGGCGGGCCGTCCCTCACGGGCCGGCAGCGAAACCGCCGCTCTGGATCCCCTCGCGGGAACGCCTCCGCGCGAGCAACCTGGTCCATTTCGCGGCGCTGGTGGCCGGGTCGCGGGAAGAGGACGACAGCAGCTACGAAGCGCTCTGGCGGTGGTCGGTCGAGCAGCAGGAGGCCTTCTGGAGCGCAGTGTGGGATTGGTCCGGCATCGTCGGCGACAAGGGCGAGCGCGTCCTGGTCGAGGCCGACCAGATGCACGGCGCCCGCTACTTCCCGGACGCGCGGCTCAACTTCGCCGAGAACCTCCTGCGCCGCCGCACCGACGAGCCCGCCATCATCGCCTGGGCCGAGGACGGCCGGCGCCGGACGGTGAGCTGGCGGGAGCTGCACGACCTCACCTCGCGCCTCGCCCAGGCCATGCGCGAAGCCGGCATCGGCCCCGGCGACCGCGTCGCCGCGCTGCTCCCCAACGTGCCCGAGGCCGTCGTGGTCCTCCTCGCCGCCACCTCGATCGGCGCCGTCCTCTCCACCGCCTCGCCCGACTTCGGCGCGCGCGGCGTGATCGACCGCTTCGGCCAGGTCGGCCCGCGCCTCCTCTTCGTCACCGACGGCTACACCTACCGCGGCAAGCGCTTCGAGACGCTCCCGCGCGTCCCCGCGATCCTGGACGGGCTGCCCACGGTGGAGCGCACGGTGGTGGTGCCGAACCTGGACGGTCCGCCCACCGCCGCCGCGCGGTCCGGCAGCCACGCGCCCAAACTCCCCGGCGCCACCCCCCTCGCCACCTTCATCCGCCCCTTCGAGCCCCGCCAGATCGATTTCGCGAGACTCCCCTTCGATCACCCGCTCTACATCCTCTTCTCCTCGGGCACGACGGGAGTGCCCAAGTGCATCGTCCACCGCGCGGGCGGCGTACTGTTGCAGCACATCAAGGAGCACCAGCTCCACTGCGACATCAAGGCCGGCGACCGCGTCTTCTACTTCACTACGCTGGGCTGGATGATGTGGAACTGGCTGGTCTCGACGCTCGCGTCGGAGGCCACGATCCTGCTCTGGGACGGATCGCCCGTGCACCCCGGCGACGACGCGCTCTTCGACTTCGCCGACGCCACCGGCATGACGCTGATGGGCGTTTCGCCCGGCTTCCTGGAGGCCCTTCGCAAAGCCGGGGTCAGCCCCTGCGAGACCCACGAGCTTGCCACGCTGCGGACCCTGCTCTCCACCGGCTCGCCGCTTGGTCCGGAGGGCTTCGAGTACGTCTACCGCGGCATCAAGCGCGACATCCACCTCGTGTCGATCTCGGGCGGAACCGATCTGTGCGCCTGTTTCGTCGGCGCCATTCCCGGCTGGCCGGTCCGTTCCGGCGAGATCCAGGGTCCCGTGCTGGGCATGGCCGCCGACGTCTACTCTCCCGACGGCAGTCCGCTGGGTGAAGGAAAGGGCGAACTCGTCTGCACCCGGCCCTTTCCGTCGCTGCCGCTGGGCTTCCTGAACGACGACGACGGCAGTCGCTACCTGGGCACCTACTTCGGGCGCTTCCCCGGCGTCTGGCACCACGGGGACTACGCGGAAAAGACGGCGGCCGGCGGCTACGTGATCCACGGCCGCTCCGACGCCACGCTGAACGTGCACGGCGTGCGCATCGGCACGGCCGAAGTCTACCGCCCGGTGGAGGGAATGCCCGAGGTGGCCGAGGCGCTCGCGGTCGGCCAGCGCTGGGGGGAGGGCACGCGCATGGTGCTCTTCGTGCGGCTCGCTCCCGGGCTGCGGCTCGACGACGCGCTCCGCGACCGGATCCGCACGGTGCTGAGGGTGCAGGCGAGCCCCCGGCACGTGCCGGCCAGGATCGTCCAGGTGGAGGACATCCCGCGGACCCGGAGCGGCAAGATCGTGGAGCTGGCCGTCACGGCGGTCGTACACGGCGAGCCGGTCAGGAACGCGGAGGCGCTGGCGAATCCGGAGGCGCTGGAATACTTCCGGGGGAGGGTGGAGCTGGAGGGGTGAGATGGGGCGGCGCCGCGGTGACCGACCGGGTCAGAGGTTGTGGGCGGAGCTTCGGTTGCCAAGAAATGTAAAGTAAACATTACGAAATGTAATATCAACATTACAGAAAACTGAGATGTGCGGCGAGCCCGCCGTGTGTCAGCTCCCCGCCGCCTCGTCCCGCGCCAACAGCAGCGCCGACCCCTCCGCCATCTCGCGATAGTACCGCACGAAGCGGCGCGTCTCGAAGGCATCATACGCGGCCAGGTTCTCCGCCCACCGATAGCCGATCGGCTGGAACCAGAGCTCGGCCTCGACGGTGAACGGAGCATCCCTCGCGTCCACCGGTACCGTGTAGTGCACCCGATCGGAGCCGGCGGTGAAATCGGGGTCGTCCGAGGCGACGCCGATGACCTGAACGCGGCCGTCGGCAACCGCGCGGTCAAACCCGTCGGGGAGGATGCGGTTGTCCTTCACCCACCCGTGCGCGGACATGAGACCGGTGGTGACCATGCCGTCGCCGTCGACCATCACACCCTGGTAGACCTGAACCTCGTCCGGCGAGGTGATGACGGTGTGATGCGGCTCGTAGCTCGCGCCGTCGGCGTCGTGGTCGTCGCCGATCACGCGGCCGTCGGGAGAGAAGGCGCCCGATTCGAAGACCCGGTCACCCCATCGGTCCGTGACCGCGAACCGCAGCCAGGCACGCCGCGAGGGGTACGCGGTCGGGAACTTGTGGCCGGCCTGGTTGCGCACGGTCACGGTGGCCTCGAGGCGGCCGCCGCCGACCCCGACCCCGCCGATCTCGACAGAGGCGGTGGCCGTGCGGAGATGAGCGGCCGTGCGCTGCGCCGCGAGTTCGAGTTCCTGCGGCAGCGCGATGACGCCGAGCTCCTCCCGGTAGCGGTTGAGCATCCGCAGCATGAAGAAGTTGCCGCCGCGGAATACGTGCCGCGAGACCTCGGGGCGGGCCCGGCCGAGGACCATGGTGACCGGAACGTCTTCACCGACCTCGGGCATGTGGCAGTCCTGGCAGCTGTGCTCCCGCTCGCGGCCGTCGGCGTAGATGCTCGCCTGCCATTCGAGGTAGGGTGCCTGCTCTGGAAAGGCCGGGCCGGGGCCGCCGTCGCCGACCGCGTGGGTGATCACCGTGTGGCAGGACGCGCACAGCCCCGACGAGGTGACGTGTTCGCCGAGCGTGGGGCGGAAGCCGGTCGCGGAGTGCATGATGCCGACGCCGCCCTCGTCGGGCTCGAAGGGGCCGAAGACGGGACGGCCATCGGGTGGCGTTTCAGCTGAAACGCGGAAGCGGGCCGTGAAGGTCTCCTCGGCGCCAAGGCCGTCGGGCTCGATCTGGTGGCAGAGGGAGCACGACACGCCGTCGGCGGCGAGGTCAGCATATCGCCCTTCGGCGGCTCCGATCGGCAGGTTGGCGAAGACCTGGCCGGACCGTCCTTCCCGCAACGCCGCGACAGTGGCCATCGGCATGTGGCAGCGCGCGCACTCGGCCTCGATCTCGGCGGCGGCTTCGGGATGGTCCATGATCTCGCGCCGCACCGCCGCGTGGAAATATGGGTCGCGCGCCGCGTTGGCCATCATCGACGCACGCCAGTCGAAGCCAATCGAGACGTCGGTGCCGTCGGTGGCCGTGACTCCCATGTGGCAGGCGATGCAGCGGTCGGCCGTGCGGAAGAAGTCGGCGGGGTCGGCCCGATCGGTCGTGTCCGCGGGCTGGAGCGGGAATGACCGGGTGTCCCGGGCAAACCCTAACGTAACGTCAGGGTTGCTCGCGGCGACGTGCGGCCAGGGCGGCCCCGCGTCCGGCGCGTCCGCCAAGGGCGTGCCGGCAGCGACCATTGCAGCGCCCAGCAGCGGGCAGGCGATCATCAGCCCGCGGAGCCTGAATCGGTTCGTCGTCATCCTCACCACCCCTCGAAAAACCCGCCGTCGAACCAGTCGAGCAGCAGGTACGATACGAAGCGGACGTGGCGCGCGGCGTGCCCGCTGTCGCCGCCCACCGGGATCAGCAGTCCGAAGTTGGCCAGCACGTGCTGCCGCGTGTTCAGAGCCACCTGGAACTGCGGCACGAGGTCGATTTGTGTACCGGCCCCCGATTCGAACTCCCGCTTCACCTGCGTCTCGAGCATGGGAGTCCAGGCGCGGCCCCACTTGCCCTCGGTGAAGCTTCTCCCCAGGACGAGGCGGCCGAACCACTCGAGTGCGCCGTGCTCGTAGAGCGGGGCTTCGAGGCCGGTCTGCGCCTGCACGAAGCCGTCGTGCGGGAGGATCTTCGCGAATGCGGCGAAGGCCTCGAGCGCGCTGCCGGGCGCCCCCAGTCCGGTGTCGGCGTCGCCCGTGGACAGGATCACCTCGCCGCCGACCGAGAAGATCGTGCCCGTCTCGAGGTCGTGGTGGAGGGCGTGCTTCAGTCCCACCACGAGGTCGCCCAGGCCAAGCCTGCGCCCTTCGTTGTCGTGCGAATCGTGGTCATGGTCGTGGTCATGGTCGTGATCACCCGCCGGCTCTTCGGCGTGCCTTGTTGGCAGCCATCCGTAGGGAATCACGACCTCGACCTGGCTGCGCGGGCCGAAGCGCTGTTCGTAGACGTATGCTCCCGTGAAGCCGCCGCCGCTCTCCAGATCCACAGCCGCCTCGACGACCCATTCGTCCTCGGGGTAGGCCTTCTCGGTCAGCAGCGGGCGGGGAAGGTTGAGTTCGCCGCGCGGCCAGTTGTCGTCGGTGCAGAGGGTGCGGATGTAGCCCATCACGCGTCCGAGCTGCTCCTCGGTGAGGGCGCCGCGGAAGGCCGGCATCATCTCGCTGAAGCCGCGGACGGGGCCGCCTTCGTGCGCCACCGCGATCCAGTCGGCGTCGGGCTCGCGGGCCGCAAAGTCGCAGTCGGTGAAGTCGGGGACCTCCTCCTCGAAGGCGAGAAGCGCCGGATCCACACCGAGGCCGTCGAGGCCGTGGCAGTTGGCGCAGGAAGCAGCGTAAATGGCCTCGCCGGACGCGTCGGCGAGGTCCTCGCCGTTGACGGCGCGGGGGAGCTGGGCGGAGGTGGGGAGGGCCGCGGCGAGCGGCAGAGCGGCGAGCAGCAGAGCGGTAAGGGCCAGGAGGGCGACGGGGGAAGCGGGCGGCGAAACCGGAGGCGAGGCGTGCCCGCTCCGGGGCGGGCGAGGAACGCTTCCCGTCAGATCTTCTTCAGCAGCCACCTCAGTACGGCGCGTGCAATGGTCTTGAGGATCTGGACCATGACCTTCATCCCTCCGGTTCGGTTCCGTCACATGGCGCTTCGGCGACTCTCGCATGGGGAACAAAGTGAGTACTACGAAGCGTCCGGTGTCAAAGGTTCATTCGCCGAAACCCGCGTGTCATTTCAGCAGCCGTCATCTCGGTAGCGCCCCTGCTCCGGCAGCACCGTCCCCTCGATACCATCGCCCGCCACGCACTTTTTCGTTCATCGCCGCGAAGAACATACGATGGTCGCGCACGATCCGCTCCGTCTCGGCCGGATCCGGCTCCAGCGTCTCCACTCCACGGTCGAAGGTGCCGCCCAGCAGGACGCCATCCGAGCGCGGGAACATGTACTGGCTGCCGCGGGTCGAAAACCGGCCCCCGCCGACGGTCAGGTAGTCGACATCGGGCTGCGGCCTGAGCACGACGAGCTGACCCTTGGCCGGCACCAGGTCACGGTCGCCGAAGAGATCCCTCGCACCCAGCCCCGTGCAGTTCACGGCGACCGGCTCGGGCAGCGCCGCCAGCTGCCGCAGGTCCGCGATTTCGCCGACCACGACCTGTCCGCCGGCGATGTGGAAATCCCGGAGCAGCGCGCGAAGGTAGCGCGGCGGCTCGATGAACATGGTGGCCACGCGGCGCGCGTAGCGGGTGGGAAAGGGATGCTCGTCGCCCTCGAGGTCCTCCCACTCGGGGAAGAGATCCCGGAGGCGCGACCTGTAGCCCGCCACCCCCATCGGGTCCTCCGAGAGGAAGTAGTTGTCGACCCAGCGCACGCCGTAGTCGGGGCCGGCGAGGGTCTGGAAGTGCCGGTGCGCCAGGTGGGCCGCCCGCTCGAACTCGACGCCGAAGGGACCGTCCAGGCTGTCGGCCACCGAGGTCGGCGACCACTGCGCTCCGGCGATGTTGGAGGTCGTGTTGGGGGGCAGGTCGCGGGCGTAGATGATCACCGCGCGGCCCCGCCGCTGCAGCAGCCGCGCGGTCGCGAGACCCACCGCGCCCGCGCCGATGACCGCCACACGACCCTCGATTCCGCTGTCGGCAACCAGCTCGACCGCCATCTCTGCGGTGCCCCACGAAAGGCTCACGCCGCCGCCCCCGTGGCCGTAGTTGTGCACGACGAGCTTGTCGTCGAGCGATTCGGCCCTCACCACGAACCCCTCGGAGCGGTAGGGGCGCAGTCCGGCGACCACCCGGATCACCCGGTCCGCGGACACCCGCGCCGGGATCACCCGCCGGCCCGCCGCGACCTCGCTCCACACCCCGCGCCCCGCCCGGCCCGGCGCGCAGGCCGCCGCCCAGCCGGCTGCCAGAGCGCCGCCGGCGAGCCTCAGCCACCCGCGCCGGTCCACAGTGCGGCCCCCCCGCGGCGGGAGCGCCCCGCGCCGCTTCAGACGATCGCCAGCTCCGTCGTGATCTCGATGCATTGGTGCAGCGTCCGGTAGACGGGACATCGCATGGGGTGCAGGTCGAGGGCCCGCTGAATCTTCGCCTCGTCCTCATCCGCCGCCTTCAGCAGGTACTTCACGTGGATGTGGCGAATGACCAGGACACCCTCCTCCTTGCCCACCTTGCCCCGCACTTCCGCCGCGAGCCGTCCGCCCGACGCCTTGATCCCGCGTGCCTCCAGCACGCCTCCGAAGGTGCCGACGAGTCAGCCGCCGGTGGCCGCGATCACGTAGTCGAGGGTAGTCGTGGTCTCGGTGACGATCCCGCTGACCCCGTAGTGCTCGGCGATCGCCCCGTGGACTCCGAATTCGACGGGTCCGTCGTGGGCCGGAAGGTAGGCGAGCCGGTGCGGCCCGCGGGTGCGTTCGATGCGTACGTCCGCTTCGTAGACTGTGTCTTTCATGGGTTCGGGTGTGGGTTGCGAGTGGGTCAAGCGGGCCAGAGCCAGCCGAAGATGCCCGCGGTGAGGAGTGCGTAGGCGAGTCCGTCCAGGCTGTGCTTGAAGGCGACCTTGCCGGGAAGGCCGAACCAGATCGCCTCCTGGTAGCCGATGAAGCCGTAGGCCATGAATGCCGCTGCGCCGGTGACCTGGAAGACCGACAGGTAGGCGGCGCCGGGCTCCAGCGCAACCGAAGCCAGGTATGCCACGAACACGCTGACCACGAGGTACAACGCGACCGATTTCAGCATCGCCGGGCCCATGTTCAGGGCCGACTCGGGATCCCGAACACGCAGGATCCCCACCGGGCCCCCGCGAGCCATCTCCTTGTATTCGGGCGAGTTCCCCCCGCCTGCCGCCCACGGGAAATAGTACATCCCGGGTCCGGGAGTGCTGCTGCGCACCGCGTCCATCAGCGCATCCTGGTCCGACGCGGGAGAGAAGTCGTTCTTGTGATGCGGCATCACCATCCAGACCGCCGCGCTCACGAAGAAGACAACGACGGCGGAGAGAAGGATGGGGAGCCAGAGGGCGGCGATGGCGGTCATGGGCTGCTTTCTGCGAGGGAATGTGAGGGAGCGGATCCGGCTCCCGGAGGACTCGGGAGAATAGTGTTCCGGCCCGGCTTGGGCCAGTATTATTCTGATGCCCCCGGGGTCAGACCCTCCCGGCGGGCGCGGCACTGCAGCGGTTGGCATCGGCCGTCCCGGCGGCCGTCAACGACAAGAGGCCGAACATGCGAACGATGTGGACAATGGCGATGGCGGCGCTGGCCGTCACACTCGTGCCCGGGACCGCCCACGCCCAGACCGACCCGCTGGCGCTGGAGATCATCGACGAGGTCGACCGCCTCATGCGGGGCGAATCCAGCGCCGGCCTCATGCGCATGGAGATCGACACCGAAAACTGGTCCCGGGCGCTCGAGATGCGGATCTGGTCGCTGGGTACCGAGCACTCCCTGGTGCGGGTCGAGACTCCCCCGCGCGAGGCGGGCACCTCGACGCTCATGGTCGACAACGAAGTGTGGTACTACATGCCCAATGTCGACCGCACCATGAAGATCCCGCCCTCCATGATGCTCGGCTCGTGGATGGGCTCACACTTCACAAACGACGACCTCGTGAAGGAGAGCCGCCTGATCGAGGACTACGACATCGTCATCTCGCACGACGGCCCGCGCGACGGCGAAGACGTCTGGGAGTTCACGCTGACGCCGAAGCCCGACGCCCCCGTGATCTGGGGCAGGATCGAGCAGCAGATCCGGAAGCGCGACCGCATGCCCGTCTGGGCGCGCTACTACGACGAGGATGGCAGCCTGGTGCGAACCATGGACTTCTCGGAATTCGGGGTCCTCGGCGGGAGGACGCTGCCGACCCGGATGGTCATGGAGCCGACCGACGGGGAAGAGCGAACGGTCGTCACCTATCTGGAGCTGGAGTTCGACGTCGGTCTCGACGAGGACTTCTTCAGCCTGCGGAACCTGCGGGCGCGCCGGTGACGGACGGGGTGGCGATGGCGGGACGCATGGACCGGGCGGGGCGCACGCCCATGTGGCGCCCGGGGCGCTGAAACCCATGCCGAGCCGCGAAAACGACATCTGGTGGCGGATCGCGTGGCGCAACCTGTGGCGGAACCGCCGCCGCACGGTCCTGACCGCGTCGGCGCTGTCGTTCGGATTCGTCGCCGCCGTCCTCATGATCGGCCTGATGGACGGGATGCTCGAGGAGGTCGTCTCCAACGGCACCCGCGTGATCACGGGCCAGGTGCAGATCCACGCCGACGACTACGAGCCCGAACGCAGCATCCACGACACGATGGGGGGCCGCGACGGGCTTGACGTGGCCGCGCTGGTCGGGGCGGTCGAGGCGGTCGACGGGGTGACGGGGGCGGCGCCGCGCGTCTACGGCGGCGGGCTCGTCAGCTCCGGTGACGAGACCGCGGGTGCGGTGCTGATGGGGATGGATCCGCGCCGCGAGGAGGGGGTCAGCCGCTTCGGGGCGGCGATGCTCGAGGGGCGGATGCCCGGACCGGGCGAGATCGCGGTCGGCGTGGGGATGGCCGAGACGGTAGGGATCGCGCCGGGTGAGGAGGTGGTGCTGGTGGCGCCCGCGGCCGACGGGTCGATGGGGAACGATCTCTTCACCGTTTCGGGGATCTTCCGCATCGGCATGGGCGGCTTCGACGACACCTATGCGCTGCTGGAGATGGGGTCGCTGCAGGACCTCATGGCGATGGACCGGAGCCGCATCCACGAGGTTGCCCTTGCGGTGGAGCGCACGACCGACGCGGCGGCGGTGGCGGAGCGCGTCGAAGGGGCGGCCCGGGGCCTTTCGGACGGATTGCTCACCCGCCCGTGGTCGGTCTTTCAGCAACAGCTGTACTTCATGGTCAGCCTGGCGAGCGCGATGAATATCCTGATCGCCGTGATGATCTTCGGGATGGCGATCTTCGGCGTGGCGAACACGATGCTTCTCGCGACCTTCGAGCGCCGCCGGGAGTTTGCGGTGGCGCGCGCGCTCGGCACCTCGAGCGCCTCGATCGTGCGGATCGTGGTGGTCGAGGGACTGTTCCTGGGACTCGTGGCCCTGGCCGCGGGAGCGGTGCTCGCGGTTCCGGTCCTCGTCTATTTCCACGAATTCCCGGTGGATCTGAGCCGCTTCGTGGGCACCTACTCCATCATGGGATCCGCGGTGCGGCCGGTTCTGACCGCGGAGTACTCCTGGGACGGTCCGCTCGCCTCGGCGATCGCGCTGATCGGGACCGGCATTCTGTCCGCCCTCTATCCGGCCTGGCGCGCCACCCGCCTGCCCCCGGCCGACGTGCTGGCAAGCCGATGACCACCCGCCTTCCGACCCTGGTCTGGCTCGCGCTGCGAAACCTGGGGCGGGAACTGCGCCGCAGTGCGCTCACCGCCTCGGCGATGACGCTCGGGCTGGCGCTGATGATCATGTCCCGAACCCTTGCCGACGGCGGTCACGAGGACTGGATCGACGCCGGCGTGCGGCTCGGCTCGGGTCACGTCGTCTTCAACGCCCCGGGCTACCGGGACAGCGAGAGCCTCGAAGACCGCCTGTCGCCGGACCAGGTCGCGGCGTCGGTTGCGGCGGTGCAGGCGGCCGAACTGCCCGAGGAGCGCGTCACCTCTGTGAGGGTCACGGCGCACGGACTGGCGTCGTCGGCCGTCGGTGCCGTCCCCGCCCTGATCGTCGGCGTCGACCCCGCCGTCGAACTGCACTTCTCCGAACTCGGCACCGATGTGTTGGAGGGACGCTATCTGCAGGACGGCGACCGGCTTCACGCCTTCATCGGCCAGGGCATGGCGACTCGTCTCGGACTGCGCATCGGATCCCGCATGGTGCTGACGGCGCAGGTCGCCGAGGGGGGCATCGAGGGGCAGCTCGTCCGGGTTGTCGGGCTTTTCAGTACCGGCGTCCCGGCGCTTGACGACGCTCTGCTTCATATCCCGCTCACCACCGCGCGAAGCTGGCTCGGCGTGGACGGGGCCACGAGCGTCGCCGCCCTGCTTCCGCATTCGGCGTTCACTGGACAGCTTGTCGACGAGGCCACCGCCGCGGTGGCGCCTGCGGGAGTGGAGGTCACGGGCTGGCAGGTATCGAACCCGGATCTCTATTCGGCGCTGAGGATCGACGATGCGGGCGACTGGGTCTTCCACCTGATCCTCTTCGCCATCGTGGCGCTTGCAATCCTCAATGCGGTGTTCATGTCGGTGCTGCACAGAAAGCGGGAGCTGGGCCTGCTGCGCGCGCTGGGACTGAGCGCGCGGGAAACCGGCCTGGTCGTGTTCACCGAGGGAGTGCTGCTCACCGCCGCCAGCGGCGTGGTCGGCGTGGCCCTCGGCTTCGCTCTCGTATGGGTGTTCTTCCGCAACGGACTGGACCTGACCGGCATCATGCCGGACGACCTGACCTTCGGCGGCATCGTCTTCGACCCGGTCATGTACCCCATGATCGAGGTGACCCACCTGACGCAGGGCCTGTTCTTCACCGCGGTGATCGGCCTCTCCGCCTCGATCTATCCCGCCTGGCAGGCGGCGGCGCTCGACCCGGCGGAGTCGGTGAAGGTGGAATGATGCGTGCGAAGTCGTCCGCGCCCCGGCAGGGGCCAGTCAAGGCCATTGACGTCACCCCCCGGCCCAGGCCTGGGCCACTCACATGAGTATATGAGCATATGAGTAACGAGCACGTAGTGCGGACCGAGGACCTCTGGAAGATCTACCCGCAGGATCCGCGTCCGGTCGAGGCGGTGCGGGGCGTGGACCTGACGGTGGCGAGCGGCGAATTCGTGGCGATGGCGGGCCCGTCCGGATCGGGGAAGACCACCGTGCTCAACCTGCTGGGCGGGCTTACCCGGCCCACGCGGGGCAGGGTCTGGATCGAGGGCCGGGACATCACTGCGCTCGCCGACAGGGAGCTGGCCGAGGTTCGCATGAACCGCATCGGGTTCGTCTTCCAGTCCTACAACCTGCTTCCGGTCCTGAGCGCGCTGGAGAACGCCGAGTTCACGCTGTTGCTCCAGGGGATGCCGGCGCCCGAGCGGCGCGAGCGGGTTCGCGAACTGTTCAGGGAGATCGGCCTGGAAGGGCTGGAGGACCGGCGCCCTCCCAAGCTTTCGGGGGGGCAGCAGCAGCGGGTGGCGGTGGCGCGCGCGGTCCTGGGTGAGCCGGCTCTCGTGCTGGCCGACGAACCGACGGCAAACCTGGATTCCCACACCGCCGAGGCCCTGCTCGACGCGATGGAGAAGCTCAACCGGGCCAAGGGGACCACCTTCGTCTTCTCCACGCACGACCCGCGGGTGATGGAGAGGGCCGGCAGGCTCATCCGCCTGGTTGACGGACGGATCGAGGACGCGGAATCGGGTTCGCGCTGATGGCTGGCGCCCGCGGCCGGCACTGTGCGGACCGAATCCGGTGCGCGATCCGGCGGTTAGGCGCCCATCCGGCTGGCCCGCGGTCGTACGGCGTCGGTGCGTCGGGCGCGGGAAGGTTGGGCACCGGTCCGTCGGGTGCGGGGAAGTCGGACGCGGGCAAATTGCGCCGAATACTCCTGTTGGCCGTGGCGCTGCCGCTGCCGATGGCGCTCTCCCCGCCGCCCGCCGACGCCCAGCCGGCGGGACTCTCGGGCTACTACCTCAATCTGTGGACCCGGGTCGGCAGCAGCGTGCTGAGTCCGTCCAGCGGCTCGGGATTTCACCGGTTCCGGCTGATGTGGACGGGCGACGCGGGTCCCGCCGCCCTGGATGTCGGCTACGAGCACACCCTTGCGCTGCGGGAACCGGGGACGCTGGGCGCGCAGTTCTTCACTGCCGCTGCGGCGGCCGGCACGGGCGGGGACTGGCTCTCTCTCGGGGGCGACATCGAGGAGGGAGAGGGGATCCACTGGCGGCACCGGATCGACCGCCTGAGCCTCCGCTTCGACCTGGGCGAAAACGCCGACCTGGTGATCGGACGGCAGCCCGTGTCGTGGGCGACGACCCTCTTCCTCACACCCTCCGATCCGTTCTCGCCCTTCGACCCGGCCGACCCCTTCCGCGAATACCGCGCGGGCGTGGACGCGGCCCGGCTGCGGTACTACCGGGGCGCCTTCACGCAACTGGAGATCGTGGCGCGCCCGGCGCGCGTCGGGCCCGACCGCGACCTGACCATGACGCTCCTCGGCCGGGCCACCTCGAACCAGGCCGGCTGGGACCTGGGCGTGTGGGCGGGAATCGTGCACGACACCTTCGGCGCGGCGGCCTCCCTCAGCGGCGCCGTCGGACTGTGGGCGCTGCGCGCGGAAGCCGCGGTCCGCGACCTGGACGACCGCCTGGTGGTGCGGGGAACCGTCGGGCTCGACCGGACCTTCGCGATCGCGCGGCGCGACCTTTACGTGGTGATCGAGTACCAGCGCGACGGGCTCGGCGCGACCTCGCCCGACGGGTTGATCGCCGCTGCCTCCAGCCGGGCCTACACGCAGGGGGAGGTCCAGGTGCTCGGACGTGACGTCGGGGCGCTCCAGCTCTCCTACCAGCTGCACCCCCTTCTCTCCGGCGGCGCCCTGCTGTTGGGCAGTCTGCGGGACGGGTCGCTGCTGTTCGGTCCTTCGCTGAGCTATTCCGTCTCGCAGGGTGTGGGGTTCCGCGTTGGAGCGTTCACCGGTGTGGGCGAGGATGCGGTGCTGGAGGGCGGGTTGCCGCGGCTGGGTTCGGAGTACGGCAGCGTGCCGCGGTTCCTGTACAGCTCGATGAACTTCTTCTTCTAGTCTGCGCCGCAGAAAACCGCAGCGGCTATCCTGAGCTCCGCCGCCGCCATCTCGACGATTTCGGGGCGGTGTTCGCTGAGGTGGTTCGCTTGGCGTGGAGGATGGGCTGACTGCGCCGAAGGCGCCCCGTTTCCTGGGTGGAGTCTCAGGAAAACGCGTAGAACTCTACAAGGGCATCGGAGGAGTGGGCGGGTCTGCTTTTGAGTCGTCATGAAGATTATCGTTGAATATCGTCCCGGTACGGCACGATATTCAACGATGTTTTGTAGGACGGGTCGGCTGGGGGGGGCACAGATCGAGATATCCGTCAGCGAAAAGAATCCGCCGGTTTGCCTTGCCCGGGCCGTCCACCGCCAGCCGGTCATCTTCCGGAATCGGGCGAGTCGCGTGATGGGCGGAGCAATCCCAACACCCGCTCCGCCGTGCTCACGGCCGTTCCCCGGTGCCGGGCCATCGCGCGCGACCCACCCGCCGCCACGGTCTCGCCCGCCGCCGGATTCTCCAGCCAACGTGCGATGACCGCCATCGGCCGCGCGCTCACCACCACGCCGCCCTCCGCGACCAGGTCGGCGACGATGCCGGCGAAATTCTCGTGGTGCGGCCCGATCACGGTCGGCTTGCCGAGCGCGACGGGTTCCAACGGATTGGAGCCTCCCATCGGGGAGAGGCTGCGTCCGACGAAGACGGCGTCGGCGAGCAGATAGGCGGCACCGAGTTCACCGATCGTGTCGAGAAGGAAGACGTCGGGGGGCCGCGTTGCTCGCCCTCGGCCGTCCCTTCCAGTCGGCCGCCCCACGCTGCGGCGGGGCATTCCGGAGAGCAGCCCGGCAACCTCGTCCCAGCGGTCCGGGTTGCGGGGGGCGAGGAGGATCTGGCAACCGGGCGGCAGGTGGCTCATCAGCGCCTCTTCCTCACCGGCACCGGTCGAACCCGCCACGATGAGGGGGCGAGACCGGTCGATCCCCAGCGCAAGCGCGATTTCGCGCGCGGTCTCGGGGTCGGGGGTCCGGCTCGCGGCGTCCCACTTGAGGCTGCCCGTCACGCAGGTGCGATTCGCCGGCGTGCCCAGCGCGGTGAAGCGCTCCCGGTACGACTCGGTCTGGGCGGCGACCAGGGCCAGCCGCGCGAACATCGGGCGCACGAGCGGGCGCCACGCACGATATCCGCGATAGCTCCGCGCCGACATGCGCCCGCCCGCCACGCACACGGGGATGCCGCGGCGGCCGCACTCGGCCAGGAAGTTGGGCCACAGCTCCAGCTCGGCGAGGACGACGAGATCGGGGCGCAAGTCGTCGAGGAAGCGCCGGGTCATCCAGGTGAAGTCCAGGGGGAATCGGACGACCGCCCGGTCCCCACCATGAATTCGGCGGGCGCGCTCGAAGCCGGTTTCGGTGCTGGCGCTCACAACGACATCCGGGGCCAGCGGCGAGGCCGCAAGCGCGGCCACGAGGGGCGTCAGCGCGCTGGTCTCCCCAACGCTGACTCCGTGCACGAGGATTCTGGGTCCGTCGGCGCGGCGCGGGACCTCGCCCACCCTGCCGTTGCGAGTACGCGCATCGGTCCGCCAGGCTCCCGTCTGCACGCGCCGCCGCGCGAGGTGGACGGCGAAGCCGAGCCCGAGGCCGAGATTGCGTAGCTGTCCGGTCATGCGCACGCGCCGCGCGGAGTGCGTGCCCCGTGGGTAAGTGGGAAACGCGAAAGGAGTTGTACGGGAGGTGGCCAATCATAACCTTCCATCCATGATTCGTGGAAAGATCGGATGATGTCCCGGGCGCGCGCACGCCGCCGCCGGCCGCGTTCTGTCGGCAATGCTCGCCGCATCCTCATCGTTCGCCTCTCGGCGCGGGGCGACCTGGTGTTCGCATCGCCGCTGGCCGGGGCGCTGAGGCGGCGGTATCCCGATGCCCAAATCGCCTGGGTGGCCGAAGAGCGAACCGCCGACGTCATCCTCCACAATCCGCACCTGGACGAGGTGATCGTCTGGGAGAGGGCGGCGTGGAAACGCCTGCTCGGGCGGGGGCGCCTGGGCACGCTGGCGCGGGACGCAGCGGACTTCTTCGGGTCGTTGCGAGAGCGCCGCTTCGATGTCGCCATCGACGCCCAGGGCCTGCTGCGAAGCGGGCTGGTCGCGTTCCTGTCGGGCGCGCCGGTGCGCATCGGCCTGGGGTCGCGGGAAGGTTCACGCATGCTGATGACCCGGGTCGTGGAGCGCGGGGGCGACGAGCGCGGCATCGCGTCCGAATACCGGTACCTGGCGGAGGTGCTGGGACTGCCGACCAACCCGTTCGTCATGGAGATTCCGCGCGGCCGGCGAGAGACGGCAAGGGCCGCGGCAATGCTGGGGGAGGAAGGGCTGACCGGCGGATTCGTGGCGGTGTGTCCGTTCACCACGCGCCGGCACAAGCACTGGTTCGAGGACCGGTGGTCGGCGCTCATCGAGCTGGTGCGCGTGCGAATCGGGATGGGCGTGGCGCTGCTCGGGGGACCCGACGACCGCGCGGGCGCAGACCGGATCCTGGGCGGAATCGCGGATCCGCGGGCAGCCGCCCCGCCCATCGCGGATCTTGTCGGCAGGACGACGCTCGGCGAGGCGGCGGCCGTAGTGTCCCGGTGCAGCGGGCTCGTCGGGGTCGACACCGGACTGAGCCACATGGCCCACGCGTTCGGGCGTCCGGCCGTTCTGCTGTTCGGCTCCAACACGCCGTACCTGGATCCTCCGAGCCCGGAAGCGACGATTCTGCACTCCGGACGCGCGTGTTCCCCGTGCCGCGGGAGGCTGGTCTGCGACGGGCGCATCGACTGCATGCGGGACATCGCGGTCGAGGGGGTGTGTGCGGCGCTGGAGGCGCGGCTCGGAGCCGGGCCTGCATCGCCTGCCGCCGCCGGAGCGACCGGATGAGCGTCGTCCACGTCGAGACCGGCCGGCACTTGTACGGGGGTGCCCTCCAGGTGCTCTACCTCGCTCAGGGCCTGGAAGAGCGAGGAGTCAAATCCGTCCTGATGGTGCCGCGCGGCTCGGAGATCGCGGCCGCGGCCCGCCAGCGGTGGCTGCGCGTCGAGGAGTTCCGCTTCCGCGGGGAGGGGGATGTCACAGCCCTCGGCAAGATGGCCTGGCGGTTCAGCCGGCCCGACGTCGAGGTGGTCCATCTCCACTCTCGCCGCGGCGCCGATACCCTTGGCGGGGTGGCGGCGGCCGCAATCCGCGCCCCGGTGGTACTGACGCGCCGCGTCGACAATCGCGATGCCGAATGGTTCGTCGGCGCGAAGTACCGGCTCTATCGGCGCATCGTGGCCATCTCGGGCGCCGTGCGCGACGTGCTGACCGACCAGGGCGTGCCGCGTGACAAGATCTCGCTGGTCCACTCGGCGGTGGACGCGACGAAATGGCTCGCCCCTCGCGCCGCCGCCGAGCGGGACCGGGAGTTCGATCTGGAGCCGGGCGCTCCGGCGGGTGCAATGGTCGCTCAGTTCGTCCCCCGCAAGGGCCACTGGGTGCTGGTCCACGCGCTATCGATTCTGAAGGGCCGCGGGGTAAGGCCGTCGGTCGTCCTCTTCGGGCGCGGTCCCATGCGCGAGAACGTGGCGGCCCTGGCCGAGGCGGCGGGCGTGGCCGACCAGATCCGCTTTGCGGGATTCCGCGACGACCTGCACGAGTGGCTGGGCGCCTTCGACTTCTGCGTTCATCCTGCGTTGAAGGAAGGATTGGGCGTGGCCGCGCTGCAGGCCGGTGCCGCCGGTGTCCCGGTCGTGGGCGGCAGGGCCGGGGGAATCCCCGAAGTGATCGACGACGGCAGGACCGGAATCCTCTGTCCGCCGGGCGATGCGGAGGCCGTTGCGACCGCCATCGCACAGCTGCTGCAGGATCCCGTTTCTGCCCGCGCAATGGGAAGACGCGCCCGCGAGCGGGTCGAGTCGCGTTTTTCCGTGGATGCGATGGTCGAAGGGAACCTGGAGGTATATCGGCGAGTCGTAAGGGCGCGGCGGCGGGCGCCAAGGGAACCCCGGCCATGAAGCCTCTCCACGCCTATCGCGCAGAATTCCCGGTCTCGAGGACGCATATCTTCCTGAACCACGCGGGCGTCGCGCCCACGGCGACGCGCACCGTCGAGGCCGTGCACGCGTTCATGGACACCCTGGCCAGGGTCGGCCGTCCCAGCTTCGACGACTGGGAGGCGCTGGCGCAGGAGTGCCGGGAGCGCTTCGCGCGCCTGGTCGGATGCGAGTGGGACGAGGTCGCCTTCGTCCGCAACACGTCGCACGGTCTGTCGCTCTTCGCGGCGGGGCTGGACTGGCGGCCGGGGGACCGGGTCGCCGTCGGCGCCTCGGTGGAGTATCCCTCCAACGTGTACCCCTGGATGGACCTGGACCGCCGGGGGATCGCGGCGATGGACCTCGTTCCCGCCGGCGAGTCGGGCACGGTGACCGTCGAGGCGGCCGCCCGCGCGCTGCGCGACGACACCCGCGTGCTGGCGGTGAGTTCGGCGCAGTACGCGAGCGGGGCCGTGACCGATCTGGCGGGCCTCGGCGCGCTGTGCCGGGAACGCGGCGTGCTCCTCTGCGTCGACGGCATCCAGACGGTCGGCGCACTCCCCACCGACGTGAAGGAAGCCGGCATCCACCTCCTGTCGGCCGACAGCCACAAGTGGATGCTCGGAATGATGGGCATCGGGGCTCTCTTCGTCGACCGCTCGATCGTGCGGCACGTCCATCCGCCGCTCGTCGGATGGAGGAGCACCACCGACAACTTCAACTTCGACCGGGTCCACTTCGAGCTGCTCGACAACGCCGGCCGCTACGAGGAGGGAAGCCTGGCCTACCCGCTGATCGCGGGGTTCTCGGCGATTCTCGGGCTGCTGGAGGAGGTGGGGATCGAGACGATTTGCGAGCATGTGTGCGCTCTGATCGCCGACCTGTCGGGCCGCCTGGAGGCCCTGGGCTGCGAGGTCGCGCCCGAACCTGCCCTGCGCCGCCACATCCTCACCTTCCGCCATCCCGCGCTGGGAGACGAAGAGCTGCTCGACGGTCTCACCGAGGCTGGTGCCGTGGTAACGCTGCGGCGAGGCCGCATCAGGGTGTCGCTGCACCTGTACAACACCCACGAGGAGATGGAACAGGTGGCGGGTGCGGTTCAGGCGTTGCTGGCAGGGGGCCGCGGGACGACCGACAACAGTTAACAAAAATGTTAAGTATATCGATGCAGGACACTCCGGACGCGCCTGCGGGCATGCCGTTCCGTATCACACGCGAATACACTAAACATAAATGTTAAGTATCACCCGAAGAGGACCGAAGCTCATGAAGAGATCCCGTATCCGGCAGATGCCAACGCAGGGGACCACTCCCCGGACGCCTGCAGGCCCGGCGCCGACGCGAGCGCTCGCCGCCCTGGCGGCCACAGCCCTCGCCATCACCGCGCTCACGGCCGGCCCCCTCGCCGCACAACGCGGCCAGGGCGATCCCACCCCCCTTCCGACGATCGAGGAGAGGACCGCCTCGATGGAGCTCATGAACGGCTTCCTGCCCATGTACTGGGACGGCGCCGGCGGCCGCATCTGGCTGGAGATCGGCCAGTGGGACACCGACGTGCTGCACGCGTCGGGAATCGGCGCCGGCCTCGGGTCCAACGACATCGGGATCGACCGCGGCCAGCTGGCCGGATCGCGCGTGGTCCGCTTCCAGCGCATCGGGCCCAGGGTCATGATGACGCAGCCGAACTACCGCTTCCGAGCGTCGAGCGACAACGCCGCCGAGCGCAAGGCGGTCGAGGACGCCTTCGCGCCCTCGACGCTGTGGGGCTTCGATGCCGCCGCCGCGACCGGCGACCGGGTGCTGATCGACTTCACCCCGTTCCTGATGCAGGACATCGCCGGGTTCGCGGGGCGGATGCGGCCGGGAACCTATCGCCTCGACCCGAGCCGGAGCGCGGTGTACCTGCCGATGGTGATGAACTTCCCCGACAACACCGAGATGGAAGCCTCGCTGACCTTCGTGCGGCAGGGAGGGGGAGGCGGCGGCTTCTTCGGCGGGGGCGGAGGGGGCGCCTTCGAAGGCGTGGCCAACGTCGCGGCGTCGGGCTCGGCGGCGACGATCCGCATGCATCACTCCTTCATCAAACTGCCCGAACTCGGGGAGTACACGCCGCGCGCGCACGACTCCCGTTCCGGCTACGGCGCCATGTCGTTCCAGGACTACTCCGCGGCGCTGGACGAGCCCATGACCCAGCGCTTCATCCGCCGCCATCGCCTTGAGAAGCGCGATCCGGCCGCGGCCATGAGCGAGCCGGTGGAGCCGCTCGTCTACTATCTGGATCCGGGGACTCCGGAACCGATCCGCTCCGCCCTGCTGGACGGCGCGCGGTGGTGGAATCAGGCCTTCGAGGCGGCCGGCTTCATCGACGCCTTCCGGGTCGAGATCCGGCCCGAGGACGTGAGCAGCCACGACGTCCGCTACAACGTCATCAACTGGGTCCACCGGTCCACGCGGGGCTGGAGCACGGGTGGGTCGATCACCGATCCGCGCACGGGCGAGATCCTCAAGGGGAACGTCACGCTGGGCTCGCTGCGGGTGCGTCAGGACTACATGATCGCCGAGGGGCTGCTGGCGCCCTACGAGAACGGCGATGAGGAGGCGGCGGAGCTCTCCGAGTGGGCGCTCGCGCGCATCCGGCAGCTTTCGGCGCACGAGGTGGGACACACGCTGGGGCTGGCGCACAACTACTACGACAGCGATGTCGGACGCATCTCGGTGATGGATTACCCCCACCCGCTGATCACCTGGGACGGCAGCGAGTTCGACTACTCGGAGGTCTACGACGCCGACATCGGCGAGTGGGACGAGGTCTCGATCCGGTACGGGTACTCCGTCTTCCCTCCGGCGGCCGACGAAGCCGCGGAGCTGGACAGGATCCTGGACGAGGCCTGGGAGCAGGACATCCGCTACTTCACCAACCAGGACGTCTCGGCGCACGCGCGCGCGGACCAGTGGTCCAACGGGACCGACGCCGGGACCGAGCTCGACCGAATGCTCGACGTGCGGCGCGCGGCCATGGACCGCTTCGGGGAGCGCGTGATCCGCAAGGGGACGCCGATGGCGCAGATGGAGGAGGTGCTGGTGCCCCTCTACATGCACCATCGCTACCAGGTTGCTGCCGCCGCGTCCGTGCTGGGAGGCATGCACTACACCTATGCCACACGGGGCGACGGGCTGGAGCCGGTGCGGCCGGCTTCGGCGGGCGAGCAGAAGCGGGCGCTCGACGCGCTGGTCCGGTCGGTGCAACCGGCCGAACTGACCATTCCGGAGAAGGTACTGGACCAGTTGCCGCCGCGGCCCTCCGGCTACGGCCGCACGCGGGAGCTCTTCCCGCGCTACACGGGATTGATGTTCGACGCGGTGTCGCCGGCGGTGGTCGCTACGGGGCACGTTGTGGGCGAGGTGTTCAATCCGAGCCGGGCGGCGCGCCTGCTCGAGCAGAACGTGCTCGATCCGTCGCTTCCGGGCCTTGAGGATGTGATGGGCGCGCTCGTGGCGGTCGGCCACCCGGCGGCCGGGGACACTCCCTACGAGGCGGAGGTGCGGCGCGCGGTGGGGCGCGTGGTTGCGGATGGGCTGATGCGGCTGGCAGGCGGTGCCGCGATGCCCCAGGTGCGGGCGGTCGCTTCGCAGCAGCTCTCGCGGCTCAGGGAGGCGGCGGAGGGCCGCGCGGCGGGCGCCGGCGCCACGGCCGCGCACTTCGCCCTTCTCGCCAGGGACATCGCCCGTTTCGAGGACCGGCCCCATGAGGCGTGGGCGCCGATCGTCACGCAGCAGGCGCCGCCGGGAGCCCCCATCGGGTCTCCGGCGTTCGACTGGATCGGGGACTGGCCGGGAGCCCCCATCGGCACCCCGGCGCGCGACTGGATCAGAGCCTGGGCGGTTCCGCTGTGCACCTTCGAGGAGTGGTGAGCCGGCCGCGGCGGCCGTACCGCGGCCCGCCGACTACCCGAACCGGTCGATGACGACGATGCCCTCGACCGCGTAGTCGTCCATCCCCGTGAGGACATCGATGCCCTCCTCGAGGGTCACCGTGCGGGTCACGAGCCTGTCGAGGTCGGCAAAGCCGGCGGCGACCATGCGGAGCATCCTGTCGTACTCCCATGCCTGCAGGCCGTGGCTGCCCACCATCTCCAGCTCCCAGGCGATGACGCGGTCCATGGGGACGCGGGCGTTGCGGTGATCGCCGGTCATCAGGCCCACCTGCACGTGGCGTCCGCGGCGGCGGAGGCAGGACACAGAGTCGAAGCAGGTGTCCGGGTGGCCGAGGGCGTCGACGGAGGCGTGCGCGCCCCCGCCGGTGATGTCGCGGATCTGTTCCGGCACGTCCGGGCAATCGGCCGCGTTCACGGTCGCGACCGCCCCGAGCTCCAGCGCTTTGGCGAGCGCCTCGGCGCGGATGTCCACCGCCACCACGTTGGCACCCAGCGCGCGCGCGATCATCACGGCCGAGAGGCCCACCCCGCCGCAACCGTGAATGGCCACCCAGTCACCCGCGGTTACCCGCCCCTGCGCCTGCACCGCGCGGAAGGAGGTCGCGAAGCGACACCCCAGACTCGCAGCGGTGACAAACCCCAGGTCGTCCGGCAGCGCCGCCAGTGTCAGGTCGGCCTGGCGGAGCGCCACCAGGTCGGCGAAGCCGCCCCAGCCGTGAAACCCCGGCTGGAACTGATGTGCGCACACCTGCTGGTTTCCGGCGCGGCAACTGCGGCACCGGCCGCAACCGGCGATGAACGGGACCGACACCCGGTCGCCCCTCCGCCAGCGCCTCACCTCGCGCCCGACCTCCACCACCACCCCGGCGATCTCGTGACCGGGCACATGGGGGAGCACGATGTCCGGATCGTGACCGACCCAGCCGTGCCAGTCGCTACGGCAGATCCCGTTGGCTTCGACGCGGAGGACCACCCCGTCCGGCTCCGGCTCCGGATCCGGGAACGACTCGATGAGGATGGGACCACGATACTCCCTGTAGATTGCTGCTTTCAAGTCGATCCTCCGCTTGTTGGAACCGGATCCGGACCACGGGCTTCCGGAATTATTGTCACATTTCGACCCCTCGCCATCGAACCCCTGCCTGCCCGTTCCGCGTCAAGCGCTTCCCTTTCCGGGCGTTTTGTTCCAGACTTTGGAGGCGGTGAGGTCGGGGAACGGGGGAACGCATCGGCATTTTGACAGTATACAACGCCCATTCACCGCGCGTGGACGACGCGCATTACTCGCGGTCCTGGCTCCAAAACGGGGCCGGCAGACGCAACCAACCAAGGAGTTTTGAATGAACAAGTCCGAGATGGCCAAGAGACTCGCCAGCAAGTCCGGGCTGACCCAGGCGCTGTCAGCCGAGGTGCTGGAGATGATCTTCAATCCCGTCTTCGGAATCATCGCCGACCAGCTCCAGGCGGGCGACAAGGTGTCGATCGGTGGATTCGGCACCTTCGAGACGCGCCAGCGGGCGGCTCGTTCCGGGCGCAATCCCAGAACCGGCGAATCGATCACCATCGCCGCGAAGAACTATCCGGCCTTCAAGGCTGCCAAGAGCCTGAAGGACAGGATCGCCTAGCGTCGGTGCCCGAAGTAAGGAACGACGAAAAGAGGGGTGGTTCCGGGTATCCGGGACCGCCCCCTTCTCGTTCTGGCCGGCCGGGGGCGGAGCGGTGAACCCGTCGGCTCCGGAGCTCATTGCAGGAGCGCTGGTCCTGCTCGTCGTGCTGGGCCTCGTGGTGCTGCTGCTCCGGGATTTCGTTCGGATCATCCTGAAGATCATCGCACTGGTGGTGATCCTCGGGGCCGTGGCCATGTGGTTCGGATGGGTCGACGCTTCCCTGGCGGTGCACTTCCTGGCCGCGGTCGGCGAATGGGTGACGTCGGTGTACGACTCCGTCGCGGGCCGGTTCACGGGCACACCGGAGGTGCCGTGACGCTGCAGGTCGCCGCCGCGGGCCGTCCGGGGCGGCTGACCGCGGTGCTCGTGGCCGGTCTGGCCGGCGGCTGCGCCGGTTCGGGCGGACCGGGGGCGGTGGGCGGATCCGGGCCCGTGAGGGTCTTCGAGCCGGCAGGGGAGTATGACGTGACCATGTCCAGCGAGCGCATGGTCTCCGAGGGGACGATGGACATCCGCGGAGAGCCGGGGGGCTACGCGGGGGTGATCACCGTCGGCGGGGTCACCGCCCGCATCGTCAGCGTGGAGGCGGGCGCCGATCATATGACGGTTCACGCCATCGCAGCGCAGGGAAACCTCATCCTCCGGCTCGTGTGGGATGGGGAGTCTCTCTCCGGCAACTGGATCCTGGGAGCGCAGCGCGGCACCTTCGCGGGACGCAAGCGTCGCGATCAGCAGTCCGGCGGCCCCGTGTCGATCGGCACGTCCGGGCGCCCGCCCCATTCGGACCACGACCCGTCGTAGATCGCCACGTCGCCGTGGCCATCCCGCGCCATGAGCCAGGCGAAGGCGCAGGCGCTGGTTCCAGATCCGCAGGTGCCCACGAGTTCCTTCGCCGGATCGACGCCCGCTTCCGAAAGGAGCTGCGTGAAGGCCTGCGCGTCGATTGCGAGACCGGTCGCGCGGTCCACCAGATCGACGTAGGGGACGTTCCTGCTCCCCGGCACGTGGCCGCCGCGCAACCCGTCGCGCGGTTCCGGCTCGGTTCCGGAGAAGCGCCCGGGCGGCCGCATGTCCACGATCCGGGTGGCGTCCGCCCCGATCGCGCGCAGGACATCGTCGACGTTGCGGATCAGGTGCGGCTGGGGGACGGGGGTGAAGCGCGCGGGTACCTCCAGCGTGCGAAAGGGGGGACCCGACTCGGTGGGGTGGCCCGTGGCGATCCACCGCCCGAGTCCTCCGTCGAGCACGCCAACGTTGTCGTGCCCGAAGTAGCGGAAGTTCCACCACACGCGCGCCGCGCTGAGGTTCACCCCCGAACCGTCGTAGACGACAACCGCGGAGTCGTCGGACACGCCCGCATCCTCGGCACAGACGCGGAAGTGCTCGGGCGGCGCGACCGTGTGCGGCAACCGCGCGTCCGGATCGCTGCACCTATCGATATCAAGGAAGCGGGCCCCGGGAATGCGCTGCCGAATGAAGTCGGCGGCAGGATCGCGGCCGGATCCGGGAAGGTACCAGGACCCGTCGAGGACGACGATGTCGGGGCTGTCGAGATGAGCGGCCAGCCAGGCGCAGGACACCGACGGGCCCGGCACCTCGACTTTGCGGTTTTCCGGTGACTTGTCCATGGTAGCGATAGTAACCGCGTGCCCGCCGCGACTGCCAGCGAAGAACGGGAGCAAAGGCCGATGACCCACTGGATGCGCCTGGCATGCTGCATGCTCCCCGCGGCCTGCGGTCCGGCACCGATCGAGGTCGGGGCGCCCGGGCCCGCTGGAGGGACGCCCGCGCCTGCTGGTGGGGCGGCAGCTTCCGCTGGCGCAATCCGCGTGCCCGCTGGCGGGGAAGCCTGCGCGGACACCGCGGCGGGCGTGGGGTATCCGCATGCGCTGCTCCGGCTCGGGTGCGGTGGCGAAGTGCTGCCCGGCCGGGCGGTCTGGTCGCGTGACGGCAGCGAGGTGACACTCGGCTTCCCCGAGCCGGCCGGCGGGCCCACGGGCGCCGAGTTGGTCGAGGCGTGGCCGCCGCTCACCGAGCCGCCCTGGTTGGGGCACCGCGTCGACGGGATCACGGTGCTGTCGGGCGGACGCGTGGCCGTTCGTTTTGGCGGGCTGCCGCGAGGACCGGGGACGGAGCCGGAGCGGCTGTTCGCCGATCACAGACTGTCGGGGGTGCCGTTCGCGCCGCCGGAGGGCGACGCGCGCGACGCGATCGATGCCGGGCTGCCGGTTCTGACGCGCCACGACGCTTCGGTTGAGTATGCGCGGTCGCTGGGCCGTCCGGTGCAATTGGTGGCGTTCGACCAGCTGTACCTGGTGGTGTTCGCGGGGGAGGCCGGCGATGTGGAAGCGGCGGAACTCGGGCGCGCGATCGCGGCGGACTGGGCACGGTGGGGGGCCGAGGGGGCGAGGAAGGTTGCTGCGGTCACCTGGACCGGGCTGACGGGCCAGTGCGATACACCGCTGCAGGCTGGCGATGCGGGCGCGGTGCGTCCCCGTCGGGCGTCGGCAAATCCTACGGTGAGCTATCGCGAAGGCGATCAGCCGGGCCTGCAGCTCGCCCAGAGAATCGTCTCCGCAACCGTGCGGCGCGATCGGTACGGCGCCACGGTACGCGGTCTGACCGGGTCGGCCGCGCGGCTGTCGGTCCGAGCCGCAGGTGGGACGCGGCCCGCGCCCGCAGAGACCGATGTGGCCGCGGTATTCAGGGTGCAGGCGGGTCCCGGGCATCCCTGTTCCCTGCACGCAGAAGTGCTCCGTGAGCTGGAGGATTGGCAACCGTTGAGAGCGGTGCCGCGCGCCAGCGTCCTCCTGATCGGCGAAGCCGCCGCCTTCGAGATCGGCCAGGCCGCGCCGTTCATGCGGCCACCCCGGCGCTTCACCGCTCCAGGTGTGCGGACGGCTCTATCCCGGGGACCGCCGGGGTGGCTGCGATGAGCTTTCGCACCCGGCTGGTTCTCGCCGGGATCGTGGTGGCCTGGATCCCCGTGCTCTGCCTCGGCCTGGTGGTCCGTTCCGCCGGGACCCGCCGCCTCATCGAGGCGAATGAGCAGCGGATGCGCGAGCGCGGAGACCGCCTGGCCGAGGCGTGGCTGAGGGAAGCGGGCCGGATGGAAGACGGCCTGGCCGCGCTCGGCGTTTTGCTCACCGACGACAACACGGTGCGGATCGCGGCGCGGTCGCGAAGCCGTCCCGGGCTGCAGGCGGCGCTGGCCCGTTTCGCGTCCTCCAGCGGACTGGATGCGGCGTTTCTGCTGGACCCGGCCGGCGAGATCCTGGCCGCGAGTCACTTCGCGGGCGACGTCGGCCGGCAGGATCCTGCACTCGTCGCACTCGCAGGTCGTGAGGGGGCGCCGGTCGTCACCCGGATTCCGTTCCCTACGCCGGATGGACTGCTGCTCACGCGCGGCGGACGGTTCGATATCGGAGGTGTGGAGATCATCGGGATTGTAGGGAGGAGTCTGTCCGGGCTGGGGCTGGCACCGGCCGAAGCGGGTTCGTCGCTGGTGGCGGAGGGCGGAGGCGGAAGCGGACACGTCCGGATCGCGGGGGCCGAACCGGGGGACGCTGAGAGCGGCTACGAGGGGCGCCGGACGATCGGCCGCGTTCTGTGGCAGGGCTGGACGGGTGCGGTCCAGGCCGGCTCCGGAGGCTCGAACGGATCGGGTCGTACCGGAGGCGCGCCCAGCGCCGCGGCAGCAGGCGCGGCCCGCACCGATATCGAGCCGGTCGACCTTGTCATCGTCTGGAACGATCAGCTCCTCGCGGCCATGGTGCGATCCTTCGACCGGGTGCTTGTCGCCTCCCTCGTGGCGGCGGCTCTGCTGGCGGCGATTCTGGGGCGCTTCGTGGCTCGGCGTCTTTCCGATCCTGTCGAACGGCTCGCTGCCACCGCGCGGCGGGTACACCTCGGAAGGCTCGATACGACCTTCAGGCGTGGCGGAGCGCGCGAGCTCGACCGGCTCGCCGTGTTCCTGAACGGGATGTTGCGGCGCATACGCGAAGGCGTCGCGCGGGTCAGGGACGCGGAGAAGCGCGCCACCCTGGGGGAACTCGCCCGCCAGGTGAATCACGACGTGCGCAACGGACTGGTTCCGATTCGCAACGTCGTCAACCACCTGTCGGAGGCCCGCCGCAGCGGCTCCGAGGAGCTGGCGGGGGCCTTCGATGCCCGCGCGTCCACCCTCAACGCCAGCCTGGACTACCTCGGCGGCCTCGCAGACCAGTATCGCGCGGTGGCCGTACACGGAGCCCGGGACCGCTCGGAGCTTCGTGCGGCGGCGCGGTCGGTGGTTGAGGCCAACCGGGCACTGCCTGCCGGGGTGCGGATCACTCACGACCTGGGGCTCGACCCGGCCTGGGTCGAGATGGACGCGCTCTCCCTGCGGAGGGTCGTCGAGAACATCGTCGCCAATGCCGTTGCGGCGGTCGGTGCGGGCGGAGGAGTGGTGCGGGTGTCGGTCGATGCCGATTGGAGCGGCGGTCAACCACGCCATCGGCTCACCGTCGCCGACGACGGGCCCGGCATCCCGGCCGAGGCCCGGGGACGCGTCTTCGAACCGTTCTTCACCACGCGCGCCGAGGGAACCGGACTGGGGCTGGCCATTACCCGGCGGCTGGTGCGCGACGTGGGCGGCGAGATCCTGCTGGAGAGCGAAGAGGGGCGGGGCACGAGCGTGCAAGTGATTCTGAAGGCGGCCGGGGAGGCGTCCGCATGACAACCGCAGGCAGACGGATCCACCCTTCCGGTGCGATGGTCCTGATCATCGACGACGTGCGCCCTCTGGCCGAGCAGTACGCATACGACATCCGGCGGCTCGGCGGATTCCGCACGCGCGTGGCGCCCGGAGGCGCGGAAGGGCTGGAGATCCTGGGGCGCGAGGTGATCGACTGCGTCATCCTCGACCTCGAAATGCCCGGACTCGATGGCTTCGACGTGCTCCGGGCCATGGAGCACCGTTCGATCGATGTCCCGGTGATCGTCTACACGGGAACCGGCAGCTTCGACCGCTGCGTGGAGGCGGTGCGTCTCGGCGCCTTCAGCTTCATCGACAAGGCGGAGGCGATGGAGCGGGTGGTGCAGGAGGTCCGCCTGGCGCTGCGGCAAACCGACCTGCGGCAGCGGCTGGGCGAGTTGGAGGGCGAGGCCGCCGAGTCATCGCCGCTGCTCGGGGAGAGCGCCGCGATGGTCGAACTGCGGACGGCAATCGACAGGGTGGCGGACATCCCCAGCCCGGTCCTCATCCTGGGCGAGAGCGGAACCGGCAAGGAACTAGTGGCGCGGGAGCTGCATCGCCGGAGCCGCCGCCAGGGCGAGGCCTTCGTCGCGGTCAACTGCGGCGGGATCGCGGAGGGGCTGGTGGACAGCGACCTGTTCGGACATGACCGCGGCGCATTCACGGGTGCGCTGAAGGCGAGGCGGGGCGCCTTCGAGCGCGCGACTTCCGGCACGCTCTTCCTCGACGAGATCGGCGAACTCCCGGGCGGCGTGCAGGCGAGGCTGCTGCGCGTGCTGGAGGGCGGCGAGATGATCCGCCTCGGCGCCGAAGAGCCGATCACCGTGGGGGCGCGGGTCGTGGCCGCCACGCACCGTGACCTCGATGCGGCGGCAGAAGCGGGGGAGTTTCGCGACGACCTGCTCCATCGCCTCAACATCCACGTCATTCGCGTCCCGCCGCTCCGCGACCGCCCCGGCGACATCCCGCTCCTCGCGGCGCACTTCGCCTCCACGCTTGCCCCGCACCTGGGTCGCTCGCCGCGCCCCCTGACGGAGGCCGCGCTCGCCGCTCTGCGGACCCGCACCTGGGAGCGCAACAACGTCCGGGAGCTCAGGAACACGATCGAGCGCATGATCATCGCCTCGGACGGATCGGCGCTCGACCTGCCGCACCTGCCCCCGGACCTCGCGGGTCCCGGCGCGGGCGCGGCGCCGACCGCACCGGCTGCGCGCACTCCCGCCGAAGCGCCGGCCGCCAGCTATCGGGAGCAGAAGCGCGCCGCCGAACACGAGATCATCGTGGCGGCGCTGGAGGCGAACGGCTGGGTGATCAGCCGCACCGCCCGGTCGCTCGGGCTGTCCGACCACTCGAGCCTGATCAAGATCATGAAACGCCTGGGGGTGCGCCGCCCGGCGAGGTGAGCGCCGGCCGGACAGGACAGGGCCAGCCGATGGCGGGGCCGCCCAACGCGGGTGGACACCGTTGGGCCAGGCACCTGTGGAACGCGCACCACAACACCGCAGCCGCGCCGTGTACCGACGGCCACGACGAAGGCGCAAACTCCCTCGGCCCCACGCTTCCCCCTGGACCTCGCAACCCGCACACAGGCAGCGAGTTAGGTCCACCAGCCACGGGCCTCCGACATTCTGGCCCGCTCGTTGCCCTCCTCCGGGCCAACCAAGACGCCCCACATGGCGCAGCCGGGATCAGCCCGGGTGCATCGCGGGGCACCAGGCCGGGAGGCTACGATGAACAGCAGGACAACAGGGGGAGACCACTCGGAGAGGGTGTTGCGCTGGATTGCCGCGGTGCTGGCGGTGATGGTCTTCGTGCTGGCTGCGGCGTGCCGGGAGGACGATGCCGTCGTCCTGGATGGGGACATGTCCGCGGAAGTGACGACGGTGGCGGCGGCGGTGCCGCTTTCCCAACCGGCCGCGCCGCACACCGACGCACAACCCACGGCCGGCAGCTTCACGCCGTCGGTGCCGGCCGCACCGACCCCGCTCGGCACTTTCGTCGCCGAGACGGGCTCGACGGAGTATGCTCCGGTCACCTACGGCCAGGCGGAGGCCGCATATCACGCGGGACGCCATGGCGAGACGGTGGATCTCTTCATCCGCTTCGTGGAGCGCGAGCCGACGAATCCGTGGGGCCACTACATGCTCGGAATCGCCGCCTGGAAGGGGGGCTATCTCGAACTGGCGGAGGCGCACCTGGTCGAGTCGCTCCTCATCGACCCGGATCATCTCAAGGGGCGGATCAACCTGGCCCGCGTGCTGATCGAACTCGGGCAGGGGGCCGCCGCAGCCGGGCACGCCGTCCTCGCCGAGGCCCTCGCTCCCGAGTCGGTCGTCGCGAAGCGCACACTGGCGCGGGCCCTGGCCGCAGCCGGCGACCACCACGAAGCCCTCATCAGGTACGACGAGGCGCTCTGGCTCGATCCCGAGGACACGTGGTCGTTGAACAACATGGGATACCTGTTGATCCAAAGCGGCCGGGCCGAGGAGGCGGTCGGGCCGCTGGCGCTGGCGGTGCGGCTGGACAGTACCAGCGCAACCTTCCGAAACAACCTGGGAAGCGCGCTGGAGGGAGCGGGGTACCGGGTCGCGGCGCTGGAGGCGTACGGCGCGGCGGTCGCGCTCGACCCGGGGTATGCGAAGGCGGCAATGAGCGTGGACCGGATGCGCGCAGTCGTTGGCCAGGACGCGGTGAGCGAAGTGGACACCGACGCGATCGCCCTGAGGTTTCTCTCGGACCTGGCGGTGTGCGCGGGCGAGGCCGTCGACTCCGTGGCGCGCCTGCAACCGCCGCGTGTCGACTGACCCTGCGGGACAGGGAAGCGCCCGGCCCGCTCGGAGCCGTATGCCCGCGGCGGGGGGACTCGACCCTGGAGTCCCCCCGCCGGCATCTGCTTTGCCCTCCCCGGGGCCTTCGCTACAGTTCACCGGGCAAACCGTCCGGGCGGCGCCCGCCGCAGATTACGCCGTGAGCCCTGATGACCCGGACCTGCCGCCCACCACGGAGGAGTGAGTTGCCGGACAAGCAGAAGCACAAGTTCCAGCCGGGCAAGGTCTGGCGCGAAGCACGGCAGATCATCTGGCGGTATCGCCGGAGGGTGGCGGTAGGCCTGGTCGTCATGGTCATCGGGCGGGTCGCCGGCATGGCGATCCCGGCATCGTCGAAGTTTCTGATCGACGACGTGCTGGACGGAGGACGGGCCGACCTCCTGCTACCCCTCGCCCTCGCAGTGGCCCTCGCGGCGCTTCTCCAGGGCGGCAGCTCCTTCGCCCTCTCCCAGATCCTCGGCGTCACCGCCCAGCGGGCGATCACCGAGATGCGCAAGACGGTGCAGGCTCACGTGGCCCGCCTTCCCGTCAACTACTTCGACTCCACGAAATCCGGCGTCCTCATCTCGCGCATCATGACCGACGCGGAGGGGATCCGCAACCTGGTCGGGACGGGGCTCGTGCAGCTGACGGGCGGGCTGCTCACCGCCGTGCTGTCCCTCGCCCTGCTCCTCTTCCTCAACTGGTCGCTCACCCTCTACACGGTCGCGGTGCTGATCGTCTTCGGCGGGGCCATGGCCTTCGCATTCCGGCGCCTGCGGCCCCTCTTCAGGGAGCGGGGGAAGATCAACGCCGACGTGACGGGCAGGCTGGGCGAGAGCCTTTCCGGCGTGCGCATCGTCAAGGCGTACACCTCCGAGCGGAAGGAGAACCTGGTCTTCGCCCGGGGGGCGCACAGGCTCTTCCGCAACGTGGCCAGGGCCGTCACGGGAGTCTCGGCGATCACCGCCTTCTCGTCGGTCGTCACCGGCGCGATCGGTACGATGCTGATCGTGATCGGCGGGCGCGCGGTGCTCGGCGGTGAAATGACCCTCGGCGACCTCATCAGCTACGTCCTCCTCACTGGCTGGATGATCAATCCCCTGGTGCAGATGGCCAGCATCGGCACCCAGATCACCGAGGCGTTCGCGGGGCTCGACCGCATCCGCGAGATCCGGGCGATGGCCACCGAGGCTGACGGGGACGTCGAGAAGGAGAAACTGTCCGCCACCGATGGCCACATCGTGTTCGAGGACGTGTGGTTCGCGTACGATGACGACACGCCCGTCCTCAAGGGGGTTTCGCTCGACGCGCCGCCGGGATCGACGACCGCACTCGTCGGTTCCTCGGGATCGGGCAAGAGCACCCTGGTCAGCCTCGTGCTGTCCTTCAACGCGCCGGATTCGGGGCGCGTCCTCGTCGACGGTCGCGACCTGGCCGGGGTCCGCCTCGCCGACTACCGCCGGCAGGTAGGCGTGGTGCTGCAGGACAACTTCCTCTTCGACGACACCGTGGAGTACAACATCCGCTATGGGCGCACCCGGGCGACCCGCGACGACGTGATCCGTGCCGCCAAGCTCGCGCACTGCCACGAGTTCGTCACCGCATTCCCCGACGGCTACGACACCATCATCGGCGAGCGCGGCGTGAGGGTGTCCGGCGGCCAGCGTCAGCGGCTCGCGATCGCGCGCGCCATCCTCGCCGATCCGCGCATCCTGATCCTCGACGAGGCCACCTCCAGCCTCGACTCCGAGAGCGAGGCCCAGATCCAGGAGGGGCTGCGCAGGCTGCGAGCCGGACGCACGACCTTCGTCATCGCCCACCGCCTGTCGACGATCCGCAGCGCCGACCAGATCCTGGTGATCGAGGAGGGCAGGGTGGTCGAGCGGGGGACCCACGCGGAGCTGATGACGCTGGACGGACGCTACAGGGAACTGCACGACCGCCAGTACCGAATCGAAATGAACCGCTTCGTGAACCCGGGCGAGGAGCTGGTACCGGTCGTCGCCGGGCAGGACCGGTAGGCCGTCGGGCCGATATCGAGCTCCATTCCACCCTGTTTGTCGGCCACTTTAGAACCGTTTTCGGCCGACAACATCCGTTTGTCCGCCATTTTCGACCGTTTTTGGCGGACAAATCCCCTCACGCGTGCGTTGTCCGCCACTTTCGGCCGTTTTTGGCGGACAAATCCCCTCATGCGGGCGTTGTCCGCCACTTTCGGCCGTTTTTGGCGGACAAAGTCGCGCCGCGGCTGTACATTGAGTCCGATGGACGACGATCGCCCCAACAAGGCCGGCCGCACCCTTCCGCAGGCCGCCCTCGACCGCAAAGCCGGGTTCGAAATCGGCGACGACTTCGCCCGCTTCTCCCAGAAGGACGACATCTTCTGCCGCTCCTTCTGGGATCCACGGGTGCGGTCGCACCGCTCGGACATGTTCTATGAGACGTACCGGACGCCGAAGCTGACCTGGCGGAAGGCAGACGGCTTCACGCAGCGGGACTACGCTCTGCGCAACGCGTCGTGGCACGTGACGGACATCTTCGCCGAGATGCGCGACGGCGACGACCGGCGCGAGGGTTTTCTGGATCCGTACACGGTCATCCGCGAGGGTCCGGGAAGTACGCTCCCGGTGTCTTCACCGGAGGAGATGGCCCGCGAGATCAAGTACGCGGCGAAGACCCTCGGAGCCGACCTGGTCGGGATCACCCGCAACGACGAACGCTGGCTCTACACGCACGCCTACAGCCGCGAGAACGAGACCGAGAAGCCCCAGGAGATATCCACCGACCTGGAAAACGTCATCGTGATCGCGCAGTCCATGGACCGCGAGCTGCTCCGCACCGCCCCTTCGGCCCTGAGCGGCACCGCGACCGGAGCCACCTATTCCCGCGACACGATCGTGCTTCTGGCGATCGCGCAGTACATCACCAACCTGGGGTACCAGGCGGTGGCGAGCATGAACGACTCCGCGCTGGTCATCCCTCTCGCGGTCCAGGCGGGACTGGGAGAATACGGCCGCCATGGCCTCCTCATCACACGCGAGTACGGCCCCCGGGTGCGGCTGGGCAAGGTGTTCACGGACATGCCGCTGGCCCACGATCGCCCGATCCGCTTCGGCGTCAGGGAGACCTGCGACATCTGCCGGGCGTGCACCGCGGGCTGTCCTGCCCGGGCGATCGCGGACGGGGAACCGTCCACCGTCGTCCACAACCGCTCCAACATCCGCGGCATCCGCAAATGGACCACCGACGCCGAGAAGTGTTTCCGCTTCTGGGCCAACCAGAACACCGACTGTTCGATCTGCGTGCGCGTATGCCCCTACAATCGCGACTACAGCGGCTGGTGGAGCCGTGCGTGGCGCTGGATGGCGGGGACGCCGCTGCGTCGGCTCGCGCTGTGGCTGGACCGGCGCAGCGGGCGCGGCGAGCGCCTGAAGCCCTCCCGCTGGTGGCACGCGGCGAGCGCCTGAAGCCCTCCGCCGTTGGCACACGGCGGGCCGGGACTGTCTATTGAAAGCGGGGAAGGCGAATCCTCCGGCGGCAGGAAGCGCTCCGGTGCGAGGGGCCTCGGGCCCGCCGGCCGATCCCACGCCACAAGGAGCGACGACATGGAGAGCGGCTCCCGAGCACCCTTGCAGCCGTCTGCGCGCTTGCACTGGCCGCTTGATCCGGTAGTGGAGCACCGATGATGCGCACCAACCTCGCGATGCCTCTCTGCCTGGCTGCCGTGCTGGCGCCGGCGGCGTGCACCCAGCCCGAGGCTCCACCGGATGAGGGTGTCGGGACATACGAGGACCTCGTCCGGCTGTTCGTCGAATGGCGTGAGTTCGAGGCGCCCGACTACGTGAACGATGCGCCCGACTACTCCTCCGGCGCGATGGCGGCCAAGCACGCGCAGCTGCCGGCCTGGAGGGCCCGGCTCGACGCCCTGGACCCGGCCGACTGGTCGGTTTCGCGGCAGATCGACTGGCACCTGGTCCGCGCGGAGATGAACGGGTTCGACTTCGAACACCGGATCCGCCGTCCGTGGGCCCGCGATCCCGCCTTCTACGCCAACGTCCACGCTGCGCAGAGCGATGTGCCGGCTCACGAGGGCCCCACCATCCACGGCTGGATCGATCTGTGGACCTACGAATACCCGCTGTCCGCCGAAGATGCAGAAGAACTGGCGTCGCGGATCGGTGCCATTCCGGAGCTGCTTGAGCGCGCGCGCGACAACCTCGACGGCGATGCCCACGACCTGTGGGTCGCCGGACTTCGTTCGTTTCGTGCCCAGGCGGCGGTACTGGAGAACTTCGCCGGGCGGGTGGCGGACACGAGCGCGGCGCTCGACGCGGCCATCGCCGGCGCCAGGATCGCTACCGACGAGTTCCACGACTGGATCGAGGGGCTGGCTGCCTCGAAGACCGCTCCGTCCGGGATCGGCAGCGACAACTACACCTGGTACATGCGCAACGTCCATCTCGTCCCCTTCTCGTGGGAGGAGCAGGTCACGCTCATGCAGCGTGAGCTGGCCCGGGCCCACGCCGCGCTGCGGCTGGAGGAGCACCGCAACCGCGACCTCCCCGAGCTCGAGCGTATCGAGACCGCGGCGGAGTACGACCGGCGGCTGAACGAAGCGGTCACCGAGTACATGAGGTTCCTCCAAGACGAACAGATCCAGACGGTGCGGCCCTACATGGATCCTGCGTTGCGTGCGAAGAACGGCACCTTCACACCGGCGGCGCCAGGTCAGATCCGCAACTTCTTCAGCGAGGTCAACTACAGGGACCCGGTCGTGATGCGGACCCATCTGCATCACTGGATCGAGTTGGCCACCATGGTCGAGGCGCCCCATCCCAGCGCGGTGCGCAGCGTGCCCCTCCTCTACAACATCTGGGACGCCCGCTCCGAGGGGCTGGCGACCGGCATGGAGGAGATGCTGATGCACGCCGGGCTCTTCGACGGGAAGCCCAGGTCGCGCGAACTGGTTTGGATCATGCTGGCGCAGCGGGCGGCCCGCGCGCTGAGCGGCCTGTACCTGCACGGCAACGTCTTCGACATGGAGGAGGCGGTGGCGCACGCCACCACCTGGACCCCGCGCGGCTGGCTGCCCGATGCCGACCTGGTCCGCAACGAACAGCACCTGTACCTGAGGCAGCCCGGGTACGGAACCAGCTATATCACGGGCAAGATCGAGATCGAGCAGCTGATGGGGGAGTGGGCGCTGCAACAGGGCCCGGGCTTTTCCATAACCCGTTACTTCGACGGGTTCTTTGCGGCGGGGGTGATTCCCGTCGTGCTTACCCGATGGGAGATGACAGGCGACAAGCACGCATTGTTGGAGGTCCCGTGACACGCGAAGGTTCCCAAAGGGGCAAGACGACAGAATCACCGCGCTGAATCAGCGACTGGACTTGTCCGCTTGGCCGGTCGCGCACACAATGAATCAGGTCTGATTCACATCAGAGGAAATCCCGTTCGGGTCGGCCTCTGGAAAACGCACAAAGGAGGCGATGCATGCGTCGGCGTGATTTCATCAAGGCGGGAACGCTCTCAGGGCTTGTCGCGGGGACGGGCGCCCTGGGCGCTTCCTCCGATCCGCTCTCGGCTCTCGTCGCGGCCCCCGGCCGCCGGACCAGCGACGACAGGGTGCGCCTCAACTCGAACGAAAACCCGCTGGGAATCTCCCGGGCGGCGAAGGATGCCGTGATGGAGGCCATCACGGTGGCGAACCGCTATCCCTCCGATCAGCAGGCGGTGCTGGTGTCTCAGCTGGCCGCCGCGCACGAGGTGAGCGAAAACCAGATCGTGATCGGGACCGGGTCGGCCGAAGTGTTGCAGATGGTCGTGCAGGCCTATGCCGCGCCGCGCGCCAAGCTGGTCATGGCCGACCCCACGTACGAGGCCGTCACCAACTATCAGCGCACCGAGGCGTACGAACTTGTCAAGGTGCCGCTGACGAGCACCTACGAGCATGATCTGGGCCGCATGCGAGAAGCGGCGGAGAACTCCGGTCACCCGGCCCTGGTCTACCTCTGCAACCCCAACAACCCGACCGCGACGGTCACGCCCAGCGCCGCAATCGACGAATGGATCGCGGAAGCGCCCGAGCACGTCTTCTTCCTCTCCGACGAAGCGTACATCGAGTACGTGGATGACGAGCGGATGTGGAGTTCGCTCCCCTGGATCCACAGGAAACGCAACGTGGTCGTGGTCAAGACCTTCTCGAAGATCTACGGCATGGCCGGGCTTCGCCTCGGGTACGGGATCGCGCATCCCGACACGGCGGCCCGCCTGACCGACTTCGCGTCGAGGAACAACGCCAATCAGATCGCGATCGCCGCGGCCGGCGCGTCGTTCCGTGACGAGCAGCTGATCACGAAGAGCCGCGAGGTGAACGCGGAATCCCGTGCAATGGTCGAGGCGACCCTCGACGAACTGGGACTCGAGCGCATGCCCACGCAGGCCAACTTCCTCATGCACCGCATCAGCGGCGACCTGGCGACATATCGGAACCGGATGGCCGATGCGGGCTTCCTTGTCGGACGGGACTTCCCCCCCAAGCTGGATTGGAACCGCCTCTCCTTCGGGCTTCCGGAGGACATGGGGCGCTTTTGTGACACCCTGCGGGATTTCCGCAAGAAAGGATGGGTCTAGTATGCTTCGAAGAGTTTTGATCACCGGCGCTTTGGTTGTGTTCGCCCAGACCGGTCAATTGGCGGCCCAGGGAACCCTGCGGGGGACCGTGACCGCCGCCGGCACGGGCGCCGCCCTCTCGGGGGCGCAGGTCAGCCTTCCCGACCTCAGTCTGGGGGCGAACGCCGGGCCAACCGGCGGCTATCAGATCAACGACATCCCGGCGGGCACCCACGAAGTGATGGTCGTGCTGCTGGGCTACGGGACACAGCGCAGCCAGGTCACGATTGCCGACGGGCAGACCGCGGAGCTTGATTTCTCACTCAGCACGGTCGCGCTGGAGCTGGAAGGGCTGGTCGCGGTCGGAAGCCGCGCGCGGCCCAGGACGGTGACCGAGTCACCGGTTCCCGTCGACGTAATCCCGACCGCGGACATCGTGCAGCAGGGCGACACCGACTTCGCCAACCTGCTGCGCAACGTGGTGCCGTCGTTCAACGTCAACATCCAGCCGATCTCCGACGCGGCAACTTTCGCCCGGCCCGCCAACCTGCGCGGCCTCGCCCCCGACCACACTCTGGTGCTCATCAACGGGAAGCGGCGCCACCGCACGGCGGTCATCACCTGGTACGGCAATGGCCTCGCCGACGGCTCCCAGGGCCCCGACATCGCGCTCATTCCCGGGCTGGCCCTGGAGCAGGCCGAGGTGCTGCGCGACGGCGCGTCGGCGCAGTACGGGTCCGATGCGATCGCCGGTGTCATGAACTTCGTGCTGAAGAACGACCGGTCCGGCGGCTCCATCGAGATCAAGACCGGCGGGTACCCGCTTGGCGAGACCAGCGAGCGTTTCGAGGCCGGCTCATTTCCCGGGGATGGCGAGATGTATACCCTGTCCGGGAACGTAGGTCTGCCACTCGGAGAAACCGGCTTCCTGAACCTGACCGGCGAGTACGGAAACGCCAATCCGACGGATCGGAGCACTCAGCGTCTCGACGCCCTGGCGCTGCTTGGTTCCGGCAACAGCTACGTGCGTGCGCCCGCGCAAATCTGGGGCTCTCCCCAGATCTCGAACGAAGTGAAGCTGTGGGCGAACATGGGCTACCTCTTCAACGACAACATGCAGTTCTACGGCCACGGCAACTACGTGAGCAAGCAGGTCGAGGGCGGCTTCTACTTCCGTAACCCGGGCACCCGCAGCGGCGTCTTCGGTACCCGGAACGCCGATGGGAACCGGATCCTCCTGGTCGGCGACATGCTCGACGCATCGGACGGTGTGCTGGACGGATCGGCGATGTGCCCCGAGGTCCGTGTCACCGACGATGGCGTGGTGATCAACAGCGCCGAGAACATGGCTGCGTTCAACCACATCATGGGCGATCCGAACTGCTTCACCTTCCGGAAGCTCTTCCCCGGAGGCTTCACGCCGCAGTTCGGCGCCAACGTTGGCGACGCGTCGGCTGTGGCGGGGCTGAAGGGCACCAGCGGCGACCTGAACTGGGACGCGAGCGCGTCGTGGGGCAAGTCCAACATGGACTTCTACATGTACAACACGGTCAACGCCTCGCTGGGACCGAACCAGCCCTGTGCCGGCTCGGACCGAACGTTGTCCTTCGTCGTGCCGGACCAGACCTGCACCCCGTGGTTCCACCCGGGGATCTATGACCAGCAGGAGGTCAACCTGAACGTCGATCTGTCCTACGCGATGAACGAGCGGGTCAACCTCGCCGGCGGCGCGGAGTGGCGGAACGAGCGCTTCGAGATCTTCCAGGGCAGCACCGAGTCGTGGACCGAGGGGCCACTGGCGACGCAAGGGTTCACCCCCGGCTCCAACGGATTCACCGGGTTCGGGCCACTTACCGTGGGAGACTGGAACCGGAACAACTTCGCCGCCTACGGTGACCTGGAGATCCGGGAGCCCGAGGGCGCCTGGACGTTCGGCGTTGCCGGACGGGTCGAGCGCTTCTCGGACTTTGGAACCACGGTCAACGGCAAGGTCGCGGGACGCGTGAGCGCGTCGGAGAACTTCGGCCTCCGCGCCAGCGTCAGCACCGGCTTCCGTGCGCCCACGCCGGGCCAGCAGAACGCCTTCAACATCTCGACGATCTACGATCCAGCGATCATGGATCTGACGAACAACGGCACGATCCCGTCGACGTCACCCCTCGCGGTGAATTTCGGCGGCGAGCCGCTCACGGCCGAGAAGTCAGTCAACCTGGCGATGGGGGCCGTGTACGACGATGGTCCCTTCAGTCTTTCGATGGACTTCTTCCAGATCCGCGTATCGGACCGGCTGACGACCAGCGCAGACAGACAGCTCAGTCCGGCAGAGATCGAGCAGCTCATCGCCGAAGGCATCATTCGGCCGGGTGGCGTGCTGGCGCGGTTCCGCTTCTTCATCAACGACTTCGCGACCCGGACGGACGGGATCGACCTGGTGGGCGCATATGAGATCGAGGGAGCGGGCGGTGCAACCACAACCCTGAGCAGCGCGTGGAACTGGACCCGGACCACGGTGACGGACTTCGATTCCGGCACGCTTACCGATCACCGCATCCGGATTCTCGAGGAGGGTCTCCCCAACGTGCGCGGCAACATCGCCATGAATCACGTCTTCGCCGGTGGCACCCGCTTCCTCGTGCGCGGCAGCTACTGGGGCGGCTACTTCGACGGCGAGCAGCCCTACTACGAGTCGAATCCCGACAACACCATCGACTACCCGTCCCGCATGCTCTTCGACATGGAGGCAGCCCACACGTTTGCGGACAGCTGGACGCTCACGGTGGGTGGCACGAACGTACTGAACACCTACCCGGAGGAGTATCCGGGCGCGGCGGCCGGCGTGGGCAACCGCTTCGGCCAGTTCACGCCGTTCGGCTTCAACGGCGGCTTCTACTACACGCGGATCGGCTACAGCTGGTAGGCTGACCCGCGGGGTGTTCGGGCTCGACCCAGGTCGGCCCGACTGAGGCCCCGGCCCGGCTCCGCGCCGGGCCGGGGCCTCGTCTTTTCGGTTGCGGGATTCTGCACGAGCGGGTACGCTGCAAGAAGAATGATCGGGCTGGGTGTGGCGGCGACCACTTGAGCCCATTGATAACGGACAAAGCGGACCATCCTGCATGGTTGGACGGCAAGACCGGAGGGTACCCGAGGAGCGACCGGGGGTGCGTGCGGATACTGCTGCCGATACCGCCGGAACCCCGCCCAACCCGGACCTGCTGACGCGCCGATCTCTCCTGCGTTCGGGGCTCGCCGCCCTGGCCGCGGCTCCCTGGGCGACGCCGCTGGCCGCTTCCTCTCCCGGGGCTCACCGGAGACGCAGCAAGGCCGTCACCCAGGACGATGAAATCGTACTCGGTGTATCCGCCGCCTTCTCGGGACCCTCCCGCGGCCTGGGCACAGAGCTGTATCGCGGCGCGCAGGCCTATTTCAGCTACGTCAACGACACCGGAGGCGTGAACGGCCGCCGGATCGTCCTCAAGCTCTACGACGACGGATACCAGCCCGATGCGTGCGTCGCGAACACCATCCGGCTCATGCAGGAGGACAACGTCTTCCTGCTCTTCGGATACGTGGGCACCCCGACCGTCACCCGGGTGCTGCCGCTGCTGAAGCGCTTCCGCGACCAGCGGGTCTATCTCTTCTTCCCCTTCACCGGAGCGGAGCCGCAGCGCGAACCTCCCTACGCCGAGTTTGCCTTCAACCTGCGCGCCTCCTACCGGCAGGAGACGGCCGGGCTGGTCGACAATTTCGTCCGGATCGGCCGCCGGCGGGTGGCGGTCTTCTATCAGATCGACGCGTATGGACGCAGCGGCTGGGCCGGGGTGCGAGAGGCGTTGGCGCGCCACGGGGAGACGATCGCGGGCGAGGCCACCTACGCGCGAGGCACGCCCTTCGGAGCGAGCATGAGGCGCCAGGTCGACATCCTCAAGGCCCACTCGCCCGACGCCGTGATCTGTATCGGCGCCTACGCGGCGTGCGCCGCCTTCGCCCGCGACGCCGTCGATCTGGGGTTGCACGTTCCCGTGGCCAATCTGTCGTTCGTAGGGAGCGAAAACCTGCAGCGGACCGTGCGCGAGCGACGCTCGAACCCGGACTCGTACACCCGCTTCCTGGTCAACTCACAGGTCGTGCCCGCCTACGACGACGCCACGCTGCCGGCCGTGAACGAGTACCATCGGCTCATGTTCCGGTACGATCCGCAGCTGCCCGAGGACCTGCAGCTGCTCACCGAAGGTGAATCCTACCAACCCCTTGCCCGCGGCTTCGTCAGCCTGGAGGGGTTTCTCAATGCGAAGATCATGACCGAAATCCTCCGGCGCATGGGCGGACGCCCGGACAGGTCCCGGCTGGAAGCGGCGGTCTTCAGCGTGCGCAACTTCCCCGTGGGAATCGGCGACCCCGTGTCCTTCGCGCCCAACCGCCGGCAGGGGATGCAGAGAGTCTACTACACCGTTGCCGACGGCAGCCACTTCGCGCTCCTCCGCAACTGGGAAGCCAGGTTCGGCGTGTCATGAGAGAGCATTGTCGTTCCTGCCGAGACCCCGGGATGATGCCGGAACCATTGCAGCAGAAAAGGGATTTCAGATGATGACAAGAGCCACGGTCTTCGCTGCACTCTTCGTCCTCACACTGGCCGGTTCGGCCACCGCGCAGGGGAGCCTGCGGGGAAGAATCACCGCAACCGGCACGGGGAGTGCCGTCGCCGGGGCACAGGTCAGCCTGGCAGACCTGGCTCTCGGGGCCATCACCGCGCCCGACGGCACCTATGAAGTCGGCGGCGTCCCGGCCGGCACGCACGAAGTGGTGATCGTGCTGATCGGCTACCAGACCGAGCGGCGGCAGGTGACCGTGGTGGACGGCCAGCCCACCACGCTGAACGTGGCGATCAGCGAGACGACGCTCGAACTCGAGGGCCTGGTCGCCGTCGGAAGCCGCGCGCGGCCCAGGATCGTCACCGAATCGCCGGTGCCCGTCGACGTGATCCCGAGACGGGACATCGTGCAGCAGGGCGACACCGACTTCGCCAACCTGGTGCGCAACGTGGTCCCGTCATTCAACGTCAACATCCAGCCGATCAGCGACGCGGCCACCTTCGTTCGGCCTGCCAACCTGCGCGGCCTTGCCCCCGACCACACGCTGGTGCTCATCAACGGCAAGCGGCGGCACCGCGCGGCGGTGATCACCTGGTACGGCAACGGCCTCGCCGACGGCTCACAGGGCCCGGACATCGCGCTCATTCCGGGCTTGGCGCTCGAGCAGATCGAGGTGCTGCGCGACGGCGCTTCCGCCCAGTACGGCTCCGACGCGATCGCCGGCGTCATGAACTTCGTGCTCAGGAACGACCAGTCGGGCGGCCTGATCGAGCTCAAGACGGGTGGCTACCCTTTCGGGGCGACCAGCGAGCCCTTCGAGGAGGGCGTGTTCCCGGGGGATGGCGAGATGGTTACCCTGTCCGGAAACGTGGGCCTGCCGCTTGGCGAGACCGGATTTCTCAACCTGACCGGCGAGTACGGCAACGCCAACCCCACGGACCGCAGCACTCAGCGCAACGACGCTTTGGCGCTGATCGGTTCCGGCAACACGAGCGTGCGTGCGCCCGCACAGGTCTGGGGCTCCCCGCAGGTCTCCAACGAGGTCAAGCTGTGGGCGAACATGGGCTACCTGTTCAACGATGACATGCAGTTCTACGGCCACGGCAATTACGTGAGCAAGCAGGTCGAGGGCGGCTTCTACTACCGCAACCCGGGCACGCGCAGCGGGGTTTTCGGGACCCGGAACCAGGCTGGCGAGCGGATCCTCCTGATCGGCGACATGCTCGACGCGCAGGACGGCGTGCTCGACGGATCGGCGATGTGCCCGGAAGTCCGAGTCACCGACGATGGCGTGGTGATCGACAACGCCATGAACAAGGGTGCATACACCCAGGTCATGAACGACCCCAACTGCTTCACCTTCCAGAAGCTCTTTCCCGGGGGGTTCACCCCGCAGTTCGGCTCCTATCTGCTGGACGCGTCCGCGGTGGCGGGCCTCAGGGGTACCAGCGGCGACCTGAACTGGGACGCGAGCGCCTCGTGGGGCAAGTCCAACCTGGACTTCTACATGTACAACACGGTCAACGCCTCGCTGGGACCGGACCAGCCCTGCGCTGGCCCGGACAGGGAGTTGTCGTTCGTGGTGCCGGACCAGCCCTGCACCCCCTGGTTCAATCCCGGCGTCTACGACCAGCAGGAAGTCAATCTGAACGCGGATCTCTCGTACGCGCTGAACGACCGGGTCAACCTCGCCGGTGGCGCCGAATGGCGGAACGAACGCTTCGAGATCATCCAGGGCAGCACCGAATCGTGGACCGAGGGCCCGCTCGCGACGCAAGGGTTCACCCCCGGCTCCAACGGATTCACCGGGTTCGGACCGCTTACCCAGGGAGTCTGGAACCGCAACAACTTCGCCGCCTACGGCGACATGGAAATCCGGGAGCCCGAGGGTGCCTGGACCTTCGGTGTCGCCGGGCGCGTCGAACGCTTCTCGGACTTCGGGACGACGGTGAACGGGAAAGTCGCGGGACGCGTGAGCGCGTCGGAGAGCTTCGGTCTCCGAGCCAGCGTCAGCACCGGCTTCCGCGCGCCCACGCCGGGACAGCAGAACGCCTTCAACATCTCGACGATCTATGATCCCACCATCATGGACCTGACGAACAACGGGACCATCCCGTCCACATCACCGCTGGCAATGCGATTCGATGGCGAGCCTCTCACGGCGGAGAAGTCAGTCAACCTGGCTTTGGGGGCCGTGTACGACGATGGTCCCTTCAGTCTTTCGATGGACTTCTTCCAGATCAGGCTTTCGGACCGTCTGACGACGAGCGCCGACAAGGAGCTCAGCCCGGCGGAGATCGAGCAGCTCATCGCCGAGGGCATCATCCGGCCGGGCGGAGTGCTCGCGCGGTTCCGCTTCTTCATCAACGACTTCACGACCCGCACGGACGGGATAGACCTGGTGGGCGCCTACGACATCGAGGGCAGGAACGGCTCCACGACAACCCTGAGCAGCGCGTGGAACTGGACCCTGACCACGGTCACGGACTTCAACCCGACCACCCTGACCGAGCACCGCATTCGCATCCTCGAGGAAGGAATCCCCGGCGTGCGCGGCAACCTCGCGATGAATCACGTCTTCGCCGGCGGATCGCGCCTGCTGGTGCGCGGCAGCTACTGGGGCGGCTACTTCGACGGCGAGCAGCCCTACTACAAATCGAGCCCGGACAACACCATCGACTATCCGGCGCGCATTGTCTTCGACATGGAGGCGGCCCGCACGTTCGCCGACCGCTGGACGCTCACCGTTGGCGCCCAGAACCTGCTGAACACCTACCCGGCGGAGTATCCAGGTGCGGCAGCTGGCGTAGGCAACCGCTTCGGCCAGTTCACGCCGTTCGGCTTCAACGGCGGGTTCTACTACACGCGCTTGAGTTACCAGTGGTAGGTTGATTGCAGGGGCGGTCCCGGGATTCGGACCCGGGGTGCCTGGAGAACGGTCCCGCGGCCGTCGCGAAGTGCCGGTCCGGGCCGGATCTGATGCCGGTCCGGGGCCGTTCGCTTATGTTGTTGGCCGAACATGAGCCAGCAATCCAACTCCCCTCCCATCGGCCGGGTCATCGGGACCGATCCGGCCACGCCGCTCGAGTTCTGGGTGGCGGTCAGCGAGGGCTGCTTCCTCCAACTCGACGATGTGCTCGTGCTCGAGCGGAAGCTCCCCGGGCGCAGCGAGCCCGTCAGGATCTACGGGATGGTCGCCGACCTTCGTGTCCGCCACGAGGGCGCCCGCTTCGACAGCGATGTCTTCCTGATCGAAGAGGGCGTCCTTCCCGCCCAGGTCACCGAAGCGGCCAAGGTGCTTGCGACGCGCTTCGAGCCGGAGGTCTACGTCGCGCCGGTGCCCGGCGAGGTCGTGCGAAAGGCGACCGGGGACGCCCGCGACCAGGCGCTGTTCTTCGACGGGATGAAGCGCAAGATCCCGGTCGGCCTGTCGCGGGACGGCGAGATCGTCCACGCCAACATCGAGTTCATCGACGGCACGCGGGGCGCCCATGTCAACATCAGCGGCGTGTCCGGGGTGGCCACCAAGACCAGCTACGCGGTCTTCCTCCTCCACAGCCTCTTCACTTCGGGGCAGCTGGGCGGAGGTGCGCACAACACCAAGGCGCTGATCTTCAACGTAAAGGGCGAGGACCTCCTCTTCCTGGACCGCGCCAACCGCAATCTCGACGGCGGGCAGCAGGACCGCTATGCGGCGCTGGGTCTCCCCTCCGAGCCCTTCAGAAGCGTTGAACTCTGGGCCCCGCCGCGGCCGGGCGACCCCTCGGCCGCACCCCGCACGGGCAGCCGCGCCGATGGTGTCACCTCGTTCTTCTGGACGCTGGAGGAGTTCTGCGCCGACGAACTCCTCCCCTTCCTCTTTGCCGACGCCGACGACGAGCGGCAGCAGTACACGATCGTCGTGCACAACGTCACCGCGAAGCTGCGCCGGGAGGCCAGGCCAGTGGGCGATGGCGGGGTGCGAATCGGGGGCACCACCTGCCGCACCTTCGAGCAGCTCATCGAAGCAATTGGCGACCGGGTCGAGGAAGAAGAGGGGGATTGGGCAGGGCGAGCGATCGGCGGCGGCACGATCAACGCGTTCATACGGCGCCTCCATGCGGCGCGGAAGGATGTGCAGCATCTCGTACGCGGCGATGTGCCCAACCCCGGGAAGCACCGCCTCGACTTCCAGGAGCAGCTGGCCGTCGTGGACATCGCCAAGCTCTCGCGCCGCGCCCAGCGCTTCGTGGTGGGCGTCGTTCTCCGCAAGACCTTTCAGCGCAAGGAGGAGACCGGCTCGCGCGAGCCGCTTCTCTTCGTCGTGCTGGACGAACTCAACAAGTACGCCCCACGCGAGGGCCGCAGCCCCATCAAGGAGATCCTTCTCGACATCGCGGAGCGGGGACGTTCCCTCGGCGTAATCCTGATCGGCGCGCAGCAGACGGCCAGTGAGGTGGAGCGGCGAATCATCGCCAACTCGTCGCTGCGGGTGGTGGGCCGGCTGGACAGCGCGGAAGCGGGGCGTCCCGAGTACGCGTTCCTTCCCCCGGCCCACCGTCAGCGCGCAACCATATCCAAGCCCGGCACCATGATCCTGTCCCAGCCGGAGCTTCCGGTGCCGCTGGTGCTGGAGTTTCCCTTCCCGGCGTGGGCGACACGTCCCGACGAGGCGGAGGCGGGGACCGACACCGCACAAGACACCACGGATCCCTTCGAAGGCCTGGGGGAGTGAGACCTTCCGGCTACACTCAATCGTCCAATATGTAATGAAAACATTACATTACGTAAATTGTAGTTTACGATTCTATGCGCCTCCGGCCGCCTGTCGGCAATCGTGAAGATCCTCCACACTGCGGACTGGCACGTCGGCAGGACGCTGCGCGGCCGCAGCCGCGCCGACGAGCACAGGACGGTCCTCGACGAGATCGTCACAATCGCCGAAGACCGAGGGGTCGACCTTGTCCTGGTCGCGGGCGATCAGTTCGACCGCGCGGTTCCCACCCCGGAATCGGAGCAGATCGTATACGAAGCGCTGCTGCGCCTGGCTCGAACCGGGGCGAAGGTTGTTGTCATCGCGGGCAATCACGACAATCCGCGCCGGCTGACGGCCGTCCGTCCCCTGCTGCAGCTGACGGACATCACCTCGGCCTCCTCCGTCACACCACCGGACAAGGGTGGGGTGGTCCGCCTGGCCACCCGCTCCGGAGAGACCGCATGCATTGCACTTTTCCCCTTCCAGTCCAAGCGCGGGATCGTCAAGGCCGAGGCGCTGATGACCGCGGATCCCGACGACCACCAGAAGGAGTACTCCGACCGCTGCCGCGCGATCGCCCGGGCACTCTGCGCCGACTTCACAGCGGACACCGTCAACCTGGTTTTGGCTCACCTCACCGTCGTGGGTGCCTCGACCGGGGGCGGCGAACGCACGGCCCACATCTTCGACTACTACGTGCCCGCGGACATCTTCCCCGTGGAGGCCCACTACGTTGCGCTCGGACACATCCACAAACCCCAGCAGATCCCCGGACGCTGTCCAATCCGGTACGCCGGTTCGCCCTTCGCCCTCGACTTCGGTGAAACCCACGGCGAGCACTCCGTCATGCTCATCGAGGCGGAGGCCGGCAGACCGGCGCGCATCGAGCAAATCCCGCTCAAATCGGGGCGGGCACTCACGACGATCCGGGGCGGCAGCCTTCAACTGGAACAGTTGGCCGGCACTACCGGCACCGACTTCCTGCGCGTGTTCGTAGAGGAGACACCCTCACCGGGCCTGGCGGAGCGGGTGCGGGACATGTTCCCCCACGCCGTGGACGTCATCGTGGCCCGGCCGGAGGAAGCCGCAACCAAACGAAGGGCGATCGACCCCGGTGAGCTGCGCGACCCTCGAACGCAGTTCCAGCGGTATCTCAGAGAACGCGGTATCGAGGGCGACGAGTTGACCAAACTGTTCGGAGAGCTGTTGGAGGAGGAGTATGCGTCCCCTCCGGCTTGAGCTGGAAGGCTTCACCTCGTACCGCGAGCCGACGGTCGTGGACTTCACCGACAGCAATCTGCTCGTCTTCACCGGGGCGACCGGATCCGGCAAGTCCAGCCTGATCGACGCGATGATCTTCGCGCTCTACGGGTCGGTCCCGCGCTACGACCATGTCAGCCTGATCGCACCTGTCATCAGCCAGGGGAAGGTGCGCGCGCGCGTGCGGCTCGACTTCGAGGCGCGGGGCAGGCGATACACCGCGGTACGGGTCGTGCAGCGCACCACGACCGGCGCCACCACCCGGGAAGCACGCCTCGAGGAATGGGCCGACGGCGAAATGGTCAGGACGCTCGCGGCCACCGAATCGGATCTCTCGGCGTGCGTCCAGAACGATGTGATCGGGCTCGGCCTGGACCACTTCACCAAATGTGTTGTGCTCCCACAGGGAGAATTCGCCGCCTTTCTGCGCTCGAAGCCCGCCGAGCGCAGACTGCTGTTGGAGCGGTTGCTGGGGCTGGGGCTGTACGAGCGATTGCGCAAGGCCGCGAACATGCGGTGGAAGCTCGAGGAAGGGCGGGCCGACAATCTGCAGTGGCAGTTGGACACGGTGCTTGCAGACGCGACCTCCGAAACCGTGAGCGCAGCCGAGACCCGGGTCGAAGTCCTGGACCGGCTCCGCGGGCACATCGACGAAGCCGCGGTTCAGATGGAGGAACTCGACACGAAGATCCGGGCAGCCGCCGAACGGTCCGCGAAGGCGGCCGGAGAGATGGAATGCCTTGCGAAGGTTCGGGTGCCGGACGGAATGGGCCAACTGGCGACGCGCTACCGGGAGGCCGAGGAGCGGCTCCAGCAGTCCGCCGACACCCTGGCGGCCGCCGACCGGCGCTTGCGCTCTGCCCGATCGGCGAGGGAGGGACTGCCCGAGAAGGCGGCCATCGAAAAGGTGATGGAGAAGCGCGACCAACTCGCGCGCCAGGAAAAGGAGATCGCACAAACCCGGTGCGATCTCGCGGCGGCGGCGCAGACCGCGGCTGAGGCCACGCGGCAGGAGGAATCCGTCCGCAAGGAGTTCGAGCAGGCCAGGCAGCGTTTGAAGGGGATGCCCGAACGGTCGGAGCTGGAGAGCGTTGCCCGCCAGTACGAGCAGCTTCGCAAGCTTGAGGGTGAAGTGGAGCGCGCGCAGAGCCAACTGGCCCGGGCCGAGCAGGCTTACAACGCGGCCGAGGAGCACCGAACTGACGCGGACCGGGAACTGGAAGCCGCAACTCAGCTCTGGGAAGCGCTTCGCACCGCCCACAGCGCGGCCGACATGGCCCATCACCTTCAGGAAGGCGAGCCCTGTCCCGTCTGTCTGCAGACCGTCGCCCGGCTACCCGACCACGCCGCCCCCGCCGACCTCGACACGGCTCGACAGCGCCGCGCCGCGGCACGGGAAGCGTTCACACAAGCCGCCGCGGCACGGGACCGCTGCGCCTCTGCGCGGACCGCCCGCACCACCACCCTGGACCTGCAGACCCGGTCCGCGCAGTCACTCGCGCAGGCGCTCGCGGAGGCCCCGGACCCAGCCGGGCTCTCCACCATGATGGCCCAGGTCGACGAAACCGGGACGCGGGTCGACCGCCTCGAGAAGCGCCTGAATGACGCGGCGACCGAGCGGACCGAGCGGGAGCGGGTGGCGAATCACGCCACCGCGGCGCTGAAACAGCAGGAGAGATTCGCCGCGAGCCTGCGGGAGGACCTGGCGGCGGCACCGTCCCCGGAAGAGACCACCCGGCTGCTGGAGGAAATCCGCAACGCCGACGAGCAGCTACGGCAGGCCCGCACCGAAGAGGAATCCGCACGACGCGCGCACGATACCGCCATGGAGGCGCAGCAACGGTGGAAGTCACGTCTCGGCGGCGCCTGGAGCGAATACCATCGCGCTCGTGATACCGTCGCCGAAATGCGGCCGCCGGATGTCGCCGAGGGGGATCTGGCCGGCTCCTGGGAAGCGCTGTCGCGGTGGGCCGAACGCACCCGTGTGGCCACCGAAGCGATCATGGCCCGGACCGACTCCGAGAGCGCGGCCGCGACTCTCGAGAAGGGTCGCCTCGACGCACGGGTCCGGGGACGCTGCGCGGACGATGGGCTCGCCCTCGACCGGGACGAAGACCCCAGGCAGAAGGTCTCGGAGGGACTCGGTGCCGCCCGCAGGGAGCTCGACCATCTCCGCACCGCGGCCGAAGAGCGGAAGCGCGTTTCCGACCAGGCGGATGAGACCCGCTCCCGGGCCCTGGTCGCCAGGGATCTCGGCAACCATCTCGGAGCCAGGAATTTCGGGGCCTGGATGCAGAACCAGATCCTCACGTGGTTGGTGGAGGGCGCCACGGTGAGGCTGCGGGAGCTGTCCAGTGGCCAGTACTCGCTCGATCTCTCCGACCGGAACGATTTCCTGGTGATCGACCACCGCAACGCCGACGAGCCGCGGCTGGCGAAGACTCTGTCAGGCGGAGAGACGTTCCTGGCCTCGCTGGCCCTTGCGCTGTCGCTGGCCGAGCAGGTTGCCAACCTGGCCGCGCACGGAAGCGCGAAGCTGGAGGCCCTCTTCCTCGACGAGGGCTTCGGCACCCTCGATTCGGAGACGCTGGACGTGGTGGCCGCCACCATCGAACAGCTGGGCACCGAGCGCATGGTGGGCCTCGTAACGCATGTCCCTGAACTCGCGGACCGTATTCCGGTGCAGTACCGCGTGCGGAAGGTCGACAACTCGTCCGCGGTCGAGAGGGTCGAGACGTGAACGCCCGGCGCATCGAGGGTCTCGCGATCGAGGGGTGGTCGCCCGAGTACGGTGCGCCGATGGAGGGTGACCAGGACGAGGTACCCGCGGCCCAGGTCGACGCTGGCGCGGAGGTGCCGGAGGGGGAATGGCGTCCCATGGCCCCGGGATCGGACGCGTCGATCCCAGGCAGCGTCGACTTCGTGGACGGAGTGCGGCGGATCGAAGCCAGGATCTGGATCACCGGCGAAGACGCTGAAGCCCGCCTCGGGATCTGTGCCTCCTACGCGGCGGGTGTGGTCCGATGCGAGCGCAAGGCTGAGATCCAGGCGGTCAAGGTCGGCCGCGGCTTCTTCGGACTGGCTCCGATTCCGGACCTGGCTACCCGCGCCGGCACCTTCGCAGGGTGTCCCGTGGCGGAGGACGACATCCAGCAGCTGGTCAACGGCCTGCAAGAGCGCATGGGGCAGTTGGAGGTCGAAGTGGTCGGTCCGGCAGGCAATCCGGATTCTCTGATCGTCCTGGACGGTCCCCTCAGGGGCCGGCAGCGCATCGCCGGAGCGATCGGCTACGTCAAGAGCCATCGGGTCCAGTACCTTCCCGCCGACCCACGCAGTGTCGTGGCCAGGCTGGCACCCGGTGAGCGCACTCCGGTGTTTCTCATCCAGACGAAATGGACGCGCTATTCGTGGTACATGCGGCTGAGCGATGCACAGGGACACCCCTGGGCCGGGATCGTGCGCTGCGAAGCATGGCCCGATGGCGGCCTGGAGCATGTAACGTCGATGGCGGATGCGACCGCCGCCGCGCTGCCCCGTTTCGCGTCCGAGCCGCACAAGGACGACCGTGCGCCGCAGAATCTCTATCCCATCGGGGGCCTGGAGCGTGAGTTGCGCCGCCGCCTCGGAGACCGCGGCATGGTCTTGCGCGCCCTGCAGCGTGCGGTAGCGGGTTTTCGGCCCTATTAGTGCTCCAACCGCTCCAGCGCTTCCTTCGCGTCCTCATTCCCGCTAGCTGCCGATCGCGAATACCATTCCCACGCCGCTTCCAGGTCCTGCGTCACCCCCCGCCCGGCCTCATACGCTTCGCCCAGCCGGAGCTGCGTGATCGCGTCGCCCTTCTCCGCGGCCCGGGTCCACCACTCGACCGCCAGCGCAGGGTCCACGTCCACGCCCCGGCCCTCGCTGTACTGGTTGCCGATGTTGTGGGCCCCGAGGACATGTCCACGCTCGGCTGCCCTGCGGTGCCATAGCGCCGCCCGCTCGTGGTCGATCGGCTTGCCGAGACCCTCGTCGTAGGCCGTCCCCATCAGAAAGATCGCTTCCAGCACTCCCGATTCGGCCGCGCGCTGCACCTTCCCGATCACCCCGTCGGCGATGTCGCGAGCCTGCTCCTCGTCCTGGGGAAATCCCATCCGTCCGGTCGAATGAACGCGCGCCAGCCACATCGTGGCGAGCGGACCTCCGCCGGAAATCGCCTCTTCCAGGAGCTCCCGCGCCCGATCGTTGTCCACGCTACCGGCCACGCCGGTGTACCAATCGATGGACTCGAGGAGGATGGGATCGGGCTCCTGCGGAGCGCTGACGCAAGCGGTTGCAGTCGGGAGCGTGGCCGCCACGAGTAGTCGGAGCAGCGTTGGCATGAGAGCGGAAGTGTCTGTTCGCATGTCTTACTCTGACTTGAGGCCCAAAACAGAATAGCGATCCGTACTATTGCGGAAAGCAGAATAGGACCATCGGGTGCGATCGTTCGGGACACGTCCCATCCAAACATGGCCATGTCCCGGGTCATTCCCGCGGGACCCCCTCAAACCAGATCCTCCCCCGCCAACCCCAGCTGCTCCAGCACCTCCGGCGGCGGCCCGTCGAAACTCGGCAGCGGGATGTTCCCCACGTAGCCCAGATCGCGCATCCCCTCTTCGGTAGTCCAGAAACCGGTCGACACCATGTCGCGGAACTGGTCGAAGAAGCGCGCCTGAGGTTTCAGTTCGGCGGGTGCGTCGGGCTCGAAGCAGATCTCGTCGCAGATCTCGTGTTGCTGCGCGAGCGTCAGGGCGGGGAAGTCGGCCGCCTCGAACCGCTCCCGCGCGGCGCGGTTGAGCCACGCGAGGCCGCCCCGCAGCGCGATCAGGGCCTCCTCGTGACCGGGCGCGGAGACGAACTCGTTGACGTAGTCGGGCACGCCGACCGCACTGGCCGCTGGAGAACGATCGTCGGCCGGGATGACTACGTCGGCCAGCGCCGCGACCAGCCGCATCTCCTCGTCGGTGAGCACCATGTCCCAGGGGACGACGGGCGCGAGCATGTCCGGATCGGTCGCCGTCCCCGCCGCCATGGGGTTGCTGGGGGGCAGGGGATTGAAGCCGGAGAGGGCTTCGTGGGCGGAGTCGGTCGATTGGGCTGCGTCTTCAGGCGCACACGAGCCAGCCGCGCCAAGCGCCGCGCCTGCGGCGATGACCTTGAGTGCGCCACGCCGGGAGATCGCGCTGGGCTCGGTTGACCGCGCAGGTGTAGCCGAGACGCTCGGAGGCGCGGCCGAATTGCCGGCACCCGACCCAGCGGCAGCCGCGGCCCCGGACTCCAGCCGTCCGCCCTTCCGATCCTCGCTCACCCGATGCTCCTCTGCCTCAGCTGCTCGACGATGTAGTCGCTCGCCCGCCACGCGATCGCCATGATCGACAGCGTGGGGTTCTTGTCCGCGTTGGATACGAACGGCGCGCCATCGGTCACGAACAGGTTGGGCACGTCCCAGGACTGGCAGTACTCGTTGAGCACCGAGGTGCGACGGTCGTCGCCCATGATCGCGCCACCCACCTCGTGGATGATCTGTCCGCCCTTCGAGATCGCCTGCGCGCCGTCGGTGTGAATGGCCGACAGCACCTGCCCGCCCATCTCGTCCACGATCTCGGCGAAGGTGTGCTGCATATGCACCGCCTGGCGCAGCTCGTGGTCCGCCCACTTCCAGTGGAACCTGAGAACCGGAATGCCGTAGCGGTCGACGCGGTCGGGGTCGATTTCGCAGTAGCAGTCCTCGTTGGGGATCATCTCGCCGCGGCCGTCGAACCCGATGAAGCTGCCGTAGTAGCGTCGGCAGTCGTCCTTGAAGCGCTGGCCGTAGCTGCCGCCGGTGAGGGGCTCGAGCCCCGAGAAGGCCCCGAAGCCGGGCGCACTGCGACGACCGCCGCCGAATTCGATGTGATAGCCCCGGGGGAAATCGAGCTGGCCCGCGAGCTGCTCGCCGTACAGCCACCACGGCATGTACATGTGCATCCCCGAGGCGCCGTCCTCGTTGTGCGGGGGAAGGGACTGGAGCGCGGGAATGTGGGCGGAGACACTCGCGCCGACCGTGTCCATGACGTACTTGCCCACGAGGCCGGAGCTGTTCGCCAGCCCGTCCGGGAAGAGCGAGCTGGTCGAGTTGAGGAGGATGCGCGCCGACTCGCAGGCGCTGGCAGCGACCACGACCACGCGCGCCGCCGCGAACTCGTCCAGCAGCGTGGCCTTGTCGACGTAGTGCACTCCCGTGGCGCGTCCCTGTGAATCCACGGTCACTTCGCGCACCATTGCGCCCGTGCGGATCTCAAGGTTGCCGGTGGCGAGCGCCGGCGGCAGCAGGACCGTCGTGGACTGGAAGTTGGCGCGGATCGAGCAGCCGCGTCCGCACGGCGTCGCCCAGTAACAGGCCGCACGGCCGCGCATCGAATCGGCGGTGACCCGCCGGGCCAGCTCGTTGTCGGGGAACAGCTCGCCGGGGAGCCGGTCGGGATCCTGCGTCTGCGTCATGATGGCGAGGTGCGCCGGGATCACCGGAATCCCGAGCCGCCGGCACGCCTTGCGAGTCAGAAGCTCGTAGGCCCGCGGCTTCGGCGGCGGCTGCAACACCCCGGGAGACGAGTTGGGCGTATTCTCCAACCCCTCATTCGAGCCGTAGACACCGATCAATTGCTCGATTTTGTCGTAATAAGACGCTAAATCGTCGTATGACATGGGCCAGTCGAAGCCCAGCCCGTCCCTGCTGCGGGGTTTGAAGTCGTACTCACCCATGCGGAGCGAAATCCGCCCCCAGTGGTTGGTGCGACCCCCGAGCATCCGCGAGCGCCACCACATGAACTCCGAGCCCTCGGCGACCGAGTACGGCTCGCCGGGCACCTGCCAGCCGCCGTCGACCGTGGCGTCGTAGAAGCCGAAGGGCTTGTCCGCAGTGCCGGCGCCGCGCAGGGGGGCGTCCTTCGGCAGCTGGAACATCGGTGTCTCGCGGAGCGGGTCGTAATCGCGGCCCGCTTCCAGCAGCAGCACCCGCAGCCCGGAGGTCGCCAGGATGAACGCAGTGATCCCGCCGCCGGCTCCAGAGCCGACGACGACAGCGTCGTACTGCGTCTGGGGGGTCAAGGTCTATCCTTCGTCGGGCGGGGCGGGAGCGATACGGTCGCCGCGGAAGGTCGGCACCTCGAAGATGTACGGGCTTCCCGCCGAGAGCACCAGTATGTTCCCGTCGCCGTCGGCCAGCGTCAGCGACGCGAGTTCGTTGCCCTCCGTGTCTGTGGCTACCACCGAGCGCTCAGGCTCGACGGGCATCTCGGCATCGTCCGTCGCAAAGCCGCTCGCACGCAGATTCGCGAGCTCCTGCAGGATGTTACGCACGGTGACCGCGTCCGCCTCGTCGCCGTCGGCCGTCCAGGCCGAGTCCTGCCGTTCATAGACCACGGTGCGCCCGTCGCGCGTGACGCTTATGCTCGCCACGATGGCGGTGTCCGTCTGCAGGATCACCTTGTTGCGCCAATCCAGCAGAGGCCGCGCCGCGGCCGAGCGCAGATCGCCCTCGACCAGGCTGACCACGTCGGCGTCCGGCAGGCGGGCATAGGCGGTGCGGAAGCGGTTGCCGGTCTTGCCCAGCAACACCACCGGGCCGTCTCCGGTCCCGAGCGACCAGGCGCTGTCGGCGCTGATGCCGAGGCGGCCATGATTGCCCGGGTTGGTCGCGGCCACCGAAGCGATCTCCACCTCCTCGACCGCGCGCAAGAACCGCTCGACCGCGCCAGAGTCCGCCTCGAAGCCGTTTGCGGTCCAGCCGCCGTCGACCTTGTCCAGCAGGATCGTTTCGCGCGGCCCGGCGATCTCGAAGTGCGTGTGCGATATCCGGGTCAACGCCGCGAAGGCCTCTTCCAGACCTGGGTCGGCCGCCTGCGACCCGTTGCCGCCGCCGCGCAGCATCGTCACGCCCAGGTACAGCACCGTGATCGCCAGCAGGCTGTACAGCGAAATGCGCAGGGTTCTCTCGCTCATGGTCCGCCCTCGCTTCCCGCACCATCGGTCGTAGCCGCGGTCGCAGCCGCACCCTCGTTCCAACGGCGCTCGGCGCGGGTCGCGCGTCCGCTCACGCGCACGAATCCGAAGAGTATGAACAGCACGGGCACCCCCACGAGCGACCCCCACTTCAGCGCGTTCCTGCCGGAATCGGACTCGAAGGCGAGCGCTGGCGGAGTCCTGTCCTTCGACCGGATCCCGATGAGCGCTTCATCCTGCGCCAGCCAGTCGACGGCGTTGGCCGCGAAGATTACGTTCTGGGAATTGGCCTGTGCGAAGCGGTCCTCGAGGAAATCGCCGTCGCCGACCGCGATGATCCGGCCGCCCGGGAACGGGCCGGTGGGTGTCGCGCTGTCCTCCGGGGCGTCCTCGTCGGCGCCTTCGGCCGGCGCACCCTCGCCGGCGACGTCATCCTCCTCGTCGGCTGCATCATCCCCCGCCTGGGCCACATCGTCCTCGCCTCCCCCGTCCCCAGCCCCCGCCGGATCGATCGCGACCGCCAGCGTGTGGACGCCCAGCTCCTCCACCGACCTCGCGAACTCGTTGCGCGGGTCGATCATCCCCCCGGCCATCTGCGTGCCTCCGCCCTCGGAAGTGCTCCACAGCGGCGTCACCGCGGAGTTGTCCTCCTCCCAGGTGAAGGGCGCCGCCCATCCGAAGGTGGCGTTGCTGAGGTCGCGGATGGTGGGGTGGTCCTCGCCCGCGAAGGCGATCGGCCAGAGGGGATAGGGACGGATCACGTTGAAAAAGCCCTGCGGCACCTGCACCCGCTCGGACGACGCCACATCGAAGACCATCTCGTCGGATGCATCGACCCCCCGCGCGGCCAGCAGGTCCTCGAGGCCGGAGGTCACCGGCATCGACATCGGCGACTGCGGATTGATCGCATGCCGCTCCAGCAGCAGCAGCGCAGCGCCGCCGGCCTCCAGATAGCGCTCGATCGCCCGCACGGCACCGAACGACAGCGGCTGGGCCGGCGCCGCCACCACCAGCACGTCGACCGTATCCGGCACCACCGGCGGCCCCACCGAATCGTTGGCCAGGTCCACCGTCGTGATGTTGTAGCGGTCGGCCAGGCTCTCGCGGAAGGCCCGGTACTGGAACGACTCCTTGGCCTCGAACCCGGACATGAATGCCAGCGTCGGCCGCTCCGTCATCGTCATGTTGGAAATCGACGAGACCAGCCGGAACTCGAGGTCGTCGGCCCGGTCGATCACCGGGATGATCTCCTGCTCGTCGGCGTACGTTACCGCCAGCCCGAAATAGCCGCGCCGGACCTGCAGCCCGTCGTCGCGCAGGACGTTGAACTCGATCGGCATGACCCCCATCGACGACGCCTGGTCCTCCTCCTCCTCACCTTCGTCCGGGTTCACCTCGGCGGTGTTCAGCATACCGTTGGAGGCTCCGCGCAGGTCGGCCACGAGGTCGCTCACATCCCGCTGGATGAGCTGGATCTCCTGGGGGAGGTCGTCGCTGACGAAGAGCGTCAGGTTCACCACGTCGTCAAGCTCGCCCAGGATCTCGCGGCTGCCGCCCGAGAGGGTGTAGAGGTCGTCCCGGGTGAGGTCCAGACGCCCCCGCACGTGCCCGCCCACCAGGTTGAGGACCAGCACGGCCGCCGCGATCACCGCCGTGCCGAGACGGAGCCGCCGGAAGGCCTCGCTCCTGTGGCTGAGACGCTCCTGGCTGAGCGCCGCCACCGCGAGCAGGAGGAAGAGTCCGCACGTTGACCCGAAGTACAGCAGGTCGCGCAGGTCCACCACCCCGCGCGCGACGTTCTCGAAGTGGCTGATGACCGACAACTGGCCGGCCCAGCCCGCGATCGTAGGCGGCAGTCCGATCTGCACGATGGGCGTCCCGATCAGCACCAGCGCGAAGCAGATGAAGGCGCCGAGGATGAAGGCGGTGATCTGGTTCCGGGTCATCGACGATGCCCAGACCCCGATCGCGACCATCTGCGCGATCAGAAGCGCGGCGCCGAAGTACTGCGCCACCATGATCCCCACGTCCGCCTCCGACACCACGAGCACCCCGATCGCCATCGGCAGCGTGCCCGCCAGCGCGATCATCACGAAGAGCCAGTTGCCCAGGAACTTGCCGAGCACGATCTCGATCTCGCTCAGCGGCTGCGCCACGAGCCACTCGAGCGTACGGCTGCGCCGCTCCTCCGCCAGGCTCTTCATCGCCACCGCGGGAACAAAGACCACCAGCAGCCACGGCATCAGGTCGAAAAAAGGCCGCAGCGAAGCGACCGACATAGCGTAGAGTGAGCGGAACGCCAGATACAGGCCGAGGCCGAGAAACGCGACTGCCAGGACGTAGGCGGTCGGCTGATCGAAGAAGCCGCGGAGCTCGCGGCGGGCGACGAGAAGGAGTTGCTTGACGCTCATTCCGCCACCTCCCTGGCCGCTGCGGCATCGGATGCCTCGGACGTGCCGGCCGCCGCACCGCCGGTGTCCCCGTCCGCCGCTGCATCGTCCGCGGCAGAGCCGCCGGAGCCCGCCCCCGGGTCATGCGTCGTCAGTTCGCGGAACACCTGCTCCAGCGTCGCGCGCTCGCGCCGCAGCTCCCACAGCACCCAGCCCCGCTCGGTCGCCATCCGGAAGATCACGGGGCGCAACTCCTCATCACCCGTCGCCTCCAGATTCACCCGCACCCGCCCGTTCACCGCCGTGGCCGTGTGGTCGGCGACCCCGGGCAGCCCGCGCAGCGCCTCCGCCACCCCGTCCCCCGCCGCCTCGACCGTGTACCGCGAAATCCCGCGCCCCGCGTCCATCAGCTCGGCAACCGTGCCGTCCGCCGCAATAGAGCCGCGCGAGATGATCAGCAGCCGGTCGCAGACCGCCTCGACCTCCTGCATCACATGCGTGCTGAGGATCACCGTGCGCTCGCTCCCCAGCGAATTCACCAGCTTGCGGATCTCCACACGCTGGTTGGGGTCCAGTCCCTCGGTGGGCTCGTCGAGCACGAGGATCTCCGGTTGATGAAGGATCGCGCCGGCCATTCCGGTACGCTGCCGGAACCCCTTCGAGATCTCGCTGATGGGGCGGAAGAACACCTCCCCCAGCCCCGTCTCGTCCACCGCGTCGGAAATCGCCGGCCGGGCCGCGCCCGGATCCATGCCCCGCAGCCTTGCCACGTACTGCAGGAACTCGCAGACGAGCATGTCGTCGTAGAGCGGATTCGCCTCGGGCAGATACCCCACCCGCGACTTGGCCTCGGTGAGGCGGTCCGCGATGGGCGCGCCGTCGAACAGAATGGTGCCCTCGTCGGGCTGGAGCGTTCCGGTGAGCATGCGCATCGTGGTCGTCTTCCCGGCCCCGTTCGGTCCGAGGAACCCCACAACCTCGCCCCGGCTCACCTCGAAACTGGCGTCGTCGACCGCCACGATGGGACCGTAGCGCTTCGTCACCCCTTCGACCGAAATCATCCGTCCTCCTGCATGGTGCCTGTGGTGTAACCAAAGAACACCGCGCCGCCCGCACCGGGCTGACGCGGTGGATTCCGAGCGCGCCGGGCAACCGGGAAAGCTCGTCCCGGCCACCGATCGCGAATCGGCCTGCCGCCGGCAGAAATTCTAGAAAGTCGCCCGATTAGTGTCCAGTGTGCCGGGAGGCATCCGCGGTGTCCCCGTCGCTTGTCCCGGCCCCCGCGAGTCCGTACTTTGGCAGTGTACAAACAGGGGGAATCGCCCCGGTGGCGAGGCGCCATCGCGCCACTCCAGGCAACGAAAACGTCGCACCGAAGCAAAAGGCTTCCTGCGCAACCAACACGACAGGAGAAGAGCGAATGAAACGACTCTATCCAGCCTTCGCATTGCTGCTGGCGGCAATGCCCCTGACCGCCCAGGAGAGCGGCACCGTGACCGGAAGCGTCACATCGGAGGGTGCCGGCGTCGCGAGCGCCCAGGTGGTGCTGTCGCAGGCCGTGACCGGTGCCCAGTACGGTGGCCTCACCAACGACAGCGGGCGCTTCAACATCATCGGCGTTCCGGCCGGCTCCTACGAGGTCATGGTCCAGCTGATCGGCTTCACCGCCGAGGCGCAGGATGTAACCGTCGCGGCCGGCGGGACCGCGACCCTCGACTTCTCGCTGACGCCCACCGCGCTGGCGCTGGGCGGCATCGAGGTGCTCGCCGAGCGCGCCGAAGAGCGCCGCACCCCCGTGGCCTTCACCGACGTCTCGAAGACCGAGATCCAGGCACAGCTCGGTTCGCGCGACCTGCCCCTGGTGCTCAACATCACCCCGTCGGTCTACGCGACCGCGCAGGGCGGCGGGGCCGGCGACGCCCGCATCAACGTCCGCGGTTTCAACCAGCGCAACACAGCCGTGATGATGAACGGCGTGCCCGTCAACGACATGGAGAACGGCTGGGTCTACTGGTCCAACTGGGACGGAGTCGGCGACGCCGCCACCAGCATCCAGCTGCAGCGCGGCCTGAGCGCGGTCAACCTGGCCACGCCCTCCATCGGCGGGACCCTGAACGTCATCACCGACCCCAGCGCCCTCAGCCCCGGCTACACCCTCATGCAGGAATTCGGCTCGGGCAATTTCCTGAAGACGACGATGACCGCGTCCACCGGACCGGTCGGGAACTTCTCCATGACGGCTTCGGGGATCCGCAAGACCGGCGACGGGATCATCGACGGCGTGTGGACCGATGCCTGGGCCTTCTACATCGCTTCGCAGTACAAGCTCGGCGACCGGAACCGGATCGAGCTCTACGCCCTGGGGGCGCCCCAGCGCCACGGCCAGCGGCTCTACAGGCTCAACATCGCCACGATCGACCGCGATTTCGCGGCTTCGCTCGACGACTATGATCCGGCCGGTCTGGATCGCTTTTCGAACGAAGCCGGCCGCTTCTGGAACCCGAACGTCGCCGGCGTCGACCCCAGCTACATAGGACGCCAGTACAACAGCACCGGCCCGGGCGCCGGCGTCTCCAGCCGCTTCTCCAGCGACTTCCTGAACGAGCGCGAGAACTACTTCCACAAGCCCCAGGTCAACATGAACTGGTACTCGTACCTGGGGGACGGCCTGACCGCCAATACCGTGGCCTACTACTCGGGCGGAAACGGCGGCGGCACCGGCACCTACGGGTCGCTACGCTGGGATTACACCTACGGCCAGCGCTTCGCCGACTGGAACGCGACGATCGCGCGCAACCGCGGCAGCGACAACGGCGGGTCCTTCGGCATCCTGCGCAACTCGGTGAACAACCAGGACACCTGGGGCGTCATCAGCAGCCTGCAGAAGGAATTCGACAACGGTCTGAACACGGTCTTCGGCATCGACTGGCGGACCGCGACGATCGAGCACTACCGCGAAGTCCGCGACCTGCTCGGCGGCGAGTTCTACAACGACTGCTTCCGCGGCTGCAGCTCAGACTTCTGGACCGAGGAGCAGGGCAACCGCAGCCTCGGCGACAAGATCAACTACCACAACGAGAACGACGTCAATTGGTTCGGCGCCCACCTCCAGGCCGAAAAGTCGTCGCTCGCGGGCTCCTACTACGGCATGGTCGGGGTTTCCCGCATCTCCTACGACTTCACCGACTTCTTCACCCGGGGCTCGACCGGCGGTTTCCACCAGCTCAGCAGCGGCGGCCTGACCGGCTATCAGCTGAAGGGCGGGGCGCAGCGCAACCTCAACCCGGAGTGGTCCCTGTACGGCAACGCCGGGCTGGTCTCGAAGGTGCCGATCTTCGACGGCGTCATCGACGACAACCGCGGCATCCTCAACCCGGACCCCACCAACGAGACCTTCACGTCGTTCGAGGCGGGCACGCGCTTCCGCTCCCTGAACCGGCAGGTCTCGCTGGACGCCAACATCTACTTCACGCAGTGGAACAACCGGACCCGCAACCTGTTCATCCGCAACCTCCTGGGCGACAACCAGGACGGTCTGGTGAACCTGCTCGGCGTCGACGCGCGCCACATGGGCTTCGAACTCGAAGCCGCCTTCCAGCCCAGCGACTGGATGCGCGTCGACGGCGCGTTCTCCTACGGTGACTGGAAGTACACCAACGATCCCACGGGCACCTACAAGCCCGACGACCGGCAGGCGGAGACGGAGGAGTACAGCTTCTTCCTGAACGGTCTGTATGTGGGCGACGCGCCCCAGGTCCAGTTGGCGTACGCGCTGTCGGTGTTCCCGTCCGGGGGGTTCTACGCGCGCCTGGTGGGCAAGACCTACGGCAAGCACTACGCCGATTTCGATCCGTTCGGCCGCACCAGCAACGTCGACGCGGGCATCCAGTCCTGGAGGCCGCCCGGGTACACGGTCTTCGACCTCCACACGTCCTACCGGCTGCCCTCCGATCTGGCGGCGGCCTTCGGCGGGAACGTGCAGATCTTCCTGCACGCCTTCAACGTCCTGGACAGGGTATATGTCCAGGATGCGCGTGACAACTCGCGCTTCAACGGCTTTCGGGACGCTGCCGAGCGCGAGCGCGGACACCTGAGCCACAAGGCCGACGACGCCGAGGTGCACCTTGGCTACCCGCGGTCGATCAACTTCGGATTCAGGATCGCTCATTAGTTGATTGAAGGGCGGTGATGGCCGGGCGGCGGCCCGGTCCTCGCCGGCCCGGAGGGCCCCCGCGCCGACGCCGGCGCGGGGGCCTTCGCATTCAGGGAGGGGATTACCTGCGGTGAGAGCGCCGGCCCGAGAGGCGCCCACCTCGGGATCTGTACCCACCTCGGGATCTGCACCCACCCCTCGCCGTCCCATCCGGGCATCGCCGTGTCCCTGGTGATTCCCGCGGGACCACCGCGCGGGTCAGCTCGTCAGGCCAGCCCGGCCACCAGCAGCTCGAGCAGCGCCTCGGGGTTCTCCGTGTTCACCCAGTGCCCGCCGCTGACCTCGTGCAGGAAGACTTGCCCGGTACCGCGCGCCGCCCCCCGGATGCGGTGCCCCGCCGCCTCATCCAGCACGCTCGACCCCAGCGCCCGGATGAAGTGGAGATCGGTCCCGGCCGGAGGACTCTCGGCCACGTCCCAGGCATCCGTCCGGAAGTAGTCCCGCAGATAGGCCTCCATCTCGTCCGGGTCGAGGCGCCACTGCAGTCCGGCGTCGGTTCGCACCGCGTTGATGGCCATCCAGTTCGCCACCAGCGGCGGGAACCCCTCCGACGCCACCGCGTCGACCGCCTCGGCGCGGCTCCCGAACGGGCCCGGATGCCGCCGGAGCATTCCCAGCATCCGCCAGGCGCCGCCCCCGGGCCGGCCCCCGCTCGGTGACGAGTCGACGATCCAGAGCTGAAGGCGCGCGCCGGCGCCTCGCTGGAGCCCGCCCGTCTCGTGCCGGAGCCCGCCCGCCCGCTGGAGCCCGCCCGTTCGCTGGAGCCCGCCGCCGTCCGGCCCGCCTTCTTCCGGCCCGCCGCCGCCCCCCCGCTGCCGCGCATACACCAGCGCGACCTTCCCCCCGAACGAATGCCCCAGCACGGCGTCTGCCGGGCGGCCGAGGTGATCCTCCAGACTCAGCAGGTCGGCCGCGCAGCAGTCGATCGTATGCGGCGCCAGCCTGGGCGACTGCCCGTGCGAGCGCAGATCCACCAGCACGACCCGCCACTCGGGCCGGGCCCGCACCAGGCGGCGCGCGATCGTCCCCCAGTTCCTGCCCGCGCCGTAGATTCCGTGCAGGAGCAGCATCTGCCGCCTCGGCGCCGAACCGGGTGCCTCAACGATTTCGTGGTGCAAGGTGGCCATGGAGTATGTTATCACCGTGCGCGGCATCCTCCGCGCCGGCACGCCACCCATGGGATGACAGACGACGACGTGAAGCGGACGCGAACATCACTCTCTGCCGGAGCCCTGCTGGCCGCCTCGCTGGCGATACCGGGCGGCCTTCACGGCCAACTCCGCCCTCTGCAATCCTCACCCGACTCCCCGATCACCATCCCCCGCCTTTCGGGCGAGATCGTGCTGGACGGCGTCGTGGACGAGGCGGCCTGGGACGAACTCGCGCCCTTCGAGATGACCATGTATCAGCCCAACTTCGGCGGCGCGCTCACGGAGCGGACCGAGGTTTGGGTGGCGCACGACGACAGCTACCTCTACGTCGCGGGACGGATGTGGGACTCCGACCCCGACGGGATCCGGACGGGGACGTTCTACCGCGACCAGTACAGCGGCGACGACATCCTGTCGGTGATCATCGACAGCTACAACGACTACGAGACCGCGGTCTGGTTCACGGTGAATCCGTCGGGAGTGCGCCAGGACCGGACGGTCTCGAACGACGCCGAGTTCACCAACGGCATGCCGATGAGCTGGGACTGGAATTCGTACTGGGACGTGGTCACCACGCAGACCGACGAGGGGTGGTTCGCCGAGTTCCGGATTCCGTTCTCGACGCTGGGCTTTCAGGTCACCGGCAACGAGGTGGAGATGGGGCTGATCCTCTACCGCGCGGTGGCCCGCAAGAACGAGCGCCAGACCTTTCCGCCGATCGAGCCCAGGTGGGGACGTCTGGGGTTCGCCAAGCCGTCGAGAGCGCAGCGCGTGGTGCTCCGCGACGTTCAGCAGTCCGCACCGGTGTACCTGACACCGTTTACGCTGGGCGGCTTCAAGCAGAATCCGGTGCTCGCCGAGCCGCCCGAGGTGCCGCGGGCCGAATGGCGGACTGAGCGGGACCCCACCACCGAACTGGGGCTCGACCTCAAGTACTCGCCCACCTCGAATCTCGCGCTCGACCTCACGCTCAACACCGATTTCGCGCAGGTCGAGGCGGACGATCAGCAGATCAACCTGACCCGCTTCGCGCTGTTCTTTCCCGAGAAGCGGCAGTTCTTCCAGGAGCGCGCCTCGACCTTCGACTTCAACACGGGCGGCATGTTCAACCGGCTCTTCCACAGCCGCCGGATCGGGCTGGACCAGGGCGAGATCGTCCGCATCTACGGGGGCGCTCGGGCGGTGGGGCGCTGGGCAGGCACCGACTTCGGCTTTCTCAGCATGCAGACCGCCCCGCACGGCGACCTGTCGTCGGAGAACGTCGGCGTGTTTCGGCTGCGCCAGCAGGTCATCGACGACTTTTCGAGCGTCGGCGGCATGCTGACCACGCGCCTCGGGTCGTCCGGGCGCAACAACACCGCCTACGGCCTTGACGCGGTCATCCGGTGGTTCGGCTACGAATACCTGATCTTCCAATGGGCCCACACCTTCGACGAGGCGGCCGATCAGGCGGGCGGACTGGAGTCGGGGCTCGGGAGGGTCCGGCTGGAGCGCCGCCGCGACGAGGGGTTCTCCTACTACGCCGAGGGGATCCGGGTGGGTGAGGACTACCTGCCGGGCCTCGGTTTCCAGCTGCGGAAGGATTTCACCTACGGCGGCGCCCAGCTGCGCTACCGGCAGTTGCGGGACGACTCGTCGCCGCTCCTCGCTCGCGCGCTGCAGATCAGCACGGCCCAGTACTTCCGCAACGCGGACCGGACCGCCGAGTCCCGCGAGATCAAGCCCGAGATCGAGTTCGATTTCCGCGACGGGTCCAACCTGACCGTGGGGGCGCTGTCGAGCTTCGAGAGCGTGCGCGAAGCGTTCCCGATCTCGGACGTGGTGATTCCGGCGGGCGAGTACTGGTTCCACGAGGCGACGGCCATGCTCAGGTTTCCGCGCAGCGACCTCCTCCGGGGCGATTTCGAGGCCTCGGTGGGGAGCTTCTACGGCGGCAGCCGGGTCAGGCTGTCGCTGAAGCCCGTGTGGGTCGTTTCGAAATTCCTGGAACTGGAGGCGGGCTACGAGGTCAACCGCCTGGACTTCGCCGACCGGGGGGTCGCAACCACCGCCCAGCTGGGAAGCCTGAGAGTCAAGACGGCGCTGAATCCCAAGGTGTCGATGAGCACCTTCGGCCAGTACAACGGCGCCACCGACCAGACGAGCCTGAACGTGCGCTTCCGCTATCACTTCCGCGAGGGCACCGACCTCTGGATCGTCTACAACGAGGGCTTCAACAACGTGCGCGACGACGGGCTGGGGCCGCGGCGTCCGCTGTCGTCGGGGCGGGCGCTGCTGGTGAAGTACTCGCATACGTTTGCGAGGTGAGGGGGGGGCGTGCCGCCACTGGCGCCCGGTTTGTCAGGGTTTTCCCGTTCGGGTAAACTTGGTGTCCAACGGCTTGCTCCACGGCTAGTTTTCCCGTTCGGGTAAATCCGATGCCTTCCGCAACGTCTCAGAGAGTTGTTTTCCCGTTCGGGTAATTCAACGGGTTTGACTGAGGTCGCGTGCTCTGTCATTTTTCCCGTTCGGGAATGCGCTTTGGATGAGAATTGAGGTCCCAAGGCACAGACCCGGCAGACATTGTTTTCCCGATCGGGAAGGGGCTATGCAAATGACGCCTGCGGAAATTGGACGCATCGTGCGGGTTGCCCGACGGGCACAGGGTCTCCGCCAGGATCAGTTGGCGGGGGCCGCCGGTGTCGGCGTCCGTTTTCTGTCGGAACTCGAGAGAGGCAAGCCGACCGTGCGGTTGGAGAAGATGCTTGCGGTGCTCGATACCCTCGGGTGCCGGATCCTCATCGAGATGCCTCCCGGCGAAGCCGCGCCAGGTGAAGAGGCCGCGGAGCGACCCGATGCTCCGAGCGGCCGCGGCCCGACGCCGGGTTGGTCCTCGGAATGACCCGCTCTCTCATCGTCCGGTGGGGCAGCTCGGTTGTCGGTCGCCTTGCCCTGGATCGACACGGTGCGATGCGCTTCACCTACAACGGCGAGTGGATCGAGGACACCGCGGCGCCACCGATCTCGTTGTCGCTGCCCAAGCAGCCGCAGAGCTTCAGCCGGCGCCTTTGCCTGCCGTTCTTCGAGGGGTTGTTGCCGGAGGGTGCTCAACGCGATGCCGCCGCTGCGGCGCTTGGCGTGTCGGCTTCGAACACCTTCCGTCTACTGGCCGGGCTCGGAGCGGAGTTGGCGGGTGCGCTCACCCTGCTGCCCGACGACGAAGAACCGGGCGGCACGGCGGCGGGTGGGGCGCCCGAGCCTCTCTCGGATGACGAACTGGTCCTGCTGCTGGAGACGATCCGGACCCGACCGTTTCTGGCTGGTGCCGCGCGGGGACCCGGGCGCATTCCGGGGGTCCCGGGGCGAGGCCTGCGGATGTCGTTGGCCGGAGGCCAGTCCAAGCTGCCTGTTGTACTGGTCGATGACCGCGTCGCGCTTCCCGCACCCGGGCAGCCGACCACGCACATTCTCAAGCCGCCGATCCCCGACCTCGACGCCGCTACCGGGAACGAGACCTTTGCGATGCGCCTTGCGGCGCGCATGGGGTTGGCGGTCGCACCGGTGCGCCCTGCAGTGGTGGCCGGCAGGACGTACCTGCTGGTGGAGCGGTACGACCGACGGACTGCCCCGGACGGGTCGGTGGAGCGGCTGCACCAGGAGGACTTCTGCCAGGCGCTCGGGATCGTACCAGACAGGAAGTACGCGTCGGACGGAGGTCCCGGGTTTCCACAGTGTTTCGAATTGATCCGCCGGGTCTGCACGCGTCCCGCAGGAGACGTGCTCGGGTTGCTCGATGCCGCGATCGTCCAGGTGCTGCTCGGCAACGCGGACGCCCACGGAAAGAACTACAGTCTTCTCCGAACCCGGAGTGGCCAACTGGGGCTGGCTCCGCTCTACGACCTTCTGTCGACCATTGCCTATCCGCGCTACTCCCCGCGGTTCGCGATGAGCATCGCGGGCCGCAGAACCCTGAAAGAACTGCGGCGCGGTGACTGGGACCGGTTCGCGAGACGGTGCGGATTGGGGCCGCGGTTCGTCCGGCAGCGTGTGGCGGAGCTGTGTGCCGCGGCGAGCGAGGCGGGTGGTGCGGTGGCGACGGAACTCACGCTGCCCGGACTTCGGGAGGAGGCACTTGTGAGCCAGGCCGAGCTGGTCGCGAAGCGGGCGGCACGCCTGGCCAACACGGTGGTGCAAAACCCGTGATCCGCACGTCCATGCGACGTTCCCAGGGGCCGCTGTTGGTCGCAGGCTTTGTGGTTCTCTCCGCGCTCTTTGCAGTGCCGGCCCTGCGCGACGCCGCCACCCATCAACCCTTCCCCCCCGCCACCCTCCACCACCCGCCCGGCTACCTCCTCGGCGCGCCCCTCTTCGGCCTCTGGGACACGCTGTCCCGTCTCACGGTGAGTCAGCACTACGCGGTGCTGGCGACGGTGATCGTGCTGTACCTCGCCCACCGGCTCGTTGCGGCCCGCGCCCCACGCCGCCGCCTCGCCCGGGAAGCCCTCCTCGCCGTCGGCGCCCTCGCCGCCCTGCTCGCCTTCTACGCGGCCGCCGCCCTCATCCCGCGCCCCATGGCCGCCATCCGGCTGGCCGACCCCGACCTCGTCGCGGTGGACTTCCATTCGCACACCAACCGCTCCCACGACGGGTGGTCCCTCTTCACGGCGGCCCGCAACCGCGCCTGGCACGAAGCCGGCGGCTTCCACGCGGCCTACGTCACCGACCACTACACCTGGGCGGGTGTCGACGATGCCCTGCCCGAGAACCCCGCGCGCGCCAGCGACCGCACGGTGATGCTCAGCGGCATGGAGGTACGGCTGCGCAACCGCCACACCAACATCCTCGGCGACCGCGACCGCTACGTCTTCGCGCTCGACAGCACCTGGCACCACCTCGACCCGGACTCGATCGCCGCCGCGTACCGCCGCGGCGCGGCTCCCCCGACCATGCTGTACGCGCTCCCCGGCCCGCTCGACCAGATTGTCGCGCTCGGGCCCGGTTCCCCGGCCGGCGTCATCGGCGTCGAGCTCAGCGACGGCGCGCCGCGCGGCCTCGAGCAGGTCCGTTCGCAACGGCGCGAGATCCTTGCCCTCGCCGACTCGCTCGATCTGGCGGTGGTGGCAGGCACCAACCTCCACGGATGGGGACGCACCGTCGCGGCCTGGAGCGTGATGCGGCTCCCCGGCTGGCGCGACATGTCGCCGGACGAGCTCGGCAGCGCGATCGAGGGTGCCCTGCACCGGGAACGGCGCCGGGCGGTCACGGTGGTGGAACGTCCGATGCCGTACCACGAAGGGTCGGCGATCAAGCTGGTGGCCACCGTGCCGCTGCTGCTATGGTCGCACTTCCTCACCCTGACACCCTGGGAACGCGCGTCCTGGCTGGCCTGGTGCGCGATCTGGGCCGCCGTGCGGGTTCATCGTGTCGGCGGCCACACCCGAGCCCAGTGACCCATGACCACCTTCACCGTCTACCTCCGCCTCGGCTTCGAGCACCTCCTCGACCTCCAGGGGTACGACCACATCCTCTTTCTCGCGGCGCTGTGCGCGGCCTATTCGCTCACGCGGTGGCGCGAACTGCTCGTGCTTGTGACCGCTTTCACAATCGGCCATTCGGTCTCGCTGGCACTGGCCACCCTGCGGCTGGTGCGGGTCGACACCGGACTCGTCGAGTTCCTCATCCCGGTGACGATCGTGGCCACGGCGGTGGTGAATCTGGTGGCAATGCGGCGCGAGGATCCGTCCGAGCACCGGGTCTCCGCACGCCCCGCCCGCTACGCGCTTGCGCTCGTCTTCGGCATCATCCACGGCCTCGGCTTCTCCAGCTTCCTCCGCCTGGTGCTGGGCGAGGAGCGCAACATTTTCCTGCCCCTGCTGTCGTTCAACGTCGGGCTCGAAGTCGCGCAGATCGTGGTCGCGGGGGCGGTGCTGGCGCTGGCGTTTGCGGCCACCCGCGGGCTTCAGCTGTCGGACAAGGCCTGGAATGTCGTGTTGTCGGTCGTGACCGGGGCGACGGCGGCCTGGATGGCGGTGCAGCGGCTGCCGGTGTGAGGTTGGCGCCAGGAACCTGGAAGAGTATCCTCAAACAGGCGAGACTACGGCCTGCAGGTGGGACTACGAATGGAGGGATTTCATGACATACGCGATCGTCATTGAGCCAACCGACAACGGTTACTCGGCCTACGCCCCAGACCTTCCAGGATGCGTCGCCGCCGCGGACTCCTACGAGGACGCAGAGAAGCTGATCCGCGAGGCGGTCGTCTTCCATCTCGATTCCCTGCGCGAGTACGGTGACCCGGTTCCCGAACCCCGCACTGGTGTCGGGTCGGTGGAGGTGGAAGCAGCCTCACCTTAGCACCGCGGTGCGCACCCAATCCCCGTCCTTGACGAAACTCGGCTTCTCGCAGACGGGTCTACGCGGCTCACGCCCGATTGCCCAACCCGAAACCCCGTTACTACCTTGAATCCCGGCGGCCCCACGCCGCCCGGAACACCCGCCACGGGTCGTCCTGCCAACCGAGCCACCCAGGGAGTCGTCAATGTCCGTTCGGTTCAAGCCCGCATTCACCGCGGCCGCCATCCTCATCCTCTCCACCCTCGCCGCCCCCGCCCACGCCCAGTGGACGGCCTCCAAACCCGGCAGCGACAACATGGATATCCTGGGCCACATCCCGCTGGGCCCCCGCCTCTCCGTTGCCGACCTGGACCTGGAGCAGGAACTCCACCGCCCCTACGCCTACGTCGCCCGCATGGTCTACGGCGACGTCGGCCCCAAGGGCCTCGACATCATCTCGATCGCCAACCCCGAAAGCCCCGAGTTGCTCTACGAATGGCGGATCGAGAACCAGGACCTCCACATGCGCACCGGCGGCATGGACGTGAAGCACTTCAAGATCGGCGACCGCTACTACGTGGTGCAGTCGCTGCAGTTCGGTCAGGGCGGCCCCAACACCGACATGGGCGCGGTTGTGCTCGACGTGACCGGCCTCCCCGATCCCTCCACCGTCCGCGAGGTGGCCAGGATCCGCGAGCCCGACCTGCCGGGCGGCTTCCACAACATCTTCATCTACAAGCATTCCGACGGTCGCGTGCTTCTCTTCTCGACGGTCAGCGCGCCATATGCCCACATCTACGACCTGGCCAGGGTGGTCGAGGGCGACCTCGACAACGCGCTGGTCGGCCGCGTGCCGGTCCCCGAGACCGAATTCAGCCGCGCCGGCCGCGGATACCACGACTTCTACGTCGGCTATCACCCCGACACCGGCGAGGACCGCTTCTACGGCGGCGGCACCGGCGGCTACTTCATCTACGACGTCACGGACATCGAGAACCCCGAACTGCGGATCACGCTGGCGGGCGTCCGCGGCGTGCGCGGTGGCCACACCTTCACGCCCAGTCCCGACGGACGGTTCGTAATCGCCGAGACCGAGTACCAGTACGCACCGATCCGCATCTTCGACCTCCAGCCGGCCCTCGACGGCGAGGTGACCAACATCAACCAGCCCATCTCGGCCTGGACCGCCGACTGGGAGAACCTCATCCACAACCACGAGGTGCGCTGGCCCTACGTCTTCGCCTCGGGCTACCTCGACGGCCTGCAGATCTTCTCGCTCATGGACCCCGAAAACCCGGTCACCGTCGGCTACTACGACACCTATGTCGGCCCGCCCAACAAGGACCGCCCGGGGGTCTTCAACGGCGCCTTCGGAGTCGACATCCGCAACGCCGACGGCCTGATCGTGGTCAGCGACATGACCACCGGTTTCTGGACCTTCCGCATGGACGGATTCAGCGGCTGGAACGGCGAGCAATGGGGCGTGCCCAACATTTCGTCCGCGCAGGACTGGGACCGCGGGCCGATCCGGCGGCCGGTGAGCTGAACGGCGGAGTTCGAGGAGGATGAGGATGAGCGGATCCGGGGCACCGGGAGGGTTCGCGGCGCTGGCGGCGCTGCTCGTCGTTGCGGCGCCGGTCCGGAACGCCGAGGGGGGCTGGCGGGTGGCCGACTCGCCGGCCGAGGTGGCCGGGGGCGTGGCCCTCTGCGGCGCGCTCGACGGCGCTGACGCGGCTCTGCGCCCCGGCCTCCGGCCCGGCCCCGAGTACTACCAGTTCCCCATGGTCTCGACCAGACGGGTTCCCGGCACCGGCAACGCGAGCGGCGTCGGCGAGGTCGCCTTCTCGCCGTCGCCATACGGCATCGCGCTCGGGACGGACGGGAGCTACCACTACGACTTCACCGTCCGCTTCGAGCGCCTCAGCCCGGCGCGCGGCGGCACCTACGTCGTGTGGACCACCACCCCCGAACTGGACCAGGTCGCCCTCGCCGGCGAACTGACCAACCCCGCGAGCTTCAGCGGCCAGGTCGCCTGGAACAAGTTCCTCGTGGTGGTCACGCTGGAACCCGCCTTCGACCCCGACGCGACCATGTGGTCGGGCCCCATCGTCATCCGCGGCATGTCCCGCAGCGGCATGATGCACACCATGGCCGGCCACGGCCCCTTCGAGGTGAAGAACTGCGCCGCCTACGGGTATGAGTAGACGGCGCGCGCTCGCGGCCGCCGCGGCGCGCTTGTCGGTTCGGACCACGGCAGCCCGCCTCACGCCCCCGGCCGCTGCCCTCCTCGTGCTCGGGGCCGCTCTTCTTCTGCCCGCCCCGCACGCCGCCGCCCAGGAGATGGACCACGCCGCCCACATGATGATGGACGGCGGCTGGCGCATGCCCCCCATGGACCCGAACATGCCCATGATCCCGGGTCTGGAGATGGCTCTGCCACCGGTTGAGCCCTTCCTCGCGGCGGCCGGAATCGACGTCATGACCCTCCCCGAGGCCCGCCCCAGCGAGGTCGTCCACCTCGCGGCGGGCGACACCTTCAACGTCGACGTCACCATCGTGCGGCGCACGCTGCACGGCCACACGGCGGCCATGTACGGCTACAACGGCCAGCACCCCGGCCCCCTCATCCAGGCGCCGCAGGGCTCGACCGTCGTGGTGCGCGTCACGAACCGGATCGAGAGTCCCACGACCGTGCACTGGCATGGCCTCCGCCTCGAGAACCGCTTCGACGGCGTCGAGACGCTGACCCAGGACCCGATCGAGGTCGGCGAGTCGTTCGTCTACGAGTTGCGCGTGCCCGACGCGGGGATGTTCTGGTACCACCCCCACATGCGCGAGGACGTGCAGCAGGACCTCGGCCTCTACGGCAACCTCCTCGTCGACTCGCCCGATCCGGACTATTACGGCCCCGCCCACCGCCAGGAGATGCTCGTCCTGGACGACATCCTGATGGACGACCAGGGCTTCATCCCGTGGGGCAGGGAAGCGCCGACCCACGCGCTCATGGGGCGTTTCGGCAATGTCATGCTCGTGAACGGCGTGACCGGGCACGGGCTGCAGGTTCGCCTTGGCGAGGTGGTCCGCTTCTTCATGACCAACGTCGCCAACACCCGCACCTTCAACGTGACCTTCGGGTCGGCGCGGGTGAAGCTGGTCGCGTCGGATCTGGGCCGCTTCGAGCGCGAGAGCCTGGTGTCGAGCGTGGTGATCGCGCCGGCCGAGCGGTACGTGGTGGACGTGGTCTTCCCTGAGGAAGGGGAGGTGGCGATCGCGAACACAATCCAGGCCATCAACCACTTCCGCGGCGAGTTCTACCCGCACGTGGACACCCTGGCGCTGGTCACCGTCGCCGGACCGCCCGTCGCCGACGAGGTCACCGAGGCCTATGCGACGCTGCGTGGCATCGACGAAGTCGCGGTCGAAGCGGCGGCCATGCGCTCACATGCCGGCCGCGCCCCCGACTACACCCTCGAAGCCACCGTGCGGGTCCAGGGGCTCCCGCTCCCGATCATCCGCTCGATGGAGATGGACACCCTCTACATCCCTCCAATGGAGTGGAACGACGCGATGCCCATGATGAACTGGCTCTCATCGGGGAACCAGGTCACATGGATCCTGCGAGACCTGGCCACCGGCCGCGAGAACGAGGACATCCACTGGACCTTCCGGCGCGGCGACCTCGTGAAGATCCGCGTCTTCAACTCGCCCGACTCCTTCCATCCCATGAACCACCCCATCCATGTCCACGGCCAGCGGTTCGTGGTGCTCGCGCGCGACGACGTTCCCAACGACAACCTGGTCTGGAAGGACACGGCGATCCTGCCCGTCGGGTCGACCATGGACATCCTCGTCGAGATGTCGAACCCCGGCGACTGGATGCTGCACTGTCACATCGCGGAGCACCTCGGCGCAGGGATGATGTTCCACTTTACGGTGGAGTAGCGGGGGGCAGGAACGCTCCATCAAGGGCCGAGGAGGAGGTGATCCTTGGCTACGCGAAGGTGGCCAAAGGAGCGGAACTCGGCGATCTTGGCGGAACATGGATCCTAGCCGAGGAGGCCCGCATAATCCCCATGGAAGACATCCTCCGGCCCGTCGGTACGTTACGCTCATATATTGATCTAAATATGATACTATTATGTATGCTAGAGTGTCTATCATATCCTTATCTTAGTATACGGCTAAAACTATGGTATATAACGAGTTATCAGTACACCCATTGTCGAGACACCAATATATTATCGACTATCTAATCATATAATATGCGTATATTCTATTTAATATGAGCATATCAGCCTTGGATTGCAAATGGATGCCATTGTTCCGCCTTGTCCTAATAGCACGTTGATAGGCCAAAAGATGCCTATATTGGCAACCAGTTCCATTGTACCGAGCTGGACCCCCCTCATCCCTGCTCCTTGTTGCGACCCTTGTGCGATCACTATATCGTTTTTTCGGATCGTATTGCTATCGTACTGACTGTTGACATGCGCGATACACATGCTATCATTAGTGGGTAGCATCCACAGACCCTATAGCGAAAGGACAGACATGGACGTGGAAATGGAAATCCGAGCGATGAAGCGAATTGCAGGAATCCTCGACGATTTCGGAGATGCAACCGACAGCGACGCCCTGGCGCGGATTCTCACCTGGGTGACGGCGCGGTACGGGAATCCTTCTGTTCCTGTTTCCTCGCCGGGAACCTCGGCCGTGACGGAAGCGGAGGAACCTGAAGGAGCGGAGAGATTCGTGAATCTGGCGGAGTTGATTGATGCCGCCGCCCCGAGGACGGACGCAGATCGGGCGCTGGTTGTCGGCTACTGGCTGACGAGGTCGAACGGGGATGGAGACTTCCGGTCGCGGGAGGTAAACGCAGAGTTGAGGAACTTCGGTCATCGGGCAGCCAATATCACTTCCGTGTTCACTCGGCTCATGAACCGAAAACCCGCGCTGGTAATGCAGACGGCGAAGACAGGCACTACGCGACAGGCTCGGAAACGGTACAGACTCACTCGAGCCGGTCGTGATGCGGTAGAGCGAATGATCGACGCCGCGCGGGGATCCGAAGCTTGAGTAGGGGACACTCCTCGGTAGACGTGCTACGGAACCGGCTGGGGGCGTCTCTCAACGACGGCTTGGTGGACGAGTTGTTGGCAGCCTACCGTGAGGCTAAAAGAAACCATTACCTCGGTGGGCACCGGCTGAGCGCAGTAGAAGGGGGACGCTTCTGCGAGGCGGCCTATCGCATCCTTCAAGACGTAACTACTGGTGCCTTCACACCACTGGGCAGCACTCTCAACGCCGAAAGAGTCACCCAACAGCTCGCCAACTACCCGGTCGGGTCCTTCCCGGACTCGGTCCGTTTGCACATACCCCGAGCCTTGCGGGTGATCTACGATGTCCGCAACAACCGAGACGCTGCCCACTTGGCAGATGGGATTGATGCCAACGTTCAAGACTCCAACTTGGTGGTGGGCATTCTCGACTGGGTACTGGCTGAGTTCGTGCGGCTCTACCACCACTTAGAGCCACGAGAAGCGCACGAGTTGATAGTCGGGCTGGTGACTCGGAACGCTCCGGTCATTGAAGACTCCGATGGATTCCTAAAAGTGTTGAATCCCCGCCTTCGGGCCGGTGAACACTGTCTCGTGGTACTCTACCAGAGAGATCGCGCGGGTGCCACGTACGAAGAACTCCTGAAGTGGGCGCGCCCTCCGATGCGCGGCCACCTGCGGAGGACACTGCGCCGCTTGGAGCACACGCTGGCCCTTGTCCACAGTAACAACGAGAGGTATCGAATCACCATCAGCGGAAAACGCGAGGTCGAGCGGAAACGCCTCTTCGCCTAGGCTCACCCCAGTCTGCACTCAACAGACGAAGACCCACGAAGAGGAATCCTTGCCCTCCAAATGAGGAGACGGAAATGACTGCACATGAGGCAAAGGTCAGATTCAGGGTTGGTAGTGTAGAGCTTGAGTATCAGGGTCCGGCCGCTTACATCGAGGATGGCCTGATCGAGTTGTTGGAGAAAGTGCTCAGCTACCGCGACGACGACGTCGACCAAAACGAACGACCCCGTGAGCCCACTCCCAATCGAGGAGAAGAGTCAGGGCGGAAGCGAGGTAACCACGATATCTCGCTGGCCACAATGATCTCTCGCTTAGGAGGTAAGACGGGTCCAGATGTGGTGTTCATGTCGGCCGCGCACTTGGCATTGTGCCAAAACAGAGGCTCGTTCTCACGAGCCGAGATACTTGAGAACGCGAAGACGGCGGTAGGCCACTACAAGAAATCGATCAGCGGTAACCTCACGAGCTACCTGAGACGGTTGCTCGCTGACGGGCGCCTTAGCCAACACTCTGACACCACCTATTCTTTGCCGGAGAGGCAGAGAAAGATAGTGGAGAATCAACTGGCCAACGCTTCATAAGCCCAGCAAGGGGTGTGCCTGGCCCAGTGCATTCACCCGCCCTCCGCGATCCCCACCAACTCCCCCGCCGGCAGCGCCCGCACCCGCTCCGCCAGCCGATACCGCTCCGTCCCCGCGTGCACCACGTGAAGCCGGTCCAAGCCCAGCGTCTCCACCGCCGACCGCATCGACCGCGTCGGCCGCGGTGCCTCCGAGCGCTTGACCTCGAATCCGTAGCGCCTCGATCCCGTCCAGCACCAGAAGGTCGAGCCCCGCGCCTGTGTGGGTGGACCAGTGGAAGCACTGCTCCAACGGCGCGTGCATCAGCTGGACGATCTGCTGAATCACGAACCCCTCCCACGAAGCCCCTTCCTTGGGATGCGACATCACATCCGTCCGGTCGGTGAGGTCGAGCAACGCGTGGAGGACGCCCGAGTCCGCGATGTAGACCTTGGGAGAGCGGACCTGCCGCTTGCTCCAGGTGTTGCTCACCGGGCATCAGCATTGTTGAAATATGAACGATCCGCGATCAGGTCTTAATACACCTACACGCAACCCTGCCCCTGTCTCTCGTTGCGATCACATCACCAAAAATATTGCAATATCATCATTATAGTCATTGCAATCTTATCAATATGAGGTTAGGTTGATTGGTTCCGAGCACCCACGAGAGCCCAAGAGCCCCGTCAAAGTGACCTACCATCCCGACATTCCCTCTCGCCACGTCGTGCGCGAACCCCCGGCGCGATGGCCGCTCGCGCCGATGCGCCGGGAGTATTGGCACCGTGTGGCGGATCGGGAACTGAAGCAACGCCTGGCCCGATCCGGAGCCGTGCTGATCGAGGGGCCGCGGGCATGTGGCAAGACGGCTATGGCCAGGCAACTCGCGGCCAGCGGTGTCCGGCTCGACGCCGACAGGTCCGCCCGCAGGGCCGCCAGGGCCGATCCCGAATTCCTTCTCGAGGGGGCGACGCCCCGCCTGATCGACGAGTGGCAACTGGTGCCCGAAATCTGGAACCATGTGCGCCACGAAGTCGATGACCGCCCGGGCCGGGGACATTTCATCCTGACCGGTTCGGCTGTTCCGCCCGACGACATCACCCGGCACACCGGAGCTGGGCGAATTGGCCGGCTGCGGCTGCGGCCGATGTCGCTCCTGGAGCTGAGGCGGTCGACTGGCGAAGTATCGCTCGCACAACTGTTGGCCGGTGATCCGATTCCCGGGGCCGCGGCGAAGCTGACCGTGCGCGAGCTCGCCAAACTGGTGTGCGTGGGCGGCTGGCCCGGACATCTCGGCTCGTCATTCGATGATCCGCCGCTCTCCGTGGACGACGCCATGGCGGAGAACCGGGACTATCTCGGCGAAGTCTGCAGGACCGACATCCGGCGCGTGGACGGCTCGGACCGGAATCCGGCGAAGGTCGGACGATTCCTGCAGTCGCTGGGCCGCAACGTCGCCACCTGTGCGAGCATGGCCACACTGGCCCGGGACGCCCGCGGACCTCACCAGCACCTCACCAACTACACGGCCAACTCCTACATGACCGCGCTCGAACGGCTCATGCTCGTGGAGGATCAGCCGCCCTGGTCACCCCACCTTCGGTCCAGGTCGCGACTTCGGGCCGCGTCCAGGCGCCATTTCGTGGATCCGTCGCTGGCCGTAGCCGCCCTGAGCGCCGGCCCCGATCATCTGCTCCACGACTTCGAGTGGTTCGGCTTCCTGTTCGAGTCGATGGTCGTCCGGGATCTGCGCATCTACGCCCAGGCGAGCGGGGCGAGCGTGTACCATTACCGTGACAACACGGGGCTGGAGGTGGATGCCGTCGTGGATGCAGGGCCGGGGCGATGGGCGGCGTTCGAGATCAAGCTGGGGGCGACGCGGGTCGACGAGGGTGCGAAGACGCTCCTGAAGTTCGCGGACAGGGTGGATACGGATCGCTGCGGGGAGCCAGCGGCACTCGGCGTGATCGTGGGAAGCGGGTACGGCTACGCGAGGCCGGACGGGGTGAGCGTGATCCCGCTGGGGGCGTTGGGCGTGTAGGGAGGGCGGTTGTCCAGCTTCAGCCCGATGAAGAGCAGGGTCAGGAGCGAGAGGAAACCCGGACCACTGCAGCCCGTTTGTCCGCCAAAAAACACCTGTTTTGGCGGACAAACATCAGTTTTCCCCGGCGCACCCTTGAAACTGCGCCCGCACCCTTACAGCTTCCCAATAGCATTGCGTTTTTTCAAGATTCTGCCGGGCCGAAAGGCCGGGCTCCTTTGAGCACTCACACGCCCACCAAAGGACTGTCCAACAATGAGCACCCAGAGACGTTTCGATTCCGTCAGCGCCGCCAAGACCTGGAGCCGCACGCCGGAATCCAGATCAGGCGACCGGGACTTCCTTCCCCGCGTTTTCGGGGAGGACACCTTCGGGATGAAGGAGATGCAGTCCCGGCTGCCGGAGAACGTCTTCAAGCAGCTGATGAGAACGGTCGCCCACGGCGAGGAGCTCGATTCCGGCGTTGCGGACACCGTCGCGGCGGCGATGAAGGACTGGGCGCTCTCACGGGGCGCGACCCACTACACGCACTGGTTCCAGCCGCTCACGGGGAGCACGGCCGAAAAGCACGACTCGTTCCTCAAGGTCGGGCGGGACGGCCGCGCCATCACCGACTTCGGAGGCGACGAACTCGTGCAGGGCGAGCCCGACGCGTCCTCGTTTCCGTCGGGAGGACTGCGGGCGACCTTCGAGGCGCGCGGCTACACGGCCTGGGATCCGACCTCGCCGGCGTTTGTGCTCGGCGGCGAGTCGGCGACCTACCTCTGCATTCCGACCGCATTCTCCAGCTGGGCCGGCGAGAGCCTCGACGCGAAGATCCCGCTGCTGAAGTCGATTGCCGCGCTCGATCGCGTCACGCGCCGCGCGCTGAAGCTCTTCGGCGAGGAGCCGAGCCGCGTCACGGCCAGTCTGGGACCGGAGCAGGAGTTCTTCCTCGTCGACCGCGAGTTCTACTACCGCCGTCCGGACCTGATGACCTCCGGCCGCACCCTCTTCGGGGCGAAGCCGCCGAGGGGACAGGAACTCGACGATCACTACTTCGGGACGATGCACGAGCGCGTGCTTGCGTACATCCAGTCCGTCGAAATGGACCTGTATCGCCTTGGCGTTCCGATGAAGACGCGCCACAACGAGGTGGCGCCGGGGCAGTACGAGATGGCGCCGGTCTACGAGGACGCCAACGTGGCGTCGGACCACCAGCAGCTGACGATGCGCGTGCTGGAGCGCAACGCCCGCCGCTACGGCCTCGTGTGCCTCCTGCACGAGAAGCCCTTCATGGGGATCAACGGGAGCGGCAAGCACGTCAACTGGTCGTTCGGCACGGCGAGCCGCAACCTGATGGACCCCGGCGACACGCCCCATGACAACCTGATGTTCCTCTTCTTCTGCACTGCGGTGATGAGCGCGGTGGAGAAGCACCAGGACCTGTTGCTGGCCTGCGTCTCGACCGCCGGCAACGACCACCGTCTGGGCGCCAACGAGGCCCCGCCCTCGATCATCTCGGTGTTCCTGGGCAGCCAGCTGGGAGACATCTTCGACCAGCTGGAAGAATCCGGCCAGGCGAAGGAAAGAGAGCGCGAGGGCCTGCTCGGGCTGGGCGTGAACGTGCTCCCCGACCTGCCGCGCCATTCGGGGGACCGCAACCGCACCTCACCCTTCGCCTTCACGGGGAACAAGTTCGAGTTCCGCGCGGTGGGCTCGGCGGCCAGCATCTCGCTGCCGGCCACCGTGCTCAACACGATCGTCGCCGAGTCCATAGACGAGTGGACCGACGTGCTCGAGCCGATCGTCGCAGCGGGCACCTCCATCGAGGACGCGCTGTGGACGCTGCTCGCGAACGAGATCCCGTCCTTCAAGCGGATCATCTTCAACGGCGACAACTACTCCCAGGAGTGGGTGGACGAGGCGGAGCGCCGCGGCCTGCTCAACACCGGAAACACGGTCACGGCGCTGCCGGCGCTCGCGTCCCACAAGAACGAGGAACTCTTCAACCGCTACGGCGTCATGACGCCGCGCGAGCTGGATGCGCGGCTGGAGGTGCTGACCGAACAGTACTTCATCAGGATCAACATCGAGGGAGAGACGGCGGCGCGAATTGCCCGCTGCATGATCCTGCCGGCTGCCGTGACCTATCTGAACCGGCTCGGGTCGGCGCGGAGCGGGACGCAGGGGGCGGGCGGTTCCACGGCGGGCCTGGACAGCAACATCGCCCGGGTCTCCGGCCTCATCGACGAGCTGAGCGCCGCGCTCGACGAGCTCGATGCGCAGAACGAGGAACTCGGCGGCGACGAGGTGTCGTCGAAGGTGGTCCACATGCGCAACAACGTGATCCCCGCGATGAATGCGGTGCGCGAGGTGGCGGACCGGATGGAGAAGGTGATTCCGGAGGAGCTGTGGCCGCTGCCGACCTACCGTGACATTCTCTTCGTGAAGTAGTCGCGACGCGGCTCGACCGATGCGCGGCAGGATTCTGGCGGGGGTGGCCGGTGCGGTGGTGCTGGGCGGCGGCACGTGGCTGATCGTGCAGGGAGGCGGAGGACCGGGCGCGGAAGCCGACGCGGTCGAGGTCGTAGCGCTGGCGGAGGCGGAGGCGGTCTACGGGGAGCCGTTCTCGGTCGTCTCCACGGTGCGCGAGCTTCCCGGAGGCGACGTGCTGGTGGCCGATCCGCTCGGCCAGGTCGTGGTGCGGCTGGATCTGGACGCCGGCACGGCCGACACCATCGGCGGCGTGGGCGAAGGCCCGAACGAGTACCGCCAGCCCGATGCGGTGTGGCCCCTGCCCGGAGGCAGGACGCTGCTCGTGGACCTGGGCAACGGGCGCCTGACCGAGCTGGGCCCGAATCTCGAGTTCGGCGAGACGCGGCCCTACAGCCTCGGCGACATGTCGATGGGCCAGATCGTGATTGCGATTCCACAAGCCGTCGACGGCCGGGGCAGGCTCTACTTCCGGGGCCTCGGCGGAATGGGGGGGATGCGATCCGATTCGGCCAGGGTTCTCCGGCTCGACCTGGAAACCGGGATGATCGACACGGCCGCGACCTTCAAGCGACCCGCGACCATCGTCGAAACCAGCGGCGGCCCGGGGGAGCGGAACGAGAGGGTCAGCCAGGTGCCGCTTTCGCCCGCCGATGCCTGGGGCGTGGCTCCGGACGGACGCGTGGTGGTTGTCCGCGCCGGCGACTATCACGTCGACTGGGTGAGCGACGACGGTTCGATTGCCAGCGGCCAGCCGGTTCCCTGGGAGCCGATCGGCCTGGGGCGCGCCGAGAGGGAGGAGTGGGCGCGGGAACGGATGGAGACGGGCGGCCCGCTCAGCATCTCGGTGGAGGTCGAGAACGGCTCCATGAGCATGCAGGCCGTCCGCGGCGGCTCGACGGACGACGACGACAACCTGGACGACCGCCCGTGGCCCGAGGTCAAGCCCGCCTTCTACGACCGGCCCGTGCCTGTCGACGGACTGGGGCGGGCGTGGGTGCGGCGACACCGCGAGGCTGGCGAGGAACCCGGCTACGACGTCTTCGGCTCGCACGGCGAACTGGCGATGTCGGTCGAGCTGCCGATGAACCGCCGGGTCGCGGGCTTCGGCGACGGCGTGCTGTACGCGGTCCACATGGACGACTTCGGGCTGCAGACGCTGGAGCGTTATTCGCTGCCCTGAGCGCTGGCGGACCCCTTTCCCGGTCGGCGCTCGATCCGGAGCGTTCCCCCGGCGATCGTCGCGTTGGCCCCGTCGGCCTCGGTGAGGCGGGCGATGCCGCGTTGACCCAGCTGCACAACCGGGATCGTTCTGTAGCCCAGCTCCTGCGCTACGAGGATGCCGAGCACGAGGATCGCGTCCGTGTGGCCCACGACGATCGCCGCCGGAGCCACACGGTTGCGAAGGAGCTCCAGCATGACGGCGCTGGAGGAGCTCGACCCGATCGTGCGCTCCATGACGAGGACGCGTCCGCCCAGCCGCTCGCCGTGGCGCGGGTGGCGCGGATCCATGATAGCGCCCGTGAGGGGATCGACCCCGCCCCAGAAGCTGATGGGCTTCTCGAGGACGAGGAGCCGCCCTTCGACGGGCCAACGCCGCTCCGTGTCAGCGCGGCCTTCGGTTGGCGAGGGCCGGTGGTCGGGCGCTCGCTGCGCGTCGGGCCTCTCATCCGGGCCCGGGTGGACGATGGTGCCCTTCAGCTCCACAGCACTTCGTCCCGCGTGACCCGCGCACGGGAGGCCGACCGGACGCAGTCCTCGAGGCTGCCGTACACCACCCCGTACCCGGTGTTGGAGGGAGTGTAGTGCGCGAACTTGCCGGAATTCGTCATCAGCACGCCATCCCGTGGCGGGAGGATCGGGGTGACCACGACGCAGGTGTCGACCACGATCTCGACGCCGGCGTCCTGGAAGCGGTGCAGGCGCCCCGCTTCCTCCAGGCGGCGGTGTTCCGAGCGGCCGGTGCAGACGTAGAACGGGACTGCGAACGGGGCAGCGGGCAGGAGCGCCTCGAGACGGGCGAACTCGGCCAGCGAAAAGTGCGGGCTGCCCACGGCCACCGCGTCTATCCGGCCTGTTCCCGCCGTGCTGAGCGTGTCACGGGTGGCGCGCAGCTCGTCCGGGGCGGGCGCGATCACGCGGTCGGCGTCCAGGCCGCCGAGTGCGGTGCGCAGGTCGGGCGCCTCCGGGGTCACGCCCTCGACGTGGAAGAGTCCCACGGCGCCGGAGGACGCCGCCGCGGCCCCCATCGCCTTGAGCTGGTCTTCCGTAACGGTTCCGGGGAGCCCCGTCACCACCGCCACGCGGTCGTCCACGGTCGCGCCCAGCCACGTCCCCAGCACCGGGTAGAAGACATCCCGCCGCCTCAGTTCGGGATCGATGCGGCCCGTGTCGACCACGACGGTCGCGCGGCGGCGCTCGCCCAGGTGGAGACCCGTGCGCGGCGCCCGTCCCGCGATCGCGCAGCAGATGTCCATGAAGTCGCCGTAGCGGTTCGTGCGTGCGCCCAGCACCGAGTTGGCGAAACACACCGCGTTGCTCTCGCCCCAGGCGACGTGCTCTCCCAGTGCGGGGCGGTGCCCGGCCTGGTAGGGCGCGCAGGTCCAGGTAGGTCGGCACCCCAGTGCTTCGTAGGCCCGCATCTGGCGCAGCGCCATCTCGCGGCGGTGCCCATGCGAGCGCACGCGTGCCGGGTTGAGGAGGTCGAGCGCTCCCACGTTGAGCGTCGCCGGGACCGTGACCGCGCCGCCGAGCTCCACCAGCCGTTCGCCGAACTCGACGCCGCCGTCGCCGTGGTAGAGACATCCGTCGATGTGTGCGGAGGTGATTTCGACGAGCTCGCCGGCACCCAGGATTTCGCCCATTTGGACCACGATGCGCATCGCGAGTTGTACGGCGGGACCGGCCTCACCCTCGATAAGGGCGGTCCCGCGCGGGCTGAGTCGGACAGCGTTCATTCGGATCGCACAGACCTCGTTCATGGTTTCCATGGGGCACCGGCCAGGACTACGCTACACGGGACAGGGGGTGTCCAACAGGCAAGCCGGATCCGCGCCCCTGCGAACCGTATCCGGCAAACCGTGTAGAATTAGTCAGCCGGGCGCGCATTCAAGAGCGAATGGCAGACCAACGCCGCATCAATCGAGGGAGGCTCCGCAATGACAGGCTTCAGGAAGCTATCACTGTTCACGGCCGTGCTCGCCGCTGTCTCGGGTGCCTGTAGCGACAGCACGACCGATCCCGCTGAACCGCTCAGCATGGACGAGACCGAGGCACTCTATCTCGGCATGCAGCAGGTGGCGGGTGACACGACCCCCGAGATCATTTCTGCGACGCCGGATGGCGCGGTAGTCGCGTGTCCGCTCGGTGGACAGGCCACGATGGTGATCGAGGTCAACGAGGAGATGGCGGCAGACACGGCTCGCCTCGATACCAGGACCACGATCGATCCGGAGGGATGCGTGCTGTCGAGCCAGGGCTACGAGTTCACGGTGGACGGAAATCCGGATGTACAGTTGGAGGTGAACATTGCGATTGTGGGCTCCACCTTCGAGTTCCTCCTCGATGGGTCGCTCGCCGGCGGATTGGACTGGCAGCTCGACGACCGCTCCGGAACGTGCATGATCGACCTGACGCTCAGTGTCGAAATCGCAGAGCCGCCGACCGGGAGCTTCTCCGGGACGATGTGCGGACACGAGGTCGAATTCGACGCAGGGGGGGTGGTGCCGACCGGCGGCGGCAGCTAGGCGTCTGCGCCGCAGAAAGCCGCAGCGGCTATCTTTGGTTCCGCCGCCGCCATGTCGACGATTTCGGGGCGGTGTTCGCTGACGCTTGGAACCTGAAGGGTATCGGAGGGGTGGGCGGGTCTGCTTCCCAGTGGTCATGCAGATTATCGTTGAATATCGTCCCGGCACGGCACGATATTCAACGATATTTTGTCGGACTGGTCGGCTGGGGTCACTGATCGAGACACCGTCAACGAACAGAATCCGCCGGTTTGCAGTCCCGTGTGGAAATGTAAAGTGCGATTACCTTTATGTAACTCTCATGGCCGACTGGGCTGGCCACCCCCCGGAGCTGAAACTATAAGTCAGGCACGGCGGGGGCAGAGGTCGATAGACATAATGGTGCCGGAGAGCCCGGTATGTAACATGATCCAGGGCGCTACGGGGAACCCCACAGTGCTGAGGCGGCCCCTTGAGGGTCGTCATCGCGGACGGAAAAGTCGCAATCGAAGAGCGCCCGCTCCCGCCCGGAGACCATCAGCCCGGGAGGGGAGACATGAAGGTAGTGATCGAACGGTGCGCGGGCCTCGACGTGCACAAGAAGACAGTGGTGGCGTGTGTCCGCACGCCGGAGGTGGGCCGGGGGAAGCTCGGGAGCAAGGAGATCCGGACGTTCGGGACCTCGATGAGGGGACTGGAGGCGTTGCGGGCGTGGCTGGCTTCGTTCGGCGTGACCGAAGTCGCTATGGAGTCCACCGGCGTGTACTGGCGCCCGGTGTATGCGGTGCTCGAGGCCGACTTCCGCCTGCTTCTGGTCAACGCGCGGCATGTGAAGCACGTTCCCGGCCGCAAGACCGATGTCCGGGATTGCGAGTGGCTTGCTCAGCTACTGGAGTGCGGGCTACTCAGGGGAAGCTTCGTGCCGCCGCCTGAGATCCGCGATCTGCGTGATCTGACCCGGTTCCGCAAGACCCTGATTGAGGACCGGAGTTCCCTGGTCAACCGGGTGGGCAAGACCCTGGAGCTGGCGAACGTCAAGCTGGCGTCCGTGGTGTCGAACATCATGGGTGTGACGGGGCGGAGGATCCTGGAGGCCATGATCAAGGGTGAGGACGATCCGAAGGTCCTCGCGGATCTGGCGCGCGGCAGCCTCAAGGGGAAGCGCAGGGAGCTCGCCGAGGTCGTTCCCGGCCTGATGCGGGACCACCACCGGTTCGTGCTGCGCCGGCAACTGGACCTGATCGACGAGTTGTCGCGCCAGATCGAGAAGCTGGACATGCGGATCGCCGCGGTGACGGATGTCCCTTTCGGGGCGGCGCTCGACCTCCTGCAGAGCATTCCGGGGGTCGGGCGCCGGTCGGCCGAGGTGATCCTGGCGGAGATCGGTGACGACATGTCCAAGTTCCCGACGCCCGGGCGCTTCGCCTCCTGGGCCCGGGTCTGTCCGGGCAACCATGAGAGTGCCGGGAAGCGCAAGCCCGCATCGATCGGAAAGGGCAACGCCTGGCTGCGAAGGGCATTGTCCCAGGTGGCGTGGGGCGCCGTGCGGACCAAGGGGTGCTACTACGGCGCCCTGTACCACCGCAAGAAGGCAAAGGGCGGCTCGAAGAAGGCCATCGTGGCCGTCCAGCACGCGATCATGGTCGCAATCTGGCACATGTTCTCGACAGGCTCCACCCACGAGGACCTCGGGCCGGACCACTTCCAGCGCCACGACAAGGAACGACGGCTCCGATACCTGAAAGCGCAGATGGAGAGGTTGGGCGTTAGTGTCCAGATACACGACGAAGCCGCCTGAACTCCCCGGTCGGCTTCCCCACCCCGCTCGGATGACCGCGCGACAAGGGCCCTCCTGTCACCCTCGACTTCAGTGCATCACGCCAGAGCACCGACACCACCCCCGAGTTTCACGGAAATGTTTGCTTTACGTTTCGACCGAATCGCCGCCTGCAGGGACGCTGCCCCACCCGGTGAGGAGATCGGCCGTTCCCGCATGGGGCGGCCGATTGTCGCGCACACGATCGGCGAGGGGCCGTTGCGCGTGAGCCTGGTGGCCGGTTGCCACGCGGACGAGCCCGTGGGGCCGCGCTTCCTGCAGCGTCTGGTGCGCTTTCTGTCGAGTGGGGATGGGGCCGGGATGCGGCGCGCCGCCACCTGGTCGATCATCCCCCACATCAACCCCGACGGTGCGGAGGCCAACGCCGCGTGGCAGACCCCGAAGGCGCCGCGCTACGACATCGCGGCCTATCTGCGCCACCGGGTCCGTGAACTCCCCGGCGACGACATCGAATTCGGCTTCCCGCGCGGCGAGGGGGATCGCGGCGCCCGCCCCGAAAACCGCGCCGCGTGGGAGTTCTGGCGAGCGGGCGCGCCGTACGATCTGCACGTCAGCATGCACGGAATGGGGGTCGCGGCCGGGCCGTACTTCCTGGTCGACCGCTCGTGGTGGCCCCGGTGCGGCGAGATGGCCGCCGCCCTCGTCCGCGAGGTCGAGGCGGCCGGCTACGCGCTGCACGACGTGGAACGGCACGGCGAAAAGGGGTTCCACCGCCTCGACCGCGGCTTCTGCAGCCGTCCCGACAGCCGCGCGATGCGGCGGCACTTCCTCGATCTTGGCGACCCCGAGACGGCCGCGCGATTCCGCCCCAGCTCGATGGAGGCGGTGCGGGCGCTCAGCGGCGACACTTTGACGCTCGTTACCGAGATGCCGCTCTTCATCACCCCGGGCGTGGGGGTCGAGCTCGGGCCGCCCGATCCCGTGTTGATGCGCTGGCGCGAGCGGATCGCGGAATGGGAGAGGCGGATCGGAAGCGTGGGCGATGGATCCGATTCCGCCCGCGTCCGGGCGGCCGTGCTCGACGGAGCCCGAAAGGCCGGCCTCGCCGCAATGCCGGTCCGGGACCAGATGCGGTTCCAGTGGGCATTCATCCAGGCCGGATTGCGGGCAGTGGGGGCGGCGGCAGTCTGAGCCGTGGCCTGGTGGCCCTCGTCACCCTATCTTTCCCGACAGTCGCCGGGGGCATCCCGCATCGTCAGGGTCGTGCACGCCGCGGGCACCGCACATGTCGTGGGGCCGCGCACGCCGCACGGACCACGCGCGCATCGGGATTGAGACCGAACCCCAATGACCTGATCCGGCTGATACCGGCGTAGGGAGTGCGGCTGGCTCGAGCGGGGTCCACCCGCCGCGGCCGGGCACTCCCGCCCGGCGACGACGCGGTGGCCGGGAAAGACCCGGAGATCCCGATGATCAAGCCAGTGGACACCCTCCCCACACCCGGCACCCCACCCGTCGCATACGGCGACGCCTTCCCCAACTCGACCCGCATCCACGTCGACGGCCCCGGCGGCATCCATGTCCCCATGCGTGAGATCTCCCTATCCGGCGGCGAGCCCCCCTTGCGCGTCTACGACACCAGCGGCCCCCCCGGCCACGATGTCCGCCAGGGCCTGCCGCCGCTCCGCGAAGCCTGGATCACCGAGCGCGACGTCCGCATCACGGGCCGCGGCGCCACCCTCACTCCCGGCAAGAAGGACGACCCCCTCGAACTCCCCCCCGGACTCCACCGCACCACCCGCCGCGGCAACGGCCCCGTTACCCAGATGCACTACGCGCGCCGCGGCGAGGTCACCCCCGAGATGGAGTTCATCGCGATCCGCGAAGGCCTCGACCCGCGCTTCATCCGCGACGAGGTGGCGCGCGGGCGCGCAATCATCCCCGCCAACATCAACCATCCCGAGCTCGAGCCCATGATCATCGGGCGCGGCTTCAAGGTGAAGATCAACGCCAACATCGGGAACTCGGTCGTGACGTCGTCGATCGACGAAGAGGTGGAGAAGCTGCGCTGGGCGACGCTCTGGGGCGCGGACACGGTCATGGACCTGTCGACGGGGAAGAACATCCATGCCACGCGCGAGTGGATCATCCGCAACTCGCCCGTGCCGATCGGCACCGTGCCCATCTACCAGGCGCTGGAGAAGGTCGGCGGCGTGCCCGAGGAGCTGACCTGGGAGGTCTACCGCGAAACCATAATCGAGCAGTGCGAGCAGGGGGTGGACTACTTCACCGTGCACGCAGGCGTCCTTCTGCGCTACGTGCCCCTGACGGCCGAGCGGGTCACCGGCATCGTGTCGCGCGGCGGCTCGATCCTGGCCAAGTGGTGCATGGCCCATCACAAGGAGAATTTCCTCTACACCAACTTCCGCGAACTCTGCGAGATCATGCGTGAGTACGATGTCTCGTACTCGCTGGGCGACGGACTGCGCCCCGGCTCGATCGCCGACGCCAACGACGAAGCCCAGTTCGCGGAGCTGCGCACCCAGGGGGAGCTGAACCGGATCGCGTGGGAGTACGACGTGCAGGTCATGAACGAGGGGCCCGGCCACATCCCCATGCACCTCATCAGGGAGAACATGGAGAAGCAGCTCGAGTGGTGCGACGAGGCGCCCTTCTACACTCTCGGGCCGCTCACCACCGACATCGCGCCCGGCTACGACCACATCACCAGCGCGATCGGCGCGGCGATGATCGGCTGGTACGGGACCGCCATGCTCTGCTACGTGACCCCGAAGGAGCACCTGGGCCTGCCCAACCGCGACGACGTGAAGGACGGTGTGATCGCCTACAGGATCGCGGCGCACGCGGCCGACCTGGCACGCGGACACCCCACCGCGCAGCAGTGGGACGACGCGATCTCGAAGGCACGGTTCGAGTTCCGCTGGCGCGACCAGTTCAACCTGTCGCTCGACCCGGTGACGGCGCAGGACTTCCACGACGAGACGCTGCCGGCCGAGGGGGCCAAGGTGGCGCATTTCTGTTCGATGTGCGGGCCCAAGTTCTGCTCGATGAAGATCAGCGACGACGTGCGGCGGTTCGCCCGCGAGCGGGGGCTGGACACGGCGGCGGCGGTCGAAGAGGGGATGAGCGAGAAAGCGGACGAGTTCCGGCGGGGCGGGAGCGAGCTGTACGTGGCTGCCGGGGACTGACCCTCTTGCGAGCCGTCGTCCCTCTGCTCGCGACCCCCGGGGCTTGCGTCTGCGTGGTCTGGCTGGCCGGATGCGCGGACGGCGCAACGGGCCCGACCGACCAAAGGGCGGAGCCGGTTCTGCCGGCCACCCCCACAGTCGCGTTCTCGAGCGGGTTTACAGGCGCGGCGGAGGGTGGCACTGCAGTGCTGAGGCTCGCGGTCGCCCCTTCGTCGGAAGCACCCATCGCTCTCGGCTACTCGATCGGTGTGGACGGAGATAGCGGAACTGACGACGCGGACAGCGCGGACTACGTCGGTGAACCCCACGACACGGTGCGAATCAGCGCCGGCGACACGACCGGCACCATCGCAATCGAGATCAGGGACGACAACGACATCGAGCCGGCGCGCGAGGTGCTGACCGTCACGCTGCACGCGCCCGCCGCAGGGGCCGGATTCGTTCTCGGTCCGCGCGACACGGCGGTCGTCCTGATCGAGGAGGGTGTGTGCGACCGCACACCCCGGATACAGGAGGAAATCCTGCGGGTAGCCGGCTTCGCCGACTGTCTGGAACCGAGTGGGGAGAACCTGGCCGCGATAGTCGACCTGGAGCTGTGCAATCGCGAGGAATGGCCCCGTTGCCAGCGCCAGGACGCGGTCATCCCCGAACTTCGTCAAGGCGATTTTCAGGGACTCTCCGGGCTTGAGCGGCTCACGCTGGCCGGTGTCGGGCTGGCGGACGTCCCCGACGGTGTCTTTTCGGACCTGGCCGGGCTGCAGACCCTGCGGCTGGAGAACAACCGGCTGGCCCTGCTCCCCGAACGTGTGTTCTCCGGATTGTCGAGCCTGGGCAGCCTGAGCCTTGCAGGCAACCGACTCACCGAATTGCCCGCGGGTGTGTTTTCACCTCTGTCCAGCCTCTGGTGGCTGGAATTGAGCCGGAATCCGATCAGGGAGCTTCCAGCCGGAGCTTTCAGCGGCCTCTTCAATCTCTCCGGCCTGGAGATCGTGAACAGCGAACTCGGGGAACTCCCGGCGGGGATGTTCATCGGCCTGTCGAAACTGCGCTCGCTGGACCTGCGGGCCAACCCCGGAACTCCCTTCGATCTGTCCCTGCAACTTGTACGCATTGACAATGAGGACCTCATGGCTACCGGCCCCGCGGAGATCGCCGCCCGCGCGGAGCAGGGCACACCTTTCCCGACGGAAGTCATCCTGTTCATCGAGGGAGCCGGCTCGTTGCGTGACACGCTCGACATCGAGACCGGCCATGCAAGGAGCACGACGGTCACCGTCACGCGTGATTCGGCGCGCACGGAGGGTACGCGCATCACCGTGCGGTCCGTGTCGCGGGCGCCGGAGGATATCCTCGGCGTAGAGTTCAGGGTGGCGGATCCGATCGTGCTCTTCGCAGCGCCGTCCCCGGCGCGGTCGGTGAGTCCGGCGTCAGGTGCGGGATCGCGCCACCGGGCTACATTGTCACCCCGGCCTTCGGAAAGCCGCTTGCCGCGTCTCCCGCCCGCGGGGTGAGGATGCGGCTCATGGATTGGAGAAAGCGATGAGCGAGCGTTCGAGAGTTCCGATGTCCATGCGAGTTGCCTGGCCTGCGTGGGCAGTGCTGCTGACATGTCTGTCGGCGTGCGGGCCCACGGGCATCGATCCGGACGCCGACCTGGTGATCCACGGCGCCCGCCTCTGGGACGGGACCGGGGCGCCGATGAGCGAACCCATGGTCGTGCAGATCGCCGCCGGCCGGATTCTGTCCACGGAACCCTTGTCGGCAGGCACCGATGTCGCGGAGCTGGCGGCGGCGGCCGGCGTCGCGGCGGTCGACGCGAGCGGGTTGTACATCATCCCCGGCCTGATCAACGCCCACGGACATGTGGGCGGCACCTGGAGCGTGGAGAGGGCCGGCACCTACGCCGAGTTTGCGGAGATGGAGCTGGCCCGCTACTCCCGCTTCGGGGTCACGAGCGTCAACAGCCTGGGAGGGGACCGCGAGCCTTCCTTCGCCCTGCGTGATGCGAGTTGGGGCGACGAGGGCCCGGCGCATGCACGGGTCCTGGTCGCGGGGCCGGTGGTGACGGGGACGACCCCGGAGGAGCTGACCCTGACGGTCGACGCCGTCGCCAGCACGGGTCCGGACTGGATCAAGATCCGCGTCGACGACAACCTCGGCACCTCCACCAAGATGGACCCCGCGTCGTACCGGGCCGTGATCGACAGGGCGCGCGCGCACGGCCTGCGCGTGGCCACGCACCTCTTCTACCAGGAGGATGCGAAGGGCCTGCTGCGCGCCGGCACCGGGCTCGTCGCCCACAGCATCCGCGATGAAATGGTGGACGACGAGACGATCGGGCTGTTCCACGAGACCGGCGTCTGCTACGTGCCGACGCTGACGCGCGAGGTGTCCACGTTCGCCTACGGAGAGCGGCCCGGCTTCTTCGACGACCTGTTCCTCACCTCGGACGTGGACTCGGTGCAGGTGGAGGTCGTCAGCGACCCCGCGCGCCAGGCCCTGATCGCGGCGTCGGGAGCCGCCGAAGCCTATGGCCGCGCGCTCGAGATCGCGCTGGCCAATCTGGCGCGGCTCGTCGAGGCGGGCGTCCCGATCGCATTCGGCACCGATTCGGGCCCGATGGGACGCTTCCAGGGCTACTTCGAGCACATGGAGGCCGAGCTGATGGCCGAGGCGGGACTCTCGGCAGAGCAGATCCTTCGTTCGGCGACCGCGGTGGCGGCGGATTGTCTCGGGCGGGACGACATCGGGACGCTGGAGGAGGGCCGCCGCGCGGACCTGGTCCTGCTGCGGGCCAATCCGCTGGACGATGTCCGGAATCTGCGGGAGATCGAGGGCGTGTGGATCGGCGGCGAGAGGGTCGAGGGATCGAGGAAGTAGTGTTGGGAACGGCCCGCCACGGCCAGCGGGACGGAGAGGCGCAGGCCCCTGCGGTCCTTCGGCTGCACGATCTCACCCTCCGCTTCGGCGGAGTCACCGCGCTGGCGGGCCTGTCCATGGAGGTGCGGCGCGGCGAGCTCCTCGCCCTGATCGGCCCGAACGGAGCGGGGAAGACGAGCGTTCTGAACTGCGTGTCGGGGCTGTACCGGGCGCAGGAGGGCACGATCACGCTCACCGCGCGCGACGGCGCCGGCCACGCCATCCACCGCCTGCCGCCGCATCGGATCGCGGCGCTGGGCGTGGCGCGCACCTTCCAGAACATCGAGCTCTTCAAGCACATGACCGTGCTGGAGAACCTCATGCTGGGCCGCCATGTGCACATGCGCGGAGGCGTGCTGAGCGGAGGTCTCTACCTGGGCCGCCAGCGCCGCCGCGAGATCGAGCACCGGCGCCATGTCGAGGAGGTCATCGACTTCATGAATCTCGAGCCGCTGCGAGGTGCCGAGGTCGGCAACCTCGCGTACGGGAACCAGCGGCTCGTGGAGATGGCCCGCGCGCTCGCTCTCGACCCCGCAATCCTCCTGCTTGACGAGCCCACCGCCGGGATGAACGCGGAAGAGAAGGAGTCGATGGCGCGCTTCATCCTCGATGTGCACGAAGAGCGCGGTATCACGGTCGTGGTGATCGACCACGACATCGACGTGATCATGGACATCTCGGACCGGGTGGTGGTCCTCGACTTCGGGCGCAGGATCGCGGAGGGGACGCCGGACGAGGTGAGGAGCGATCCCGCCGTGATCGACGCGTACCTGGGGCATGCACGCGAGGAGGGCGCGGCGGTGGGGGCCGGGACGTGAGCAGCCGGCCGGAGCCGACCACGGGAGCCGGGGCGTGAGTGCCGGGCACGAGGCCGCGCCCGGCGCCCGCCACCCGGCGGCCACCCTGCCGGGCCTGCTCGCCCGGCGGGCAGCGGACACCCCGGACAGCGTCGCCCTCCGGGAGAAGGAGTTCGGAATCTGGCAGGAGATGACCTGGGCCGAGTACATGGCCCGGGTACGGGTGTTTGCGCTCGGGCTGCTCGAACTCGGGATGGAGGAAGGCGACCGCATCGCAATCATCGGGGACAATCGACCCGAGTGGGTGATCGCCGAACTCGCGGCCCAGTCGATCGGAGCGCTCCCGCTGGGGCTGTACCAGGACTCGATCTCCGAAGAGCTGGCGAAGATGCTCGAGGCTGCCGACGCGCGAGTGATCGTTGCCGAGGACCAGGAGCAGGTGGACAAGGTGCTCGAAGTGCGCGACCGGGTGCCGGAGCTGCGGGTCACCGTCTACTACGACCCGCGTGGAATGTACGGCTACGAAGCGCCCGGGCTGATGGCATTCGAGGAGGTCGAAGCCCTTGGCGCCGGTCGCGGTGAGAGATTCCCGGCAGAATTTGACCAACGACTCGCCGAAGTCCGCCCCGGCGACACCGCGCTCCTCTGCACGACCTCGGGGACGACCAGCATCCCCAAGCTCGCCATGCTCTCGCACGCCAACCTCCTCGCCATGGCGGCGCAGCTGGCCGAGGTGGACCCGATGGACCCCTGCGACGAGTTCGTCTCGTTCCTGCCGATGGCGTGGATCGGGGAGCAGATGGTCGGTGTGGCGAGCGCGCTGCTGGCCGGCTTCACGGTGAACTTCCCCGAAGAGACCGCCACCGTGCGCCAGGACATGCGCGAGATCGGCCCGGCCTTCCTGATGTCGCCGCCGCGCATCTGGGAGAACATGGTGTCGGACGTGCAGGTCATGGCCGAGGACACCACGCCGCTCAAGCGCTGGATCTACCGCTGGGCGATGAAGGCGGGCACGGTCGCCGCCGACCGACGGTCCAACGGCAAGCGCCCGGGGCTGCTCGTCCGCCTTCGCCACCGCCTCGCCGACTGGACCGTCCTCCACCCGATCCGCGATCAGCTCGGCCTCGACAGGGTGCGGCGCGCCTACACCGGCGGTGCGGCCCTCGGCCCCGACGTCTTCCGCTTCTTTCACGCCATCGGCGTCAACCTGAAGCAGCTGTACGGCCAGACCGAGGTCTCGGGGATCTCGGTGGTCCACCGTGACGGCGACATCCGCTTCCACACCGTGGGCACCCCGTTTCCGCAGACCGAGATCCGCATCTCCGACGAGGGCGAGATCCTCTGCCGCAGCCCCGCCGTCTTCCAGGGCTACTTCAGCAACCCCGAGGCGACGGCCGAGACGCTCGAGGACGGCTGGCTGCACTCGGGCGACGCCGGCTACTTCGAGGAGGACGGCCACCTGGTCGTCATCGACCGGCTTGCCGACGTGATGAAGCTGGCCGACGGGACCGCCTTCTCGCCCCAGTTCGTCGAGAACAAGCTCAAGTTCAGCCCGTACGTCCGCGAGGCCGTGGTCTTCGGGGGCGGCGGCGCCCCGTTCGTCACCACAATGATCGCGATCGACATGGAGAACGCGGGCCAGTGGGCCGAGCGCCACCGCATTCCGTACACCACCTTCACCGACCTTGCCCGCCGCGCCGAGGTCTACCGCCTCATTCGCAGCCATGTCGGCACCGTCAACCAGGACCTGCCCCCGGCCGCCCGCATCCGCCGCTTCCTCCTCCTCCACAAGGAGCTGCACGCCGACGACGCCGAGCTGACGCGCACGCGCAAGGTCCGCCGCCGCTACATCGCCGACCGCTTCGCCGACATTATCGCGGCGCTTCAGGGAGACGGCGATTCGGTCACCGTAGAAACCGAGATCACCTACCAGGACGGGCGCACGGCCGAAGTGGCGCACGAACTCCGCATCGAGACGCTGGACTGAGCCCATGGCAGCACCGAGCCCGCAGCGCGACCGGCGACGCCGGGCGACACCGAGCCGCTAGCCCATGGACGTCTTCCTCCAGCTCACGGTCTCCGGCCTCAGTACCGGCATGATCTATGCCCTGGCCGCCGCGGGCTTCGTCGTCATCTACAAGGCGAGCGATGTAATAAACTTCGCTCAGGGCGACTTTCTGCTCTTCGGCACCTATCTCATCTTTTTCGCGGTCGTTCAGATTGGGCTGCCGTGGAGCCTCGGGGTGCTCGTTACGGTGCTGCTGGCGGTCGTCCTGGCGCTCGCCGTCGAACGCCTGGTGCTGCGCCCGCTGATCGGCGAGCCCATCATCTCGATGATCATGGTCACGATCGGGCTTTCGTCGATCCTCCGCGCGGCCGTCAACGCGATCTGGGGTCCACAGCCGCGTTCCTTCGAGTCGTTCCTGCCCACGGGAGACTTCGTGATCGGGCCGGCGGTGCTGTCGTCCGGGCGGTTACTGTCGATCCCGATAGCCCTCGCGGTACTGGCCGCGCTGTGGCTCTTCTTCCGCCACACCCGCGACGGGATTGCGATGCGGGCCATCGCCGACGACCAGCAGGCGGCCCTGAGCATGGGCATCAGCATCCCCCGCGTCTTCGGAGTGGCCTGGGGACTAGCGGCGGCGTCGGCAGCGATCGCAGGGATCATGCTCGCGGGCATCGTGGGCGTCAGTCCGAACGTGGCGGCGATCGGACTCAGGGTCTTCCCGGTCGTCATCCTGGGGGGACTCGATTCGATCCGGGGGGCGGTGATCGGCGGCGCGATCATCGGTCTGCTGGAGGTCTACACCGGCGGGTACGCGGGTCACGGGCTCAGCCTCGTGGTGCCGTACGTCGTCCTCGTTCTGGTGCTGATGGTCCGCCCCTACGGCCTCTTCGGCAAGGAGATCATCGAACGCGTATGAGCGAGTCATGAGCCTCGAGTGCGGCGTCTTCCACACCCGCTACGAGTCCGATATGGGACTGCGGCCGTGGCCCATGCAGCGGATCCGGCTGGCTCTGTTCGCCGTCTTCGTGCTCGTCTTCCCGTTCGTGGCCGGCCCGTACTGGCTCGACCTGGCCAACCAGATCGCCATCGCGACCGTGGGCGCGATCGGCCTGAACATCCTGGTGGGCTACACCGGCCAGATCTCGCTGGGACAGGGCGCCTTCATGGCCATCGGGGCGTACACCGCGGGGCTTCTCACGCTCAACTTCGGCCTGCCGTGGGGTGTGAGCATCGCGGCGGCGTGCGTGGTGACCTCTCTGGCGGGCACCTTCTTCGGGCTGCCCTCGCTGCGGCTCAAGGGACTGTACCTCGCGATCGCCACGCTGGCCGCGCAGGAGATCGTGGAGTGGGGGATGACCCACTGGACGGCGGTGACCGGGGGCACCGAAGCGATCATCCTCCCGGCACCGACCCTCTTCGGCGTGCGCCTCAACAGCACCTTCGCCTTCTACTGGTTCGGTGTGCTGATGGCGGCGGGCACGGCGCTCTTCGCGGCCAACCTCTTCCGCACGCGCATGGGGCGCGCCTTCGTGGCGGTGCGCGACCAGGACATCGCGGCCAGCGTGATCGGCGTGAACCTCTTCCGCACCAAGCTGCTCGCGTTCGCCACCTCGTCGTTCTTCGTCGGCCTGGCGGGCGCGATGATCGCGTACTATCGCACCATCATCACCTGGGAGCGCTTCACGCTGGACACGAGCATCGTCTACCTGGCCATGATCATCGTCGGTGGACTCGGCTCGATCCGCGGGTCGTTCTTCGGCGCGATGCTGATCACGCTGCTGCCGGCGCTGATCACCAACGCGGGGCGCGCTCTGCAGGACACCGCCCCGGTGGTCGCCAACCTGCTCCCGTACGCGCAACAGGCCGTCTTCGGCCTCGTAATCATCCTCTTCCTGATCTTTGAGCCCAAGGGCCTGTCAAAGCTGTGGGGCAACGTGAAGGACTATTTTCACGTGTGGCCGTTCGCGTACCGGCGGGGGTGAACGCCGAGCGCCCGTGAACGGTGCTGGCGCGGGAGCGCTGTCTGCTTGACACGACTCCAGCGGAAATTCATACTTTACGGCCACGCGCATCTGCGCAATCAAGTGGGCTTATCCGCGGGGAACCTTCCCGCCTCCCATGACCGCTCCACTCGGAGCGAGGACAATCGTTCCGGCTCGGTCATGTGGGGAGAATCCGATCCATGTCCGGGCATTGCCCACACCCTCAAGAGGGCCCCGCTGTGGCGGGGCACATGGATTCTTGATCCGGTCAGTCACTGGGTCTGGGATCGCACTGCAGGACGTCTCGACGAATCCAGGCGACAATGGTGCCAGGGCGCTGGACGGATTGTTGGCAGGTGCGGTCATCTCGTTGGGGGAGGTGAGGCGATAGAACCGCCGATCGGCGAAGAACCCACTTCCAGAAGAAAGGAACGCGAGTCCGATGAAATACATTCGTCCATGGAGAACGGTGCTCATCCCCACTCTCACCCTCGTCGTCGCCGCGTGCGGCGACCTTACCGGAGAGTCCGGGTGGCGCTGCGACGTGACCCTCACGATGGACAACCGGACCGGGTCCGGCTCAGGGACGGGTTCCACGCAACAGGAGGCGCTTGACCAGGCGCGTTCTGCGGCCTGCGCCCAACTCGGGCTCACCGGAGAGGCGCTTAGCCGCTGCCAGGCTGGGCAGAATCCGGGTGCGTTGTCGTGGTCGATGGACATCGATTGCGAGACGACGTAGCGGCAGGCGCTAACATGGCCTCGGCCGGCCCTTGCGGCGTTGCTGTTCCCGACCTTCCGCCGCGCTTCGCGCACAGAGCTTGCCGGCCCGTGGCGCTTGCGGCCTTGTTCCTCGTGCTCCTGGCGCTCGCCTGCGAGAGCCCCGTGGCCCCGGCGGCCTGCGGCTCGATCCCGCCGGTAACGATCAACGTCGGCGGGACCGTGATGGTTGCCGCCTGCTTCAACGACCTGAATGGCGATGTGCTGAGCTACACGGCCGCGTCGTCGAACCCTTCGGTGGCGACCGCATCGATCGCCGGCACCTCGATCACGGTCAGGGGCGTTTCTCCGGGCAACGTCACGGTCACGGTTACGGCCAGCGACCCCGAAGGGCTCCAGGGCCAGCAGAGTTTCGCGGTCATGGTCCCGAACCGCCCACCGCGGCCCCGCGGCACGATGCCGAGCGTCACGGTAGGGGTGGGCCGAACCGCCACGATTGATGCGTCCCAGTACTTCACCGAGCCGGACGGCGAGGTGCTGACCTACTTGGCGACCCCCTCGGATGCCGCAGTGGCCCGTGTGAGTACAGAGGGTTCGATGATCAGGGTCGCGGCGCAGACCAAGGGCAGTTCCAGCGTCACCGTTACGGCGAGCGATCCGGGCGGACTTTCGGCCACCCAGTCCTTCCGGTTTACGGCACCCAACCGGCCGCCGGCACCAGTGGGAACGATCGGGGCCCGGAAGATCGAGTCGGGTCAGTCGGCCACTCTTGACGTCGCCGCTTCGTTCAGCGATCCGGACGACGATCCGCTCACCTACACCGCGGTCTCCTCGGTCCCCACGGTCGCCCGCACAATGGTGTCGGGCAGCACGGTGACTATCACCGCTGCCGGGCCGGGAGCGGCCACCATCACCATCACGGCCAGAGACGATGAGCAAGCGGCCGCAACCCAACAGGTGAGCGTGACCGTCGTGTCGCCTGCGCCGGACTTGGCGTTCACGGACGTGTCGCCGGCTTCCGCCACGCTGGCGCCGGGCGATTCGGTAGCGTTCTCGTTCCGTGTCCGCAATAGAGGCACCGTCGCGTCCGGCGCGACCACGATCCGGGCGATGAGGTCACCGAACCCCATCATCAGCGCCCGGGACACGGAACTCAGGTCGTGGTCATTCTCGTCCCTGGCCCCATCCCGGGAACGCACGTTCGAGATTACGATCTCGGCCGACCCGAAGAGCGCGCCGGGAACGATTTACATCGGCATGTGCGTTGATCCGGTGGCGGACGAGTTCGACGCCCGCAACAACTGTTCGGAGGGTGCTCGGCTGACGATCGCCGGGGCGTCCGGTGCGGACGAGTCGGCCCACAGCGGGCCCGGCGTCCAGGTCCGGGCCGTATCGCCCGCGCCCTCGAGCCGTCCGCTGCGGCCGCAAGGAAGCGCGAGTTGAGATTGGAAAAGCAAATGAGAAGCCAATGCCGTCTGCGCAGCCGAACAGCCACGGTTGCGCGAACACACGCGCCCGGGCAAGCCGCCGTGCTGACGATTGCGCTCCTTGCAGCGTGTGGCGACGAGTCTGTGGTCGATCCCCCGGCGGCCCTCGTGTCCGCTTCCGAATGGAGCGCGGCGGCGGCGGCGACGAGCGACCGGGACATCCTCATTGCGCTCTATGAGGCGACGGACGGGCCGAACTGGGTCAACAACGAGAACTGGCTGAGCAACGCGCCGCTGGGAGAGTGGTACGGGGTCGACACCGACGCTTCCGGACGGGTCGTCCAGCTTGATCTCTCCGGTACGTGGGATGACGAGGCGAGACGCGAGGTGGCGCATGGGCTTCGGGGTGCAATTCCTTCCGAGATCGGCAAGCTCATAAGGCTGGAGAGGTTGGAACTCGGAATGAACAGCCTCACCGGCCCAATCCCGGTCGAACTCGGCGAACTTGCCAGCCTGGAGCGGCTGATTCTCAACTCAAACGACCTTTCAGGCCCGATTCCGGCCGAACTCGGTGCCGCCACCAGTCTGACAACCCTGGATCTCGGCTACAATAGTCTCTCCGGTCCGATCCCATCCGAGATCGGCGACCTGCCCAACTTGCGGCGGTTGATGCTCATCTACAACGACCTCACCGGCCCCATTCCACCGGAACTCGGGAACCTCGCCAGCCTGTCAGCGCTGTGGCTTCGCGACAATGAGCTGTCGGGCATGGTCCCGCCGGAACTTGGAGGCATGGTCGGCCTGACTGAACTCAGTCTCCAAAACAACGACCTCTCGGGTCCGATCCCGCAGAGTCTCGTGCAACTCAACGGGCTTCGCCAGTTCTTCATTGCGGGAAATGAAAGTCTCTGCGTACCGGGAACTTCTTCCTTCGTCGCGTGGCTGCAAGGGGTCCAACACAATGGAGCATCCTGTAACGCGGGCGATGTCGCCGTGCTAGAGACGCTGTACGAGTTGACGGACGGTGCGGATTGGACCGAATCCGGCGGCTGGCTCGGGGCCGGTGCGGTGGAGGAGTGGTTCGGCGTCACGGCAGACTCCCTTGGGCGCGTGACGGCGCTTGATCTAACCCGCAACGGACTGGTTGGAAAGCTTCCAGCGAGGTTGGGAGACCTGAGCCAAATGAACGTACTGCGGATCGGTGGCAATGCGTTGATGGGTCGGCTCCCCGCGTTGCTGGCGCAAGTTGCCTTGGAGGTACTTGACTACAGTGGCACCGAGCTATGCACTCCCGCCGACGAAGCATTCCGAGAATGGCTGAAGGCCATCGTGTCGCACGAGGGCACTGGCGTCGAGTGCGCTCCCCTGTCGGACCGTGAGATCCTCGAGATCTTGTACGAAACAACCGGTGGGAGAGACTGGGAGGAATCACACAACTGGCTCACCGAAGCTCCGCTCGGAGAGTGGTATGGGGTGGAGACGGATGCGGACGGGATGGTCGTTTCCCTGGATCTCCGGCGGAACGGGCTGGAGGGGCCGATCCCTCCAGCGTTGGGTGCGTTGACCGAACTGGAAACCCTGATCCTCTTCAGAAACCAGCTGGCCGGGCCGATCCCTCCTGCGTTGGGCGCGCTGGCCGGGGCCAAGCTCATCGTTCTCGCGGCAAACGAACTCTCGGGGCCGATCCCGCCGGAGTTGGCCGGGTTGGCCAGCGTGGAAGAACTCTTCCTGAACTCGAACCGGTTGACGTCCGTCCCCGCGGAGTTGGGCGAACTGGGCAACCTTCAGGCGTTGAGTCTCAACTTCAACCGGTTGAACTCCATCCCCGCGCAACTCGGTGGCCTGGCCGAACTGGAATACCTGGGGCTCCGGTCCAACGAACTGACGTCCGTCCCGCCGGAGTTGGGCGAATTGGGCAACCTGGTAGAGCTGGATCTCGATGACAATCGGCTGACCGCGCTTCCCGTTGGACCTGACAGCTACCCAAGCCTGAGGCTCCTGTTTCTCTCGTCCAACGAATTCACGTCTTTCCCGTGGGAGTTGAGCGAACTCGACCGCCTTTGGTTGCTCATCCTCGAGAGGAACCGGCTGACCGACGTTCCGCCCGGATCGGGCGGCTTCGCAGATCTGCGCGTCCTGGATCTCTCGTCCAACGAGCTGACGTCCTTCCCCCGGGAGCTGGGCACGCTGGGCAATCTCAGGCAGCTGGAACTCGACGGAAACCGACTGACCGACATTCCGCCTGGACTCCGAGAGATGGCCGGTGGCGAACGGCCTCCCCGCTATGCCGACGAGTCGCCGCCCTTCGCCCGGAGTCTGACCGAGCCGGGCCGTCCATGGCGGCTGGATCGTGCCGGAGACCGCTTGACGTCGATTGGCAAGAGGCTGAGCACGCTGGACGCTTCACGGACCCACGGAGAATTCGACAGGAGCCGGTCGACGAACGGAGGTTCGCGCGTTGGCGGCTTTGCAAGCATCGAGGTTCTGGATCTCTCGTCCAACCAGCTGAGCGGCTCGCTGCCGGCGGGGCTGGTCGAGCTCACGGGTCTTGCGAGTCTGGGCCTGGCCGACAACGTGGGGCTAACCGGCGCCCTGCCTTTGGACTTGACGGCGATGGAGGGCCTCGAGGATCTACACACGACCGGGACGGAGCTCTGTGCGCCGGCGGACCCGACGTTTCTGGATTGGCTCGGCGGCGTGACGCGGCAGCGGGTCGCGCTTTGCGACCGTGACGCCGATGCAGCCGCCTATCTCACGCAGTCTGTCCAGTCCCGCGAGTTCCCGGTGCCGCTGGTCGCGGGCAAGCCGGCTCTGTTGCGGGTATTCGTCACGGCGAAGCGGGCAACCGACGTGGCCCTGCCCCCCGTCCGCGCCACCTTCTACCAGGACGGGGCCGTGGCGTACGAACTGGACATCCCGACGAACCAGGACCCCATTCCGGCAGCGATCGATGAGAGTTCGCTGTCGAAGTCGGTGAATGCGGAGATCCCGGGGTTGGTCATCCAGCCGGGGCTGGAGGTCGTGATCGAACCGGATCCGGAGGGCATGCTGGACCCCGCACTGGGCGTGGCCAGGCGCATCCCCGCGACGGGCCGGATGGCGGTCGACGTCCGGGCGATGCCGGTGTTCGAGGTGACGCTCGTGCCCTTCATCTGGGAGGAGAACCCGGATTCCTCCATTGTGGACATCACCGCGGCCATGGCCGCCGACCCGGGCGGGCACGAACTGTTTGAACGGACGCACCTGCTGCTGCCGGTCGCGGAGCTGGACGTCACGGCGCACCCGGCAGTCGCTTCGCCGACGAACAACGGCTTCGAAATCCTGGCGCTTACGGAGATGATCCGGGTCGCCGAGGGCGGGCGCGGCCATTACCTGGGTGTAATGGCTGGAACCACGGGACCGGGAGGTCTCCTCGGCGTGGCGAACGGCATCGGAAGCTGGTCGAGCTTCTCGGTCCTCGATTCCGAAACAATCGCGCATGAATTCGGCCACAACCGCAATCTGTATCACGCGCCGTGCGGCGGAGCCGGCGGACCGGACCGGTACTACCCCTACGGCCGCGGCAGCATCGGTGCCTGGGGCTACGACTTCCGAACAGGCGAACTCGTGCCGCCCGGCCGACCGGACTTCATGTCCTACTGCGAGCCGACATGGACCAGCGACTACCAGTTCACGAACGCGGTGCGATACCGCCTGGAGACAGAGACCAACTCGATCCTGGTCGCGGCTGCGGGCGCCCGTGCTGCGGCTTCCTCCAGCCGGACGCTTCTCGTATGGGGCGGTCTGGATGGCGACGGCGCCCCGTACCTCAGGCCGGCTTTCTTCATCGGCGCCCCGCCGTACCGGCCATCGGCCGATGGCGCGTGGTCGCTCACGGGGCGGGATCCCGGCGGCGCGGAACTCTTCGCAGTGTCCTTCGCAATGTCGGAGTTCACGGACACGGAAGACGACCACGCCGGGTTCACCTTCGGCCTGCCGGTGACGTGGAGCGGGGAGCTGGCGAGCATGACGCTGCAAGGCCCGGGAGGCTCTGCCAGCCTCGATCGCGACAGCCAGGATCCCCTCACGATCCTGCGCGAGGCCGCGACGGGCCGAATCCGCGGCATCGTCGACGACCCGGCGACGATGGCGGTCCGCTCAGCTTCCGCTACGGCGGGGGGCCAGGAGTTCGAGGCCCTCTTCAGCCGCGGAATTCCCGATCCGCCGGAATCGTGATTGCAGGTAGTTGATCTCGGTGGCCAATCCGCGCTCTTCGCTGCCCAGCTCCCGCTGGATGGCGGTTGCGAGGTGATTTCGTTTTCGTCCCACTCGGGGAGTCCAGCGTCCTGATATGTTGGCTTAGGTCGCCTCGGCCACCGGTCGGTTCAAGCGCTGGATCTACCACTGGGCGATGAAGGTGGGAACGGCCGCCGCCGACCGCCGATCCAACGGCAAGCCCCCCGGCCCGCTCGCCCGCCTCCGCCGCCGCCTCGCCGACTGGACCGTCTTTCACCCGATCCGGGATCAACTGGGCCTCAACCAGGTGCGGCGCGCCTACACCGGTGGCGCGGCCCTCGGCCCCGATGTCTTCCGGTTCTTTCATGCCATCGGCGTCAACCTGAAGCAGCTGTACGGGCAGACCGAGGTGTCGGGCATCTCGGTGGTCCACCGCGACGGCGACATCCGCTTCCATACCGTGGGCACCCCGTTTCCGCAGACCGAGATCCGCATCTCCGGCGACGGCGAGATCCTCTGCCGCAGCCCCGCCGTCTTCCAGGGCTACTTCCGCAACCCCAAGGCGACGGCCGAGACGCACCACCATGATCGCGATCGACATGGAGAACGCGGGACAGTGGGCCGAGCGCCACCGCATTCCGTACACCACCTTCACGGACCTGGCGCGCCGCGCCGAGGTGTACCGCCTCGTTCGCAGCCATGTCGGCACCGTCAACCAGGATCTCCCCAAGGCCGCCCGCATCCGCCGCTTCCTCCTCCTCCACAAGGAGCTGCACGCCGACGACGCGGAGCTCACGCGTACGCGAAAGGTGCGCCGCCGCTACATCGCCGACCGCTTCGCCGACATTATCGCGGCGCTTCAGGGAGACGGCGATTCGGTCACCGTAGAAACCGAGATCACCTACCAGGACGGGCGCACGGCCGAAGTGGCGCACGAACTCCGCATCGAGACGCTGGACTGAGATGGATATTTTCCTCCAGCTCACGGTGTCCGGCCTCAGCACCGGCATGATCTACTCGTTCCTGCCCGCGGGCGATGTCGTCCTCGGCCCGGTGATCCTGTCGGCCGACCGCCTCCTGTCGATTCCGATCGCGCTGGTGGTGCTGGCCGCGCTGTGGCTCTTCTTCCGGCATACGCGCGACGGGATCGCGATGCGGGCCATCGCCGACGACCAGCAGGCCGCGCTGAGCATGGGGATCAGCATCCCGCGCGTCTTCGGGATCGCCTGGGGGCTCGCGGCGGCGTCCGCGGCGATCGGCGGCATCATGCTGGCGGGCATCGTGGGGGTGAGCCCCAACGTGGCGTCGATCGGGCTGCGGGTCTTTCCGGTGGTGATCCTGGGCGGACTCGACTCGATCCGCGGGGCCGTGATCGGGGGCGCGATCATCGGCCTGCTCGAGGTCTACACCGGCGGCTATGTCGGCCACGGGCTGAGCCTGGTGGTGCCGTACGTGGTGCTCATCCTGGTGCTGATGGTCCGTCCCTACGGGCTCTTCGGCAGGGAGATCATCGAAAGGGTATGAGCGCGTCGCGGCGGGGGAGCGGGCGGGACCGGCCCAGGCGCGCGGCGCGAAAGGGGAGCGCACGATGAGCCTCGAGTGCGGCGTCTTCCATACCCGCTGGCATGTGTGATGACGTCCGTGGCGGGCACCTTCTTCGGCCTTCCCTCGCTGCGCCTGAAGGGGCTGTACCTCGCGATCGCCACGCTTGCCGCGCAGGAGATCGTGGAGTGGGGGATGACCCACTGGACGGCGGTAACCGGCGGCACCGAGGCGATCGTCCTGCCGGCACCCACCCTCTTCGGCGTCCGGCTCAACAGCGGCTTCAACTTCTACTGGTTCGGCGTGCTGATGGCCGCCGGCACGGCGCTCTTCGCCGCCAACCTCTTCCGCACGCGCATGGGACGCGCCTTCGTGGCCGTCCGCGACCAGGACATCGCGGCCAGCGTGATCGGCGTGAACCTCTTCCGCACCAAGCTGCTCGCCTTCGCCACCTCGTCGTTCTTCGTCGGCCTGGCGGGCGCGATGATCGCCTACTACCGCACCATCATCACCTGGGAGCGCTTCACGCTGGAGACGAGCATCGTCTACCTGGCCATGATCATCGTGGGCGGACTGGGCTCGATCCGCGGCTCGTTCTTCGGCGCGCTGCTGATCACGCTGCTGCCGGCGCTCATCGCCAACGCGGGGCGGGCCGTGCAGGAGACGGCGCCGGCGGTGGCCGGACTCCTTCCCTACGCGCAGCAGGCGGTCTTCGGCCTCGTGATCATCCTCTTTCTGATCTTCGAGCCCAAGGGCCTGTCCAAGCTGTGGGGCAACGTGAAGGACTACTTCCACGTGTGGCCGTTTGCGTATCGGCGGGGGTGACCACGCGGGGCTCGAACAATCCGAAATGTAAAGTAAACATTACATAATGTAATGTTAAACATACTTTCTATGGCATGGGCAGCGGCAGGGCCCAGAAGTGCGTGGGCCCCCGATGGAACGGCAGCACCTCGGATCCAGTGTACAAGAGCACACCATGCTCGAAGGCATCTCCCGCGAGTTCGGCCAAGGCGGCCAGACCGTTGAAGTCCTCGCGGCGGACGGTGGTCGAGGCCTTGGTCTCGACGCCGACGATGCGCCCGTCGGGCCGTTCCAGCACGATGTCGACCTCGCGCTTCCGCTTGTCCCGAAAGTGGTAGAGCCCAACCTCTTCATCCGCCCACTCGGCGTGCTTGGCACATTCCATGAAGACCAGCGTCTCAAGAAGCGCGCCATAGTGCGGGCTCAGGAGAAGCCGGGTCTCGTTGCGCAGGCCGAGAAGGTGGGACGCGAGGCCGGTATCGACGAAGTGCAGCTTCGGCATGCTGACGGCCAGACGCCGGGCGAGATTCTTCCGATATGAGGGCACCCGGCGGATCAGGAACATCAGTTCGAGGATCTCCGCGTAGCTCTTGGCGAGCTTGTCGTTGAGTTCGAGGTCGTTGGCGAGGCTGGCGTACTTGAGCAGGTTGCCGCTCCGGCCGGCGAGGTACGGCGCCAGCGCCCGCAGCCTCGAGTGGTAGTCGCCGCGGGCGGTGTAGAGTGTCTCGAAGTCCTTGAAGAATCGCCCCTCGGTGTAGGATCTGAACCAGATGGTGCGCGCGCGGCGGCCCATGCGCTGAACCTCGGGATAGCCGCCGAGCAGGATCAGCCGCGCAATCTCCTCACGGGTTGGGGCGTGCCGCCCCGGACCCATCGACGAGAAGTCTCCCTCGAGCAGGTAGTCGATCAGATTGTCGCGTCGGTCTCGAAGCTCGGCGGTCGACAGGGGCAGGAGTTCGAGGCGGGCCATGTGCCCGGGCAGGGCCTCCTGGGCCCGCGCTGAACGGAAGATGTCGGCGGAGCCGGTCAGGAGGAAAAGCCCCTTGCGCGGCGCTCCGGACGGCCCGCCGGCGGGGGCTACACTGGCGTGCCGGTCCGACGCCTCCTTGATGGCGGGAACCAGCTCGGGCACCTGTTGGAATTCGTCGAGGACGACCGGCCGGCCGCCGAATGACCTGACAAGGCCGTAGGGATCGGACGCGGCCGCGGCCTGCACGGCGGGGTCGTCCAGGGTCAGATAACGCAAACCCACCTCGGCGGCTACACCGCGGACCAGGGTGGTCTTGCCCGACTGCCTGGGACCCGTGAGGTAGACGATCCGGAACTCGGCGAGCATGTCACGCACGAGTGGATAGAGGTGTCTGGCGTACATCGCTTCGTCGCCGATGGGCAGACCGATCCTTATGACGAGAAATCCAACGTCTTATTACGAGAAATATGATTGCTTATTACGAGAAATCAAGACCTGCGCGGGGGAAGCGCATGGCAAGCTCTTTCCGCTTCGGGCGGGCAGTCCCTATCTTCCAGAGTCCCTGATTCTCACGCTTTCCCATCCAGGTCCGTCAATGGCTAACCGAACGATCACAGCGACGCTGGTCGCCCTCCTAATCACCCCCGCTGTCACGGCCGCGCAGAGCCTCGACGACGAGCAGCTCGCGCCTCTCGTGGAACGTGTGGAAGAGGGCGTGCTCGAGCGTGCCAAGCTGGCCCAGGTGATGGTCGACAAGATCTTCTCCTTCTCCGAACTGGGGCAGCAGGAGATCGAGACGTCCGCCTATATCACGGGCATTCTGGAAGAGAACGGCTTCGACGTCGAGCGCGAAGCCGCGGGCATCCCCACGGCGTGGTTCGCGCGCTGGGGAAGCGGCAGTCCGGTGATTTCCTTCGGCTCGGACATCGACGGGATTCCGAAGGCGAACCAGAAGCCGGGCGTGGCCTACCACGACCCGCTGATCCCGGGCGCGCCCGGACACGGCGAGGGCCACAACTCGGGGCAGGCGGTGAACGTGGTCGCGGCGCTCGCGCTCAAGGAGGTCATGGAGGCCGAAGGGATCCAGGGCACGCTGGTGCTCTGGCCGGGCGTCGCCGAGGAGCAGCTGGCGTCAAAGGCGTGGTACGTGCGCGACGGCTACATGGAGGACATCGACATCACGATCTTCACCCATGTCAGCAGCAACCTGTCGGTCAACTGGGGACAGGGCGGCGGCACCGGACTCGTTTCGGTGGAGTTCACCTTCGCGGGCGAGGCGGCGCACGGCGCGGGCGCTCCCTGGCGGGGCCGCAGCGCCCTGGACGCCGTCGAGCTGATGAACGTCGCGTGGAACTTCCGCCGCGAGCACCTCAGGCCCGACCAGCGATCGCACTACGTGATCAGCGACGGGGGCGACCAGCCCAACGTGGTGCCGCCGAGCGCCTCGGTGTGGTACTTCATCCGCGAGATGGACTACGAGGACATCCAGCGCAACTTCGACACGGCCGTGCGCATCGCCGAGGGCGCGGCCATGATGACCGACACCGAGATGTCGTACCGGATCATCGGCGCGGCGTGGCCGCGGCACTTCAACAAGGTCGTGGCCGAGACCATGTACGAGCACATCGAGGAGGTGGGGCTCCCCGAGTGGACCGAGGACGACCACGACTTCGCCAGCGCGGTGCAGGAGTCGGTGGGAAGCGTGCCTTCGGGGATGCCGGTCGCGCTGTCGCCGCTGGGCACGCCGGGACCGCGCCGAAGCGGGGGATCGGACGACATCGGCGACATCTCGTGGAACGTGCCCACGGTCACACTGCGCTTCCCGTCGAACGTGCCGGGACTGCCGGGCCACCACTGGTCGAGCGCCATGGCGATGGCGACCCCCATCGCGCACAAGGGCGCCGTCGCGGGCGCGCGGGTGATGGCCCGCACCGCCCTGCAGCTCTTCGCGCAGCCGGAGCTCGTCGATCAGGCGTGGACCTACTTCAACGACGAGCAGAGCGTCGGCATGGAGTACGTCCCCTTCATCGGGCCCGACGATCCGCCGCCCATCGATCTCAACCGGGAGATCATGGAGGCGTTTCGTCCCCTGCTGAGACAGTATTACTATGATGAGACCCGCTTCGAGACCTATCTTGAGCAGTTGGGGATCAAGTATCCTACGCTCACGCGGCCGATTTCGTAGGACGACTACGCGTCGCGCTGAGGATTCTGACAATCGGAGGATTCTGATGAGAAAAGCCAGCCGCAGATTTCTTTCGGTGGCAGCCGCCATGCTCCTGGTGGCGATCCCGGTCGGCGCGGGCGGCCAGCCCGAGCCCGTCGCGGGGTCCCCGACCGCTTCATTCCCGGTCGCCTTGCTCGACGTCGCGTCGCTCGACGATCCCACCGTAGTGGGCTGGCGGCTCCTGGCCAAGCTCAACTACCGGACCGGCGAGAAGACCGAAGAGTTGGCCGAGCTGGAAGGCAAGCTCGTCAAGGTCCCCGGCTTCACGGTGCCACTCGAGGATTTTGCGTCTTCGGCGACGGAATTCCTCCTCGTGCCGTACGTTGGCGCCTGCATCCACACGCCGCCGCCACCGCCCAACCAGCTCGTCTACATCCAGATGGACGATGGGAAGCGCGCGAAGATGGACGGCTGGAACCCCGTGTGGGTCGAGGGCGTGCTCAGCATCGAGATGACGGAGAGCGTGTACGGCTACGTGGGCTTCACCATCACCGGCGAACGGGTGTATCCGTACGAGGCATGAGCCGCGATTGGGCCGCGCGCTTGCACCGGTTGCGGCATGAGGCCTCTCCGAGCCGAGGGCCATAGGTGAGCCTGGCCATCGATGTCCGCGGTCTGCGATTCCGCTACGGACGCGGCCCTTGGGTGCTGGACATCCCCGAACTGACCCTCGAGCGGGGAGCGCGCGCGTTTCTCTTTGGTCCGAGCGGCAGCGGCAAGACCACGCTCCTCGGCGTGCTGGCGGGTGTGCTGAAGCCCGAAGAGGGCGAGGTCAACGTGCTCGGAAGGGATCTGGCATCGCTCTCCGGCGCCCGGCGGGACGACTTCCGGGCGGAGCACATCGGCTACGTCTTCCAGATGTTCAACCTCATCCCCTATCTGTCGGTTCTCGACAATATCGCGCTGCCGGTGCGCATGAACGCCGCACGCCGGGCCCGGCTGGACGGCGCGCGCGTGAAGGAGACCGCCGCGCTGCTCGCCGATCACCTTCACATCGGCGACCTGCTGAAAAAGCGGGTGACCGAGCTCTCGGTGGGCCAGCAGCAGCGTGTGGCGGCCTGCCGGGCGCTCATCGGCGCGCCGGAGATCATCGTGGCCGACGAACCGACCTCGTCCCTCGACTTCGACCGCCGGGAGGCCTTCCTCGAGCTGCTGTTTGCGGAGTGCGAGCTCGCCGGCGCCACGCTGGTGTTCGTCAGCCACGACCGCACCCTTGAAGGCATGTTCTCCCGCAAGATCTCGCTCCCCGACGTCAACAGGGCGGTCTGATGCTCGTTCTCGACCTCGCGCTCAAGTCGCTTCGCAACCGCGCCTTCAGCACCTCGCTCACCGTGGGCTCGATCGCGCTCAGCGTTGCGCTGCTGATCGGCGTCGAGAACGTGCGCGTGGGCATGCGCGAGAGCTTTTCCAACACCATCAGCCAGACCGACCTGATCGTGGGCGTCAAGGGCGGCACCATCCAGCTGCTGCTGTACTCGGTCTTCGGCATGGGGTCGCCGACGAGCAACCTCTCCTGGGACACCTACCGCGAATGGGCGGAGCACCCCGCGATCGAGTGGACCATCCCCTACGGCCTCGGCGACAGCCACCGGGGATTCCGCGTCATCGGCACCAACGAGGACTTCTATCGCCACTATCGCTACCGGGGCGGGCAGGAGATCGCGCTGGCGGAGGGCCGCGCCGGCTCCGGGGTCTTCGACGTCACCCTGGGCGCGGATGTGGCGGGCGAACTGGGCTACGGGCTCGGCGACCAGGTCGCGGTGACCCACGGGATCGGCGAGGTGGGCTTCCTGAACCACGACGAGATGCCGTTCACGGTGGTGGGCATCCTCGACAAGACGTTTACGCCGGTCGACCGCGCGGTCTACGTCACCCTCGAGGGCATCGAGGCCATCCACTTCGGGTGGGAGGACGGCGCGCCGCCCATGCCCGGCGAAGAGCGTACGCGCGAGGACGTGCTCGCCATGGATGAGATCGAGATCACCCAGGTGACGTCGTTCTTCGTGGGGACCACCAACCGCCGCGACGTGCTCCGGCTTCAGCGCGAGATCAACGACTATGTGGACGAGCCGATGATGGCGGTCATCCCCGGTCTGGCGCTGAACGAGATGTGGCAGGGGATCGGCTACGCCGAGACCGGGCTCCGGGTGGTGACGATCTTCGTCGTGCTGGTGGGACTGCTGGGCATGCTGGTCTCGCTCTACACCTCGCTCAACGAGCGGCGGCGCGAGATGGCGATCCTGCGCGCCGTCGGCGCGGGCCCGAAGCGGATCCTCTCGCTGCTGGTGCTCGAGTCCGTCTGCCTGGCCGCGGCGGGCGCGATCGCCGGACTGGCGCTGGTGTACGTGCTGCTGTCGGCCGGCCAGCCGATCGTCGAGGCGCAGGTGGGGCTCTTCATCCCGATCCGGCCACCCGGCTCGATCGAACTGCTCTTCCTGGGCGCCGTGGTGACCGCCGGATTCCTCATGGGCTTCGTGCCCGCGCTCAAGGCCTACCGCACCGCCCTCCACGACGGACTTGCGGTGCGCGTCTAGGGGGCGCCGGTTTGGTGCGGGCGCGGGATCGAGTATCGAACAGGAGCAGCGTCATGACCAGACACCGACATGGGCGGCCGGGCCGCACGCTCGCAACCGCCGGCCTGCTCGCGTTCACCGCGGCCTGTGGCGGCGGCGGGGGAGACGGGGCGGCCGACAACGCCATCAAGGTGGGCGCCATCTTCGACCTCACCGGGCCCACGGCCGATGTCGGCACCGACTACGCCGACGGCATGCGCGGCTACGCCGACTGGGTGAACATGCAGGGCGGGATCGAGGGGCGGCCGATCGACCTGATCTACCAGGACTACGCCTACCAGATCGACCGCGCCGAGCAGCTCTACAGCCAGTTCGTGGCCGAGGGCGCGGTGGTCTTCATGGGATGGGGCACCGGCGACACCGAGGCGCTGCGCCTCCGCGTCACCGAAGACCAGATCCCGTTCAGCTCGGCCTCGCTCTCCCACGTTCTCGGCGACCCGGCCGACGCGCCCTACAACTTCCTGGTCGCCCCCACCTACACCGACCAGTTCCGCATCGCGCTGGACTGGATCGCGGCGAACCACGGAGACGGGACGCCGGTTGTCGCGCTCATGCACAACGCGAGCCCCTTTGGGCTGTCGCCGTCGCGCTATGGCGGCGTCGAGTACGCCGAGGCGATCGGCGTCGACCTGAGCCTCTACGAAATGCCGCGCGCGGCCGTCGACTACACAGGAGAGTTTTCGCGAATCCGCCAGAGCGGCGCCCAGTACGTCATCTTCCAGAACACCTCGGGGCCAGCCGCAGTGGCGATCCAGAACGCGGGCAGCCTGGGGCTGGACCTGAGCTTCATCTGCCTGAACTGGTGCGCCAACGCGCAGCTGGTGGACCTGGCGGGCGAGGAGGCAGAAGGCGTGATGGGGACGATCCCCTACGCGCCGCTCAGCGTGGACGTGCCGGGCACGCGCGTCATTCACGAGTACCTTGCGGCCAGGGGCGAGTCAGCCGAGGGGAAGACGAACGCCTACACGCAAGCCTGGTGGACATTCAGCGTCTTCGCCGAGGCGATGCGGCAGGTGCTGGCGGCTGGACAGGAGCTGACCGGAGCCAACATCAAGGCGTCGCTCGAGGCGTTCACCGACCTGGACATGGGCGGTGTCACTGTGCCGATCAGCTTCACGCCGGAGGACCACCTCGGAGCGAAGGGTGTCAGGCTCTTCCGGGTCGAGGAGGGCGAATGGGTGCCCTTCACCGAGTTCATCCAGGCGCCGGCGGCGCCGTGAGGCGGCGGTGACTCCGGCTCTCCAGGCAGATGCCGCGGCGGCCGGAGCGCGGGACGGCGACCCCGGCAGCGACCCGGCGCCCCTCCTGTCCCTCAACAACATCGAGGTCCTCTACGACGACGTGATCCTCGTCCTGCGGGGGCTGTCGCTGGAGGTCGGCGAGGGCAGGATCGCGGCGCTCCTCGGCTCGAACGGCGCCGGCAAGACCACGACCCTGAAGGCGATCTCCGGACTGCTCTACGTGGAGGACGGCGAGGTCACCGACGGCACCATCGTCTTCGACGGCGAGGAGATCCAGGGGACCGACGCGCACCGCATCGTCGAGAAGGGCATCTTCCAGGTCCTCGAGGGCCGCCGCGTCTTCGAGCACCTGACCGTGCGCGAGAACCTGACCGCCGGGGCCTACACCCGGCATGACCGGCGCGCCGCGGACGCCGACATCGACAAGGTCTTCCACTACTTCCCGGCGCTCGCCGAACGCCGCCGCCAGATCGCCGGCCACCTGTCGGGCGGCGAACAGCAGATGCTCGCGCTCGGCCGCGCCCTGATGGCCTCGCCGCGCATGATGCTTCTCGACGAGCCGTCGCTGGGCCTCGCTCCGATCCTGGTCGAGAGCATCTTCGAGATCGTCCAGCGGATCAACCGCGACGAGGGAACGACGATCCTTCTCGTCGAGCAGAACGCGCGCCTGGCGCTCTCCGTTGCCGATTACGGGTATGTGATGGAGGGGGGAAGGGTGGTGTTGGAGGGCACGGCCGACGAACTCCGCACCAACGAGGACGTAAAGGAGTTCTATCTGGGGTTGGGAGACGCGGGCCGCCGGTCCTACAGAGACGTCAAGCACTACCGTCGCAGGAAGCGGTGGCTGTCGTGACCGGCGCACGCGGCGGGCCCACGGCCCCCTTCTACGACCCCGACCGCGAAGCCCCTGCCGACTGGGACGCCGTCCAGGATCGGCTGGCGCTGCTCGCCCTCCGGTACGGGGCCATGCGCAGCCGCGAGATCCAGGGCCGCCTGGCCGCGGCGGGGGTCTCGCCGGGCGATGTCGCGAGCGTCGCCGACCTGGCCCCGATCCCGATCCTGCCCAAGGACGACCTGCCCGCCCTGCAGGCCCCCAATCCGCCGTTCGGCGGGATGCTCGCAGTGCCGCCGGGCTCGCTCCGCCGCATCTACCGCTCGCCCGGCCCGATCAACGACCCCGAGGGCAACCGCGCCGACTTCTGGCGGATGGCGCCGGCGGTGTGGGCCGCGGGATTCCGTCCCGACGACGTGGTGCTCAACACCTTCGCATACCACCTGACCCCCGGCGGGATGATGCTGGACAGCGGACTGCGGGCGGTGGGGTGCGCCGTGATCCCGGGGGGCGTGGGTAACACCGCCGCGCAGATCGATACGGCGTGCGCGGCCGGAGCAACCGGCTACACCGGCACGCCCCAGTTCCTGCTGACGCTGCTGGAGCGGGCCCGCGAAACGGGACGCGACCTGCCCCTACAGCGCGCCCTGGTCACCGGCGCGCCGCTCCCGCCGCCGCTGCGCGCAACGCTCCAGGACGAACACGGCGTCGATGTCTACCAGGCGTACGGCACGGCCGACGCCGGAACCCTCGGCTACGAGTGCGAAGCGAAGGACGGGTGGCACGTCTCGACCGAGATCGTGGTCGAGGTGCTCGTCCCGGGAGACGACCGTCCGGCGGCGGAAGGCGAGGCCGGGCAGGTCGTGGTGACGAGCCCGAACGAGGTCTACCCGCTCGTGCGCCTCGGAACGGGGGACCTTTCGGCGTGGAACCGCGCCCCGTGCGTGTGCGGCCGCACGAGCCCGCGCCTCGCCGGGTTCCTGGGGCGGGTGGGCGAGGGCGTGAAGGTGAAGGGGATGTTCGTGCATCCGCGCGAGCTCGCCGGGGTGCTGGGGCCGGAGCCGCGGGTGGGGCGGTACCAGGCCGTCGTGACCGAGGACGCCGGGGGGCGTGACGTGCTCACCGTGCGGGTAGAAGCCGCGCCGGGGTGTGCGCTCGATGCCGCCGCGGCCAGCGCGCTGGAGGCGCGAATCCGGGAGGCCGTGAAGGTGCGGGCGGGGGTGGAGGTGGTGGGGGCGGGAACGATTGCGGAGGACGCGCGGCCGCTGGTGGACGCGCGGCTGACAACCATGCCGTAACGTCAGGAGGTCACAGATTCGCATCCTTCTGTGACCTTCGGACGATAACACGATCCGCGTGCAGCTTGAGTTCTGGTCGAACAGAGCTGCCAAGTGAATCGAGCACAACTCGGAGCCCTTCCCGTCGGGCGAACTTCATTGCTGGCACGAAGTCGGAGTCGCCGGTTACCAAGACGACCATGCTCGCTAGCCTCTTGAGAGCAAGGGAAGCGATGTCTAGCCCGATTCGCATATCGACTCCCACCTGTTTGACCCTGGGTACGACGTCTTGGTCTGTTACCGTTTGCTTCGTCCCGGCAAGCATCGCTTTCTCTGAGGCGCGTCCAAGCTTCCAACCTTGAAGCAAGAGCGTACCGCGACGAACTGCCACGTCGGGGGAGTTCTCTACCTCCTCGATGAGCTTCATTTGATTGGAGTAGGTGTGAGTGGTTGCGAACTTGATCTCCTTCTTTGACAGGGGATTCTTGGCCATACCCTTCAGGGGATCGGCGGTGTAGTAGAAGATCCGATAGAGGCTGTAGGCGGATACGCATGGCTCCTTCAGAATGCGCTCCACCTCGGCCATTATCTCATTGGCCGTGGGAAATCGCTTCAAACTTCGACCAAGGACAATCCGGACGAATTCACCGTCCAAGAGTACCGCCACACGCTCACCCACAGTTTCGGCCCCCGGGTCTGGAAAAGAAATCGGCCCCCAGCCACGTGTGGGCGAGCCCACTTAGATCAGGTGACGTGGCATGGGGGCCTTCCGTTATCTTGTCCACATTAGAGATACGCCGACGCTGTGTCAACAGTTCCCTACTCGTATCCACAGCGGCCCACCTTCGTCTACGACCTTGTCTGTGGGCGGCTACGCTGGTTCTCACTCGCACGTGCCGGGTAGCGAGTCATGCGGCAAGGGACGTAATCGGTTTTGGGGGGCATCACCGCGCAGGCGGAGGGATGATTCGCACCACGTTGCCGTCCTGGTCGATTACCGCGATCGGCGTGCGCAGGATGTCGTCGCCAAGATCGATCACAGGCGTGGCGGCGTCGGCCCGCGTGGCGCCCTTGATCGCGGGGTTCTCGTCCTGGGCCCGTTCGCCTTCCGCAGCCGCGTACACCGGCGGCGGCAGTACGTACGCGTCCGCGACGCCGTAGTCGACGCCCTCATACCCGATATCGACCAGCGAAGCCAGGCTCACCACGCTCAGGGGATTGGCGCCGCGGTCGGGGAAGGGCGTCATCAGTTCGGAGCGGAAGACCGGTTCGCGCCAGTGTCCGTTCCACACACCCTCGCCGCCCTGGTGCTGCACCGGGACCCGGCCGCCGCCGGTGTAGCTGTCGCCGCCGACATCCGCGAAGGCCCTGAGCGCGGCCTCGCCGGTGAAGTGGGTATCCTGGCCGCCGAAGCCCGAGGCCGGATTCTGCAGGAGGCCAAGGTGATCCCAGAGGGTGCCGAAGCCGATTACGTGCGCCATCTCGTGGAGGATGGTGCCCTCGAGGTGGCCGTTGGACTCGAGGCCGTCCATGTCGCCCGCGTCGAAGAACATGATCCCCACCACCGGGAGCGAGTTGTCGGCGCGGATCTGGCAGGGTCCGGCGCCGCCGAAGACGCCCGCGGGTCCGTCGATCTCCCTGATCTGGACGTAGATCAGCAGGTCGTCAACGACGCGGTCGCCGGGGATCGGCTCGGCGATGTCGTTCTTGGCCAGGCAGTCCTCCAGGGCGGGCTTGCGGACCGTGCTCCAGTCGAGGTTGCCCCTGATTGCGCTCTCCCAGTACTCCTCGGCCCGCTCGAAGGCCCTGCGCTGGGAGTCGGTGAGCAGCGACGAGCTCACGTGCACGATCTCGATGTCGTACACGGCCTCGATCGCCGTCGCCGTGAAGCTCGCCGTGACCGACGGGTTGTCCTTCACGGTCGCGGCCAGCCGGTACGTCGCGCCGGCGGTGGTGCCGAGGATCCACCTGCCGACCGACGCGAAGCCGAGCGAATCGGTCCCGGTCTCGGGCGGGATGACCTCGCTGTCGCCGCTGGAGACGAACGTCACGACGACATCGCCGACCCCGTTCCCGTGCTCGTCGGTGACCTGAATGCGGGGCGTGACCGGAACCGGGAGCTTCGTCTCCGACTCCTGCTCATCCCCCTCGACCAGCACGACCTGCCTCGCCGGACCGGCCAGCGCCACGGCTTCGAAGGTGACGGGATTGCCCGCAACGCCCTCGGCGTCGATGCCGGCCACCAGAGCGTAGGTCCCCGCCGCCGACCCCAGCGTCCAGCTGCCGGGAGTCGCGCGCCCCTGCGCGTCGGTGGTCGCCTCCGGGGTGCCCACCGAGGCGTCCCGCTCCGTCGTGAAGAAGACGACGATGTCCGCCAGCGGCCGGCCCCCCGAGTCGGTGACGACGACCTCGGGCGCTACGGCAACCGCCGTCCCGGCCGCGGCCGCCTGGTCCGCTCCCGCAACGGCCGCGATCCCGGCCGGGACCCCCAGCGCCGTGGCGCGAAAGAGCACCGGGTCGAGCCCGGAGACGCTCGCGCGCAGCTCCTGCGGACCGGGCGCGCCCATCGTCCAGCGTCCCGGCGACGCGATGCCGTTGGCGTCGCTCACCGCGCTGGACGAGGGCACCGAACCGCCGCCCGCCGTGACCTCGAAGCCCACCGCAACCCCGCTCAGCCCGCTCCCGGACCCGCCGGTCACCCGCACCCGCACCGGCTCCCCGGCTTCCGTTCCCGTGCGGGCCGTCTGCCCGTCGCCGGAGTGAATCACCAGGGCGGCGGGCGCGTCGGGGCTGACCCGGCCCTCGCCGCAGGACACCAGGGCGACAAGGGTGGCGGCGGCCAGCGCGGCGGCAGGCGCGAGGACAATGCGACGCCTTGTGATTGGATTCACAATCTCGACCCCCGTCCACTCGGATCCCATCGGCTGCGTGTCACGACCACCGGAATGTGGACGATCACCATGGACTGCGCTCGGACAATAGGAGACTTGTCCCGGGCCGCAACCCTTCCGGGGAGATCCCGCCAACGCGCCGATCCGCCCATCGCGCCCACCGTGGCGATGGCGACCTGGCTGGCCAACCCCCCGGCACACAATCCGGACACCAGCGGCGCCCAGGGTGGCGGAACCCGGACGCGCTTCCGGTGCCGATCCACGAGTGTAGATCCCACCTCGGAGCGCTCGTGCGATAGAACCGCGTTGCCAAGTACACTCCCCGGTTTCGGCATGTCGCTGGCGCTGGTTCAGTTGCGGCCACCGCCGCCGGCGGGCCGTTACCGTTGGGGGAATCCAGAAGGGGGCACGGCCCCCCGCCAGCCCGACGGAACACTGCGGCGAGCATCGGGTATTCAAGGGATCAATTCGAAGTGTACCGATTGGGGAGGGCGCAATGCTCCCGGCGAGTCCCGCCCATACCAGTTTGACGGTAGCCAGTGTGCTGATCGTGGCGGCAGTGTCCAGCAGTTGCGAGTCGCCAAACGGCCAGCCGAGAGACGCCGGATCTCGGCAGTCCATGTCGGCCGAGCTGTCGGAGCCCAATTCGAGCGAAGTAGAGCAACCAGTTTGTGACTGGCCCGTACACTCGGCTGATGTCGCAGAAGTTGCCAAGTGCCTTGACTCGGAGGCCTGGGGCAGCATGCCATTGCTCAGGGCGATCGGCGAAAGCGCGGATGCACGCCAAATCAGGCTTCTGCTCGCAGCGGGGGCAGACGTGAACGAGCGGGAGGACTCGGACAGTCCCTTCGTACCGGTCAGGACCCCCGTGGGCCTGGCTGTGGCTCGGGGTGCAGATCCCGCCGTCATTGACGCACTGTTGGCGGCGGACCCCGATCTTGGTGCCGACAGCACGCTACTGTACTGGGCGGTCCGCAACGGCCCCGCCCTGGTCAGCAAGTTGGTCGCGGCAGGCGCGAATGTGCATGGACGGGGGGAATGCCGCACCCACCACTGGTGTTGGCGCGAAACGCCGCTGCACGCCGCTGCCTTGTACGCGGATTATGAGGAGTATACGGGTGTGCTGGAGGTACTGATTGCGGCCGGAGCAAACGTCGACGCGCGCGACGGACACGGTCTCACTCCCTTTTTCTGGGCAAGTCTGGGAAACTGGACGGCGGCCGAACTGTTGCTGGCAGCTGGTGCTGATGTGAATGCGCGAAGCTCCGGGGGATTCAGACAGAGACATGGGGAGGAGAGACACGGACCTGCCGAGATCCAATTCAATCGCCCTATGGGACCGGCCATATACACGGAGACGATGGACGGAGAGACGCCCCTGCACTGGGCCGCGGCTTACGGCAACCGCGCTACGGTCGCACTGCTGCTGGCCGCCGGGGCCGATGCGGACGCACGGGGTCCGCAAGACGCTACGCCGCTGCATTGGGCGGTGGACGACAGGGAGGATACTGCGATACTCACGGCCCTGGTGGCCGCCGGGGCGAATGTGAACGCAAGGGACCAGTTCGGGTCCACGCCCCTTCACTGGGCGACGGAATACAAGCAGAACCCGGAGGTGATAGCGTTTCTGTTGGCTGCCGGCGCTGACGTGAACGCGCGAGATTCACACGGTGGAACGTCACTGTTCGGCGCGGCGCAGAATCCCGCTGTCTTCGAAGGATTGGTGGCGGCTGGGGCGGCTACCGATGTCCGGAAGAACGATGGTGAGACGCTTCTGCACCGGGCAGCGTCCCTCGCCGTCCACCGACGCTTTCGGTGGCTGGATGGTCACGACGACCCGGCTGTGTTCATGCAGCTGCTGGCCGCCGGGGCGGACATCCACGCCCGGGACGCCCATGACACAACTCCGCTACATGTGGCTGCAGCGTTTACCGGTTGGGCGAATAGGTGGCGGGGGCCCGCGCAGCTGACCAGCACAGCTGTGATCGATTCTCTGCTCGCCGGCGGGGCCAACGTCAACGCACGGGATGCTTACGGCAGGACCCCCTTACATTCCGCAGCGAGATTCAACCAGAACCTGGCTGTCGTAGAGGCGCTGCTTGCAGCCGGAGCGGATGCCTGTGCGCGAGATGCATATGGTCTCAAGCCGTCGGAGTGGACCAGTCTTGACTTGCATGAGGTATTGGGCAAGCACTCCGGAAGTTGTCAGGAGTCGCCCGGCCCGCCCGTCGAGTGAAGCAACCGAAGCGCTACGCGCCGCGGCAGGCCTACTCCCAGTCCCATTCAGACTCGCAACCACACCCGCGGCCCGAGCGATCCGGACATCGTGTACGTCGCGGCGCTCGGGCACGTGCACGAGCCGCAACCCGAGCGGGGGATCAGCCTCGAAGCTTTCCATGAGCTTCGGCTCGCCAACCGCAACACATAGTCGATCGATAACGGGACGCAGATTCCGGACTCAATAAGGGGGGTGGTCGTCGCGACGGATTTGGTAGCGCTCAATCGGCTGCCGGAGGGGGTAGGGAGTGGTGATCCCAGATGTGGGTGAGGGGGGTGGAGTGAACTCCACACCAGGAACCAAGAAGCGATCAGACACCATTCTATCGCTTTAAAACTCGACCACATCGCTTTTCTGTCTGATTCTGCTCCGATTCAATTGCATGCTCGGGACACAGTGGCCATTCTGTTGAGATTAGGCATTGGTCATTCTTGGGGGCACGGATGGCGAGCATGCGAGATGGCGGTGCGCTGATGTTGGCCTTGTGGATCGCGATCTGCGCGGACGCGCCGGTAGCTGTCGCGCAGGAAGTGGGCGAAGTGTTCCAGGACTGTGACGAGTGCCCACGAATGGTCGTCGTGCCCGGCGGCCGCTTCATCATGGGCTCGCCGGAGGCGGAGGAGGGTCGGTTCCTCGATCAGGAAGGGCCTCGTCGGATCGTGTCGATCGAGTCGTTCGCGGTGGGAGTCTATGAGGTGACGTTCGAGGAGTGGGACGCCTGCGCGTGGGCCGGTGGGTGTGGCGGTGTGATTCCCGAGGACGAAGGCTGGGGGCGCGCTGACCGCCCGGTGATCAACGTGGATTGGGAAGGCGCTCAGGCGTATGTGACCTGGCTCTCCGGAGCGACCGGCCAGGGGTATCGTCTTCTGTCCGAGGCGGAATGGGAGTACGTGGCGCGCGCGGGGACCGAGTCTGCCCGGTACTGGGGAGAGAGTGAAGCAGATCAGTGCCGATATGCAAACGGGAACGACGAGGAGCTGTCGTGCTCGGATGGCTACGAGAATGCGGCGCCGGTCGGATCGTTTCGGCCGAACGGGTTCGGACTACACGACGTGCTTGGCAACGTGTGGGAGTGGGTTGAGGACTGCTGGATCGAGGACCATTCGGGGGCTCCGAATGACGGGAGTGCCAGAGAGTCCGAGTCCGACGAGTGTTCCAGTCGTGTGATCCGGGGTGGCTCCTGGCGTAGTGACGCCTGGGGTCTGCGTTCGGCGCACCGTAGCTATCCTGTCCCAGGGCGGGAGAGGTCCGCCAGCTTCGGCTTCCGCGTCGCCCGGAGCGTCCCGTGACTGCCCGTGCGCAGTGCTGGCGGTAGGTAGAGAATGCCAACTCGCACCACCTTTACCACTCGTCCGCCCCGCGATGTCGAGGACATCCTGTCCCGTCTCGGCAACAATCTCCGAGTCGCCCGTTTGCGGCGGCGACTTCGCATTCAGGACATCGCCGACCGCATGGGTGCCTCCCGTTACACGGTCGCCAGTGTGGAAAAGGGAAGCCCGGGTGCTTCGGGAGCCGCCTACTTCGGCGTGCTCTGGGCTCTCGGACTCCTCGACGATGCGGATTGCCTGGCGGATCCGGAACGTGACGAAGCAGGCAAGACTCTGGAATTGGCCCGCCTTCCAAGCCACGCCCCACGTCGCCGTTCTCATGATTCCCCCTGAGCTTCCTTCCTTGCGAACCAGACGCGCCGTTGCCCGGGCTCTACCCATGCTCTGCGTCCTCGTCGGCGAGCCCGCCACGGCCCAGGAGCTCCCCCCCGAGGTCCGAGTGGACCGATACATGGTTCAGGTGGACCGGCAGGTCGGCAACAACCAGTATGCCGCCGCGCTGCGCACGCTGGACCTCGTCCTGGAGTTGCAGGAGACCAGCGGCCTGGAACTTCCGGAGTCGTTCTGGATGAAGCGGGCGGAAGTAGCGATGGGGGCGGGAGACCCCGCCGAAGCGATCACGTCGGTGTCTCGTCACCTGGAGACGGCGGGTCGCGATGCGGACCACTACGTGGAAGCTCTGGAGCTCCTTGACCAGGCAGTGGAGCAGGCGTGCTCGCCGGAGCGGATGACGGAGTCATTGGGGAGCGTGCAGACCTGTCTGGCATTGGGTGCCGACCCGAACGGAGCGGACGAGGACGGCAGGACGACGCTGGACTGGGCGGGAGAGCGCGGCGATCCGGCGATTCGGACTGCCCTTTTGGAAGCAGGCGCCGATTCGGCCGTGGCTGCGGCCGCGGCCCAAAGCCGCCCTGGCATGGTCTTCCGGGACTGCTCGGCCTGCCCGGAGGTGGTGGTGGTGCCCGCGGGGAGTTTCATGATGGGCTCGCCGGCGTCTGAAGAGGATCGATGGGACGAAGTAGGGCCACGGCACCGAGTGACGATCGGGTATTCCTTTGCCGTGGGGGTGTACGAGGTCACGTTCGCGGAGTGGGGCGCGTGCGTACGAGCCGGGGCGTGCGGGCGATATCGGCCGGAAGACGAGGGTTGGGGCCGTGGGCGCCGACCGGTGATCAATGTCAGTTGGGAGGATGCGCAGGAGTATGTGCGGTGGCTGTCACGTGAGACGGAGGCGGACTACCGGCTCTTGAGCGAGGCGGAGTGGGAGTACGTCGCACGGGCGGGGACGGAGACGGCGCGATACTGGGGGGCAAGCGAGTTGGGGCAGTGCCGGCACGGGAACGGGTATGATCGGACCGGGGATGCCAAGCATGATCTTGGGGGGACGGCGGTGGGGTGTTCTGATGGCTATGCAGACACGGCCCCTGTGGGATCGTACCAACCGAACGCCTTTGGGCTGTACGACGTGCTGGGCAACGTGTATGAGTGGACAGAGGATTGCTGGAACGGAGACTATTCGGGGGCCCCGGCCGATGGTGCTGCCTGGCGAACTGGCGATTGCACCCTACGTGTATTGCGCGGCGGCTCCTGGTTCATCGGACCGAGGGGCCTCCATTCGGCGATCCGCGTCAGGTACTTGGCCGGGCGCCGGGACTTCTACAACGGGTTCCGTGTCGCCCGGACCATGAACTGACTACCGCGTCGTGACGCCCGCGCCGCGCTTGGCCGTGGAGCACGTAGAGTTCGCAAAGGCTCTGCAGACCTGCCGGGATGTGAGCTGAGCAACCCCCATCAACTCACCGGTCGCAGCGGCCTCCTCAGCGCCTCAACACCACCCACCATCGGCAACTCCAGGCTCGTCCCACCCAAATCCACCGTCAGCCTCGTCTCCGACTCCGGGTGCGCCGCGAAGTACGTGTCAATCGGGTACACCATCAGCCCGATCCGCGCGCCCGCCGGGATCACCTGGTCGTCGGTCTGCAGCACGAATTCCAGCTCGACGAACTCGCCGGGGGTGAGGTCGGGTCCGGACCGCGGGCTCGCGATGTCGGCGGCGCCCGCGTTGGCCGGGTCAGCCCAGCCCCTGGTGATGATGTTGTCGTCGATGTCGCGGCTTTCGGTCCAAAGGAGCGAGACCAGACAGACGGAGAGGTTTGTCGCGGCTGCCAGTTGGAGGCGCTCCGGTGCATCGGGGAGGACTGGAGGGCTTTGCACTCAACAGGTGGAGATACCCGCGGTCCGGACGCTCGTGACCCAAGTTCGGGTCACTAATGTTGACAATAACATGCACAAATAACTTGTGCGTTGAATATTCCAGTCATCCAGGTCACCGGACTGATCAGACGTCAGGAATCCGCTGCGGGTTGAGCGCTTACGGAAAGCCTTGCGCAATACTGAGATGGATTCCCAGGATTGCCTCGTTGGTCTTACACGCCCGGTGGAGAGTCACCGTTCCTGAGGCGATAGTCGCCCTTGTCGCTAGAGACATCCACGACAAAGACGGGATAGCGATGGACATGAAGCTGGCCCGGCGATTCCGCGGATTCAGGTGGGGGGTAGTAGCCGGGTTTCTTCTGGGGTCGATCGGCGTAGTGGTTCCTGCCGTCGTGCCGGCCGTGGCCCAGGAAGTCGGCGAGGTGTTCCGGGATTGTGAGGAATGCCCCCGAATGGTCGTCGTGTCGGCGGGTCGCTTCATCATGGGGTCGCCGGAGACTGAGGAGGCGCGGTTTGACGACGAAGGTCCTCGTCGGGTCGTGTTGATCGACTCGTTCGCGGTCGGAGTGTACGAGGTGACCTTTGAGGAGTGGGATGCTTGCGCGTGGGCTGGAGGGTGTGGCAGCGCGATTCCCGAGGACGAAGGGTGGGGGCGCGCGAACCGCCCGGTGATCAACGTCAATTGGGATGACGCTCAGGCGTACGTAGCGTGGCTCTCTGGAGCGACCGGCCAGAAGTATCGTCTGTTGTCCGAGGCGGAGTGGGAGTACGTGGCGCGCGCAGGGACGCAAACTGCTCGGTACTGGGGGGAGAGTGAAGGAGAGCAGTGCCGATATGCCAACGGGGACGACGATGACCTGTCGTGCTCGGACGGCTACGAGAATACCGCGCCAGTCGGATCGTTCCAACCGAATGGGTTCGGGCTGTATGATGTCCTGGGCAACGTGTGGGAATGGACGCAGGACTGCTGGATCGAGGACTATTCGGACGCCCGGAACAACGGGAGCGCCAGAGAGTCGGGATCCGACGAGTGTGCCAGCCGTGTGCTGCGGGGCGGCTCTTGGTTCAGTTCGTCGAGGAGTCTCCGTTCGGCCAACCGCGACTTGCCGCTGGGGACGGGCCATCACAACACAATCGGCTTCCGAGTCGCCCGGAGCGTCCCATGATCGTCCGCCCGGCAGTTGTAGCCTCCGCGGCGCTGACAGTGGCCCCGGCCACCGCAGCTTCTCGTTCGCACGCTGCTGGAGTATGGGGCGGACCCGAACGCGAAGAGAGGTCTCGATCAGACGCCGCTCGGGGTCGCCGAGTCGTGCTCCGGATCCGAGCGAGACAACATCGTGCGCAAGCTTCGGGAAGCGGGGGCCACGGGCCCATGAGCCGATTTCGTAGGCCTTGGTGGGGAGGACTGGCTGGATTGTTCGTGCTGGCGGCGATTGGGTGCTTGATGCCGACAGTGTCGGCTCAGGCCCAGGAAGTGGGCGAGGTATTCCGGGACTGCGACGTGTGCCCCGAGATGGTCGTGGTACCTGCGGGCAACTTCATGATGGGCTCGCCGGAGACGGAGGAAGGCCGGCGGGAGAACGAGGGGCCTCAGCGGCAGGTCACCATCGGCTATGCGTTCGCCGCGGGCGTGTACGAAGTCACGTTCGATGAGTGGGATGCGTGTGTGCAGGGGGGTGGATGCGGGGGATACGTACCGAGTGCCTTGACTGGCCGCGGCAGGCGTCCTGTGTCCGAAGTGCGATGGGAGGATGCGTGGCTGTATGCGGATTGGTTGACGGAGCAGACCGGGGAGGAGTACCGACTGTTGAGCGAGGCGGAGTGGGAATACGTGGCGCGGGCAGGAACTCAAACGGCTCGATATTGGGGGGATGGGACGCGCGAGCAGTGCCAGTATGCCAACGGCGACAGCAGTGTCGGCTGTCGGGATCGGCAGCAGAGAATGGCACCAGTCGGCTCGTACCGACCGAATGGCTTCGGCCTGTACGATGTGCTGGGGAACGTGTGGGAGTGGGTGGATGACTGCTATGGAGGATACGACGACGCGCCCAGCAATGGACTCTCGTCGTACGCGGGGGACTGTGGCTATCGTGTGTTGCGGGGCGGTGGTTTCTACTACGCGCCGGACTATCTCCGTTCGGCTCTCCGGCGCCGGGGCGACGCCATTAGCCGGAACCTTCACCACGGATTCCGGGTCGCCCGGAGCGTCCGATGAATGCCCGCGGCGAAGTCCTGGCCGCCTTGGCGGTGACGGCCTTGGCCACCGCCCTCTTCGCGCCCCCCGTTTCCGCCCAGGACTGCTCGATCGGCAGAGACGGTTGGGACGACATCCAGCGGTTTCGGCGATGTCTGGAGGAGTACAATCTAGATCGGTGGGTAGGTGCGGATTCGGCGGTACAGCTGCTGACCATGGGACCAGGACGGACCTTCAACGGTAGCCTCAACTCGTCCGACGCGGTTTGGGAGGACGGCTCGCACTACGACGTGTGGACCGTGACCGCGCGAGCGGGACAGCGTGTAGTCATAGATATGGAGTCGGAGGACGTAGACCTGAGGGTGCTCCGAAGCGATGGCACACAGATCGTGACCGACGACGATGGGGGGTCGGGATCGAACGCGCGCGTCGAGTTTCCGGCGATCCACGCCGGGAATACCTCGTCATTGCCACGAGCTACGAGGAGGGGTAGACAATCTGATCTGTCTTTCCGGGTATGGCGGATGGCCCGAAATGAAACCGTGCGGCGAAGCTTGGCGCACTTCCGAGAGATGAAATGAAAGGCCGATCAATGGTGAAGGTCAACGACAAACAAGACATGGTGTATTCTCATATGACGCTGCGGCGGTTGCTCGGCGTCATTGGGACGCTCTTGCCGATTGTGCTGGCGTGCAGTGAGAGTCAGCTGAGGCACTCCATAAGCGCCTACTACTATTCCAAATCGTTTTGGATCCATGGATACTTCGTAGGGTCGCTGTGCGCGCTTGGCGCTTTTCTCTGCTGCTACAAAGGATACCCGAGGGAAGCCCAAGACAAGTGGAAATACCTTTCTGACAACGTCATTACCACGATTGCAGGCGTGGGAGCAATTGTCACTGCCATCGTACCGGCAAAAACGGGCCTTCCACACCTCATCGCCGCCGTCTCGTTCTGTATTGCAGGCATTTTGATGTGTCTCCTACGGTTCAGAAAGACATGTCGAGCCTGTCAACCAAATAGAACAAAAATGGTGCGCAATTCACTGTATGTTGTGTGTGCCATCACGATCTGTGCCTCCTTGGTCTTGTCGGTGGTCCTCAAATTGACTGGACATTCGATCTTCTGGCCGGAGGCAGCAGCCGTCTTTGCATTTGGGGTTGCGTGGTTCGTCAAAGGACAAACTGAGCGAGTGCCTATCGAGTTGGCTAGCAGGTGGCGCACTTGAATCATCAACGATGGTCGGCGCGGCGGGATACGAACAGGGCATGGCCAGACTTCACGTGCAAGCGGATTTAGACTACCGAGTTCAGCTACCGGACCAGGTAGGTAACCCTAAACGGAAAGTGAGTGCATCAAATGGACATGATCGTGGACCAGCGTCGACGGTCGGGTGGAAGTGGACGAATCCTACATGGGCGGCAAGGCCCGAAACGACGTGTGCTTGATGTGGGAAGAGCTTACAGGACAAGAGCCGCGGGTCACAACTTGGCTAAACGGCGCGAGCTTTGTGATACCAATAGTGAAAAGTACGGTGGGGACCCTACATGGTGGAAGATAGAGTTCCCCGCATGTGGCGGGACATATACGATCACGCTGGCAGCGAGAACTCGACTAACAAACTGCCCGAAGCTTCGGAGGCGGGTTCGCAATGTGGTGCGGAAACGAATCCGACGCGATGGGTACGTGGCGGTTGACTCGAACAAGGTTGCCGATGGGCTTGACAATGTGCAAGAATCTGACATCGTCAAGGGCATGCACTCAACTCCGCCGAAGAAGGATAAGGAGGGGGAGTATCTGCACAACGATCCTAAGAAGGGAACGGAACAATGAATACCATTCTCGTCTTGGTCCTATTGATCGTTGGATTGGTACTCGGGGGATTGGGACTTTATCTGAGTGAAGACGTTGAAGGCACCCCCGGCGCACTGTTAGAGGGGGTATCAAAGATCGTAGGCGGGTCTTGCTTGCTCACTCTGCTTGTTTGGCTGATCTCGTCGCTACCTGACATCATTGCGGCCGTCTGGCAGTGGGCATGAATTCTGGTTACTCAGGCGTATGAGTCCCACCCAGTTGCTTGATCTTGCAGTGTGCGTTGAGCACGATACAACCAGCCCACCCCGTGCGCTCGGTACACGTCGTCCCGCCGTGACCTTTTGCTGCGTCTCGTATAGCCATGAAAGGAAGCTGACATGCATTCGATGTCACGGATGACAGATGCTCTCGCTTGTGCCCTCGTCGCCGTCGCACCTGCCGTAGCCCAAGAAGTTCCCTCCGAGGTTCGCATGGATCGGTACATGCTCCAGGTGAACCGGCAGCTCGGCAACAACCAGTTCGCCGCGGCGCTCGCAACCGCCGGGTGGAGTTCGTGGTCAGCGCAGGTGGTGACGCCATCTTGGGAGCGGCACCTATGCGGAGGGAGACAGTTATGGAGCCGGGGACGGTCTTCCGTGACTGCGCCAGGTGTCCAGAGGTGGTAGTAGTGCCTGCGGGGAGCTTCATGATGGGGTCGCCGGAGTGGGAGGACGGGCGGATGGTCAGCGAGGGTCCGCGCCACCGGGTGACGATCGGGTCGCCGTTTGCGGTGGGTTGTACGAGGTTACGTTCGCGGAATGGGACGCGTGCATGGCGGCCGGGGGGTGCGGGGGGTACCGGCCGTGGGTTGAGGGGAGGGGGCGGGGGCACCGTCCGGTGATCAATGTGAGTTGGGAAGATGCGCACGAGTACGTGCGATGGCTGTCGCGGGAGACGGGGGAGGACTACCGGCTGCTGACGGAGGCCGAGTGGGAGTATGTGGCGCGGGCGGGGACGACGATGGCGCGGTACTGGGGTGAGAGCGAGCCGGGGCAATGCCGGTATGCGAACGGATATGATCGGACCATGCACCAGGAATTGGGCGGGTATTTTGATCCCGCATCGTGCGCGAACGGCTATGTTCGGACTGCCCCGGTGGGCATGTTCGAGCCGAACGGATTTGGGCTGTACGATGTTCTGGGGAATGTCTGGGAATGGACGCAGGACTGCTGGAACGAGAGCTATTCGGGGGCACCGGCGGATGGCAGCGCGTGGCGTTCGGGCGATTGCTCTCTCCGTGTGTTCCGCAGCGGCTCCTGGCACGACACGCCGAGGCGCCTCCGTTCGGCCGACCGCGGCTGGGGTACAGCCGGTCTCCGGCCCGACCGCGGCGGCTTCCGTGTCGCCCGGACCATGAATTGACTGGTGTAGATTGACCTCCTCACCTCGTGCGCGGGATTCAGGGTGGCAGTGTCCCGCGCCCGGGGGATCCACAGAAACGGAGATGATCGTGATGGATGACCAAGGAGAGAAGTTGTGGCAGCAAGCGGCCCGGGAGGTGCGCGAACTGTTCCGGCGCCACAGGCGGGCATCCATAGTAGTGACTGTGGTCGCGGCGGTGGTTGGTGCGCTCGTAGACGAGGTTGCGAGAGGACTCCTTGGTTCGAGGGATGATGATCCACTTCGGACGGTCGCGGAAAGCATGATGATGAGGTTCGACAAGCTGGACTCACTGGTAGGCGGCTTGGGCACACCGAGGGTGGATACGGTGCGGATCGTGGTTGACACGGTTCGCATCGAGGGTCATCTGGATCCTGTGGGCCACCACCGCGAGGGAATGTAGCAAAGAAGAATGAGACCCACTACGCTGCGGTCTTGACCTGCTTGTACAAGTACGGTATTCACCTGACACCCGGCCTCGCCGAGGTCAGTTCTACGCTGCGGTCTTGACCTCCTTTCTGGCCTTCTTCTTCCGGGCCGAGCGCTTCGCTGGGATCCCGGCCTTGAAGACCTCGTAGAGCGTCCGGCCACCCGCCCGGCACCTCACGTCTGGCGGAAGCGGCTTCTCTTCCGCGAAGTTTCGTGCGCGCAGATCGTGTAGTCCGTCAATCGCGAGGAATCGAATGATGGCACGCACGACACGAAGTGCTCCTACGTGCTGCGCTGAGACAATGGGAGAGTTGTCCCGGGCCGCAACCCTTCCGGCGGCATCTGCGCCTATCTTCGCATCGAGAGCCGCAGCGAGAGTCCTCCTCCCCGCCGGTCCGTGCGGTTTTCCAACGTGTTCTCGAGTCCAATGGTGAACGACGGCCCGATCTTGACGCGCCACCCCAGGCGGTAGGCGCGGGCATCCTCGCCCGCGAGCGACACGACCGCAAACGGGGTCATCAGCGCGCTTTCGCCGAATGCATCGATCCCGTAGTCGAACCGGGCGTTGAGGCGACCATCCCGCCGGTCGGCCGCGCCCGGATGTCCCGCAATCCCGTCCATGGTGCGTTGCGACCAGAGCCGGTCGACCCCACCCATCGACGCGCCCCACAGCGATTGGACGCGCATCGAGAATCCCTGCGTGGTGCCGTCGGGGTCGAAGACGAGCGCACCGGAGAATCCCCACTCCTCGTAGTTCTCGTCCTGGTGTGCGAGGAGCGCGCGGGCTCGAGCCTCGACGGTGAGGCCCAGTGCCCTGTGGGAGAAGCGAGTCCCCCCGCCCAACTCGATGCCCATCCCGGTTTCCGCGTCCCCGCCATCCCGGCGGAGGCCTGCCTCGAGCGACAGACCCAACACACCCGCCGTCCCGACCGCGACGCTGCGGACGCCCTCCACGGCCAGCCTGACGCGGCTCGCGTTCGCCGTTTCCGCCGGAATGCCGCCGCCGCTCCGTTCGGAATCCATAGCGACAAAGAACGCGTCGGACTTGAGATCCAGACCGATCCCCGAGATACCGTCGGACTTCAGGATGGCTCCGCGCGCTCCGAGGGCGCCCAGGTTCATTCCAATGGCTGCCGGATTGCCGTCCAGGCTGATCGTCATGGACCCCGAACCGCGGCCGGCCAAGGCCCAGGCGCTGATGCGGTCGCCGAGGCCGGCCCGCAGGTAGGGGAAAACCCCGGTGAGCGAGCTCTCGACTTCACCGGTGCGTTCAGGGGCGCCTTCGCCGGCGATTCCCGCGAAGTCGCCATTCCCGCGGCTGTGCGAGAGGAGCACCCCACCAAGAAGCGCGCCGCGTTCGTAGTCCACGCCGGCCAGGGCACTCGTCACCCGGCCGTTGATCGCGAATTCGGGTTCGGCGCCCGAGAACGCCGTGTTCGCTCCGCGGCCCCAGGTGGTCCATCCGCTCGGGGAGCCACCCGGAGTATCGCGACTCACCGTCGAGTAGCGGAACGAGCTGCCGCCCAGGACGTCCATCCAACCCGGCGGCGTCTGCGCAGCTCCCGCCCTCGCAAGACCGGCACCGCCCAGCGAGAACGCATTCCCCTGCCCGGAAGCGCGCGAGAAGCGACTGTCGACCGCATCCACCACCTGGCTCGCCACGGAACGGCCGAAGCGCGACAGCCACGCCCTGGCGACGGCAAGGTCGTCGTCGGTGATGGTGCCGGTCGCCTCGCCGATGTCCAGGACCACGTTGACCGGGTCGCCCAACGACACGGTGAAGGTCTCGTCGTCTTCGTCCACCAGATCGTCGACCAGGGCGACCGTGATCGTGTCGGCCGTCCGCCCCGGGGGGAAAAGCAGGGAGCCCGTCGCCGCGACGAAGTCGGCCCCCGCGGTTGCCGTTCCCTCGGCGGTCGTCCATGCGATCGAGATCGTCTTTGCGCTCGGCGCGGAGAGCATGACGGGGAAGGGGATCTCGCCCGCGCCCTCGAACGCACGGGCGTCGGAGATCGTGACGGCCGGGGCTTCGTCGTTGTCGGCCACGGCGATCTCGGCGCTCTCGGACCCGGCGACCTCATGGCCGGCGCCTTCCTGGAGGGCGACCGAGATCGCGCCGTCCGCCTCGTCCAGCAGGTCGTCCTCGGTGTCGACGGAGAGCACCGCGGTGTCGGCATCGACGCGGAACGACACCGATGACGGCGGCTCGCCCGCCATGTAGTCTCCCCGCTGCGTCACGCGGACCGGCACCTCCAGCGCCACCGACAGGTCGCCTGCGCGGAAGAGCCTGAATCGCGCGGCCTCTCCCTCGGCCACCTGGTCCGCCTCTGCCTCGATGCCGACCCGCGGAAGGTCGTCGTCGCCGATGGTACCGATCCCGCGGGGGTCCGCCAGCGTCGCGTTCGCCGGCTCGGCGAGAACCACGGCGAAGTTCTCGGCGGGTTCGTCCATCCCGTCGTCGAGAAGATCGATCGCGACGCGCTTCCCGGTCTCGTGCGGAGCGAAGACGACCTCTCCGCTCGCGCCCACGTAGTCCTCGCCCGTGACGGCCGTGCCGTCCTCTGTGGACCAGGCCACGGTGACGGCGCGGTTGGTCTGCTTGTCCAGCTGCACAGCGAAGACGATCTCCCCGTCGGCCTCTCCGGCCCGTGGATCGTCGATGCTCACCCCGGGAAAGTCCGTCTCGAGAATCACCACCTCGACCGAAGGGGCGGACTCGCCCTCGTAGTCGCCGCCCGCGACGCTGTGCCGCAACGCGACCGGTGGCTCCACGAACGCGTCGTCGTCGTCCGGCACCGAGACGGTCACCTGTTGCGCCGACTGCCAGTCGCCGGGGGTGAACGTCAACGTCGACGGCATGACCTCGATGGGAATCTCGAGGCCCGCCACGACGGTCACCGTGACATCGCCCGCGGGCTGCGAACCGAGGGCCACGCGATAACTCCCGCTCGACCCCTCTTCGATGCGGAGGTGCCGGGGCAGGACGTTCACCCCGCGTTCGTCGTCGTCGACGATCGTGCCGGCGGCCCCGCGCACGTGCGTCACGTTGACGGGCTCGTACAGGTCCAGCGAAAACGACTCGTCGTCCTCGTCGATGCCGTCGTCCAGCACCGGGACACGGACGATGACCGGCCCGGTCGACCCGGTCGGGAAGCTCAGCAGCCCGGACGACTCCCGGTAGTCCCGTCCCGCGACGGCCGTGCCGTCCGAGGTCTTCCACTCCGCCGAGACCGGCCCGTCCGTGGGAGCGGTCAATTGCGCGACGAACACGACGCTGGGGTCGGCCTCCGACGCCCGTGCGCCGCTGACCACGATCGCGGGCTCGGCGAATTCGTCGACGATCGTGACGACCGAGGTCGCCGGTTCACTTGCACGCACCCCGGGAGGCAGGTCGCCCAGCGAGAGTTCCACCGTCTGGTCGCGCTCGAACAGCCCATCCCTGCTCGCCGAGAGCACGAAGGTCCGAGTCGTTTCGCCGGCCTCGAAGACGATGCTTGCGGGCACGCCCGCGTAGTCGCTCCCGTCGGCGCCGCCGCGGTTCACGGCCACGATGGGTACCTCCAGGCGCTGCGCGCCCGGAAGCCCCAGCATCAACGCGATCCCGATCCCCGACCCTTCATCCACCCGGTAGCCGGCAGCGGCGAAGGAGACCGTCGTCGAACCACCGCCGGCTCCGCCACCGCCGCCATCGTTGTCCGCGAGATCCACGCGCACATGGGACGGGCTCGCGGCGACCATCCCCGCCGGGAGAGCGCCGAAGGAGACGTGCAGGAACTCGCCGTCGTCGTCATCGCCGTCGTCCGTGGCCGTCACCGCGAAGCTCCGGACCATGGATCCGGGGCCGAAGGCGACCTCGATGGGGATCCCCGAGTAGTCGTTGTCGCTCGCACCCCCGCGGCTGGCGGTCACAAGGGGGATGACCACGGTGCCGGACGGCGCCTCGCTCAGGGCCACTTCCACGACCGCCGCCGCGCCGCCCTCGGTTGCCGTGGCCGAACCCGGCCTGAAGTACACCTGGATCCGGCCGGCGGGGTCCGCGGTGGCGTCGTCGTCCTCGATCGTGCCGGTCACGGTCACGTCGGGCACCGTCCCATCGCCCGACGGGTCGCTCAGGGTCACGGTGAAGATCTCGTCGCCCTCGTCGTCCGAGTCGTCGATGATCGGCACGGAAAAGGTCCGCGGATCGGTGGAGTTGGCCGGGAACGTGACGGTGCCCGAAGTGGACGTGTAGTCGGACTCCGCCACCGCTCCATTGCCGCCGGTGCCGTCCGAGGTCGCGTAGGCGAACGTGACGGGTGCGTCGACGGCCTTGTCCGGCGTCACGGTGAAGACCATCGAGTCGGCGCGCTCGGACGCCGACCGGTCCCGGACGACGGGCCGGGCCACGGACCGCCGGCGGGGGTTCTGGTTGCCGTCGCCGGCGCGATCCTCGATTCGGACAGTGGTCACGCTGCTGAGGCCGTTGTAGTCACCTCCGGTCGCGGCATGCCGTATCTTGACATCGCGGTACGTGTTGCTCTCGGTGATGTCGCCCGAGGGTCCGGTGACCGTCACCGTCTGGGCCCGGTTCCAGGCCGCCGGCTGGAAGGTCAGCGTCGTGGGGGCGACGGTGATGTCGTCACGGTCCAACGTCAGCGTGACCGTGACGACAGCTGTCGGTCGCGAAGCCAGCCTCACCGAGTAATCCCCCGAGGACGCCTCCACCACCTCGACCGTCGCCGGAACCGATAGTCCGCGCACTGCATCGTCGATCACGTTGATGATGGTCGAAGAGGGAGAGCCCGCCAGGATATCGGACGGCAGATTGCCGAAAGACAGCCTCATCTGGTGCACTGGGTCGTCCACGTTGTTGGGGTTCATCGTGAGCGCGATGGTCTGCGTCCGGTCGGTCGGACTGAACCAGACGCCATCGGGAAACGGATTCGGAAGGAACGCCCCCGAGTCGGTTCCGCGGACAAAAGTGCGCGTGATGGGGATGAACAGAACCCGGCCCGACGGCCTGTTGAGGTGCACGGACACGTACGTGGCGAGGCCCCCCTCCCGGAGGCTGTACGACTCGGCACCGAACCTGATTCCCATGTCGTCTTCGACGATCGTCACTGCAACCGTGTCGCTCATGCCATCGTAGTCCCCTCCGCTCGCGGTATGGGTAATTACCACCTCGTCGTTGTCCACATCGTTGTCGTGCGCGGCGGCGATGATCACGCTCTGACGCGCGCGCCAGTTCGCGGGCGTGAAGGTCAGCGACCTGCTGGAAGTGATACTGAGACTACTTCCGCCGCGCACGTCCAACGTTATCGTCACGTCCGATGTGGGCTCCGACTCGAGCGCGAAGTTGTAGACGAAGGCCGTTCCCTCGTCGATCGTCAGGCTCGATGGAACACCGAGCCCACGCTCGTCGTCGTCGACGATCGTGACGGTGGCGGTGGACGGCGATCCGACCTTGATCCATGCGGGCAGGTCGTCGCCGAAGGAGAGCCTCACGCTCTCGCCGTCGTCGTCGATGTCGTCGTCAATGGCGAGGAAAACGCTCGCGAACAGCGTCCTTTCCCCCGGTGCAAAGGCAAGCCTCAAGGGGAAGCCACTATGGTCGTTCGAGGTCGCCCCTCCGAGATTCGCGGCCTCGATCTCGATCTCCCCATGCGCGGTCGGAGGCTTGGTGAGTGCGACCATCACGAGTGCTACGCCGCCTTCCTCCACCGTATATGATGCGGGGTCGAAGCGAATTCCCACGTCGTCATCGTTGATCGTCACTACAACTGTTGCCCTCACGCCATCGTAGCCGCCCCCGCTCGCGGTATGGGTAATCGCCAACTCGCCGTCGTCCAGGTCCTCGTCGTGGGTGGCGGTGACGTGGACCATCTTCGGCTGGTTCCAGTTCTGTCGCGTAAAGACGAGGGTGAGCGATGGGGGACTCATGACGAGGCCGCTGCCGTCGTCCAGGGTCACCGTAACGGTCACGTTCGATGTCGGCTCGGACTCCAGGACCACGGGGTAGTCTAAAGCGCCCCCCTCGTCGATGTTCAGACTCGCCGGAACGGACAGCCGGGACGCATCGTCGTCGGTGAGCGCGACGGTCGCGGTGGACGGGGATCCGGCCGTGACCGTGGCAGGCAGCGTACCGAAGGAGAGCCTCACGCTCTCGCCCTCGTCGTCCACCGAGTCGTCCCTCGCCACGACCTCGAGGGTCCGGCTCGTCTGGCCCGGCGCGAAGACCACGCTCGCGGGAACTCCGTCGTAGTCGTCCGAGGTGGCCCCGTACAGGCCGGCCGCCTCGATGGGTATGGCGAGTTCCTGGCCCGGCGCCTCGCTCAGCACCACCGAAACGGACGCGTTGGCCCCGCCCTCGGCCGCCGTGTACGAGGCCGCACCGAACCTCGCCACGAGGTCGTCGTCCACGATCGTGCCGGTCGCGGCGGCGTCTCTCATCATCGCACCGCCCGCCGCGCCGTCCAGGGTAACGGTGAAGGTCTCTGCGACGGCCTCGTCTTCACGGTCGTCGACGATCGGGACATCGAACGTCTGCGAGATCGTGTTGGGAGGGAAGGTCAGGGTCCCCGATCTCGAGACGTAGTCCGATCCGGCCACCGCCGCGTTACCGCCCGAGCCGTCGGACGTCGCGTAGTCGACCGTCACCTGAATCGGAATCGACTCGCTCAGCGAAACGGTGAAGGTCATGTGTCCGTCGGCTTCGCCGGCGCGCGAGTCTTCGATGCCGAACGAGGGAACGTTGGCCTCGACGACCGTTACCCGGACCGCGGCGCTCATGCCGTCGTAACCGCCTCCGGTCGCGGTGTTCAGGATGTCCATCGCGGGATTCGGCGTATCGTCGCCATCGAGCGGGGCCGCGACGGTGACGTCCCGGTCCTGGCGCCAGTCTGCGGTCGTGAACGTCAGCGAATCCGGGGTTGCCGTGAAGGGGGCGTCCGCGGGCACCGAGACCCCCACCGTGACGGTACCGGCCGGCCGCGACTGGAGCGCGACGGGGTACGTTGCCGTGCCGCCCTCGTCGACGAACAGGCGCGTGGGCGCGACCAGGCCAACCTGGTCGTTGTCGACGAGCGAGATGGTCGTGGTGGATGGCGATCCGAGGCTGACCCCCTCCGGGAGCAAGCCGAACGACAGCCTGAGGCTCTCGCCGTCGTCGTCGAATGCATCGTCGGTCGCCCGGACGGTGAGCGTCTTCCTGGTCTCGCCGGAATGGAAGACGACGTGGGAAGGCAGGTCCGAGTAGTCCGCGCCCGAGGCGCCGCCCAGCCCCGTCCGACCGATCAGAAGCGCCACGCGCCGCCGTGGGTCCGCACTGAGCCGAACCTCGACGGTTGCCGGCGCGCCCCCCTCCGCCGCCTCGTAGGACGAGGCGCCGAACGAGGCGGTGACCGAGGGACTCGATGGGGGTGGCGGCGCCGCCGCCGTCGTCAGTCGGACCGGGATCGTGTCGCCGAGTTCCCAGTCTACCTCCACGCCGTCCCAGCGCATCTTCGAGCAGCGCGGTCTTCCCTCGCAGATACTGGCGACGTCCATCCCGCGCAGAACCAGGTCGCCGACCGACAGGGTCAACCGGTATGGATCCCCCGGGAAGCCGTCGTCGAAGGTGAGGAAGGTGTTCCCGAAGTGCGCGTTTCGCCAGATGCCCAAGACCGTGTACGTCCTGTCGCCGTACGTGAACTGGTCGGGCTCGAGCGAACCCCACTGCTCGTAGTCGTTGACGTACCCGTGGAAGTCGACCGATCCGGTAGTCTCGTTGCGGGCTTCGCCGACGACCATCGTGGCGGCCCAGATCGTCGTGGCCTCCTGGGCGGCCGCCCTTCCGCCGTTCCCGAATGCCACGGCACCGGCCACGCCGAGTGCGACCAGGGTCGATACGCGGTAACGGGGCCTGGATCGCGATGGTGCACGGTCCTTCCGCACATGCCAAGGGGCTGCGCAGAAGGGAAAAGCCGAAGGTATCCGACCGTTTCCAGTGAATGCGACATCGTCTCCATGACCGTCACCACCACCACACGCACGTGCCCTACTGCTGACGGCGTTTTGGTCAGCGACATGAGCAGAAACAGCAGGTGTCTCAGTCGCATCGGTTCTACTACGTGAAAGGAAGGTCCTTCTGGCCAATCTTGGTTCACCGACTCCCGGTCGTGGCCCGGCTGTCGCCACTGTCGGTCTCTGAATGGTGGAAACGGGTGCAAACAGCAAATATAATAGAACTAAAATGATCGGTAGACGATAAAATGGGCGAGTATTGTGACTAAATGGCGATAATCAATCGGACGGGTGCGTGCCCAGTCCGCTCATACCCGTTCGCGTGCCGGCACTGCCCGGTCTCGCCCTCCCCCAATAACGTGCCGTCTGCGTCCCCGCCCGCGCCACGTACTCCCATTCCGCCTCCGACAACTGCCGGTACTCCTCCCCGTCTCCCCCGACAGCTAACGCACTTGACGCCTCGCGTCCTCCCAACTCAATTGGCGATAACATGACCCCTTAGCTACCGCCGCATCGAAACCCGCAGTATCATCCCCTCGCGCAGCGAATTCGTACGCTCGCCCAATCCGCTCTCGATCCCGATGGCAAGCGATGGCCCGACCTTCGCGCGCCAACCCAGCCGATAGGCACGGACGTCCTCGCCCGCGAGCGACACGGCCGCAAACGGGGTCATCAGCGCGCTTTCGCCGAATGTGTCGATCCCGTAGTCGAACCGGGCGTTCAGGCGACCATCCCGCCGGTCGGCCGCGCCCGGATGCCCCGCAATCCCGTCCATGGTGCGTTGCGACCAGAGGCGGTCGACCCCGCCCATCGACGCGCCCCACAGCGATTGGACGCGCATGGAGAATCCCTGCGTGGTGCCGTCGGGATCGAAGACGAGCGCACCGGAGAACCCCCACTCCTCGTAGTTCTCGTCCTGGTGGGCGAGGAGCGCGCGGGCCCGAGCCTCGACGGTGAGGCCCAGGGCCCTGTGGGAGAAGCGAGTCCCCCCGCCCAACTCGATGCCCATCCCGGTTTCCGCGTCCCCGCCATCCCGGCGGAGGCCTGCCTCGAGCGACAGACCCAACACACCCGCCGTCCCGACCGCGACGCTGCGGACGCCCTCCACGGCCAGCCTGACGCGGCTCGCGTTCGCCTTTTCCGCCGGAATACCGCCGCTGCTCCGTTCGGAATCCATAGCGACAAAGAATGCGTCGGACTTGAGATCCACACCGATCCCCGAGATACCGTCGGACTTCAGGATGGCTCCGCGCGCCCCGAAGGCGCCCAGGTTCATTCCGATGGCTGCCGGATTGCCGTCCAGGCTGATCGTCATGGACCCCGAACCGCGGCCGGCCAAGGCCCAGGCGCTGATGCGGTCGCCGAGGCCGGCCCGCAGGTACGGGAAGACCCCGGTGAGCGAGCTCTCGACTTCGCCGGTGCGTTCGGGGGCGCCTTCGCCGGCGATTCCCGCGAAGTCGCCGCTTCCGCGGCTGTGCGAGAGCAGCACGCCACCAAGAAGGGCGCCGCGTTCGTAGTCCACGCCGGCCAGCGCGCTCGTCACCCGGCCGTTGATCGCGAATTCGGGTTCGGCGCCCGAGAACGCCGTGTTCGCTCCGCGGCCCCAGGTGGTCCATCCGCTCGGGGAGCCACCCGGAGTATCGCGACTCACCGTCGAGTAGCGGAACGAGCTGCCGCCCAGGACGTCCATCCAACCCGGCGGCGTCTGCGCAGCTCCCGCCCTCGCAAGACCGGCACCGCCGAGCGACAGCGCATTCCCCTGCCCGGAAGCACGTGAGAAGCGACTGTCGACCGCGTCCACCACCTGGCCTGCCACGGAACGGCCGAACCGCGACAGCCACGCCCTGGCGACGGCAAGGTCGTCGTCGGTGATGGTGCCGGTCGCCTCGCCGATGTCCAGGACCACGTTGACCGGGTCGCCCAACGACAAGGTGAAGGTCTCGTCGTCTTCGTCCACCAGGTCGTCGACCAGGGCGACCGTGATCGTGTCGGCCGTCCGCCCCGGGGGGAAAAGCAGGGAGCCCGTCGCCGCAACGAAGTCGGCCCCCGCGGTTGCCGTTCCCTCGGCGGTCGTCCATGCGATCGAGATCGTCCTCCCGCTCGGCGCGGAGAGCGCGACGGGGAAGGCGATGTTGCCCGCGCCCTCGAACGCCCTGGCGTCCGAGATCGTGACGGCCGGGGCTTCGTCGTTGTCGGCCACGGCGACCTCGGCGCTCGCGGACCCGGCGATCTCATGGCCGGCGCCTTCCTGGAGGGCGACCGAGATCGCGCCGTCCGCCTCGTCCAGCAGGTCGTCCTCGGTGTCGACGGAGAGCACCGCGGTATCGGCATCGATTCCGAACGACACCGATGATGGCGGCTCTCCCGCCATGTAGTCTCCCCGCTGCGTCACGCGGACCGGCACCTCCAGCGCCACGGACAGGTCACCGGCACGGAAGAGCCTGAATCGCGCGCCCTCTCCCTCGGCCACCTGGTCCGCCTCTGCCTCGATGCCGACCCGCGGAAGGTCGTTGTCGCCGATGGTACCGATCCCGCGGGGGTCCGCCAGCGTCGCGTTCGCCGGCTCGGCGAGAACCACGGCGAAGTTCTCGGCGGGTTCGTCCATCCCGTCGTCGAGAAGATCGATCGCGACGCGCTTCCCGGTCTCGTGCGGAGCGAACACCACCTCTCCGCTCGCGCCCACGTAGTCCTCGCCCGTGACGGCCGTGCCGTTCTCCGTCGCCCAGGCCACGGTGACCGTGCGGTTGGTCTGCTTGTCCAGTTGCACAGCGAAGACGATCTCGCCGTCGGCCTCTCCGGCCCGTGGATCGTCGATGCTCACCCCGGGAAAGTCCGTCTCGAGAATCACCACCTCGACCGAAGGGGCGGACTCGCCCTCGTAGTCGCCGCCCGCGACGCTGTGCCGCAACGCGACCGGTGGCTCCACGAACGCGTCGTCGTCGTCCGGCACCGAGACGGTCACCTGTTGCGCCGACTGCCAGTCGCCGGGGGTGAACGTCAACGTCGACGGCATGACCTCGATGGGAATCTCGAGGCCCGCCACGACGGTCACCGTGACATCGCCCGCGGGCTGCGAACCGAGGGCCACGCGATAACTCCCGCTCGACCCCTCTTCGATGCGGAGGTGCCGGGGCAGGACGTTCACCCCGCGTTCGTCGTCGTCGACGATCGTGCCGGCGGCCCCGCGCACGTGCGTCACGTTGACGGGCTCGTACAGGTCCAGCGAAAACGACTCGTCGTCCTCGTCGATGCCGTCGTCCAGCACCGGGACACGGACGATGACCGGCCCGGTCGACCCGGTCGGGAAGCTCAGCAGCCCGGACGACTCCCGGTAGTCCCGTCCCGCGACGGCCGTGCCGTCCGAGGTCTTCCACTCCGCCGAGACCGGCCCGTCCGTGGGAGCGGTCAATTGCGCGACGAACACGACGCTGGGGTCGGCCTCCGACGCCCGTGCGCCGCTGACCACGATCGCGGGCTCGGCGAATTCGTCGACGATCGTGACGACCGAGGTCGCCGGTTCACTTGCACGCACCCCGGGAGGCAGGTCGCCCAGCGAGAGTTCCACCGTCTGGTCGCGCTCGAACAGCCCATCCCTGCTCGCCGAGAGCACGAAGGTCCGAGTCGTTTCGCCGGCCTCGAAGACGATGCTTGCGGGCACGCCCGCGTAGTCGCTCCCGTCGGCGCCGCCGCGGTTCACGGCCACGATGGGTACCTCCAGGCGCTGCGCGCCCGGAAGCCCCAGCATCAACGAGATCCCGATCCCCGACCCTTCATCCACCCGGTAGCCGGCAGCGGCGAAGGAGACCGTCGTCGAACCACCGCCGGCTCCGCCACCGCCGCCATCGTTGTCCGCGAGATCCACGCGCACATGGGACGGGCTCGCGGCGACCATCCCCGCCGGGAGAGCGCCGAAGGAGACGTGCAGGAACTCGCCGTCGTCGTCATCGCCGTCGTCCGTGGCCGTCACCGCGAAGCTCCGGACCATGGATCCGGGGCCGAAGGCGACCTGGGCGGGGATCCCCGAGTAGTCGTTGTCGCTCGCACCCCCGCGGCTGGCGGTCACAAGGGGGATGACCACGGTGCCGGACGGCGCCTCGCTCAGGGCCACTTCCACGACCGCCGCCGCGCCGCCCTCGGTTGCCGTGGCCGAACCCGGCCTGAAGTACACCTGGATCCGGCCGGCGGGGTCCGCGGTGGCGTCGTCGTCCTCGATCGTGCCGGTCACGGTCACGTCGGGCACCGTCCCATCGCCCGACGGGTCGCTCAGGGTCACGGTGAAGATCTCGTCGCCCTCGTCGTCCGAGTCGTCGATGATCGGCACGGAAAAGGTCCGCGGATCGGTGGAGTTGGCCGGGAACGTGACGGTGCCCGAAGTGGACGTGTAGTCGGACTCCGCCACCGCTCCATTGCCGCCGGTGCCGTCCGAGGTCGCGTAGGCGAACGTGACGGGTGCGTCGACGGCCTTGTCCGGCGTCACGGTGAAGACCATCGAGTCGGCGCGCTCGGACGCCGACCGGTCCCGGACGACGGGCCGGGCCACGGACCGCCGGCGGGGGTTCTGGTTGCCGTCGCCGGCGCGATCCTCGATTCGGACAGTGGTCACGCTGCTGAGGCCGTTGTAGTCACCTCCGGTCGCGGCATGCCGTATCTTGACATCGCGGTACGTGTTGCTCTCGGTGATGTCGCCCGAGGGTCCGGTGACCGTCACCGTCTGGGCCCGGTTCCAGGCCGCCGGCTGGAAGGTCAGCGTCGTGGGGGCGATGGTTATGCCGTCATGGTCCAACGTCAGCGTGACCGTGACGGCAGCTGTCGGTCGCGAAGCCAGCCTCACCGAGTATTGGGTTGCGGACGACTCCCTCACTCTGACCGTCCCCGGCACCGATATCCCGCGCTGGTCGTTGTCGATAATGTTGATGGTGGGGCCGGACGAGCTGCTTGCCCGGACATTCGGAGGAAGGGTGCCCCAATTCAGCACCACCTGCTTTCCATCGTCGTCAAGGGCGTTGTCGACCGGGCTGAGCTCGAAGGTTTTGGTGTCTTCGGCCGGACCGAACGTCACGCTTTCGGGAATGCCGCGAAGATCCTGCGAGTCCGCTCCGTTCAGGTAGGAGACCACGAGGGGGATGGTCACCGACTGCCCCGGCGGCCTGCTCAGGTGCAGGGACACGAACGCACTGCCCCCTCCCTCTTCGATGCTGTACGATTCGGCGCCGAACCTGACCTCCACGTCGTCGTCGACGATCGTCACGGCAACCTCGCCGCTCACGCCGTCGTAGCCCCCTCCGCTCGCGGTATGGGTGATCACCACTTCGTCGTCGTCCAGGTCGTTGTCGTGCGCGGCGTTGATGATCACGCTCTGACGCGCAAGCCAGTTCGCGGGCGTGAAGGTCAGCGACGCGCGAGAACTGAAACCGATATCACTTCCCACGGGCACGTCCAACGTTATCGTCACGTCCGATGTGGGCTCCGACTCGAGCGCGAAGTTGTAGACGAAGGCTGTTCCCTCGTCGATCGTCACGCTGTCCGGAAGGGACAACCCCCGCTCGTCATCGTCGATGATCGTGACGGTGGCGGTGGACTGGGACCCTGCCTTGATCCATGGCGGAAGGGAAGCGAAGAAGAGTCTCACGCTCTCGCCGTCGTCGTCGATGTCGTCATTGACGGCCAGGAAGACGACCGTGACTCGGGTCGTTTGCCCCGGTGACACGACAGCTGTCAACGGAAGGCCGGTATAGTCTTCCGGAGAGGTTGCCCCCCCGAGATTCGTGGCGCCGAACCGGATCTGCCCAGCGGTGTCCGGAGGCCTGGTGAGTACGGCCACCACGTCGACCCGGTCACCTTCTCTCACCGTGTAGGACGCCTGTTCGAACCGGATCCCCAAATCGTCGTCGTCGATGGTCAGTGCAACTGTTTCCCTCAGGTTCTTGTAGCCGCCCCCGCTCGCGGTATGGGTAATCGCCACCTCGTCGTCGTCCACGTCCTCGTCGTGGGCGGCGGTGACCGTAACCGTCTGCGCCCGGTTCCAGTTCCGGGCCGTGAAGGTGAACGATGCGGGACTCACGGTGAGATCGCTTCCGCCCGGCACATTCACCGTCACGTCCACGTTCGCCGTCGGCTGCGACTTGAGCGCGACCTGGTAGGTCGTGGTATCTCCCTCGTCGACGGTCAGGCTCTCCGGAACCGACAGCCCGCTCTCGTCATCGTCGATGATCGTGATGGTGGCGGTGGACGGGGACTGTCCCCGGATCGATTCCGGGAGGGACTGGAAGAAGAGCGTGACGCTCTCGCCGTCGTCGTCGATGTCGTCGTCGACGGCGGAGAAGACGATCGTCATTCGCGTCTCTCCGGGACGCGGGAAACGGCTTGTGGCCTCATAGTCGGCCGTGGTCGTCCCCCCGAGATTCCTGGCTCCGATCTGGATCCGCTGAACTGCCCCCACCGGCCCGGTGAGTGTGGCCGTCACGACGACTGCGCCACCTTCCTCCACCGTGTAGGACGCCGAATCGAACCGGATCCCCAGGTCGTCGTCGTCGATTGTCACTGCGACCGTTTCGCGCACTCCGTCGTAGCCGCCCCCGCTCGCGGTATGGGCAATCACCACCTCGTCGTCATCCAGGTCGTTGTCGTGGGCGGCTGTGACCGTGACCGTCTGCGGCTGGCTCCAGTTCTGTTGCGTGAAGGTGAGCGATGGGGGACTCGCGACGAGGTCGCTTCCGGCGGCCACGGTCACCGCTACGGTCACGCTCGACGTCGGCTCGGACTCCAGAACCACGGTGTAGTCCTCACTGCCCCCCTCGTCGACGCTCAGACTCGCCGGAACGGACAGCCGGGACGCATCGTCGTCGGTGAGCGCGACGGTCGCGGTGGACGGGGATCCGGCCGTGACCGTGGCAGGCAGCGTACCGAAGGAGAGCCTCACGCTCTCGCCCTCGTCGTCCACCGAGTCGTCCCTCGCCACGACCTCGAGGGTCCGGCTCGTCTGGCCCGGCGCGAAGACCACGCTCGCGGGAACTCCGTCGTAGTCGTCCGAGGTGGCCCCGTACAGGCCGGCCGCCTCGATGGGTATGGCGAGTTCCTGGCCCGGCGCCTCGCTCAGCACCACCGAAACGGACGCGTTGGCCCCGCCCTCGGCCGCCGTGTACGAGGCCGCACCGAACCTCGCCACGAGGTCGTCGTCCACGATCGTGCCGGTCGCGTGGGCGTCTCTCAGCACCGCACCGCCCGCCGCGCCGTCCAGGGTAACGGTGAAGGTCTCCTCGGCGGCCTCGTCTTCACGGTCGTCGACGATCGGAACATCGAACGTCCGCGTGATCGTGTTGGGAGGGAAGATCAGGGTCCCCGATCTCGAGACGTAGTCCGATCCGGCCACCGCCGCGTCACTGCCCGAGCCGTCGGACGTCGCGTAGTCGACCGTCACCTGAACCGGAGTCGCCTCGCTCAGCGAAACGGTGAACGTCATGTGTCCGTCGGCTTCGTCGGCGCGCGCGTCTTCGATGCCGAACGAGGGAACGTTGGCCTCGACGACCGTTATCTGGACCGCGGCGCTCATGCCGTCGTAACCGCCCCCGTTCGCGGTGTTCATGATGTCCATCGCGGGATTCGGCATATCGTCGCCATCGAGCGGCGCCGCGACGGTGACGTCCCGGCCCTGGCGCCAGTCTGCGGTCGTGAACGTCAGCGAATCCGGGGTTGCCGTGAAGGGGGCGTCCGCGGGCACCGAGACCCCCACCGTGACGGTACCGGCCGGCCGCGACTGGAGCGCGACGGGGTACGTTGCCGTGCCGCCCTCGTCGACGAACAGGCGCGTGGGCGCGACCAGGCCAACCTGGTCGTTGTCGACGAGCGAGATGGTCGTGGTGGATGGCGATCCGAGGCTGACCCCCTCCGGGGGCGGGCCGAACGACAGCCTCAGCCCCTCGCCGTCGTCGTCGATTGCATCGTCGGTCGCCCGGACGGTGAGCGTCTTCCTGGTCTCGCCGGAGTGGAAGACGACGTGGGAAGGCAGGTCCGAGTAGTCCGCGCCCGAAGCGCCGCCCAGCCCTTCCCGACCGATCAGGAGCGCCACGCGCCGTCGTGGATCCTCACTGAGCCGAACCTCGACGGTTGCCGGCGCGCCCCCCTCCACCGCCTCGTAGGATGAGGCGCCGAACGAGGCGGTGACCGAGGGATTGGACGGGGGTGGGGGCGGCCCTGTCGTCGTCAATCGGACCGGGATCGTGTCGCCGAGTTCCCAGTCCACCTCCACGCCGTCCCAGCGCATTTTCGAGCAGCGCGGTCTTCCCTCGCAGATGCTGGCGACGTCCGTCCCGCGCAGAACCAGGTCGCCGACCGACAGGGTCAACCGGTATGGATCTCCCGGGAAGCCGTCGTCGAAGGTGAGGAAGGTGTTCCCGAAGTGCGCGTTTCGCCAGATGCCGACGACCGTGTAGGTCCTGTCGCCGTACGTGAACTGGTCGGGCTCGAGCGAACCCCACTGCTCGTAGTCGTTGACATACCCGTGGAAGTCGACCGATCCGGTAGTCCCGTTGCGGGCTTCGCCGACGACCATCGTGGCGGCCCAGATCGTCGTGGCCTCCTGGGCGGCCGCCCTTCCGCCGTTCCCGAATGCCACGGCACTGGCCACGCCGAGTGCGTACCATAGTGAATACAATCGCAATTTGTCCATCCAACGAAATCAATTTGCACTACATATACCCAAAAGCTAACCACTACTGTCACGGAAAAGCAATAGGCGTGGCCGCGGGGTCGCTCAGCGGCGGCCGTCGATGGTGATCCGGATCACCGAGTCGGCCCGGGCGGCGGCTTCGCCGGGGCCGAGCAGCGTCGGGGGGAACCGGTTGTCCAGACCGGGGACGACGCGCACGACGTTGCCCTTCTCGTCGATCTCGATGACCGGGCCGTGGTAGACGTCGCCGCGGAGGTCGATCGCGGGTCCAGCCGGGACGATGTCGGCGGCGATGTCCGGCGAGGGCAGGGTGTACGCTTCGGCGAGGCCGGCGTTGACGGTGTACCCCATGTCCGCCAGCGCCTGGATGGTGATCGCGCTCAGGACGTCGGACTGGCCCCGCGTGTTGAAAGGCGTCATGAACTCTCCGTCCATGACCGACTGTCGCCAGTGCCCGTCGTCGCCGCCGTTCTCGACGGGGACCTTGCCGCCGGTGTAGCTGGTGCCGCCGGCCGAGTTGAACGCGGAGACGGCCCCGGAACCGGGGAAGTGGGTGTCCGCGGTATCGACATTTTCAGAGGGATCCTCAAGCAACGCGTACCAACTCGAGGTCGTCCCCACTCCCAGGACATGGGCGATCTCGTGGAGCGCCAACTCTCCGAGGTCGCCCGTCCGGGCCACGGCATCGATGTCGGCGTTGTCGAAGACGATGACGCCGAGGACGGGTGTGCCCGATGGGGAACGTATCAGGCAGAGGCGGGTGGCTGCCACGACGGTGCCCGAGGTACCGTCGATGCTGGTCTCGGCGACCAAAAGCGCGAGGTCGTCCACGTAGTCGACGTCCACGACGAAGTTGACCCCATAGATCGGGCAGACGAAGGTGCTGAGGGTGCGGAATTGCTCCTGGTCGAGATCCGGGAACTCGGTGGCCTTGAGGATGGCCTCCCAGGTCGCTCCAGCGGTCCGCATGGCCGATTCGAGGGTCCCGCTCACACTGGACGCGAAGCCGAGCTGAATTTCGAAGCCGGTGTCGATCCGCCAGATTGTGAGCACGAAGTGCTGGGTGGCCGTGCGGCCGACGGGGTCGGAGGCGATCACGGTGATCTGCGCCATGCCCTGGCCCTGGCCCTTCACCCGGAGGTTGGAGCCGCTCATGGCCACCGCCGCGAGGCTCGAGTTCGATGTGCCCGCAGTGTAGCTCAGGGCCAGGCCGTCGGGATGGGTGAAGTAGGGCGCCACATCGACATCGAGTTCGTCGCCGGCCTCGAGGCTGTCGTAGGGGATCCTGCCGACGGTCTCCGGGCCGCGGGGCGGGGCGGAGACCTCGATGTCGGCGGACTGGGTCGCCGAGAGGCCGCCGGGGTCGGTGGCCGTGACGCTCACGGTGGTGCTGCCGGCCGAGACGCCCCGCACGATGACGATGCTGCCCGTCGCGGAAGCCGTGGCGATGCCCGGGTCCGAGGTGCCCGCCGTGTAGGTGAGGGTGTCGCCTTCGGGGTCGCTGAAGTAGGGGGCCGCGTCGAAGACGTCGACGCCGCCCGCCTGGATGGTCAGGCGGCCGATTGCGCCGACGGTCACCGGGGCGCGGTCGGGGGGCTCGACGGTGACGGAGAACTGCTGGGCGACGGAGAGGTTGTCGGGGTCGGTGGCCGTGACGGTGACGGCGGCGCGTCCCTCGGCCACGCCCGTCAGGGTGATTTCGCTGCCCGATGACGAGGCGGTCGCGATGTCCGGGTTCGATGACGAGGCGGCGAAGGTGAGGCTGCCGCCGTCGGGATCCTGGAAGTGATGGGCGACGGAGATGGTGCGGGCCTGGCCGACCGCCACGCTCCGGTCCGCGATCGGGAGCACCGGGACCGGCCCCTGGCCCGGGGTGACCACGGTGACCACCGTGCCGCCGAGGGTGCCCGTGTTGCCGTCGGGGTCGGTGGCGGTCACGGACAGGATGGTCTGGCCGAGCGCCACGCCCGTGATCGTCACGATCCCGCGGGTCACGGACGCCGTGGCGATGGCGGGGTCTTCGGTGGTCGCGCCGTAGGTCAGCGGATCGCCGTTGGGGTCCTCGAAGTAGCCGAGGAGCTGCAGCGTCTGCGTGCTGCCTTCGGAGACGGTCTGTGCGGGGATCGTGCCCACCGGGGTGGGCGTGTTGCCCTGGCCGACGACGATGATGCGCGAGGTCTGCGCGGCCGAGAGGCTATCGGGGTCGGTGGCCGTGAGCGTCAGGGTGGCCAGCCCGTTGGACACGCCCGACACGGTGACGAGGCCGCCGCGCGTGGTGGCCGTGGCGATGCCGGGGTCGGAGGTGGCGGCCCCGTAGGTGAGCGGGTCGCGGTCCGGGTCGTCGAAGTAGCGGCCGACGGGCAGCGTGATCCGGTCGCCCTGGCCGAGTTCGAGGTCGGGGAAGGCGCCGACGGTGACCGGGGCGCGGTTGCCCACGGTGACGGCGAAGGTCTGGGCGACCGAGAGGCTGTCGGGATCGGTGGCGGTGACGGTGACCTCGGCCGTGCCCTTGCGCGGGGCGCGCAGGGTGAGGGTGCTGCCGTTGACCTCGACGCGCACGAACCGGGGGTTGGACGAGGCGGCCTCGTAGGCGAGGGTGTCGCCGTCGGGGTCGCCGAAGTGGGCGCCGAGGTCGAGTGTGTGCGGCGGCCCCCGGAAGATGGTCTGCGGGGGGATCGAATCGGTGATGGCGGGGGCCCGGTTGAGGACGGTCACCGTGAAGGCCTGGCGGACGGAGAGGCCCTGCGGGTCGGCGGCGGTCACCGTGAGGACGGCCCGACCCTCGGCCCCGGCCCGCACGAGGAGCGTGTCATTCGTGACAGAAGCCGTGGCCACGAGGGCATCCGTCGACTCGATCCCATACACGAGCGTGTCGTCGTCGGGGTCGAGGAAGTGGTGCGTGAGGTCCAGCCGTGCGGTCTCGCGCTTGTGGAGGGTCTGCGGGGGGATGGTGTCGGCGGCGACCGGGGCGCGGTTGGGAACGGTCACGGCGAAGGTCTGGCGGGCGGTCAGGCCCTCGGTGTCGGTCGCGGTCGCGGTGACCGTCGCTTCGCCCTGGGTGCGCGCGGTGACGATCAGGGTGCCGTCGGCGGGAACGAGCGTGAGCCCGGCCACGGCGGTGTCCGAGGTCTCGGCGGCCCAGGTGAGCGGATCGCCGTCGGGGTCGGCGAACCAGGCGGCCAGGTCGAGCGTATCGGCCTCGCCGCGGAAGAGCGTGCGCGGCGGGATCGTGTCGGTCACCATCGGCGGTCGGTTGGGCACGGTGACGCCAAAGCGCTGCGTGGCCGAGAGCCCCTCGTCGTCGGTGGCGGTGATCGTCACCCCGGCCTCGCCCCTGGCCAGCCCGGTGACCGTCAGCGCGCTCCCGGACACGGTCGCCGCGGCCACCGCGGTGTCGGAGACGGCGGTCAGATAGATCAGCGGATCGGCGTCCGGGTCGCTGAAGAAGGGCGACAGGTCGAGGGTGTCGGCGCTCCCCACCATGATCTCCCGCGCCGGGATCGAGTCGACCGGCACCGGCGGCCGGTTGGGGACCTTCACCCGGAAGCTCTGCGTGGCGGCCAGCCCGCCCGGATCGGTCGCGGTGACCGTCACGACCGCCTCGCCCTTGGCCACCGCCACCACCGTCACCACCGCGCCCGCCACCGCGCCCGCCAGGCGGGCCGAGTCCGAGACCGCCGCCGAAAAGCCGAGCGCCTGCCCGTCGGGCTCGGTGAAGTGCCCCGCCACGTCGATGACGGCCGAGTCTCCGACCATCAGTTCACGGTCGGCGATCGTGCCGACGGCGGCGGGCGGACGGTTCGGCACCACCACGCGGAAGCCCTGCTGCGCCTTCAGCCCCGTGGGATCGGTCGCGACCATCGTCACCAGCGCGAGGCCCGGCGAGATCGCCGTGACCGTCACCGTGCTGCCCGCCGCGATGGCGGTGGCCACCCCGGGATCGGAGCTGAACACCTCGAAGGCGAGCATGTCCCCGTCGGGGTCGTCGAAGCACAGGTCGACCGTGACCATCTCGCCCACCACGGGCGTCTGCTCGGGCGTCGACCCGCAGGGCACGGGGAATCGAGGGCCGTCGCAGGACGCGATCGATACGACGACCGCAACGCCCAGGGCAGCCCGGGTGATTCCGGACAGGCGCGAGGCGGCGTTCACGCGAGAGTCCGGCGCCGTCCGAACGCGGACGGCAGCGCCTCAGCCGGACGCTTCACCATCCGGAACCGCCTCGCGCCGCTCGCGCACGTAGCACTTGACCTGCCCGTAGTTTCCGGGATAGCCCTCATCCCGGATCTCCCTGAACAGCCGGGCCGCGCTGAGCTCCGGGTACTCGGACAGACGCCGTTCGATGTACTGGGTGTAGGGATCGATCTTCCGGGGCCTCGGAGGTCTGGGCCCGTACTGCACGGTCATATCGTCGGGGTCGCGATCGAGCTCGCCCGCCTCGATCCAGTTGTAGATGGTCCTTCTGCTGATCCCCAGGCGCCGGGCGGTCGCGGACTTGCTGAGCCCCTGCTCCAGGCATTTCCGCATCTGAACCCGCGTTTCGATTCCGAACATGTCTTCGTTCGATTCCAGGATGGGAGTCCGGCTGCGCGCGCCGGTATGAAGCCCGTCACCCCCCGCCCGGCTTTCCGGACGGGGGGTGCGGTGTCCTGCGGCCCATCGGCCTGGCCGGTGAGTCGGCCAGGCCGATGGGGTTGAAGTGTGGTTAGCCGGCTGGTTTCGCAGCGAGCGGAACCGCAACGCGCTGCCATGGGTTGTCCTCGTCTGGATCGCCCTGTACCCACTCGACGGCAATGGTGATGGCCGCCGCGAATTCGGCTGCGGTGATCCCTATTTCGGTCCCTGTGCCACCCTCGAGAAGTGCGACTTCCCGAGCCTGGGTGGCGGCGCTGGCATCGTATGTGGCCTCCCTGGCGTTGTGCTCGATCTCACCGGCTTCCCGCAACACCACCCACACCGCGACACCACCCGCTTCGGCGGCCGTGACCTGGGCCACCAACCGGAAGGCGGAGCGCTCGTTCGTCACGGCGGTCCAGCTGGCCCGGATGAAGTTGCCGGTATCGGCCGCCGCATCCGAGTCCGCTGCATTCTGACGCCTCGCGGTCACGTCGGTGGGCATCGGATTGATCGCGCCGACGGCAGCCGTGGCGGAGATGACCGTGTCGGGAGTGAGGTCGACCGCGGTGCCCGTGTCGTCCACACCGCTCTGGTCGTTATCCGTGGCCACCGCCACGACCCGAACCATGAACCCGCCATCGGTAGCATCGGTGCCGGTGACACCCACGGTGTCCGGAGTCTCACCGTCATCACCAACGAGCGTCTGATCCGTCCATGCACCGTCCGTGCCGGTGTTGGTCTGGATGGTGTACGCGACGTCATCGTAGCCTTCGGGCAGGGCCGTCGAGTCGTTCGCGCTGTAGTTCACCGCGACGTTCTCGGTAACCGTCGTCACGCCATCGGTTGTCGTCGTCACCCGGGACGCCGTCACATTCAGGGCTGCGAACGTCATCGCCCGGATGTCGCCGTAGCTCACGGTCTGACCCGGAGCGGCGTTCACCCTCCGGTTGTCGTTCGGATAGGCGAAGGTGAAGTCGTCGGCCGACGCCGCGATGTCATAGTCACCGAACGGAACGCTGAGCACGAAGGTGCCCCTCGCGTTGCTGGTGGTGGAGACCTCGTCCGCGGCATCTGTGCCGCCCACCTTCGTGGCCGTCACCTCGACGCCACGCATGGCGGTGCCGTCCGTGTCCCTCACCCTGCCCGTAATCCTGGCGTGCAGGAAGCCGGTGAAGTTGATGCCCGAAATCTCGGAACCGGCGTGGGCCGGAAGACCGGACAGCTGCCCGGGTCCGAAGCTGTAGCCGTCCTTCGACGGGGTCACCGTGACACTCTCGCCGATATCCTTGGCCTCGATGATCGCCGTGTAGGTGCCGTCGGCGCCCGTCACGAGGGCGTTGTTCTTGGCGCTGGAAGGCGGAATCTTGGCGTTGAAGTTCGTCAGGCCATCCACCATGATCCGCACGCCGGCGATCGGAGTGCCGCCGCCGGACGCGGTGACCGTGCCGCTGATCGACGCGGTCTTGCTGACGCCCGAAATCTCGACGTCCTGCTGGATCCGGTCGTTCGCCATAAAGGCAATGACGGTATCCGTCCTTGCGCTGCCTTCGTGGGCGGTCTGCACCGCGATGGTGTTCAGGTTCGCCGCGTTGCCGCGCTTGTTGTTCGCGGAAGGCACGTACTCCGCGATGTACCGGCCGTGTACGTCGGTCGTCGCTGCAACGCCGTTCACGGTTACGGTCACGTCTTCCACGGGGAACTCGTCGGAATCCCTCACGTAGCCGTAGACGGTGGTCGTTGCCGGCGTCACGTCGAGCGAGACGTCGCCTGCGAGCGGGTTGAAGGCGTTGCCGACCATGGCGGTGGCATCCTTTATGCCCATCCTCACCCGCCATCCGTCCTGAACGGTGAGCTTGTAGACGCCCGCCGCGATGTTGGGGAAGGCGAAGGAGTGCGTATCGTCGGGATGGGTGTTGCCCTTGACTTCCGCCGCCGCGGTGGTGAAGGACTGGGCCTCGCCCGCGAGGTTCTTGCCTTCGACGGGGGCCAGGCCGACCGAAATCCCGGGTAGGAACGTGGGGTCGTCGTTATTCTTGGGACCCCTCAGGAACCCGTCGTCGTTGGCGCCACCCTCCGTGCTCCGCAGGACCTGATTCTTCCACACCAGACCGGTTACGCTGTACGTGCTCACGTACGCGAACGACGAGCACTCGTCGTGGTCCTGGGCAGTCGGATCGACGGCCTGCAGCGGGCAGAGCGACACCGTGTGGCTGTAGCCGCCGTGCGCGCCGAAGTGGCCGCCCATGATGCCGTTGGCTTCCGTGCCGGTGTACGCCGCGAGCTCGTCGGGATCGAGGAGCATGACGCCCGCATCTTCGGCGACCGACGCCTGGACGATGATGTCCGCATCGGCCGGCAGACCCGTGAAGGTCGTCACGCCTTCCTTGGCGCTCCGGTTGCTCGGGTTCCACTCCTTCGCCGTGAACGAACGGGAACGTCCGTTGTCGTCGATGTAGCGGATCGCGAGGCTGACCGTGCCGGCGTCCCTCTCGTCGCCGTCGAGGACGTTGCCGGTGTAGCCCATGACCTGGTCGCGCTCGTGGTGCGCGCCGACGACGAGCGACTGGGTCGTGTAGTTGACCTCCATCGTGCCGGCGTCCATCGTGCCCGCCAGCGCGAGTCCGGTGTGCACGTAGTCGACCGAGGTGCCCTCGAACTTCTCGCCGCCGTCCAGCTTGTTGTCCTGGATGGTGTCGACCGAGAAGGTGTAGGTCGCCGGCAGGGCGCCGGCGGAATCCACCGTCATCTTGAACGCACCCATGCCGTCGGCGTCCAGCGTGTCCGCGTACATGGTGTCGCCGTGCGCAACGCTGAAGGCCCAGCCGCCGAGTGCGTCGCCGCCACCGTAGTCGGTGGTGATCGTCGCGCCGCCGACCGTCGCGTCGACGTTGAGGTTGACGATGTCGTTGGCGTTCGCGCCCATGGTGTGGGTCATCTGCGGATCCCACATCACCGCCGTCATGCCGTCGGCCACGGTGTAGGCGGAGTCGGCTGAGACGCCCGCGTGCACCATGTTGCCGGTCGTGCCTTCACGCGCGATCCGGATGGACGCCACGGCGTGCATGGTCTCTTCGTCGACCATGGTCATCCCCTCGCCGACCTTGGTCTCGCCCATGGCGTCCGCGTAGAGCGTGACCATCGCGCCCGGAAGCGGCATGCCCCGGTCGTCGCCGTTCTTCAGCGTGACGCCGAAGTGCACCGTCGTGTGCGTGATGTCGACCGGAATGTTCTGCATCACGGCCTCGCCCACTCCAACGGAGAGGGTGTAGCCGGTCGGGGAGCCGCCGTAGGCGAAGTCGCCCATCGGTCCGGTGACCGGGACCACCAGCTGGTAGTCGCCCGCCTTCAGGCCCATGAACGAGTACGCGCCGGTCGAGTCCGTCGCGCTCGGCACCTGGTCGTTGACGCCGGGGCCCACCAGCACGACCGGAACGCCGGCGTGCGGGAGCGGATGCTCGCCCTCGTCGTACATGTCGTTCTTCATGAGCTCGTCGATGAACAGCATCCCCGAGACGCTCGCCGTTCTGGCGTGCATGCCCTCGAAGTTCGCGATCTCCGTCATGTCGTCGCCGACGGTGACGTCCATGCTCATCGACTCGAAGACGTAGGCTTCGCTCTCGACCATGATCGAGACCGTGTAGTCGCCAGCCGCCAGGCCGGAGAAGGCGTACAGGCCGCCCGCGTCCGTCATGGCGCTGTCGGCAGCTTCGTCGCCCATGGAAAGCATGACCGGGATGCCCTCGAGGCCCATGCCCTCGACGCTCACCCGGCCGCTGATGCCGGAGGTGCGGAGCAGGACGCCCTCGAAGGGAACGCTCGCGGTCTCGCCGAGCGCCACGGTGACGTTCTGCGAGGTCACCTCGAACTCGTAGTCGTCGGTGTCGTAGCCCGAGATGCCGACCGCGTAGTCGCCGGCGCGCAGCTTTGCGAAGCTGTACTGGCCCGCGGCGTCTGTCATGGTCGTCATGTCGGTCGCGTCCGGTCCGCCGCTCAGGCTGACCGTGACGCCCTCGAGGCCCTCGCCCTCCACGCTCACCCGGCCCATGATGCCGGCGGTGCGGAGGTAGGTGCCGTCGAAGCTGACGATCTTGCTCTCGCCCACGCCGACCGAAACCGCGGCGGCGGTGGCGGAGAACCCGACCTCGTCGCTGTCGAAGCCCGAGATCTCGACCGAGTAGCTGCCCATCCGGAGACCGGTGAAGGCGTACTGGCCGTTGTCGTCGGTGACCGCGGAGGCGCTCGAGACGCCGGTGAGCATCACCGTGACGCCGGGCAGGCCCATGTTTTCGACCGTCACCGTCCCCATCACGCTGGCGGTACGGATGTACGCGCCCGTGAAGTTGACGGTCACGGACTGGCCGGCCGACGCGATGGTCGCCGCGGCCGAGGTTGCGTCGAACGTGGCGTCCGACGGGAATCCGCTGATGGTGACGGTGTAGGCTCCGCCCTCGACGTTGTCGAAGCGGTAGCTGCCGCCACCCGCGGTGGTGGTGGAGTTGCCGTTGCTCAGGTTGACCGACACACCGTCGATCCCCGTCCCCTCGATCGATACCGTACCGACGATCGAACCGACCGGCGGTGGAGGAGTCGCCTCCTCACAGGCAGCGAGGGGAATCCCAAGCACGGCGATTGCCGCAAGTAGCTTGAGTCTCTTCATGTCCGGGTTCATCCTTTCTCGGATGTGGGATGGAAAAGCCCGGACATGGACCGGATATGTACCCCATGACCGAGCCGGAAACGCAGTGTTTTCGTCGCTCCCGGATGGAGCGGTCATGGGTTGCGGGACAGAGATTCCCGCGATCCACAGTGGCTAGCCGCAATATGCGTGCCAGGAATGGAAACCGTGTTGTATCAGGAACCCCCTTTGCTTTCCGGGGGTAATCTGCGGGGGCCGGGTTCGAAAACTTGAACGGGGCACGGATTTCCGCGCGCCGGGGCCGCGCCGCCGCCGGGCAGCGCGAAGGCCCCTCCGCCCACGGGTTCCCTTCGATGATCCGACGGTAGCATGAACAGACTGAGAAACCGCGGCCGGAGGGGTTGCAATGGGTCCCGGGGTGGAGGGGTCATTGTCCGGAGAATTTCCTGTTCGGGGCCACGCTCATTCCATTCGGCACCCTGGCGCCCATATCGACGCGAGCGTTGGCGCCGATTTGCACGTCCGTTCCGATGACCGCCTGCGAGGCCACGCTGGCGCGCTTGCCGAGCACTGCGCCGGCCCCGACCATGGCCCGCGGCCCGATCGTCACTCGCTGGCCGATGACCGCGCCCCGATCGACCAGCGCGCCGCGGCCGATGTGGGAGCCCGGGCCGATCCGGGCGGCATCCTCGATGTGGGCGTGGGATTCGATCGTGGTGTGCCGCCCTACGACGACGCCGCGGCCGATCCTGACCCGGCTGCCGATGGTCACATTGTCGTCAATGACCGCTTCGGCGTGAATGTCGGCGTGGGCACCGATGATGGAGTTCCTGCCCAGGACGGCGTACGCGCGCACGACGCCCCGAAGCCGCACGATGGCGTCCGCCGCGACTGTCGCACCCTTTCCGATCGTGGCGAGATACCCGACCATGGCCCCGGGATCGACGCTGGCCTGGGCGCCGATATGCGCAGACGGATGAACCGTCGCCGTCCTGTCGATCTTGTCGTTCACCTGGAGCGTCTCTGGTGAGTCTGGTGCGGAAAGCGGCGTGCTGCCGAAACCGGACTATATTGTACGGAATCGAAACCGATCCTTGGGCGACGTGACTAGGGAATTCGATGCTATTTTGGCGATATTCGAACGACAGTCATGCAATCACACGACCAGACCGATTTGGAGTGACCGATGAAGACAGCCTCTGCCGGGACGCAGCATCGAGGGATCGAAGCTTCGCAGGAGCGCATTTCGAGCCTGTGCCAGGCGATCCTGCGGATCAGCGCGAGCCTGGACCTGGACACCGTACTGCAGGAGATCTGCGACAGCGCCCGCAAGTTGACAGGTGTCAGCTACGGCCTGATCACGACTCTCGACGAGAGGGGCCGGCCGCGGCGGTTCCTCACCTCCGGCATTGCGCCGGAAGAGCGCCGGCAACTGGAGAGCTGGGCCGACGGGCCGCGGCTGTTCGCGCACATCCTCGAGCATCCGGGCGGCTTGAAATTCGAGGACCTGCCCGCCTACCTCCGTTCGCTCGGGTTCAGTACCGACATCCTGGAGTACAGAAACCTGCTGGGGATGCCGATCCGCCATCGGGGGGTGCACATGGGCATCCTCTTTCTCGCCGAGAAGGAAGCGGGGCGAGAGTTCACGGACGTGGACGAGGAGGTGCTCGCGCTCTTCGCGTCGCAGGCGGCAGCGGCGATCGCCAACGCGCGCGCCTTCCGGAAAGAGCAGCGCGCGCGGGCCAGCGTGGAGGCCCTGGTCGACACCTCGCCGGTCGGCGTGGTCGTCTTCGATGCCAGGACCGGCAGTGTCGCATCGCTGAACCAGGAAGCGAAGCGGATCGTCGCAGGACTGCGGATGCCGGACCGCTCCGTGGAGCAGCTGCCGGAAATGATCACCTGCCGGCGGACCGACGGGAGTGAGGTCGCTCTGGCGGATCTCCCGTTGGCGCAGCGGCTAAGCAGCGCCCAGACGATTCGCAACGAGGAACTCGTGCTTTCGGTTCCAGACGGTCGCACCGTGAAGACGTTGCTGAACGCCACGCCGATTCCAGGGCCCGAAGGCGGAGTGGAGTCCGTCGTGGTCACCCTGCAGGATCTGGCGCCGTTCGAGGAGATCGAGCGGATGCGGACCGAGTTCCTCGCAATCGTGAGTCACGAGCTGCGAACGCCGCTCACCTCAATCAAGGGCTCGACAGCTACGGTACTCGGCGCTTCGCCGGACTTCGCTCCCGCCGAACTGCTGCAGTTCTTCCGCATCATCGACGGGCAGGCGGACCGGATGAGCGGCCTCATCGGCGACCTGCTGGACGCCGGGCGCATCGCGACCGGCACGCTGTCGATCTCGCAGGAGCCCTCGGACGCGGCGGCGCTGGTGGACCGGGCGAGGAGCACGTTCCTGAGCGGCGGCCGGCGGCACACCGTCCTGGTCGATCTTCCGCCCGATCTGCCCCAGGTCATGGTGGACCGGCAGCGAATCGTCCAGGTCCTGGACAACCTCTTCTCGAACGCGGCCAGGAACGCCCCGGAGTCGTCACCCATCCGGGTCGCCGCGGAGCGCGACGGCGCTCACGTCGCGATCTCGGTCTCGGACCGTGGAAGGGGCATTTCACCCGAACAGCTGCCCCACCTGTTCCAGAAACATGCGGGCGCCGGTGAAGGGGTGGACGGTCTCGGGCGCGGCCTGGGCCTGGCGATCTGCAAGGGGCTGGTCGAGGCGCACGGAGGGCGAATCCGGGCCACGAGCGGAGGGGAGGGCCAGGGCGCGAGGTTCACCTTCACGCTCCCGGTGGCTGGGGAGGCCGCCGAGGACCCGGCAGCGGCGGGCTCGACGCGGGGTCGGCCGGTGGCGCGCCGGCAGGGCCGGGAGCCGGTACGAATCCTCGCGGTGGACGACGACCCGCAGACCCTGCGCTACGTCCGGGACGTGCTCACCCCTGCCGGCTACTTCACCATCTGCGTGGGAGACCACCAGGAGTTGTCCCGCGTGATCCGCGAGGAGAAGCCCCACCTGGTGCTGCTCGACCTGATGCTGGCCGGAACAGACGGAATCCAGCTGATGAAGCAGATTCCCGAACTGGCCGATCTGCCGGTCATCTTCATCTCCGCCTACGGACGGGACGAGACGATCGCGAGGGCGCTTGGCGCAGGGGCAGCCGACTACATTGTCAAACCGTTCTCTCCGACGGAACTGACGGCGAGGATCCGGACAGCCCTGCGAGACCGCGCCGAGCCCGCGGAGTTCGAGTTGGAGGAGTTGTTCATCGACTACGCACGACGCCGCGTGACCGTGGCCGGCCGCGCCGTGAAGCTGACGGCCACCGAATACGAAGTCCTGCGTCTGCTGTCGCTGAGCGCTGGACGTGTATCGACGTACCGGTCGCTGCTCCGCCAGGCGTGGAGCCGGCACGACGGCACCGTGAATCCGAAGCTGGTGCACGCCGTGGTGAAGCGGCTGCGCCACAAGCTGGGCGAGGACGGGGCCCGGGCCGCCTACATCCTCAACGAACGGGGGGTCGGATACCGCATGCCCGGGGCGGGCGAGAGGTAGGGCGCGGTTGCCGGGCCCGACGACGGCGGGCATTCTTCCCGCTCCCGTCCACCGAACGGAGGCCCCATGCGCGACGACCGCACCGAACGGCTCACGCCGCCCTCGATTCATCTCCTCCTGGCGATCCTGCTTGCGGGTTCGCACCTCGGCGCGGCTGCGCTGGCCGCACAGGACGGCCCCAGCCGGCCCGGAATCGACATCGAGGCGTACCGCTTCGAAATCACCCTGCGCGACGACACGGACGAGATCGCCGGGCGGACGACCGTGACGCTGCGGTTCACGGCCGACGGCGTGACCGAGGTGCCGCTCGACCTGATCGGGCGCGGCGGCGACGGGCGCGGCATGGAGGTGGTTGCGGTCACCCGCGAGGCCGGCGGAGACCCGGCCGTCGGAGATGCGGCTCCCGACCGCCGCGACCTCGACTACCGGCACCGGGACGACCTGCTCACCGTGACGCTCGCCGAGCCGGGGCGAGCGGGCGCGCTGGCCACCTTCGCCGTCGACTACCGCGGCATCCCCGCCTCCGGCCTGCGGATCGGGCCCAACAAGTACGGCGAGCGCACCTTCTTCAGCGACAACTGGCCCAACCGCGCGCGCAACTGGCTGCCCACCGTCGATCACATCGGCGACAAGGCGACGAACGAGTTCGTGATCACCGCGCCCGCGCACTACCAGGTCGTGTCGAACGGGCGCCTGGTCGAGGAGACGGACCTCGACGGCGGGATGCGGCTGACCCACTGGCGGCAGTCGGTGCCGATCCCGCCGTGGCTGTACGTGGTGGGGGTGGCGCGGTTCGCCGTGCAGCACCTGGGCGAGTTCAAGGGCGTGCCGGTGCAGACCTGGGTGTACGCGCGGGACCGCGATGCGGGGTTCCATGACTTCGCCGTGCCGACGATGGAAGTGCTGCACTTCTACGACACGTACGTGGGGCCGTTCGCCTACGAGAAGCTGGCGAACATCACCTCGCCGGCGACGGGCGGGGGCATGGAGGCGGCCACGGCGCTGATGTACGGCGAGAACTCCGTGACGGGCGAGCGCTCGGTGCGCTGGCGCAACGTGGTCATCCACGAGATCGCGCATCAGTGGTTCGGCAACGCGGTGACCGAGTCCGAGTGGGACGACGTGTGGCTCAGCGAGGGGTTCGCGACCTATTTCACGCTCCTGTTCCGCGAGCACGCCTACGGGCGCGACGACTTCGTGGCCGGGCTGAAGGAGGCGGCCGAGCGGGTGTGGCGCTGGTACGACGAGAACCCCGACTACCGGATCGTGCACGACGGCCTCGACGACATGTCACGCGTGACCAGCGTCGCGACCTACCAGAAGGGCGCCTGGGTGCTGCACATGCTGCGCGCGCGGCTGGGTGACGAGGCGTTCTGGCGGGGGATCCGGCTGTACTACGCGCGCTACTTGAACGTCACCGCGACCACCGACGACTTCATGCGGGCGATGGAGGAGGCGTCGGGCGACGACCTGCAGGGGTTCTTCGACCAGTGGCTGCGGCAGGGGGGGAATCCGGCGGTCGAGGGGTCGTGGCGGTATGAGGCGGGGGCGGTCGAGATCGAGCTGCGCCAGGTACAGGAAGTGGGCCGCTTCGAGTTTCCACTCGAGATCGGGGTCTACCTGAGCGGCGATCCGTTGCCGGCGCAGGTCACCGAGGTCGAGGTGGGTCCCGGGGTCAATCGCTTCGTCATCCCGGTTGCGGCCGAGCCGTCGGATGTGCGGCTCGATCCCGGCACCTGGGCGCTCTTCCGGGCGGAGTTCGGGCGTGCGGAAATCAGATATTAAACAATGTTGTTTAGTATCTGCAGGTGCGGGCCCCTCAACGGCCAATCACGAACCTTATGTGGCTCCCGATGCGAACGGATTCACGATCTCAACACCTGCTGATTCGAAGTCCTTCCAGTTGCGTGTTACTACCACGAGTCCGTGAAGCAGCGCAGTCGCCGCAATCAGGCTGTCCTTGACCGGCATGGACCTGCCCTGAGTGCGGAGGCTGGCAAGAAGTTCTCCCCAGCGGGTTCCGGTGTCTGCATCCAACGGCACACAATGGATTCTGCGCACGACCTCGTCGAACCAGGTTTGAAGGCGGTCTCGCCGTCGTCCTGGTGACAGCAGCCGTATGCCGTACCGGATTTCTCCCAGTACCAATGGATTCACCACCAGGTCGCGCTCGTGGGTGCGCAGCCAGTCTACCACTCCCGGCGAGGGGTTCGGCCTCGTTGTTTCCGACAGGACGTTGGTGTCAACGAGGTATCGGATCGGTCGACTCCTCGAACCCGGGGCCCTTCAGATCGCCGGTCGACTCGGAGGGAACAGGGACGAACCAGCCCTTCTCGGGGCAGGCCAGCAACAGGTCCACCAAGCCCAGGTTCGTCGCCGCCCCGGTGCGTTCGAGGCGATAGACCCCCGGCGCGAGCCTCTCGACCTCGAATTCCTGGCCGGGAGCTACACCATCGCGCTGTCGGAACTCGGCCGGCAACACGAGCTGTCCCTTTGTTGAGATTGTGGTCTTCATGGCGGGTAAGATATGAAACCTACCCGCTCCCGCAACCCCGTCGCCTGGCAATGGGGACCCACCGCTGGCCCGCACCAGCCCAGCCCCCTACTCTTGGGCAACGGCCCGTACCATCAACCATCCATCCACCGCCGCGCACCACACCCCACCGACCGAAGGAACAACCATGCGCCACGCGACCGCCTCGACACTCGTCCTCCTTCTCATCGGCCTTGCCCTCCTCGTCACGCCCCACGCGCTGAGCGCCGTCCCGTTCCCCCAGGAGGAGGAGGCTGCCGCCGACGAGGAGGAACAGGACACGACGACCTCCTACAGCGACGTCATCACCGAGGACGCGATCACCAGCGAGGGCCTCTTCGACACGCACATGATCGACCGCGACCTCTTCTACGAGATCCCGCTCGACATGATCGGCCGCGAGATGCTGCTGCTCACCCGCATCGCGCGCACCCCCGACGGCGCTGGCTACGGCGGTTCGAAGGCCAACACCTCGACGGTGCGCTGGGAGCGGGACGGCGACCGCGTCCTGCTGCGCCTCGTCAGCTACGCCAACGTCGCCGACAACACCACGGCGATCGCGGGAGCGGTCCGCAACTCGAACTTCGAGCCGATCATCATGGCGTTCGACGTGGAGGTCATGAACGAGGATTCGACCGCTCTGGTCGTGGAAGTCACCGACCTCTTCACCGAGGACATCACGCTGCTCGGCCTGCAGAGCTTCCGCCGCCAGGCGTACGGTGTGCGGCGGGTGGACGCCGACCGCACCTACGTGGTGCGCGCGACCGCGTTCCCCACGAACGTCGAGGTGCGGCGCGTGCTCACGTACGACGCCACCGAGGCTCCCTCCAACGCAGCCAGCAACACGCTGTCGATGGAGATGCATCACTCGATGCTGCTGCTCCCCGACGACCTGATGGAGCCCCGCCTCTGCGACGAGCGCGTCGAGTACTTCAGCACCCGCAAGATCGACTACGGACTGGACGAGCAGCGCGCGGTCACCCGCTGCTTCATCACGCGCTGGCGCCTCGAGCCGAGCGACCCCGAGGCCCATGCGCGCGGCGAGCTGGTCGATCCGGTCAAGCCGATCGTCTACTACATCGACCCGGCCACGCCGCCCAAGTGGGTGCCCTACCTCAAGCAGGGCGTGGAGGACTGGCAGGTCGCCTTCGAGCAGGCCGGATTCAGCAACGCGATCATTGCCGCCGACGCGCCCGCCGACGACCCCGACTGGAGCCCCGAGGACGCGCGCTACTCGGTGATCCGCTACCTGGCGTCGCCCGTGCAGAACGCGTCGGGGCCGCACGTGCACGATCCGCGCACCGGCGAGATCCTGGAGAGCGACATCCAGTGGTACCACAACGTGATGAACCTGCTGCGCAACTGGTTCTTCATTCAGACCGCCGCAGCCAACGAGGAGGCGCGCGGGATACGCTTCGACGACGAGGTGATGGGCGAGCTGATCCGCTTCGTGTCGGCGCACGAGGTCGGCCACACGATCGGGCTTCCGCACAACATGCAGAGCTCGGCGTACTACACCGTGGACCAGCTGCGCACCCGCTTCGTGTGCGAGATGGGCGTGGCGCCGTCGATCATGGACTACGCGCGCTTCAACTACGTCGCCCAGCCCGGCGACGACACCTGCTTCATGCCCGTTGTGGGGCCGTACGACAAGTTCTCGGTCGAGTGGGGCTACACCTGGTTCCCCGGCAAGGACCGCCTGAGCGAGCGCGAGGACTTGCGCGCCATGGTGGTGGAGGCGCAGGAGAACCCGATCCTTCGCTTCTCGAGCCCGACCGGATCGGACCCCACGGCGCTCACCGAAGCGATCGGCGACGACGCCATGCGCGCCTCGGACCTGGGCGTCGCGAACCTGAAGCGCGTCGTCGACAACCTGACCGAATGGGCATACGAAGAAGGCGAGGACTACGCGCAGCTTCAGGAGCTCTACAACAACGTGGTGGGGCAGTGGGGACGCTACACCGGCCATGTGGTGGCCAACGTGGGCGGCGTGGTGCAGACCCGGAAGCGGCAGGGGCAGGATGGGGTTCCGTGGGAAATGGTCGACCGCGACCGGCAGGAGCGCGCGCTGGAGTATCTGAACCGGCAGGTGTTTGCCACGCCGGAGTGGCTGCTGGAGGCCGACATCCTGGACCGTTTCCAGGGGACGGGGGCGGTGGAGCTGGTTCGGACGCGTCAGACGCAGGCGCTGAATCAGGTGCTCAACGTGGATCGGATGAAGCGGCTGGTGGAGCAGGAGGCCTTCAACGGCGATGATGCGTACTCGCTGGGTGAGATGTTGGACGACCTGCGCGCGGGGGTGTGGTCGGAGGTGGCGTCGGGGGGCGCGACCGATGCCTACCGGCGGAATCTGCAGCGGGCCTGGCTGGGGCGGATGGCTGAACTCATGGAGGATGAGGAGGCGATGCAGTCGGACGTGGTCCCGTTCGTGCGCGGAGAGCTCGGGGCGTTGCGCGGGGAGCTTGAGGCGGCCGCCGGCGGGGCGGAGCACCGGGCGACCCGGCTGCACTTCGAGGACGCGATCGCGCGGATCGACGCGGTGCTGGATCCTTGAGTCAGGCCGGCAGCACGCGGATGTCGGGACATTCGAGGAGCGCCCGGTCCGCCGATAACAGCGTGAGCCCGTGAACCATGGCGGTCGCCGCGATGAAGCGGTCGGCCGGGTCGTGGTGGGGAAGGCGGACGCTGCGGCTGCGGAGCGCGACCTCGTGGGTCAGGGGGAACTCGCGCATCGGCCGGGTCGCGAGGGCCATGCGGATCCAGCTCCAGGGATCGGGAGCGAGGTCCAACCGGTCCCTTTCCGCGAGGAGAAGCGTCTCCCAGAGGCTCACGGGGGACAGGGCGAGGGTGTTTGACGGGTCGGTTACGGCCTTGCGTGCCCGGGCGGACAGCCGCTCCGGCTTCAGCTGGCTCCAGAGCCAGATGTGGGTGTCGAGCAGCAGCTTCACGGCGCCTCGTCACTCTCTTCGCTGGATGTCTCACGGTACACGTCCCAGTCGGACAGCTCGGATACAGGCGAGATGATGTCACCCGTGATCTCGCCCATATCCCGCATCGCGCCCAGCCATTCGACGCGTTCGGGCTCGGCATCGGGGCGTGGATCGGTGGCCTCGGACGGGGAGTCGGTTGCGGCAGGTTGGGCCGCCGGGGGTGGGCCGTAGGCGGCACGTGCCCGCTCACGCACCAGGCCGAGGTTGGAATCCGGAATTGCGTAGCGGCTCAGCAGGTGGCGCAGTTCGCCCTCGAGGGAGCGATGATTGGCCTTGGCCCGCGCCTTGAGGGCGGCGATGACATCGTCATCCACGTTGCGAATCGTGAGTACGCCCACTGTGCTGCACCTGCCTCCCGCGTCTGATGAACGACAGCATAGTGTAGCTATTTCGCTTGCATTATGCCAGCTTTCGAGGCGCCTCGTATTGCCTCCATGCGATCGTGGACGGACGGGTGCGTCAGGCTCTTCTGCTTCAATGGCGCCTGCTTCAGGGTTGCCATCCTTTCGAGGGCCGACGCCAGCGGCTCTCCCTGTCGGTCAGCTTCGCACCCTCGCGGCGAGCGAGAATTCCATCCAGACCGGCGTTGCGAGATCTCCGTTGATTCCGGGTGTGAACTGCATTCCGTCGACGAGCGCCAGAGCGAGCGCGTCCAGCGCCGTGTCACCGGAACTCTCGACAACGCCCGGATCGGAAACGGCTCCTTCGGTGTCGACAAGGAACCGGACTTTGACATCGCCGCTGGTCCCGGAATCGCGAAGAGCCTCCATGCGCGCGGAGATACGCCGTGAGTAATCTCTACCCTGAAGGTCGGGCTCGGAATCGAGCACCAGGTCGGCATCCTGCGGCTTGGGATGGGTCAGGGTGACGCAAACCCCGGACTGCCTGTACTGGGTCCAACCACCGCCTCGCTCTTCCTCGAGCAGGTCACGACACTCGCGCACCCAGAAGCCCAGCTCGGTGGGCAGGATCTGCGGGGCGAGATCAACCACCAGCGCACCGACGATGCCGCCAACCAGCCCTCCCACAAGCCACGGGCGATAGCGCTTGAAAAAGCCTCGTTCTTCGCTCATTTCCGAATCCCTCGTTTTAGTTGTGAGTATATACTCATATGAGTATACTTGTGCGCAGCACCACAGAGAACCGGAAGCCACTCCCGGGAGCCCTTCCATGCCATCATATCGCTTGCAAGTACTCATTCCGTCTAGTCTGGACAACCGTCTGCGCCGGGCGGCGAAGCGCGCCCAGGTCTCGAGGGGTGCGTGGGTGCGCAGCGCGATCAGGGAAAGGCTCGAACGTGAGGCCGGACCCCCCATCGAGGATCCGCTCGCAGAACTCGGGAAGCTCAATGGGCCCACCGCCGACATCTGCGCCATGATCGGCGAGATCGAGGCGGGACGCTCGTGAGGGTCTTCGTCGATTCGAACATCCCGATGTATGTTGCTGGAGCGGAGCATCCCAACAAGGCTCCGGCGACCCGCTTTCTGGAGACGGCTGGTAACCGGGGGTTCGAGTTGTGCACCAGTACCGAGGTGCTCCAGGAGATCCTCTACCGTTACACGGTGCTTGGGAGACCCGAGTTGGCCGACCGGGTGTACGACCTCTTCGTCGCGCTCGTCCCGGAGGTGTTCGAGGTCACCCTGGCGGATACCGATCTGGCGAAGAGGATCCTGCTCTCCACACCGGGACTTTCCGCCCGGGACGCCGTGCACGCGGGAGTCATGATCAACCGGGGCGTGACCGCGATTGCGACCTTCGACCGCGGCTTCGACCGGATCGAGGAGATCGAGCGGCTGGATCTGGGGTGACGCATTCGATGAACCCCACGCTCCTTCCCCTCATCGAAGCGGAATTCGTGCGCTACAAGCTCATCGGCGAGCGCGCGATGCGGCAGGTGCGGCCCCGGGAGCTGAACGTCCGTACCGAACACGGCAACTCGGTCGCGATCATCGTGTGGCACGTTTCGGGCAATCTCGAGTCCAAGTTCACCGACCTGCTGACTACCGACGGCGAAAAACCCTGGCGCAACCGGGACTCCGAGTTCGAGCCACGTGACGTGGGGCCTTCGGAAGTGGCCGAGAAGTGGGAGCGCGGGTGGAGTGTGCTGTTCGGCGCGCTGGCGGAGCTGACCGATGACGATCTTGCCGCGCCGATCTCCATCCGCGGCGTTCCGTTCCGGGTCGACGAGGCGCTGCTGCGCTCGCTGGCCCACCTCGCGTATCACGTGGGGCAGATCGTGCTGCTTGCGAAGTCCCTTCGGGGAGACGACTGGGAATACCTGAGCATCCCGCCGGGGCAGTCCGAGGCGTACAACGCGAACCCGGTGCTCGAGAAATCGTCGATGTACGCGGAGAACGTGGAGCGGCCCTGACAAGACCGTCCGGGCTGAGCGCAGCGATCAGCGGGGCTGGCCGGGGTGGGCACCGGATCCGCCGGGCGGCAGCGCGGGCGATCCCGCCGCTTGCGTGCCGCTCCCGCATCGGATCAATTCCGCATTCCGGTTGGCCGCCGGCCGCCGGGCGACCGTCCGAGGCCATGCGACCGCCTCGGTCGCCGAATCCAGGTCAACAGCTTCCAGGCAGGCGCCCCGCATGAGAATCCGGACGTTTCTGACAGCGGCCATCGCCCTCGTGGCCACCGCCGCCCTCCCCCCCGCCACCCCCACCGCCGCACAGGAACACCACGGCATGTACGACGGCCCCACCGTGCTGCGGGCCGCGCGCATGCTCGACGTCGAGACCGGCGAGATGCACACGGACGCGGTGCTCGTCGTCGATGGCGGGGTGATCACGGCGGTGAATCCCGAGACCGTCCCCGACGTGATGCACGACATGAACCTCGGCGACGTGACGCTGCTGCCCGGGTTCATCGATGCGCACACGCACCTGAGCATGGAGATCAGCGCGGCCTCGTTCACCGCTGCGGTGACCACGACCGAGGCGCACGCGGCCTACAACGCGGTGCTGTACGGGGGGCGCACGGTCCGGGCGGGCTTCACCACCGTGCGCGACTACGGCGGCGACGTCACGGTCGAGCTGGGCCACGCGGTCGAGCGCGGCGACATCGTCGGGCCCCGGGTCGTGCCTTCGCGCAACCCGCTCGGCATCACCGGCGGCCACTGCGATGTGACGGGGTTCGCGCCGGGGATTCTGGAGGGCGGGCCCGAGGAGGGCGTCGCGGACGGGCCCTGGGAGGTCGTCGAGGCGGTCCGCTACCAGATCAAGCACGGGGCGAAGGTGATCAAGACCTGCGCGACGGCAGGCGTGCTGTCGATGGAGGGGCCGGTCGGCGCGCAGCAGTACACGCTGGAGGAGTTGACGGCGATGGTCGAGGAGGCCGCGCGGCACGGGATCAAGGTCGCCGCCCACGCGCACGGGTCCGAGGGGATCATGGCGGCGGTACGGGCCGGGGTGGCCTCGATCGAGCACGGATCGATGCTCACCGACGAGATCATCGACCTCATGATCGAGAAGGGGACGTACCTGGTGCCGACGACGTACCTGGTCGACGTGATCGACATGGACGCGCTGCCGCCGCTGGTGCGGGGCAAGGCCGAGGAGATCCTGCCGCATGCGCGGGCCAGCATCCGGCGCGCGATCGAGCGGGGAGTCCCCATCGCCTTCGGAACAGACGCGGGCGTCTTCCCGCACGGCGACAACGCGGGCGAGTTCGGGATCTACGTCGGGATGGGGATGAGCGAGCTCGACGCGCTGCGGACCGCGACGATCCACGCCGCCGACCTGCTCGATGTGCCCGATCGGGGCCGCCTGGCCGAGGGGATGCTGGCCGACATCATCGCGGTGCCGGGCAACCCGCTCGACGACATCGAGGTCACGAAGGACGTGCGCTTCGTGATGCTCGGCGGCCGGGTGATCAAGCACGTCATGGGCGGGCGCGACATGCACTCGATGGGACACTGAGCGGCCGCGGGACATTGAGCGACTCCGGGACATCGGGCGACTCCGGGACATCAGGCGACCCCTTTCACGACGATCTCCGCAACGCCGTTCGTGCCCTCTGCGCCGACTTCGGCAACGACTACTGGCAGGCCGCGGACGAGGCGCGCGCCTATCCGCACGCGTTCGTCGACGCGCTGACCGACGCGGGCTATCTGGCATGCCTGATCCCGGAGGAATACGGCGGGATGGGTCTCGGGGTGCAGGAGGCGTGCATCATTCTCGAGGAGATCAACCGCTCGGGCGCGAACTCCGGAGCCTGCCATGCGCAGATGTACACCATGGGCACCCTGCTGCGCCACGGCTCCGCAGATCAGAAGCAGCGCTACCTGCCCGGGATCGCGTCGGGCGAGCTGCGGCTTCAGGCTTTCGCCGTCACAGAGCCCGATGCCGGTTCCGACACCACCCGCATCCGCACCTTCGCAGAGCGCCAGGGCGACCGCTACGTCGTTCGGGGGCAGAAGGTTTTCATCTCGCGGGTGCTCCAATCGGACCTGATGATCCTGCTCGCGCGCACCACCCCGCGCTCCGAGGTCGAGAAGCGGACCGGAGGGCTGTCGGTGTTCATCGTGGACCTGCGCGAGGCGCGCGACGCGATCCGGGTCAACCCGATCGACACCATGATCAACCACGAGAGCTGCGAGGTCTTCTTCGACGGTCTCGAGGTGCCGGCCGCCAACCGGCTCGGCGAGGAGGGCAGGGGCTTCCGCTACATCATGTCGGGGATGAACGCCGAGCGGATCCTGCTGGCGTCGGAGTCCATCGGCGATGGCCTGTTCTTCGTCGGCCGGTCCGCCGATTACGCCAGCGCGCGCAAGGTCTTCGGCCGCCCGATCGGCGAGAATCAGGGCGTCCAGTTCCCGATCGCGGACGCGTACATGGACATTCGCGCGGCGGCGGCGGTACGCGACGAGGCGGCGCGGGCCTTCGACGCCGGCGAGACCCGCGGCGACGGGCCCAACATGGCCAAGTACCTGGCGTCGCGCGCCGCCTGGAAGGCTGCCAACGTCGCCATGGACACCTTCGGGGGATGGGGGATGGCGTCCGAGTACGGGATCGAGCGCAAGTTCCGCGAAGCGCGGCTGTACATGGTGGCGCCGGTGGCCAACAACCTGGTCCTCAGCCATGTTGCCACGCATGTGCTGGGGATGCCGCGGTCGTTCTGAGGGGGTGAGGCCATGAGCGAGCGAGACCATGAGCATGACTGACTCAGGCCAGCGATTCCCGCCCTGCCGGTCCATCCTGTTTGTCCCCGGCGACCGCCCGGAGCGCTTTGACAAGGCCATGGATGCAGGCGCCGACGCGATCTGCATCGACCTGGAGGACGCGGTGCCGCCCGGACGCAAGACCGGCGCGCGCATCTCGACGGGCCGTTTTCTGAAGGAGCTGGCGGCCTCGTCTCCGCGCTCCGGCGACGAGGAGCGGCGGCCCCGGGTTCTCGTGCGCGTCAACGATCCGGGATCTACCGCGGGACAGCGCGACGTCGCGACCCTGACGGACTGTCCGCCTCCGGACGCGTTCATGCTGCCCAAGGTGGCGACCGAGGCGGGAGTCTGGAACGCCCGGCGGTTCCTGGGCGAAGACGTGCCGCTGATCCCCATCATCGAAACCGCGCTGGGACTCGACAACGCGGCCCATATCGGATCCTCGACCCCGGACGTCGCGGCTCTGGTTTTCGGCGGCTTCGATCTGGCAGCCGAACTGGGCTCGGAGCCCGGGTGGGAGCCGCTGCTCTACGCGCGCTCCCGCGTCGTGCACGCCGCCGCCCTGAGTGGTCTCGACGCGATCGACATGCCCTGTCGCGAACTGCGGGACATGGCCGGAGTGCGCGCCGAGGCCGTCAAGGCCCGCCGGCTGGGGTTCGCGGGCAAGGTCGCGGTCCACCCGGCGCAGATCCCGGTGATTCATGAGGTGTTCAGCCCGTCGCGCGACGACGTGCGGCGAGCCCGCAGGATCGTCGAGGCGGACCGCGCGTCGGGCGGCGCGGCGGTCGCCGTCAAGGGCAGGATGGTCGACCGGCCGGTGGTCGAAGCGGCCCGGCGCCTGCTCGAGCGGGCGGGCGAGCGCGTCGGGCGGCGCGCGCGATGACACGCACCGAGGTCCTTTCACATTGGCCGGCTCAGGCCATGCAGGCTCTCCTGGACCGAGATCCCGACGGCATTCGTGAGGGCGACCCGCTGCCGCTGGGGTGGCACTGGCTTTACTTCAACAAACCCGTCCGTGCCTCGAATCTCGGATCCGATGGACACGAGCGCCGTGGCACGTTCATGCCCGAAGTGGGTCTCGCGCGGCGGATGTGGGCGGGCGGGGAGCTCCGCGCGCTCTCGCCGGTTCGGATTGGCGAGCCGGCCGACCTCAGCTCCGAGATCCGCGAGGTGAAGGAAAAGAGGGGGAAGAGCGGGCGCCTGGTGTTCGTGACCGTGGACCACACCGTGCTTCAGGACGGCCGCGCGTGTGTGGAGGAGGAGCTGGTGATCGTGTACCGGGAGGCCGAAGGGGCGAAGGCCGCGGCGCCCGCACGGCGCGAGCCAGCCGGGCCCCGCTCCACCCCCGCGGCACCAACTGGCACCGCTGCGGCCGCGTGGACCGAAGCCTTCCTGCCGACGACCGTGACGCTCTTCCAGTTCTCGGCGCTGACCTACAACGGGCACCGCATCCACTACGACCACCCGTACGTCACTGAACGGGAGGGCTATCCCGGCCTCCTCGTCCACGGCCCGCTCACCGCGCTCCTGCTCTTGGACGCCGCTCGGCGACACTGTGCGAAGCCCGTTGCCAGCTTCCGCTATCGTGCGCTGGCGCCGTTGTTCGTCGACGAGCCGATCACGCTGGTGGGGCGGCCCGGACCGGAGCAGGTGGTGGAGGCACTGGCCCCCGGCGGATCGGTGGCGATGCGCGGCTGGGTCGGATGAGGCGCCTCGGGCGCTGACCGCCGTTTGTCAGTGAGATCAGATGGACCCGTCGGCGACGCCTACCTGCACGATCCGCGGGCAGTCTACCCCCGCGACCCCCACATACTGGAAGACCCTTCCGTCGAGTTCCCGCGGTTGCGGGTCCTGGATGACGACATCCGTCGTTCCCTGCAGGAGCGCGGCGAACGGCGCTCCCTGGCTGTCGCCGGCGGGATCGCTCGGGAACACGAAGTCCATGGGTTCCGAGCCCAGGATGATGCGGCCGGTTTCGTCCGTGATCCAGAACTCCGACATCCCCGACCGGCGGACGATCCCCGCGAGCACGGCTTCGATCCCCTTCCGGTCCACCCCGGCCTTCAGCGCGGCATCCAGATAGTGCGCGGCCGTCATCGCGGCGGCCACCATCGCTCTCTCCTGACGGTTACGGCCCCAGTTCATACTCGTCATGCCGATGACCCTCCCTCCCCGGCCAGCCCGATCTGCACGATCCTCGGCTGGTCCACTCCGGCCACGCCCACGTACTGGAAAACCTCGCCATCCTCTTCGCGCGGCTGCGGCTCCTGAACCACGGTGGTCTCGCATCCGCAAAGGAGTGCGGTGAAGATCGCCGCCTGGGTGCCGGCACCCGGATCGTTGGGGAACACGAAGTCGGTCCGGTCGGAGCCGAAGACGATGTTACCGTGCTGGTCGGTGATCCAGAACTCCGACAAACCGTGTTGGCGCACCACACCGGCGAGCGCACGCTCGATTTCGTCCTTGGTCGCGCCAGCGCCCAAGGCTGCGTCCAGGTAGTGCGCCGCGGCCGTCGCGGCCGCCACCATCACTTTCTCGCGGCCCTCACCGCTTCTACTCATAGATTGTGGTCTCCAGGAAGAAAGGCTCCTCAAGCCCAGTCGCCAGCCGAAGGTGAATCCCATGAAAAACACCGGACAATATCGCATAGTCAGGCCAGCTCTGTCATGCCGCAACCCAATCCATGCTTCCGCAGGTCGAAGAGCCTTTCCGAAGCGCTGGCAACGCAGGAAACCGGCTTTGCTGCCTTTGATCGCCGCCTCCATCCTGCTCACAGGCACGGCGGTGGCTCCAGCCTCCGGCCAGAAGCCGCGCGCCCGCGACCTCGACATCCCCTTCGAGGGGACGCCCGGTGCGCTCAACGCGATCACCGATGTGGACGGGGTCGAGGTCGGCCACACCACGATCGTCCGCGGCAACGGTCGGCTGGTGATCGGCGCGGGTCCGGTTCGCACCGGGGTCACGGCGGTGTGGCCGCGGGGACGCGATGAGCCCGACCCGGTCTACGCGGCCTGGTTCACGCTGAACGGCGACGGCGAGATGACCGGCACGACCTGGATGCGCGATTCGGGCATCATGGAGGGGCCGGTCATGATCACCAACACCCTGAGCGTGGGGGTGGTGCATCACGCGGTGATCCGCTGGGGAGTGGCGAAGGGGATCGAGGAGGGTGGCGGCAGTTGGCTGGCGGCGCTGCCGGTGGTCGGGGAAACCTGGGACGGGACGCTCAACGACATCCGGGGTCAGCACGTCACCGAGGCCGACGCGATGGTCGCCATGGACGCCGCGCGCGACGGGCCTGTGGCCGAGGGCAACGTCGGCGGCGGCACGGGAATGATCTGCCACCGCTTCAAGGGCGGCATCGGGACATCGTCGCGACTCGCGGAGGTGGGGCGCGACACCTACACGGTGGGCGTGCTCGTCCAGTGCAATTACGGCAGCCGCGAGTTGTTGCGCGTTGCGGGGGTGCCGGTAGGCCGCGAGATCGCGGACCTCATGCCGGAGCGGCCGGGTGGAGCGCAGCTCGAGGGGGTGGAGGGAGAGGCCGACCGTGACGGTTCCATCATCGTCGTCGTTGCGACAGATGCGCCTGTTCTGACCCATCAGCTGGAGAGGATGGCCCGCCGGGTTTCGCTGGGACTCGGCCGCAGCGGAAGCATCTCGTCAAACGGCTCCGGCGACATCTTCGTCGCATTCTCGACGGCGAATCAGCGGGCCGCTGCCGAGGTGGGCACGTCCACCAACGCCCGGGTGCTCGCCAACGGCCGTCTCAACCCGCTCTTCACGGCTACCGTCGAGGCGACCGAGGAGGCGATCATCAACGCGCTCGTGGCGGCCGAGACCATGACCGGGGCGAACAACGTGACCGTGCACGCCCTGCCGCACGACCGGCTGCGCGAGGTGCTGCGCAAGTACAACCGGCTGGAGAGTTGAGCTGAGTAGCACAATGAGAATGAGCCCGAGAAGGGGTCAAAGCAACGCATCGAGCTAGGTGTCAGTGGTTTGGCGACTTGGCATCGAAAACTGATGGTGGTGCTCAATCCTGAGCCGATCATTGTCTCGTGTCAGCTTCGCTTCCGCACGCTTGTTGGACATCCAGTCGATGTACTTGAGATCTACACTCCCGTCGTGACGAAGCGACATTACGCAGTAGCCGTTGTTGCCGAGATCTTGCCGCAGTTTCGTCCAGCGTGGAAAGCGCGGCGCGTGCTCCACAAAAAGCGCCTCAGCGTACGTTTTTGAGCTAGGCCGCATCACCTTGTACGGGAACCCTCCATGTCCGATACAGCTCCCAATAAACGGCGATCCTGGTGCGGGGCTAAAGAGCGCACAATAGTGTGTATTGCCCCAGAACCACATATCTATCAGTTCTTTGTCTACCAAAGTACGAAGGTCCTTCTTGAGCAGCTTTGTGCGTCCGTTCTCACCATACTCGTAGGGATGATCCGCGCTAAGCAGGATGTTAGCACGGGCGGACTGTCTGCCTTCCACAAGGTGTTGCGTTAGCCATTCCAGCATGTGCCCAGGCGGCACCCGTCCGCTACGATGGTAGGCTGTGTCGATTCCGATAACCTGGAATCTATTGGACCGCAATACAAAATAGCTACCTTCTTGCTGCTGCGTTCCACTGTGTTGGCGAATCTGGTCGAGGAAGCGAAAATACCACTTTCCACCCGAGTACATCTCGTGATTGCTATTGAGCAAAAACAGGCGGGTGTTTCCTAGGATTGGAGTGAGAGGTTCGAACATGTGCTCGCGGAATTCCGATTTCCCGCATAGTAAACGTCGCCACAGTGTATCGCATAGGGAATTTCTCTCGTTGCAAACTGCTTGGCTATGTATCGCGAATGATACAAACCAGTGCCGAAATCGCTGAACAATGCAATGTCGAGTGGGCGATCGGTGTCGGGTTCGCGCAACCCATAGACAAACTTCGAAGGGTATCCATCATGTCGACGGAAGTCAGCCTTTTTGACCTTTGTCATCACCGCGGGTCCGCAATAGTAGATCCACCGGAAGAAGTCCCAATCAGGCTCGAACTTGTGCGAAGTCGGATCAATGGGGATGGCATTCAGATCCATTCCTGGAAAAGAAAACTCCGCAGGGAGCTGGTCGCTGACCGGCGCTAGCTGGGCCCGGTCTTGAAGTGCCGCCTCAAGGTGATGCTTATCGCTTAGAATCTCTCGGGTGCGGTCAAAAAAGTGACGAAGCTCGGTACTGGAAATATGGCTATCCATAGCTTCTCGGAAGAACGTCAAGACTTCCTCAGGGGCACGCGTAAGCTCGTCCCTCAGCTTTGCTAGGTCGGCAAGAGTCAACTTCTGTGGGTCTTGCGGTTGCTGTTCGTTAGTCGTTGCATCCATGGGTCCGTCCTCCGTCAGACGTGAGCAGCCAGTTTTCCAGTGTATGCCTCGTGCGGTGGTGCCGGCTACACCTACCGCCTCCGGTCCCAGTAGTCGACCGGCCGGTTGTCCATCAGCCACGCGTCCGGGTTCACCCACCAGTGCTCCCCGTAGGGCACCTGGTTGGGCGACAACTCGTCGAGCGTTGTACCGTCCCGCACGATCCCGCCCTGCACCACGTACATGATGTCCGTCGTGTTGCGGATGTTGTCGAGCGGGTTGGAGTTCAGCACCAGCACGTCCGCCAGCTTGCCGACCTCGATCGAGCCGATGTCCTGCTGGGCGCCCAGGAAGACGGCGCCGTGGAGGCTCGCCACCTCGAGCGCGGCCATCGGCCCCGCTGCGGCTTCGATCATCCAGATCTCCCAGTGCGGCGCGATGCCGTGGGCCTGACCGTGCGAGCCGATCGCGCCCCAGCCGCCGGCCTCGATCACGTCCATCATGCCCAGCGCGATCAGCGGATAGCTGTAGTCGGTTGCGGGGCGCTCCCAGCGGCGGCGCAGGTGCGGGATGACTTGGCGCCACGGCAGCCATTCCCGCTGCTTGGGGTCGAGCCAGACCTCCTGCTCCGCGAAGAAGTACTCCTCGTTCCAGGGACCGATGCCGCCGACGACGAAGGTGGGCGAGTAGGTCGACTCGGCCTGGCCCAGGAAGGTGCTGAGGTCGCGGTACATCGGCAGGTAGGTCATAGGGTGTTCGAAGCCGGTCTGCCCGTCCATCATCATCCCGATCGTGTAGGGGATGTCGTTGTTCTCCGACGTGACCATGAGATTCTTCCGGCGGGCGATGTCCGACACCCACTGGCGCTGGTCGCGGCGCGGCTGCAGGTACTGCTTGAGCGCGGTCGCGCCCCACGACGCGAGGCGGTTGATGTTCTGCTCGGCGACCTCGTAGCTGGAGATGTCGTTCTGGCGGGCGGCGTCGCCACGGTACATGGGGTCGCCGGTCGAGTACGTCCGCGGTCCCACCACCGCGCCGGCGCGGATCATCTCGGCGCTGGAGAAGACGTTCTGCGACCACATCGAGTTGTCGAGGTTGGCGGTGACGCCGTAGGCGAGGTAGATGGCCGACTCGAAATCTCGTTTCGGGATCAGGCCCTTGTGCTCGCGGTAGTGGTGGGCGTGCATGTCGATGAAGCCGGGGATGATGGTCTTGCCGGTCATGTCCATGGACTGGTCGGCGCCGGAGGTGTCGCAGTCGCCAACGCAGGCGATGCGGCTGCCCTCGATGAGCAGGGTGGCGTTCTCGTGGACCGCGCGGTCGTCGAGGGTGACGATGCGGGCGTTGGTGAGGGCGAGGGTGCCTTCGGGAATGGCGCGGTCGACGCTGAGCCGGATGGTCATGGTGTCGGTCTCGCCGGTGCCCGTGTCGTGGATGAAGAAGCTCTGGCCGCTCCCGAACTCGAGCCGGTCGTTGTCGAGCCAGCGCGGATAGAGACCGCCCTCGGTGGTGAGCTGCGTGACCGGTACCGGCGCGCCCCGCTTCCTGAGAGCCACGGGGTCGCCGCCCGCTCCACCCGGGGGCAGGGGTGCCCAGAATACGTTGTCGCCCTCCTGGAAGGCGACGCGGTTCCCGCCTGGCGACACCACGAACTCGTCTCCCCAGGGGATGGTGGCGTGCACCTGCGCGTCGGAACCGTCGCGGCGGACGGACATGAGGGCGGTCCCGCCGGGTCCTGCCGACTCGTGGCCTGCCGGGAGGTAGATTCGGCCGCCCGGCCCGAACGACGCGCGGGTGATCTGGCGTCGGTACCCGAGCAGTCCGCCCGGGCCGGCGGAGGGGATCGTCATGATGCGCTCCTGCGATCCGCCTTCGGCCGGGACCCGCCACAGCTCCCAGTAGGGGTTCTGCGTGGCGGATCGGGCCCGCGCGGCTGCTCCACTCCCGCGCGTCACCACGATTTCGGAACCGTCGAGCGACCACACGGGGTGGGCGTATTCGGAGGGTGAAGTGGTGAGTTGCTCTGGCGTGCCGCCGCTTGCGGGGATCTTCCAGACGTGACCGCCCTCTTCGCCGCCCCAGGTCGTGTAGGCGATCCACTGCCCGTCGGGCGACCACGACGGTGAGAACTCGTGCGCGCCGTCGCCGCTGGTGAGGCGGGTGGGGGTGCCGCCGTCCGCAGGAGCGATCCACACCCTGCCCACGGCCTGGAAGGCGACCCGCGACGCGTCCGGCGAGGCGCCGTACCAGCGCAGCATCTTCGCCTCGAAGGGGCCGTCGTCGATGCGGAAGTCGGCGCGCGTGAGCTCGGAGATGGTACGCTGCACATGCGCCGAGAAGGGCACGGTGGCGACCTCGCCGCTGGCGACGTCGAGCAAGCGGATCTTGCCGCCCTGCGTGATCACGATGCTGGATCCGTCGGCGCTCCAGCTGTAGCCGGGCAGGATGCGCATCGTCTTGATCCCCTCGGTGTTGTCGATGGTGATCGGGTCCATCGCGACGCGCTCGCTGCCGGTTTCGAGGTCGCGGATCCAGAGGGCTGCGCGGGGGCCGAATGCGTGGCCCCGGTATGAGATCGTGCCGCCGGCGATGCGGCGGGCGAAGGCGAGGTGGCGGCCGTCGGGAGAGATTTCGGCCGCGTAGGCGCTCCCGCTCGAGGCGCGGACCTGCTGTGAGCCGGTCCCGGCGGTGATGTTGACGATCTCGCCGGTGCGGAGGTCCTTGCGGCGCACCTGCCAGTGCCCGGCGAGCGCGTCGCGCCCCTGCAGCCCCGGCGGCCCCGTGTAGACGTGGAAGTACAGGTAGCGGCCGTCCTCGGAGGGCGACGGCCATGCCGCCTGCGGCTGGTCGCCGACGACCTGGATGCCGTCACCGCCGTCTATGTGGTACATCCAGATTCCGCTGCGACCCGTCTGGCCCCGTCCCGCGGCGACATCCTGCAGCTTGACGAAAATGTATTCGCCATCGGCCGACCAGGCCGGCGAGACGGCGCGGGTCGCCATGTCGGTGAAGACGATGCGCGGGTTGGACCCGTCAGGATCCATAAGCCACAGGTTGTTCTGCCCCTCGCGGTCGCTGACGAAGGCGATGGTCGACCCGTCGGACGAGTAGCGCGGGTGGTAGTTGGTGGCGACTCCGGTGCCGCCGGTCAGCAGCTCGGCCTCGCCGCCGCCGTCGGCGGGAACGCGGTACACGTGCGCGAGCAGGTCGAAGACGACCCAGCGGCCGTCCGGCGAGATGTCCATCGACATCCACGTGCCCTCTTCGGTCGAGAAGTCGATCTCGCGGGTCTCGCCCCGGGCGAGGGTGACGTCCCAGTCGTCGTTGGGGTCGCCCTGGGCGGCGAGGGGGGGCGTGAGGGCGTGCAGGCCGAGAAGGGTGGTGGCCAGCGTCAGGGAGGCCAGCCGGGTGACGGGGCCTGGGGCCACGGCGTTGCGGGGCGAAGAGGTATGGGGCGAGGCGGCGGAGAAGCGCATGAGGTCCTCCCAGAGATGCGCGGTGGGCCGACAACCCTGACGTAACGTTAGGGTTGCGGCTGGGGTCGGGCTCCGGCCTTGAGATTGAGGTGAGGCCGATGTGGGAGCAAGTTCCGCACGGGTGTGCTGGAAGGCGAAGACCGGGAGATGCTCGGCACCGTCATGCACCTGCGCCCCCTCACGGTGAAGGTCGAGCAGATCGACGCGCGCATGTCGGGCACACCGGTCGCCGGCTACGTTGGACAGAAGATCCTGGCGATGAGGGTGTCGATCTTCGAGCGGAAACGCTAGCGAGCGTTGGGTGTTATCGTCTTGTCACGGAACGTTTCCATTCATCCCCTCTACTTCGATGCAACGAGACACTCGTCAACGCCGGGCGATCCGCCGGGTATTCCTCAACGCCGGGCGTCCTCTCACGCCTGACGAGGTCCTCAAGTACGGCCAGGAGATCGTGCCGTCACTCGGGGTGGCGACCGTCTACCGGAACGTCAGGATCCTGACAGACGAAGGATGGCTGTCGGAAGTCGAGCTTCCGGGCGGCGGGCTTCGGTACGAGTTGGCCGACCGACCGCATCACCACCATTTCCTCTGTCGCTCCTGTGATCAGGCGTTTGACGTCCATCGGTGCCCGGACGAAGTCGAGGCGCTGGCGCCCGACGGCTTCGAGGTCGACAGCCACGAGCTGACTCTCTTCGGTCGCTGCGCGGCGTGTACGTGAGGGGCCAGCCGTCGAGGCTGTGGACCCACCCGAGGCGGTAGGCCAACCCGGGGCCGTGAGCCAACCCCCTTTGTTCGTTATCGATAAGTAATTATCATTACGACCCAGCCCGACCCCGGGGGCAGGCGAGGACTTATCCACGGTCGCTCCGCTGCCGGCGCACGCAACAGGAGACAATAGTGCCGCCTCTCGGCATTTCCATGACGATATCCAGACGCCTTCCTGTCCCCTTTCTCTTGCTCGGGATGATCCTTGCAGGCGTTCCAGCACCCTGCGCGGGCTCGACACCTGTCGCGCAGCATGCCCTGGAAACCCCCGACGACGTAGTGGGGATCGTCCGGTCGGCAGACAGCGGGATGCCTCTCGCGGGCGCGACGGTGGTGGTCGTGAGCACGGGTGGCAGCGCGATTACGCACGGCGACGGATCGTTCCGCATCGCCGTACCGGACGCCGAGCGTTTTCGGCTTCGGGTCGATCGCCTCGGCTACGCGGCGGTTGCCGTCGATGTCCGACCGGGAGAGATGTCCACCGTCGATCTCGAGGTGGCCGCCATCCCCTTGCACGACGTGGTCGTGACGGCGGTCCTCAGTCCCACGTCCGCGAACGAGACGATCCGGCCTTCCGCCGTCTTTGCAGAGGAGAAGCTGCAGCGGCACCTGGCGCCCACCCTCGCGCAAACCGTGGAATCGGTCCCGGGGGTAACCGTCACCAGCATGGGGCCGGGCACTTCCCAGCCGGTCATCCGGGGCCTGGGCGGAGACAGGATCCTCATGCTCGAAGACGGCCAGCGGGTGGGTGACGTCGTCAACAGCGGCGCGGACCACGCCACGGCGGTCACCCCTTCCTCGGCCCGGAAGATCGACGTGATCCGTGGACCAAGCGCGATTCTCTACGGCAGCAACGCACTGGGTGGCGTGATTAACGTCGTCAGGGACGAAGTACCGCGAGCGGTGCCCTACCGGGCGACCGGCTTCACCACGCTCCAGGCACAGACGGTGACTCGCGCCGCCGGGGGGAGCAGCCAGTTGACGGTCGGAGTCACCGAGCACGTCCCTCTTCGCGTCGAGGTGTCGAGACACCAGGGAGGGGATCTGCGGACGCCCATCGGGACGCTTGGGGGAACCCAGACCGACACATGGAACGTGGCGGGCGGGACGTCGTGGGTGGACGACTGGGGTTACGCGGGTGGTTCATTCCGCTTCTACACGAACGACTACGGTATCCCCGGAGGCTTCCTCGGCGGCCACACGACCCCGGTGCGCACGGAGCAGGAGAGAGCCGCAGGTCGACTCAGCAGCGTCATCCGGCCTGAACGAGGCTTCGAGGCGATTGAACTCGATGCCGGCTACACGTGGTACCGGCACAACGAGTGGGAACCCCCGGACATCCTGGGAACGCTGTTCGAACGCCAGATTGCGAGCGGGGAGGCTCGGGCGCGGCACACCGGGTGGGGTCCGTTCGCATCGGGTGCCGTCGGAGCGAGAGTCTCGTGGGAGCACTTCGGATTCGGGGGCGCGCTGTACTCCCCGAATACCCGGCGCAGGACGCAGGCCGCCTACGCCCTCGAGGAGATCCAGCTCGATCCGGTTCTGATCGAGGCCGGGCTCCGCTACGATCGGGTCGACCTGGAACCGAACAGGGAGGAGCTGTCCGACATCGGGCATATCCGCGCACGTTCCTTCAGCGCGGTCTCCGGATCGCTGGGAGCACTTCTGCGGGTGACGGAGCAGTTCACCCTGGGAGCAAGCGTGGGCCGGGCCTTTCGCACCCCGGATGTACACGAACTCTACTCGGAGGGGCCCCACCTCGCGGCCAATTCATTCGACGTCGGCAATCCCTCGCTCGAGACGGAAACGGGGCTCGGAGTCGACGTATTCGGACGTCTGACGCGGCAACGCCTGAGCGCCGAGGTGACATGGTTTCGAAACACGATTGCGGGGTACATCTTTCCGCAGGCGACGGGGAAACTCAGCCGCATACTGCTCCCCATCTATCAGTATGTGGGTGAGGACGCGCTGCTGACCGGTCTGGAGAGCCTGCTCGGGTGGTCGATGCCGGCCGGATTCAGCCTGGAGGCCGCCGCGTCGTACGTGCACGGCACGATCCGCGCCACAAACGAGCCTCTCCCGTTCATGCCCCCGCTCCAGGGTCGCCTCGCGATCGGCTATTCGCCGGTGGACTGGTTCGTGGAGGCCGAGGCGCGGATGGCCGGAAGCCAGGAACGGACCGGGCGGTTCGAGGAGCCCACCGATGGATACGCGGTCCTTGGCCTCTCGGGCGGCTTGCGTCTCACCGTCGCCGGGCGGCTGCACGTCGTGACGCTCCACCTCGAAAACCTCGGCGATACCGAATACCGCAATCACCTTTCGCGAGTGAAGGAGATCATGCCCGAGGCCGGAAGGGGCCTGGGTGTTACCTACCGGGTCGTGTATTAGCATACCTGTGCACAACTCACCACCTGCTGAACCACGAGGAGACATGAAATGAAGACATGGAGCTACAGAAACTGGCCAGTGGCGGTCCTTGCCGCCCTGGCCCTGGTCCTTGCGGCCTGCGAGTCGTCGACCGAGCCGGAGGAAGAGCACTACGAACCCGAAGGTCTGGAACTCGTGATGGGTGGCCAGGTCATCGCGTCGTACGACGGCCACACACAAAGCTGGACCGGGGAGCTGGAAGTGGATGAGGGCGAAGAGACGCCCCACATCACTGCCCGCTTCGTGGATCACGACGGCGATCCGATTCCGCTGGGAGACGACACATACCTGGAGGTCGACATCGAGGACGAGTCGATCGCCGAGTGGGAACAGGACACGCCCGGGGAGTTCGGCGGCCACCTGCACGGCCACATGGCGGGCGACACCGATGTGACGTTCATGCTCATGCACGGTGCCATCGGGTCGGGGCACGCCGACTTCGTGACGACGCCCGTGCACGCCCACATTCACGATCACGGGTAGTCGGGCCTGCCAGACCCACGGACTACGGTTCGTCTTCGTCCAACACCATCCACCCCGGCAACGGGTCGTCCAGCGAAGTCCACCCGGAAGTGCCGGACGCCATCTCGGCGTCGGTCAGAAGACAGCCGTCCAGCGCTGCCTCTATGCCCGCTTGCGGCATCTCGATACCGATGAAGACGAGTTCCTGACGGCGGTCGCCGTGGTTGGGCTCCCATACCCCGCGGACCCACTCCAGGGTCTCCGGGTCATCGGCGTACTCCGCCGGGTCCAGCGCGGCGACCCACGGGCCTCCGGGATCAAGGGTCAGCGAGTCTCCGGCGAGCGATAGCGCGCCGGCCATCTCATGGCGGGTGGCCAGCCAGACGACCCCCTTCGCCCGCAGCACACCCTCGAAGGAGCCTTCAAAGACGGCCGCCAGCCGCGCCGGATGGAAGGGCCGCCTCCTCCGATAGACGAAGCTGCCGATGCCGTACTCCTCGGTCTCGGGCGTGTGGCCGCCCTGCAGTTCCTGATGCCAACCCACCGTTTGCTCGACACTTGCGAAATCGAACAGGCCCGTATCGAAGATCAGGTCCAGCGAAATGCGCCCGTAGGTCGTCTGGGCCAGCGTCGCCGTCTGGTTGAGTCCGCGCAGGATCGCGGTCAATCGCGCGACCTCTCCCCGGCTCATCCTGTCGGTCTTGTTGAGAACGAGGACGTTGGCGACCTCGACCTGATCGACGAGGAGTTCGGCTATGGAGCGGTCGTCTTCGGCGCCGAGCCCCACCCCGCGATCGCACAGGTCCTCGCCGGAGCCGAAGTCGCGAAGAAAACGTGGGCCGTCGACGACGGTGACCATCGTGTCAAGCCGGGCCAGATCGCCCAGGTGGACGCCCAGCTCGTCCGACAACGCGAAGGTGGCCGCGACGGGAAGCGGCTCGGAGATACCGGTCGACTCGATCAGCAGGTAGTCGAAGCGACGTTCCCGAGCCAGCCGTGAGACCTCCTCGAGCAGGTCTTCGCGCAACGTGCAGCAGATGCAGCCGTTGGACATCTCGATCAGCCGCTCGTCGACGCGGTTGAGCTCGGCGCCGCCGTTGCGGACGAGCTGGGCATCGACATTCACCTCGCTCATGTCGTTGACGATGACCGCGACGCGGCGGCCTTCGCGGTTGTGCAGCGCGTGGTTGAGCAACGTCGTCTTGCCGGCGCCAAGGAAGCCGGAAAGCACGGTTACGGGAAGGCGTGGGTCGTTCAATTCCGTTTCTCCACGGGCTCGGGATGCGGTTGGCCACCGATTGCGTCGGCGAGCGTGCGCCAGGCCCCGGGAAGCGTCTGCGGCGGCAGTTGCCCGGACGGCCGTTTCCATTGGCGCAGGACGGCGCGACGATACTCCAGACCGCAGCTTGCGAGCACCCACTCCTCGTAGTCCGCGATGCGCCGGATGGCGGCGACGGTCAGGTCGACCGGTATGCAGAGCGATGGAGGCGCCAGTCCGGCCGGGATCATGTCGGGCTTCCAGATCGGCCCATGGATCGCCTCCGACGGCAGCCAGACGGGTTGAAACCGGTAGCGGTTGAGATAGACGCCGCCCTTCCGCGGCGCTGCGTACAGGAGCCCGAAACCCCACAACATGAGTACGTCGCCGTCGGGCAGCGCGAGCGCGTAGCAGCTCGATCCCGTTTCTCCCTCGGGCGGCCGTCGCTTGAGAAAGCCCGCTTCGAGCAGGAGGTTGCCCTCCGGACGCACGATGTCCCGGCCCCAGTTCCAGCACTGCCGGTGCAGCAGTTCCTGCCCCTTGCGTCGGCGGGGGCCGGAGATCGGGCTCACAGCCATGCCCCGCCCCAGGCCAGCAAAGCGCTGAACCCGGTGGCCGCCGCTGCCTGCCGCCCCACCAACCGCAGCGCGAACGCGCGGCCCTGCTCGCGCGCGATCGTCAGGCAGGTGACCAGGCACGGCAGCAGCACGCCGGCGAGGTAGACGGCCGTCAACAGCTGGACGGCGCCGAGGTTTGCGGCGATGCCCGGCTCCGCCAGGAGCAGGATCCCGTCCTTTCTCACGCTCGCCAGGACCACCGCCAGGGCCGCGTCCAGGGGCAATCGAAAGACGGCCATCGCCGGTCCGACAACGGCCGACACAGCTTGCAGCGCGCCCAGCCAGTGCAACAGAGAAGCGGCGGCCGTGATCACAAGGAAGACCGGCAAGGCCCGGCGAAAGAACTCCCGAACAACGCCCTGCGTCTCAAGCCAGACGGTCCGCGGGCGCGGCCAGGTCAGGAAAACCCGGCCCTCCGTCACCATCAGATTCGAGCGAGAGCGAGCCGCTCGCCGCGCGATGAAGCCGGAATAGACGACAGTGGTGGCGCCAAGATAGAGCAGGTAGGGAACGATCAACTCCGGTCTTGCCGCTGCGGCGAAGACCGCCAGCGTAGCTCCCAGCTGATACGAACACGCCGAACCGAAGGCTATGGCCGAGACGCACGCACCCCGCGCGCAGGCCGGCGACGAGCGCGCGCTGATGACGGCGGGCACGTTGCAGCCGAAACCCATCACGACCCGCGCCAACTCCCGGCCCGTCATGCCGAACGGCCGCAGCCACGGATTCATGGCGATCGTCAGGCAATTCAGCAGGCCGCTCGCCTTGTACGCGCCCATCAGCAGCGCATGGAACACGACCACCGGAGTCGCCCACACCAGCAGCAGCGGCCCCATCGTGACAAAGCCGTAGTCGCCAGCCAGAATCTCCGCAAACGGCTGCGGCCAATTCGTCAGCAACCCGGCCAGTGGCTCGGTCAGGGCGCGGACCCTCGAGTCGATTCGCTCCGCGAGACGGTTTGCTGCGTCCACCGCGACCCAGGCGGGCAACAACAACAGCAGCAGCGCCAGGAATGGCCCAAGAACGGTGCGAACCCGGAAGATCTGCCGTCCGGAGCTTTTCACGGCCCATTCAACAGGCGCACTCATCGCCGCAGCACGACAGGTCGTCCAGGTACATTCCGTCGCGGCGGTAGACCTCCAGCGGCTCCGTGCTCACCCTCAGACGGCGGGCGATCTGGTTGGCAACCACGGCAAAGCGTTGGCGGAACTTGTAGATGAAACAGAAGATGAGATTGCCCTGGCGCACCTGCGGCCCGAGCAGGAAGAGCCCTCTCGTCTCGGTGGACTCGTCGTTCTCCGTCAGCATCGGATAGCCATCATCGCGCCAGGCGAACAGCGAGCGGACGAGGCCTGCCGAACCGACGAATCCGGAGGCCAGGATCGGCTGCTCGGCGCAGTTGATCACCTCGCCGTCCTCGAAGGCCAACTGATAGCCGTTGTCCTTGCGACGGACGCCGATGACCGTGCAGCCACCGCACAGTGCTACCCGACCCGAGTCGATCGCCGATTTCAGACGCGCCTGCGTAAAGGGCGACAGGAGTCGGCTGGGGTCCGAGCCTGCCAGGCTCCACGGCTCCTCGCGGTCAAAGACGATGACTCGCCGACCGGCGGCGGCCAGCCCGATGGCGGCGTCAACGCCGCTTTCGGCACCGCCGATGATGCATCTCTCGTCGCCGTTGAGATCGTCCCATGAGGCCACCCTGGAGTTGTGCAGGCAAAGCTCCGCGCCGCGCAGGCCGTGGGTCCGCGGGTACTGCATTTCACCGCCCGCCCAGACCACGAACCGCGCACGGACGTTGCCGCGATTCGTCTCCAACCGAAACGGTTCGTGTCGCCCGTTCCTCGCGACCGAGAGAACGTCGACCTCGATTGCTATGGGCAACTCGAAGTGCGCCGCAACCCCCTGCAGATAGTTGGCGTACTCCACACCGGTGGGGTGCTCGACGCCAATCGAGTAGGCCGGCGAGGTTCGCAGACAGACGGCGTTCAGGTCGAGGGCGCCGAACTGGTTGCCGTTGAACGACGGCGTGATGAAGCGCATCTGCCGGGGCCAACGCAGGAACGACGCACCGACGTCGGCGCGGTCGAGGATCACAAAATTCTCGATTCCGAGGTGGCGTAGCGTCACCCCGAAGCCGATGCCCGCCGCCCCGGCGCCGACGACGACAACGTCGAATGACCGGGCTCCTTCCGTCATCGGCTCATCGTAGCGGTTCGGTCACGAAGTCCGTGTGACCCGACCCGACCGAGCCGTGCATCAGGCGTGTCTGCACTGGGACTCCCGGTTTGCTTGCGCGCGCTGCTCGGCCCGCGGTCGATGGTGTCACGCTCCCGACAAGAGATTGGGGACGCGAGTGCTCGATCGTAATGATAAGATGTTATCAATAACGGGCAAGGGGGTAGCCCGCGGCCTCAGTGACTGGGCCGTGGTCCCTGGGGGCCTTTCTTCGCGATCAATCGCTCCACTACGGAAGCAGCCGTCATGTGGCCGAGGACATTGGTGGCGCTGCGGAACATGTCCGGGATCCGGTCCACTCCGAGGAGGATCGCGAGGCCCGCCTGCGGAACGCCGACTGTCGCGAGCGTCGGGACGAGCGACACGATGCTTGCGCTCGGAACCGGGGCGACGGTCATCGCGGCCAGGAATGTGGCGAACACGGCGGCTGCCATCGCGGCGGCAGGCAGGGGGATGTCGTACAGCGAGGCGAGGAAGACGACGGCGGCGCCCTGGAAGAGCGCGCTTCCGGCGCGGTTGAGCGATGCGGCCAGCGGCAGGACCAGGCGCGCGGTGGTCGGGGAGACGCCCAGCCGGGCCTCCGCGTCGGCGAGCATGACGGGGAAGGTGGCGACGGAGCTTGTGGCGCTGAAGCCGACGGTGCAGGAGCCGGCGGTGCCGCGGAGGTAGGTGCGCAGCGGCAGGTCGCCCAGGAATCGAGCGGCGGGGAGGTAGACGAGGGCGATGAAGACGAAGAGGCCGACGATCACTGTCAGGATGAAGACACCGAGGCTGGCCAGGAGCGACCAGCCGAGTTCGGCGGTGACGGGCGCGGTGAGGCCGAAGAGCCCGATGGGCCCGATCCACAGGATCCAGTAGACGATGGTGACCAGGGTCTCGGTGATCGTGTCGGCCAGGTCGAGGAGGCTGGCGCGGCGGTCGGCCGGGAGCGTGCCGGCGGCGGCGCCGAAGATGGCGGCGAAGACGATCAGCGGCAGAAGCGCGCCGTTGGCCGCAGCCTGGAAGGGGTTGCGGGGGACGAGGGTGACGAGGAACTCGAGCAGCCCCGGAAACTCTCTGGCGGGGCTGTCCTGAACGGCTGGCGTGGCGACTTCGGGGCTGAAGCGGAGGGCAACGACCATCAGGCCCATGCCGATGAGGATTGCCGGGATGGTGGTAAGCCAGAAGAAGAGGATGGACGAGCCGCCCAGCCGGCCCGCCTTGCGCAGGTCGCCGAGGCGTGCGATGCCGGTGAAGATGACGCACACCACCAGCGGGATCACGACCATCTGGATGGCGTTGACGAAGAGGGTACCGAGCGGGCGGACCCCGGTGGCCAGCGAGGTCAGCGCCGGGCTGCCGGTGGCGGTGGCGAGGAGGCCGAAGGCGATCCCGGCGGCCAGGCCCACGGCCAGTGCGGTGTGGTTGACCTTGCGGGTGGGGGTGGGGTCCTCCTGCGTCATCGCGCTTCCCTTACCGCTCCCTTCGCGGCATCACCACCGCCTCGCCGGTCTTGGGGCGCAGCCCCTCCGCGTAGACCCTGGCGTTGAGCGCGGGCAGCCGCTCCGTGAGCACTTCGTTCAGCCGCTCGATCAGGGCGGGCAGCTCCTCCCAGGAGCGGTCGATCTGCCAGAGCTGATCCGCCGTCGGGGGGTGGGTCGCGGATTCGATTGTGCGCCATGCGAAGGCCCCCGCCGCGGGGCCACTGCCGCTCCCGCCGAAGCCTCCGCCGCCACCGATGTCATCCTGCAGGGCTTCCAGGTCCTCGCGGAGCGACTCGATCTCCTCCGTCAGGTCCTCCGGCGGCTCGGCCGCGTCCCCCACCCGCTCCTCGATGTCCCCCAGTTGGCCGCGCATCGCGCTCATCCGCTCGTTCACGGCCTGCACCGCCCCCGAAAGCCGGTACGAATCCATTATGGCCGCGTGGCGCGCCATCATCTCGGCCCGGGAGAGCTTCACGCGCGGGTCGAGACGCACCTCGGCGGTGGTCTCGAACACGTCGCCCCCGGCCGAAAGGACCACCATGTAGCTGCCGGGCAGGACGCGCGGGCCCGGGTCCATTGCCTCGCCGTCCGCGCCGTTGGCCACCAGCCGCAGATCCCAGATCACCTCGTTGAGGCCGGCGTCGCCTGTGCCGTCGAGCTCCCGCACGACCGTCCCGGATCCGTCGAGAATCGTGATTGTGACGCTATCGGTCGCCGCCCCGAGATGGTAGCGGATGCGCGCGCCGTCGGGCGGATTGGGCGCCGCGTAGATGCCCGGCGTCCAGCCCTGAGGCGTGTACGGGTTGTAGGACGTGGCGCGCCGCACCGGGTAGAGGTGGGCGGCCGAGGCCATGACGTCGCTGCTCAGGTGCTCGAGCGGCGCGATGTCGTCCATGATCCAGATGCCGAGGCCGTGCGTGCCGACCACGAGGTCGTTGTCGCGGGGGTGCACGACGATGTCGTCGACAGGCACGGTGGGGAGGCCGTTCCTGAGGTCGTGCCAGGTGCGGCCGCTGTCAGTCGAAAAATGTACGCCCTTTTCACTCCCCGCGAAGAGCAGGTCCTGGGCGGTGGGGTGCTGGGCGAAGGCGTTCATGGAGGTGGCGGGCAGCCCGTCGGCGATCGGGCGCCAGCTGCCGCCGTAGTCGGCACTCGCATAGACGTAGGGCGCGAAGTCGTCGCTGCGGTGCCCGTCAAAGACTGCGAAGACCTCGCCGACCGCGCCCCGCGACGCCACGATGCGCGTGACGTAGGTGTGGGCGGGCAGCCTGGGCACGTTCCCCGTGATGTCCGTCCAGCTGCCGCCGCCGTCCCGGGTGACGTGCAGCCGCCCGTCGTCGCTTCCGGTGTAAAGCACCGCGGGGTCCAGCGCCGACTCCGCGATCGCGGTCAGGTTGCCGTAGTTGGACTGCCCGTCGTTGCGCGACATCTGTGCCTCGCCGCCCGCGACGCCCATCAACATCAGCGTGTCCCGATCGATCGCGTATGTCAGGTCGCCGCTGATCTCCTCCCAGCTCTGGCCAAGGTCCGGGGAGCGGAAAAGGATGTTCGAGCCCGCGTACACGACCTGGTCGTCGTGGGCCGAGAGCAGCATGGGTGTGTCCCAGTTCCAGCGCAGCTGCCGCTCGTCATCCTCCTCTGTGGGCCGGGGCAGGGGGCGAATGCGTGCGCGCTCCCCCGTTGCGAGGTCGACGCGCATCAGGTTACCCCCCTGAGACTCCGCAAACATGAGCCCCGGGTTCGTGGGGTGCATGACAGTGAAGAAGCCGTCGCCCGAGCCCACGTTGTACCAGTCGCGCGTACGGATTCCCTGGTTGGAGAGGGTATTGGAGGGCGCGCACCAGGAGCCGTTGTCCTGCAGGCCGCCGCAGACGTGATAGGGATCGCGCATGTCCACGCCGATCTCGTAGAATTGGCCGAGCGGCAGGTTGCGCAGCTGGTACCAGTTGTCGGAGCGGTCCCAACTGATGGAGACGCCGCCGTCGCCGGCCAGGATCAGGTGGTCGGAGTCGGCGGGGTCGATCCAGAGGGCGTGGTGGTCGAGGTGGACGCCGGCCGCCGCGTCGGGGGTGAAGCTGCGCCCGCCGTCGGACGAGCGAAACAGGCTGGAGCCGCCCAGGTAGATCCGCTCGGGGTCGTTGGGATCGACCCGGATCTGGCTGTAGTACATGGGGCGGTTGTTGGTGGTGGACAGATGCTCCCACGTCTCGCCGCGGTCGGTGGAGCGGTAGACGCCGTTCTGCGCGTCGCTGCCGGCCCCGCCGCCGAATCCCTGCCCGGGCGCGCGGGCGTCCGCTTCGACCAGGGCGAATACCACGTTGCCGTCGCCCCGGTAGATGTCGAGGCCGATGCGGCCCTTGTCGCCTTCGGGCAGGCCCTCGGTCAGCTCCGTCCAGGAGTCGCCGCCGTCGGTCGTGCGGTAGATGCCGCTACCGGGGCCGCCGCCGTTGAAGCCCCATGCGCGCCGGCGGCGCTGGTAGGTGGCCGCGAAGAGGGTGCGCGGGTCGCCGGGGTCCATCACCAGTTCTGTCGCGCCGGTGTCGTCGTCGACGTAGAGGACGCGCTCCCATGTCTCGCCCCCATCGGTCGTCCGGTACACGCCTCGCTCCGGATTCGGGCCCCAGAGATGCCCCACCGCCGCCACAAAGGCCACATCGGGATCGCGCGGATGCACCTGGATGCGCGCGATGTGGTGGGTGTTCTCAAGCCCCAGGTGCGTCCATGTCCGTCCCGCGTCGGTAGACCGGTACACCCCGTTGCCCCACGGCGAACTCTGCCGGTTGTTGGGCTCGCCGGTCCCGACCCAGACCACGTTGGGGTTGGAAGGCGCCAGCGTCACGTCGCCGACGGACGCGGTCGCCTCGTCCCTGAATACGTGCGTGAAGGTGATCCCGGCATTCTCGGTCTTCCACACGCCGCCGGTCGCGACACCGACATAGAAGATCCGCGGGTCCGATTCGACGACCGCCAGATCGGCAACGCGCCCCCCCATGATGGTGGGTCCGACGGTACGGAACTCGAGGGCGGCGGTGGCCTGCGCCATGGGGTCGGCCGAGCCCTCCTGGGCATGCGCGGGCCCGGGGCTGAAGGAGAGGAAGAGGCCGGCGGCCAGGGCGGCCGGGACGGCGCCACGTGGGGTCGCAAGACGGCGGGGTAAACGGCGACGGCTCCTGTAACGTTCCACTGTTGTCTCCGAAGCAGAGGGTCGGCGCGCTGGGGCTGGGCGGTGAGCCCGATGCCCCATGGTCGTGCACGGATACAATAGGTGCACGACCACGGGGGACAGAAGTATTGTCGTTGGTTCGACGTCGGCAGCCACCGCAAACCGAACCAACAGGAGCAACAACGAATGACCACACGGCGTGATTTCATTGGACAGGCGGGCATCGCGGCGGGGGCCGCGGCAATTGGCCTCGGATCCCCACGGCGGGCCGCGGCCCAGCCCGGCGCGGGCGCGGCAACCCAACCCGGCCTCGCACGACGCGCGGGCGCAACCCGCCGACCCGGCCGACAGGGCATGAGCATCCTCATCCTCGGCGGCACCGGCTTCATCGGCCCGCACGTCGTGCGCCACGCCCACGCCCGCGGCCACCACATCACCCTCTTCAACCGCGGCCGCACCAACACCCACCTCTTCCCCGAGGTCGAGAAGCTGGTCGGCGACCGCAACAGCGACCTTACCGCGCTCGAAGGCCGCCGCTGGGACGCCGTCATCGACAACTCCGGCTACACACCGCACCAGGTCGGCCTCTCGGTCGACCTCCTCAGCGACGCCACCGACCAGTACCTCTTCACCTCGACGCGCGCGGTCTACACCGACTTCACCGCCGCGTTCATGGACGAAGACGCGCCGATCGGCCCCAGGGACCTCCCCGAGAGCGAGTGGACCGCGTACGGGCCCGCCAAGGTCCTCGCGGAGCGCGCGGTCGAGGACGGGTTCGGCGCTCGCACACTCATCGTGCGGCCCCCGGTCATCGTGGGTCCCGGCGACCGCAGCGACCGCTTCACCTACTGGCCCGACCGGATCGATGCCGGCGGCGAGGTGCTGGTGCAGGGCGACCCGACCGACCCCGTCCAGTTCATCGACGTGCGCGACCTGTCCGAGTTCTACATCCACCTGCTCGAGCAGCAGACGGCCGGCATCTTCAACAGCGTCGGCCCGGGCGCGCCCCTGTCCTCCGCCGAACTGGTGTACGGCATCCGCGCCATCACCTCCGCGCCCGTTTCCTTCACCTGGGTGGGCTGGGACTTCCTGGCCGAGCGCGGCCAGATGCCCCAGCAGCAGCTGCCCTTCTGGCAGCCGCCACAGGGTCACTACCTCAACTACGGGCGCATCGACAGCAGCCGCGGGATCGCGGCGGGGCTCACCTTCCGGCCACTGGCCGTGATCGCCAGGGAAACGCTGGACTGGCATCGGGGCCGGGAAGTGGGCGGTGTGTTCCAGCTGCGGACCGGGCTCAGCCGCGAGGTTGAGGCGAGGCTGCTGGCCGAGTGGCGGGAGGTGGCTGGGTGAGATGACAGGGTGACGGGCCCGGACTGCTGCAACCGTGTCGCGGACGCGTCGTGTCCTGGTAAAGAGGTGTCCTCGCGCCGGACAGGCGCACGGGCGCGGCTGACGGGCACCGGGGAGGGTTCATTGATTCGCGACGTGTTCGAGACGACAGCATCCGATGTCCTCCTTCTCCTGCCACTGACGGTAGTCCTTGCCGGTTGCTCTGCCGACCGGGTGCCTGCCGTGACCAGCGACCTGACCACCACGATCGACACCATCGACGGGGTCGTCCACGTCACCAATTCGGGCACAGCCCCCGAATGGCGGCTAACCCTCGAGACCTCGATCGGACCGCGTTCGCTGGCCGTGGGTGCCGGGGGCCCGGAAGAATTCGGCCTGGTTACAACTGCCATGCTGGGACCAGACGGCGAGGTGTACGTGGGCGATACGCAAAACCGCGAGGTACGGGTGTTCGGTCTGGACGGCGAGCACCGCCGCACCTTCGGCCGCGAGGGCCAAGGCCCTGGCGAGTTCCCCGCCCAGATCAACGCATTGGCATGGGTGGGAGATCGCCTGCTGGCAATCGACCTGATCGGCGGACGCATCAACGAGTTTTCGTCGGAAGGCGAGCCCCTCGGCCAACGGGCCGCTCCCGGCTATTGGGGCGGCACCGGCTACGGGGAGGGATTCTCTCCCGCGGGTAGCGGCGAGGCTTATTCCCAAAGCATGCTCCCTGGGGTCAACGGGTTTTCGCTCGTCCATGTCGGCCAGAACAGCGCCGGCGAAACCGGTGATACGATCCGCGCTCTCGTGGACCCGTGGGACCAGGACATCATGTGCGACTACAACAATGGATGGACATGGCACTATACGAACATCTACAGCCCGAAGCTCGCACAACATCCGGGCCCCGGCGGCACGATGTACCAGGCGAAGACCAATACCTACCGCATCGCCCTCACCCGCGGAGCGGATACCCTTCGAATCATCGAGCGCACGCTGTCGGCAGAGACACTCTCTGAAGAGGAATGGACAGCCGTAACCGATGAGTTCGAGGCCGGCCTCCGTGAGCGGCGGGGCGCTTCGTGTGAGCCTCCTCGCCCTGTGCGGCCTGACAGGAAACCCTTCATCAACCAGATCAGGATCGCACCGGACGGCAGACTATGGGTCGAGGCGTTCGGCGCGGCCCGAAACCGTTGGGACGTATTCGACCCTGAAGGCCGGCTGCTCGGAAGCGTGCCGCTCGTCGAGTGGAAGGAGCAGTCCGTACCCGCCTTCGGGACGGATCACATGCTCACCATCCGCCAGGACAGCCTGGAACTGGATCACGTGGATGTGTGGCGCATCGAGAGATGAGCGCCGCTGCCAATTGAATATGTAAAGACAATATTACATATTGTCCTGTGTACATTACATTCGGTACGACAGTCCTGACCGCTGGACCCTAGCTCGCCGGACCGGGGATGTCTCCGAACTCCCCTGTTGTCAGGAACTCGATCACGGCCTGCGCCGTGTACCGGCTGCTCATGATGAACGCATGCGATCGCGGCAGCACGATGATCGGCACGCCCTCGACCCGCGTCTGCTCCACGCTCACGATCCCGTCGTCGGGGCCCGGGATCGCGAGGTGCCCGATGGGGTGGATGCTGCGAGTTCCGGCGACGATCCCCATCTCGTAGTCGGGCGGGGGGAGCGTGGCCGGGATGTCCGTGGTGTCGGTTCCGAGGGCGCTGCCAACGGGGCCGAGAACTTCCGTGGCCGCTGGTATCTCGTCCAGCCAATCGATAAACAGGCTGCCCTGGTTCGGCGGCGCCAGCAGTACCACCCGCCCAAGCTGCTCCGGTGGAGTCTCCGCGAGATACCCCCGAATGACCAGCCCGCCCAGCGAATGCCCGACAAAGTGAACCCGTGGTGACTCGGCGCAGCATCGCTCGACCACGGACCTGACCGTCGCCACCTGATCGGGAAAGTGATCGCTGAGTGACCTGTAGCCCACCGTAACGACCCCGTACCCGGCCCATTCCAACCGCTGGGCCAGCACCGCCATCGACGCCCGCGACCGTCCCAGGCCGTGCACCAGAACCACGGCTTCCTCGTCGGGCGCCGGATTGCCTTCGCACCCCGGCAGCGCGAGCAGCAGCAACAGGAACAGCAGCCAAGCCTTCTTCATGACACCTGCTCGTACACGCGAATCCATCCCGTGTGCCTCAGTTGGATCGCTCCGGCAGCACCGGCAGCCGCACATGCGACGCCCGCTCCCGGTCATGGTAGATCGTCTGTTGCGCGATCCTCCATTCCATATCCGTGGCGACCGGGTTTCCCGTGTTTTGATTGGGGTTGATGAAGGGCGACGCGCTCGACGACACCTCGATCCTGACGCGATGGCCGGGGAGGAAGGTGTGGCCGAGGTCGAAGAGTTCGATCTCATAGCGCAGCGGGACTCCGGGCTCGATGGGAACCTCCCGGTCGCGGCCCAGACGGTAGCGCGCCCGGATCACGCCCGCGGGATTCACGGCCAGCTTGATCGCCCGCCCATCCGGGTATACGTCGCTGAGCTTGGCGGTGAAGTCGGTGTCGGGCGCGTCGGTGGCGGCGTGGACCACGACGAACACTTTGCCGAGCACGGTCAGCGGCGCGTCGAGCTCGTCGCTCGTGTAGACGAGGACGTCGTCGCGGCGTTGTACGGCCCGCTGGTCGGCCCCGTCACCACCCGCGCCGGACGGCACCGGGTGATGCGGGTCGTAGGTGAAGCGATCCGGCGGTTCGTCGCCGGGGGCTTCCCAGGAGAGGGTGCCGTCGCCGTGCAGGCTGTTCGCGCTCCCGCCGCTGTGGAGATACAGATTGCGCTCCACCACCTCGCCGGGCGGGTAATCGTCGAAATCTCTCCACTCGCCGGACCCGGTGAGGTAGACTCGCGCGCGGGGAAGGTCGAAGTCGCCGGAGCCGTCGCCCTTCAGACACCAGTCGAACCACTCCATGGCCAAACCGTCTATGTCCACGACCGATCCGGGGCGGTCGAGTTCGCCGATCGTCGGGGTGCCGCCGGTGCGCGTCTCGCCGTGGTCCCAGGGGCCCGAGAGCAGGTATTGCCGGTCGGCGGCGGGAGAGTGCGCGCGCATCCCGCGCCAGTAGTGGAAGGCGCCGGGCTGGTCGGCGTCGTACCATCCGGTGACCGTGAGCGAGGGAACGTCCATGCCGGCGAAGTCCTCGTCGTCGAATAGGATGCGGTCCCAGTAGGCGTCCTCGGTCGCGTGCGTCAGGAAGTCGCGGTATAGCGGCATGACGCGTCCCATCACCGAGTCCATGCTCATGATGGGACGGTGCGCGAAGACGGCGTCGAGGTCGGTGAGCACGATGTTCTCATTCTGCCCTATGCGTCCCGATGTCCCGTTGATCCATCCAATCGCCCATTCCATGCGGAAGGCGCCGCCGGTGTAGGGGATCTCGTCGAAGTAGCGGGCGGCGGGCGCCTGCGGGAAGATGCAGGTCAGGGGAGCGCCCTCGCGTTCGGCCAGCCACTGGACCGTGGCGCGGTAGGAGCCCCCCATCATCCCGATGCGGCCATTCGACCAGTCCTGCTCGGTGATCCACTCGATCGTGTCGTACCCGTCCTCGGCGTCGGCGAAGAAGAAGCCGAACTCCCCTTCAGAATCACCGCGGCCACGCGCGTCCTGCACGATGAAGGCGTAGCCGTTGCGCGCGAAGGTGTGACCGAGGTTCACCCAGCGGGCCTTGGCCTTCAGGTACGGCGTGCGCACCAGCACGGTGGGGTAGCGTCCTTCCTCGCCCGGCAGCCATAGATCCGAAACGAGCTCGACGCCGTCGCGCATGGGGGTGGCGACGCCGAAGCGCTGGCGGACCTCGGTCTGGGCCGAGGCGGGGACGGGTGCAGTGGCCGGAAGGGCGGCGGCGCAGCTGAGCAACAGAAGGGCAGTGACCCTGTGTCTAACTGAGGTTGGGCATTGCATGGCAGGCTCCCCTTGCTTGGACGAACTGATGAAGAATGCGGACGTGACAAGAGCTTTGCGAATTGGACCTGCGGTCCCGGTCGTCCTGCTGTTCGCCGCTTGCGGTACCGGGGGCGACTCCGGGCCCGTGTTGCGGTCGGAGGTTCGTGACAGCGCGGGCGTCACAATCGTCGAGAACGCCAGGCCTGCCACGGGCTCGCGGCTCGGCTGGCAGGTCGGCGAGGTGCCGGAGGTGTCGATCGGCTCGCTGGAGGGGGAGGAGGTATACCAGCTGTACGCGGTCGAGGACGCGACCCGGCTCTCCGACGGCAGGATTGCGGTGGCCAACGGCGGAACCGGCGAGATCCGCTTCTTCTCGGCGAACGGCGACCACCTGGAGAGCTGGGGCAGGGTCGGCGAGGGGCCCGGTGAATTCGCCCAGTGGGATCCGGAGGCAGTCGGCGAGTGGCCGGGGGACTCGATCGTCGCCGCCTCGTGGTGGCGCGGCCAGATCGTGCTCTTCGACCCTGACGGCTACCCCGGCCGCACCGCAACGCTGGGCGAGGGGTACTTCTCCTTCCTCGGACTCATGCCGGACGGCGGAATCCTCGGCAAGCCCAGCCTGCGGATCGGCATGAACTTCGGCGCCGGCGGATCGACCCTGAGGCGGCAGGAGGCCGAGTTTGCCATCGTCGCGCCCACCGGAGAAATCCACGCCTCCCTGGGCACCCACCCCGGAGACGAATGGTTCTTTTCGCCGGGCGGTCCAGCCGGCCGCCCCCACCCGTTCGGCAGGTCGGTGCTTGCAACCGTTTGGGGCCCGTTGGCCGTCGTCACCGCGAACGACAGCTACGAGATCCGCGCCTACGACAGCGATGGTATCCTGGCGAAGATCGTCCGCCGCGACCACGAACTGCGGGCTCCCGTCCGGAGCGAACTGGACGCCTGGTTCGCGGGCACCTACGGCGACAGGTCGGAGGAAGACCAGGCCCGACTCCACGCGCTGTTCGAAGGCATGACGCTGGTCGAGTTCTTCCCCGCGTTCTCGGCGCTGCACTCCGACCCCCTGGGCTACCTCTGGGCCCAGGAGTACAGGTTCCCGGAACAGAACGGCACCATCTGGACCGTCTTCGACGCGGACGGGCGCGTGCAGGGACTTGTCGAAACCCCACCCGACCTCGAAGTCTTCGAAATCGGCGAAGACCATATTCTCGGCACGACTACGGACGAACTCGGCGTGGAGCGCGTGCAACTCTGGCCGCTGGACCGCACCGCGGGCTGACGGCCGCAGGCGCGCGCGCAGGACAGCCGTTTCCCGCCAGGTAAACGCTCCGCCCGCCGCCGCCGTCTCATTCCTCGAAATCCACACGCGAAGAGAAACCAGGACCGAGAGCGCCATGCTCTCCGACCGAGAGATCTTGGAGTTGGCCGTCAGGGCCGGGAAGGGAGACACAGAGGCGCTCGGAAGGCTGGCGGGCGCTCTCCGCCCTCTCATCTGCCGCTGGGCGCTGGTCATCACCGGCGATCCCGACGACGCGGAGGATGTCGCACAGGTGGTATTGACGAGAATGACTGGATCCATTCACAGCTTCGACGGCCGCTCGAAGGTGACGAGCTGGGTCTACCGCATCACGAGGAACGCCAGCCTGGATCACCAGCGCGGGAAGCGTCGGGAGCTCAGCCTGGCCGACAGGCTGGGGCAGCTGGCGCAGGACGCGGCGCCCCGGCTCGAGGATCCGCTCGACAGGATGGAGATGAAGAGAACACTCAGACTGATCGGGACGCTTTTGAGGGAGCTGCCGACGAGGCAGCGCGAAGTCTTCGATCTGGTGGATCTGCAGGGGCTGAAGCCGGGGGAGGCCGCCGACATGCTGGAGATGAATCCGAGCACGCTACGGGTGCACCTGTTGCGCGCGCGCCGGAGGATGCGCAGGGAGATGCTGGCCCATGGCCACAGGCACGGAACCGCGGAGGCATGATGGATCATCGAGACGCCCGGAACATGAACGCCGTGCTCACCGCGATGGCGGAGGAGCTGAGTGAGGCGCTTCCGGCGGTGGAGCACATGCAGGCTGTGGGGGGCGGGCAGGCTTTGGAGGGCGGACAGGCGGTCGAGGACGCGCAGATTGTGCACTCACGCTGGCGCGCATCGTGGAGGACGCGGACGCTGGGGACTGTCGCAGCCGCGGCCGCGGTTGCCGCGCTCATCCTGGTACGGGGCGAGGGAAACGACCCGAGCGGAGGACTGGACTCTTCGGCAGGCGCACCGCCGGCAACAAACATGATGGCCGAAATGGACGTGGAGGCCGACAAGCCCTTCGTGGTCTTTCCCACAAGCGATCCCGACATCGCCGTGGTATGGCTGCTCAACCCGAAAGAGAGCGACTCATGATTGAAGCAGTGCGGAGCGGTGTTCTGGCCGCGTTGATCGCTACACTGGTACTGGGACCGCTGGCGGGCCTGGCAAGTGCCCAGGAGGAAGCCACAAAGGACTTCCAGCAGGTGCGGTTCCGCTTCTACCTGGTCCAGGCGGATGGCTTCACGGAACAGGACCCCGAGATCGCCGATGTGGTCCACGAGCTGAGGAAGCTCTTCAACTTCCGGGGGTATCGGCTCGTGTCGACGCCGTTAGTCAACATCGTGTTGGAGGACAGGGGTGGATCTCCTCGCTGGGACGGCTCCGGAATCCAGAGAATCGTCGTGGGGGACTCGGAGGTGCCATGGGAACTCGGCGTGGATGTCAGGGCGCCCCCGTCCTCACCGACGATACGCGTCGATGTGAGCCTCACCAGCATTGTCCCGTGGAGCATCAGGGAAACCGCAAGAAGAGATCCCGTGGAAGTGTTTCTCGAAGCCTCGGTCACGATCCGCGATGGCCAGACTGTGGTGTTGGGATCGACGCGCACCTCCGCCGAGGAGCCCGTACTCATCCTCGTGTTGACGCCTGAATTCGTTCCGCAATGACGGGCATGGTGCGGTGCCGGATCCTGCTCCCATGCCTTGCGTGCGCATTGCCAGCCGCGTGTGGCCCACAGGGCCCTGGCTCGCAGGCCGCCGACCTCACCACCACCTTCGACACCGTCGGCAGCGTGGTCCACGTCACCAACTCCGGCACTCCACCCGCATGGCGGCTCGCCCCAGTGGTTTCCATCGGCCCGAAGACGCTCACGGACGAAGGCGGTCCCGAGGAATTCGGCCGGGTCACCGCGGTCACGCTGGGCCCGGACGGAAATGTGTTCGTCGCGGATGCCCAAAACCGCGAGGTGCGTGTCTTCGGTCTGGACGGGGCCCACCTGCGCACCTTCGGGCGGGACGGCGAAGGGCCCGGCGAATTCAGGAGCATCTATTCCATCGCGTGGGTCGAAGACCGGCTCCTCACCTACGATCCTCACCTGGGCCGCATCGGCGAGTTTTCCGCCGGCGGCGAATGGATCGGCCAGAGAACGACCGCCGGGGGGTGGACCGGCTCGCCCGCCGATCTCCGCTTCTACCCTGTCGGCCCGAACGAGGTCTTTCGCCATGCGCTCGGTGTGGATATGGAGTCCATCTGGGTGGGCCACCACAGCAGCGGAGATACCGGCGACACGATTCCCTGGGTGCGGGGCGACGGAGACCTGCCGGGCGCGGTGGAGCCGATCTTCTGCGAGGCCGAAGGTGCCATTGGCCTGTACGGGGCCCCGTTCGCGGCAAAGTTCCTACTGCACCCTGCTTCCGCTGGGGCGATGTACTCGGCGTGGGGGTATTTCTACCGGATCGCCGTCATCGGCAGCGCGGGCGACACGGTCCGGGTGATCGAACGCACACTGCCCACCGAGCCGATCTCGGAAGCGGAATGGGCCGTCGGGAACACGGAATACGACGAGTTCCGCGAGCGCTATCCGAATGCTTCCTGCAGACCGCGCGCATTCAGCCGTCCCGACCGGAAGCCGTTCATCGACCAGATCTACGTCGCCCCCGACGGCAAGCTGTGGGTGGAGGTGATCCGGACCGGCGGCGACCGCTGGGAGTTCTTCGATCCCGAGGGACGACTCCTGGGCAGCGTGCCTGCGGCTTCATACAAGGACCGCAGCGTCCCGGTGTTCAGTGGGGATTACCTCGCCACGATCCGTGAGGACGAACTCGAACTGGACCACGTCGACATCTGGCGGCTCGAACGCCTGGAGCGATGATATCGTATTGATAGCATTACGCTATCATGTCATGCACCACGACGCATTGGCTGCCGACCGAGAGGAGATGACGGCCCGGGAGGAACCAATGCGCTGAGAACGGGCTGATGCTCCTTCTCCATCGGCCTGGAGCAGACGTAGCACCTCGGGGGAGTGTTGTGTACGCCGGCGACGCGGATGACAGGCCGCCGATAGCTGCACTCCAGGTTCACACACTCCCACCTTGAAAGCTCGCTCACAGGTTCGCCGTTCCCATGGTATGTCAGTGCGGCCAGACCGTCCCCACAACACTCAATATAACTTGCGCGCGGGCTCCCGTGCCGCCATTCTGACCGGAAACCCGAGAGGACCGCCCACGGAGCCCGCGCATGTCGCAAAAGCCACGATTCAGTCGCAGAAACTTCCTCCGTCGCGCCGGCACCACCGCCCTCGTCGGCGCGGCCGGCGCAGCAGGCGCCTCCCGCCTCGCGGCCCACACCGCCACCGGGCGCCCCCGCCCCCTCTTGGCGCTCCCCAGCGACGACTACGACTTCAACGAAGTCTACGACCGCGTGGGCACCGACAGCGTGCGCTGGGACCGCGCCATCGAGCAGTTCGGCGACAACATCGTCGCCGGGATGGGCGTCGCGGACATGGACTTCCGCGCGGCCCCCTGCATCACCCAGGCCCTCGCCGAACGATGCAGCCACGAGAACTGGGGCTACATGGCCCGCCCCGACTCCTACGCCGAATCCGTCGCCGAATGGGAGCACCGCCGCTACGGCGTGGAGGTCGACCCCTCCACCGTCGTCTTCACCACCGGCGTCCACCCCGGCCTGATCGGCGCGCTCCACACCTTCTCGCCCCCCGGCACCAAGGTCCTCCTCACGACGCCGACCTACTCCGGCTTCTACACCGACCTGCGCTTCACCCGCACCGTCACCGAAGACAACCCCATGGTCGTCGACGCCGACGGCCGCTACTCGATCGACTTCGACGACTTCGAGCGCCGCGCGCGCCGGTGCAACAGCTTCATCCTCTGCAACCCGCAGAACCCCACCGGCAACTGCTGGTCGCCCGAAGACCTGACCCGCATGGGCGAGATCTGCCTCAAGCACCGCGTGGTCGTCCTCGCCGACGAGATCCACCGCGACTTCGTCACGAAGGGCAACACCTTCACCCCCTTCGCCAGCCTGGATCCCGACATCGTCGACAACAGCCTCACCTTCTCGTCTGCGAGCAAGTCCTTCAGCCTGGCGGCGATGAAGGTGGCGTGGTTCCACTCCACCAACCCCGACCTGCTGGCGCGCGTCCAGACGAACACCCGCGCCGACCTCAGCACGCTCGGCATGGTCGCGACCCGCGCCGCGCTCACCGAGGGCGAGCCCTGGCTCGACGACCTGCTGGCCTACCTCGACGCGAACCACGACCATGCGCAGGCGTACATCCGCGACAACCTCCCGGGGATCCGCCACCGCAAGGGGCAGGGCACCTACCTCGCCTGGCTGAACGTCGCCGACTTCGCCGACCGGATCGGGGCCCCCGAGACCGCCGCCCGCCAGGTCGCCGAGGGCAGCGCCGACGCCAACGCCGAGAAGGTGGTCCAGCGCTGGTTCGCCGAGCGCGCCGGCGTCTTCCTCAACCCGGGATCCAACTACGGCACGGGAGGCGATGGCTACATGCGCATGAACCTGGCCTCTCCGCGTGCTATTGTAGATAGGGCTTTGAACAACATGGCCGAAGCACTGGCCGAGGCCTGAGAATACCGAACGGCGCGGGCCCGGTTCCGCGTCCTGCACCACACGGCCGGCAAAAGCGGCCGAAGCATGAGGATGATCCACATGAAGAGATCGAGCACGACCGTCTGGAGCGCGGCCGCCGCAGCCGCCCTTGTCCTCGCTGCCCTCGCCGCGCCGCCACCCGCGGCCGCCCAGTTCGACGAGGTCGGGGTCATCGACTTCCCGACCTCGGCCACGGGCGAGGCGCAGAACCACTTCCTGCGCGGCGTCGCGATCCTGCACAGCTTCGGCTGGAAGCAGGCCCGCGAGCAGTTCCACGCGGCCCAGGCGCTCGACCCCGACTTCGCGCTGGCGTACTGGGGCGAGTCGCTCGCCTACAACCACCCGCTCGTCACCAACATGGACCCGACCGAGCCCAGGAAGGCCCTGGAGCGCCTCGCGCCGACCCCCGAGGAGCGCATCGCCAAGGCGCCCACCGAGCGCGAAAAGGGCCTCATGCGCGCGGTCGAGATCCTCTGGGGCGACGGCGACCACACCCAGCGCCGCTTCGAGTACATGGAAGCGATGGGCGGCCTCCACGAGGCCTACCCGGACGACCCCGAGATCGCGGCCTTCTACGCGCTGTCGCTGCTGGGCGTCAACCGCCTGAACGGCAACGTGACCGAGCGCTACAACATCCGCGCCGGCACGATCGCGCTCAAGCTGCTGAACGACAATCCCGTCCACCCGGGCGCGGCCCACTACACCATCCACTCCTTCGACCACCCCATCAACGCCCCGCTGGCGCTGGAGGCGGCCCACGCCTTCGCCGGCATCGCGCCCGCGGTGTCGCACGCCCGCCACATGCCCACGCACATCTTCATCCAGCACGGCATGTGGGACCTGGTTTCGGGTCACAACGAGTCCGCCTACGACGTAGCCGTCGAGCTGTGGGAGCCCGGCGACGCCCTCGGCGATGCGGTGCACTCGCTTGACTGGGGTCAGTACGGCGACCTGCAGCGCGGCGACTACGCCAAGGCGCGGATGTGGATCGAGCGCATCGAGTCCATGGCCGAAAACGAGGGCTTCGAGGTCGGCGGCGCGCGTGGTGCGGCCGGGGCGGAGCGGGCGCGGGGGGCGGTGCCGCTGCTGAAGTCGCGCTACACCGTCGAGACCGAGCAGTGGGACGTGCGGCCCGTGACCGACGACATGCGCTCCGTCGAGCTGCTCGCGACCGGCCTAAGCGCGGCGCGCACCGGGGACCAGGAGACGCTGGCGGCCGCCGAGAAGGCGCTCGCCGAGAAGTCCGAGGGCCGCGGCTACGACCACGTCATGCACATGCAGGTCAGCGCGCTGCTGCACCAGGGCATGGGGCACGCCGACGTTGCGACCGGATTCATGGACAAGGCCGTCGAGACCGTCGAGGCGATGTCGCCGCCGCGCGGCTCCGCCAACCCGGTCAAGCCGGTCCACGAGCTCTACGGCGAGCTGCTCCTCGAGCTGGACCGCCCCGAGGACGCGGCCGAGATGTTCGAGACCTCGCTGCAGCGCATGGCGGGGCGTCCGCGCTCGCTGCTGGGTCTGGCCCGCGCGAATGCGGCGATGGGCAACACCATGGTCGCGCTCGAGAACTACTCGAAGGTGTCCGCGCTGTGGGAGGGCCGTGAAGGCATCTCCGGGCTCGACGAGGCGCGGGGGTTTGTGGAAGAGCAGGCAGCGGGGGGTGGGGGGAGCTCCAGCCGGTAGGGCGGGCTGGACTTCAGGTCCACCAAGCGGCGGTAGCTACGCCAAGAGGCTACAAGCGAGAGAGGATGGAATCCGAAGAGAGACCACTGCTCGTCCACAAGGATCAGTTCGAGTGGTTGGACACAAAGTGGGCGCTGACATCGCTGCCATTGGTGCTATCCGGTTTCCCCGTTTCTCTCGTTGCCCTTCCTTGGTATTGGGAGGTTATCGGCTTCGTCGCCGCTTTACCGACTTGGTTCGGGATACTGACGGTGCTCCGTGGTCGTCTCAAGTCGAAGTGGATCGAGGAAGTCCTGGACAACAATGAAGGAGTCTTCTTCGACATGGCGATGGCCTTGGGGGAGGGCCGAGCACGCGGACTGTGGGACGACTCTGGTCACGACCAGTCAATGGCTTGGACGGGTGCCCATTACGAGAGCCTTCGCCGCCAGATGGCAGAGCAGCTGGACGTCATCCTGCCCGCTTGCTCGTCAGTAAGCCAAGTCAACGAAGTCATAGAGGGCATCGGCGCGAAATCGCAATCCTACGCCGGTCTACGTCAGATGCGTAGCGGCCGGTTTGCCCAGGACTTCAGAGAGAAAGGCTTCGGGATAGATGTTTAGCATGGTGGTTTTCTTCGGCCAGCTGAATCAGCGCGCTCACAGTTCCGGCGAGTCATACGGTCCGAGAAACCGCTCGCCGTCGAAGTGAACCAGATGGCCGGGTGACTCGGCTATCCAGACCTCGGTCTGCCACGCGATTTGCGCCAGGTACCTGACGAAGGTCCGACGATCAAGGAACGCGGTCACGAACACCAGGCCGGACTTCACATCCGCGAAGAGTTCCCTCAGTTCTCCGATACGCTTGGGGTCGACCGGTCCGTGACTGGTCACGGCCTCGATCAGTACGAGCCAGTCCCGTTTTCGGTCGAACACGACCACGTCCGGCATCTTGCCGTGTTCGTCGACATCGATGCCCAGTTCCGTCGCCAGCGGATCGTCGAGATACGCCCACTTGTCGCCCGCGTCACCGATGTACACCGGTTCGCCTCCGGGAATGAAGCGGGGACAGAACTCTTCCACCACGAGTCGCACCAGCTCATTCTGGCCACCGGGAGTCAGGGCGATCGAGAGGCCTTCCTTGATCACAAGAGGGATCTTGGCCATCTCGCGGCGCTGCGCGTACTTGACCTTGAGTGCATCCTGACCCGTGCGGTACCTGGCCAGACGGGGCTCCCACTGGTCCGAGCCAAATGTCCTCAGAAGAGCGAGAGCGGCCGGCTCGATCTGGTAGCAGAACTGCGGACTGTTTACCGGGCGGTCCGGTCGATCCGGGTTCGGAACTACCAGGGCGGCGTCGACGAACTGGTGGAGAGTAAAGCGTCTGATCGTCTCCCGGGTGTTGGGCGCGTACTTCCGTCCATAGTGGGCCTCGATCCAGTCCATGATCGGGGTCACCCCCATGAGCGGGGCCGAAGCCGTTGCCCAGGCGTCGGTGGGAGTGACGCCGACAATGGCCAGCAGTGTCAACGCAGATCTCTCATTCAGTTGTTCCCTGGGCATTCCCAGATCGCTGAGGATGGCCAGTCCTTCGTCGATCCTGGCTTGTACATGGTCGGTATCCGGCACTTGGCATAGCTCCTTGCAGTGTTGGCGCAGGACGCGATCTGCGGGGTTTCCCACGAGCACGGATTCCAGCGACGCACCCACCGCTTCCAGGCTGGTTGCCCGAGGATACCGGAGCTTGCGGAGGTCAGTGGCATTTACCTGCGTGTGCCCGGAAAACAGCCGGAAATAGCGATCAACGAAGGTGGTGTTAAGGTATGTCGCCAGTCCGACCGCGAGATCCCGCGTGAGAGGCGCTCCGGATCTGTGGAAGTAGTTGAGGTGGTTCTCCAATGCGATTCGATCCCCTGGCAGTCGCGCAGGATCGATCACGGAGGCCACGACCCGGCGTGGCTCTTCCTTGCTCGTAAAGCGCCGGGTGGCTACGTACCAGCCCTTGGGGATCAGGATGCGTTCCGTCTCTGGAGTCCGCTCCACGGCCTGGGCCTTCTTGCCGTTTACAGGCCAGTTGACCGTCATTCCTCGGAGATTGACGGGGTGCAGCAGAGGGGCGCCCGCGTGCCCACCGTCCGGTTCCGTGAACCACTGTCGCATGCGGAATCCCACGACCGGACCGGTGGATACGCCGATCCCCAATCCACCCAGGTCGGATGGCAGCGAATCCATGGTGCGGGAAAGCCCGATGCTCCAGTCCCCGTCCGGAAGGTGCACGAACAGATCGGCATCGTTTCGCCGAACCACGTCGGTGATTCTGGTCTTGCGGCTCCATACGGGATCGTCCTCGACGCCATCGCTGAACGAAAGCGAAACGAAGTCTCGCCGCGCGGTTTCTTTCCGCAGTGCCAGAACAACGTTCTCCTGGAGGACGGCGTCTTCGCCAAACGCCTTGTCCCTGCGTGCGAAGAGATGAACGTGGCGGACGCTCGCGGCGCGGAGCAGATAGCGACGGAAGCGGCCAAAATAGGTTCCGTTGCAGAAGCTTCTGGGAACGATTGCGACTACGGTGCCCCCCGGTCGAACGACTCGGAGGGCCAGTCCCAGGAAAGCGGCGTAGAGGTTCGGTGCGGCAATGCCCAGCGCGTCGAGGCGTGCCCGAAGGTCGGAGTCCGACGACAGTTTGCCGTAGGGAGGATTCAGAATCGCGGCGTCGAACGTTTCCGGCTCTGAAAAAAGGTGACCAAGTCCTTCGAGAGAGCTCAGCTCGGCGAAGTCCGCGAAACGCAGGTTGACTTCGCAGGGGATCGAACGGGAGGCGCACGCACTAGCGACCACGTTGGCGCTACGATTCAGAAACGGTTGGAACTCTTCGTCGATCTCGTAGGCGGTGACCGTGAGTGCCTGTGGCGGGCGACCCTGCCGCAGGCAGTGTGCAGCGAGAGCGGTGAACAGAGTGCCCGCTCCGGCTCCCGGATCCAGTAACTGCAACTGTTCGTCGGTGTTCGGGACCATCGAAGCCATGAGGCGGGCAACCCACATGGGTGTGAAGTACTGGCCAAAGCGGCGTTGCCGCTCGGACTCGATCGACTTGCGGGCGGCCGCCTGGATGAGCGTCCCATGCGTTATCAGGCGATCCGACAGTTCCCGGGGGCTGACGGCTCCTGGGCTTCCTGGCGATGGGCCTCGCGCGGTGTGCATCCAATCGACTGCGGTCGTCCCCGGCACGTTCACTCTCTTCCGTCCAATCGGTGAATGGGTCAAGGAAAAGTAAAGTATTCGGTTTTTATTCGCAATACTCCACGGAGAATGAACTGCGGGCCTCCCTCCAAGTTTCGGCTGGGGAACCGCAGCCAAATACTAAACAAATATGTTTAGTATCAACTAAGCTACAGCCCCACCCACAGCGCCACGCCGATCGCCACAAGCCCCAGCGCCACCAGTCCCAGGTAGAGCGGGATCACGTGCCGGATCCAATCCCCGTAGCGCACGCCCGCCGACGCGAGGATCGCCATCAGCGCCCCGTTGGTCGGTGTCAGCAGGTCGCAGAGCCCGGCGCCGTACTGATACGCCAGTACCGTCACCTGCCGCGACATCCCCAGCAGGTCCGAGAGCGGCACCAGGAGCGGCATCGTGAGCACGGCCTGCCCGCTCACGCTCGGCACCGGCACATGGATGACCGTGTGCGCCGCCACCATCCCGAAGCTCGACGCCAGCACCGGCAGCCCTTCGAGCGGGGTGAACATGGCCTGCACGATGGTGTCGACGACGCGCCCGTCCTGCAGCACCACGTAGATCGAGCGCGCGAACCCGATCAGCAGCCCCGCGTAGGCCATTGAGCGGAAGCCGCGCACATAGGCCTCGGCGGTCCCGGTCAGGCGCATCCCGGCGAGCAGCCCCACGATCACGCCCATGATGAAGAACGCGGCCGAGAGTTCGTCGAAGCCCCAGTGCCACCAGATCATCCCGACGACGGCCAGCACGAAGGCCCCCAGCACGAGCGCGAAGATGCCCAGGTCGGAGGCGCGCACCCCCTCCATGCCGCCCTCGTCCACGGCCTCCCGCTCCCCGCGCGTCCGCCGCGCGTAGCGCATGGTCATGGCGATCCAGAACGCCAGCGCGATCAGCAGGAACACGATCCGGAAGAGCGCGCCCGACATCAGCGGCAGCTCGGCCAGACGCTGGGCGATCACGACCTGGAAGGGGTTGACGGGACTGAAGGCCGACCCGACGAACGCGGCCCCCGCACTCATCGCGACCGCCACCATCGGGGTGAAGCCGAGCCTGCGGGTGAGGATGAGCAGCACGGGAATGAGGGGGATGATCTCTTCCTGCATGTTCTCGACCACGCCCCCGGTGGCGAAGAGGACGGACACGAGGGGGATCACGAGCAGATCCCGCCCCCTGAGCGCGCGCACCAGCGAAGTCACCCCGCGCTTGAGCGCCCCCGTCTCGTCCACGACCGTAAAGGCGCCCCCGATGAGGAAGACCAGCGCGATCACCGAGATCCCCTCGGCGATGCCGCGCGGGAGCGCCACGACCGCTTCGAAGGGCCCCACCGGGTTCGGCTCGACCTCGTGGTAGGTGCCGGGCACCACCACGTTCTGCCCCGACTCCTCGTCGAGCCGCCGCTCGTATTCGCCCGCCGGCAGCAGGTGGCTCGCGACCGCCGCCAGGCCGACGCAGACGGTCAGCAGGACGAGCGGGTGCGGGACCGCGAAGCGCGGCCGGGGTGCGGTCACCGCGTGGGCGCGGTCACGGGGGTGGCGTGGGGCGAGGGGCGGTCACGGTGAGGGGCGGATCAGCTCTCCGGGGGTTTCTTTTCAAAGGTGGGGGTCTTGTAGAAATCGGCGTCCTGGTCTTCGAGCTTCGCATGGCCGACCAGGCGGTAGATGCCGGGCGGGAACTTCTCGTCCTCGATGTTGATGGGGCAGATGTGCACCTGCTGACTGGTCTGCGGATTGACGAACACGTTGTTCTGCGCGGTAACCCACCCGCCGCCGACGGCGCGCTGCCACTCCGACCAGTATATCGTGAAGCCCGCCAGGGAACTGGTAAGGCTACTGGCCACGCAAAAGGACAGCGTAAAGGTGGTACCACCGGGCAGCTCCGCCGAGAGAACGCCTTCCTCGTCGACCGTCAGCCCCGGCAGCGAGTCGTACTCCTCCTGGTGCACTCGCACCATGATTGAGTCCTGCGTGACCGACTCGCCGGCCGCGTTGGTGGCGCTCACCATCAGCATCGCCGCGCTGACGGTGTCCTCCACCGCACCCGTGCCCGTCGTCGTCACCACGCTGCCGTCCACCGACGCCGTGGCCACCATCTCGTCCGAGCTCGTGACCGTGTAGGTGAGGCCGTCGCCGGCGAAGTAGGGTGAAATGTCCAGCGGCACCATGCTGTCGACAATCATGTCGTGGGTCGGGATGGTGTCGGCGATCATCGGTGGGGGCGCCGTGACCGTCACGTTGACCTGCTGCGCCGCCGAGAGGCCCTCCGGATCTTCGGCGGAGACCGTCACGACGATGCTTCCCCCGGCCTGCGCGCCGATTTCGACCATGCCGTCCGCGTCGATCAGGGCGGTCACGACCTCGGTGTTCGAACTCACGGCCTCGTAGCTCAGGTCGTCGCCGTCGGGGTCGCTGAAATGGTCGGCCGGGTTCAGCCGGACCGTATCGCCCACCATCAGCATCTGATCCGGGATCGAGTCGGTGATCTCCGGCGCGCGGTTCGGCTGCTCCACGGTCACCTCGAACTGGAAGGCGTTCGAGTTGTCCTCGGTGTCGGTCGCGGTGACCTCGACGGTGGTCGTGCCTTCCGCCACCGCCACGACCGTCAGGGTCGAACCGTCCACCGAAGCGGTCGCCACCGCCGTGTCGGCGCTGGTCGCGCTGAAGGTGAGCGAGTCGCCCTCCGGATCCTCGAAGGCGTCGGCGACTTCGGCCGTCAGCGTGTCGCCCGCCGTCATGGTCTGGGCGTCGAGTCCGCCGACCACGGTGGGCGGGTGATTGACGGCCTGGACGGTCACGCCCAGCGTCTGGTTTGCGGTGAGGCCGCCCGGGTCGGTGGCCGTGACCGTGATGTTGGCCGTGCCCGCGCTGACACCCGTGACGGCGACCGTGGCGCCCGAGACCGAAGCCGTGGCCACGGCGGCGTCCGAGGTCGCGGCCGAGTAGGTGAGCGCATCCCCGTCCGGGTCGTTGAAGTTGGAAGCGACGTTGACCGTGACCTCGGCCCCCACGTCGATGGTCAGGGTGCCGAGCGAGCCGACCGCCGTGGGGGCGCGGTTCGCGGGGGGCGGGGGCGGCGGGGGCGGCGGGTCGACGGTTGTTCCGCCGTCGCCGCCGCAGGTGGCCGTCCAGAGGGCCGTTCCAATCGTCAGGCACAATAGGGTCAGCAATCGCATCGGTCGCATTTGCGCTCGTTCTCCTGTGGGGTGGTGGGGGCCGCACGGTGGGCGAACCCGCTGATGCCGCGCCGGGAGGGGGCCGCGCCCCCGGGGACTCACCGCGCGGTGGACCCGAAGCTCACGTCAGGCTATGCCCCGGGAGGTGGCCACGCAACCCCGCAGATCGCCGGGCCGGGATCATCGCTCTTCCCTCAGAATCACACGGATAACCGGACCTGTGCGCTCCCGGAGTGCGGCTGCGTCACCGATCACGCGCACGATGTTGCCGTCGTTGTCGAGCACCGTGATGGGGCCGTACTCGACATCGTTTTCGAGGTTGAGGACTTCGCCGCCCGCTTCCGCGGCTGCGGCGATGGCGGCGGCGAGTGCGGGCTCCGGAAGGCGGTAGGACTCGGCGTGGGATGCGTCGATGCTGTAGAAGCCCAGATCGGCGAATGACTGAAGCGTGACGGCGCTCGGCGGGTTCGGCACACCGAGGGTTGCAGTGGGGGTCATGAGCTCGTGGCCCAGGACCGACTCACGCCAGTGCGAGTCGTCGCCGCCGTTCTGGACGGGCACCTTCGGGCCGGGGTAGTCGGAGCCGCCCGCGGCGTTGAAGGCGGCGATGGCGCGGGCTCCCGAGAAATGCGTGTCGGCGGTGGGATCGATCTCGGAAGGGTTGCGGACGAGACCGCTGCGCAGCCACGGTCCCAGCCCGAATCCCAGGACGTGCGCGATCTCGTGGATCGCGATCTCCCGCAGATTGCCCGCCTGGGCGAGCAGGTCGATGTCGGCGCGGTCGAAGACCGTGACGCCGAGGAGCGGCGTTTCGTCGCTGGAACGGATGTAGCAGAGGCGGGCGACCGCGGCAGTGCCTCCCTCGCCGTCGAGGTCCGCGACCGCGAAGACGATGGCGATGTCGTCGATGGTCCCGACGTTGATGTTCACGGTGATCCCCCGGATCGGGCAGGGCAGGGTTGCGTTCACGGCGACATCGGGGAACTCGGTGAAGCGGAGGGCGGACTCCCAGTACGCCGCGGCGCTGCGGAACACCCTCTCCTGGGACGCGGTCACGCTGGGGGCGAAGCCGGGGCCGATGTTGAAGTTCATGATCGGGCGATCGACGGTGACCGCGAACGTCTGGGCCGCGGATGCGCCGTCGGGGTCGGTGGCGGTGACGGTGATCTCGGCTTCGCCCTGGCGGACGCTGCGGACAATGACGTACGGGTGCGTTACGCGGACTGTGGCCACCCCGGGGTTCGAGGACTCGGCGGTGTAGGTGAGGGGGTCTCCGTCGGGGTCGTCGAAGTGGGATGATGGGCCGACGGTTCGCGAGGTGCGTTCGTTGAGGGTGAGGTCGGGGATCGGTTCGGTTGCGACGGGGGCGCGGTTCCGGACGGTGACGGTGAAGCTCTGTCGGGTGGACAGGTCGCCGGGGTCGGTGGCGGTGACGGTGATCGTGGCCTCGCCCGTGGCCGCGGAGGTGCGGACGGTGAGGGTGTTGCGGGCGATGATCGCGGCAGCCACGCCGGCATCGCTGGTTGTGGCGGTGAGGGTGAGCGCGTCGCCGTCGGGGTCGGTGAATCCCCGGGCGAGGTCGAGGTGGAGCGAGTCGCGCTTGAAGAGGATGTGCGCGGGGAAGGGGCTGGCCACGGTCGGGGCGCGGTTGGGGACGGTGACCTGGAAGCTCTGCTGCGCGGTGAGCCCTTCGTCGTCGGTGGCGGTGACGGTGACCTCGGCGCTGCCCTGGGAGACGGCTGTCACGGTGAGGGTGCCGGTGCCGGTCGAGCCGGAGACGGCCACGGCCGCCACGTCGCCGTCCGAGGCTGTGGCGGCGAAGGTGAGCGGGTCACCGTCGGGGTCGGTGAAGCGCCCGGCGAGATCGAGCGTGTCGGCCTCGTCCCTGAAGAGGGTAAGGGACGGGATCGAGCCGGTGGGGATCGGCGGCCGGTTGGGTACGGTTACATGGAAGGTGTGCTCGGCGGACGCGGCCTCGTCGTCGGTCGCGGTGACGGTGACCGTGGCCTCTCCCTTGGCGAGCGCGGTGACGGTGACCGTGCTCCCCGCGACGGACGCGGCGACCCGGCTGCTGTCCGATACGGCGGCCGTGTAGGAGAGCGTGTCGCCGTCGGGATCGGTGAAGAAGGAGGAGACGTCGAGGGTGTCGGTCCGGTCGACCTCGATGGTGCGGGCCGGGATCGAGTCGAGCGCGACCGGGACGCGGTTGGGGACGGTGACCTGGAAGGTGTGGGTGGCCGCGAGGCCGCCGGGGTCGGTGGCGGTCAGCGTGACGGCGGCGGCGCCCTTCGCGAGCGCGACGAGTGTGGCCGCGGCGCCCTGTGCCGAAGCCGCGACGCGGGTCGAGTCCGACGAGGCCGCCGTGTAGGTGAGCGTCTGGCCATCGGGCTCGCTGAAGTAGGGGGCGAGGTCGAGGGTGGCGGAGTCGCCGACCATCAGCTCGCGGTCCTCGATGGCGCCGAGGGCGGCGGGCGCGCGGTTCGGCACCACGACCCGGAAGCTCTGCTGCGCCATGAGGCCTTCCGGATCGGTGGCGGTCATCGTGACCACCGCCGTGCCGGGGGACACCGCGGTGACGATGACGGTGCTGCCGGTGCCGGCCACGGTGGCGACGCCGGGGTCGGACGACGCCGTGGCGAAGGTGAGGATGTCCTCTTCGTTGGGGTCGGCGAAGCACGCGCTCACGGTGGCCGTCTCGCCCACGTGGATGGTCAGTTCGGGGATGCTGCCGCAGGGGCTGGGGGGCTGGGGGTCGTAGCAGGCGGCGATGAGGACCGCGCCCAGGAGGGCCAGGACCGCGGGCGCACGCCCAGGTGTGTTCATTTCAGTCAAGAAATGTCATATAAACATTACAAATGTAAATCAGCCATTACATTCAGGGTGCCCCGTGCGGCGTCAGCTGATCCCGACCCGCCCCCGCACGTCCGCCAGCATCGCCGGCGAGTCATACCCGACCCCGTCCTTGAACACAACGGTCACATTGCGAATCACCGCCGGGTCCATGGTCAGGTCGCCGCTCATCACCACCAGGTCGGCGATCTTCCCGGCCTCGACCGTCCCCAGATCGCCGAAGACATCCAGCACCCGCGCACCGTTCGCGCTCAGCACCTCGACCGCCTCGTGGGGCGCGAACCCCGCCTCCGACAGCAGCTCGTAGTTGCGCTGGTCGCCGTAGCCAGGGAGCGCGCCGCCGTTCCCCGTGGGGTCGACGCCCGATGCCAGAATGCCGCCGGCATCATGGAACGCCTTCTCATAGGCCATTGCGTTCCTGAATTCCTCCGGGTCGCGCCCGATCTCGTCGATCTGGGCCTTCGCGGCCAGGTAGTCCTCGCGCACCGCCGGCGCCATCGCCTCCAGCGAACGCGCGTCGCGGGTGGGACGGCCCTGGATGAAGAGCTCGTAGACGGCAAGCGTCGAGGTCATGGCCACGCCCGCGTCGATCATCGCCTGGAAGGTCGCCTGCGCTTCCGGTCCCTCGACGTCCACCGAGGTCGCGTCGTCCCACAGGTTCTGCGGACACTCGTCCTTCCCCCGTCCCTCCGAGTAGTCGCTGTTGGTCGCGAGCCCGTGCTCGATGTTGTCGATCCCGAGCGCCACCGCCTCGGTGAAGCTGATCGAGCACAGGTGCCCGGTGACCTTGATCCCCTGTGCGTGGGCCTCGTCGATCGCCGCGGTCAGCTCCTCGGTGCGGATGTTGGTGTACGCCTTCAGCCAGGTCGCCCCCTCGGCCGCCCAGTACCGCACGAACCGCCGCGCCTGCTCCGGCGACTCGAGCATCGTCATCCCGGAGATCCCGCCCCCCGCCGTGATGTACGGCGCCGTGATGTGGATGCGCGGCCCCGGCGTCCTCCCGGCCTCGATCTCGGCCTTCAGGTTGAGCTCGGCGTACGGCTGCCGGCTTCCGGTGGTGCGCACGGTGGTGACCCCGCTCCCCAGGTACAGCCTCGGCGCACTGAAAGTGAGCTGCGCGGAGCGCCCTCCCGCCGCCGTGTAGAAGAGGTGGTTGTGCAGCCCGACCATCCCCGGCATGACCGTGTGGCCCGTCAGGTCCATGACCTCGGCGCCCGCCGGTATCTCGACCTCGCCGTCCGCCCCCACCGCGCTGATCCGGCTCCCCTCGATCACCACCGTCCGGCCGCGCTGCGCGGCCCCGCCCGTCCCGTCGATGAGCGTCACTCCCGTCAGCGCGACCGCGTCGGCGTCGACGACCGCGTAACCCGCCGCCGCCGAACCCGCCTCCGGGCGCTGTGCGGCAGCGTCGTCCGTCCCAACGGCCAGCACGGCACAAGCGGCAAGCGCAAGCGCCCCCGCCACGACTCTGACAGCATTCCCGGTATTCATTCCTGTCCTCGCTCCTTTTGGTTCGCGCCCCACAGCCCTAGTTGATCCCCACCCGCCCCTCGACATCCGCCAGCATGGCGACCGAATCGTACCCGATCCCGTCCTTGAACACGATGGTCACCTCGCGGATCACCGACGGATCCGCCGTCAGGTCGCCCTGCATCACCACCAGGTCCGCGATCTTCCCCGCCTCGACCGTCCCCAGATCGTCGAAGACCTCCAGCACCCGGGCCCCGTTCGCGCTCAGCACCTGAACCGCATCCTCCGGGCTGAACCCGGCCTCGATGAACAGCTCGTAGTTGCGCTGATCGCCGTACCCCGCGAGCGCGCCGCCGTTGCCGGTGGGGTCCACCCCGGCCGCCAGCACGCCGCCCCGGTCGTGGAACTTCTTCTCGTACGCCATCGCGTTCAGGAAGCCCTCCGGCGGCCGCCCGATCTCGTCGATCTCGGCCTTCGCGGCCAGGTAGTCCTCGCGCACCGACGGCGCCATCGCGGCCAGCGTGCGCGCGTCGCGCGTCGGCCGCCCCTGCACGAAGAGCTCGTACACGGCCAGCGTCGACGTCATCGCCACGTCGTTTTCGATCATCGCGTCGAAGGTCGCGGCGACCTCGGGGCCCTCCACATCCACCGCCTCCGCCGCATCCCACAGATCCGGCGGACACTCGTCCTGCACCTTCCCCGGCACATAGTCGCTGTTCGTCCCCAGCCCGTGCTCGATGTTGTCGATCCCCAGCTCGACCGCCTCGGTGAAGCTGATCGAGCACAGGTGCCCGGTCACCTTCAGCCCCTGGGCGTGCGCCTCGTCGATCGCCGCCGCCAGATCCTCCGTGCTGATCGTCGTGTACGCCTTCAGCCACGTCGCGCCCTCCGCCGCCCAGTAGCGCACGAACCGCCGCGCCTGCTCGGGGTCCCTGAACCGCGTCATGATGTTCAGGCTCTCGTCGCCGGTCATGTACGGCGCGGTGATGTGGATCCGCGGCCCCGGCTGCAGCCCGCGCTCGATCTCGTCCTTCAGGTTCAGCTCCGCGTACGTCGCGAGGCTCCCCGTGGTCCGGATCGTCGTGACCCCGGAACCCAGGTAGAGCCGCTGGCCGGTGTAGCTCATCGGGTGCATCCGGCCGCCGGCAGCCATGTAGAAGAGGTGGTTGTGAAGGCCGACCATCCCGGGCATGACGGTGTGGCCGTCCAGATCCATCACCTCCGCGCCGTCGGGGATCGCCACGTCGCCTGCGGCGCCGACGGCGGCAATGCGCGTGCCCTCGATCACGACGGTCTGGTCGCGCCTGGCCGGCGTGCCGGTCCCGTCGAGCAGGGTCACGCCGGTGAGCGCCACGGTGCCGGCGTCGACGGCGACGTACGCGGCGGCCTCCGAGCCGGGAGCGGGACGCTGGGCGTGGGTGGGAAGCGCCGTCGCGACAAGCGCGATGGGCATGAGGATGGCGGCCGCGAGGGTGGCGCGGTGCGTCAGCTTTGGCATGCGTATCGGTCTCCAGCCGGGGGTGCCGGGATCGGGCCCGCGGCAAGGCGGCGGACCCTGTCTCTCAACTCTGCATTGTGCGCCGCGAGGGGCCTGGACGCCAGTGCGCCGCCGGTGGGCAGGATAGGCCCGCGCAGGCATCCCATGCGCGACGCACGGACACCCGCACCGCCTGGATCTGCCCACGGGCTCCTACCCCTCCCAGACCTTCACCAGCGTGTGGAACTCCCCGTTCTCGCCGAACGGGTCGATGCGGTCCGGCAGGCGCGCCATCATCGCGCGGTCGAAGCGGTCGCCGACGTGCACCACGCCCTCGGCCGCCTCGGTCACCGCCGACACCTCGCAGGTGGCGCCGCTCGCTTCGAGGTCGTCGATCAGCGCGCCCGGGGGAACGCCCCAGAGCGGGAAGTGCAGCGACGCCGCGCGCTCCTCGGCGAGCTCCCGGAACGCGACGCTGCGCCATTCGCGGATGTGCAGCAGGTGGAGGTCGCCGAAGACGAACCGGGCGATCCGCGGAACCAGTTCGACCGCCTCGCGGATGCGGGCCGGGTAGGCGCGGCCGGGGTGGAGCGGGACGCCGAGGAGCGGAAGCTGCAGGTGTTCGGCCTGGCGGATCACCGCGTCGATCCGGATCTCCTGGTGGGCGACGGTGCGGGTGCCCGCGTCGAAGGTGGTGAGGAGGACGACCGGCCGGAGCGCCTCGCGGCGCAGCGCCCGCCAGGTCAGGAAGCTGTCCTTGCCGCCGCTCCAGAAGAGGACGTCGACCGGATCCTCGGGTGCGCGCCCGGCGGTCAGCCAGGCGGGTTGCTGGCCGCGGGCCGCCCGGTCCGGCAGCGGCATCGACTCGTGCTGGAAGGGGCAGTGCCGGCAGCCGCTGCCGCAGCAGGTCCCGCGCCGCCGCAGCCCGATCTCGGTGAAGACGTGGAAGCCGGTCTGCGGATCGATGTAGGAGGACTCGCCGTTCTCCAGTGCCCGGCGGTGGGCTTCGTGCCAGGGCGCGGTCACGGGTTCACGGTGAACAGCATCCGCATCCCCGCCTCGAGGTGCTCGGAGATGTGGCAGTGCGCCATCCAGCGGCCCGGATTGGTGATCTCGAGGAGGATGTCCGTCGTCGTTCCGGTGGGGAGCAGCACCGTGTCCTTCCAGGCGAGGTTCTCGTTCGGCACCCCGTTGCGCGCGAGCACCAGGAATCGCTGCCCGTGGATGTGGAAGGGGTGCTGCATGGCGTGGAAGGACCGCCGCTCGTTGTGCAGCCGGATCTTGACCACGTCGCCCACCTCGAAGTCCCACTGGATGTCCATGTTCTCGGCGCCGGTGGCCGGGTCGCGCACGATCCACTGCACCTCCGCCGACGACGAGTTCCAGTTCATCATCGGCATCGTGCCGCTCCACTCCACGGGGTGGAAGTAGGCGGAATCGAACTGCATCAGGCGCTCGACGATGAACGGGAGGCCGTCCGCCTCGAGGGTGAAGGTGAGCTCGTGGTCGACCGGGGCGTCGAAGTACTCGCGGTAGAGGGCGATTTCGCGCGCGGCGTGGAGGTTGGTGCGGAGGGTGTCGAAGGCGGCGGAGGCCTCGGACGCCTGTTTCGGCGGCACGGTCTCTGATACTAAACCATTTTGTTTAGTATCGTCGTCGGATCCCTGCGGGTCGGGGGCGGGCGCGGTCACACGTACCGTCCCCATCGGGTCCGTCTCGGCGAAGAACGCGCCCCCGAGGTGATCGATCCCCTGCACGCGGTTGACGAGCGCGAAGGTTCCCGGCTCGTCGAAGCGCACATGCACGATGAAGCGCTCGGCGGGGCTCAGCACGATGCTCTCGACCCACTCCTCGCGCTCGAAGGCGCCGATGTCGGTGCCGATCACCTTGATGCGCGGGGGGGCAGCGCCCTCGGTCCCGCCGGCCGGCCCGCCACCCTCCGCCAGAAACGACAGGTTGAAGGTCCGCGTGTTGGACACGTTGGTGAGGTACAGCCGCACGACCTCGCCGGCCCTCACCTCCAGCTCGTAGTCCGGCTCGCCGTTCACGAGCATGAGATTGCCGAAGCGCCCCATGAAGGCGTGGCTGGTGCGCTCGCGGCCGAAGGGCATGGGCTCTTCGCCGGCCATCAGGAAGTCGTCCAGCATCAGGAACTCCTCGCGGTCGGCGGGCGCGTAGTAGTCCGGCTGGCGCGGCTCGACGAGCATGTTCCCGTAGAGGCCGAGGTCCTTGAGGATGTCCTCGCGGTGGTGCGGGTGGTACCAGTACAGGCCGGGGTCGGCGAAGTGGATCTCGTAGCGGAAGGTCTCGCCGGGCTCGACCGGGTCCTGGGTGACGCCGGGGACCCCGTCCGACGCGTTGTCGAGGCGCAGGCCGTGCCAGTGGATGGTCGTCGGCCAGGCGATCGAGTTCGTGAAGTTGACGGTGACGGTGGCCGCCTCGGGGACGTGGAGGAGCGGTCCGGGGTATTGGCCGTTGAAGCCGTACATGACGTAGTCGCGGCTGCGGATCCGGCGCCGGACCAGCCCGGCCTCCAGGTCGATCTCGTCGCCGTCGGCCAGCTGGATGACATCGCGGGGCCGTGCCAGCGGCAGCGTCCCGGGGTCGATGTCCGCGCCGGGCAGGAAGGGGCTCGCGCCGGGCGGGTCGAGCGCCATGAGGGCGGGGAACATGGTCAGCCCGGGCATCATGGGCGGGTGGGGCCAGCCGTTGCCGCCCGCGCCGCCGGCGTGCTCGTGGGCGTCCATCGGCATCGCCCCGGCGGACGAGTCGGCCATGGCCATCGCGCCCGCCGAGTCGCCCGCCGCCGAGTCGCCCGCCGCCGAGTCGCCCGCAACCATGCCGCCCGTCGCCGCGCGCCGGCTCCCGACCCCGGTCGCCCCCAACAGGAATTCCTGCATGTCGGGCGGCGACATCCGCGCACTGGGCGAGGTCGCGCGCAGCAGCAGCCTCCCCTCCCACTCGGGCGCGTCGGCCCGCGGCTCCGCCGTGATCAGGATCATGAACTTGTTCAGGCTGATCTCGCCGATGGTGCGCGTCCCGTTCCCGACCGGCCCCAGGCTCCTGATCCGGTCGAAGAGCGGGGTGGCCAGCCAGGCGACGATGTGGCTGTAGTCACCGAGCGTGGCGGGGTCGGGAAGCCCTTCCAGCGTGAGGATGCCCTCGTACAGGTGGTTTCCGGCGGGATTGACGGCGACCCCGAACGGGGTGTGGGGCGTGTGCAGCTCCAGGTGCCCGGACATGCGCTCCAGGCCGGGCCGCGCAGTGAGAAAGATGCAGTACAGGTCGCGGCTGGGCGTCAATGTGGCGCCGGGAGGGGGCGGGGAGTCGTCGCAGGCGGAGACTGCGGGCGGCGGTGCGGCAGCGGCGGCCATCCGCGGGGGCGGGTCCTGGAAGGCCGGAAGTGCCGCCGCGACGGCGGGGACAGCCAGGGCCGCGGCCAGGCCCGTCAGAGTCGTCCGAAGCACACCGCGCAACATCGTCATCTCGTCTCCCGTGGGTGCGGCTGCTACCCTGTACAACTGGCCGCGGTGACCGTACTATGATAATTTCGCGGCAGAAATGGCGGCAAGCGGTCAACGGAGCCGTACCCGATGCAAGGACTACGCGAGGGTAGAGCGACGGAAAAGCAGGCCGGCCCAGGGGACGGGACGGTCGTGCCGGACTTGATGCTCATCGGGTCTGTCAAGGGCAAACTGGAGTGGGCGAGCCGGGTTGCGGCGAAGAACCTGTACGTCTCCGCTCTGTGGAGATGCCGTCGGAAGTACGCCGAACAGTCCGGCGTTCCGTGGTACATCCTGAGTGCCAAGTACGGGCTGGTCAACCCGGAGACCCGAATCGCCTGGTACGACGTTTCCCTCGGCGACCTGCCCGCCGCCGATCGCCGCGCCTGGTCCCAGCGCATCGTGGACACCCTCGTAACAAGGTATGCGTCGGTCGGGGGGATGATCGTCGAGATTCATGCCGGCATGGACTACGTCGACTTCGGTCTCGCCTCCGGGCTCAGCGACGCAGGAATGGTCGTGCATCGGCCGCTGCTGGGAATCCCGATCGGGCGCCATCTGGCCTGGTACAAGGACCACGGGGCGGAGGCCTGATCGTTACTGCTCCTGCTGGGCGGACGACCCCGGTGGGTGTTCTGTGACTCGAAACCTGACCGGGGTGTAACCGTAGCGCACCTTTCTAAAGTCCTGCTTGCTCCTTCACGTACTGTGCCACCTCGAGGTGTGTCGCGAACCACACGTCCTCGTGGCCCTTGATGTATTCGATCAACTCCTCGAGCACGACGATGCGCGACCTGTGGCCGATCACGTGCGGGTGCATGGTGAGCAGGAACATGGTGCCTTCGGCGTAGGCGCCGTCGAAGTCGTCCTTCCAGACCTCGAGCACGTCGCGCGGGTGCGAGTAGCTGGCGCCCCGCGGGTTGAATACCGGCGCGTCGTCCATGATCCATTCGACGGGCAGCTCGACCATGCCGGTGGGCTCGCCGTGGGCGTTGATCTCGTACGGGCGGTCGTCGGCCATGAGCGACGAGTCGTAGAGGAAGCCCATCTCGCGGATCATGTCCAGGGTGTTCGGGCTGAAGTTCCAGGACGGGGCGCGGTAGCCGAGCGGGCGGACGCCGGTGACTTCGGTCATGTAGTCGACGGCGCGCTCGAGGAGGGCGCGCTCGGTTTCGGCGTCGAGGCTGGAGTTGAGTTCGTGGATCCAGCCGTGAATGCCGAACTCGTGGTGGCCGGCGGCCTGGATGACGCCGAGCTGATCGGGGTTGAGAACGAGGCTGACGGCGGGGATGAAGAACGAGGCGGGGATGCCCTCGCGGTCGAGGAGGTCGACGATGCGGGGCAGGGCTACGCGGGCGCCGTACTGTCCCTGCGACAGGGAGCCGACGGTGGCGTCGCCGTAGCGGAGACCGAGGACGGTCTCGTTGTCCACGTCGAAGGAGAGCATAACCGCGACGCGGGCGCCGCCCGGCCATTCGTCCGGCTGGAGGCTGCGGCCCGCGCGCACCGCGTTGACGGTCTCCATGACCCGCTCGTCGGACCAGAGCCAGCCGGGTTCGTTCTGCACGCTCTCCGGGGGAGCGGGCTGGCAGGCGGTTGCGGCGAGGGCCGCCGCGGCGAGGACGGCGCGCTTGTTCACCCTTCCATCTTCCATAGGACAATTCCTCCGGCCTGTTTGCCGATCTGCGCGGACGCCACGCGGGCGCCCGCTTCGATGTCGATGACTTCCACGGTGCCCGGATCGCCGCCGATGCCCTCGACGGTGACGATGGCGTAGCGGCCGTCCGGGGTGACGACCACGCCGTGGGTGACGGGGATGAGCGAGTCGATGAGGTGCAGCGGCTCGCCCGTCTCGACGTCCCAGATGCCGAGCCTGGCGCTGCCCTTGAGGGTGGCGAGGAGGGTCGAGCCGTCGGGCGTGAGGTCGAGGTTGTAGGGGGCGCCCGGGGCGTCGATGCGGCGGGTGACGCGCCATGACGCGAGATCGACCTCGAGGATGGCGTCGCCGCGGTTGCAGGGGACGAAGACGCGGTTGCCGTCGGGGTGCGGCGTGGTCCAGGTGGGAGAGCAGTTGGCGCCGGTGGGCGGGGGCATGGCCATGTGGCCGTCCATCGGGGCGTGGGCGGGCTCGTTGGCGATGAGGTCGAGGCGCCGGGTGACGTCGAGGGTGGCGCCGTCGATCTCGACGAGCTGGTTGTCCATCATGCACGCGGAATAGTGCTTCGAGCCGTCGGCGTTGAAGCGGGAGCCGTGGGGCATCGTGCAGGTGACGACGTCGTCGATCGGGAACATGGTCTCGAGGTCGACGATTGTGACGGTCGAGGGGACGTGGTCGCCGTGGAAGTTGGAGTTGACGGCGAGCGCGAGGGTGCCGTGCGGGGGGACGGCGATCGTCGCGGGGAACATGCCGAGGTCGGCGACGCCCACGATGGTATCGGATCCGGTCGCGTACTTGACGAGGCGGCCGTTGGGGAAGCCGTGGCCCAGGGTGAGGTACCAGTATTCGCCCGCCGGATCGATGGCGAGGCCGTGGGGAGCTTCGATCTCGGCCGCGAGCCATCCGGTGGTGATGGTCTTTTCGACGACGAGACCGCCGCCGGCGTCGTAGCGGAGCAGGGAGACTTCGTCCTCGGACTCGGCGGCGGCGTAGACCCAGTAGGACTGGGCGGCGGCGTGGCCAGGCAGCGCGACAACGCCCAGCGCGGGCGCGGCCACTGCGACCGCGGCCGCCAGTCCGGCTAGGCGCCTCACGGAACCAGCGTGCGCCGCGGCTGCAGCTTCACCGACCACATCCCCGAGAAGTACTCGGAGAAGAACAGGTTGCCCTTGTGCATCTGCGGGCCCCAGGTGAAGGGCGCGTTCGCCACGAATCCGTCGGGATCGTATGACTTGTACACCGCAATCTCACGGCCCTGGTGGTACAAGTTGCCTTTCAGCTCGCCCGAGATGTCGAGCACGCGCAGCCCGCCCTGGTAGAACGCGGCGTACAAGCGGTCGTCCTCGATCCACATGTTGTGCGACCCGGCCTCGGGGATCTCGTAGCGCGCCACCTCTTCCGGGTTCTCGGGGTCGGTGAAGTCGACCACGTGGATATAGCCGGCCATGAACTGAGGCGTACGGTCGGCCTCCTGGCCGTCGAACGCGGGCGCCCCGATCTCGTCGCCCATGAAGATGTAGAACTTGCCGGTGGGGCTCCGGTACGGGAACGCCGCGTGGGTCGCGCCGCCGATGTCGCGGAAGCGCGCGATCTCGACCGGGTTCGCCGGGCTGCCGCCCCTGTCGCCGCCGCCCACGTCGATGACCGCGACGCCGTCGTTCCAGTTGGACGTGTAGGCGATGCCGTCCACGATCCAGATGTCGTGGATGGCGTGGCCCGGCGTGTCGAGTTCGAAGCGGCCGACGCGGTGCGGGTTGGTGGGATCTTCGATGTTGATCACGTCGAAGCGGATGCCGTTGTTCACCGCGTACACGTGGTCGTCGTAAATGAAGAGGTTGTGCACGCCCCCGGTGAGTTCGTCGTCGTACGTCGAGATGATCTCGATGTTGCGCGGGTCGGTGCAGTCCACGATGACGATCCCGTTGCGCCGGTTGGACGCGCCCTCGCGCGAGATCACGCAGAGTTCGCCGTCTTCGGAGACCTTGACGTCGTTGGTCGTGCGGGCATCGACGATCAGCGAATCGGTCAGCACCGGGCTCGCGGGGTCGGTTACGTCCCACCAGTACGTGCTGCCGTGGCCGCTGTGGGTGCCGGTGATCGCGTAGTCGCGGCCATCGACGCCCTCCCACACCCACAGATCGGAGGTGGCGACGTTGCGGACCGGTCCCTGGCCCACGAGCTGCACCTCCTCGGCGACATGGCGCGGCAGGATCTCGACGGTCGAGTGGGCTGTGCGGCCCGGGACGCTCGCCGTGACGGTGTAGATGCCCGGCTTGTAGGCGACGAAGCGCCCCTGCTCGTCGACCTCGGCGGGCGGAATGTCCGCGGTGGCGATCACGTCGGGGTCGGACATGAGCCCGAAGGTGACGGGGATGTCGTCGACGGTGCTGCCTGCGCTCGATGCGGTGGCTGTGAAGTGGATGACGTCGCCGGTGCGGCCGCGGCTCTGGCTGGCCTCGACGGCCATCGCGGTGACCGGGTTGTCCGCCACTTCGTAGCGAATTTGGCCGACAACGCCCTCTGCGGCGGCCGAAAGGGTCACCTGGCCGGGTGCATGGGCGGAAAAGACGCCGAAACGGTCGACGGTCGCGACGGACTCGTCCGAGGTGCTCCACGTCACGGAGACGTCGTCGCGCGCGTCGTCGGCCTGGTCGATCACGGTCGCCTTGTGGCGCATGGTCACGCCGATGTAGTAGCGGCCGCCGTCCTGCGAGATCTCGATGCGGTCGAGAGGCGGGAAGGCGACGGTGACACTCATCGTGCCGCTGATCCGTCCGGGCCCCAGCGCGCGCGCCAGGACCGTGTACTCGCCGCCCTTGTGGGCCTCGATCTCGCCGGTGGCGCGGTTGACCGCCAGGCTGCCCCGTCCGTCCCGCGAGAAGTACAGGAAGGGGATGTCGACGACGTTGCCGGCGGCGTCGTAGGCGGTCGCGGAAACGGTCGCCGTCTCGCCGACTTCGAGGGAGACGGTGGCGGGGCTGACTTCCACCCGTGCGACATCCTGGGCGGCGGCCTGCGTGGTTGCGAGGGCGACGATGGCCAGAAGCAGGGCGAAAGGTCGGATTGTGCTGCGTGTTCTCATGGCATGGGCTTCCTTACTGCGGTGTCGCGTTACTGCGGAGATGCGTCGTGGCCGTGCCCGGCCGGACACAGTAGAAGAAGTTTGCCGGTGGCGGCGCGGGGGCGCAACGGAGGCCTGCTCTTCGAACTCCGTCCCGCAGCCACACGGACGGTGCCGTCCGGTCCATTGTTGCTCGAGGGCGCCACAGAGGAAAACCGCATACCGGAGTGGTGAAACCGTTACAATTTCTCCCGCGCGTGGAAAAACACTTTTCAGCTCCCTGCGCCGGTCACAGCCCCTGCGTCACCGCGGACATCGCGCGTCGCACCGCGCCTTCCATTGCGACCACCTCGTCATCGGTCAACTCCGCGAATCGAGCGCGCTTTCCTGCGGCGAGCCGCCCACCATTCTGCATGCACAGCCGCACCAGCAATGACGCCCGGCGATCGGGCATGTCGACAATCTCACGGACACCGCTGAGCGCTTGATCGAACACCGTGACGAAATCGAGTTCTTCCCTCAAGTCGCGGCGCACCGAGTCCGCCACCTGATCGTACAGGTACTCGGCCATGGTGGTCGCATCGAAGTAGCGGTAGAGGTCGGTGCTGTCGCTCTTGACGACCATCCTACGGCCCGGGGCGTGCGCCTCCCCATCCGTCCACTCCCACCGAACAAGGTCCAGAAGCGGTGTCGAAAAGCTGGCCAGAACATCGTCATAGCGCTGGCGGTCGCGCAGAATCGCTGCGGATACCGGCAGAATGGCGCCGGGTGGTCCGTAGCCCCGCTTGGCGAGCACGTGGTGCATCAGGAAGCGGTGGATCCGGCCGTTGCCGTCCTCGAAGGGATGGATGAAGACGAATGCGAACGACGATACCGCCGCTGCGACAACGGGATCCAGGCCGCCACTGATGATGCGCGTGGTCAGGGCGATCCATGAAGTCATGAGGTCGGGTACATCTTCCGGCTTCGGACAGATGAAATGAACCTTTTCCCGGTACCCGCCGAGGGTCTCGCCGACGAAGTTCTGGATGTCGCGCCAGCCATTCGACGCGTAACGCGGATCGACGATGGTGCGCTGCAGGGCGACGAGCGCGCTCTCGTTGGAGGTGTCGAATGTGGGTGCGGACTGCAGAGCCGCCACGAACCGCTCGGCGCGGCGTGCGCTCGGCGTCTCGCCTTCGAGGGCGAACGAGGAACGTGTCTCTTTTGTGTACAGGTAGTTCACCGCACGCGCCAGAAGTCGTGGATCGTACGCTTGGGTGAGCGCTCGAGCCTCCCCGTCGAGGTCCGACGCCATCGCGTCACGCAACTTCCGGGTCAATCTCACCGTGGGGCACAGGCCGCGTTCTCCCAAAAGGTTGTCCGCCACCCGGTGGCGTCTGGAGTTGCGCCGCCCGGCGACCACATGCCGATCAGGGTCGAGCGCCCCGACGTAGTTGCCGACACTCGCATCGGCCAGGTCCAGCGTCCGGCCGGTGAACGTCTCGTAGAGAAACCACGCCCGCCGGCTGAACGCACCCGTAGGCTGTGCCCGGACCCAGGCCTCGATCTGTCCGGGGCCGATCGTTTTCAGCGCGGCGACCAGGACCCCCAGGTCGAAGGCTTCATGGCGCAGCACGAAGCGGAGGTGCGAGATCACCGATTCGTCCGGCGCGTATCGCATCGGGTACGACTCGCGGGTTCGCGGCCCGTGGGTCTCGGTACGCCGGGCGCCGGCCACGAGGTAGCTCTCGATGGCGGGCGGGGGCACGGCCAGGCCGAGTTCCTGGATCAGCCAGGTTTGCCCGATGGGCATTCGGGTGTTGTTACTCACGGGCGCGGTCGTGGAAAAACGGTTAGGAGGGTGGGGAAACGATTAAGTTATCCGATACCGGTGGAAAATCAATTCCCCACCCCTTCCAGGCTCTCGGAGGCTTCAAATAGCCCCCGCTGTCCACGCCCTCCCGGGTGCGCAGTTCCCCCTACAGCGGCCTGTTCGGAAACGCGATCGTCCGCCACATGTGCGCGACCGGGCTGTTGTCGTAGCCCAATCCTTCCTTCGGCTGCTTGAACTGGCGCCCGATGATGTCGGTGAACTCGTTGATGTCGACGTCCATGTCGTCCTGGAATGCGTAGGTGTCGTTGACCGTGATCAGCCGCGCCTCGCCGTACCAGCGGTGGTTGCGCGCGTACTCGTAGGCCTCCTTGATGTACGGCTCCGGCACGTAGTCGTGCCCGAAGATGCGGTTGTACATCTCCGGATACTCGTAGCCGTACTCCTCATCCGGGTAGAAGCGCAGCGCGGCGTGGTAGCGGATGCCCCATGCGACGCGCTCGTCCACGTACGGTTCGACCAGCTGGGCGCCCCACCAGCCGTGGTCGACCTTGATCAGGTTCAGGACCACGTCGTGCATCAGGCACGCGAAGACCGTCCGCTCGGGCTGCCCCGTCCTGAGCGCGTGCGTGGCGCTCTGCAGGACGTGATTCGCCGGCGCGAAACGCAGCTTGAAGAAGTCGAGCACCGTCGGCTTGTCGGGCAGCGGCGGGAACTCGTCCTCGCGCGGCATGAAGAGGCGGCCGGTACCGCGAGGAGACCGGGCTTCCTGCTCCTCCAACTCCTCAAGGGTGATGATCGAGCCGGCCTCCCCGTCCGCTCCCGCTCGCCGCGCGGCGATCTTCTTGTCCAGCTCCTCTTCCATGTAGTGCTCGAGTTCCTCCGCCTTGTCCTCGTGCGACATGACGGCGAGAGCACCCGCGGGGATGGTTGCGAGAAAGGTCTTGCGATCGACTTCCACCATCGTGACCTCCAGCCAGGGGTCGGCGGCCAGCCCTTGCCACCGATCCCGGCGGCACGACGAGCCAGGGATCCACAGAGACACTAGTACGGCGCTGTAGTGGGTACGGCAAGTAGCGAAGGCGGACTGCCGCTGCGCCGTGGAACTCCAGGCCGGCAACCTGGCCTGAGCCAGTGGCGGCACCGCAGCCGCCGGAAGTACAATGTCCCCGCGCCAAACGCGTTGCCACAGAACCGATTCGCCCAATCCGCAGGAAGGGCAGGAAAGGAAGCCAGCCGATGACGAAGCACACCCGACGTGATTTTCTGAGGAGTTCAGTGCGAGCTGGCGGGGCGCTGGGCGTCCTCGGCACCTTCGGTCCCCTCGCCTGCGCACCCGCGGGTGAAGAGGGCACCGGCTCGCCCGGCTCCCAGCGCATCCTGATCCTGGGCGGCACCCGCTTCATCGGCCCCTACCAGGTCAAGTACGCGCTCGACCGGGGCCACGAGGTCTCGATCTTCACGCGGGGCCGCACCGAGCCGCCCTTCTTCCACGACTACTTCGAGCGCGTCGAGCACCTGATCGGCGACCGCGACAACGACCTGAGCGCGCTCGCAGGCCGCCAGTGGGACGCGGTGATCGACAACTCGGCCTCGATCCCGCGCTGGGTGGCGATGACCACCGATCTGCTGCGCGGCCAGGTCGACCGCTACCTCTTCGTGTCCTCGATCTCGGCCTACGCCGACTTCGCCGCCGTCGGCATCGACGAGAGCTACCCGGCCGGGCAGCTTTCGGCCCCGGATGTCGAGGACATGAGCGAGTACGGCCCGATGAAGGCCCGCTGCGAGGCGATCAACACCGAGGTCTTCGGCGACGGCGCGATCAACGTGCGCCCGGGGCTGATCGTCGGGGCGGGGGACAACACTGACCGCTGGACCTATTGGCCCGTCCGCGTCGCGCGCGGCGGCGAGGTCATGGCGCCAAACTCACCCACTGACCCCGTACAGAACATCGACGCGCGCGACCTGTCGGAGTGGATCGTGCGGCTCGTCGAGACTCCCGGCAACGCGGGCACCTACAACGCCACCGGCCAGGTCCAGGAGTTCGGCGCGATGCTCGAGGAGATCCGCGCGGCGCTCGGCTCGGACGCCACCTTCACCTGGGTCCCCACCGAGTTCATGGCCGAGCACGACGTGCGACCCTGGGGCCACATGACCAACTGGGTGCCGCCCGAGGGCGAGACCATCGGCATGAACCAGGTGTCGGTGGCCGCTGCGGTGCAGGCCGGGCTCACCTTCCGCCCGATCGCCGACACGGCGCGCGAGACGGTGGAGTGGTGGAACTCGCTGCCCGAAGAGCGGCGCGCCGAGCCCAGGGCGGGACTGCCGGCGGAGATGGAGGCCGATGTGCTCGCGGCCTGGGCAGCGACAATGGGGAGCTGAACGTGGGACCCCTCGATTCACTCCGGTTCTTCGCCGTGTTCGATGAGCTGCGCGAGGATCGGCCGTAGTGATTTGCACACCTTGGCGTCGTCCTTTGCTCGCCTCCGTGCTTGAGAAAAGTGTGCGGCCACCCGCAAACGTCGCGAGAGACGCCGTGATGCAGGTCTCTACAAAGAAAAACGGCTTCCGCTTGACATGGATACTTTCCACCACGGCCGTTGCGACGACGAGGTCTCGGCCATCAGGGCAGCAAGAGCGGACCCAGCCAATAAATCCACAGGGAACCACCCAGAGCCATCCCGCCTACCACCGGGACCACGACCCGGACCCTCTGGCCACGAGGGATAGCCGTGATGAGGAACCACGGTACAAGCAGAACACACATCATGCCGGGTATCGTGGTCAGGGAAGGCGAGATTTCGGCGATGAGCCCCACATTCCCGTCATCCTGGTTTCCTGTGAATCCCCCGCCGAAGGTGTTGATGATAAATACGTTTAGGGCCCCCAGCCCATGCACGGGCGCCGACAACCCGAGCCCGAGCACGAAGTGCAGGGGACCGGGGCCCAATCGCCGAACCGCGAGCAGGCAGCCAATCGCGGTCAGGTAGCTCACCGCCGGGCCTACGGCCGCGCCAACCGCTACCCTCCATGGCTCGGCGATCGCCGCTGCCTCCTCAAATTGTCCCGTCCACCAGAGCCTCCTGAACTCACTGGAACCGGTCCAGCCGGCGGATGAAAAATGAAGGGTTGGGTCGGGGAATCCGAACGCGGCATAGGCCCCGAAGTGCCCGAGTTCATGGAGTACGATCGAGAGCGGCAACGCCACCGCGCCGCCGACGACCGCGGCCAGCCAACCGTCCGTTTGCATCAGCTTCTGCGAACTCCCTGGCCAGAGGCCCGGGACTGCGTCCGGCCCTCGCCAGCTCGACGATCCGCTCCTTGTACTCGGGCGAGATCGCCCGTTCCTGCTTCCCGCCATGGCTCACCTTCTTGGTTGGCCCCAAGATGGCGCGGCTGAAGCGTGACAACAAGCGGCTGCGGATGGAGCGGGACATCCTAAGAGATTCCGCGGCCTGGTTCGCGAGTGAGAGCGGATCGATCCCCGGTGGGGGTACGCGTGCATGAAGGCGAACCGGGCGATCTTTCCGCTCGCGGCCATGTGCGCGAAACGTGGACGGGAGCGCCCTGGGTGGGCCCGCGAGGCACGCGCGGGTGGCCACCGCCAGGGGAGACAAACCGGCCCGAGGTTGACCGAGCCGTCAACTTAGCTAGATTTCTAGCTAAATCAATACTTAATCCGGGAACGCCTCATGCCCACCGTCAACGTTCACGAAGCGAAGACCACCCTTTCGCGCCTGCTGGCCCAGGTTGAAGCCGGCGAAGAGGTCATCATCGCGCGGAGGAGCCGGCCCGTCGCGCGTCTTGTCCCCTACGAGCCGCGCGGCAGGCGCCAGCCGGATGTCCTGAAGGGGAAGGTCGTCATTCCCGACAACTTCTTCGATCCGCTCCCGGAAGCGGAGTTGAAAGCGTGGGAGGGCGAATAGCGTGCGTCTGCTCCTGGATTCGCATGCATTCGTCTGGTGGATTGCCGACAGCGGCAGGCTTTCGGCGCGGGCCTACAGGCTGATCACCGACGAGTCGCACGACATCTTCGTCAGCGCCGCCACCGCCTGGGAGTTGGCCACGAGGTACCGGCTCGGCAAGTTGCCGCTGCCCGAGGAGGCGGCCTTCGACATGGCCGGCGCGATTGTCGGACAGGGGTTCCGCGAGCTGCCGATCGGCGTACAGGACGCGTCATTGGCCGGACGCCTGCCGGGTCCACACCGCGACCCGTTCGACCGGATGCTGATCGCCCAGGCGGCCTCTCATGGGCTGACACTCGTCTCGCGGGACGAGGTCTTCGACCAGTACGGGGTCAGCAGGCTCTGGTGATCGGCGGCAGCACGGCCCGGATTCGATCCCCGGGCGGCCAGGCTAACGCCAGCGGCGCCACCGCGGCCGGTGTTCCGCCTCCCGGTCGAGCAACCTCAGATCTCGCGTCGCCTCGACCAGCCGAATGAACTCGCCACGGTAGCCGCGCGGGTCGTCGCCCTGGCCCTCCTCGGCGATCTTCACCACGTCGGCCAGCGTCAAGCCACCCGCGTGCTCCGAGTCGCGCAGGAGCATGCCGAACCCCGCTACCGCCGCCGCGAACCGGAAATCGGTCGAGGGTGTCCGCACACGATCGGCCACGGCGCGCTCCAGCAGCTTGCTGCGGGTGCCATCCGGGTCCTTGTAGCGCACCTTGACGTACATGAGCTCGCCGTCGAAGTCGCTGAGCGGCGGGTCGTCCGGCTGCGGCTGATAGCGGAGGGCGTCGACCTCGCCGCGGGGCACCTCGGCCCCCGCCGGCACCACCTCGTAGAGTGCGGTCACGGTGTGGCTGGCGCCGAGCTCGCCCGCGTCCTTCGTGTCGTCGTTGAAGTCCTCGTCGGCGAGCAGGCGGTTCTCGTACCCGATGAGACGGTATCCGGCGGCCCGCGCCGGGTTGAACTCGACCTGCAGCTTGACGTCCTTCGCGAGGGTGAGCAGCGTGCCGCCCATTTCCTCGACCAGCACCTTGCGCGCCTCGAGCAGGCCGTCGACGTAGTGGAAGTTGCCGTTCCCGTGGTCGGCGATCTGCTCCATCTTCGAGTCCTTCAGATTCCCGGTGCCGAAGCCGAGCACGGTGAGGAAGGTGCCGCCCTCGCGCTTCTTCTCGATCAGGCGCACCATCTCGGCGTCGCTCGACGGGCCGACGTTGAAGTCGCCGTCGGTCGCGAGGATGATCCGGTTGTTGCCGCCGTCGATGTGGTGCTCGCGCGCAACGTCGTACGCCAGGCGCAGTCCCTGCCCGCCCGCCGTGCTGCCGCCGGCCTCCAGGTCGCCCAGCGCGGCCAGGATCTTGCCCTTGCGATCCCCCGGGGTCGATTCGAGCACCAGCCCCGCCGCCCCCGCATACACGACGATCGCGACCCGGTCCTGGGGCCGCAGCTGGTCGACGAGCAGCGCAAAGGCGCTCTTCAGCAGCGGCAGCTTGTTCTCCGGCCGCATCGAGCCGGACACGTCGAGGAGGAAAACGAGGTTGCTGGGCGGCAGGTCCTCGACATCGATCGACTCGGCGTGCAGCCCGATCCGCACCAGCCGGTGGTCGCGATTCCACGGCGCCTCCCACACCTCGGTGGTGACCGCGAAGGGGTGATCGCCCGGCACGCGGCCCCAGTCGTAGGGGAAGTAGTTGATCATCTCCTCGATCCGGACCGCGTCGATGGGCGGGCGAGTGCCCGACTGGATGAAGCGCCGCACGTTGGCATACGACGCCCGGTCCACATCGATCGAGAAGGTGGACAGCGGCGCCGAACTGACGAGGCGAAAGTCGTTTTCCGCGATGTGCGCGTACGATTCGGTGTTGAAGTCGGCGGAGAAGGCGTATATGGCCTGGTCCCCGCTGACTGCGGAGACGGCGCGCCGCATTCGTGCCGCCTCGGGCTGCCCGGTGATCATGAGCTCATCCAGTTGAACCGCGGCCGGCACCAGCGCGATGTCGACCACCGTGGTCTGCCCCGGAGCCACCGTCACCCGGCGCCGCTCCGCCGCATAACCCACGTATTCGAACACCAGGGTTCGCTCACCCGCAGGCACCCCCGGCAACAGGTAGCGTCCGCCGCCGTTCGAGAGCGTGATGAGGGTGGTTCCCTCCACGGCGATCTGCACGCCCGAGATCGGCTGGCCCGTAACCGCGTCGCCGACCCGCCCCTCGATGCCGCCCAGCTGTGCTCCAGCCGGGCCCGCTGCGCCCAGCACAAGCGCAAGGGTCGCAAGCGGGGTGACGAGTGCGGCAATTGAATGGCGGGGGCGTTGTGTCGCGGATCGCATCGATCGGTCCTCTGGTCGGGCGGGGATGACGGAGTGGGCGGTCCTGCACCCTGTCCCTTATGGGTACCCCGGAAGCCCGGAAGGTTGCCCCCGCGCAGGACGGAGGGGCGCTGGCCGTAAACCCCGGCGCGAGGGCTTTGCGCGACGTGCGCGAAGCTCACCGCCGCTTGCGCGCTCTGTACGCTCCATGCTGTGGCAGATGCTTCGTGTGCCGCCGGATGACCTCGGCCGAGAGATCGTCGAAGTGCCGCTCGACCAGGACGGCCGCCCTGCCGGGGTGCACCTTCGACAGGTCGCTGATCACCCACCCGATCCCGGTCTGGACGAATCGCTCCCGCTCGCCCGCCAGCGACGCGATCGTCGCTTCGATGAACGGGTGGTATGCCTCGTCGCGCACGACCGACCTGAACGGCACGATCGAGGAGCGCCGCTGCCAGAGATCCGCCGCCGTGCGCCAATCCGCGATCCGCCGGGCGGCCGCCTCACCGTGGCGGACGATCAGCGGGCCCAGAACCCGGACGCTGAACCAGTCGCAGGTGGACCAGTCGAAGAACGCCCTGGCTGCAAAGAGGTCATCGGCCGCGGCCAGGATCACTTGCGGACCAACGCGGCGCAGCAGGTACTTCTGGATATAGAGGGTGCCCGCGAACTTGTCCTCTGCGTGGCCTTGCCGGATCAGCGTGGCGGCCAGCGCGAGCTGGGCCTGGTCGCTGAGACGGGACAGTCCGTGATCGCGGCGCCATGCGGTCACGATCCGGGTCACCACCGGAGTTTTCACCCCGCGGTAGGCGATCACGTGCTTCAGGTAGTTCTCGAACCAGGTTTTGGTCCTGGGGTCCGCGACCTCTTCGAGCCGCGCCTGAAGATCGGCGATCAGCTTGCCGGCGTTGGGCGGTGCCCCTTGCCGGCAGCCGTGTCGGGTGCCCGTCCCGGTCGGATCGGCCGCGTCGCGAGCGCCTGCGCCGCGGATCCTATCCACCCGGTTCGAAGAACCCGTAGTGCTCCAGCATGAACGCCCGGATCACGCGGGCCGCCCTGGCCGCATAGTCGGCGCGGTTCTCGGCCGAGTCCCTGATCCCGCCGTAGTGGTGCTCGATCTGGATGCCGCTGACGACCTCGCCGTCGGTGACGGATCCGTGTTCGCGGGTGTTGTAGCCGCCGCGGAAGTAGGGCGCGCTGCCGGGCCCGGGCGCTTCGGGGCTCGGCACGGAGGGGACGCCTTCATCGGCGAACAGGCCACCCAGAGAGGTGGGCCCGCGCAGCAGCTGCGAGAAGGGGATGGGCGATGTGCGGCCGAGGTCGCGAATGCTCGTGCGAGCCACGACTTCCAGTGAATTGAGCGCGACGTCGGCGCGGTTCAGCTCGTCCGAAGAGAGGAGGTATCCCAGCTCGAGCCGTTCGATATCGTGGCCGTGGCCGTGGATGTCGAAGTAGAGGCCCTTGCCGAACTCCCCCCCCACGGCCGCGCGGGCAATCCTGACCCACTCCTGGAACTCGGTCCACGCCAGCTCCGCGTAGGGGTTGTCCTGCGCGGCCTCCACGATCTCGCGGTTCGCGTCGAGCTTGCTGCGGTGGAGGTGAGAGAGAATGACGTGCGGCGCATGACCGGTGAGGTCGAGCATTGCCTGGCGCATGGCCATCGTCAATTCGAGCGAGTTCGTGTCGTTGCGAACGACGCCGAAGGTGCGGTTGGGGATCTCGCTCGGCGTCAGGGCACCGCCATGAGTGCTCGACAGCACCACCGGCAACTCGCCCGGGATGTACTCCACGTAGTCCTTGCGGCCGTAGTAGTGCTGGCCGGGCCGATACTCGAGGATCCGGCGCGGGACGAAGACCTCGAGCCCCGCGGTCCCGCTCACGCCGCCGATCGTGGCGGTGACGGTGGCCAGACCCATCCCGAGCGAGGAGACGAAGCCGTTGGCGTCGATCGTCGCGACGGCCGTGTTGTCGATCGACCACTCCGGCGTGCCCGAGACGATCATCCCGCCTGCGTCGCGGGCGATCGCCGAGAAACTGGCGCCGTCGCCGACACCCACGAGGAGCATCGCACCGGGTGTGACCTGGACGGTGGCGATGTTCGGCCCGGTCGGAGAGTCCCCGCCGCCGCAGGCGAGCGTGAGCATGACCGCCATGGCGGTGGCCGCGAGGACCCGCCGCAGCGATGGGGCGACCATCGTTCTCTTACTCCGGCAACCCGAACGCGATCAGCGAGCCGCCCTCGGAGCCGCCCGTCGCGATCACGACGAGCTGGCGCCCGCCGCGCGTCCGGAAGGTCATCGGGTTGGCGTAGCCGACCGCCGGCAGACGCCCCTCCCAGGCCACCTCGCCGCTGGCGGCGTCGAAGGCGTACAGCACGTCCGAGCCGCCGGTGAGGAAGACCAGGCCGCCGCCGGTGACGACGGGACCGGGCGGGCCCACCACCCCCAGCCGCGCGGGTAGCGCCACTCCCGCCAGCGCCGGGTCGCTGCGCACCTCGGGCCGCTCCCCGACCGCCTCCTGCCAGAGGATCTCGCCCACGTTCATGTCGATGGCGGTGAGCGTGCCCCAAGGGGGATTCGTGATGGGAACGTTGCCGATCCGCAGCGTGCGCGGGGCCCCGCGCTCGAGACCGTAGTCACCGACCATCGTCTCGGGATTGCCCGGACCGATAGTCAGCAGGCTGGGATCCTCGGACGACTTGACGAAGAGGACGCCCGAGGCCGGATCGAAGGCCGCGCCGCCCCAGTTCCCGCCGCCCAGGATCCCCGGCATCGCGATCGTGCCCTGCATGGAGGGCGGCTCGAAGAGGGGGCCGAAGCGATACCCCGCCGTCAGCTCCTGGGCCTGACGGCGCAGCTCGGGCGTGAGGTCGATGAGGTCGTCGGGAGTCAGACCCTGTCGCGCGAAGGGGGGCGGGCGGGTGGGGAAGGGCTGGGTGGCGGCGGCGACCTCGCCGGGCACGTCGCTCGGCGGCACGGGGCGCTCCTCGATGGGCCACACCGGCGCGCCGGTCTCGCGGTCGAAGGTGTACACGAACCCGGTCTTGCCGGCTACCGCGACCGCGTCGATGAGCTCTCCGTCCACCTCGATGGTCATCAGCACGGGCGCGCCCGGCAGGTCGAAGTCCCACAGCCCGTGGTGCACCGTCTGGTAATGCCAAGCGAGTTCGCCGGTGCGGGCGTCGAGTGCGACCAGCGCCTCGGCGTACAGGTTGTCGCCCAGCCGGTGACCGCCGTAGTAGTCGTTCGACGGGGTGCCGATGCCGGCGAAGAGCAGCCCCCGCTCCTCATCCATCACCATCGGCGCCCAGGCGTTGGTGTGCCCGGTGTAGTCCCAGCTGCCGTCCTCCCAGGTCTCGTTGCCCGGCTCCCCCGGCTGCGGAATCAGGTTGAATGACCACACCAGCTCGCCGGTGTGCACGTCGAAGGCCTGGATGTTCCCCGGCGGGTCGCGCGGGTAGATGAACCCGTCCCAGACCCCGTTGCCGATGATCAGGAGATCCTCGAAGACCACCGGCGGCGACGTCTGCGTGTAGTGCAGCCGGTTCGTGCGCCAGAGCAGCTTCTCGGTGAGGTCGATCTCGCCCCGGTGTCCGAAGGACTCGATCGGCTCCCCAGTGGCCCCGTCGAGCACGATCAGCCGCCAGCGCGTGTTGAGGAAGACGCGCCTCCCCTCCGCGCCGCTCCACACCGCGACCCCGCGATGCACGAACCCGGTCCCGTTCGGGGGCTGTCCCCACTCAACGATGCGCGGGTCGAAGTCCCAGATCGTCTCGCCGGTGCTGCCGTCGAGTGCGATGACGCGGTTGTAGGGGGTGGTGAAGTAGAGGGTGTCGTTGAAGGCGACGGGGGTCGTCTCGAAGTTGCCTGGCCGCACCTGCTGCCCGCGAATCGGCGCGATCGGGCCCGGGACGGGCTTCTCGCCGGTCTCCCACTCCCACGCGACCTCGAGGCCGGCCACGTTTGCCGGCGTGATCTGGTCGAGGGGCGAGTACTTCGTGCCGCCGGCGTCGCGCCCGTAGGTGGGCCAGTCGCCATCGCCGTGAGAGGGTGGGGCCGCTGGCACACAAGCAGCGATCGATACTGCCAAGGCCAAGCCGGGGAGCCGGAGGTATCGCCTCGCCGGTTGTGGTGTTGGCGTCATTTCGTCATCCGTGCCGATAAGGGTGGCGTGGTCCTGCACCAATAGCTTGATGATCCCGTCGAGGTCAACATCGCCTTGCCGCCTGACTCCCCATCGGTGCCGACGCGCGACGGGCGGCGATCTGCCCTGGTTGCACTTGGCCGTATCAATAGAATATGATTCTCTGTATCAGAAATTCAGCGGAGATAGACATGCGAGTCTCGGAACGCGGCCAGATCACAATTCCCAAGCGCCTCAGGGACCGCTTCGGGATGAGGCACAACGTCGAGGTCGAGATCGTTCCGGCGGAGGGCGGCCTGCTCATCCGCAAGCGGTCTGCCGCCGACCATCCCGTCGACCGGGTCTACGCGATTCTGGGGCGTGACGGCGACGCCGGCGACCATCCCCGCCGTACTGACGACTACCTCGAGGAACTCCGCGGCAGATGATCACCGCCGTGGACACGAGCGTCCTCCTCGACGTTTTCCTTCCCGACAAGACCTTCGGTCCGGGGTCCGCGGAATGGCTCAGAACCGCCTACGACAGGGGTGCCATCGTCGTATGCGAAGTCGTGTACGCAGAGCTCGCCCCGGCGTTTCCCGACCGTGGTGCGCTCGACGAGGCTCTGGGACAGATCGGCGCAACCGTCTCCCCCCTCGGCGCGTCGATTGCCTACGACGCCGGCCGCCGCTGGCTCGAGTACCGGCGAGCAGGGGGCCGGCGCACCCGCATCATCACCGACTTCCTGATCGGCGCGCACGCCGCCGCCACGGCCGAACGGTTCCTCACGCGAGACCGGGGCTTCTACCGCACGTACTTCCCGGAGCTCGCGGAGCGAATCCCTTCCCGCGGGAGCCGGTCGCCTACGGATCGGGCTCCGCTCTGAGGAGCGACGCCAGCGTCGTCCGCATGTAGCCGACATCCAGCGCCTCGTCCACCGCCTCGACGAGCCGGTTGCGCTCGCGCGCCAGCACCGGGGCGGCGAACCCCCGCCGGTCGCTTCCCGGCTCCTCCTCCGCCAGGATCCGGGCCGGTGCCAGCCCGGGCAGCGGACCGAGGCTGACGCCGGGATCGGGGTGGTAGTCGTTGAGCGGCACGTACATCACGCGGTGCAGGGGGCGGAGGAAGGCGACCAGGTCCACAGCGCCCACCTCACCCGCATCGGCGCGCTCGTCCAGGTCGACCGCGACCCGGCGGAGACGCTCCATGCGATCACCCAGGTGCAGATCGAGCTGCAGCGCGCCTCCCGCCGCCTCTTCGCGCGCCGCGATCGCCGCCTCCAGCGCCTCGACCTGCGCGGTGAGGCTCACGGGGTAGCGCGTCCCGCCCAGCATCTCGGCCAGCGCGTGCGCGTAGATGTCCGTGTCTGTCTTGAGCACGTCGGGGTCGATCTTGTCGAAGGTGTCTTCCGTCGTGTGCCACCACCAGTAACCGCCGTCCTCCGCGAGCCGCATGTGGTTGAACTGGAGGAGCGGCAGACCGACGCCATTGAACGCCTGGTCCGAATTGCGGCCAGGCCTCGTCGGAGAGATGGACTCGCTGTGCGTCTCGGATACCACGCGCACGGCGAACGGCCGGAACGCCTCGGACGCGGAGGCCGCGAACCGCCTGGCATCGATCTGGCCGACCCCGTCGATGTTCATGTAGGCGAGTCCGCGCGTGCGCAGGTCGGTGAAGAACTCGTCGGCGAACCATGTCGAGCCCGCGTAGCGCGCGTTGCTGTGCCCGGGCCACCACGCCACCACCAGACCACGGCGGAGCCTGTCGCGCACGTCGTGGAAGGCCAGCGCCATTGTCAGCATGGCCGCGTTCGACGCGGCCTCGTCGGTCGCGCCGTGGTGCCATCCGTCGATATGGCCGCCCAGCACCACGTACGGAGCATCCTCGTCCCCGTCGGGCGTGATCGTGGCCACGGCCAGCCGCATCGGCTTCCACCCGGTCGCGACTTCGGTCTCCACGCGCAGCCGAACCGGCCTCTCCGCCATGCGGACGCGCAACTCCTCTCCCGCGCTCCGCATGATCTGCGCCACGGGAATCGTCGGCAGCCGGTGGTGGTTCATCAGGGACGGACTGCCCCAGGTGGAGGTCACGATCAGCTCGTTGAGACGCTCCTCGGGGTTGATGAAGACGACCGCGGCCGCGCCCAGGCGCTCCAGGGCGATGGTCGGCACGTTGCGGGGCTGGCCGTCGACGATGGCCACCTTGCCGCTGAGATCCGGCAGTGCGGCGCCGAACTCCTCACCCACGATCACGAGGCGCTCGCCGGTGCCGACCTCGAGCCGCGGCAGCTCCGCGGGCGTCCTCATGTCGACGACCTCGCCAACGGTGCCGGTGGTTGAAGCCGAATAGGCCATCGTGATCGCCGCGGGTGCGAAATCTGTGCCCGGAATGGTCACGGAGGCCGACACGGGGTCGCTGGCGTAGGCGTCGAGCTCGTGCACGACGACGGGAACGCCGTGCGCCTCCAGCGTGGCCACGATGGTGTCGATCGCTGCGTTCTCGCCGGCACTGCCCGACGGGCGCACGTGTTCCGTGATTGCCGCGGAGAAGGTGATGAGCGCGTCGGTGGTGATCGCGTCCTTGACCGACTGCGCGAGGGCGTCGATCTCCTCGGTGGAGGGCGCGGGGGCGTCGGCCGTGCAGGCGGCGAGGGCGAGGGCGGCCGCCGCAGCCGTCAGGACGGGATTGGGGGCCGGAGGCTGTTTTCTCATCCTTCGGATTCCGGTTCGCCTTCGGTCTCGGCGGTCTCGCCCGTGGGCTCGCGGCCGGGCGGGTAGAAGCAGTTTTCGCGATAGCTGGTGTCGGTGAGCTGGGTGATCTGCCAGCCGGTGTCGCTCCTGTAGAGCTGGAAGCCTTCCCAGCCGCAGTGGGAGAACTCGTCGTCGCGATAGAAGGCGTAGCGGGTCCACATCTGGGCGAGGCGGCCGTCGATCTGCACGGTCCAGTCCCAGATGGGCTCGTCGTAGACTTCGTCGCGGGGTTGGCCGATCATGTTGATGAAGCCGTCGGCGGGGCTGAAGCTGATGCCGTCCTCGCCCGCGCGGCCGAGGCGGGCTTCGGGGTGGAAGACGGCGGCGGCCATCTCGCTGTCACCGGTGCGCATGGCCTCGAAGAGCTGCTCGACGGCGGCGACGACGGCGGCCTCCTCGGGGTCCGGCGGGGGCGTTTCGGCTTCGGGCGGCGGGGGAGGCGCGGTGCAGGAGGCGGTGAGGAGCAGGCCTGCGGTCAGGGTGAATACTGCCATGGTGGAGAGTGACATCGGGAGTTCCCCTTCCTGGAACGAGTGGGATGCGTCGGATCGATTGAGTTGGAGCCTGACGCTCGACCGTGGTCTGGGTCTTGCGGAGAGGGCGGGTAAAGCCTTCTGTTTGGACATTACTGAACATCCATTGTCGACCTGGCTCCCGCCAATGGGAGCGCGTCCTGGGAGGAAGCCCATGCGGATCAGTCTCAACACCTCCAAAACGCTGTCTGGGGTCCTGCTCTTTTTCGGGCTCCTGTCCGCGATCCAGCCCGTCTTGGCACAGAACGTCAGGATGCCCAGTACGCTCCGATACGGCTCGGGCCTGCTGGACATCCCCGTCGCTTCCGTGCTGCCGCACATGACCATCGTGGGTACCTATTCCGGCTTCACGGCGTCGATTCCCGAGTTTGTGATCGTGGATCCGACGGGCAATTTCATTACCGTCGGCTCACCCTACGAAAAGTGGCTCTCCGACGGCTCCCTCGCCATCGGTCTCTTCGACCGGGTGGAAGTCGGTGTGTCGCTGCAACACCTCGCGGATGCGGAAGACGGCGGCAACCTGATCGGCGGATTCGGGAGGATTTCGCTCCTGCCGAGTTCGGTCAGCAACTTCGACCTGGCGGTTGGGGCGCGCTACACCAATTCTCCGACCTTCGGCGACCAGTACCGCTACGAGTTCCAGCCGAACAGGCTCGGCTATCCCGATTCGCGCGTGCACACCGATGTCGGCGACGATGACTACAACGCCAACCTGAGCCCCTACGCGGTCGCGACGGCGCATCTGCCGGTTTCGGACGGCAGCGCCATCAGCCTGACCGGCGGTTGGGGGTCCGGCGTGTTCTCCGCGGGCGGCGACCTGGACTTCCACCAGGACGGCACTTCGGGCGGGATCTTCGCCGGGGCCGGGATCCACATCGGCATGGGCGGCCGGCGCCAGCTCAACCTGATCGGCGAGTACAACGGCTTCGACATGAACGCGGGCGTGCAGCTCGACCTCGGCTACATCCGGGTCGGCGGCTTCGCGCTGGGGATGACGCACGACGGCTACTCCACCTTCCGTTCGCGCAAGTTCGGCCTCATGGGCTCGATCGCGCTGCCGTCCAACAAGGCGGACACCGTGATCACGCCGTACACCGTCACCGTGGTCGACACGATGGTCACGATGCGCACCGTCATCACGGCCGACACGACGGTCCGGGGACGCGCGCTTTCGGCCAGCGACCGCGGGACGCTGGAGGCGTCCATCCGGTTCGAGTTCGACCAGGCCGATCTCACCGAAATGGGCCAGTCCCAGGTACAGGCCAAGGCGACCGTCCTGAGAAACAACCCGGGGGCGGAGATCGCCATCGAGGGCCATGCCGACGAGGTCGGGACCGAGCAGTACAACGTCGATCTCGGGATGGAGCGCGCCAACGCCGTGCTGGAGGCGCTGACCGGAGCCGGGATCAGCTCGGGCCGCCTCTCCGCGACATCGCACGGCGAGAGCATGCCGCTGACTCCGGGCCGCGCCGCCGAAGCCCGGGCGCAGAACCGGCGCGTCGAGTTCACGATCACGGCCGAGACGACGCCGGAAACGGTGATCACCGCCGACACGACCATGGTCGCGGACACGACGTTCACGGAACGGGAGGTCGAGATGGCCGACACCGTGGTCACGCCGTCGCGGTGGAGCTACAACGGCGGGGGCGGTGCCGCCGGCGAGCTGGACGCGCTCGAGCAGGAGGTGCGGCTGGCGATGTCGGACATCGGCTTCGAGCCGGTCGACGCGGGCACGGTGGCGCCGCGGCGCCTGGAAGCGCCCGTGCCGGTTGCTTCGACCGCTCCGGCGGCCGCCCGTCCGGCGGTGACGCCGTTCTCGGTGGCGCGGCCAAGGGTGGCGCTGGGGTAGTCGGACCGGCGCTCCAGTCGGGTCTGACACGGGCTTGACGAAAAGGGGCCCGGGGCGCTCTTGGCGGGCGCCCCGGGCCCCTGTTTCGCAGTGGCGTCTCGCTCGGCTGTCTCGCCGGATCGTCGGAGCGCCGGTTCCGGGCCCCCCTGGCCGGCGCTGCCGGACCCTCCGCGTTCGCGTCAGGCCACCGGCTTGTCCCGGAACTTGTCGAACCAGGCTTTCAGATAGAGCTGGGTCATGATCCGGTGGGAGATCGCGCGCGAGCCGTGGTACTCGTCCGGAATCTTGACGTGCATCGTTTCCTGGCCGAGCACCTTGAGCGCGCGGTAGAACTCCTCGGCCTGGGGCATCGGGGTGCGCAGGTCCTCGACGCCGGAGAGCAGCATGGTCGGCGTGGTGACGTTGCCGACGTAGTGGAGCGGTGAGCGCTCGGCGTACTCCAGCGGGTCCTCCCAGGGGAAGGAGCGGAAGCGGCGGTACCAGCCGGATCCGTCGGTCGTGCCCACGAAGGAGTGCCAGTTGATGACGGGGCGCTGGGACACGGCGGCGCGGAAGCGGTCCGTGTGGCCGACGATCCAGGCCGTGAGGACTCCGCCCCCGCTGCTTCCGGTGACGAACATGTTGTCCTCGTCGATGAAGCCGCGGTCGATGGCCGCATCCACGCTGGCCATGAGGTCGTGAAAGTCGTTGCCGGGGTACAGGTAGTTGATGCCGTTGATGAAATCCTGCCCGTATCCGGTGCTGCCGCGCGGGTTCATCCAGAGCACCGCGTAGTCGTCGGCCGCGAAGTTCTGCCAGTTCCAGTTCCAGCGCACGGTGTACATCGCGACCGGCCCGCCGTGGATCCACAGCAGCAGCGGGTACTTCTGGCCGGGCTCGTAGTTGGCGGGCTTCATCAGCCATCCCTGCACGGGCCAGCCGTCGAAGGACTCGGTCCAGATCTCCTCGACCTCGCCGAGCCTGATGTCGGCCAACACGTCGTCGTTGTAGTCGACCAGGGTTTCGAGTTCGCTCGCGTCGTCCAGGTCGAAGGTGATCAGATAGTTCGGTCGATAGAAGGTGGAGTTCGTGGCCGCGACCCGCCCGTTGTCGGCGATCGAGACGCCCGTGATGTAATGGACGCCCTGGGTGACCTGTTCGATGTTGCCGTCGGTCGACACGAAGTGGAGGTTTGACGAGCCCTCCTTGCCCAGCGTGAAGTAGACCCCCGAGCCGTCGGGCGCCCAGGTCACGCCGCTGGGGGAATTCGCGAGGTTCCCGGCGATCATGCGGCTGTTGCGGCCGTCGGCGTCCATCAGGTACAGGTTCGACAGGTTGCTGTAGTTCTCGTTCTGGTCGTAGCCGGAATACACGATCATGCTGCCGTCGGGCGACGGGACCGGGCCGTTGTCGGGGCCCAGACGGTCGGTCAGCGTGGTGATCTCGAGGGTGGCCAGGTCGATCGCGTGCACCTCCGAGTTGCCGCGCTCGTAGCCTTCCTCGGGCGTGAGGTCGGCGCTGAAGTACAGCCTGGAGCCGTCGGGCGCCCAGCGCGGGTTGTTGTGCGAGTTCTCGCCCGAAGTGATCTGGCGCGGCGTTCCGCCCAGCCCCGCGTCGACGATGAAGATCTGCGTGTTCCCCTTCGGCGTGTATCCGCGCCCGTCCCGCGCCCAGGCGATCCGGTCCTCCACCACGGCCGGTGCGGCCACGTTCGCGCCCCGCGGGAAGGCCGGCATCCTGATCGGCAGCGGCGACCCCGTCTCGGGCAGGAACATCGTGAACGAGATCTGCGTCCCGTCGGGCGACCAGCGAATGCCGCCCGGCGCCCGGTCGAGGTTCGTGAGCTGCGCGGTCTCGCGCGTGTCGAGCCACATCGTGTGGATCTGGTTCGTCCCGCTCTTGTCGGAGAGAAACGCGATCCGCGTGCCGTCCGGCGACCAGATCGGCGACGACACCTCGAAGCTTCCGGTCTCCAGCTCACGGATCCGCCGCGTGGCCAGGTCCATGATCATGAGGTTGCTCCGGTTCCGGTCGTTCATCTTGTCCACGCTGCCCCGGGTGAACAGGATGTGCTGCCCGTCGGGCGAGATGCGCGGATTGCCGACCGACTCCATCTCCATGTAGGTATCCATATCGAGGAGGCCGGAGGCTTCCTGTGCGGCCACCGGGACCGTCGAGGCAAGGGCGAGGAGCAGGGGTGCGGTGAGGAGGGAGTACCGCGTTTTCATGAGGACCTCCTTGGGCGTGTCAAATCGCGCTTGACCGTGCGTCTGGCGTGCGATGGGGCCAATATCAGGGCAGTTGTTGGCGAAATCAAACGAGCGCGACCCGTTGGCCGCCGCGGATGCGGCGGGGGCACAAGCAGGAGGAGATATTGTGAAAAGGATCACAAACGTCGGTACGGCAATACTCATGTCCATCTGGATGATCGCCTGCGGTCCATCCGACGGGCCCGGGGGCGGGAATGCCGGCGGCGCGGGTGCCTCGGACCCCGGTTCGACGCCGGGGACGGCTGTCATCCCACCGCCGGAGATTGCGCTGAACGGCTCCGCAAAGCGCTTCTGCTCGGCCATCTGGGTCTCGGAGCGGGACCGCCGCGACGCGCTGTACCAGAGCATCCTGCTGACCGGGGACGAGGTGCGCGACTACGAGGACGGCCGCTTCGCCTTCGACGTCGACGAGGAGCGCCGCATCGTCACCGCCTCGCACGACGGTGCGGCGGGCCGGGCGCGGCACTTCGGCGACCAGGGGTGCGTGATTCTGCCGCGCTGGACCGACAAGGTGTTCTTCACGCCGCGCCGGGTGGTGAGTGCGCTGCCGGACGCGGCCACGACCCCTTGGCCCATGGGCGATCTGCTCCCGGACGAGCCGCTGCCCGACTACGTGGATGCCGGACTCGTTGCCGAGGCCGTGCAGCTCATGTTCACACCCGGGGACAACCGCGCCGCTTTCGTGGCGGTGCATCGCGGCCGGATCATCGCCGAGGAGTACGGTCCCGGCGTGCACCAGGACACGCAGCTCGAGAGCTGGTCGATGGGGAAGAGCATGACGGCCACGCTGATCGGCCGCCTCATCCAGATGGGCCACCTCGACCTCCGGCAGGCGGCGCCGGTTCCCGAATGGCAGAACTCCGCTGACGATCCGCGCGCCGCGATCCGGATCGCCGACCTGCTTCGCATGTCCTCCGGCCTCCGCTTCACCAACTCGGGGGCCACCCCGGAACAGATGGCGCACGCGTTCATTCCGGGGCAGTGGGACCACTGGCTGGGGTACGGGGCGCCGATCGACGTCTTCCGGTTCTCGACTACGCGGGAGGTTGAGTTCCCGCCCAACACCGTCGGCCGCTACCGGAATTCGGACCCGTGGACGCTGGGGTACATCGTGCGGCGGGTGGTCGAGAACGAGCTCGGCGAGGAGTACCTGTCGTGGCCGCAGCGGGCGCTCTTCGACAAGGTCGGGATCCGCCGCTTCATCATGGAGACCGACGCGCACGGCAACTTCATCCTGACCGGGTACAACTACGGCACGCCGCGGAACTGGGCGCGGATCGGGATGCTGTATCTGCAGCGCGGGATGTGGAACGGCGAGCGGCTGCTGCCGGAGGAGTTCGTGGATTTCGTCAGTTTGCCAGCGCCGGCCTGGGATCCCCCGGTCTACGGCGGCCAGTTCTGGGTGAACCCGGCCGGCGAGGACGGGCGGGGCATCCGCGTTCCGACGCTGCCGACCGATGCGTACAACGCGGCCGGGGCCGGGGAGCAGCGGACATACATCATCCCGTCGCGCGAGCTGGTGATGGTGGTGCAGAGCCATCGGTCGCCCGCGGCGCATGCGCCGGATCGGACGGAGCGCGAGTACGAGGCGCTCGGGATGGTCGTGAAGGCGGTGGATCCGGAGTGGAGCTGGTAGGGAACCGCTAGACTCAGCCCTGATGCCATGTAAACATTACATAATGTAATGTGTCGTTTACATTATAAAGCACTCCGCGCGGTCCAGCTAACTCCCGATCAGTCTTCGGAACTCCGGGTCGTCGCGGATGCCGTCGAAGTCGGCCTGCGTTGTGGCCAGCTCCCGCCAACGCGCGTTGCGCTCGATGGCGTCCCGCAGGATCGCGACAGCGTTGGCCGCGTCGCCCGCACGGGCATGCAGCCGCGCCAGCCCATAGATCATCTGGTCCTCGCCGGGGACGATCGCAATCGCTTGGCGTTGTCTCTCGATGGCTTCGCCGAAGTGTCCCTCGGCCGCCAGCTCGCGAGCCTCGCGTGAATGAATGCGCGAAACCGACATGTTCACCAGGCGGCGGAGCTCCTTGAAGGGCTCGGCGTGGTCGTCGACGCGCACGTCGACCCAGCGGTCGGTGGTGCGGCCCGAGTCTCCGATCGGCTTGACGACGAGCACCCCGCCGGCCTGCTTCCCGCGCGCGTCGCCTCCCGCCGCCTCACCGGCGTCGAGCGCGTCCATCAGCCGCAGCGCCAGCGCCCCGCGCGATGACTCGAAGGCGGCCGCCATCGCCCGCACCACCGCCTCTCCGGCGAGGATGTTCCCCTGCACCGAGTAGTTCTCGCCCTCGATGTGGCCCGCCCAGGCGCTGGTGCCCGATCCCGTATGGGCGCGCACGCGGCCTCGCGCGTCGATCACGGCGAGCTGGCGCCGGTCCCGGCCGGGATCGGCCCCGGTGAGATGCTCCACCACCTCGGCCGGCGACAACCCGAGTTCGAGCAGTTCGAGGCCGCGCGGGCCGTACGTCTGGTTGGCCGCGGCCTGGGTGGCAATCGCGCCTACACCCGCCTTCGCGTAGCTGACGATCGCTCCCGCGCGGAAGGCGCGTGACTGCACGGCCACTCCCAGTTCGCCGGTCGCGGGATCTCGCGCCACGATCGAGAAGGTGGCCACGATCTCCTCATCCACGCTGCGTGGGGTCGCGGCCTTGTCCTGGGCGCCGAGCGGATTTGCCCCTGTAGCGAGCGGGAAGAGCAGCAGTGCGGCTCCGGTCGTCCTTCTCATCACCTCATCTCCTTGAATTCGGCGCTGCGGGCGCCTCCGGTCTTGCGGTCCGCTTGCAATGTGGCTCGCCGCCGGGCTGCTGGCCATGCTGTCGGCGGCACCGCCCCAGGACCGGTCATCCGCGACGGACGGGTAGTGAATCCGGAGGCGTTGCCCTACGAAAGGACGCTATCGGCTGCCGGCGAGGGCCCGCGTGGGAGTGACACCTTCGCCACCCATTCCCTGAAACGCCGGCGAACCGGGTCGGGGTGACGCGCCGCGGTGGCGAGGGTGCATCCCGCCAACCGCATGGCGGCCCGCTCCAGCGTGCGCCGCTGCACGCCCGCCGCGTCGGCGATCGCCGCCCACGAAGCTGCCGAACGCCGGCGAATCCCCCACAGGAGAAGTGCCCAGTTGAGCAACTCCTTGGGACGGCAGCGCAGCGGCAGCTGTTCACGCCAATAGCGACGGAAGGCATCCGGGGCCACCCCCGCGTATTCGGCGAGTTCGCAGACCGAGTTCTTCGGAGGACCGCACCCGGAATCGTCGGATAGCCCGGTGATCTGGCTGATTCCCCTGGCCAGGGCCTTGTGCAAAGGGTAGTCACGCACCAGGTGGCGGCCGAGGTGCCGGAGCGGGTCCAGGTGCGAAGGGTCGATCCGATCCAGGATCGTGCCCAGGCGTTCCTTGACTTCCTCGGCCCACACGACGTGAAAGCGGCTCGATTCGATCGCCCGCAGCCGTTGCAGGCGGGCAAGCGACAACGGAGTCACAACAATGCAGGACGGACCGGAGGGGCCGAGCGCGAAAGAACCCCGGAGCCAGTCCACGTCCGCGTGCGAGCACCGGTCCATGCCGGCGATCCCCACTGCCGCACCCTGCAGGAGGTCCTGGAATCCATCGGGGCATTCCGCCGACCTCAACTCGACACCGGTCAGCAATCCCTCGATGCGCTCGCGCATGGCCCGGGTATCGCAGTACATCGCAATCATGGCGCGCCTGGATGCGTGATCGAGAAAGGCCGTTGGAAAGAATACACTAACGACCAATATAATATTACATGCGAACGACGATGATCCTCAGAATGGCTTCGTGGGAGCCCTGGAACGGGGTCGCGACCGGTCGCAGGGTTATCGTTAGGGGGTGCCAGGCGCAACCTTCACAAGACCCTCGCTGGACGGAGGAAGACCATGTGCAGACCCGGGCCATGGCGGTCGCATCTCATCGTCATCGCGTCGCTGCTGTGTGCGGCGCCTGTGGCTGTCATCTCGTGCGGCGGCGATGACGGTCCATCGGAGCCCCAGGTTCCGGCGGCCATCAACGTGTCGCCGTCCTCGGCGGAACTGTCCTCGTTCGGGGAAACGCTGCAGTTGAGCGCGACCGTACTCGATCAGAACGGCCAGACGATCGCGGGTGCTGCCGTCGACTGGGCGAGCAGCGACAACTCCATCGCGACAGTCGACGACGCCGGAGTCGTAACCTCGGTCCAGGACGGGGTTGCGACGGTCACCGCCACCTCCGGCAGCGCGACCGGCACGGCGTCGATCACGGTGGCCCAGCGACCCGCGCGAATCGCCGTATCGCCGGCCGCGGCCATGTTCGAGTCCATCGGCGACACGGTGCGGCTCACGGCCGAGGCGGCTGACGCCAACGGGAACGCGGTCGCGGATCCCTCGCTCACCTGGGCCTCGGAGGACGAGGCGGTCGCAACCGTCGATGAAGGCGGCCTGGTTACCGCGGCGGGAAACGGAAGCGCGAACATTGCGGCTTCGTCCGGGAGCGCCAGGGGCTCGGCCGCGGTCACCGTCTCGCAGGTCATTGTGGCGATGGACGTTATGCCGGCCGCGACCACACTGTTCTCCCTCGGCGATACGCTGCGCCTGGTCGCGGCGGGGGTGGACGCCAACGGGCACGCTGCCGCGGGCCTTGATGTCACCTGGATCTCGGAAAACGAAGCCGTCGTTTCGGTCGACGCGGATGGGCTCGTGACCGCCGTGCGAACCGGAAGCACGGACGTCTTTGCCGAGTCGGGCGAGTACAGGGACTCGGCCGGGGTCACGGTGGCGCAGTTGGCGGCGGAGGTGCGGGTGTCGCCTTCGGTCGATACGCTGGCGGCCGTCGGCGACACCGTGCGGCTTGGCGCGGTGGCCCTGGATGCCAACGGGAACGAGGTGGAGGACACCGACTATGTGTGGACCGCGCCCCACCCGGCCGTGCTGACCGTCGACGACGGGCTGGTGACCGCGGCCGGCGCGGGGACGGGAGAGATCCGGGTAAAGGCGACGCGGGCGGGGGCCAACCACATCGGCGTGGCGGTCATCACCGTGCTGGAGACCGGAACGGGTTCGGCGTCCGCCGCTGACGTGCCAACCGCACAGGAAGTGCAACGTCTTCCGATCGTTCGACTTCGCCTCCGCTAGCCTTCCGGATCGATTCGGTATCTCCCCGGAAGGCGCCCCCGGCTACCCCACCCCCATCCACACGTCCTCTAGCACCGTGACCGTGCGCGACATCTCCTGGCCGTCGACGGTAAGCGTCACGCGGTACAGTCCGGGCTGCGCCAACGGGCCCTGACCGCCGCCGCCGAACTGGAAGCCGCCACCACCCGGCGGCCCTTCGCGCCGATTCCCGCGCAGATTCCACTGCACGCGGTTGATCCCGCTGTTGCCGATGGCCTCCAGGTCGCGGAAGACTTCGCCCGTGGCGACATCGGTGACGCTGAGCTGCACGTCGCCGGACGCCTCTCGCAGCCAGTACTGAATCGCGGTCCCGGGCGGCGCATTGTCCCCCGTCAACACCTTGTCCCCCGTGACCGAACGCGAGAGCCTGCGATCCTGCTTCCACCGCACCGCCTCGCGCGGCTCGAACAGGAACGCGTCCCGGGCCATCACCTCGCCGGTGAGCTGCTGCAGCGACGTGATATCGTCCATGATCATGACGCTGCGACCGTGCGTTGCCAGCACAAGGTCGTTTTCCCGCGGATGCACAAGTACGTCATCCACACGCACAACCGGCAACCCGTTCATGAATTTGTGCCACGTGCCGCCTTCGTCGAGTGAGACAAAAAAGCCGAATTCGGTGCCGGCATACAGGAGTTGTGCATTGTTCGGATCCTGCCGGACGGTATTGACGTTGCCGTACTCGGGCAGGTTCGACGTGATATCGGTCCAGTTCTGCCCGTAGTCGCGCGTGACGAACACGAACGGCCGCAGGTCGCCGCTCTTGTGCCCGTCGACCGACACGTATGCGGTTGCGGCATCGAAGTGCGACGCCTCGACGCGCGACACGTAGTAGCCCATCGTGCCGCCGGGGATGTTGCGGCCGACCTCGGTCCAGGTCGCGCCGCCGTCGCGGCTGACCTGAACATTGCCGTCGTCCGTGCCGACCCAAAGCAGGCCGGGTACCAGCGGCGATTCCGCCACCGACACGATGGTGCTGAACCGGCTCACGCCGTCGTTGCGCGACAGGATGCATTCGCTCCCGCGATTCGTGCGGCTGCACCGGGGGAGGCCGTTCGCGCGGCCCATCACTTCCACGCGGTCCCGGTCGATGTTGCGCGTGAGATCCGGGCTCATTGTCCAGGTCTCGCCGCGGTCCAGCGACCGGAACAGCCGGTTGCCGCCGGCATACACCACATCCGGGTTGTGCGGTGACAGGATCAGCGGGGTATTCCAGTTCCAGCGGATTTCGGTGCCCGTCTCCGGCACCGGCACGATGTTCGTGCGCGAACTCTCCTCCGTCGGCGCACGCGGCCGGATGCTCCCCTGTTCGCCCGTCGCCAGGCTGAGCCGCCTGAGGTTCCCGTTCTGCGACTCGGAGTACACGACGGTGTGGTCGGTCGGGTCCACGGCGGTGTAGAACCCGTCGCCGCCGCCGACCCTATACCAGTCCTCGCTCAGGATCTCGCCGGTGCGCACGGCGCTCGGCCCGCACCAGCTGCCGTTGTCCTGCAGGCCGGTGCAGACGTAGTAGGGCCGCCGCATGTCCACCGATGCATGGTAGGGCTGGCCCACCGCCCAGCGCCGAAATGCCTCCCAGGTCTCGCCCCGGTCGTAGCTGACGTCGATCGCGCCGTCGTTGCCGAGGACGATATGGTCGCTGTTCGCAGGGTTGATCCACATGGCGTGCTGGTCGACGTGCCCGTACCCGTCGAGCACCTCGAAGGTCGCCGCGCCGTCCACCGACCTGTGGACCCGCTGGTCGACCACGTACACCGTCTCCGGATCGTTCGGATCGACGCGGATCTGGCTGAAGTACATGGGCCGCCCGTTCTCGTTGCTGCGGAACTCCCAGCTCGCCCCTCCGTCCGCCGAGCGCCAGATCCCGTTGTACTGGTCGTCGGGCGGGGGCGGCTCGTCCAGATCCTGGGCGCGCTCCAGCTCGGCGCGCTCTTCGGCGGTGATCGGCTCCTCCCTGTCGGCGGCCACCTCGATCTGCGCGTAGACCACATCCGGATCGGCCGGCGTCATCGCGAGCGCCACGCGCCCCATGGTACCGCGCGGCAGTCCGTTGCCGGTGAGCCGGGTCCAGGTCTCCCCGCTGTCGTCGGAGCGCCAGATGCCGCTGCCGGGCCCGCCGCCGACGAAGCAGCACGCCGTTCTGCGCCGCTGGTAGGTGGCCGCGAAGAGGACGCCTGGGTTGGTGGGATGAAGGACGAGGTCGGTCGCGCCGGTGTCGTCGTCCACGCTCAGGGTCAGGTTCCAGGTGCGGCCGCCGTCGATGGTCCTGTAGACGCCGCGCTCGGGGTTTGGACCGAAGAGGTGGCCGTTTGCCGCGACCCAGGCGACGTTGGCGTCGGTCGGGTGGGCGATGACCCGCGCGATCGTTTGCGTCTCGCGCAGCCCCATGTGCGTGTAGGTTTCGCCGCCGTCGGTCGACTTGTAGATCCCGTCGCCGAACGACGAACTCTGCCGGTTGTTGGCCTCGCCGGTCCCGACCCAGACGATGTCGGGGTCGGCCGGCGAGATCGCGAGGGCGCCGATCGAGTGGGTGCCGTGGCTGTCGAAGACGGGGCGGAAGGTCGTCCCGTTGTTGGTGGTCTTCCAGAGTCCGCCGGTCGCGAAGCCCACCAGGTAGGTGTGGGGGTCGCCGGGATGAACGGCGAGATCGTCCACCCGTCCGCCCTGACCATAGGGGCCCACCGACCGCCACGAGAACGCCCGCAGGACGGGGTGGTCGCTCTGGTTTACCAAAGGCTCCTCGGCCTCCTGGGCGTGCGCGGCGCGGGGTGCGAGGGCGGTGGCGGCCAGAAGCGCGAGGGCAAGCGTGGCCGGACCAAAACGGCTGAGTGTGCAAGCGGTGGGGCAGGGGCGGGCGCCGGACATGAGGACCTCTTGGGCGTGGTGATGACAAGCTGCTGATACCGGGAGGTAGTGTAGACCGGTGCTGGCGGGCGCGCCATGAGAGCGCCCCGCGAATCCGTCGGCTTGTGGAACTGTCAAATGATAGATATTCTCCTAGTCATATGACAATTCCGGGGAAGGAGTACGATTTGAATGCCCTTGCGGCCTACGCCGATCCCGCCTGCCTGCCCGCGACTGCGACCCGCAGGCTTGCCCGCCTCCTCGATCTGGATGAGCCGCATCATCTCGACGAGCTGACGTTTGCCGGAATGATTGCAGAGGGGTTGCCGGTGAGTGCTGTGACAGCCCTTGGCGATATCGTCGGCCGCGCCCGAATCGAGGGACGAGTTGCGTCGGAGGCCACGCTCCATCGATGCAGGAGAAGGGGCCGCGCGCTATCGCGAACCCATAGCGAGAGAGTCTACGGGGTGGTGCGTGTGCTGGATGCCGTCGGAACGGCGTTTCACGGTGACGTGCCGAGGATCCACGACTTTCTGGTCCGGCCGCATCCGCTGCTCGGCGGCGAAACTCCGCTCGATCTGGCACTCACTTCTGCCGCCGGAGCGGACGCCGTCCTGAATCTGGTGTGGCGGGCCGAGGCCGGCGTCGCCGTTTGACTGTTCCGCATCGCCTCACGAAGTCCCTTTGCGCGTATCGAATCGGTGACTCGGAGGGCCGCTGGCCCGTCTTCAACTCCGAGGGTGCCCGGAGGGTTTCGGGACGCTGGCACGATGTCGGTGACGAGGTCATCTACGCGTCGGAACGCTACTCCACGGCCATGCTGGAGGCGCTGGTTCGATGGAATGGCCCTCCGCCAGGAAACCAGCACTTCGTCAGGATCGAGACACCGCCGGGCACGACCTGCGAAATCGCCGATTCCGACACGATACCCGGCTGGCAGCTTCCGGACAGTCCCACGGCCCGGCGATTCGGCCACCGGTGGTACACCGAGCGGCGCAGCGCTGTCCTGATCGTGCCCTCGGTCGTGGTGCGGCTGGAACGGAACGTCATCATCAATGCGAGGCACCCGGAGTTCTCTCGGTTGATTCCGGGTCCCGAGACGCCGGTCTGGTGGGACGAGCGGCTGTTCATGTGACGCGGAGCGGCGACGCTCGCTGCCACTGCTCGCGGTCCTGCCAGTCACCGTGGGGGAGAGGGCGGGGAAGGCGATCACCTGAGGGTTGTGGTACTGTCTATAATGACATTATAGTACCATATGTCAAAACACTATGATATCAACAACAACCGGTCTCTCCCGTCGGGACGGTTCAATCTCCGGATCGAACCGGAGCTGCACGCTTCGCTGCGCGCGGCGGCCCGTTCGGCGGGCACCTCGCTGAACGATCACTGTGCCCGGAAGCTGGCGTCGCCCGGCGCGGCCCTCGATCCCGCTGCCGCGGCGGTCGCAAAACGGGCTGCGAGGTTGCTTGGCGACTCGCTGCTGGGCGTGGTCGCGTTCGGATCATGGGCGCGCGGGGAAGAGACCGCTTCCTCGGACGTCGATGTCCTCCTGGTGGCCGACGACGGGGTGGCCATCTCGCGCGCATTGTATCGACGATGGGACGCCAGGCCCGACCTCGGCTGGGACGGTCATGACGTAACGCCGCACTTCGTGAATCTGCCGCCGAAGGCCGCGGCCGTTTCCGGGCTGTGGGCGGAGGTGGCCACGGACGGGCTCGTCCTCTTCGAGCGCAAGCTCATGGTGTCGACGCACCTCGCCGGGGTTCGCCGGCGGATACTTGGTGGAGAGATCTCTTCCCGGGTCGTCGACGGGCACCGCTACTGGGTGCACGAGCCTTGAGGAACAGGGCGCTCGCCCGGGACTATCTGCGCCGCGCGAAGGTGCGGCTGGCTGCCGTGGACGTCCTTTTCGACGGCCGGAGCTGGCCCGACGTAGTCCGTGAATCCCAGGAGATCATCGAGCTGACGCTGAAGGGGCTACTGCGTTCCTGTGGAGTCGAGCCGCCCCAGGTGCACGATGTTTCGCGGATCCTGCTCGCCGAAACGGACCGGCTGCCGGCCGATCTGCTGTGCGATGTCGATTGGCTGGCGGATACTTCCCGACAGCTTCGCCGGGATCGCGAACTCGCGTTCTACGGTGCCGAGGACCTCACCCCGTCAGACTTCTACTCCCGTGCCGACGCCGTCCATGCCCGTGACAGCGCCCGCCGGGCGGTGGAGCTGGTGTATCCGCACGTGGGCTGAAACGCGGGCCGGACGTCTCGGTGCACTGGGCCGTGCTCTCGACGATCGCCAGGCAGAGCACGCGAACCGCCAGCTCGGCTACCGCATCATCCCGGCTATCGCCCTCATCCGCTCCGAGAGATCCTGCACGGCGTTGATGTACACGCGTTCCCATCCCGGCAGATCCGCGCGGTCGTCGGTCTCGATCTCGTATCGCAGGCCCGGGAGCATCCACGACGCGTAGCCGCTGAACGGATCCGGCGACACGTAGATCGAGCGGCTCCAGGGTCGTCCCTGCAGGCCGCGGTCGTTGAGCCACGCCTTTTCGAGGCCGATCAGCGCCAGGTTGACGGCTTCGGCGGCGGCCGGATCGACGCTGCCCGAGGCGATCCAGCGGTCACGCGCCGCGACCAGGGCGTTCGCCGCTTCCTCCAGCTCCCGCGTGGACTCCACGAGCGCCGAGAAATCGACCTGCAGGCGGCGCGACTCGGCGACCCGGTACAGGGTCTCCACATGCGTGCGCGTGTCGGTCGCGTAGCGGACCGGATCGTACGGCAGCAGGTCGGCATTGGCGAAGCGCAACGCGAGGACGCCGTCGACACGCGCGATCATGGGGCCGTAGACGAAGGTGGTGTCGCCGAAGCGTTCATACCAGGCGAAGTTGTCGTAGTTCGAGTGGTAGACACCGCTCGGGTTGCCGGAGGAAAGGCCCGCCGAAGGCACGCCGGCATGGGTGTAGAAGGCCACATGGTCCGACCCGCCGCCAAGGTTGCCCAGCGTCGGCTCGTCGGCGCCGGCGGGTGCCCGTTCCAGCCACCAGTCGTAGAGCGTCTCGCCGGTCTCGGGGTAGGTGACTGCCCTGGTCGCCTCGATGATCTGCGCCTTGAGCGACGGCGACGACGACCCCCCGAAGTTGGCCCCGGAGACCGCGGCATCGGCGTTGATGTAGGCGATTGCGTTGGCTTCCAGTTCCTGGCGGAGCTGCTCGACCCACTCCGTCGACGCGATGATCCCGTACTCCTCGGCGTCCCAGTGGGCGATCATGATCGAGCGGCGGGGCAGGCACTCTTCGTCGCGGGCCAGTTCGCCGAGCGCCTCGGCCAGGGTGAGGAGCATGGCGGTGCCGCCGTTGGGGTCGATCGCGCCGAAGCCCCACGGGTCGTAGTGCGCGCCCAGGATGAACCACTCGTCCGGGAACTCGGTGCCGCGCACGGTACCGACCACGTTCGTCGCTCGCGTGAGCCTCTTGGGCTGGTTGACCCGCACGCGCACGGTGAGGTCCGGGCCGCCGGTCAGCCGGTGGTCCAGCTCCATCCCGGTGTCCCATCCGGGCGGAACTTCGGGGCCGGTCATGCGCGACAGGATCTTGCTCGCGGCCTCGTAGCCGATGGGCAGCACGGGGATGGTGTGGAGGGGGACTTCGGACGGATCGAGGCGCTCGACCTGGATGTCCCCGTCGATGGGAAGGGCGGGGACGAACGGCGTGAGCGGGTCGCCGGTCCACGGGAGGGTGAGGACGGAGCCCCGCTGGATCGTCTGCCCGTTCATCATCGGGCCTTCCGGGTAGGCGTCGAGTTGCGAGAAGCCAGGGTCGTTGAACATGACCACGCCAGCCGCGCCGCGCTCTTCGGCGAACTTGACCTTGTAGCCGCGGAAGTTTCCCCCGTAGCGGGCGATCACGACCTTGCCGGTCACCGAAATGCCCACCGAGTCCAGCGCCAGGTAGTCCTCGCGGCGCCCGAAGTTGGCGTAGACGACTTCCCCGGTCACGTCGCCGGAGCCGGAGAAGGCGTTCCAGCCGTTCAGCAGGTCTTCGTGCCCGGAGAAACGGTCCTCGTCAAGTGCCGGCTCCCGGTTGGACAGCTGCATTGCGATGGGAGTGACGATGTGAACCTCGACGTCGTCGGTGAGCTCGGGGAGGTACACGTCGTAGGGGTAGTTGGTGACCTCCAGCCCCGCGCGCTCCATCGCCCCGGCCAGGTACTCGCCGACGCGCACCTGGGCCGCCGAACCCGCCGGATGGGGCTCGGCGGTGATCGTGCGGAGGTGCTCCCGGAAGGACTCGCTGCGCGGCAGTTCCAGGAAGCGGGCCTCGCAGGCGAGCTGGGTGGCGGCGCGCTCGTCGGTGAAGCCGATCAGGGTGGGCTCCTGGAAGGGCGTCGGGGCGAGAATCGCGGCGAGGGTCAGCAGGGACACAGCGATGAGGGATCGGGTGGGACCGGGGAGGGGTAAGCGCATGAGTGGGGCTTGTTCTTGGGTGATAACAGTGAGGGAACAGCGGCACCTGATGTCTCTGGCTCAGGATCGCCACACGGTTCTCAATGGTCATTCTCGATACCCATATCGCGGAAACCACGCTACGCGGCAAGTCAATGATCCTCTGATGATGCCTTGAGGAGTGGTTTTCGCTATTGTTCGTCACATGTCGCCTCGCACAGTTCAACCGAAGACCAGACGGGAGTCGAGATGACGCGAGATCGATTCTACGCCCGACCGGTTCGTGATCGTGAGAGCGGACGGTGGACCGCTGACACAAATATCAGCGGGCTCTTCGTCGATGCCGCGACAGAGGATGAGTGTCGCGACGTGATCGCGGAGTTTGCGCCGGACCTGATCAGGGAAAACCACGGTGTGGACGGAGCCCCCGGGATCACTTCGAACGCAAGTCAGGCCCGAAAGAGGGCTTGGGGTTCCGCTACGACCGCGTGAGGTGGTCAAGGGCTACTATCGTGAGGTAACCCGCGAACTCCGTCATCTCGGATACGAAAAAGTCTTGCGTGGCAAGGCAGGGAAGGGATCGCATGAGAAGTGGCGGCCCGCGGAGGGTGGAGAGGCGCTCACGGTACCGCGAAACCTGTACACTCGTCATCTCGCCAACGCCATCCTGAAGCAAGCGGGAAGCGATCGCAAACTCTAGGCTGTGAGTGAATCCCAAGTACATGAAACCAGAACCAACCGGACCGCGATCCAGCCTGAGCCCGTGGCTCCTCGCGCTGCCCTTGGTCGCGCTTTCCGGCTGCGTCAACGAGGATGCGATGACCCGGATCGAGCCGTCCCGCCCCACCGCCGTCACGGTCACGCCGCCCTCGGCGACGCTGTCATCGCTGGGCGAGACCGCGACCTTCCGGGCGCAGATCGTCGACCAGCACGGGGTGTCGTTCCCCGGGACGGTGATCTGGTCGAGCAGCGACCCGGGCGTCTTTGGGGTCGCTTCCGGCGTGGTCACGGCCGTCGCGAACGGCTCGGGAACGTTGACGGCGTCGTACGAGGGCATCAGCGGCACCGCGGCGGTGACGGTCCAGCAGGCGCCGGCCGCCGTCACGGTGACTGCGGGGGGCGGCCAGGAGGGGCTGGCTGGCCAAGCGCTCGCGGAGACGGTCGTGGTTCGGGTGGACGACGCGGGGGGATCGGCGATCGAAGGGGTCACGGTGACGTTTTCGGCCGCCGAGGGGCACGGCGCGGCCGATCCGGGCATGGCGGCGACCGATTCCGAGGGGCTGGCGGCGACATCGTGGACGCTTGGCGGCGAATCCGGTGTGCAGACCCTCAGGGCGTCGGCCGCCGACGGGGTCTCCGCCGAGGTGAACGCCGTCGTCGGCGAGGTGGAACCGCCGTCGGATACCGCGCTCTACAGCGTCACCTTCAACGCAACCTGGAGTGCGACGACACATCCCACCGATTTCCCGTCGGGCTCGGAACATTTCTCGCCGCTCATCGGAGCCGTTCACAACGACAGCGTGAGCTTCTGGGCTTCGGGCGAGACCGCCTCGCCGGGAATCGAGCAGATGGCGGAGACGGGGGGCACCGGGCGGCTACGCAATGAGATCCGCGCCGAGATGCCGGACGACGCCCTTTCAGTCATCAACGGGCGCCAACTCGGAACCAGTCCCGCGAGCACGACCATCAGTGAAGTCCTGGTCACACTCGATCACCCACTCATCACGCTCGTTACGATGATCGCCCCCAGTCCGGACTGGTTCGTGGGCACGTCGGGCCTGTCGCTGCAGAACGAGTTCGGGCAGTGGGTCGACGAACTGGAGTTCGTGCTCTACCCCTATGATTCCGGAACGGACGATGGCACGTCGTATCGGTCGCCGAACGCGGATTCGTCGCCAAAGCAGCCGATCAAGCGCCTCAGGGGGGTCAGTCCGTTCTCGGACGAGCCCATCGGGACCTACACCTTCACGCGGATCGACGTCGGCGGGAGCCGGTGACCGGACCCTGCGAACGCCGGGCGACCCACTGATGCAGCTGCGCAACATCGCGATCATCGCGCACGTGGACCACGGCAAGACGACGCTCGTGGACCAGATGTTCCGGCAGGCCGGGGTCTTTCGGGCGGGGCAGGAGGTGGTGGAGAGGGTGCTGGATTCGAACCCATTGGAACGCGAGCGCGGGATTACCATCCTGGCCAAGAACACGGCGGTGGAGTGGGGACGCACCAAGATCAACATCGTCGACACGCCTGGCCACGCGGACTTCGGCGGTGAGGTCGAGCGCATCCTGCGCATGGTCGATGGCGTGCTGCTCCTCGTCGACGCCGCCGAGGGGCCGATGCCGCAGACGCGGTTCGTCACCCGCAAGGCGCTGGCGCTGGGGCTGACCCCGGTGATCGTGATCAACAAGGTGGACCGCGCGGATGCGCGTCCGGACGAGGTGCACGACGAGGTGCTGGAGCTGCTGATGGACCTGGAAGCCAGCGACGAGCAGCTCGACGCGCCGTTCCTCTACGGGGTGGGACGGGAGGGCTGGGTCGCGGGGGAACCCGGCGAGCGCGGCGAGGACCTGACGCCGCTCTTCGAGGCGGTGGTGGAGCACATCCCGGCGCCTCCGGTCGACCCGAACGGGCCGTTCCAGATGCTGGTGTCCACGCTGGACCACTCGTCGTATGTGGGGCGGATCGTGATCGGGCGGGTTGAGCGGGGCGCAGTGCGCGTGGGGCGGCGGGTATTGCGGCTGGCTGCCAACGCCACTGCACCGGGCCCCCAGGACACGGCACGCGTCACTGGCCTCTACACCTTCAACGGGCTGGACCGCGTCGACATCGAGGAAGCCCGCGCCGGCGACATCATCGGGCTGGCCGGCAGCGAGGGAGTCGAGATCGGCGACACGCTGACGGATCCGCGCCATCCGGAGAAGCTGAGCGGGATCACGGTCGAGGAGCCCACGATCTCGGTGGACTTCGTGGTGAACGACTCGCCGTTTTCGGGGCGGTCCGGGAAATACGTGACCACTCGGCAGCTGCGGGACCGGTTGCGGCGCGAACTCGAACGCAACGTGGCGCTTCGAGTCGAGGCCACGGACCGTCCCGACACTTTCGCGGTGAGCGGCCGCGGCGAACTGCACCTCACGATTCTGATGGAGACGATGCGCCGCGAAGGCTACGAGTTCCAGGTTTCTCGCCCGCGAGTGATCACGCGTGTGCGCGCGAGCGGAGCGCGCCTGGAACCCTACGAGGAGGTTGTGGCCGAAGTCCCGTCGGGGCTCGCCGGGACGGTGATCGAGAAGCTCGCGCGGCGGCGCGGGGAACTGATGTCGATGAAGCCGGTGGGCGATTCGGGCACGACGCGCCTGGAGTTCAGCGTTCCCGCGCGCGGGCTCTTCGGATACCGCACCGAGTTCCTCACCGACACCCGGGGCGACGGCATCCTCCACCATCGCTTCGACCGGTGGGACAGGTGGGCGGGCGAAATCCGCGGGCGCGGGCGCGGCGCTATGGTCGCGGACCGCGCCGGCAAGGCGGTGCCGTTCGCCATCTTCGGGCTGCAGGAGCGCGGCACGATGTTCGTGGAGCCGGGACTGGACTGTTACGGCGGCATGATCGTCGGAAAGTGCGCCCGCCCCGGCGACATGGACGTGAACATCAGCCGTACCAAGAAGCTCACCAACATGCGCGCGGCGGCCGCCGACGAGAACGTGCGCCTCGAGCCCCCGCTCCGCATGACGCTGGAACAGGCGCTCGACTTCATCGACGACGATGAACTGATCGAGGTGACGCCGGACGCGATTCGGCTGCGGAAGCGGGAACTGGACCAGAGCAGGCGGCGAAAGGCGGCGCGGACCAGGCGCTTGTGAAGCGCTTCACAAGCGGGGATCCTCCTGACGGTTTGCCCATTACGCTGTTTCGGTAACACCCGCGTGTCGCGTTCGAAGCCCTGTTCAATCAGGGCGGGGAAGTTCTGCCTTCACAAGTACTCCACCGCCAGCCCGTCGATGCGCGCGAAGCTGCGGCGGTCGCGCGTGGCCACCCGGTAGTCCAGATGCACCGCTGTCGCCGCGATCATCAGGTCGTGGCTTCCGACGGGTCTCCCGCGGCGCCTGTGCTGGGCCGCGAGGGTCGCGTGGACCTTCGCCACCTCGAAATCGAAGGGGATGACCGGGAGCTCCGCGAGCCATCCCGTGACGATCCGCTCCGTCCGGACCCGCCTCGCCCCCGCCAGCCGGTGAACGCCGTGGAGCAGCTCGGAAGCGGTGATTGCCGCGATCGCCACGGGCTCGTCCGGGCGGGTTGCCCCCGCAACGTCATCCGCCCGGAGCTGGCCGCGCTCCACCGCGATGAGCACGCTCGAGTCGATCAGGAGTCCCACGGACTCTCCGGAATCGCCGCCCGGTTGAGAAAGTCGATTCCCTCCTCCACGGTCCGCAGGTACTCCTCGTCTGCAGGCCGGCGAGCCTCTGCGGGGAAGAGCGCGACGAACTCGCACATGGTGACGACGCGGTCTTCCACGGGGCGAATCTCGGCGACCGGCTTTCCGTTGCGCTCGACGACGTAGGCAGTGCGCTCCTCCCGAACCCGGTTGACCAGCGATGCGAAGTTCCTGGCAGCGTACGTGGCGCTGACGGCGCGGCCCTTGCGAGAACTCGATGGCCTGGACATGCCGGGAAAATACATAACATACGCAATCTACGCAATTGGCGAGCACCTGAACCGGCGAGTCCCAAAGGCGCCATGGTGAGGCCAGCAGGGGAAGGTTTCGGTAGCTGCTCAGCTCATGAACAGCGCCGTGAACGCGTCCGTCAGTGCAGGCGGGACTGTCGTGATGTGGGTGGCGTCGGGGTACACTCTGGATGTCACGGTCAGGTTCTCCGCGGGATTCGCGTCGAAGACTTCGAGGAGACGCCGCGTTCCCAACGCGAGATCGTTGTAGATGCCGACGGCCCCGGTTTCCTCCAGATCGCCCAGCGTGACGAAAACGCGGGTGTCGCGTTCGAACCCCTGTGCTATCGCGGCAGGGAGTCCCTCGAGAAGCTCGTTGGCCGGGAGGAGTCCGGGGCTGCCCATCCAGTAGTGGTCGAAGATGGGTGATCGCTGCTGGAAGGCATACGCCGTGAACAGCCCTCCGAAGGAGTCGCCCAGGAACCCCACGCCCTCGGTCTCGACGCGGTAGTCCGCGACGATGCGAGGGTGCAGTTCGTCCTCGATGAAGCGGAGGAACTCGGCAGCCCCGCCGTGACCCTCGTATACCTCGGCGGAGCGAAGGGCCTCGGCGATGTCGTCGGAGAGCGAGCCGGCCGGCGTGAGGTCGCGCGCTCGCAGGATTCCGGCCATCGGTGGGTCGGGGTAGCCGATGCCGACGAGGACCATCTCGGGCATTCCGGGGCGGATCAGGTCCAACTGGAAGAGGCGAGCGATCTCGACCGTCATCCCGAAGGAGATGTTGGCGTCCAGGACGTACACCAGCCTGTAGGACTGCTCGCCGGTGCCGTAGCTCGCAGGCAGAGCGACCGCGATGAGGAAGTCGTCGCCAACGTTGGTCGAGTTCATGACGAAAGTCTCGGTGTCGTAGATCTCGAAGGGGCGTCTTTCCGGGGCAGGGGCTTGTGCCTCCCCCTCGTCCTCCGTGCCGCGGCAGGCCAGCAAGGGTGCCGCGGCGGTTGCCGTGGCTGTTCCTACGAAACGTCGCCTGTCCATGTGTGCTCCTTGTATCCAGTGGCTGGCAAAGTCGTTCTCAATACCCGACTGCCCGACCGCCCAGCGCGAGCCCCCGGATCGAGGCGCCGTGCAGGTCGCCGGTCTCCGGGTCGATCATGATGGCGATCCAGTAGCCGCGCGTGGCGTCGTTCTCCTCGATGGGCTGCCCCATCGCCTCGACTTCGGCGATGAACTCGGGCGGGTAGTCGCCGACGCCCACGCCTTGAGCCGCGGGCCCCGACGCATCTTCCCCGAGCGCGTTGAACGAGAACGAGCCCAGCGCGGGCTTGTCGACCGCCTCGCTCGGGGTGAGACCGAAGTCCAGGACGCTGATCAGACCCCCGATGGTGCGCTGGTGCAGCCCGGAGCCGATTGAGCTGAACCCCATGAACGGCTTGCCGTCCCTGAGTACCAGGCCCGGGTTGGTGGGGTCGGGCAGCCGGCTGCCGGGCTCGATTTGGGCCATCATGCCCTGCTGGAAGATTCCCGAATCGGGGATTGAGATGCCGTCCACGAAGATCCCGGTGGTGCCCCAGGACACCGTGTTGATGGAGTGGACGACCGCGGCCATGTTGCCCCACCGGTCGATGGCGACGACGGCGTCCGAGTGGGGGGCGGCGGCACTCTCCGGGACGACCACGCCGGGGAAGGACCCGTCCTCGATCGCGCCCCAGAGCTTTGCCGAGGTCTCCTTCAGGACGCGGGTCTCGTGGGTAAGGTCGGCCCCGATCATCGCCGCGATTCCGTCCGCCGCCTCCTGGCCGCCGATCGCGAAGGTGAGACCGGGCCGCGCGATCTGAGCCAGCCAGAAGAGCGCCTCGGGCGAGTCGCCGTAGTGGCCGTGGTCCGAAACACCGGCCAACTCGGCCAGGTTCATGGCCTCGATCAGGCCGATGCCGCCCTCGGCCGGGCTGCCGTGCGCATGGAGGTCGAAGCCGTGGTAGCTGCCGTGGGCCGGCTCGCTCCAGACGACCTCGTAGCTGGCGAGGTCCTCGACGGTCATCCGGCCGCCGATGTCGCCGACCAATTCGACGAGTTTCTCGGCCCACGGACCCTTGTACATGTAGTCCGTGCCCTGGTCGGCCACCATGCGCAGTGTATGCGCCAGCGCGGGCTGGGCGAACATGTCGCCCGCTTCGTAGGTCGATCCATCCGCCTTTGTAAAGATTGCCTTCGTCTCGGGCAGACGGCTCAACACTTGCTCTCTGAAAGCATACTGGCCCGCGTTGCCTTCCTGGTATTCGAACCCGTCCTCGGCACACGCGATGGCCGAGGTGAACAGGTCCTTGAACGGGAGTTTGCCGAACCGCTCGTTGGCTGCCTCCACACCCTTCATGAAGCCGGGAACCAGGACCGTGCGGCCGTTCGGCTCGGCCTCGAATCCCCCGAAGCCGGCGGTCAGGTCGATCCCCGGGATGGTGAGAGGGTCGGTTTCGGCGGCGACGGTGTTGTAGGCGGCGTTCATGTTGTGGACTTCGCCGCTCTCGGCGTCGTAGTAGACCATCGTCATGAGCCCGGCGTAGCTGACCCACGAGCCGGCGGCCATGCAGATCTGGGTGAGGGCGGTGGACATGGCGGCATCGGCGGCGCTGCCTCCCGCCTTCAGGATCTCGACGCCGCCCTCGATGGCCTGCGCGCCCGTGGTTCCGGTGACCATGCCGCGGGGGGTGGTCGGCTCGGGCTGAGGGCTGCACGACGACAGCCCCAACATGCTGACCAGCACGGCTGTTGTCGTGACAATCCGGCGCCCCGGATCATTGCGTTTGCGTTTCAATGCGAGCATTCGGACTCCTCCGGCAGGGGGGATTCCGTGATCTTGCCTTCCGAGGGGGTTAGGCGCAACGTAGCTTCTACCATGGAACCCACGTCACACCCCACCCGCCGCCCCACCGTCCCCGCTGCCGAAGAGATTCTGGGCGGCTACTTCCCCGTCCTCGACCACGGTTTCGTCGCCCTCGTCGACTACATGGGCACCGACGATTCGGTGGAGCGCGCCGCCCGCGTCAGCTACGGCTACGGCACCCGCAAGGTCTCGGCCACGAGGGGGCTGATCCGCTACCTGCGCCGCCATCTCCACACCACCCCATCGGAGATGGTCGAGTTCAAGTTCCACTGCGCGATGCCGATGTTCGTCGCGCGGCAGTGGATACGGCACCGGACGGCCTGCCTGGCCGAGGGCACGGAGGTGTACTTCGATCTGCCGGGGGCCGAGGCGAGCAGCGCGGGGATGAATCCCGCCGAGCACCGAGAGCGGTCAGGCGCCGGGCTGGCAAGGCGCGACGAAGGGGCAGTAGCAGCGCTACTGGTTCGAGGAGCAACGCAGAGCGAAGCGGTCCAGCACGGATGCGTGGCCGCTCGAATGCCGGAGGGATTTCGTCCTCGGGCTGCACGGGGGCGCCGTCAGCTCTATAAGCTGCCTGTCGAGGAGATCTGGCGACGCTTCCAGCCCACCCGAAACAAGCGTCCGGACAAGCAGCGGAACCCGTTCTTCCGCCGCGACCGTGTAAGGCAGATGAGGCTGAGGCAGGTCGACGAAGACACGCTCGCATTCCAGCATACCCGCATCGTTGACGTCTACCGGAATGGTGTGAAACCAGTCTTCAGAATGGTCCTGGAGGACGGCAAGTCGATCGAAGCCACCGCAGATCACCGGTTCCTGTTTGCCACGGGCTGGGACACGCTTCGGGGAGCGACCGGAGTGCGGGAGACCGGCGGCCGCGCGGTTTGGAGACACGGTGACTACTTCGTGCACGTGAATGGCGCGGCCGAGAAACTGGACGACGACCAGTTCCACTACAGGACCAAACTCGTCCGCATCGCCCGCTTCGAGTACGTAGGCGAACGCGAAACCTACGACCTCGAAGTCGAGGGCCCGCATCACAACTTCGTGGCGAACGGCATCGTCACCCACAACTCCGTCAACGAATACAGCGGCCGCTACAGCCTCATGCCGCTCCTCTTCTACTCCCCCGAACACGACCAGTTCTCCCTGCAGAGCGCCACCAGCAACCAGGGCCGCGCGCCCGGCTCGGTCGGCCCCGGGTTCTACCGCGAGGCGATTCGCCGCTGGGAGGATGTGCGGGCGCGCGCGGCTGGCGACTACGGCTGGCTAGTCGGCGAAAACGTGGCCCGCGAGCTCGCGCGCATCGACCTGCCGCTCTCGACCTATACGCAATGGTACTGGAAGATCGATCTGCACAACCTGCTCCACTTCCTCACCCTGCGCGTCGACGACCATGCCCAGTGGGAGATCCAGGAGTACGGCCGGGTCATGGCGGGGATGGTCAAGCGCGTCGCCCCCCTCAGCTACGAGGCCTGGGTCGACTACCAGGTCATGGGCGACAAGCTCTCAGGGGGCGAGATCGCCGCGCTGTCCCGCCTGTTGTCGGCGGACGGCGACGGAGTCTCCGTGCGTGACGGCACCACGCTGACCAACGCCGACCTCGCCGGGCTGGGACTCTCGGGCCGCGAGATCCGCGAACTGAAGGGGAAGCTCGAGCCGCGCGAGGTGCCGGACTACGAGCTCGACCTCGCGACGATGCGCGATCCGCAGGACGTGGCGGCCGAGATGGACAAGGCCGTGCCGGAGGTGGACCGGGGCTGAACCGCCTCCGCTGCGGACAATATGTAAACAACGGCTCACATCGTGTAAAGTAAGGTTGACATTTTGATGGATGAGCAGGGCGCAGACCAACGCACGGCGGGAGCGCAACACGGTTGGCGCGGCATCGGGTGCAGGTGAAGCACAGGATGGGCCGCCCCTGCCGCACGGCGCCGTACCTCGCGCAGGAGAGGGAGGGGATGGGTAGCAGCCCCCGCAAGGCGCTGCTCCTCGCTGCCTGGCTCCCCTTGCTTGCCGGGTGCGAGGACACTGCCACCCCTCCGGCCGCCGAGTCGCTTCTTGTCCAGGGCGCCACGATCGTCGACGGCACAGGGAGTCCCGGCTTCATCGGGTCCGTGCGCGTGACGGGCGGCGTCATCGCGGAAGTGGCCGACGACGACGCGAACGACGCCCTCGCACCCACCGACAACGAACAGGTCCACGATGGCAGCGGACTGGTGCTCGCGCCCGGATTCATCGACACGCACAGCCACCACGACAGCGGCTTGCAGTGGGAGCCGACGGCGCTGGCAGCGGTCAGCCAGGGGATCACGACCATCGTCGCCGGGCAGGACGGGGGCTCGCGGTTCCCCCTCGCCGACTTCTTCGCGGCGCTGGAGGCGGCCCCGGCGGCGGTCAATGTGGCGTCGTACGCGGGGCACGGGCCGCTGCGGCTGCGGGTCATGGGCGAAGATTTCAGGCGCGCGGCGACGGACGGCGAGATCGCGGCGATGCAGGCGCTCCTCGAAACCGAACTCGCCAGCGGGGCCCTGGGCCTGTCGACCGGGCTCGAGTACGACCCCGGGATCTACTCGACCACGGACGAGGTGGTCGCGCTCGCGCAGACCGCCGCGGCGGGCGGCGGCCGCTACATCTCGCACATGCGGAGCGAGGACCGGGCGCTTCACGAGGCCATCGAGGAGACGATCGAGATCGCCGAGCGAGCGCGGCTGCCCGTGCAGATCTCGCACTTCAAGCTGGCCGCACGGAGTCTCTGGGGGCAGGCGGCCGAGGTGCTGGAGCGGCTCGACGAGGCTCGGGCTTCCGGGCTCGACATCACCGCCGATGTCTACCCGTACGAGTACTGGCAGTCCACCATGACCGTCCTCTTTCCGGAACGAGATTTCAACGATCGGGAAGCCGCGCGCTACGCGCTCGAGGAGCTGGTCGCGCCCGAGGGCATGCTGATCGGCCTCTACGGCCCGGACTCGACGCTGGAGGGGAAGACCCTCGCGCAGATTTCCGAGGAGCGGGGGACCGATCCGGTCACGACCTACCTCGATCTCATCGCGGTGTCGCAGGCCGCGCAGGCGGGGAGCGGGCTGGACGCCGGCGAGGCCATCGTCGCCACCAGCATGACCTTCGACGATATCGCCACGCTCATGGCGTGGCCGCACACCAACGTCTCGTCGGATGGGGCCCTGCGCGGTGCGCACCCGCGCGGCTGGGGCGCCTACCCGAGGGTGCTGGGGCGCTACGTGCGCGAGGAGGGACGGCTGGGTCTCGAGGAAGCGATCCACAAGATGACGGGACTGGCCGCTTCACACATGGGGCTGTCCGATCGTGGCGTGCTCCGGCCCGGGGCGCCCGCGGATCTCGTCCTCTTCGATCCGGCCACCGTGATCGACCGGTCGACCACGGCCGAGCCGCACGTCACGGCGGCCGGAATCGAGCGGGTGTGGGTGGCGGGGACGGTGGTGTACGAGGACGGCGTGGTCACGGGGGCGCTGCCGGGCCGGGTGCTGCGGCGGTAGATCTCCCGGCGCGACAACGGGCCGATGCAAGGTGCCGCAGGTTCGCCGAGGCAATCACGGAATCCCGCAGGCGCAGCCGGGCGGGCCGGCGGCCGGCGTGAGCGGTGGCGGCAGCCGTGCATTGATCCCGGCCCTCGCATCCCCCATACTCCAGGTTGTGTAGGAATCTTGCACAGGAGCAACAATGTCACGCATACAATTCATCGTGAAGGAGCCGGCCAAGGTGCGCTACGAGGACCAGGCGCGCCGTGAAGGCAAGTCGCTCGGGCAGTGGCTGCGCGAGGCCGCTGAAGAGAAGCTGGCCGGCTCGGGCCCGCGAAAGTTCACCGTCGAGGAACTGCGCGGTTTTGCAGCCAAGTGCGATGCGCTGCATCCGGCGGGTGCCCGCGAGCCGGACTGGGCCGATGTCAAGCGCGTCCTCGTCGAGACCCGCTATCCGAGCGCTCTGGAATACCGCCGTTCGGCAGAGGGTGCCGGGGAGGGCGAATGACCTTCGTCGACGCCAACGTGTTCATGTATTTCGTGGGTGCGGAGCATCCGCTGCGAGCCGAAGCCCGCGAGTTCTTCGTGCGCTCGCGCGAACTGGATACTCACCTGGTCACCTCGGCCGAGGTTCTTCAGGAAATCCTTCATGTGTATCTGAGGACGGGAAAGACGCGTCTGGCCGATGCGGCCTTCGATCTGGTGGACGCCACTGTGTCGAACGTCTGGCCCGTCGAGCGCGAGGACGTTCAGACTGCTCGCGGGTTGTCGGTCCGGCATGCCGGGCTGGAAGCACGCGACCTCATTCACCTCGCCTGCTGCATCCGGCGAGGCCCGCGAGGCCTGATGACGTTCGACCGGGGTCTCGCAGCGGCCTGGGAGGCGCGTCGCTGACGCGGTGCGCGCCAGCCGCGAACTCCTGCTACGCCTCCACCAGCACCGTCTTCACGTTCACGAACTCGCGGATCCCGAAGTCGGACAGCTCGCGGCCGAACCCGCTTGACTTGACGCCACCGAAGGGCAGCCTCGGGTCGGACTTCACGAAGTCGTTGACGAAGCACGCACCCGCCTCGATCCCCGTGCGCGCGATTCGCTCGCCGCGCTCCAGATTCCGGGTGAAGACGGCCGCGCCGAGCCCGTAGGCGGTGTCGTTGGCCACGCGGATGGCCTCCTCCTCCGAGTCCACGCGAATGATGCACGCGACCGGCCCGAACATCTCCTCGTCGTAGGCGGGCATCCCGGGGCCGACGTCGGCGAGCACCGTGGCCGGATAGTACCACCCGGGCGCATCGGGCACCTTGCCTCCCAGCAGGCACCGCGCGCCGGCATCCACGCTGCGTGCAACCTGATGCGCCAGGTGATCGCGCAGATCCTCGCGCGCGAGCGGCCCCACGTCGGTCATCTCGGCCATCGGATCGCCCACGCGCACCCCACCCATCCGCTGCACCACCGCCTCGATGAAGGCGTCCGCGACCGCTTCGTGCACGATCATGCGCTTGGCGGCGATGCAACTCTGCCCCGCGTTGATCAGCCGGCCGGTCACGCAGGCCTCGACGGTGCGGGGAAGGTCCGCGTCCTCGAGCACGACGTACGGGTCGCTGCCCCCGAGTTCGAGCACGCACGTCTTGATCTGCGCCCCGGCGAGCCCCGCGACCTGGCGCCCGGCGCTCGTGCTGCCCGTCAGGGTGACCGCCTGCACCCGCGCATCGCGGATCAGGTCGCCCGCGGCGGGCACGTCGATGAAGAGGTTGGTGAAGATGCCCTGGGGAAAGCCGGCCGCCTCGAAGAGGTCCACCAGCTCGAGCGCGCAACAGGGAACGTTCGGGGCGTGTTTGAGGAGGATGCCGTTGCCGGCGATCAGGGCCGGGATCGAGGCGCGCATGACCTGCCAGAGGGGGAAGTTCCACGGCATGATCGCGAGCACGAGACCCAGCGGTTGAAAGGTGACGTAGCTGCGGAGCGCCTCGGTCTCCACCATCCGGTCGCGCAGGTAGCTCGGGCCGTGCGCGCTGTAGTAGTCGCATCCGAGCGCGCACTTCTCCACCTCGGCGGCGGCCTCGCGCAGCGGCTTTCCCATTTCCATGGTCATGACCTCGGCGAGGTGGCGCCGGCGAGCGCGGAGCTGGGCGGCGAGGGCGGCGACGCGGTCGGCGCGCGCCTCGACGGGGAGTCGGGACCAGCTCCGCAGCGCACTTCGGGCACTGGCGACCGCCTGGTCCAGCGCCTCGGGAGACATGAAGGGATACCGGCGCAGCATCGTGCCGTCGGCCGGGTTGATGGTCGTGAATTCCACTGGCACCCTTCCGGTTCGGGCGGGGGTCGGCACTGGCGAGACGGGAGGGACCAGCGCCAGTATACGGGCACCATCATACAGCGTGCCCCGGGGACACCGGAACCTTGCGGGTGCGGCAGCTGTAGTGTGCCAACAACCGGATTCTTCAAATCCCGAAGCCGTTTCGGAGCGCCGCGATGATCGCGCCACAGTTTCCCACAGTCCCTCTCACGGCACTCGACCAGCTGTGGTTCCAGGTCAGCGGGACGGTGTGCAACCTGCGCTGCAGCCACTGCTTCATCTCCTGTTCTCCCGACAATCACTCGTTCTGGTTCATGACGCGGGCGATGGTCCGCTCGACGCTGGAAGAGTCGGTCGGCATGGGCGTGAAGGAGTACTACTTCACCGGCGGCGAGCCCTTCATGAACAACGAGATGGAGGGCATCCTCGAGGACACCCTGGAGTGCGGCCCGGCCACGGTCCTCACCAACGCCACCCTCTTTTCGCCGCGACGCGTGGCGGCGCTCAGTGCGATCCAGGACCACAGCCGGCATCCGCTGGAGTTGCGGGTGAGTCTGGACGGATACTCGCCGGAGACGAACGATCCGATCCGCGGCGAGGGGACCTTCGACCGGGCGATGGAGGGTGTCGGCAACCTGGTCGGAGCGGGGTTCCGGCCGATCATCACGGCCATGCAGAGCTGGCCCTGCGAGGAGATGGCGGGCACGCTGCAGGCGTTCGCCGATGCGCTGGGCGGGGTGGGGTATGACGAGCCGCGCCTCAAGATCCTGCCGCCGCTGCTGATCGGCGCGGAGGCCGAGCGCAACCGCGGCTACACCGACTGCGAGCGCGTCACCCACGAGATGATGCACGGCTACGACCTCGACCAGCTCCTGTGCACGCGCGCCCGGCTCGTCACGGCCGCCGGAGTGTACGCCTGCCCGATCCTGCTGGACTATCCCGGCGCGCGTCTGGCCGACACCCTCACCGAGGCGGTCAGGATCCCGGCCCCGCTCGCCGAATCCGCCTGCTACACCTGTTACACGAACGGCGCCATTTGCTCGAATGCGACCACGGGGGTGGCGGAGGGGGCGTACGACGCCGGGGCCTCGCCGTGCGCCTCGGAGCCGGTGGCCTGTGATGCGGAACCCACGGCCTGCGAAGTGTGAGCGCCATGTCCGACAGGTCCGGAATCGCATACGTGGATGGCCCGCGCCTGCGGCGAGCGTTCCTGGCGGCCTGTGCGCAAGGTCAGAAGGGCAAGGCCGAACTCAATCGGATCAACGTCTTCCCCGTACCTGACGGCGACACCGGCACCAACCTGGCGCTGACCCTCGATGCCATCGCGGCGGACCTCTCGGGCTCCCGCGACAGGGAAATCGGTCGCGTGGCATCATCGGTGGCCCGGTCGGCCGTGCTGGGTGCGCGGGGCAACTGCGGGATGATGCTGTCGCAGTTCCTTCTCGGTTTCGCCCGTGGACTGGAAGGGCGCGAGCGGGTGTCTGCGGTGGAGTTCGGCGAGGCGCTCCTGGCGGGCTCGCAGTCGCTGGACCGGGCGGTCGAGCATCCGGTCGAGGGGACGATCCTGACGGTCGTGCGCGATTCGGCGTCCGCTGCCGGAGGGACCCCCGATGCCGGAGCGGACGCTGAGTCGGGAGACTTCACCATCCTGATGGCACGGGTCCTCGCGGCCGCGAACGACTCGCTGGCCCGAACCCCTGAGCTGCTGCCCGTACTCGCCGAGGCCGGCGTCGTCGATGCGGGCGCGAAGGGCTTCGTGTACATGATCGAAGGGGTGGTGGGTCTCATCACGCACGGCGAGGTGGCCGATTTGGCGGCCGCCGGTGTCGCCGCTGGTCCCGACACGGATTCCACGCGCCCCGACTGGTCTCCCATCGGCGCGATGGACCACCCGCTCGGCGAGGGAGCCAGACGGTATTGCACCGAGATTCTAGTGGAGGGCCCGGACATGCCCGACGAGAAGTCCATTCGCGCGCAGCTGTCCGAAGGCTCCGAGGAGCTGCTGGTCGTCCGCAGCGAGGACATCCTCAAGGTCCACCTGCACACGGACCATCCGGCCGCGGCGATCGACTACTGCGCGACTCTTGGCACCGTCACCGCGCACAAGGCGGAGGACATGTTCGCACAATACGAGGCGGCGCGGGGTGCGGGCGCGGATGTTGTGCGGCGCCCGGTCGGCGTCCTTGTCGACTCCGGGTGCGACCTGCCCGACGCGGTGCTGCGGGCGCACGGAATGCACATGGTGCCCCTGCTTCTCGTCGATGGCGATACCACGTTGCGGGACAGGGTCGACGTTACGGCCGAGGAGTTTCACCGGCGGCTGAAGAGCGGGGGACCCCTTCCGACTACCTCCCAGCCTCCGCCGGGGCAGTTCGCTCAGGCCTTCGAGAGAGCCGCCACCGACTCGCAGGTCGTGATCGGAGTGCTGCTTGCGGCGTCTTTGTCCGGCATCTTCAAGTCGGCCGAACACGGAACGAGCCTGGTGCCCGACCTCGACATCCGGCTGGTGGATTCCCAGGCGGCCTCGATCCTCGCCGGACTGCTGGCCCTCAAGGCGGCAGAACTCGCGGAGCAGGGAATGGCGCCCGAGGCGATCATCGCGGAGGTGGAGCGCGTTCGCGGCCAGTCCGGCATCGCCTTTACCGTCCGCAACCTGGACCGCCTGATTGCGTCGGGCCGGCTCGGCAATTTTGCCGGCTGGCTGGGCGGCCTCCTGGACCTCAAGCCTGTACTGGCACTGGGGCCGGACGGAAAGATCCGGGCAATGGGGAAGGCACGTGGCGCGCGGCGGGTGCAAAAGCTGCTGCTGGAGGGGATTCTGGCCGAGATTCCGACCGGGGCGGAGAAGGTGCGCTTCGGCATCGTCCACGCCGGGGCTCCCGAGGTGATCGAGCCGCTGACGGCCAGACTGCGGACGCGCCACCCCGGTGCCGAGATCCTGGTCTCTCCGATCACGCCGGTCATCGCCACCCATCTGGGGCTGGGCGCCTGGGGGATCGGCTATATGGTGGAGGATCGCTGACGGGTATCTCAATCAGTGACCCCCCCAGCCGACCAGTCCGACAAAATATCGTTGAAAATCGTGCCGTATCGGGACGATATTCAACGATAATTTGCATGATCACTGTGCAAAGCAGACCCGCCCACCCCTCCGATGCCCTCCAGGTTCGATGCGTTTTCCAGAGACTTCGCCCAGGAAACCGACGGGCGGATCCGGCTGACCCGGCTTGCTGCGGTCTCTGCGGTGCAGACCCCTGGTTCGGCGGACTACTCGTCGGCGCCGGATCTTGGCGCCCGGCGTCCCGCCACCAGCCAATCGTACGTCGCGGACTGGGCCGGCGTGGGCTGTGCCGGCAACGCGACCAGAATCGGGCGCTCCCGGATCTTTTCGGGCATGTGAAGCACCATGTCGGCGGGCTCGCCGGGCGGGTCGAAGGGTCGCGACCGTCCTTCGGGATCGATCGCCACCGGGCGCCCGGGCGCCGTCAGACGGGCGATCAGCAGACCGTAGTCACGCCAGGCCTCCAGCGGGTCGGCATCCCCGCCGGCAATGGACGGAATGAGCGTGTTCTGGTAATATGCAACCCCCTCTGCATATCTGTCGGGGCTCAGCCGCCTCAATTCCCGGAGTTTCTCGCGGTAGTAGTCGCGCGGATCCCGGGCGCCGCTGGCGGTGAGGGCTTCGGCGAAGCGGGTGTCGGCTGCCTGCTTTTGGTCGCTGGTCATGGGCCGGCGGCATTCCGCGGTGCTGAGGGGGATGGAGTCGCCGGAGCGGGTCGGGCCGGCGAACCGAGGTGACGAAACTGCATGCGGCCAGGCGAGGAGACAATGTTGAGCGGCTCATTCAACCAGCGTGACGTGATCCCGGCCGACGACTTCATGGAGTTGTCCTGGGAGATGTTCGGGGAGTTGTGCCGGGCATTGGCGCTCAGGGTGGCGAAGGACTACGACCCCGAGATCATCATCGGGATCGCGCGGGCGGGGGTGATCCCCGGCGCGGTGGTTGCCTCGATGATGCGGCGCGACTTCTTCTCACTCAAGATCACCCGGCGAGAGGGAGGCCGGGTGGTGCGGCAGCGACCCTCGATCCTCTCCGCCGCGCCCCGCCAGGCCCGCGGCAAGCGGGTGCTGATCGTGGACGAGATCACGACTTCGGGCGACACGATGCGCCTGGCCCTGGCTGCGGTGCGCGAAATGGGGCCGGCGCAGATTCGCACCGCCACCAGCTTCGTCCGCACGCGCGGCTACCAGCCCGACTACTTCGCGCTGGCCACCGACTCGACGCTCATCTATCCATGGGACCGGAAGATCTTCGAGTCGGGGGACCTGGTGGTGAACCCGCGCTACCGCGACGCCGACGCCTGAGTTCGGGTCGCCCGTACGGGCAGCGCCCCACGCCCGGTCCGGCCGCGGTACGACCCGTGCCCCCTACTCCCCCTGCGCCATCGCGGCCAGAAATTCCGCGTTGGTCGGGTGGCGGGAGATCCGGTCGATCAGGAATTCGGCGGCCTCGGGCTCGGGCATGTGGCCCAGGAAGTTCCGCAGCAGGTAGACGCGGTTCAGTTCCTTCTCCGTCAACAGCAGCTCTTCGCGGCGCGTCCCCGAACGGTTGATGTCGATGGCGGGGTAGATTCGCCGGTCCGCGATGTCGCGGTCCAGCACCAGCTCCATGTTGCCGGTGCCCTTGAACTCCTCGAAGATCACCTCGTCCATCCGGCTGCCCGTCTCGACCAGGGCCGTGGCGATGATCGTCAACGAGCCGCCGTGTTCCAGGCTGCGCGCGGAGCCGAAGAACCGCTTCGGCCGGGACAGCGCGTTCGCGTCGACGCCTCCCGAGAGGATCCGGCCGGAATGGGGCGCCAGGATGTTGTAGGCGCGCGCCAGGCGCGTGATCGAGTCGAGCAGGATCACCACGTCCCTCCCGTGCTCCACCTGCCGCTTGGCCTTGGCCAGCACCATCTCGGCGACCTGCCTATGGCGCGAGGCGGGCTCGTCGAAGGTGGATGCCACGACCGCGCCGCGGACGCTCTCCTCCATCTCGGTCACCTCTTCCGGCCGCTCGTCGATCAGCAGCACCACCAGCTGGACCTTCGGGTGGTTGGTCGCGATCGCGTTGCCGAGGTTCCGCAGGATGGTGGTCTTGCCGGCCTTCGGGGGAGATACGATCAGTCCGCGCTGCCCCAGCCCGATCGGCGCGATCAGGTCCATGATCCGCGTCGCCACCTTTCCTCCCGGCACCTCCAGCTCGAGGCGCCGGGTCGGATACCACGGACGCAGGTCGTCGAAGGCGGGCCTCCCGGTGACGGCCTCCACGCCCAGGCCGTTGATCCGTTCGATGGCGTGCAGTGCGAGATAGCGCTCGCCTCGTCTGGGTGGCCGCACAGGGCCGACGATCGTATCGCCCCGGCGAAGATCGAGCGACTTGATCTGCGGCGGACTCACGTAGATGTCGTCGGGGCTGCTGAGGTAGTTCCAGCTTGGCGACCTGAGGAATCCGTATCCATCGGGCAGGATGTCGAGTACGCCCTGCGCGCGCGGAGCCTCGTCGCGCCGCGCCAGGCCCTCGTGAATCCTGAAGATCAGATCGCGCCTGCCCAGCCCCTCGCTGTTGGGGATATTCAGGTCTTCCGCATAGCCCTGGAGTTGGGCTACCGTGCTATTCTTGAGTTCGGCGATGTCCATCGGGAGTCACATGAGGGTACCGCGGCGGCTCGGCATGACGACATGAGCGGGCGGTTTCGCAAAGACAGGTGGATGCGAGGACCGGCGTTGAGGCGCGCCGACCGCGACAGGCGGCGCTCGAAACGGAAAGTTGACCTACGCGAAAAGGATTGCAAACACACTCATGCAGGTCAAGGCTCTTCGCAAGACTCCCGCTCTGCACCTGGCTCTCTTTCTGGCGGCGCTGGGCAGCGCGATCGTCGCCGGAGGATTCCTGGCGGGGATCGATGTGCTGGACACGCGCTTCGCGCAGATCGGCGGGTCGTGGTTCCCGGTCCCCACGCGGGTAATGGTCGCGGAACTCGCAGCCGGGCTGCCATTCGGGCTGACCTTCATCGGCATCCTCCTGGGCCATGAACTGGGCCACTATTTCGCGGCGCGCCACCACCGGGTGCCGGTCTCGCTGCCGTACTTCATCCCCTTTCCTCCCTACTTCTCACTGGTCGGCACCCTGGGCGCCTTCATCCGCATCCGCGGTCTCATCCCGAAGCGCTCCGTCCTCTTCGACATCGGGATCTGGGGGCCGGCCGTGAGCTTTCTGCTCTCGCTGCCGGTGCTGCTGATCGGACTGCGCCTCTCCGAAGTGCTTCCGGGCGGTGAAGGCGGACTCTACCCGTTTCTGGTCCATTTCCTCACCGAGCCGGTGTGGATCGGCAGCAGTGCGCTCCTCCAGTTGTCCGCCGCCCTCACCGTTCCCGGCTTCGAGAACGGTTACGCGGTGCTGATGCATCCGCTGGCCTTCGCCGGATGGCTGGGCATCTTCGTTACCGCGCTGAACCTGCTCCCCCTCGGGCAACTCGACGGCGGCCACATCCTCCATGCGCTGGCCGGGCCCCGGCAACGGGCGGTGGCGCAGGCGTTCCTGCTGCTCATGGTGCCGCTGGGGTTCGTCTGGTGGGGCTGGTGGCTCTGGGGGGGCGTCGTCCTGCTCATCGGGCGGGGCCGGGTGGCTCATCCGCCCATCGCGAATGAGGAGGAACCCCTGGGACGAGGCCGGACGATCCTTGCGTGGGCGTCGTTCGCGCTGCTCCTGCTCAGCTTCTCGCCCGCGCCGCTGAGGTTGTGACATGTCGCGCCACAACAGAGACGCCAGCGGCACGGACCAGCTGGGGTTCCGCTACCGGATCAGCTATCCGCCGGACTGGCTCGACCGGATCAAGGTGACGCGGCGGCTGCCCTCGGGCAGGCAGTCCACCAAGACCCTGTTCCGCAACCCGGTGAGGATACCCGAGGCCGATCCGGCGGATCTGCTACGGATCAGGATCGAATCCGAACGGCAGGATCTCCTGGTCGAGGCGAGCGTCCGCGCCGCCGGCAATCGTGTGGCCGAGGTTGCCGTAACGTGGCGCGGCAACGAAGCAAACGAGTCGGGAGCATCCAACGTGCGCTTCACTCTCGTCGGGTTCGGACCCGCTGCCCGCTCCAGGGGCGAAAGCGGCTGGATGGACTATCTTTCCTGATGCTCGATCGTATGTCGGGGGCGCTCGCCCTCGTTGGGAGCCGGACCATCACGGCCCTGCAGGGAATGGGACAGGCCTGGGACCTGATCTGGGCCTCAACGGCCTCGCTGCGCAACGTCGGCATCTGGCTGCCGCACCTCCTGCCCCAGATGGCCCGGGTGGGCGTGGCATCGGTTCCGATCGCGCTCTTCATCGCGACCTTCACCGGGATCGTCATGTCGCTGCAGGCGTCGTACACGCTGACGGGGACGATCCCGGTCTACTTCGTGGGCACCCTGGTCGGCAAGACGATGATCCTCGAACTGGGGCCCGTGCTGACGGCCCTCACCCTCGCCGGCCGCGTGGGCGCCAACATCTCGGCCGAACTCGGGACGATGCGCGTCACCGAACAGGTCGATGCCCTCGAGACGCTCGCCTACGATCCGCTCGCCTACCTGGTGGTGCCGCGGGTGCTCGCCGCAATCCTGATGTTCCCGATCGTCGTGCTCCTCGCCATCGCCCTCGGGATCGCGTCCGGGTGGTTCACGGCGCTCCAGCTGCTGGACATGTCGTCGCCGGAGTTCGTGAAGGGGCTGCGCCTGTTCTTCCAGCCCTGGGATGTCTGGTTCGCGGTCATCAAGTCCGTCTCCTTCGGTGCCGTGGTGACCGGCGTGGGCTGCTACTTCGGGCTGCGCACCGAGCGGGGAGCCGAGGGAGTGGGACGGAGCGCCACCCGGACCGTCGTGGTCGCGAGCATGCTCATCCTCTGCCTGGACGCCTTCTGGGCGGCCACGCTGCTGTAGCAGCCCGTGAACAGAATCCCCGCGGCATTCGACCGGCGATGCGCCCGGGCGGCATGAGTACGATATGAGTATGTCATGAGTATTCAGCTTCTCGATGTGCGGAAGGCGTTCGGCTCGAAGGAGGTCCTGACGGGGTTCACGCTGCGGGTTGAGGACGGCGAGACCGCCGCGATCGTGGGACCCTCGGGTAGCGGCAAGTCCGTCCTCCTGAAACATGTGGTCGGCCTGCTCCGCCCCGACGCCGGCTCGGTGGTCGTGGACGGCGCGTCGGTGCCGGAACTCGGCAGGCGCGGACTGGCGCGGGTGCGCCGGGAGATCGGCTACGTGTTCCAGTTTGCGGCCCTCTTCGATTCGATGACCGTTGCCGGGAACGTCGGGATGGGCCTCCGCCGCATGCCGGGTTGGGACCGCAAGCGGATCGGGTTGAGGGTGGAAGAGTGTCTGGATCTCGTCGAACTCCCGGGTATGGGCGATCGCTATCCTGCACAACTGAGCGGCGGCCAGCGAAAACGGGCCGGTCTCGCGCGGGCAATCGCCCCGTCCCCCAAGTATCTGCTCTACGACGAGCCGACGACGGGCCTCGATCCGGTGACCACGTCGGTCATCGACCGGCTTATACTCCGTATGAGAGACGAACTCGGGGTGACGGGTCTCGTGGTGACGCACGACATGACCAGCGCTTTCCGGGTCGCGGACCGGATCACGCTTCTGCATGGCGGCATGGCGAGGTTCACCGGGACGCCCTCGGAGGTCAGGGGCGCTTCCGACCCCGTACTCAGGGGGTTCGTGGAAGGCGATCCGGATCTCTACTACGGCGTCGGGTGGAAGAACGAAGGAATGCACGCGGGAGGACACGATCATGGAGCGTAGACGCGAGGCCCTGGTGGGGCTGGTGGTGATACTCGGGATCGCCGTCGGTGTGGTGGGCACCGTCTGGCTCCAGGGGGGGCTCCGGCGCGACATGGTGAAGTTGCGGGCCGCCACAGCCAATGTGGGACAGCTGGTCGCCGGGGCGGCGGTCAAGTTCCGCGGCGTCTCGGTGGGACGTGTGGATGCGGTCGACGTGACCCCGAGCGGCGATGCGGTCATGGTCCACATGAGCGTCCGTCCGGAGTTGGTCCTGCCCCCGGACGCCGCCGTGCTCCTGGCCCCCGAATCCGTTTTCGGCGACTGGCAGGCGGAGATCCTGGGCCTCACCGAACTCGACCTGCCCTACCTCGAGGACTACCCCGAGGAGGGGGTGCTGCCCGGCGCCGCGCTGCCCGACTTCTCGCGGCTGACGGCCACGGCCGACGAGATCGCCCACAACCTCACGGTCATCTCGGAGAGGTTTCAGATCGCGTTCACGGAGGAGACCGCGCTGAACCTCAGGAGCGCCATCGACAACATCGGGGAGGTCAGCGACGGGCTCAGCGAGATCATCGCCCAGCAGGCCGCCCGTTTCGAGGACCTCTCGGAGGGCGTGAACGCGTCGGCCGCGGAGCTCGGAGCGGCGGCGCGAGTGGCGAGGATCTCGTTCGAGCGGATCGACTCGATCATCGTGACCGCGGGTGCGGAGACCATGGTCGCCGACGCGAGCGCGACCCTGAGCAACCTGCGGTCCATGACCGAGGAGCTGAACACGTCGTTGTCGGACATGCGCTCCGCAGCCCAGCGGGCCGACACGACCTTCGCCCGCCTGGACGCGCTGCTGGCTACCGCCGAGACGGGAGACGGGTCGCTGGGCAAGCTGCTCGGCGATCCCGCGCTGGCCGAGGGCGCGGTCGAGGCCGTCCAGGAGCTGCGCGCACTCCTCGCCGACATCCAGGAGAATCCGCGCCGCTACCTCAGCTTCTCGATCTTCTAGCGGAGGTGACTACAGCATGGTGACGATGATGAGGGGACGGGAGCGCACGCGGGTGACGAAGCGGGTCGAGCGCAGTGCGGGCGGGGTGGTCGTGCGCTTCCTGGCCGGGGACTGGCACGCCCTGGTGATCAAGGACCCCTACGGGAACTGGTCGCTGCCCAAGGGTCACATCGAGGGCGGCGAGAGCCTGCGCGAGACCGCGGCGCGCGAGGTGGAGGAGGAGACCGGCATCAGGCCGGAGCTGGTCGGGCCGAAGATCGATACCGTCGACTGGACCTTCGAGCACGAGGGCGAGACCGTCCACAAGTTCTGCACCTTCTTCCTGATGCGCAGCCGGACGGGCGATGCCGTTCCCCAGCGCGCCGAGGGGATCAGCGCGTGCGAGTGGATACCCGTGAGCGATGCCGCCGAGCGCATAGGGTACAAGGACACGAGCGAGGTCGTGCGGCGCGCCCTCGCAACAATCGAGGAGGAGGGGTGGTGAGCGAACACGACCCGGGCCGCGACACCGCCGTCTGGCGCACCGTTCAGGCAGTGCTGCTGATCCTGGCGGGCGCCTTCTTCCTGTACAGCATGAGGACCGCGCTAAACCCGTTCCTCCTCTACTGCGTCGTCATCGCCCTTCTGACACCCTTCCGCGGCGTACGCGGCTACGCGCTCCTCGTGACGGTCGCGACCATCCTGGTCTGCCTGTGGATCCTCAGCACGGCCGGGTCGCTCCTCGCTCCCTTCTTCCTCGCCTTCGTCCTGGCTTACATCCTCGACCCGGTCGCCGACCGCATCGAGGCGCACCCGCGCATCGGGCGCACCGCCGCCATCTTCCTCATCCTCGTTCCCTTCCTCGCGCTAGGCGCGGTCGTGTTGGTCGTCGGCGTGCCGGAACTCGTGCAGCAGGCCCGCTCGCTGATCGGCGTGGCCCCCCGCTTCCTGGAGGGACTTACCACCTGGGTGCAGGGACTCACCGCCACCTCGATCGGGTTCGACATCCCCTTCGTCGACGAAGCGGCCGTCCTGGCGCAAATCCAGGCGCTCGACAGCCAGACCGTCACCGAATTCCTGGAATCCCGCCGCGAGCAGCTCACAGAGCAGGCCTGGGCCGCCGTCCTCGGTCTCGGCCGCGGGTTCGGCTCCCTCGTTACCGTGCTCGGCTACCTGGTCCTCACCCCCGTGCTCATGTTCTACCTGCTTCGCGACTACGACCGCATCGTGACGCGGGCGGGCAACCTCCTGCCGGGAAAGCTGCGGCCCAGGGTGACCAGCTTCGCCGGCGACTACGACGACCTCCTCTCCCGCTACCTGCGCGGACAGGTCTCGGCGTCGCTGATGACGGGCGGAATCACGTGGCTGGGCCTCCTCGTCACCGGCTTCCCCTACGCCTTCCTCCTCGGCGCCACGGTGGCGGTGCTCGGCGTGATCCCCTACATGGGCGTTGCGGTGTCGCTCGTGCCCGCCATCATCCTCGCGCTGGTGAGCGAAAGCGTCGGCGTCTCGCTGATCAAGGTCGCGGCGGTGTACGGCGTGGCCCAGGCGCTCGAGAGCACGGTCATCAGCCCCAGGATCGTCGGCGACTCCGTCGGTCTGCACCCGGTCTGGATCGTCCTCGCGCTCACCCTCGGCGGCTTCTACTTCGGCTTCGTCGGCCTCCTCATCGGCGTGCCGCTGGCCGTGGCGATCAAGCTGCTGCTGGTGCGAGCACTGGAACGCTACAGGAATTCCGAGTTGTATAAGGAAGGGACGGTCCTGTCGCGGTAGGCCGCAGGCGCCCGCTGACGAATGACCCCGCAACATTGAAATCCCGGTGACCCCAATGTCTGACCATACTGAAAACCTCGTGATCGTCGGTTCCGGCCCCGCCGGCTGGACCGCCGCCATCTACGGGGCCCGCGCCAACCTCAACCCCATCGTCTACGAAGGCGCCGGCAGCCGCACCATGATCCCCGGCGGCCAGCTCATGTTCACCACCGATGTCGAGAACTACCCGGGCTTCGCGGACGGGATCGGCGGCATCGAGATGATGCTGGAATTCAAGAAGCAGGCCATGCGCTTCGACACCCGCGTCGTCACCGAGGACATCGTCGAGGTGGATTTCTCCAGCCGGCCCTTCCTGCTGCGCTCCTCGGGGGGCCAGGAGGTGCGCGCCCAAACGGTCGTGGTCGCCACCGGAGCGAACGCGCGCTGGCTGGGCGTACCGGGCGAGGAGCGGCTGGCCCAGAGCGGGGGCGGCGTGTCCGCGTGCGCAGTGTGCGACGGCGCGCTGCCGTTCTTCCGCGGCCAGGTGATCGCGGTGGTGGGCGGCGGCGACAGCGCCATGGAGGAAGCCCTCTACATGACCAAGTTCGCCAGCGAGGTCCTGCTCATTCACCGCCGTGACGAGCTGCGGGCTTCGCAGATCATGCAGGACAGGGCGCTTGCGAGCGAAAAGATCCGGTTCTTGTGGAACAAGGTCGTCGCTGAAGTGCTCGGCGACGAGGTCATCACCGGCATCCGGCTCCGGGACACGGTGACGGGGGAAGAGTCGGAGATGGCCGTGGGCGGAATGTTCGTGGCGATCGGGCACGACCCCAACACGGCATTCCTGCGCGGCCACATCGACCTCAAGGACAACGGGTATGTGCGGCTGCCCACACCGTGGCGCACCGAGACGAACGTGCCTGGCGTCTTCGCGGCCGGCGACGTGATGGACGACTTCTACCGGCAGGCGGTGTCGGCGGCAGGGACGGGGTGCATGGCGGCGCTGGAAGCGGAGCGGTTCCTGGCGCACGGGGGGTGAGGTTCGCGAGACGGCAGATGTAACGGAGTTGGAGCGCGAGGCCTGAGGAACAACGCCAAGCTACCCTCTTCGGTCGGCAGGCGGACGTTGGCGGAGGGCGTTGCGCCATTCCCCCGAGCGTGTCATTTGCGTACCCGAAGCCGCGACCCCACCTTGACCGTCACACCTACCATCCACTCCCCATCAAGGAGCCCCCGTGGACAAGAAATGCATCCTCGCGACCATCGCCGGCGGCGTCGCCCTGTTCGTGCTCGGCTACGTTTTCTACGGACTGCTGCTGGCCGACTTCTTCGCCAACGACCTAATGTCGGAGGCGCCGAACTACATGGCGCTTGCCGGTGGTCAGTTGGCCGGTGGAGCGCTGCTTGCCCTGGTGCTCAGCTGGAAGGGCGCCGAGGGTCCGGTCGAAGCCTTCAAGGCGGGGGCAGGCGTAGGAGTGCTGTACAGCCTCTCGATGGGGCTGACGATGTTCGGGACCACGGAGGGCCTGAACACGATGACCACGGTGATCGGCGACGCGGTTGTGATGCTGGTCATGTACGGCATCGGTGGCATGGTGGTCGCGAAGGTCCTCCACGACGGTTGATCGAAGGGCTGGCGGCCGCCAGCCGCGGCCCGATCCGGTGCCCGGCCACAGGGTGGGGGGCCGGCAGGCCAGGGGTCTGCGCCGAAGGCGCCCCGTTTCGTGGGCGAAGTCTCGGGAAAACGCGTAGAACTCTCCGAGGGCATCGGAGGGGTGGGCGGGTCTGCTTTTCAGTCGTCCTACAAATTATCGTTGAATATCGTCCCGGCACGGCACGATATTCAACGATATTTCTTAGGACGGGTCGGCTGGGGGGGTCACAGATCGAGATATCCGTCAGCGAACAGAATTCGCCGGTTTGCATTGCCCCCTCCCCGGAATCGGTCAGACCGAGCGTCCCAATCAGCGGCAGCGGCTCGCCGGCTCAGGAGGCGAACCCTGGACGGGAAGGCCAGTCGGATTCAGGTGGCGTCGGGTGCCCTCGCAGACGCGAGCTAGCCGAGCCCCAACCCGCCGTCCACAACGACGACCTGGCTGGTGACGTAGTCGGCCCGGGCGAGGAAGCGCACAGCGTCGGCGACATCTTCGGGTGCGCCGACGCGGCCCATCGGAATGCGCCGCCGGGTGCGCTCGATTTCGGCCTCGCTGTGGTGTTCCGGCGGGAGCACATATCCCGGCGCGACGGCGTTGACGCGCACCTCGGGCGCGAGAGCGCGGGCCATGACTTTCGTGAGGTGCAGGAGGCCGGCCTTCGACACCGAGTGGTGAGGGTGGCTGGGCCAGGCGTGCAGCGCGGAGAGGTCGACGATGTTCACGACCGAGCCGCGTGAGACGCGCAGCAGGCCGGCGGTTTCGCGGACAAGGAGGAAAGGCGCCCTGAGGTTGAGCGCCATGACGTCGTCCCACTCGGCGGCCGTGACCTGGCGGAGGTCGCGCGCGACGAAGCTGGCCGCCGAGTTGACCAGGAGGTCGAGGCGGCCGTATCGGTCGGTGGCGGTGCGGGCGAGTTCGGCAACATCGTGTTCGCGCGAGAGGTCGGCCCGGGCGGTGTGGGCACGCATCTGCATCCGGCGGGCTGCCGCGGCGACTTCGGCGGCTCCCGCAGGCGACGAGTTGTAGCTGACCAGCAGGTCGTATCCGCTGCGGGCCAGCGCAAGGGCGATCGTCCTTCCCACCCTCACACCCCCACCGGTTACGAGAGCGACGGGGTTGGATCGGGGGTCTGGATGGGCGTTAGCGGCGGGCATGTCGAGTGATATGTAATGGTTGACTTACGAAATGTAATGTCGGCTTTACGTTTGGCGTGTTTGGCGCCGTCGTGACAGGGTTGGAATCGCGATGGGCCAATGGTAGCTTCCGTCGCGATCCCCGGTTTCCGACCAGAAGAATAGGGCCATGTCAGCATCCCATCGAATCGAGAGAGACTCCCTGGGCGAGGTGCGGGTTCCCGCCGACGCCCTTTATGGCGCGCAGACGCAGCGGGCGGCCGAGAATTTTCCCATCAGCGGACGGCGGTTCACGCGGCGGTTCATCGAGGCGCTGGGGCGGCTGAAGGAGGCGGCCGCGGAGACGAACGCGGAGCTGGGGCTGGTGCCGGGCGAGCTGGCCGAGGCGATCGCGGCGGCGTCGCGCGAGGTCGCGAACGGGTATTGGGACGATCACTTCGTGCTCGACATCTACCAGACCGGGTCGGGGACGTCGACCAACATGAACGCCAACGAGGTCATCGCGGCGCTCGCGAACCGGTCGCTGGCTGGGGCGGCGCGGGTACATCCGAACGACCATGTCAACTACGGGCAGTCCTCGAACGACATCATCCCGACGGCGATCCATGTTTCGTGCAGGGCCGCGATTCGGGACGAGCTGGCGCCGGCGCTGGGGGGGCTGCGGGACGCGCTCGGCGAGAAGGCGAGGGACTTCGACGGCATCGTGAAATCGGGGCGCACGCACCTGATGGACGCGACGCCCGTGCGGCTGGGGCAGGAGTTCGGGGGCTACGCCGCCCAGGTGGCGAAGGGGATCGAGCGGGTGGAACGGGCCAGCGAGGAGATGGCCGAGGTGGCGCTTGGGGGGACGGCGACGGGGTCCGGGATCAACACGCATCCGGAGTTCGCTGGCAGTACGATGGCGCGGGTCGCGGCGCGGTACGGGATCGACTTTTGCGAGGCCGAGGATCACTTTGAGGCGCAGGGGGCCAAGGACGCCTGCGTTTCGCTGGCCGGGGCGCTCAACACCGTCGCGGCGAGCCTGATGAAGATCGCGGACGACATCCGCTGGCTGGCGAGCGGGCCGACCTCGGGGATTTCGGAGATTCAGCTGCCGGCGGTGCAGCCGGGGAGTTCGATCATGCCGGGCAAGGTCAACCCGGTGATCTGCGAGGCGATGATGATGGTGTGCGCCCGCGTGGCCGGGAACGCCACGACGGTCACGATTGGCGGCCAGCGCGGCAACTTCGAGCTGAACGTGATGATGCCGGTGATCGCCGACGCGCTGCTGGAATCGATCACGCTGCTGGCGAACGCGTCGCAGGTGCTGACCGAGCGCTGCGTGGTCGGGATCCGCGCGCGGTCGGAACGGGCCCGCGAGCTGCTGGAGCGGAATCCGTCGATCGCCACCGCGCTGAACGCGTACATCGGGTACGACGAGGCGGCCGTGGTCGCGAAGAAGGCGGCGGGCGAGGGCCGGTCGGTGCGGGATGTGGTGGAGGAGATGGGCGTGGTCACGCCGGAGGAGCTGGACGAGGCGCTGGACGTGCGCGGGATGACCGAGCCGGGGATCCCGGGGAAGGGGTGATCCGGACGGGTCTCCGGCATGTCGCGTCGGGACTGATTTCCACCCGCCTATTGCGGCGCCCGCAATCGCTCCACATATTCGCCGTGTGCTGGAGGGCTCGTATTTGAGCCAACACTGGAAGAGCCGGGACTACC
>CBDBTX010000003.1:0-2185000 GCA_965211905.1 Longimicrobiales bacterium
GCGGCCGGGGATGGAGACGGCCGGTTCGAGGTCGGGCTGGCGAGCGGCCAGCTGACTGTGGCCCCGGGCGCGGTGCTGGACTACGAGAGCGGGGACACGGTGCATGTGGTGCGGGTGGTGGCGAGCGACGGGACGCTGGCGGACACGTTGGCCGTGACAGTGCGGTTGACGGACGTGAGGGTCCCGGGACCACCGGGAAGGGTTTGGGTCGATTCCCATCCGCGCAAGCTGAACGTGGAATGGGCCGCACCGCGGAGCAACGGAGGTGCGAGGATCACGGGCTATGACCTGCGGTGGCGTGAGGAGCAGGCGGCCGGGGCGTGGGCGGAGCGGCTCGCGGCGGGCAGCGGCCAAGGCCTCGAAGGCTTGGAGCACGCAACGCTGTACCAGGTACAGGTCCGGGCGCGGAACATCGAGGGCGGGGGCGAGTGGTCGGACACGCTGGAGGCGTGGACGGCACGCCCCCCGGCGTTCCCGGCGGACACGGTGGAGCGTGCGGTGGTGGAGAACGCGCCGCCGGGCACGGCGGTGGGCGCACCTGTGACGGCGACGGATCCGGACAACCACCAGATGGGGTACGAATTCCCGGATGTCCCGAAGCCGACTCTGTTCTCAGTCGTCACCGCTACGGGCCAGATCGAGGTGGCGGAGGGTGCGGTGCTCGACCACGAGTCCGAGCCCGAACACTTGCTGCGGATGACGGCGGACGACGGCGGCCACAGGGACACGGTCGTGGTGCGGATCCGGGTGACGGACGTGCCGGCACCGGACAGGCCGGACAGGCCGGTGGTGGCGGGCGGTGAGCGCGAGATTGCGGTAACTTGGACCGCGCCCGCGAACGAAGGTCCGGGGATCACGAACTACGATTTGCGGTACCGGGCGCGGGAGGACACCGCGTGGACGGACGTTGTCGCGCTGGGCACGGTGCTGTCGCACACCTTCGGCGGCCTCGAACAGGGAACGACGTACCTGGTCCAGGTCCGCGCGGAGAGTTCCGAGGGTGCGGGCGAGTGGTCGCAGCCGGGTGAGGGGACGACGGACGGAGTCCCGGCCAACCGGGCGCCGGCGTTCGGCGCGGACACCTTCGAGCGCGAGGTGCCGGAGAACTCGGCTTTGGGCACGCCGGTGGGCGACCCGGTGACGGCCACGGACCCGGATGGCACATCGCCGTCGTACGCCCTCGTCGCGGCCGGGGCGCCGTTCGAGATCGATGCGGAGACGGGCCAGCTCACGGTGGCCGAGGGCGCCGTGCTGGACTACGAGAGCGGAGATACGCTGTTCATGGTGACCGTCGAGGCGAGCGACGGCGAACTGGCGGACACGGCGGCGGTGACGATCCGGGTGACGAACGCGGACGACCCGGGCAGGATCACATTGAGCGCGGGGGTGGCGCGGGTGGGCGTGCAGCTCACGGCGACGCTTATGGACCAGGACGTCTCAATCGAGCGGAGCAAGGTGCGCCGGTGGCAGCGTTCGGACGACGGCGCGTCGTCGTGGACCAACATCGCGGGCGCGAGAACCCGGTTCTACACGCCGGTGGCGGCCGACCGCGGCAAGTACCTGCGCGCGGTGTTCACCTATGCGGACGGCCTCGGCCCGGGCAAGCGCGCCGAAAGCCCGGTGGTGCGGGTGACGGGTCCGAACGTGGCGCCTGCGTTCGGCGCGGCTGCGGTGGAGCGCGAGGTGGCCGAGAATTCGCCGCCGGGCACCACGGTGGGCGAGCCGGTGGCGGCCACCGACGGCAACGAGGACGACCTGGCGTACCGGTTCGTCTCCGGCGGGGACGAGGGACTGTTCGAGATCGACGGCGCCACGGGCCAGATCACGGTGGCTGCAGGCGCGGCGCTGGACTACGAGAGCGGCGACACACTGCATGCGGTGAGCGTCGAGGCCAGCGACGGCGAGCTGGCCGACACGGCGGCCGTCACTATCCGGGTGACGAACGCCGATGACCCGGGAAAGGTCGCGCTGAGCGCGGACGTGGCGCGGGTGGGCGAGCAGCTAACCGCGACGCTGATGGATCAGGACGGCTCCCGGCGCCCCAGCGTTCGCCGCACATGGCAGCGCTCCGGCGACGGCGCGTCGGCGTGGACCGACATCGCGGGCGCGAGGACCCGGTTCTACACGCCGGTCGCGGCCGACGAGCACAAGTATCTGCGCGCCGTGTTCACCTACGCCGACGGCCACGGTGCGGGCAAGCGCGCCGAGAGCGCCGCGGTGGCGGTGGTCGGCGCCACGACGCAGGTGGTCTCGTTCGGCGCGGTAGCCTACACAGCCGCCGTGGGCGAAACCGCTGACCTCGCCGTGCTGCTGTCGCCCGCGGCGACCGCGGCGCTGGCCATCCCGGTCACGGTCGGCGACAGCACACACACCGTCGCCTTCCAGCCCGGCGACAGCACGGGCACCGTGGTCGTCGGCACCGGGGGCCTCTCGTCCACCGACACTGTCGAAGTCCGGTTCGGCACCCTGCCCGCGGGCGTGGTGGCTGGCGTCCCGGCCCGGACCCGGGTCGTCGTCGCCGCGGTCGCCGGGGACAAGACGGCGGGCGACGGGACCCTTCTGTCCTTGGCGGTCGAGTACGCCAAGACGGCGTACACGGCGACCGCGGGCGGTCCCGGGACCGAGATCACGCTTCGGATGACTCCGCCGACCAACCGGCGAGTGGAGGTGTCACTCACGGCCGCCCGGGACGCGGGACCGGCGGCCGTTGCCCGGGAACCCGTCGTGCCCGGCCCCGTCGTCTTCGAGCCCGGCGACTCGCTTGTGGCGTTCACGCTCGAGCTTCCGGCGTCGTCGCCACCCGGCCGCCTCACGCTTGCGTTCGGCGAGCTGCCGGAGGCGGTGAGCGAGGGCGCCGACGCCTCCGCCACCGTCGATATCGCTGCGGCGGACGACGCCGGCGCGCTCCTCGACGAGGCGTTCGACGTCGGTCTCGCGGTCTTCGGCCGCGCCGTGGCCGAGGGCGCCCGCCAAGCCATAGGCGGGCGCATCGACGCCGTCATGCGGTCGCGCGCGGGGCCTTCCGACGCCAACGCTCGCGGGTCCGCCGCCGAATGGGCCGGCCGGGCGGCCGGCGTGCTCACCTCGCTCACCGGCGTGCCCCTCGGCGCATCGACGCCCGCGGGCATGGCCCGCCGGTCCGGGCCGATCGAACTCCCCACCGCCGGTGAGGCGGCCGATCGCCTCCTGCCCCGCATCTCGTTCGCTACGGCGCTCGGGCCGCAGACCCCGCAATCACGGCCACGGTTAGGACTCTGGGCCCAAGGTTCCGTCCAGGGGTTCCGGGGCGAACCCGGCGACATCGGCTACGACGGCGGCCTGCGCGCGCTCACCGTCGGTGCCGACGCCCGCATCGGTGCCTCCGCGCTGGTCGGACTGTCGTTCATGCGCAGCGACGGCGACCTCGACTACTCCCACAGGTCCGTTGACGGCACCCTCAGCCACGCCATGAACAGCATCCACCCCTACCTGTTCATCCAGCCTTCTCCCAGGATCGGCTTCTGGGCCATGGCAGGCTACGGAGGCGGTGACGTCGACGACGACGCATCCTCTACTGGGGGCACCTCCGCCGCCACGCTCCGCATGCTCTCGGGCGGTGTCAAGGTGCCGCTCGCACGCCGCGGCGCGTTCGGTCTCGCGCTCACCGGCGACGCGTTCACCGCCGGCATGCGCGCCGCCGACAACCTTGGGCGCGAAGGCTCCGCCACTCGCGCACGTGCGCTCCTCGAGGCATCCTGGGCGGCCCGGGGCCTCAAGCTCGCCACCCAGGCCGGAGCCCGTTACGACGGCGGCGACGCCGATGCCGGCGCCGGTGCCGAGACCGGCACCTCGCTCGCCTATGCCGGCCACGGGTTCGACCTCGCCCTCAACGGCCGCCTCGCGCTCGGTTCCGCCGGACACCGCGAATGGGGCGCCGGGCTCCGCCTCGCGTTCGATCCCGGAACCCGGGGCGAAGGGTTCCGCTTCGCGCTCAGCCCCGCCCGCGGCCACCACCGCAGTTCCATCCACGGCCTGCTGGAGGGCGGTCGCCTCCAGCCCATCTCCCATGCAACAGCGCACGCGAGCCAACCGGCCCAGGAATGGCGCCTCGACGCCGAAGCCGGCTACGCGCTCAAGACACCCCGCACCGACGGCGCCCTGGACAGCTACACCCGCCTCTCCGCTGGCGCCCACGCCCGTTCCTGGTCCCTCGGCACCGGATACCACCTCAGCCGGTCCATCAGACTTGCCGTCGAGGGCTCCCGAAACCACCTCCCAGGCCAACCCCCCAATCTCGGCCTCAGACTCGGACTCGACTTCAAGTTCTGAGGCTTCTTCGGCTCCGAAAACGGCTGCCTGCGGACCGGCACTACCATGCCCCCGCAGGCGCCGCGTTGCCGGCGAAGACCCGACCCGCACCACGTGGACCCGGAGTACGCGGCCGAGCACAGCCCCTGGGGCCGCACGATCTCATTCGGCTTCCTGACCATGTCGCTCATGACCCCGATGCTCTACCAGATCTACCGCTACCCCATGGACGGCGGCATCGGCGACGGCTATCCCGCCAGCTACGGGTTCGAGGGGGTGCGCCTTGTGGCCCCGGTCCTCTCCGGATCGCGCATCCGCGGGCACTTCACCGTCAAGGACGTGCGGGACCGCAAGCCGGGCCAGCGCCAGGTGACGTTGGGTTGCCGGGTGGAGATCGAGGGGGAGGAGAGGCCGGCGCTGGTGGGCGACTGGCTGTCGATCTGGCTGACGCCGGGGGATTCGTAAGCGGCACGGGGCAGAAACGCCCTCGGCATTCGACCGGCGATGCATCCGGGCTGGCTGCGGCGCTCACCTGTTCTCTGTGTAATGAAAACATTACCAAGTGTCATGTTATCTTTACAGTATCGGACTCTCGGAGCGCTGCAAGTGGAGCGCTCCTCGACCGTTGCGCTGGTGCTGGTCTGGTAGCGCTGATCGATTGGCCGACCCCGTGAGCCAGCCCTGCCTGACCGAATAACTTTGCACGCCAAGGTGCGGTGCGTATGATCCGGGTGCCGGTTGTAGCCGCGAATCCCCACCACTGGCAGCGTGCCATGCCTCGATCCAGCAGCATCCTGAAGCATCCGAATCCGTCAGCGGCCGCGATTGCACTTGCAGCGGCGGCCCTTGGGGCGTGCGACCTGGGCCAGACGGGGCCGGAGGCGGCGCTGGAGATCGTGCCGGACTCGGTGACGCTGACGCACGTCGGGGAACGGTTCGCGTTCACGGTCGAGGGCGGGGGCGGGCCGGAGGCGGGCAAGGTGCGGTGGAGCAGCCGGGACACGGCGGTGTTCAAGGTGGACGAGAACGGCACGGTGACGGCGCGGGGCAACGGGGTGTCGCACGTTCTGGCCTGGAACCTGAAGTCGGCGGACGGGGCGGCGGTCGAGGTGCGGCAGGTCGCGGCTGTGCTGGAGGCGTTCGGCGCGGGTCAGCGGGTGGCGCCGGGTCTGTCGCTGCTGGAGCCTGTGGGGGTGCGGGTGCTGGACGCCGGGGGCACGCCGGTGGCGGGCGTGGCGGTACGGTTCGAGCCGGGACCGGGCGGTGGCCGGGTCGAACCGGGGGAGGTGTACAGCGACAGCGCGGGGGTGGCCGCGGCCGAATGGACGCTCGGGCGGGTGTTGGGAGAGCAGGTTTTGGTGGCGTCAGCCGGGGGCGGGACAAGCGTGGAGATCGCCACGACGGCATTGGCGCCGGACGAGGCGGCGGCGGAGGTCGAGATAGGGTCTGGCAATGACCAATGGGAGTTGCGGGGAAGCGCGTTGCCGGAGCCGGTGGTGGTGCGGGTGCTGGAGGAATCCGGCCGGCCGGTCTGGGGCGCATCCGTGCGGTTCGAGCCGGAGGCGGGGAGCGGACGTGCGGATCCCGGGGTGGCGAAGACGGACACTCTGGGGCTGGCGTCCGCGACGTGGACGCTGGGGCCGGAGCAGGGCGTGCAGCGGCTGGAGGCGACGGCGGGGCAGGGGCTGGCGGTGACCTTCGAGGCGATAGCGGCCTCGGACGAGGGGGTGTGCAACCGGACGCCGGCGGTGAGCGCGGCGATCGTCCAGGCGCTCCGGCATCGGCGTATTCCTGTCGAGGGCTGCGCAGAGGTGACGGAGGAGCGGCTGCGGGAGGTTCGAAGGCTCGATCTGTCGGGCAGAGGGATCCGCGAATTGCGCAGCGGTGATTTCGCAGGGCTTGTCAATCTTGAGGTGATGCTTCTACACGACAACGCGCTCACCGAGCTGCCGGCCGATGTCTTCACAGGTCTGGACAGCCTAGGCTACATCGGACTCCGAAATAACCGGCTGCGCCGTCTGCGGCCAGGCGTCTTCGACGAGCTGGCCGCCCTGGAGGGTATGAATCTGTCCGGGAACGAGTTGACCGAACTGCGGCCGGGCGTCTTTGACAGGTTGGCGGCCTTGAAGCGTCTGACCCTGAACAACAACGAACTGACTGCGTTGCCGCTAGGGGTTTTCGACAGGCTGCAAGAGCTGGAATTCCTGAATCTGGGGGACAACCGACTGCGTGAACTGAGACCCGGTTTGCTGGCGAACCTGACGCACCTGGATCACTTGGATCTTGCGAATAACGGGCTTGTTGAGATCCCACCGCGCTTTCTTGCAGGTCTGTCGAGCCTCAGGTGGGTGTCACTGGGCTCAAACGAGCTGACGCAACTGCCACCGGACATCTTCAAGGGCCTCACGAGGCTGGCAGATCTGTATCTGTTCCGGAATCGCCTGACGGAACTGGCACCGCGCACGTTTGCGGATCTGCAGTCCCTCACGTGGCTCGACCTGCGCAACAATGAGCTGACGGAGCTGCCTCCTGATGTCTTCGGCGGATTGTCGAAGCTGGGGACCCTGTATCTGCGGGGGAACCGGCTGACCTCGCTGCCGGAGGACATCTTCTCGGGCCTGTCCAATGTGCGCTCTCTATCGGTTGCGGGGAACCTGTTGACCCGGTTGCCTCCGGGGCTGTTTGCGGAAACGCCGCGTCTTGAGCAGATCATCCTGGAAGCCAACCGGCTGACGGAGTTGCCCCCGGACCTGTTCGCTGGGACGCCGAGGCTGCAGCGTCTGTACCTGCAGAGGAACCGGCTGGCCGAACTGCCGCCGGGGATCTTCGAGGGACTGCCGGAACTGGTCAGGCTGGACCTGAGCAGCAGCGGGCTGGCCGGCCTGCGGCCGGGCGTCTTCGCCGGGACGCCCAGGCTTTCGGAAGTCAGTCTTGACGACAACGATCTGACGGAGCTTCCCCGGGGCGTGTTCGCGGGCCTGTCGGAGCTGAACTGGGTCACGCTCCACCGCAACCCGGGGGCGCCCTTCCCGGTGCGGCCGGAGTTCGTGCGGGTGGACGTCGACGATCCGCTGGCGCCGGGGCCGGCACGGGTGGTCATGCGGGTGCCGACGGGGGCGCCGTTCGAGTTCGGCTTTCCGGTGTCGGTCCAGCGGGGCACGCTGTCTCGCGCCTTCATGTCCGTGCTGCCGGGCGATACGGCAAGCGCGCCGTTCGAGGTGTCGGGGACCGGCGGGGGCGCGGGCGCGGCGCACGTGGGGTTTGGGCCGCCGACGGAAGTTACGGAGGTGGGCTACTCCGGTCTGGCGCTGGTGCGGGGCGAAGAGCTCGTGCTGTTCGCGGAGGCGGACAACCGGAGTCCGTTGGCGGGGTCGCCGGTTCCCGCGCACCGGCTGCAGTCCGGGGGCCCGGCGGCGGAGTTGGTGCTGGGCGAGCACTTCTCCGATCCCGACGGGGACACATTGTCCTACGAGGTGATGACGACCGAGCCGGGAGTGGTGGCTGCGCGGATCGAGGCGGGGGTGCTGCGGCTGGAACCGCGGTCGGTGGACACGACGGAGGTCGAGGTGGCGGCCGTCGATCCCGGGGGCCTGCGGGCGACCAACCGGTTCAAGACCTGGGTGGTCCCGGCCCCGGATCCCGACGCGTTCAACATCGAGCTGTTCTTCGCGCCAGGGTTCACGGCGGAGGAGGAAGCGACGGTCCGGCGGGCAGCCGACCGGTGGATGGAGGCGGTGACGGGCGACCTGCCCGACGTGCCGATCCGCGGGCCGCTGCAAGGATATTGCCGCAACCGCAGTGATGTCCCGCAGCCGTGGCCGCGGGCGGTGGGCGTCATCGACGACGTGCTGATCCACATGAGCCTCGGGGATCTGGGACGATACCTCGGAGGGGTCAACGTATCCTGTGGCCGGCGGGACGAGTCGGGGATGGTGTTCCTTTCGAGGAACGTGTTCCACCATTGGTACATTCGCAATCGTTCCGGGTACTTGTACGAGGTCGCGCTTCACGAAATCGGGCACACCCTGGGGATCGGACTGTGGACCAAGGATTTGGGTCCCGAGTCCTGGTGGCTCGATCTGTACCGGGACAAGTACACGGATCCGTACTTCGCAGGCACCCGGGCGGTGGCGGCGTTCAATGCGGCCGGGGGCGAGGGGTATGCCGGTGGTAAGGTACCGCTCGAAGACACGCTCCCAGGCCGGTACATCCACTGGCGAACGAGCGTGATTCCGGACGACATCATGGCACCCGGCGGGGGCAGTCTGCTGACGGCGATCACGCTGGGGGCGCTGGCGGATCTGGGCCACGAAGTGGACATGAGCAAGGCGGAGCCCTACACGCTGCCCGTGCAGGTGCAGGCCGACGTGCCGGGAGACGCCGGGGAAGCCGAGGGCGGAGATGTGGAGGTGCTGCGCGACACGATCATCAGGGGCCCCGTCGTTGTGGTGGACAAGGACGGCAACGTGGTAAGGGTCATTCGGCGCTGAGGCAAGCGGGTCTCGAAGCACCCGCTCGAGGACATGCGTTCATCCGGCGCTTTGCACGGTATCGTCCCGGGAAGCGTCTTCTATCACAGTGCCCTCCTCCATTCCCTCAAGGACATTCCCCGCCCGATGCTCTCTCTCCTGCCCGTTCGTCTCGCCATTCCTCGCTTCACTGGCCGCCCCGCTCGCTCCGGCCCAGCTATCCGGATCCTTCCCGTCCTGGCCGCCTCGGTCATCGCGATCGTCGCTGCAGCCCACGGAACGAGACCACGTCGAGATCGTCAGCGTGACCCAGTGTCGCCGGAATGGCGCCGCTCCAGTCGCGCAGCATCCCCCGGACCGAACCGGCCTCGTCCCGGAGAATGGTGACGGTCCGATCGTCGTGCTCGTCGAGGACCAGCTCGCCCTCCGGGCCGCTGAGCACGACGCGGTCCACATCGCCGTGCTCCACGGGAACCGTGAGGAGGAAATAGCGGTTGCCATGCTTGTCCTCGCCCGGGGTGAAGTTGAGCGAGAAGCGCAGATCGGGGCCGGAAAACCCCTCGATTCGATAGGGGCCTGCGCGTGACGGTGCGTGCGGCGACATGGTCAACCAGTACGGCGGTTCCAACTTCAGTTCACCATCGAGCACGCCGCCGCTCAGGACGAGTTGGGGGGATTGTGGCTGGCTTCCTCCGGTCAGCCAGTGGGAGCGATGGTCGATCACCTTCCTGTACGAGTAGTCGCTGAGCCAGGGGGGGTTGCAGTATCCCATAACGTCTGCGGTCCCGCGGTTCACGACCACGCCATCCCGGAAGTCGTAGCCCCAGGCACCGATTTGGCCGCCCGCATACGGAAAATCCGGGTCTGGGTTGCCTGCGTCGCCACAGGGCGCGTGGCTCAAGTCCAGGGAGTGACCGACCTCGTGGGTGAGATCGTGGATCAGTGGTTTGCCCATGCTGACCCACCCAGCCAGCCTGGCACGACCGCGGACCAGGCCGGTCTTGCTCAATGCAGCCCCGTAGTAGTATCCGGTTCCGTTCTCGGCGCTACGCACCGCCTCCAGGTCAAGGATCAGTCCCCACTGGCCGTCGCCGGTGGTAAGATCCCGAGAGGTCACATAGGTCTCGCGCGTACGCGCCTCGAACGCCGCGAACGGGAAGGCCCACCGCAACAAGCCGACGATGTGGGAGTCGGCGGTGACGTCGGAGACCCAATTGAAGATCGAGGAATCGGGTGCCGACGCGTTAAGCACCGGCACGATGGTGAGCTCCATTGGCGGCACCTCCACCACGCCCAGCGGCACCATACCCTCAGCCGGATAGCGGCTTTCCGCGTCATCGGCCAGGATCAACGATCCGTCAGGATCGGCCTCGACGACGAACTCGATGCCTCGCTGGATGTGCTCCGCCGGGATCACGGCGTTGTAGGATGCGTCGAGATCTCCCTGGGACACGGCCGCGGGGAGATCGAAGCCGGGTGCCTCGATTCGGGCCTGGTAGACCTGCTCGCCGTTTCGGCTGAAGGTCGCGACGACCGGCGGCGCGACGAAGCCGTGAAGCGTGGGCGCGGTCAGGAAAACGCGGAGCAGCGCGTCCCGGTTGGCCACCATCGGGACAGGGTCCGACGGCCGCTGAATCGACTGCACGTGGTACACCATCGGAAGTGCGAGGGCGACGCCCGGCTGGTCGGTGCAGAGCGGTCCCTCGAGGACATCGAGACCTGTCACCCACGCCTGGAACCCGCGTGTCGGGGGGATGCAGAGGCCGGTCCCCTCATACCGCAGCACGGCCAGCGATGCCATCCCGACCATGGAGAACGGAAGCAATCCCTCCATGCCGGCGTTGTCGGTGAGATCGAAGGTTGCCAGAGAGGCCATGTGACCGACATCCGCGGGCAGCTTGCCGGCAAGCTCGTTGCCGCTGAGGTCCAATCGTTCCAGCGCAGCCAGCGTAACGAGCGCCGTGGGAAACGACCCCTTCAGACCATTGTCCGGGAGCACGATGGACCGCACCCGCCCATCCTCAACCGTGACGCCGTGCCACGAGCCGAGGTCCGCGTCCGTGTTCCACCCCGCTGCAGCGGTCCAGGCGTCACCATCCGTCACCTTGAAGAGGTCCTGGAGGGCCAGGCGCTCGACGACGCCGGCGTCGCACGTCTCGATGCCCAATGACGCAATCCGGTTCAGCCACGCGGTGAATGTCCCGTCCAGCGGGGCGCAGAGCCCGGTGCCGCGGGCGCTAAACGCCCTGAGCTGCCGCAGGTTCAGCAGGGTCCGGGGCATCAGGCCGGCCAGGTCGGGGTTGTTCGCGACCCGCAGCTCCTCAAGCACCTTCGCATTGCCGAGCTCCGCGGGGATCGATCCCGTCAGCTGATTGTCCCGGAGGGTCAGCGAGACCAGCCGGCCGAGACCCCCGATCTCCGGTGGGATCGGGCCGGTCAAACTGTTCGAGCCAAGGTTCAGGTCCTCCAGCCGGCCGAGACCCCCGATCTCCGGCGGGATCGGGCCGGTGAGTTGATTGTCTCCGAGGGAGAGCGAAACCAGCCGGCCGAGGCTCCCGATCTCGGGCGGAATCGCACCCGTCAGCCCGTTGCTGCCTAGCTCCAATCGCTGCAGCCGGGAGAGCCGACCGATCTCCGGCGGGATCGGTCCCGCGAGCTGGTTGTCGAGTAGACGGATCGAGAGCAGCCTGAAGTTCCCGAGGGGCGGGATCGGACCGGTGAACTCGTTGCTGCCCAGGTCCAGGTATTCCAGTCTGGATAGCCGGCCGATCTCGGCGGGGATCGGTCCCGCAATCTTGTTGTTGCCCAGGTAGAGGCCCACCAGATCCTCGAACTTCTCGATGTCGGCCGGGATCGAGCCGGTCAGCCCGTTGTCGCGAAGATCGATGGTGTGGACGCGACCGCTGGGGTAGGTCGCCACGCCGTGCCAGTCATCTACGGGAGCACCGGTCAGCCAGTTGTCGCGCCGCGTCCATGAGGACCCGCCCGTCGCATTGTAAAGCGCCTCCAGCGCCGCGCGCTCCGCCACGAGCGGGCTGGGGGGCGGTGGTGGTGGCGGCGGCGTAGAAGTCGGGGGCGTTATCTCTGCATCGCCGCTGCAGCCGACCAGCAGCAGGAGTGCCGGATACAGCGCGCGTCGCTGGTTGTTCAACACATACTCCCCATGTGTCCTTGCACCCGACTGGGTCCCAATCGGTGCGGTGTGACCCTGTTGATAACTGTATAATATTCCTTCAAAAAAATGCACTCCGGGCATCGGAGATGTATCTTCTGGCCGCTTCACCAAAACGCTGCAGGGGAGGAGAGGGTGACTTACCCGGATCCGGCACGCCCCGGTGGCGTGGCCACCATCGTCACGACGCTCGCCGAAAGGGCCAGGCAGCACCCCGACAGGTACTTTGTGCGCTTCCGCGAGTCTGACCTGACCTACGCGGCCTTCGAGGCGCGCACCCGGTCGCTGGCGGCGGGGCTGCGGCGCCACCGCGTGGCCGGGCTCGGCGGCCGTGGCGGCGCGGAGGCCACGAATCCCGACGGCGGCCCGTGTATCGTCGCGACCCTTCTTCCCAACTGCGCGGATGCGGCCGTCCTCTGGTTCGCTGCCAACCGGGCCGGAGCCGTATGGGCGCCCTTGAACACCGAGTTTCGCGGCCCCGGACTGGCGCACGCCATCAACCTGACCGGGTCCCGGGACCTGGTCGTGGATCACTCGCTGGTGGAGCCGGTGCTCGAGCTCGCGGGCGGCCTGGAGAACCTGGAGCGCCTCATCGTGCGCGGCGGACCTGCCCCGCCGAGCAGTCGCTTCACCACCCTTCCGCTTGCAGCGCTGGAGGTCGACGACGACGGCGTACCCACCGCGCCGCCGACCTCCAACGTGGCCCCCTCGCTGCTGATCTACACATCCGGCACCACCGGTGTCTCGAAGGCGTGCGAGCTGTCCCACCGATACGTGCTCGGCCACGCGCGCATCATGGCGCGGTCGGGCGGCGTGCGCCGCGACGACGTGCTCTTCTGCCCCTACCCCGTCTTCCACTGGGACGCGACCATCGGCACGATCGCGCCCGCGCTCCGGGCGGGAGCCACGGCGGTGGTGACCGAGCGCTTCAGCGCATCGCGCTTCTGGGCGGACGTGCGGCGCTACGGCGTCACCATCTTCGACTTCATGGGCGCGACACTGACCTTCATCCACAAGCAGGAGCGGCGGCCGGACGACGCCGACAACCCGGCCCGGCTCGCCTGGGGCGTGCCGATGCCCGCCTTCAAGGACGACTTCGAGGAGCGGTTCGGCCTCACGCTGATCGAGGGCTACGGCTCCACCGAGGGCGGCGTCATGGTCTGGCAGGAGCCGGGCGAGTTCTACCCGCCGGGATCATGCGGCCGCGCGGTCCCCGAGTTCCGCCTGCGGATCGTGGATGACGACGACCGGCCGCTGTCTCCCGGCGAGATCGGCGAGATCGTGGTCCGGCCCACACGCGACGAGGACCGCCACCTCATGCTGACCGGCTACTACCGGATGCCCGAGCTGAACCGCAGGGTATTCCGCGGCGGCTGGTTCCACACCGGCGACCTGGGGCGGCTGGACAAGGAGGGCAACCTCTACTTCGAGGGGCGCAAGAAAGATGCGATCCGGCGGCGCGGCGAGAACATCTCGGCGTACGAGATCGAGCAGGTGATCGAGGCGCACCCGGCGGTGCTGGAGGCGGCGGCGTACGGCGTGCCCAGCGAGTACACGGAAGAGGACGTGGCGGTGTCGGTGGCACTGCGGCCGGGTCGCGAACTGACGGCCAACGAACTGGTCGACTATTGCCGCGGGCGCATGGCCCGGTACATGGTGCCCCTGTTCGTGCGCTTCATGGATGTGCTGCCGAAGACGCCGACGGAGAAGGTTGAAAAGGCGACGCTGAGGAAGTGGCACTTGAGTGCCCTGGCCGAACGGCCCACGCATGCTCACGCGGACCAGGCACAAGCGTCCTCACGGAGCGCAAGAGATAGAAAGTATAGAGAACGTGACAAAATGTAATGTCTGCTTTACATCGTGGACGGCTGCAGTCCGACAGGTTGCTGTGGCCCAGTCGTTCGCCGGCATCCGGTGGATCGCCGTGTGCGCGTTGCTTCTGGCCGCATGCGGGGACGGCGACGCCCCGATCATCGACGTCGAGACCAGCCCGCTCTCCCTCGAGGGTACCAGCCCCGTTGAATGGACCGGCCACGAGCGCTCGTCGTACTTCGTGACCGCATCGGACGGCGTGCGGCTGGCCGTCGACGTGGTCCTGCCTGCCGGCTACACTGGCGCCGGCGAAGCTGCGACGGCATTCCCCGTCATCTTCCGCTACACACCCTACCACCGCACCTCGATCGACCCCGAGACGGGCGAGGTCGGCGTGGCGCCGTACGAGTTCTTCCTCTCGCGCGGATACGCCTACGTGGCCGCCGACATGCGGGGCAGCGGCGCGTCCTTCGGGTGGAACGACGTGATGGCTCCGATGATCGTCGAGGATGCAGGCGTGATCGTCGACTGGATCGCCGCGCAGCCGTGGAGCGACGGGAACGTTGGCATGTTCGGCGGCTCGTACGAGGGCTGGTCGCAGTTCGCCACGGCGGCGGCGAAGCCCGGGGCGCTCAAGGCGATCATCCCCATCCACACTGGCTGGGACGGCACGCTGGGGAAGCCCGGCGGCATCTTCAGCTACGCCTTCCTCGAGATGTGGACGGCGATGACCGACTTCATCAACCACAACAACGTCTTCCCGACCTTTCCGATCCCGCCCGTAACTCCGGTGCTCGACGAGGACGGCGACGGCGAGCTGCTCGACGAGATCCCGGTCGACGCGGACGGCGACACCTGGTTCACCGACGACTACCCCTGGCCCGTCGATCCGGCGAATCCCCCGCAATACCCCGACGGCGCCGCGCGCACCGAGCACGCGTACTTCAACGCGACCATGGAGCACATCGCGCACCCGGACGGAGCACCGGGGAACTACGACGCCGTGACCACCGTCCGCTCGATGCGCTTCTTCGACACGCCGCGCGAATCCGACGGGCTCACCGCGCCGGGCATCAACTGGGCGCTGGTGCCCGACATCATGGAATCGGGGGTGGCGATCTACCACTACGCGGGCTGGTGGGACGCCTTCACGCGGAGTTCGTTCGAAGTCTTCGCGACGCTACAGGAGACGAACCCCTCGCGGATCGCGGCCTGGCCGATGTACCACCAGGGCGTCTCACCCGCGGCGTCGACGGCGATCGGGGCCGACCCGGAGCGCGAGAACATCTACACGCAGGCTTCGCTGGGCGAGGCGCTGCGCTGGTATGACCGCTGGTTGAAGGGGATCAGGAATGGCATCGACCACGAGCCCCCGGTGTACATCTTCGTTCAGAACGAGGGGTGGCGGGAGGAAGGATCCTGGCCGCTGGAGCGGGAGGTGACCACGCGGTTCTTCCTCGCCGGCGACGGGGCGCTCGCACGACACCCCGGCGATCCCGGCAGCGACGACTACACCGCCGATTTCACCCACGACGCCGCTTTCGGTCCGCCGCTCGACGCCTCGCAGATCACGGTCGCGAACGAGATGAAGGGGAAGCCGCCCTTCAACGCGCCGTCGTTCGGCCACTCCCGCCAGCAGATGTTCGGGGTGCCCGCCGACCCTCCCTACCGCACCGACAAGGCCGGGCAGGTCCTCACCTACACCAGCGCGCCGCTGGAGGCGGACACGGAGGTGACCGGCCATCCCGTCGTGAGCGTATCGGTCTCGTCCACCGCCGACTACGGCGACCTGTACTTCTACCTCGAAGATGTCGATCCCGAGGGGAGTGCGATCCTGGTCACCGAGTACCAGCACCGCGCCGGCTTCGACCGCCTCGTGGACAACGACCTCATGATTCCGGAAAACCCCGGAATCGACGTGAAGCCCGATCTTCCCTGGGCCGGCTTCCGCGAGGCCGACTACACCGACCGGGTCTTCGCCGACAGCGCGGTGGTGCGGGTCACGACATCGCTCTACCCCACCTCGTGGCTCTTCCGGGCGGGACACAGCGTCCGCCTTTCCATCGCGGCGGCCGACTGGCCCGTATTCGACCTCCACCCCAGGCTGTCGCCGCAGAACCGGCCCGACGCGGAAGACAACATCGTGCCGACCATGACCGTGCACCGCGGCGGCGAGGACGGGTCGTACGTGGAACTGCCGGTGATTCCGGGAGGGGACGGATGACGCGCCCGGGGGTTGGGTACCCGCTGATCCTCGCGGCCGCGCTGGTCGTTGCGGCTCCGTGCGCCGCCGCGGCACAGTCGGCGTTCGGAGTCATCGCCGGGCTCAACCGGGCAAACTTCACAGGCGGCGGCGCGGTCGACGTCAGCCCCCGGACGAGCGCGATGATCGGCCTCGTCGGCGGTATCCCGGTCGGGCCGAGCTTCTCGATCCGGCCCGAACTCCACTTTTCTTCCAAGGGCTCCGAGGTGCTGACCGAGGCGGGGAATCCGGCGGACGGGGCGAGCAAGACCTTCGGGGTGTCATACATCCAGATGCCGGTGCTCGTCCAGTTGAGCACGGCCCCGGGCGGGTCGGGTCGTATGCGGCTGTTCGGCGGACTTTCCGCCGGGGTCCTGCTCGGCTGCAATCTGGGCAGCCTGGAATGCGACGATGTCGTGGGAATCGACCAGCGGGGCGTGGATGTCGGCGTGGTTGCGGGCGGCGAGATCGAGCTGGGGCGAATCGGGGTTGGCGCCCGCTACGAGGTCGGTGTCCGCGCGGTCGACGCGCCGGCTCCCGGGAACGAGATCTACAACGGCGTGGCGTCGCTCACCGCCAGGTACATGCTGCGGCGCTGACCCTCAGTCGGCATAGTCCTGGCCCTGGTGGTCCAGCACGGCCTTCATGCCTTCCAGATACCCGCGCTCGCCGAAACCGTCCGGCGCCGTCGCGGCCACGGCCTCGGCGACCTCCACCGGCACCCGGCGCATCCGGCCTCCGCCGGCCCGCACCATCCACTCCGTCATGCAGGCGCGCTCCAGCGAGACGAGGTGCAGCATGGCCACCTCGATGGACGCCGCAACCACCAGCGCGCCGTGATTGGCCATGATCAGCGTGCTCCCGTCGCCCAGCGCCTCGGCCATCCGCTCGCCCTCTTCGTCTTCGGTCACGATTCCTTCGTAGCCGAAGTAGGCCACGTTGCCGTGAAAGACCCCGGCCAGCTGCCCGCCGCGGGTGTCGAGCCGCCACCCCTCGGTCGAAGCGAGCGCGGTGAGGTACGGCGAGTGCACGTGAAGGGCGCAGCCGATGTCGGGGCGCGCGCGGTACAGCGGGGCGTGTATGGCCCAGGCGCTGATGTTGGGGATGCCGGTCCCTTCGACGACGTTGCCCTCGGGGTCCGTCATGAGCAGACTGGATGCCGTGACGCGGGAGAAGTGCGTCTGGCCGGGGGACAGCAGCAGGTTTCCGGGGCGTTCGGGCACGGCGGCACTGAAGTGGTTCCAGGTCCCCTCGTGCAGTCCTTCGAGCACCGTGATCCGATGAACCGCGGCGAGATCGATTCGCGTTTGCAGCAGCATGACGGGAGAATGCCGGCCGCCTGGTCCCCCGCGCAAGCGTCTTTTCGACAGGATTGTTCGAACGGCTACATTTGGTGACACCCACCTGGAGATGAGATGGCGACAGCAGTTCGTGGCGAACCCTTGCGGCACACCGTCAGCGGTGATGGCGGCAGCCGGGTGCGCACGAACCGCCGTCGGGGCACCCGGCGGCAGCTCCTCCGCGGGATTCTGACCGGCGCGATCCTGGTGGCGGCCCCCTTTTCAGCCGCTTCGGCCCAGCCGGCCGTGGGCGTGTTGACCGGCTTCAGCCGGGCCAGCTTCACCGGCGGAGGCTCCCGGGATGCCGTCGCGCGCACCACCTTCCTCGTCGGCGGCGTCGGCGAAATCGCATTCGGCGAGATGTTCTCCCTGAGGTCCGAACTGTACTTCTCCGAAAAGGGGGCCCGGGTCGAAACGCTGCTCGGCGACCCGCGCACCGGTCCCACCAAGCTTTTCCGGGTTCCCTATGTCCAGCTACCCCTGCTGGCGCAACTGCGAACCTCGCTGGGCGGGCACCTGCGGCCCCACCTGTTCGGCGGCATGTCGGTCGGAGCCCTGCTGGGCTGCGAGCTGGGGGACGAGGGGTGCGATGAGATCGAGGAAATCGGCTACCGGTCGGTAGACCTCGGGGTGATGGTCGGGGGTGAACTCGAATGGAGCGGTGTCGCGGTCGGGGTGCGCTACGAAGCCGGGATTCGCGCGGTCGAGGCGTCGGTGCTCGGTAACGAGCTGTACAACGGCGTCCTGTCCTTCACGGCCAGGTACATCTTCAGGCGAGGGCCGGCTGAGGACGGGTAGGGCGCGACCGTTACGCCGCCCCGAAGAACTCCGCGACGAACTCCGTCTCGGGCCGGGCAGCCAACGCCGCCGCCGGCCCGCTCTCCACCACCGTGCCGCCCTCGAGGGCAACCACCACCGGCGATCCGAGCGCGTGCACGTCCCGCACGTCGTGCGTGACCACGATCGCGGGCCCCGCGCGCCGGTCGAGGCGGCGAGCCAGCCAGGCGCGAAGACCGCGCCGCGCGGCTACGTCCATCGCCGCCAGCGGCTCGTCCAGTAGGAGCATCTCGGGCGCGGGGAGAAGCGCGCGCGCCAGGGCGACACGCTGTTTTTCGCCGCCTGACAGCGTCACCGGATAGCGCCGGGCCAGGTCGCCGCACTGCATCTCGGCGAGGATCTCCGCGGCGGTGCTCCGGCGCTCCGTTCCGTTCACGCGCCGGGATCCCCCGGCGAGCCCGAAGGCCACGTTGTCGAGCACGGAGAGGTGAGGGAAGAGCCCGTAGCCCTGAGGCACGTAGCCGATGCGGCGCTCTTCGGGGGCCAGACTGATCCCCGCTGCGGAGTCGAAGAGCGTCCGGTCCCCGAGGCGAATGCGGCCCGCCCGGGGACGGTACGCCCCCGCGATGACGCGCAGCAGGGTCGTCTTGCCGGACCCGTTGGGGCCGATGACCACCACCGGCGCGCGGCCGCCCTCGATGCACGCGTCAAGGTGGAAGCTGCCCGCGCGCACCTCGACATCCACGCTCCAGTGCATGGCTCAGGAGCCCGCGAAGCCCTGCAGCGGGGGCCGCCCGCCGCCACGCCCTGCACCGAAGCGGCGCGCAATCAGGGCCGGAACGGCGCGCAGGGGCACCAGCAGCAGCGCGCTTGCCGCGACGAGGACCAGGGCCAGCGCGACCGCAACCCGGGCGTCGGACTCGAGGGCCGTGTAGATCGCGAGCGGCATCGTCTGGGTGGAGCCCGTGAAGTTGCCGGCGAAGAGGAGGGTGGCGCCGAACTCTCCCAGCGCCCGGGCCCAGGCAAGGGCGGCGCCAGCGACCATGCCGGGCAGCGCGAGCGGGACCGCGACCCGGAAGAAAACGCTCGCCGGGGAATGGCCCAGGGTGCGCGCGACGATCAGGAGGTCCTCGTCGACGCGCCGGAAGGCCGCGGCGGCCGCCTGGATGTAGAAGGGGGCCGAGACAACCACCTGGGCCGCGACGACGGCGGTCGTGGTGAACGGGATCTGGAGTCCCAGCACGGAGAGGGCGGGACCGAAGAGGCCGTTGCGGCCGAACGCTTCCAGCAGCGCGATGCCCATCACCGCTGGCGGCACGACGATGGGGAGGTCGACGAGGGTCTCGACGACGCGGGAGCCCCGCCCCGCGCGGGATGCCATCCACCAGGCCAGAGGCGTGCCGGCTGCGATCATGACGGCCAGGCTGACGAGCGTGGTGCGGGCGCTCAGCCAGAGGGCGGGGGCGAAGAGGGGGTGGCGGGCGCCCGCGGCGAGGTCGCCGGGCGAGGAGGCTCCCGCCAGCGCGATCAGGGGCACCGCGAGGAGGCCCAGCATCGGGAGGGCGGCCAGGAAGGGGGCGCGCTCCGCGAGAGAACGGCGGTGCTTCACCGCCCTGCCGGCGTCTTCCACGGAACAGCTACTGCGCCGTGGCGGTCGTTTCCGCGAGGAAGCCGTGGCGGGATAGGATGCGCCGCCCTTCCGGCGAAGCCGCGAACTCGGCCCACCGCTCCGCTCCGGCGGCGTTCCCCGCGCCTTCCACCATCCCGATCAGGTAGCGCGCGCGCACATTGGCCCCGGGCGGCAGCTGCACCGTCCGCACACGCCCGGGCACCGCGTCGGTCCGGTACACGATCGCGGCGTCGGCCTCGCCCAGCTCCACCTTGGCGCGCACGAGGCGCACGCTGCTCTCCTCGGAGACGACCCGCCCGAGCACGGCCTTCGCGAACGCATCGCCGCCGACCTCCGCACCCGCCCGGCGCAGCGCCTCGCGGGCATAGACCCCGACCGGCACGTGCGCCGTCCCGATCACGATGCGCTCGGCCCGCACGAGGTCGGCAAAGGACTCGATCCCGGCGGGGTTGGCCGGCGGCACGATCACCACCAGCTCGTTGCGGGCCAGCACCCTCTCCCCACTCACCAGACCGCCCTGCACCAGCGCCTGCATGTGCTGGGCGTTGGCCGACGCGAAGACATCGGCCGGGGCGCCCTGCTCGATCTGCAGGCGCAGGATCTGGCTGCCGGCGAAGACGAGGACGACCTCGGTGTCCGGGTGAGCCCCCTCGAAGGCGCCCGCCATCTCCCGGAACGCGTCGGTGAGCGACGATGCGGCGAAGATGTGCAGGGGCTGCCGTTCGGGCCCGCCGGGATGGCAGCCGGCCGCGGCGAGGGCCAGGCACAGCGTAACCACCGCACGAACGGTCGCGAGCGCCGGATGGCCGGCGGCCGTGCCCAGGCGCTTCACGGCCGTGCGGCTCCGCGCCGCAACCGCACGGGCCCGGTTCCTCACGCGGCTTCGACGGTTGTCACCTGTCCGCTCATCGAGCCGTCGTAACCCGGCAGATGGCTGACTTCGGTGCGGAATGCCGGATCGTCCAGGGCATCGATCAGGCGCGACACGGGCGCCTTCTTCGCGTACTCCTCCGGAACGACGAGGTCGAAGCGCTCCTCCGTGAGCGGCACGAAGTCGAGCCCTTCGGCGAGCGCCACGCTCTCGATGGCGACGCCGACATCCGCCGCGCCCCAGCGAATCAGGCGCGCGACCTCGGCGTGGCCTTCCGCCACGGGACCGCCGGCGGGCAGTCCGCAACCCGCGGCCTCCGTGACCCGGGCAGCCAGGGCCTGCGCGGCGGAGCCTTCCTCGCGCCGCACGATCCGCAGATCGGGCGCGCCCAGGTCGTCGGCGCCGCCGATGCCGCGCGGATTGCCGGCCGCCACCACCAGCCCCTGCCGCCACCGGGTCAGGTTGACCACGAGCAGGGTCTCGCCCGGCAGCGCCCGGCGGGCCGCGGCGGCGGTCTCGTCCTCTCCGCCGCCCGACGACAGGTGGAGACCGGCGACGTGAACCAGTCCCGCCGAGAGCATCTTCATCGCCCTGCCGCTGCCGGCGCGAAGCCAGGTCACGCGGGCGTCGTTGAAGCGCCGTCCCACGCGATGCGACACCGCGCCGAGAAGAGGCGCGCACCCTGCGACGAGCACATTGCGCCTGAGCTGGTTTGCGCCCGCGAGGGGCAGGACCTCGGCCTCCGGTCCCTCACCACCTCCGGTCAGGATGCCGTCGGCGGCGGTCATGCCGTGCGCGGGAAGGCGGTGCGCCACCCAGCTGTCGTTGACCAGGCCGAGCGCGACCCGCGAACCGGAAGCGAGCGCGGAAGGAGCGGGAGCGAGGTGGACACGCATCCCCGGATCCGACGCCAGGCTGAACAGGTCCTCCACTCCACAACCGAAAACACGCGCCAGCCGCAGCCCGAGGCTGGTGGACGGCACCTGCGAGCCGGTCTCGATCGCATGGATCGCCTGCCGTGAAACGCCGATGGCCTCGGCGAGCTTCTGCTGGGAAAGGCCATCCGCCTTGCGGTACTGTCTGACGCGGTTTTGTAGCCGGTTGTCGGTCATGGGTAGGTCTCCTGTCCTGTCGCGTGGGCACAAAGTGTAAGGTTTACATTATACAATGTAAAGCCTACTTGACAAGATGGCGGAGGAGATTCGTCCCGCCGCTACCCGAAGTGGGGCCGGATCGCCTGGGCCAGCGAAACCTCGATGTCCCACACCGCCGCGGTCACCGCCTGGCCGATCAGGTCCATCTGGCGGAGGAACTGGATCCGCGGCAGCGCCTGCTGGAGTTCGCGGCGCGAGAGCAGCTCCGCGAAGATGCCGCAGGCGTCGGCGAGGCAGATGATCACCACATCGCGGGGCGTCGGGATCATGTCGCTGAAGAGCAGCTCCATCAGCCGCAGCTTCACCTCGCGCTCGGCGGTGCCGTCGTCGAGGACGGGATACCGGCGCGAGCGGAAGACCCACAGGAACCGGTCCTCCTTCCGCTCCAGGATGCCGCGCCCGATGAGGCTGTCGATGGCGGCCTCGCGGATCTCACCGGACCGTGCGGCGGCGCGCTCCACCCAGAACCGCGCGTTGTGCGTCCCGTCCGCGGCTGCAATCTCGGCCAGCGTGGGGTCGAGGAGCTCGTCCCCCAACGGAGTCGAGTCCACCAGGATCAGCTTCTCGAGATCGGTGTCGATCCGGTCCTCGAAGGCCAGATCCATCAGCACCCCGCCGCCCAGCGCGTACCTGAGGGACCAGTCGGGCACCCGCAGGAACCTCTCGCCCTCGTCGTCGAGCAGGAGGAGCATGACCTCTTCGGCAAATCTCAGTTGCATGGTCTCTGTCCGGTTTTCAAAAGATGTTGGCCTCCACCGCCACCCCCGCCTCCTCGAACCTTCCGTGGCGGAAGGCGTTCACGTCAAGGGTGTGCGAGCGTCCGTCGGCGATCAGCTCGGAGACCGCAAGCCCGGTCGCCGGCGCGTGCATGATCCCGTGTCCCGAAAATCCGCAGGCGTCCACCCACCGGCGCGTCCCCGGATTGTAGCCGATCACCGGGTTGTTGTCGGGCGTGACGCCGTAGTATCCCCACCAGCTCCCCTGCCGGTCCACCCCGAGGTCCACCCACCACGGATACCGGTCGACCCCGGCCAGCAGCACCTCCTCCAGCCAGCTCCAGTCGACCCCCTCGGTGAAGCCGTCGTCGGCGTGGGTGTCCATGCCGAAGAGGATCCGGTCGCCCTCGCTGCGCAGGTACACGCCCGTGCCGAGATCGATCGTGAGCGGGTAGACGCGCTCGTCGGCGATCGGCGCGCTCAGGAAGATCTGGATGCGCTTCGGCCTGACCGGGACTTCGAGCCCGGCGAGGCGCGCTATGAGCCCCGACCAGGTGCCTGCAGCGTTGACGAGGTGTCCGCAGGAGAAGGTTCGAGTCCCCGTCTCGACCCGCCATCCGTCGCCCTCGGGGCGGACACCGGTTACGGCCTCCCGCAGATGGTATTGCACCCCCACCCGGCGACCCATCGCAACCCACGCGTGCGTCGCCATATGCGGATCGATCACCCCGTCCCAGGGGCCGTACGTCACCCCGGCGAGCCCGCCCGTGTCCATGGGGACGTACCGCGTTGCGTCTTCCGGGGCGAGCACCTCGACGGGTGCGCCCATGCTCTGCTGCAGCGCGACCGAGGCCAGGTGGTCGTCCCAGCGCTCGGGCGGGACCAGCAGCAGGTAGCCGATGTCGCGGTACCCGACCTCGAAGCCGTGCCGCTCGCGGAAGGCGCGGTAGATGGGCAGCGAGTACATCGACAGCGCGATGTTGGGCGCGGTGGTGAACTGCACGCGGACGCCTGCGGCGCTGCGCCCGGTGGAGCCGAGGGCGGGGGCGGCCTCGCGCTCCAACACGGCGACCGACAGGCCGCGTTGGGCCAGGTGCCAGGCGCAGGAAGCCCCCACGATGCCGGCGCCGATGACGACGACGTCGGCGGTGTGGGTGGCCCCCTCGACGATGGGGCTGCTCACCGTGTCGCGGCGGCCGTTCCTACGCCGTCCCGGTCCCGACGCCGGGCCGGGCTCATGACACGGGGGCTCTCACGACAAACGGCGTATCCAGTTCGTCCACGACCCAGGTGTAGATGGCGCCGTGCTGGACCGAAAGTCTGCTGGAGGGGGCGGGCTCGAAGCCGAGGCGGATGGAGCGCAGGTAGTCGCCGTCGGGTGAGAACACGTCGTAGAAGGGAGGAACGTCGCTCGGAGTGGCCCTCTCCACCCAGAGCCGCTCTTCGTCGTCCACGAAGAAACTCTCCAGGATCGGTTTGAAATCCGGCATGAGCGCAGCGATTGCCTCGCCTGCCCGCTGGTCATCGGGTCGCCGGTCAACGATACGCTGCACATACGCGGAACGGTCTTCGGTCGTCACTGGATGGACCTGCACTGCTGCCTCGATCACAACGAGGGTGTCAGCGTTTTCATCGGAGCGGGTCAAGCGGTATGAAGCGGTGTTCGCGTGCCAGAAGCCGCCGGAAGGGTGCACGATGTCGATCTCGGACGCGACAAAGGGAATGCCGTAGACGCTCCTGCCTGTGCCCCTCCTTTGCACGTATCCACGGTAGCTGGTTTCACCCAGGTACGTGGAGTCGGACATTCCCGTGGCAAGGTGGAAGGACTTGAAATACTCCCGCGTGAACATCTCATAGGGTCCCGTCGCGGGATCGTCCCACATCTCCTCGTCGTCCGAGTGGTCGGTTACGCGCCAGTAGCGCCCTCGATCGTCGAACGTCCCGTCCCAGATGTATCCGTAGCTCCGCACCGGCATGTCGAATCTGCGCACCTCCTCGCCGGCAGGATCCACCCCGAGGATCGCCCACTGACTGTGGTCGTTGATCCAGAGGAGGGTATCGCCGGAAAGAAAGATCCCGTTGGCCTCCGACATCTCGCCCGGGCCCTCGCCGTGACGGACGACCGTGCGCAGGAATTCACCGTCGGCAGAGTACGCTCTCACCTCCACGGCTTGATAGTCGAGGACGTAGATCGTCCCGTCGCTCGCTCCCTGAACGCCCCGGATGTCCCCGAAGAGGTAGTTGGGATCGTCGCCGTCCAACGTGCCGATCCTGAGGTCGACATGCGCTTCGACCACCTCCGGGCCAACCGAGTCGATCGCTGGCAGGCTCGGATACCGCACCAGCACCGCCCCGTTCGGCAGCGTCTCGCGCACCGCACCGCCCACCGGATCTTCCGGCGCGCAGGAAGAGGAGACGCCGGCCAGCATGAAGGCGAAAAGAGCGGCTCCGGGCACCGCTGGGGAGCGTGGGTTAGGCCGTATCATGGAGCAGCGCCTCCTGCGGGGCTTGCGGCGGTTCCTGTGCGGGACAGGTACGTTGCGCTCAGGCCGGAACTTACCCTTCCCGCTTCACGAAGGCGACGCTTCCCTCGATCTCCGCGTGCAGCACGGCGGCCTTGCCGTCCGTCCCGATCTCGAAGCGCAGGAACTCCTCGCTGCCGGCGCCGCCACCCCAGCTGACCCGGAAGGTGTCGTAGTGCCAGTGCTCCAGAACGCCGTCGAAGCCGGCGCCGAAGGTGGCGCTCAGGACCCCGCCGTCCTCGGTCACGGTGATCTCGCCGTACATGTCGTTGACGTAGGTACCGGCGTACTCGGCGACGGGCAGCGTGCTCGAAGTGCCTGCCGTACGGCTTTCCTCCACCTCGGTGGCCCGGGCGCGCTGCTGATCCATGAACTCGTTGAACATCTTGAGCATGTTCTCGTTCCAGGGCAGACCTTCGCCGCCCTCCAGCCGGTCGATGATCCGGTGCGCCAGAGCGGAGCTGAAGCCGTTTGCGCTGCTCAGGTTGGAGAGTATGACCATCCCGTAGCCGCGCCTGGGGACAAACCCGACGTAGGCGGTCATGCCGTCGATGTTGCCGCCGTGGGAGATCATGGTGACGTCGCGGTAGCTGCTCAGGAACCAGCCGAGCCCGTAGGTGAGGAAGTCGGATTCGGGCCAGGTGAGCGCCCAGGTGCCCTCCTTGCGGATGAGCATCTGGCTTGTGTGCGTCTCCCCTATGGCTTCCTCCGAGATCAGCTGCTCGCCCTCGAATTCCCCGCGACCGAGCTGCAGGCGGATCCACTGGGCCATCTGCAGCGCGCTGGAGTTGATCGAGCCGGCGGGTCCCGCGTTGTCGATGTTGCGGTAGGGGATGGCGGTCACTTCACCGTCGAGCGACGGATTGTGCGGCGTGGCGACGTTGTCGAGCCGGCTGAGCTCCGCGACCGATGTATTGCTGCGGGTCATGCCCAGCGGCCGGAAGATGCGCGAGGCCACGAAGTCGTCCCAACTCATCCCGGAGGCGTTCTCGATAACTTCGCCGGCCGCGATCCAGGTCGTGTTGTTGTACTGGAAGGTCGAGCGCAGCGGGAAGGTCACCGGCTGGTGCCTGACCTGCTCGAGGACCTCTTCGCGGGTGCGGCCGCTCGCGTACCAGAGGCGGTCGCCGCGCATCAGGCCGGAGTTGTGGCTCATCAGGTCGCGCACGCGCAGGTCGCGGGTGATGTAGGGGTCGCTGAGCTGGAAGATGGGCACGTGATCGACGATGGGATCGTCCCAGCCGACCTTGCCCTCGTCCACGAGCATGGCGACGGCGGCGGCGGTGAAGGCCTTGGAGGTGGATCCCACTGCGAAGATCGTGTGCTCGTCGACCGGATCCGTGCCACCGAGTTCCCTGACGCCGAAGCCCTGGGCGAAGGTGATTTCGTCGTCCTGGATCACGACGACTGCGGCGCCGGGGATGCCCCAGTCACCGATCATTCGCTCGATTTCGGCGCCGAGTCCCTCAAGCCCCTGCTGGGCGCCCGCGGCCGGAGCGAACACGCACGCGACAAACAGCGCGACAACAAGGGCGAATCCGGAAACTCTCGTACGCTCGCGAAGAATCATTGGGCCCTACCAGCTCCCCAATTCGCCGTACTGCGCGATGACTTCGGCCAGCCGTTCGGCGGCATTGCGCCAGTTCGTGCGCACGGCCAGTTGCGCGGCATCGGCGTCACCCGACTCGATCGCATCGACGATCTTCTGGTGCTCCGCAACGGAAACGGCGATCTGGTCGAGGAGCGCCTCGATGTACAGCCGTGTATACCGCTCGGCCTGGGGCTTGATCGAATCATGCAGTGCCAGCAGGCGGGATCCGCCCCCGCCCTCCACGTAAGCGCGGTGGAACCGGTTGTCGATCCGGTGGATCCGGTCGCGGGAAGGACGCTGCTTCCTCGCTTCGGAAAGGATCTCGACGTTGAGAGCGTTCAGCTCCTCGACCAGGGATGTGCGGTCGCGCAGAGCGGCCGCACGCCACGCGGACAGGCCCTCCATCTCGGCCACTATGTGAAAGAGTTCACGAGCGTCGTCCTGTGTGAGCGGCGAAACGTACGGACGGCTCTGGCGACCGATCCCCGGGTCCGAGATGTAGCCTTCCTGCATCAGGCGCTGTAGTGCGCTTCTGATCGGAGTGCGGCTGAGCCCCAGGCGGTCGGCGATCTCGGTCTCGATCAGGCGGGATCCCGGGGCAAGGCGTCCGAGGACGATCAGCTCGCGCAGGTGCTCGTACGCCTGCGTTCCACGGTCTATGTTCAGTGTCTTTGCGGCTGTCATCGTTTCTCCACTAAATGCGGTCAAATGCGGCGAAACCATTGCGTTTCCGGCCCCGCCTGTCGATTCTGTTGCGGCGTCGCCGATCCCCTCGGTGCGAGACGGATCGACCCAAACCTTGAAATGTAACACAGAATGTATCGCAGTTCTGTCGATAAATCCGTATACCTTGCGGTATCCCGGTTTCAGGGCGTAGCATGACCGTACTGAAGTCGCCGATGAACAGTCCCGTTTCCCGGAGTGTCATGGCTGCTCCTCCATCTCCCGTCCGCGACCCGACGCCGGCCCCACCGGCCGAGATCGCGATCCGGCCCGTCAGAACACGCGCCGAGTACGACGCATGCGTCGACCTGCAGCGGGAGACCTGGGGCCACGGCTTCTCCGAGGTCGTGCCCGTGAGCATGATGCAGATCACCGCCAAGATGAGCGGGGTGGTGACCGGCGCCTTCGGCCCGGCGGGAGAGCTCATGGGCCTGGTCTATGGAGTGACCGGAGTCCGGCGTGGAGAGCTGGCCCACTGGTCGCACATGCTGGCCGTGCGCCCGGAGGTCCGCAACCAGGGGATAGGCAAGCGCCTCAAACTGGCGCAGCGGGAGGAGCTGCGAGCCGCGGGCGTGGTCACCATGTACTGGACCTTCGACCCGCTCGTCGCGCGCAACGCGCACCTGAACCTCAACCTGCTGGGTGCGACCGTGGACGAGTTCGTCCCGAACATGTACGGCGATTCGGACAGCGAGCTCCACCAGTTGGGCACCGACAGGTTCATCGTCAAGTGGGACTTGCACGGGGACGCGGAGGCGTCGGATGATGCGCGCGCCCGGGGAGCGGTGCCGGGCAGGCCCGAGCCGTGCGCCGTGGTGCGGCCGGGTGAAGGCGAGCCGCTGCTTCAGGAGGACGTGGACACCGTAGAGGTGTTGATTCCCAAGGACATCGAGACCATCGAGGCGCGGTGCTTCGACGAGGCGGTCGGCTGGCGCCGTTCGACGCGTCGCGCGTTCTCCCGCCTGCTGACGGGTTCCTTCGATGTCACCCAGTTCATCGCGGGAGAGGAGCACGGCCGGTACGTGATCTCCCGCATATCAGGGATAGTGTGATGAAGAGATTCTCGATTCTTGCGTCGGCCGCGCTGACGCTGACGATCCCCGTTGCCCTGAACGCACAGCAGGGCATGGACGTGCTCACCGCCGAGGACGTCTTCGACCTCGAATTCGTGAGCGACCCGCAGATCTCGCCGGACGGCTCGCAGATCGTTTTCGTGCGCCAGTGGTCCGACCCGCAGACCGATCGCAACTTCTCGAACCTGTGGATCATGGATCGCGGTGGATCGGACCTTCGCCCGCTGACCTCGGGCAAGCAGTCGGACAGCTGGCCGCGGTGGTCTCCGGACGGCGGCCGGTTGCTCTACATCTCGGACATGACGGGGTCTTCGCAGCTGCACACGCGGTGGATGGACACCGGAGCCACGAACCGGATCACCAACCTGGTCGAAGGGCCGCGCGCACCGGCGTGGTCGCCCGACGGCAGCCGGATCGTCTTCTCGTCGTTCGTGTCGGAGGCGGGCATGCAGCTGATCTCCATGCCGGACCCGCCCGAGGGCGCGGAGTGGGCCGAGCCGGCGCGGGTGATCCACGAACTGGTCCACCGCTTCGATGGTGCGGGGGACCTGGAGCACGGGTTTACGCACCTGTTCGTGATGCCTTCCGAGGGTGGGACGCCGCGGCAGATCACCAGCGGCGACTTTCACCACGGCGGATACGTGGGGCGCTCGGGACGGGGCCGGCCGGTATGGTCGCCCGACGGCGAGTCGGTGCTGATCGAGGCAAACCGGCACCCTGACTGGGAACTCGAGAACCGCAACACCGAGATCTACGAGGTCTCCCTGGACGGCCAGATCCGGGCGTTGACCGACCGCAAGGGGCCCGACGGGGGCGTCGCGGTTTCACCCGACGACCGCTGGATCGCCTACACCGGCTTCGACGACCGCTACCAGGGCTACCAGGTGACCGGGCTGTACATGGCGAACCGCGACGGATCGGGTTCGCGCCAGGTGGCCGCCCAGCTGGACCGCACCGTGGGCGGGCTCGCCTGGGCACCGGATTCGGGGCGGCTCTACTTCTCCTACGCGGACATGGGCAACACGAAGATCGCCTACGTCGAGCCCGGCAGCGACGAGGTGCACGTCGTGGCCGAGGACATGGGCGGGAGCGGGTCGGCGTACGGGGGCGGAAGCTTCTCGGTGGGGCCGCGCGGGACATTCGCCTACACGGTGTCGACGCCGACGATGCTCAGTGAAGTGGCGGTCGGGGCCGACCGCGGCGTGCGGGTGCTCACGGGATTCAACGACGACGTGCTCGCCCACAAGACGCTCGGCGAGGTGGAAGAGCTGTGGTGGCCGTCGTCGCACGACGGCCTCGACATCCACGGGTGGATCATCAAGCCGCCGGGCTTCGATCCGTCGCGGCGGTATCCGCTCATCCTGGAGATCCACGGCGGGCCGTTCGCCAACTACGGCGACAGATTCGACATAGAGAAGCAGTCGATGGCTTCCGCAGGCTACGTCGTGCTCTACACCAACCCGAGGGGGAGCACATCGTACGGCGAGGAGTTCGGCAACCTCATCCACCACTCCTATCCCGGCAACGACTACTTCGACCTGGACTCCGGCGTGGACGCGGTGATCGAGCTCGGGTACGTGGATCCGGAGCAGCTTTACATAACCGGCGGCAGCGGCGGCGGAGTGCTCTCGTCGTGGTCGATCGGGAAGACCGACCGCTACAACGCGGCGGCAGTCCTGTACCCGGTGATCAACTGGTACAGCTTCGCGGTCAGCTCGGACATCCCGATCACGGTGGCCAAGTACTGGTTCCGGGCGATGCCGTGGGAGGACCCCGAGCACTACATGGAGCGCTCGTCGATCTCGCTCGTCGGCAACGTGACCACGCCGACAATGGTGTTGACCGGAGTGGAGGACTACCGGACCCCGATGTCGGAATCGGACCAGTACTTCCAGGCGCTGAAGCTGAAGGGCGTCGAGGCGGTGCTGGTGAAGGTGCCGGGCGAGCCGCACGGGATCCGGGTGCGGCCGAGCCACTTCATGCAGAAGATCAAGTACATCGTGGGGTGGTTCGACCGGTATCGGGGGATGGCTAGCTGAGAGGGTTTCCGGCCGCACCCCGCTGATGCACTTTGGGCGTGCGTCCGATTATCCTTGGGTTGCTCTTTCTTCGATCAAACATTAGACTAGTTTAGTGAACTAGTTTACTTTTTCTTCTGTGGGGGGAATCCATGGTCACGGTCGGCGCATTCGATGCGAAGACACACCTTTCGTCGCTGCTCAAAAAGGTAGAGCAGGGCGAGGAGGTGCTGATCACAAGACGCGGCATACCGGTTGCGAGGCTCGTTCCGGCCGAAGAGGCGGATCGCCGGGATGTCGCTGACGCGATTCGGGAACTCCGTTCGATCCGTGAAGGTGTCTCGCTTGGCGACCTCAACTGGAGAGATCTGCGGGACTCGGGGCGACCGTGAGAGGGTTCGTCCTCGACTGCTCGGTTGCGGCCACATGGCTGTTCCCCGATCAGGGGACGCCCGAGACAGAAGCTTTGCTCGACCGGCTGAGAACGGAAGGAGCTCTGGTCCCCGGCATCTGGCACCTGGAAATCGGCAACGTCCTGGCGCGAGCTGAACGGATGAAGCGCATTGCCAAGTCGAAGGTCGCGGCCTATCTCCATCTTCTGCACAGGCTGGCGATCGTCACCGATACCGAGACCGATGAGCGCGCACTGCGAGAAACACTCATGTTGGCCCGCGAGTGCGGCCTCAGCACATATGACGCCGCTTATCTTGAGCTGGCCATGAGGCGGGGTGTCCAGCTTGCGACGCTTGATCAGGCGTTGATTCGCACCGCCAGATACATGGGGGTCGAGACCGTGCCGAAAACACCACTGCGAGTGCATGAGAAGCCACATGAGTAGAGATCGAGCAACATCGAGGCCGGCGGTTCGCGTGGCACGCAGAACCGTCCTCAAAGCGGCAGCGGGCGTCGCCGGGCTCACCATTGCCGCACCGTTCCTGAACCGGGGTCGCGTCACGCTGCGCGCTTTCGGCCCGGACGGCCGCGTCGGTCCCCCCCAGGAATACTCCACGCGCTGCATCGACCTGGTCACCGGGTCCCTCGTCATCGACATGCTCTCGCCGCTGGCCATTTCGTCGTCCGTGCGGGAGCGCTGGGGGTCCGACCTCTCCGGCATGACTGCCGCGGAGGAGCAGGAGTTCCGCGACTCCGAGATCGACGTCTTCCACATCGCGGTGGGGATCGGGGGCCGCGACTTCGCCGACCAGTACCGCAACACCCTGCTCTTCGTCGCGGGGTACAACGCGATGATCGCGGCCCGGCCCGACCTCTTCGTGCGCATCGACTCCACCGCGGATCTGGCCAGCGTGCACGGCTCCGGGCGCGTAGGCATCCTGATCGGCACCCAGACCTCGTCGCACTTTCACAGCCCCGACGACGTGAACCTCTTCCACGGGCTTGGGCAGCGCGTCTCGCAGCTCACCTACAACGAGCGGAACATGATCGGCAACGGTGCCACCGAGCGGATCGACGGCGGCATCTCGGACTTCGGCGTCGCGATCGTGGAGCGGATGAACGAGGTCGGGATGGCGGTCGACGTCTCGCACTGCGGAGACCGGACCACGCTTGACGCCTGCGAGGTCTCGTCGCGCCCCGTCCTCCTGACGCACTCGAACAGCCGGGAGCTGTCGGGCGGCCATCCGCGCACCAAGACCGACGAGGCGATCCGGGCGATGGCGGCGACCGGCGGGGTCATGGGGATCACCGGCGTGCGCATGTTCGTGCTCGACCGGGAGCCGACCACGCTCGTGGACTTCTTCGACCACTACGACCACGTGCGCGACCTGGTGGGCGTGGAGCACCTCGGGATCGGCAGCGACATCGACCTGCACGGCTACGACGACCTGCCCACCGACGAGTACGAGCGGCTCAAGGCCGCATACAAGGGCTCGTACGCCTTCCGCGAGAAGATCGACATCGAGGGCGTGGACCACCCGAAGCGCGTGTTCGACCTGACCGAGGGGCTGATCGAGCGCGGCTACACCGACGATCACATACGCGGGATTCTGGGCGGCAACTTCCAGCGGGTGCTGGGTGAGATCTGGGAGGGGTGAAGGGGGTTCCGGTGGTACGCCGCGGCCCGCTTGTGAAAGGGCTCGTGAAAGGGCTCGTGAAAGGAGCGATGTAAAGTGCAATTTACAGAATGTAATGCAGGGTTGACAATCGGGATACGGCGTCTAGGGGGTCGGTGCCTAGCTGCCGGTTTGGCTGGCATGGCGCTCGGCCTCGCCCCCGCCCCCGCCGCCCCCCAATCCACCCCCGTCGCGCTGGTCGGCGCCCGCATCCACACGGCCGCCGGGCCCGCCATCGAGAACGGCACGATCGTCTTCTCGGGCGGCGTGATCACGGCGGTGGGCGCGGATGTCCCGGTGCCCGGCGGCGGCGAAGTCGTCGACGTGAGCGGCATGGTCCTCATGCCCGGGATGCTGGACAACCACTCACACATCGGCGCCGACAGCCGCGACCTCAACGAGTTCCCGACCCGGTTCGGGCCGCAGCACCGCATCCGCGATGTGCTCTCGCCCGACGACGCCTTCTGGAACGGTGCGGTCAAGGGCGGGGTGACCACGGTCATCACCGGGCCCGGGAGCGGCGAGGTCTCGAGCGGGCAGGCAATCGTGATCAAGACGTGGGGCGAGTCAATAGACGAACGGGTCGTGAAGGAGCGCGGCGGGGTCAAGATCGCGATGGGACGGAAGCGGCCGAACCAGTCGCCGACCACCAGCATGGCGGTGACCGCCCAACTGCGCGCCAAGTTCATCGAGGCGCAGGAGTATCAAGCGAGGCGGGAAGCGTGGGAGGAAGGCGGCCGCGAAGGCCCGGCCCCGCCGCGCGATCTGGGCATGGAGGCCCTGGTGCGCGTGCTGAACGGCGAGGATCGCATCCGCGCGCACGTCCACCAGGCGCACGACATCCTCGCGATCGTCCGCCTGTCGCAGGAGTTCGACTTCGCGCTCGCAATCCACCACTCGACCGAGGCCTACAAGGTGGCCGATGAAATCGCCGAGGCAGGGATCGACGTGATTGGGATGCCGCTGTTTACCCGCATCGCGTTGTCCGACGAGGTCATGGCCACGGGCACCCTGATGAACGAGATGGGCGTGCGCTTCACCTTCCACACCGACGACCCGGTGGTGGGGTCCAAGTGGCAGCGCGGCAATGCCGGGCTGGGCATGCGCTACGGGATGTCCGAGCAGGACGCGCTCGAGGCGGTGACGATCAACCCGGCTGCGATCGCGGGAGTCGAGGACCGCGTGGGGAGCCTCGAGGTGGGCAAGGACGCCGACATCGTGGTGCTGAACGGGACCTGGTACGAGGTGAGTACCCTGGTGACACGGGTGTATGTGGACGGGCGCCTGGCGTACGACCGGGAAGGAGACGGGCCATGAACAGGGCTGCGAAGTGGGGCGCGCGCAGGGCGGTGGGCGAGACAATGGCCGGACGGGACAGGAGGCGCGCCAGGATAGGGGCCGCCGGGGTGGCCGTGCTGGCCATGGCCGCGATCCATGGCGGCGGGGCCGAGGTCCGGGCACAGACCGTGGCGCTGACCGGGGGGCTTGTCTACCCCATCTCATCGGAACCCGTCGAGGGCGGGACCGTGCTCATGGTGGACGGCCGGATCGCTGCGGTGGGCGCCGACGTGGACATCCCCGCAGGGGCCGAGGTGGTGGACGTGACGGGCAGTGTGGTCATGCCCGGGATCGTCGACGCGATGAGCTACTACGGCCTGGCGGCCGAGGACATGAACGAAGTGCCGACGCCGCTGACTCCGGAGTTGCGGATCATCGAGGCGTTCTCGCCGTTCGGGACCTTCGGGTCGGGCGAGGCGGGCGAGATTCGTGTGCGCGGACTGCTGCAGGGAGGGGTGACGGCGATGTATGTCGGGCCTGGAGACGCGACGGTTGTCGGCGGACAGGGCGTGGTCGTCAAGACGGCCGGTGCGCGCTTCGACGACCTGATCGTGCGGGAGCCCGCAGCCATCGACATCACGCTGGGCGGGCGGCCGGCGTCGACCTATCGCGAGCAGTCGCGGTCGCCGTCGACGCGGATGGCGGTCGTGGCGCAGCTGCGGGATCTGCTGGTGCGGGCGCAGGAATGGCTGGTTGGGTCGGAGGGCGGCTCCGGCGACGGGGATGGGGCAGGCGGGGCGGACGCGGCAGGCGGGGCGGCAGCGGCCCCCCGCAACCTCGGCATGGAGGCTCTCGCGCGCCTGTTGAACGGCGAGATCCCGGCCCGCGTGCAGGCCAACGCGACGCGCGATATCCGGGTGGCGATGGAGCTCGCCGAGGAGTTCGGCTTCGAACTGGTGATCGACGGCGGCGCGGGGGCGCACCAGATGGCCGGCGAGCTCGCGGACCGCGGGATCCCGGTTGTCCTGGGCCCGATCTCGCACCCCTACATCTCCGGCGAGGAGATCCCCGATCCGGGAGACTACGGAGGCGTCGACGAGCGCAATGCCGTGTGGCTCCACGAGGCCGGGGTGCACGTCTCGCTGGCCAGTTTCTCGCGGGGCTTTGGGCCGTTCGGTCCCGGCGTGGCCGGCCAGTGGCTGCTGATCGACGCGTCGATTGCGCGCGGGCACGGGATGAGCGAGGCGGACGTGTTGCGGGCGGTCACGCTCAACCCGGCCGAAGTGCTGGGGGTGGCCGACCGGCTGGGTAGCCTGGAGGTGGGCAAGGACGCGGACGTGGTCGTCTTCGACGGCGATCCGCTGAGCATTCTGACCTGGGCCAGCCGCGTGTACGTGGGCGGGCGCCTGGTCCACGAGCGGGAGAACTGAGGGAGTCAGGCTGATGCGCGTCGGGGTCGTTGGGGGCGGGGTCATCGGCCTTTCCACGGCCTGGTATCTGAAGAGGCTCGGCGCGGATCCGGTTGTCATCGAGTCGTGGAGGTTGGGCAGCCGCTGCTCTTTCGGGAACGCCGGCTGGGTGTGCCCGTCGATCTCGAGTCCGCTTCCCGCGCCGGGTATGACGCTGAAGTCGCTCAGCTGGATGATGCGGCGCGACAGCCCGCTCTACATCAAGCCCTCGGCGCTGCCGAAGCTGGCCCCGTGGCTGCTGCGCTTCCGTTCATTCTGCAATCACGCCGATCAGAAGCGCGGCATCGCGGCCATCGCCGCGCTCAACCGGTTCACGATGGAGCGCTACGACGAGTTGGCCGCAAGCGGTGTGGAGTTCGAGTGCCACGAGTCGGGTGTGCTGATGGTGTTCCGCGACTCCGACAAGGCTGAAGCGGCGCAGAAGGAGGTCAAGCTGGTGACCGCGGCAGGAGCGACCCACTGCACCGATTTGACCGAGTCAGAAGTGTATGAGCGCGAGCCCATGCTGCGCCCGGGCTTCAGATTCGGCCTCTTTGTCGGTGCGGACCGTCATGTGCGGCCGGACTCGCTGACCGCGGGGCTGGGGGCGTCGCTGAGGGCGAGCGGGGTGGAGGTCCACGAAGATAGCCTGGCGACCGGCTTTCGGAGCGAGCGCGGGCATGTGAAGGCGATCGTCACTCCGAAGGACGATGTGGCGGTCGATGCCGTGGTACTGGCGGCGGGCGCGCACACCGGGGCACTGACCCGGATGCTCGGGTGGCCGATTCCGATGACTGCCGGGAAGGGGTACTCGGTCACCATCGACCGGCCGCAGAATCAGCTGAGGCAGCCCCTCTACCTGGGCGGCGCCAAGATCGGACTCACCCCTTTCGCCGGCGCGCTGCGCTTCTCGGGAACGATGGAGCTGTCCGGGATCAACCGCCGCATGGACACGGCGCGGGTACGGTCGCTGCGCCGAATCGTGAGCCGCGAGGTGGACATCCCGGAGGCGAAGGAGGGAGGCCGCGCCTGGGTGGGGATGCGCCCGATCGTGCCGGATTCGCTTCCGGTGATGGGACGGCTGCCATCGCGCGAGAACGTGTACGTGAATACCGGCCACCAGATGCTGGGGATCACGCTGGGTCCGAGCAGCGGGTGGGCGCTTGCCGGGCTGATGCTGGAGGGGGAGGCGGGGGTGGGGCTGGAGGCGTTTTCGGCGGGGAGGTTTTGAGGGGGGCGGCCGCCGCAGAGAACATCGGAACGTTCCAGCTGAAACGTTTCCAGGCGGGCGTACCATTCATTGACTTCTGCCCCGGATTGAGCGCCGCGAGGGCGAGAAGGCGTCATCGGCCTGGAGTCTGGCGAATCTCGAAGAAAGACTCGCGGCGCGCCATGGCCAGCCGGATCGCTTCCGGGTCGGCCGGGACGAAACGGACGGACGTGCCGGGCCGGGCCTGGGCGAGGGCGTCGAGTGCGATCGGATCGGTCCCGCCGAGCTTCGGATAGCCGCCGATGGTGGGCCGGTCGCGCATGAATACGAGCGGACGGCTGTCGCCGGTGACCTGGACCGTGCCGTCGACAAGGGGTGTGGAGTCGAGGGTGCGTGGACCCGAGGTCAGCGCAGGGCCGGCCAGCCGGATCGCGGTCCGGTCGCTTGCCGGGTCGACCGTCCACTCCGCAGAGAACACGTGGTCGCGGTCCGCTTCGGAGAACTCGCGCCACTCGTAGCCGGTGATGAGGGGCACTTCCAGGGGTGCTTCGGCGCTCGCCGGCGGCACGAGATGGGCGGGCAGGTGGCGGCTTGGCAGGGTGCGGTGAGGCGTGCGCCAGTGCAGCGGCTCACCCTCCAGAAGCGGTCGGCCCAGGAGTCCGGGCAATCCGTCGCGGGCGACGGCAGAGGCCGAATTGAACGCACGGTCGGTCGAGAGGCCGCCGGGGAAGGCGAGGTAGGCGCGCATGCCGGTTGCGCTGTAGGAGAGCCGCAACACTTGTCCAGGCCGAACGCGGAGGGTCTTCCACGCACCCGTCTCGACGCCGTCCAGGGTGGCGGAGCAATCCGCGCCCGTGAGGGCGACTGCCGTCTCGACATTGAAGTGCACGGAGAATCCGCCCAGGGTGACCTCCAGCGCGGCATCGGCGGGATCGTTGTCGAGGAGCCGATTGGCCCACAGGTACGCGCGCTGGTCCATTGCGCCGCCCGGTGCGAGTCCGGCGCGGCGGCCGCTGCGCCTTCCGAGGTCCTGGACCGTGCAGTAGGGGCCGGGGCGGTCCACCACGGCCTGGGGCGAGCCGGCGCGGTCGGCCGGGCTCAGCACTCCGCCTCGTAGTCGTTGCGCCCGATCGGACGGAAGTCGACCGAACCGCCGGGGGTGAAGCGCGCGATGCGCTCGGCGGGGTCCTCGAAGAGCGCCGTGGGGACGCGGCCGATCAGACGCCAGCCCCCCGGTCCCTCGGCCGGATACACCCCGGTCCGCCGGTCGGCGATGCCCACCGCGCCCTGCGGCACGCGGCTGCGCGGCGACGGACGGCGGGGAGCGGCGATGCGGGCGTCGACATCGCCCAGGTATGCGAACCCGGGCGCGAAGCCGGTAGCGAGCACCAGGTAGGTCGCGGAGCTGTGGAGGCGTGCGACGTCAGCGGTTGTCAGTCCGGCCGTCGCCGCCATCTCTTCGAGATCGGGCGCCAGGTCGATGTCGTAGCACACCGGGAGAGAAACCGTCGCGGTCGCTTCGGTCGCCGGCGAGGTCGGCGCGACCCGCAGCGCAGCCCGCGCCCCGGCTGCGAGAAGGCCCTCGATCTCGCCGGGATCCCAGTCGCTCGGCGAGCCCTCGACCAGGAGGCGGTTGAAGGCCGGGATCGTGGCCCGCAGGCCGGGCAGGTTCTCCTGGGCGAAGCGTTCCAGGCTCAGCACCCGGGCAATTCCGTCGCGGTCGGGCGCGACCGGCAGGGTGACCAGGGCGCTGACGGGCCCGGGGAAGCTGATCATGCCGGTCGCGGAACGAGCTCCCGGATGCGGCGCAGCGACTCGTAGGCCGAGGGATTGTCGCCGTGCACACACAGGGTCTCGGCCGCTACGGCCAGCGGACCCGCCGGCGTTTCCACGAACCCCTTCATCAGCCGCGACACGTGAGCCGCGACCGCGTCGGCGTCCTTCAAAACGGCGCCCTCGACAGACCGGGGACGCAGACGACCATCGGCGCCGTAGCCACGATCCGCGAATGCCTCGAACACCAGCCGCAATCCCGTGTGCTTGAGCAGTTCCTCGTGCCGCTCGTGGTCGGGTGTCGCCTGCAGCACGAAAGCGAGCGAGTCGTCCACGGCCGCGACTCCCTCGGCCAGCCTCGTGAGCAGCCGGTCGTCCGCCATCATGGCGAGGTACAGGGCCCCGTGCGGTTTCACGTGATTCAGGGGCGTCCCCAGCGCCGCGGCTACGGCCTGGAGGGCACCGATCTGCGCCTGGATCTCAAGGATGAGCGAGTCGACCGGCCAGTCCAGCCGCAGACGACCGAAGTTGCGCCGGTCGGGATAACCCGGGTGGGCGCCCGGCCTCACACCATGCACGGCCGCCAGCTCGAGCGTGCGGGCCATCGTGTCGGGATCCCCGGCGTGACCGCCACATGCGATGTTGGCCAGGTCGATCAGCGGCATCACCGCCGCGTCGGCGCCCTTCTCCCAGGGCCCGTAGCTTTCGCCCATATCGCAGTTGAGAAGCATGCCGAAACATATCTTCGGCTACGGCGGGCTGCGAGGTGGTTCCTGTGAAGACCGGCGACGGCCTACAGAACGGTGAAGCCCTCGCGGTGCGCCGCGCGAGAGAGGCGATCGTCGCTACAGACCAGGTCAAGCCTCTGGGGGTCCTCATCGGCGGCCGTCAGTGCTGCGGCCAGTTGCAGGGCGTCGGCCGCACGCAGCGGATGAAGCCGAAGCAGCCTCATCGCACGCTTGCGCACTTGCTCGAGAGGCTCGATCTCGATCCAGGCTTCGGCCAACAGCCCAAGCTTGTCCAATGAACGGTCAAACCCACCGCCTTCGAAGCGGCCCGCCCGCTCCAGACGGTTCAGGGCCGAAGCGCACTCGATCCGGCTTCCCCACCAGGTCACGATCATCGGGTCCCGCCGGACCGTCTCACGGCGGTGTGCGCTTTCAGGCTCCTCCACGAGCAGCGCGACCAGAGCCGAAGAATCCCAGTACTTCAACGGCTCGCCGCGCGCTCGGCCACGATGATCTCACTTGCGCTGGCGCCCCCGGTCAGCCGGGGTGCAGGCACACCCAGGAAGCGCTCGACATCGAGAGATGCACGAGGCGGGACCGCAACGCCCCGACTCAGCAACTCGGCGGTGGCGCGGTCCGTGCCGGGGCCGTCGACGCGACATGGCTCAATCCGCGCGACTGGTTTTCCCCGATGCGTGATCAGCACGGCCTCCCCGCGGCGCACCTCGCTCAACAGTCCACTCAGTCCGTTTTTCGCTTCACTGACACTGGCTCGTTTCATCTGGCCATAATGGCCATATTGATGTGGCGTGTCAAGCTTCGAGAGCGTAGCCGTTTGCTACCTTCGCGGCCGGGCGCGAGCGTTCTTCACGGGAAAGGAAAGCAGGAAAATGCCTGACGCACAGCCGAACAACTCCTCACTCCGCCCGGCGGGGCTGCACTTCGCGGCCCTGGGCCTTGTTGTTGCCGCCATGGCCTGCGGCCCGTCGCCGGATTCGACCGGGGGGGAGGCGTCCGAGTCTCAGCCCTCCCTCGCCCCGCAAGCGGCCGTCGAGCTCGGCGAGCGCTTCCAGGCCGAACTCGACGCCGCCTGGACACAGGCCCAGGACACCGACGAGAACTTCCCCGGGGCGACTGCGGCGTTCATTCTCCCCGATGGCAGCGTCTACGGTTTCGCCACCGGTGAATCGGACATGGACGACGACATACCGATGACGCCGGACCTGCGGATGCCGTCGGGCAGCATCGGCAAGACATACGTCGCGGCGGTCGCCCTGCAGCTGGCGATGAATGGGGAAATGGACCTCGACACACCGGTCTCGACCTGGCTCGGGGGCGAGGACTGGTTCTCGCGGATCCCCAATCATGCGGAACTGACGCTGCGCCACCTGCTCAGCCACACCGCCGGGATGGTCCAGCCGTACTTCGAGGACCCCGATTTCGCGGCGCGGCTGGCCGAGTTCTTCAGCGACCCCGACGCCTACATGACCCCGGAGCAGTTCATCGCCGAGGCGGTGCTGGACGCCGAACCGCTCTTCCCCGCGGGCGAGGGATACCACTACAGCGACGTCCACTACACCCTCGCGGGCCTGGCGATCGAGGCGGCGACGGGGCGCGACTACTACGACCTGCTCGACGAGATGTTCCTCGATCCGTTCGGGCTCGACCTGACCCTCCCGGCCGACAGGCGCGACCTCCCCGGGCTGTCGCAGGGCTACGCGCATGCGAGCGTCCGGCTCTTTGACACGCCACTCGAGATTGTGGTTGACGGCCAACTGGTGGTTCATCCGCTGCAGGAGTGGACGGGGGGCGGGGTCGTGAACAACCCGCAGGCGCTGGTGCGGTGGGCGAAGCTGCTGTACGAGGGTGATGCGATCGAGGGGGATGATCTGCCCGACCTGTTCCGGATCGGGTTTCCGACCGACGACACGAAGCCGCATCTGGGGTACGGGCTGGGGGTGGCCGTTGGCGAGAGCGAGCACGGGGTGACCTACGGCCACGGCGGGTTCTTCCCCGGGTACAATTCGCTGGTCGCGTACTACGCCGACCACGGTGTCGCCGTCGCGATCCAGATCAACTCGGACGACTCACGGATGGGCGACCATCTGCCGAAGCTGGCTGATCTGGTGATGGGGGCGCTGGCGGATGCCAGATAGTATGGAAAACATTACATTGTGTAAAGTGTACTTTACATGAGGTGGTTTGGCGTACTGTTCGTCGCTTTGGCGCTGGTCCTCGCCTTCGCGCTGCCGTCCGGAGCCGCGCCCCAGGAGAATCCACCAGCGGCGGGCTCGCGGATCCACCGCTCGGCTCCTCCGCCGGGTGCCAGGACCCACCTGGCCGTCCCCGGCAAACGGTTTCAGGCCGGTGCATTCTGGCGCTGGTTCTACGGGGACAACTACCGGGACCCTTGGACCACCGCCATCGAGTTCCCGGTGCTCGATCTCGATACCGTCGGAGGCGGCTTGACACCCCTTCGAACCGGGGGGTTCGGGCAGTCCATCTCGCTCCACTTCACCGGGGAGGACGGTCTCAGGTACACGGTTCGCTCCCTGGACAAGGACCCGACCCGGAGGCTGGCCGACGAACTGAGGAACTCACTCGTCAGCGATGTCCTCCAGGACCTGATCAGCACGCTGCTGCCGGCCGCGGCGCTGGTCGTCGATCCGCTCATGGAGGCCACCGGCATCCTCCACTCGAAGCACACCCTGGCGGTGATCCCGGACGACCCCAGGCTCGGCGAGTATCGCGAGGAATACGCAGGCCTGATCGGATCGCTGCAGGTTCATCCTTCCGAGGGGCCGGACGACGCTCCCGGATTCGCGGGTTCCCGGAAGGTCAGCGGGACGGAAACGGTGTTGGAGGACATCGAAGACAGCGCCTGTGAGCGGGTCGATGCAGGTGCCTTTCTCAAGGCGCGGTTGATGGACTTCCTCATCAACGACAAGGACCGCCATGTCGGTCAATGGCGATGGGCGCGGTTTCCCGGCGGTGACTGCCAAACCTGGCTCCCGATCCCGGAGGACCGCGACCAGGCGTTCATCCACTACGGCGGTTTCGCCATGGCCCTGGCCCGCAGGTTCATTCCCTCCGCGATCGACTTCGGACATGCCTATCCGAATCTGGTTGGCCTCACGGGCACCGGCTGGGAGCTGGATCGTCAGTTCCTGGTCGAACTCGACAAGCCCGCTTGGGACGAGGTGGTCGAGTCGTTTCGCGAGGAGCTCCCCGATTCCGTGATCGAAGATGCCGTGCGGCGGCTTCCGGAAGCCTACCATGAAATGGTCGGCGAGGATCTCGAAGAGAAGCTGAAAGCCCGGCGCGACGCTCTGCCGGAATTCGTCGATCGCTACTACGCGCTGATCACCCGTCAGGCCGAGATCCAGGCCACGGATGAGGACGAATACGCCCGCTTCGAGCACCTGGCGAACGGGGATCTCGCGGTCAGCTTGGGCTTGCTGGGAGATTCCGGCGAACCGGCGGAGCCGCCCTATTTCGAGCGCACTTTCCGACGTCGGCAAACCAGCGAAGTCCGCCTGTACCTGCGGGGCGGTGCCGATCGGGCGGAGGTGCTGGGGGAAGAGGGGTCGATTACCGTCCGCATCGATGGCGGCGGCGGCAGCGACACATTCACCAATTCGTCCAAAGCCGGCGCCTCGAGGACCCGCTTCCACGACTATCGCGGCGACAACGTGTTCACGCGGGGAAACGGCGCCAGCATCGATGAGCGGCCCTACCGGCGTCCTCCGAGCCCGGGAGGTTCGGGGACCCCAACCAACCTCAGATTCGCCCTCGACTGGGGCATGGTGAGCAGGACCCACCCGATCGTTCAGGCGAATCCCGATGTGGGTGTGCTCGTGCGGATGCTCCATAGCCGGACATACTTCGGATTCCGCAAGGATCCGTTCGCCTCCCGGCACACCTTCGATGTCGGGTTGGCCAGCCGGGACTACAAGCCGTTTGCATCCTATGAAGGCGTCTTTCGCCAGCTGCGGAGCAACGTCGACCTGAGGCTGGCCCTTGAATACTCGGGACTGGTGGTGACCCGATTCACGGGTTTTGGCAACGATTCCCGGCTCGAGCATCCGTCCTCGTTCTACAAGGTGCGCCAGGGCACGTTCCTCTTCGCACCGGCACTCCGGTTCCGAACTGGAGCGGAGGACCCGGATGAAGACGCGGACGGGCCGGCTGTCCGTCGCTCGGAGCTTGCCGTTGACGTGGGCCCGGTCATCAAATGGTCGAGTACGCCTCTCGACGAGAACGGCGACAACTTCATCGGTTCGCTGGATGAAACGCTCTACGGCACGGGATCCTTCGGCCAGTTGGGGGCACAGAGTTCGATCCGGTACGAAGGGCGCGACAGTCCTGCGTTTCCCACGCGCGGCTTCCTTGCCAGGGTCACCGCCGCCGGATACCTGGGGGCATGGGATGCGGAATCGGCCTTCGGCAGCGTGGACGGAGAACTGCGCACGTACCTTGCGGCGCGAGTCCCAACCAATCCGACGCTGGCCCTTGGAGTGGGAGGAAAGAAGGTCTGGGGGAAGTATCCATTCCTTGAGAGCGCATTCGTGGGCGGGCCCGACCAGGTTGGTTTCAGCCAGGAGCAAGGGTCTCTGCGCGGATTCCGCCAGAACCGGTTTGCCGGGGACGCATCGCTGTACGCTACCGCCGAACTGCGAATGAAAGCGGCTAGCGTCAACGTGGTGGTGCCCGGGGAGTTCGGCCTGTTTGCAGCCGCTGACGTCGGACGGGTGTACTATTCCGGCGATCCGGACCGAGCGGATGACTGGCACAGGGGCACGGGAGGGGGATTCTGGCTGTCGTTCCTGGAACGCCGTGCGGCTTTCAGTGTTGCCCTTATGAAGGGCCGCGAGATGACGAGCGTCTACCTTCGCGGCTACATGTTCTAGCAGGAGCAGGAGACAAGCGCCATGCCAAAGAATATCGTCCTCCGTCTGGTCGTCTACTACGCGGCGTGGTTGGTTGCGCTAGGCGGGCTCTTTCAGTTGTTCCCGAACATTCTCCACTATGTGTCCCAGGAGCGGGACCGATTCCTGATAGGAGCGCTCGCCAACAGCGGAGCCGACGTGTCCGAGCTCCTTGAGAGAGCGACTCAGGGCATCGGTCGTCTCGACAACCAGGAAGGCATCGGCCAGTTGCTGGATCCATCACTTTCGATTCCCGTCCTGCTCGCGCTCATCCTCGCGTTCGGCGTGACGCTGCCAATCACCTGGGTGTATCAGTGGACCCGCCCGACAAAGAAGCACAACCAATCGTTCGTTCACGCGCTTCTCGTGACACCGATCGGTATTGCCCTCGTCGTGTTCCTGGTCAAGGGCAGCCTCCCGCTGGCCTTCGGCCTTGCGGGAATCGTGGCCGCGGTTCGGTTCCGGGCCACAATCAAGGAACCAATGGACGCCGTATTCATGTTGATGGTCATCGGGATCGGTCTCGCGACGGGCACGCAGCTCACCGTCGTGGCCTACCTGGCATCGCTGATGTTCGTCGCAATCACGCTGGCGGTGTGGAAGAGCAACTACGGGGCAGAGTCACCGGTGTTGTCCGGGTGGAGAATCGTTTCGCATGAAGCGCGGGCGGAGGCCACCGATGGGCCTGGGAAGCGCTAAGCGGCCAGTAAGCGGCCAGGTGCAACGTGAGGGTGGATTCGACATGAGTATCGGGACGGGATTGCGCATGAGCATCGGGGCGCAACTGCGAACGCCTGTCGGAACCGGTCTCGTTTTCGGCGGTATCGCGGGTGTGCTGACGCTGACCGGAATGTCGCGCCCGGGTCAGGACCCCGTCTCCCTCGCGGACTATGACCTGGAAGCCGGGAACGCGACCCAGTGGCGGCTCCCGGGGCGGCTCAGGGAGATCTCAGGCCTGGCGACGACCAGCGACCACCGGTTGCTGGCGCACAACGACGAAGCTGGTGTCGTGTACGAGATCAACCTTCAGGACGAGTCGATCGCAAAGCGGTTCCAGATGGCGGACATGGCGGGTCCGGTCGCGGATGACTTCGAGGGAATCGCGGTAGCGGAAGACCGGATCTACCTCGTCACGAGTTCCGGCAGGATCTACGAGACCCGCGAAGGCGCCGATGGGGAATCCGTGCTCTACAATGTCTACGCCACCGGTGTCGGCCGCAAATGCGAAATCGAGGGCCTGGCGTATGACCCGGGCCTGCGGGAGCTCCTGCTTGTGTGCAAGGATGCCCGCGACGAGGACCTCGAAGGGCGGTTGCCGATCTACCGCTGGTCCATCGACGAAAAACGGCTGGGCAGCGAGCCGTCTGCCGTAGCAACCGTGCGCGACTTTGCCCGGCACATCGGATCGAACGTCTATCGGCCATCGGGAATCGAGCGGCATCCGGTGTCCGGGAACTATTTCGTCATCGCGGCCCGTCCAGGCGCCATCGCGGAGGTGACGCCGAGTGGTGAAGTCGTGTCCGCAAGGAGCCTCGACGCCGGGTGGCATCGGCAGGTCGAGGGGATCGCCTTCGCCGCTGACGGGGCTCTGATCATTGCCGACGAGGGAGGCGGGGGGAGAGCGAGGCTGACCGCATATCCAGGACCGGGGGGTCGCAACTGACTGCAACGTTTCGGTGTGGCCGCGGAGTCGCCGGACCCCTGTGGGCAGTCCTGGTACTCGCGATGTCCACCGGCGGGTGCGGGATCGGAGTAAGGGTTTCGACCCCGGAGACGGGTGGCGCGGTGGTCGGTGCTCCGCATCTGGACACGGTGCCGGCGGTGCGGCTCATCTTCGTCGGAGACACCGGAACCGGTGATGATCGCGCCCACAGGGTTGCGGAGCAGATCCGCCGCCAGGCCTCCGTGGTGCCCGTGTCTCACGTTTTTCTCCTGGGGGACAACGTCTACGAGTACGGAAGCGCAAGGTCGATTCCGACCAGGTTCCTCGGTGTGTACGGACCCCTGTTGTCCGACGGGGTGAAGGTGCACGCGGCTCTCGGCAACCATGACGTGAGACGGTGCCGGGACTCGGGATCGAGGCCCGTGTCGCGGGACGAGGCCGCCTACGGGCCGACGCCCGGGTGCGACGTGGAAGCGCACCTGGCAACCCCCGAATTCGGCTACGTCGATCGCTTCCGCTACTACTCGGTCGAGATCCCGGCGCAGCTTCCCGGTGGGCGCCCCGTTTCAGGCGGCGACCGTGCGCCAGGGGACCCGCCACTCGTTGAGGTGTTCGTCCTCGACTCCAATACGCTCGGCAGCGACAACACGAAGCTCACGCGGGGAGCGGATGCGCCTCAACTCCGGTGGCTTGCCGAGGCGCTCCGGACTTCCAGCGCTCAGTGGAAGGTTGTCGCGCTGCACCAACCTGTCTACACGCCGGTCAGATGTCTGTGGTTGTGGTTCGTATGCCGGGGTGACGATCCGTCGTTGCGGGACGAACTGGAGCCGATCTTCCGCGCCAACGGCGTGGATGTCGTCTTCCAGGCCCATCACCACCTCTACGCGCGGCTGTGGCCGCAGCACGGCATCCGGTATTTCGTAACGGGAGCGGGCGGAAAGAACACGGATCCGTTTCGGAAAGATGACCGCACCGTTCCTCGCGAGGACAAGGGCTCCTTCAATCACTTTGTGTACGTACGCGCCACCGAAGATCGATTCGGCTACTGTGTGATCGATGCCGATGGTGATCTCCGTGACGGCGGGAGCTTCGTACATGGTGACGCCGTCGATGGGCAGTTCGATTTGTGCCCGCTTTCTGAGAGCGCCGGCGCCGCCCCTCCGCAGGATCAGTGGCGGCCGGGGGATATGGACCGCTGACGGTATCCGGTCGTACGTTGGGATCAGATTGCCGCAGACTCCGGAGGTTTCGATGAAACGCCTGCTCACTCTGTCCCTCTCGTTGGCGCTTGGGACGGTCGTCCCCGCGGCGGGCCAGTCGGAATCGGGCAAGGTGCGGATCGTCCAGACGAATTCGGCCGGCGACAACGTGCACATCATCGACCCGGCCACGAACGAGGTCGTGCAGGTGATCGAGGGGATCCCGAAGGCGCACGGGGTCGCGGCGGCCCCGGACGGGAGCACCCTCTACTTCAGCAACGAGATCCACCGCACGCTCGAGATCGTGCCGACGGACGTCATGGAGGTCGTGGACCGGATCCCGCTCTCGGGACGGCCGCACAACGTCGCAATCAGCCTGGACGGCCGTAAGGTGTACGTCGCGATCATCCAGGGTTGCAGTTGCGTCGATGTCGTGGATCTGGAGCAGGGCGAGGTCGTGAAGTCGATTCGGACGCTGGGGACCGTGCACAACGTGTTCATGTCGCCCGACGGCCGGCACGTTGCAGCGGGGATGATCGGTGCGCGCACCCTGACCATCATCGACACCTCAATCGACGAGGCGATCTGGTCGCTGCACTTCAGCGGCCGCACGACGGGCGGCTACGCGGACGGGGGCGTGCGGCCGATGGCTTTCGAGACCCATCTGGACGGGTCGACGAACCGCCTGTTCATCCAGATCTCCAACTATCACGGCGTCTATGTGGTGGACTTCGCGCAGCGGAAGGTGGTGCAGAAGCTGGACATGCCGAGTCTCCCGATCTCGCGGGTGACGAACGATGCGCTCCAGGGATCGCCGGGGCACGGCCTCGCGGTTTCGCCGGACGGACGCCAACTGTGGTCGACGAGCAAGCCGAACGGGTACGTCTATGCGTGGTCGCTCCCGGACCTTGAATACCTCGGGGGCGTCGAGGTCGGCTACATCCCCGACTGGCTGACGATGACACCGGACAGCCGCTACCTGTACGTCGCGAACGCCGGATCGAACGACGTGTCGGTCGTCGATACCAAGGAGATGAGGGAGGTCGCCCGCATCCCGGTGGGCCAGGTGCCGAAGCGGAACAAGACGGTGGTGTTCCCGTGAGCGCCCCCGCCCTTGGGCGCCCCGTCCCCGCCCTCGTGCTCGGCGTGGCGTTGATGGCGTCGGCGGCCGGCGCCGGCGCGGTCACGGGCCAGGCGCCGCTCAGCTTCGAGCGCTACCGCGAGACGATCGAGCCGATGTTTCTGGTCGACCGGGGTGGATGGGGTCCTGGACGCGCCGCCTGCGTCACCTGTCACGCCGAGCAGGGAACGCCCCTGCGCCTTCAGCGGCTCCGCGAGACTGCCGACGGGGAGGTGTATTGGTCGGAGGAGGATTCACGCCGGAACTTCCGTGTCGTCTCGCGCCTCGTCAGGCCCGGAGATCCGGACCGCAGCCGGCTATTGAGGAAGGCACTCGTGCAGTCGGCGGGCGGCGCGGCGATCCATGTGGGCGGGAAGTTCTTCGAATCCAAGGATGACCCCGAGTGGCGCGCGATGGCGGATTGGGTCGCCGCGGCCGATCCGGCCGAGCCCCCGCCCCTGCCGAGTCTGGACTATGAGTTCTTCCGCGAGTGCGTGCAGCGCGTCTACCTCGACAAGCGCCCGGGCGACGTGGAGTGCGTCCACTGTCACGAGTCGGGCACGCGCGGCTTTGCGCGGCCCATCCCCGAGGGCCGCGATTTCTGGAATGAGGAGGAAACGGAGCGCAACTACGCGGTCACGCGGCGCTACGTGGAGCCCGGCCAACCAATGATGAGCCGGCTCTTGACGCACCCTCTCGCGCCCTCGGCAGGAGGCGACTACTTCCACGGCGGCCCCCGGCGCTGGGCGTCAACGGAAGATCCCGAGTGGCAGATGCTGGCCGCGTGGGTGCGTGGGGAGAGTCCCGAATGCGTGGTTGGTGAGGCTGGTCGCTGAAGCTGTGGCACGCTCGACTGCGGAAGCGTTTCAGCTGAAACGCGCTCGCCCTCTTCGGCAGGTCAGCGCGGAGCCCGAATCCGCGCTGCGCGCAACTCCGACAACGGCACCGGCGGCCCGCCCCAGACGACACCGCGGCGAATGGCGAGGACGGTCGACCGCCAGATCGTGTAGACGATGACGAGCATGGCCACCGGAAGGGGAATCGCGCTCCACCAGGGGTAGGAGTCGTCCCGTGTGAGGGTCGAGGCGACAGTCCAATAGATGAGCGGACAGGCCGCGAATAGCGGGCTGGCGAGGACGTGGCCGGTCGACAGAAGCAGCGGGGCCAACACGAGCGGACCGATGGACAGCCAGGCGAGGGTCGCGGTGGCGCCTGTCACCAGGAAAACGCTGTAGTCGAGGGCGGCGGGGGACCTTGTAGTGGTCGCATATGGCGGCGATGGCGAGGGCGAGCCAGGCGGCGAGGGTGAGGGCCGCAAGAGGGAGGGCCGGGGGAGCGACCGGAAGTGTCGTCATGGAGAAGGGTTTCGGCCTTGATGTGCCTGATCGGCAACGTTTGTTTCCAGCATTATCGCCGGATTCGTCCGAAGGTCAACTCACGGAATGCGCAATATGATCACATCGACTCCTCCGCCTGCCCCGACACCCCCGCCGCGGCAGGGCGGCCAGCGCGACGACCGCCTGGCGGCTGGCATCAAATCCCTGATTCGAGCGGTTCCGGACTTCCCCATCCCCGGGATCCGCTTCCGCGATGTGATGGGGCTGGTGGAGGACGCTGGTGGGTTCCGGGTGGCAACGGCGGCGCTGGCCGCGCAGTTCCGGGACGCCGCGCCCGAGATCGTGGTCGGCATAGAGGCGCGCGGCTTCATCTTCGGCGTGCCGGTGGCGCAGGAACTCGGCGTGGGATTTGTTGCCGTGAGGAAGGCGGGGAAGCTGCCGGGGGAAGTGAGGAGCGTCGACTACGCGCTTGAGTACGGGACCGCGACGCTGGAGATGCAGGTGGTCGCCCCGATCGAAGCCGGGACGCGGGTGCTGGTGATCGACGACCTTCTGGCGACGGGTGGAAGCGCGGCTGCGGCGATCGAGTTGGTTCGCGGGATGGGTGGGGAGGTGGTAGGCGCCGGGTTCGTGGTGGATCTGCCAGAGTTGCCGGGGGCGGAGCGGTTGCGGGAACTCGGGGTGGAGGTGTTCGCGCTGTGTGAGTTCCTGGGGGATGAAGCGTAAATGCGTCTAGCACGGCATTATCGCCGGATCGGCACATCCGCGATGTATGGGCATACTATATTGTACAGTAATGATTATACAAAACTGTACATTACGAATGTTGCCTCCGGTCACTCTTGCGGGCTTGGCACACATTGCTGCGTGCGACAATCCCCAGCCACCGGGACTTTGCGGATCGATTCCGCAGCAAACCCTTTTTGTGAGCGAGGCTGTAACCGTAACGGCATGTTTTGACGATCCGAACGGGGATGTCCTGAACTACAGGGTGTGGAGTTCGGATCCCGGAGTAGCGACGGCGGCGGCCTCGGGCAGTACGATCACCGTAACGGCGGTGACACCCGGTACGACGCTGGTGACCATCCTGGCCGACGATCTAACGGGTCTGAAGGCGCAGCAGAGCTTCCGGGTGCTGGTGCCGAACCGGATGCCGGTGACGGTAGGGACGCCTCCCGCGCATGAGATTGAGGTGGGCGATTCGGTCCGCGTGGACATGTCCGGGTACTTCAGCGACCCGGACGGGCAGCAGTTGAGCTACGACGCGCAGGCCGACACGGGTGTCGTTGCGGTGAGCGTGGCGGGAGCCGCCGTAACGGTCGTAGCCGTCGCGAAGGGGATGACCGCGGTGACCGTGACGGCCACCGATCCGGGCGGAATGTCGGCCGTGCAAGGCTTCCCGGTGACAGTGCCGAACCGTCCGCCGGTAGCAGAAGGCACGGTGCCGGCGCAGATCGTGGAGGTGGGCGATACGGTCGTATTGAACATGTCCGGGTATTTCAGCGACCCGGATGGCGACCCGCTGACCTATGCCGCCAGGGCGTCGGACTCGAGCGTCGTCGCGGTTGTCGTTGAGGGCGACAGTGTGGCAGTCGTCGCGATGGCCAAGGGCGAGATCATGGTGACGGTGACCGCGAGCGACGACGAGGGGCTCGCGGCGAATCAGAGTTTCGGTGTCAAGGTGCCGAACCGTCCTCCCTTGGCCACGGGAACGATTCCGGCACGGACGATCGAGGTTGGGCACACCGCGACGGTGCGCGCGGCTCCGTATTTCAGCGATCCCGACGGGGACGCGCTGACGTACACGGTCGAATCGTCCGATACGAGTGTGGTCAGCGTCCGTGTGTCGGGGGACTCGCTCAGCGTCTCGGCAAGATCGAAAGGGGAAGCGGTGGTGGTAGTGGTGGCCACCGACCCGGAGGGTCTGGCAGCGAGCCAGGAGTTCGCGGTCACCGTACCCAACCGGCCACCGGTGGTCGTGAGCATCATTCCGGCCCGGATCGTCGAGGTGGGGCATACCGCGACGGTGCGCGTTGCTCCGTTCTTCAGCGATCCCGACGGGGATCCACTCATCTACAGGGCCGCTTCCTGGGACCCAAGCGTAGCCGCGGTCACCGTCGCGGGCGACTCGGTCACCGTCGCGGGAGTAGCCAAGGGCGAGACCACCGTAACGGTGGCCGCTCGTGATCCGGAAGGGATGGAGGCAACACAGAGATTCGTTGTCACGGTCCCCAACCGAGCCCCGGTGCCAGTGGGGGTGATTCCCGCCATGAGATTGATGACGGGCAGCACCACGCGCTTCGCTGCGGCACCCCACTTCAATGACCCGGACGGCGACCCCCTCCGATTCAAGGCGACGAGCGCAAATGCGCAGGTTGCGACGGCGGTGGTCTCCGGTCGAATGGTCGTGGTGACCGCTGTCGCCAGTGGCACAACCACGATCACTGTAACCGGGAGTGATCCGGAGGGGCTGAGCGCCTCTCAGGAGGTTGGCGTCACGGTCACGGATCCCAACCGCCCCCCGGAGGTGATTGGCAGCGTCTCGGACAGGACCATTGCTCCGGGGGAGAGCATTCAGATCGATGCAGACCGGCTCTTCCGTGATCCCGAAGGAGGGACGCTGAACTTCACGGCGAAGAGCGCCGACGCTGCAGTGGCCGGGGTGAGCACCTCGGGAAGCGTGGTCACGGTTACGGGGGTGGCCGTTGGGACGGCGCTGGTGACGATCAGCGCCGAGAATTCGGGCGGGCTTGGCGCCTCGCTTGCTTTCCGGGTAACCGTCGAATCCAGCGGCGGAGGTGGAGGCAACCGGGGACCGCAGGTGGTGCGCCAGGTGTCATCCCTTACGATGCGGGTGGGAGGCGGTTTCTCCAGAAACCTCGCCGACCACTTCAGTGATCCGGATGGCGACGCACTCGAGTATGACGCGTCGAGTTCGGACGATGGCGTGGCCGGGGTGAGTGTATCCGGGAGCGTGATGACGGTGACGGCTTTGGGGGAAGGAACGGCGAGCGTGACAGCGACCGCCAGGGACCCGGGGGGACTCACTGCCTCTCTGGGCTTTGGCGTCACCGTCGAGGCGGATGGTGGAGGAGGAAGCAACCGGGCTCCGGTCGTTGCATCCGAAGTATCGTCACAGACGCTCACCGTCGGGGATGATGCGTCCTGGGAGCTCGCCGATCACTTCAGCGACCCCGATGACGATGCGCTCGAGTATGGCGCATCGAGTACGGACGATGGGGTGGCCACGGCGGAGTTGTCCGGAAGCGTGATGACGGTGACGGCTGTGGGACAAGGGACTGCAAGCGTGACGGCAACCGCCATGGATCCGGAGGGACTTGTCGCCGCGCTGAGTTTCAGCGTGACGGTTGAACCAGCGGTCAACCAGGCGCCGATTGTGGTGGAGGCGCCTTCCGACGATACAGTGGCTGTGGGCAAGGATTTCGGGAATCCCATGTTCTCTGTTTTCAAGGATCCAGAGGGTCTTCCCATGGAGTATGGCGCGGCCAGTTCGAATCCGGATGTGGCATCCGCGCAGATACTTCGTTTCGTCTTTCTACCCGCGGTCTACGATGTGAACGGTTTGAGCGAAGGGGAGACGACGGTGACGCTCACGGCTACCGATCAGGGCGGGCTGTCGGCGGAGGTGAGTTTCAAAGTCACGGTCCTGGCCCTGACCAACCAGCCACCCGTGGTGAGTCAGGAGATTCAGGACCAGACTATCGAAGTCGGTCAGGAGAGGGGCTGGAGCAACCTCTACGACTACTTTTCCGATCCCGACGACGCCACGCTCAACTTTACAGTGACGAGTTCGGATAGCGCCATTGTGCAGGCTGGCAGATTCGGTTTTTTCGGAGGATTCATTGGTGGCAAATCAGTGGGAACGGCGACGGTGACCTTTACGGCCTCCGATCAAGAGGGATTGTCCGTTTCGCAGGACATCACTGTAACGGTGGTGGATAGTTCCGGCTCACGCTGACCGTCACGAGATGCTTCGGAAGAGTCGGTGGGCAGGGGGGGCTTTCCGCCTAGTGAAAGAACCGTCCCCGGGCCACGAACGGCTCGTCACGGCCATCACGTCTTGCAGCGCTGCTCCTGCCGCCGGGGAGGCCTGTCTCCACTCTACCCCCATCCGGCGCCCCCAACTCGGCCAGCCAGTCGTTCAGCGACTGATTTTTCTCGGCGATCACGTGGATCACGCCGTCCACCTTCTGCACTTTGCCGCGGCAGAGCATGAGCCGCGCTGTGAGGGTGTCGCGGCGCTGGTTCTCGTAGACGGAAGGGAAGACGACCAGGTTGGCCGTGCCGGTTTCGTCCTCCAGGGTGACGAACATGACGATCCCCTTGCCGGGGCGCTGGCGGGTGAGGACGATGCCCGCGACGACGGTCCGGTCGCCGTCGGACAGCCTTTCGAGATCCTTCGCGGGCAGCACGCCGCGCTCGTTCAGGCGGCCGCGCAGCAGGGCGACGGGGTGCTGCTTGAGCGACAGGCCCGTGGTGCGGTAGTCTGTGGCCACATGTTCGCCGACGGACATGGCGGGGAGAGCGGGTTCGGGGTGGATGCCGGCGGCTCGATCGCTGTCTGCCCGGGCGTTTTTCGCCGATTCGAAGAGCGGAAGCGGCCCGGTCTCGCTGATCGCGCGCACCGCCCAGGCGGCCTGTCGGCGATCTAGCCCTATCGAGTTGAAGGCGTCGGCGCTGGCCAGGCGGGTCAGGACGGCCGGCGAGATCTCCGTTCGCTCCCAGAGGTCGAGGGGTGAGCGGAAGCCGTCGTGCCGGGCGGCGATGAGCCGGACGGCATCGTCCTCCTTGAGGCCGCGGATCTGGCGGAGACCGAGGCGGAGAGCGAGGAGGCCGTCGGTACCCCTCGCCAGCGTGCAGTCCCACTCCGACCGATTCACATCCGTCGGCAGCACCTCGACGCCGTGGTCGCGCGCGTCGCGCACGATCTGGGCCGGCGCGTAGAAGCCCATCGGCTGACTATTAAGTAATGCGCACGCGAAGACCGCAGGGTGGTGGCACTTCAGCCACGACGACACATAGGCGAGATGGGCGAAGCTGGCCGCGTGGCTCTCGGGGAAGCCGTATTCGCCGAAGCCCTCGATCTGGCGGAAACATCGTTCGGCGAAGTCGCGGGTGTAGTCGCGCGCGGTCATGCCGTCGATGAACTTGTCGCGGAAGCTGTGGATCGTGCCGGGATTGCGAAAGCTGGCCATGGCGCGCCGCAGCTGGTCGGCTTCGGCGGGGGTGAACCCGGCCGCGACGATGGCGATCCGCATGACCTGCTCCTGGAAGAGGGGCACGCCGAGGGTCTTTCGCAGCACCTGGCGCAGCTCTTTCGAAGGGTAGTCGACGGGCTCGCGTCCCTGCCGGCGGCGCAGGTAGGGGTGGACCATGTCGCCCTGGATCGGTCCCGGACGCACGATGGCCACCTCGATGACCAGGTCGTAGAAGGTGGCCGGCTTGAGCCTCGGCAGCATCGCCATCTGGGCGCGGCTTTCGATCTGGAAGACGCCGACGGTGTCGCCGCGCTGAATCATCCCGTACGTGGCCGGGTCCTCCTGCGGCACGCTCTCGAGCGTATGGCGAAGGCCGCACTTCTCCTCGAGCAGGGCGAAGGCCTTGCGGATGCACGAGAGCATCCCGAGCCCGAGGACATCGACCTTTATCAAACCCAACGCCTCCAGGTCATCCTTGTTCCACTCGATCACCGTCCGGTCTTCCATGGCGGCGTTCTCGATGGGAACGATCTCGCAGAGCGGCCCGCGCGATATCACGAAGCCGCCGGTGTGCTGGGACAGGTGCCGGGGAAATCCGCACAGCTCGCGGGCCAGTTCGAGGGTGAGCGCCAGACGCCGGTCGGAGGGGTCGAAGCCCTCTTCGCGGGCGCGCTCTTCGCCCACCGGCTTCGATCGCCACGAGACCATGGAAAGCAGCCGCCCGATCACGTCCTCGCTCAGGCCCATGGCCTTGCCCACATCGCGGAGCGCGCTTTTGACGCGGTAGGTGATGACGGTCGCGGTCAGCCCGGCCCGGTCGCGTCCGTACTTGCCGTAGATGTACTGGATGACCTCTTCGCGGCGCTCATGCTCGAAGTCGACGTCGATGTCGGGCACCTCGTCGCGCTCGGCCGAGATGAAGCGCTCGAAGAGGAGGTCGATCTGCGCGGGGTCGACCGAGGTGACGCCCAGGCAGTAGCACACGGCGGAGTTGGCGGCGGAACCGCGGCCCTGGCAGAGGATGCCGAGCTCGCGGGCCTTGCGCACGATGTCCTCGACGGTGAGGAAGTAGGGCTCGTACTCCAACTGCGCGATGAGGGCGAGTTCGTGTTCGATGATCTTGCGGACCTTCGGCGGGATGCCGTCGGGGTAGCGTTCGGCGGCGCCCGCCCAGGTGAGCGTGGCGAGGGTCTCGCGGGGAGTGCGGCCGTCGGCGGCGACCTCGTCGGGGTACTCGTAGCGGAGTTCGGCGAGGGAGAAGCGGCATTGGTCGGCGATTCGGGCGGTGTTGGCGAGGGCGCCGGAGTGGTTGCGGAAGAGACGGACGAGTTCGGCTCGAGGCTTTAGGTGGCGCTCGGCGTTGGCTTCGAGGCGCCAGCCGGCGTTGTCGATGGTGCAGTGCTCGCGGATGCAGGTGAGCGTGTCGTGGAGGCGGCGGCGCGCGGGGTCGTGCTGGTGGATGTCGCCGGTGGCGACGAGGGGGATGGTGTGGGCGTCGGCGAGGCGGGCGAGGTGGGCGAGGCGGCGGTCGTCATTGCCGCGGTGGTAGTGGGTGGCGGCGAGGTGGAGGGGGGCGGAGAGGTGGTCGCGGTACCAGGCGAGGTGGTCGGCGAAGTCGTCGCCGGGTGAGGTGGGGGGGACGGCGATGAAGATGTGGCCGCGCGGATTGGCGGCCGCGACGACGTCTTCCCGGGTGAGATGACATTCTCCCTTGGGCGCGCGCCGTCGTCCCGTGGTGATGAGGCGAGAGAGGGCGCCGTAGCCGTGCCGTGTGGTGGGGAGGCAGAGGAGGCTGGGGCCGTCGGTGAGATCGAGGCGCGCGCCGGGGATGAAGTGGAGGCCGGTGCGCTCGGCGGCCTCGTGTGCGCGCACGACCCCGGCCATCGTGTTGCGGTCGGTCAGGGCGAGGGCGCGGTAGCCGAGTTCGGCAGCGCGTTCGACCATCTCCTCGGGGTGGGAGGTACCCCTCAGGAAGGAGAAATTGCTGGTGACCTGGAGTTCGGCGTAGGCGGGAGCGGAGCTGGTGACCGCGTGTCGTGGAGGGCATTCAGAGGACATGGCCCTTGAACAATAACCGAATATTTACCGAATATCAAGATGAAAATGTCGCAAATGAGTGCATGCATATGTTGCATGCGGCTTGTTCCGGTCTATCCCGGCAGTGGGCTCGTACTCCTGGGCTCCGGGACGGGATCACCATGCTCCGTGGCCGTATCGAGCCAGAGTGCAATCGCCTCCTCGATGCTCTTCCGGGCCGCTCTTTTCGTGGGGCCGTGAGCCATGCATCCGGGGAGTTCCGGTGCCCTGGCCACGAAAGCGCGATCCTCGTCACTCCACTGGATGGCGATCTGGTATTGGTGGTTCACTCCTGGTCTCCCAGTTGGTACTTGAGGATTACTTTGCGGAGTTGCCGGACCTGATAGGGCTTTGCGTGACTTCCGTCACGCTGCAGAACAACCAGCTCCGAGATTCCCTCCTTACGGAAAATATGGTGGCTGCCTCGTTGTCGCTCGGCAAAGCCCAGTTTTCGAAGCAGTCGACGCAGGGTGTCGAAGCGGACATTCGCGTCTGAATGTCCGCTCAGAACTTGTTGCAAGATGCGTTTCCCTGCCGCCAAAAGCGCCTCCCTGGTCTGTACCGGTGGAATACGCTAGAGGCTGGAGTGGGCAACTCAATGGCTGGATGGGCGTTTGTGTTGTAACATATTGTTATCGCTTGAGTTACATTTCTCATGGTGGATACCGTTCCCCAACCAGTTCCTGTTTCTTGACCGGGATGCAGATAGACGCCCTAGAACCCGTTCGGATGGTAACTGTCCGGCCAAGGTGCGTAGTGAGTGGTTCGTGCAGTATCCTCCGCCGCGCTCAAGGCCCGCCGCGTCGGTGTGCGGCGCTAGCCACTTCGTGTCATTCCGGCACAGCAGGATCGAATGCGAGACACTTCAGGTAGGTCTCGACCCTTGTGAAATCCAGATCGAGGAACGCGGTCATCTTTTCGAGCGCGACATTCTCGATCTCCGCAGCCGGGGTCGCCATGAGCTCCTCGTCTGTCACAAGGGTGTGCGCGTAAGCGATCAGGTGACCCGAACGATGTTTGACAGGGTATTTCGCCCGACCCTCTGGTGACGTGTCGATGGGGTTGTCTTTCATGAATCTTGCGATCCGATCGACAACCGGGCGTGTCCCCTTGCCCAGGCCGAACTCCAGACTCAGGTTCACCCAACGGGGCGCAAACCCCATTGTCCAACGTCCTTGCCACCATGGGAGATTCAGCGATTCCCTGGTCTTGTCCGTGGCAAGGTTCCTGAAATAGAGGAAGCCCCCACGCCCCCAAGTCTGGAAGCCCTTCCGCTTCAGGAACGATCTGACTGCCGAACTCAATCGTAGATGTTCCTGCCGGAAGTCGTTCACGAGTCGGCAGACAGTGCTCCTGTACTCGCTGAGGTCTTCTGGCAAGACTTCGGCGGTCTTCCCAGCCCCCTCCTCTCGGTCGTTCGCCAGCCTTTCTAGGAGAGGTCGGTAATCGTCGAGCATCGCCTTGAAGCCCTCGCCACCGGGACGAAACCACCTCTCGACCATGTCGAGGTACTGCCGGATGAAGGCCTGCACGTTGGGAGACGGAAACGCCCCGCCCGCAAGGACCGAATCAATGGCTTCGCAGACGGAGTCCCAACCGACATGGGCGATGCCCCGGAAGTTCACGCTTCCGTCCGGCGAGGTGGTCAACAGTACACTTCTCACCGCGTGGTCTTTGTGCTTTTCTTGCAGCGTCTCTGCGTAGCCCATGACTTGGTCAAGATGTTGGGGATGCGCTGGTTCCGTCTTGTTCTCGATGGCGATCAAACACTTGTCCTTCTTGAAGAAAATCGTGATGTCGACGTAGTCCCGTTCTCTCCAGACCTCGACATTCCCCGCCTCGAAGCTGGTTTCGGGAAGACGCTGCCTATCGGCGGCCGCGAACCGGCTAGTTACGTGATTGACGAACCATTTCAGGAATCGTGGGCCGATTCCATGGGTGTCGGCGGGCCGGAGCAGCCACGCCAACACGTTGCTGTGGCGTATTTCGTAACCTGAGTACCGAAGAACATCGAACGTGTTGAATTCCCTTGGCTCCACGAGTTCCCGGTGGTATGCCTGGAACTGGGAGTCGGCGATCAGGTTCCGCAGGTCGGTCTCCATGCGTCCGCCCCCTTCGAGTGGAGTGCATAGCTGGCGTCTTTCGATATGGCCATCGGAAAGTCAGCTTGAGCCCGGGGTCTCGCAAGGCGAATCGTGCCCTGATGAGCGAATGCCCCACGACCGGACGCCTCCGTTCCCACGGCCCCAATCGCGCCGAGGACCGTTCGGCGGCAGTCGGCGGACATCGCGGCGAACCCGCAGTCCGCAAATCCCCGCGCGCTTCGGCGCGGGATGTCCTGGGGATCGAAGGGGCATGCCCCTCGTCAGCCTCCGTGTTATACACGGGGTATGCTGGCTTACGGACCTTAAGGCCGTCAGCCAGCCCCTCGGCGGAGCCGCCGAACACGCCTCTCCGGGCATCGCACCAACGTGTCCACCTTCCCCGGCTTCGCCGCCCGCACCTTCGCGATGGCCGCCGCGACCTCGCCGTGAGGCAGGGCCTTGCGGTGCGTGACGGCATCGTGCTGAGGGCCGAGCACCGGCAGGAGCCGGTCGCACGGGTTGTCCGCCCTGAAGTCCATGGCGATCGCCCATTCCAGCACGGCGCGGATGCGCCGACGGACGGCGCGGGCAACCTTCGGCCTCGTGTGCCAGATCGGGGAAAGCGTCTCCAGCACGTCCGCGCTGGTGATCTCCGAGACCGGCAGGCTGCCCAGGCGCGGGAAGACGTACATTTCCAGCTTGCGAATCCACAGCTTGGCGGTCTTCGGACTGCGCCACCCGGCGCGCTTCTGATCGATGACGCGAACGGCGGCCTCGGAGAAGGTCGGCACGCCCAAGGAACGACGCTTCTCGGCCAGCGGATCGCCGCCCGCGCGGGCCAGCTTCCGGTTGGCGAGCGCCTGCTCGCGGGCCTCGGCCAGCGAGACGAGGACGACGCTGCCGAGACCGATCTCGCGCTTGCGGCCCCGGACGACGAGCCGTTGGATCCAGCTTCGGGTTCCGGTCTTCTTGACGTAGAGGTAGAGGCCATTGCCGTCGCAGTGGCGACCGGGCGGGGCGGAGCGCACGAAGGCGGCGGACAGCCGGTTGTGGGGATGGCGGCCCCTGGGCTTGCCTCGACGGCGCTGAGTGCGGGTGCTGGTGACATTATTCATTCCCTAATCGTAGCCGGGGATTACACTGGATCACAAGAGACGCAACCGGTGGACGATCGTGGAGGAGATCCCACCTAACACGTTGAAATACAGTCGATTACAGGACTCTATGGACGCCTATGGACGGTAATGGAATTCCGCAGTCCGCCTCAATGGCTGTATGGGACTGATTCAGAATTGATCCTGGTCGGGATTTCCCTCACGCGAAAACCCCATGCAGAAACCAGCGGGGTGTCGTCCTGGAATGCAGTGCTGCCCCCTTGGGGAGTGCCGCCCCTGAACGAGACCCGTCCCCGGAGCGAGAAGATGCTCCGGAAGCTCCACGGCCCTCGCGATACAGCCAGTAACGGCAGCCCGCCTCGTCCTCGGCCAGATAGTAATCGCGGCGCGGGGCGTCTTCACGCCACCACTCGCACTCCAGCCGCTCGGGTCCTTCGACCGCGCGCAGTTGGCGGAAACGGCCTCGATAGCGAAACCCGAAGGGTGGACCGCCGGGTTCAAGGTTGACGGCTTCCACCGGCTCCGGGGGCGACAACAACCGCAAGGGTCGGCGGCGGTCTTCCGGCCAGCTGGCGGCGGTCGTGGGGTGAACGGCCGGCTTCGGCTGCGTAGCGGACCGAAGGTGAGCGCCCGATCCAGGACGAGAACCTGACCCATCCCCCAGCAGTCCCTCCCGCACAGCCGCGCGCTCCGGCAACCAGCTTTGACGCGGCACCGGCCGCCCGATGCGGCCGAAGCCGAACCGGTTCCCCAGCCGGTCGAGCAGGTCCGCCAACTCTTCCTCATCCGCCGCGCGATACCCCCCCGCGGCCTCGCTGGACCAGTCGGTCTGGAGTTCGTCGATGGTCTCGACGACATCGGCGGCCAGGACGATCTCGTCGATGCCGAAGCCGGGCTCGACCTGGTCCAGCTTTTCGGCGAAGAGGCCCATGAGGGGCTTCTTGCGGCGTAGCGGACGGCTCGTGCCGACGGTGAGGGTACGCCGCTCGCCCTCGACCCGGTGGCAGACGAGGTGCAGCCGGCGCACGCCCTCGCCGGAGCGGCCCAGCGCCCCGCAGAGGTCGTCCAGGAGGCCGTCGACCGCCGCGCGGATGTCCGCTGCCGTAGAGATCGGCTCGGCGAAGGCGCGGCGGGCCTCGCGCAGGGGCAGGGGACGCAGCGGCACGATCGGTTCGTCGGCCTGACCCAGGGCCTGCTCAAGCCGCCTGACCGGTTCCGTGCCGAAGCGCCGGATCAGTTCGACGGGCTCGATGGGGAACAGCGTGCAGATTCTGTCCAGGCCGAAGGAAACCAGCGCCTCGGCGACTTCGGCGCTCAGTCGCAACGCGGCGACGGGCAGCTGGGCCAGCGCACGTTTCAGCCCGTCGGGGCCAGCGCCGGAAGACACCACGGCGGGGTTCTCGACGCCATAGTGCGCCAGCGCCCAGGCCGCGCCGGGGGTGTCGGCGAGGGCCAGCTGCACGGTCAGGCCGAAGTCTTCCAGCGCGGCCCGCAGCGACGCCATCAGCACTTCCTCGCCGCCGAAGAGACGGGTGCAGCCGGCGATGTCGAGAAAGAGCGTGCCGGTGCCGTCGGGCATGACGCGCGGGGTGAAGCGGTCGGCCCAGCGCGCGAGGTGTTCCAGCGCGAGGGCGTCGGCGGCGGGGTCGGCGGGGCGGATGATCACGCCGGGCACGATGGCGCGCGCGTCGGCCAGGGGCATGCCGGGCGTGAGGCCGGCCCGCGTGGCGCGGAGGTTGGCAGCGTCGACGATCAGCCGGCCGTTGCTCTCGGCGACGGTGACGAAGGGTCGGCTGCGCGCCTCGGGACGGTGCCGGGCGAGTCGCTCGCTGGGCCACCAGGGGAGCCAGGCGGCGAGGATGCGCCGGGAGATGCGCAGTCCCGATAGGGCAGGCGCACCGGGTTTGATTGCGGGATTTCGTTCGCGGGACATGGCCCGTGTAGGATAGCCGAATATAACCCGAATATCAATGTGCCACGGAACTGCGGAACCATTCGGAACCACGGGAACGAGATGACGGACCAGGCGTTTTAACCACCACTCGGAGATCACCGAGGCGGAGCGAAAGCGCCGCGTTTTTTCTCATCGCAGATGACGGAAAACACAATCAGGCAGGAGAGGAGGAAGGTTAGAAATGGCAAACGCAATCCCAACCAGCACCGCGGTGCGCCGTGTGGCGGAGACGATCATCGTCACGGTGGCGCTCATCGCTGCCATCCCCGCCCAGGCCCGGTCGGCACCCGGAATGGACGAAGAGATCCGCGCCGCGACGGACGGTCTGAAGACGAACCGGCAACTGCCGAAGATCACTCTCACCGCGGGGCGTGACACGATCATCGCCGGCCTGGAGACTCTGGTGCTGACGGCCACGCGCGAGGCCCCGCTCGAGTCTCCCCTGGCCGTGACCCTGCGGCTCGCTCAGGACCGGAACTGGCTGTCGCGCACTTCGCACCAGTTGAACTTCGCGGCAGGTGGGAGCAGGGCCAGCGTCAGCCTGCTTCGGCACCTTTTTTCGACGGAAGTCACGGCGAGCGGCAGTCTGGTAGCGACGATCGATTCCGTGAGCGGATACGACACCGGAGACGCGACAGCGACCGTGCACGTCGTTTCGCAGGAGGGCCCGGCGATCAAGGTGTCGTTTGCCGAGGCATCGTACCGTTTCGCGGAGGACCAGGGGGATGCGTCCATAGGGTTTGTGGCACGAGCGGCCGCCGGGATGCCGCGAGGGGGAACATTCGCCTTCTCGGTGAACTCCCGGATCGGGACCGCTGCTTCGCCCGGGGACTACGAGGTGTTGAGCAGGGAGGTCACGGTGGCAGAGGCGGACTTTGCACTCGCAGGTGGTGTCCTGGAAGCGCGGCCGACGGTGGAGTTGACGTTGGTCGACGACAACGTCTTTGAGGGTGCCGAGAACTTTGGCTTGCTCCTGCAAATGTCTCCCGGCCTGTCGAGCGAGGTGCAACTCTCGGATCTCCAGGGCAACCCTTGCCAGGACGACTGCAGGACCCCGGCGCAAATCACCGACGACGAGGACATCCCGGCGCTGTCGCTATCGCTGAGCACGCAGGAGATACACGAAGAAGGCGAAACCTCGTCCATCGCGGCGCTGACGATCAGCAACGGCAAGACCTTCGCGACCGACCAGATGCTGACGTTCGCCCTCGGTGGCGACGCGATCGCGGGCCACGACTACAGCGTGGCGCCGACCGACGCCGACGCGGGCGCGGGCCACCAGGTGCTCCTGCCGACGGAGTCCAACTCCGCCGAACTGACCTTCACTGCCATCGACGACGAACGTGAGGAAGGGGACGAGACGATCACGATCTCGGTAACTCACCTCGGCAAAACGACCGGCAGAAAGTCCATCCGCCTCGTCGACCGGTTCCCGGGCCCCAGGGTGGAGATCACTTTCGAGGGCGTCCAGCCGCCGCGGGACGAGTACACCGCCGGGGTGGCCATCGGCCCGTTCACCACGCGCTTCACCTTCAGTGAACCTGTCGAGGGCTTCACGCAGGACGACATCAGGTGGTCGACGCACTCGCTCACGACCATCGACACCACCAGTATCGGCGTGCTCGTCTGGGACTACACGGTCATCCGTGAGGGCCTGGAGTACACGGCGAAGATGATGCCGGGCCAGGACGGGCGTCTGTGGATCCTCGTGCATCCCGGAGCCGCGAGATCGGTGGCGACGGGCGACGGAAACCAGTTCGGAGCCAACAGCCTGTGGGTCGACCTCCCGCCGAACCGCCTGATGGTGGTGCCGACCGAGTTGACCGTCGACGAGGGGGACGCGGACGGCGCGGTGTTCATAGTCGTGCCCACGAGTCCTCCAACGGGCGACGTGACGGTGATGGTAACGGGAACCGACGGCACGGACCTCAGTGTCAATTGGTCCACGTGGACGTTCGGGCTGCCGTACTGGAACGGAGGCCGGGGCGTCAGGGTCACGGCGGCCCACGACGCCGACGCGGCGAACGAGCAGGTCAGACTCTGGGTGAAGGCGTCCGGTGGCGGCTACGACGGGCGCGGCGCGGACCTCACCGTCAACATCCGGGACGACGACAGGGCCTCCGGGGAGCGAAGCCGCGACCACGAACTGGGACAGGACGAGCTGGAGGCGGCGCTCGAACTGCTTGGGGGGGTGACCCCGGAGGCCGCCGCGGCCGCGCTGTTCGGCGAGCACGGCCTGAGCGAAGCCCAGCTTGAAGCACTGGATCTCCTCGGCAACGGAAACGGACAATACGATCTCGGCGATCTGCTCTCGTGGATCGAGCGCTGCCGGAGAGGGGAGGCGGACTGCCAGGAGAAGTCGTGGCCTGACTCCAGCCCGCTGCCTGCCGCGGCCGCGGGAATGGCTGCAGGTGTGGCGCGCGGCCGCAAGAGCCGCCGTGGACGGCAGTCGCGCCAGGCCGGTCGCCGCACGGCGAGGTACAGGCTTCCACTACTTCTCGCCGCTGTCCTGGGCTGGGCGTGCACCGACGAGGTCATGCAGCCCCCGAGGGAACCCGATCCGGGGTATCTGACGGTCGAGTTGGCGACACCGGCCAGCGCCCGGGACATCGGGGTCATGCTGGTGGTGGAAGGTCCCGGCATCGAGGGCATGCGGACAGCCGGCCTCGAACTCATCCAGTCGGACGCATCGTCACCGACCCGTGCACGGATCATCGTCTCGGGGCAGCTTCCCTCGGACCCGTTGCTGGAGATCCGCGTACCCGACCGCGGCCGCTTCGCCGAGTACAGGGTGCAACTGCTGCAAGTGGCGGGAGCGGATTACGCGCTCCAGGATCCCGCGAGGTACGCGGCTACAATCTCGCCCTGAACGACCGGGCCGAACCGGGCTCCCGGGCGCGTACAGCCGTCATGCGCGTCCGGGAGCAAGCGTGTTCCAGGCTCCGGTCACGCCGTAGTTTCCTCCAGGTTGTCCGGGCCCGACAAACTCGCAAGGAGTAGACGAATGGCTGACAAGGAAAAGGCAGGAAAGCTGACGACCGCGGTATCGATCGTGCTGGCATTGCTCTTCCTGTTCCAGGGCGTCACCAAGCTTGCCGGAATGATGGTCGAACAATTCGGCGCATGGGGTTACCCCGCCTGGTTCCAGTACCTGATCGGCGTGGCCGAAACGGCTGGCGGCGTCGGCCTCCTGATGAAGAAGACGCGCTTCCATGCGGCCACGGCCATGATCGTCGTCATGCTCGGTGCGGTCTTCACGCTGGTGCGGGCGGGCCAGATGGGACAGGCCGCCGTGCCGCTCATCGTCCTCCTGCTGCTGGCGTCCCTGGCGCGCAAATCGCGCTAGCGGGTCAGGGCATTCCCGCAAGCCTGAGCGCTGACGATGCGCAGGAATCCGGACACTACCTATCTGGCTCTGCTGCGCGGCATCAACGTCGGCGGCAGGAACGTGATTCGGATGGCCGAGCTCCGGAATCGCTTCGAGGCCGAAGGCTTCCACGATGTCGTCACATACATCCAGAGCGGGAACGTGATCTTCAGATCGCCCGCGTCGGCCCTCGGCCCCTTGACGGTCCAAATCGAATCGATGCTGGCAACAGCGTTCGGCTACCAGGCGAAAGTCGCGCTGCGATCCCGCGAGCGGATGCAGGCAGTGGTCGAGGGAGCACCGGCAGGCTTCGGCGGCCAACCGGATGTGTACCGCTACGACGTCCTCTTCCTGATGGCTCCCCTGACGGCGACCGCCGCCATGCAGCATGTCCGTACCAGACCCGGCGTGGACGAAGCGTGGACTGGTGAAGGTGTTCTCTACTTCTCGCGGCTCATCGAGAAGGCATCGCGCAGCCATCTCAGCCGCCTCGCCTCGATGCCCGTGTACCAGAGCATGACGATCCGCAACTGGAACACGACGACCAGGCTGCTGCAACTCATGCGGCAGAAGGATTGAATCCGCCCCTCACGCGCTCCTTGCGACCGAGCAGCCAGCCTTATCTTGCAACCATGAAAGAACCACCGGTCGCGCCACCCAGAGCCAAGGTCGCCGTCATCGGAGCCGGAATCGTCGGCAATTGCCTGGTCGAGCATCTCGCACGGCTCGGCTGGGATGACCTCGTGCTCATCGACAAGGGTCCGCTCCCCAACCCCGGCGGCTCCACCGGCCACGCGTCCAACTTCATCTTCCCCACCGACCACGGCCGCGAGATCGCGCTGATCACGCTTGAGAGCCAGCGCCAGTACGAAGCGCTCGGCGTCAACACGACCTGCGGCGGAATCGAGGTCGCCCGCACCGAAGCACGCATGGAAGAGTTGCGCCGCCGAATGACCTCCGCTCGCGTGTGGGGCATCGAGAGCGAGCTGCTCACGCCCGCGGAAGTCGTCGCCAAGGTGCCGTTCGTCAACCCGGACGTGATCCTCGGCGGCTTCCATACCCCCAGCGTGTCCGTCGTCGACTCGGTCAGAGCGGGCACGATCATGCGCGAGCGGGCGCTGACCAGGGGCGTCCTCACCGTACTCGACGAGACCGAGGTCACCGGCCTCGAAGTCGACCCCATCCCCTTCGGCCGCCCCCGCATCCGCGCAGTGGCCACGACCCGCGGCACCATCGAAGTCGACCACGCCATCATCGCATGCGGCGTCTGGAGCCCGCGCATCGCCGCCATGGCCGGCGCCACAATCCCGCTCACCCCGGCCGTGCACCAGATGGCCGACTTCGGCCCGGTCGAGCTCTTGCTGGAGACCGGCAACGAGATCGGCTACCCCATCGTGCGCGACATGGATTCGTTCATGTATGAAAGGCAGAGCGACAGCCTCATGGAGGTGGGCTCCTACGCGCATCGCCCCATCCTTATCCGGCCCGAGGAGATTCCCTCTATCGCCGATGCGGAACTTTCCCCCACCGAGCTGCCCTTCTCGCCGGGCGATTTCGCGCCCCAACTCAAGCACGCCCACGAAATCATGGGCGACCTGCTGTCCGGCACGGAGATGCAGTACGCCATCAACGGCCTGCTCTCCCTCACGCCTGACACCCAGCAGCTCCTCGGCGAGACCGCCGAGGTGGCCAACCTGTGGTCGGCGGCGGCGGTCTGGGTGCGGGAGGGTCCGGGATCGGCGCAACTCGTCGCCGAGTGGATGACGCACGGCTATCCGCGCCTCCTCGACCCGCACGAGTCGGACGTCACCCGATTCCAGCCGCACGAGCGCACTGGGCATCACGTCCGCGCCCGCTGCCGCGAGCACTTCCGCAAGACCTACGGGATCGTCCACCCGCGCGAGCAGTGGGAATCCGAGCGGGGCGTCAACCGGTCGCCCTTCCACTCGCGCACCGAGGCGCTCGGGGCCGAGTACTTCGAGGCGCGGGGATGGGAGCGCCCGCAGTGGTACGCCTCGAACGAGGACCTGGTGGCGGGCTACAACGTCCCGAACCGTCCGCACGAGTGGGACCGGCGCTGGTGGTCGCCCATCATCAACGCCGAACATCTGCACCTGCGCGAGAAGGTGGGCGTGGTTGATCTGGGCGCATTCCAGATCTTCGACGTGTCGGGGCCGGGCGTGGTCCCCTACCTGGAGCGGATGACGGTCAACAAGTGCGACCGCCCGGTCGGGAGCTCGATCTACACGCCGCTGCTCACGCCGGACGGGGGCGTCCGCGCCGATCTCACCATCCAGCGGCTCGCCCACGACCGCTTCCGCATCGTCACCGGCGTCTTCGACGGCGCGCGGGACGCGTTCTGGTTCCGCAAGCACCTTCCGACGGACGGCTCGGTCCGGTTCGAGGACCGGTCGTCCGCCGTCTGCACCCTCGGCGTGTGGGGACCGAATGCGCAGCCGCTGCTCTCACGGATCACGGACTGCGGGCTCGGCCAGGCGGAGTCCCCGTACGGCGCTGCCCGGGACGCCCTGATCGACGGCATCCCCGTCACGATGCTGCGGATCTCCTACGTGGGCGAAGCCGGCTGGGAGATCTACACGCGGACGGAGCACGGCCTGGCGCTCTGGGACGCGATTTGGCGCGCGGGCCACGACTTCGACCTCCGGCCCGTCGGCATCGGCGTCTACGGAACCACGGGACGCATGGAGAAGGGCTACCTGTTCATGGGCTCCGAGCTAACTTCCGAATACTCGTCGGTTGAGGCCGGGCTGGCGCGGCCCCAGGTGAAGCGGGCGGACTTCATCGGCAAGGCCGCCTACCTGAAGGCCCGCGAACGGGGGCCGGCGGCAAAGCTCTGCACGCTCACCATGGACGACCACGCGAGCGCGTCGGGTGTCGCGCGCTTTCCTACCGGCGGAAACGAACCGATCCTCACCCTGGACGGCGACCGCATCGTCGACGTCCTGGGAAGGGAATCGCGCGTGACCTCGGCCGGCATGGGCCCTTCATTGGGCAAGTATCTCCTTATGGCCTACCTGCCCGCGGAGCGCGCCCGAGTCGGCGAGCGGCTCCAGGTTATGTACATGAATGAGTGTTTTCCGGTCACGGTAGCGGCGGTTGGCGCTGCGTTGTTCGATCCCAGCGGCAGCCGGATGAAGGGGTAGCAGCCGTGGGATTCGTGCCCCCCGCCCGCTGAATCCCCAACGCGTTCGCGAATTCGCGCGCGCCCAACCCGCCGCATCCTCACCGCGCTGGTACCGGCTCGCTCGCCGCCTGGCCGATGGACGCATGCGCCTTGCCCGCGCGGCCGTTCACGCAAACGGGTTGCGCGTCTTCAGTTCCGGGAACAGGGCGAAGTCACGGTCGCGGGACAGCAGTTCATCGATGCCGTGCGCGAGGCAGATCGCGGCCACTCGCGCGTCGTGAACGAGGGGACCGCGCACGCGCGGCCGGCGCACCAACCGTCCGAGGATTTCCAGAAAGCCCCTCGTCTCTCCCAAAAGCAGGTTCGAGGGTGAATCGACCCAGGCCCTCAACTGACTCCAGGCCTCTCCGGGCGACGACTCGGCCCCGCGCCAGATGCGTCGATTCGTGACGACGCTGAGAAACTCGTAGCAGCACGGCCAGGGGATGGCCCACCGCCGACTCCCCTCTGCCAACTCCCGGAGTACCTCGACGGCTTCGTCGTGGACTCGCGATTCCCGGCGGTGCGCGTACACCAGGATGTTGGTGTCAACCGCGATCATGGATCCACCGGGTGCTCATGGATGATCTCCGAGAGGTCCTGCCAGGAGTAGGCTTCCAGGGGGTCTTCGCCGTTCGGATCTCCAACGCTGAGGTCGGGCAACCGGTAGGGCGCCACGGCTTCGGAACCGGACAGGATCAGCCGGAGTCCCTCTTCGACCAGAGCCCGGAGCGGAACGCCGGCCTCCCGTGCATGCTGCTTCGCGCGAGTGAGCAGTTCGTCGTGTACATCAATGGTGGTCTTCATGACCCATACTACCCATACTTATGTATATGGTCAAGCAATATCCATGGCGATGGGTCGACTGGGACGAAAGATCAACCAAGCCCTGATCGGCCAGCGGAGCGCATCCTGGCGGTGAGTCGACCGGGCCTGACCGGCCGCCACGGACAGTCGTCTACCTCGCCGCGTCCTCGCCCCGCGCGTGCGCCAACTCGCGCGCACTCGGGTTGGCCGACGGACGGAAGGGGATCTCGCACACCCGCGCCCAGTCGGGCTCGCCCGGCTCGCTTGCGTACTCGTCCGGCAGCCACACCGTGAGCTCCGTGCCGACCGCCGACATCCCGACCGGCACGTAGCCCATCGCGATGTTGCATGCGAGTTCAGGCGCATGCCAGGGCGAAGTGAGATACCCGATCGGGTCACCCCCGCCAGGGCCGGAGACCAGCCAGAAATCGGGCGCGTAGTCGTCGATCGGTTTGCCGCCCATCTTCATGCCCACCATGACCATGCTGAACGGCGGCCGCCCGGCCTCGATCTCCGCGCGCATCCGCTCGAGCGCGGTCCGGCCGATATAGTCGCCCTGCTTCTCGCGGGGCACCTGGTACCCGAGGTTGCACTGGAAGGGCACGGTCTCGTGGTCCATGTCCTGTCCCCACGAAAGGATGCCCGCCTGGATGCGCCGCTGGTGGCCGGGGGCGATCACCATGAGTTGGTGCGCCTTCCCGGCCTCGAGGATCGCGGCCCACAGCTTCTCGGCGTGCAGGGTGGCGTCCCGCAGGTAGATCTCGTAGCCCTTCTCGCCCGAAAAGCCGGACTGCGAAACGACCACGGCACAGCCCGCGATCTCGGCTTCCATCAGTCCATAGTACGGGATGTCGTGAATCCCGTCGCCCACGAGGTCGGCCATCAGCGCCAGCGACTTCGGCCCCTGGATCTGCAGCGGACAGACATCGATCTCGTCGATCTCGACGTCCATCCCCAGTCCCACGTTGACGCCCTGGAGCCAGAAGAGCAGGTCGGAGTCCGCCAGCGAGAACCAGAACTCGTCGGCGGACAGGCGAAGCAGCACGGGATCGTTGAGGATGCCGCCCCGCTCATTGCAGAGGATGACGTACTTGCCGTGCATCGGCTCGATGCGGGTCGCGTCGCGGGTGATGACGTAGTCGGTGAACCGCTCGGCGTCCGGTCCCCGCACGCGGATCTGGCGCTCGACGGCGACGTTCCACAGCGTGACGTGCTTCGTCAGCGCCTCGTGCTCGGCCGCGGCCCCGCCGTCTTCGGGTCGCACGTAGCCGCGCGGGTGGTAGATGCGGTTGTAGGTCGTCGCGCGCCAGCAGCCCGCTTCGTGCGACAGGTGCCAGTAGGGCGACTTGCGAACGCGGGTGGAGATGAGCAGCTCCACGGGGGTCCGGCCGCTCTGGCGAAGGTTGATCGGCACGATGCGGTCCGACTGGTCGACGGTATCCGGTTGATGGGGCATGGCTCTTCGGGGTTTTCGGGTGCTGCGAGGTTGGCGTGACGAGGATGTGTGCCACGGGCCGTGGTGCGCAAGGGCGCCGCGGCGCAGCTGTCATCACGCCCGACGGAACAGGCCCTTGGCACCGGTTCAGCCGGCCCGCCGTATCCCATGCCTCCCGGTTCCGGTGCGGGACGGCAGAGCTTTCCACCCGCCATCTCCCCAGTCCACGATCCATTCCGCCGGGCGGCCACCGCGGCAATGCAGTAACTCGATTCGCCATCGGCTGAGATCCGTTTTCGGTTGTCTCCCGCCATCGGGCATCCGGCCTCGCGAGCCGGCTTCTCCCCCCCCCGGCCCCCCCGGAGCGGCCGTAACCCGCCAGCGGCTGACGGCCGCCCGCACTCCCATCCCACCCCTTTGCCGCTCCCCATCACGGCGCGACAGCATCAGCCCCAGCACCCCCGTCCCTTCGGCGGCCAGCATCAGGCGCCGCCCCGCCGCCAGGCCGATTCCCCCCGCCCCGGTCATCCCTCCCAACTCGGCCACCACCCCCCTCACGGCCCGGCAGCGGAGCGCTTCCTCCATGGCCCACAGCATGTCGTCCTGGCGGCACAGCCCCGACACGACCAGCAGCTGCCCGGCCGCGATCCCGAAACGGACCAGCCCGGGCGCGTACAGGTCGTCGTCGCGGGCGAGCCAGAGGAGCGCGCCCTGCCGGTCGCCGCCGCGCGCATGCGCTCCGCCGCCTCCCGTCCCGCCGCGCTCCCCGGCCAGGGCACGCGCCAACAGTGCTGCGCAGAACCCCGTGGCTGCTTCATCCCCCGACACTTCATGGATGCACCCCAGTCGCAACCCGCCGCCCGGGAGGGCCCGGTCGATTCTGGAAACACCCAACGGCAAACGCAGCTCGTCCGGCGATCCGGCTTCCTCGATTCCGCGGATCGTCCGGCGGAGCGCTTCCGCAGCTTCTCGCCTGGTCTTCGGCACATTGGACATGGGCCGGACAGTATACCGAATAAAACCCGTATATGCAACCCGCCCGCATTTCGAGCGGCGCGCCGAGGTTCTACAGGCTTGTTGCGACTACATCACGACGCGATAGGTCGACTGTGGTGGACCGTTGCCGTTGCAGAAAGGAAGGGCGAATCTGATGACTCGCCGGGCTCCTCCTCTGAATCCAATCGTTCGCAACCGCCGTGTACACGACTTGCATGTTCTGCCAGAAGGCCCTGGGGACCAACCAGGTGCTCGAATCGTTCCCTGTCGGGCGGCGTCTGGCCTTCGACAGTGCCAGGGGGCGGCTCTGGGTGGTGTGCCTGAAGTGCGAGCGCTGGAACCTGACGCCCCTCGAGGAGCGCTGGGAGGCCGTCGAGGACTGCGAGCGGTTGTTTCGCGGGACCCGGATCCGCGTTTCCAGCGAGAACATCGGGTTGGCGCGGCACCCGGAAGGACTGGTGCTGGTCCGAATCGGCGAGCCGTTGCGGCACGAGTTCGCAGCCTGGCGATACGGCGATCGGTTCGGGCGGCGGAGACGCCGCGCAATCATTTACGGGGCCGGAGTGCTGGCGGCGGCTACGGGCGTCATGGTGGCGGGGGCCGCTGTGGGCTTGGGGGCCGGCATCCTGGCTAGCCAGGTCGGCACTGTGTGGAACCTCGTGGCCAATCGGTCGGTGAAGGTGCGTCCGGATGTGGGAGACGTGCTGAAGCTTGAGGGTCAGGAAGTGCGGCGCACCCGCGTTCGGCCCGCCGACGGCTCCTGCGGATTCGAACTCGGCGTGACGAGGGACACAAAGTTGGGATTCGATAGGGAGACGACCTGGTACACCGGTGAGGAGGCACGCCGTCTGGCCTCCGCCATCGTTCCCAAGGTGAACGCCATGGGCGGCGATCCGGCAAATGTGCGGCGGGCCGTGGACACACTCGAAGCCTCCGGCCATCCCGAGCGCTTCCTGCAGAACGTCGCCGAGGATAATCGATTCCACGGCGGCTGGCGCGGCGAGCCGGGCTACGTGGCGAAGATGCCGAAGTCGACGCGGCTTGCGCTGGAGATGGCGCTCCACGAAGAGCGGGAGCGGCGAGCCGTGGAGGGCGAACTGTGGGTTCTGGAGCGGGCGTGGCGGGAGGCGGAGGAGATCGCTGAGATCGCTGACAACCTCCTGGTGCCGAAGAGTGCGAGGCGCTTCATCCGTCGCCACCGGTCGGGGGAGGGCGGTTAGCGTTGGCGTTTGTGCGGATTTGTCCACGACTGCTAGGTTTTCCTCCGATCCATCCTGTCCGTTCCATCTGAAAAGAGAGGTCGTCCCATGCTTGCAAGACAGCTGCTGGCCGGCTCCATGGTTCTCCTGTCCGGCTGCTCGCTGGCCTTTGTGGACGGCCCGCCGGACTTCATCCCCGCCGATCAGCCTGTACCTCCCGGGTCGTGCAGCGTCGAGAGGGTCCTGCCCATTCTGGACGCCGTCGGAGCCGGGGCCTTCCTGATCGCGGCCCTCACCAGCGACGAAGGGGATGCCGTGAGATTCGGCGCGGTCGTCAGCGGGGGGCTCGGCTTCTCCTCCTACACCGGATTCCGCAGGGTGAGCCGCTGCAAGGAAAGGCTCTTCATGCAGCCGGCCGGCACGCCTGTCGACACGGTGCTCGCCGGGCTCTTCGGCGAGACCGCTCCGCTCTTCGGCGGGGCCACTCCGCTCCGGCCGAACCGCTTCTCGCGGACCCGATCTTCACCGGCTTATCCTCGAACCGCGGCCTGACGGGAAGCGGCATATGGCCGAAGCGGAACTGACTGCCGCCGCCCACACCGCCCTACACGACGAGCTCCGCGGCCATTTCGGCGACCGCTATTCCATCGCCGCCGCCGTCCGCGACCACCACGGCAAGGACGACTCGCACCATCCCGTGATTCCGCCCGACGGGGTTGTGTTCGCGGAGTCGACCGAAGAGGTCGCGTTCGCGGTGCGGGCCTGCGCGCGACACGGCACGCCGGTGATCCCGTTCGGGGCCGGCACCTCGATCGAGGGGCATGTTCAGGCGGTGTGCGGCGGGATCTCCATCGACATGAGCGGGATGAACCGGGTGCTGGCGATTCGGCCGGACGACCTTGATGCAACGGTCGAGGCGGGGGTGACGCGCATGCAGCTCGACCGCGAGCTCAGGGGCACCGGGCTGTTCTTTTCGGTCGATCCGGGGGCCGACGCGACGCTGGGCGGGATGGCGGCCACGGGTGCGTCGGGGACGACTACGGTGCGGTACGGCACCATGCGCGACAACGTAGTTTCGCTCACCGCCGTGCTGGCGGGCGGCGAGGTGGTGCGGACCGGGGGACGGGCGCGGAAGTCGTCGGCCGGATACGATCTCACCAACCTGCTGGTCGGGTCGGAGGGGACGCTGGGGGTGATCACCGAGCTCACGGTGCGCCTGCATCCGGTGCCCGAGGCGATGGCGGCCGCCGTGTGCGCCTTCCCGGGCATGGAGGAGGCCGTGGGGTCGGTGGTGGAGGCCGTGCAGATGGGGATCCCCGTCGCGCGCGCGGAATTGCTCGACGCGACGGCCATGCGGGCGGTCAACGGCTATTCGGGGTACGCCTACGCCGAGTCGCCGACCATGTTCTTCGAGTTCCATGGTTCGGAGGATGAAGTGCGGGCGCACGGTGCCCTGATCGAGGAGATCAGCCGCGGCCTCGGAGGAACCGCCTTCGAATACGCCCGCCGGCAGAACGAGCGGGCCCGGCTGTGGAAGGCCCGCCACGACGCCTACCCCGCGCTGCTGGGGCTGCGGCCCGGCTGTCACGGCCTGACGACCGACGTCTGCGTGCCCGTCTCGCGGCTGGCCCGCTGCATCGCCGAGAGCGAGGAGGACCTGACGACGGCTTCGATGCCCTGGGGCGTTGTGGGTCACGTCGGCGACGGGAACTTCCACGCGGTCTTCATCATTGACCCCGACTCCGAGGCGGAGCTGGCCGAGGCCGAAGCGATCAACGAGCGCATCGTGCGGCGGGCGCTTGCGATGGAGGGCACCTGCACCGGCGAGCACGGGATCGGCCTGGGGAAGATCGGCTACCTGGAGTCCGAGTTCGGTGCGTCGGGGGTGGCGGCGATGCGGGCGGTGAAGGCGGCGCTCGACCCGCAGGGGATCATGAATCCGGGGAAGGTCGTGACCTGATTCGGGCGGCCACGGCGCGCACGCATTCGTTACGTAAAGAGAACATTACAAAATGTCATGCTCTCCTTACTCCGAGCAGCAGCGCGCAGACGGAGATCAGGATCAGAGCGGCTGCAGCCGGGAATCCCGCCTGAGATGCGTTGCCGACGGGAGTGGCCGGTTCGAAGGCGGGCGCCCGATCCCAGTCCACCTGATCGATCGGCGCGGCCGAGAAAAGAAGCGGCTGAAAATGGACCTTGAGGCGCTCGTGATACCCCCGGACTGCCTCCTGGTAGGCGAGTTGCGTGGCGAGGTCGGCGGAGGAAAGCCGGTCGAGGGCGATCTGGGTCGCGAGCGGCGGCACCAGCAGTGACCACCGGCGGGCCCATTCGTCCCGTCGCGTCAGGACATCGCGGTAGGCGCGCGAGGCATCCCGGGCGGCCTGGTCGCCGCGGTGGTTCATCGCGTAGTACCAGGCCCACGTGAACTCGTCTTCGGGGACAGTCTGATCGCTCCACTGGGGGTAGTCCTCGAAGAAGCCGTCCATCGTCGCCGCCTTGGGAAGATCCCACGCTTCGTGATATCCCTGGCGCTGGTGCACGGTCAGCTCCAGGGCCTCGGGCACGGGGTGCAGGAGCGCATTCGTCAGGCTCAGGACCGCCGGAGCAAGGAAGGTGAGCGCCACCCATGCGCCCACCAGGATCATCGCGTTGGCGGTCGAGGAGCGGCGCCCGCCGGCGACGCCCAGGCAGAGCGCGAACCAGAAAAGGGTGTGCAGGGCGATCAGCAGGGCCGCCCAGCCCGCACGGCCATCGGCATCGATCCCCGCAAGGAACGCCCCGATCAGAAGCAGCGACGCGACCAGACCCGCGGCGAGGATCACGCGCGCGCTGATCTTTGCGGCAACGAGCCGCCGGGGTCGGGCGAAGAGCCGGGCCATATCCCAGGTGCCGCGCTCGCGCTCGCCCGACACGATGTCGTAGGTGACCGCGATGACGAAGAGCGGAAGCAGGGCGACGAGAATGAAGGCAAGGTCGAGGTGCCCTGCGGCCGCGAGGCGCGGATTCAATGTCTCGTGTTCGTACAGCTGCCCTTCGAGCGCCAGCAGCCGTATCCGCAGGTTGGCCGTCTCGACCTCCGTCCTGCCGCTCGCGAGCGCCGACAATCGGGACGGTGGCTGTGATGCCGGAAAGGCCAGGTAGTACAGCGGCTCGCCCGCTTCCGTAGTCGGGGGATAGATGGAGGAGAGATAGGTGAGCTGATCGCGGTAGGCGGTTTCGGCCGCTGCAACGGCGGCCTCAGCCGCCTGAATCCTCCGATTCCCCTGCCAGCCCGCATACACTCCCAGCCCCAGCAGCAGAAGCACCGCAGAAGCGATGCCGCCGGAGCGGGTCACCCGCGCCAATTCAAGCCGGATCAGTCGATACCAGGCTCTCGCGTTCTCGGCTCCGGTGTTGCCGGCGCTCACGATCCGGAGCCGTCCACACCCACGCGCGGCAGCCGCTTGCGCCCCAGCCCCAGGCCCGCAAGAGGAAGAACGACCCAAAGCCCCAGCGCGGCCAGCGACTGCGGACGATCGGCCACAGCCCGCCGGAGCGAGGGCGGATTCGTTTGGAAGACGGGGAATCGTGTCCATTCCTGCCGCGCGATGCGCTGGGCGCGGTCGTTCTCGTACCTGATCTCGTGGACGTGCAGGTCGTTGAGGCGCTGGATGATGTCATAGCGGTGGGCCTCGGCCTGCGCCCGGAAGGCCTCCATCGCTTCTGGTCCGGTTCCCGCCGCCGCCATCGACAGGTCCCGGGCCGCCAGGTAGGGCGTGAACAGTCCGAGCCACGACATCACCCGGTCCTGTCGGCGATGGGCGGCGACCAGCTCCTGCTGTTGTTCCTCGTTGATTCGGCTGGTGACCGCCTCTCCCTCGCGGCTTACGACTCCTCCCCAGTTGATCGGCAGTTCGTCAACGGACTCCACCTCGTAGCGCGCGAGGTACTCGTCGCGCAGCGCGCTGAAGAAGGGATCGTCCGGGTTGTGGCTGTCCCCCACCCCCCTCTGCGCCTCCTCGACCTGGGCGGTGAACTGCGCACGCGACGGGATGGGATGAAGCGCGGCCGCAAGGGAGGCACCGAGGCGCGGGGCGGCGACACACAGCGCAACCCATATTGCGACGAGCTGGGCGAGAGCGGCCCGGGAAGAGGCCGTGCGTGACGAGATCCAGACAGTCAGCAGCACCCATCCTGCCAGATACGCCGCGTAAACTGCCGCGAGCGCCAGCATCCGTGCGACCGAGGGCTGGTCCCCGCCTCCGACGGCGACGAAAGCGGCCGCGACCAATCCGATCGGAAGGGCCGCCGTCACGGCTACCGCGCCGAGGCCCAGCACCTTCCCGGCCATGATCTGCGCCGGTGTCGCGCCCTGGGCCAGAAGCAGCCTGAGCGTACCCCGTTCTCTCTCGCCGCTTACCGACGCAAAGCCAGCCGCCACAACGAACAGCGGCAGGAGCAGCCCCAGCACGGCGGCCGGCGTGAGGCGCCCGAAGCGCAGCAGTGCGGTCGCATGTCGCGCGTCGCCGAAGCTGGCGCTGTTCTGCCGGTGCCCCTCCAGGAAGAGCGATGTCCCCGCGTAGGCACCGACGCCGGGGTCGAAAAATGCCAGGGGCGCTTCGTCGCGGAAGACCAGGAAGCCGTAGTGGATGACCCGGTGCGGATGACGATCCGGCTGATCCGCCCACTGGCGCTCGACCAGTGCCTGATAGCGGGCGCGCTGTTCCGCCTCGCTCGCGGCGTGGTGCCGGGCTCCGAGGACAGAGACGACTCCCAGCGCGACCACAAGCGCCAACAGAAAGAGGACGTAGCGATCCTCGCGCATCGTACCGATCTGCCGCCGCGCGACGAGCAGCGTGTTGCGGAGACCCACCCTAGTCGGCCCCTCGCACCCGTCCCAGCCCGACCCCGGCACCGGCGCCCACGACCGCCACGAGACCGGCAAGGGCCGCGAGCGGAACGGCCGCCCGGCCAGCAGCCTCGCCGGGATCCTCCTCCACCGCACGATAGACCGGCACCTGCGGCAGGACGCTGGCCGTCATCTGCTCGTCGGCGAGGATGGCCGGGACGAAGAACTCGCGCCACTCCTCGGCGAAGGCGCGCACCTGGTCGCGGAAGTGGGCGAAGCGCGCGTCACCCGTTCCTGCGGCGTCGATGAGCACGTCCTGCGCCAGCAGCGCTGGCGACAGGTACCGGTAGCGGCGAACCAGGCGGATCTGCTCGGCGCGCCGGGCGTCGTGCTCGGCGGTCACCACCTCGACCTGCTGGTTCACAGCGTCCGTGGCAGCCCACGACAGGGCCCCGAAGCCCGGATCGTCGGCCACGACGCCCTCGGCCATCTCGGGGTGGTCTTCGAGGTAGCGCGCGAGCAGTTCGCTGCGGCTGTTCACCGCCTCGTTCGAGGCTTCGCGCTGGACCGTGATCATCTCCACGCGCGAAGGAAGCGGGTGCAGCAGGTCGGCGGCGATGTTGATCGCCGCGGGGAGCACCACCACCAGCACGAGCCAGGCGCCGACCAGCACCGTGGCGTTCCAGGCGGAGGCCCGCCGCAGCGTGTTCACCCACGCCGCCAGCGCGAACCAGAAGAGGGCGTATGCGACGACCGCGCCGCACCACAGCAGCATCCGCCCCGGAGAGCCCGCCCCGCCCGTCGCCAGCAGGCCGGCCACGGCGACCGCGAGCACCAGTCCGACCGCCAGCATTGCCCGGAAGGCCAGCTTCGCCGCCACGATGCTCCGGGCCCGCACCGGCTGGGACAGCGTGAGCGCCAGCGTCCCCCGCTCGCGCTCCGCGGAAAGGACGTTGAAGCTGAGGGCCAGCACCAGGAGCGGAAGCAGGTAGACGACCACGAAGGTCAGGTCGAAGCGCCCGGCCATGAGATTGACCGGATTCTCTACCTCGCCGTTCTGCTGCAGCGTCGACTCGTTGGTGTAGATGTTGACGTCGTAGTAGTACGGCAGCAGGTCGCTCTGCCCGACCGCCAGAGCCGACAGCGGCCCCGGCTCCAGCGTCGCGGTGTGGCTGCCGCTGGGGCCGCCCATCACGAAGGGCGACCTTGGATCGGCGAATTGCGAAGCGGGCTCCCCGCCGGCCGCGATGTGAGCCAGTTCCTCCGCGAAGCCGGCCGCGCGCTCGACGTTCCGGGTCTGCGCAGACTCGATGTTGCGCTCCTGGAAGCGGGTCCACACCACGCCGTTGGCGAGTGCGTAGACGAGAAGCACGCCGAAGAGCGCGAGCGCGATCCGAAGCGCCCGGTCCGCCCGAAGCAGGCGCCACTCCTTGCGAAGCACCGTGCGGGCCGTCATCCTAGCCCACCTCCGCGCGCCGCACGCGCGTCCTTGCGACGACGATCGCGCCGCCCAGCCACGCCGTGAGCACGATCAGCGACAGGACCCGATTGCCCAGCACCCACCCCAGCCCCGGGGCGGCGTAGTCCAGCGGCGGCACCTCCTCCCACAGCTCGCGCCCGGCGGCGTAGGTGAAATCGCCGCTGCGCGAGTTCATCGCCATGTCGTTGTTCATCAGCAGCACCATCTCGCGCCGGTAGGTCTCGGCGGCGGTCGCGAAGTGCCGGTGCTGCTCCACGTCGGTTCCGGCCAGCCCCATGGAGAGAGCGCGCACGGCGAGGAGCGGCGCCGCGGCCGCCACCGCTTCGTGCACGACGGTCTGGCGCTCGAAGGTGTCCCACAGGGCGCCGTAGTTCCGGTCGAAGATCCGGTTGCTGAACTCCTCGCTCTCCTGGAGGTAGATCCCCGTCTCGTTCACCGGAAGCTGCTGGACCGAGTCCACCTCGTGCTCCTCCAGCAGGGCCTGGGTGATTGCGGTCCGGTCCGGGGGCGCGATGCCGTCCACGCCGGAGCCCAGGTCCTGTTCCATCGTGCGGGCGAACTCCAGCGCCGAGGGCGTGGGGTGCAGCCACTTCGACAGGTCCACCGCAACGCGCGGCGCCACGAAGCCGTTCACCACCCACACGGCCAGCAGCAACACGAGCGCGGTGCGCGCCGACCGCGCCCAGGCGGAGACGGCCAGCGAGAGCGCAAGGAAGGCGCCGAAGTAGACCAGGTAGATGCCGGCGAGGACCGCGCCGCGGGCCAGGGGAGAGGCAGCCGGACCCGGAGTTGCGACGACCAGCGCCGCCGCGCCCACCGCGGCCGCCGGCACCAGGAGAAGCGCCATCGCGCCGGTGACGCCCAGTGCCTTGCCTGCGGCCAGCTCGTGCCGGCCGATTCCGGTAGCCAGGAGTTGGCGCAGCGTGCCGCGTTCCCGCTCGCTGGCGAACACGCCGAAGGTCAGCAGGATGATGAGCAGGGGCACCAGATTCTGTAGCACCTGGGCCGCCGTCAGCGCCCCGATTCGCTGCGCCGCACTGGCGTCCTGGGCCGGACGGAGCATGAAGTCGTTCTGCCGGTGGGCCTCCAGCCACACCGACGTGCCGGCGTAGGGGTCCACCCCGTCGTCGACGAACGACAGCGCCAGCCGGGGCTTGAAGGCGTAGATGCCGTAGTGCGCCGCGGAGTGCGGGTTCTTCTCGCCCTGGTCCTCCCAGTGCTCGCGGGCTGTCGCCTGCGCGGCCTGCCGTTCGCGCTGCACCTTCTGCGACTCCACCCATCCGTGGCCCAGGGAGACGAGCAGCAGCGATCCCACCAGGATCGAGCACCAGCGGAACCGCCCGTCCCGAACCACGTCGGTGAACTCCTTGCGGACAATATGCCTGATCATCGATGTCTCCTTCGTAGTCCGTGGACAAATGCCGGGGGGATTCTGTCCATGGGCTAGTCGTGCATGTGCTCCAGGTAGATGCGCTCCAGGTCGGCGTGGCCGATCTCGTCGGTGCTCAGTTCGGTCACCAGGCGTCCATATCGCATGATGCCCACACGGGTCCCGGTCTCCTTCGCGCGAAACAGGTCGTGAGTCGCCATGAGCACCGCGACGCCGCGATTCCTGAGCCGCTCCACGAGCGCCGAAAACTCGTTCGCGGCCTTGGGGTCGAGACCGGACGTCGGCTCATCGAGAAGCAGGATGTCGGCCTCCTTGGCGATTGCGATCGCGATGCCGACCTTTTGCCGCATGCCCTTGGAGTAGTCGGATACGCGCCGATCGACATCATCGCGCTCCAGGCCGGCCTCGACCAGGATTTCGGTGAGTCGCTCCCGGCCCAGCGATCCCTTCCCGCCCAGTGCGGCGAAGTACTCCAGGTTTTCGAGTCCGCTGAGATTGCGGTACAGCATCACCTGCTCGGGGATGTAGGCGAGCCGCTGCTTCGTCTCGCGGTCGTGCGTGGACACGTCGAGACCCGAAACGAGGGCCTGGCCACCCGAGGGCGACACGAATCCGAGGAAAAGGTTGATGGTGGTCGTTTTCCCCGCGCCGTTGGGGCCGAGGAGGCAATAGACCTCTCCCGGCGCTATGGTCAGGTCGAGCCCGTCAAGGGCGCGCGTGTCACCGTAGTTCTTGCTGAGTCCGCGGGCTTCAAGGAGGGGCGTGTGCCCCGCCCGCGATTCGCCGTTCTGCATGTGGTTCCATCTCTCGCGTTGGGTGCGTCGTCACCGACGCAGCCATGGACAGGTCTCCGCCGACGCTCGGGCCGGCAGAGGGGCTCATCGCTATCGAGAGATGGACAGCGGCGGTGCGCGACTGCGATGAGGGGAGAGATGGACGACCCCGGAGATCAGCCGCTGGACGGGAAGCGCGAGGGCGTGCAGCGCGCCCGGCTCGACGATGACCGGTGTGTCCGCGGCGGAGGTCGGCACGCCCTGGTGGCCGACGTTGCAGACGTAGCAGACGGCCGACAGGTCGGCTCCGGTGTGCGTGTGAGAGCCCTCGACGGCGGTGAAGATGAGCAGGGAAAGGGCGATGGCGAACCCCATCGACGCACGCGAGCCCCCCTGCGATCCTCGAAGACCGATCGAGTGGGCCATGTCTTGCTCTCCCTTACCGCCGCAGACTGCAAAACCGGCCTCGCGAGGTCGGCAACGACTCGGACGTTAACGACGAGTCGGTCAACCAATCAAGACACGCAATTGGCTGAGCAAGCGGGGGAGAGTTGCCGGGGAGAGCTCTTGACGTGATTGCATTGCAATCATAGAATCTGTCCTGGTGAACATAGCTGCCACGTGATCGAGACGGGCAACGCAGGGAGGGAGGCCGGCATGGCCAGCATCACGATCCGCAACCTCGACGACGGGGTGAAGTCCAGGCTCCGCGTACGTGCGGCCACCAACGGTCGCTCGATGGAGGAGGAGGCCCGCATCATCCTGCGTGAGGCGGTGGAGGAGCAGGACTCGGAAAAGGGGCTTGGAACAAAACTCCACGAGCTGTTCAAACCCTTTGGGGGGGTAGAGTTGGAGATTCCACCACGCGGGCCCATGCGTGATCCCCCACACTTTGGCTGAGCCGTCGGAATGTTCGTTCTCGACACCAACGTCGTCTCCGAGCTCATGGTGGATCGGCCGCATCCCTCGGTCCTGTGCTGGCTCGACGACCGGCTGGAGCGCGACCTTTTCGTTACGGCCGTAACCCAGGCCGAGGTCCTGACCGGCATCGGCATTCTCCCCGCTGGAAAGCGGCGACAGGGCCTGGCCGCCGCGGCCGACCGCGCCTTTCACGGGATGTTCGCAGACCGCGTGCTACCGTTCGACAGGGCGGCTGCGCACGCCTATGCCGAAATCGCCGCTGCGCGACGACGGGCTGGCCGGCCGATCTCGCAGGCCGATTGCCAGATCGCCGCCATTGCGGCCTTGCGAGGCGGGACGGTGGTGACACGGAACGTCCGCGACTTTGAGGGAATCGAGGTCGCGGTCATCAACCCGTGGGAGAGCGCATAACCGGCAATCCAGCTGCGCCCGGAGAGACGAGCGACCCATGACCAGACGAGCGAGCATCCTTCCGGCCTGCCTCATCCTGTTCGGCTGTGCGCCGGGCCAGCTTGAGCGTCCTCCCGACTCAGGCCAGCCCCTCGCCCTTACCCTCGAGAACATCTACGGCCCCCGGGGACGCGCCGGTGCCAGCGAAATCAGCCCCGACGGCCGGTACGTGGCGGTGTCGGCCACGGGGCCTGAGGGGTCGGGGATCTACCTGGTGCCGACTGGCGCCGGGGAGCTGGGGAGAGGCGCTGCCCCAGCCACCGACCCCCCGACCACCGGCGAATTCTGGGTCGAGGGCGGGTCCCTGTCGTGGTTTCCGAGCAGCGACCGTATCGTCTTCCGGCGGGGCGCCGACCTGTGGACGGTGGCCGTCGGCAGCAACGAGCCCGAGAGACTCACCAATGACGACGACAACGAGCGTGCCCCCCGCGTCTCGCCCGACGGCAGCCTCGTCGCCTTCTACTCGGGCCGCTCCGGCTACCAGGACATCTGGGTGGTCCCCGCCGACGGGTCCGGCGAGCCGCGCCAGGTCACCTTCGACGCCTTCGCTCCCGATGACTTCCGCTGGTCGCCGGCGTGGGCGCCGGACAGCCGCCGCATCGCCTACGTGTCGAACGCGTCCGACTATTGGCACGACGACGTGTGGGTGGTCGATGTCGAGACGCTCGCGTCGCGGCAGGTCTCGCGCACCCTGATGGCCTCGACCGAGCCCGTCTGGTCGCCCGAAGGCACGGAGATTGCGCTGCTGGGCACCCACAAGGACGGCTACTGGTACGAGGACCTCGCCGACATCTTCATCCTCGACCCGGCGGCGGGCACCGAACGCACGGTCGACATGCAGATCCACGCCACCGACTGGCTGCACCGCATGCGCATCTTCTGGTCCGGCGACGGCGAGCGCATCCACTTCGCATATCACCAACGCGGCGACTTCGACCTGTGGTCGGTGCCGGTGGCGGGCGGTGTGGCCACGCGCGTGACCAACATGGGCGGGTCGCTCGGCTCCATTTCATCCTCTGCCGGGGCGGAGACCTTCGCCTTCACTCGCGCGACTCCGACCCGCGGATCCGACGTCGACCTCATCCCCTCCGCCGGAGGCACACTACGGCGCCTCACCAACTTCGCGGCCACGTGGAACACCGTGGTCGACCCGATCGAGATCTCGTTCCGCAGCTACGACGGTCTGTACATCCAGGGCTTCCTGTACATGCCGCCGGGCCACACGCCGGGCGAGCGCCACCCCGCCCTGGTGCAGGTGCACGGCGGCGGGACCAACTCGTACCTGCACGGCGAGAACCTCTTCGAGCAGTACCTGGCCTCGAAGGGGTACGTGGTGCTGGCGGTGAACTACCGCGGCGGCTCCGGGTTCGGCCGCGAGTTCCAGGACCTCGGCATCAACGATTGGGCCAACGGACAGGCGCGGGATGCGGCGGCCGCCGGCGAGTTCCTGCGCATGCAGGACTACACCAACGGGAAGGTCGGGATCTACGGCTACAGCTACGGCGGGATCACGAGCATGGCGGCGATCGCGCGGGTGCCGGGCGTCTTCGACGCGGCGGTGCCGATGGCGGGGATCTACGACTTCGGAGACGCGTACACCAACGCGGACCGCATCGGCCGGATCTTCATCAGGACCGGGCATTCGGGGTCGCCGGAGGAGCAGCCCGGGATCTACGCCGTGAGCAACACACTCGCGCGCGTAGAGAGTATCGACACGCCGCTGCTGATCATGCATGGTGAGCTGGACGTGCGCGCGCCGTATCGGCAGTTCGAGATCGCGGTGGCAGAGCTGGAGCGCCATGGAAAGGTTTTCGAAAGCCGCAGCTATCCGGGTGAGACGCACGGGTTGCGCCCGGCGGCGCGGATCGACATGTACACGCGCGCCGAGGAGTTCTTCGACAGGATGCTGAAAGGGGAGAACGAATGATGAGTGACAAGCGAATCGCCGGTGCCCTGACCATCGCGATTGCGGTCGCGCCCCTACCCTTTGCTCCGACGAACGCGGGCGGGCAGAACCTCGTCATTGCCAACGCGCGGGTCGTGGACGTGATCGATGGCACGCTCTCGGAGCCCGCCACGGTCGTCATCGAAGACGGCAGGATCGTGGCGATCACCGACGGCGCCGCCGACGCGCCCGAAGGCGCCGCCACCATCGACCTCATGGGCCGCTACCTCGCCCCTGGCCTGCTCGACGCCCACGTGCACGTCTCATCGTTCGCCAACGCCAGACGCGCGCTGCTCTCGGGCGTCACCACGATGCGCAGCATGGGCACCTCCCACTACGTCGACGTCGGGATGCGTGAGATCCAGGCCGCCGGCCACCTTGAAGCGCCGCAGTACCTGGCCGCTGGATACCACGTGCGCCCGCCCGCAGCCGAGGCCTTCTTCCAGGACCACCCCGAACTGGGCCACCTGTACGGCAGCGAGATCCGCGGCGAGGACGCCGTCCGGGCCATGACCGCGGCGATCGTGTCGCGCGGGGTCGACTTCGTGAAGACCAACGCCACCGAGCGCGCCGGCCTGCCCGACACCGACCCGCGCAGACAGTTCTACTGGGAATCCGAACTGCGGGCGATCGTGGAAGAAGCGGGCAGCGCAGGCATCCCGGTCGCCGCCCACGCGCACGGGGACGCCGGTGCCAGAGCCGCGGTCGAGGCCGGCGTCCGCAGCATCGAGCACGGCACGTACATGAGCCCCGAGACGCTGGCCATGATGGTCGAGATGGGGACCTTCCTCGTCCCGACCATGGCGATCGTCAGGGACCTGACCATCCCCGGCGGCGACTACGACAACGCCGTCCTCAACGTGCGCGGCCGCCACATGCTGCCCCGCGTCCGCGAGATGGCGCGCAACGCTCACGAGATGGGCGTGAAGATCGTCGCGGCGACCGACACGGGATACGGCCCCGAAAGCACCACTACTCTCGCCCACGAACTCATCGAATTCGCCGGCATCGGAATGACGCCGCTGGAAGCGCTGAGGGCCGCCACGACCACCGCCGCCGAACTCTTCGGCCTCGAGGGGCAGGTGGGCGCCATTGCCCCGGGCCTCGAAGCCGACCTGATCGTGCTGGAGCGCAATCCGCTCGAAGACATCGCGGTCGTACAGGACGTGCTGATGGTCGTCAGCGACGGGAAGGTGGTAGTGCAGCGTGGGGATTGGCCGGGCCAGCGGCCGGTGTCGTAGGGAAGCAGGAGCACGGGTTTCATGGCCGGTGTGATCGACGTGGCTACTCGGTAGGGGACGCGGCCGGCACCGGCGGGTTAGCAAAACGTCAACACAACATTACAAACTGTAAAGCGTAGTTTACGGCGTCAGCTGCTCCCCGCGCACACCGCCGGCGCCTCGTCCTCCAGACCCAGCAGCCGGAAGTAGTTCTCCCCGAGCGCGATGTTGCGGAACGCCTCGTCATCCACGAACCGCAGAATCCGGCTCGTGACCTCCAGCTCGCCCCTGTACACCTCGAAGTCCTTGTTCGACGACGCGAGAAAGTCCGTCCCCGGCAGAATCCGGTCCGAGTACTCGTTCAGGAACTCGACGTACAGCGGCTGATTCTCGGCCCGCGAAAAGTAGTTGTCGTCGATGATCCGCCAGGTGATGTCGAGCATCAGGTTCGGGTGCCGGTCCAGCAAGGACACCATGAGCGCGATGTGCTCGGCCGCGGGCAGCGCGGTCAGCTCCAGCGAGAGCCCCATGTGCATCCACACCACGCGGTTGTCGGGGTAGCGGTCGAGGACTTCCTGCATGAGGGGGAGGAAGAGGGTGGGGTCCTCGTCGTTGCCGAGATCCGAGTGAATGGCGATCGGGATTCCGCGGTCGCGAAGGATTTGCATGAAGGGCGCCCATTCGCGGATCGTCTCGAGCGGCACCGCCTGGTGCCTGTTCGCGAAGAGCGCCTGCTTGACCAGGTTGACCTCGCCCATCCAGCGGAACATCCCTGGATACTCCTGGTCGAGCAGTTCGATCCCGGCGACCACGGACTCGGGCCGCGACAGGTCGGGGAAGGTCATGGCCAGGGTCGCGTGGACGCCGTCGGGCGGGTTCGCGAGCAGGCTGGTCGCATTGGCGAAGTCGTTCTTCAGCGTCGGGATCACGGGTGTGCCCGGGCAGTCCAGGTAGTAGGTGCACGGCGAGCCCACCGGGAGCATCTGTCCGATCCCGTAGATGTTCACGTAGCGTACGCCGGTGGTCTGCAGGTAGCCCATGACCTCGTCGAAGGGGACGGGCTCGCCGCCGAAGGGGCGGAAGTGGAGGTGGCTGTCGACGACCGCGGTCTGCGGCTGGGTGGCGCGGTCGTAGCAGGCGGGGACGGGAGACTGGAGCGGGTCCGGGCCGGGGGTCGGAGAGCATGCGGAGAGTCCCGCCGCGGCTACCGCGACAAACAGTCCTGATGACAGGGTCTTCATCCTCAGGGTCCGTCGAGAAGGGCTGACAACTTGTCCAGGACTTCGCCGATCACGGTCGGCGGGGCGCTGCTGACCAGTCGGGCACCTCTGGCCCGCCAATCCAGGCTCTTGATCTGATCCACCAATACCACTCCCGTGACTTTGCCGGTGACCGGCAGTTCCACCTCGAAGGGATATCCCTTCCGCTTCGCGGTGATTGGACAGAAGAGCGCCAAACCGCTCGCCCGATTGTACACGCGCGGGCTCAGAACCAGTGCGGGGCGGTGTCCGGCCTGTTCATGCCCGGCTTGCGGCGTGAAGGCAAGCCACATGATATCCCCGGCATCCGGCACGTGTTGGCCCGTTACCACTCCTCATTCCCTTGAGGAGCACCGGTGTCCACCTCGGCGTGGAGTGTGTCGGGCGTCATTCGCGCAACCATCTCCTCCAGGTCATAGGCCCTCTTCCGCATCACGAGCTGATCGCCACGGGAATCCATCTCGATCCTGGACCCCTCACGTACACCCCACTGCTCCGCAATCGGTTTGGGGATGCGGACAGCCAGACTACTTCCCCACTTCGCCACATGTGATCGGGCACCCATGCCAACCTCCTTCGTCCATTGTGCAGGATATACAATAGATATCCCGGCTGAATGTGGGCTTGTCAACCCACCTGCCATCAGCAAGGCGTCGCGCGGACGGATGCGGGTGGTTGCACGGCCTCAGACCTTTGCCAGCTTCCACCGTCCCCGCCTGAACAGCACCGCGCTCACCACCGCCAGCGTCGAGAACGACACCGTCATGGCAATGTACACCCCGGTGGTTTGGAGCCCGCCGGGCAGCGACAGGCCCAGGGCCAGCGGAATCTCCCACAGCCAGAAGCAGAAGAAGTTGAGGATGGTGGGCGTCCACACCGCCCCCGCGCCGTTGAAGGCGGACGTGAGCACCATGCCGTAGGCGTAGAAGACGAAGCCGATCGAGACGATCCGCAGCCCGGTGACGGCGACCGCCGATGCGCCGATCGTGCCTCCGAAGATGCCGACGATCGCCGGTGCGAAGGCGATGAAGACCACGCTGACCGCCCCGAGGAACGCGAGGTTCATCTTGCATGCGATCCACGCGGCGCGTTCGGCGCGGGCCGGGTCTCCGGCGCCCAGACCCTGCCCCACCATCGTCGCGGCTGCATTGGAGAGCCCCCACGCGGGCAGGATCGCGAAGAGGATGATCCGGATCGCGATCACGTAGCCGGCCAGCGCTTCGGCGCCGAAGATCGCGGTCACGCGGGTAAGCCCGATCCAGCTCGCGGTGGCGATGAAGGTCTGCAGCGTGCCCGTCGCGGAGAGCTGAACCAGCCGTGCCATGATCGCGGGCTGGATGCGCAGGTGCGGCCGCCGTATCCGCAGCTTCCCGCCCAGCCGCGCCAGCGTGTAGATCTGCACCAGCACCGCCGTCCCGCGACCGATGGTGGTCGCGATCGCCGCGCCCTTTACACCCAGCTCGGGGAAGGGCCCGAGGCCGAAGATGAGGAGGGGGTCGAGGACGATGTTGATGCCGTTGGCGATCCAGAGCACCCGCATCGCGATCGCGGCATCGCCGGCACCGCGGAAGGCGGCATTCTGCAGGAACAGCAGGAGGATGACGACGTTGCCCCCGAGCATGATCTGCGTGTAGGGGAGCCCCGTGGCCACGACGGCCTCGTCCGCGCCCATGAGGCGCAGGATGTCATCGGCGTAGACGACGCCGGCCACGCCGAAGCCGATGGCCAGGAGCACCCCCAGGAAGATCGCCTGCGCCGCGCCACGGGCCGCCCCGTCCCGGTCGCCCTCGCCGATCCGCCGCGCCACCATGGCGGTGACCCCGATGCTCAAGCCGATCGCCGCCGTGTAGATCAGCGACAGCACCGACTCGGTCAGCGCCACCCCGGCCATCGCCTCGTCGCCGAGCCGCGAGACGAAGTAGATGTCGACCACCGCAAAGAGCGACTCCATGACCATTTCCAGCACCATTGGAATGGCCAGCAGGATGACGGCGCGCTTGAGGGGGCCGTCGGTCGGATCGCCGCCCGTGCCCCGGACGGCGTGCACGAAGACCTCCCACCAGGTCTCGCGCGGTCCGGGTCGAGGTGCCCGCGCCGGATGTGCCCCCGCCCGGTCCTCGGGCTGCGTCCCCGCATGCGTGCCGGCCCGGTCACCCGGCTGTGCGCCCGCCCGATCCCCCTGCTGCGCCGCCGCCCGGTTGCGCATATTCCCGGTGTTGTCCATAGTGGCGCTTAAGCTAGCTGGAATCGCGGGGACGGCGGCGCGGGACCTGGTCGCCGCCCCCGGAATGGGCGAAGAATCGAAAAGGATGACGATGAAGACGGATCTCAGCCGCCGTGCGTTTCTACAGGCGACCACCGCCGCCGTCGGCGGGTTCAGTCTCGCCGCCTGTGTTCCGGACAACGAGTTGGCCGCCCGGCCGCTTCGCATCCTCATCCTTGGCGGCACCAACTTCATCGGTCCCCACCAGGTGCGCGTGGCGGTGGCCCGCGGCCACGAGGTCACCCTCTTCAACCGGGGGCAGACCAACCCGGGCCTCTTTCCCGACCTCGAGACCCTGATCGGAGACCGGGACGGCGATCTGGCGGCTCTCGCCGGGCGCGAATGGGATGTCGTCATCGACAACTCGGCCAACATCCCGCGCTGGGTCCGGCTTTCCACCGAGGCGCTGCAGGGCTCGGTGGCCAAGTACGTCTACATTTCGTCGACCGGCGTCTACATCCCCTACCTGACGACCGACATCCACGAGGATGCCCCCGTCGACACGCTCGAGGATCCCGAAATTGAACTCGTCGACGGGCGCACCTTCGGCGCCCTCAAGGCCCTCTCGGAAGATGTCGCGCGCGGCGCCTTCCCGGCCAACCACCTCGTCCTGCGCCCCACCTACATCATCGGTCCCGGCGATCCCACCGACCGCTACACCTACTGGCCGGTCCGTCTCGCGCGCGGCGGCGAGGTCCTGGCTCCCGGCACTCCCGACGACCCCATGCAGCACGTCGACGTGCGGGATCTGGCCGCCTTCATGATCAAGGCGGTCGAGGACGACCTGACCGGCACCATGAACGTGGTCGGTCCACCCGAGCCCCTCACGATGGGGAGCCTGCTGGAGCGCACGCGCGCCGCGATCGGCTCCGACGCCGAGTTCGTCTGGGTGGATCCATTGTTCCTGCGGGACCATGGCTACCCCGCGCTCACGTACTGGACCGAACCGTCGGGCGACTACCTCGGCATGATGCAGGTGAACGGCGACAGGGCCTGGGCGGCCGGCTTCGAGATGCGGACGCTGGAGGAAACCGCGGTCGAGACGCTGGAGTGGTTCAACGCGCAGGATGCAGAGCGGCAGGAACTGCGGGCGGGGCTGACGCCGGAACGCGAGGCGGAGCTGATCGCGGCGTTTCGGGCGGAGGGGTAGCGCCTCGCCAAAACGGCGCCTCGCCGCTTCCAGACCTACGCGCGTCCATCCTCGGGGTGCATCGGGGCGGGTCAGTTCCGCAGCACGCTGACCACTTCCCCATGCTCGTTGATCACTCGGACAGGCCCCCGTATCACGTCGTTCCCCAACCCGATCAGGTCTCCAGCCGGCTCGGCGATGGCCGCATCAGGCAGCGGCACCGTGTAGGGGTCCGCAAGGCTGACATCGACCGTGTAGCCGAAGTCGGCGAGCGCCTGGATTGATATCGCGCTCAAGGGGCTGAAGGCCGGCTGCACGCAGGCGAAAGGTGTCATGATTTCGTTCTGCATCACCGATGTCCGCCAGTGCGAGTCGTTCGAGGCTTCCGTGAATCTGTTCTCGACCGGTACCTTGCCCCCGTCCGTGTAGGCTGCTCCGCCGGCCGCGTCGAACGCGTCGATCGCAAGTGGACCCACGAAGTGCGCATCGGCGCCCCGGTTGCCGTTGCGCGTGGGATTGTGAAGAAGTCCCAGTTCGTCCCAGATCGTGCCGATCCCAAGCGCGTGGCCGATCTGGTGAACAGCGACCTGCCCCAGAATCCCGTCGGCCACTATCTGGTCGAGGGACGCTTCGTGGAACTTTACCACAGCCATCAGCGGCATATGCGAGCCGTCCCTCGTCCGACAGGGCCCCCCCTTGAACGAGAAGACCGGGTCTTCTGCGGTAACCGTCACCAGCACCACCAGATCCTCGATATCCGCCTTGCGAAAGCCCGGCCTGACGCCGAGGCACTCCAGATCGTCAGCGGCGAGAACGGCGGTTGCGGGGAAATCGGTTTGCGCCACGATGCGGCTCCAGCGCCGGACGGCCTCGCGCATCTTGAACATGACGTGCCCCGGGACGTCACCCACGGCCACCAGATCGATGTCGAATCCATCGGGGTCACCCGCCCCGATCACGTTCACCTGCACGGATTGCTCGGCGCTCAGACCCTCCGGGTCCGTTGCCCTGATCGTGACCCGTGCTATCCCCTCCGCCATCCCCGCGAAGGAGGCGACGCTGCCTGACTGGCCGGCCTCGGCAATTGCCGGATTGCCCGACACCACCTCGTAGGTGAGCGCGTCGCCATCCGGATCCTCGAAGTAGGGGAAGGACAGGTCGACCTCGCCGGCCCGGCCGCGCGCGCGGAGCCTGTACGGGGGAATCGTCTTCGCGGCGACGGGAGAATGATTGGAAGCCTCCGAGAACAGAACGATCGGGTTGCCGACGGCGATCTCGATGCCGGTGAACTCTCCCGACACCAGCGGTGGCGGCCCCACGCTGACATGAGTGGCGGCACCTGTGCTCGATGTGACCTCGAATTCGCCGCTGTCAGTGCGTCCTGCCGCCAGCGTGACCTGCTCTGCCGAGAGTTCGCCTCCCTGCACCGAGACGTTGACCGTCATGTCAAAGGGCGCACCCTCGTCGAGGCTCAATGCGACCCTGGCGGGGCTCGGCGAAAGCCGGTTGTCGTCGTCGGTACGTTCCACGCCCAGTGTAAGTTTGAAGGGAGCTCCGGGGTTGCCGTCCAGCGTAAGCCATTTCAGGCTCTCGACCCCGGCAAAAACACCCTTGGGCAGCTCCGCCAGATCGTTGTCGGCCAGAGACAGGGCTTCGAGACTCGACAGGTCGCCAAACAATTCAGGGGAGAGTTTGGCGAGGTGGTTGCCCTCCAGCTTCAGCACCCGCAGAGGCGTGAGACCGCCGAATACCTCTTCGGGCAATTCGGCCAGTCGGTTGGAGCCGAGGTCCAGCCTCTGCAGGGCGGTGAGGCCAGTGAACACCTCTTCGGGCAATTCGGTCAGGCGGTTGGAGCCGAGGTCCAGCGCCTGCAAGGCGGAGAGCCCTGCGAACACGCTCCCCGGCAGTGATTCCAGGGGGTTGTGGCTCAGACCGAGCGATTCCAATCCTCTGGGTCCCGACAACAGCCCTTCCGGCAATGAACGAAGGTTGTTGCGGTCGAGTTGCAGCGTTTTGAGACCTACGAGATCGACAAATAGGTGCTCTGGCAGTGTATCCAGGAGATTGTACTTGAGGTCCAGTGTTTCCAGGCTGCGCAGCTCGGCGAAAACACCTGGAGAAAGAGACCTGAGATTGTTTCCAACAAGTTGCAGCCATTCGAGCCGGGACAACCCCTTGAATAGGCCTTCCGGAACTGCCGTGATACCGCTGCTTCCCAGATGCAGCCACTCCAGGTTCGACAATCCCTGGAACACCGTTTCGGGTGCCGACGAGATCTTGTTGCTGATCAGGCTCAGCCGCCTGAGGCTTGACAGTCCATCAAAGATCCCCGGCGGAAGGGCGGTGAGATCGTTCTCGTGAAGCGTCAGCCAATCCAGACTTTGGAGACCGTCGAAGATTCCTTCCGGCAAAGTCTCGAGCGCGTTGAAATGCAGAAATAGTTCCTTGAGACTCCTCAGCCCGCTGAACACACCCTCGGGGAGCGCGGTCAGGCTGTTTCGGCCCAGGTCGAGCCTGGTCATTCGGGTCAGGCCGTCGAAATCACCCTCCTGCAGCGACATGATACCGGCCCCGTCCAGACCGAGCCACACTATGGCCGCCAGAAGACCGGGAGTGACCGAGCCGCACTCCGCTACTCCCGACTGACGGACGATTTCATCGCGCACCTGGGGGGTTCGTTTACAGACGTCGGCGTCCTCGGTCCCGTCGACCAATGTGGGCTGATCCATGCAGCCCGCCGCGACGGCCACAACCAGCGAGGCCAGTGCGACTCGTCGCCATCGGCGCGGACGCTGCAAGTCCGCCACCACCTCTACATCTCCGCCCGACGGAAGATCGAGTGCCCCATCAGGTTTTCCAAGAGGGCGCTGCGTGACCGGCCGAGCAGCACGACCGGGCCGCTCCAGCGCGGTGCGTCGGCCGCCGGGGCGCCGTCCTCGCGGCTGACGACGATCACGATCTTGTTCCAGTGGACCGGGGCGGCGAAGGGCTCGCCGGGAGTGATGGTGCCGAGCGCCTCGATGCGGTCGAGGGCGGGGGTAGCCACCCACGCGACGTAGCGCGCCTCGCCCTCGGCCGGCGGGAGATCGAGAACGAGGCGCAGCTCGTGGTCGAGGTGGCCGGAGCGCATCACGGCGAGGCCGAAGGGCGACCATGCGCCGACCAGTTCGGCGAGGCCGCAGCCCTCACGTCCCGGGGCGGGACCGAGGTTGAAGCGCGCGAGATCGGAGATTTGGTCGGTGGCGTGGTCCAGGACAGGCTCGCACAGGGGAATAACGGGTTGGGCCGTGGCTGGGGCGACTCCGGCGGTCCCGACTACGGCCGCGCCCAGCAAACCCGCCAGACACACCGGTGGGGACCACAAAAGCAATCTCACCATTCGTCCTCGGAATCACTCACCCCGGAATAGTCATTCCGTGAGTACATGAGTACCCCCTGAATCGCATACATGTTCCCGGGTTCCCCTAAGGGATCACCCTCCGCGGCGCGTTGTCCCAGTCCTGCACGCTCGACACGTTGGGCATCCCCCAGTCCGCGCCATTCCAGCCGTCGAATCCGTCGAGCTTCATGAAGTGGACGCCGGTGGTGAAGTCGCTCACGACGATGAGGCCGTCGGCGTTGCGCACGTCGATTCCCCACGCGCCGTTGAAGCCGGTGTCGCCCTCTGCGAGGGTGCGTGGGTCGAGTCCGCGGCGCTCGGGACCGTGGTAGGTGTCGAAGAAGCCGACCGTCGAGGGGTTCTCCGGGTCGCGCATGTTGAAGACGTACAGACCGTCCTCGAACGACGAGACGAAGACGTAGGGCCAGCGCATTTCGTGGTTGTGGGTGAAGCCCTTCCAGTTGGGGGTCCACACCGACATTTCCTCGTTGATGGTCTCGACCTCGCCCGAAAGGCCCGGCTGCAGGTCGTATAGGCGGACCGGGGAGTAGAGGTACTCGGTCTGGCCGACGGCGTACCTGTGGTCGGGGGTGGCGCTCATGGTGTGGGCGAGCTGGACGCCGAGAACGCCTACGATCGAGGTCTCGAGGACCGGGTTGGCGGGATCGGTCACGTCATAGACGTAGTAGCCGTCGAGTCCGGCCCCGTAGGCCATGTCCTTGCCGGTCGCGTAGTCGAAGGCGACGTAGAAGTCGTGGTAGCCCTGGAGCATTCCGTAGGGTGACGGTGTGGCCGTCGAGGGCCAGGGCATCTGGCCGACCAGTCCCTGTGCGCTGTCGCCCTGGATGAAGAGCGACATGTCGTAGACGTTGGCGTGCTGGCCGCTCGTGGTGGCGAAGAGCAGCGGCGCGCCCGAGGAGTGCTTGTACATGAAGATGTTGTGGAAGCCGCCCGGAGTGTCCGCAGCGCGCATGCGGCCGACCTCGCTGACGCCCGAGACATCGGGAAGCGACGTCACGTCGAAGACGACCGCGCCGAGGTCGACGTTCGGCCCGCCGGGTGCGAACTGCATGGACTGCACCAGGTAGTAGCGCCCGTCGTGCTTGAAGTACTTGGGATCCATCCCGCCGAGCCCGACGTGCAGCTCCGCGTCCTCGATGCGCCACTCGTAGATCACCTCGGCGTTGTTCGGGTCGTCGATCGAGATGATGTCGAAGCCGAAGGTCGGGTTCATGATCCGGCTGGCGTAGACGAACGGGCGGCTGAGCTCCTGCTCGATCTCGACGTCCGAGCGGCTGAACTGGGGGCCCACCTCGAGCGGCACGTGCTTGAGGCGCTGCAGGTTCGAGGTGTTCTCGCGGTCGGGGCCTTCCTGGGCGGTGGCGGGCGCGGCCAGGAATGTGGTCGCGACGGCGAGTGCGGCGGTCAGGGCGGCTCGGTTGAGCGAGCGGCGAGTGGTCATTCTTGCGGCTCCTTCGTGGTGCTTGCGGGTGGTCTCGGGACACGGGGACCATGACCGGTCCGTGTGCAGACAAGACTAAGGTTCTCGATGCGGTCGCGCGACCGAACGAACTGGCTCAGGCACGGCTGGATTCCCGGCAAACAGGGCGGTGAAGGTGGGCCCACGGACAGTGGCATGTTATTGACAGGTATACGGTAATACGGATAACATGGTTCACCATGAAAGCGACCATCGACATACCGGATGATCTGTACAGACAGGTGAAGGCGGAGGCTGCGCTGCGCGGGGTCACCGTGCGAGAAGTCACGACGCAGCTCTATCGGCGCTGGCTGAGCGAGGGGGGGAGCGGGGAAACCCGCAGGGCCTCGTCAGAGTGGCTTCGCTCCTGGCTGGAAGCGGCGGACGAAGCGATCAAGGGGGCTCCGGCAGGCCCTTCTGCGAGGGAGGAGCTGGAGGCGGACCGGAACCGCCTTGAGCCGAAGTGACAGCTCTTGTCATCGACGCGAGCGTGTGGGTCTCGGCCGCGGATCCGACAGATGGCCTGTCGGTTCCCAGCCGGGCATTCCTGTCCCGGGTCGCGGCCCGGGAACTCCCGATCGTCCTGCCGGAGTTCGCGAAACTGGAAGTCGCGTGCGCGCTGGCCCGTCGGTTTCGGAGCGCCGAGCACGGTCGCAGCCTTACCGATCAGATGCTGGAATCACCACGGATGGCGACTTACTCAGTCGATCGGACATCGCTCCGAAGGGCCGTCCAGTTCGGGACTGGCAGTTTCCTTCGCGCAGGCGACGCTCTCTACGCCGCGCTGGCACAGCGCGTGGAGGGCCAGCTCGTGTCCTGGGATCGAGAGTTGATCGAGCGGGCCGGCGCGCTCAGTCCCGACGACTGGATGTTACGTCACTCCCCGGGCCGGTAGAGCGCATCCGCCTTGTCGGCTGACCGGATGATCCCTCGCACCATCGCCGAGCTGAAACCGCGGTTCTCCATCTCGTTCAGGCCCGATATGGTGCACCCCTGAGGGGTGGTCACCTTGTCGATCTCCATCTCCGGGTGGTTGCGGTTCGAGAGCAGCAGCGCGGCGGCTCCTTTCGCCGTTTGCGACGCGAGTTGCAGCGCCTCGTCGGCGTGGAAGCCGATCTCGATCCCGCCCTGGGACGCTGCGCGGATCGCCCTGAGGAAGAAGGCGATGCCGCACGCGCAGAGCGCCGTGGCCGACGTCATCTGGTCTTCCCGGATGAGGAGTGTCGCGCCCATGGCGTCGAAGACCGCCTCGGCCACAGGCACGGCGTCAACCGAGGCTTCGTCGGCGGCGAGGCAGGTCATCGACTCGCCGATGGCGATCCCGAGGTTGGGCATGGCCCGCAGCACCGGGACATCGGGCGCGATCCACCGCCGCATGTCCGCTATCGATACGCCTGTCGCGGTCGAGATCACCACGTGCTTGCCGGGGTCGAGCGCAGAGGCGACGCCATCGAGGAGAGCCTCCATCTGCTGAGGCTGCACGCACAGGATGACCACGTCGGCGCCTTCGACGACAGTGCGGTTGTCCGAGTGGGTGAAGAAGCCCTCGTCGGCGAGGTCGTCCAGCAGTTCCACCCGTCTCCTGGTGATTGCCACTTTGCCTGGATCGAAGGACCCGGAGGTTGCGAGGCCCCTGGCGATTGCCCTGCCGAGGTTTCCGCCGCCCAGGATGCCGACCCTGTTGATCTCTGTCATTCTGCCGCCCTCATGTGTCTCGAGTTCCCCCAATGATAAACAGGCGGCGTGGAGGAAACAGGCGGCGTGGAGGAAACAGGCGGCGTGGAGGAAACAGGCGACATGGACGGCGGTTCCCTACAATTGGATGACCATGCGCGCCTTCATCCTGCTCCTGACCTGCGCGACGCTCCTCGCGCCCCAGTCCCGTCAGGTTGCCCATCCTCCCGTCGACACGTTCCTGCTCCTCGCCGCCTGGGACCCCGACCAGGCGGACCAGGCGGAAGGAATCATCCTCGAGAACTGGAACGACGCCTACGCATCGATGCTCATCGAGCTGCACCGCTTCGTTCAGGGCGTGTGGATCGAACGGCGCATCATCTCGATCCTGGAGCGCGGGACGGGGCAGCGGCTCGGGCACGATCCCGACAGGTGGTGGGACTGGATCTGGCGGACCGACCCCGGCACGCATCCGGACTACGCCGACTTCAAGGCATCGCTGTACGCGCACCTGGACCCACGCTTCGAGGAGTACTTCGACTACGATCCGCCGGCGAACATCCGGCTCGACGAGATCCGCTGGGGCGGCGTGCCGCAGGACGGCATTCCACCCCTCGACCACCCGAAGATGATCTCCGCCGCCGAGGCCGACTATCTGGACGACGACAACGTCATCTTCGGCATTGCGCTTGACGGCGACGCACGGGCCTATCCCAAACGGATCCTCGCCTGGCACGAGATGTTCAAGGACTCGATTGCGGGCGAGCATTACACCGGCGTGTACTGCACCCTGTGCGGAACCATGATCCTCTACCGGTCGGCCGTCGGCGGCGCGCACCACGAGCTGGGCACGAGCGGGTTCCTGTACCGCTCGAACAAGCTCATGTACGATCACGCGACCAAGTCGCTCTGGTCCACGATTTCGGGCGAACCGGCCGTTGGCCCGCTGGTCGGTCGCGGAATCGAGCTCGAGCGGCGCTATGTGGTGACCACGACGTGGGAGGAATGGGTCAGGCGGCACCCCGAGACGCGCGTGCTGTCTCTCGACACGGGACATGAGCGCGACTATCGGGAGGGAATGGCCTACCGGGACTATTTCGCCACCGACAGGCTGATGTTCAGCGTGCCCGAGCTGGACGACCGTCTCGACAACAAGGACGAGGTGCTGGCGCTGCGCTTGTCCGATTCCCCTGGTGAGCAGCTCGCGATAGAGGTGGAGTTTCTGTCACGCAACAGGGTGTATCACGATGCGCTTGGGGACCGGGAGTTCGTGGTTCTGACCGATCGGAGCGGGGCGAGTCGGGTGTATGAGAGTGGGGGGCGCCGTTTTGCCCGTTGGGACGAAGACAACACGGCCTGGGATGACAGCGGGGCGGCGTGGGCGGTCACCGAGGGCGGATTGGTGAGCCCGGCAGCCGAGCGCCTGGCGCGGCTGCCCGCGCATCGCGCCTTCTGGTTCGGGTGGTACGCGCAGTATCCGGATACGCGGCTGGTCAGCAAGTAGCGAATGGGCCGCACCCAGTCAGGGCACCACCGTAAACGACCCCATCATCCCCGCATCCAGGTGCTCGGCGATGTGGCAGTGGATCATCCACTCGCCGGGGTTCGACACTTCCATCAGCAGATGTCGGCAACGTAGCTGGACACGCCGACTGCGATTAGGATAGAGCCGTTTGACAGGAAGGCGGGACTTCGGTGACGCGCGAATCAGGACCGCGGCAAGTGCGCCCACCCGCTCTCACCCCGACCCGGGCTACGGAACATTGAGACATCCACGACTGCTTCTCACCATCTCGGCTGTGGTCTCGGCCACTCTCTGGGCGTACGCCTGCGGCGACGGGACCACGGATCCTCCGCCCCCTCCCCCTGACCCTCCACGGCCCACCACCGTCACGGTGAGTCCAGCCACCACCGAGCTGACTGCACTGGGCGCGACGGTCCAGCTCTCCGCCGAAGTTCGGGACCAGAACGGCCAGGTGATGGCTGGGGCCGCGGTGACCTGGGCGAGCAGCGCTGCCGCCGTGGCGACCGTCAGTGCGTCCGGACTGGTGACGGCCGTGACCAACGGGAGCGCCACGATCACGGCCACTGCGGGTGCGGCCTCGGGCAGCGCGACGGTGACCGTGGCCCAGGTGGTCAGCGCTGTGAACGTGACGCCGGACACGGCCACGGTTCTCGAGGGCGACACCTTGCGGCTCACGGCAGCCGCCACCGACGCGAACGGACAGGTGGTGGCGGGCGTCGAGTTTGTGTGGGCGTCGGGAGACACGGCGGTGGCCGTGGTGGACGCGTCCGGGTTGGTGACCGGGGTTGGTGCGGGAGAGGCGGAGGTGACGGCCATCACGGCGGGGGTTACGGGCCGCTCCACACTCACGGTCGTCGCTCTGACACCCGCGGACGTCACCGTCACCCCCGACACGGTGGTGTTGACCGCATTGGGACAGACCGTGCAGCTTGCCGCCGAGGTGCGCGATCAGGCCGGCAGCGTGATGGAAGGGATCGCGGTTGCCTGGTCGAGCGGTGACACGGCCGTTGCCGTGGTCGACTCAGCCGGGTTGGTCAGCGCGGTGGGCGTTGGCGCGGCGACGATCACGGCGGTGGCGGGCGAGGCCTCCGGCGATGCGCATGTGACCGTCACGCAGTCGGTCGATTCGGTTGCGGTAGCTCCTCCTGCGGACACCATCGCGCCGGGCGATACGCTTCGGCTGGTTGCGGAGGCGTACGACGAGAGCGGCCGCGTGGTGGAGGGAGCCTCGTTGACATGGTCGTCAGACAACAACGCCGTGGCGACGGTGGATGCCTCGGGGCTGGTTCGCGGTACCGGGGAAGGCACGGCTACGATCACGGCCACCGCGGGAGAGGCCTCGGGGACATCCGAGATCACCGTGACCAATCGCGACCGGGCAGCGCTGGTGGCGCTCTACAACGCGACCGGCGGCCCGAGCTGGCGGAACAACGAGGGCTGGCTGACCGACCTGCCCTTGGGAGCATGGTTCGGGGTGGAGACGGACGGCTCCGGGCGGGTAACGCGTCTCCAGCTCGGGAGGGTTTGGGACCGCGAGGTGAATCGATGGGTCGGCAATGGCCTCTCGGGCCCGATCCCGGCCGCACTCGCCGGCCTGGACAGACTGACTCTGCTAGACCTCTCGGCCAACGAGCTGTCCGGGCCGATCCCGGCCGCACTCGCCCGCCTGGCCAGCCTGACTCTACTCGACCTCTCGGCTAACGAGTTGTCCGCGCCCATCCCGCCCGAACTCGCGCGCTTGACCAGCTTGACTTCGCTATACCTTTGGCAAAACAGGCTCTCGGGGCCTATCCCACCCGAACTCGGCAACCTCGCCAACCTGGAGGAACTGTCCCTCAACGACAATAGTCTCTCGGGCCGGATTCCGTCCGAACTTGCCCGCTTAGCCAGCCTGACTTCGCTGATCCTCTCGGACAACAAACTCTCGGGGCCGATCCCACCCGAACTCGGCAACCTCGCCAACCTGGAGCAACTGTATCTCGGCTATAATGGCCTTTCGGGCCGGATTCCGCCCGAACTCGGCAACCTCGCCAACCTCCGTGTGCTGAGGCTCATCGAAAACGCGCTCTCGGGGCCGATCCCACCCGAACTCGGCAACCTCGCCAACCTGGAGCAACTGATACTCAGTCGTAGTCCGCTCTCGGGCTCGATCCCGGCCGAACTCGGCAACCTCGCCAACCTGGAGCTATTGTCCCTCTCCTGGACGGATCTTGCTGGCCCGATTCCGGCCGAACTCGGCAACCTCCTGCGACTGAACTCCCTCGATATTTTCCGTAACAGGCATACCGGTTCGATTCCGCCGGAACTCAGCCGCCTCACCAACCTCCGTCGCCTGAATCTCTCAAGCAACGCGCTCTCGGGCCCGGTCCCGCCCAGTCTTGTGCAACTTCAGCAACTGAGCACTCTGTACCTTGCCAACAATTCGGCACTCTGCCTTCCGGGAACCTCTGCCTTTGTCACGTGGCTGGCCGGCGTCGAACGCCAGGAAACCGGCGACGCGAACCCCTGTCACGCGAACGATGTGGCAGTCCTGAGGTCTCTCTTCGAGGTCGCCGGCGGCAATGGCTGGACCAATTCGCAAGGCTGGCTGGGGGAGGGAATCCCGGACGACTGGTACGGCGTCGACGTTGATTCCGTCGGCCGGGTCGAGGTGTTGGACTTGACGGCAAATGGACTGACCGGGCACCTCCCCGCGTCACTGGGTTCACTCAGCCAACTGTCCACGTTGAAGATCGGCGGCAACGCCCTCACGGGACGTCTGCCGCTTTCCCTCGCCACCTTGTCGCTGCGTGAGTTCCGATACTCGGACACGCAGCTTTGCGCCCCTCTGGAGGACGCCTTCCAGGCCTGGCTCAACACGATTCCGACGCACGAGAGCACCAACGCGCTGTGCACCGAGCCGGCTTCGGATCGGGAAGTGCTCGAAGTGCTCTACCACACGATGGGCGGTCCCGACTGGACCAACAATCGCAACTGGCTCACCGACGCCCCGCTCTGGGATTGGCACGGCGTCCGGGCTGACAGCGAGGACCGCGTGGTCTTCCTCGGTCTATTCAACAACAACCTCACGGGCCAGATCCCGCCGCAACTGGGCGCGCTTGCCGCGCTGAATCACCTTAACCTCCATCACAACAACTTCGGTGGCTCGATACCACCCGAACTGGGCGAGCTTGCCGCGCTGGAGAGCTTGTCCCTTCGGAACAACAATCTCACCGGCTCGATCCCGGCCGAACTGGGCAAACTGACCAAGCTGCAGTACCTGGAGCTAACGGGAAGCGCGCTCTCCGGGCCGATCCCATCCGAACTCGGCAACCTCGCCAACCTGGAGTCACTGGACCTCGGCGACAACGGTCTCTCGGGTCCGATCCCGGCCGAACTCGCCCGCTTGCCCAGCCTGACCTGGCTTGACCTCTCGGAGAACGCATTCTCAGGCCCGATCCCGGCCGAACTGGGGGACCTTGCGGCAATAAGCGAACCGCTTGGCACGAACTGCCCGAGGCGGGGGTGCGAACTCAACCTCCAGGGCAACAACTTCACCGGTTCGATTCCGCCCGAACTCGGAAGCCTCGCCAGTCTCAATTACTTCCATGCAAGCCACAACGACCTGGAAGGTCCGGTGCCGCCGGAGTTTGGGAACCTGGAGCGCTTGCGCGCACTGGCCCTGAACGGCAACTCCCGGCTCTCCGGAGCTTTTCCTTCCACGTTCACCCGTTTGGGGGAACTTGAGGGGCTCGTCGTCTCCGGCACGGACCTTTGCGCGCCGTCCGATCCTGCGTTCCGGCGGTGGCTGGAGGGCGTCCAGAACCGGCAGCACGTGAAGTTCTGCGACGACGGTGCACCACCGGCAGCGTATCTCGTCCAAGCGGTACAGTCGCTCGAATTCCCGGTGCCGTTGGTAGCGGGCAAAGAGGCGTTGCTACGTGTCTTCGTGACCGCAACCCGCGACAACAGCGAGTCCCTCCCTTCCGTTCGGGCCTCCTTCTACCATGACGGAGCGCTTGTCCATGTCGCCGACATCTCAGGCGGGACCGGCCAGATCCCCACCGGGGTCCGGGAGGGATCGCTGGCGGCATCGGTCAATTCGGTGGTCCCCGCGGCTGTGGTGCAGCCGGGCCTCGACTTGGTGGTCGAAGTCGACCCGGACGGGACGCTGGACCCCGCTCTTGGGGTACCGAAGCGGATCCCCGAAACCGGACGCCTATCGCTCGATGTTCGAGAGATGCCGCGCTTCGAACTGACGCTCATTCCCTTCCTCTGGACCGAGGCTCCCAACTCGGACATTCTCGACGCGGTCGCATCAACGGTCGCCGACCCCGAGGAATGGCTTTGGGGCCGGCGTCCGTACCTTCCGGTCGGAGACCTGATCGTCCGTGACCACGAGCCCGTGATGAGCTCGAGCAACCATGCTCATGACCTGATTCGCGAGACGGGTGCAATCCGCGTGATGGAGGGCGGCACCGGCTATTTCATGGGCACGATGTCGCCGCCGATGGCCGGTCCGTCGGGGACGGCCGAAGTAGGCGGATGGAATCTGTTCTCATTGTTGCCCGGGCCCACGGCGCACGAACTCGGGCATAGCTTCAACTTATTCCATGCCCCCTGCGGCGGCGCCGGAGCCCCGGATCCGGCGTACCCCTACCCGGCCGCGCAGATCGGTGTGTGGGGATACGATCCGTTGGGCGGCCTCCTCGTGCCTCCGGTCACGACCGACATCATGAGCTACTGCGGAGGCTGGATCAGCGACTATCACTACGCCAAGGCGCTTCGCCACCGACTGATCAAGGAAGGCGCGCCGGCCGGCGCGGCGGCGACCGGTCTTTTGCTCTGGGGCGGCATCGACACGGAAGGCACTCCGTTCCTCGAGCCCGCCTTCGTCATCGACGCGCCTGCCGCGCTTCCCGACTCTGCGGGGGACTACCGGATCACCGGGCGGACTGCCGGCGGTGGTGAACTCTTCTCGCTGAGCTTCACCATGCCCGTGACGGCACACGGGGACGGGAGTTCCGGCTTCGCTTTCGCGCTGCCGGTGCGAGCCGGATGGGAGGACAGCCTCGCGACGATCACGCTATCCGGCCCCGGGGGCAGCGTCACGCTGGACGGAGAGAGCGACATCCCCATGACCATTCTGCGTGACCCGCGGACCGGGCAAGTGCGCAGCATCCTGCGCGACACACCACTCGGGGCAGACGTGGCCGCAGACGCTATCGGCGCGCACGCCCAAGGTCGCGAGGTGCTGTTCAGCCGGGGGATTCCGGGGGCTGCGGCGTGGCGGCGGTGATGCTCCGCGGCTCCAGGCGGGTCAACCGGCCCCTGCCGTCGCCGCGCGTGCGGGACTGTGGCAAGTGCCCGACCGGGGCTACGGAACATTGAGACGCCAACGGCTGCTCCTCACCATCTCGGCCGTGGTTTCGGCCACTCTCTGGGCGTACGCTTGCGGGGACGGGACCACGGATCCTCCACCGTACTTCCCTGAACCCAACACCGTCACGGTGGGCCCGGCCACGGCCGAGCTCACTGCACTGGGCGCCACGGTCCAGCTGTCCGCGGAAGTTCGGGACCAGAACGGCGCGGTGATGGCGACGGCTACGGTATCCTGGGCGAGCAGCGACGCCGCAGTGGCAACCGTAAGCGCGTCCGGGCTGGTGACGGCCGTGGCCAACGGGAGCGCCACGATCACGGCGACCGCGGGAGCGGCCTCGGGCAGTGCTACGGTAACCGTGTCCCAGGTGGTCAGCGCCGTGGCGGTCGTACCCGATACAACCACGGTCGTGGTGGGCGACACGTTGCGGCTGGCCGCCGAGGCGCACGACGCGAACGGACACGCGGTGACCGGAGTCGCATTTGCGTGGACGTCGGGAGATACGGCTGTGGCCGTGGTGGACGAATCCGGGCTGGTGACCGGGGTCGGTGCGGGCACGGCGCAGGTGACGGCTACTGCGGCCGGGGTGACGGGCCGCGCCGAACTGGCGGTTGAGAACCCGTTGCCCACGACCATCGCCGTCACCCCCGACACGTTGGTGTTGACCGCAGTGGGACAGACGGCGCAACTCACCGCCGAGGTCCGCAACCAGGTCGGACGCGTGATGGATGGGGTCCCTGTTGCCTGGCTGAGCGCCGAAACGACCGTTGCGGCGGTTGACGCATCCGGATTGGTCACCGCGGTGGGCAATGGTGCGGTGACGATCACGGCCACGGCAGGCGAGGCCTCGGGTGACGCGCTAGTGACCGTCGCGATCGACCTCGACCGGGCGGCGCTGGTGGCGCTCTACAACGCCACCGACGGTCCGAACTGGGTCGACAACACCAACTGGCTGACGGATGCTTTGCTTGGGGAGTGGTATGGGGTGACGACGGATGGGGCCGGGCGGGTGGTACGCATCGATCTTTCCGGAAGGTGGGACAGGGAAGCGCGAGATTACGTACGCCATGGCTTGAGCGGCCCAATTCCGCCGGATCTGGGCAACCTGTCGAATCTGTCGTACCTCGGCCTCTCCTACAACGCCCTTTCCGGCCCGATCCCGCCGGAACTGGGCGGCCTGTCGAATCTGACGGGCGTGTCCATCAACTCCAACGACCTATCCGGCCCGATCCCGTCGGAGCTGGGCGACCTGTCGAATCTGTCTTACCTGGGCCTCTCCTACAACGACCTATCCGGCCCGATTCCGCCGGAACTGGGCGACTTGTCGAATCTCACGTGGCTGGATCTAGGATTCAACCAACTTTCCGCCCCGATTCCGCCGGTGTTGGGAGGCCTGTCGAATCTGACCTGGCTGGGCCTCGGAGGGAACGACCTGTCCGGTCCGATTCCGCCGGAGTTGGGCGGTCTGTCGAGTCTGGAGAGCCTGTTCCTTTACAGGAATAATCTTTCGGGCTCGATTCCGCCCGAACTCGGCAACCTCGCCAACCTGACGTGGCTGTACCTCAACAGCAACGTCCTGACGGGTCCGATTCCGAGCAGTTTCTTGCAACTTGGCCGTCTCGACGACTTCCATATTTCTGGGAACGAGTCTCTTTGCGTGCCTGGTATTCAGGCATTCGTCACGTGGCACCAGGGAATTGAGAGGCGAGACGGGGCGGCGGTCTTGTGCAACGCGGCCGACGTCGCAGTGCTGACGTCACTGTTTGAAGTTGCGGGTGGCGCGGGTTGGACGAACTCCGCCGGATGGCTCGGCGATGGGGCAGTGGAAGACTGGTACGGCGTCCGCGCCGACACGCTCGGCCGCGTGACCGCGCTCGACCTGACCCGCAATGGACTCACTGGCCGGCTGTCGGCCGGGGTGGGCCAACTGTCTCAAATGACCGAATTGAAGATCGCTGACAATGCCGACCTTTCCGGCCACCTCCCGCTCTCCCTGCCCGGCCTCACCCTCCGGGCGCTTCACTATTCCGGCACGGGTCTGTGTGCCCCGGTCAACACGCGTTTCCGCGATTGGCTGAGTACGATCCCGTCCCATGAGGGCACGGGTGCAGAGTGTCGACCACTGTCGGAGCGCGAGGTCCTGGAGGCACTATACGACGCGACCGGCGGGCCGAACTGGACTTACAACGACAACTGGCTTACGGACGCGCCGCTCCGGCACTGGCACGGAGTGAAGGTGGACGCCCAGGGCCGCGTGGTCGGGCTGAACCTCAACTTCAACGCCCTCTCAGGCGCGATTCCCCCGGAACTGGGCAGCCTTGTCAATCTGGTAGGCCTGGTCCTCAGGGCGGACCGACTGACGGGCCCAATTCCTCCCGAACTCGGTAATCTCGCCAATCTGCAGTCCTTGTATCTCAACGGCAACGAACTGACGGGCCCAATTCCTCCCGAACTCGGTAATCTCGCCAATCTGTACTACTTGTTTCTCGGCGGAAACGGCCTGACCGGCCACATTCCGCCTGAACTCGGCGGCCTTGCCAATCTGTACGCTCTGGACCTGTCTGGGAACGAACTGACGGGCCCAATTCCGCCCGAGTTGGGCGGCCTTGCCAATCTGTACGGCCTGAACCTCGCTGCGAATGGCCTGACGGGCCGAATCCCTGCCGAGGTGGGTGGTCTGATCGGCCTGGATTGGCTGTACCTCGGCGAGAACGAGTTGACAGGCTCGCTGCCGCCGGAATTCGGCGACTTGAAGCGGCTCCGCACGCTTGCGCTGCAAGCGAACGTCAACATGTTCGGAGCCCTGCCGGCCAGCCTGATCAGTCTCGCGGCCCTTGAGACGTTGCAGACCGGGGGCACGGGTCTCTGCGCGCCCTCCGATGCCGGGTTCCTCGAATGGCTGGAGGGGGTAGCGAACCGCCGGGTGGCCCTGTGCGAGGGCGAGCCCGCCATGGCATATCTCGTCCAGGCCGTCCAGTCGCGGGAGTTTCCGGTCCCTCTCGTTGCGGGCGAGGAGGCTCTTCTACGCGTTTTCGTCACCGCTGGCCGTGAAAACAATGAGAGCCTTCCCCCCGTGCGGGCCTCGTTTTACCGGAACGATGCTCTCGTCCACGTCGCCGATATCCCGGGCAAACCAGGACCGATCCCGACCGAGGTCGGCGAGGGATCCCTCGCGGAGTCGGCCAACGCCGTCATACCGGCGAGGGTCGTGCGGCCGGGGCTGGAGATGGTCATCGAGGTCGCCCCGGACGGGACGCTCGATGCCGGGCTGGGCGTCGCGCGGCGAATCCCGGCTACGGGCCGGACAGCCGTCGACGTGCGGGACATGCCGGTCTTCGACCTCACGGTGGTGCCGTTCCTGTGGACCCAGGATCCGGACTCGGCGGTTCTGGAGTCGGTCGACGGGATGGCCGCCGACCCCGGGGGGCACGAGCTACTCGAACTCACGCGGATACTCCTTCCGGTGGGCGATCTGAAAGTGACCGCGCACGATCCCGTGCTCAGCTCGAGTAACAACGGGTTGGATCTGTTTGCCGAGACCGAGGCCATCCGCGTCCTGGAGGCCGGAACCGGCTACTTCATGGGCATGATGTCGGGACGCGTTACCGGCGGGGCATTCGGTGTCGGCGCAGTGGCTTTTGCCGGGCCGCACGCTGGCACCATCGCACACGAGATCGGACACACCTTCGGCCTTGGGCACGCACCGTGCGGCGTGAATATCGTCTTGGACCCGGCGTATCCCAACACCGACGGCACCACCGGGGCCTGGGGACACGACTTCCGCGAGGGCAGTCTGGTGCCGCCAAGTTGGTTTGAACTGATGAGCTACTGTGGCCCCCAATGGATCAGCGACTACAACTTCACCAAGGCGCTCCACCACCGTCTCACGACCGAGAGCAGCGCGGAGGCTTCCCTGGTCGCCGACGCGGCCCCCTCCCTGCTTCTGTGGGGATCCGAGAACTCCACAGGAACTCTCTCCCTCAAGCCCGCCTTGATCGTCGACGTGCCGGTGGCGCTACCAGACTCCGCCGGCCAGCACCGAATCACCGGGCGCACGGCTGCCGGCGCCACGCTTTTCTCACTCAGCTTCACGATGCCTGAGACGGCCGACGGCGATGGGAGTTCTTCCTTCGCGTTCGCGCTTCCGGTCCGGCCTGGGTGGGAAGGCAGCCTCGCGACCATCACGCTATCCGGGCCGGGTGGCACCGTTACGCTGGACGGCGACAGCGACATCCCCATGACCATCCTGCGTGACCCGCGGACCGGGCAGGTGCGGGCCATCCTGCGGGAACTGCCACTCCAGGCCGAGTTGTCCGCAGATGCGGTCGGCATGGGCACACCAGGTCTTGAGGTGCTGTTCAGCCGCGGGATTCCAGACAGTACGGCTTGGAAACGTTGAGCTTGTGGCATCTCCGAGACCGCGTCTTCGGGCAATGGAAGTTCGGGCTGGGTTGACCGTCTTCCAGACCCGGGTGCTGAAACGACGGAAGCAAAAGCCCCTTGGCGGCTGGGTACCAGCTACCGCACCACCGTAAACGACCCCATCATCCCGGCGTCGAGGTGTTCCGCGATGTGACAGTGGATCATCCACTCGCCCGGATTCGACGCCTCCATCAGCAGGTCCACCGTCGATCCCACGGGCACCAGCACCGTGTCCTTCCAGGCGAGATTGCGGTTCGGGACACCGTCGCGCGACAGCACCAGGAACCGCTGCCCATGCAGGTGGATCGGGTGGTGCATGGGGTGAAAGGCGTCCGCGTCGTTGCGCAGCCGGATCTTGACCACGTCGCCGAGCCGGAAGCGCCAGTCGATCTCGGCGTTTTCGGGGGCGTCCTCCGCGGCGCCGGCGGGAGCGTTGGCCGGGTCGGTGCCCGCGTCGGCTACACCCTCGCCGCGGCCGGTGACGTCCCTCAGGATCCACCGCACCTCGTTCGATGTCGACAGCCAGTTCATGTTGGGCATCCCGTCGGTCCACTCGACCGGCGGCCGGTAGATCGTGTCGATGGAAATGAACTGCTGAACCAGGATGGGCAGCCCCTCGATGTCGACGGTCAGCAGGAGTTCGTGATCGACGGGCCGGTCGAAGTGCGGGCGGAATTCCGCAAGCTCGGCTTCGAGAACCGCATCGGTTCGCATGATCGAGTGGGAGGAGAGGAGGGCGTCGCTCTCTTCAACCGCAGGTCCTTCGACAACGACGGCGCCGAGGGTGTCGACGGCAGCGTAGAAAGTTCCGCGCATGTGGTCGACCACCTGGACCTGGTTGAGTAGTGCGTAGGTGCCCGCGGCGGGGAACCGCACCTCGACGATGTAGCGTTCGGCCGGCGAGATGACCAGCGATTCGACCATCATTTCCCGCTGGAAGCGCGACAGGTCGGTGCCCACGAGCTTCATGTCTAGCCCGGCGAAGCTGAGGTTGTAGCTGCGCGTGTTCGACACGTTCGTGACGAAGAAGCGGACGACCTCGCCGGGGCGGACGGTCGCGGCGTAGCGCTCCTCGCCGTTGACCAGCATGACGTTCCCGAAGCGACCCATGATCGTGAAGTTGGAGGCGTCGCGGCCCCAGGGGAGCAGTTCGTCGCCGTCGACCAGGAGGTCGTCCACCATGATGAACTCCTCGCGGGTGGCGGGGCCGAAGTAGTCCTCGCGCGCGGGGTCGACGAACATGTTGCCGTAGAGGCCGCCGTCCTGCTGGATGTCCTCGCGCACGTGCGGGTGGTACCAGTAGAGGCCCGCGTCGGGGAAGAAGATCTCGTAGATGAACTCGCCGCCGGGCGGAACGGGTGGCTGGGTGACGTCGGGGACGCCGTCGAAGCGGTTCTCGAGGCGGAGGCCGTGCCAGTGGATCGTGGACGGCAGGTCGATCGAGTTTGTGAAACGAATCACAATCTTCGTGTTCTGGGCGACGCGCAGGAGCGGGCCGGGGTACTGGCCGTTGAAGCCGTACATGACGAAGGTGCGGCCGCCGATCCTGCGCTTCACGATGCGGGCCTCGAGTGCGATCGTGTCCCCGTCGGCGACGTGGAGGATCTCGCGGGGGGTGGCCCAGGCCAGCGATGCGGTGTCGACGCCCTCGCCGGGGAGGAAGGGGTCGACGGATGGACTGACGCCGCGGAGGCCGGGCAGCATCGGGTTGCGCATCATCATCATGATCATGTCGCCGGAGCCGCGGATGGAGTCCATCTGCATGGCCATATTCATGGGCATGTTCATGTCCATGGCACGGGCCCGCGTGGTGTCCTGGGGGGCGGCGCTGGCGGGAACCGTCCCGAGCGCGGCCAGCGCGATGGCTGCGACGAGGGCGGCTGGGGCGAAGGCGGCTGTTACGAGGCCGCCGCTGTTGCAACCCCCCCCGCGCGCGTTCCGGGGCGCTGGGCTTCGCTCCCGCCGCATCGCATGTATGGCAGACATTTCCGTGAAACTCGGGGGTGGTGTCGGTGCTCTGGCGTGATGCACTGAAGTCGAGGGTGACAGGAGGGCCCTTGTCGCGCGGTCATCCGAGCGGGGTGGGGAAGCCGACCGGGGAGTTCAGGCGGCTTCGTCGTGTATCTGGACACTAACGCCCAACCTCTCCATCTGCGCTTTCAGGTATCGGAGCCGTCGTTCCTTGTCGTGGCGCTGGAAGTGGTCCGGCCCGAGGTCCTCGTGGGTGGAGCCTGTCGAGAACATGTGCCAGATTGCGACCATGATCGCGTGCTGGACGGCCACGATGGCCTTCTTCGAGCCGCCCTTTGCCTTCTTGCGGTGGTACAGGGCGCCGTAGTAGCACCCCTTGGTCCGCACGGCGCCCCACGCCACCTGGGACAATGCCCTTCGCAGCCAGGCGTTGCCCTTTCCGATCGATGCGGGCTTGCGCTTCCCGGCACTCTCATGGTTGCCCGGACAGACCCGGGCCCAGGAGGCGAAGCGCCCGGGCGTCGGGAACTTGGACATGTCGTCACCGATCTCCGCCAGGATCACCTCGGCCGACCGGCGCCCGACCCCCGGAATGCTCTGCAGGAGGTCGAGCGCCGCCCCGAAAGGGACATCCGTCACCGCGGCGATCCGCATGTCCAGCTTCTCGATCTGGCGCGACAACTCGTCGATCAGGTCCAGTTGCCGGCGCAGCACGAACCGGTGGTGGTCCCGCATCAGGCCGGGAACGACCTCGGCGAGCTCCCTGCGCTTCCCCTTGAGGCTGCCGCGCGCCAGATCCGCGAGGACCTTCGGATCGTCCTCACCCTTGATCATGGCCTCCAGGATCCTCCGCCCCGTCACACCCATGATGTTCGACACCACGGACGCCAGCTTGACGTTCGCCAGCTCCAGGGTCTTGCCCACCCGGTTGACCAGGGAACTCCGGTCCTCAATCAGGGTCTTGCGGAACCGGGTCAGATCACGCAGATCGCGGATCTCAGGCGGCGGCACGAAGCTTCCCCTGAGTAGCCCGCACTCCAGTAGCTGAGCAAGCCACTCGCAATCCCGGACATCGGTCTTGCGGCCGGGAACGTGCTTCACATGCCGCGCGTTGACCAGAAGCAGGCGGAAGTCGGCCTCGAGCACCGCATACACCGGGCGCCAGTACACGCCGGTGGACTCCATAGCGACTTCGGTCACGCCGAACGAAGCCAGCCACGCCCGCAACGCCTCCAGTCCCCTCATCGAGGTCCCGAACGTCCGGATCTCCTTGCTCCCGAGCTTCCCCCGGCCCACCTCCGGCGTGCGGACACACGCCACCACTGTCTTCTTGTGCACGTCGAGGCCCGCGCACCGTTCGATCACTACCTTCATGTCTCCCCTCCCGGGCTGATGGTCTCCGGGCGGGAGCGGGCGCTCTTCGATTGCGACTTTTCCGTCCGCGATGACGACCCTCAAGGGGCCGCCTCAGCACTGTGGGGTTCCCCGTAGCGCCCTGGATCATGTTACATACCGGGCTCTCCGGCACCATTATGTCTATCGACCTCTGCCCCCGCCGTGCCTGACTTATAGTTTCAGCTCCGGGGGGTGGCCAGCCCAGTCGGCCATGAGAGTTACATAATGTAAAGCAGGCTTTACAGTTCTATCTCGACCAGGGAGGCGCGACCCTGTTCATGCGGGCGTAAGCGATCGACTGGCCGAGGTGCTCGTTCATATGGGTGACGAGTTGCAGCAGCACCGCCCAGCTTGCCACCTGCCGGCCGTACAGCTCAACCGGCGCGTCCAGGTCGGCGTCGGACATGCCATCGACCACAGCGCGCACGTGATCCATCGATGCGGCCAGCAGGCTCACCACCTCGGCCTTGTCCGTGCCCCCGTCTTCAAGCGTCTGGTAGTCGACACCCTTCGGCGGGTCGATGCCGAGGTTGAGGTGCGGGTACATGTAGTTGTACCGGGCGACGTGCCTGTAGACGCGGGCCACGGTCATGACCCCTTCCATGGGCGACCACGAGTACGATTCGGCGGGCATCGCCTCGGACAGGGCTACGAACTTGCGGGCCGAGGCCTCGAACTGGCCCTTGAACTCGGCGCGAAAGTCGGGGGTTTCCTGGGCGTGGGCGGGGTTGGGTGCGAGGGCGGCGGATAGGCCCGCGAGGAAGGCGAGAGCGGCGGTGAGCAGGGCTGGGGCAGCTGCGAACAGGAGGGTGGGCGTGGCACGGGCAGGACGGCTGGGCATGGGTTGCTTCACTCCTTGGCGGGAGAGGGCGGTTCTCGGTCAGCTTGAAGGGTCGGAGTCCAAATGTGGGAGCGGGCGGCATCGGGTCGCAAACACCAACCCTGGATGTGATGACGGTCGCGTTCGCTGTCTTCGTGCGCAAATGGCACTTCCACTTCAAAATATCATGATATATTGAAGTCTATGTTCAAGAGATCTCTGATTCTACCGCCGTCAGGCAGCGAGACGTTCTTCCTTTGGGGACCGCGGCAGGCGGGCAAGAGCACCCTCCTGAGGCGGCACTATCCCGATGGTCGTTGGATCGACCTGCTGAAGAGCGACGAATTCAGGCGCTATGTGACCCGGCCGGAGTTGCTGCGCCAGGAACTCGAGGCCGAGTCCGCCGATCCCCGGCGGCAGATCGTGATCGACGAGGTTCAGAAAGCGCCCGCACTGCTCGATGAGGTGCATTGGCTGATGGAAAACCGCGGGCTCCATTTCGCCCTCTGCGGGTCGAGCGCCAGGAAGGTGAGACGCGGCGCGGCCAATCTGCTCGGAGGGCGCGCGGTGCGCTATGAGTTGCGGGGCCTTACCGGCAGAGAGCTTGGAGCTGACTTCGATCTCGACCGCCTTCTCAACCGCGGCTACCTGCCGCGCGTCTACCAGGCCAGCAAGCCGCGGCAACTCCTCGAAGCATATGTCGCCGACTATCTGAAGGAAGAGGTCGCAGCCGAGGGCCTCGTCCGCAACCTTCCGGCCTTCTCTGGATTCCTCGACGCGGCGGCGCTCAGCGACACCGAGCCGGTCAACTTTTCCAACGTGGCTCGGGAATGCGGTGTCTCCAGCCACACCGTGCGGTCGTACTTCGAGATTCTTGACGATACCCTGCTGGGGCGCTGGCTCCCGGCCTGGCGCAAGCGACGCAAGCGTCGACTGGCGAAGGCCGGCAAGTTCTACTTTTCCGATGTCGGCATCGTCAATCGCCTGGCCCGCCGGGGGCCGGTCGCCCGCGGTTCCGAACTGTACGGCAAGGCCTTCGAGAACTGGGTCCATCACGAACTCGCCGCGTACCTCGGCTATACGGACTTCGATGGCGAGCTGGCGCACTGGCGTCTGCCCAGCGGAGTGGAGGTCGACTTCGTTCTCGCCGACATGCGCCTGGCCATCGAAGCCAAGGCCACGGCGATGATAGGCCGCCATCATCTCAAGGGGCTGCGGAGCCTGGCACGGGAGCACTCAGTCGCGCGAAAGCTGATCGTGTGTCTGGAGCCCCGGCCCCGACGCACGGACGACGACATAGACGTGCTGCCTGCCGTGGAGTTCGTTCGACGGCTCTGGGACGGCGACCTGGTGCAGGCGTGATGAGATTGGTTGCCAGTTGCCCACGGGCAAGTAACTTGCAAACCCGGCTGGCCAGTTCACCTGAAGTTCGAGAGGGGTCGCAGTGCCTGGTTTCAGCGCGAAGAAAACCCGGTTCCGCGCACTCGTCGCCTCGGCCACCCTGGCGACCCTCGTCGGCGCGCAAGCGTGCACCACTTTTCACGCACTGAGCGGCGACCCTTCGCTCGGCGAGCAGGTCCGGGCCCACCTGACTCCCGAGGGCCAGGTGCGACAGGCTTCGGCCACCGGCATGGCGCGGACGAGTGTCGATGGAAGCGTCCTGGCGGTCGAGCCTGATTCGCTGCTGCTCGTCGTGCCCATTCCGGGGATCGTGCCCGAGTTGCAGCGAAGCCCCAAGGTAGCCGATACGCTTCGGATTGCGCGGGCCGACGTCACCGGGATCGACGTGCAGCAGTTTTCGGCAGCACGCAGTGGCCTTCTGGCCGGCGGGGTTGTAGCTGTGGGCGTGCTCGGCGTGCTCCTGGCGGGCCACATCGGGTCCTCGGACGGAGGGATCGGGGACCCCACCAGTCGCAACGCCTTCCGACCCGGTCTTACGATCGTCAGGATTCCCATCGGCCGGTAGCGGAATCGGCGGAACTTCCTGGCTCAGCCCGCGCGCGACCGCGGCAAGCGTCACCACTCATATCCTCCGGCCCATCGCCCTCATGCGAATACGCTTGCGTATACACAACCCCCGACATAAGGTGGAGGCCATCGCCACCCGCACGCGCAGGAGGACCCTGCAAGGAGGTTTCACGTGAGAATTCCGAATGTCTTGTCTCGGACCGCCCGGCCGCTTCGGGCATCCACACTGCTCGTGTTTCTCGCCGTCCTTGCCGCAACCCTGCCGTCGGCCGTACTGGCGCAGACCGGCAGGATCACGGGAAGCGTGCTCCATGCGTCGAACAACACCCCCGTCGGCGTCGCCCAGATCCGGATCGGAGACACCGGGCTCGGCAGCGTGACGGGTGACAACGGTCGCTTTGTCATCCTCAACGTTCCCGTCGGCACGCACGAGGTGGTTGTCGAGCGCATAGGTTACCGCACGGAGAGTCAGACCGTTCAAGTATCCGCCGACCAGGCGGCGGTGCTGACCTTCCGCATGAGCGAGACGGCCCTCGAACTTGACGAACTGGTGGTAACCGGAACGCCAGGGGCTTCTTCACGCCGCGAACTCGGCAACAGCGTCGGGAGCGTGCGCGCGGCCGTGCTGGATGCCACGCCGTCGCAGACATTGACGGAGATCCTGAACGGGCAGACGACCGGCATCCAGCAATGGCGCAACGAAGGTCAGGTCGGCGGTGGTTCGAAGATCGTACTCCGGGGCATCAACAGCATCAGCCAGGACGTGCAGCCGCTGATCTACGTCGACGGCATCCGCATGAACAACAACTCGGGCATCTACAACAACCGGTCGAGCATCAACCCCGGCCCGGCGGGCGCGCAGACCTCGCCCAACCCCCTGGACCTGATCGATCCCGCCAACATCGAGCGGGTCGAGGTCGTGCGGGGAGCGGCTGCGACGACGCTCTACGGCACGGAGGCCGCCGGCGGCGTGATCCAGATCTTCACCAAGCAGGGACGCGCGGGGCAGGAGGCGACCTGGACCGCGGAGATGACCGCCGGCAGCCGGTTCATGACCGGGAACTCGATGGGCCCGGTGCTGGGCAAGACCGACGACTGGGGATTCACCAAGCCCTGGTACTCGAACGGCCCGCTCGGCGAGGCCAAGCTCTCGGTGTCCGGCGGCACGAACACCATCAGCTACTTCGTCTCCGCCGGCATGAACTACGAAGACGGCGTCATCGACAACAACGACGACCAGGTCTACAGCGTGCGCGGCAACTTCAGGATGCAGCCCACGACGTCGGTGACTCTCCAGCTCAACTCGGCCTACACGCACCGCAACACCAACTACATGGAGATGGGCGACAACGCCACGGGCTTCATGCTGAACGTGCTGCGGGGCACACAGGACTACACCAACGCGGCCGTGGACCGCGACAACTACCAGGGCGACCCGGACCAGATTCTGTTCGATATCACGAACAGCGGCCGTGTCGAACACTTCGTCGGCGGTCTCACCACGACGCACAGGGCCGACGGTCTCGGACTCACGACCCGGCTCACGGTGGGGCTGGACTACACGACGGCGTTCAACCAGCAGAACTTCCCCTTCGATCACGTCCTCCGTCCCCGCGGACGACGCAACCTGAACGAGTGGGAGCACCGCACGATCACCTTCGACCTGGGCACGACCTGGGAATACGACATCAGCGACAACATGTCCTCCAGCTTCTCGGCGGGCGGACAGATCTTCAGCGACTGGGACCACACCGTCTACGGTTTCTCCGAGGACTTCGGGGGCCCCGGCGAGAAGACGCTGACGTCGGGTGCGACGACCACGTCGAGCGAGGATCTGCTCAAGGTCGTCAACGCGGGCTTCTTCGCGCAGGAGGTTCTGGGGATCGGCGAAAACCTGTTCTTCACCGGCGGCGTTCGTGTCGACGGCAACAGCGCATTCGGGGAGAGTCTCGGACTTCAGGTCTATCCGAAGATCAGCACCTCGTATGTCATTTCGGACACGGACTTCTGGCCGAGCGACTTCTGGCCGGTGATGAAGCTCCGGGCGGCCTGGGGTCAGTCCGGCAAGGCGCCGGGCGCCTTTGACGCCGTGCGGACATGGAACCCCGTGGCCGGCTATGAGGGGCAGGCAGGGGTCACGCCGGCCAACCTGGGGAATCCCGACCTGGGTCCGGAGCGTTCCTCCGAGCTCGAGCTGGGCTTCGAGGGCAGCCTCTTCGACGACCGCATCGGCGTCGATGTCAGCTGGTACAACAGCGTAACCAGCGATGCGCTGATGCCGGTCACGGCGGCTCCGTCGGACGGCTTTCTCAGTTCGCAGCTCAAGAACGTCGGAGAGTTCAAGAACAGCGGCATCGAGGTGGAGTTGAGGGGCGTTCCGGTCTCGCTGGAGAACGTCCGTTGGGAGGTCACGGGACGCGTTTCCACGATCAACAGCGAGGTCCTCGACCTCGGCGAGGCGCCCGAGTTCTTCCTCGGATGGGGATCGATCCTGGGCCAGTGGGTGCGCGTCGGCTATCCGATCGTGTCGCTCTGGGGTGAAGCCGTTTCCAACCCGGACGCGATTGCGGATCCGATCATCGAGGAGGACCACTACTACGGTCCGGTCTATCCGACCCACATCCTGAGCGGCACTACCTCGATCAACCTCTTCCAGCGTCTCACGATCTATGCGCTGGGCGAATACCACGGCGGGCAGTACCAGTTCAACATCATGCCGTGGCAGCAGGTGCGGCGCGGTCTCTGGCCCGAGTGCAACGACCTCGGGCTGAACAATGCCGACGACGCCGCGGCCTGGGGCGCCGCTCCGGCCATCTGGCGGGCGCGTTGTCAGCTTCCGACGCCGAACTTCGACTTCTGGATGCGGCCGTCGGACTTCTTCAAGCTGCGCACGATCTCGGCGTCGCTGCTGGTCCCCGACAACCTGATTCCGGGAGCCACGGGCACCACGCTGACGGCCACGATGCAGAACGTGTACAAGTGGTCGAATGGCGCGGGCATCGATCCCGAGTTGACCGTCGGCTACGGCGGCGGCGTAGGCACGTTCCCTGCCAGGTACGAGTACTACCAGCTTCCGGCGCCGGTCATGTTCTCCATCAGCCTGCGGGCCAACTTCTAGGCCCGGCGGAGAGAAAGGAGACATACGATGAACAGATATGCGAAGAGATGCCGGGGGATTCTCGGAGCGCTGGCTTTCACGGCGCTGCTCTCGGGATGCGACCTGTTCGAGGTCGTGAACCCGGGTCCCATCATCGACGACGCGCTGAACGAGGAGTCCGCCGGCAAGACCGTGCTGGTCGGCGTGGTGGCCGACGTGGAGGTGGCGCTGGACGCCATGGCCTGGCTGGGCGGGCCGGCGTCGACCGACCTGAACGCGGACGCGACCCAGCCATGGCTGCAGGACGCGGGCGAGGGCCGGCTGACCGTGACCAACGCCGAGTCCAGCTGGAACCCGATGCAGCTGGCGCGCTGGGGCGGCGCGGCCGGAATCGCGCGGCTCACCGAGACGCAGTCCGACGCGGCCAGCAACCAGTACCTGACCGCGGCCTACATGTGGGCGGGCTGGGCGAACCGGATCCTGGGCGACAACGTCTGCATCGCCGTCTTCGGCGGCGAGGACAAGGACGGCGACGGAACCGCCGATCCGGGCGACGTGCACGAGTCCAACATGCACTACACGCGCGCCCTCGAACGCTTCGAGCAGGCGCGCACCCGGGCCCAGAGCACCGGCCACGACTCGATCGCGGTCGCCTCCACGGCGGGGATGGCGCAGGCCAACCTGATCCTGGGCAACTATTCTGCGGCGCAGTCGCTGGCGGCCCAGATTCCGGACGACTTCATGTGGGTGGCGCACCGCTCCGACAACAGCGGGCGGGAATGGAACTCGGTCTGGCAGTTCACGCACGAGAACCAGAAGCAGATCACGGTGTGGCTGATGTACAACGACAGCATCGGGCCGGACACCGACCCGCGCGTGCCCTGGAGAGACATGAACCAGACTTCGGGCGGCGGCGTGAAGCCCTTCTACCGCCAGCTCAAGTACACCGACCGCGCCGACGACTATCCGCTCGCCAAGGGCCACGAAATGCGCCTGATCGAGGCGGAAGCAATGCTGCGGATGGGTGACCGCCAGGGCGCGATCGACAGGATCAACTACGTGCGCGACCGCGTGGGCGTGCCGCCAATCTCCGCGTCGACGGACGAGGAAGCCTGGCTCATGCTGGACCGTGAGCGGAACTACGAACTGTGGCTCGAAGCCCGTCGGCTGAAGGACAACGCCCGGTTCGCCGCTGAAAACCTGAGCCCGTGGGCGACCGCGTTCATGCAGGGACGTGACTACTGCTTCCCGCCGAGTCTCGCGGAGTGCAGTGCCAACCCGAATGTGGATGGGAACGCCTACTGTAGCCAGGGCTGACCAGGTCCAGGGCTGAGCAGGGCTGTGCCCGGGCCCGAATCGGTGCGCGCCGGCCGCCGGGGCCGCGAGATGCGGCTCCGGCGGCCGGTCTGCGTTGGGGGGCACATGCCGGCGCCACCGCGAGTGCCGGCACCACTATTCGCTGGGCGGCACCTCGTCCGCGTCCAGCATGCGCGCCGCGAGGCCGGCCGGCGGGATCTCGCAGGCGTCGGCGCGGCCGAACCAGCGGTAGCGGTTGCGGGCGAAGAGGCGGTAAGGCGCGTCGCGGAGGGCGCGGGGGACGACCAGGGCGAGGCCGAGGGCCGGCCAGGGGAAGCGCAGATAGCGCGCGAGACGCAGCACCGCGGTCGATTCCGTGTGGACGCCGACCCGGTCTGCGAGGACGATGGCGTCGGGAAGCGCGTCGAAGTCGCGGCCGGGGTCGGCGAGCGCGACGACGCGGCGGGCGGCGTCCGAGGCCAGAGGCGCGTATCGAAGCCGGGCGAGGGGGTCGCGCTTCACTGTCCACCGGACGGTGGCGTTGCAGAAGGCGCAGTCGCCGTCGAAGAGCACGACCGGTCGGGGATCTTCCACAAGACCTCTCACACGGGAGATTTGCGCCAGCGGGTTTGCGTTCGCGAAAATGCGGGCGGTCGTTTTCCGGGCCGCAACCTTCACACGAACAGGGACAACCGCGTCGAATGAGCGTAAGGCTGATGGTAGGGACGGGGAAGGGCGGATTCTGGGTCGACAGCGACGATCGCCGCACGTGGACGGTGAGCGGGCCGTTCTTCAAGGGGTGGAAGGTGACCGCGGGCGTGCGCCTCGCCGATGGCCGCTACATGGCCGCGGTGGCAAGCGACATCTACGGGCCCGCGCTGCATGTGTCGGCGGATGGGGAGAACTGGGAGCAGCTGCCGAGCGGGCCGGCCTACCCGGACGGAGGCGACCGGCGCCTGCGGGAGATCTGGACGCTGCGCGAGAACCGGGGCGTGATCTACGCTGGCGTCCAGGACGCGGGACTGTTCACAAGCGCAGACGGCGGTGAGAGCTGGCGGGGCGTCGAAGCGCTGAACGAGCACGCGACGCGGCCCGCGTGGATGCCGGGGGCGGGCGGCCTCTGCTGCCACGCGCTGCTCTTCGACGACACCAACCCGGACCGCATGTGGTGCGGTATTTCAGCCGTGGGCGTGTTCCGCACGGACAACGGCGGCGCTACCTGGACACCGAAGAACGCCGGCGTGCCCGCGGCGCTCGAGGACGAACACCACAAGGGGATCGGCACCTGCGTGCACGGCCTGGCGCAGGATCCCGACGACCCCGACCGCATCTTCCGCCAGGACCACTTGGGGATGTTCCGCAGCGGCAACGCGGCGGACAACTGGGAGCGCAACGAGAATGGGCTGGAAGCGGCGTTCGGCTTCCCGATCGTGATCGACCGCTCCACCAAATCCCTGTTTGCGGTTCCCCTAGAGGCCGACCAATACCGCGTGCCGGTCGGCGGCGCGCTCCAGGTCTACCGCAGCACCGACGCCGGCGACAGTTGGCACTCGGCGTCGGCGGGGCTGCCTGCGGCCGACTCGTGGGGCACCGTGCTGAGGGGTGCGATGGCGGTCGACAACCTGGAACCGGGCGGCGTCTACTTCGGCACGACGTCGGGCACCCTGCACGCGAGCGCCGATCTGGGAGAGAGCTGGACCAACCTGCCGGTCATCCTGCCGAGGGTGCTGCACGTCTCGGCGTGGGTGGGCTGATGGCCACGCCGACCGGAGACTACTCGGCAGTCGCGAGGCGGTCCTGGACCTCCCGAACCAACGCCTCGACGAGAGTTAGCGCGGCCGCGCGATCAATGGCTTCGTGGCCGGGCCCGACTCCTTCGTAGCGGAACTCGATCCCGCTCGGCCGCCTGCAACATCACGCCGGCGCACTTAGGATCGCTCATACAGGACCCTGCCTTCCCGCAGCGCACGTGCGAGAACGTGGTTGAGCGAGTCGCGCCAATACTCTACGTCGTCGAGAGAGTAGGCCAGGATGTCGGCGGGCACACCGAACCCCGCGACGGCTCGATACAGCCGGTTCATCACCTGGTGGCGACTCCGCCCCGGCCCGAACGGCGCCGCCTCGACCACAATCAGGTCCACGTCGGAGCGTTCGGTGAAATCCCCGCGGCCCCGGGACCCGAACAGGATTACCTGCTCGGGGTCGCTGGCGTCGACGATGGCCTCAACCATCTGCCGGATGATGGCGTCGCTGACCGCGGTCATGGTGGCCGACTTCCATTCCGTCCGGGGGATGCGTCTCGCTCACCGGTGCGGGACACGATTCCAATGTAGCATGGCGCAGGCAGCCAGTCGCCGACGGCCAGCAGTCCGTGGATGCATCGCCGCCCGAATGCAGTGGGGATTTGTTCCACAAACTGCCAGGGTCGAGGATTTGCGCGGGTGGGTCCCTAATGGCGAGAATCGACCCATGCCCACTGTGACCGTCACCCTCCCCTCGCTCCTCGATCCCGCCACCGGGGGCGTGCGCGAACTCACCGCGACGGGCGAGAGCCTGCGCGAGGTTTTCCGCGACCTCCTCGAACGCGAGCCGCGGCTCCGACCCCACCTCTTCAACGAGGCCGGGGAACTGCGGCGCCACGTCCTCTGCTTTCACAACGGGACGAACACCCGCTGGATGGACGGGTGGGATGGGCCGGTCGCCGACGGCGATACGCTCCTCTTCATGCAGGCGGTGTCGGGTGGGTAGGGGGCCGGTCGTGGCTGTCGGCGCCGCCGCGTGGGGTCTCCGCGCTCTCCTCCCAAACCACGGCTGACTGCGATGCCCTCCTGGTTCAGGCGCTACCTGCTCCCCGGGCTGGTCTTCCAGTCGATCATCATCGCCGGCGGGTACGGGACCGGGCGCGAGCTTGTCGAGTTCTTTCTGGAGTACGGCGTGCTCGGCGGATTGCTCGCGATGCTGCCCGCGACGATCCTCACCAGCATCACCTGCATGATCGGCTTCGAGTTCGCGCGCGCGTTCGAGAGCTACGACTACCGCTCGTACTTCCGGCACCTGCTGGGCCGCGCGTGGATTTCGTACGAGGTCGGCTACCTCTCGGCGCTGATGCTCATCCTTGCGGTGATCGGCGCGGCCGCGGGCACCTTCCTGTCGGAGACCTTCCAGCTGCCCGGCTGGATCGGGGCCGTCGGTCTGCTCGTTGCGATCGGGGTGCTGGTCTTCAAGGGGACGCCGACGATCGAGCGCTTCTTCGCGAGCTGGTCGATTCTCCTCTACGGCGCCTATCTGGTGCTGTTCGTGTGGAGCCTGGCGATCTTCGGCGACCAGATGGCGGCGGGGCTGCAGGACGGAGAGGTGCGCGCCGGCTGGTTCTCGTCGGGGGTGCGCTACGCCGCGCTGCTCGTGGCGCTGGTGCCGGCCATGCTCTTCGCCACGCGCCACATCCGTCGCCGCCGTGAGGCGCTGTGGGCCGGCGCGCTGGCGGGCCCGATCGCGATCATCCCCGGCGTCCTCTTCTACCTGGCCCTGGCGGGGCAGTACCCGGCGGTGCTCGATCGGCCGGTGCCCGCCAACTACATGCTCGAGATGCTGGGCTCGCGCCCCTTCCAGATCACCTTCCAGCTCATCCTCTTCGGGACGCTGATCGAGACCGGGTCGGGGCTCATCCACGCATTCAACGAGCGCATCGACAGCGTCTACCGGGCCCGCGGCGCACGCATGCCCGCTCGCCTGCGGCCCGTCACCGCGCTATTGCTTCTTGTGGCCGGCTATCTGCTGTCGCGCGTCGGCCTCATCGACCTGATCGGAATGGGATACAACGCCATGAGCTTCATCTTCATGGCGATCGTCGTCGTTCCCCTGCTGACGGTGGGGGTCTACAGGCTGCGCGGTCGCTGAGGGGCCGCACGCAAAAGCTCGCCGGGCGAGCAGAAATGAGTATATGAGTATATGAGTAGCTCGACCCCCCCACGCATCGCGGTTAACGGGAACAAGACGGTGCGCGGCCACAAGGGTGCGCCTGCGGGAGATGCGCCCGGCCATGAGTGTGCGCCTTCGGCAGATGCACCCGGCCGCGAGTGTGCGCCCGCGGACGACGCGCCTGTGAGCATGATCGAGCGGCGGCGCTTCCTGACAACCGTGGCCGCGGCAGCTGCGACCGGCGCCCTGAGGCCGGCGTCGGTTGACGCGGATGCGGGGCTTGGCGGTGCGGCCACCGTGCTCCCCGACGCGGCCCCACTGTCGCCCCTCGTCCCCCAGTCCCCACAGCAGCAGGAGGCCCCGCCCCCCGTCCCTCTCGGCAACGGCGAGCCTCCGGCGCTCCAGTTCCAGGCCTACCCCGGCGGCACCGGCGCGCTCATGGAGAAGCTCTGGCACGAGACCGGCGGCAATCCTTTCGAGCGCACCGTGATCGAAATCGACCCCTGGAGCGGTCCGGTTCCCACCGCCGAAGAGGACCTCGTCTTCCTGCCCGTCCACCGCCTCGCGGCCCTGATCCGCGCGCGGGATATCACGCCCTCGGAGCTGACCGGGATCTACCTCGACCGCATCAAGCGGCTCGACCCCATCCTCCTCTGCGCCGTGACCATCCTGGAGGGCCGCGCACGGGAGGAGGCGCGCCAGGCCGACCTCGAAATCGCTGCAGGCGACTGGCGCGGACCCCTGCACGGCATCCCCTACGGGCTCAAGGACCTCTTCGCCGTCGCCGGGACCCGCACCACGTGGGGCGCCGCCGACTTCAGCCACCAGTTCACCCGGGAGGACTCCGAGGTGGCGATTCGGCTGCGCAGTGCGGGCGCCGTCCTGATGGCCAAGCTCGCGACCGGCGAGTTCGCGCGGGGCGACCGCTGGTACCGCGGCCGGACCCTGAACCCGTGGAACCTGGAGGAGGGGTCGAGCGGGTCGTCGGCGGGGCCCGGGTCGGCCACCGCGGCCGGCTGCGTGGCCTTCGCGATCGGCACCGAGACGCAGGGGTCGATCGTGTCGCCCTCGCGGCGCTGCGGGCTGACCGCGCTGCGGCCCACCTTCGGCCGGGTCAGCCGCTACGGCGGCATGGTTCTGTCCTGGAGCATGGACAAGACCGGCCCGATGTGCCGCAGCGCGCTGGACTGCGCCCTCGTCTTCAATGCGATCCATGGTTCGGACGTGAAGGATCCGGCATCGCTCACCACCCCCTTCCGCTTCGATCCGGACCCCGACCTGAGCGCGATGCGCATCGGGTTCGACGAGGACGCGCCCGAGTCGTTCGTCGAGGCATTGCGCGCGCTCGGCGCCGACCCGCAGCCGATGCCCGGGATCCCCGACTTCCGCTCGAACGCGCTGGGCGTCGAGTCGTCGGCCGCCTTCGACTTCCACGTTGCGCCGGACGGCGAGCCGGAGCCGATCCCCGAGGATCTCGACGAGGACGAGCGCCGACGGCGTGGCCGCTTCCGCGGCGGACGGGACGTCCCCGCGCTCAACTTCGTCCAGTCACAGCGCCGCCGCCTGATCCTGATGCAGCAGATGGCCGAGGTCATGCAGGGCTTCGACATGTTCGTGAGCGGCTCGGGTCTGGTCGGTCTGACCAACCAGACCGGCCACCCGGCGGCGGTGGTGCCCTACGGGTTCGGCGAGCGCAATCCGGACGCGGAGAGCCCGACCACAATGCCGCTGACGACCACCCTGCTCGGCAACCTGTTCGCCGACGACAAGATCCTGAGCGTGGCCCACGCCTTCCAGAAGGGAACGGACTGGCATTCGAGGAGGCCGGAGATCGGGTAGGGCGACAGCCCGGCTTCTTGTCGGTCCGGGGTGAGCGACTGGATAGCACAGCGCTCGTTCATTAGTATGAATAATACTGCATTTACTCTATTGCACTATTATCATGCTGACACTCGACCACATCCAGTCCCAACTTGGCCGCCTCGACGGTGAGCCTGCCGACTCCCTTGAGTCCGGCTCACTCGAATTCAAGTCGTGGAACTCGAGTGGGTCTGCACGCAAGACCCAGATCCGCGAGATCCGGGAAACGGTGGTTGCGTTCGCAAACGCGAATGGTGGGTTCCTCGTCCTCGGGATCAGCGACAGAAAGCGGACGCGCGCGGAAGCAATCGACGGCGTAGCCGATCTCGACGCGGACGCGCTGCGCCGGGACATATACGATGGCACGGAACCCCATATCCTCGTAGAAGTCAGCGAACTGAAGGAACCTGAAGGCAGACTGCTGGTAGTGCGCATACCGCCGGGAATGCCGCCACATACCACGTCGGATGGGGTGGCCAGGATACGGGTCGGCAAGGACAGCAAGCCGCTGACGGGATCCAATCTGGCCAATCTCGTTGTATCTCGGGGAAGACGAGACCTTACCGCCGAGATTCTGCCCGATATCAGCCTCACCGACCTCGATCCGCATCAATTCGCCCGCCTGCGTCGTCTGGTCAGGGCCGATCCGGACAGAAGCGATCTGGCGGAGCTTGAGAACAGAAAGCTGGCGGAAGCGCTCGGTCTTGCATCGAGCAGAGGCGTAACCCTGGCGGCAGTTCTTCTTCTCGGATCGCGTTCCGCACTCTCCCGCGCCGTCCCGCGACACGAGCTGGTGTTCTCCCGAGCCCGCGGCGCCACGCGATATGATGTCCGCCGGGATCTCCGTGCCCCCCTGTTGGAAACACTCGAAGAGGTCCGGAGCCTGCTTACGTTGAACCTGCGGGTCATGCCGATCGGTCCTGCCGGATTTCATCAGCTCGAAATCCCGGACATCACATGGTGGATCGCACGGGAAGCCGTGCTGAATGCGCTGGTTCACCGCGACTATTTCCTCCACCAGTCCATTCACCTGAGTCTGTTCAGTAATCGCGTGGAGATAACCAGCCCCGGCGGGTTTATCGGGGGCGTTACTCCGCAGAACATCCTCCGCCATCCTCCGGTTCGGCGTAATCCGTTGCTTGCGGATGTTCTTCAGACGATCGGCCTGGTGAATCGGCTGGGTCTCGGCGTCGACCGCATTTACGAGGAATCGCTTGCACTTGGGAAGGATCTTCCTCGCTACGAGGCTGACGAATCCCACGTAAAACTGGTCTTGCCCACGCGGACACACGCCGACTTTGCCCGATTCGTGCAGGACATGCGGAACGGAGGTGAGGAGCTTGGGGTCGACGACCTGATTGTTCTTCGTGGGCTGGCAAGGCGCCCCGTTCTCGACCGGTGGTCTGCGGCCAGGCTGCTCCAGCTCTCTGCCGACGAGGCTGCGGAGATTCTGATTTCACTCAGGACGCGCGGTTTCCTCGTTCCCCAGGGAAGGGGCCGAGGCACGAAGTACCGCCTGGCCCGTCGTCACTCGGCACTGATTGAATCCACTGAGGGAAACGAGGATATCTGGCTGGACGAGGAATCGGTGCGACTCCGTGTGCTCGCGATTCTCCCCGAGAGGGGCCGCCTCACAAATGCGGAGATCCGACGACTGTCGGGTTACTCCAGAACTCAGGTCCTGAAGCTCATGCGCTCACTGCGCGAGGAGGGGCTGGTCAGAATCCGAGGGCGTGGGCGCGGAGCTCACTACGTAGACGCCTGTGACCGATAGAGCCTGACGCAATCAGGGCCTGAGCGGCGCTTCATTTCCACCGACTGCAAGCCGAAAGGCTGCAAGGCTCTCGGAGATTCCGTCGCCGGCATGGCGGAATTCCTCCGGGATTGCCCTCTGGCGTTCCCCGGCACGTTGCAGCGCTTCCTGTATGAATTTGTCTGCCACTCCCGATGCCGCGTCAAGCCCCTGTTTCGCTTCATTGAATGAAGCCAGCTCTGATTTGAGATATGACTTGAATGCCCGGAGAACGGTTTGTTGGCGCGTGAGCTTCTCGCAGTGATAACCCATGGCGGCCAGGCGGATCGCCAGCGGCAGCAATCGCGGATGATCCCTGGAGACTCTGGCGATGTAGTGTGAGAAGACCGGCAGCTGCTCCGGCGTCAGGCGCTGCCGGATCAGCATGATGCCTGCATAGAGGATGTGCTTGCTCACCGGCTTGTAGATGTGCGGTACCGGATTGAGGTTTTCCAGCAGGGTCAAGCAGCGGTCGAAGTAGTTCTCCAGCGTTGAATCGTAGATGGTTCCGACAACCCGCAGATACCCTTCCACCAGCGTCCTGGGGTCCATCTGCGGCTTGAAGTTCAGGGCGGTGGCGTCGATTTCGACGGGCTTGTCCAGCAACCGGTTCTCGCGCTCCAGCCGGGTCCACAGGTTCGTTCCCTTGAGAGCTGTCAGCAATCCGACCAGCGCGATCGGAATCCCCGCTTCCTGGATGAACTCGATCTGGGCATCGAAGGCGTTGTCATCGTCGTCGTCGAGGCCGAGGATGAAGCCGCCCAGAACCATCATTCCCTTCTGCTGGATCTTGCGCACGGACGTGAACAGGTAGTTGTCGTCGCGCATGTCGAGGTTCTGAGGCTTCTTCATCTTCCTGAGAGCTTTCGGGTTGGGCGTCTCGATGCCCAGGAAGACGGCGTCGAAGCCGGCCTCGATCATGTCGTCCATCAGGTCGTTCATCCGAACGAGATTCACGCTTGCTTCGGTGAAGAGCGAGAAGGGGTGGCCGCGCTCCTTTTGCCATTCGGCGATCGCGGGGAGGAGCCTCGACACTGCGCGCTTGTTGCCGATGAAGTTGTCGTCGACCAGGAAGAGCGGACCCCGCCAGCCCAGTTCGTACAGGCGGTCGAACTCGGCCACCATCTGCTCGGGCGACTTGGTGCGGGACACGCGGCCGTACAGCTTCGTGATGTCGCAGAACTCGCAGTCGAAGGGGCATCCCCGCGAGAACTGCAGACACATCGAGTGGTACTCCTTCATGTCGATGAGGTCGAAACGGGGGACCGGAGCGGTACTCATGTCCGGTTTCCTCGGGGCGCGATAGACCCGCTGCGCGGTGCCGTTCTCCAGGTCGCGAAGGAAGGTCTGGAAGGTCTCCTCGACCTCGTCGAGCACGAAATGATCGATCCCCTCCATCTCTTCATGAAACGTGGTTGGGTGCGGCCCGCCGGCTATGACCGGAACCCGCGCCCGGTTGCACCGCTCGACGACCTGCTCGAGCGAGGGGCGCTGCGGAATCATGGTCGACGTGAAGGCCAGATCCGCCCACTCCAGGTCGGCGTCCTCGAGCCGGGTCACGTTGAGGTCGACCACGCGCAGGTTGTACCGGGATGGGAACATCGCTGCGACCGTGAGCAGACCGAGAGGAGGAAACACCGCCTTGATGCCCAGGAGTTCCAGGGCGTAGTTATTGCCCCAGTAGGTGGGGGGGTGCTTCGGGTAGATGAGCAGAGCGTTCGCCATGGTCAGCCAGCGCTATCTTTCCCCACCCGCGGGGACCGGTGCTCGCCCGACTCGGTGTTCAACAAACTCGCGGTAGTCGGCGAACGCGGCGTTCACCCTGTCCCGGGTCAGGCCGTAGTCCGCGATATCGTACTTGTGCCGCTTCTCCAGGCGCCGCTGCTCCTCCTGCTTCCAGAACCAGGCTTTCATCGCTTCAATCGACTCGGCCTCCATCGGCCAGCCGAACCGACGATAGATGCCGACCACAACTGCGATGGGGTCGCGGACCAGATCGTAGAAGCTCACGTCGTGCCAGCGGTGCTCCAGTTCGGGGTGCGACCGCCGAAACTCAATCGCTCGACCAAGCATGCGACTCATCGCTTTCAGTTGTTCGGTACCGAGCTCCCTGCGGGGGCGCGGCTCGCTGATTTCCGACCGGAAGCGCTCCACCAGACTGCACCAGGACCCCATGAATTCGACGGGTTCGCGATGCGTCTGAATGAACAGGGCGTCGGGATATGCCTCAAGCAGGGCGCCCAGTTCCATCAGATGGGTCGGCATCTTGAAGATCCATTGGCCCTGGCGGCCCGGGTGACAGGCCCTTCGCTGATAGTTGTAGTGCTGCATGGTGCGGCGATGCACATGGTAGGCCTCGCGGGTGCCGGCTTTCTCGAGCCAGCGCTCGTACTCGGGCAACCGATATCGAGTCGCGAACACCCATGTCTTGAGCGACAACCTGAGGATCGGGATATCCTCTTCCGGTTCATCGAGCCCGGCATGGTGAAGGCCCGCGAGAGTATCTACGATGCGCCCCGCTGCGAATACGTCCGCCGCCTTGATACGGCGGGGATCCCGGGGAGTGCCGACGACCGTTGCGTAGTCGCCGTCCGGAATGACGGGCTCGACGTATTCGTAGGCCCGCAAGGCCCAGAACCGCCGGTCCCGGGCCAATAGACGGTGCAGGAAGGTCGTGCCCGTCCTGTTGATGCCCACGATGAACACCGGCCGTTCGATTGGCTGCCGCCCGATCTCCGGCAGCCGCATGCGCTCTCCGGCCAACTCGGCGTTGTTGCGCAGTATGCGGCACAGATCGAAGACGCAATGGCCCATGCGTTTGGCCAGCAGGCCGGCTTCGGGAGCGTTGAAGCCCTCGACGAGACGGGCCAATCCCTCGAGCATCCACTCGGGGTAGGTGGTGTCGAAGGACACGCCGTTGTCCCTGGCGTATCGCCGGGCCTGGTTCAGCACGTTGTCCAGGCTGACCCCCAGCTTCGGAATCGCCTGCGGCCACTCTTCCCCACGGTCCCTGACCCAGCGGTTGTATCGGACATACCTGGTAAGAGGACCCGGCCAGTTGATGTCACCAGGACAGTCCTCTCGAATGGCCCGGTCGGAGACCGGCAGCGTCTGGACCGTTTCGGAGCCCCGAAACCAATAGGGGCCGAAATGATCGAACAGGGGCCAGCTGCGGGCCATCGGAGACGCGTCCCCGTGCGCCTGGCAGGCGCGCTTGAAAACGGTGTAGGGAACCTCCGGATAATCGAGGCCGAACTCCGCGAGCTGCATGGCCCTGTACGAAGGCGCGTTGTTGCAGCAACTGTAGACAGTGAAGCGCCGATTCACATTCATGGAAATGTCGGTGCACATGCGCGTCAGCGTATCCGCCGGATCGTCGGTGGCCCGCATGGTGAACCCCTGCGGAATCATTCCGACCTGGACCGCGGCCGCGAAGACAAGCTGCGGTGGGGTGTCCGACTGGGCGTAACCGGTTGAGGCCAGGGTGGTTTGCCCGAAACGGAAGACCGCCGCCGGCAAGCCGACTTGATGCGCGAACAGGACGGCCTGTTCCGCCACCAGCTTGCTCCATGCATACCCGAGCAACCCGAGCGGCATCACCCTCTTCATCCTACCCAGGTCCGGTTGCGCATGGTCGCCGATGTGACAGTCGCGGTATTCGCCGGCAAAGGAGAACACGTACTCGGGGAACACACCCATGGTCGAGACGTGAAACAGGTGCTTGAGGCGGTTGCTCAGACACAGCCGGAGGACCTCGCGCACTCCGAGAGCGTTCACCCGGCGGAGGGACCGGTAGGACGCGACCAGGTTCGGGTTGGCCGCAAGGTGGTAGACAGCGTCGATTCCCCGGCACAGCCGGTCGAAGTCGGCGTGCGAGAGCCCGAAGCGCGACTGCGAGACATCACCGGTGTAAACGTGGATTCTCGATGTGAACGCATCGTCCCAGGTCTCCGCGTGTTGCATGTTGGCGCGCAGTCGCTCGAAGCCGCGTTCCGCCGATTCGGCCCGCACGACGCAATGCACCGTCAGTTCGGATTCGTGAGCGAGCAAGTCTCGCACGAGGAAACGACCGACGAATCCGGTTGCGCCGGTGACCAGGACATTGCGAAAGTCGGCGGGCGAAACCGCGGGAGCCGGGGTTGCATCGGTTAGCGCGGCGCGAACGGACCGGCGCAGAGTGGTGAGATCGCGCTGGCAATCGGGCGGCAGGGTCCCTGCCAGCGGCGGCACCGGGTGCTTCGTCGCGGATGCGGTGGTCATATCGGAATCAGTCGCCCGCGATGGAGCCGGCTTTCGGCGCGGTCGAGGACGGCACGCGATACCCGGATCCATCGTAGCCGGGGACCAGGGTGGGTCCACCGTTCGGGAAGTGGTCCTCGAGTCTGTTTGCAAACGGCGAACTCCGGCGGCGTGTCCGCTGCCCGAATTGCTCGGCCGCAGCCGACGAACCGCTATCCTCGGCCACAATATCGGCCTCGCCGCCCGGGCCCGCTCCCTCGACGATCGACTGTGCCAGGGATAGAGCCGTCGCGGTGGTCATGAGCTCCAGGGCGCTGACCTGGTAGTTGTACTGTGTCTGGATGAAAGCTCCCAGTTCGGCGACCGAGATCGAGGTCAGCCCAAAGCTCGACAGCGGCTCGGTCATTTCTCCTTCGTCGTGACCGCACAGCTCGGCCACCTTGGTCGAGATCTGGGAGACCACGCCCTCGATGGTGAGATCGCCGCCCAAATCCACCTCGAAGGCCGCCTGATTGTGCACGAGGCGTCCGTTGCGCATGTAGTCGGGAGAGTCGATGGACCAGGGCGGATTCGAAAACAGCGCAGTGACGAGATGGTCCTGGTTCGCCATGGTACGCAACGCGTAGTCCAGATTGGCGATCGCGAAGTTGGCGCTCACGGTCGTCATCCCGGCCGCCCGCATCATCCGCATGACGTGGAGGCTGCGCGCCGCCATGCCGACCTCGGTAACCGGGCCCAGGTTGTAGGACAGAGCCGGGAGGCCGCGCCTGCGGCGCCAGGCGGCCAGCCCGTCCAGGAACGCACTCGCGCCGCTGTAGTTGATCTGTCCCAGGTTGCCGAAGGTCGAAGCTATGGAGGAGAAGAGGACGAAATAGTCCAGATCACGGTCGGCGGTGGCGTGATGCAAGTTCAGTGCACCCCCGGCCTTCGGTGCAAACACCCTGTCCAGCGACTCCGGTGACGTGTCGAGGAAGGAGCGGTCCTCCAGGGTTCCGGCAAGATGGAACACTCCCTTCAGCGGCCGTTCCATTCGCGAAATGCATCGACGCACGTCGGCTTCACTCCGCACGTCGCCCTCTACGATGTCGATTTCGTAGTCCTGATCCATCTTCGAAAGGGTGGTCTGCTGCCGGATCCATTCAATATTGCGACCCCTGTCCGGATCCCGGTCCATCAGGGTCAGGTGCCGTGCCCCGACCGCGATCAGGTAAGGGACGAAGCGGAGGCCGAAGCCGCCCAGGCCGCCCGTCACCAGGTAGGTTGCGTCTGGATCGAGGAAGGGCCGCGCGTCGGCGATCCCGAAGCCGCGGTCCGTGCCGGCCGGCGGCGCAGCGAGCACCAGCTTCCCCTGGTGCTGGCCGGTCGTCATGAGGCGGAGCGCATTGGCGTAGTCCCGGTAGGGGAACGCGGTGAGCGCCGGCGGGGACACTGCACCCTCGGCGATGAGGTCCAGGCAGGCCTGGGAAAGGACGTGCGACAGCACCGGGTCGTCCAGCATGAGGCGGTCGACATCGATCGCGGCAAAGCGGAGATTCTTGCGGAACACGCGCATGCTCAGCGAGTTGTCGGTATAGATGTCGACCTTGCCGATCTCGCAGTGCCAGCCGGACGGGCGCAGGGCCTTGAGACAGAGCGCGATGTGGTGGCCGGCGAGGGAATTCAGCACGACGTCGACGCCCTCGCCGCCGGTAGCCTCCATCAGGTCATCGTACCACTGGTGGCTGTGCGAGTCGAAAGCGCCGCGCACCCCCATCGCCAACAGCTGATTTCGTTTGCTTTCGTTGCCCGCCGTGGCATAGATCTCGGCGCCGGTGTGCTTTGCCAGGGCGATGGCGGCCTGCCCGACCCCGCCCATCGCCGAATGGATGAGAACCCGGTGTCCCTTCCTCAGGCGGGCCAGATGGATCAGCGAGTAGTACGCGGTCACATAGACGGATAACGTGGACGCTGCCTCTTCCATGCTTATCCGGGCCGGCTTCAGGAAGGCGAGATGCTCGTTGACCACAACCCGGTTGCCGATGCAGCCGCCCGTGGTAACCGCCACCTCGTCGCCGACCTGCAGGCGCTTTACGCCATCGCCGACGCGGCGAACGATTCCGCTGCCCTCAATGCCCACCTCCCGTCCGAGCGCGGAGCTCTCATAGGCCATTGCCGGGAGCAATCCAAGCGTGACCATTACGTCGCGGAAATTCAGCGCAGCAGCGGCGAGCTCGATCTCTACGTCGTCCGGGCCCAACCGGGGCAGTTCACAGGTCGTCATCTGCAGTCCGCTGACCTGGCCGGGGTTGTCCAGGCGAAGTCGGTAGGGCGGATCTTCGCCTTCGGGAACAAGCGGAGCGCGGTCACGCACACTGAGGACCCGTGGAACCCAGGGGCGTCCCCGCCTGATCGCCAATTCACGTTCGCGCAGGTCGCTTCGGTCGAGCCGGACCAGGGCTGACAGGTCGTCCGTCTCCTCAAGGTCCAGGAGTTGAAAATCGATTTTGGTGTCCTCGGCAAGCAGTTCGAGAGCCATGCTGCGGACCGCTCCCCAGAGCGCGCTTCCACGGGGATCGTCCACATCGCAGACCGCCCCGCACGTCACGATGGTGAGGCGACAGTTGCGGGTCGCGTTCTCCAGGCGGAAGGGCGCGATGGCCTGGAGAAAGGCGACGAGTTGCCATACCGCCCGCTGCCCCGTTGGATCCGTCGGATCCGGACCGCAGAAGATGTCGATCGCGGCCAGGTCGGCCGCTGCGGGCCACCCCTCCAGCGATGTGAAATCGCCGGCCTCGTAGCTCTTCCAGGGGACCTGGAAAACATCGGGCGAATCGAGCAGGGTCGTCCACTCCGCGGCCCAGCCGTCGGGCTCGCCGATGACCCACCGCGACCGCGAAGCTTCGGTCGCGTCGGTCGTGTCGCCTGGGTCGGCATGGCGCCGCGGCGCCTGCAGGAGCGTTGTGCGCTTCCCCGCATGCACCTGCGTCCAACCCTCGCCCGGATCAATCACGTCGCCATCGGCGTGGCAGACGAGCGCGAGCCCGCCCGCGACGGTCAGTCGATGGAGGAGGGCCCACTGGTCCGACCCGTAGGCCGCCGCCTCCGAATGCAGGAAGAGGATTTCGGCTGCGGCCGGCCGCAGCAGACCGGAAGCCATATCCAGATCCTGTGCTTGCTCAGACATCGGATCGAGCGGCGCAAAGCGAATCGCGGCCTCTTGATGATTAAAGGCCTCGTAGTGGGCCCGCGTTTGCTCTTCGTCGGCGCCCAGAAGCCAGAATTCGCTCTGGCACCCCGGTCCGGAGAGATACTTAACACAATGGTTTAGTATTGTGTGGTCGGGCTCCCGTTCGCCGGCTACCTCGATCACATGGCACGCGTACCGATGCCCGATGGCACCCTGCTCGAGGGCGGCGATCAGGGCGGCGGGGTCGACCTCGCCGTCCACGATCGCGTCGTCGACGCAGGGCGCCTGGGGCACGAACTTGGGCTGCCACTTGATGAGGTGTTTGCTGTCCGGAACGTCACTCCACCGGGGGTTGCTGTTGAAGGAGTGGTATTCGCCGATGTGGGCGATCAGGTGTCCCGTGGCGCGATCGTAGAAGCTGAGCCGGCCGATGTACAGTTCGCCAAGAGGCTTGGTGTACTGGCCTCGTTCATCCACATCGTACCATTCGCCGGTGTCCACCAGGTGGCAGGCGATCCGCGGCCCCGTGGGAGGGCGGAAGAAGGTGACGTCGCAGGCTCGCTGCGGCATCGAGAAGAAGTCGGGTAGCCGCATCAGGTAGCGGAGGAAGATCTGCAGGCCGCCGTCCGTCAGCGGCGGATACAGCACATACCCCTCCTCCTGCGCGGCAATCCACAGGCCTTCGTCGACTTCAATGTCCAGCAACATGTCCGTCGAGTTCGCATCCATGTCGATCTGTCTGATGCTGCGGAACTCGGGACCGAATTCGAAGTCGTCGCCCACGACCGCTTCGATCTGTTCGTAGAACTCGTCACCGGTGCCCAGGGGCTCGGGATCGAAATCCGAGGCCAAAACCTCATCCAGGGTCGCGAAGGCATCTACCGGATGGTCGGGATCCACCCGACGAACCCGGCCCCGGCAGTGCAGCGTCCCCGCATCGTCGTCCTCGAAGGACCGGGACGAAATGGTGAAGGTGAATTGGCCGGGTGCGTTGGGAACCGGAAACAGCGCGGTTTGCAACCTTACGGGCGTCTTGCCCACGGGCGTGTGCTGCAGAAACTCGATCTCCTCGATGTTGATGGGATCCCCCGAGAACGCCTGCAGGAGCAACTCGATGTAACCGGCGGCCGGGATGATTGGTGCCCGATGCACCCGGTGGTCGGTCAGCCAGGGGAAGTCCCTTGCGGAAAGGCGACCCTCGTAGAGGATGTGGTCGCAGGGGACCCGGTGGCCGACCAGTGGCCCGTGAGAGTACTCGCCGCGGTGGACGAACATCTCGTCATCGCAAAGGTCGTCGCTGGTCGCTATCTCTTCCGTTGGATGGCCAGGCAGGAGATGGGTCACGGGTTCGGGTCGCGGGTATTGCGACTCGAAATCGAGGACGGCACCGGCTCTGTAGAGGGCGCCCAGGGCCTCCTGGAAGCCGAGGCACACATCCTCATCCTTCATGAGCGTGGGGATGCTCTCTGCGACTGGCGGGCCGGCTTCGAGGCACTGCCGGATCAGAGGCTGGAGTGCGCTGTGTGGAGCGATTTCCAGGAGCACATGTGGCCGGTAGTCCCGCGTGATCGTCTCCATCGCCGCGGCGAAGCGGACCGGCTCGCGGATGTTCGACCACCAGTAGGCGTTGTCCAGGCGGTCCGCGACTTCACCCGTTACCGATGACACCATGGGGACATCGGCGTCGAAATCGCGGTCGTCCATGAAGGCCAGCGCCTCCTTGGCCGCTTCGTGGAGGGGGTCCATCGCGGTCGAATGGAACGCGATGTTGCCGGGAATCAGCCGGTTCTGAAGGTCACGGTTGTCGAGTTCCCCCATTACCGACCTGAGCGCGGATTCCCGGCCGCAGATGACGGTGTTGGCCGGTGAGTTCTCGCACGCGATTTCAACCTGCGCGCGCCTGTGGTTGCCGGAGCGGAACGAAACGCCGGTTTCCTCCAGCAGGTCCTCGACCCCCGGGCGGTCGAGACCGATCGCCAGCATGCGGCCCGAGCCGGCCACTCGCTGCTGCAGGGTGGCGCGGTGATAGACCAGGTGCGTCGCGTCCGCCAGGGAAAGCGCGCCGGAAGCGTAGGCCGCGGCCACTTCACCGGAACTGTGTCCCACGACGCAATCGGGGTGCACGCCCCAGGTCGCCAGCAATTCGACCAGGGCGCACTGGATCATGAAGATGGCGGGCTGCGCCAGCCGGACTTCGTTCAACTCTTCCTGGCTGGCCGAGAAGCAGGCTTCGCGCAGCGAAACGTCCGAGTACCGCCGCCACTCCTCCTCTACGGCGTCGACCACCCGGCGGAAGACGGGGTCCGCGTCGTAGAGCGCGCGGCCGCATCCGGCCCACTGGGTCCCCTGCCCGGAGAACACCATGGCCACCCGGCGCTCGCCCTCGTCCACAGTGGACACGGGGGAGGATTCTTCCACGAAAGTGTCCAGTGCTTCGGCGAGCTCCTCGCGATCACGTACCACGAAGGACGTGCGGGTGGGGAAGTGGGTGCGTCGCCGGCTGAGATTCCCGGCGAGGATGTAGAGGTCGATGTCCTGCACATCAAGAGTCCGGCGCAGGTGGCGGGCACTCTCCGTAAGAGCGTTTCCGGTGCGCGCCGAAAGCGGGATCATGTAGCCCGACTCGGGGGCGAGCGGCACCGACCACACCCTGGGTTGCCCAGGACGGTATTCCCGAACCACACAGTGCCCGTTGGCACCGCCGAAACCGAACGAATTGATGCCGACCACGACAGGGCGGTCGGGGAACGCCTCGCACGTCGTCTGCACCTGCATCGGGCAGCTGTCGAAGTCGATCTCCAGATTGGGCGCCAGGAAATTGCGCGAGATCGGCGCGAAGGCCCGCCGTTGCATCATCAGGACGACCTTGAGCAGCGCGCAGCTGAAGGCGGCCGCTTCCAGGTGCCCGACATTGCTCTTGACGCTGGCCACGCGCAGCGGCACCTCGCGCTCGACCCCGCCGAAGGCTTCTGCGATGGCGTTCCCTTCAATGCGGTCGCCCACAACGGTCCCGGTGGCATGCGCCTCGATGTAGTCGAAGTCCCCGGGCTCCAGCCCCGCCCGCTCGCAGGCAGCACGCATCAGTTCGACCTGCGAATGCCGGGTCGGCGCGGTGATGTAGCGGCCCTGCGCGAGTCCGGCGCTGTCGTCCGCGGTTCCCGCCGTGTTCACCGCGGTGGCCTCGATCACCGCATGGATGTGATCCCCGTCCCTTTCGGCCGTTTCCAGCGGCTTGATGGCGAAGACGAAGGCTCCCTCGGAGCGCATGTAGCCGTTGGCGTCGGCATCGAACGAATGACACCGGCCATCGGGACTGATGACCCCGAGGGCGTTGAAGGAGACGCTGCAGCGCGCGGAACCGAGGTAGGTCGCGGCGCCCACCAGGGCCCGGTTGCAGTCGCCCTGCACCATCGCGTTCACCGCCGTGTGCAAGGCGGTGAGCGAAGCGGAGCAGGCCGTCGCGCACGAGACCGATGGCCCCATCAGGTTCAGGTGGTAGGAGATGCGATTGGCCAGCATCGAGGCATCGATGCTCAGGATGGAGAACTCGTTGGTCCCGTACATCGCGCGCCAGTTGGCCGTCGAGGCGACCTGCGATCCGATGAAGACGCCCGTGGGGCTGTTGCGCAGCGCGTGAAGATCCCAGCCCGCCCGTTCGCAGGATTCCCAGGCGCAACCCAGAAGCATGCGGATCTGGGGATCCATGTACGTCATCTCGTGGAGGGACACTCCGAAGAGGCCGGGGTCCATGCGCTGCTCTCCGTCGTCCCGGATCAGCCCCTCGTGCGCGCTGCCGAAGCGCCCCGGACCGGAGAATCCGCCGATCGGCTGATAGCCTCTGCCGTATCGGTCGGTGATGGGTTCGCGAACGATGTCGCGCTGGCTCAGCAGGCGCCAGAAGTCGTCGTCGTCGACGATACCGCCGGGCATGCGGTACGCGTAGCCGACGATGGCAACGGGTATGGAACGCTTCGTAGCTGAACTCATAGTGGAACTCCAATTGGGGTCCGGCAGCCGGTCCCCAAATCAGAGATGCCGGATGCCGGTCAATTGCCGGTAGAAATTCTTAGGCGTGTGTCAAATCAAAAGTGCCGGACAGACTCCGGGGCCTGTCCAACCAAACAGTCTCAAGCGTTCATTCTACCGGAAATCAGCCCTCGTCGACAACCTGCCTCACCGTGTCGTCGGCTAGATCGAACATCCCCTGCAGGATCTGCTGCCGTCGCATCTTCAGCTCTTCCACCCGCTGCCAGAGGGCTTCCCGAACCCGGTTCAACGCCTCGACCCTTACCTTGGCCGAAAGCGTGGTCTCGTTGCGAAACTCGTACTTCTCGACCGCGAAGTCCGCGATGTCGAGGATGTTGTCCCCGACGATGTTGAAATCGATCGACCTCTTGACCGGGATCGTCCGTTCTCGGGAATCACTCATCGCGCTGGTTGCTCCTCCGTCCGGAATGATAGCCGGGCATCGATTCCCATCGGGATCAGCCGTCTGCGAGAGCTCTGACGGCCTGAGCCGGGGACTCGAATACCTCGAACATCTTGTCGAATCCGCTCACGGCTACGATCTCGCGATTGAAGCCTGACAACGAGCAAAGCGCGAGCTTCCGGATCCGCTTGGCAACAACGACACACGCGTGAAGCCCCGCGCTGGTGATGAAGGACACTCTCTCGAAGTCCAGCACCAGGATTCGTTCTTCGCTGTCGAGCCCGGCTTCAAGCAGATCCCGAAAATGTCCAGCGTTGCTGCTGTCTATGCGGCCCAGCAGCTTCGCAACCAGAACCTTGCCTTCCTGTTCCCACCTTACGGCGATTCTCATGCTTGAATACCGCCTTCAATACCGCTTCCCAGGATGGATGCCTTGACCGAAAGCACGTGCTCACTTCACGTTGGGGCAAGCACCCGCACGAGCTTCCATCCATGGCACGCCCGACTTCCACTGCTGCACGATACGTCCCCATTCGCCGTCGAACAACCGGCGCGAGCCCGTCGGGAGCCGGGTGGGGCGAACGCATCGGCCTTTGCGTCCTGGCCGCGTCCCTCGCCTGCACGACCAGCGTGGCGAACGATGCCGCCGACGAGCCTGTACAGGATACGAACGCCGCCACAGCCGCGCCGGAAGCAACGGCTCCGACGCTCTCGCCCCAAGGCTCCCTCGACCTCGAAACGGCCCTGTCCCTCGCGGCGATGCCGCTCTCCTGCATCGACCGTCCCCACGCGCTGCGCCCGGATCGTGCCGGATACATCGACGACGTGGCGTACACGAGACGGCGCGGCTTCGAGCAGCAGCGCGCGTTCTATGGCTGCTGGGACTGGCATTCCGCGGTCAACTCCACCTGGGCCATGGTCCGCCTGGTCAAGGAGGTGCCGGAGCTGACGGTAGCCCCGCTGATCCGCGAAAAGCTCAGGGATCACCTCTCCGAAGCCGCAGTGGCGGGGGAACTGGAATACCTGACGGACAACCCTTCCTTCGAACGCCCCTATGGCTGGGCGTGGCTGCTGCTCCTGCACGGCGAACTGGCGTCGTGGGAGGATTCGGATGCGGCGATATGGGCGGCCCGGCTCGACACGGTGACGGATCTGGTGAGCGATCGCCTGATCGCCTATCTGGAGGAGCTCGAGGGCCCGGTGCGCACGGGCGTGCACCCCAACACCGCCTTCGCCATCGCGACGAGCCTTCAGGCTGCGACGATGCGCGGCCGGCCCGAACTGGAGGCGGCGCTGCGGGACGCCGCTGTCCGCTTCTTCGGTGGGGACAGGAGGTGTCCGACGGCGTATGAACCGGGGCGTTCCGACTTCGTGTCGCCGTGTCTGGAAGAAGCGGCGCTGATGGCGATGGTGATGGAGCGCGACGCCTACGTGCAATGGCTGGACGCCTTCCTTCCCCCTCTGGACTCGGAGGAATTCGCGACCCTGCGCGATCCTGCTCCGGCGGGAACCAGCGAGGATCCGCCCTCGGAAGGCGGCGCGGTGATCACCAACGATTCGCTGCGGGCCGTGCTGGGCGCCCGCTCCCATCTGATCGGACTTGCATTCACCCGGGCCGACGCCATGTTGCGGATTGCCGGCGCTCTGCCGGCGGACGATGCCAGGGTCGCCGGTCTGCGGGATCTGGCGGGCGTGCACGCGCGGGCGGGGTTCGAGACCATGTTCGACGCCGATTACGCGGGATCGCACTGGATCGGGTCGTTTGCGGTGAAGTATCTGGTGCAGGCAACGAGAGGAAGCAGCTCATGAGGACAGTTACGGCAATGGGTTCCGGGGTGCGGACGCGGGCACGGGCAGGGGCAGGGGCGCGGACGCGGCGAGAATGCATGCACTTTGTGCTTGCATCCTGCGGGCGCGGGTTCATCCCCGGGCTGGCGGCACTGGCCGGCCTGTCGGGCGTGTTTCAGGCAGCGATCGCACCTGAGCCGCTCTCTGGCCAGGGCACCGTCGTCACCCGTGGAACGCCTGCCGATGTGGGGATGTCGGCCGGGGTCCTCGCGGGAGGCGTGGCGTTGTACGAGGAGGCGATCGCGAGCGGCGAGGTGGTCGGGGCGGTGCTGCTGGTCGAGAAGGACGGCAGGATCGTGCTCCACGAGGCGCTGGGGTGGCGGGACAGGGCGCGAGACATCCCGATGGAGCCGAACACGCTGTTCCGCATGGCGTCGAACACCAAGCCGGTGGTCGCGACCGGCATTGCCATGCTCGTGGAGGACGGGGAGCTGGCGTACGACGACCTGGTGCGCGAGCACATACCGTCGTGGGACAACTACCGCGCCGGCTTCATCAACATCGGCCACCTGCTGTCGCACTCGAGCGGGCTGAGGATCCCCACGCTCTTCCTGCAGCCGTACATGGAGCCGACCGCGGAGCACCCGGACGCGCCCACCCTGCAGCTCGAGGTCGCGCGCTTCGGCGAAGTGGGCGCCGAGGTGACGCCGGGAACCAGCTACAGCTACAACAACCCGGGCTACAACACCCTGGGCGCCCTGACCGAGATGGCGTCCGGGATCCCGCTGGACGAGTACCTGGACCAGGAGCTCTACACGCCGCTGGGGATGCACGACAGCTATCACCACGAGGTGGACGAGAAGATGGACGGCAAGCTCGACCGCATGTCCGTCGTCTACTATGAACGCGACGGCGAGGGCGGCTGGCTGCCGGGATGGACGCCGGGCGATGCGCCGCAGGTGCCGTTCGTGCGCGCGTCGGGGGGCATGATCTCGACGGCCGAGGACTACGTGATCTTCTGCCAGATGTTCCTGAACGGGGGCATGTACGACGGGCGGCGCTACCTGTCCGAGGAGTCGGTGGCGCTGATGACCTCGCCGAAGATCCGGACAAATCCGGGCTCGGGTGGGCCGCCATCGTACTACGGCTACGGCTGGAGCGTGTCGGCGGACGGGGTCTTTTCGCACGGCGGGTCCGACGGCACCAACGCCTTCGTCGATCCGGCACGCGGGCTGATCGTGCTGGCCTTCACGCAGACGCCGCGGGGCAACAGCCCGGTGGGGCGCTTCCTCGACGTGGTGAGGGACGCGATCGAGGGGTAGGAGCCCGCGGACGGCTGCCCGCTCTTACAGCCCCAGGTACAGCCGGATCAGGCCCCCGGCGGCATCGTCGGTCGCCGCGAAAGCGGTTTCGCCGCCCTGGTTGGTCGCCACCAGCACCGCGAAGTCTCGCTCGGGCGCCATCCACACCACGGCGTACCAGCGGAGGTTGCTGCCGGAATGAACGAGAGTGCGTCCTCCCGCCCACTCCCGATTTGTCACCGCCCACCCCGACGCGTAGCTGAAGCCCTCGGCGGGGGTGTGCAGCCGCTGGATCGTCTCGGGCTGGAGCAGGTCGGGCCGCCCCTGCTCACCGGCAAGGTGCATGGCGATGTAACGGCCGAGATCCTGCATCGTCGCGTGCACCGTGCCGGCGGGACCGAGGCCGGGCGGGTTGTCGGCGCGCGGGTCACCCGGCTCCAGTGCCGATCTGGCCGTGCCTTGTCCCAGGTGTCCGCGGGGCTGGTCCATGGCGCCTGCCACCCCGGGCGCGCCGAACCCCGTGTCGGCCATCCCGAGCGGCACGAAGAGCGTGGAGCGGATGAGGGTCTCCCACTGCTGTCCGGTCACGGCCTCGAGCGCGGCACCGGCGATCATGTAGCCCACGTTGGAGTAGTGATAGGTCTGCAGCGGCGTGAACTCCGGCACGGTACCGAGGACTTCCATGGCGAAGGCGCGCCGCTGGGCGGGCAGGGGGTCCGTGTTCGTGAGCATCTGCGACCAGGTCGAGAACTGGCCGATGTCGTTGGTGAAGCCGCCCCGGTGGGCGAGGACCGGTTCGATCGGGACGGCGCGCAGATCGGGGTGAATGTCGGGGAAGTTGGGGAAGGCGGCTTCCAGCGTGGTCGTCCACTCCAGGGTGCTCTGCTCGACCAGCAGCCCGACCACCGTCGATGTCATCGATTTCGTGATGGAGCCCAGGTGCCACTTGTCGTAGATCGTGACCGGAACGAGTGACCCGTGCGCTCGGGTGCCCACCGCGCCGATGTCGACGACCCGCTCGCTCGTGACGATGGCGCCGGCCAGTCCGATGAGGCCGTGCCGCTGGCGCACATCGAGGAGCAGCGAGGCGATCGGCGATGCGATCACGGTCAGGGTGGCGGTCCCCGTCGCCCCCTGGCTGGTTGCGGTCACGGTGGGCTGCCCCGGACCGGCGCCGGTGACCAGGCCGTCCTCGCGGGCCCAGGCCTGGCTCGCCTGAGAGGTGGACCAGGTGATGACGGGGTTGGCGACTGGCTGACCGGATGCGCCGGTTACGGTTGCGGTGAAGCGGATGGTGTCGCCGACCTCGACGGAACCGGTGGCGGGCGAGACCTGGACAGTGATTGTGGGGGAGGGCGGAGCGACGGGCGCGGTGGGTTCGTCGGCGCCCGCGCAGGCGACTGCAAAGGCTGCGGGGACGAAATAGCCGGCAACTGCCAAACGGGCGCCGATCCGCATCGTGGCCTCCTCCCTGCTAACCCTGCTCCCGCTTGCGCCAGTACCGCGCCAGCCCCCACCACGAATCAAAGAACCCGGAAGCGGTTGCATACATGCCGGTGTGTCCCTCCGGCGCTCTTTCGCCGACTCGGGCGGCCACCCAGTCGGAGAAGGTGCGTGCGCGCTCGTGGTCGTCGGGGTGGCTTCCGTCGCCGAGCGAGTCGCGCACCCACGCCGCCCAGGCGTCGAGTTCCGCGCTCAGCTCCGCGAAGTGCGCGTGGAGATCTTCGTACGGCCCGAAGTGCGTGGCCACGATCCGCTCCGGACGCCACTCCATGACCCTGCCCATGCTGGCCTTCCACACCTCGACCTCGATATCGGGCGGCGGGGTCACGGGAATCGCGGGACCGCCACGAATCCGGATGCCGCCCACATCCCCCACCCAGGCCGTGCCCGTCGCGACTTCGAAGTACGCGACATGGTGCTTGGCGTGCCCGGGAACGTACGCCACCTCGAAGCGGCGGCCGTCCAGGGCGATGGTGTCGCCCTCGTCGACAACGCGGAGCGACGCGCGCGGCACCTGAAGGAACTCTCCCCACAAGGTGGCCATCCCGTCGCCGTAGATGCGCCCGGCCGAGGCGAGGAGCCGGGATGGGTCCGCCATGTGGGGGGCGCCCACCGCGTGCACATGGACGATCGCGCCGGGGGCCTCCCGCACGATGGCGCCGGCCGCCGTGGCGTGATCGAGGTGGATGTGCGTGAGAAGGATGGCGCGCACGTCGCGCAGTGTGTGGCCCATCCCGGCCAGGCCGGCGCGCAGGGCGTCCAGGCGGGCCTCGGGACCCGGATCCACCAGCGCGATCCCGCCCTGCGCCAGCTCCAAAACGCCGACCCCGATGATCGTGGGGCTGTCCTGGAAGTGCACGTCCACCAGCGATGCGCCGCCGCCGATGTCATGTACCGAAGCGGCTGCCGGACCGCCCGCCGCATCGTTGCCATCACGCGCGGCCGGGGCCGCCGCGCCGGAACGGTCGTCCTCCCGCAGGCGCCCCGTGACCGTCACCTGCCGCCCTGTTCCGTAGTCATCGGATCCTTGTGCGTCCCCCACTTCTCAAACCATTTCCTCAGGTAGAGCTGGGTGCGGAGGAAGTTGGACGGGCGTCGGCTGGTGCCGTGCCACTCGCCCTGGAAGCGCACCATCACCGTGGGGACGCCCAGGTACTGGAGCGCCTGGTACATCTCTTCCGTCTGAGGCATCGGGGTGCGGATGTCCATTTCGCCTGTCAGGAACATGGTCGGCGTGGTGACGTTGCCGACGTAGAAGATGGACGACCGGTCGATCCACTCGGCGGGGTCCTCCCAGAACGGCTTCTCGAAGGTGCGGAAGTAGCTGATGGCGTCGGACGTGCCCATTGCCGAGATCCAGTTCACGATGGGGCAGTTGGCGGACGCGGCGGTGAAGCGGTCGGTGTTGCCGACGATGTAGCTGGTGAGGATGCCGCCGCCCGAGCAGCCGTAGACGAAGACGTTGTCCTCGTCGACGTAGCCGCGCTCGAGCATCTCGTCGACCCCGCCCATGAGATCGGGGAAGTCGGCGCCCGGGTAGTCGTGGTTGATGGCGTTGGCGAACTCCGTGCCGTAGCCGGTGGAGCCGCGGGGGTTGGTGTACAGCACCACGTAGTCGTTCGCAGCGTGCTCCTGGAAGGCGAAGTTGAAGCCTCCGTTGTACATCGCGTGCGGCCCGCCGTGGATGATCAGCATCATCGGGTACTGGCGCGACGGGTCGAAGTCGGGCGGCTTCACGATCCAACCCTGCACGCGGAAGTCGTCGGTCGAGTCGTACCAGATTTCTTCGACTTCGCCGAGGGTCACATGGCCCAGGACATCCGAGTGGACGTCGGTGAGGCGGGTGATCGCCTCGGGGTGGGTGAGGTTGAAGCGGTAGATGTCACCCGGTTCGTGGGCGCTGGAGATCGTGCCGACCGCGACGCCGTCGTCGGAGAATGAGGACATGGCGAACAGGTGCTCGCCCGACGTGAGCATGCTTACGCCCCCCTCCAGCGACACGAAGTGCAGCTGACGGTACCCGTCGCGGCTGACGTTGAAGTAGAGGCCGCCGCCGTCGGGCGCCCAGGTCATGGGGCCGACCTGCCGGTCGTAGTCGCCCGAGATGACCCGCGAGCCCGACCCGTCCCGATTCATCACATGAATCTTCTGGTTGCGGTAGGTGTCGTCGTGCGCATCAAGGCCGGTGTAGGCGATGAGCGCGCCGTCGGGCGAGGGGACCGGACTGCCGTCGGGACCGCGGCGGTGCGTCAGCCGGCGGATCTCTCCGCTGGCCACCGAGACCGCGTAGATCTCAGACTCCTGCCAGTGTTCGGGGCGGTGGGCGTCCTCGTCGCGGAAGGAGGTGAAGTAGATCTCCGTCCCGTCCGGGCTCCACTCGATGGACGAATGGTTCCAGTCTCCGTCGGTGAGCTGCCTGGGAGTGCCGCCGTTTGCGGGCACCACGAAGACATGCGTCCAACCCGTGTCGACGTATCCGATGCCGTCGCGCTTGTACGCGGCCCTCTCGACGACCTTGGGCTCGCGCTCCCACTCCGCGCCGTCGGGTCTGGCCGGCAGGTCGACGCCGGCGAAGTCGGCCTTGTCCGACACCCGGCTCGTAAACGCGATCCAGTTGCCGTCGGGCGACCAGCGGGGGTTGGAGGGCCCGTTCTCGAGACGGGTCACCGGGGTAACGGCGCCCTCGGCGTCCATCCAGCGCACGAAGAGCTGGGAGCCGCGCGGCTCGCCCGCCGCCGTGAAGAGTATGCGAGTGCCGTCGGGCGACCACGCGGCGCCGCCGCCGTCGACGAGGTGCCGGTCCCTGGATCCGTCGGAGTCCATGATCCGCAGCGACGACTCGCGGCTGTCGTTGACCTTGTCGATCCAGCCGCGCGTGTAGACGATGCGCCGTCCGTCGGGCGAAATCTGCGGATTCGACACGCTCTCCATGTCCATGTACTGGTCCAGCGAGAGGCGCTGCTGGGCTGTGGTCGGCGCGGTTAAAACGGCAGCGGCGAAGAAACCGGCAAGGATGCAGGAGAGCAGGGGTGGAACGGAACGGTGGCGTCTCATGGCGGTTCTCCGGCCAGATTGGATGGTCGAGGTATTGTATGGACAACATGACATTTTGTAATGTCGACTTGACATATTGGGCGGTGATGCATCCCCGTCCAGTGGGCCGAGAGGCTCCTACGACACCGGGGCACTCTCCCTCCGGATCGCCTCACCCGGATACACCCCGTCGACCACGCTCCCGTCGCGCACCACCGGCGTGCCGCCCACCAGGACATGCACGAACCCGCGGGAGGGAGCATCCGGGTCATCGTAGTCGGCCATGTCAATCACGGTCTCCGGATCGAAGAGGGCCAGGTCGGCGTCAGCCCCCTCCTGCACGCGGCCCTTGCGCGCCATCACAGGCGCCGCGCCTTCAACCCGCCGCGCCGGCAGGATCGTCATCTTGGCCAGCGCGTCCATCAGGCTGATGACGCCGCGGTCGCGCGAGTAGTAGCCCAGAATGCGCGCGAACGTTCCGGCCCCGCGCGGGTGCACGGAGAGGAAGCTGAAGGGAATCCCGTCGCTCGCGGCGATCACGTCCGGCTGTGCGACGATCCATTCGTTGGTGGCTTCGTTGCGCCCATGGATGACCACCCAGCCGCCCTGCTCACGATACTGCGCGAAGGTCTCCGCGTTGAGCCGCTCCTCCTGCCCCGGCCACTGCAGGCGCTGGTAGGCCGAGTCGGCCAGCCCCACCCAGGGGTCGAAGAGCGCGGACTCGATGAAGGTCGACGAAGCGGTGTACGGATACGCTTCCGTGGTGATGTCCAGCCCTCTCTCCGCAGCCCCGCGCACCATGCCGACGGCGTCCATCGCGGATTCGTCCGCCGAAGAGTTGAGGTGGACGATGTGCAACGACGCCCCGGTGGCTGCCGCGTTCGCGATGACCTCCTGGAAGGGCCCGAGGTTGCCGCCCTCGTCGGCTGCACGCAAATGGACGTAGGCGGGAACGCCGTTCGCCTCGGCCGAGACGAAGAGGTCGAGGATCTCGGTGCGCGACGCGCCCGGAGTGTAGGTGATCCCGAAGCCGTATCCGAGTCCGCCTTCCTCGAGGCCGCCCTCCATCAGCGCTGTCAGCTCGGCTGTCTGGGCTTCATCGAGTTCCTCGTAGATGATGTCCGAGCCCATCGACTCGTTGACGCCTGGGGGAAGGGTCGCCTGGTGTCCGACATCGATTCCGGCGAGAAGCTTGGTCCGGGCGTTCGGATGGCTCACCGTCGCTCCGAAGTTGATCAGCGTCCGTCCTTCACGCGTCGCGTACCAGGAGGCGACCGGGTAGACGCCGATCTCCATCTCCAGTGCGGTCGTGACGCCGTCCAGCGCCTGCAGGCGTTCGCTCATCGGGTCCTGGCCGTGGGCGTGGAGATCGATGAAGCCTGGCGCGACGACGAGGCCGGCCGCGTCGATGGTGTCGATGCCTTCCAGTCCCTCCTCGGTGATCGCCGTGATCGTTCCGTCCCGTATCCCGACGTTGCGAGGAGCGTCCAGGCCGGTTTCCGGGTCCATGACGCGCCCGTGCAGGATGACCAGGTCGTGTGGAGAGCGGCCAAGATACCAGAACAGCACGACAGCGACAGCGGCAGCCCCGAGAAGCAGGAGCAGGTTGCGGGTGTTGGCGGCAGACTGTGGCATGGCAGGGTCCGTATCCGTGGCTGCGGTGTTTCTGGTGTCTCAGATTCCGCATTGTGCCGGCTGTACGCAAGCCTGGCAGCCTGTGGACAACGGCTGCTCCCTCGCGGGGGCCGTCAGCTCCCGGAGGGCATCAGTTCGGTTTCCGGATGGAACGCGGCCCACGCGGTCCAGAAGGCCACATAGGCGTCCGCGATGGGCCGCAGCCTCCGTCCCGTGTCAGCCAGCGGGCCCGCGACGGGGGAGCCGTCCACAGCCCAGGTCGTGCCGGTGAGGTCGTCGACCACGCCCTGGTCGCCGGCCGTGAATCCGGCGGCCTGTCCGCCGACCTCCCGCCGGTAGGCCATCGCCGCTTCACGCGTTCCGTCCCAGATGACCATCGCTGGGGCGCTCTGGTAGGTGAACTCGAGGACGGCGTGGTCACCCAGCGCGCTCATCGCACCGAAGGGAAACGCCCGCGGCGGTGCGCCTGCGGGATCGCGGGGGAGTCCCAGGACCCGCTCCTTCGGGGGCAGCCGGTCGTCGCGGGGGATCGGGTAGTCCAGGAAGTCGGCGTTGTGCGGATCCTCGTAGTCGTCGCCGTAGGGGTTGCGCACGTACAGCCGCCAGTCATTGAAGCCGCCGGGGGCACCCACCATGCGTGAGTCCGGGTGCAGCGACTTCCAGCCGCCCATCGTCATCTCCACCACGTGCAGCCGCGACAGCCGCGTGCCGGACCGGGGGCCGCAGCGGGCTTCTCCCAGCATCTGCGGCCAGAACGACTCGGGCACGTTGGTGTCGTACATGATGAGGTTGGCGTTGTAGAGGAGCCCGGACACGCGCATCTCCGCGCCGGCCACCGCATTGCGCTGAAAGGCCAGCGCCGACCCGGTCAGCGGGCAGTAGGTCACCACCATCTGGTCGTCGCCGTTGAAGTTCACGATCTCGTGGCGCCACATGATGTTGTGCGGAATCGCGATCCATTCGGCGCCGACCTGCACGGCGATGACCCGGTCCTCGTCGCGCACGAACGAGTTTGCGGGGATCGTCGGGGAGACGGGTACGATGGTTGGGTCTGTGAGCGCCGGAATACCGTCGCGCCCGACCCCGCCGTCGGCGAGAAAGGCCGGATCGAGGTCGCAGACGGGATCGTCATCGATGATCGGCCCGGTGCCGATGCCGTCGCCGACATCGCAACCGGCCAGCACCAGGGCGAGAAGGGGGGGCAGGGCGAGACGCGAGACCCGGACGCCGTTCGCGGCGTCTTGCGATTGCGCATTGCGAAGGTGTGGTGTCAGCATTGTGCGACAGGCCCAGGGATGACGATGCAACGTTGGCGGGATGGCCTCCGGCCGATATTGCAGAATGTCCGCGCGACACGGCCGGGGCCACAACCCCAACCTGACATCCAGCAGGCGCCCCCGCACGCGCCACGGAAGCCTTCCACGATGAGATCAGGCAGCCGCACACACCTCGCCCTCGCCCTCGTCCTCGCGGCCCCCGCCACCGCGGCCTCCGCCCAGTCGCAGGCCTCCACCGGTGTGATCCGTGGCTCGGTCCTCGACGCGGCGGGCGCACCGGTCCCGGGAGCGGTCGTCGAGATCGCGCACCGGGAGACGGGGCTGCTCACAACCGTCGAGACCACCCCTTCCGGCACCTTCGTGCGCCCGCTCCTTCCCCTCGGCACCTACGACGTCACCGCCCGGGCCGACGCCCAGCTCGGGTCCGCGGCCGCACCCGGCCTGGTCCTGCGGCTCGGCGAGGAGCTTACCCTGACGCTGCGGTTCAGCGCGGTGGAACTCGAGGGGATCACCGTCGAGGGCCATCGGGAACACCTCGTGCACCCCGAAGACGTGACCAGCTCCACCCGGCTGTCCGAAGAAGTGGTGAACGGGCTGCCCAACAACGGGCGCAACTACCTCGACTTCGCGCTGCTCACCCCCGGCGTGGCGATCTCGCAGGGACCGGACGGCGACGAGCTCAACATCAGCGGGCAGCGGGGCATCTTCAACAACTTCATCGTCGACGGGGCCGACTTCAACAATCCCTTCTTCGGCGAGCAGCGGGGCGGGCAGCGGCCGGCCTTCACGTTCAGCCAGGATGCGATCGAGGAGGTCGTGGTCGTCAACCAGGGCGCGGCGGCCGAGTTCGGACGGTCGTCCGGCGGATTTGTGAATGTGATCACGAAATCGGGCACCAACGAACTCACGGGGTCCGCCCACTATTTCGGCCAGTGGGACGGCGTTTCGGCGGCCTACCCGGCGGCGGTGCAGGCGGGAAAGCCGGATTTCCTGCGCAGCCAGTTCGGCTTCACTCTCGGCGGCCCCATCGCGCGCGACCGGGCGTTCTTCTTCGTCGCATACGATCAGCAGGCGGCAACCGAAACCAAGCAGGCCCGACGCCTGGTCGAGAATCCCGCCAATCTGGCGAAGCTGCGGGACTTCCTGACCATGCAGTGGCCGGGCCTCTTCGACGACGAGTTCGGGCCCATCTCCCGCACCGACGACGCCCGGGCGCTCCTGGTCAAGACCGACGTGCACCTCGACGGGCGCAACCAGTTGTCCTTCAAGTACAGCTACAACTGGTCCGAGCAGCTCAACGGCACCTTCGACGTGGACTCGTGGGGACTGTCGGCCAACGGGATCGAAACGGACGAGGCGCACGCCTTCAACGCCAGCTGGCGCTCGCTGCTCAGTAGCACGCTCTCTCACGAACTGCGCCTGCAGTGGGCGCGCGAGGACCGGGTCCGCTGGTACGACGGACCGCTGATGCCCGCGGGGGCGACCGTCCCCGCGCCGCCGCAGTTCCGCACCCTGGGGGGCCGGCCCTTCCCGGACATCGGCATGGACTTCGCCGACGGTTTCCGCATCGGACTCCCCTTCTTCCTCCCCATCGATCCCGGGTACGACACCCGGCTGCAGGTCGTCGACAACTGGTCGTGGCTCAGCGGCCGGCACCTCTTCAAGGCAGGTGTCGAATACAACCGCACCGCGGTCTCCCAGCAGTTCATCGGGTTCGCCAACGGGCGCTACATCTTCGATTCGGTCGACGGCTTCATCAACTTCGTGACCCGCGGAAATCGGTACGTCACATGCTCGGATGGGTCGGACAGCGCGACCGGGCAGTGCCCGGCGGGGGCCAGCATCACGGGACCGGTGCTCACATACCTGCAATCCGGCACGGTGCCGGGCGTGGCCCCCGACCGCCTGGGCAAGGGCGACTTCGGGGTGAACGAGCTGGCCGTCTACCTGCAGGACACGTGGAGGCCCACCGACAGGCTCACCCTCAACCTCGGACTGCGCTGGGAGGGGACCTGGCACCCCGATGTCACGGTGCAGCCCGAAGCCACCTTCTACGGCCCCTACCTCAGCGATCCCCGGTTCCCCTCCAACGGGACCATCCCCAACGACCTCGACAACGTCCAGCCGCGGTTCGGGCTGGCGTGGGACGTGTCCGGCGACGCCGGCACGGTGGTGCGGCTCAACGCCGGCGCGTACTTCGCGCGCATCCCCACCCTGGTCTTCGCCCAGAGCGTGACGACGAACGGGGCGTTTCAGCAGATCCTCTTCCGCAGCAGCTTCGGACTGCCGGGGGCGGGCCCGCCGGCGGTCGGCGACCTGATCGACGGATCGGCCACCCCGCCCTTCCTCCCGGACATTCATGTGACGTCCAGGGACCTGGAACTCCCGCGCACCTGGTCGTTTGCGGCGGAGATCGAGCGGGAGCTGCCGCGCGGGGTGGCCGCCAGCGTCTCATTCCAGCATGCCCGTGCCGACAATCTCTTCCGCTTCGTCAACCGCAACGACCCGGTATTCGGGTCGCCTTTCGGACTCGGCACGCACCCCGGCGGCGGCGGAATCGGTACCCTCACGGTGGCCGAGAGTACCGCGCGCTCCTGGTACCACGCCGTGACCACCGGTCTCCGCGGCCAAGACGCCTTCGGGGGACTGCTGACCTTCGACCTCAGCTACACGCTCTCCTACGACAAGTCCGACGACGACAACGAGCGCGACCCCTTCACCTTCCGCTATGCGGACGCATCGAACCTCGCCCCCGACTACGGCTGGTCGGACCGCGACCGCCGGCACAAGGCCACGGGCTACCTCGCGTTCGACCTCCCCGCCGGCCTGGCGTTCAGCAACATCGTGCGGTACCTCTCGGCCTCGCCCGTCTCGGAGAGCTGCGCGAACCGGGGCGAGCGGGCCAGCCAGCCCTCGGACCGGATCTGCCCGGACGGCACGATCCTCGAGCGCAACACCCTGCGCCGCCACAACGAGTTCTTCACCTGGGACGTCAAGTTCTCACGTCCGGTCGCGATCGGCGGCGGCCGCACCCTCGAACCCGTCTTCGAGGTCTTCAACCTGACCAACGCGAACAACTCGCTCGACACCGCCCACGGGTCGCTGCTCTTCAACTTCGACGGCTCGATCCGCAGCGGTCTGGGAGACACGCGGAGGGCTCAGCTGGGAGTGCGGGTCAGGTTCTAGCCCGGGCTTCAGCGCGCGCAACCGGAAGGGCAAGTTCTCGCTGCTGGCTTCGGATAGCTCGATCAGTCGTGTTTAACATTACATCTCGGTGCTGTCCACGCTCACCGTCAAGACATCGACGTAGTGGTATTGCCAGTGCTTCACGGACGAGGCGTGATGCCGCAACAGCGCGAGCGACATTTCGCGTTCCGAAGTCGGGTCCGGTGCACTTCCAAGAAGCACGATCTGGTTTTCCAGATTGCCCGAGTGGGTGGCGGCGGTGAATTCCAGCAGCGCGCCGTGGCGCGAATTCCTGGCCGTAACCCGCAATTGGCGCCCCTTTGAGGCGGGCGCGTACTCGTCCTCTTCCTGTCGCAATAGGCTCAACACCGCTTCCTCGGAGGCCGCCCGGAGGCGCTCCCTGGCCTTCATGCCCCACTTGTAGCGCGAGGCGAAGTCCAGGAGGAACCGGTCGAGTTCCGGAAGCCTGTCGGGACTCAGCGCAATCTCGGTCTTGTGGCGGCGAGGTCCGGTGAACTCCAGGAACATGCTGAGGAGCAGGATCGACAGGCCGCCGGCCGTGAGACCGTTTGCGAGCATGCGGGCGGTGGGCGTGGCCAGATGGCTGGGAAAGATCGCCTGGAACTGAATGCCGATGCCGATCCAGAACGAGAGTCCCGCCACCAATGCACTTGAGCGTCCGATGCCCTCCTGGAAGATGATCCGCATGCCCTGGGCAAAGGTGAGTCCGAAGAAAACGGTGATGTATGCGCCGAGCACCGGCAGCGGAATCGAGAGAATCAGCCCGGCGACCTTGGGCACGAATGCGAGCGCGATGAAAAAGGCGCCGATGAAGATCCCGACCCGCCTGGAAGCCACGCCGATCCCGTCGGCGAGTCCGATCCCGGCTAGGTACGGCCAGGGGGGCAGCACGCCCGCGAACCCGGAAAGGAGCGTGCCGGCTCCGCACGCCGCGACGCCGCCCTGCACCTTGCGGAAATCGATCGCCTTCGGTTCGCGCTCTGACACGCGTTGCATGCGTACCGAATCGGTGACCTGCCTCACCGTGATCACGAACATGACGAAGAGGAAACCGGGAAGGAGCACCCAGAAGCTGGGCCCGAAGCTCAGATCCAGTCCCGTGATTCCGAGGGCCGGCATGCCGATCCAGCGCGCGCCGGCGACCGGCCCGAAGTCGAGCACCCCGAAAAAGGCGGCGGTGATGCAGCCCGCGCCCAGGGCAAGCACCGGTGTCCACGCCCGCGCAAACCGTGGGCCGCGGAGCATCAGGCCCACCACCGCCAGGAACGTGACCACGGTGATCGTGGGGGCCGCAGCCGCCGGAGCCCCTGCCGGGACTCGTGTAAGCATGGCAAACGCCACCGGCATGACCGTCACCGAGACGAGTGCGATGAGGGTACCCGATACCACCGGCGTGATCACCCTGCGCAGGAGCGCCAGGCGGGATGCCAGGACGAACTGGCCGAGCGCCGCGGCCACGACCAGCGTCCCAAGCAGGGCAGGGCCACCGGCAACGAGGGCGAGCACCGCGACCCCGATCGAGGCTCCGGAAGCCCCCATCACGGTCAGGCTCCCGGCGCCCAGTCCGCCGATCCTCCTTGCCTGGACGATGGTGAGCAGGCCACCGATCACCATGCTGGCGAAGATCGCCCAGGACAGGTAGGCGTCGCTCTGGTTCGCTACCCGGGTGACGATGGTCGTGACCACGACCACCGGTACGGTCACCAGGACAGCGGCCTGCATGCCGATGATGACCGTCAACGAATTGGGCGGCCGCTCGTCGGCGGAATAACGAAGATTGCGGCCGTGAGCCGGTGGGGGAGCCATGGACAGGCCTTTCTCTCGATCGAGCATGCTTTGTCATCAAGAGCGGCCAGTCGGGCCGACCGCACCGAAACCCACGGCTGGGCATGATAGCTTCAGAACGGCTCAGAGTCATCACCCCAGGGGGGAGGCAACATGACCGATCCAGTACCGGATGCTCCGGGACCGGTGCTGGTTACCGGCGGTAACGGCTACGTCGCTTCGTGGCTGGTGAAGAGGCTGCTCGAGGCCGGCTTTGACGTACATGCCACCGTGCGCGACCCCCGTGACCCGGCAAAGACCTCGCACCTCGACGCCGTCGCGCAGGGCACCTCCGGCACCCTGTTCCTCTTCCGGGCGGACCTGCTGGATCCGGGCAGCTTCGACCGGGCGATGGCAGGTTGCGGCCTGGTCTTCCACACTGCTTCACCGCTCATCGTGCGCGGGGTCGACGATCCGGTGGCGGATCTGATCGAGCCGGCCACGCAGGGCACGCGCAACGTGCTCGAGGCAGCCAACCGCACCCCGTCGGTGCGGCGGGTCGTGCTCACCTCCAGCATCGTGGCGGTCTACGGCGACGCCGCGGACCTGCAGGACATCCCGGCGGACCGGTTCGACGAGGGCCACTGGAACACGACCAGCTCCGAGAGTCATCAGCCCTATTCCCGCTCCAAGACGCTCGCCGAGCGGCTGGCGTGGAAGCTGGCGGACGCACAGGACCGATGGGACCTTGTGGTCGTGAACCCCGGACTGGTGCTCGGACCGGGGCTGAGTCCCCACACGAAGGCGGAGGGCGTCCTGGTCATGCGGGATTTCGGCAGCGGCTACTACCGCTTCGGCGCCCCCGAGCTGGAATTCGCCATCGTCGATGTGCGCGATGTCGCGGAAGCGCACCTGCGCGCAGGCCTCGATCCGGCGGCCGCGGGGCGTCACATCTTGGTCAGCGAAACCCTGAGCGTGATCGAACTCGCCTCGATCCTGCGGCGCCATTTCGGCGACGGCTTCCCGTTCCCCCGCAACACCGTCTCCAGATCCGCGGCCCTCATGCTGGCCCCGCGCAGGGGCATACCCCTGGCCGTGGCCAGGCGCAATCTCGGCTTTCCGCTCAGGTTCGACAACTCGCGGGCGCGGGCCGCTCTCGGTATGGCCTTCCGGCCGGCCGCGGAGTCAGTGGTGGAACACTTCCGGCAACTGCTGGACGACGGGCTGGTGCCTCCGGCGACCCCGCGGTGAAGGCCCGTCCGCGAGTAGCGGAACAGGCACTCCGCCGTCAGTCGGCGGATTGGGCCAGTATGTCCTGGAGAGCCGCTTCCGCCGATTGGAAGAGCTCTGCGCGGAACCGCTTCCGTCGCTCGATGGCGCGTTCCACCTGCTTCCACAGGATGGTCGACAACTCCAGCACGGCCTCGGCCCGAACACCCTCCCCGAGAGGCGCGTTGATGAACTCGTGCTTCTCCACCGTGTAGTTCGCGATGTCCGCGATGTTCTCCCCCACAACGGCCATATTGAGCGGGTTGCGCAGTGCCGGAGGTGCGGCTGGCTGCTTTGCCCCGGCCGCGGTTTCCTCCGGTGCGCTGCCCGTCCCGGTGATCGCCCCGACCGCCTCGCCCTGGGAGCCGTATACCTGAATAATCTGGCTGAAGCCGCTCACCGTGATGACGTCGTTGATGTGGTCTTCGAGCTCACACAGCGCGAAGGTCTTGCCGGGGCGGGTGAACTTCTTCGCCAGCATCAGCAGGACGCGAAGGCCGGCGCTGCTGAGGAAGGTGATCCCCGCCATGTTCAGCAGCAGGGACTGGTCATCCGGACCGATGCCCGCTCCCAGCGCTTCGTGGCAGTCCATGCTGCTGGCGCTGTCGATTCGACCGCTCACTGTCGCGATCAGGACCCCTGAATCCCGGCTCCAGCCAAGCTCCATTGCCATGTCTTTTCCCGTCTGGTTGAAGTGCGTCCTCCGCCAAGGCGCCTCAAACGTAAAGTTCCCTCCCAATCGGGTCTAGGCCACCGGCGGCAGTTCCCGCTACGACTTGGGGATCTCCTTGTCGGGGTCGACGAAGGGCCGCGGAACGACCGTCGCGGCGCGTTCGCCGTCCGGAGTCGCCACGCTCAGCCGCGTTCCCAGCTCCGCCGCGGCCGCCGGCACCATGGCGTACCCGATGTTCCGCTTCAGGCGCGGCGAGTAGACCGCCGACGTGACGCAGCCGATCTCCTTCCCGTTCCGGTGCACCGGCCAGCGGGTCATGTTCAGGTCGAGCGGATCGCCCGCGATCTCGACGCCGGCCAGCTTGCGCTTCGGCCCTTCCGCGGCGATCCGGGCCAGCGCCTCGCGCCCGATGAAGTCGCCCTCCTGGCCGTGGTCGACCTGCCATCCGAGTCCGACCTCATAGGGGTTGTTGTCGAGGGTCATGTCGATCCCGTAGTTCAGGATCCCGGCCTCGATGCGCCGGATGTCCGACGGGCCCGTGGGCGTGATTCCCAGGTCGGCGCCTGCATCCATGACGCGGTCCCACAGCTCGACGCCGCGGCTGCCGTCGCGGAGGTAGATCTCGTAGCCGACTTCCCCGCTCCACCCCGTCCGCGTCACCACCACGGGGATGCCGTCGAGCTCGGTCTCGAGGAACCAGTAGTAGCGCAGCTTCAGAACGTCGTCGCCGAAGAGCCGGCGCACGACCTCCCTCGACTTCGGGCCCTGCACCTGCATCGGCGACACATCCGGCTCGCGGATTTCGACATCGAGACCCGAGTTGAGTGCGACGCCCCTGGCGTAGAGCAGCACGTCGCTGTCCGCGAGCGCCAGCCAGAAGTGGTTCTCGCCCAGGCGCAGCAGCACCGGGTCGTTCACGATGCCGCCGTCGTCGGCGCCGATCAGGACGTACTTGCCCTGCCCGACGGCGCACTTCGACAGGTCGCGCGGGGTGAGCAGATTGGTGAACGCGAAGGCGTCCGGCCCGGTGATCTCCACCTGCCGCTCGACGCTCACGTCCCACACCGTGACGCCGGTCAGCAGCTTCTCGTACTCGGCGTGCAGGTCGTCGTAGCGGGTGGGTAGAAACATGTGGTTGTAGACGGTATAGCTCCGGCAGCCGGCGCGGAGGGTGGCATCGAAGTACGGCGAGCGGCGAAGGCGGGCGCCGCGCTGGATGAGGGCCATGTCGAAGGCGGGGGTCATCGGGTCTCCTGGGTGGGAATACGTGTCATGGCGTCCATGGGAGGCCGGAAATGTATGGTTGACATTACATAATGTAAAGCAAACATTACTATATCGCTCACTTGCGGGCGACCGGCCGGCGGCCACGCAGAATCTCGCGGGCGGCGAGGCGGCCCGGCGTGCTGGTGACGCCGCCGCCCGGGTGGGTGCCCGCGCCGCAGAGGAACAACCCCTCCACCGGCGTCCGGTACCGGGCCCATCCCGCCATCGGCCGCATGAAGAGAAGCTGGTCGAGCGCCATCTGGCCATGGTAGTCGTCGCCGCAGGTGAGCCCGAAGTCGGTCTCGAGGTCCAGCGGGGTGACGAGGCGACGGTCGAGGATGCGGTCGCGGATGCCGGGGAGGAAATCGTCGAGGACTTCGCAAGTGCGTGCCAGGAGTACGGCGCCCGAGGCGATATCGTCCCAGCGGGGCGAGGGTCCGGTGTGCAGACTGCGGACGGGGGTGGAGCGAAGGTGGTAGGGTGCGTAGCGGATCCGGATCGATGCGATGTGGCGGCCGGGTGGGGCGAGGGCGGGGTCGTGCAGGGTGGGAATGACGATGTCCAGGTGCGGCCGGTCCGAGATGCGGCCGTACTTGGCGGCGTCGCCGGCACGTTCGAGGTAGTCCGGCGTGGGAGCCACCAGCGTGTGGCCGGCGAGGCGCTGTTCGGCCTCGTCCAGCGGAGGGAGCCCGTCGAGAAGGAGGTGCAGGACGGCGGTTGTGCCGCGCATCCGGATGTTTGCGACCCTGCGGTTGAACTCGGGGCCGAGCCGCGGCGCGCCCACCAGGTCGAAGAAGGTGCGGCGCGGATCGACGCCCGACACGACGCAGCGGGCCGGTATCTCCTCGCCGCTCGCAAGCCGTACGCCGGTGGCGGTTCCGTCTTCGACGAGAATGCGCTCGACTTCGGCCGCTGTACGGATCTCGGCGCCGTGGGCCCGCGCCGCCGCGGCAAGTGCCTCGGGCAGCGCACCGATGCCGCCCCTCAGGAAGGCCGACGACCGGAAGCCGTGCGCCTGGCCGCCCGTGGCGTGGTACAGCATCCGGAAGGCGCCCCCCATCGCGCTGGGGCCGTGGCTGGCGCCGAGCAGAGCGGTGGTGGCGAGCATGCCCTGGAGCGCGTCGCTTGCGAACCAGTCGTCGAGGAGGTCGCGGGCGGGGAGGGGGAGGACGCGCAGCAGTTCCACTACGTGGCGCCTGCCCAGCTTCGCCGCCTGGACCATGGGGCGCAGCAACCGGAGCCGCTCCCGTCTGGTGAGATCGTGCAGCGCCGGGGCGGGGTGGTCGAGCGCTACGCGAAGGACGCGCGCCATCGAATCGAGGTAGTCGACCCACTCCGGGAAGCGGTCGGCGTCGGCCCGGCTGTGAAGGGCGATCTCGTCGCGTGTTCTGGCGGGGTCGCGCCAGAGCGTCAGCGCGTCGCCACCGCCGAGGAGCGAGGTCGCGACCGCGGGAGGGTGCACCCATTCGAGGCCGTGGGCACCCAGGCCGAGCTCGGCGCCCGACTCCCGCCGGAAGAGTCCCGCGTCCTGAGCTGCCACGTTGACCCGGCATCCCGGGAAGATCTCCTCGGTCGCGGCCGCGCCCCCAACGACCTCCCGGCGCTCCAGCACGAGTACCTTCCATCTGCTTCGGGCCAGCACACACGCGGTAGCCGGAGCGTTGTGACCCGCGCCGACGAGAACCGCGTCGTACTTCTTCATCAACCCTGGCCCCGCCCACGGGTTGGTCCCCGTCCCCGCCCCAGATCCCCCATCACCACGCCCGCGGCCAGCTTCCCCGGCGCGCCCATGATTCCGCCGCCCGGGTGCGTCCCGGATCCGCACTGGTAGTACCCCCGCACCGGCGTCCGATACTTCGCGTATCCGGCGACGGGGCGCAGGAAGAACAGCTGCGACGGCGTCAGCTCGCCCTGGAAGATGTTTCCCTGGGTCAGGCCGGTGGTGCGCTCGATGTCCAGCGGCGTGACCACCTGACGGTGCAGGATGATGTCCTTCAGGTTGGGGACATGGCGCGCCAGCGTGTCGATGACGGTGTCGCCGAAGGCCTCGCGCTTCTCGTCCCAGGTCCCCTCGCGCAGCTCGTACGGCGCGTATTGCACGAAGCACGACATGACGTGCTTGCCGGGCGGCGCCATCCCCGGATCAATCGCCGAGGGGATGACGATGTCGATGTACGGTTCTCGGGAGAAGTCTCCGTACCTGGCGTCGTCGTAGGCGCGTTCCAGGTAGTCGATGGATGGGCTGATCGAGACGGCGCCGCGGAGATGGGGACCGTAGCCGGGCATGCAGCTGAAGTCGGGAGCCGCATCGAGGGCGAGGTTGACCTTGGCGGAGGAACCGCGGAAGCGGTATCTGCGCACGCCCTCGACCACCTCGTCGGGAAGCTCGCCTTCGTCGACCAGGTCGAGGAAGGTGCGGCGCGGATCGAGGCTGGACGAGACGACCTTCGCACGCAGCTCGTCCCCGTTGGCCAGGGCCACACCGGTGACGCGTCCGTTCTTCATCAGCACGCGGGCGACCGGCGCGTCCGTGCGGATCTCGGCCCCCGCTTCGCGCGCCGCGGATGCGATCGCCTGGGCGACGGCCCCGGTCCCTCCCTTTGCGAAGCCCCACGCGCGGAAATGGCCGTCGATCTCGCCCATGTAGTGGTGCAGCAGCACGTACGCCGTGCCCGGCGAGCGCGGCCCCAGAAAGGTGCCGATGATCCCGCTTGCGGACAGCGTGGCTTTGAGGACGTCGGTCTCGAACCATTCTTCGAGGAAGTCGGTCGAACTCATGGTCATCAGCTTCACGAGCAGGTGGAGCTGGTCGGGCTCGAGGCCGAGGAAATGGCGCGCGAGGCGGAGCATGCTCGCGATGTCGCCGGGAGCCAGTCGGGCCGGGTCGGGCGGCACGATGTCCAGCAGGTACTTCACGGCGCGCGCCATATGGAAGAGCGAGCGGCCGTAGTCGTCGTACGCCTCGGCGTCGCGGATCGAGAAGCGGGCGATCTCGCGCCAGGTACGGTGGTGGTCGGCGTCGCGGTAAAGGCGGTCGCCGTCCGGCAGCGGGGTGAGGGTGCTCTCGAGCGGCAGGATCGCGAGCCCGTGGCGGGGGAGATCCAGCTCGCGGATGATCTCCGGGCGCATGAGGCTGACGACGTAGGAGAAGACGCTGTAGCGGAAGCCGGGGAAGATCTCCTCGGTGACGGTTGCGCCGCCGACGAGCGGGCGGGCTTCCAGGACGCACACGTCGAGCCCCGCGCGGGCCAGGTAGGCCGCGTGGACGAGGCCGTTGTGCCCGCCGCCGATGACGATGACGTCGTATTGCTTCGCCATCGGGGGTCAGCGCCGGGAGGGGGTGGGGAGGACAGGCGCGCCGTTTGCCCCACGGAGTCGGCGGTCCCTTGTGAACGCATTCACAAGCCAGGCTTCCGCCGGGTAGCCGCTCATGGCGTTAGTTGCGTTTCCGCGGCGGGTCGAAGAACGGCGTCCCGACCACCCGCGCCGGCACCGTGTGGCGCACGAACTCCACCGTCAGTTCGAACTTTACACGGCGGCCAGGCCGCGCGAATTCGCGCCGGATGGTGGCCAGCGCGATGTACTTCTTCAGGATGGGCGAGAAGGTGGAGCTGGTGACGTACCCGACCTGCTTGCCGTCCGCGTAGATCGGGACCGGCTCGCGCGACGCGCGCCCCGCCACCAGCGGGGGCAAACCCACCGCCGCGAAGCGCCCCTCGATGTGCGGCCAGTCGACCTCGAGGCCGGCAAAGCCCCACTCCGACGGCGCGGCCGCTTCCCGCGCCAGCGCCCTGCTCCCCACGAAGTCGCGCCCCGGCCGCGGCTGCACCGCCCACCCCAACCCCGCCTCGTAGGGCGACGACTTCCGCGACTCGATCAGCGCCGTCCACGTCGAGACATAGTCCACGTCCTTGAGCAGCAGCCCGGCTTCGATCCGCACCACGTCGAGCGCGTCGAGTCCTGCCGGCGCGAGGCCGTAGCCGCGGCCCACCTCGGCCAGCGCATCCCAGGCTCCGATCGCATCCTCGGGGCGCATCCAGATCTCGTAGCCCAGGTCGCCCGTGTAGCCCGTCCGCGTGATCGTGACCGGGGCGCGGCCGATGTTCCCTTCGGCCAACGCGAAATAGGGAAGCGCGACGATGTCGGCGCCGGTCATAACCTCTGCCAGGATCTCCCTTGACGTCGGACCCTGCAGGGCGAGCGCTGCGAGATCGGTGGTGACGTCGCGCACGGTCGCATCCATTCCGAGCGCGCAGTCCTGGAACCAGCGAAGGCAAGGATCGGCGGAGGTGACGCGGAAGGTGTCTGCTCCCAGTCGCTGGACCGTCCCGTCGTCGATCATCTTGCCGGCCTCGTCGCACCAGGGCGTGTAGAGTACTCGTTCCACCGGGCAGTCGAGGGTGCTCCGGGTCACCACCCGGTCCACCAGCGCCGCCGCGTCAGCCCCGGTGATCTCGTACTTCCGCAGCGGCGACACATCGAAGAGTGCCGCACCGCTGCGCACCGCGTAGTACTCGTACTCGTGGCCGGGCTCGTAGGTGAGCGCGCTGGCGTACCCCGACCAGTTGCGCCAGCGGCGGCTGTGGCAGAGGGGCGCGGTGCGGGGGTGAAACGGGGTCTCGAGGAGCATGGCGGGAAGTTAAGTCCTTCGCTGGCTGCCTGTCTCCGAATACATTGAAATCCTGTTTGCGTTTCCGTTGAAATCTTGTCTCTGGAGACGTTGAAAACGTGTCTCCGGTCAGCTGACGGCCTTCGAGATCAAGCTCGGCCTGGGCCGTATCAACCATGACCCGGAGTTGACCATGCCTTGCCAGACGTCAGTTGTCCGGTCGCTTCTCCTTCCCGCCGTGCTCCTTCTGCCATCCTGTCAGGAAGGTGACGCCGGTTCGCCCCTCGTCGTCCAGCGCGACAGCGCCGGCATCGAGATCGTCGAGGCCATGCGACCGCTCTGGGGCGACTCGAGTCTCTGGAGCATCGATCCGGATCCGCTCGTCGACCTCACGCTTTCCGGCACCGGCCCGCGCCACGAGTTCCATCGGGCCCACAGCATGACGCAACGCCCGGATGGCTCGCTCGTGATTGCCGACGGCAGTTCGCGGGAAGTGCGGATGTTCTCCGCGGCCGGCGAGTTCCAGGCGTCCTTCGGTGGCCAGGGCGACGGTCCCGGCGAATTCAGAAGCCTGCGGCGGATCGAGAGCGCCGGCGACACCCTGCTGGCCCTCGGCCGTGGACGCGTCACCGTGGCCGCCGACGATCTGACGGTGGTCAGGACCTTCAACATCGATCGCTGGACGATCGACCTGCACTACCTTGGCGGGGGCTGGATCCTTCCGGAGGTATCCAGGCCGGTTCTACCGATGGATGGCCTTGCCGGACTCGTCCGGCGTCCGGAACCTCTCGTCATCCTCGATCTGGAGGGGACCCGGATCGACAGTATCGGCGAGATGCGGGGACCCGAGGTGTACGTCCTCGTCCGCGACGGCTCGTACGTCGGAACCGCGCCGCACTTCTTCGGCAAGCGATCCCACGTCGCTGCCCTGGGCCGACACATCCTGCGGGGTTCCTCCGACATGATGCAACTGGAGCAACTGGATCTGTCCGGGAATCTCGTGCGAATCCTGCGGATCCCCGACTATCCTCTGGACCTGAGCGACGCCCAGATCGCGTCGGAGCGTGATTTGCTGCTCGACAGACTAACGCCTGGAAACCCGCTGAGGGCGCCCTTCGAAGCCGCTCCCGCTTCGGAAACCCGACCCGCCTTCACCGACATCCTCATCGACCCTGCCGGAGCGGTCTGGCTGAGGCTCCACCGGGCAGAGAGCGAGCATGACCAGCCACAGGAATGGCTGGTGCTCGAAGCCGATGGGACCTGGCTCGGAACTGTGGTGATTCCGGACCGCTTCAGCGTGTCGGACATCACCATGGACGCCGTGCTCGGGGTGTGGGCGGATGAACTGGATGTCCAGCATCCGCAGGTGCTGCGGTTGACGAGGAACTGATTGTGCAGAGGCCTGGCAAGCTACACGCGCCCTGCCAGCCCGGCGCCTCATCTCTCTCGGTGCTCGGGCGTCTCTATCCCCCCGGGGGGGGGCTACACCATCCCCGCCAGCACCCCGAGCAGCCGGTCCACATCGCTGCGGTTGTTGAACATCCCCACCGCCGCGCGGAGCAGGCTGCCGTCCTCCTGGAAGGTGATCGCCACCCCTTCGTCGTCGAGGGCCCGAGCCAGGCGTTCGTGCTCCAGACCGTGATGGAAGCTGACGATGGCGGACGGATTGTCGGGTGGTGTGAACATCTGCATTCCCAGCGCTTCCGCCCCTGACCGCAGTTCGCCGGCCAGCCCCTGCACGTGCGCCGCGATGCGGTCCACGCCCACGCCCTCCAGGAACTCCAGTGCGGCGGCCATGGCGCTCACCGGGCCGTAGGCGGGATTGGCGTACTCGAGCTTTGCGGCGCTCGTCTTCAGCCGGAAGCGGTGGCCCGGCAGCGTCTCGGCGACCTGGCTGTGACCGTGGCGGTCGGCCGTCATCCACTCCAGGTGCTCGGCGCGAACGTAGAAGGGCGCGCACCCGAAATCCGCGTGCAGCCACTTGTACCCGTTGCCGCAGGCGAAGTCGACCTTTTCGTCGTGGAGATTGGTTGGGAAGGTCCCCCACGCCTGGATCGCGTCCGCATAGAGGTAGGCCCCGTGGGCGTGGGCGAGGTCGGCCAGGGGAGGCAGGTCGTAGCGAAAGCCGTTGCGGTTCGACACCCAGGCGACGCTGATCAGGCGGGTGCGGTCGTCGGTGTGTTCGGCGAAGTCGTCCACCGAGACCACGCCTTCGCGCGAGGGGATGATCCGCAGTTCGATCCCGTGCCGGCGTTCGAGCTCCCGGTACAGGACGAATGTGGTGACGAAATGCAACTCGTCCACCACCACGTTGTCGCCCGCCCGCCAGTCGAGAGCGCTCGCGATGATGTTTTCGGCGCCGCTCGTCGCATACAGGAACGCGATCTCGTCCTCCTCGGTGCCGAAGAGGCTGGCGAACCGTGAGCGCGCGCTCGCGATGGCCTCCCGTCCCGAGGAGGTGTTGCGGCGGCGCATCTTCTCGTCGGCGTAGGCGTGCAGAGCGTCGCGCACCGGGATCGACAGCGGCCCCACCGAGGCCGAGTTGAGGTAGGCGAGCTCCTCGGTGACGGGGAAGCTTGCCCGGACCCCCAGAGGGTCGTCGGCGCCAGGCGGCAGCCCCAGGCCCCGCGTGGCCGGAAGAGCCGAAAGACCGACTGCCGCGGACTTCAGGAAGTGTCGCCGGTCCAGATGTCTCATGAGGGTTGCTCCTGACGGCGGATGCGAGGCTGCGGGCGGACGGATCGAACGTGCCGAGGAGCACCTCGCCGCACAAGGGGACTCCGCGCCCGGCACACCGCCGGTGAATCCGGTTGTTCCGACAGCGTTGACAACACGGCGTTCCACTCGGCGTTGGCCGGGGGAACCGGGCCGGCGCGCTTACATTTCGGCATGCCAACCTCCAACTCCTGGCTCTCGACCCTCGAATCCGAGGCCATCGAAATCCTGCGCGAGGGCATCGCCACGGCCGCCAGGCCCGTGATGCTCTATTCCGTCGGCAAGGACTCGTCGGTGCTCCTGCACCTGGCGCGGAAGGCGTTCTGGCCCGCGCCCCCGCCCATGCCCCTACTGCACGTCGACACCACCTGGAAGTTCCGCGAAATGATCGCCTTCCGGGACCGGGTGGCGGCCGAGTCGGGCGTTCAACTCATCGTCCACACCAATCGTGCCGGCGTGAAGGCGGGCATCACCCCGTTCACCCACGGGTCCGACTACTACACCGAGGTGATGAAGACCGTGGCCCTGCGCCAGGCCCTCGACGCTGGCCGTTACGACATCGTCTTCGTGGGCGCGCGCCGCGACGAAGAGAAGTCGCGCGCCAAGGAGCGGGTCTTCTCGCTGCGCAACCACGCTCATCAGTGGGATCCCAAGGTGCAGCGGCCCGAGTTGTGGAACCTCTACAACACGCGCGTCAATACGGGAGAATCGCTCCGGGCTTCGCCGCTCTCCAACTGGACCGAGGCCGACATCTGGCGCTACATCGCCGCCGAGGAGATCCCCATCGTGCGGCTCTACTACGCCGCTGAGCGCCCGGTGGTGCGGCGCGACGGCCAGTGGATCATGGTCGACGACGACCGCATGCCCCTGGGGCCGGGCGAGGTGCCGGAGCTGCGACGCGTACGCTTCCGCACACTGGGGTGCTATCCGCTGACCGCCGCGATCGAAAGCGACGCGACCACACCCGACGCGATCATTGCCGAGACCCTGGCGGCCGACCACTCGGAACGTGAAGGCCGCTTGATCGACCACGACGGTGAAGCATCGATGGAACGCAAGAAGAGGGAGGGCTACTTCTGATGCGACCCACCCTGCGTTTCGTCCTCTGCGGCAGCGTGGACGACGGGAAGAGCACCCTGATCGGGCGGATCCTGCACGACTGCCATCAGGTCTTCACCGATCAGCTCGAGCGGGTTGCCGAGGACTCCCGCCGCTTCGGCACCCATGGTAACGCGACCGATCTGGCCCTCCTCCTCGACGGCCTGCAGGACGAACGCGAACAGGGCATCACCATCGACGTCGCGTACCGCGCCTTCGAGACGCCGCGCCGCCGCTTCATCGTCGCCGACGCTCCGGGACACGAGCAATACACGCGCAACATGGCGACCGGCGTCTCGACTGCCGACCTCGCGGTCGTCCTGGTGGACGCGCGCAAGGGCATCCTGCCCCAGACCACCCGGCACACCCGCATCGCGGCCATGTTCGGGGTGCGGCACATCGTGCTGGCGGTGAACAAGATGGACCTGGTGGACTGGGACCGGGAGAGATTCGAGTCAATCGCCGCCAGGTACTGGGCCGAAGCGGCGGGGATCGGCGTCGCGGAGGTGCGGGCCATCCCCGTTTCCGCGCTCAGCGGCGACAACGTGACCCGCGTCTCCGCGGAGTCGCCGTGGTACGACGGCCCGACTCTGCTGGAACACCTGGAGACGGTCGACATCGAGCGGCCCGCCGCCGGCCGGCCCTTCCGCATGCCCGTCCAATACGTCAACCGGCCCGACCCGGACTTCCGCGGATACTGCGGGCGCGTGGCGTCCGGGACGGTGTCGCCCGGGGACCGCGTCGTCGTCTCTCCCGGCGGGACCGCTGCCGAGGTGGAGTCGATCGTGGTCTGGCAAGGCACGCGCGAGAGCGCCAGGCGGGGCGACTCGGTCACCCTCACCCTGAAGCCACAGGTGGACGTCTCCCGCGGCGATGTCATTGTGGCCGCCGACGAGCCACTGGAGATGGCGGACCAGTTCCAGGCGCGGATCGTGTGGATGGGCGGCGAGCCGCTCACCGTCGGCCGCCCCTACCGGATGAAGCTGCACACCCGCGAGGTGGGCGCCACGGTGACCCGCATCCGCCACCGGGTCGACATCTCGGACGGAAGGGAACTCGCCGCCGCGACCCTCGAACTCAACGACCTGGGGGTGATCAATCTGGCGACCGCCCGCCCCGTCCCCTTCGCTCCCTTCGACGAGGCGCCTGAACTGGGCGGGTTCATTCTGATCGACCGGGCGACCAACGCAACCGTCGGCGCGGGCACGATCACCTACTCGCTCATGCGCGCCGCGAACCTCAGATGGCAGGCCTACGACATCGACCGTGCGGTCCGCGCCCGGATGAAGGGCCAGAGCGCGCGCTGCCTGTGGCTCACCGGTCTCTCGGCGTCGGGCAAGTCCACCGTTGCCAACCTGCTGGAACGGCGCCTCGTAGCCGGGGGCCGCCACACCTACCTGCTCGACGGCGACAACGTTCGTCACGGCCTCAACCGGGACCTGGGCTTCACCGAAGCCGACCGGGTCGAGAACATCCGGCGCGTGGCGGAAGTGGCGCGCCTCATGGTGGACGCGGGACTGATCGTGATCGCCTCCTTCATCAGTCCCTTCCAGTCCGAGCGCGACTTCGCGCGCAGCCTCTTCGAGCCGGGCGACTTCATGGAGATCTTCGTGGACGCATCGGTCGAGGTGTGCGCGCGGCGCGACCCGAAGGGTCTATATGCCAGGGCGATGAAGGGCGAGATCCGGAACTTCACCGGTGTATCCAGCCCCTATGAACGGCCGGAGAACCCGGACCTGCACCTGGACACCGAGAAGCTGTCCCCCGACCAGTGCGTGGAGCTGGTGGTCCGACAAATGAGAATAGTAAAGTAAACATTACATAATGTAATATTTACATTACACTGCAATCAGTGAGCTCGATAGTTGACGCGTAGCGAGGTCGGGCGCAATAATGCGGTGGCGCCGCGGCTGGGCACGCCGTCGCGGCCCTGATCAGCCCACACAGACCAGGCGGATACGATGCCGAGATCTCGCAGGTCTTTCCTGAAGCAATCGGTCGCGACCGTAGCGGCGGCCTCAGTCGCCGGATGCGGGCCGGATGGTGATGGTGAATCGGGCGCCGGAAGCGGCGGGGCATCGAGTGCGGGGAGGACCGGCGCAGGGCCAGTCCAGCTCCCCGGGGGCACGCTTCGGGCCGTCGGCGAAGCCGTCCTCCCCGCCGAGCTCGGCGAAGAGGGGCGCGAGCGCGCGGTGGCCGCCTTCGAGCGGTGGTCGGACGGACTGGAACCGGTTGCCGAACTCGCCCACCCCTACCTCGTGCCGGAAGTGCGATACTCGGGGCCGGACCCGCGGCCGGGCTGGGCGGCACAGCTTCAGGGGCTGGAGAAGGAGTGCCGGGCCCGATTCGGCAAGGATCTCGGCGACCTCGACGTGGCCGGGCGCAGGACGCTGCTCGCGGGGCCGGTCGGGCAGGCAAGCCCCGGCCTCGGCTCGCCGTCGAACTCCGGCCACGTTGCCGTCGCGCTCATGGCGCACTTCTACCGATCGCCGATCGCGACCGACCTGTGCTACCGGCGGAGGATCGCGAAGCAGCAGTGCAGAGGGCTCGAGGGTGCACGGGGCGAGCCGGTCCAGGTGGCCGATGTCGCTGCGCCCCGCGGGGCTGAGCGTGCGCCGCGCTCGACCGCGCGTCGGTCGGCCGACCGGGCCGCCGCAGGAGGCGCCCCATGAGCCGCGTCATCGAAAGCGACGTCTGCATCATCGGGGCGGGAATCACCGCGGCCATGGTCGCCGAACGCCTCGCCGAGCGCACCAACGCGTCCATCACCATCATCGAGGCTGGCCAGCGCACCGCTTCGCTTGCCGAGCGCACCAACACACGCGCCCGCATGTTGGCCTACGGCGAAAACCCCTACCCGAACGACCACATCCCCGACCAGACCGGCACCGGCGCGATGTATCGCCAGATGGTCGTGGGCGGCTCGGCCATGCACTGGGGCGGGGCGATCCCCCGCTACTCTCCGGAAGACTTCCGCCTCCGCTCCCTGTACGGCGTCGGTTTCGACTGGCCCATCTCCTTCGACGACCTCGAGCCATACTACCAGGAGGCCGAGGAGCGCATCGGCGCTGCCGGCGAACAGGGCCCCCCCGACTGCGACCCGCGCTCGAAGCCGTACCCCATGCCCCCGCTCCCGCTCTCGTACAACCTTGCCCGCATGCGCGAGTGGACCGACAAGGCCAGCATCCCCTTCTGGACCCAGCCGTGGGCGCGCAACACCGAGCCCTACCGGGGACGCAACGTCTGCCAGCGCTGCGACACCTGCGCCGTCTGTCCCACCGGCGCCAAGTACACCCCCGACTTCGCCTTCGATCAGCTACTCACCCAGGGCCGCATCGACCTCGTCACCCGCACCCTGGTTCGCCGACTCACCCTCGATCCCGGCACGGACCGGATCGTCGCCGCCGAAGCTGTCAGCCGCGACACGCCCGACGAGCCCCTCGAATTCCGCGCCGGCACCTTCGTCCTCGCCGGCGGCCACGCCTGGAGCCCCCACCTGCTCCTCCTGTCGGCCAACAGCCGCTTCCCCGACGGACTCGCCAACCGCACAGGCAACGTCGGGCGCTACATGACGGGTCACTGGTACGTGAGCGGCTTCATCGATCTCCCCATGCGCCTGTACCCGGGCATCTTCGCCAACAACAGCCTGCTGACGCATCGCTTCGCGAGTCCCGGGCCCCTGGACCGCTACGTGCGCCACGATATTCGCCTCTGGGAGTCGGATGTGGGACGAGCGCCGCGACTCCGAAACGGCGACGGCGGCCTCCTGTGGGGAGACGAGGTCATGGCAGACTGGCGTGAGCGCACCGAATCGGGCGCCACCGCCCGCATCCGCGCGTACTATGACGTCCTTCCCGACCGCGAGAGCCGCCTCACCCTCGACGGCGCGAAATCGAACGCCCTCGGCGACCCCATGCCGCGTATCGACTACCGCCCCGCCGCGACCTCACTCGATCTGGAAAGCCACACCCACGAGACCATCTTCGGCCGCTTCGAGCACCTCGCCCGCGCGGCCGGCGGCTCGATGATGAGCACGCGCACCTCCCGCCTCTGGGAGCACCCGGGCGGCGGCTGCCGCATGGGCGACGATCCCGCGACCAGCGTCGTCGACCGCTGGGGCCGCACCCACGACCACGAGAACCTCTTCGTGGTCGGCGCGCCGACGATCGTGTCGAGCGGCTGCGCGAACGGAACCCTCACCTTCTGCGCCCTGTCGCTGATGGCCGCCGAGGAGATCGGGAAGGAACCGGGTGGCCGCTGAGTCGCTTCTGACCTGCATCCGCACCGAACGGAGGGGGTGCCGCCCGCGCGGTTCGGGGCGGCGCGCGGGAACGTTCGCACTCGTCCTCCCCCCAGCTCCGCGGTGCGCCTTCCTGGCGGCTGCCTTGCTGACCGTCCTGCTCGTGACCCTGCCCGAACCGCTGTCCGCGCAGTGGGGCCGTCGCACCCGCTGGGCACCCCCGCGCAAGCCATCCGAGGCGACGGAATACGGCGAATTCACCTTCTGCCGCCTTCAGTACCGTCCGGTCCGGCGCGAGTGGCTCGGCACGGGCTGGGACACCGACTACCCCGACGGCGACCGCAATCTGCCGCTGCGCCTCTCGCAGCTGACCCGGGCGGACATCGCGCGGGACGAGCGCGGCGACCCCTTCCACGCCGTCGTCGAGGCGACCGATTCCGACCTCTACGCCTGCCCGTTCCTCTTCGCGTCGGACGTGGGCACGATCCGCTTCACGGAAATCGAGGCGGTGCGCCTGCGCGACTATCTGCTCAAGGGCGGCTTCTTCTGGGCCGACGATTTCTGGGGCGAGTTCGCCTGGCACAACTGGTTGCTCGAAATGCAGAAGGTGCTGCCGGGCTATCCGATCGTCGAGGTGCCGCAGGATCACGTGCTCTTCCACACGCTCTACTCGGTGGACAGCGTGCCGCAGGTGCCGTCGATCCAGTACTGGCGGAGCAGCGGCCGGATGGGCACCTCCGAGCGCGGGCGCGAGAGCGAGACGCCGACGCTTCACGGGATCATGGACGAAACCGGCCGGCTCATGGTCGTCATGACGCACAACACCGACATCGCCGACGGCTGGGAGCGGGAGGGGGAGGACGACGAGTTCTTCTATCTGTTCTCGCCGAATGCCTATGCGGTGGGGATCAACGTGATCATCTACATGCTGACGCACTGATGTCGAGCGACTGGTGGGCGGAAGGGCTCCTCTTCGAGAACTGCAACTGCACGGCGGTGTGCCCCGGGCACATCCATTTCAGCCAGAAGTGCACCCACGAGGTGTGTCACGGGTACTGGGCGATGCGCTTCGACGCCGGGCAGGTGGACGGCGTGGACCTGTCGGGGATCCGTGCGGTCATCTTGTACGAAACGCCGCCGGTGATGATCGAGGGGGGCTGGAAGCAGGCGATCGTGATTTCGGACGACACGTCCGCCGAGCAGCAGCGGGCGGTCGAGGAAATCCTGACGGGCGTGCGCGGCGGTCCGTGGCAGATCCTGGCGAGGTTCGTGGCCGATGCGCGGCCGACGCGGACGGCCCCGGTGCGGATCGAAGAGGTGGAGGGCGGGAAGTCGGTGTCGGTCGGCGGGGTGCTGAGGGGGATGATCGAGGCGATCAGGGGCCGGAACCGGGCCGAACCGGTCAGCTTCGTCAACATCTACAACCAGGTCCACGACTCCACGCAGGTGATCGCGATGGGGTCCAGCGAGTGCGACGACGGCGAGTTCGTGTTCTCGAACGAGGGCACGCACGGGCTTTGGTCGCGGTTCCGGTGGGTGGGGTAGCCGCCCAATGAGCTACGGGTCGGCGCTCGCGATGTGGCTGGCGATGACGGCCATCATGATGACGCCTGTGGTGTATCCGTGGCTGCGGGCGCTGAATCGGGTTGCGGCGGGGGGCGCTCTTGCCACGGCGCCCCGGGCCCTCACCTCGGTGACGCCGTTCCTGGGCGGATACATGCTCGCATGGGCCGGCTTCAGCGCGGTCGCGGCGGGTCTTCACTTCACCCTCGCCGCCATGGCGTTCCCCGTGCCGCTGGGGATGCGCGCGCCGACGCTCTCGGCCGCCGCCCTGATCCTGACCGGCGCCTTCCAGTTCACCGCGCTGAAGGAGGCGTGCCTGTCGCACTGCCGGTCCCCGGCGGGCTTCCTTCTCTTCCACTGGCGGCCCGGCGCCGCCGGCCACACCCGGCTGGGGCTCGAGCACGGACTTCACTGCGTCGGCTGCTGCTGGGCACTCATGGCGCTGGCGCTCGTGGTGGGGATGGCCGACCTGGTCTGGATGGGGCTGCTCATGGCGGTGATGGTTGCGGAGACCGTGCTGCCCTTCGGCGCGCGGCTGTCGCGACCGCTCGGGACGGTGCTGATCGTCGCCGGGGTAGTGGTGCTGATCATGGGGCGCACTACCTTTCCGGCATGAACGTCGCGCTCTTCGTCACCTGCCTGGCCGACCACTACTTCGCCGACGCCGCTGCCGACGCGGTTCGCCTCCTTCGCCATCTGGGGTGCGACGTGCGCTTCCCGCAGGATCAAACGTGCTGCGGGCAGCCGGCGTACAACGCGGGGCGCATCCCCGAGGCGCGGCGGATGGCGGAGCACACCCTCGATGTCTTCGCCGACGCCGATGCGGTGGTGGTGCCCAGCGGGTCGTGCGCGACGATGGTCAAGAAGTTCTATCCGCGGATTGTGGGCGGTGAGACCACTTCGCTCGCCGACCGCACCTGGGAACTGGGCGAATTCATCGTCCGGCGGCTGGGCGTCACCGAGCTCGGCGACGGCCTGGCGGGATGCCGGGTCGCGGTCCACCAGGGCTGCCACGCACTGCGCGAGCTGCGGATCGAGAAGGAGCCGGCGGTGCTGCTCGAAGGTGCCGGCGCCGAGGTCGTGCCGTGGGAGGCCCAGGACGAGTGCTGCGGCTTCGGCGGTCTGTTCTCGGTAAAGATGACCGCTGTTTCCGCCGCCATGGCCGACCGCAAGCTCGATACGCTGCCCGAAGTCGACTGGGTCGTTTCCGGCGACGGCGGGTGCGTGCTGCACCTCGACGGACGCAGCCGGGCGCGCGATTGCGGCATCGAGTTCGTGCACCTCGCGACCGCGCTCTGGCGGGGCGTGAACGGCGGCCGCGCTCCGGCCCGAGCCAGCTGACATGCGCGTCGAGATCAAGGACTACGTGGAGCGATCGCGCGACACGATCCGCGAAGAGCCGGGCGTGCGCGAAGCCGTCACCGGCGCGACGATCGCCTTCGACGAGAAGCGGAAGCAGGGCTATGCGGAAGTCGACGCCGACGCATGGCGGCGCTGGGCGGAAGGGGTGAAAAGCCACACCCTGACGCACCTGGACCGCTATCTCGCCGAGGCCGAAACGCAGCTCCTCGCCAACGGCGCCCGGGTGCATTGGGCGGCCGACGCGGCCGAGGCCCGCGACATCGTGCTCGACCTGGCAAAGCGCCGCGCGGTGGGGAGCGTGGTCAAGGGCAAGAGCATGGTCACCGAGGAGATCGACCTGAACCCGGTGCTGGAAGAGGCCGGGATGGAGGTCTTCGAGACCGACCTGGGCGAGTACATCCTGCAGCTGCTGGAGGAACCGCCCAGCCATATCCTCGGGCCCGCCATTCACAAGAGCCTGCAGCAGGTGCAGGACCTCTTCGCCGAGCGGTTCGACACGGACCCGGACGGGGACCCCGACACCCTCGCGCACGTGGCCCGGCTCGTCCTGCGCGACGCCTTCATCCACGCGGACATGGGGATCACGGGCGCCAACTTCCTGGTGGCGGAGACCGGCACGGTGGCCCTGATCGAGAACGAGGGGAACATCCGCCTCACGACTTCGCTGCCGCGGATCCACGTCGCCGTCGTCGGGATCGAGAAGCTGCTGCCGCGGATGGCCGATCTCTCCGGCTTCCTTCAGCTGACGGCGCGCGCGGCGACCGGCCAGCCGATCGGCTGCTTCGTCTCGCTCATCCAGGGGCCGGCCACGCACCCCGACGACGACGGCCCGGAGGAAGTCCACGTCGTCCTCGTCGACAACGGCCGAACCGATGTGCTGGCGCACGAACACGCGTGGGAGGCGCTCCGATGCGTGCGGTGCGGCGCGTGCCTGAATGCCTGTCCCGTGTACCGCCAGACCGGCGGCCACGCCTACGGCTACGTCTACTCGGGACCGATCGGCTCGGTCCTCGACCCAGGCCTCCTCGGTCTGCACGAGTCGATGCCGCTGCCCTTCGCGTCCTCGCTCTGCGGCGCCTGCCAGGACGCCTGCCCCGTGCGGATTCCGATCCCGGAACTGCTGCTCGAGTGGCGCCGCGAAGCCCAGGAGGAGGGGCTCACGCCCTGGAAGGAACGGGCGGCGCTGAAGGGACTGGCGACGGTGGCGACGCGGCCGGGGCTGTATCGCGCGGCCGGGAAGATCGGCTCCCGGCTCGGGGCTACGGGAATGGCGCGGTCCCTGCCCATGCTCGGCGACTGGGCGGCCGACCGGGCGCTGCCGCAACCGAGTCCCCGCACCTTCCGGGAACTCTGGCGGAAGGGGATCGAGTGAGCGGGGGATGACGATCCTGGCGAGTCGCTCGGGGGCCCCCGAAAAACCGGCGGGAGGGAGCCTGTGACTCGGACAAGGCCGGATTCCCGGGAGCGAATCCTGGGCCGCGTCGCGCAGGCGACCGCCAGCCGTGCCGGACTGCCGCACCCCGGGGCGCTGACCACTCCGGCGGCCGATGACGCGGTCGCGGCGTTTGTGAAGCGTTTCACAAGCAGTGGTGGCGAGGTGGTGCACCCAGACCCGGCGCTTCCGCCAGGCGATTGGCTGACCGGCTTTCTGCGCGGGCTGGACCCGGAGGTCGTGGGCGCGGCGGTGGGACCTGAAGTGCCGCCCGAGCGAAGGCCGCTTCTTCCAGAGGTCGCCGCGGCGCATGCCGGCGCAGGAGTGTCGGTGGCCTGGGGCGCAGTGGCCGAGTCGGGGAGCCTCATTCTGCCGTCGACCGGGACGCGTGCGGTGCAACTGCTGCCGCCGGTTCACGTGGTCTGGGTGCCGGAGGGCCGGGTCTTTGCCCGGTTGGAGGACGCACTCGTGGAGTTGCAGGTGGACCTGCCAGCGGCGGTGGGACTCCACTCCGGCCCGAGCAAGTCGGCCGACATCGGAAGGACGGTGGTTACGGGGGTTCACGGGCCGGGACGCTGTGTGGCGGTGATCAGGTGAACGCCGCTTCCTCGACCCGTCTCCAGGGAACCAGGCGCCCGGCGCTCCGCGCCTGAAACGCATCTCCGCCGTAGACCACGACGACACGCGGAATCGGCGAATCCCCGCCGGCAGGCGTATCCGCGCCCGTCCCGGGCTTGAAATGGCGCTTTACGCGCAGGGCTCCGCGGAACAGGGAGGATGACGGGGTCCGAGCCGCCTTGGCCTCTACGAGTGTCAGTTCTCCCGGGCGTTCGATCACCAGGTCGACCTCTGCGCCGCTGCGGTCCCGGTAAAACGAAAGGCCCCGTGTCTCCGTCCGGTTCGTTCGGTGCTTCACGATCTCGGAAACCACCCAGCTCTCGAAGATGGCGCCCCGCAGCGGATGCGAACGCAACTGCTCCGGTTCGCGGATGCCCAGCAGCCAGCAGACGAGTCCGGAATCGTAGAAGTACAGCTTCGGCATCTTGACGAGCCGCTTCCGCAGGTTCCCGTGAAACGCCGGGAGCCGGAATGTGATGAAACTCGTCTCCAGAACGCTCAACCACGCCCGGGCCGTGGGCTGAGAGATGCCGCAGTCGTCGGCGAGCGACGAGTAGTTCAGCAACTGGCCCGTCCGGCCCGCGCAGAGTTCGAGGAAACGCTGAAACGCGACGAGATCGCCGATATTGCTGATGGAGCGGACATCCCGCTCGAGATAGGTGGCCGCATAGGACCGAAGCCATCGCGACGGCTCGAGGTCGCGATCGAAGATGCGCGGGTATCCGCCGCCCAGCAGAGCTTCATCGAGATCGGCGGGGCAGCGGTCGAACCGTGTGATCTCCTCCCAGGTCAGGGGCAGCAGGTGAAGCACCTCGGTTCGGCCGGCCAGCGACTGGCTAACCGAGTCGAGCAGGGCGAGGTTCTGCGAGCCGGTGAGGATCCAGCTTCCGGGCGCGGGATCGGCGTCGATGATCCCTTGCAGGTACGAGAGAAGAGCCGGTACTCGCTGGATTTCGTCGATGACCGCCCCGTCAGGGAACTGGGCCAGGAAGGCGCGTGGATCGTCCGTCGCGAAGGCGCGCTCGTCGGGGGCTTCCAGCGTTCGGTACGCGTGTTCCGGAAAGAGCGTCCGGCAAAGCGTCGTCTTCCCGCTCTGCCGCGGACCCGTGAGTGTCACGGCGGGCATCTCGGCCGCCGCCCGAATGACTTCGGGAGCGAGGTCTCGTTCGATCATGATGCGGAAAGGATAGCATCGATAACGGGCTAATTCAATCTATGACTTTGAATCAGCCGAAAACGCACCAGATCTGCAGCCACACCGAAGCGGCTACCCGTCCGCCGCCCTGGCCGTTCGCGTCAGCACGTCGAGAATCTCCGCCCGATCCACTTTCCCCACACCCGTCAACGGCATCTTGTCTACCATCACGATCCACCGCGGATGCGCATACGCGGGGCCGTTTTCCAGTGTGTACGACTTCAGCGCCTCGGCCGTCAGCGCCGACCCCGACGCCGGCTTCACCATCGCCGCCGGCACCGCTCCCTTCACCGCGTGCGGCACCGGCACCACCGCCGCGTCCAGCACATCCGGGTGCGACAGCAGCAGGTTCTCCACCTCTTTGGGGTAGATGTTCTCGCCGCCCGAGTTGAACATGTCGTCGGTGCGCCCGCGGAAGTGGTAGAAGCCATCATCGTCGCGGAAGAACAGGTCGCCGGTGGCCAGCCACCCGTCCTGGATGCGGTCGTCATTCACCTCCGGCAGATTGTGATAGCCGGTGGTGACGCCGGGATTGCGGACCCACAGCTCGCCGTAGCGGGGATCATCGACGCCGTCGCGCATGAGCTTGATCTCGCCTTCGGGCCAGGCGGCGCCGCAGCTTCCTCGAGGGACGGGGCGGCCGTCGAGCGGAGGGCCGAGCATGACGGGGCCGCCTTCGGTGAGGCCGTAGCTCTCGCCGACCTGCACGCAGAACGCGCGCTCTACCGCGTCCATCAGCTCCGGCTGGACCGGGGCCGACCCGAGCGTGACCTTGCGCAGCGCCGAGAAGTCGAGCGACCGGATGAGGTCCATGTGGTCGAGGAGGATGGTGAAGACTGCGGGCACGGCGCCGACCTGGGTGCAGCGGTACTCGCTCAGCGCCCGCAGGAAGGACTCCGGCGCGAACCCGGGGAGGATGACGACCGATCCGCCGGCCTGCAGCATGGGCTTGACCGCGCCGGCCATCGCGTTCTTGTGGTAGAGCGGGACCGCCGCAAGCGCCCGGTCGCCCGGATCGGCGGGCCAGTACTTCTTTAGGCACCGCACCCACCAGAGCTGTCCCTCGTGCGAGAGGACCACGCCCTTGGGCTTGCCCGTCGAGCCGGAAGTGTAGGGCTGGAAGGCCGGGTGGTCCGCGCCGAGGTCGGGGGGCTCGAAGTCGGCAGACGCTCCGGCAAGGGCGGCTGCATAGTCGAACCAGCCGGCGCTTGACGGACCGCTCGCCGCGCCGGGAGCGCCGACCTCCCACCTCCTCTCGATCCCCAACTGCTTGATGACCGCTGCCGAGCGCGGCGTGACCGCGGTTTCGACGAAGGCGGCCCTGCAGTCGGCGTCCGCGGCGACGTGCGTGAGGGATTCGGCGGAGAGCTTGAAGTTGAGGGGCACGGGGACGGCGCCGCAGCGCATCGAGCCGAACATGATCTCGACGAACTCGAAGCGGTTGCCGACGCCGAGCGCGACCCGGTCTCCGGCCCCTATGCCTGCCGTGGCCAGCAGGTTTGCCACGCGGTCCATGCGCTCGTCGAGCTCGCGGTAGGTGACCTCGCGGGGGGGCGTGCGAGACAGGTCGATCAGCGCGACCCGGTCGGGGTATTCGGCGCGCGCGTCGCTCAGCCAGTAGCCGAGGTTGGTCATTCCCCCGGATCGCCGGATCGGTCGGGCAGGGCGAGCGCGGCCATGCAGACGACCGTGGCGGTGCCACCGATCGCGATCCAGAGCCAGCCGCCGCCGGTGCGCAGCAGCAGCGACACGCCCCACAGCGTGACCGCGTTCGCGATCAGGTTGAGGACGAGTCCCCAAACGCGCCCTGACCATGGCCCGATGCGACGCTTGAGCAGCCGCTGGAGCGCGCCGCCCGCGCCGTTGCCTGCGCCCGCGTGGCCTCCGCCGCCCATCACCACCACCCCAGACGGTTGAAGACGTAGGTGATGGCGATCCCGTTCAGCAGCGTGACCTGCAGCAGGATCCCCAGGTTCCAGAGGTACGACTTGCAGCGGTCGGCCCCCAGCACCTTGCGGTCGTTGAGCAGCAAGTACATGGACCAGCCGACGACGTTGTTGGCGAGCGAGAGGAATGCCGCGATCGCGATCACCAGCCAAACGGGGCGCGCGTTCCAGGCGGCCAGGAAGGCGATCTGGGGCAGAAGCGCGCTGACCTTCCAGCGCCACGACGCGGTGTCGGGCTCCCAGCCGAAGGCTTCGTGGATGGCCATGGCGCCGGCCAGGCTCATGGCCACGGTGGTCGTGATCGGGACTGCGAGGAAGCCCACGTAGAACAGTATCTGCGACCAGGTGGGCCCAAGGAGCGGCATGAGTGCGGCCGCCAGTTCGGGTGCCGACTCGGGGGTGATGCCCTGCGGGAAGAGCGTGGCCGCGAAGACGCTGATCACCAGGAAGTTGACCAGCACGAAGGGCAGGAAGAGCCCGGCGATGACGTCGAAGCGGGCCAGCGACTCGTGGTTGCGGCCCCAGCCCCTCCCCAGCCCGGCGTAGTTGAAGAAGACCCAGTCCATCACGCCGACGGCGGCAGCGGACGACGCGATGAAGAGGTCCAGCCCCTCCCCGCCGCCGGGCAGCCACGGCACGAAGGTGCCGCGCGCGGCGGCGCCCCAATCGACGCCCACGACCAGCAGGACCGCGCCGAATGCCACGATCATGATCGCGATACCGGCCTTCATCACCCCTTCGACCACGCGCGTGCCGGTGCCGCCGCGGCGTCCGTAGCTGAGGATCAGCCAGCTGGTGATGCCCACGTAGACGATCCAGTTGTACTCGGCGGGGAAGGAGAAGCCCGCGAACGGCGCGAGCGACTCGATCAGGTGGGTGCCGAGCGCGACTTGGCCGAAGTTGAAGATGACCGCGACGGCGGCCGTCCCGACCAGGGCGGTCATGAGCGAGCCGATCAGCCATGAGTGGCGGCGGTTTTGCACCTGGATGATGCGGAAGCCGCCCTTGCAGGTGAAGCGCGCCATCGCGGCCATCATGAAGAGGCCGAGACCGCAGGAGAGCCAGATCAGCCACAGCGTGCGGTAGCCGAAGGAGGCTCCCGACAGCATGGACGAGGTGAGGGTGCCGGCGCCGAGGGTGAGAGCTGCGGCCATGAAGCCGGGGCCGGCGAGGCGGGCGTAGCCACCGGCGCGGCGATGGATGGGAGCGCTGGAGAGCTCAGCCAGCCGCTCGGCTTCGGCATCCAGGACCGCCCGGGGGATCTTCTGGGCGATCGGATACTCGATCCGGTCGTGCGCGGCGGGACCTTGCCCGGTGCCCGTCCGCCCGGTGCCAGGCCCGCTCACAGCGTCAGCACCGACTTGCCGAATACATCCCGCTTGATGAGCTCAGCCATCGCTTCGCGGATCTCCTCGATGGGCCTGACGGCGTGAATCGCCGGATCGAGGTCGCCGTCCGCGACCATGTCCAACAGCCGGGCCAGCCCTTCCCGGGTCCACCCGTCCGACCCGATGATCGTCTGCTCGAAGCTCCAGATGTAGCGGATGTCGGTCGGCGGGTCGTATCCGGCCGCGGCGCCGCAGGTGACCATGCGGCCCTGGAAGCGCAACACCTTGAGGCTGGCCGCCCACGTGGCGCCGCCGATGTAGTTGACGACGACGTCCACACCGCCCGAGTCGGGGGCGTGGTAGCGGGGCCGTCCCGCGATCGCCCGCACCATCCGCACCAGTTCGGCGGAGCGCGAAGGCAGCACGTGGTCGGCCCCGATGTCGCGCAGCCGTTCCAGCTTGCGGTCCGAGCTGCCGGTCGCGATCACCGTGGCGCCGATGCGCTTGCAGAGCTGGACGCTGCAGCAGCCGACCCCGCCCGTCGCACCGAGCACCAGCACCGTCTCGCCGGGCTCAACCCGGGCGCGGTCCTCGATCATGCGCAGCGCCGTGCCGTACGCCACCGGAAGGGCGGCTGCATGCTCGAACGAGACACCGTCCGGGATCCGCACCAGGTTCGCGAGCGGGATCGAGACGTACTCGCTCGCCGCGCCCCGAGCCTTCTCGCCGAGCATGCCCCGGCCCTCGATGAACGGGTCGAGCATGACGCGGTCGCCGACCGACCAGCCGGCCGTGTCCGTTCCGGGCCCGAACGCCTCGATCTCGCCGGCCGCGTCGCCGCACGGCGTCATGGGGAGCGGCACGCGCAGTCCGGTGGTGCCGCCGAGCATCATGGGGTCGAAGCCGTTCAGGGCGCAGGCCCGCACCCGCACCAGGGCCTCGCCGGCAGCCGGCAGCGGCGTGGGGACCTCGCCCAGGTAGAGTTCGTCGACGCCGCCGTGCCGGTCGTAGAGGACGGCCTTCATCCCGTCAGCCTACCATGGAGGAGTAGGTGCCGCGTCCCACCGCGCAGAGGCGGCCCTGGTCGTCGTGCACGTCCACGTCCGAGACGGAGATGGTGCGGCCGTTGCGCCGCAGCCGGGCGGTCGCCAGCAGGTATGGACCGGTGCAGGGGCGCAGGTAGTCGACCCGCAAGGAGATGGTTGGGACCCCGCCCCCGGCCCGCACCGCGACGACCATGTCCCCCGCGATGTCGATCAGCGAAGCCACCGGCCCGCCGTGATAGATCGTGCCGTCGCCGCGGGTGAGATCGGGCCGCTTGGTCATCCTGAGAACGCAGGTGTCCTCACCCAGATCTTCAAGGGTGATGCCGAGGGCGACGATGGCCTCGGAGGCTGCGAGGATCGATTCGATGAGGGTCCAGGAGGGGGTTTGTCTTGATGCCATGTCTACGGCATCGCCGTCAGACGCTCGACCTCGATCCGGTCGGCCTGCTCCATCGCCAACGCAAGGTCGTAAGCCGCTTGCAGGCGATACCATGCGCCGGCCCCTCCCCCGAAGGCCTTGTCAAGACGGATGGCCATCATCGGAGAGATCCCCGACCGGCCATTCACGATGTCGGACAGTTGCTTGCGGCTCACGCCCAGCTTCCGCGCGGCCTCGGTGACGGTCAGCCCCAACGGTTCCAGGCAGTCGAATCGGACGGACAGTCCGGGATGAGGGGGGCTCTTCATGGACAAGCTTGCCATCCTTCTTCAGTGATAGTCAACGAGGTCGACATCCGTCGCATGCCCGTTTTCAAACCGGAACACGACTCGCCAATTGCGGGACACCCGCACCGACCAGTACCCGGCGAGATCCCCCTTCAGCGGATGGAGGCGGAATCCCGGCAGGTCCATGTTCGTCGGTCCCATGGCTACGTCAAGCCGCGCCAGAATGCGTTTGAGCTTGTCGACATGATCGGGCGAAACATGTCGCCGACTGCCGCCTTCGTACAGTAGCCGAAGTCCCTTGTGACGGAAACGGACAATCATCGACGAATGTAACCTGTTACCACTCAGGTTACAACAAATGCAGTACGGAGTCCACCTTGACCCGCGCGCACACGAGCCCCCACTTGACTGAGCGTTTCCCTCTGTCTCGAAGGAGCCCGCCCCGATGCGCATCCACGCCCGCTCTCTGATTCCGGCCGCCGCCAGCGCGCTCGCAGCGACCGCCCCGGCGCTCGCCGCGGTTGCGGCCCTGGTCATCACCCCGACCCGGGCCACCGCCCAGGAAGCCCCCCGCCTCACCGTCGACCGCTACATGGACTGGGAGCGCGTCGCCGATCCGCAGATTTCTCCCGATGGCAGCCAGGTCATCTACACGCGAAGCTGGGTCGACAAGTTGGAAGACGAGTGGGAATCGGCCCTCCACATCGTGGACGCGGACGGCTCCAGATCCCGCTTCCTCCTCGAGGGCTCCTCGCCCCGTTGGTCCCCGGACGGCACCCGCATCCTCTTCACCGCCCCGGGCGAGCCCGGCGGAGCCCAGATCCACGTCCGCTGGATGGACGCGGAGGGGTCGGTCACGCAGGTGACCCACGTCAACGACACCCCCATGAACGCCAGGTGGTCGCCCGACGGCACCATGATCTCGTTCACCATGTACACCCCGGGCGAACTCCCGAGCGACTGGTCGATCGACCTGCCCGCCGCGCCCGAGGGAGCCAACTGGACCGAAACGCCCCGCATCGTCGAGAACATGCACTTTCGCGCGGACCGCGTCGGCTTCACCGACCCTGCGTACGTGCACCTCTTCGTCGTCCCTGCCGAGGGCGGCACCGCACGCCAGCTCACCCACGGCAAGTGGCACGTAGGCTCCCGCTACATCGGGATCTACGGAGGCGTCGGCTACGACTGGACCCCCGACGGGAGCACCATCGTCTTCGACGGGCTCATGAAGGAAGACTGGGATATGCGCTTCTTCGAGTCCGCCATCAACGCGGTCGACGTTGCCACCGGCGAAATGCGCGAGATCACCCCCGTCCAGGGTCTCTGGAACCGCCCGTCAGTCTCTCCGGACGGCCGGACGATCGCCTTTGTCGGCCACGAATGGTCGCCCCAGACCTACCACGTCGGCGAAATCCACACCATCGGCATCGACGGCAGCGGCATGCGCAAGCTCACGCCCGACCTCGACCGCGATGTCGGCGCCATGATGTGGGATCCGGACGGCAGCCGCTTCTACTTCTCGGTGAACGACCGTGGCTCCTCGAACATCTATTCCGCCACGACCGGCGGCGACCTGCAGCAGCTCACCGAGGGCGTGCAGATGCTCTCGCTCACATCAATTGCGGGCGGCACCGGAGTCGGCGTGCTTTCGGCCCCCCAGACTCCCGGCGACGTGGTCCGGTTCGACCTCGAGGCCGGCGCAGGCACCTCGCAGCTGACCGATGTGAATGCTGATGTAATGGAGGGCGTTGTTCTCGGAGATCTTGAAGAGATCTGGTACGAATCCACCGAGGGAGCGCAGGTACAGGGATGGGTCATCAAGCCCCCCGGCTTCGACCCCACCCGCAGATATCCCCTCATCTTCGAAATCCACGGCGGCCCGCACGCGATGTACAACGTGGGCTTCAACTGGATGTTCCAGAACTTCGCCGCAAACGACTTCGTGGTCCTCTACACCAACCCGCGCGGCTCGACCGGCTACGGCACCGACTTCGGCAACGCGATCGACGACAGCTATCCCGGCGAGCGCGACCTCGCGGACCTCCTGCACGGCGTCGATGAAGTCGTGGGCCGCGGCTACATCGACACGGACCGGATGTACGTCGGAGGCTGCTCCGGCGGCGGCGTCCTGTCCAGCTGGGTGATCGGCCACGACAACCGCTTCGCCGCGGCCGCGGTGCGTTGCCCCGTCATCAACTGGATATCCTTCGCGGGCACCGCCGACGTGGCGATGTGGGCCTACCGGCGCTTCCGCGAACTCCCCTGGGACAACCCGGACAAGTGGCTGCATCACTCGTCGCTGATGTACGTGGACAACGTCACCACGCCCACCCTGCTCCTGACCGGCGAACTGGACCTCCGCACGCCGATGACGCAGAGCGAGGAGTATTTTCAGGCGCTCAAGATGGTCGGAGTCCCGACGGCAATCATCCGCTTCAACGAGGAGTACCACGGCACGGGCCGGAAGCCGTCCAACTTCATGCGTACGCAGCTGTACATGCGCAAGTGGTACGACCAGTGGGTCGGAAAGAGGCCGGCGAGTTGACGATGACCCCCCCACCCGAAGCACGCTCCGGACTCAAGCCCTTCGAGAAGGCCGAACTGCCGGCTCCCCCCAATCCGAAGGGACTCGCCTGGATCGGTGTGGTCGGCCCGGGCGTCATCGTCCTGGGAGCCTCGATCGGCAGCGGCGAGTTCCTGCTCGGGCCGGCGGCTTTCGTCCAGTACGGGCTGGTGCTGCTGTGGGTGACGCTGGTCGCCGCCTTCCTCCAGACGGTACTCAACACGGAATTGATGCGCTGGACCATCGCGACGGGTGAACCGGTGGTCACGGGGTTCATGCGCACGAAACCCGGATCGCAGTTCTGGGCATGGCTCTACGCCCTTCTCTATTTCCTGCAGGTTGGATGGCCCGGATGGGCGGCCGCGGCGGCGGGGGCCATCTTCTTCCTGATCTTTCGGGAGCTCGCGGGCCCGGAGCACCAACTGCTCGTGTACTGGATCGGCGTGGGCACCTTCGCGCTGTGCGTCGGAATCCTGCTCTTCGGTAAGCGCATCGAGCGCACGCTCGAGCTTCTCAACTGGGTCCTGGTGGCGGCGATCATCGGCGGGTTTCTCATCCTGGCCGCGATCTTCGTTTCCGGGGACACCTGGGTTGCTGCCGCCGCGGGCCTCGTCGGCTACGACACGGCCGCCGGATCGTTCCGCTTCATCCCGGAGGGCGTGGACTGGTTCCTGATCGGGGCGTTCGCGGCCTACTCCGGTGCCGGCGGCGTCATCAACCTCACGCTGTCCAACTGGGCGCGCGACAAGGGCTACGGGATGGGCGAGCGGGCGGGCTACATCCCCGCGGCGGTGGGCGGCGAGCGTACGGATCTAGCGCCGACCGGCTACACCTTCGACACCACATCACGGGCCCTGGAGCGCTGGCGCGGCTGGTGGCGCATCGTGCGGGCCGACCAGTGGGGCGTCTACTTCGTCGGCGCGATGCTGGGGATGATCCTCCCGGCGGTCCTCTACGTCACCTTCATCGAGCGCGGCACCGACATCCGCGACCTTGCCGTAGCGGCCGCCCTGGCGAACGCGATGGCGAGCCAGGCGGGCGCCATCTTCGGCGGAGTCATCGCCCTGCTCGCCGTATGGGTCCTCTTCAAGACCCAGCTCGACATCATCGAGGGCATGACCCGCGCGATGACCGACATCCTGTGGACCGGTTCCAGCAGGGTGCGCCGCTGGCGCGGCGGCGACGTGCGATTCCTCTACTACACGGTGCTCGGCGTGCTGGCAGTGTGGGGGATCATCGCGATGAAACTGGCGGCCCCGATCGTCCTGCTGCAGCTGGGCGCGAACATGGCCGGCGTCGTCTTCGTGATCTCACCGCTGCACCTGCTGTACATCAACACGCGGTTCCTGCCCGAGGCGGTGCGACCGCCGATGTGGCGCAGGGTGGCGCTGGTCGCGATGTCGGTGTTCTACGGGGCGTTCGTGGTATTGTGGCTGAATAGCATGTTGTAGGCCGGATTTGTCCGCCAAAACGGGCCTGAAATGGCGGACAACCGAGCGCGTAGCCCGTTTACCGGTCGTTACCCCTCCGCTCGTGCCGTTCCAGCGCCCGCTCGAAGCTGACCAGCCAGCGAATCAGCGCGTTGTAGCGGGAGTGCGTGTCTTCCGGGTGATGTTGGCCGATGGCGAGGTAGAGCGAGATTTCGGGTGTATGTTCGAGCGGCGGGTGTGGGGGGATGTCGAGCCCGGCCGCGCGCAAACGAGGTGCTCCAACCGAAACGAGCAGCGCTTCCACAGTGGTTTCCCCGCGTCGCATGCCTCGATTCCGGAGGTCACCATCTCTGCACCGGGAAGGTCGAGGGGGACGGTGGTCATGACGCGATTCCTCTTGCTGCCCGGTGCTCCGGCAGGCGGACGAGCGGCTGTGGCCATCACCGCTCCACAATGCGGAACAGCTGGATCTCGAAGAATAGCGTCTCGTTGGCGCCCACCAGGCCGTCGATGCCATCCCAGCCGTAACCCAGCCGCCCGGGCACGGTCACCTGGAAGTGGCTCCCGACCGACATGAGTTGCAGGGCCTCGCGGAAGCCGGGGATGAGGTCACGCAGCGCGAGCACATCGGGCGCGCCGCGGTCGTAGGAGGAGTCGACGACGGTGCCGTCCTGGGTCTTGCAGCTGTAGTGTACCACCACCCGGTCCCGTGCGGTGGGCCTCGGGCCGGTGCCCTCGCTGATCACCCGGTATCTGAGCCCGCTTCCGGTCGTGATGTAGCCATCTGCATCGGGCGTCGGAGCCGAGGCCGGGACTCCGCCGCCGGCGCATGCGGTGCCTGCCAGGATCAGGAGGACGCACCACGCGGAGAGCGCGCGTCTCATCCTCCGCCTGGGGCGGGAGTTCGCTTTGCGTGGGATGGCTGCCGCAATGGTGTCTCCGCCCTAACTCCCAACAATCTCCAGCAGTTCGATCTCGAAGATCAGGTCCTCGTTGGGGCCGATCACGCCGCCGCCGGCGCCCACCTCCCCGTACGCAAGGTCCGAAGGGATCGTGACCCGGATGTGGCCGCCGACGGACATCAGCTGGAGCGCCTCACCGAAGCCCTTGATCACGCCGCTCACCGAGAAGGTTGCGGGCTTGCCGCTGTCGTAGGAGGAGTCGAACTGGGATCCGTCGGTCAGGGTTCCGCGGTAGTGCAGGACGACCTCGTCGTCGATGGTCGGCGAGGCACCGTGGCCCTGGCGGAGGATCTCGATCTGCAGGCCGCTGTCGGTGGTGATCATTTGGGGCCCGGCGTCGGCGCAGGCCGTGCAGAGCGCGAGGGCCGCAGTACCGAATGTGATGCGGATGAAGTTGTGCATTCCGTCTCCCTGGCTTGTTGCGATGCTTCCACTACCCCGCCCCTATCGAGGACTCGACGATGCTCGCCAGCGAGGGCGTCCCCGCGAGGCGCATGGTGATCGCGAGTTCATTGCGCAGGATTTCCAGCACGCGCTCGACGCCGGCCTGTCCGAAGGCGCCCAGCCCCCACAGGTAGGGGCGGCCCACGGCCACTGCGTTGGCGCCGCGGGCGATCGCCTTGAAGATATCGCTGCCGCGGCGGAAGCCGCCGTCGACGATCACGGGCACCTGGCCGGCCACGGTTGCGGTGATTTCGGGCAGGGCGTCGATCGTCGCCTGGCCGCTGCCCTCCGCGCGGCCTCCGTGGTTCGAGACCCAGATCCCGTCGACGCCGTTGTCCAGGGCGAGCTGGGCGTCTTCGTGTGTCATGAGGCCCTTCACCAGGATCCGCTGGTCGGTGATCTCGCGGAGGCGGCCGAGGAAGTCCCAGGTCATCCCGGGGGTGCGGTAATCGCGGCTGCTGTAGACCGTGCCCTGGTACATGGGCTTGATGCTCGGAGCCCGGCCCCGGGGGCGATGACAGCTGGTGCACGTACGGTCGTCGATGCGCGACCAGCGCCGCCCGGTGAGGCGGTTGCTCCCCGTGGGCAGGTCCACCGTGAGCACGATCACCGGACACCCGGCCGTGCGCACGCGCTCGACCACGGCGCGCGTGACCTCCCAGTTGGAAGTGGCGTAGAGCTGGTACCAGACGGGTTCGCCGCGCGCCTCGTTCACCTCCTCGACCCCGGTCGAGCTTACGGTCGACAGCGTCTGCAGGTGATTCTGCGCCTGCGCGGCGCGCGCCGTCCCCAGTTCACCGTCGGGGTGGAATGCCCGCTGGCTCCCGCACGGCGCGATCACGATCGGCGTCGGCCATTCGCGCCCGAAGAGCGTGACCCGGGTGTCGAGCCGGCTCACGTCGATGAGCCTGCGGGCGCGGATATGGATGCGCTCCAGCGCCTCCCGGTTGTTGCGTTGGGTCGACTCGCCGTCGACGCCGGTCTGGATGTAGCCGAAGTGCGCGGGGGGCATGGCCGTCTCGGCCACCTTCTCCATGTCGAAGACGTCGAGCGCGTCGGCGGCGCTGGTGACGAGGTCGTCGAGGGTGGGGCGGGGGGCGGCGTCGAGCGCGGGCGTGGTACCCTGGTCGTTCGCGCCGGGAGCGATGCCGGGCGGGGCGCCCGGTGGGGCGCAGCCGGGAATCGTGGCCAGCAGGGGGCTGGCTGCCAGCCAGCGCAGGAAGTCGCGGCGGCTGGCGGTCTGGTGGAATGGGCGGGACTGGCTCATGGGGAGCGTCTCGGTCGCGCGTTGAATGCCGTGCCTGATGCGTGGCAATCTGAGGTGAAACGAGTTGCGGGGCCACCGATCGGTCCAAAGTCAACGGACGCGAATGGGCGGAAGGATTGCCGAGGCGCTGATCACGGGGCGAGATCAGGCAGCCCGGCGAGTCCTTCACGAGGGTTCTTCGGGTCGTTACCCTGGAAGATGGTGAGACCATCCACAACGCGTTCTTCGATCGTGGCTTCGAGCGAGGGCCGAAATGAAGCTCCACTGCTACCCTGAGACCGACAGCCTGTACATCGAGTTCACGAACGCATCCGGTGTGGAGACCAGGCAGGTTGCCGATGGCGTGAATGTAGACCTTGATGCGCGTGGAAACATCGTGGGTTTCGACATCGATCATGCCTCGACGGTAGTCGATCTCTCCTTCCTCGAGGCCAAGGCGCTACCGCTTCAGTCTTACGAGATCGTCTGAGCCGTGACAATGGGCCCTGGAGGTGAGTCGGGCCGCCACCCCATGAGCGACGCACGGCACCGGCGAGCCACGGCGAAGTACGGGCCGTGGAAGGGGCTGAATCCCACCATGGCGCTGGCCGCCAAGGGCTTCGTCCTGGCTTTCGTCCTCTTCTCGATCCGGGATGTGGAGGCTGCCGGCGCCGCGTTCGAGCGCGTGCGCAGCTGGATCGAGGGGACGCTGGACTGGTACTACGTGCTGGCGGTCTGTGCCTGCCTCCTTGTCTGCCTGTTCCTGGCGTGCAGCCGGTTCGGAAGGGTCCGGCTCGGCGACGACGATTCCGTGCCGGAGTTCCGCACGTCCTCCTGGCTGGCCATGCTGTTTTCCGCCGGTGTGGGGATCGGGTTGCTCTTCTTCTCCATCGCCGAACCGATCTTCTACTTCGACAACAGCCAGAGCGCGGGCTACCCGAACAACCCCCTGGCCGACCTCGCCGGTGCCGTGTCGCTGGACGAGCCGCGTGCCGTGCACGCCATGCGCGTGGTCTACTTCCACTGGGGCCTGCACGGCTGGGCCGCCTACGTCCTGGTCGGGCTGTGCCTGGCCTACTTCGGATTCCGCAAGAAGCTGCCGCTGACGTTGCGCTCTGCTCTGCATCCCCTGATCGGCGACCGCATCTACGGGCCCATCGGTGACATGGTGGACCTGCTGGCGGTGCTCGGGGCGGTCTTCGGCATCGCGACTACGCTCGGGCTCGGTGCCAGCCAGATGGCCACCGGGCTGAACGTCCTGCTTGGCGTTGATCCGGGGCTCGTTACGCAGGTCGCGCTCATCGCCGCCATCTCGGTGGCGGCCACTCTGTCGGCCGTATCGGGCGTGAGGCGAGGGATCCGCATTCTGTCGGAGTGGAACATCGGCCTGAGCGTCATCCTGCTGGGCTGCTTCCTCTTCCTCGGCCCCGCCGCATGGCTCCTGGGCTTCGTTGCCACCTCGCTCGGCGAATACCTGCGGCATGCACTCCCCATGGGATTCTGGATCGCGGATGATCCGGGGCAAGCCGTCTGGCAGAATCGCTGGACCATCTTCTACTGGGGATGGTGGATCTCCTGGGCGCCCTTCGTCGGCATGTTCATCGCCCGCATCTCGCGCGGGCGCACGCTGCGCGAATTCGTTCTGGGGGTGCTGGTCGTCCCGACGGCCCTGGGACTGGTGTGGATCGGGATCTTCGGCGGCAACGCCATCCACATGGAGCTCAACGCGGCGGGCGGCGTCGGAACCGCCGGAATCCTCGAACTGGTGCGGGACGGCAGCTACGAAGCCGCGCTCTACGGGACCATCGACCGGTTGAGCGACACTGCCTGGCTGACCTGGACCATGTCCGCCCTGGCCACCCTCCTGCTGGCGACCTGGTTCGTCACGTCGTCGGACTCCGGGACGCTGGTCCTCACCACCCTGCTCAGCATGGGCGACCCCAACCCGCCGCGGCGTTTCCGCATTGTCTGGGGACTCGGAATAGGAGTGGTGGCGGCCGTGCTGCTGCTCGCCGATGGCCTCCAGGCCCTGCAGACCGCCGCCATGGCCGCGGCCCTGCCGGTGAGCGTGGTGCTGCTGCTCATGATCGCCGGGCTGGTGAAGTCGCTGGTGGAGGATCGGTAGGGCGGGTTTTGTCCGCCACTTTTGGCTGTTTTTGGCGGACAAGCGCGCTCACACGGCCATTGTCCGCCACTTTCGCCCGCTTTTGGCGGACAAACGGACCCTGGGCTGCCGTGACCGACTATCATTGAGGCAAGGCGTCGCACTCTACGAGCTCAACCCCGCACGGCTCCATGAAAAAGCCATCCGCCGCACCCGGATCCGGGGGCTCCTCCCCCAAACGCCTCCACCGCAACGTATGGGCCGCGAGCGGCACGAGCTTCCTGACGGACGTGTCGAGCGAGATGCTTCTCAACGTCCTGCCGCTGTTCCTGTCGAACGTGCTGGGTGTCCGCGTCTGGGCCGTGGGCGTCGTCGAGGGGCTGGCCGATGCGACCGCCAGCATCCTCAAGCTGTATTCGGGGTGGCTGTCGGACAGACTGCAGACCCGCAAGTGGCCCGCCGTTGCCGGGTATGCGATTTCGGCGCTGTCCAAGCCGTTCTACCTGCTCGCGGCTACGTGGGGCGCGGTGGCGGCGATCCGGTTGGGGGACCGGGTGGGGAAGGGTGTTCGCACGGCGCCTCGTGACGCGCTGCTCGCCGACTCGACGCCGCCTGAACGGCGGGGTCTGGCCTTCGGATTGCACCGGGCTGCCGATACCGCGGGCGCGGTGATCGGGATCGCGGTGTCGATCTGGGTCGTGCAGCAGGTGCAGGGCGGTGGGGCGCTGCTCGAAGCCGGGACATTCCGCAACCTGGTGTTGTGGAGTCTGGTGCCCGCGTTCCTGGGGGTGGTGGTGCTTGCGATGGGGGCGCGGGATATCGGGAGGACGACCGCCGCAGGGGATGGCGAGGCCGGGGAGGCACTCCAGAATGGCCAGGGAGCCAGGGCGGGCAAGGGTGACGCGGATGATGAGCGAGCCGCCGGCGGGCAGGGCAGCCGTGCCGGCGTCAGCCGTCCTCGTCCGAGCCTGCGTGGACTCGGTCGGGGCTTTGCGGCATTCGTCGTCTGTTCCGTCATCTTCGAGCTTGGCAACTCCGCAGATGCGTTCCTTGTGCTCAGAGCGCAGGAGCGCGGCCTCTCGGTGGTTGGGATCCTATGGCTGCTCCTCGCCTTCAACGTGGTCTACACGCTGGTATCGACACCCGCGGGGGCACTGGCTGACCGGATCCCCCGCAAGCGGGTCGTGGCGGCGGCGTGGGGGCTGTACGCGCTGGTGTACCTCGGCTTCGCTCTGGCGGACACGGTCGTGCACGTGACGGTGCTGTACCTGCTGTACGGCTGCTATCACGGGCTTGCGGCTGGAGCCGCGAAGGCGCTGGTCGCGGATCTCGTGCCGGCCGTGCAGCGGGGAACGGCCTACGGCGGCTACGCGGCCGCGATCGGCCTCGCTACGCTGCCCGCGTCGGTGCTGGCGGGCGTTCTGTGGGAGGGACTCTTCGGCTGGCAGGGGTTCGGGCCGGCGGCCCCGTTTGTCTTCGGCGCGGGGATGGCGGCCGTCGCGGCAGTGGTGCTGGTGGTGGCGGTGCCGGGGGAAACGGTTGGATCCGCAGCTTGATCGCCCGACAGCGATTCGTTCATCTTGCTTGACGCCACCGACTGAGACGCCAATGTACCGGACCTGTATCTTCTGCAAGAAGCCCCTCGGCTCGAACGAGGTGGTGGAGAGCTTCCCGGTAGGTCGCCGTCTCGCCTTCGACACTGCAAAGGGGAGGCTCTGGGTCGTCTGCTCCAAGTGCCAGCGCTGGAACCTTACGCCGCTGGAAGAGCGCTGGGAGGCAGTAGAGGACTGTGAACGCCTGTTCCGGGAAACACCCATGCGGGCGTCGACCGAGAACATCGGGATCGCACGTCACCGCGAGGGGTTGGACCTGATCCGCATCGGCGAGCCGCCACGCGGGGAATTTGCGGCCTGGCGGTACGGGGATCAGTTCAGAAGGCGGTATCGCAACCGTCTGACCTGGGCCGGAGCCATGGGAGGATGCGTGCTGCTCGGGGCGTCGGGCTTCGTGTCTCTCCCCGTCGCCGTCGGATCAGTGGTCGGATTCGGGGTATATCCGGCTCTGGCATGGGAGTACCTGCGTCCACGGACGAGGGTCCGTATGGATGCGAGCACGGCCGGCAGTCCGGATGCTCCGGGTCATGTCATCAGGTTCAGTCTTCGAGACATCCGCTCAGTGCGGCTGCTGCCCGATGACCGAGAACCGGGTTTCAAGGTCGAACTGCTCAGGGGGATGCGGAAGGCCCGGTTCGTGGCCGAAGACGCGCGGCGCGTGGCGGCTGCGATCGTTCCACACCTCAACGGGTGGGGCGGTTCGCGTCTCTCTGTCCAGCGCGCGGTGCAGGAAATCGAATCGGAAGGGCACCCCAGCCGCCTTGTCACCCGTGTGGCGGAGTTGGGCTACCGGGATTGGAGGGGTCGTTCGGGGTACATCAGGAGCGTGCCGGACACCACAAGGCTTGCCGTTGAAATGGCCCTCCACGAAGAACAGGAACGGCGGGCGCTGGAAGGCGAGCTCTGGATCCTGGAGCAGGCCTGGAAAGAAGCGGAAGAGATCGCGGCAATCGCGGACAACCTGCTGCTCCCCGCGGGGACGGACGCGTTCTTCGCCCGGTACGGGGACGGCACTTGAGTCGGCGGCCACTCCGGTCCCTGGCCCAGCCACCTTTCCGATCGCTCATGAGCTCGCGTTAAGGGCGGGGGCTCTTCAGGATCCCGGCAACCTGAACCGCACCAGCACCGGCAGGTGGTCGCTCGTGGTGTCCTCGTAGTCGGGAATGTGTTCGTCGACCCGGTAGACGAGGGCGGAGCCGGGCTCGTACCAGGCCATCACCTCGTCCGACGCGAGGATGTGGTCGATCACGTCGTCGTACCCGAGAATCGAGGTCACGCCCGCGGTGCTCAACTCGGCGGTGGGGAAGACCCAGTCGGGAGCGGCGTCGACGAGTGGCCGGTACGGTGTGTCGCGCCCCGAGGTGATCGACTCGTCCATATCGTCGTTCCAGTCGCCGGGGACGAGCACGAGGTCGTCGCCGAGACTGGACTCCAGGTGCTCCTTCAGCCCCGCGCCGGCCGCCGCCCGCCGTTCCCAGGAAGTGACATCCTGATTGGCCTTCGCATGCAACACGATCACGACCGCCTCAAGCGTGACGCCCGCATGGCTCAAACGGACACGCACCTCGAGAGGCGGCCGGCCGGCGAACTCGTAGTCCAGTTCGGCGAGGATGACCCGCGCCCCGGTCACCTCCACCGCGGATGACTTGAAGATCAGTCCCACCTTGATCTCCCCGCCGGTGTAGGAACCGGTCCCCCCGACGACGCTCGTGTCGTTGACAAGCAGGCCGGAGTAGCCCGGAAGGTTGGACAGCAGATTCTCGAAGGCGCTCGCCCGCGAAACCTCCTGCACGCCCCAGAGATCGGCGTCGGTGCCCAGGATCACGTCGCGAATGCGCGCGAGCTGCAGGATTTCGTCAGAGGGTCCCTGTCCCGTGGACCCGAAGTTGAGCAAGTTCCACGTCGCCATGTCGAAGGTTGCGGCAGTGCCGCGTGCGGGGATCGTGATGGGGTCGGGCAGGGTGGGCGGCGGCGGTTCCGGCGGTGGCGGTGGCGGGACCGTCGGTGTGTCGGATCCACAAGCCCACAGGACGAGGAGCACCCCCGGAAACGCGGACGAGAGCCCCGCCCGATTCACGCCAACTCCCGTATCCGCCGTTCGATGGCGTCGAGCACCCGGCGCAGCGACTTTCGCTCACGCCCGAAGAGGTAGCGCCACGGCAGGAAGGCCGAAGCCCAGGCGCCCGCCGCTGCCAGGCCGACCAGGAAGGGAGCGGCACCGAGACCGGCAGCCAGCAGACCGCCGCCGATCGCGAGCATCGGACCCGGCCCGAGCCCGAACACGAGCAATCCGTCACGGAAGTTGCCAAGTACCCGCACTCTGGTGGCGTCGCCCTCGCCGCGAATCGACACGTAGCGCCCGCCCATGACGCTGCTGGCGCGCCATTCCATCCCCCCCAGCACCTCCTCCACGATTCCCTGGCGGGCGAATTCGTTCCTGATCAGGTCGAGCAGGTGGGGAAGATGGTCGGGGTCCAGCTTACCGGGAATGACCCGCTCGAGTTGCTCGGTCGGAGGAAAGCCCATGGATGATGGGGTCGCCGGATCGTCGCGGCGAATCGCCAGCCCCCTGGCGGCCGCCTCGATCCGGGACGCATCGATTCCCGCCTCGGCGCCGATCTCCTTCAGTTCGGCCAGGGTCAGTCCCGCGCCCGCGCCGCCCTCCTGATCGGTCGCGGCCGCCTCGACCGCCCGGTGCAGGATCAGGGCGACCTCTTCCTCGTCGTAGCGGCGCTCGCTCATTGGTCCGTGCGGCTCATCGTCCGGGGCGGTGCAGCGGCCGCTCTCCATCCGGCTGACCGTCCGGCAGCGCTTGCTGCAGCGCGTCCAGCCCCGGCTCCCCGTCCGGCTCGACCCCTTCCGCCATCGCCTCCAGCCGCGCCATCGCCTCCGCAAATCGGGCTTCCAGACGCGGGATGTCCGTGCCCGAATACCCGATGCGCAGCCGCGCTACGGAAGCCGTGAGAATCTCGCGGAGTTCCGCGGCGGCTTCGCGCCGTGCGGCGGGGTCGACGCTGCCCCGCGCCGCGATCCACACGGGAGCCGTGTGCGCGAAGGGCGCCTCGTCCATCGAGGGCCAGCGTGTCTTGCCGCCGCGAGCGCGGGCCGCGACCCACCCGCCCGGGGGCAGCTCGACCTCGCCCGAATAACTGCGGCGCCCGGGCGATTGCATGCCCGGATGGGACGCCACCACGCGCCCGTTCACGATGATGTCCACCGTGTCGACCCCCGTCGCCGTGGCGAGATCGAGGGTCCACGTGGCCGTACCGGGTCCCGCGACCCGCCCTGGACCGACGCCACGTACCTGGAAGTCGAGGAAGGGGCCGTTCGTCACGAACGACCGCCCCTCGCTCAGCCCCTTGATGTAGGCAGGCCAGTTCAGCCGGCCGCCCGTGTGGACATAGACCCGCGTCGTTCCCACCGCCATGGTGCGGTAGAGGTTGAGCATGACATCGGTGCCCGCGGACGGTGCCACCGGGAGCCCCAGGTTCAGGAACCTGTACCACAGCGCCGATGTTCCGAAGGAGTTGCTCCACAGGCACATGACCTCCAGCGCATCGACATCGCCCATCACGGCGTCGGCCACCAACTCGACGGGCACGCTCCCTGCACCGCCCTCGGCGAAGGGATCGGGTGCCCCGACCGGATGTACGTAGTACCCCAGCCCGCCCTGCCCGTGCGCGAAGTCCAGGACCTCGGCGTTGGTGCGGTCGTCGGTCCCGTAGACCTCGTAGCCCGGCCCCCATACCCAGGGCCAGTGCAGTTCGGGAATCTCGATCAATCCCATGTGGCCGAGAAAATGCGACCGGATCTCCTGACCGAAGCGGATGAAGGGTGAGGCGTCCGACTTCTCCCACCCCCACATATCCTGGTCCTCGAAGCGGTTGTGCAGGTTGGCGAGGAGCGGCGAGGCCATGTCCAGCGCTTCGCCCCGCATCTTCGCGACCATGTCCGAGGGGTCGAGATTGGTCTGGCCGCCGTAGTTGAGGTGGAAGTGATGGTCTCCGGAGGCCCATCCGACGGCTCGCGCGTCCCAGACGGGAGTCAGTTCGAGGGTGACCTCGGTCGTGCTTCCGGCCGTGGCGTTGACGGTCGTGACGGCCTCCGGTGTGGCGATGCCCTGCACGGCCGACACGGTGACTTCGCCCGCGGGAACGGTGACCTCCACGAGCCCGGGGCTGTAGAAAAAGACCCGGCCGTTGGCGCCGTCGAAGTGGGTAGCGCCCTCATCCGGAACTGCCGGATGGCCATCGACGTCCAGGACGTTCAGGCGGGCGGGGGCGAGAACAGCGCCAACAGCATCAGCCGAGCCTCCCGCCGTGCCCTCTCCCCCGATGCCCGCGTCCCCCGTGTCCGCGCCCCCCGCCCGAACGGTCCGGATCCTCACACGGGCCGTGCCCGTTGCCCACTCCCAGGCGCGCACCTCCACATCCTCCTCCGGCCCTCCAACGGCACCAACCCGCTTGAGGCGCATAACCTCGTGGTCGTCGGCCTCGGAGTAGTAGATCCACTCGCCGTCCGGGCTCCACGCGGGCGTGAGCGGGAGGCCGCCACTGGTCAGGAGGATCGGCGCACTGGGCTGGTCGACGTTGTGGACGCGAAGCTCCCATCCCTCCTGCGTGGGCCAGTTGAGGGCGACGGTGTTGCCGCCGGGGGAAAGCGCCGGACGCGCCATCGACGCGATGCTTCCCGAAACCAGGACCCGGACATCGCCACCGTCCGCACCACGCAACTCGACGCGGTCGCCGCCCCGTTTTGCGAGCACCAGGAAGCTGCCGTCGGCGCGGGGTTGCGGCTTCATCTCGAGCCCAGGCTCCGTCGTGAGCGCCCATGGTTCTCCGGTCGCGAGATCGAGGGCCCACACATCCAGCGTGCCCTCCTGCCCGGACGTGTAGTAGAGCGTGCCGCCGTCGGCCGAAAACGCGGGGTCGAGGTCGATCGCCGGCGTATTGACGGTGCGCAGGTCTGCGCCCGACGCCGCGTCGACGATCACGATGCGGGTGTCGCGGTCGTTGTCGCGCACCAGGGCGAGACGGTCGCCGGAGGGGTGCCAAGCCGGCCGGGAATCCATGTCGCGCCCCTGCGTGAGCTGACGCGCGGTGCCGGTCGCGAGGTCCATGACCCAGATCCATCCTCGCGCCGAAAACGCGATGTGACGTCCGTCCGGTGACGGTGCCGGATCGATGGGGCCGTTCGTCAGGACCGGGAGTTCGTAGCCCTCGAGGTAGACGTGATGACCATAGCCCTGCACGTGGGGGTAGCGATTCCTCCACTGACCGGACGCGGCTTCGGGGAAAAGGGTCAGGACGGTCGAAACGGCGGCCCACATGGCCCACGGCAACGGGTTCTTCACGGCATCAACTCCTGGCGGCAGGTGGCGGGGTAAGCATCGTTGAGGCCGGGCACGCGCGGCAAGGGCGGCCTGAAGCCCTTATGTTCCTGCATCGGGTCCGGGCACAGAGCAGGTTTCCGTCCCCGTCCGACTCACGCGGTCCAACCGGAGGTATGCCCGAATGGCCCTTTTCCGATCCGCCGGCGGTGCAAACGCGCTGCTCGCCCTGGCTTGTCTGACCGCTTGCGCGGAAACGCCGCCCGCCGAAGAAACGGCTGCCGACGATGCCGGCGGGCAGGACGCCGCAATCGTCGTCGAGCCAACTGCCGAAGCAAACGTCTTCCACCCGGGCGACGCGCTTCCCTGGGGCGAGCCCAACAACGGCATGCAATACCTGGCGCTGTACGGCAGTTCGAGCGCGGAGGGAAGGGCGTTCGTCTTCCGACTCAAGGTCCAGCCCGGCTTCGAACTTGGACCCCACACCCACCCCATCACCGAACACATGACCGTCCTGTCCGGCAACTTCTTCGTCGGAATCGGAGAGACATGGGACCGGGAGGCGGCAACGGCCTACGGACCGGGCAGCTACCTCGCGATCGCCGCGGGGGTCCCTGCCTACATGTGGGTCGAAGAGGAGACGGTGGTCCAGGTCCACGGTGTGGGGCCGCTCGCGACCGAGTTCATCACGCCGCCGGAAGGATGACCGTGGGGGCATCGTCGTCCCGGGCCCCGGGGGCCCGCGCACAAGGACTCCTTGTCCTCTCTTGCCTCGCTGCGGGAACGGTGGGCCTGCATGGCTGCATCCCGTCCGAGGAAACGACCCTTCAGCGCGGCGATCCGGCCCCCGCGTTCACCGCGATCTCACTGGAAGACGGATCGCCAGTGTCCCTGTCCGACTACCTCGGCGAAACCCTGCTCGTCAACCTGTGGGCGACCTGGTGCCACCCCTGCAGAACCGAAACGCCCTACCTGCAGTCCGTGTACGAGCGGTACCGCGACCGCGGCCTGCGCATCCTTGGCGTGTCTGTCGACCTGACCGCCGACTCGGCCGCCGTGGTCCATTTCGTGGAGGAATTCAGCGTCACCTACGACATCGCCCTTGACCCGGGCGCGGTGTCGCGCGAGACCTTCCACGCCCGCGGCCTGCCCACGTCCGTGCTCATCGACCGCGAGGGAGCCGTCGCCTTCAGCTGGATCGGCCCGATCCCGGAAGGGGATCCCACCTTTGTGCAGGGGCTGGAGGCCGCGTTGGAGCGGTGATGGGCAGAGAGAATCACAACAGTTGTTCAACCCATCGCACCACGCGCTCAGCAACCTCCACCGCGTCGAAGTACTCCTCTTCCGTGACCGGCCGGAGGGGACCCGGATACCGCGTCGCCACCGCATAGCGCGTCAGCGCGGCGCCCTCGAAGACATGCGGGGGAATGTCCATCCCCGCCTGTTCCAACAATGACAGGAGCGCGGACAGGTCGTGGGTCAGTGGAAACCGTATCCCGCGCGCGAGCAGCAGTCCCTTCACCGCCTTTTCAGCCGCCTGCTGCGCGTCATAGCACAGGTCCTCAACGTACACATTGGGCGCCCTGAGCCTCGCCCGGGCAAGATTGCTGTGCGCGCGATTCAACCATTCCCGTGGGTCGTCGCCGGGAAAGCGCTCACGCGGCTTCATACACGACCTTGCCCTCTCCCAGGGCCTCCCGGATCACCAGCCCATGACTGTTCCGGTAGCGCTCAAGGTCTTCGGGAGAAACCACAAGGGCGTCGACGGCGGTACCGACGCCTATCAGCCCCATGTAGATGTCCCGCATCAGATCAAGCGAATCGGCACCTGACTTGACCACAAGCAGATCCAGATCGCTGTCAGGGCCCACATCGCCGCGGGCCGCGGAACCGAAGAGGATGATCATCTCCGGCTGGGCGACGGCCACTACGCGTTGGATGACCGCGTCCACTACGCTCGTGTCCAAAGCACCGCCCATGTCGTCGATACTTGCCGGTCGCCGGCTGCCAGACGCGTCCCTGAAAGGTATCAGGAAGCGACACGTCGGCCCCTGAGCCAGGGTCAACCCCTGATCCAGGGTAGCCAGCGGGCATTCAAAAGCCTCCGCCAGCGCTACATACCAGGCGTTGTTGCCGGACAAGGCATGACGAAGCTCCCAGGCTCTGTCGGCAAACGGCGACAACGAAACGAGTTCGATGTCCAGCCGCGACAGGTCGCGCCGCGCACCGTTGGCCTCGATGTGCGAGATGGCACCGCGGCGCTCCAACCGGCCAAGGATGTCCGTTACGTCAGAGATGACCACTTCCGGGGAGGCAGGCGCTGATCGGCCGAGTACCGACTCGGCCCACCGGCCCTCCGGTCCCGAATCGACCAGGGCGGAAACAAGAACGGAGGCGTCGGCTACAATCGTCATCGGCGGCCCGGGTCCCGGGCGGCAAGGATGCTGCAGCCGGGCATTCTGGTACCCGCAAGCGCCTTACGCTCACGCACCGCTTCGAGCCAGCGATCCAGTGACGGCCGCGACGCGAGCCGTTCGAGCTCCCGGCGCAGGTATTCCTGCATGGACAGGCGGGCCAACGCCGCGCGTGCCGCGAGTTCGTCGCGGACCTCTTCAGGAACGCCCCTGACGGTGATTTGAATGGCCATGACAGCAAATTACTGTCAACGACAGCATCATGCAAGCGACACGGATGACGAAGGACGCAGAAGGGCCTGATTGGGGTCGTTGGAGTGCCGCGGGGAGAGGCGAGGTTCCCGGAAGCCGGTCGGCTACCCCCGCTTCCCCTCCCGCCGCTCCTCCTCCGCAATCTCCCGTGCCCGCCGGCGCAGCCACGCCCCGGTCCCGAACACCAGGCCGAGCGGCAGCAGGGTCAGGAGGCCGGTCGTGGCGAGAAACGCGATGCGCGCCTCATCATCCCGGTCGAAACACACGGGACAGGCGTGCAGGGTGTCGGGGAAGGCGGCCGTCACCACCAGGGCGAGCGCCGCTCCGGTCAGCGCCGCGCGCCGACTCCACCGGGTCCTGTCGCTGCCGTCAGCCATGGCTAGAGATACACCTGGAAGTACAGGAAGGGCCAGACCAGCACCACGAAGTACCAGAAGAGCGCCACGGTGGACATGGCTTCCTTCGTCAGCCGGTCGGCCAGAAGCCGCGCGAATGCCCATCCCAGCGCCGCGATCGCGGCGACGGCGTGCAGCGCGTGCGCCCCGATGATCGTGTAGAAGAGGCTGCCATAGGTCGACGAGGTGATCGTCAGCCCCTCCTGGATGAGGGCCAGCCACTCCACGCCCTGCAGCGCCACGAAGGCGGCGCCGAGAACGGTTGCTGCCGCCAAGAGCGTCCGGATCTCGCGGTTGCCGCGCTGGAACATCCGGTGCGCGATCAGGAGCAGCACGCCGCTCGCGAGCAGCGCGCCCGTGTTGACCGCCGTCTCCTCGAAGGGCAGCCGCGGCTGATTGGGAGGCGGCCACACCGACCCGACGGCGCGCGACTTGATGATTACGAACGCCGAGATGAAGCCCGCGAAGAGCATGATCTCGACGAAGACGAACAGGATCATCCCCAGCACGCCGTTGGACACAATCTTCTTCGCCCTGTGCGGCCGGGGCCGAAACGGTATGATCCTCGCCTGCGCAGCCATCTTCGCTTCTCCTGCCTAAGCCTCCTGGCCGCCCGGCCCCGGCAGCAGCTTGCGGATCCTTCCGACGCCCGGCAGCCGCAGGAGCTTCTCCAGCATCGGACCCACGATCCGCTGCAGCATCGGGATCTTCATCAGCGTTTCCAGCACCAGCAGCAGAATCCCGATCGACAGGATGATCGCAACTGCGTTGGTGCCGATCGCAACCAGAACGACCACCGTCCAGAAGGCGGCGTGAACGAAGTTGTAGCCGCCCGGCAACAGATTGGCCGTGGTCTTGGCGGTCGGGACCAGCCCGGCGTAGCTCACCTCGGCGGGCTCCGCATCCGCCACATGCTCGACATCGGCGGCATGCTCCTCTTCCGCCCCGTACTCTTCCTCATAGGGGATGCCGCGGTCGACGGCGGCCCGAGCAGCATCGTTCACCCACATCCGGCCCTCGTGCAGCTGAACGTCCGGCGCGACCCCGCCCCAGAAGAGCGCCAGCAGCAGCACCGACGCTGCCAGGAACAGCTTCGGCACCACCCGCTCGATCGTCAGGTGCATGAAGTTCTTGATGACGAGCCACGCCTTGACCACCGCGATCCCGAACGCAGTAATCAGCGTCAGCGTGATGCCGAGGCCGATTTGCCTTCCGAAGACCACGACCTGCGTGTCCAGTCTCTCGCCCACCCACGGTCCCGCGATGCTCACCGCCAGCAGAACCAGCAGCACCAGGTAGACCTTCACGTAGTGGTTGCCGAAGAATCCCTTGTCCTCCGAGTGTCCGGCCATGAGCTATTTCGCGATGTAGAGCAGGGGGAACAGGAAGATCCACACGATGTCGACGAAGTGCCAGTAGATCCCGATCAGTTCGACCCGGTGGAGTTCGAGACCCCTGGCGGCGTCCCGGGCGACGAAAGCCATGATCACCGCACCCGCGATCACGTGGAAGGCGTGCAGGCCGGCGGCGGTGTAGTAGAACGCCCAGAAGCCGTTCGATGTGATCGTGTAGCCGTGGCTGATCTCGTACCACCACTCGTAGGTCTTCACCCCGAGAAAGATCAGAGCGCCGACGATGGTGCAATACAGGAACATCGCGGCCCGCTTGCCGTCACCCTTTTCGGCGGCCTGGTGCGCGAGCACCGCGGTAAGGCTCGAGGTGAGCAGCACCCAGGTGTTGAAGGCCCCGATGTTGGTGTTCGTGACCGCAGCGGCGTCCGCCCACTCGGGGTGGCCGAGGCGGAACATGACGTACGAAGCCAGCAGCCCGCCGAAGATGACCACTTCGGACGCCAGCACCCACCAGACCGCCAGCTTGCCGGTCGCGGTTCCGGTGGCGGCGCGCGTCGTTGCGATCGGCCTCATCGGGTCGACCTCACGCTGTCATGCATTGGCAAGTGACTCGTCATTTGGGTTCGTTCTGCGGCCAGTAGTCGTCTTCACGCCCCGGCACGTTGTATTCGTAGGGCCCGCGGTAGACCACGGGCATCCGGTCGGGGTGCCAGTTGCCGTGCGGCGGGGGCGATTCGGCGGTCCACTCCAGCGAGTTGGCCTTCCAGGGGTTCCTGGGAGCCTTCGCCCCGGAGCGCCACGTCTTGTACCAGTTGTAGAAGAAGATGAACTGGGCGGCGAGCATGATCAGCAGCGCGCCTGTCGCCAGGATGCGAATGTTCTGGAAGAGATCGCCGGCCAGCTCGGGGAAGTGCGTGTAGTTGTAGATCCGGCGGTGCTGTCCGCCCATCCCGAGCACGAAGAGCGGGATGAAGATCATGTTGAAGGGGATGATCGTGAGCCAGAAGTGCCACTTGCCCAGACGTTCGTCCAGCATCTTCCCGAACATCTTCGGGAACCAGTAGGTCACGGCCGCAAAGGTCCCTATGATTGCGATCGGGAAGAAGGTGTAGTGGAAGTGCGCCAGCACGAAGTAGGTGTCGTGGAAGTAGATATCCGCGCCGGCTGCACCGAGGAAGATCCCCGTTACACCCCCGATCAGGAATTCCGCCACGAAGGCGAGCCCCCACAGCATCGGTGTCGACAGCGTGATCGACCCGCCGTACAACGTGGCAATGTAGATGAAGCACAGCTCCGCAATCGGCACCGAGATTAACAGCGTGGTGATGGTGAAGATGTTCGCCATCCGTGGATCAATTCCGGCGATGAACTGGTGGTGCGCCCAGACGAAGAAGCTGAGCACGCCGGTCGCGACGATCGTGAAGATGACCGTGCGGTAGGCGAAGAGCTTCTTGCGCGCGAAGGTGGTGATGATCTCGATCACCACGCCCATCGCCGGGAGCAGCACGACGTACACCTCGGGGTGCCCGAAGAACCAGAAGAGGTGCTGCCAGAGGATCGGATCGCCGCCCGTGGCCGGGTTGTAGAAGCCGGTGCCGATCGTCTGGTCGAAGATCAGCATGATCGCGCCGGCCAGCAGCGGACCGACCGACAGCATGAAGAGGATGCTGGCGACCACGATCATCCACACGACGATCGGGACATCGAAGGCACGCATCCCGGGCGCGCGGGAGTTCATCAGGGTGGTGATGAAGTTGATCCCTCCAAGGAGGAACGCTACGAACTCCAATCCCACCCCAATGACCCACAGGGTACTCCCCAGCGGCGTGAGGTTGTAGGTGGAGTCCGCCGAGAGCGGCGGGTAGGCGGTCCAGGCTCCCGCGAAGCCACCTCCTTCCACCACGAGCGACGCCAGGATCACGATCGTGCTGACGAAAAAGACCTGGAAGGAGAGTCGGTTGATCTTGGGGAAGACCATGTCGTCCGCCCCGATCATGAGCGGAATGAGGAAGTTCCCGAAGGCGGCCAGGAGCACGGGCATGGCCACCCAGAAGATCATGATGGTGCCGTGGTTCGTCACCAGCGCGTTGTATTCGCCCGGCGACACCATGCCGAATCCGGGCACGGGCATGCCGGGGAACGCCAGCTGCATCCGGAAGACGTACGCCATGAAGCCCCCGATGAGGGCCATGAACATGCCGGTGAACATGTACTGCATGGCGATGACCTTGTGATCGGTGGACCACAGGTACTTCTTCCAGCCCTGGGGACCATGATCGGCATGGTCGTCGTGGGCGTGTCCGTGTGTCAGATCGACCGCAGGCTCAACCATCTCTCTCGGTCCTCCGTCTCTCTTATCTCGCTACTGGGAGGCTGGCGTCGTGCCGGTCGGGGCCAAAGCCGCCGCGACCGGCGTGTTCGCCGCCACCCAGGCTGCGTGTGTATCCGCGTCTTCGACCATCACCCGCGCGGCCATCACGCCGTGCCCGAAACCGCAGATCTCGGCGCACTGGACGTCGAACTCACCCAACATGGTGGGCTCGAACCAGCCGGTGATGGTCCGTCCCGGGATGGCGTCCTGCTTGATGCGCCACACCGGCACCGAGAAGCTGTGCAGGACGTCCGTCGCCTGCAGTTCGAAGTGGTAGATCTTGTTGTTCTCGACGTGAAGCTCGTCCACGGTGAAGATGTCGTCGGGGCTGTCCAGCTCGCCGTCGGCACCGGGGTGCTGGAAGGTCCACGCCCACTGCTGGCCGATCACCCGGACCACCGCGTCGGGATCCTCCGGCAGGTCCATCTTGATGTTGTACCAGACCCGGAAGGACACGATGATGATAAGGATGTCGAAGACCAGCACGCACAGGTGGGGAATCGTGATCCACCGCTTGTGGCGCTTGTTCTTCCCGTCGATGTATTCGCCTTTGCGGCCCGGCTTGGCGCGGAACTTGATTATGAAGTGCAGGAAGATGTACTCGGCCGCGAGGAACCAGATCCCCACGATGATCAGCACCGTCAGAATCAGCCCGTCGATCTGCTCCGCGTAGGACGAACCCACCTCGATGAGCGGCTCGAACCAGCTGAATTCGAAGAAGTCGAAGAATCTGTTCATAGTTTCAGCACGAAGGTCCAGACCACAGCGGCGCCGATGAAGCCCACCGCCAGCAGGAGCGTCCACCGCAGGGTCTTCCTGGCGAACACGATGGCGTCATTGACTTCGTCCGCGGGCGCGGGCGGAATCTGTGCCGCGAGCTCCGCGTGGGTCGGTGTATCCGGGGACACGTTCTCTTCCATGGTTCAGCGGCTGAGGGTGTACACGTAGGCGGCGACCGCGCGCACCTGGTCGTCGGTGATTGAGGTTCCGGCCCGGGCCAGCATCTGGCCCGGGTGCTCCACCGGCTGCGGCACGCCGGTCATGATGATGTCGACGATCGATTCGTACTCGCCATCGACGTTGAGCCAGGTCGCGTCGGTGAGGCTCGGAGCCAGGGGCCCGCCCTCGCCGCCACGCAGGTGGCAGGTGACGCAGATGCCTTCGCCGTGGAAGATCTCCTGGCCTTCCCGCGCCATCTCCACGGTCACGCCTGCGGGCAGGATCGACGCATCGACGATCAGCTCCGGCAGCGGCTCCGGCGGCGGACCCGGGATCCGGCGCGGCAGGCGCTGCATGGTCATGATGTAGGCGGTCACATTGTCGATTCGCTCGTCGGACATGCCGGCCATGGGACCGCGCATGACCGCGCCGGCTCCGTCTCCCGGCGACGCCCCACGCACCCCGTCGCGATACTTTCGCAGCGACGAGTTGATGTACCAGTCGTTCAGGTGAAGTACCGAGGGGGCACGGAGTTCCGGCACCGGCGAGTCGACTCCGCGGCCATCGACTCCGTGACAGTTCGAGCACAGCGCCTCGTACTCGGCCTCGCCGGCCGCCGCGTCGGCCTCGGTGGTGGCCGGCGGGTCGGGGATCGGGAGGGCGACGACGTATTCCACGACCGATTCGATGTCGCCCCTGTTCGCGAACAGCGCCCGCGACATTGGGCGCATCCGCAATCCCTCGGCGTCGGTGTAGTGATACCCGCGCACACCGTCCTGGAACTTCTCGATCTGGTAGGTCAAGTACCAGTCGGAAGCCCCCGCGATCGCCGGGGCTGCGAGCTCCTGGTCCCCCGCGCCGTCGTCGCCGTGACAGGGGGAGCAGGTATCGAACAGCATCTCGCCCCGGGCGATTCCGGGAGCGGATCCGCCGCATCCCGCCGCCATCATCGCGATCGTCATGAGGCCGGCGGTGCGGAATGTGGTAGAAGATTGACCTGTGGTAAGCCGCGTCATTGTCCTCGCCCGAAGGGTCGGTGGCACGTAACGAAGAAGGCTTAATAATGTCGCCGTTTTGGCGTGCGCATTCTAGCCACCGGTCCCCTTCGGGGCAATGCGCAGGCATCGGGAACGCGGGCCCGCGGGACGCTCGTCGGCAGCACGCCTGCCGGCTTCCGGTGTACAGGTCTTCGAGAGATTGTACGCGCTTGGCGCCGACCCGCCGGCCCTGTCCCGGGGCTACTTCCGCGTCGTGACGATGATGGCCCCGCCGGTGTAGCCGGTACCGAACCGGATGGTGGCGTCCGCCGCGCTCATGAAGCTGATCCGCTCCACCTGGCCGATCGGCAGCGAGGCGAGGTCGTCCCGCGTGGCCCGGGCCATGTTGTCGATCACCACGCCCACGACGGGAATGGGGTCGTTCGGGGTGCGTGCAGGGCGGGCCCTGAGCCACCGCGGCCGGAGCAGGGAGATCGCCTCCATCGCGTCGTCCACGGATGTGGCCTCGAGCTCCTCGCGGGTGATGTCACCGCTGCCACGGGTGGAAAGCGAACCTTCTCCGCCGGACGCGCAGGAGGTGCCCCCGCCGAGGGTCAACAGCGCAACAGCCACGGGCAGGGTGGCCTTCATCTGTCCCCTGCGTCTCTTCGCAGACTTCCGTCTCATCTTCGAATTCCTCCATCGTGGTGGCCAATTCCTGTCATTTTAGTTGTTACACCTGCGCAAAGGGTTGCGTTCCCTCAAAAGGGCTCTCGAGGATGACATGAGGAGAGGCCGCGGTTGCCGACAGCCGGCTACCGCAGCGTCACAACGATGGCACCGTCGAAGAACCCGGTTCCGAAGCGTGTAGTGGCGTCCGCCGCCGACATGAAAGCGATCCGCACGACCGAACCCACGGGGACCGTGGCCAGGCGATCCCGGGTGCTGCGCTGACCGTTGATGACGATCGTGGCAGCGGACGAGCGACCCCTCATCCACTGGGGCCGCAGAAGGCTGATCGCCTCCATCGCGTCGTCCACCGAGATCGTCTCAAGCTCCTCGCGCGTGATATCGCCCCTGCGCGTTGCGGTCGACCCCTCTCCCCCGGCGGATGCGCAGGCCAACCCCCCGAGCAGCGTGAGCAACGCTACCGTTCCCGGCAAGCCGCGCTTCATTCCGAATACTCTCGATCCCAAGACTACTGCTCCCTTTCTGGCACCACCGGCAGCACGACTCGCGATTCCCTCCCCGGCGCGTGATGCACCGAGTTGCGCGCGACCACCCACTCCGTCTCGTCGTAGTTGTTGCCGCCCGTGTTGAGATTGCGCTCCCAGCGGGGAAAGCTCGACGAAGTGACCTCGAGGCGGATGCGGTGTCCGGGCAGGAACTGGTTTGCCGTCGCTTGCAGATCCATACGCACTTCGTAGACCTCGTCTTTCTCCATCCAGACCTTGCGGCCGTACCCCTCCCGGTAGCGGGCGCGCTGGATCCCTTCCTGGACGTTGATGGGTGTGCCGTCGGGCTGCACGTCCACCAGCTTGGCCGCGTAGTCGGTGTCGCGCGCGTCGGAGGACACGTAGAGCACCAGTTCGATCGGCCCGGTGACCTCCAGCCTCTCGGTCAGCGGTTCCGAAGTGTACACGAGCACGTCGTCGCGGTCCTCGACGGTGGACTGGTCGAAGCCGCCCGCCGGGGCGTCGGCGGTGCCGGTGCAGCACACCGGGCCCCCGATGGTGGGGACCGGGTCGCCGGGGTCGTAGACGAAGACGTCGGCGGGCTGGTCGGCGGCGGGGGCTTCCCAGGACAGCCGGCCGTCGCCGTCGCGGGTGTTGGCGTTGCCGCCGCTGTGCAGATACATGGAGCGGAACTCGGTGCCCTCGACGGGCCAGGAATCGGCCGAGCGCCACTCGTTCGCGCCCATTAGGTAGTACTGCAGACGCGGCATGTCGAAGTCGCCGCCGCTCCGGTCCCGCAGCCAGTGATCGAACCAGCGCAGGTAGATGTTCCAGTAGTCGAGGCGGGCGTCGCCCAGGTCGCGTTCGCCGACGACGGTGCGGGAGGTGGCAATCTCCGAGGTACAGTGGTCGGTCGGGGAGATGATCGCGAACTGGTTGTTGCGGGCCCGCTCGGACTCGGCGTTGTCGCTGAGCAGGTTGAAGAGCTTGAGCGTCTCGGAGACGCCCAGGTCGTACCAGGAATTGACGTGCAGCGCGGGGACGTCGAAGCGGTCCTCGGGGCTCACGTAGCCGATATGGTCCCACCAGGGATCGCCGGGCTCGTGCGAGACGAAGACCTCGAAGTCGGTGGGCGGCGCGCCGGCCGCCTTGAGCATGTCGATGTAGGGGAGGGTGCGCCACGCGGCCTGGAAGTCGAGTTCGCCGGGCACGGGCGCCGGGTTGATCATCTCCTCGACCTGGAGCATCACCTCGCGTGGCGTTCCCGGTGGGATGCGGTAGAAGACCTTGGTGCCGGCGCCGCGGAACCAGCCCAGGCTCGCGGCCAGTTCGGTCACGCCGCCGAAGATCACGCCGAAGTAGCGCAGGCTTCCCCCCGCGGCCTGAGGCAGCGCGGCCGCGTGATTCGGGTTGCGGGTGGCGGCGAGCTGCATCTGATTCTCGCCCAGATACGAACACCCGTACGTGCCGATGCGGCCGTTCGACCAGGGCTGTTCGGCGAGCCAGGAGACCATGTCGTAGCCGTCGCGGCGGTCGTCGCGCGACACGAAGTACTCGCCCTCGGACTGGAATCTGCCGCGCATGTCCTGGACCGCGACGGCAAAGCCGTGGCTGGCGAACCAGCGGGCCGCCGAGTTCTCGCGCCGGTGCGGCATCTTGCTGTACGGCGTCCGGATCTGGATGACCGGCAGCGGTTCCTCGGCACCGTCGGGGAAGCAAAAGGCGGTGGCGAGGCGGACGCCGTCGCGCATGGGAACCATGTGGGTGGGGTCGAGGCGAACCTCGTAGGCGCCTTCGGGGCGGGGGAAGGGGCCCTCGACATCGCCGGCGGCAGCGCCTGTGCCTGCATCGGTTCCGCTTCCGACGGGCCCGCATGCGGCCGTGAGGAGTGCGATTGCCAGAAGGGACGTGAGCTCGTGTTGATCAGTCATAAGCCGTCGGAGTTGGAGACAGGTTCAACATCTCGCGCGCCTGGGCGCGAGTGGCCACTTCGCGGTTGAGTTCGTGGATGATCCGCACGGCGCGCTCCACCAGCTGGGCGTTGCTCTTCGCCTTTTCGCCCCGGCGGTAGTACACGTTGTCCTCCAGCCCTACCCGGACGTGCCCGCCAAGCATGGTGGCCAGCGTCGTCATCGGAAGCTGGTGCGGGCCGATCCCCGAAGTCAGCCAGAGCGTGTCCTCCGGAAACTCGCGGACCATCTGCAGCACGTTGTCGACGGTGGGGAGGCTCGAGGTCTGGTACCCCATCACCGTCTGAATCCAGTACGGCTTCTCGACCAGCCCCTCGTCGATGAGGTAGCGGATGACCCACCCGCCGCCCGGATGATACGTCTCCAGCTCCGGCTTGATACCGCGGGCTTTCATCTCGGCGGCGAAGTGCCTGATCTGGCGGTACGAGAAGGGAAGACACTCGTCGTAGATGATCTCGGGCCGCGGATCGGGCAGCGGCGCCGGCCTGGCCGGGATCCTGAAACGGCTCATATCCGGCGTCAGGTTCAGCGACGCGACCTCGGGCCGCGCGTCCAGGCACTGCAGCCGCTCCTCGTTGGTCATGCCCGGACCGCCGCCGGTCGTGTCGTTGATGATGATCTCCGGACAGGCCTCGCGGATCTTCGCGTTCACCTCCAGCCAGCGTTCGGTGGTGACCGCCGGGCGCGTGGGGAAGTCGGCCTGCCGGGCGTGTACGTGGACCATGGTCGCGCCCGCCTCGTAGGCGCCCCTCACCGACTCGGCGATCTCCTCGGGCGTCTCGGGCAGGTTCGGATTCGACTCCTTTCCCTGGATTCCGCCGTTGCAGGCGACGCAGACGATCGTTGGGGGCATGCGGCCGACCCGCGCGAGGTATTCAAAAGCGTCGGCGTGGTTCCAGCGGTCGTGGAGGTCGGGCATCAGGGGTGGTTCCATGCAGAGGATTGGTGTGACAAGCGCGACGTCCCCATGTAGTGTGGCTTGTCGCTATTCAGTATTCACGTCCGCGGGCGCACGCGCGAGTGGAGTACTTCCCCATTCTCGCTGGAAGCGCCTGGGAGGAAGTGCCATGTCCGTCACGCCCTCGTCCGGCTCCGGGCCGCCCGGCACTGTCGCCGTAGTCGGTACGGGCGTGGTCGGGAGGAGCTGGATCCGTGTCTTTGCGCGCGCGGGGTTCTCGACCCGCGCCTTCGATCCCGATCCGGAGCAGCTTGCCGGGGCGTTGGACTGGGCCCGCGTCTCGGCGGCGGAGGATGTCCACCTGGGCTTCTGCACCTTCACGGAGGCGCAGGCGGAAGGGCGCCGGATCACCTGCTGCGCGACCCTGGAGGAAGCCCTCGACGGCGCGACGTACGTGCAGGAGAGCGGCCCCGAGGCGATCGCGGCCAAGCAAGACATCTACCGGGTGCTCGATGGCGCTGCGGCCCCCGAAGTGGTGCTGGGCAGTTCGACCTCGGCGAACGACATGACGGTGATCGCACAAGGGCTTGCCGGGGCACACCGGTGCATCGTCGCGCATCCGGTCAATCCGCCGCACGTAATCCCGCTGGTCGAGGTCCTCGAGGGCGCGGAGACCCGCTCCGACGTCACGGCCAGCACCCTCGCGCTGCTGCGCCGCGCCGGCATGGCCCCGGTCGTGCTCGACCGCTTCGCGCCCGGCTTCGTCCTTAATCGCCTGCAGGCGGCGGTGCTGCGCGAGGCGATCTCGCTCATCGGCACGGGCGTGGCCTCGCCCGAAGTGGTCGACACCGTCATGCGGGACGGGCTCGGCCTGCGCTGGGCGCTGATGGGACCGCTGGGCACCACCCACGCCAACGCCGACGGCGGCGCCGCCAGCTACTTCCGCAAGTACGGCGACGCCTACCGCGTGATGTGGGAAGACCTCGATTCGGCCCCCGAATTCGGCGACGATGTGATCGACGCGATCGCTGAGGGGACGACCGCGATGTACGGCGAGGGCGCGGTGGCGGCGCTCGCGGCGTGGAGGGACCGCATGGTGAGGCGGATCATGCAGCTGAAGGAGGCGGATCCGGGGCCGGGGTGGACCAATACTTAACAATATTGTTTAGTATAGTCCGCGCCTGGATGCAAAGACGTTCCAGCTTAAACGCCCCGGCCCCCTGTGGAAGTCCGCGCGGGGTTTGTCCACGGGCTGCCGGCACACGTGCAGTCAGTACACGTCCAGATCGGCCGCCGAAACCACTCGGCCGGTGTACCCGGCTTCGCGGATTTCCCGCAGCAGGTCCTCGTCGGTTGCACCCCAGTAGAGCTGGTGGTACAGGACCAGGAGGCCCGGACGAGCCCTGGTCGCGATATCGGCCAGCTCGACCGTCGAGGTGTGGGAGTGCGCGTGATAGGCCTGCCACACGGAAGGGCGCTGCGTGAAGGCCTCCGCGGAGTAGACCTCGTGGACGAGGACGTCGCAGCCGTTACAGGCATCGACCAGCGTCTCGCTGGGCCGCGCGTCGCCCGAGACGACGATCGTGCGGACGGGGGCGCCGCCGGGCCCGAGCGCCTCGAAGCGGTAGCCGAGCGAGTACGGCCACGATCCATGCAGCACCGGGATCGCGGTGACGCGCACGTTCCCGTCCTCGTAGAGGGGGCCGCCGGTGGTCTCGGTAACGGGCGACTGGTAGGCGTCGGGGTTGTCATCGGTCGGTTCGAGCCCGAAGAGGCGCATGTGAACGTCTTCCTGCCAGGCGGCCTGGATGTGACGGACCATGGTGGCCGTGCCCGGCGGGCCGAAGATGCGGATGGGCTCCATGCGCTCGAGCACCCAGGGCGAAAAGATCACGTCGGGGAGCCCGACGGTGTGGTCGGAGTGGAGGTGGGTGATGAAGAGGCGGTCGAGCCCGGTCGCCGCGAGCGCCTCGATCCCGCGGTCGCGGGCCGCAGCGGCCGCGCGGCGGACGATCCCCGGGCCCGCATCGACGAGGTAGGCGCGGCCGCCCGCCACGACCGCCAGCGCCGGGCCGGAGCGGTCGGGGTCGGCGTTGGGGGTGCCCGTGCCGAGGATGACGAGCTGGGCGGCGGTCGGGGGGGCGGGGTCGGCTTCCTGCGCGGCCATGGGGGCGGTGACGGCGGCGAAAGGGGCCGCCGCGAGAAGGGTCGCGGCGAGAAGGGTCGCCGCGAGAGGGGTCGCCGCGAGAGGGGTGGCCGCGAGACGGGCCGAACCGATCGGCGGGGGGGTGGTGAGGACGGCGGGCGGCGTGGGGACGCTGGTCGAGGGCGCGATCGAGATCGGGCGTTCGGGCGCGCACGCGGCTGCGGCATCGTTCTTCATGGAAGGGCTCCTGACTGGGCGCCTGCTTGTGAAACAGTTCACATGCCCAAGCTGCCGCACGGAAGGCCGGCTCGCAAAGTGCAGCGGGCAGTGCCCCATTCGCTTGCCCCTCCGCACCGCGCTTCCGACTATCACTCTCCACCGTACCCGCAGCAGGAGACATCCCATGCGTCCGGCACTCGCCGCGGCCGAGCGGCCGCCCTCCCTCCTCCTCCCTCTGCTCATTGTCGGCACCCTGGCCGCTACGGCCTGCACCCCGCCCGCCGACACAGCCGACCCCGGCGCCGCCGAGGCCGAGGCTCCTGCCGGTGCCGACGACCTCGCCGAGCGCGTCGAAGCCCGCCTCGCCACCCTCGACGCCACGAGCTCCCTGTGGGCCAAGCACATCCCCTCGGGGCGCGAGATCGCGATCCGGCCGGACCTCCCCATGAACACCCTCAGCGTGATCAAGATTCCGATCATGGTGAAGGCGTTCCAGGACCACGCCGAAGGGCGCCTCGACCTGGACGCGCGCCACACCGTCGAGGCCGCCGACATGCGGCGCGGCAGCGGGCTCATCCAGACCTTTGCGCCGGGGCTTAACCCCACGCTGCGGGGGCTGGTGACGCAGATGATCATCACCTCGGACAACACTGCGACCGACATGGTGATCGACCTCGTCGGCATGGACCGGGTCAACGAGATGCTTGACGCGAACGGCTACGAGCAGACGCGCCTGAAGCACACCACCCATCGCCTTTTCCTCGAGACCTGGATTCGCACCGACCCTGCCAACGAATCGCTCAGCGAGCGGGAGGTCTTCGAGCGCGGCTTTCCGTCGGACGAGGGGGCGGCCGAGCGCTTTTTCGGGATCGAGGGAGACTCCACGATCTGGCTGGGGCGCACCACCGCGGAGGAGATGGGGCGCCTGCTGGAGCAGATTCTACAGGGCGAGCTCGCCGACCAGGCCGCCAGCGACGAGATGGTTCAGATCATGGTCGGTCAATTCTATACAACCCGGCTGCCGCGGATGGTGCGCTTCCAGGGGGTCACCGTGGCCCACAAGACCGGCGACTGGCCGCCGTACGCGGGCAACGACGTGGGCATCCTCTTCTACGAAGGCGGCCCGACCATCGTCTCGGTGTTCACCAACCAGAGCACGGGCAGCTTCTTCGAACTGGAGGAGACGCTGGGTCTGATCACGCAGGACATCGTGGAGGAGTGGAGATGAACGGCCGCACCGCAACATTCGGGGCCCTGCGCGAGACCGCCCTGCCCGCCGCCCTCCTGGCCGCCACCCTCCTGGCCGCCTGCGCGCCCGACCGGCCGGTTGACCCTGCCCTCGCCCGCGGCATCGACGCCGTCTTCGCCGACATGGACCGTCCCGGCTCCCCCGGCGCCTCGGTGTCGGTCATCCGGGACGGCGAAATCGTCTACTCCCGCGGCTACGGCGGCGCGCAGCTCGAGCACGGCGTTCCCGTCACGCCCGCCACGGTCTTCCACGTCGCCTCGGTCTCCAAGCAGTTCACCGCGATGGCGGTCACCATGCTCGCCGCCGAGGGCGCCCTCGGGCTCGACGATCCCGTGCAGCAGCACCTGGACTTCGTTCCCGGGTTCGAGCACCCCACGACCGTCCGCCAGCTGATCCACCACACCAGCGGCATCCGCGACCAGTGGCAGCTCCTCGGCATCTCGGGCTGGCGCCTCGACGACGTCATCACGACCGAGCAGATACTCGGCCTCATGGCCCGCCAGCGCGAGCTGAACTTCGAGCCCGGCTCCGAGTACCTGTACTCCAACATGGGCTACACCCTGATGGCGCAGACCGTGGAGGCCGTCAGCGGGATGTCCTTCGTCGACTTCACGGCGTCGCGCATCTTCCGGCCCCTCGGGATGGACCGCACCCACTTCCACGACGACCACCGGCACATGGTCCCGAACCGCGCCTATTCCTACGCGCCGGTTCCCGCCGACGACGATGAGGGCGCCGGGACGGGCGACGCGCCGGACCCCCGCTACACCAAGTCCGTTCTCAGCTACGCGAACGCCGGCGCCACCAGCCTCTTCACCACCGCCGACGACCTGGCCCGCTGGCTCGACAACTTCCGCCACGAGACGGTTGGCGGCCCCGAAGTGATGGCGCAGATGAAGGCGCGCGGGATCCTCAACAACGGCGACACGATCCCCTACGCGCACGGCGTCATCATCGGCGAGCACCGGGGCCTGCAGACGATCGGCCACTCGGGCGGCGACGCCGGATTCCGCACCCAGGTGAACTGGTACCCCGAGGCCAACACGGGCGTCGTGGTCCTCACCAACGTGGCCAACGGGAATCCGGGCGGCCGCGCGCGGCAGGTGGCCGAAGTCGTGCTCGCCGACGCCTTTCCGGAGGAAGCAGGGGAGGAAGAGGGCGGCGCGCCGGACCCGGCCACCGATGCCGCTCCACCGGAGGCGCCCGGTCCCGCCGTGCTTGCGGGATACGCGGGCACCTACTACAGCCCGGAACTCGACGCGCTCTATCACGTGGAGGCCGGCGATGGCGGCCTGGTCGCGCACCACATCCGCCACGGTGAAATCGCGCTGGAGCCGCGCGCCCCCGACGAATTCGCCACGGACCGGTGGTGGATGCGCGAGATCCGCTTCGAACGCGGCGCGGGTGGCGCGGTGACCGGGCTGCGCGTGAGCGGCGGCCGGGTCCGCAACCTGCTCTTCGTCAGGCTGGGCGGCCCGCTGCCGGGTGACGGAGCATTCCCCGCTCCTCCCGGATGACCCGTGAACAGGCTCACACCCCTGCTCGCGCTGCTGCCGATCGCCTGCGCCGACGACGAGCGACCCTTCCCGGTCCCGACCGGCCCCCACGCCGTCGGCATGACGGAGTACCGGTGGACGGACGAGAGCCGGGCCGAGCGCTTCACCCGCGATCGCGACGACCGGCGCTCTGTCGCGGTGCGGGTCTGGTATCCCACCGACGACGCCGGCGAGGGCGGCGCGATGTACCTCCCCGACATGGCCGAGTTCGGCGACGGCGAGGATTTTGTCACCGTCACCGATGTCCGCACCAACGCGATCCAGGACGCCGAGCCCGCTCCCGGGCCGTTCCCGGTGTTGATGTACAGCCACGGTGGCGGCTGGACGCGCTTCACCAGCACCTTCACCACCGAGGAGCTGGCGAGCCACGGCTACGTCGTGGTTTCGGTCGGCCACAACGGATTCAACAGGACACAGTTCCTGCCGGACGGCGCCTCGGTCGTCCCCGACACGCTCACCTTCCCGGAGCCGACCGGTGACCTCCTGGCCGACGCGCGGGGCAGCTGGGACTTCCTGGACGAGCACGTCTTCCCCGACTGGGTGGCCGACGTTTCCTTCGCGCTCGACCAGCTCGAGGTCCTCAACGGCGACGGTCCGTTCGCGGGCCGGCTCGACCTGGAGCGGGTCGGGGCCTATGGATGGTCCTTCGGCGGTGCCGCCTCGATCGAATTGAGCGCTGTGGACGAGCGCGTGAAGGCGGCCATCGACCACGACGGCCAGCTCTTCGGCGTTGCACCGACCCAGGGCACCGCCCGGCCGTTCATGCTCCTGCACGGGGAGACGGCCGCCGAACCGCCGCCTTTTGAAGACCCGGACTCCGCGGCGGCCTTCACCGCCGCGCTGGAGGAACTCATGGCCGAGGTGCGGGAGACCGACGCGGCGCTCAAGGCGGCTTCGACCGGGGACTGGTACGACATCACCATCGCCGGGACGAACCACGGCAGCTTCTCGGATCTGGTCCTGTTCATGCCGGCCCTTGCGCCCGAAACGACGCCCGCGCGCGGCTACGAGATCATCAATGCGCTCACGGTCGCATTCTTCGACCGCTACCTGAAGGGCGCCGAGGCGCCGCTCCTGGACGACCCCGGGAGAGTCTTCGAGGAGGTCGAGGCCGAGTGGCGTGTGGGGTCGTGAGACGCGGGCGTACTCGTGCGCTCCCGGCGTTGCGGCTGCACCGATAACCGGTGTCACGATATACGTTAAGATTCGATATGAATACCTACGGGGCGGCGAGAGGTTGCCGCGACCGATTTCCATTCAAACCAGGCCGGACCATTGCAATGCCGAGAATCTCGCGCCCGCATCCAGGAATAGCCGCTACGACCCTTGTCGTACTCCTCCTGTTCGGAACCGCCTGCGCCACCTATCAGGCGGCCCATATCGAGGAACTGCCATCGCAGCAGCGGGTCCGCCTGCGCCTCGCACCCGAGGAACTCGCCCGGAACATCGCTTTCGCCAGCGGCAACCAGGGGTTCATCAGCGGCCGGTTCGTCGAGTTCAGCGGTGACTCGGCGACCTTCCTCCTCACCACCCCCACGGCACACAGCCAGGTTCGCCTGCCGCTGGAGTCGATTTTGTCGCTGGAGCAGAGGGACGCCAGCCAGGGACGCAGCCTTCTTCTGACGGCGGCGCTGGTGGGCGGCGTGGCGACGCTGGCCTACCTCGGGTTCGAAGGCAACGAGAACTCGGACCCCTCGACCGACGACGATCTCGTCGACCAGTTGGTGCCGGGAATCAGGATCGTCATTCCGATCGGCCGCTGATCAAGCGAGACCCCTGGACTTGCATTATTCACGACCCTTCAAAAGCTTGTTTCGGCGATGCGCAACCGCGTCATCGCCTGTTCCCCCCAAGATGGAGGCATGTATGTCACCAGGAAGCATCAGAAGGGCGGCCGGCCGGATCGCCCTCCCGCTTCTCGCTGCTGCCGTTGTGATCGGTACGGTCCAGGCGCCCCTCGTGGCGCAGACCGGTACCGTCACCGGCACGGTGCGAAGCGCGACCAACGGACAGCCCATTCCGGGCGCCCAGGTCGCCATCCCCGAACTGAACATCGGGGTTCTGGCCAACAACGTGGGCAGGTATCTGCTCCCGAACGTCGCTGCGGGCACGCACACCGTTCAGGTGCAGTACATCGGCTACACGACTTCGACCGCCGAGGTGACCGTCACCGCCGGCGACGCCGCGATCCAGGATTTCGATCTGCGCTCCGAGGCGATCAGCCTTGAAGGCGTCATCGTGACTGGAACGGCCGGTGCCGCCAGACGGCGCGAGATCGGCAACTCGGTGAGCCAGCTCAACGAGGAGGCGTTCCAGGGGGCGCCGATTCAGAACGTTGCGGACATCCTGCAGGGCCGTGCCCTGGGGGTGACCGTGCTCGACAACGGCGGCCAGGTCGGCGCCGGCTCGACGATCAAGCTGCGCGGCAACAACTCGGTGTCGTTCAGCAACTCGCCGCTTGTCTACGTCGACGGCGTGCGGATCCGCGAGCGCGGGCTGATCCACTCCGACGAAGCCAACCAGCAGACCAACCCCTTCGACGACATCAATCCGGCCGACATCGAGCGGATCGAGACGATCAAGGGCGCGGCGGCCACGACCCTGTACGGGACCGAGGCGGCCGGCGGCGTGATCCAGATCTTCACCAAGCGTGGAGTGGCGGGCGCGCCGGCGTGGACGCTTACGGTCGACCAGGGCATCAACACCCTGGGCCACATCGGTCCGGATCCGGACGTCAACCCGACGGGTCTGGGGATGAACAACTGCAACTTCACCGGTGACGACAACTTCCCGGGCGGAGACAACCAGTTCCCTGCCGACCCGACCTGTCCCGCGAGCGGTTCGTGGCTGAAGACCGGATCTCTCCAGAGCTACAACCTGTCGGTCCGTGGCGGCGCAGAGCGCATGAACTACTTCATGTCCGCCCGCTGGGGAACCGAAGAGGGCGTGTTCGACACCGGCGTGAACGACAACGGCGTGGCGCGCCCGACGCAGGGCCAGGAGAACTGGAACCTGCGCGGCAACTTCTCCTTCGCTCCCGCGGAGGATCTGGATGTCCGTTTCAACACCTTCTACGCCCACCGGGACGTGACCTGGGTCCCCGACGGCAACAACGCCGAGGGGCTCCTGCTGAACGTGTTCCGCGGCGGCCGTGACTACACCAACGACGAGGACGGCAAGCTCCTCGACATGGACATCACGAACATCAACGACCACTTCACGAGTGGCGTGAACCTCCTGTGGAACCCGATGGACGGGATGAACCACCGTCTGAATGCCGGGATCGACTGGGTCCGCAACGAGTACTTCGAAGAGCGTCCCTGGGGTTACTTCTACGTCCAGGGCGGCGATCGGGAGACCGACGAACGGACCTTCCGAAAGCTCACGCTCGACTACGCGGGGACCTATAACCGCGACCTTTTCGGGGTGTCTTCCTCGCTGTCTCTCGGCGGCCAGCTCTACAACGACTTCGTGACCGGCACCAACGGCTTCGGCGAGGACTTCGCAGGCCCGGGCGCAAAGATCCTCCAGTCGGGAGCGATCACGGAAGCGTTCGAGGCCAACAGCACGGTCACCAGCGGCGGATTCTTCGTCCAGGAGGTCGTAGGGCTCGGTGACCGGCTCTTCCTGACCGGTGGCCTGCGCGTTGACGGGCACTCCGCCTTCGGGCAGGACTTCGGGCTGGAGACCTACCCGAAGGGCTCCTTCTCGTACGTGATCTCCGACGAATCCTTCTTCCCGGACTTCATCGGCACACTGAAGCTGCGTGGCGCGTTCGGCGAGTCCGGCAAGGCGCCCGGGCTGTTCGACGCGGCCCGCACGTGGGCGTCGGTTGCGGGTGACAACGGCCAGCCCGGCGTCACACCCGACAACCTGGGCAATCCGGTACTGGGTCCCGAGCGGACGCGCGAGTGGGAAGCCGGCTTCGAGGGCACCACCTTCGGCGACCGTGTCGCCTTCGAGTACCAGTACTTCAGCCAGCGCACCTTCGACGCCCTCATCCCGGTGACTCAGTTGCCGTCGGGCGGCTTTGTCGGCACGCAGCTCGAAAACGTCGGCGAGGTAACCAACGCCGGTCACGAAGTGTTCGTGAACCTGACGGCCCTCGCGACCAACACCGTGGGCTGGGATGTGGGACTGCGGCTCTCTACCGCTGAGTCCCGGGTCATCGACCTGGGCGATCTGGAGAGCATCAACATCGGCTGGCGGAACTACGTGCGTGCGCCCATCGAGTGCACGAGCGAGCTGTCCAACGGCGTGACCTTTGACGGAAACGGCTACATCGGCCAGGGCTGCACGCCCGGCGAGATGGTCTACTTCCCGCTCCCGGCGTTCTGTCACGACCGCGTTCAGAATCCCGACGAAGTCGCGGCGCCCAGCTACACCGAGCACTGTCTCGGCTCCACCACCCCGAAGTACACCTACGGCATCAGCACCACGATGACGCTGGCGCAGCGCCTCACGCTCGACGTCGTCGGCGAGGGGATGGGCGGAATGTGGCTCTCTTCGGGAACCGCGTACCAGAACACCCGCCGGAGCGTGTGGCCCCTGTGCCGTTCGACCTTCGACGCGATCGCCGCCGGACAGCGCAACTCGCTGACGGCCGGTGAGCGGGCTCTCTGTGATCCTTCGGTCGTGCGCTACGGCATGTGGACGCAGCCGTCGGACTTCTTCAAGATCCGCTCCGCGTCGCTCAGCTTCCGGGTGCCCGAGGACATCCTGCCCGGGAACATTCGCGCGGCGACGCTGCGGCTGCAGGGCCGGAACCTGTTCACCATGACCGACTTCGAGGGCGTCGATCCCGAGGCCTTCGAGGACGGGTCTGCCGAAGTGCTCTTCCGGCAGGAATACTACAACCTGCCGCCGATGCGCAGCTTCCTGCTGTCGGTTCAGGTCGATTTCTAGCCGGGGGGACAAGGACCAAATGAAAACGATAAACACACGCCGGTTGTTCCTGGGCGCCCTTGTGGCGGCCGTGGCTTCAACCGGTTGCGACGAGAGCATCTTCGACGTCAAGAACCCTGGACGGATTCTGGACGACGACCTCAACACCGCGCAGGGCGTCGCGTCGCTGGTTACAGGGATGTCCTCCGACTTCTCTGCGGGGTACGACGACCTTTCCTTTACCACGGCCCGCCTGTCCGACGAGATCGTGGGATCGGGAAGCTACTTCTCGACGGGACGGTACCGGAGAGGCCTGTACGATTCCGAAGACTCCAACCCCTACTGGGACGAGGTGCAGCGAGCGCGCTGGGTGGCCGAGGCCGGACTCATCCGGATGCGGAACATCGAGGGCTATCAGTTCGATGGGAATCGCGAGACGGCGAGAGCCCACCTCTTTGGGGGACTGGCCAATCGGTGGTTCGGCGAGAACTTCTGCCAGGTCATCTTCAGCGAGCCATACGACGACGAAAACCCGGGACCCGGTGGCGAGATCGACACCGGCGACGCAATGGAACGCGACGCTGCGTTCCGGCGTGCAATCACATTGCTTGACCGTGCGATCCAGCACGCGGGCGGAGACTCGGACATCGTCAACGCGGCCGAAGGCGGCCTCGCCCAGGTTTACATGGGCTTGGGCGATTTCTCGAGTGCGGTGGCCCACTCTGCCAAGGTGCCGACGGACTTCGTGTTCGCAGCGGCCTACTCTTCCAATTCCAGCCGCGAGGAAAGTCAGGTTTGGCGCGAAACGCATGCTCGCCATGAGATCTCGGCGTGGATGACCCTGGCAGGGACCGTGGGGGCGGGAGATCCGCGCACCCCGTGGACTGACTGCTCGGCTGAAGGCAGCGGTTGCCCAAGCGGCAACGGGGCCGACGGCCAGACGATTCACGTCCGCCAGGAGAAGTACCCGACCCGCGACGACGACATTCCACTCGTCAAGGGCACGGAGATGCGCCTGATCGAGGCCGAGGCGGCGCTGATGGCGGGCGACCTCGCCGGTGCGATGGCCAAGATCAACGAGATGCGGGCGCACCACGGACTGGACCCGCTCGAGTCTGACGGCACGATCGGTTCGATTACCGGCGGCGACGGCGGAGGAGCCAACATGACCTCGATGTCGGGTTGGGACATCCTCGACCGCGAGCGGCATCTCACGCTGTGGCTGGAAGGCCGGCGGCTGTGGGATCTGCACCGCTGGGACCACCCGCACCTCGACGGTGGTGGCGTGGTGTACGAGGCGACGGTCGCGCGCCGGGCCTCGTGCATGCCGATTTCCCTGAACGAGTGTCAGGTGAACGAGAAGGTCTCCAGCCTCTGCTTCAGCGTGTAGCGGGGCGAGGACTGGTGTAGCGATGTTCGGAACCGCGCTCCGGCGATCTGATCCCGGGGGGCGGTTCCGCGCTCGTGCGGGGACGCTGCCGTTGCTGAGCGGCAGCGTCCCCGCGCTGCTTTGCGCCTTGATCGCGGCCCCGGCCGTCGGACAGATCAGGGTCGAGGGCGAGGTTATCGACAAGAAGTCGGGTCTGCCGGTCGCGGGGGCGATCGTGCACCTGCCGGATCTGGATATCGGCAGCATCTCCGACGAACTCGGGTACTTCGTGCTGGAAGCGGTGCCACGCGGCGTGCAGATGGTCGCGGTCCACCGCACCGGTTACGAGGCCATCGAGCAGACGGTTCAGATCACTCCCGGCGAGGTTTGGGAGGTGCAGATCACGCCACAGGCGATCTCCCTGGAGGGGGTCGAGGTGCGAGCCGCCACGGGACCGGAGCGCGAAGCGGCGCTCACAGGGCGGCGTTCGGACTTTCTTTCGCCGACCACGGTGGCGGAAGCCGCCGAGCGCACCAACAAGCTGCTCGAGGTCTTGCGCTCAAAGGCGCCGCCGCGACTGCGGATCCGTCAGAAGGGGGGCGTTGACGGCGTCACATTCTGCATCGAATCATCGCGCCGCCGTCCGTCCGTGCAGGAAGTCATGCTCACGGGAACCGGGTGCCGGCCGGTGCTCCTGGCGCTGGACGGCGTGATCGTGTATTCGCCGCCGCTGATGACCGAGATGGCGGTCCTCGAACCGCCTTCGCTCCCCACTGACGTGGCCACGCTGCTCCTGAACCAGAACCCGAAAGAGATCCGCAGCATTCGCGTGCTGTCGCCTGCGGACGCCTTCTTCCGCTACGGCGACGCGGGCCGGTCGGGCGCCGTGGAGATCGTCACCGTCCATCCGGGCAGGCCGAAAGGCTCCTAGCAGCCGGTGGACAGAATCCCCCCGGCAATCGAGCGGCAATCCATCCGGGCCGGGCTGCGCCCGCTCCTCCTGCCGGTCGCGATCGCGGCGGGGCTCGCGGCATTCCTTCTGCACCCGGCCGTGCGCAATACGCCGGGGGCTTTCTGGACGTTCGTCGCGGCGGTGCTGGGGATCCTGGTGTGGACTGGATGGCTGTTCGCCGCGCGCCGCGGCCGGGGCGAGAGCTTGACGCTGGAGTTCGTCCTTCGCACGCCCCACTGGATGCAGACGCTGGCGCAGGGGGCGCTGCTGGTGTGGTGGGGTCTGTTCGTGGACATGGTGCCGCTGTGGGCGCCGATGATCCTCGCGCAGCTGCTCCTTGCCGTGGCGGTGGAGAGCCTCTTCGCTTGGACGCGGCGGCGCCGGTACACCGCGGGACTGGGGGTCATTCCGGTGATCTTCAGCGTCAACCTGTTCCTGTGGTTCACCGGGCCGTGGTTCTTCTTCCAGTTCGCGATGGTCGTCCTGGTCTACGCGGGCAAGGAATTCATCCGCTGGCAGCTGGACGGACGCTCGCGGCACATCTTCAACCCGTCCGCGCTGGCGCTGTCGGTGGCGTCGGTGGTGCTGATCGCGACTGGTTCGACGGAGATCACGCTCGGTATCGAGATCGCGCAGAGCCAGTTCATTCCGCCGCAGATGTTCCTGGTGATTTTCCTCGCCGCCGTCCCCGCGCAGCTCATCTTCGGGGTGGCGATGATGACGGTGCCCGCGGTGCTCACCATCATGGGCTTCGGCCTGCTCTACCACTCGCTGACCGGGATCTACTTCTTCTACGACGCGTTCATCCCGGTCTCGGTCTTCCTGGGGCTGCACCTTCTCTTCACCGATCCGGCGACATCGCCCCGGTCGGATGGTGGCAGGATCCTCTTCGGCCTCATCTACGGCACCGGCGTTGTGACCAGCGCCGCCATGCTGGACGCGATCGGTGCGCCCAACTTCTACGACAAGCTGCTGCCGGTCCCGATCCTCAACTTGCTGGCGCCGCGCCTGGACCGCGCGGCGAACGCCCTGGGCCGCGGACTTCCTTCGCTTGTCGGCAGGTTGCAAACCCCCGGCGGCGCCCGGCGGCGGGTCGCGACGGTGGGGATCTGGGGCACGGCGTTCGCGACCATGAGCTTCGGCGGCTTGATCGGCGACAACCACCCCGGCCAGTTCTACCCGTTCTGGCGGGATGCCTGCGAGGCCGGCAGCGAACGGGCGTGCAACTACTCCGGCGTGATGTTGCAGAACTTCTGCGACCTGGGCTCGGGGTGGGGGTGCAACGAGTTCGGGGTTCTCCTGGTGCGGCTCGATCGCAACTTCGTCGGCGCGGCCGGCGAGTTCGAGCGGGCATGCCGGCAGGAATACGGGGCGGGTTGCGGCAACCTGCGGATGCTGGCCGGCGGTGACGAGCGCCTGACTCAGGGCCCGGGAGCATTCGAACGTGGGAGGCCGCCGCCGGCCGAATTGCCCATCGTGCTGATGGGCAGCAAGGGACCCGTCACCGAGCGAGACCCGGAGGCACTTCGGGCACTGGCGTGCGAGCGGGGCTGGCGGGAGTTGGGGTGTACGTGATATGCGGCCCCTTCTGTTGCCTGGGGCACTTGCCGGGGTCCTGGCCGCCTATCTGCTGATCCCGGGGGTGCGCGCCACACCCGGTCTGTTCTGGGGCATCGCCGGAGCGTCGGCGGGTGTTCTCGCGTGGACCGTCTGGCTCGCGGCATCGCGGCGTCGCTCCGGCGAGTCCCTGGTACTCGAGTTCCAGGCCATCAGACCGCACTGGGTCCAGCTCCTGGCGCAGGGAACGGTGTTGGCGTGGTGGGGATGGTTCGTGCCGGCGGTGTACGGATTCGCGCCGTTCATCCTCGCCCAGCTGATCCTCGCGGTCGCCGTCGAGGCGCTCTTCGGCTGGACGCGGCGCGGTCGCCACACGCTCGGTTTCGGGCCCGTGCCGGTCGTCTTCAGCGTGAACCTCTTCCTCTGGTTCCACCTGGACTGGTTCTTCTTCCAGCTGGCGATGATCGTCCTGGTCTATTTCGGCAAGGAGTTCATCCGCTGGCGGATCGCGGGACGCTTGCGGCACATCTTCAACCCGTCGGCGTTTGCGCTGGCCGTGGCATCCCTGGCGCTGATCGCGACGGGCGCGACCGAGATCACCCTGGGAGTGGAGATCGCGCAGTCGCAGTACGTCCCGCCCTTCATTTTCGTGGTGATCTTCCTCGCCGCGCTGCCCGGCCAGCTGCTTTTCGGCGTCGCGACGATGACGATGCCCGCGGTGCTCACCATCTGGGGGTTCAGCGCCGTTTACCTGGCGGTCACCGGCGAGTACTTCTTCTACGACGCGTACATACCGATCGCGGTCTTCCTGGGTCTGCACCTGCTCTTCACCGATCCGGCAACGTCGCCGAGGTCCGAGTTGGGTCGCGTTCTGTTCGCGGTGCTGTACGGCGCGGGAGTGGTCTCGAGTGTCGTCTTACTCAACGCGGTGGGCGCGCCGCCCTTCTACGACAAGCTGCTGCCGGTGCCGATCCTCAACCTGCTGGCGCCGACGCTCGATCGTGCGGCCACGGCGCTCGCGCCCAGGCTGGGTGTCGCGTGGGCAGCCGCAAAGGGTGCGGTGCCGGCCCGGCGGCGGATGGCCACGGTCGGATTGTGGGCGGCGGTTTTCGCCACGCTGAGCTTCACCGGTGCACTGGGCGACCACCATCCAGGCCAGTACTACCCGTTCTGGAGAGACGCGTGCGAGGCGGGAAGCGACCGGGCGTGCGACTACACCGGCATCATGCAGCAGAGCTTCTGCGACCGCGGATCCGGCTGGGCCTGCAACGAATTCGGCATCCTGATGGCCGAGACGGACCGTGACTTCCGGGGGGCTGCGGGCGAGTTCGAGCGGGCGTGCGGGCTGGGGTTTGCACCGGGTTGCGCGAACCTGGAGGCGCTGGCCGGGGGCACCATGGAGCTTGGGCGGGCGCCGCCACCACTCGCCGAGTTGCCCATCGTGCTGCGTGGCAGCAAGGGGCCTGTGACGGAGCGCGATCCCGAAACCCTGCGGGCCCTGGCGTGCGAGCGGGGTTGGCGGGAGCTGGGGTGTCCGTGAGTGCGATGGCGGGACGCTCCCAGAACCCTCAACAGGCGATGTCCGCCAATCCCTTCGCAGGCTCCAGACCCCGCAGGAACACATCAACCGGAAGGCAAAGCACTCCTCTTCGCTCCTGCGGGCGTCCGCCACGATAGAGCAGCATCCTCCGGGCCTCCGGATACTCGTCGCCGAAGGATCGCAGACCCCGGAGATCTGCGGGACGAATGCGGTCGGCGTTCATGACGTCGATACCCCAGATACCGGATGTCCCATAGAGTACGAAATCGACTTCGGCGCCCCCGCGTGTGCGCCAGTAGTACAACCTGTCGCGCGTTCGCGAATAGGCCAGCCAGGCGCGCAGGTGTTGTGCGATCAGCCCTTCCAGGGCGGGGCCGGCGATCTCCTCGGGGCGATCGAGCGGACCCGCTGGACGCAGGCTCCGGAATACGCCGCAATCGAAGTAGAAGAATCGGGGGTGCGACACCAGGCGCCGTTTCGCCCGCCGCGTGAAGACGGGAAGGCGGAATGCCAGCAGGAGGTCTTCGAGCAACTCGAGGTAGCCCGAGACGGTGGACCGGCTTGTCTCGCACTCGCGGGCGACTTCGCTGACGTTGAGCGTCGCCGCGTGGGAAAACGCGGCGGCTTCCAGGAACCGCGAGAAGCTGCCCACGTTGCGAGCCAGGCCCTCGGCGCGTACCTCCTGCTCCACGTAGAGAGAGGCATAGGCGGCCAGGGCCGACGCCGGATCGTCGGACGACACGACGGTCGGGACCGTTCCAAGTGTCAGTGCGGTGGTCAGGTCGAACCCGGATCCCAGTTCCCCCGCCATGAACGGATGCATCGTCCGCATGACCGCGCGTCCGGCGAGCAGGTTGACGCCTCCGCGGCGCAGCTTCCGGGCGCTGGATCCGGTCAGCACGAACCGCCGGCGTGCTCCGCTCTCCATGAGTTCGTGTACGACATTGAGGAGTTCGGGAACCCGTTGAATCTCGTCGACCACCACCGTTCCGCCGCGGGGCACAGCACGCACCAGCTCACGCAATCGCTCCGGGCGAGCCGCGAATCGACGGAAATCCTCGGGGCGCAGGAGATCCAACACGAGCGCATCGGGGAACCTCTCGCGCAGCCAGGTCGTCTTGCCAGTGCCACGTGGGCCGAAGAGGAACAAGCTCCCCGTCGGGACAGTGAGAAATCGCGGTCGAGTCGTCATAATGACAGGAATAATGACGACATCACCGTCATTTTACAACATTCGATTCACCCATCAACCAGCCAAGTGGCACCACGGCCGTGGACCCCGGGGCCTTCAACGTCGCCGGCCAGTCAGCCCGCACCGGGCTTGTGTCACCTACCCCTTCGGCTGATCCCCCTGCAACTCCAGAATGTCCACGTTCCACTGGCTGTCGCCGAGCAGGTGCTTCACGAAGTACTCCGCGCGGAGCCAGAACCAGTAGTTGCTCATGTTCCCGAAGCCGTGGCGCTGGCCGGGGAAGATGAAGAAGTCGAAGCGCTTGTTCGCGCGGATCAGCGCCTCGGCCATGCGGAAGGTGCCGGCGTGGTGGACGTTGTTGTCGACGTCCCCCGTGGTCAGCAGCAGGTGACCTTTCAGGTTCGCCGCGATGTCCGAGTTCCGGTCGATGTCGTACTCGAAGCTCGTGACGGCCCCGGTCGAGTCCTTCACCTCCTTGACCCCGTCGTGCTTCTCGGACCAGTTGGCGTTGTAGACGTCGTTGTTGTGGTTCCCGGCTGACGAGACGGCCACCTTGAAGAAGTCGGGGTAGACGAGCATCGCCGCGGTGGACATGAAGCCGCCGCCGGAGTGCCCGTAGATCCCCACCCGGTCGATGTCGATGAACCCGTGGCGGTCGGCGAGCTGCTCGATCCCGGCCTTCTTGTCGGCCAGGCCGTAGTCGCGGAGGTTCCCGTACCCGTAGTTGTGGTACCACTTCGAGCGGTCGGGGTGGCCGCCGCGGTTCCCGATCGTGATCACGATGAAGCCGAACTGCGCGAGCGCCTGCTCGGTCTGGTTCAGCGAGAACGACTTCGACACCGACTCGGTCTGCGGTCCGGGATATACGTACGCGATGATCGGGTACTGCTTCGCGGGATCGAAATCGTAGGGTTTGTACATGACCCCGTAGATATCCGTCACGCCGTCGTCGGCCTTCACCTGGTAGGTCTCGGGGTACTGGTATCCGGCGGCTTCCAGCGCCGTCAGGTCGGCCGTCTCCAGGTCCATGATCCTGCGCCCGGACGCGTCGAAGAGCGCGGAGGCGGGGTTGGTATCGACGCGCGAATAGTTGTCGATGAAGTAGCGCGCGGACTCGGATACGACGGCCTGGTGGTCCTGGTTGCCGGGGTTGAGCAGCGTCAGGCCGCTGCCGTTCAGGCCGACGCGGTACATGTGCATGTAGTACGGGTCCTCGCCCTCTTCGCGCGCGTTGGCCCGGAACACCGCGTATCCCTCGTCCTCGTTCACTCCCATCAAAGCGTCGACATGCCAGGGGCCTTCGGTAAGACGAGTGCGGACCGTTCCGTCCGGCGCGTAGCGGTAGAGGTGCGCCCACCCGTCCCGTTCCGACCACCAGATGAGGTCCCCGCCCTCCAAACGGCGAGGCGTCTGGTGCTCCACGTAGGTATTAAGACGCTCTTCGATCACGGCGGTGACCTCGCCGGTTGCGGGGTCGGCCCGCATCACGTCCACCCGGTGCTGGTCGCGGCTGCGGCGCCAGAAGTAGAGCTCGTTGCTGCTGTCCGAGAGCCACTTCGTGATCCTGGGTTCGGCAGTGCCGCCTCCCCCGCCTCCGAAGAAAAAGAAGCCGCCGAATCCGCCGCCCGGCGCGCTGAAGATCCCCATCCGCTGGTCCTTCCAGGGCTCGTCGTCGATCTGCGCCATCTCCCGCGATTCCATGTCGAAGACGTGGAGGCTGGTCTGCGTGACATTCTCCTCGCCGGGCATCTCGTACCGGTAGCTCTCCAGCTTCGGCCGCGTGTTGCCGACCGCATGAACGACCCACAGATGGTCGACCTCGCGGCGGTCCTGGCGGGTAAGCGCGAAGTAGCGGGAGTCGTGCGACCAGGTCGTGCCCGAAGGCTGGCGCTTCTTGTGCTCCTCTTCCGTCTCCTCGTCATTCTGGCCGCGGCCCTGCGAGCCCCAGCTGAAGTCCTTCTCACCATCGGTCGTGAGCTGGATCTCCTCGACCTCGACATCCTCTTCCGCCTCTTCGGCCTCGTCACCGGTCTTGCCGCGGCGGGCCTCGATGATCCTCTCGTATTCCTCGTAGCTCATCATCCAGAGGTTGAACTCGCGGCTGAAGACGACCCACGCAGTGTCCGGGGACACGCTCGCCCAGTTCGGGTGGCTGTCCGGCTCCTCGTAGTCCTCGAGCTCGCGCAGCGTCCTCGTGGTGACGTCGTACTCGAAGTGGTGGACGATGTTGCGGGTCCTCGGCCGACGCGGGCCGCGCTGCTGCTCGTCCTCCTGGTCCTCCTCGACATCTTCCTCATGCTCGTCCTCCTCCACCTCCTCTTCCTGGGACGACTCCACGTCGAACTGGATGGTGTTCGGCCCCGTGAAACGGATCGCGCGGATCGGCAGGTGCTGGGCGTCCCACGGATCCCGCGTGATGCGGGTCAGTTCGGCGGCGATCCGGTCATTGTCGAAGATCTCGGTCTTCGTGCCCTGGCCGGGATCGACGAGGTAGAAGTGCCTGCCTTCCGAGGTCTCCCACTCGTACCAGAAGCGGTCGGTGTCCTCGATCCACCGCGGGGTGACGCGCAGCGAGTGCACGAGGTCGCTGACCTTGTAGGGGGCGAAGCGGGCGGCCAGCTCGAAGTTGGCGGAGCCGGGGCCCTCGACCTTGATCGAGCCCTCTTCCTGGGCGGCGGCGGGTTCGTTCATGGCTCCCAGGACGAGGAAGCCGGCGCCGAGGATCAGGGCGAGGCGGAAACGTGAGCGGGTGACGGTGCAGCGGATCATTCTTGGCCTCCGTTGGGGAGCGGGAAGCGGCGTGGGGAGCGCCAGGTGGCGCACCATACCGTGGACACGCATCTTCGCCGGATTGCTTGTGGGCCGACCCGGGCAGATCGCGGTCGATCTGCGTGGGCACCCGATCAGAAATGGGAGACTTTGCGCGATGGTGCAAGCGAAGGCCGGTATCGTTCTCATGTCCTTCGGCGTGGCGGCCGCCGTCGCTCAGGCACAGGAGCCGCCAGCCCGCCCCGTCGTCACGGCGGCCGACTACGCGCGGGCCGAGCAGTTTCTGCCGGGCAACGCGATGCGGCTGCTGACGGGGGTGCCGGTCGGCCCGGTGACCTGGGTCGGCGACTCCGACCGGTTCTGGTACCGCGTGCGAACCGCTGACGGCGAGCGCTTCATTCTGGTCGACCCCGCGGCTCGAACCCGGCGCGACGCATTCGATCACGGCCGCCTCGCGGCTGCGCTCTCGGCGGCGGCGGACACCTCCTACGACCCGGCGCGGATGCCGTTCACGACATTCGAGTTCGTCGACGACGGCGCGGCACTGAAGCTCGACATCGGCGCGGCGAAGTGGCGCTGCGAACTTGCCGGCTACACCTGCGCGGAGCGCGATGCTTCCACCGAATTCACCCCGGCGGAACTCGCCGCACCCGACGGAACCCGCGCCCTCTTCGCGCGCGATCACAACCTCTGGATCCGGGTGGCAGGGGAGGAGGACGGCACGCAGCTGACCGACGACGGGGAGCTGTACTGGGACTACGGATCCTCCCCCGAGGGGAACACGTCGGCAGTGACGATCCGCCGCTTCGGCATCCCGGTGCCTCCCGCCGCGCTCTGGTCGCCGGACGGCCGCTACGTCGCCACGCACCAGCTGGACCAGCGCGGCGTTCTCGAAATGCACCTCGTGCAGGGCGCTCCCGAGGACGGCTCCAAGCGGCCGCGGCACCACGCGTACCGCTACGCGCTTCCCGGCGATTCGATCATCCCCATGGCCCACATGGTCATCGTGGACACCGAAGCGGGCGCGGACAGCGAGATGGGCGCGGTCACGCGGCTGAACGCGGATCCGCTCAATGCCATCTTTCAGTCGCCCTTCACCTTCCAGAACGTGTGGTGGGCGGAGGACGGATCGGCCCTCTACACCCTTCGCTTCACAAGAGGGCAGAAGGCAATGAGCCTGGAGACGGCCGACCCGGCGACCGGCGAAGTGCGCACAATCATCAAGGAGAGCTGTGCCACCTTTTGCGAGGCCACCCCGTCTCTGGCGTCGCGGCCCAACGTGCGGGTGCTCAGCGGCGGCGACGAGGTCCTGTGGTGGTCCGAGCGGGACGGTTGGGGTCACCTCTATCTCTACGACACGCGGACCGGCGATCTGCAGCGCCAGGTCACGAGCGGTCCCTGGCTGGTCCGGGAGATTCTGCATGTGGACGAGGCCACGCGCACGCTATGGTTCACCGCGAGCGGACGAGAGGGCGGCGACCCGTACTACATGCAGCTGTACAGCGTGGGGCTCGACGGCGGGGCGGTGCGCCGACTCACGCCCGAGGACTCCCACCACCTTGTCACGGCCAGCCCCGGCGGCGCATGGTTCGTGGACACCCACGGCCGCATCGACACGCCGCCCGTCACCGTCGTGCGCGACCGCAGCGGCACGGTGGTGATGACGCTCGAGACCGGATCGCTGGAAGCCCTCGAGGCGCTGGGATGGAGTCCGCCCGAGAGGGTCGTGACGAAAGCCCGGGATGGCGTGACCGACCTCTACGGCCTGATCGTCACGCCCACCGGCTTCGACCCCGATGCCGTCTACCCCGTGATCGACTACGTCTACCCCGGTCCCCAGACGGCGTGGGTGCCCAAGAGCATCGCCGATCCGCTGTCGCGGGTGTTGTGGGACGCGCAGGCAACGGCCGAACTGGGCGCGATCGTGGTGGTCCTGGACGGCCTCGGCAAGCCCCTCCGCTCCAAGGCGTTCCACAACTTCTCGTACGGAAACCTCCAGGACGCCGGAGGAATTGCCGACCACGTATCCTCGATGAAGCAGCTGGCGGCGTCGCGCCCGTACATGGACCTGGGCAGTGTCGGCGTGTACGGCTTTTCCGGCGGCGGATACATGTCCACCCACGCAATCCTGACCCAGCCGGACTTCTACAAGGTGGCGGTTTCGGGCGCCGGCAACCACGACCAGCGTGGCTACATCGCGCTCTGGGGCGAACTCTACCACGGCCTCATGGACCCGGACGGCGCCAACTACATCCAGCAGGCCAACACGACCCACGCCGCCAACCTGAAGGGGAAACTCCTGCTGATCCACGGTGAAATGGACGACAACGTCGGCCCGGCGCTCACCATCCAGGTCGTGGACGCGCTCATCAAGGCGAACCGCACCTTCGACATGCTCATCCTGCCGAATCTGAATCATGGGGCGGGCGGAGATCCCTACTATATCAGGCGCCGCTGGGACTACTTCGTCGAGCACCTGTTGGGAGCGGACCCGCCCGAGAACTATCGATTGGTGCCGTCCTGAAGAGGGGGGGTCAGTTGCGTTTTGTATACAGCAATGCGTACTTGTTGCATGTCGGACGCGTCAACCCGTATCTTGGCGTGCGTCGAAACAGGAGTCTCACAATCCACCAAAGGAGAGTTCCTATGAGACTGATTTCGCGTTCGAGACCCGGGCTTACACCTGGGCGAGCAGTCGCGGGCTCGGTTGCGGTACTCATGGCCCTTGCCATGGGGTTCGCACCCGTGTCCGCGCAAAACACGATCACCGGCACGGTGGTCGACGGCGCCACGCAACGTCCGCTTGCCGGCGCCCAGGTGCTGGTCGAAGGCACCGAGCTCGGCGGCCTCACCGACAACCGGGGCCGCTTCCTGATCCTCAACGTGCCCAGCGCGAGCGTTACCGTGCGGGTGATCATGATCGGGTACCAGGAAGCCACCGCGACGGCCACCACCGGGGAAGCCGTCACCATCGAGCTCCAGGAGACGGCGATCTCGCTTGACGAGATTGTGGTTACGGGGGTGGTGGGCGAGCAGACTGCCCGAGCGGTGGGCAACGTTGTTGGTCAGGTCGACGCCGCACAGCTGGAGCAGTTGGCCCCCAGCACGGACATCCAGCGGATGATCAGTGCCTCGGTTCCCGGCGTGCGAGTGTCGCTGAGCAGTGGCGAGGTCGGTACCGGCGGCACCACCAGGATCCGCGGTATCGCGAGTCTGTCGCTGGGCGCCCAGCCCTTGATCTATGTGGACGGTGTCAGGGTCAACGGCGACGAAGCGAGCCTCGCATTCGGAAGCACCGGCTTCCGAAGCAGTTCCCAGCCGTCCCGCCTGGGTGATTTCAATCCCGACGAGATCGAGAACATCGAGATCATCAAGGGACCGGCTGCGGCGACCCTCTATGGAACGGAAGCGTCCAACGGCGTGATCAACATCATCACCAAGCGGGGGCGCACCGGCGCTCCGCGCATCAACGTGACGATGAAGCAGGGCGCGAACTTCTATCCGGACGTCTACAACATGTTTGCGGACGTTTGGTACCAGTGCAACGGCGTGTCCCAGACCGTCGATGTCGATGAGCGCCTCAAGTGCACCCCGGGCACGGTCTCATCCTTCAACGTGCTCCAGATCGATCGGGACGTGTATGGCAACGAGTGGTTCCAGACCGGACACGCGCAGTCCTACGGAGCGGATGTCACGGGCGGTTCCCAGCAGATCACGTACTATGTATCCGCCGATTGGGACCGTGACGAAGGTGTGGTGGAGTACAACTGGAAAAACCGCATGAGCGGCCGCGCCAACCTGACTTACACGCCTTCAGACCGGTTGCAGTTGGACTTCGGGCTCGGAGCGATCCGCAGCACGGCGCAGTCGGCTTCGGCGCAGCAGCCGCTGCCGACAGCCATCATCTGGGCCTGTCCCGCGCCGGGGTGTGAGGCGGGCGACATGGCTGCGCCCAGCCGCATCGACGGTCCGTATCGTGGCTACATCGCATATCTGCCCGAAGCCTACGAAAACGAAATCGAGGGCTTCCAGCATGTGGATCGGACGACCTTCTCCCTGCAGGTCAAGCACGAGCCCTTTGACTGGTTTACCCAGCGTGCGGTCATCGGCGGTGATTTCAGCGGCGTGAGAAACTCCGAGCTCTATCGGGCCACCGGCAACATTGGACAGTTCACGCCGTGGGGCCGAAAGACGGTCATCAGTCAGAACACCAGTTACTTCTCGCTGGACTACCAGGCCAACGGGATCTTCGATTTCGGTGACAACCTGAGCCTGACTACGTCCGGCGGTGTGCAATACTATCAGCGCCGGGAGTCGTCTACGCTCGCGCACGGCGAGACTTTCCCCGTCGAAGCGCTCGAGACGGTTTCCTCGGGTTCGGAAAAGCGGGCCGAAGAGGACTTCCTCGAAAACAAGACCTTCGGAGTATTCGTCCAGGAGCAGGTCGCATGGGGCGACCGTTTCTTCCTGACAGGGGCGGTCCGCGGGGACGACAACAGCGCATTCGGGAAGAACTTCGACTTCGTGGTCTATCCCAAGCTCTCAGCGTCGTATGTAATCAGTGACGAGGCCTTCTTCCAGGACATCCTGAGCGGCATCAACACGATGAAGCTCAGAGCTGCGTGGGGTAAGGCAGGGAAGCAGCCCGATGTCTTCGACGCGATTCAGACCTACACGCCGACCGTAGGCCCGGATGGTGCCTCGGTCCTCACTCCGGAGAACATCGGCAACCCGGATCTGAAGCCTGAAGTCGGGACGGAGTTGGAAGTGGGCTTCGATGTCGGGCTGATGGGCGACCTGATCGGGATCGAGTTCACTGCCTATACCCAGACCACGAACGACGCCCTGGTGCGGGTTCCGGTGATTCCATCCAAGGGATTCCCCGGGGTGCAGTTCAGGAACATCGGCGAGATCCAGAACAGGGGCGTCGAGGTTGCCGTCAACGGCGCCGTGTACAGTTCGGAAGGATTGAGCGTCGATCTGGGAGCCACCTTCTCCACCTTCGACAACGAGGTCACCGATCTTGGCGGCCAGCCTCCCATCGTTCAGAGTTCTTCAAGCCTGAACAGGCAGTTCCATGTCGAGGGGTTCCCGCTCGGGTCGATGTTCTACAAGAGGGTGGTCAATGCGACCCTCGATGGATCGAGCGGCCGGAACGTCGCGACGAACCTGATGTGCGAAGGCGGTCAGACGATCGGCGACTCCAACTTCTCGTGGGGCGATGGCTCCGTCGTGCCGTGCGATGGTGCGCCCGAGGTCTACTGGGGCCAGCCCATCCCGAACATCGAGGCGGGGATGTACGCCAACGTTCGCGTCGGTCAGAACCTGTCTCTCTATGCCCTGGTCGACTACGTGGGCGGACACCACATGAGCCTCGGCGATGTCAGCGCGCAGCACCGCTTCTTCATCAATTCCAGGGCGATCCTGGAACGTACCGACCCGATTCTTCTCGGGTACGAGGCGCTTGGGGCCCAGGGTCTGGCTCAGTCCGGTGTCGTCGATGGATCGTTCATGAAGCTCCGCACGGTTTCAGCGTCCTACACGTTGCCCACCTCCATGGCTGAAATGATGTGGGCGAGCCGTGTCGCGCTCACGGCGTCGGTCGACAACGTACACACAATCTGGCAAAGGACGACCGATTCCTTCGGGCACCCCGTCATGGACATCGAGCGGACGCACATGCATCCGGCCAACTTCGGGCTCAACGGCTATCTGCAGGAGGGCTGGCCGCAGACGACCCGCTTCACGTCCACCCTCCGGTTCACCTTCTAACCACAAGGAGAGAAGAAAATGAAAGCAAGAAACAGGCTGGCTGGTGCGGCCCTGTTGGCCGCTTCATCCCTCGTGCTCTCCGGGTGCAGCCTGGATGAGATCCTCGAGGTCCATGTCCCTGGCAAGGTACTGGAGGAAGCGCTGGACAACGCGTCACTCGCGGACGTGCTTACAACGGGTGTGGTGGCTGAGGTCGAGTGCAGCTGGAACCAATATGTGGCGGGCTCTGCTCACCACTCGGATGAGTACGTACCGACCTCCGGCAACCTTACCATGAGGAACTGGGGACAGCGGAAGATCTACGCGAGCGATGCCGGCTACTCGCAGGGAACCTGCGGCGGCTGGGGGTATCCGATGTTCACGCCCCTGCACACGGCGCGCTTCCAGGCGGAGGACGTGTCCGCACGGCTGTCCGGCTTCGAGGATGTTTCGAACCTCGCTGCGCTCCAGGCAACGGCTGCTACGTGGGGTGCTTTTCCGCTGGTCGCCATGGGCGAAGGCTTCTGCAGCATGGCCATCGACGGCGGTGCGGAAATGACACCCGCCCAGGTACAGGCCGAGGCAGAGCAACGCTTCAACAACGCGATATCCCTGGCCCAGGGTGCCGGCGACGCAACGCTGACCATGCAGGGCCAACTGGGACGTGCACGTGTTCGCATCGCCAAGGGTGATTTCGCCGGGGCGTTGGCCGATGCGGGCAACATACCGGACGGCTTCGTCATCAACGTGACACGCGATGCCGCGGAATCACGGCGGTACAACTACTACTTCGAGCGCCTCAACGCGCCCACCGGGTTCCGCGCGCACGGTTCGGTGGCCGATAACTACCAAAACCTGACGATCGGCGCCGACGGCATGCCGACGGACGGAGATGGGGTCTCGGACACTCGCGTCAACGTCAAGACCGACGGGACGCAGGCGGCGGATTTCGCGACGGTGCTGTACTACCACGACAAGTACAACTCCAGGAGCGACCCTCTGCCCCTGGTCCATTGGCACGAGGCCCGCATGTACGAGGCCGAGGCTCTGGCCATGCAGGGCGATGTGGACGGCGCTCTCGGCAAGATCAACGGCTTGCGTGAAGCGGCGGGCCTTCCCGCTGTGACCGCGTCGGTCGGGGCGGGCGAGATCATGGACCTGGTCAAGGAGGAACGTCGTCGTCAGCTGTTCGTTCTGGGCGGCCACCGCCTTCACGACATGCTGCGGTTCAACATCCCGTTCCTGGGCGACCCGGGGTCGATTCACCCCGACGGGCTCGATCAGACCGGTGCAGAATACGGAAACCTGACCTGCTTCCAGTTGCCCGAAGTGGAGAGGAAGGGTAACGAGAACATCGGGTAGTCGTAGACCCGAACAGAGGACAAACGGGGTCGCCGCTGTTGCATCGGCGGCGGCCCCGTATCCTTTTTGTGCTCACTCGGAGCGCAGTCACATATCTCAAGGAGGTTGCCATGAGACCCTGGAAACGTTGGAACACACTTGTCCCCGCACGCCGGGGACTTGTCGCAGGAGGAGCCGGGGGTCTCCTGGCTCTGCTTCTGGCTGTCGCACCGCTGGCTGCCCAGAACACCATCACGGGTACGGTGGTGGAGGGCACGACCCAGCGGCCTCTCCCCGGCGCGCAGGTCGTGATCGAGGGAACCGAACTCGGCGGCCTCACCGACAACCGGGGACGGTTTCTGATCCTCAACGCGCCGTCGGGAACCGTTACACTCCGCGTCCTGATGATCGGGTACCGCGAAGCCACCGCCGAGGCCAGCGCGGACCAGCCCGTCACGATCGAACTTCAGGAGACGGCGATCTCGCTTGACGAGATCATCGTCACGGGCACGGTCGGGGAGCAGCAGGCCCGGTCCATCGGTAACGCCATCGGCCGGGTCGATGCGTCGGAGCTTCAGGAGCGCGCTCCTGTTGCCGAGGTCCAGCAAATGCTGTCGGCCACTGTCCCCGGGGTTCGCATCATGAACACCGGTGGCGCCATCGGCGAGGGCGGCGTGACGCGCATTCGCGGAGTCGCTTCACTGACCCTGGTTGCAACACCGATCGTGGTTGTGGACGGCGTCCGCGTGAATGGAGCCGACGGCGATCCGTCGCTGCTGTGCGGAATCGGTGCCGACTGCGGCGATTCGGGCTCCCGGATCAATGACTTCGACCCGGATGAAATCGAGAGCATCGAGGTCATCAAGGGACCGGCCGCGGCCACGCTCTACGGCACCGAGGCATCCAACGGCGTCATCCAGATCATCACCAAGCGCGGTTCGAGGGGAGCGCCACGGGTCAATGCTCGCATCCGTCAGGGTGCTTCCTGGATGCCGAACCCCATCAACCTGGTTCCACCGACCTACTACCGGAGTGCATCGGGAGAGATCGTCGAGGTCAACGTTCTCAGGCATGACAAGGAAAACACGTTCGGGCTGCTGGACTGTGATCCCAGCACCCACATCGGGTGTCAGCCAAACGGGGGGCGTGACTGGTTCCGGACCGGGCACAACCAGTCCTACGGAGCCGATATCAGCGGCGGAACGGAGAGCGTCACGTACTTCGTGAGCGGTGAGGTCGATCGTCTCGAAGGGCCCGTGTCCTACAACTGGCAGAACACCGTTCGGGGGAGGGCCAATCTGACATACGCGCCCACCGAGGCGTTCAGGTTCGACTTCAGCCTCGGTGCAAACCGATCCAAGATGGAATCCGCGTCAGCCCAACAGCCATTGCTGACGGCGGTAATCTGGTCCTGCCCCGCCCCGGGCTGTGAGCCCGGTTCGGGTACGCCACAGGCGCTCGACGGGCCCTCCCGCGGCTATATCGCCTACCTTCCCGAGGCGTACGAGGACGAGATCGAGGGAGTGGTCGACGTGGACCGCACCACCTACAGCCTGCAGACGCACTGGGACGCCACGGACTGGCTGTCGCAGAAGCTCGTCCTCGGCGGCGACTTCGGGACGCGGACGAACACCGAACTGTATCTCGCGACCGGCAACCTCGGGAACTTCTTCAACACCGGCCGCAAGACCGTCGCCAACGAGCGTACCTCCTTCATCACGGCGGACTACCAGGCCAGCAGCACCTGGTCGCCCTTCGAGAACATAAGCCTCAACACCGGGGGCGGAGTCCAGTTCTACTCGAAGAAGACCGAGATCCTCTGGGCCCGAGGTGAAACGTTCCCGGTCAAGTCGCTGGAGACGATACCCTCCGGTTCCACCCGAAGCGCGGATGAGGAGTATCTGGAGAACAAGACCTTTGGGGTCTTCCTGCAGGAGCAGGTCGGTTTCGGCGACAGGTTCTTCCTGACCGCTGCGGTGCGGGGGGATGACAACTCGGCCTTCGGACAGAACTTCGACTTCGTGGTGTATCCGAAACTCTCCGGCTCCTACGTGATCAGTGACGAAGCCTTCTTCTCGGAGAGCGTGGGCTTCGTGGATCAGCTGAAGCTCCGGGCTGCCTGGGGACAGGCCGGGAAACAGCCCGATGTCTTTGATGCTCTGAGAACCTATGAGCCTTCAGTGGGGCCGGGCGGGTCTTCCACGGTCACTCCCGAGAACATTGGCAACGCCGACCTGAAACCGGAAGTGGGGACCGAAGTCGAGGTCGGCTTCGACGCCAGCATCCTGGACGACCGCGTGGGACTGGAATTCACCTGGTACGACCAGAGGACCCAGGACGCGATCGTTTCGGTGCCTGCGCTTCCTTCGCGCGGTTTCCCCGGGGTCCAGTTCCAGAACATCGGCGAAGTCCAGAACAGCGGCATCGAATTGGGTGTGAATGCCAACGTCTACACGAGCGAGGACCTGAGCGTCGACATCGGCGGCACCTTCTCCACGACCAACAACAAGATCACGGATCTGGGTGGTCAGCCAGCCGTCGTGCACACCAGCACCTTTGGGCAGTATCACGTCGAGGGACAGCCCCTGGCGGGCATCTACATGAAGCGCATCGTGAGCGCGACGCTTGATGGTGACAATGCGGCGAACGTGATGTGCGAAGGTGGGGACATCCTTCCCAGCGGCGAGTCGGTGGATGCGTCCGCAGGCGGTGGCTCGCCGGTGCCCTGTGCCGACGCGCCCAATGTGTTCTGGGGACAACCGATTCCCGACAAGGAAGGCAGCGCCTACGCCACGGTTTCGATCGGCTCGAATCTTCAACTGTACGCGTTGGTTGATTACGTAGGCGGGCGGACGCTGATCAGCGGAGACATCGCCGCTCAGCACCGGTTCTTCATCAACTCGCGCGCGATTCTGGAGCGAACGGACCCCATCCTGCTCGGATACGAGACCCTGGGAGGGATCGGCTTGTGGCAGTCGGGCGTGATCAGCGGAGACTTCGCGAAGCTGCGAACCGTGTCCGCTAACTACACGCTGCCGAGCAGCTGGGCCGAGACTCTGAACGCGGCGCGGGCGACCATCAACGTCTCCATCAACAATCCCTGGACGATCTGGGTCGGCCAGCCGGACAGCTTTGGCGTGAAACAGATGGATCCGGAAGTAGCGAACCAGCGTGGCGGAGCAACCGAAGGCCTAACCGCCTACAACCAGGAAGGATGGCCTCAGCTCCGAACCCTCACGACCACCTTCAGACTCACGTTCTGAGAGAAAGGAGCAATTCCAATGACTATGCAAATCAAGAATGCTCCGCGGAGGGCGTGGTCGGGCATCCTCGTGGCCGGATTGCTTTTCACCACCGGCTGCGACCTCGAAGCAATCCTCGAGGTCGACATTCCGGGCAAGGTGGACGCCGAGTCGCTGAACGATCCGACACTGGCCAACGTGCTCGTGAACTCGGTGGTGGGCGATGCGGAGTGCGCGTGGAGCAACTACGCCGCAGCTGCATCCCATCACTCCGACGAGTGGATCCCGACTTCCGGGAACCTGAACATGCGGGAGTGGGGCCAGCGCAAGATGGATCCGCAGGCTTCGTCGGGGAGCATACTCGCCACCGGATCCTGTGCATCGAACTACGGCATCTACACTCCGCTCCAGACCGCGCGCTTCCAGAACAACGACGTGTTCGCCAAGTTGGCGGAATTCGACGCGGCGGACGTGCCGGACAAGACCCAGATGCAGGGCAGGGTGAGAGCATACGGCGGTTGGTCCCTGATCGCCCTGGGCGAGGGCTTCTGCTCGATGGCGCTGGACGGTGGGCCCGAAATGCAGCCGGACCAGGTGCTCGATGTTGCAATCCAGAGCTTCAGCGAAGCCATCTCGACTGCCGGCGACGCCGCACTGGTTACCAGTTCGTACGCGGGTCGTGCGCGGGCCAAGCTCGACATGGGAGACTGGTCCGGTGCCATAGCCGATGCGCAACAGGTTCCCGAGGGCTTCAAGTTTGGCGCGGACCGCGCGGGGGACCTTGACAGGCGCCAGAACTACCTGCACCGCTGGCTCAACGACACCAATGACGGCATCAGCAAGCATGGATCCGTCGCCAACCACTACCGTGACCTGACTGTAAGCGACGCGGGAGAGCTGACGCAGAACGACGGAATGCCCGATCCCCGGGTACCCGTCCGGACGATCGGCAATCAGGCGTTCGACTTCTCGACGATCCACTACTTCACGGACAAGTACACTTCCCGAGGTGATCCCGCGCCGATGGCATCATGGGAAGGCGCTCAGCTGATCATCGCCGAGGCGTCCGCCCAGATGGGCGATGTCGCGACCGCCGTGGGAATCATCAACGACCTCCGCGCGAACTCCGGGCTCCCGGAGTGGGCTGCGGGCGCTTCGGCATCGCAGGCTGACGTGCTCGCGGCCGTGCTCGCAGAGCGGTCCCGCGAACTGTTTGTTGAACAGGCGTGGCGCTTCAACGACATGCTGCAGCACCGTGGCACAGCCCAGCAGATTCCGTTCCTGGGCGAGCCGGGGTCGATCCACCCCGACGGACTCGATCAGACGGGAGCCGAGTATGGCACTGTCACGTGCTGGGTGCTGCCCCTGGTAGAAACGAACGGGAATGAAAACATCGGGTAGCTGACCGACCCGGACACGATCGAGGGGGTTGCCGTGCATCAGCGCGGCAGCCCCCTCTGGTTGCTTGCAGTAGCGACGCGGAACCCCCGGCCTTACCCGCCCTTCCCCCTGCGTGTCGTAATCAACACCACACCGTCCGCCGCATCCGGGCCGTACTCAGCCCCAGCGGCCGGTCCCTTGAGGACCTCGATCCGCGCGATCGTCCCCGGGTTGATGAGTTCGAGCGCGCCCAGTCCGCCACCGACGCCTTCCGCCCGAACCTGCACTCCGTCGATGAACACCACGGGGTGACGATTGAAGGTGAAACTCTTCACGCCGCGGATGCGGAGGTAGTAGCCCATCCCCACGGCCCCGCCCGTGCGGACGAGGGTGACCCCGGAAACGCCGTCGAGCACTTCGCGCACGCCCCGGTTCCCCTGCAGCTCATGTCCTTCGATCTCGCGGTCCGGGATATCGACCCGGCCAAGGACGCGCGCAACCACCTCCTCCAGCACATACGACGGCGGCATCATCTCGAAGTCGCGCAGAACCACGGTGGCCTCGTCCACGTCGAGGCGCTCCACCACCCCCACGTGGTCGGGGTGCGTGATGCGCACGACCGACACGCCCATCGGCACGGTTAGGATGCCGTAGCGGCCATCGTCACCCGTCCGGGTAACGGCGGCGGTCCCCACGATCTCCACCGTCGCCCCCGACAGCGCCTCGCCCGTCATCCCCGAGCGCACCACGCCGCGAAGCGTGGCGCCGACCTGCGCGGAAAGCGGCGCGGCGGCCGTCAGGAAGAAGAGCGCACCCGGCAGCGCCAGGACAAACCCGCGTGAGCACCGAGAGCGGTGTGGCACCACGTTGGCAAGGTACGACCAAGGGCGAAGCGACAGGATCGCCGTCTCCCGCAGGCGCACCTGCATCGCACGGCGCCCGGTCCTCGATGACGAGGTCGCCGCGCCCCGCAACACCGCCCTCTTCCAACCCATCAAATCCGTCATGTCTACCACCTGCGTCCGCCGCAAGGGCGATCCGGGGCCGCCGCGGTCGCTGCCCCCTTGTCCTGCCACTACGCCCGCCCGGAAGGGCGAGTTACATCGATCCCGCGAGGCGGGACTGCGTCACGACCCCTCCCGCTCGAAGACGATGTCGGCCCCGTTGGGCTCGAAGGGGATCGCCACCCGGCTCACGGCGCCGTCGGAGTCGGTGGTGAAGGTCACCAGTCCCGTTACCCGCACCATGTTGGGCAGCGATGTGATCCGGAAGACCTCGTAGTGAAAGTGCTCGAGCTCCAGCACGAAGTCGTTGTCGTATGAGATGGTGAGGCCGTCGCCGGCAACCGCCACGTCCATGTCGCCGTAGGCCGGGTGATGATACCGTCCCGCGTACGCTGCCAGGGCTTGGCCGGGCCGGGTTCCCTCCACCCGCCTGGCGAGCATCTCGGCGGCGGACTCGGCGGCGCGCGCCTCCTGCTCTGCCCGCTCCTCCAGGTTGCGTGCGTTCCAGTCGACCTCGGGCAGGCCGAGCAGCCGGTCGTAGACGTTGTAGGCGACCATGATCGGCACGGGGTTCATTCCGCCCGAGCGGTTGGTCAGCACCATGACGCCCATCTTCTCGCGCGGCAGCCACGACATCGAAGAGATGAAGCCGTCGATGCCGCCCCCGTGCTGCACCATCTTGCGGCCGCGGTAGGTGCCCACGCGCAGCCCGAGCCCGTAGCTGGTCGGCCCCACTTCGGGGTGCTCGGAGTCGCCCGGCATCGCGAACTGGGGCTGCTGCATCTGGACCGAGCTCTCCTCCGAGACCAAGCGGTCGCCGTTGTAGACGCCGCCCTCGATGTGGGTCTGGATGTAGGCCAGCATCTCGATCACGTTCGAGTTGATCGATCCGGCGGGGCCCACTTCGTCGAGGTTGCGGAAGGGCACCCTGTGCAGCTCTCCGTCGCGCAGGATGTAGGGGAAGGCGAAGTCTCCCGAGCCGGGCGAGGCGTCGACCGAGGTGTTGGACCGGTTCATGCCCAGGGGCGTGAAGATGCGGTCGTCGATGAGGCGGCTCCAGTCCTTGCCGGTCAGGCGCTCGGTGAGGTAGCCAGCCGTCATGAACATCAGGTTCTGGTACTGGTAGCGGCTCCGGAACGATGCATTCGGCTTCAGGTAGCGCAGCCGGGCGAAGATCTCCTCGCGGTTGGCGGCGCGTCCGTACCAGACGTTGTCGTGGCGCGGCAGCCCGGACTGGTGGGTGACGAGGTCGCGGGGCGTCATCTCGGCCGTCGCGAATTCGTCCTGGAGGCGGAAGCCGGGGAGGTAGTCGCGCACCGGCTCGTCCCAGTCGAGCCTGCCCTCGTCCACGAGCATCGCCATGACGGTCACGGTGAACGACTTGCTGTTGGAGCCGATCGCCATGGTAGTGTGCTCGGTGACCGGGAGCCGGTTTTCGAGGTCGCGGTATCCGAACCCGCCGGCCAGCACGATCTCGCCGTCGTGGATGACGCCGACGGCGACTCCGGGGACCTGCCAGTCCTCCATGATCCGCGCCATGAAGGCGTCGAAGCCTTCGAAGGGATCGCGGGCGTCGGGCAGGAAGGCAGCGGCGGCACTCGCGTCCGTGGGCAATTCGGCGCCCGCCTGGGCGGTGCTCCCGGTCTGGGCGAGGAGGGGCGAGAACGCCGCGAATGGGCCGGCCGCCGCTAGGCCGAGGATGAGCAGAAGGGTACGTAGTGTTGTGCGCATCGTGCTTCTCCAGATCCTCATTGCCAGGTCCTCAATTCGCCGTTGCCAGGTCCTCAATTCGACGGGTCCGGTCCTCGCACCGTCAAAGATCAAATGTACCGTGGAAACAGAGCAGGGTCATTCCAAAGCCGCTCTTCCACCCCCTCGCCGCCTGCCAGTTTCCGCGCCTTGCAATGAACATCCGAGATGGGGAGCAACGAAATCCGGTGGTCCAGCGCGTGGGCTTGCGTCCCCGGATACACGATCCACAGGTGATCGAGCGCCAGATCGCGAAGCGCCACCCGCATTGAACGGGTCGGACCCGGTGCGTCGGCGAAACTGCACTCGAAGCCATAGCGCTTACCCCTGTCACGGACGAGAAGGTCCAGCTCCACACCTGTGTGCGTGCGCCAGAAATAGACGTCGTGCGAGTCGAACGCCGCCAGCAACTGTTCGATGGCGAATCCCTCGAAGGACGCCCCGACCTTGGGATGGCCCGCGACTTCGTCCTCGTCTGCCAGACCGAGGAGGGTGTGCAGGATGCCGGTGTCGCGGACATACGTCCTGGGCGACTTGACCTGGCGCTTCCGGATGTTCTCAAACCACGGCGGCAACAGCCGAACCATGCGCGTCCCGGCAAAGATGTCCAGGTAGTTTCGAGCTGTTCCTTCGCTGACGCCGAGCGAGCGGGCCAACTCCGCGGCGTTCCAGGTCTGGCCGTGGCAGTGGGCGAGCATGGTCCAGAAGCGCCGCAGCCTCTCCGCCGGGATCGTGATTCCGAGCCGCGGCAGGTCCCGTTCCAGGAATGTGCGCACCAAGTTCTTCCGCCAGATCACCGAACCGTCGGGACCCCCGAGGTAGGAGCGAGGAAAGCCGCCGCGCAGCCACAGCCTGCGCCACTCGTTAGGCGGTACCTCGCCAAGGTTGAAACCGTCCAGATCGACGAATCCGACACGGCCTGCCAGGGATTCCGAGACGCGCTTGCTGAACGAGGGCGACGCGCTGCCCACCAGAAGGAAGTGTGCCGCGTTGCCGGTTGTGTCCACCAGAATCCGGATTGTCTCCAGGAGCATCGGCGACCGCTGGACTTCGTCGATGACCACAAGCCCCTTGAGTCGGCCGAGCGCCTGTTCGGGAGTCGCCAGGCGACGGCGGCTCGACGCCTCTTCGAGGTCGAAGTATGTGCTTTGCCCTGCCCGGGCCGCGAATTCCCGGGCGAGCGTCGTTTTGCCGCACCGTCGCGGTCCCGTCAACGCTGCGACCGGGTGGGCCGAGAACGCTTGGCGGACGCGTTCGATGGGTGTTGGGCGGTCGATAAGCATGCAGAACCGTAATCGTGAAAATCCTCAAGTCAATTGCGGATTTTCAAGAAACCCGCAACCTACAGGTATCCCGCCAGGCACCCCCGCGGCCGCTCAGCACGTCCCTCTCAGCGCTCTTCGGATTCCGCCACCCACAGCCGGAAAGCATTGATGAGTTCGGGATCGGTCTCGGTCCCGAGCACTCTTCCGGCCAGGTATTCGCCGATCACCGGCCCGAACTTGAATCCTTCGGCCGATCCTCCTCCGGCGAACCAGACGTTGTCGCAGTCCGGGTGGTGGTCGAAGAAGAAATTGCGGGTCGTCGAGAACTCGTAGTGGCAGGCGCGCGTCTCGCTGATCGGTGCTTCCGCCAGGCCGGGAAAACGCTGCTGTACGAAGGCGCGCGGCCGGTCCAGCTCCTCCGGTTCGAGCCAGCGGCGACTGGTGTCGGGATCGTCCGCACCTCCCCGCCCGCCTGTCCTGACGCGGAAGCCCCGGTTGTCGGGGCCGAGCGCCGGCCATCCGGTCACGCCCGGGAAGTTGTAGCTGGGCAGGTTGGGGTAGCTGTAGCTGTTGTCGCCGGGAGGAGTGCGGAGGTAGACGACATGGCCGATGGGGATGCGCACCCGCTCCCGCATCAGTTCCGGGAAGGCTTTGGGGAACCAGGGTCCAAGGGCGAAGACATAGGTACCGGCGGAAAGCTCGTCGCCCGGTTGCAGGCCAAGCGCATTGAGCCTGCGGTTGGTCGCGCCGCCCATCCCGGCCCGAGCGATCCGCACCTGGCCGCCCTCGTGTTCGAACACCCGCGCGACGGATTCTATCGCACGGCGGGCCCGTACGACGCCGGCGTCCTGCTCCCACAGCGCCACCGTGATGTCGGTCACATCGATCACGGGCCAGCGCCGCCGGACCTCGTCCGCGTCGATGACCTCGTAGCGGATGTCCAGATCGTCCCAGGCCCTGCGCGTGTCCTCCATGAAGTCCGTCCATTCGTCCCGCATGATCAGGTCCGAGGTGGTGAAGAAGACGCGCGGCAGGAGCATGTCCTGCCACTGCTCGTCCCAGGCCTGCCACTTCTCGATGGCCCGCTTGGCCCAGCCCATCCAGAGGCGCTCGTACGGGTGGCTGCCGTATCCGGTGCGGACACCGCGGGTCTCGCCGCCGGAGGTCGCGCGGGAATTCGCCGGCCCATACTGGTCGATCAGGGTGACCTGCGCGCCGGCCTGCTGGAGGTGCAGCGCGGTCCAGGCCCCGAAAGCGCCGGCGCCTACGACGGCGATGTCGGGAGTCTGGCGGGTGCGCACCCAGGGGGCTCCGGGGCCAGCCCGGCCGGGTCTCGCAGAGCCGGCGCGTGCATCGGCCGCCTCGGGCCGTGCTGCCGTGAGGATGGCACCCGCTCCCGCGGCGGCCACCTTCACGAAACGGCGGCGGTCGACGGCCTCGCTTGGCACCGCTTCCTTTGTCACGGCCGACTTCCGGCTCAACGCGGCGGCTCCGGCGGCGCGATGCGCACCTCACGCATGGGAGAGTCCCCGCCCAGCTCCGCCACGCCGCCGTCGTGTCCGTTCATGCTCAGGATGTAGGACACGACGTCGAGGTAGACCTGCTCCTCCAGTCCGCCTGGATTGTCGTCCGGCATGGTCGAGCGGATGGTGCGGAAGAAGGAGTACACGGTGCGGCGCCCCCAGGTGCGCTGAAAGGTGCGGCCGCGGAATTCGCTCGTGGTGTGGCATTCGGAGCAGGTCTCGTCGAAGGCTGTGCGTCCGCGCCGCGCCTGCGCGTCGGTGAAGATGCCGCCCGGAGGCGCTTCCGGAGCCACGACCGTCGAGACTTCCGGTTCTGCGACGGCCGGTTTGGCGGCGGTCTCGGCCGCGCCGGCGGGGGTCTCGGATGCGCCGGCAGAGACCTCGGACACGCCGCCGGAGGCGCACCCGGCCAGCGGCAAGCCAGCCGCGACAAGGACGAGGAGTGTCTGCGCCATCGGGATTGATCGCCGCGCCATGGACCGGAGCCCCTTCAGTGCTTTAGTCTATCTCTCCGGCACGCCTCGCGCCGGCTCGAAACCAATATAGGGGAATGAACCAGATGCGCAGCCGAGCTACAGGAACCCCCGAGGCCCGCGCCGGAGAGGGTGGAGCCGCCGGGGGCAGCACGATTCGCAATCGAATGGCTGGAGTCGCCCTCGCCGGGAGCGTGGCCCTCGGGTCGGCGGCCTGCGACACCTTGCCGCTTGCGCTGGGAGATGTCCATGCCATTGTGGTGACCGCAGCGCCGGAGCTGTGGGACGAGGTGGGTCCCACCGCGCTGTCGACCCTCGGCCCCACGGTGTTCACCGTTCGCGACGAACGTACGTTTCGGGTCAGCTACGAAGAGCCTGCGGACGAGGCCTGGGCCCGTCTGCGGCGCCTCAGGCAGTTGCTGCTCATCGGCAAGGCTTCGGACCCGTGGATGGCCGCGCCGCTGGCGGAGCTCGACGAGCCCGTGGCGCCGCCGCAGCACATCCAGGTGGCGGAGGTCTGGGGACGGGAACAACTCGTCACCCTGGTGATCCTGGAAGAGGACACGGACCTGGCCGAGGATGCCCGGGTGGTTCAGCAGATGCTCCCGGAACTCGCAGCGGTCTACGACGACCAGTACAGGGCCTGGGTGCTCGCACGGATGTTCGTAACGGGCCCGGACACGGCGCTCGTCAGAACCCTGCGGGAGGAACACGGATTCAGCCTTCTCGTGCCCGAGGTCTACGGGTATCAGGTGCAGGACTCGGTGCACATCTTCCGCAACGACAACCCGGATCCGTCGGAGCTCATCCGCCAGATTTCGGTGACCTGGCAGAGTCCGGTCCCCGAGGGCGTCGGCGAGGAGGAGCTGCTGGAGTGGAGGGCGCGGATCGTCGACCAGTACTACGACTACCCCCAGGTCGTGAATCGCGACGTGATCCTTGCGGGTCCGGCCGAGCACCGGGGCAGGCAGGTCTACAGGGTCCAGGCCGTATGGCAGAATCCGCCCGATTCCTATCCGGCCGCCGGTCCGTTCATCACCCGGGCGATCACGTGCGCCGGCCAGCAGCGCATGTACATGATCGACGCATGGCTGTACGCGCCGTCCCGCGACAAGTACGAGTACATGATTCAGCTCGACGAAATCCTGAATTCATTCAATTGCATCGAGTAGGGGTTGCCATGCAGACCGAAAAGCCAGGAGCCGACAGAGACGCGGGTGCCTTGACCCGCCCCGTCACCGCCCTCTTTGCCCACATTGCGCTGGCGGTGCTCATTTCGAGCTGCACCGCCCCCGCCGGCACCGGAGGAGGTGTCGGCGAACATGGCTCCGAGGGGGTCGGCTACGGCAACCCCGACCACGCCGCGCACGTCGCGATGATCGACGAGATCATGATGGCGCCGGTGCGCGAGGGTCAGGTCGCGGGCGCTTCGGTCTCGGTCGTGCAAGGTGGCGAGACCGTGGCGATTCGGGGTTACGGATGGGCGAACCTGGAGTTGCGCGTCCCCACGCCCGAGGACGCCATCTACGAGACCGGCTCGGTCACCAAGCAGTTCACCTCGGTTGGACTGCTGCAGATGCAGGAGCAGGGGCTCGTCGACCTCGATGCGGACATGGCCGAGTACCTGCCCGATTTCCCGACCCAGGGCAACCGCATCACGGTGCGGGAACTCCTCGACCACACCTCGGGGATCCGCGGCTACACCGAGATGGCGGAAGCGCGGCCCTACTTCGTGCGGCGCGTTCCCCGGGACAGCCTGCTCGCACTGGTCGCCGCCCACCCCTTCGACTTCGCGACCGGCGAACACGAGATCTACAACAACTCCGCCTTCTACCTCGCAGGCATGATCCTCGAGGATGTGTCGGGGATGAGCTACGAGGACTACGTCGAGCAGCGGATCTTCGCGCCGCTCGCCATGGACCACTCGCACTACTGCAGCGAGACCGAGATCCACCAGGGCAAGGTCACCGGCTACGAGGTCGGCGAGGACGGCCTCGTGCACAAGGGATTCATTGTCCACAACGTCCCCTTCGCCGCCGGCTCGCTATGCTCCAGCGCCGGGGACCTGGCGACCTGGCTCGGCGCGCTCCACGGCGGTGAAGTCCTCACCGACGAGTCCTACGCCCAGCTGATCGAGCCCGGCGACCTCAACGACGGGACAAAGCTCCGCTATGCCCTGGGCATCGCCGTGAGCGACATCCTGGGGCACAGGGCGATCCACCACGGCGGCGGCATCAACGGCTTCCTCACCGAATCGCTCTACCTCCCCGACGAGGACCTCGCGGTAGCCGTGCTGGTGAACACCGCGGGGCCGGCCAGCCCGGCCGCCCTGGCCCGGCAGATCATCGAAGCCATGGTCGGCGACGCCACCCCCGAACCGCTCGAGTTCGACGGCGACCCCGCCTGGTTCGAAGGCGTGTACGGCGGCCCCGCCCGGGCAGGCCATGCGGCCGTCCGCATCGCCGCGGGCGACGATGGCCTCACCGCCACGATGATCATGATGGCCGACCAGGAGATCCCGGAAGACGCCCAGGAGGCCAACAACCTCGACTTCAGGGGCGGCATGACCTTCAGCCAGGGCGGCGCCCTCCTCACCTTCGAGGGTGACGGCGAGGCCGCGTCAACGCTCCGGTACGACACCGGCGCGGGCTACACGGTAATGATGCGCCGGTAACCGCCGGCAGCCCCGTCGCCCGGAAACCCGCCAGGAGCCCGCAATCCCCGCCAGGAGTCCCGATTGTCCTTCGTCCACCTCCACACCCACTCCGAATACTCCCTTCTCGACGGCGCGAACCGTCTCGGCGATCTGGTTCGCAAAGCGAAGGAGTACGAGATGCCGGCGCTGGCGCTCACCGACCACGGGTGTCTCTACGGCGCCTGGAACTTTCAGAAGATCGCGCGCAAGGAAGGCATCAAGCCGATCATCGGGATGGAGGCGTACGTTGCGCCCGGAGACCGGCGCGAGCGGGCGCGATCCGGCCAGGGGGGCAAGGCGCACTACCACCTCGTCGTCCTGGCCCGGGACCTGGAAGGCTACCGCAATCTCATCAAGCTGTCTTCGATCGGGTACACCGAGGGCTTCTACTACCGCCCGCGCCTGGACCGGGAGATCCTGGCCCGCCACTCCGGCGGGCTGATCGTTTCTTCGGCGTGCATGGCGGGGGAGGTCGCCCGCCACCTCACGGCGGGCAACGACGAGATGGCGCGCGAGGTGGCCGACTGGTACGCCAACACCTTCCCTGACCGCTACTACCTCGAGGTGCAGGCCCACGGCACGCCCGGCCAGGCCGAACACAACCAGAAGATCTTCGCACTGGCCGACGAGCTGGGCCTGCCGGTCGTCGCCACCAACGACGCCCACTTCCTCCACCACGAGCATCACCCCGCGCACGACATTCTGGTCTGCATCGGCACCGCCAAGAGCCACGACGACGAGGATCGGCTGCGCTACGACGACGGCCTCTACTTCAAGAGCCCCGACGAGATGGCCGCGGCCTTCCCGGACCGGCCCGACGTCATCGAAAACACACTGAAGATCGCCGACGAGGTCTCGCTCACCCTCGAAAAGAAGTACCACCTGCCGAGCTTCCCGCTCCCCGACGCCTTCACCGACGACAACGACTACCTGGTGCACCTGGCCGAGGCCGGCGCCCGGGAGCGCTACGGCGATCCCCTTCCCGACGACATCGAGGCCCGCCTCCGCTACGAACTCGACGTCATCCTCAAGACGGGGTACGCCGGCTACTTCCTGATCACCTGGGACTTCATCCGGTGGGCGCGCGAGAATGGCATCCCGGTAGGCCCGGGGCGCGGGTCGGCCGCCGGTTCGCTCGTGTCCTACGCGCTGCGGATCACCGACCTGGACCCGATCGGCTACGGTCTCATCTTCGAGCGCTTCCTCAACCCCGAGCGCATCTCGATGCCCGACATCGATATCGACTTCTGCTACGAGCGCAGGGGCGAGGTGATCGAGTACGTGCGCCGGAAGTACGGGCGCGACGCCGTCGGGCAGATCGTGACCTTCGGGACGATGAAGAGCCGCGCGGTCATCCGCGACGTGGGCCGCGTCCTCGGCTTCGATGTCGGCGAGACCGACCGGATCGCGAAGATGATCCCCAACCAGCCGGGGCAGAGCTACACCGTCCGGCAGGCGGTGGAACGGATCCGGGAGGTCAAGGCGCTCTACGAATCCGACGACCGTCACCGGCGCCTCTTCGACTACTCGGTCACGCTCGAGGGGCTGTCGCGCCACGCCTCGGTCCACGCCGCCGGCGTGGTGATCGCGCCGGGGCCGCTGGACGACTACGTGCCCATCTGCACGCAGACCAGGGGAGGCAGGAACGGAAGCCGGAGCGCGGCCGGGGCCGACGGCGCGGACGGACCGGACATCGTCACGCAGTACGACATGAACTGCCTCGAGGACGCCGGGATGCTCAAGATGGATTTCCTGGGCCTCAAGACGCTCACCGTCATCCACGATGCAGTCCGCTCGGTCAAGGCGCGTCTCGGCGAGTTCCGCCACCCGGAGACCGGCGTCGTCTACGAGTCGGACGCCATGGACGACGTCCCCCTCGACGATCCGGGCGTCTACGCGATGCTGGCGGGCGGCGGCACGTCGGGAGTCTTCCAGTTCGAGTCCAACCTTGCGCTCGACAAGCTTCGGGCCATGCGCTGCGACCGCTTCGACGACCTGGTCGCCACGAACGCCCTGATCCGTCCCGGGCCCCTCGACTCGGGGATGACCGACAAGTACATCCAGCGCAAGCTCGGCCGGCAGGCGGTAGAGTACCCGGCGCCGGGGCTGGAGCACATCCTCGACTCCACCTACGGGATCATCGTGTACCAGGAGCAGGTGATCCTGATCGCCAACGACCTCGCCGGCTACTCGATGGGCGAGGCCGACGTGCTGCGCAAGGCGATGGGCAAGAAGGACGCCGAGCTGATCGAAGCGGAGCTGGGCCGGTTCAAGCAACGCGTCGTCGACAAGGGACTCGAGAGCCGAACGGCCGCGGAGCTGGCCAACCAGATCCAGACCTTCGGCCGCTACGGCTTCAACAAGTCGCATTCGGCGGCCTACTCGCTGCTCTCCTACAAGACCGCGTGGCTGAAACGCTACTGCCCGGCGGACTTCATGGCCGCGCTTCTCTCGTCGGTGCTCGACAAGACCGACGATGTCGTGAAGTACATCGGCGAATGCCGCGACCTGGGGCGCCATCTGCCGGGCCTGGACGATGGCCTGGTGGTCCTGCCCCCCGATGTCAACGAGAGCGGCTGGAAGTTCACCGTCGTCGGGGACGGCACCATCCGCTTCGGCCTGGGCGCCGTGCGGGGGGTGGGCAGCGGGGCCGTGCAGTCGATCCTGGCGGCGCGGGAGGAGGGCGGTCCCTTCGACAGCCTCTTCGGCTTCCTCGAGCGCATCGACACGCGGGCGCTGAACAAGCGCGCCTGCGACGCGCTGATCGCGTCGGGAGCGCTGGATTCCTTCGGCCACCGCGCCCAGATGATGGCGGGGCTCGACGCCGCCTACGGCGAGGCGATGGCCCGCCTGCAGGAAAGGGAGCAGGGGCAGGCGTCCCTCTTCGGTGAGGCCGCAGGGGTCGAGCGCCCGAAGCCGGAGCTCCCCACGGTGCCCGAGTGGGAGGATCGGGATCGTCTGGCCCGAGAGAAGGAAGCGCTGGGATTCTTCATCTCGGGCCACCCGCTCGACCGCTACCGCGAGGTGGTGCGCGTCTTCGACGAACTCGATGCCGTCGCGCTCAAGCGGCGGGCGGGAAGTACGGTGGAAATGGCGTGCGTGGTCACTGCCGTGGCCCGGCAGATTTCACGGCGCGACGGCTCGGAGTGGGGCAAGGTCACCGTCGAGAGCTTCCAGGGCACGGCGACGGTGCTCGCCTTCAAGGACGTCTGGCAATCCTACCGGGACACGCTGCAAACCGATGCGGTGGTTCTGCTGCGCGGCAAGGTGAGCGACCGGGACCGGGACGAAGAGGAGCCGCCCGTATTCCTGGATGCGGCCGAGCCGCTGAAGCAGGTGTCGGGCAGCGGCCGGATCGCCGTTCGGATCGCGGTGGATCCGGACATGGAGCTTGCCGACGGCGCTTTCGGGAAGGCGCGCGCGGTCATCGAGGAGCACGCCGGAGCGGCCCCGGTCGAGGTGGTGGTCGGCGGGTTGAACGGGGCCCGGTCATCGCGGCTGCGTTCGCGAACGTTGAAGGTCAAGCCGGACCGGGAGGTGATCCGGGCCCTGGAGGCGTTGTTCGGAAAGGGCAGGGTGGTCTTGGCGAAGGTCTGAGTCCGGCCGGTTGACGCCAGACCCGCGCCGCGCGCCGTATGGACCCGGTCGGCCCGGCCCGGCAACCGGCAGCTGGCCGTCCGACCGCTGCGTGGCGGCTAGCTTCCCGGCCGCTGCCGGGTCAACAGCTGGCGCAGCCGGTCGGCCTGGTCCTCGTCAAGAAGTTCCGTAACGTCGGTCTGCAGCGTCTCGAACGCCGGACCGAGTTCCTCGATGATGGCGCGCAGTTCACCGCCCCGGCGCTGCATGCCCTGGCGGTTGCCCTGGGCTCCGCCGCGACGGGCCGCCCCGCCTCCGGCGCCACCTCGCATGCGGTCGCGCATCTGCGACATCATGCGGTCGTAGCGCCGGAGCGCACCTTCGTTCTCCTCACGGAAGGCCGCCACGAGCATGGTGGCGAGCTCCGTCTGCGCTTCCGTGAGAGAGAGTTGGGTGGAGAAGTCGTCGAAACGCTGATCCAGAGCGTTCCACAGCCGCATGCCCGGATTGTTGGCGAATGCGCCGGCGCCGCCGCCGGGACGCTGCTGTGCGAGGGCTGAGAACGGTGCGAGACACGCGATGGCTGCTGTGGCGAGGCCGAGAGTGAGGATCAGCCGGGGGTGGCGTGGGTGTATCGTGCGATTCACGGCAGGCCTTCCTGTTGGAGTTTCGGCGCGGGGCCGCCGAGGTGGGGCGGTCTGTCGCGCATTCAGCTACCTGATGAACAGAATGATTGTAAGATGCGTTAGTTGCTGATGTGCGTTTGACAAACCCGACCGACGGAACCCGCGAACCCGCAAGGACAACAAGAATGAGGACTTTCCTGATCTGCATCACCATCACCCTCGCGCCCCTGGGAGGCGCCGCGACCGCGCAGGACCCGGACCCGGCGGCTTTCGTCGGCAACTGGATGGGGGCGCTCAGTGTCGGCGGTGCCGAACTGCGCATGCGCCTCGAAATCACCGCCGAAGACGGTGCATTGAGCGCCGTCATGTACTCGGTCGACCAGGGCAACGCAGCCATCCCGGTCGCCTCCACGACCGTTGCCGGTACGAATCTCTCGGTGTCGATGCCGATGATCGCCGGCTCCTACGAGGGCAGCCTCTCGGACGACGGCCAGCAGATCGACGGCACCTTCACCCAGGCGGGCAACGCGCTCCCCCTGGTGCTCGAACAGGTCTCGGCGGAAGAAGCTGCAGGCCCGGCCCGGCCCCAGAACCCCGAGGAACCGCTCCCGTACCACGTCGAGGAGGTCAGCTACCCGAACCCGGACGGCGGCCATGTACTGGCCGGAACCTTCACGCGGCCCGAGGAGGGCGGACCCTTCCCGGCCGTGATACTCATCTCCGGCTCGGGCCCCCAGGATCGCGACGAGGCGCTGATGGGGCACCGGCCCTTCCTCGTCCTCTCGGACCACCTGACCCGCAGCGGCATCGCCGTACTGCGCTTCGACGATCGTGGCGTCGGGGAGTCCACCGGCAACTTCGCAACCGCCACCTCGCGCGACTTCGCCTCGGACGCCCTCGCCGGCGTCGCATACCTGAAGACCCGCGACGATGTCGACCGGGGCGCCGTCGGCCTCGCGGGTCACTCCGAGGGCGGCCTCATCGCCCCGATCGCAGCCACGCAGTCGGACGACATCAGCTACATCGTGCTGATGGCGGGGCCGGGCATCAACGGCGAGGAGATCCTGTATGCCCAGGGCGCCCTGATTGCGCGCGCCGCGGGCACCACCGAGGAGCAGATCGCCGAGAGGGAGGCCCAACAGCGCGCCACCTACGAGATCCTCAAGGAGGAGTCCGATCCCGCGCGGGCAGCCGAAATGATCACGGATGTCGCCCGGGCGGCGGTCGAAAAACTCTCCGAGGCGGAGCGCGCCCAGCAGGGAATCACCGACGAAGCGTCGCTGGACCGCGTCGTGCAGATGCAGGTGCAGCAGGTGAACAGCCCCTGGTTCCGCCACTTCCTTACCTACGACCCGGCGCCCACGCTCGAACAGGTCACGGTACCGGTGCTGGCGATCAACGGCGAGAAGGATCTCCAGGTTCCCTGGGAGGTGAACCTGAGCGAGATCGAGGCGGCTCTGCAGCGCGGCGGCAACACCGACTACGAGATCCACGCGCTACCGGACCACAATCACCTCTTCCAGCATTCCGAAACGGGCGCGCCGTCCGAGTACGCGACCATCGAGGAAACCTGGTCGGTTGAGTCCATGGAGTTGATCGCGGATTGGATCCTGAGGACGGTGGAAAAGTAATCTGTAGTTGGCAGATTGTAATGTAGACATTACAGAACGGGATTCGATGTTAGGTGCTGGGGACGGGTCAAGTATGAAGGACCAGTACTGCTCGCACGGCGAGGCGTCTCGCGGAGGGGTGTCGTCTCGTTCGAAGCGGAGCCCCGCATCTTCGACATCAAGGTGCGTGATCTCGCCTCGTCCACGAGGGTGAATGCCGCGGTGTAAGCCGACCGATTCGCCCTCGGGCCCGATGCTGACGGAAACCGTCGTGCGGTCACGCCGAATCCAATCAAAGGCTACCTCGCCATCCGGATCCAACCCGATTTCCGGAACGGGAAACCCACTGGGAATCGTGTCGAGCAGCATCCGCGCCCTGACAAAAGTGGCAAGCAGCATGGTGCCGCGTTCCCCAGAATTGGTCCACTTCGGGATTGATCTTGGTTGCCGCGAAGGCATCTATGTCCAAAATGAAACCGGCCGTGCTGGGTGCCAGGTCTTCGAGACGTGCGTGGGTCACGTGCACCGACAGATCTCCTTCAGGCTCGCAACCGGTGATTCTCGATACAAAGCTCTCGATTCCCAACGGCAACGACTCCGGAAGCGAAGGGGGCGACACGAAAAACCGCGTTGGATCTTGATTTGGCAACCGAAAATGATTGATGTAGCGCAATGCGAGCCGCTCCACGTGAGGAGCCTCGGTAACCTGGAGAAACGACTTTGCGAGCGGACGCGCCTTCTCTGACAACGCATCCCAATCAACGTAGGGAGCCAATCGACTGAACGTCATGCCGTCTTGCCGGTACTGCACAATCCATAACCCGTCGTCGGTAATCCCTCGCACTCCCGCGACCTGGTCCCCAATCTGAGACTCCGGGTTTCCTTCCGGGGAGAGCTGGATGGTCAGTGAACCTTGCTTGAGATCCTGCATATCCGCGAATCCTCCCACCCACTCCAATGCGTCCCGCAGGCTGTCCCGCTTGACAGAGGCCTGCAGGGGAATCCGGATGTCCAGCACAGCTTCGCGAATGGGGGCTTTAGCCAAGTGGCGTCTTTGGGCCATCGACCTCGCGTTTCTTGAGACCACGGGCAGGGCAGGTCGCAGTATCCAGTAACTATAGCGTAGTGACGATCAGCGAAGCATCAGCAACGGCTGCGATGCAGCCGCCTCGCCCGCTTCCACAGCCCCGGCGCGCCCAGCCGTTCCGCGAGCGCTTCGAACCCGGGCTCGGGGCCGCGCCACTCAAGCTCGTCGACGTCTTCGAACAGAACCGCGCTGTCGCGCAGCGTGGCGAGGTCGCGGAAGAGGAAGGCGGCCGCTCGGTTCACCCTTAGCGACTCGGCCAGCCGCATCGCGCCGCGGACCTTGACGTCCCAGCGCATCGCATGTCCCGGGATGTTCTCCAGGTGACTGTACCGGGCCAGCACAGTCGACGTGGACTTCGCTCCCCATCCGGGCACTCCGGGGAAGCCGTCGGCGCTGTCGCCAACCAGCGCCAGGTAGTCCGGAATGCTGGCCGGCGGGACACCGAACTTCGAGACCACGCCCCCCTCGTCACGCACCTCGCCCTTGCGGCGATCCCACTGCACCACCCGGTCGCCGACGACACACTGCGAAAGGTCCTTGTCGGGCGTGCAGATGTACACGCGCTCCACCCTGGGGTCACGGACGGCGCGCGCCGCGCCCGACGCAAGTCCATCGTCCGCTTCCAGTTCCTCCATGGGCCAAACCTGTACCCCCATCGCCCCTAGCGCCCTCTCCAGCGGGTGGAACTGTGCGAGCAGCACGGGATCGATCCCTTCGCCTGTCTTGTATCCGGGCCACATTTCGTTGCGGAAGGATTCGATGACGTGGTCTGTCGCGACGGCCATGTGCGTGGCGCCGGCGTCCAGCATGCCGAGGAGCGAAGCGAGCACGCCGCGAAGTCCGCCCACCTCGCGCCCGTCGCGGTCGGTGGCCGACGGCGCTCCGAAGTGGTGCCGGAAGAGTTCGTAGGTGCCGTCGATCAGGTGGATGTTCATGGGGAGTGGCGTTCCGGGTGACAAGGCGCGGCCTTCCGGCGGTGCGCGCCGGGCGCTGACCCAATACTATCATCGCATCGGCGCGAGGCCACCGCCCCACGCCGGGCCAACAGCGCGCGGCCATCCGCGGCCGCACGGATCGCAACCCAGGAGAACCCCATGAGCAGCAGACTCACCGCGTCCTTCAACCGCAACATCCCTCTCGCCGCGGCCACGGCCCGAGTGTGCGTGGCGGCGGCAGCCGTGACCGCCCTGGCCACCCTCCTCACCCCACCTTCGATCACCGCACAGGAGACCCACGCCGACGATCTCATGACCGTGGGGCATTACCTGGACATGGAGCGCGTCGCCGATCCGCAGGTCTCGCCCGACGGTACGCAGATCGTCTTCACCAGGTCGTGGGTGAACAGGATGGAGGACCGCTTCGATTCGGAGATACGGGTCATGGACGCCGACGGCGGGCGTCAGCGGTTCCTGGTCGAGGGCTCGAACCCGAGGTGGTCCCCGGACGGCACACGGATCGCCTACCTGGCGTCGGCCGAGCCCGGAGGACAGCAGATCCACGTACGGTGGATGGATGCCGAGGGCTCAGCCACCCAGGTCACACGCGAACTCCAAACGCCGAGCAATTTCAAGTGGTCTCCTGACGGCGAGCACATCTATTTCCAGCGCCTGGTGCCGCACTCGAATCCGTGGCCGATCGACCTGCCCGCGCCTCCCGAAGGGGCGAGCTGGACGCCGGCGCCGCGCATCATCGACCGGGTCCACTACCGGTACGATCGCATCGGCTTCCTTGAAGAAGGCTTCACCCACCTCTTCCGCGTGCCCAGCGGCGGGGGCACCGCCCGGCAGCTGACCAGCGGCGAGTGGAACACCGGCTCCACCTTCGTGCCCGGCGTCGGCAACGTCGGGTATGATGTGACGCCCGACGGCGGCACGCTCCTCTTCGACGGGAACATGGAAGACGCGGACAACCTCTACCGCGAGTTCCACATCTACGCCCTGGACCTGGCGAGCGGAGACACCCGCCAGCTCACCTCGGAGCGCGGCCCCTGGGCCCGGCCGCTGGTTTCTCCGGACGGCCGCCGCATCGCGTACACCGGATTCCCGTGGACGGCCCAGACCTACAAGACCACCGAGCTGTACGTCATGGACGCGGACGGCGGCAACCGGCGCCTGGTCTCCGGCGATCTCGACCGCGACATCGGCGCCATGCACTGGTCCGACGACTCGCGCGGCGTCTTCTTCACCGCTGGCGACCGGGGCTCGATGAACGTGCACTACGCGACCGTCGACGGAGACGTCAGCCAGGTCACCGAGGGCGTCCACATGCTGTCCCTGACCTCGGCCACATCCGGCGGGCAGGCCGTCGGCACACTCACCTCGCCGCACGAGCCGGGCGACGTCGTCGCCTTCGACCTGGCCAACCCCGGCGCCATCACGCAGCTCACCGAAGTCAACGCCGAGGTCCTTGCGAACAAGCGCCTCGGCGACGTCGAGGAGATCTGGTACGAATCCACCGGCGGCACGCAGGTGCAGGGCTGGATCGTGAAACCCCCCGACTTCGATCCCGACCAGAGCTACCCGCTCATCCTCCACATCCACGGCGGACCCCACGGGATGTACAACGTCGGCTTCAGCTATCCGTACCAGAACTTCGCGGCCAACGGGTACGTCACCCTCTACACCAACCCGCGCGGCAGCACCGGCTACGGCACCGACTTCGGCAACGCGATCGACAACGGCTACCCGTCGGTCGACTACGACGACCTCATGGCCGGCGTCGATGCGCTCATCGACCGCGGCTACATCAACGAGGACCAGATGTACGTCACGGGGTGCAGCGGCGGCGGCGTCCTTTCGAGCTGGGTCATAGGCCACACCACGCGCTTTGCGGCGGCCGGCGTGCGCTGCCCGGTCATCAACTGGATGAGCTTCGCGGGCACGGCCGACATCACCGTGTGGGGCTACTACCGCTACCACGGCTACCCCTGGGACAACCCGGACAAGTATCTGGAGCATTCGCCGCTCATGTACGTCGAGAACGTGACGACGCCCACGATCCTCATCACCGGTGAGGACGACCTGCGCACCCCGATGGCGCAGACCGAGGAGTACTACCAGGCGCTCAAGCAGCTGGGCGTGCCGACGAAGATGCTCCGCTTCCACGAGGAGGCCCACGGAACGGGCTCGAAGCCATCGAACTTCATGCGCACCCAGCTCTACCTGATGAAGTGGTTCGAGGAGTACGGCGGGCAGCCGAGAATGACGAGCGACAGCGAAGGGTAGCAGGCCTGGCGCGGGCCCGGCGGCATCGTAACCCCGGCGGCCCGGGGCCGCGCGCTCAGAACGCCAGCAGCTTCGTCACCTTCAACGTCACGGCCCGGTCGGTCAACGCTGTCCGACCGGGCGCGGGCGTCCGGTCCCTGCGTTCGGAATACACCAGGAACACGTCGCTCAGCGGGGCATGGATGAGGTTGAAGCGGAGATTCGTCTGCACCTCGTCCGTAGTCTCGTTGTACTGAACGAAGGCGCTCAGGAAGGTGCGTGTGTCGTAGGCGTACCGGAAGCGTCCGCCGAAGAGGTTGGCGTCGAAGCTGTTGCCGCCCAGCGTGAGCCGGTTTCGCTGCGCCGTGCCCCGCAGGAAGAAATGGGCATTGGGTCGCAGCGTGACGCTGCCGGTGACCGAAGTCCGGTCGCCGTCGAAGAAGTCGCCGCGCGTGACGGCAACCCTTCCACCCAGCTTCCGTCCCAGATTCGACTGGTAGCTGGTCGTGAAGGACCCGAAGTCGTACTCGCCCTCGGGAACCGCCACGCCCGCGATCCGAGTCGATTCCGCCAGCCGCTCGTACGATCCCGAGTACTCGAAGGTGAGCACGCTGCTGTCCAGAAAGTGGATCCCGAGCCCAGGTTTGATCTCGCGGCTCTCGAGTGCCCAGCCGGGATCCGAGAAGAGATTGATGTCCACGTAGGGGTTGATCTCCCTGACGTGCGGAATCGCCGGCTGCGGGTGAGCACCCAGCGTGACGAATCCCTGCCGGATCCCCCGGCGCCCCACGAAACCGACCCCCGGGTTGAAGCCCTCGCCCACCGTCTTCAGCAGCATCGAGGCCGCCCAGACGGGATCGCGCCACGCGACCTCGACCGCGCCCGTCATCCGGTCGCCGGACACGTCGGGTTCGTCCGTTGCCGCCAGGTACGAATTCAGGAGCATGCGCCCGCCGGCCAGCCGCAGATTCATGTCGGCGCCGATGGATCGGTTGTAGGAGTCGGCCACACTCGCGCCGGTCCCCTCGCGGTTAACGAACATGAAGCCGATGTCGCTGCTCCCGAGGATGTTCTTCCTGAGCCTCACGACGGAGAAGTTCTCACCGGGGCTGCCGGGGTCGTTCCGGGTCTGCATGTTGAGGAGGCCGATGGCGTAGCCCCCCACGCGGCCGGTGAGCCGGGCGCCACCGGCGATCGGCACCGGCGTCCGGTCCGCCGAAAGGCCGATGCGGCGGCTGTGAAAGAGCCTGAAGTTCTGCGGCCCCGACCCGGTGCGGAAATTGCGCACCCGATTGTCCTGGAAGCTGAAGATCCCCTCGTTTTCCAGGAAGAAATCGCGCTTTTCGGGGAAGAAGAGCGAAAAGCGGGTGAGGTTGATCTGCTGCTCGTCGACCTCGACCTGGGAAAAGTCGGTCAGCGCGGTGACGTCCAGCGTGAGCTGGGGGGTGATCCCCCACTTCAGATCGAATCCCCCTTCCACCTTCTCGCCCGGCGATGACGCCCTCCAGCCGTCGGTCCGGACTCCGTTCACGAACGGCTTGACCCAGAGATTCCGTCCCTGCTGCAGCCCCTGCAGCGAGGTCAGCGTTCCGGCCCGCGACATCTTGTACACGCGGAACTGCCGCGTCAGCGCGGCCCAGTTGGAGTCTTCCGAGATGCGCCGGATACGCCGCGAAAAATTGATGCCCCAGCTCTGAACGCCGTCGACCTCCCGAAACCGCAGCGTTGTCATGGGGACGGCGATCTCCGCCACCCATCCCCAGTCGTAGATCTCCGTCGCAACCTCGACTTCCCCTTCCCAGGCGCGGTTCACCGATTGCTGGTCGTTGAACGCCTGCGCGTCGAACAGCGCTCCGGCCGGGTTGACTGCGAACAGGAAGGCGTTCTGGCGGTCCAGGTAGGTGTCGAGCGCGAACCCGAAGATGTCCGAATCCTGGGTCGCGAAGTCCTGCTCCATCCCGGCCGAAACCAGCGCGTCGGCCTGGCTGTCGTACATCTCGGCGCCGACATAGAGGTACCGCTCGTCGTAGAGCACGCGGACTACCGTGCGCTCCGCCGACAGCGTGCCCTGATTCGGGATCGACTCGTAGAAGAAGCCCCTGGTGGAGTCGGCCCGAGTCCAGGCTGCGTCCTCCAGGCTGCCGTCGAGTGTGATCGCCGAGGTCGCCCGCCTGGCTTCGAGGGACGGGCGGGGCACCGTGTCGGGGTCGATGTGCCCGTTGGAAGCGACCTGCTGCCCGGCCATGAGTTCCGGTGTCAGGACAAGAGGAAGTAAAGCAAACATGGCAATATGTAATGGCGACTTTACAATATTAGGGATCGGACGCAAAGTCGCTGGGAGGAAGCCTCGCCTCCCGGATATAGCGGGGACTTGGTCCACGCCCTATTGCAGAAGCCGCTGCAGGCCGAAGATCAGACCGACAATAACGGCGGCCTGGGCAAGCAGGAGCTTGTACATCGACGCCCTGAGCCTCTCCACACTGAGCCGGACCTCTGCAATCTCACCCATGAGCTCCGTGCGCAGGCCGCTGATCTGCTGCTCGAGCTTGGCGTCGAACTCCGTGCGCAGCGTGTCGATGTCGCGCTTCAGTTCGGTGCGCAGGGTGTCGATGTCGCGCTTGAATCCGGTGCGCAGGGTATCGTGGTCGCCCTTGAGTTCGGCGCGCAGGGTGTCGTGGTCGCTCTTGAATTCGGCGCGAAGCGCAGCGATCTCGTCCTTCAGATCGCGCACGTCCCATTTGGTCGCCACGTTTGCGACGACCGCGCCTCCGAAGACGGTCACCATGGCCTCCGCCTGACCCGATTCGAAGCCGGCGGCTTCGAGGGCGCGGGTGGCCTTCAGCGTGTCGAATCCGGATTCGTCCATGGCTCGTAACATTCGGTTTTCGCCTCAGGAGTGTCAAGCGGTATCCTGCGGTTCCGGGAGGAGCGTCTGCCACACCCTCTGCAACTCTGTGAGACGGACAGGCTGGCCTGGTTTCGGGGGCGATGGAATGGCTGGATGGGACGCATTTCGGGTCGCTACTGCTATCGGTCGTGGAACACGGAACCCGGGAACCCGGGAACCTCTTGGGTGTACGGTGGGCGTAAGCACGCCGGGCTCGGCGAGGACGCCTGCAATCGGCACGGGCGGGAAGCGTACGAAATCCTTACAAGCTCGGGCGGCCTGTTCGCCCGTGGGCTGCTCAACAACCACAGGTGAAACTCGAATGACGCCACTCCCAGACCTTCGGCCAAGGCGGCTCGGCGATGCTTTGTCCCCCACAATACGTCGTCCGGTTTTTTCGTTCCGACTGACGCTTCTTCTGTCTTGCGCTGCGGCGGCACCGGGCACGCTGGCAACAGCCCAGCTTGCGCCGGAGACCGACGCGGTGACCGTGACCGGCAACGTGCTCGACGAGTTGACGGCCGAACCAGTCGCCGGTGCCGTGGTCCAGGTGCAAGGCCTTGGCCTCACGCTCGTCACCGACTTCAACGGCCAGTTCCTGCTGGATCGCGTGCCTCGTGGGGTGTACGACCTCAACATCGTTCACAATGACTACCGAAGGCTCGAGGGGAGCCTGACAGTGGAGCATACCGGCGAGTTCTTCCTGGCCATGACGGCATCGGCCGACCCCAACGAGGGACTCGCGACCGGTGTCTCGGGCGTGGTGATCGATCAGGGTACCGGCGAGCCCGTCCCGGAGGTGGTCGTCAACGTCGCCGTCCAGGGCCGGGTGGCGACAACGACCTCGACCGGGCGGTTCGCGCTGCCCGATCTGCTCCCTGGACGCTACGAAGTCACCTTTTCCCACCTCGGCTACCAGCAGCGCACGGATTCGGTCGATATCAACGTGGGTCGCGTCAGCGTCATGGAGGTGGCGCTTTCGGTCGAAGCCATCGAACTCGACCCGATCGAAGTGACGGTCGAGCGCCAGGATGTCACGCTGCATGGGGTCGGATTCTACGAACGTGAAATCGACGGCTGGGGTGACTTCGTCGACCGGGAGGAGCTCGAGCGCTGGTCGCCGGTGGATCTGTCGGATGCGTTGATCCGGTTTCCGGGCGTCAGGGTGGTCTCCGACCCCGGTATGCCCAGCCGCCGCTTCGTCCTGTTTCGCAGGGTGGGTGAGGACTGCTACCCTTCCGTATACATCGACGGCGTGATGGTAGAAAGGGGTGGCGACGCGCCGGCTGCACTGAACGACCTCGTGGATCCGATCGCGGTGGCCGGCGTCGAGATCTACAAGGGTCAGGCCGGACTCCCGCCTCAGTACTGGGGTTTGAATTCCTCCTGTGGGGTGGTGCTGATCTGGATTCGTCGGGCAAAGTGATCCCGGGCGGGGCTCCGGACCGGTCGGCGGTCTGGCGCCGATCCGCTCTTCGTCGCACCTTGTCGGGACTCGGCGCTCCCGCATCCCGGGTTCGGCGCCACGGAACCACGAGCCTTCGGAGCATGAGGAGCGGCGAGTCATGCGTGTAACGGTCGGAATGGGAATTGCGATGCTGGCGCTGGGTTGCGGCGGCGACACGGGAGATACCGGAGAGGCTTCGGAAGCCGATGCCGGGATGGCCGGCGAGGCGGCAATGCCCGCGCAGGTCATGATCGTCGAGCCGGCGGATGGGGCCGAGGTGGATGCCGGCCCGCTTCGGGTCGTCATGGAAGTGGAGGGCCTCGAGATCGTGATGGCCGGCAACATGGACCCGGGAACCGGTCATCACCACTTGGTCGTGGACGGCGACGTGGACTGGGCGATTCCCATCCCCAACGATCCCGGCGTGCACTATCACATGGGCCAGGCCGAGACCGAGTTCACCCTGGAGGACCTCACGCCGGGCGAGCACCGCATCATCGCGGTCGTCGCCGACGGCGTGCATATTCCGCTCGATCCACCGGTGGCCGATACGATCACGGTCACCGTCCGGTAGGAAGCGGTGGGGACACGACCGCGCCGTCCCCACCGGGCCGATGACGATGCCCGGGGCACTCGCGCGACCCGGCGGGCCACGCTGCTGCTGGGGGCGTGGCTGTGGCTGACTTCGTGCAGCGACCTCTCCGATCGGGGGCTCGCCGCCCGGGCCGGTGACTGGACCCTGACCGAGGAACGGCTCGCGGAGCTGCTCGTGCTCGCTCAGCCCTTTCCGCTGGACTCCGCGGCGGTCCAGCCGCTGGTCGACCTCTGGGTAGCTTCGGCCGCTCTCTCGCAGCGGGCCGCCGCGGGTGACTCCCTGTACGGGGCCGAGGCCCGCGAGGCATCGACGTGGCTGGAGCGCCGGGAGGCGATTCTCAACACCGATCGCAGGGAGCGCCTGAGCGCAAGCGTCATTCCCGAGGTGGCGGCGGCGGAGACGATCTTCAGCGAGGGCTCGCTGCGCCTGATCGCCCATGTGCTCAGGCGGGTCGGGCCCGAGACGTCCTCAAGCGAGAGGCTCCTCCAGCAGCGCACCGCGGAGCGGCTTCTGGCCACGATCGCGGAGGGTGGGGGCTGGGCCACGATCGTCGCCGAGAGCGAGGACATCGATTCCCGCCAGGTGGGTGGGCTGCTGGGGCTCTTCGGCCCGGGCGAGCTCCCGACGACGCTCGACCGCGCCGCGTTCCGGCTGGAGCCCGGCCAGGTGTCGGCCGTCACCCAGAGCTCGCAGGGGTTTCATATCCTGTACCGCCCCCGATACGCCGAGGTCGAGACGCTCTTCCGCGAACGCCTTTTCGAGCGGATGCTGACGGAAGCGGATGCGGGCGCCGCGGCGGGAGTGCGGGACGCGCGCGACTTCACGGTGTCGCCGGGGGCGGAGGTGGTGGTTGCCCGGATCGCCGAAGAGCCTGCGGAGTGGCTCGATTCGAGGCAGGTGCTCGCGACCTGGGACGGCGGGACCTTCACCGCCGGGACCGCTGCGCGGGACTTCTTCTTCTTTCCGCGCGAGACGCTCACCGAGATCGCCGGTGCGGCTCCCGAGGCCCGCACCGGCCTGATCGACGACCTCGGCACCCGCGAACTGCGCCTGGTTGACGCGGCCGAGCGCGGGATGATGCTCGACCCGCTGGTCGAGGAGGTGCTGATGCTCGGACACGACGAAGAGCTTGAGTACTGGTCCCGGGTTCTCGATCTCAACGGGGCCGATTCGCCGTCGAGAACAGCGCTCGCCCGGTACATGGAATCGGTGGTTTCGCGAAGGGAGGAGGCCCGGACGATGCCTCCGCTCTTCGAAGCGTGGCTCGTGGGCCGCACCGACTCGCGGGTACGGCACCGCGGCATCCTCGCGGCGATCGTGATCGCGCGCGGCATGCTGCGCGATGCCGGAACCACGGGAGGAGCCGGGTCGTGACCTGCGCGCGCGGCCCGGCGCGCGTGCAGGGCCGGGGCCGGATGGTGCTCCTGGCGTGCGCGGCCCTGGGTGGTTGGCTGACCGGCTGCGGCGATGAGGGGCCTCCGGAACCGGAACCGCCGCCCGGTGACCCCGTCGCCGGACTCGACACCGGCCAGCGGGGACGGTTCCTCCTCGGCCGCGCCCTCTTCGAACGACTCGCCACGGCCGACGAGGGCCTTGGCCCGCTCTACAACGCGGAGCGCTGCAGCGACTGTCACGACCAGCCGGTCGTCGGGGGCGGGGGCACGCGGGTGCGCGTGGTCAAGGCGACCCGGTTCGCCGACGGACGCTGCGACCTCCTCGTCGCCGCGGGGGGCGACAACATCCAGCGCCGGGCAACCGACCTCCTGGTCGCGCACGGCCTGGGGCCCGAAGAGGTGCCCGCCGCGGCCACGGCGACCTCCCGCGTAACCGCGCCGCCGCTGTTCGGTCTCGGCCTGCTCGAGGCCGTGCCCGACGAAAGTCTCCTCGAGTGGGCCGACCCCGGCGACGGCGACGGCGACGGCATTTCGGGACGACTGCCGCGCCTGGCCGACGGTCGCACGGCGCGCTTCGGGCGCAAGGGCGACGCCTCGAGCGTCCGCGACTTCGTGATGACCGCCCTGCGCTTCGAACTCGGCTTCACGGTTCCGGGCCACACGGCCGAGGAGCCGGTCAACGGCGTCCCCGTCCCCCCCGGGGCCGACCCCATGCCCGACCCCGAGATCGACGCGCCCACGCTGGCGCAGCTGACCGACTACGTCCGCTTCCTCGCACCTCCGGCGCCCGAGCGCGACCTTGCCCCCGCCGCCCGGGACACGGTGGCACGGGGCGAGGCCCTCTTCGGGCAGATCGGCTGCACCTCCTGCCACCGCGCACAGCTGCGCACCGGAGCGTTGGCCACCCCGGCGCTGGCCGGCAGAACCATCGCCCCCTACTCCGACATGCTCCTGCACGACCTGGGCGCGGAGATGGCCGACGTGTGCGGGGCTGACGCCGCCCCGGGCGAACTGCGCACGGCGCCGCTCTGGGGTTTGCGCCACCGCACCCTGTTCCTCCACGACGGCCGGGCGGACAATGTTCCCGCCGCGATCGCGTCCCACGGGGGAGAGGCGGCCGCCGCGCGAGACGCCTTCAGCGCGCTGCCGGACGAAGCGCGCCGGGCAGTCGTGCGCTTCCTGAGGTCGTTGTGATGTCTGGCGGTCCGGTGGCTGCCGGAGCCGCCGCTGTGACCGGTGGGTCGTGCCGGGCACCCAGGTACCGCTCACGTCCCGTTGCAAAGGACAAGCCCATGCACTCGTCACCGAATGTAAAGCGTACTTTACACAATGTAATCTTGACATTACTATTTGTGTCGCTCTTCATCCCCCAAACCACTCTCGGCCAGCAACTTGCTCCCGAGACCCGCGAGCGGATCGACGCGGTGTTTACCGAGTACGACCGGACGGACGGGCCGGGGTGTGCGGTCGGGGTCGCTCAGGCGGGGACGCTGGTGTACGGGCGCGGCTACGGGATGGGCCAGCTGGACCACGGCATCCCGCTGAGCGAGCGGTCGGTGTTCTACCTCGCGTCGGTGGCGAAGCAGTTTGCGGCGGCGGCGGTCGTGATCGCGGCGCACGAGGGTCATCTGTCGCTGGACGACGAGGTGCGCCGGCACATCCCCGAATTCCCGGACTACGAGCAGGGCGCGGTCACGGTCCGCCACCTCGTGCATCACACAAGCGGCGTGCGCGACTATCTCACCCTGATGTCGCTGGCGGGGACGCCGTACGAGAACATCCTGACCGACGAGGCCATGCTGGAACTCATCACCCGGCAGAAGGAGCTGAACTTCGCGCCCGGCTCGGAGCACCTGTACAGCAATTCGGGGTATGTGCTGATGGCGGAGATCGTGAAGCGGGCGACGGGGCGGTCGCTGCGGGAGTACGCGGACGAGAAGATCTTCCGGCCGCTGGGGATGACCAGCACGCACTTCCACGACGACCGCACGCAGGTGGTGCGGGATCGGGTGTTCAGCTACGACGCGGGCCCGGACGGGGACTGGCGCACAAACTACCTCATGGCGTTCGACAAGGTAGGTGACGGCGGCCTGTATTCGTCGGTCGAGGATCTGGCGCGCTGGGACGGGGCGTTCTACGAGGACGTGCTGGGCGTGCCCGGCTTCGCGGAGCGCATGTACGAGCGGGGCATGCTGACGAGCGGCGATACGATCCGGTACGCGCGTGGGCTCTCGGTGGAGGTGCGGCGGGGGCTTCCCCGGGTGTCGCACGCGGGCGGGTTCATGGCGTTCCGGACGATGATTGCGCGGTATCCGGAGCAGCGAACGACGGTGATCGCGCTGTGCAACGACGGGGCCGCCAACCCGATGCAGATGAGCCTGGCGGTCGAGGACATCCTGCTGGAGGGGGCGTTTACCGAGGAGGAGGAGGCGGCGGTGGCTCCGGCACAGCCGGCGCCGGCGACGGACTCTGCGGGTGCCGAGGTGCCGGCGGGCATGCTCGCGGCCCTGACCGGCGCATACCACTCCGACGAGATCGGGGCGACGTGGGTGATCGCGGCCGAGGAGGGCCGCCTGGTGCTCCGCCACCCGAGCGGGATCGACCGGGTGCTGGAGCAACGCGGGGACTCGGCGGGCGAGACGGCGGGCGACCCAGCGGGCGACGCTGTATTCGGCGTCGGCGGGCTCGAACTCGCCTTCGAGGTCGAGGGTGGACTTGCGGTGGCGTTCGTACTGGCGGCCGGGCGGGTACGCAACCTGCGCTTCGACCGGACGCGCTGAGGGGGCGCCGCGCGAGGGCGCCGTGCGAGTGTGCCGCGCGAAGGTGTCGTGCGAGGACGCCCCGAAAGACCGCCAGCCTTGACCCTTTGCCGTCTCCGTCTAGGTTTTTTGCCGGCAGATGTTTGCCGTGGCAATCGATGCAGCGCGTGCGGGTGCGAATGGTCCAGCTGACCGACGTCACAAAGTACTACGGCAGGAAGCGAGCCCTCGGCCCGGTTTCCTTCGAGATCGACCGGGGCGACACGGTGGGTTTCCTGGGGCTGAACGGGGTGGGGAAGACGACCCTGCTGCGCATTCTTGCCTGCGGACTGCGCCCGTCCTCCGGGACGGTCACGATCGACGGTCTGGACGTGCTGCGCGAGCCCCACGAGGTGAGGAAGCGCGTGGGCTACCTGCCGGAACTCCCTCCCGTCTACGGCGACATGCCCGTCAGCGACTACCTGACCTTCGTCGGCCTCCTCAAGGGGATGTCGCGGAAGGACGTGGCCAGGCGCGTCCCCGAGGTGGAGGAGTACGCGCGCATCAGCGAAGTGCGCGACATGCCCACCCGGCACCTCTCGCAGGGATACCGGCAGCGGGTGGGTGTCGCGCAGGCGATCATCCACGAACCCGAACTCCTGATCCTGGACGAGCCCACCCACGACCTCGACCCCGTGCAGATCATGGAGATGCGCGGGATGATCCGCGCGCTCAAGGACCGCCACACCATCCTCATATCGAGCCACATCCTGCCCGAGATCAGCGAGACCTGCGACCGGCTGCTGATCCTCAACGACGGCGAGATCGTCGCATCGGGGAGCGAGGCCGAACTGAGCGAGCGGCTGATGATGTCGCGCCGCATGGCGGTGATGGTGCGGGCGGGCGGCGGCGCGGCGCAGGCGCCCGAGGCCGTGATCGCCGCCGTGGACGGTGTGACGGGGGTCGAGCGGGCGGGTGCGGCTGGGCGGGCACGCGGGCCGGGGCGGACCGATGCCGCGGGCGCCCGTCCCGCGACCTATCGCGTGGAGGGCGCCACCGACCTCCGCGCAGCCGTGTGCCGGGCGCTGGTCGAGGCCGGGCACGACGTGATCGCGCTGAACCGGGCCGAGCGGGAACTGGAGCGCGTATTCGTCGGGCTGGTGGGAGGCGCGAAGTCATGAACCTGCGCGCCACGGGGATCATCTTCCGACGGGAACTGCAGACCTACGTGCGCTCGCCGATGGGATACATCGTGGCCGCGGTCGTGCTGCTGCTCGACGGGGTTTTCTTCTACGCCACCGCGCTGGGTCCCGAGGCCGGCGAGCGACTGTCGGGGTTTGTCCTCGCAAGGTTCTTCTACAACGCCAGCGGACTCACGGCGGTCGCGGCGGTCGCGCTCTCCATCCGCCTCATCGCGGAAGAACGTCAGACGGGCACGCAACTCCTCCTCGACACCTCGCCGGTACGGGACTGGGAGATCGTCCTCGGCAAGTTCCTCTCGGCGCTCGCCTTCCTCTCGGCTATCACCGTGGCGACGCTCTACATCCCGCTGCTCATCCTGGTGAACGGCAAGATCGCGGTCGGCCACATCCTGATCGGCTACCTCGGCCTGATCCTGCTCGGCTCGGCGGTCCTCTCGATCGGCGTGTTCGCCACCTCGCTAACCCGGCACCAGCTCGTGGCGGCGGCCATCGCCGCGGTCATCACCGGGGTGATGTTCCTCTTCTGGGAGCTGTCCCAGATCGTCGGGTCGCCGCTGTCCCGGGTCTTCGCGGCCTTCGCGATCCACGGTCGACACTTCGCAGGCTTTCTATCGGGCCTGCTCCACCTGCGCGACGTCGTGTACTACCTGGCGGTGACGTACTTCTTCCTCTTCGCGGCGACGAAGGTCATGGAGGCCAAGCGATGGGAATGAAGCATGCGTGGCTGACGTGGCTCCTGGTCGCGGGTCTTGTCGCGGTCTTCACGGCCGTTCGCGTCCTCGACGGGATCGCCTGGCTGCACCTGCCCCTCATCATTCTCGGAAGTGGCGCCGTCGCTGTGGCCACGGTGTGGCGGTTCGCGATCTGGCGGGGCGCCGAGGGCGACAGGCGCTCGGTCGAGGCGGTGTTTGCCTTTGGGTATGCAGGGTGCGCGTTGGCTCTGGCGGGCTACGTTCCCGGCACCGAAGGCGGCATGGAGCTGCTCGGCATCGAGTTTGAAGAGATCAGGACCGAGATCCGCTTCAGGCGCTTCTTTCTCGTGGCCTGTCCCATGTTGCTGGCCGGGTCGCTGTTCCCCGTACTGGGCGCGCAGTGGGCGCTGGCCAGGGGGGGTAGCGCAGGGGCCTCGCAGGTCGACGCCATGCGGGTGCGCGAGACGGTCACAAACGGCCTGAGCCTCGCGATTGGCGGATCGGCGCTGGTGCTGGTCGGATTCATTACGTCGGCGCTCAACCAGACCGCCGATTTCAGCTATTTCAAGACGGCGACGCCGGGCGAGTCCGTGCAGGAGATCGTGCGCAACATGGACGGCACGCTCGAAGCGGCGCTCTTCTTCCCCGAGGTCAACGCGGTCAAGGACGAGGTCCGCAACTATCTCGACCAGCTGGCGCGAGCCACGGGCAAAGTCACGATCGCGGAGTACGACCGCTACTCGAACCCGGACGCAGCGGAGGACTTCAACGCCAGAAGCGACGGTGAACTCTTCCTGCGCCTGAACGGCCGAACGGAGAGCGTCGGCTTCCTCCTCGATCTCGACGAGGCGCGCGGCAGGCTCCGGATCCTCGACAGCCATGTGCAGCAGGCGCTGCTCCAGCTGAACCGGTCGCGCCGCTTCGTGTACATGACAAAGGGCCACGGGGAGTTCAACGATCCGGTGTCGGCCGACCAGCCGGAACCGGATCAGCCGCCATCGCTGCGGGAGCCGTGGCGCCCGGGCATGGAGTCCGAGATGGATCAGGGTCCGCCTCCAAGGGCGCTGCGGGAAATGCTCAGGATCCTCAACTACGAGGTGCGGGACATCGGGATCGGCGAGGGGCTCGGCGACCGGATCCCCGACGATGCCGCGATGGTGATGATTCTGGGGCCGCAGAGCGCCTTCCTCGACGCCGAGATGAATGCGGTGCGGGAGTATCTCGACGGGGGTGGCGCGCTGCTTCTCGCGATGGAATCCCGCTCGGAGTTCCCGATCGAGGAACTTGGCGACTACCTGGGCGTGGACTACAACCCCGCGATGACCATCGACGATCAGCGCTTCTTTCCCGGTACTCCACCGACCGTTGCCGATCGGCGCTTCATCGTCACGAACCGCTTTTCCACTCATCCCTCTGTGACCACCGTGGGCCGCGCCGGCGGCGACATCGTGATGGTCGGCTCGGGCAGCTTCACGGTCGCGGACACTGTCCCTGGGCGGCGCACCAGCCTGGTCGTGAACTCGCTCCCTTCCAGCTACGCCGACGAGAACGGCGACTTCCGGTTTGACGACGGGACCGAGACGAAGGAGAGCTACGGGCTGGTGGCCGCGGTTGAATGGACGGGGGACGGCGGGTTGGACGCGAGCGCCGCCGAGGTGGAAGCGGGTGCCACCGAGGTTGAGGCGGGTGTGGCCGAGACTGACACCGTGGAAAACTCCGGTGTCACCGCGATCGCGGATCAGGAGGAGGCCGCCACCCCCTCGCGCGCCGGGCTGCGGGCCCTCGTGTTTGGCGACGCCGAGATCTTCACGGACCAGGTCCTCCTGACCATCCAGGCGAACCGTATCGTCGTCGCCGACGGGATCCGGTGGCTGGGCGGAGAAGAGGACTTCGCCGGCGAAGTGGTCTCGGAAGAGGACGTGCCGATCCTTCACACCCAGGCCGAGAACGTGCGGTGGTTCTACGCGATCATCTTCGGGGCCCCGGCGCTGGTGCTTGCCGTGGGGGTCGCCGCGCTCTACGGGCGCCGGAAGTCTCCTGAGGTCGCGGAAGGGGACACACAGTGAAAACGTTGAAGCTCCACGGTGTCTTTCTGGGCCTGGCAGTGATCGGGGCGCTGCTGACCTGGACGCGCGATACGAGCTACGGAGAGGACGACTCGCTGACCCTGATCTGGGAGCGTGACACCACCGACGTAGTCTCCGTGCACTACAGCGCGCCTGACAAGACGGTCGACCTGCAACCGCGCAGCGACGACGACGGCGCCTTTCTCTGGACGATCGAGGTGGACGGCGAGGCACGATCGGACACGCTCGGGTATCCGGCCGGGGCCCCGGGCCGCACCCTCCTGGGTCGCCTGGCCGCTCTGCGTGTGATCCGCGACCTCGGCGAACTGTCGCCCCAGCTGATGGCGCGCTTCGGGCTGGAGGACGCCGCGGAACGGATCGAAGTGCGGTTCGTGGACGAGGAGCGCCTGCTGCTCGTGGGCGACTCGGCGTTCGGGGGTCAGGATCGCTACGCCGTCGAGCCCGCGACGGGAGAGGGCTACGTCATCGGCGGCGACCTCACGCGACCCTTTGCGATCGGAGAAGGGGCTCTGCGCGAGCGCTGGCTGCACCACTTTCTCGACGACGATGTCGCGACCGTGCGGATCACCGTCCCGGGCGGCGGGACGCGCGAGATGGCGCGCACCGATGCCGGCGAGTGGACCGGGGTGAATGCGGACGTGCCCGACGCGGGCTTCGCCAACTTCATGCAGCGGGTAGACCAGCTCGCCATCGGGGGCTACGGCGCCGAGCCTGGCCCGGCCACGACCAGGCCGCTGGTTCGAGTCGACTACTTCGACGATTCGGGCGAGCCTCTGGGGTTTGTGGAACTGCTGCGCGACGACGCGGCCGAACGCGATCCGTACTACATCAGAAGCGAGACGACCCGTATCGTCGCCTTCGCCGTCACCTCGCTGGCAGAACGGGTCGAGCAGGGGCTGGGCGAGATCTTCTGACCGCCTGCGGCGACTTCTTGTTGCGCGTCGCGCGCGCGATGCCTACTATGTCAAGGTTATGGACCGGACATTGCCGCAGTGGCTCTGCGGTAACGATAGCGGCGATCGGCACGGGGCCCTCGACCGCGAAACAGTCACCCACCTCCACAAAGGAGAGGCGACATGACCCAACGCTACCACCTTACCAAGGGAGGGAGGTTCTCCTCTCTCCTGGCTGTGACGGCCGCAGTGGCGCTCCTTCTGCCGGCCCAGGCGGCCGCGCAGGACGGGACCGTAACCGGCCAGGTCGTTGCAGCGACAACCGGACAGCCGATCAACGGCGTCCAGATCTCGATCATGGAGACTGCGCTTGGCGGGCTATCGAACGTGACCGGTCGTTTCCTGATCAACCGTGTTCCGGCCGGTACGTACACGGTTCAGGCCACCTACGTCGGCTACGGCACGCAGACACAGGATGTGACGGTGTCCCCCGGCGGGGCCGCCAGCCTGCAGTTCGAGATGGAAGTCTCGGCTGTGGCGATGGACGAGCTCATCGTCACGGGCACCGCAGGCGCCGTGGAGCGAAGGAAGCTCGGGACGTCGGCGGCGTCGCTGGACGTGACAGCCGTCTCGGAGGTGACTCCGCTGTCCAGCTTCGGCCAGGCCCTCGAAGGCCGCATTCCTGGTGTCCGCTCGATCGGAACGGTCGGCGGCGTCGGCGCGGGACGTGAGCTGCGGATTCGCGGTACCGACTCCTTCAGCCTCGGCCAGCGTCCCGTCATCTACATCGACGGGGTCCGGGTCGACGCGCGGCAGCGGGAGTGGGGCAGCTCTGCCGGCGGCTCGACCACCTGCTGCGCCTTCAGTGGCGGTGCCGGCGAGGATAGGCTCTCCGACCTGAATCCCGACGAGATCGACCGCGTCGAGGTCCTGAAGGGCCCCGCGGCGTCGACGCTGTACGGGTCCGAGGCGTCCGGCGGCGTGATCCAGATCTTCACCAAGCGCGGACGTAGCAACAGCCCAGCCAATTTCACCCTTAACGTCACTACCGGATTCAATCGGCACCGAGAGAATTTTCCGACCAGCCTGCGAGACAACTTCCGCGGCCCGGACGGGACCGTGGCCTGGGATCCGAATGAGACGCTGATCGAGAACGGCCTTATCAACACCTACGACCTGACCGTCGACGGCGGAGGGGAAGAGGTGACCTACTTCGTGTCAGGCGGCTTCGCCTACGAGGAAGGATCGCTCAAGCCCAACGACCAGAAGAAGGCCAACCTGCGCGTCAACCTGAACTGGACGGCGGGCGAGAACCTTACGGTCGGGGTCACCTCGGGGTACGTCAGGAATCGCATCTGGGCGGTGCAGTCGGGTAACAACTGGCTCGGGATCTATACCAACGCGCTGCTGACCAACCCGCTGAAAGCGACGGCTGAAGAGCCCTACGGCGGCGGTCTGGACGTGAACGTGGAGGATGCCCAGGCCCTCGAAACGTTCTCGGACGCCGACCGGTGGACCGGGTCGATCAACCTGAACTACAACCCGCTCCCCAACTTTACGCACAGGGCCACGTTTGGTCTCGACGCTGTTGCCGACCAAAAGACGCGATGGATGCCCTTCGGCCGCCACTACACTTATATCGGCCGCAATGGCGAACGGAACATCGGGTATCGACAGGCCCGCAAATTCACGGCCGAGTATATCGGCAACCTCGACTGGAACCTTTCCTTCCTGGGCGGGCTGGGCGGAACCGTCGCCTTCGGTTCACAGGGGTACTGGGACATCATCTCGACCTCCATGGCGACTGGCAAGGACTACGCTGGTGAGGGTGTAACGACCGTGTCCGGCGCGGCGAGAACATTCGCAGGCGAGACCTTCTTCGAGGAGGTCAACATCGGCGCGTTCGTCCAGAACCGGTTCGATTTCGACAACCTCTTCGTGACCGGTGCAGTACGCATCGACGGGAACAGCGCCTTTGGAGTCAACTATGGCTTCCAGATCTACCCCAAAGTCGACGCGGCCTACAATCTCCCCGCGGGCTGGCTTCCGGGCCTGATCAGCAGCACCAAGGTCCGGGCTGCGGTGGGCATGGCGGGCAAGGCCCCGGGTGCTTTCGATCAGTTCCAGACATACGTCCCGAACACGGTTCTCGACGACTTGGCCGGCGTGGCTCCCAGCAACCCGGGCAACGCCGATCTCGAGCCCGAGAACAAGATCGAGTACGAAGCCGGTGTGGAAATGGGGGTGTGGAACGACCGCATCGGCGTCGACGCGACGTATTGGCACGCGGAGACTCGGAATGCACTACTCAGGATCGCGCTGCCCCCGAGTGAAGGGTTCGGCTCGAGCCGCCTTGAGAATGTCGGGCAGATCCTCAACAAGGGTGTCGAGGTGGCTGTCAACGCCACGGTCATAGACCAGAGCAGCTTCCGCTGGTCCGCCGGCGCGAACTTCGAGTGGATTCACAACGAAATCCTGGATCTCGGAGCGACCGCCATCGACGACTCTTTGGCGGTGTACGACGCCAATGGTCAGTTGACCGGTTGGAACTACCACAAGAGCCTCGGAGGCAACTACGCGGGCCTCCCCATCTTTGAGCAGCGGAGCCGCGTTATCACAGGCTGGGATCCGACCACCCGCCGACACAGCCGTTCGGCATACCTTACCTATGTCGGAAACCAACAGCCGGAACAGTTGGCCTCCATCTTCAACGACTTTGCCATCGGCCAGTCTCTGCGAGTCGGCGTCCAGTTCCGCGGTGAATGGGGTGCGGTAATGAGCAACTCCGACCGGGGTTACGGTGTACGGCAGTTGGCTTACGATGAGTACCTCGAACTTCTGGGGCCCGGCGGCGAGCGGACACCTGCCAGCGATTCACTGCTCGACATGTTCAGGCTCCTCTACCCGATCGACAAGAGGGATCACGTTCGACTTCAGGAATTGTCCGTTTCCTACGTGCTGCCAGAGGCACTGATGGGCTCAATTGGATTGGGACGCTCTTCGTTGACGCTCGCGGGCTACAACCTCCACTGGTGGGACGACTGTCACTGCCCGGACCCGAACCAGCAGTACAGAGGTGGCGACGATTTCAGCACGTCGCCGTTCCTCGGGTTACCGCAACCGAGGCGGTTCGTGTTGTCGTTCAAGACAAGATTCTAGAGGAGGCCGACCATGAATACGTCAAAGTTTAGAGGTCTAACTTCGATTGCCGTCGGCATCCTTGCTCTTGGTGCGTGCGACATCCTGACGGTGTCCGACCCGGAGCGCTACACGGCCGACGACCTGGACACTGCCCTGCCTGCGGTGGCCAACGGCGTTGAGGGTGCTGTGCACGAGGTGGTTGACAGCTGGGTAGCCTACCAGGCCCTGCTGGCAGATGTGTACCAACACACCGGCACCTGGTCCGGCTACGACGATACGGACCACGGGAGGATGGACTACACCCGCAATACCCTTGGCAGTACGCAGAACGCGTGGCTCAGGGCACAGTGGTTCTCGGTGGATGCCCAGGCGCGGTTCGAGAGAGTGATGGGTGATGCCGAGGCCGCATCCAGCCCGCTCACAGCGCAGGTCCAGATGAGCGGCGGCATGGCGGACATGTTGAACGGGATGACGTTCTGCGAGTCCGTGGCCGAACCGACCGGGAATGCCGTGACCGACATGCAGATGCTTGAGCAGGCGGAGCGCAAGCTCACGGCTGCCATTTCCACTGCACGGTCTGCCGGTCGGCCCAACTATGCGACAGCCTCGACCGCCGCCAGAGCGCAAACCCGGATGCTGCTGGGCGACTGGGCGGGAGCCGTGGCTGACGCGTCCTCAATTCCCGCGGGGTTCACCTACGACGCGATCTTCAACCAGGAGAGTACAAACTGGGTCGTGTTGTTGACTACCAAGAACTACAATGAGGCTGCAGGTCTGCTTCACAAGTGGTGGCCGCTGATCACAGAGAGCGAAGAGCCGGGCTACATGGCTGATCCGCTTAGCGGAATGCCGGATATGCGCCTTCCCGTGTACTTCGACGGTGAGATAGCGACGGACAACGAGACGCCCCACTACAGCCAGTGGAAGTACAACGCCGAAACCTCCGATATCCCGATGCTGCACTCGGATGGGATGCGGTTGATAGTTGCCGAAGCGATGGCTCGGAGCGGCGATTTCGCTGGTGCGACCGGGATTCTCAATCAGTTGCGCGCGGCGGTTGGACTGCCAGGCCACGAGGTCCCGACGGATCCGACCACAATGGGTGAGATCGTCCTGTGGGAGCGGTTTGCGGAGCACTTCATGGAAGGGCAGCGCATGGTTGACCTTCGTCGCGCCGGCATTGTGCGCGACGTCTTCGAAGCGCTCAACGATCCGGAGCGAGTTGGGGTGGGGCGTCCCACACAGTTCCCCATGTCCTCCACCGAAGCACTCTACAATCCGAATATCGAGAACGACCTGTTGCAGAGGTGTCTGCCCAGGGCATAGTTACTGGACGCAACAAGCCTCGTTGGTCAAACGATGGGCGCGACCCGCCGGGACGGGGGTCGCGCCCATCACGCTTTCAAAGGGACCGCAGGAAGGCGAGGACCTGGTCTTTCGCCTGCTGATTGAGCCGAAGGAAGATGTCGCGCGATCCGGCTGCTTCGCCGCCGTGTAGTTCGATGGCGTCCTGTATCCGCCGGGCGCGTCCATCGTGAAGGAATTCGCGCCGATGACCAAGACCGACCAGGCGCGCAGTCTTCCACTCCGACGGCACGGTCCCTTGAGTGCAGGTGCTGGCCAGTTCGGGCCCCATGTCGTGGAGGAGCAGGTCCGAGTAGAGTCGGAATCGTCGGTTGGCGAATTCCGGTGATTCGTCCGGGCGTATTGTGAAGGACGGGGTGTGGCACGCATCACAGCCCATGAACTCGAAGATTCGTTCTCCCTCTTCGACATCAGCCAGGGCTTCGGGATCCTCGGGAAGCAGTCGTTGCGGTGGGGCGAGCAGGTCGATGTAGTCGACCAGCAGTCGCAACTGTTCGTCGGTCCCCTCGGGGTCCGGCACGATGTCGGCTCCCGCCGGCAATGCAGTTCCGTTGCGGCGCTCCTCCACCGGGTTTTCCGGGGTCGTGATCCCCATCTCGAGGCGTAACGCCTCCTCGATGAAGCCGCGCAGCGTGGCGTGTTGGGCCTTGCGTCCGAAACGACCGACCCTGCCGGTGGGGTCGAGGTTGGGACGGCCGGAGATTCCATCGTGATCAACATCATCCGGGTCGGCGCGCCGCAGGATCTCGTCCTCACTGATTCGCGCAACGAGACCGAGGCCGAATACGGCTGGTGCACGAATTTCCGCAATTGCCGTCGCGGCTTCGGGGATCGTCTCGATCGTCAAACCGGCCTCTCGTCCGCGCTCAGTAACCACCTGTTGCAGTAAGTCGCCGCCAAGTTCAGGGAGTGTGCTGCACCCCTCGACGGGATCGAAGCGGCTGACCTTGACAACCGGTTCGGCCCCGTGCCCCCCACTGGTGGGAAGGTCATGGCAGGAGCCGCACCGGTCTTGGTTGAAAAGAGGACCAAGCCCTTGTTCGGTCGAAAACGGCTTGTTGAACAGAGCCCGGCCCCTCTCGAACGCCCCCAACTGGACAGGGCTAAGGCCGGGAAGCGGAAGGCCTGGTTCAGTTTCGGTAAACGGTGGCTGTGATCGACAAGCGCACGCTATGATGATGGCCACCGCGGTAGCGACGCGCCACCGTCTCAACGGTTGCACACAGCGCGTCCCTCCGGTGCAATGGGAGATCCAGAGGTATTGGTACTGGACTTTGATGGTCCGCATGAATTCCGTCCGCCGTTCTTGAGCGTGATCACTCGGGAGTCGTTGTGCCATTCTTCATCGCTTAGGTACACCTTCACATTGCGATAGTGGCAGCGACAGGTGGACTGGCAAGGCCCATAGAATTGAAGTCGAAAGTCGAAGGGGGTACGACTCCGGCAAGCAGTAACGATGCAGTGCCCATGTTAACCAGCGAAGCGCTGCTTACATTGCGGCTATCGAGTTCCAGATGGGCCACTTCGGGGGTTCTCGATCGAGCGACAGCGTGTCCCATCCAGCGAACAACACCGTGGTTTCTACGGGTACGCAAATCGCAGGAAAGTGCGGACAACGAGTTTCGGTGTACTGCGCATCCATGGTCCATGTCTCAGTATCGAATGGATCCGGTGGCTCTACTGGCGCAAGGCCCGCTCTCTACCGACGCTCTTCCATGATGTTCCATATGGCTGGGGACCGCAAGAGGTTGAGCCCTCCCCGGCCCAGCGTCGACGAGATCCCTGTTTCGCTGTTGGCTGCCATGCAAAACAAGACAGGCGTGGTCGTCGATAGTCGGACATTTAGGATCGGTGTTCGGGGGTCGGGTTCGGCGGTGGATCAGAGAGTTCGTGAGGTTGACCGGACCTCGCTCTACACTGGCGTCTCCATTCAGCACCGGAGGCGCGATGATCGGGAGAGAGAAGCGGGTGCTTCTGCGCCACTATTCTCGAGCAGGGCATGACGAAGGCGGCGATCGCCCGGCAGGTGGGCGTGAGCCGCGAAACGATCTATCGTTGGATCGCGACGGGGCAGTTGGACGGTGTCAATCGGCACCGAAGATGTCCCGGTTAGGCGGCTGCTCAGCGGAGGGAACAGAGCGATCAGAGAGGGGCAGCGGGCCTGGAGCGAGGTTGTCATGACAGCCCATCTCCAGACGCGGGTGGTTCTGCGTCTATTTCGCCTGGCGAGGGGGTGGAGTGCCTTGGAGAGTTCGGCGTGGCGGCGCATGCGGTAACTGTTGCCCCGGATGTTCACGATGTGGCAACGGATGGAGCAGCCGGTCGAGGACCGCGCCGCCCTGGGTCACTGGCAGGTAGCCGATCTCGTCAACGACGAGCAGCGCCGGATGGGTGAGGATCTTGAGGCGGCGGTCGAGCCGGCCTGCGGCCTTTGCTTCCTCCAGGGAGTTGACCAGGTCGGTCAGGCTGCCGAAGTAGATCTTGCGGCCGCTCTCGGCCGGCGTGATCGTCAGGCTGATCGCCAGGTGCGTCTTCCCCACGCCGGGCCGACCGAGAAGAAGAATGCGTTTTCGCGGCGTTCGACGAAGCCGAGTTCGTGGAGCGCGTCGATCTGCTCGCGCTTCATCGAGGGCTGGAAGGCGAAATCGAAGGCCGCCAGCGTCTTTACTTACGGCAGGCGGCTGGAGCGCATGGCGGCCTCGAGGCAACGGCCCTTGCGGAGGTCGATCTGGGCGGCCAGGAGCTGTTCGATCGCCTCGGCCCCGGTCGTGCCTCCGCCCTTCACTGCGACAAGCACGCGGTCCAGCCCTTCCAGCGCGCCGGGCATCTTGAGGTCGGCGAGCTGCGCCGCGATCCGCTCCTGCGCGACGGCGACCTCACCTTGTACCTCCCGCGATCCGGGCATATTCGACCAGCGGACGGCGCTCGACCTCGACGAACCGGGGGCGTGCGGCTGTTTCATCCCGATCCGCCGAGAGCTGGGGACGCCGCGGTGCCACGGGCCGGTAAGGCCAGCGGGCCAAGGGCTTCAGGTGCGGCCGCTCGACCTCGAACCGGTGTCCTCCACGATGACGGCCTTCATCTGATCGAACAGCAGTTCCAAGAGCACACCCCGAAAGTACCGGAACGCCGACTCCAGGCCCTCCATCACCAGCGCCATCGCCTGCCGCTCGTGGTAGCGGACCCACAGCAGCTGCGAGTAGCCCAGCACCAGGACCAGCGCATTCCGCTTGCTCCATGGCGCCTTGAACTCCGCGAAGTCCACCTGCACCTGGCCTTGCTCAGCCCGTGTTGAAGATAGTGCCGCAACACCACCCGCGTCTCTCTCCCGATCATCACGTCTCCTCATCCTCAATGGAGACGCCATGGTAGCCAACCCGTTCTCGTTCTCTCCCGGACACCCCGCCCAAGCCCCTCGACCCTTCCCATCCCTGAAGGCACAACCCTAACATTTTCAAGGGCCCACGGTCCCGCAATTTTGCATACCCGGTAACAAACCTTGCGTGCACACGGATCGGCCCTACTTTCCTCCGCTGTCAGTTGAAGAGGGAGCGGGAGACGGAGTGCGGAGGCACACTGACTTCACCCCGATGAACCGAGGAGGGCCGTTAGTGAAGCGCGACCACCGTGGGCACGAAAAGATACTCTTTCCCGATGCGATCCGCCCGTTTATTGAATCCTGCCCAGGTCCGGATCTTGCGATCAAGGCACTTCGGATGATGGCATACCAGGAGATCACGGGGATCCCAGGGTTGGAGCTTTCCGACAATCCGCGAAATCGCCTGATGAACAACCATAAAGGCGATGGAAGGGCGTCGTTGAGTACTTTGGGAGACGTCGCCGAAGCTCTTCACTACAGCCCAGCGCACCTCTCGCGGGTGGCCCGGCGGCGCGGATACTCAATCTCGCTAGCCTTCCGCTGGTTGCGGTTTCTCCACGGCTACGCGCTTGAGCAGTCCGGCTTCGAGCGAAAGGTCATCGCCAGGCGTCTTGGCTTCTCTGACCCCTCGACCTGGAGTCGCTCTGTCAAAGAGCTCACAGGGAGAGCCCCCAGCCAACTCCCGCGCTTGCCCCTGGGCGAGTGGGTTCTGGAGGCACGGCGACAGGTCTTCATCGTGCCGTTGCGCCCGCAAATGGGCCGCAAGGGCGGTTAGTTGCACCTCCGCATGCCGAAAATGCCACGAATTGGCTCGATTCTGCCATTGATGACGTAGATCGGGGCTGCCAAGATAGTGCCGTAGATTTCGCGCACTAGTCGTGGGCGGAAACCCATTTGAAAGCAGAGGAGAACCATGAAGCGCACTCCGTACCTCGGTACGTCGCCGTTCGTGGTAGTCCGCAAGAACTGAGGAGCCAGAGTGACCGAAAGAAATCGCCGGGCCGGAGTACTTCTGCGAAGCGTCGGCGCGGGCTGGGGCGCCGTCAAGCCCCATTGGTACGCAGGTGCGCTGACCCTAACCTGCGGGCTGTTCATGGCCAACGCTTGGTACGATCAAAGCCGCGACCAGCGAGCGCTCAGCGAGCTTCAATACAAGCTGGGCGCTATGGCATTGCAAGGCGGCGGTGTCTTCGTAGTGACCGGAGCGGGGGAGTGTGTGGCCACGCTGGAGGCCATTGGCAACGTCGCCCAACGCTTGATGGATGCAGGGATTTCAGTCGGCGGTCTAGTGTTGCAAGACGGAAGGGCGACGGAAGTATACGAAGCCGTCCTGGAAGCGGCCAACGAGCGTTTCCCCCATGAGCCGGTGCGGTGGGAAGCCATACAGCCGCTAGCCGGGATAACAGGGACCCCGGCCCTTTTGGGGGTGAGCTCCGAGGGCCGGGTAACGTTCGTGGAGCATGTGTCTTCAATCGTGCGTGCAAACCCAGCCGGCGCCGAGGATGCGGCGAGACAACTGGCCGCGCGACTAGACATTTCATGAAGCGGGTTCTGCTGCTAGCGGCCTATATCCTTCAGGCGGGCTGCTCTCCACGCGACACCCTGATCATGGGAGAACCGTTGTTCTCGACCGGTTCGGGCGACAGGAGTGTTCATGAGGCTGCGTACGAGGTGGGTTGGGCGTTTGCGGACGACACGGTGCTTATCGGTCCAGACAGGATGGCACCCGCGCCGAGTGGTGGCGTATACGTGCTGGATTTGCGAGCTCAGCAAGTGCACCGCATCGACAGCACCGGGATACGATGGTCTTGGGGCCAAACCGGCGAAGGCCCCCACGAGCTCGGTAGCGTTCGATCGATAGCGGCTGATCCTGCGACAGGGGGAATTGTCCTGGCAGATACCGGGAGACAACGCCTCCTGTGGCTGTCGCCGAACGGAATTGTGTTGCGCGCGGCGCCCATTCCCATGGAGAATACCGGGTTGATAAGGAGTATTGTGGCACTGACGGACAGCAGCGGTTACGTCCTCTCCACATCGTCCAGTGACGCGCCAGTGCTGCTGGTCTCCGCGGACGGATCTAAGGGCCGACCGATCCCCGCGCCGTGGGATGGGTTCCACCGCCTCAGTCATTTGCAGTGGAACGGAAAGGTCTTCGCGGCTCCCAACGGCCGGTGGGGATATGCCTTCGAATCGGGCAACGGGTGGTTCGTTTTCGGATCCGATTCCGTGTCGGCCTACCCGTACATTGAACACACCGACTTTCCTAACGTCGTGACCGAGTACATCGGCGCGAGCCGATCAACGCGTGTGCTCTCCTCGCCCCCCTATTCGGGTTATGATGTGGCCTCCCGGGGCGACACCTTGTACGTCCTCCCGGGCGGCAAGACCGAAAACGCCTTTAGGGTCTTGGACAGGTACTCGATCGGCTCTGGGGAGTATCTGGGCTCTCAGACACTGCCCGGCAACCGCTCTTTCAGACGTTTCGCCGTTGATGGCGCTTCCGTCTTTCTCATAGAACGTCCGGCGCTCATGCCGGTAATCGTATCCTTCCATGAAGGGAAGACCGAACCATGAAGACCATCTTGAAGGCCGTGTTCGCGGCAACCGCTCTCGTGGTAGCCGTAGCCACTGCCACAGAGACCCCGGTGGTAGCCCAGTCCTCGTCCACATGTCAGGACGCGCCCCTTGACGTGTTATGCGGGGAGTTTGAAATGTGTCTCGACGACGGAGCGAGCCTTACAACGGGCCCACAGGACTGTGACAACTGGGGTACCGTCTACCACTATCAGGACGAACCCGGCGACATTTGTACGGGTGGCTGTCCCGGCGGAGGCATCGACGCGCTTGGCGATTGCTTGGAGGGCTGCACCAATGGTAACTCCTGGGACCAGGACTGCTTCCAGGACTGCTACGACAAGCATGGCGCATAAACAGGGCCCACAACCGCTCCTGGAGAGTGCCCTCAAAACCTGGTGATGACAACCCTGGCGACCAGGCCGAATCTCGGTCTCTTGTCAAGTCATCCTCCAAGTGCCCCGCCCCGGATCGCTTCTGTTTTGGTTCTGGAAGCGGTCCGGGGTCGGGTATTGTATAGTTTCACCTGACGTCTGGCTTTGAGCACCTGCGTCCCCTCGCTCGACCACCGGTTTGGCCTCCGTTCGATGAAGCCACCGCGGCGACCCAACCCGTTCGCGATCCCCTCTGAGTCCCAGCCGCCGAAGCCGCAGTTACTCCCTCCATTGTGGGACATCTCGTTACATGCTCACTGCAGCGGAAGTTCTGCATGCCGGGGAAACAGGGCGAGCGAATCGATGTAATTTGCCAGCGAATCTCGACTGTTTTTCCGTGCCCTCGGGGTCCGGCACAGTGTTGGGTCCCACAGGGAGTTGAGCCCCGTTCCGGCGCTCTCCGTCGGGGTTGCGATGCACCACGTCAAAGTTCAGGCGCCTCCTTAACGAATCGTAGCGTCCAATGGTGCGCCGTGTGTCGAAACGGTCGGCTCTGCCGGTTTGCTTCGAGCTTGGTATGGCTGGAACCGCTGCCGTCCTGGGGCCCAGCCCAGTTTTGGGCGCCGGAATGGCCTGTTGAACAGAGCCTGACCCGCGCGAACGCTTCCAGTCGAGCTTCACTCCAGGTCGGGAAGTGACAAGCCCTGGTTCCGCGCGGTTTCTCTTCGATCTCAACCGCCCGGAAGCTGACGAAGGTGGTACTGGTATTGGAACGTCATCTTCTCCTGGTCACCGTCCTCGTTCATGGTCACAAGAAGACGAGTGTCGTTGTACCATTCCTCGTCGTCCAGATGCACCTTCATGGCGACGGTGGCATCGACGGGAGGGTCCGTAAAGGCCTCGGCATAGAATTGGAGCCGGAAGTCGAAGGGATACGAATCCTCGAAGGGCAGTGACACCGTGCTTGTGTCAGCTTCCACGAGCTGAATCCGGCGCGGGCAACCAGGATCCCCAGGAATCGCACACTCCGGATCGTCCACCTCTATGAACCACTGTGAGATCACCAGTGTGAGGCGGCTGACATCGGGGCTGTCGAGTTCCACGTGGACGACTTCGGGCTCCCGGTCCAGCGTGAGAGCTTCGCACCCGGCGAACAGCGCAGCGGCTCCGGCCAGGAGACTCAGCCGCAACACCGGGAAACGGACGGACTTGATGGATCGTGTATTCATGATTCCTGCCTTGATGTCGACGGGTCCTGTAAAGCAGTGCATTGGCATGCCCCTAATCATACCCAACTCTTGTGCATGATGTTACCCGGAAAGGGCTGCACGCAAGTAACGGGAAAGACGCCTGCCGAGTCCCCTACCGGAAGTTCCCGAAGTTCACCTCGGCCGTCATCCCCCCGCCGCTCCAGTCCACCACCACCGATCCCGACAACTCCGGCGGAATCACACCGAGCGGGTAGTCCACGAGTGACGACACGCGCGCGAAGGCGGTCGGCTGATAGCAGACGTTCGTGCCGAAGCTGGTGATCCCGACCTGCATCCAGCGGCCACGATAGGGGGCCATCAGCGGCCCTCCGGAGTCGCCGTTGCAGATCGATTCGTTGGAACCGAGCTTTCCCGCGCAAATCGTGCTTCCCAGGATGTTATCGCCAAGGTGAGTCTTGCATTCGTCGTTGGATATGATCTCGGCGTCGAGCTTCTTGAGAACGTCGGACGATCGGCCACCGTCCGATGTCAGCCCCCAGCCGATGGTGGTTGCGATCGTGCCGGGTTTCGACAGGTCGAGGCGCTCGGGCGTCAGCAGCTCGATGCGAGGATACATGTGGTCGCCGCTCAGTTTCAGGAGGGCGATGTCGCTGGAAATGGACGCCTCGGACGCATACTTCGGGTGGATGTAGATGCGCTCGACGTCGATCAGGTCGCCGTCCGTCAGTTTGTTGTGGGCCCCGGCGAGCACCTTGATGCTCTCCGGATCCGTACTGCCGTCGACGCAGTGGGCGGCCGTCATCACCCAGTCACCGTCGATGAAGGTGCCGCCGCAGAACTGGAACCGGCCCCCCGCGCTGACCAACGCGGCCTGGAAGGGGAACTCGCCCGGTGTGGCCTCTTCTCCACCGATTATTGCGGCGACGCCGGGTTCGACCTGGTCGGCCGCAGCGGCGGGACGCCCCGGGACGGTGTTCGTCCAGCCGATGGTGAGCTCCTGCGTAACCGTGTAGGAACGGTTCGCGTCCAGCCCTTCGAAAATGTACTCCCCATCGTCGTTGGTGACGGCCGTGACCTCGGAGGAATCGCGAACCCCGTCTTCGTTTTCATCGAGGAAGACTACCATGGCAGCAATGGTCTCCTCGTCCTCGTCGCGCACGCCGTCGGCGTCAGCGTCGTGCCAGACCACTCCCGCGATCTCGTTTTCGCCGGTGCCGGGAGGACTGTTGACCGTGATGGGAGCGCCGTTCTGCGAATGCGACGCCCCGCGCTCGTCGGTTACCGTGAGGCGGGGCGTGTAGGATCCGGCGTCCGCGTAGGTGTGCGTAGTGGTCTGGCCGGTGCCGGAGCTGCCATCCCCGAACGCCCACTCGTAGCTGACGATTGTGCCGTCGGGGTCGTTTGAGGCGCTGGCGTCGAAGCGGACCTCCAGGGGGGCGGAGCCCTCCGTGACATTGGTGCTGAAGGATGCGGTAGGGCGGAGGTTGGGGGTGCCGGTGGGCTGGGTGGGAGTGGAATCAGAGCTACAGGCCAGCGCAACCAGCGCGGCGGCAGTTGAAAGCGCAGTAGTTGCGCGGCGAATCATGAGCATGCCGTCTTCTCCAGGTAACGACCCGGTGGGGCAACAAAGTCAGGCAACGGGCTTCCCCGAGTCGTCTCGGTTACCCCCGTGTCTTGCCTTGGGTCCGGCCAGGGGGACCGGAGCCTTGCATGGCAATCGTCAGTACATCCACCGCCCCGGCCAGCTTTGCGGTGTCCGACTTCAGGTCAGCCATCTTCGTCCTGAGAGCCGTGGACTCGTGAGTGATATGGACTTGAAGTCCGTTGATCCGTTCCCCGATCGCTTCGTGGGCGTTGTGATTCTCGCTGCGCATTTCGGCAAGGAGATCCCGTGTTTCGATGCGGGCGGCGGAGACCAGGTCGCGCGTGGCCGTGATCGAGTCGCGGTTCCCGGCGATCTCCTGAGAGAGATCGCGTCGGGTCTCGGCGATTTCCTTGCGAGTATCCGCGATGTCCTGGGACAGATCCCGTCGGGTCTCGGCGATTTCCTGAGAGAGACCGCGTCGGGTCTCGGCGATCTTCTTGCGGGTGTCCGCGATGTCCTGAGACAGGTCGCGTCGGGTCTCGGCGATTTCCTGAGAGAGATCGCGTCGGGTCTCGGCGATTTCCTTGTGGGTGTCCGCGATGTCCTGGGACAGGTCCCGTCGGGTCTCGGCGATCTCCTGCGAAAGATCGGCCCGGGTGCCCGCGATCTTCTGGGACAGGTCGCGGTGGAATCCGGCGATCTGCTCTCGGTTCTCACCCATGGCTTCGGCGACCATCCCGGCGATCCGGGGACGCACGAACCACGCCCATCCGGCGCCCGAGATGGCGGTAAAGCCGGCGAGGACCTGTACTGAGGTCGGGATCGATTCCAGAAACGCGATACTCACTCCTGTTCCTTTCTGGACCAGGTGTCCAGGGGATCCAACTAATCGTAATCCCGCGCCGTGCAACTCGCGAGTGGAGATGTACGAAAGTCGAGACGGTTCGAGTATGGATGAAAGATGACGAGTATCCGGGGTGTTTCCATGGCTGGATGGGACTGATTGCGCAGTCCTCGCAGCGCACGCGATGATGCGCGTAGGCCCGAAATGTATGGAGAACATTACATTTCGTCATGTGTGCATTACATTACAATTCACGGTGCGTTCCAGGCAGCGCGGATTCCCAGGTCAAATCCAAGGACGACTACACGATGACGACAAAGACAAGGATCCTCGCTGGCACGACGCTCATGCCCGCCGGCCTCATCCTGCTTGCAAGCTGCGGTGGAGACGGCGGTCAGACCGTCGACGATTCCGAACTGCCGGCCAACCGGGCGCTGTATTTTCCGGACCAGCTCGTGGAGACCGCTCCCGAGACCTTTCAAGCTCATTTCGAGACGACCAGGGGCGACTTCGTCATCGAGGTGACACGCTCGCAGGCTCCCAACGGTGCCGACCGCGTGTACAACCTGGTCAGGAACGGCTACTACGACGACGTCCGCTTCTATCGGGTGATCGAGGGTTTCATGGCGCAGTTCGGCATGCACGGCGAGCCGCAGGTCCAGGTGAGGTGGACCAATGCGCCCATCCGGGACGATCGGGTGGCGGCGTCCAACATCCGCGGTGCGGTGACCTTTGCGATGGCGGGGCCGAACAGCCGCACGACCCAGCTCTTCATCAATCTGGTGGACAACACCCTGCTCGACATGGACGGCTTTGCGCCGGTCGGCACCGTGATCGAGGGCATGGATGTGGTGGACCGGCTGTACTCCGGATACGGGGAAATCGCGGACCGGGGAGGCGACGGCCCGATCTCGCAGAACATCGCCGCGCGGGGCAATGCCTACCTCGAGGAGAGCTTTCCCGAAATGGACTACATCGTTACGGCGACGCTGGTCGAGCCGGCGGGGGGTTAGCGGCCCTCAGTAGGGCACCCGCGTCGCCCGGCACAGCCATCGCTGGAAGGGCGCCGCCGTCCGGCACAAGTCGGTGAACCGGTCCAGAAACTCATCGGACGTCAGGTCGTCCTCCGCCAGTTGAACAACCGCGATGAAGTCCTTCCGCCGCAGATCCTCGATGAGCGGATGATCCACGCTGAATCCCTTCGGCGCCCGGATCAGCGAATCCCCCGAGAGCTCGAAAGTCCTTCGAAAACGCGCCTCGCGTGACGCCCGCTTCCACGCATCCGGGTCTTCGTCGATCGACTCCCGGATCTGCCGCAGCGCCGGCCCGCCGGGGTGCCACGAACCGCAGCCCATGAAGCATTGACCGGGCTGGATGTGCAGGTAGAAGCCGGGCGCGTGGGCATCGCGGCCCGCCTCGTGCCTGAACTGGATGCCGGTGTGGGTCTTGTACGGGCGCTTGTCCTTCGAAAAGCGGGTGTCGCGGTAGATTCTGAAGAGCGAGCCGCCGTTCGCCCTGGGGTCGGCGCGAAAATGGGGACTGATTCGCTTGAGCGGCGTCGAGAAGTCGCTGATGAAGCGGAGCGCGGGCTCCTTGACGTCCGACTCGTACCGCGGCTTGTTGGCGAGGAACCACTCCCGGTTGTTGTTGGCGGCCAGTTCGCCGAGGAAACGGAAGGTGCGAGGTGTGAAGTAGGCTGCGGTCATCGGGAGGTGGCTTTCCAGTCGGGTCGGCGGGTAAGATGAGCGGGCCGATATCTACCGTGCCGGCCCAGCCAAAGCAAGCAGCGCGATACACCAACGACCAGGGGAGACAGCCCACCGCCATGACACGCACCGCAATCAGCCGAACGATCGATGCTCCGATCGGAGTGGTTTTTTCGACCATCGCCGACATCTCCAACTTTTCCGCGGCCGTGCCGCACATCGAGCGGGTGGAGTTTCTGTCGGAAGCGAGGACAGGGGTGGGCGCCCGTTTCCGGGAGACGCGGATCATGGGCGGGAGAAGGGCGAGCACTGTGCTGGAGGTGACCGAATACGTCCCGGACGAGCGTGTCCGCTTCGTGTCGAATGAGGGGGGTACGATCTGGGACACGACCTTCACGGTGGAGGCGGACGCCAATGGGCGCGGGACGCGACTCGACCTGGTGATGGAGGCGCGGCCCTACAAGTTCGTCGCCAGACTGGTGACGCCCTTGATGAAGGGTGTGGTGGCAAAGGCGATTGCGGCGGATCTCGATGCCGTGAAGGCGTACGCCGAGGCCGCCGGGTAGCCCGGCGTGGACAGGAGGGCCGACTTTCGCGTGCTGCACGATGAGCTCGTCGAGTGTCGCCGGTGTCCGCGGCTGGTCGCGTGGCGGGAGAAGATCGCCGCCGAGAAGCGGGCCGCCTTTCGGGACGATGACTACTGGGGCAGGCCGGTGCCGGGGTTCGGGGACCCGGAGGCGTCGGTGCTGGTGGTGGGCCTGGCGCCCGCCGCGCACGGAGCCAATCGCACGGGCCGGATGTTCACGGGGGATCGCGCGGGCGACTGGCTGTACCGGGGAATGCACAGGGCTGGCTTCGCGAATCAGGCGCTCAGCCGGGATCGGGGTGACGGACTGGCGCTGACGGGCGCGTACGTTACCGCCGGGGTTCGGTGCGCGCCGCCCCGCAACAGGCCGTCGACAAGCGAACGGGACCGATGCGCGCCGTTTCTGCGCCGCGAGATCGACCTGCTCTGGCCCGGTCTGCACACGATTGTGGCGCTGGGAGGCTTTGCCTTCAGTGTAATCCTGGGCATGCTGGCGAAACGAGGCGTGGCCATTCCGCGTCCGCGCCCGAAGTTCGGCCATGGCATGGAGGTCGATCTGGGCGCCGTGACGGTGATCGCCTCGTATCATCCCAGCCAGCAGAACACGTTTACCGGCAAGCTCACCGAACCTATGTTCGACGCGATCTGGCAACGCGCGGCCGAGCGGGTCAGGGACCGTTCCACCGACGCCCGGGAGGCAGGATGAATCGGCGTGACTTCGTGAAGGGACTTGCGGCGGCGGGGGCGGTATCCGGAGCGGCGGTGACGGGAACGGCTTCCGGTGCGGCAGCGAGTGGGCTCGTATCCGGCCTGGCGGACCACACGGCCGGGGGCGACCGCGGATCTGCGTCACCCCTGACCCAGGACGACATCGTGGTCGATGGCCTCTTCGCGGGTGCGATGCGCCTCTCCCACCTGCGCGGCATGCAGGAGGGCGGAGCCCACTGCGGCGTCGCGGGCGGCCCGTCCGACATGGCCAGCTTCGCGGCGCTGCTCCACTTCTTCGACGAATACGCGGACGAAGTCGTCCTTGCGAAATCCGTTGCCGAGATTCGTGCCGCGCACGCCCGGGGGCTCGTCTCCAACGTCTTCTGCTGGCAGTCGGCCACGGTGCTCGGCGACTCCTTCAATTCGCCGATCGGCAGTGCGGCCACGTCGCTCCGCGCGTTTTACGAAATCGGCCTCCGCCAGGTCGGTCTCTGCTACAACGTCGCGAACGCCTTCGGGTCCGGCTGTCTCGAGCCCGAAGGACCGCTGACGCGAGCCGGCCACCGCCTGGTCGAGGAAATGCACTCGCTGGGGATCATCCTCGACGTGGGTGGCCACACCGGCGAGCGGACCACGCTCGACGCCATCGCGATCTCGGACGGCGTCCCGGTGATATGCAGCCACACCAACATCGCGGCAATCGCGGACAACTACCGCTGCATCAGCGACCGGGTCATCGACGCCATCGCCGAGACCGGCGGCGTGATCGGCATCACGGCGGTCAACGATTTCCACGTGCGCGGACGGGGGAACACGGGGCCCACGCCGCATGTGGGCATCGAAGAGCACGTGGACCAGTACGACTACATCAGGAACCGCGTGGGTGTGGACCACGTCGGCATGGGCACCGACTTCGTGGGCGGGATGGAGATTCCCTACGGGGGCGGCATCAACGCCGAGATCATCACAACGGACATGGTGAGCGAGCCGTGGCGCTTCATCCGCGGTTTCGAGAGCATCGCCGAGCTGCCCAACGTGATCGACGGGCTGCGACGGCGCGGATGGACCGACGAGGAAGTCCGCAAGGCAATGGGAGCCAACTGGCTTCGAGTTTACCAGCAGGTCTGGGGAGGTTGAACAATGCGTGTCCGTATCACTTTTCTCACTGTCGTGGCGGGCGTCGGTCTCGCGGCGTGCGATTCGGGCGGCGGAGCGCCGGAACAGGAAAGTTCCACTGAAGAAGCGGCGGCGGTGGGCGGCGGGGGCATGGCCGAAATCGTATCGGCCGGGGTCCTCGAGGGCGAGGGAGTGGAGGGGATTTTCAGGGAGATAGGGTATGCGCCCATGCCCGATGGCGTTCGCCTCGCGTACGTCTCCTACCGCCCGGCGGAGGAGGGACAGTACCCCGTCATCCTCGACTACGACGCCTACGAGAGCGGCGGTGCCGACATCGCCACGAACGCCTGGTTCCAGAAGGCGGTCGGGAATGGCTACGCGGTCGTCGGAGCGAACGTGCGCGGGAGCGGCTGCTCGGAGGGCGCGACGTTCAGCGTCTTCCACCCGAAGCAGGGGCCGGACGGCGCGGCCCTCGTCGAGTGGCTGGGTACGCGTCCCTGGAGCGACGGCAATGTGGGGATGTACGGTGTCTCTTATCCGGGCCATACCCAGTTCTTCACTGCGGCCCAGCACCCCGAGCACCTCAAGGCGCTGGCCGCGGGCGGCCTGACCGCGTCTCTGTACCGGGAGGCATTCCGCCCCGGCGGGATGTTCAACGTCGGCTTCGCGGCCTGGTGGGGTGAGCTGGCGCAACCCTGGATCGAGAACGTCGGGGTGGCGTTTCGGCTGGGTGCGGGCGACATGCACTGCGAGGCCGTTCAGGCGGCGCAGCCCCGGAACATCACCTTCGAGGAGGTCAGGGATCACGAGTACCACGACCAGTACTGGGACGACCGGGCGACCGAGAGCTACGTGGACGCGGTCGAGGTGCCCATGATGATCATCCAGGGCTACCAGGACCAGCAGACCGCGATGGGAGGTCCGCGGCTCTTCGAGCGACTGACTGGTCCCCGCAAGCTGATCCTGCAGAACGGCGGCCACGGGGTGGGCGGCAATGCACTGGCGCACGAGCAGGTGCTGCGCTGGATGGACCGCTGGCTCAAGGGAGAGGAGAACGGAATCGAAGACGAACCCGACGTAACCGTGCTCTTCGAGACCGGAGTCGTCGACGGAGAACTCCGGCCCAACTGGGTGGAGACGTTTTCGGACTGGCCAGTACCCGGAACCGAGCGGCGCAGCTGGAACCTCGGCGCGGATGGCTCTCTGAGCGCCGGCTCGCTTGGCGAAGGACAGACCGGGCCCCTTGGCTACGTCTATCCGATGGGCACCGAGCTGGTAGGGAACAACGATATGTTCGCCATCCCGCCAGCGCCGCTGGGATCGCTCTTCTACCGCACGTCGCCATTCGAGGAGGACCTGCCGATTCTGGGCTCGGCGCGCCTGGTCCTGCACGCCAGCACGGAGGCGGAAGACACCGACTTCATGGTGGTGCTTCACGACATCGGGCCGGACGGAGAGACGCTTTACCTGCAGCGGGCTTTCCTGCGCGCGTCGCACCGCGCGATCGACCCCGCGATGTCGTCGGAGCACTGGACGCACCACCCGCACGACCGCTCCGAGCCACTGGTGCCGGGCGAGGTGTACGAGTTCGTGATCTCGTTCCCGGAGGTGGGCCACGTCTTCCGCGCCGGCCATGTGCTCGAGCTGGCCATCCTGGCGCCCAGCGTGACGCCCGCGACCGACTGGGGGCCGATGCCGACCAACCTCCCCGGCATCAACACGGTGAACCACTCGGCCGACCATCCGTCCCGATTGGAACTCCCGGTGGTGCCGAGCATATCGGCCGCCGGTCCCCCACCACCGTGCGGGTCGCTCGAGTACCAGCCGTGCCGCCCCGGGTTCGTGCCCAACTTCACCGCGGCCGGGATGCCGCGTGACCTCGTACGCAGGTGACGTGAAGCCCGACCACGAGTCGCTGCCGCTGCTGCGACGACTGCACGAGCGGGTCTTCGCCGACCCCGAGATGCACGCGGTGCTGCAGGCAGGCTTCGCGCGGCTGGCCGCGGAGTTGCGAAGTCGGTCCGAACCGCCGCACGCGACGTGCACGATCCCGATCGAGCTGTTCGAGCGGGACGCACTGCGCGAGCACAACCACGGAAGGCGCGGCCCGGACACCGGACCGGCCTCCCGGCAGGATCGCGTCCGACTCTGCCGTCTTTTTCTCCTGCGGCGCGGCGCCCGAATGGCCGTGCCGGAACGACACCGCAACAGTGTACAGCGGCTGGTTTCCTACCGCGGCGAGGGCCGCATCCACCAGGGAGCGGCCGGCAGCAGTGCCGAGGAGCTGAGGCCCAGGGCGATCCGTAGTCCAGCGATCACCGGCGTCGGCACCGCTGCCGCAGATCTCCGGTGTCACTGGGACATCGTTCCCCAGGGGATCTGGCACTTCCCGGAAGCTGCAGAAGACGAAGACTGGGCTACCGTTACTTTCCACAGCGCTGCTGAAGACGAGATCGTGGATGAGCTTTGGCACGGCAAGACATCCACCTCCAATTACCGCGCTCAACGGAACGCAATGTAATGAATACTTTACATAATATCGTGTGCACATTACATCACACATCCACGCGGCCAGCATCGGAGAGTATTGTCACCAACCCTGACGTAACGTTAGGGTTGCCGAAGGGGGCCACTCTGCTGGGCAGGGCGGGCGTCATGGCTCTGCTTGCACTCTGCTACATGGCTCCACCGGCGACGCCGCAGCCAGCCCGCGAGCAAGCCCTCGACCCCTCCGACCCTACCCAGTGGCGCGTACCTCCGGCCGAACTCCAGGCCCTCCGCTTCCGCGAACTGGGCCCGTTCCGGGGCGGCCGCGTCACCACGGTCACGGGAGTCCGCGGCAAGCCGCACACCTTCTACTTCGGCGCCACGGGCGGGGGCGTCTGGAAGACCGAGAGCGCGGGCCAGGCCTGGGAGAACATCTCCGACCACGGCATCCCGATCGGCTCGATCGGTGCGGTCGCGGTCGCGCCGTCCAACCCCGATGTCCTCTACGTCGGCACCGGCTCCGACGCCATCCGCGGCAACGTCTCGACCGGCCGCGGCGTCTACCGCTCCGACGACGACGGAGCTACCTGGCGCTATCTCGGCCTCCGCGAAGCGGGACAGATCGGTCGCATCCGCATCCACCCCGACAACCCCGATGTTGCCTACCTCGCCGCCACCGGCCACCCCTTCGGCCCGAACCCGGAGCGGGGCGTCTTCCGCACGCGCGACGGCGGCCAGTCCTGGGAAAACGTCCTCTTCGTCTCGGACTCGACCGGCGCCATCGAACTCCTGATGAACGAGCACGACCCGGACGAGCTGTTCGCAGCCATGTGGCGGGCCGAGCGCAAGCCCTGGACGATGATCTCGGGCGCCCGGGAGGGCGGGATCTACCGTAGCCGCGATGGCGGGGACACGTGGGAGAAGCTCTCCGGGGGGCTGCCGTCCGAGCTGATCGGCAAGATCGGCATCGCCCAGGGCCGCTCCGATCCGGCCCGTCTCTACGCGATCATCGAGGCCGGGACGGGATCGGGGATCTATCGCACGCTCAACGGCGGGGACAGCTGGACGCTGGTAAATGACGAGCAGCGGCTGCTGGGTCGCCCTTGGTACTTCCATAACATCTTCGCCGATCCGACCAACCCCGACGTCGTGTATGTGGCCGGCGGGGGCTTCCATCGATCCACGGACGGCGCGGAGAGTTTCGAGACGATCCCGATGCCGCACTCGGACCACCACGACCTGTGGGTTTCGCCCGACAACCCGGCGGTCATGGTGCAGGGGAACGACGGCGGCGTAGTGGTGACCGTGGATGGCGGGCGGACGTGGTCGTCGCAGTTCAACCAGCCGACGGCCGAGATGTATTCGGTGACCGTGGACGACCAGTTCCCCTACCGCGTCTACGGGTCGCAGCAGGACAATTCGACGCTGTCGCTGCCGAGCGCTGCGACCGGCACCGGTATCAGCCTCCAGCACTGGCAGTCGCACGGCGGATGCGAGACGGGTCCGGTCACGATTCACCCGCGCGATCCCGCGATCGTGGTTTCGGGCTGCTTCGGAGGCCGGCTTGCCCGCTACAACCGCCGCACCGAGCAATTCCGCCAGATCCGCCCCTATCCCGAGCGCCAGGACGGTGCGCCGGAGCAAGAACTTCGCTACCGGATCCAGTGGAATGCGCCGGTGCTCTTTTCGCGCCATGATCCGGCTGTCCTCTACCACGGCTCGCAGTATGTGGCAGTCAGCCGCGACCAGGGCGGCAGCTGGGCGGTGATTTCGCCCGACCTCACCGGCAACGACACGACGAAGTTCGGGCAGGCGGGCGGGCCCATCACTGCCGACGTCACCGGCGTCGAGATCTATTCCTCGCTGCTCCAGATCGCCGAATCGCCGCACGACGCAAGCGTGCTCTGGACCGGCTCCAACGACGGACGCGTGCACATCACCCGTGACGGCGGCACCACCTGGACCGACGTCACGCCGTCCGATCTGCCGCAGCCGGCGACGGTGAACCGCATCGATGCCTCGCCGCACGCGCCGGGCACCGCCTACATGGCCGTCTACCGCTACCGCCTCGACGATTTCCGCCCCTTTATCTACGCGACGCGTGACTTCGGCACGACATGGGCGCTGCTGACCGACGGCGCCAACGGATTGCCGCCCGATCACCCGACCCGCGTGGTCCGCGAAGACCCCGAGCGCGCCGGGCTCCTCTACGCCGGCACCGAGTTCGGCCTGTTCGCCTCGTTCAATGCGGGCGCCCACTGGCAGCCGCTCCAGCTGAACCTGCCACCCTCGCCCGTGACCGACCTTGTCGTGCACCGCGGAGATCTGGTGGTAGCGACTCAGGGTCGGGGATTCTGGATCCTCGACGACATCACGCCGCTCCGTCATGTGGAGGCAGGTGAGCCTGCGGGCGACCTCGTCCTCTACCCGGTGCGGCCCTCGTACCGCACCGCCGCGCAGGAACGGGACGGGCACTACGTGCGCGATCACGTCTACGGCGCGATGATCCCGCGCTACATGAAGGCGATGAACCCGCCGGAGGGTGTGACGGTCTATTTCAGTAGACCTGAACACGCATCTGCGACAGTTGAACTGCACATTCTGGAAGGAGACGGCGACCTGGTGCGCACTTTTGCGGATGTCGCCGCCGGCCCCGGCCTCAACCGCTTCAACTGGAACCTGGACTATCCGGCCCCGCGTTCGGGACGTGTCTCCGCGCGGGCGGTGCCCGGGATCTACGCTGTGCTGATCGAGGCACCGGAAGGCCAGGCGCGGGGCGAGTTCGAGGTCCTCATGGACCCCCGCCTGGAAGAGGAGATTACCGTCGCGGATCTGCAGGAGCAGTTCGACTACCTGATTCGCGCGCGCGACCGCCTCGATGCGCTCGACGAGGCGCTCGAGGGACTGCGGCAGGTGCGGAACGACGCCAGTGGCGCGGCCGAGCGAGCCGATGCGAACGAAGCGATTCGCGAGGCGGCTGAGCGGGCGAACTCGGCGCTGACGGGCGTTGAGGAGGTCCTCGTGCAGCCGAGAGGCGCGGGATTCGCGAACCCGTCGCGCATTCGCAGCCACCTGCAGTTCGTGATGACCGCGGCGAGTTCGCAGCGCGGCGAAGACCTGGACGCGCGGCCGACCGAGCAGCTGCTGGAGCGGCTGTTCGATCTGGAGACGGAGCTGGAGGGTGCTCTGACGCGGCTGCGCGCTGTGTATGCGGACGAAGTCGGTGAGCTCAACGCTGAACTGGAGTCAGCAGGGCTCGAACCGATCCGGATATCGGCGGTGCCGGGAAGGCGGGCGGTCAGTTGAGCAGCGACGGGAAACCGCGGCGGCCGGCACCAGACGCGGTCCGGCCCACGCGGTCCGAATCGCCCGAGCTGTTCGAATCGCCCAGGCTGCCCGAGTCGCCCGCTTCGGCCGGGCGGCCCGCTCCGGCCGTGCCCCGCGTCGCCAACCGGTGTTTCGTCTGCGGCCCCGACAACCCGATCGGCCTGCATCTCACCTTCCGGCTCGAGGACGGCGCCTGCGTCTCCGAGTTCACGCCGGGCGAAAACCACCAGGGCTATCCGGGCGTGATTCACGGCGGGATGCTCTACGCCGCTCTCGACGACGTCATGGCCAACTGGCTTTACCTGCGCGGCGCCCGAGCCTATACCGCACGCTGCGAGATCCGCTACCGTCGGCCCGCGCGGGAGGGCGAACAGCTGCTCCTGGAGGGTCGCCAGACGGCGCGGAAGCGCAAGCTGGTCGAGATGGAGGGAACGGCGAAGCGTGCGTCGGACGGCGAGGTTGTCGCGACGGCGACGGCGACCTTTGTCGTGATCAACGAGGGGGAGTTTGCGGGGGTGGAGCGCGGTTAGGCCCCGGCCCTGCAGGGCACTCGCCTGCTCGAAGGACCTTCGGGACTCGTCCGCGCCCCGGCCCCGGTTGCGGAATCGGGTTGCGGTTTGCGCGGCGACCCGGTTACACTGACTGCTATTCAGCAGCATACGAAAGTGGTCTTTTTCTCGGTATACAGGTCAGTATACCAATAGTGGGAACCCGCAAGCCCCACTTCCGCAGGGGCGCAGGGCATCAAGTGGTACTGGAGGTGATGTATGCGACGCGATTCATCCTTGTCCCCCAACCGAACGCCGCGCCACCGTCTCTGGTGGTCCTGTCTCAACTTTCCGACAGTGCTCCTTCTATTCGCCGTGGCTGTGCCCGCGGCCGCCCAGCAACCTGTGGGCGGCACGGTGGTGGATGACGCGACCCAACGACCGATCGCCGGTGCGCAGGTTGCGGTGCAGGGCACCCAACTCGGAACGCTTACCGACAACCGGGGGCGCTTCCTGATCCTCAACGTACCCGGCCAGCAAGTCACCCTCGAGGTGGTCATGATCGGGTATCGGGCCTTCAGCCAGACGACCGAGACGGGACAGGTCGACTTGACCCTCGCGCTCACGGAAGCGGCCATCTCGCTTGACGAGATCGTGGTTACCGGGACGGCTGGCGGCCAGCAGACCCGGGCCATCGGCAACGCCGTGGGCAAGGTGAGCGCCGAAACGCTGGAAGAGATCGCCCCGGCCATGAGCATTCAGAACATGCTCGGGTCGCAGGTGACGGGCGTACGCGTCATGAGTTCCGGCGGCGAAATCGGCGCCGGCGGCGTGATGCGGATCAGGGGCGCGAGCTCCATCTCCCTTGCCGCGACCCCGCTGGTCTACGTGGACGGCGTGCGGGTCAACGGCGAGGACAACACCTCGCTCTTTGGCGGCATCGGCTTCGACAGCGGGGGCCAACCGTCCAGGATCAACGACTTCAACCCCGACGACATCGAATCAATCGAGATCATCAAGGGGCCCGCGGCTGCCACCCTGTACGGGACGGAGGCCACGAACGGAGTCATCCAGATCATCACGAAGCGGGGCAACCAGGGTGCTCCCAGGGTCACCGTGACCATGAAGCAGGGTGCCAACTGGATGACCGACCCCGAACAGACATTCCCCAGCACCTTCTACACGTGCTCGGGCGTGTCGCAAACCGCGCCGGTGCCGGAGGGAGCGGACCCCGCCGCCTTCGACAGGTACCGCTGCAACGCGGGTGAGATCGTCGAGTTCAACGTTCTCACCTACGACCGTGAGGTGTTCGGGAACGAGTGGTTCACCACGGGACATGCCCAGTCCTACGGAGCCGACGTGAGCGGCGGGTCGGAACAGGTCACCTACTACTTCTCGTCGGATTGGGACCGCGATGAGGGGTTCCTCCCCTACAACTGGAGAAACCACCTCTCGGGACGGGCCAACATCACCTACACCCCGAGCGACAGGTACCGCTTCGACTTCAGCCTCGCCCAGAACAGGATTCGGGCCCAGGCCGCGTCGGCCCAGCAGCCGTTGAGCACGGCGGTGATCTGGGCCTGCCCGGACCCCGGCTGCGAGGCCGGAAGCGGCTTCGGATCCGACATCGCCGGACCGTACCGGGGCTACATCGCGTACCTGCCGGAAGCCTACGCCAACGAGATCGAGGGCTTCCAGGACGTGGACCGCACGACGTTCAGTGTCCAGGGCCGTCACGATCCCTTCGACTGGCTGACTCACAGCCTCACCGTGGGCGGCGACTTCTCCAACATTCGCAACTCGGAACTCTACAAGGCCACGGGCAACATCGGACAATTCCAGTCCCATGGCCGGAAGTGGATCATCAATCTCCGCAGCAGTTTCGTCTCGGTGGACTATGGAGCGAACGCGGACTATCAGCTGAGTGACGATCTAGGCTTCACAACCTCGGGTGGGGTGCAGTTCTACAGGCGGCAGGAGGAATCCACCCAGTCCGTGGGCGAGTTCTTCCCCATCGAGGCCCTCACGACGGTTAGCTCGGGATCGGTCCGCCGGGGCGAGGAGGACTTCCTGGAGAACCGGACGTTCGGCGTCTTCGTCCAGGAGCAGCTCAACTGGCGGGACCGGATCTACCTCACCGGAGCCATCCGCGGCGACGACAACAGCGCATTCGGGAAGAACTTCGATTTCGTCGTGTACCCGAAGTTCTCCGCCTCCTGGGTACTCAGCGACGAGAACTTCCTGGCCGACGCCGACTGGCTCAGCACGCTGAAGCTACGCGGGGCGTGGGGGAAGGCCGGGAAACAGCCCGACGTCTTCGACGCGCTGCGGACCTATGAGCCGGTCGTCGGCGCGAACTCCGAGGGAGTGCTGACGCCGGAGAACATCGGGAACCCCGACCTCAAGCCCGAGGTTGGCCAGGAACTCGAGCTCGGCTTCGACGCCGGCCTGCTGGACGACCGCGTTGGCCTCGAGTTCACCTACTACAACCAGAGGACCAAGGACGCCATCATCCGCGTCCCGGCCCTTCCGTCCCTGGGGTTCCCCGGCGTCCAGTTCCGGAACCTCGGAGAGGTCAGCAATACCGGTCTCGAGATGGGCGTGGACGTTGCGGCCTACCGGAGTGACAACCTGGGCCTGGACTTCCGGTTCACCCTGTCGAAGAACAACAACGAGATCCTGAGCCTGGGCGGCGAGCCGTTCATCGACCACAACTCCCGGTTCGGCCAGTACCATGTGGCGGGCTTCCCGCTGGCGGGTGTGTTCAGGAAGCGTGTGGTGAGCGCCGACCTCGTCAACGTGAACGGCCGGAACGAGCCCACGAACGTGATGTGCGAGAGCGGGCCCCTCGTCCCCGGAGGCAATTTCTCGGAGGGTGGTGGCCCACCCGTTTCCTGCGCGGAGGCGCCCGAGGTGTACTGGGGTCAGCCGCTGCCCGTGTGGGAGGGCGGCTTCAGCGCCAACGTGTCGCTCTACCGCAACCTGCAGATCTATGCCCTGGTGGACTTCATCGGCGGACGCACCTTCGAGAACGGCGACGTCATGCACGCGCATCTGACATTCCGCCAGACCCGGGCGATGCAGGAACGCACCGACCCGATCCTCCTGGGCTACCAGAGCCTGGGCACGGCGGGCCGAAGACAGGCCGGGATCATCGACGGCGACTTCGCGAAGCTGAGGACGATCTCCGCCAATTACACGCTTCCACAGAGCTTCGCCGATGTGGTGCGCGCCTCCCGGGTCACGCTCACCGTGACGGGCCAGAACCTGCTGACGCTCTGGACGGCGGCGCCGGACGAGTGGTACGGCCACAAGCTGATGGACCCGGAGAGGACCAATCAGGCGGGAGGAGCCACTCCCGGGCTGGAGGTGTTCCTCCAGGAAAGCTGGCCGCAGGCGAAGCGGATCATTTCCACAGTGCGGTTCTCCTTCTGAGCACGGAGGCTCGAGATGCAAAACATGACTCAGATGACACCGACGATGGCTGCGAAGGAGAAGCGAACGATGTATACAGAGAAGAATCGACCGAAGCTGCGCTCGGCTCGGAGCGGCGCGGTGTGGACGTTGGCTCTGTCCTTGCCCCTGCTCGCCGGGTGCGACATCCAGGCGATCCTGGAGGTCGACATCCCGGGAAGGGTGGAAGAGAGCGCGCTGGAGAATCCGAAGCTGGCGTCGACCCTGGTCACGGGCGTGATCTCCGATGCGGAGTGCTCGTGGAACCAGTTTACAGCCGGAATGGCTCACCACTCGGACGAGTACATCCCCACATCCGGGAACCTTGACCTGATCCGGTGGGGCGAACGGCGGATCGAGAACGTCGACGTCCAGTTCAGCCAGGGGCTGTGTGGAGGGGGCACCTACCCGACCTACACGCCTCTCCAGACCGCGCGCTTCCAGGGCGAGGACGTGCTGACGCGCCTCGACGGCGAGGCTTTCGCCGGCGTTGACGGCCTGGCGGACCTGCGGGCCGTGGCTCGGACCTGGGGCACCTTCCCTCTGATTGCCCTGGGGGAAGCCTTCTGCGAGATGACGATACCCACCGTGGAGGGCGAGCCCGGACCTCTCATGACGAAGCAGGAGGTCCTCGCGGTTGCCGAGACCAAGTTCACCGAGGCGATCAGCCTGGCGCAGGGGTCCGGCAACACGGCCATGGCGCACACGGCGCTCGTCGGTCGTGCCCGTGTGCGGATCGGTCTGGAGAACTTCCCGGGTGCCATGGCCGACGCGGCCCAGGTCCCTGCGGGATTCGAGACACTCGTGAGCCGGGACGCTTCAGAGTCCAGGCGCTGGAACTACTACTTCGAGCGGCTGAACGCCCTGACGGGGTTCCGCCAACACGGCTCGCTTTCGGATCACTACCGGCACCTGACGATCGACGCGGAAGGGCGGCCGACCCAGAACGACGGGGTCCCCGACACGCGCGTCAACGCCATGACCAACGGCGAGCCCGGGTCCGACTTCGTCACGGAGAACTGGTTCCACGACAAATACAACTCGAGGGCCGACCCGTTGCCGCTGGTCACGTACAAGGAAGCGCGCATGTACATGGCCGAGGCGGCGGCGCGGACAGGTGACATCGCCATGGCGACGGAGCTGATCAATGAGCGGCGCATGGCGGCGGATCTGCCCACGATGTCGGCGCCGGCGACCGCGAACGAGATGGTGGAGCTCGTGATCGAGGAGAGGCGGAGGGAGCTGTTCGTGGAAGGCGCCCACCGCTTCAACGACATGATCCGCTTCCGGGGCACGCAGTTCGAGATCCCGTTCCTGGGCGAGCCCGGCTCGATCCACCCGAACGGAATCAGCCAGAAGGGGGACGTGTACGGTACAACCACCTGCCTGCCGTTGCCGCTGGTCGAGAAGAACGGCAACCCGAACATTCCGTGACAGGCGGGGAGAGGCCGGCCGCCCTGCCCCGGGCGGCCGGCCGTCGCTGCTGCCGCATCATGAGCCGATCCGGTCGCGCGTCCGCCCTGGCCGTCGCTTTCGGCCTCGCTGCCCCCATGTTGGGTGGCGCCCAGCGGCCCGATCCGGGCGGCTATTCCGAAGCCCTCTATCAGTTGGAGGAGCTGCGCGGGGTGATGGTGCCCATGCGGGACGGCGTCCGGCTCTCCGTGGACATCTACCGGCCCGACGCACCCGGACCCTTTCCCGGGATCCTTGCCCTTACACCCTACGACAACACCCGGATCGGACAGCGGGAGGCGGCCCGGTGGTACGGCAGCCGCGGCTACGTGGTCGTCCTGGCCGACGACCGGGGCCGCTTCGACTCGGAGGGGGTGTGGGATCCGTTCGGCGATCTCCACCAGGAGGACGGCTACGACCTGGTGGAGTGGATCGCCGCGCAGCCCTGGTGCAACGGACGCGTCGGGATGATCGGCGGGTCCTACCTGGGCTGGACCCAGTGGTGGACAGCCAGCGCCGCGCCGCCTTCGCTCAAGGCCATCGCGCCGGAGGTGGCCCCGCCGGATCACTTCGAGAACGCCCCCTATCAGAACGGGGTACTGGCTGGTTGGATCATGGACTGGGGCGCCCGCATGTCGGGGCGCACCTTTCAGACGGTCGACGAGGGGCCCTACACAGGGTGGACCAACACCCGCGCCGAGGACTTCCGGCACACGCCCTACGTCACACTCAACGAGTCCCGGGGTCTCCGCAGCGCTCCATGGTTTGAGACGTGGATCCGGCAGAACCGCTCGACAGACCCCTACTGGGAGGGGATCGCATACCAGGGCGAGGCGCACTGGTCCCGGATCACGGTCCCGTCCCTGGCCATCACGGGCTGGTTCGACGCGAACTATCCGGGCTCACCCATGAATTACATGGGGATGCGGAAGCACGGAGCGACCCCCGAGGCCCGGCGGCCAACCCTGATCATCGGTCCCTGGACCCATGGACGCTATGTCAGGGAGGCGGCGGGGATCGACTACGGTCCCGAAGCCGACTTCGACTTCAAGGAGTACGCTGCCCGATGGTTCGACCACTTTCTGAAGGGCGTGGACAACGGAGTCGCAGACGACCCCCCGGTCTACGTGTTCGTGATGGGAGAGAACGCGTGGCATGCGGAGGAGGATTGGCCCCTGCCGCGCACGCAGTGGACCCGGTACTACCTGAGCTCCGGCGGCGATGCCAACTCCCTCAAGGGCGACGGGGCGCTGGGTACATCCCAGCCGCTGGTTGAGGGGCACGATACCTACGTGTACGACCCCCTCAGCCCCACCCGGGATCCATTCTTCGGCCGCCCCGGCCACAACGGCCACATCGACGGAGCCGTGGACGCCCGGCTGCCGGCCCTCGGCGACGAGGTCCTCGTGTACGAGACGCCGCCCCTGGAGGAGGCGGTGGAGGTGACCGGCCCCATCGAAGCCAGGCTGTATGCCTCGACCTCCGCGAGAGACACCGACTGGATGGTCAGACTGGTGGATGTCCACCGCGACGGCTACGCCGCATTCCTCGCCGACGGAGTCATGCGGGCCCGCAACCGCGACCCGGAAAACGACGGACGCTTCAACGCTGCTGAACTCAGCACCATCCGGCCCGGCGAGATCTACGAATACACGATTCGGTTTTGGCGTGGGACCGGGAACCTGTTTGAGGTGGGTCACCGGATCCGGATCGAGATCTCATCGAGCTACTATCCCTACTACCTTCCCAACCTCAACACGGGGCAGGACAACGTCGGGCTGGCGCTGGCGGCGGACGCGGTGGTGGCCGAGCAGCGGGTGTACCATGGGGGCGCGTACGCGTCCCATGTGGTGCTTCCGGTGATTCCAGGGAGTCGATGAGACGTCAAGGACTGGAGAGGTGGTGAGGGTAGGGGGACGGCCGAGGTTCCACGTCGTCTTCACCGCTGTCACGCCTGCTCCCCGGAGCCTACTATGAGCGCTATGGGATCCCTTCGCGCAGGAGCTTGAACCATGACGATACGCCGCTTCGCCACACCCATTCTCGCCCTCGCCGTCCTGTCCCCGCACCCACCCGGCCGGCTCGTCGCGCAGGACGCCTATCGCACGCCACCCGCGGAAGTGATAGACATCCTGGACGCCGCCCCCTTCCCGCAGGCAGTGTTGAGCCCGTCCGGCGACTGGATGGTCCTTGCACACGGCGAGAGCATGCCCGGGATCGAGGATCTGGCCGCGCCCATGCTGCGGTTGGCCGGGCGCAGGATCAGTCCGGTCACCAATGGAATGCACGCCACGCCGCCCTTCGTGCGCTTCTCGGTCGCGGACCTGGACGGCGGCGACACGCGCGACGTAACCGGTGCAGTGGACGGCCTGGGGGCACCGGTCTGGTCGCCTGCGGGAGACAGCTTCGTCTTCACGCGCACGACCTCCGATGGCGTCGCTCTCTGGCTGGCGGACCCGGAGTCGGGCACCGCACGCGCACTGACCGCCCCATCGCTGAACGGCGCCCGCGGCGAACCCTGCGCCTGGATGCCGGACGGCAGTTCGCTGCTCTGTCACTTCGTCCCCGAAGACCGCGGCCCCCCGCCCTTGCCGGCGGCCATCCCCGTGGGTCCCGTCATCCAGGAATCCGGAGGCGAGGCAACCCCGTCCTGGACCTTTCAGGACCTCCTGGAAAGCGCCCACGACGAGGCGCTCTTCGACTACTACCTGACGTCGCAGCCCGCTATTGTCGACGCCTCCACCGGAGACACGCGGTCCATCGGTTCCCCGGCGGTGTACGAGTCCCTGGAGCCTTCACCCGGCGGCGAATACTTCCTCGCGGTCCGCACGGTCCGTCCCTATTCGTACCTCGTGCCCGACTCGCGCTTCGCCAAAGAGGTGGAGGTCCTCGCCAGCGACGGCCAGCCTCTCCGTACCCTGGCAACTCTGCCCGTGGACGAAGGCGGCCCCGAGCACCTGGGCTTTCGCCGAGCCGGTCTCCGCCAGTTTTCGTGGCGGCCCGGGGCGGCCGCAGTTCTGGCCTATGTCGAAGCACTCGATGGCGGCAACCCGGCACGGGACGTGCCCCATCGCGACCGGGTACTGACCCTCGCGCCGCCCTTCGACGGTGACGGCACCGAACTCATCCGCACCGAGCACCGCCTGGGCTCGGGAGCCTTCGGTTTCGGCTACCCGGTCCTGTGGGGCGAGGACGGCGAGACCGCCCTGGTCTACGAATTCGACTGGCCCACGAGGCGGACTCGGACCTGGGCGGTGCAGGCATCCTCGACGGGCGCCGAACCCGCGCTCCTCTGGGACCGCAGTACGGACGACTGGTACGGCCATCCCGGCGACCCGGTCATGACGCAGGACGCGACCGGCAAGGCGGTCGTCCACATGGACGGCACGAGCATCTTCCTGGCGGGTCCCGGAGGATCTCCGGAAGGGGATCGGCCATTCCTGGACCGGCTGGACCTGGCGGCTGCCGAACTCCAGCGACTCTTCCACTCGGGCGCGGACAGCTACGAGACGGTTGTCGGCCTGGCGGACGCACGCGCCAGCCGGATCGTCATCCGTCGCGAGACCAGCGAGGAGCCCCCTAACTACCACCTCGTCACGACCAACGATGGCGAGCGCACCGCCCTCACCTCCTTCGCCAACCCCCAGCCCCAGCTCGCGGGCATCACCAAGCGCAAGGTCTACTACGAGCGCGACGACGGCATCCCCCTCTCGGGTGAGCTGTACCTGCCTGCCGACTACGAGCCCGGCACGCGTCTCCCGGTGCTGGTGTGGGCCTATCCGCGCGAGTTCGCCGACGAAGACGGGGCCGGACAGGTACGCGGCTCGGCTCACCGCTTCACAACCATCTCCGGCGCCTCGCACCTTCTGTTCCTGACACAGGGTTACGCGGTGCTCAACGACGCCGCGATGCCGATCGTTGGCGGCTTCACGGCAAACGACACCTATGTCGAGCAACTCGTGGCCAACGGCAAGGCCGCAGTCGACGAACTGGTGGAGATGGGCGTGGCCGACCGCGACCGGATCGGGATCGCCGGGCACAGCTACGGGGCCTTCATGACCGCCAACATGCTGGCGCACTCGGACGACTTCGCCGCCGGGATCGCGCGCAGCGGCGCCTTCAACCGGAGCCTCACGCCCTTCGGCTTCCAGTACGAGCGCCGCACCTTCTGGGAAGCGCCGGAGGTCTATTTCCGCATGTCGGCCTTCATGCACGCGGAGAAGATCAACGAGCCACTGCTGCTGACCCACGGCGTCATCGACAACAACTCCGGTACCTTCCCCGTCCAGTCGGAACGGATGTACCATGCCGTGAAGGGTCTGGGGGGCACCGTCCGCCTGGTGATGCTGCCCCACGAGAGCCACGGCTATCGGGCCCGCGAATCGGTCCTGCACGCCGTTTGGGAGATGTTCGACTGGATGCGCCGTCACGTTAGGGAGCCGGAGCGGCAGTTGATCCCCGACGGGGGGTAGGGGCCCGTGAGCAACCCCTTCCGGCGTTCGGCCGGTGATCTCGGTGCTCGCTCGGATTTGTCTACGGACTCTCAGGCGGAACGGACGACCAAGCGCTGACGCTCCGTGCACGCAGGCTGTGGCCCCCGCAGCCACATGTATGGTAAACATTACAAATCGTAAAGTTATCTTTACACGTTGGTGCTCCGAAAAGGGATGTCCAAACATGTTACCAGTCAGATCGACCCTCCTGCATCTGCCCGTTCGACCCGCGGCGATGGCCGTGACCACACTTCTCCTTGCCGTGGCGCTCCTCGCGCCATCGGCTCCGGCTGCCTCCCAAACGACTGCCGCCGGCGGCCTCCCGACCATCGCCGACTACACCCGCGGCATGGACGCCCAGCCCGGCTACTTCCCCCTCTACTGGGATGACGCAGCCGGCCGGCTCCTCATCGAGGTCGGCCGCTGGGATGAGCAGTTCCTCTACCTCACGTCGCTCGCGACCGGAGTGGGCTCCAACGCACTGGGACTCGACCGGGGCAACATCCAGAGCGCGTACCTGGCCCACTTCGAGCGGGTCGGGCCGAAGGTGCTGCTCGTGCTCGACAACCCCGGCTTTCGCGCCGAGACCAATTCGACCGAAGCGCTGGTGCGGTCCGTCGAGGAGTCGTTCCCGACCTCGACGGTTGGAGGCTTCACCGCGGTCGCCGAGGAGAACGGACGCGCGCTGGTCGACGCGACCTCGTTCTTCCTGCGCGACGTCGTAGGCGTCGCGGCCCGGCTGCAGGCGGCGAACCAGGGCACCTACCGGCTCGATGCGAAGCGCAGCGCCATCTTCCTGCCCCGCACGAAGGCGTTTCCGGAGAACACCGAGGTGGAGGCGTCGCTCACCTTCGAGAGCGACCAGCCTGGGAGCGAGATCCAGCGCCACACACCGGACGGGCGGGCGATGACGCTACGGCAGCATCACTCGCTGGTGATGCTCCCCGACGACGGCTATACGCCCCGCCGCTTCGATCCCAGGATCGGGGTGTTCGCCACCGGCTACTTCGACTTCGGCAAGCCCTTAGACGACGACTACCGGACGGCGCTGGCGCGCCGCCACCGGCTGGTGAAGGCCGACCCCGCTGCGGAGATGAGCGAACCTGTCAAGCCGATCGTCTACTACCTCGATCCGGCAGTGCCCGAGCCGTACCGCACGGCCTTCAAGATCGGCGGGGTGTGGTGGAACCAGATCTTCGAGGCGGCTGGATTCATCGACGCCTTCCGGGTCGAGGACATGCCCGCCGAAATGGATCCCATGGACGCCCGCTACCATGTGATCCAGTGGGTCCACCGAACGGAGGCCGGCTCCTCGATAGGACCATCGTTCGCCGATCCCCGCACGGGAGAGATCATCAAGGCTGCCGTGCGGATGGACTCGTACCGGTCGCTGGCCAACTACAACACCTTCGCGGGCGCGGCCGGCGTGGATGGCGACTGGTACGCGGGCGCGCCACCGGGCGTCGACGGCGAAGAGTTCGTCATGATGCGGCGGCGCCAGCACTCGGCCCACGAGATCGGGCACACCCTGGGGCTCGCCCACAACTTCATCTCGATCAGTGACGGGCACGCTTCCGTGATGGACTATCCCGCCCCTGTGATCGAACTGCGGGACGGCCGTCTCGACCTGTCCGGGGCATACCGTGCGGGCCCCGGTGCGTACGACACCCTCGCGATCCGCTACGCCTATGCCTCGCCGCCGCCCGGCCAGACCGAGGAGGTCTTCCTGAGCGGCCTGCTCCTCGAAGCCCAGGAGCGCGGCTGGCGCTTCATCACCAATCCGGACGCCGGCGCCGACAACTCGCACCCGGACGCGACCTGGTGGATCAACGGCAGCGACGTCCTCGACGAGTTCGAGCGCGTGAGCGAGGTCCGGCGCTTCATGATCGACTCCTTCGACGAGCGCGCGATCGAGCCGGGCGAGCCGATGCACAAGCTCCGGGAGCGCTTCGCCCCGGTCTACTTCAGCCACCGCGCCACCTACGAGGCCGCGATCAAGACCATCGGCGGGATGGAGTACACCTACGGGGTGCGCGGCGACATCCTGCCGGTGACGGAGCTGGTCTCCGCCGACCGGGCGCGACGGGCGATAGATCTGCTGAGTGACGCGCTCGCCCGGAGCAGCTCGCGATCCCGGAGTCGGTGCTGGAGATTCTGGCGCCAAGGTCTTTCGGCTGGGTGACGGGCGGACCGACGTGGTCGAATCGCGCGGGTCCGGCGTTCGATCAGATCGGAGCGGCCACAACGGTCGCGAGCGAAATTGTCGGCGGGGTCCTTGCGCCTGCGCGCACCGCCCGGGTCGTCGCGTTCCACGCTCGCGATCGATCGCTGCCGAGTCTGGAGGAGGTCGTTGGGCGCCTGGTCGAAGACGCGTGGGGCCGGCCGGCCAGCACGTCGGATGAGGCGCTGGTCCGCGTAGTCCGGAATGTCGTCGTCGACGAGCTGCTCGCGCTCGCCGCGAACGAGAACGCAACCACCGAGGCCCGTGCGGCCGCCGAGTGGGGGCTACGGCGCGCTCACGCCCGCGCGGGAGCCCTGGCTTCGGAAGCCGGATCCGGCGACGAAGCCAACGCCGCCACCCAGGTCGCGCACGCCGCGCGCGTGGTCAGTGCGATCGACCGGTTCTTCGAGCGACCCTGGGAAGCGGGGGAGCGGACCGAGGCCCCGCAAGGTGCCGGGTGGGCACGTGATCGGCCGGGTGGTCACGATTGAAGAGCTATTCCCGCTGGCGAAGTCGAAGGATCGCATCCCGCCCGAAGCGCTCGGCGGCTGCCAGCGTCTCCCGCACGTCGTCCCAGGTGGTGCTGTGGTTGACGATGCAGAGCCTCAGCGAGAACCTGCCGCCCGGCATGGCCGAGGAGACGAACGCCGGGTCGTCCCAGAACAGGCGGGCCAGCACCTCGCGATTGATTTCGCCCAGGTCGTGCTCCGCCACGTCCTGGCCGGCCGGATCGACGCGGAAGCACACGACGCTCAGAGACGCAGGGCTCGTGCACGCCAGCACGGGACTCTTATCGATGTACTCCTGAGCGCGCTCGGCGAATTCCATCCCGTTCGAGATGGCTTGTCTGAATGCGGCCATCCCGAACGTCTGGACCGACATCCAGATCTTGAGCGCCCGCGCGGAGCGGCTCATCTGAAGGCCCCGGTCCCAGAAGTTGGGATGACCGGAGCCCCATAGCGCGTCCTGCAGGAAGTCGGGCCGGATCGCGAACGGCTTCTCGAGCGTCGAGATGTCCCTGACCATGAGACAGCCCACTTCATAGGGCTGGAAGAACCACTTGTGCGCGTCCAGCCCGACCGAGTCGGCGCGATCGATGCCGCGCAGGACACGCTTGCCTCGTTCGGTCACGATTGCGAACCCGCCGTATGCGGCGTCGACATGCAGCCAGATGCCCTCCGCCGCGCAGAAGTCGGCCAGTTCCTCCAGCGGATCGACGGCCCCGGTCGCGGTGGCTCCGGCATTCGCGCACACCGCAATGGGTTCCAGTCCGGCGGCGCGGTCCGCCGCCACCATTGACGCGAGCTCGCCCATATCGATGCGGAAGCGGTCGTCGCTCGGCACGACCCGGGCGTGCTGGGGGCGGATACCGACGATCTTCACGGCCCGCTGGTGCGCACTGTGGCTCTGATCACTCATGTAGACGCTGGCGCGCTCCGGATATCCGGCGGCCTCCCTCGCGGCCACGAGCGCATCCAGGCTCGCGGCGGAGCCGCCGCTCGTCAGTACCCCCCCCGCCGTGTCCGGGTAGCCGAGCCATTGGCGAAACCAGTCGACGACCACGCATTCGAGCTGGCTCGTGCCGCTCGAAATCAGCCAGTTGCACGTGTTGACGTTGTAGCCTGCGGCGAGGAAGTCCGCGATGATTCCCGGCCAGGTGGGAGAGGTAGGCACGAAGCCGAAGCAACGCGGATGGTCGAGGCTGAGTGCCAGTGGAAGGACGTCGGCCAGGGCCTGCTCCAGAATCTCCTCGGGCGCCCGCCCCGTCTCCGGCGGATCCTCCATGAGCCTTTTGACGAGCTCGTCACGAAACTCGCCGTCCCATGCCTCCTTCCGGCCCAACTCCTCGCTGCGCCGTACGAGAGCCTCGGCTGCCCTTGCGGCCAGATCGAGCATGGCCGGGGCGGTCATCCGGAGACCGTCCGGGGGCACAGGGCCCGGCGTGTCCGGCACCTGGTTCTCAGCGGGAGCGTCCGTTGCTTGTCGGCGCATGCTCCCCTTTGCTCCTGTCACGATGTGGTCCAACGCAGACTGGTCATTGTTAACATGTCACCTATTGTATGAGATCACGCCGTCGAATCCCACCTGCGGCTGTCCCGCGGGCTGCCTGGAACCGGAGCAGCATCGCCGCCCAGTGAAAGCCGGCGCCGAAGGCGGTCAGCAGGACCAGGTCGCCGGGCTTGATCCACCCCTGCTCCCGTGCTTCCCACAGGGCCAGGGGAACGGACGCCGAGCCGGTGTTGCCGTACTTCTGGACGTTGATGAAGACGCGATCGTCGGGAAGGCGCAGCCGTCCCGCAACGGCTTTCAGGATGCGCAGGTTGGCCTGATGGGGTACGACGAGCGCCACGTCGTCGATAGAAGCTCCGGCCTTTCGCAGGACTTCGTGCGAGGCCTCGCTCATCCGGTGGACGGCCTCGCGGAAGACCTCGCGTCCGTCCATGACGAGGTTCTTGTGTAGCCCCTGCCGCACCCCCTCGGCCGTGATCGGCACGCGGGTGCCTCCCGCCTCAAGCCCGAGAATGTCGCTTCTGGTGCCGTCGGTTCCCGCCGTGGCGGCCAGGATCTCGACTGCGCCCGCGCCCGACCCGACCACTGCCGCACCCGCCGCGTCGCCGAAGAGCACGCAGGTGTTGCGGTCCTTCCAGTTCATGAGCCGGGTGATCAGCTCCACTCCGATCACCAGTACCCGGCTGCCGTTCACGAGCGCCCGCGCCCGTGCGACGTCCAGCGCCAGAACGAACCCTGCACAACCGCTGCCGGCCAGGTCGTAGCACGGGATGTTGCCGACGCCGAGACGGGCCTGCACGTAGGCCGCAGTGTCCGGCGCAAAGACCTCGGGTGTGTCGGTCGCAAGAACGATCTCGTCGATATCCGCAGGCTCAAAGGCGCCGTCTGCCAGAGCCGCCTGAGCGGCAGCCAGCGCCAAATCGGCCGTGCTTTCATCATCGCCCGCAATCCGCCGCGTGTGGATGCCCGTGCGCGCCACGATCCACTCGTCCGAGGTGTCGACGTGCTCCGCCCATTCGTCGTTCGGCATGATGCGCTCGGGCAGGTAGACGCCCAGGCCGAGCAGGCCGATCGGGCGCGGGGCGTGAGTGCGCTGCGTGTCCATTCGCGGTCGGCCCGGCTACGGAACCACCCGCCTGAGCATCACCGGCAGCACCAAACGCGACGGTCGCCGGGCGTCGTGGAAGACGGTCTGCCGCGCAACGCGCCACTCCGTGTCCATGGCCACGGGGTTGCCGGTGTTCGAATTGGGTGCGAAGAAGGGGTAGGCGCTGCTGGAGACCTCCAGCCGGATTCGATGACCCGGCAGGAACGTGTGCCCGATGTGCCCGAGCTTGATGCGGTACTCTTCCTCCTGGCCCGGGGTCAGCAGTTCCTCCGCCTCGAAGCCGTTCCGGTAGCGGGCGCGAATCGCGGCGGCGTCCCACCAGCCGAGCTTGAGAGCCCGCCCGTCCGGCTGGACGTCGACGAGCTTTGCGGTGAAGTCGGTGTCGAGTCCGTCGGTCGCGGCATGGATGATCGCCTCGACCGCACCGATGATCTCGACGGGAGAATCGAGTACGTCACTCGAGTAGACGAGAACATCGTGGCGTCTTTCGATCGGCCGCTGATCGATCCCCTGGGCAGCCCCGCCAATGTCCGACGGAACGGGATTCTGGGGATCGTAGGTATACCGGTCGGGTGTCTCTTCGCCTGGCGGGTTCCAGGCCAGCCGTCCGTCTCCGGCCAGGGAGTTGGCCCCACCCGAGCTCGAGAGGTAGAGGCTCTGCGGCTCCATCTCGGCGGGCGGATAAGTGTCGAACTCCTGCCATTCGTTCGACCCCGTGAGGTACACGCGCGCCTTGGGGAGGTCCGGCGTCGATCGCTTGCCGCCGAGGCAGTAGTCGAAGAAATCCATGTGGACGGCCTGCACGTCGACGACGGATTCGGGCGTAAAGCGGAATTCACCCAGGCTCAGGGCCCCGCCGCTGATGGCTTGCCCGTGGTCCCAGGGGCCGATGATGATGTGCTGCTTCCCGGCACCCGGCGAGTGGTCCCGCATTCCCTCCCAGTACCGCATGGTGCCCGGCTGATCGGCGTCGAACCAGCCGGTGAAGACGAGAATCGGCAGGTCGATCGACGCGAAGTCCTCGTCCTCGAAGAGGATCCGTTCCCAGTAGGCGTCCCGGGTGGGGTGGTTCAGGAAATCGTTGTAGAGGGGCATGTCGCGGCCCATCGCGTCGTCCATGGTGATGAGGGGGCGATGAGCGTACACCTCGTCCCAATCGGTGACCCCCATGACCGGTCCCTGAGCCGTCCTTCCCGAAGTGCCGTTGATCCAGTCCAGCGACCACTTCATCAGCCACGCACCGCCGATGTAGGGAAGCTCGTCGAAGTAGTTCCCACCCGGTGCCTGGGGAATCATACAAACCAGGTTCGGAGCACCCTCCCGAGCCGCCAGCCACTGCACGGTGGCCAGGTAGGAGCCGCCGACCATGCCGACACGTCCGTTCGACCAGGGCTGGCGGGCGATCCACTCGATCGTGTCGAATCCGTCCTCGCCGTCGGCGAAGAAGAAGTCGAAGCTACCATCCGAGTCCCCCCGTCCACGGGCGTCCTGAACAATGAAGGCGTAGCCGCGCTCGGCGTACTGCTTGCCAAGTTGCGGGTATCGCTCGTTGGCTTTGATGTAGGGCGTGCGTACGAGGACCGTCGGATGGGGCCCGGAGCCGTCGGGCAGCCAGAGGTTGGCGGACAACTCGATGCCGTCGCGCATTGGGACCCGGAGGTCGAGGTGCTGCTGTATTTGTGCGATGCCGATCGTAGGGATGACCAGCAACGGGAGCAGGGCAGCGAGGAGGGGACGAGGGTGGATATCAGCGGGCATCGGTGCCTCCTTTGGCGGTTGTCCGTCCTGTCGACCGCTACACCACGCGTCTCGGGAGCCGGGGATTCATGGCCTGGATGATGCGCAGGAACCCGAGTTCGGTGCGCTCGGCGACGGTATGGGGCAGCACGGCGGGGTGATCGCGCCCGATGAGGGTGGCGACATCGCCGACCTCGACGGTCTTTTCTGGACCGATGTCGAGGATTGTGTGGGCCGAGTTGACGCCCCCGGCGACGGGGTACAGACGGCCGTTGATCAACACCTCGCAGGTCCCGTTCGCCTGGGACGGATACCCGTCCGTGCGGCCGATGGGCAGCAGCGCCACCCAGGTGGCCCGGTCGGGCATGAACGTGCGGTTGAAGCCGGCGCTGTCGCCCGGCTCGAGGTGTTCGACCCGCACCACGCGCGTTTTCAGGCTGAACACGGGCCTGAGGTCGGCCATGTCCCTGGCCTCGTCGTCGCCCGGGGGATTCCCGAACAGGGCGTTGCCGGGCCGCACCATGTCGTAGTGCGCCTCGGGCAGGTGGAACAGTTCGAAGGTGGGCGCCGCGTGAAGGGTGCCGAGCTGCAGGTTCCTGGTCCGCGCCCAAGTGAGCAGTTCCTCGAAGCGGGCGTGCTGCTCGCGGTCGAAGTCGAGGTCGTGAGTGAACATGGTGTAGGTGCCGTTCACGTCGACGTACTCACTATGCACGAGTTCCTCGATCCAGCGCCGGGCGCGCGTGTAGGGTATCCCCTCCCGGTTCATCCCGGTGTCGATGAACAGTTGGACGGGTACAGGCCGGCCCATCCGCCGGGACACGCGCTGCAGCCGCCTGGGCGCGTCGTCCAGCCATACGGACGGGAGCACGTCGTGCCTCACCATCTCCTCGATCTCGTCCTCCGACCCCTCGGCCATGACCACGATCGGCTTGGCCACCCCCTCCGCGCGCATGGCCAGGGCCTCCTCGACGCGCACGGCGGCGAGCCCGCCCACCTGGGGCATGTCCGCGAGGAGCGGCCCGACGGCGCGGTCACCGAGGCCGTATGCGTTGTTCTTCACGACGGCGAGGATGGGGCGGCCGTTCGCCAGCCGCGCGGCCTCGCGGACGTTGTGGGTCCACGCCGCGCGGTCGAGTTCGATCCAGGGATCGAAGCGCGTGGGGGTGTAGGTGCGGTCGATTGTTGCGCCGGTGCCGGAGGGGCGGGCGCCAATGCTGCCCGACGGCGCCGTGGATGCGCAAGCGGACGTTGCGGTGAGACCCAGGGCGGTGCCCGTCAGGTGTACGAAACGACGGCGGGTGAGGGGGGACGGGCGATCCATGGGCCCTCCGGGGTTGACGGACGGTGAGCTGAATGGGGCGAATCTACGGGGCGGCGATTTGGTGGGCCAGACTCAAGCCGGCGAACCGACAAACCCACGTCTACAATGCCCGCAGGGCCATCCTCTGTTGCATCCCGGGACTGGACAGGGAACACTTCACGGATGAGACCCGCGATCAGGATACTGACTACGAGCGCGCTCGCAGTTGGCCTCGCGTGCGGCGACTCCCGGGGTGGGCCCGGTGCCGGCGGTCTCTTGGGCACCCTGGAAGGTCCGGACGTCATGCTTACCGCCCTCACCGAGGATGTCTATACCGTCGGGGCGTACATGGGGGAGGACTGGGAGAGCTTCGGTCAGCTTGTGGATGTCGCCTTCGACGGAGCGGGCAACGCGCACATTCTCGACAGGTGGGCGGACCGAGTCGTGGTGGTGGACCCCGACGGCAGTTTCGTGCGCATGGTCGGGGGCTCGGGTGAGGGACCCGGTGACTTGCAGTCGCCCTCGTCGCTCCATGTCTATCGAGACGGCGGGTACGTGATCGGTGCCCTGACGTCCATCGATGTCTTCGCTCCCGGAGGCGAACACCTGCGCAGGATGGCGGTGAACCCAATAACCGGCAGTCCCTTCCTGAACACCAGGGCATTCCCGGACGGGAGCCTGGTTTCGATCGTCATTCGCTCTGATAGGGCCGACCTCGAGCGGTGGCGCCGTGGGCTGCCGCGACGCGATCCGCCCGGCCGACCCATCGAGGTGTTCCCCATCGAGCACGGGAGACCGGAAGTCCTCTACACGGCATGGGAGCTTCCGAAGGAAGATGCGGGAAGAAGGAATACCGGGTCCTCCTCGGACGGGACCGTAAACCTCTCGGCGGGCCGGGCGTTCGAACCACGCCTTCATTTCGACGCGACCTCCGACGACCGACTGGCGGTGGTGGACTCGATCGGCTACCGGATCAAGCTGATCTCGCGTGACGGTGAAGTGGTGGGCACGGTGGAGCGCCCGATTGCGCCGCTGGCGGTGACTGAAGCGATGAGGGACGCCCGGCGGGCACGCTATCGCGCCCGGGAAGTGCCGAGCAACGTGGGCATCTTCCGCGTGGAGCGGGAGAGCGCGGACAGGATGACCTTCGCGGCCGAGGTCCCGGTCATCGGTAGCATCGCGGTCGACTGGGAGAATCGGATCTGGGTCGCGAGGACGGGGGAGGATGGGGTCGGACCCGGCCCCACCGACATCGTGACGCCGGACGGCGGCTATGTGGGGACACTACCCGCCGACGGGGTCAGGATCCCCAGAGCCTTCGGGCCAAATGGGCTCTTGGCGTACATCACGACCGACGAGTTCGGGGTGCAGGTTGTTAGCGTGAGCAGGTTGGTCTCGCTGCGACCGCAGGGGACGGAAGAGCCATAGCTCCTGCGCGGCACGGCCGACTCTGCACCATACATGGAGCCGCTGGCAAGCGTCCGGGGGCGACCCTGCGTGGTTCAATGCCCCCACAAAGCCGCCGGAGCACCCAGACACACCAATTTGTATCGCATTTAGTATTGCAATCGGTATACGTCACACGTATACTGGGCCCCAGCAGGTGAGGTAGGCACTACGGAGGAGGAAAGATGGACACCTCCTCACCGGATTCCTCTGCCCGTTCCCATCGGGCACTGGCAGGCACCTCGACCGTCGGCAAAAGATGCGCGACTCGTGGTGCTGGGGCCCGTGCGGCCCATTTCTCTCCAAGCCTTCCAGTTCCGGCCTTTCGACTTCGGCGGGACCGCCATCTGGCACGATCCTGGACGCCTTCGGCCCAGAGGCGTCCCGCTTCCGTCGAATCCCCCGGATGCAGCAACACCAGCAGGAGGTAGGTCATGTCGTACCCGCGTTCCAGACACACTCAAGCTCGCAAGTCTACATCTCGAATCCGGGCGCCGGCATCGGGGATTGGAGAACGGGCAGCCCGTGGTTCCCCCCGCAGGCTGCTGATCCCTCTCATCCTCGCGGTGCTTGCCCTCATGGTCGGCTCCACGTCGGCCCTCGGCCAGGTGGTCGTGGGGACGGTCGTGGATGCGAACACACTGCAGCCGCTCGTTGGTGCGGAGGTGGTGATCGAAGGGACCCAAACAGGCACCCTCACCGATGGCGGTGGCCGGTTCCGGCTGGAGGACCTCCCCGGCACGCAGGCTACCCTTCGCGTTGAGATGCTCGGCTTTGCCACCGTGACGCAGACGGTGCAGGTCGGAGATACCAACGTCCGTCTGGAACTCTCCCCGCAGGCGATCAGTCTCGACGAGATCGTGGTGACGGGCCAGGCGCGCGAGATCGAGAAGCGTGCCATCGGGACCGTAGTGGCGTCGCTGTCCGTGCCGGACCAGTTGAACCGGCAGGCACCGGTGAATATCAACCAGTTCATGGCCACCGCCGTTCCGGGTGTAAGGGTCAGGAATTCGGGTGGCGAGATCGGGGCGGGTCAGAGATTGAAGATCCGGGGTGCCGGGAGTCTCTCGCTGGGTTCCGAGCCCATCTTCTTTGTGGATGGCGTTCGGATCGACTCCCGCGAGAACGCTCCTGCCGCAAACCGGCAGCAGCGCACACCGCCGTCTCGCCTCAATGATCTTCCGATCGATGACATCGAGAGGATCGAAATCATCAAGGGTCCCGCGGCCGCGACGCTCTACGGGACCGAGGCGGGCAACGGGGTTGTCAACATCATCACCAAGCGTGGGACTACGGGGGCCCCCCGTTTCAACGTCCAGGTGAGGACAGGCGGGAACTTCCTCTGGAATCCGGAGAATGTGTTCCCGGTCGTGTGGGCAAGGGATCCGGCCACGGACCAGCTCATGTCCCTCAACATCGTCCAGAGCGAACAGGACAGGGGGACGCCCATCTTCCGAACCGGGCGGCCAATGTCGTTCTATGCGAGCGCAAGTGGATCGACCCGCGACGGCATTCGCTACTATCTCTCCGGCTCGGCCGACCGGGACGAGGGGATCGTCTCCTACCATTGGCTGAACCGGCTTACAGGAAGATCGAACCTCTCCTATACCGCCGGTCCCTTCGAGGTGGGCCTGCGGCTGGGCATCATCCATCAGACGACGCACAACGAAGGCGTACAGCAGCCGATAACCGGCGACATCATCTACGGGGATCCGCGAAAGCTCAATACCCGCTCAAGGGGATTGTATCGCGAGGCTCCCGAGGACATGGAAACGATCGACGGCGAGGAGACGATCGATCGGATCAATCTCAGCCTCAACCTCACGCACTCGCCCGTCACATGGTTCAGCCACCGGCTCACCGCCGGATTCGACTCCAACAACGGCCGGTCGTTCAGCTTCTGGCCCCGGACAGCCGAGCAGCCTGGCCCGTTCAGAAGCTCGAGTCTGGGCCGGAAGGAGGTGCTGGAAGACCACTTCCGCACGCTGACGGTCGACTATGCAGGAAGCGTTTCGAGCGACTTCACCGACGACCTGTCGGGGGAGACATCGGTGGGGGCGCAATACTACCTGAGAGAGAATACGATCACGACGGCGTCGGGCAGGGAGTTTCCCGTGCCGGGGTTGGAAACGATCAGTTCCGCGGCTGTTCGGTTCGCCGGGGAAGACTTCATCGAGAACAAGACCCTGGGCGTCTATGTGCAGCAACGGGTTGGATGGAGGAACCGGGTATTCCTGACAGGTGCCGTGCGGGCAGACGACAACAGTGCCTTCGGCGAGAACTTCGACTTTGTCGTCTACCCCAAGGCGAGTGCCACCTGGATCATCAACGAGGAGCCGTTCTGGAACCTTGATTTCGTCAATACGCTGAAGCTGCGTGGCGCCTGGGGCAAGGCGGGACAGCAGCCCGACGTTTTCGCCGCCACACGCCTCTACGCGCCCATCACCGGCCCCGACGGCTCGGCCGCCCTGACGCGGTCGAACATCGGGAATTCGGATCTCGAGCCCGAGGTGGGCGAGGAGATCGAGCTGGGCTTCGACGCGAGCGTGTGGGATGAGCGGGTGGCGATGGAGTTCACCTACTACAACCAGACGCGAAGCAAAGCGATCGTGGCCCAGGCGGCGCTTCCTTCACTCGGCTTTCCCGGGGTGGAATTCGTCAACGTCGGCACGATCAAGAACCAGGGATTCGAGATCGGAGTGGGAGCCGATCCGATCCGCCGCCCGGACTGGAACTGGAATGTCGGAGCGACCTTCTCCACCACCGACAACAAGGTGGTGGATCTTGGCGGCCTCACGCCCCCGCAGTTTGGAGCTCCCTGGGCAGGCCAGAGGCATGTCGAGGGCTTCCCGGTGGGCAGTCTGTTCATGAAGCACGTTCTTTCCGCCGAATGGGACGCGAACGGCAACCTCGTCAATCTGATGTGCGAGGGTGGGGACCCGATCTCCGGTGGGGGGCCGCCCGTGCCGTGCGATCAGGCCGGCACCGCATACCGGGGACAGCCATTCCCCGGTTGGGAGGCCGGGATGAACACCTCGCTCCGGTACAGGAAGCTGACGCTCAGCGCGACCGCCGATGCAGTCGGTGGATACGTGAAGTGCGACACGCGGGTGGGGTGGACCCACATGTTCTTCCGCAATACGCGGCAAATGAATGTCCCGCCCCCGGAGCGGGATCCGATCCTCGCGGCCTATGACCAGTTCGGCGGGGGAACCTGTCAGATCGGTCTAGTGGACGCCGGATTCGCGAAGCTGCGCGATCTGTCGATGCGCTTCGATGTCCCGGTCGAGTGGTCCGAGCAGTTCGGAGCCTCGACGGCGTCGGTTACCCTGTCTGGCCAGAACCTCTTCACACTGTGGATTGCCGAAGACGAAAGGTTCGGGCATCCGGTCATCGATCCCGAGGTGCACGCGACCCAGGGCAGGCCCACCTACGCGAACGTGAACGCGGCTACCCATGGCATGGTGGCCTATATCCAGGATCAGTGGCCCACCTACCAGCGGATCGTGCTGACGGTCCGCACATCCTTCTGAGGGGGCAGATCAATGAAATACGGAAATCGAAGGAAACACGGGAAGTGTGGGGCCGGGACTTACACGACGGTTGCCAGCCTGGCGCTGATGCTGGGAGGGCTGACCGGCTGCGACGATCTCCTTGAAGTCGAACTCCCCGGGGTTGTCGACGAGAGTGCTCTTGAGGACCCGGCCATCTCCGGCCTTCTGGTCAACAGCGCGGTCGCAGACTTCGAGTGTGCCTACAACAACTACACGTTCGGCAGCTCGGCGTTCAGCGACGAGATGTGGCACTCGAGCGGTGCCCAGATCGACCGGGAGTGGGGCGGGCGCATCATCGACGCAAACCATCAGAACATGGCCCAGGCGCCTTGCCAGGGCACGGGGTTTGGCCAATACACGCCGATTCAGACTGCCAGAACCGAGGCCGAGGATGCCGTCCGGCGGATCACGGAGTTTCCGGACGCTGACGTCCCGGACAAGGCCTCGCTGATTGCCACCGCCCATGCCTACGCCGGGTACAACTACGTCATGCTCGGCGAGGCCTTCTGCGAGATGGCCGTCGACGGCGGCTCCCTGCTCACGCCGGATCAGGTGCTGCGCATGGCCGAGGAGCACTTCTCGCAAGCGTTGTCCGGCGGCTCCGCCGAGATTGTGAACATGGCACGCGTTGGGCGGGCGAGGGTCCGTCTGGATCTCGGAGACGGCCCGGGCGCGCTGTCGGATGCCCAGGCCGTTCCGGAAGGGTTCATGAAGGTGGCATCGCGCGGGGACGACCACCCACGCCGATACAACAAGGGTTACGACCGCTATACGCGCGCGACGGCGTTCACCGTTTCTCCGCGGTTCAGAGATCTGGAATGGAAGGGTGTTCCGGATCCCAGGGTCGCGGTCGAGTTTACCGCCGTGCTCCCGACGGCCCCCCCGCTCGACCACTACAAGCAGACCAAGTACGCGTCGCTCGGCTCCCCCATACCGTTGGCAACCTGGGAGGAAGCCCAGCTCATCATTGCGGAGGTGAGCGGCGGGGAGACCGCGGTGGGCATCATCAATGCGTTGCACGCACGAGCCGGCCTGCCTCCATTCGATCCGGCAACGGACGGCGATATCCTTGCCCAGGTACTTGAGGAACGGAGCCGGGAACTCTTCCTGGAGGGCGGGCACCGCCTGAACGACCATCTCCGCTACATGGGGACGCCGCACGAGATCCCCTTCTTTACCGGTGTCGACCATCTGGGACGGCAGTACGGCAACGCGACCTGCTGGCCGCTGCCGAACGTCGAGCGGCACGGCAACCCGAACATCCCCTGATCGAGAGGCATGACAGTGAAGTACCTCCGCAGTTCTACCAGGGCCGCCCGACTTCTTCCAACGTGCGTCGGTCTCTTCCTCGCTTCGGCAGATCCCGCCACAGCCTTCCAGGCGGCCGAGGGCACGATCGCGATCGTCGGAGCCACGGTGATCGACGGGAATGGGGGACCGCCGCTCGCTGACGCGACCATCCTCATCCACGGCGAGCGGATCGCGGAGATCGGTGCCCGGGCGTCGGTCGCCGTGCCGGCGGGGGCCCACGTCATCGACGGTGCCGGGAAGTATGTCACGCCCGGCATCGTCGACACCAACGTGCATATGGGCCCCATAACGGGTGGCCCGACGGGCGAGTACACCTTCGCCCGCTACTGGGACCGCCTGGAAGAGCTGGTTCTGCAGGGAGTGCAGGGTCAGCTCAAGTACGGGGTCACCACCGTGCGAGACAGCTACGGACCACCCGAGGCGCTGATGGCCGTTCGCGACTCGATCGCCGCCGGGGTGTGGGTCGGTCCGCGGATGTTCGTGGCCGGAAACATTCTCGGTTGGGAAGGACCCTCCACCCGCCGGGCCCCTCCCAGGTCCGAGCTCACCTTCTTTCAGGAGCAACTCGACGACCTGTTCACCCTCGGGACCGCTGAGGAATTCCTCAATATGACACCCGACGAGATGCGGGTGGCGATGAACGTCTATCTGGACAGGGGAGTGGACTTCATCAAGTACAACGGCACCTCGCACACGACTCCCGCTCTGATCTCGTTCTCGCCGCGTGTTCAGCAGGTGATCGTCGAGGAGACGCACAAACGCGGGCTGGTCGCCGAAACCCACTCCACGTCGCTTGAGGGCCTGCGGCTGTCGCTTCTCGCGGGAATCGACGTCGTGCAGCATCCGGAGAACGTGGGTCTCAGAGTGATCACCGACGAGCTTGTGGACCTTATCGTCGAGCGCGGGGTCATCTGCTCGCTACTGCCCAACAAGTACACCGGGAGAATCTGGCAGCAGCGCCTCGAGCAGCGTGAGGAAGCGCGGAAGGCCCAGGCAGAGGCCCAGGACGGTCCCCAGCGTCGCATACCCAGGACATCATTCGAGATCAGGCGCGATGTGCAGGCTACGGGTCTGAGAGACCCCGGCACCATATACTGGAGCAACCTCGAGGCGCGGTGGGCCAATGGGCAAAAGCTCATCCAGGGGGGATGCGTTGTCTCCGTGGGAGCTGACAATCTCCTGTTCGGCCGACCAGGCGTGGCCCCGGAGTTCCTGCGCGAAGATCACCCGGTCCCGGAGCACCTGGAGCCCGGCATCGGGACTATCGTCGCGATCGAGGGCCTGGTGGAGTTGGGCATGACCCCGGCCGAGGCCATCGTGGCGGCAACGAAGCACGGGGCGATGGCCTGCAAGGCGCTCGACGAATTCGGGACGCTGGAGGTGGGCAAGCTCGCCGACATCCTCGTCCTCGGGGCCGACCCCCTGGCCGACATCTCCAACATCCGCAAGCTCGAGGTCGTGATGAAGGCGGGTGAGTTCATCGACATCGACAGCCTTCCGACGAATCCGATCACCGGCAACTGGTCATCCGGTCGCTGACCCTGAAGGGAGTACCATCATCGTGAGACAGCTCCGCAACTGCGCCGAGACTTATCGAATCGCATTCCTCGCTGCCACCCTTCTCCTCCTGGCGCCCGTGCTCCCGGCCAGCGCATTTCAGGCGCCCCAGGGCACGACCGCGATCGTAGGGGCGACCGTGATCGACGGAAACGGAGGGCCGCCTCTTGCCGATGCCACACTCCTGGTCGAGGGTACGCGCATTGCCGCGATCGGTCCCAGGGCCGAGGTCCAGGTACCCCCGGGGGCACAGGTCATCGACGGGGCCGGGAAGTATGTGACTCCAGGCTTCATCGACACCAACGTGCACATGTCCCTCTCCTTCGGCAGGCGCTGGAGCGAGACGAACGCCCGCTACTGGGACCGGAACGCCGACCTGAACCTTCAGGGAGCCCAACTTCATCTCAAACATGGGGTGACAACGATCCGCGACAGCTACGGAGCCCTGCTTCCCGGGATGCAGGTGCGCGATGCCATCGCCCGGGGCGAGGTGGTGGGCCCGCGCATGTACGTGGCGGGCAACATCGTCGGGTGGGGCGGCCCCTTCTCCGAGACCTTCTCCGGCGACCGCGAGTCGGAGTTGACACTCTTCGAGGAGCAGATCAACGACTCCATCACGCTGGGCACCGGCGAAGAGCTCATGCACATGACGCCGGAGGAGCTCCGGGTCGCCATGAACGCCTACCTGGATCTCGGACCCGACTTCATCAAGTACGGCGGCACGCACCACTTCAACTATCCCACCACGATAGGCTTCTCTCCGCGCGCCCAGCGGGTCATCGTCGAGGAGACGCAGAAACGCGGCCTGGTGGCGGAAACGCACTCCACGACCCTGGAGGGGCTGCGGCTCTCCATCCTCGCCGGGATCGACCTGATTCAGCACCCCGAAGTCACGGCCAGGCGGGAGATCACCGACGAGCTCGTGGAAATGATCGTCGAGCGGGACATCATCTGCTCCCTTCTCCCGAACAAGTACACCGGCGAGGTGTGGAAGCTGCATCTGGAAGAGCGGGAGAGGGCGGCGGAGCGGTGGGCAAAGCTGGAGAAGGAACGCCGTACCCCGCTGACGACGGCCGAGGTGAGGCGCAAGATCCAGGAGACCGGCATCCCGGATCCCCGATCCGTGACCATCGGGAATCTGGAGATGCGCCAGATGAACGGCCGCAAGCTGATCGAAGCAGGGTGTATCGTGTCGGTCGGGCCCGACAACCTTCTCTTTGGCTCAGGGGGCGTCGCGCCCGAGTTCACGCGTGAGGAGCGACCCGCTGCCGAACACCTGAAGCCCGGAATCGGGACGATCATCGCCATCGAGGGCCTGGTGGAACTCGGCATGACCCCTTCGGAGGCGCTCGTCGCGGCAACAAAGCACGGCGCGATGGCCTGCAAGGCCCTCGACGAATTCGGGACGCTGGAAGTCGGAAAGCTTGCCGACATTCTCGTCCTCGGCGCCGACCCCCTGGCGGACATCTCCAACATTCGTCAACTCGAAGTCGTGATGAAGAACGGAGACATCATCGACATCGATAGCTTGCCCACCAACCCGGTGACGGGGGAGTGGTAGCTCCGTACTACCCCCCGGGGGGGTGGCTGTCTCAGCGAACGGGTAGGTAGCTCAGCCCGTCGCTTCGCACAGCGAGTTGCCCTACGCAGGCGGCCCGTCCGGATGCAGCTCACACTCGGGCGGCTGCAGCCTTGTCCACGACAGCGCGACAATCGTCCAGGACTCGTCCTCGTTCCGCGTCAGCAGCAGCGCGTCGGCGCCGCAGTGGCTAAGTTCATCACCCACGTAGAAGTCGTACGGCGTCCAGACCATGGCCAGATCGCCGCTCACGCGTACTTCCGCATCCCACATCCGCTCGGTGAGCACCTGCTCGCTTCCTTCCAGGCGAGCGATCAACTGGTCCCGCGTCGAGGAGGAGCTGGACCGTGTGCCGTCAGCGGCCCGTTCGACGGAGTGCATCAGCACGTCGGGGTGCATGATCTCGCGCAGGATCTCGCCGTCGCCCGTGGCCAGCGCGTCGAAGATGCCCTGGACGGCGGCCAGGATGGCTTCTCGTTCGGCGTCTGTAGGCATGTGGTCGGCCGCCGCCGCAGCGGGCGTTGCGGCCATCGGAGCTTCGGCTTCGCCTGTGGACGACTCGTCCCCAGCGGGAGCGCAGGCGGCAAATGTGGTGGCGGCAACTATGGCACATGTGGCGATGCGATTCACTACGGAACCTCCTTGTGTAAGCACCGGATAACCTGACCGTATACTAAAGTTGACATTTGGTAATGTTTTCTTTACACCCGCCAGCCTTGGAGCATCCCAAGCGTCCGCGGAGTTGTCGGGTGTGCTACAGTCAATCATGTTGACAGCGCGGGGTGCTCGCAACGCAAGGGGGGCAGATATGATCGGGAGACGGGCCGCACTCACCCGACACAACCTGTTGGCTGCCATTCTCGCATCCGCCGTGATCCCCGCTTCGGCGACGACCGAAGTCCAGGCCCAGGTGCTGCGCGGGATCGTGGTGGAAGCCGCCAGCCAGCAGCCCGTCCCTGCCGTGCTCGTTTCACTCGTCGACAGCCAAAACCGCGACCTGCAACGGTTCATGGTGGGGCCCGACGGGGAGTTCCGCTTCATCCTCGCCGTCCCTGGCGCCTACTCTCTGCGCGCCGAGCGTCTCGGAATGGCGACTCGTACGGTCGACCCGCTCCTCGTGGCCGCTGCGGACACGGTTTCGGTCAGAATCCCGGTGGAGCACAGGCCGATCGCGCTCGAGGGGATCGAGGCGTCCGGAGACCGGCGCTGTCAGCTGGAGGCCGACATCGGCGAGCAGACGCACAGAGTATGGGACGCAGCCCGCATGACCCTCGACGCGGCCCGCTTCACCGAGACGGCCGGTACCTATCGCTACGACCTCGACAGATACTCCCGCGTGCTCGAACCCCGTTCTCTCAGGATTCGCCAGGAGACGCGCACCGCCCGTCAGACGAACAACCGCCGCCCCATCGAGAGCCTGCCAGTGGAGTATCTGCTCGACGAGGGGTGGGCCACTTCGAGCACGGTCGGCGAACACTACTTCGCGCCCGACGCCCATGTGCTCCTCTCGGATCAGTTCCTGGCGAACTATTGCTTCCAGCTTCGTGCGCGCGACGAAGCGCAACCTGATCTGGTGGGCCTGGATTTCCGCCCCGTCAACCCGCGCAGCGACCGCACGGACATCGAGGGCGTCCTTTGGCTCGCCCGATCGACAGGAGAGCTGCAGTGGCTCGACTTCAGCTATCTCAACCTTCCGGGCGCCGCCAACCGATACCGGGGCGACCACGCCGGGGGACGGGTCGAGTTCTACGGATTGCCCGACGGCACATGGATCGTTTCCAGCTGGTACATCCGCATGCCGCTGCTGACGCAAGCCCGGGACCGCTTTTTTCGACGGATGCTGCCTTCGTTGAACGGGATCGCGGAGGATGGAGGAGGAGTGGTCAGAGCCATCAATACGGCAACGAGCCGCACCGCCTACGCCGACGCTTCCGGCACCATCACGGGTGAAGTTCGGACTTCCGGTCGCGGCGGACCCTTTGCCCCTGGCCGCGTGACCCTCGTGGGATCGGGCGCGGAGGTCGAACTGGACACCGAGGGGCGATTCGAGATCGGCGACCTGCCCGCGGGCGCGTACCAGGTGGCCCTGCTGCAACCCGCCCTGCGCGGTCTCGATCGCGGCTACGCCCTCGCGGACGCGGACGTCTTCCCCGGCGACACGGCGCGGCTGCGGCTCGAGGCACCCGCCGCAAGCGCCGTGATGGCCGCGGCCTGCCGCATGGAAGCGGAGAATTGGGTTGCCGGCACCGGGGTCGTGCTGGGGGACGTGGTGGAGGCCGATTCGCGGATCGCCGTGGTGGGGGCCTCCGTGGTCGCTGAATGGTCGACCTTCAACCGGCTCAGCGGCCGGCTGGTGGGCGAGGCCAGGACGATCGAGACCGCAACGGACGCGCTGGGGGCCTTTCGTGTATGCGGCGTCCCGGCGGACGGCGGAACGGTTACCATCACGGTCAGCCTGAACGGCCAGCGCTCCTCCACGCAGGTGTCGCTATGGGCGGTGGAACCGGTGGGGGCGGTGTCGTTGCGGCTGGGTCGATGAGCCACGCGAATCCCGTGTCACAGCTGTTGCCTGCGTCACAACCGTCGTGACCAATCTTCACAGCAATGGGTCGGCGGTTCCCTTCTACCGAACGATGAGTTCGTCCACGTAGGTCCACGCCGTCTCGCCTGCCGACGGCCAGCCTTCGGGCACGCGGCCAAATGCATCGATCCTGACCCGGAGCGCGTGCGCCGACGTGTGTTCGACCGGGATCTCGACGTAGATCCGGCCACCGTCCGGCGGCGCGGCGTCGACTCCCGGCCCGGCTGCGGCAGCCCCAGCACCGATGTCCCGGACCACCCTCCTGCCGAACCGTTCCCCGTCCTCACTGACCGCCACCTCGACACGGCGCGGCCAGTACACCCCCGACCCCGGGTGCTGCAGGAACCCCAACTTGACGGACTCCACCGCCGCACCCTCGCCCAGGTCGATCACGGCTTCGATCTCGCCGGCCTGGTAGCCCTGCCAGTGCCCGCCGCGCCGATCGATCGAGCCGCGGATCCCGTCGACCAGCCCGGCCTCGCCCGCGGCCGAATACAGCGACGACGACGCGGGCACCACCTTTACCGGCCGCCCCCGGGCCAGGTGGTCCACCCGGTTGCGCTCCCCGAAGTGATCGAACGCGAGCGAGCGCTCCATCACGGCGGCAGCGGCCGCGCCGTCGGGCATCGGTGTGCGTGCCACCGTCGCCGGGTCCTCGCCTGGCCGCAGCGGCCGCAGCAGGTAGCGGAAGGCCATCTCGCCGGGCCACAGCGTGTACTCGTGGTGCGGCACCGCGCCCCAGGAATCGTCGCCGCCGACGCCCTGTTGAAGGTGGTCGACGTGGAGGGTGACCTCGTCGCGAGGCACCAGATCGGCCCAGTGGCGCTGCGCCTTCCGCTCGCCGGCGTCGAGATCTGCCAGCGTGTAGGGCAGCGCCGAAAAGGACACGGTTGGCAGCCCCGTGACGAGCAGCCCGGTCCCGAAGCCGTCGGTGACCGCCACCCAGCGCGTGTCGGTGCGGGTGCCGGTCTCCTGGGGGCGCACGTAGGGATGGGCGAGTCCCGCCACCGGACCCGAATAGCGGCCGACGGCGGCGCCCGTGCGGCGATCCCAGTAGTTCTCGTGGGGGCCGCGGCCGTACCACTCCGCCTGATCGAGATCGCCGGGGAGGGTGAGGATCGTGCCGAAACGAGGCATCTCGGGGAGGTCTTCGTCGACATCGGCCAGATGTGCGGAGATCGCCACCGTGCCGTCGCGGTGGATCTCGTGGGACAGGGTGTAGCCGGCACCGATCGTCCGCAGCGAGAAGTGGCTGGTGACGGAAGCGCGTCGCCCGTCGGCCGCCGAGGTGACGGTCATCGAATCCAGGTGGCGCCCCGGCAGCCGTCCTGCCTGCCGCCAGACTCCCGACCGAACCGGCTGGCCGCTCCCGTAGTCGTTGTCGGTGGGCGCCCGCCAGAAATTGGGCGTCGGGCCCGAGTGCAGCAGGTCGCGGCCGCGAAGCGTCAGCGACGTGAGAATGCCTTGGTCGCGGTCGAACCGGAAGGTGAAGTCGTCGCCGGTCACAACGATTTCATCCGGGGTCTCGACCGTCACCAACGACCCCCCCGGGGTGGGTGCGTGGATCGGCGCCCCCTGCGCCAGCTTGAACTGGTCCCAAGCGACCACCTGACCCGCCAGGGGCGTGTCGGTGCCCATGCAGAAGGTGACGGTAAGCAGGTATTCGACCCCGGGGCGGGGCACAATGGCCGTTTGTCCGCCATTTTGGGGCAAATGTGGCCGACAAACCAAGTTATCCCCCCCATTTGTGGGGGACGCTCTGCCTCCCGTCGCCTCCCCAAGCCTCGGCAGCGCCAGCGTGACCGTATCGACGCCGCCCGGGGGGGTATCCAGTTTCGGCAGCCTTCCCGCGGCCACTACCTCGCCATCCGCCAGGACTTCCCAGCCAGCCGCCAATCCGGCCAGGTCGGTGAAGGCGTACCGGTTCTCGACCGCGATCCGCCCAGCCGCCAGGTCCACGGCCGTCACCCGCACCGGCTGGTACACCTTCTTCACCTCCCACGCGTGCGGGTGAAGCTGGCGGTCCGCCGACACCAGTCCGTTCACCAGGAAGTTCCCGTCCGTCGGCACCCCTGCCGGCCCATAGTCACCGCCGTACGCCCAGTAACGCCGTCCGCGCTCGTCCGTCGCGCGCATCGCCTGGTCCACCCAGTCCCAGATGAACCCGCCCTGCAGCTGCGGATGCGCGTCGATCACTTGCCAATAGTCGGCGAGGTTGCCGACGCTGTTCCCCATAGCGTGGGCGTACTCGACCAGCAGGAAGGGCTTATCGGCCCCCGACCGCGCGTACCGCTCCAGCCAGTAGGGCCGCACGTACATCGGCGCCACGATATCGATGTTGTCGCGCTCACCGGATGGCTCGTACAGGATCGGCCGGCTCGGATCGCGCGCCCGGATCCACGCCGCCGTGGAGTCGAAGTTCTCTCCATCCCCCGCCTCGTTCCCCAGCGACCAGATGATGATCGACGCGTGGTTCTTGTCCCGCTCGACCATCCTGACCGTGCGGTCCATGTGTGCGGCCAGCCAATCGGGCTGCCCCGCCAGCGTGACCCCGGGCTCGAACCCCATCCCGTGCGACTCGATGTTGGCCTCGTCCACGACGTACAGCCCGTATTCGTCGGTCAGCTCGTACCAGCGCGGCACGTTCGGGTAGTGGGCAGCCCGCACCGCGTTGATGTTGAGCCGCTTCATCAGGCGGATGTCGGCGATCATGGACGTTTCGTCGACCACGTGCGCGCGGTCGGGGTCGTGCTCGTGCCGGTTGACGCCACGCACGACGATCGGCTGCCCGTTCACCCTCAGAATCCCGTCGACGATATCGACCCGGCGGAACCCGACCCGTGTCGACACAGCCTCAGCCACCTCGCCCTCCGGGCCCACGAGCGACATGACGAGCCGATACAGCGCCGGCGTCTCCGCGGTCCATTGAAGCGGCCGTTCCACCACCATGGTCCCCGTCGCCTCCGCCTCGCCTCCGGCTGGCACGTCCAACGACAGCGTCTGGGGCTCCGCCCACACCGCGTGCCCCTCCGGATCCAGCAGCTCGTAGTGCACCTCATGAGCGCCCGCCGTCCCCAACCCGCGATTCGCGACGCTCACGGTCAGCCGTAGCAACCCTCCTTCGTATGCATCGTCGAGCGTCGCCTCGGCGAAGAAGTCACGCAAATACGTGGCGGGCATCGTAACCAGGTACACATCCCGATCGATCCCGCTGACCCGCCAGAAATCCTGGCTCTCCAGATAGCTCCCGTCGCTCCACCGGTAGACTTCGACCGCGACCATGTTCGTGCCCGGCCGCACCGCATCGGTGACCCGGAACTCCGCCGCGTTACGGCTCCCCTCGCTGTACCCGATCCGCTCGCCGTTTACCCACACAAAGAACGCGGAGTAGACCCCGTCGAAGTGCAGGAAGATCTCGCGCCCGTCCCAGTCCGCCGGAAGCTCGAACGTTCGCCGATACGATCCCACCGGGTTGTCGTCGTCCGGGATGTCGGGGGGGTTGGGGGGGAAGCTGTAGAACTCGTCGCGGTAGACCGGGTAGCCATAGCCCTCGAACTCCCAGTTGCTGGGAACGGGGATGATGTCCCACCCGGACGCGTCGAAGTCCTCCTCGAAGAAATCTCTCGGCCGCTCGTCGGGGCGGGGGACCCAGTGGAATCGCCAGTCGCCGTTCAGGCTGAGGCGGAATGGCGAGTCCTCCGGTCGGCCCTCCAGCGCGGCGGCGCGCGTCTCGAACGGCGTGAACGAGGCGCGGGGCGATTCCCGGTTCTCGGCGAAGACGGCGGGGTCTTCCCAGTAGGGCGCGGGGGCGGGTGGATTGAAACAGCCCAAAGAGGCACTGATGACCAGCGCTGCACCAAAGGAAGCTGAGGTTGTCCTGTGCTCCAGCCTCATGATGTCCCGGAGAGTGTCCTGGGAGGACTTCGCCTATTTGAAGACGATACCCACCAGATGCCCCTGTTCGTCGAAGACTCGATCGAATCGGCCATCAACCTAACGCCTTACCATCACTGATGGGCGTGCGATCCCATGCTGAGCGGCGCACCCGCTTCCCAGTGGCCTCCATCCTTGACCGGACACAAATGATATGTTACCATGAAATCATGTCCGCTAATGGCACCTGAAGGAGGTGTAGGATTCATGACGAGAAAGCGTAGCCAGCACGTTGTCCCAACGAAGGATGGATGGGCAGTCAAGCGCGCAGGCAGCCCCAAGGCCACGAAGGTGTTCGATACTCAGAAGCAAGCGATCGAGAAGGGCCGCGAGATCGCAAGAAACCAGCGCGCAGAGTTGTTGATCCATGGACGTGACGGGAGGATTCGGGAAAAGAGCACATATGGCCGGGACCCCTACCCGCCGAAGGGGTGAGGTCCTCCGCCCCGCCTGGAAGTAGCCCGTGGCAAGACTCCAGGCGTTTCAGCTACCCGGTTGTCGCTTATGGTTTTACACTGGTGATCACGGACCGCCACACTTCCATGCCGGAGTCTTGGACGCGTGGGAAATACGGGTCTACTTCATGCGAGAACCACCGCAGCACGAAGTGAAGTTTGAGATCAAACACGCTTCCGCCCGGATGGTTAGAAAGATCCTGCGGCTAGCAGCCGACCACCGTGTGGAGCTATTGGGAGAATGGGAGAGGAGTCAAAGCGGATGAGAGACCCAATGCCATTCAGACTCATTGCCTTCTGCGGGACAGTGGAGGATTGCTTGCCCGACACCGAGTTTCGTTCTTTGGCGAGACAGCTGTCTGCTACCACCCACACAGGACCGGAGCAAGGCCTGGTCGTGGCTCGTGCAAGTGAGCTAGTGGGCCCGAACCGGGTCAGGCTACCTGATTGGGTGGATGCTGAGACACGCTACCTGGTTCTGATCGACGTGCCGGAACAGGCGGTGCTTCGCCTCGCCTCAACACTTCGGCTTCACAAGCCGGATCAGCGGCTGCAAGTGTGCCGAGACCCTTCCGTCTTGAAGCGTCTGGTCATCGCCCTCAAGCGACCGGCCCCGTGGGAGGGAATCCTTGACGCCTATATCCTGGAGGACTCTCTCGTTGTGGTCCTGGGCGACATGAGCGTAAGGGAGTTCCCGATCGGAAAGCTCCCGCAAGTCGGACGATTTGAGCCAGCAGTGGTTAGCCAATTCGTCATCGACTCAGCTGGCTCCTACCTCTATTGGCCCGACGGCGACGTGCACATGGGTCCGTCTCAGATGCTGCAAGCCGTAGATCCTGCATATCTGTCCGAGGTGGAAATCCGCCGGTACGAAATGGAGAACGTATCGCAGGCGCTCCTTGACATGAGAAACGATCGCCGACTCAAGCAGACGGAAATCCCGGGTTTATCCGGGCGACACGTCCGGCGATTGGAAAAAGAGGGAATGCGCCTCACTGTCGAGGCGGCGACCAAGTTTGCGAAAGCGTTCGGATTGAAGCTGCCCGGGTTCCTTGACGAACTAAGCTCGCGAATAACGGATCTGCGGGAAGGCAAGGTCAATGCCGACGCGCAACCACACGCCGCTTGACCGGGAGGGCCCTGCGCGGGTCTGCAACAACGGGAGTCGCAGGTAACGGCGGAACTTACCGACTTACAATACCCACGATGCGGCTCCCGTCGTAGATCAACTCGACGGATTCCCCGTGGAGGGATACCCCTCCACCGCCCGGCGGCCCTTGATCTTCGTCCGCCGCCGGGTCCGCTGCCGGCAGTTCGTAGGGGTCTGCCTTACTCACGTCCACCTGGTATCCCAGCGCGGCGACGGACTGCACCGTGATCGCACTGAGCGGCGGATTGTCGCCCGGCCTCCCCATGGTGTACCAGCTGCTCATGATCTCGTGGCCAAGCACATCTCCCCGCCAGTGGACATCGCGATTCTCCTCCGCGTTCTCGACCGGCACCTTCGAACCGTCGGTCCATCCGGTTCCACCAGCGGCGTCGAACGCCGCGACGGTGGCCGAGTCGCCGAAATGGGTATCCGCACCTACCCCCGCTTCGTCCACCGGGTTCTGGAGTAGCGATCCCCAGAAGATCCCGATTCCCAGACCGTGACCGGTGACGTGCGCAATCCACTCCCGAAAGCGCGATTCGGAATCGAGCTGGGTGACGAAGTCCGGCCTGACCCAGACCAGCAGCCAGAAGGGACGGATAGACACGGGTGATTCCACAACCTCACAGAAGGCCACGATCATCGAACTGGCCAGGTCCGCCCGAATCCTGACCTCGATTCGCATGTCGTCGATCACCCCGAGCGTCGGCCATTTCGCGGCCAGGCACCGATCAGGGGGTCGGTAGTCCGGCGGCAGGTGGAAGTCCGGCATGTCGCCCGTGACGACCTCGGTCCACCGCTCCGTCCCGGCGCGGATCGCCTCCACCTGCTCCGCCGTCAGGCCCGGGTCGGCGACGAGGTGCACGTCGAAGTCGCTCTGGCGGGCTGTGGCCGATACGGTGGCCTGCGCCGAACCGGCCGCGGACGTTACGGACAGCCTCTGCGCCCCCACGAGTTCGCCCAGTGTCCAGAACACGATTGCCTGGCCGCTCGAATCGGTCACGACTGAGCCTGCACTCACCGACCCGCTTCCCGGGCCAGGCGCAAATGACAGGGCCATGCCGGCCATGGGCGTCGCCGCGGCGTCCACCGCGCGCACGATGACCGGCTCATTCAAGTCTCGCCCGCGGCCCTGGATCTGGTCGTCTCCGGAGGCGATTTCAATGGCCGCGGGCCCGGGCTCGGATAGCTCTTCGGGCCCGAGTTCGGCACCGCAACCCGACAGCGCCAGGCAGACGATCGGCAACCCTCGGTTCCATCGGGATCTCATCGCGACCTCTCCTCACCAGAAGATCACATACAGCACCGCCGCCCCCGCGATCACCGCGCCCGCCCACCACTTCGCCCCAGGCGCCGGTTGCAGATCCACCAGCGCCGCCGACTTTGGCAGCACCCGCGGCTCGTCCAAACCCTGACGTAACGTCAGGCTTGCCATGAACGCCGAAATCACCAGGAAGGTGATCGCCATGTGGTGCAGGAACGCGACCTCGGGGAAGAGCCACAGCAGCGTTCCGTAGACCGGAATCCCCAGGATCATGCCCCCGAAGGCTGCGGACGGCGGAGTGCGCGGCACGAACAGCCCGAAGAGGAACGCCGCCACGATCCCCGGCGAGATGAAGCCCCAGAACATCTGGATGTACTCGAAGACGCTGCCCGCCTGCGCGACCAGCGGCGCCCACAGGCATCCGACCAGCACGAGCACCGCGGTGGTCCAGCGCCCGACGACCATGAGCCTCCGCGACGACGCCTCGGGGCGCAGATGCCGCTTGTACAGGTCGACGCTGAAGATGGTCGCGGCCGAGTTGAGCATCGAGTCGAGCGAACTCATCACGGCGCCGAAGAGTGCGGCGAACATCGCGCCGGTGAGCCCCGCGGGGAGCAGTTCGCGCATCATGACCGGATACGCCTGGTCGGGATTCGTCACCTGGTCCGCGAACAGCTCGGCCGCCATGATCCCCGGGAAGATGATGATGATCGGAATGCCCAGCTTGATGAATCCGGCCAGAAACAGTCCGCGCTGTCCGTCCGCCAGGCTACGCGCTGCCAGCGTCCGCTGCGTGATGAACTGGTTCAGTCCCCAGTAGAAGAGGTTCGGGATCCACAGCCCGCCGATGAAGACCGCGAGCCAGGGCATTTCCGGGTGATTCCACGGGAGGACGGTGTGCAGCTTGCCGTCGGCGGCCTCGAGGAAGGGCTCGATCCCGCCCATCGCGCGAAAGCCGAGCACCGTCACCACCACGCCGCCCAGAATCAGCGCGACCCCCTGGAGCAGGTCGGACCACACGACCGCCTTCAGCCCGCCGTAGATCGTGTAGCCGCCGGCCAGGATGCCGATCAGCCAGATGCCAAGGTTCGTGTCGATCCCGAAGATGGATTCGAGCGCGAGCGCCCCCGAGTACAGCACGGTGGCGAGCGCGACGAAGACGTACGCCGCCATGATGAAGCCCGCCATGAGGGTGCGGGTGCGCACGTCGTAGCGAAACTCGAGGAACTCCGGGATCGTGTAGATGCCCGCCTGCAGGAACTTCGGAAGGAAGAACAGCCCGACGAGCACCAGCGTGACCGCCGCCATCCACTCGTAGCTGGCGATCGCGAGCCCCAGCTCGTAACCCCGACCCGCCATCCCCACGAAGTGCTCGGTCGAGATGTTGGACGCGATCAGCGAGAAGCCGATCAGCCACCACGGCAGGTTGCGGCCGGCCAGAAAGTAGTCCGCCGCGTCGTGCTTCCCGCGCGAGGCATAGAGCGAGACGCCGACGACGACGCTCAGGAAGCCGACGAATGCGGCGATGTCGAGCGGTTGAAAGGACATGCAGACGGCTCCAGGTTTCGAGCAGGAGCCAACCTAACCGAGAGGCCTCGAATGCGCATCCGGATGAACAACGGGGTTACCGCGGTGCTGATTCTGTCGAGTCTGACGGGGTGTGGGGATCGGGGCGGATCGACCGGGACGGGCGCCGACGCGGTCCGGCCCAGGCAGCCGGATGGTGACGCTCGGACCGAAGCCGATCCAGGTCCCTGGCCCGACCGGTTCTCCGAATACCACGACAGCGTGGGCGATGTCCCCGAGTACCGCGCCATCCAGGCCGAGCTCGCGCACGGCTGGAACACCTGGGACAGCCGCGACGTCCTGCGGTACGTGCTGCTTCCCGAGGGGCTCGCCATCGACCTCGCGATCAAGCGGCACGCGTGGCTCGAGGAGGGCTATCTGGGCGACGCGCTCATCGGGCGGCTCGGCGACGATGTCGAGGTGATCCGCCCCGGCGTGCACGCCCTCGACGGCTCGTACATGCGGCTCGACATCGCGTGGCAGGGACTGTCGGCCACGGTCGAGGCGGGCCACGCGGGAGACGACCTGGTTGTGCTGGTTACGCCGGCCGACGCCGCGAGCGCAGGAGAGAGCCAGGCCGCCTCCGATAACACGGCCGCCACGCAGTTTGTCCGCCAAAACGGCCCCGAAATGGCGGACAACGGTCAGGAATCGGCGGTTGTCCGCCAAAATGGCCCTGAAGTGGCGGACAAATGGCCCTATTACGAGCTCGTGATCAGCGCCGGACTGGCGTGGAACCGTCCCGGTGCGGTCGAGTCGGCCAGAGACGGCTTTGTGTCGCAACTCCCCAACGGCACGCAGACCATCCACGTCCTGGGGATCACCGAGCAGGATCCCTACACCGAGACGCTCCTCCCGCACAGGGTTGTCCGGCTCGACCGCGCAGCGGGCATATCGACCGGCGAGCCCCGCAGCGCCGACGAAATCCGCGCCGCCCTCGACGCCGCCGAACAGTCCCTGCAAGCCCGCGCCGCCCGCTACGGCGCCCTCGCCGACGCCTACCTCGCCGTCACCTCCGGCATCGCCTGGAACACCGTCTACGAGCCACGCCACGAACGCGTCGTCTCCACCGTCGGCCGACTCTGGAACCGGGAGTACGGCGGCGTCGCCCTCTTCGGCTGGGACAACTTCTTACTGGCCTACATGACCGCGCTCGACAACCGCGAGCTCGCCCTCGCCAACGTCATCGAGCACCTGCGCGGCGCAACGGCCGAGGGCTTCCTCCCCAACGACAACCGGGGCAACGGCAGCAAATCGTGGGACCGCTCCCAGCCGCCCGTCGGCGGGATCATGGTGCGGGAGGTCTACCGCCGCTACCCCGAGCAGTGGTTCCTGGCCGCCGCCTTCGATCCGCTACTGGCCTGGAACCGCTGGTGGCCGACCAAGCGGCTCAACGAGGGGCTCCTCAGCTACGGTTCGCACGAGGCGCAGAACCCGTTCGACGAGCCCGCAGTGCGCACGAAGACCACGGCCGGCTACGAGTCCGGCATGGACGACTCGCCGATGTACGAGGACGTGCCGTTCAACCCGGGAAAGAACACGCTCGAACTGCAGGATGTGGGGCTGACGAGCCTCTACATCGCCGACTGCCTGGCGCTGGCCGAGTTGGCCGGCCAGCTCGGCCGCGAAACCGAAGCCGGGGAGCTGACGACCCGGGCGCGCCGATTCTCGGAAGCGCTGGGACGCCTCTGGGTCGAGGAGCGCGGCTACTACCTGAACTATCGCACCGATCTCGGCCGCTCCTCGACCCGACGCTCCCCGACGCTCTTCTACCCGCTGCTCGCCGGAGTGCCCGCCGCGCCGCGCGCAGAGCGCATGATCCGCGAGCATCTGCTCAATCCGGCTGAATTCTGGGGGGACTACGTCCTTCCCTCCACGACGCGCGACGATCCCTCCTTTCCGCGCCAGAGATATTGGAAGGGTGCGATTTGGCCGCCCTTGAACTTCCTCACCTACCTCGGGCTACGGAAAGCGGAGGCCTACGGCGTGGCTTCGGAGCTGTCGCAACGCTCGCTGGACATGTTCGTCTCCGAGTGGCGCAGGAAGGGCTACGTCAGCGAGAACTACTCTTCGATCACGGGGGCGGGGGACGACGAGCGGCTGTCGAGCGACCCCTTCCATTCTTGGGGTGCGCTCTTCGGGATCATGGCGTTTATCGAAGCGGGGCACCTGGCAGCCCCGGAAGATTCGCTATAACAGCCGGACGCGTCCGGCACGGGTGGCAACCGACATGAGAAAATCCGAAATCGAATCCGCGCTCCGGCGCTGGCGGGAGAGCGGGCTGATCTCCGGCGAGTTGGCAGACGAGCTGCGGGCGGAGCACACGGAACGCCAGCAACACGGACAGCGGCGTTTCCTGCAGTATGCCGTCTCGGGCACCGCCGGCATCCTTCTGGTGATCGCCGCCATCACCTTTTTCGCCTGGTCGTGGCCCGATCTGGGACCCGGGGCGCGCACCTGCGTGATTGCGGGCACCGGGATCGCGATCGTGCTGCTGGGGATGCGGCTCGAAGCTGCGCGGCGCTATGTGCCGGCGGCGTACGCGCTGCAGACCAGCGGGCTGATCCTGCTCCTTTCGGCGTACGTCTACTCCATGGAGGCCTGGGCCAACACCACGTCCGGGGGTGTCGTGGTCGCCCTGCTCGCCCTGGCCACTCCCGCCGCGACGATTCCGGTCTTCGTGCGCCGCAACCCCGTCATGCCGGCGGTGGCCACGGCTCTCGGCTACGGCTTCCTGGCCGCGTTCCTCTTCCGGGCCTTCGATCTCGACGCCGACATCGTCATCTGGATCCTCGACGGGGCGCTGGTCTGCACACTGGCTGCGCTGGGCCTGCTGCTGCACGCCGGCCGCGCGCAGTCCGTATCGCGCCGGACACTGTACACCTTCGCGGTCTGTCTCTACGCCGGCTATCCGATGGCCGGCATGACGGCCGCGGGGCCCCTCGAACTGGGGGACGACACGCTTCTGGCCCTGGACGCCTGGCTCCTGCTGGTCACGGCACTGGCGCTCTGGGGCATCCACCGGGCCCCGGCCGCGCTGCGCAGCGCCCACTACGGCTATCACCTGGCGGGGTCGGTCCTGCTCGCCATCCCGCTGGGGTTCGGAACCGCGCTCGGGGTGTACGACCTGCCGCCGCTGGGCGCCGCGGCGGTGGTTGCCGGGGCGGGCGCGTGCGGGCTCTGGTACGGGCTCGCCGGAAACGCCCGGGCACTGGTGCTGTGTTCGTGCGCGACGATCGTGAGCGCGGCCTGGTACCTGGGGGTCGACGCGGGCGAGCGGCTCGGGACGGTGCTCGCGCTGGCCTTCACCGCGGCGCTCTTCTTCTGGGTCGCCACGCGGCTGGGCAGGACGCCGGAGTCATGACGCCGGCGCAAGGGGGCGATCGCTGAACGACCTGCAACCAATCGGGCAATCTTGGTGTCCACACGGTAACGACGACCTGTTCATTGCCGCCGCCACATCCGATGCCCGGATGCGGGAGGATGCCCATGTTGGGGAGACCAGCCTTGCGACCGATCGTGTTGGTGCGATGCGGCCGAGAGTACCTGCTCTTCGCCGGCTTCTCCGGTGCCGATGACGCAGGCGTCCCCTACGTCACCCGTCTGAGGATCCGTCGCTAGCCATGCCGTCGTCGCACTCCGCCGCCGCGCCGAAGCTCGGGCCCCTGGCCCCCGGCGCCATCGCCGTCCCCGGCGAGCGTGACAGCCGTGCCCCCGATCCCCGCAGTGCAACCAATCCCCCGCCGGCCGGTGTCAGCGGTCAGAAGGCGGGAAAGCCGGCTCACGACCGGAGACTCGGCTCAGTGACCGAAGCGCAACTCATACAGCGGTTGAAGGACGGAGATCAGACGGTCGCACGCACGCTGTACGATTCCCACGTCGACCGAATCTTCCGCCTCTGCTACCGATTCGCGGGCGAGTACGACCTCGCCCAGGACTTCACGCAGGAAACGTTCGTGCGCGCATTCACGAAGATCGGCATGTTCCGCGGCGAGGCGGCCTTCGGCACCTGGATCGCGGCGATCGCGACGACGGTGTCGCTGAACCAGCTGCGGCGCATCAAGCGCTTCCGAACCCGCGAGGTCGAGCTCAACGACGAACTTCGCGGCCGCGGCCCGTCTTCGACCATCGAACCCGACGTCAAGGCCGACCTCTACCGCGCCATCGACCGACTCCCGGAGCGCAGCCGCGCCGTCTTCGTGCTTCACGACGTGGAGGGCTACACCCACGAGGAGATCGGCACGATCCTCGGCATCCATCCGGGCACGTCCAAGTCGCAGTTGTTCCGTTCCAGGCGCAGGCTGCGCAAGGCTCTGGCGGCGCATGCCGGGGAGTGGGCGTCATGAGCGACCTCGATCGGTTCACGGCCTTCCTCCGGCGAGCGGCGGCAGGCTACAACGATCCGCCGCCGGTCCCTGCCGAAGCGATTTGGAGGGGGGTGGAGGAGGGTCTGGCGGGCAGCGCGGCAGCGTCTCCCGGCCCGACCGGCGGGCTCGACGGGACGGGTGCGCCTGCGGGTGACGACGCTGCGGACGATTCCCCGATCCTCGCGCCCGGCTACCATGCCCCGCCACCGTCCCCGCGCGATGAGATGTGGAAGCGGATCGAGGCGTCCTGGGCGCTGCGGCGGGCATCCGCTTCGGCTTCCGATGGTGCTGACGCGGCCCCCCGCTGGCGCACGGCGTGGTTTGGCCGGCGCGGCAGGACAGGTTGGGTCGCGGCACTCGCGGCGGCGGCGTCACTCGTGCTGGGAATCGCGCTCGGGCGCGGCACGCGGACCGCACCACCCGGAGAGACGACGGCGCCGATCGACACGCCGGACCAGGTCGCCACGACGGTCGAAACAGTAACTCCGTCCGGCGCCCTGGCCGAGCGGGAGCCGGGGCAACCGGAAGCTCCCACGGCGCCGGTGACCGACATCGCGAGCGCCGGAACGGCCGTGATGGCCGGTTCTGTCGGCGAGCCGAGAAGCGGGGAATCGAAAGCGGGGTACCCGGTGGTAGTTGGCGGGCCGACAGAGCCTGCAGCGGCGCAGAGCGACCGACTCGAGCCCGAGCGCGACTATCTCACCGTCCGTCACCTCGGAAGGGCCGCCAACCTGCTCACCGCTTTCCGGACGGATCGGCGGACCCCCGCATCCGAACAGGACCTGGCGCTGTGGGCGCGAGAGCTGCTCCTGGACACTCGCATGTTCCTGGGTCTGTCCGATTTCAGTTCACCAATCGAGCAGGTTCTGCTTGAAGACCTGGAACTCGTCCTGATCCAGATCGCCGGCCTGGGGCCCGGCGCGCCGGATTTCGAGTGGGCCCTGGCGCGTGAGAGCATGGAGCGGCGGGGCACGCTGATGCGGCTGCGGGCCGCGAGCGCAGAGGGTGAAATATGACCATGGGAGACCGGGCCGCACCTGTGAATGCGGTCACAATAGCGGAGGCAGCAACATGACGAGCCGAAAAGCGACGACCAGCCGCAAGACGATGATGACAGCTGCCGGGATGGCCCTGGCCCTTCTCCTGGTGGCGGACGCGACGGTGATGACCGCCGGATCCATTCCGGGATTGGGAAGCGGCCATCTCAATGCACAGAATGTTGTAGAGGAAACGCTGTTCCTCGAGGCAAGATCGTTGATCAACCAGACAAAGTGGGAGGAGGCCGCGACCAAGCTCCGGGAACTCCGCGCGCGCTTCCGCGGAGGATACCACGTCAGTGATTCATTCTATTGGGAAGCCTTTGCCCGTCACCGATTGGGCCAAAGGGAACAGGCTGTCCTTCTTCTCGACAACATGCTGGACAACGTTCCCGATACCATTCCCGCCGATGGATTGGACTACCATCGCGTCAACGACGCGCGTCAGCTCCGCCTTCGCATCCTCGGAGAGATGGCGGAACAGGGCGATCCGCGTGCGGCGCAGGAAGTGCTGCGCGAGTCGGAGTTCGCCATCGGGGCGGTACCGGACACCGTAGCGACCGTCATGACGGAGGCCATGGAATCGGTTGCGACCGCGATGGCACCGGCCATGGATTCGGTGGCGACCGTCATGGCGACGACTCTGGACTCACTCGCGACCGGGACGGCACTGGCCTTCGACACATTGGAGGAGGTGATCCGAGGGCGCTATGAGCTGCTATCCGACCAGTACGAAGAGGTGGTCCTGCGGGCGGACAATGTGACGTTCAGATCACTTGGAGACCTGTGGCACCGGCGTCTTTCGGATGGGCTGCTCTTGTTCAGCACCAGGCGCCCATTGCCCGACCACTGTGAGGACGCGTCGGTTCAGCAGGAGGCGCTGACCGCACTGATGCGCCTGGAAACGGATCGCATCGACATCCTGCGGAGTGTGATCGAGCGGGATGACGAGTGCTCCGTCAATCTGCGCGCCTACGCGATCGAGCGACTCGCGCGCGAAGAGACCGAGGAAGCGCAACAGGAACTGATCGGGCTGGCCAACAGCCATCCGGATCCGGAGACCAGACGGTCGGCCGTGCAGGGCCTGCGGCGCTTCGACACGCAGGCGGCCGTGGACGCCCTCGTGAACGTCTTGACGCAATCGAATGATGAGGAATTGCAGGAGGCGGCGATCGCGGGGCTTCGGCGCAGCGAAAACGCGGGTGCTCTCACTGCTCTGGAAACCTACGCCGCTGACGCCACCAAGCCCGAGGACCTCCGCGAAGACGCCATCGTGGCGCTGGGCAGACGCACCGATGTCGAAGCCGGAGTCCTGATTCGCCTCTATCCCGCTCTCGAAACCGAAGACCTTAAGTCCGCTCTCATAGGAAGACTCCGACGAATCGCGGAGAGGGGAAACGAGCAGGCGGAGACCTGGCTCTTTAATCTGGCATTCGACGCCGGCGAGGCGACCGACATTCGCTCGGACGCCCTTGACGCCTGGTCGAGGAGCCCGTCGCTGGAAGTGTCCGGCCTGGTCGAGGCCTACGGGCGGTTGAGTGAATCCAAGTTGAGAGAGAGGGTCTTCTACGCCCTCTATCGGAAGGTCGGTCGGACCGCGGACGATGCCGCAAAGGCCGAGATCGTGCGGAAGATGGTCGAACTCGCCCGGACGGAAGCCGATCCGGAGGTACGTGAGCGCGCGGTATACTGGCTCGGCAGGACGGGATCTCCGGAAGCGGTCGAGTTCCTCCTCGAATTGCTGCGTGCACCGCCCAGCGATACCTTGCCAAAGACTCGGTGATCCCAATAGATGCGGAGATACAATCATGGGGCGTGCCCCGACTCGGGCAGGGCCTGCGGTGGCGATCCTGCTGGCGGCAGCCTGCGGCAGTGGAGACGACGGCACCGATTCCGGCATCCAACCCGACGTCCCCACCTACGAAGGCGCGATCGACCTCGAGATTGGTGAACTCGAGGGCGACGACCCCTACCTGTTCACCTACATCGGCCATGTCGCGTCCGACGAACGGGGGCGGATCATCGTCGCCGACATGCGAACCAGCGAGATTCGCGTTTTCGAGCCCGACGGGCGCTTCGCCTTCCACTTCGGCGGCCATGGCGAGGGTCCCGGCGAACTGACCGACCCTTCCTTTCTGGAGTTCGGCCCCGATGGCGGACTCTGGGTGCGCGAGAGCACCCGGTTCAGCGCGTTCAGCCTTGACTCGGCGGGTGCGGAGTATCGGAGGGTCGTGAGAAGTCCGAACGTCGGCATGGTGGGAGTCATCGGTCCCTTCGCCTTCGACCCGGACGGCCAACTGATCGCCGTCGGGGCCCTGTTCGACGGCCAGGGGAGCCGCCAAGTGCGACTCCGCCTCAATGCCGACGGGGGGGTGGACACCCTTCAATTGGCAGCCGCGGAGCGCCAGTCCGCGGGCCAGGCCACGGTGCCGGTGGAGAGGGGGCCCTTCAGGGGTGTCTCCTACCTCCACCAGCCATTCGGACCGAGGTGGGTTCACGCTCACGCCCGCGGCGGTTCATGGGCTGAGGCGGTCACGTCCGGGTATTCGATCAACTACCATGCGCCGGACGGTACCGCGTCGCTGATCGAGGGTCCTTCGTTCGCGGGACCGACGCTCAGCGACGCTGACCGGGAATGGGCATGGACCCGGATGGACCGGGAGGTGGAACGGGCCGGAATCGCGGAGCACCCCTTCGATGTTCCCGAACGCAAGCCTCCGCTGGCGGGGTTGTTCTTCGACCGGCACGACCGCCTCTGGGTCGAGAAGACGCCAGCCAGCGGGGCGACGATGCGCGAGGCCGATGTCTACGACGGAACGACGCTCACGGCGAGATACCGTTGGCCGCTCCGCATCCAGGACTATCCGAAGCCATGGGCAGCGGAGTCGCTGCTGTACGGAGTGACGGTGGACTCGCTTGGCGTTCAGCGCGTGGCCCGGGTGCGCTTCACGCCGGCCAACTGACCCTACCCCTCCGTCAAATCCGCCGTCCAGGTCACCTCGACCGCGCCCTTCAGGCTGCACGCCGTCGGGCACTTCGCCACGTGGGTAGACAGCGCCCGATCCACCTTGTCGCGCGGCGCGCCCTCGGGCAGCCGGATCGTGTAGTGGGCGTGTATCCTGGTGAGCACCACCATCCGGTCCACGACTTCGTTTGTGCCTTCGGCCTTCACGCTGATCGCGTCGTTCGCCATCGGAATCCCGCGCACCTCCAGTGCGCCGTTGAGGGTCCCGAGTAGTCAGCCGGCGGCCGCCGCGACCAGGTAGTCGACCGGGAGGGGCCGGTCGGGTTCCGCGTCGAGCCGGTAGTGGGCCTTGATCGGGCCGTGGACGCCGAAGTCCACCTCTGTGCCGTCCTCCAGCGTGGCGCGGCGGTGGATTCCGTCGACCTTGGCGACGGTGGCGTGGGCGGTGTAAAAGGGTTGGCTCATGCGGAAGACCTCGTCGGGAGGGGGAGGGTGTCACCCGAAGGTATTCGGGCGTCGGTGCCGGGGGAAGGCGGTGGGGCTCGCCCGCCGCGCACGGCAAGCCCGGGGGACCACGTTTGCCGGGCGAAGGCCCGCCCTTCTCGTCAGCGGTCTGCCACCGGCCCCACGATCCGCCCGTACAACTCCGGGTCCGTGGCGCCCTCGGTGTTGAACACCAGCACACGGGAGCGCTCGTCCAGCCCGACCGCGCGGCGCAGCCCCGGATCGCCCGCCGCCTCCACCAGCCCCAGCAATCCCGCCACCCCCGACTCCCCGCCCTCGTACGGCTCCCCGAGCTGGCCCCTGGCCGCCGCCCTCATGAGCGGTGCGATACCCTCGTCCCGCACAGTCATGAAGGCGTGCGCCCCGATGCCGACGACCTCCCAGGCCAGCGGCGAGATCTCGCGGCAGCTCAGCCCTCCCATGATCGTGTCGAGATCTCCCAGTGCGGCCCGGGGTTCGCCCGCCCGCCCGCTCTGGAACAGCCCGTCCGATGTCTCCGGCTCCACGACCACCGCCACCGGTCGATCCGGCCCCAGCCGCTCCCACAGGTGGCCGATCACCGCGGCCGCGAGGCCGCCGACGCCGCCCTGGATGAACACGTGGGTGGGCGGAGCCTGCAGTGCCTCCACGGCCTCCTGCACCATGACCGTGTATCCCACCATCACCACACGCGGGATCTCCATGTAGCCCGGGTAGGACGTGTCGGAGATCACCGTCCAGCCACAGTCGTGCGCGTCGCGGGCCGCCTGGGCGACAGCGTCGTCGTACTCGCCGTCCACACGCACCACGCGGGCTCCGAACGACCGGATCGCCTCGGCTCGCACCTCGGTGACGTGCCCCGGCAGGTAGATGACGGCGTTCAGGCCGAACATGCGGGCGCCCCACGCGACGGCGCGGCCATGGTTGCCGTCGGAAGCACAGGTGACGGTGGGCGCCGCACCCTCACCGCGCCGATCCCCGCGCCCGTCGCCCCGCGCCGGGTCCGGCTGCCCGGTGAAGCCCGGGTCGGCCGCGCTCGTATCCTCACGCATCATCACCCGACGCACACCGTACGCCCCGCCCAGCGCCTTGAAGCTCCCGAGTCCGAAACGGCCGCTCTCATCCTTCACACCCACCCATCCCAGCCTCAACTGCCCCGCCAGACGGTGAAGCGGCCGGAGCGGCGTCGGCTCATACCCGGGCCAGGATTCAATCTCGGCGCGCGCGGCCTCGTGTGCAGCGGCATCGAGAATCTTCCCGAGGTGCGCGGGGTAGGAACCGGGCGGGGCGGCTTTGGCGTTGAGCGTCCAGGGCACGGGCAGGGGCTCCGCGGGAGCAGGCAGGAAAATATCAGTGAACCTTATTACCTTCCTTGGGCTATGGATCTGCGTCAAATGTTTGGGAGCAGTGTGAAGCTCCGCAGGCCCGAACCGCATGAAGCGCTGGCGGGCCGCACCGAGCCGTTGAGCGTGTCGGACGCACACTACGTGAGCGGGAACAGGATCAAGCCTCCATTCCCGGATGGGCTGGTGCAGGCGTACTTCGGGATGGGCTGTTTCTGGGGTGCCGAGCGGATCTTCTGGGAGTTGCCGGGCGTGTATTCGACGGCGGTCGGCTATCAGGGGGGACTGACCCCCAACCCCACCTACAGCGAGGTGTGCAGCGGACGCACCGGGCACGCCGAAGTGGTGCTCGTCGTCTTCGACCCGGACCGGATCGCCTACGCGACTCTCCTTGCCGCCTTCTGGGAAGGCCACGATCCGACCCAGGGCATGCGCCAGGGCGGCGATGTGGGAACCCAGTACCGAAGCGCCATCTACACGCTCGATGACGGACAGCGGCGGTTGGCGGAGGAATCGCGCGGCCGGTATCAGGGCCGGCTGGCCGATGTGGGCTACGGCGGCATCACAACCGAGATCGTGCAGGCGCCGGCCTTCTACTACGCCGAGGAGTACCACCAGCAGTACCTGGCCAGGAACCCTGGCGGGTACTGCGGACTGGGGGGGACCGGGGTGTCCTGCCCCAGTGGAATCGCCGATCCAGTCTAGGATGCCGGTGGAAGAGGCGATCCTCGCATGACGCCGGCGTCGAATCGCGCGCAGAACGGTCCGGAATGGCGGGGCCGCCTCTTCGACATCATCTTCGAAACCGACATGCACCCGGGCGCGCGGGCTTTCGATGTCGTCCTGATCATCATCATCCTGGCCAGCGTCGTGGTGGTGATGCTCGATTCCGTGGAGTCGATCGCGTTTCGGCACGGCCAGTTGCTGTACGTGCTCGAGTGGGTGTTCACCGCGCTGTTCACGATCGAATACGCGGCCCGACTGGCGTCGGTGCAGTCGAAGCGCCGCTACGCCTTGAGCTTCTTCGGCATCATCGATCTCCTGGCGATCATCCCCACCTACCTGAGCGTCCTGCTGCCGGGCTCGGAGTACCTGGCGATCATCCGGGTGCTGAGGGTGCTGCGCGTATTCCGGGTGCTGAAGCTGGTGCGGTACCTCGGCGAGGCCAGGATGCTCGGGCGGGCGATGGCGGCGAGCCGCTACCGGATCATCGTCTTTCTGATCACGGTGGTGACGGCGGTGGTGATCCTGGGTTCGATCATGTATCTGATCGAGAACCCCATTCCGGGGACGCAGTTCACCTCCATCCCGGCGTCGGTCTACTGGGCGGTGGTGACGCTGACGACCGTCGGCTTCGGCGACATCACCCCGGCCACCACGATCGGACAGTTCCTGGCTTCGATAATCATGCTGATGGGGTACGGGATGATCGCCGTGCCGACGGGCATCGTCAGCGTGGAGTTGGCGCACGCCGTCCAGGCTGCGCGGGAGTCCGGCGTCCCGGCGTCGTCGGTGCTAATGGGTGGGGAGAAGATGGTCTGCACCGGATGCCGCAGCGCCGGACACGACGACGACGCACGATTCTGCAAGAGGTGTGGGGGGACGGTCATCGCCGTCCGACTCGAATGAGTGACGAGAGATACCCGAAGCGTGGCGAGCCGCTCCCGCCGGATGTGGGATTGGAGGACGACGATCCGCTGGCCTCGGCCCGGGAGGAGGCCATCGAGGTCCTGAGCGAGTGCTTCGCGCGGGACCTGCTGACGATTGAGGATTTCGAGCGGCGGGCGGGCCTGGCGCACGGAGCCCGCACGATGACCGACCTGGGGGCGGCGATCGACGGTATCGAGACGGGCGGCGCGGCGGCCGCTGCCAGACAGAATCCGTCGCTGGCGCGGTTGCAGAGGGCCACGCCCGGTCTCCCGGCGGCGCACATTCGGCCCAGCGACCTGGCGATCGCGGTCTTTGGTGAGACGAAGCGGGCAGGGCAGTGGATTCCGGCGCGGCGGACGAACGCGGTAGCCGTAATGGGGTCTGCCGTGCTGGACCTGCGCGAGGCGCAGTTCGGCCCGGGCGAGACCGCCATATCGGCGTTTGCCGTCATGGGGTCGGTCGAGATCATTGCTCCGCCGGGGCTTTATGTGGAGTGTGCCGGCTCCGCAGTCATGGGTACCTTCGAGGAGCAGCGTCAGGTCGCCGCCACGCCGTTCAGCCCGGACGCTCCGTTTCTGCGTGTAGACGGCTTCGCCCTCATGGGGTCGGTCGAGATCAAGTACCGCTACGCGGGCGAAACCAAACGCGAGGCACGGCGCCGTCGCCGTCTGGAGAAGCGCGATGCGCGGCGTCGGCTGCGGCAGGAGCGGCAGGAGCGGAAGAGGCTTCGTTAGGGACCGGCGGGAGAGGCTCCGACGCTTCCCGCAAGACTTCAAGACCGCCTGGGGGCGACGGACTCGCACGAGCTGCCGCCCTTTTGCGCGCCCACGCCCAAAGCCCTAGAGTGAGCACGTTCTCACCAACTCCGCGCGGCCGCCTGCCGGCTGCTCGGCCCGCGCGGTCACCTGCACTCGAGGAGGCCACCCCAACATGTTCAAAACGGAAAACCCCGGACTCAAGGTTCTGAGCTACAATGCCCTGCGCGTGGTGGCCGGTTTTCTCTTCACCCTGCACGGAGCCCAGAAGCTGTTCGGGGTTCTGGGAGGCAATCAGGTCGAAAGCCTGATTGGTCTCAGGGGAATGGCCGGGATACTGGAGTTCTTCGGCGGAATCCTCATCGCGATCGGCCTGTTTACGAGACCGGTCGCCTTCCTGGTTTCGGGCCAGATGGCGGTGGCGTACTTCATGGTACATGTGCCGCAGGGCTTCTGGCCGATCATGAACGGTGGCGAACTCGCCGCTTTCTACTCCTTCACCTGGCTCTTCTTCTTCACGCACGGACCGGGCAAGTACTCGGTCGACGGCTGGCTGGCCTGCAGGAAGGCGGAGGCGGACGGATAGCAGTCCGTGGACAATCCCCGCGTCGCATCGCCGTCCGAATGCAGGGGGGACTCGCTCCACGGACTGCCAAGGCCGGCGAACGGGCCGCTCAGCAGTGCTCCGCGAAGGCCGTCTGCAGGTCGCTGGCGATCGCGGGGGCCGAGCGGCCCTCGATCTGGAAGCGCTCGAGCATGAAGACCACGTCGCCGTCCTTGAGCAGGGCGATCGACGGTGACGACGGAGGGTAGCCGATCAGGTGGCGCCTGGCCGCCGCGGTGGCGTCCATGTCCTGGCCCGCGAAGACCGTGACCATGTGATCCGGTTGCTGGTCACCCTGCAGGGCCATGGCCACGGCCGGCCGGAATATCCCGGCCGCGCAGCCGCAGATGGAGTTGACCGCGACGAGCACCGTGCCGTCCATGGCGTCCATCGCCTGCTGTACCTGCTCGGAGTCGCGCAGCTCCTGGAAACCCATGCGCACCATGTCCGCCCTCATGGGGGCGACCATCATCTCGGGATAAGGCATATCTTACGAGTCCTTCGGTAGGGGATCGATCTGTCGATTCAGCTGTCCAAGTCTACCCGCTAACGCGAACGGTTTCCAGATGCCGGACGTGGGAGCGGGCAGCGGGGCCGGTTTTGGGGTATTGTTCCAGGGGAAGGAGGTATACCCGCATGGAAGTAGTCCGCCTGCGAGTGAACGGCGACGAACGCGTCTGTGGGGTGCCGTCCCACTACACGCTGCTGGAAGCGCTGCGTTACGGACTCGGGCTGACCGGGTCGAAGCAGGGGTGCGACAAGGGTGACTGCGGCGCCTGCACCGTGATCGTGAACGGGCGGCCGGTGCTGTCGTGCATCACACCGGTCTGGGAGGCGGAGGGGAAGGAGGTGCGCACCGTGGAGGGGCTCGCCATCGGGACCAGGCCGCATCCGGTGCAGGACGAGTTCGACCTGAACGGAGCCGCGCAGTGCGGGTTCTGTACGCCGGGAATTCTGTGCAGTGCGGTCGCTCTGCTCGATCGCAATGCGTCGCCTGCTCGCGAGGAGATCCGGGCCGCGCTCGCGGGCAACCTGTGCCGCTGCACCGGCTACGAGAAGATCTACGATGCGGTCGAGGCAGCGGCCGCGAGACTGGAGGGCTGATGAGCAGGAGCGGCATCTCCGGGGCCGACGTTCGTGCCCCGGCGCCCAAGGCACGCGAGGCGCCGCCGGCCGTGCGCCCGCCTTCGCCGAACGGACCGGGCGGCGCCGACCGAAAAGGCGCGGAGCTCGCCACCATCGGCCGCCGCATGCGCAAGATCGACGGGTTCGCCAAGGCCAGCGGGCGCGCGCGCTACACCGACGACATCCGGCTCCCGGGCATGCTGCACGGCAAGATCCTGCGCAGCCCGCACCCCCACGCCCGCATCGTCGCGATCGACACCTCCCGGGCCGAAGCGCTGCCCGGCGTGCACGCCGTCGTGACCGGCAGGGACATGCCCGTCACCTACGGCATCATCCCCTGGACGCCCGACGAGTACCCGCTCTGCGTGGACAGGGTGCGCTACGTGGGCGACGGTGTGGCCGCCGTGGCGGCCGTCGACGAGGATACCGCGATCGCCGCCCTCGATCTCATCGACGTCACCTACGAGGAGCTTCCGGCCTACCTCGATCCGCACGAAGCCATCGCCGCCTCGGGCGCCCCGTACATCCACGAGCCCCGCAAACAGGGCAGGAACGGCAATATCACCAAGGTGGTCGAGCTCGCGTTCGGCGATGTGGACGGCGGTCTGGCGAACGCCGACCTGGTCGTCGAGGGCGACTACTTCTTCGAGGGTACGACCCACACGCCCATCGAGCCCCACTGCGCGATCGGGCTGACGGAACCGAACGGCAAACTCACCGTGTGGTCGGCCACGCAGGTCCCGCACTACCTGCACCGCGAGCTCGCCCGCGTGCTCGATGTCGACCCGGCGCTCGTGCGCGTCGTGCAGCCCCCGGTGGGCGGCGCATTCGGCGGCAAGTCCGAGCCCTTCGACCTCGAGTTCTGCGTGGCCAAACTGGCCATGATGACCGGCCGTCCGGTCAAGATCCTCTACACGCGCGAGGAGGTGTTCTACTCCCACCGCGGTCGCCATCCCTTCCACATGCACTACCGCACCGGTGCCACGAAAGAAGGCATGCTGACCTCGGTCGACGCCGACATTGTGCTGGACGGCGGCGCCTATGCGTCCTTCGGGCTGGTGACGACCTACTACTCCGGCCAGCTCCTTACCGCCCCTTACCAGATGCCCGCCTACCGCTTCCACTCCACCCGGGCCTACACCAACAAGCCCGCCTGCGGCCCGAAGCGGGGGCACGGGTCCGTCCAGCCGCGCTTCGCCTTCGAGGTGCAGCTCGACCGCATCGCGGAAGCGCTCGCAATCGACCCGATCGAGCTGCGCCGACGCAACTTCCTCGGCTCCGACACCCGCACCGTCAACGACCTGCGCGTCACGTCCAACGGCTTCCTCGAATGCCTCGATGCGGTGGAGCGCGCGAGCGACTGGAAGCGCAAGTTCGGCCGCCTCTCCTACGGGCGCGGCGTGGGCGTGGCCGGGTCGACCTATATCACCGGCACCAACTACCCGGTCTACCCCAACGAGATGCCGCAGTCGGGCATCCAGCTGCAGGTCGACCGCTCGGGGCGGGTGGCGGTCTTCTCCGGCGCCTCCGAGATCGGCCAGGGCGTCGACTCGATGGTGACATACATCGTGGCCGAAGAGCTGGGCGTCCCGCTCGAGCACATCCGCGTGCTCGCCGGCGACACCGATTTCACGCCGGTCGACCTCGGGGCCTACTCGTCGCGGGTGACGTTCATGCTCGGCAACGCCTGCATCGACGCCGCCAAGCGGATCAAGGCGATGGTGCAGGAGGCGGTGGCCGAGGAGTGGGGGACGAAGCCGCGTGAGGTGCTGCTGGCGGGCGGTCTTGCGGTGCTCGCCGGCGACACCGGCACGGCAATGCCCCTGCGGGAGGCCTTCAACCTGGCCGAGGCGAAGTACGGGACACTCGGCGCGACGGGCTCCTACAACACGCCCAAGAACGTGCACGGGAGCTACCGCGGAGCGACGATCGGTGCATCCCCGGCCTACTCCTTCACGGCGCACGTGGCCGAGGTGGAGGTCGATGCGGAGACGGGCTTCGTCACGGTCGAGAAGATATGGATCGCACACGACTGCGGGCGCGCGCTGAACCCGGTGCTCGTCGAGGGGCAGATGGAGGGGTCGGCGTACATGGGCTTCGCGGAGGCGCTCATGGAGGAGCAGATCTTCAAGACCGCCGACCAGGGCCGCGCCGGGCTCCACAACGCGCCGTCGCTCCTCGACTACCGGATTCCGACGAGCCTGGACACCCCCGCGCTCGAATCGCTGATCATCGAGTCGATCGACCCGGAGGGGCCGTACGGGGCGAAGGAAGCTGGCGAGGGCCCGCTGCATCCATCGATTCCCGCGATCGCCAATGCGATCCATGATGCGGTGGGCGTGCGCATGAACTCGCTGCCGTTCTCGCCGCCGCGCGTGTGGCGGGCGATTCAGGAAGCCGCGAAGGGGCGGTCGGGATGAGGTGGGGGGCCGTCGGTGCGGGCGCGCTAGCCGCTGCAGCCGTCCTTTCGGGCGCCGCCCCCGGAGCCGCAGCCGCCCAGGAACAACCGGCGGGCGGCACGGCCAGGGACTGGGAGATTGCCCGCGAGCAGGTTGCCTGGGGCATGGAAGTCCGGCACAACGACGACACTTCGGAGTTCGGAGACCTGCTCGGCGCGATCGGCGAACGCCTCGTCGGCACCCGTTACGAGCCCCACACCCTCGAAATCCCCGGCCCCGAGCGCCTGGTCATCAACCTCGAGGCCCTGGACTGCGTCACCTTCGTCGAGAACGTGCTGGTCATGGCCCGGCTTGCGTGGACGGCGCCCGCCGGACTGGTCGAGGACCCCGCCGGGTTCGAAGCGGCCTATCGGCGCGAGCTGACCGCGATCCGGTATCGCGGCGGCGACCTCGACGGATACCCCAGCCGCCTTCACTATTTCAGCGAATGGATCGCCGACAACGACGAGATGGGGCTGGTGGAGGCGATGTCGCGCCGGTTGGGTGGTGTGGAGGACGAGTCGGCGCTCGACTTCATGTCGACGCACCCGGACGCGTACCGGCAACTGGCCGATCCAGGTGCGCTTGCGGAGATCACCGCCATGGAAGCCCGGCTCGCGGGCGTTCCGCGGCACTACCTGCCCGAGCACGGCATCGAGGCCGCGGCTCCCGGAATACGCGAAGGCGACATTATCGCTGCGACGAGCACGGTGGCCGGGCTCGACATTGCGCACACCGGGATCGCGGTCCGGCGGGGCGGCGTGCTGCGGCTCCTCCACGCTCCCCTGGTGGGATCACACGTCCAGATCAGCGAGGAATCGCTCGCCGAGCGGATCCTGCGGATCGAGGGGCAGGACGGGATCATGGTCGCGCGGCCGCTTCCGCCGCCGCTGTAGCCGCATGCTGCGGCTCCATCCCTTCCGGTACCACCGCCCCGACACGGTCGAGGACGCGGTCGAGCTCCTCGCCGGCTTCGGCGAAGACGCCATGCCGATGGCGGGCGGTACGGACCTGATGCCGAACATGAAGCACCGCCTCTTCACGCCCGCTCATGTCGTCTCGCTGAACCGCATCGCCGCGATGAGGGGCGTCGCCCTCAGCCCAACGGGCTCCCACCTCAGGATCGGCGCGCTCGAGACGCTGGCCGACATCTCGGCCAACCCGCTCGTGCGACGGCACTTTCCCGGGCTCGCGGACGCGGCGGGTCTGGTCGCGGGGCCGCAGCTGCGCAACATGGGGACGATCGGCGGAAACGTCTGCCTCGACACCCGCTGCACCTACTACAACCAGACCGAGTTCTGGCGGGGTGCGCTCGGGTACTGCCTGAAGAAGGACGGGACCGTGTGCCACGTTACCAAGGTCGGTGCCAAATGCGTGGCGGCGCACTCCGCGGACACGCCTCCGAACCTGATCGCGCTCGGCGCCGGCCTTACCCTCGCGGGACCTGGGGGCGTCCGCACCCTGCCGGCCGAGGAGTTCTTCGTCACGGACGGGATCTGGAACACGCGGCGGGCCAGGGACGAGATCCTGACCGAAATCAGCATCCCCGTCGGAGGGCCGGGGCAGCGGAGCGCGTACCGGAAGTTGCGGCAGCGGCATTCCATCGATTTCCCCCTGCTTTCGGTCGCCACGGTCTGCGATCTTGATGAAAACGGGGGTGTGGAACGTATTTGTGGAGTTGTGTCGGCGCTGGGCGCACGGCCGCGGATACTGGCTGGCTGGGACGAGATCGCGGTCGGCGCGCGGCTCGGGCGACGGGTGATCGACGCGTTGGCCGAACGTGCGCATGCGCAGTGCCGGCCGCTGGAGAACATCATCGTCGATGCCGAGTGGCGCCGGGCGATGGTGCGTGTTTATGTCAAGCGAGCGTTGAGCGAACTGGCTGGGCAGCCCGACTAGGGACACGATACTGGCAGAGCGAAACGGAGTGGAGTCATGGCAGGGAGCGACGTCTTCTATCGGGAACGGACCTGGGCGCCCGCCTGGGTGGTGGCGCTGCTTTTGACGGCATGTCTCGCGGCAGCGGGCGCGGTGGCCTACGAACTCTACAAGTCGGACTGGGGCGCCGCCGGGTCGATATCGATGCTCGGCGCAGTTGCGGCCATGGCGGCCTCGCTCGGCCTTCCCATCCTGATCGGGATGCTGTTTTCGCGGCTCGACGTCGAGGTGCTGGCGGATCGGGTGTCCGTCGCATTCGGTCCGCTGCACCTGTTCCGGAAGCGCATTCCCTTTTCGGAGATCGAAGCCGTACGCGGACTGACCTACCGGCCGCTGCGCGAGTTCGGCGGATGGGGGATTCGCCCGCGGGGCGGCAAGACGGCGTGGACGATCCGCGGCAACCAGGCGGTCAAGGTCACGTTGAAGAGCGGCAAGGAAGTGTACGTCGGGTCGCTCTTCCCGCAGCGGCTGGAGGAGCGGATCCGCACGGCGATGAGGGTTGCCAAGGCCGAATAGCCGGCAACCAGCGCACGCCAGGGCGGTGACGGCGGATGGGCACAGATCCATCGCCCCCGCCCCGCGGACCTACGCCTACGCCTGCTCGAACACCATCGCGAAGCCCATCCCGCCCGCCGCGCACACCGTCACCATCCCGAACTGGCCGTCGCGCCGCCGGAGCTCGTGCAGGAGCGTGGTCGTGAGGCGGCCGCCGGTCGCGCCGAAGGGGTGGCCGATCGCAATGGAGCCGCCCATCACATTGATCACCTCGGGATCGGGGTGACCCACCCTGGCCGCTCGGCCCAGTTCGCGGCGACAGAAGTCGTCCGAATCCCACGCCTGCAGGTTTGAGAGCACCTGGGCGGCAAAGGCTTCGTGCATCTCGAGGAGGTCGATGTCAGCCATGGTCACGCCGGCGCGATCAAGCGCAATGGGGGCTGCGTAGGCAGGCCCCTGCAGGAGCTGGCCCGCGGGGTCGAGTGCGGTGACGGCGTAGCTGCGGACGTAGCCGAGAGGTTCCAGACCGAGGTCGCGGGCCTTCCGGGGAGACATGAGCAGGACGGCCGAGGCGCCGTCGGTGAGCGGAGAGGCGTTGCCGGCGGTGACGGAGCCGAACTCGCGGTCGAAGACGGGACTCAGACCTGACAGCGCCTCCATCGAGGAGTCGGGGCGAATGCCGTTGTCGCGCTCGACGGTGACCTTGTAGCGGGGCGGGACGTAGAACGGGGCGATCTCGGCGGTGAGGCGGCCGTCATCGGTCCCGGCGTGGGCCTTCCGGTGCGATCCCAGCGCCCATCGGTCCTGATCCTCGCGCGATATGCCGTTTTCCTTGGCCATGCGCTCGGCGGCCTGTCCCATCGTCTCGCCGGTGGAGTACTCGGCGATGGCCGGGGCGACGGGGATGAGGTCACGTGGGCGGAGGCGGGTGAAGGCGGCGAGGCGGGCCCCCAGGGACTTGGCGCGCGAGGCCGCCACCAGGGTCCGCGCCAGCCGGTCGGAGGCGAGGATCGGGATGCGGGAGAGGCATTCGGCGCCACCTGCGATGACCACATCGGCGCTCCCCGCCTCGATCAGGTTGACGGCGTCGGCGATCGCCTGGTTCGCCGAAGCGCAGGCGCGCGAAACGGTCACTGCAGGGACGCGGTCCGGAAGCGTGGCCAAGCCGACTTCGCGCGCCAGGTTGGGGGCCTGGGTGTCGTGGACGACGGTGCCGAAGATGAGGTGGTCGACCGTCTCGGGCGGCAGCTCGGTCCTCGCAAGCAGCTCCGTGACCGCGCGCCGGCCAAGATCGATGGCCGTGAGGCCGCGAAAGAGCGTGCCGGCCCTTACAAACGGAGTTCGGCAGCCCGCGATGATGGCTGTCTTCATGTGAGATCCTTCCCCGGAAGGCCGCTCCGCGCCACTTTACGACTTTCGGGGCGTCCGTGCACCTGAGCTGCCTCGGGTCAACCCGATCCCGCCCATTTCGAGCCCGCAGCGTACGAATACACCAGTGAAAGCCGTCGAGTTCAACGTAACCATTCCGGGCTACATCCTGGCAAAGAGTCTGGGGCGCGTCAGTGGATCGTTCCTGTACGGGCGGGCCTCCAGGCTGCGGATGGTCGATAGGGCGCTTCCTGTGATTCCGGGTGATGACTGGGTGCGGATCGAGGTCCTCCTGTGCGGGATCTGCGGCAGCGATCTGGGGAACGTGTCCTACAAGTCCAGCCCGGCGATGGAGCCCTTCGGGTCCTTCCCGGCGGTGCTGGGGCATGAGATCCTGGGGCGCGTGGCGGAAGTCGGCGTGGGGGTCACCGACGTTGCGGTGGGAGACCGGGTGGTGGTGGACCCGATGCTGCACTGCGAGGTGCGGGGCTGGGCGCCGCCGGCTTGGTGCCCGTCCTGTGCAGCGGGGGCGCACTCCACCTGCGAGATGGCGGGTGAGGAGGGCGCGCTGAAGGTGGGTGGGGATGGCCTGGCGGCAGGGCTGACCATCGGCTACCACAGGGACCTTCCCGGCGGCTGGGGCGAGGAGATGATCGCGCACCGGCGACAGGTCTTTCGGGTGCCGGGCGGGATCCCGGACCGGGTCGCGGTACTCACCGAGCCACTGTCCATCGGGGTACACGGCGTGCTGCAGAGCGGGGCGGTGCGGTCGCCGGGTCCGATCCTGGTGATTGGCAGCGGCGCCATCGCATTCGGCACGATCTGGGCGCTGAGAACGCTGGGGTACGCGGGCCGCCTCGTGGCGCAGGCGAAACGCCCGCACGAAGTGGAGATCGCGTCCGGGCTCGGGGCGGACGAGACGATCACGCCGGGAGACGAGGCCCGGCAGGCGCTGATCGACACCGGCGCCATGGCCTACATGCCGGTTGTAGGGCCCGAGGTCTATGCGGGTGGCGGGTTCGACTGCGTGTTCGACTGCGTGGGCAACCGGTCGAGCCTGATGCAGTCGCTCGGATTCGCGTCTCCCCGGGGCCAGGCGGTGGTTCTGGGGTGCGCCGGCGAGATCCGCAAGCTGGACCTGACCTTCCTGTGGGCGAAGGAGCTGCGGCTTCAGGGCTACGTGGGGTATGGGATCGAGTCCTGGAGAGAACGTCGCGCGCACACCTTCGAGATTACGCTGGAACGCATGCTCGCCGATCCGCGCGCGCTGGAATCGCTGGTGACCCACGTCTTCCCGCTGGATCAGTACAGGGACGCGCTGCGCGCGGCGTATGACCACCGCCGCAGCGGGGCGGTGAAGGTGGCGCTGCGGCCCTGAGCAATGCCTACATGCCGCTGAGCCGGTACATCGCCACCGTTTGGACCCCGAGTTCGTCCACCTCCACACCGAGGGCGTAGTCGGCGCCGAACTCCCAGACGTTGAAGCTCGGGGGTTGCGTGAGGTGGCACAAAAACGTGCCGTCGCGCTCGAACGCCATGAAGTTTGGCCGATCCTGCCCCGGTCTCTGGTACGGCAGGATCCATAGCCGGCCGTCCCGTCCCAGCATGATGTACGTGAAGGCGGGGAAATGGTTGGCGGCCGGAATCTCGGGGTCGACTCTAACGTCGTCGAGCGGGCTCCATCGGTCCGAATCGCGTCCGCCCCGGCTTTCCACGTAGCTGTCGCGCCATTCCCTAGCATCCGCCGGGGTTACCACTCTGCCGGGCGCGGACCAGCGCACGATGCGACGAGGCAGGAATTCGTCATCCAGAAGCCGGACTTCGGGAGTGCCCCCGTGACCTATGGCGACCGTGGTCCCGTGTGCGTCCGCCATCGCTCGAGACGCGAAGTGCGGTCGAAGCACGAGGTTGATGCCCAGAGCCTCCGACTTGCCGGTCATTCCGTGGGCTACGTCCGGAACGCGGGCAATCGTGCTCATGAGGCGACCATCCGTGTCGTGAGCTTCGACGATGAGCGTGTCGGGTATGACAAAACTCGGTTCGACGGGACCGCCATTCCTGACGTTGACCGAGACGCCGTTGTCGAGCACGCCTCCCCATTGCGAGGAGTTGCGGTAGATCGGGGTCATCGGCACCGCCTTGACGAACTCTCCAGCCGACGTGAAGACGTTGTAGCGCCACGGGCGCCAATCCCCGGCCCAGAGCGTGTCGCCGGGGAGCACCCAGAGAAACCAGGCGTTGCTGAACTCTCCCGGACCTTCGCCTGCGCCGCCCATCGAACGCAGGTGGCGACCGTCTTCGGCAAAGAGCCGGATCTCGTTGCTGTGCCTGTCGATCGCAGCAATGGATCCGTCCGACAAGCGTCCCAGGCCGAGGACTTCGCTGAACAGGCGACTGTCGTCTTCACCTTCCTCGCCAACGGTGAACACCGGCTCATCGCCCAACCTGCAGGTCGCATCCGAGCCAAGCGGATCGCTCGTCACGATCTGGACGCCGGCGCTGTCCACGGTCATGTCACCCGGCGCTGCGTCGCCAGATTCACAGGCGGCGAACACGAGGGCCGCGGCGGAAAGAGAGCCTGGGGCCAGGCGGGGAGCGGCCCCTCCTGGGCGCGGACGGATCGGTACGGACATCGGGTTCTCCTGTGACGGCGACGCGTCGATTCTCCTTGACGGCGGTCCAGCAACGCAGAGCGAAGCCTTGAGCACATGAATAGTAAAGCAAACACGACATTATGTAATGTAAAACTTACAGCGCGCTCCGCAGCACTACCCTCGCGTCGACTGGCAGCACGCGCTGCGGATACACGAAGAGCGGGTTGACCTCGACCTCGGCGATATCCGGCCACCGCATCACGCAATCGGCAACCGCCGCGGCGGCTTTGACGATCGGACCCGGCCGCACGGCCTGTTCCCCACGCGCACCGGCGAGGAGCGCCCTTACCTTGAGTTCGCTCAGCGCGGCTTCGATCTCATCGGCACCCACGGGAAGAACACGGTGCGCAACGTCGCGCAGCACCTCGACCCAGATCCCGCCGGCCCCGATGGTGAGCACGGGTCCGAGCTGGGGATCGCGGCAGGCGCCCACCAGCAGTTCGGCGACGGGGGACGCCAGCATCGGCGAGACGGTCGCGGCGTACTCCTCGTGGGGGAGAGCATGGGCACGGACGTGGGCACGGGCATTCGCGGCAACCCTCTCGAAGGCAGCCCGGGCCTCATCACCGCCCGTCACGTTCAGGAACACGCCCCCCGCGTCCGACTTGTGGGTGATGTGTCGCGAGAGCAGCTTGATCGCGACCGGCCCACCCATTCGCCGGGTAGCGACCGCTGCCTCGTCGGCGGAGTGTACGACTTCCAACGGCTCGAATCCCAGCCCGGATGCAGCGAGAAGTTCCCGCGACTCCGTCTCGGTAAGGGTGATGCGATGCTCGCGGCGCACCGCACGGATCACGGCATGCGGTTTCGCGCCCGAATCCACTCCGGTGTCCCGCGGCCGATCCGGACCGGCGACAGCGTCTCTTGCCAGGTGTTCGAGGCTTCGCCGCCGCGCAACGAGGCTTGCCCCCCGCCGCTGCAACTCCGTCACCGCCCGGCAGGCCACCTCCAGCGACCCGATCACGGGCACATGGGCCTCGCGAAACGCATCGAGCGCGCCACTGGGATGCGATGCGTACTGGGAGTGGACCACAAGCCCCTTGCCCCCCGCACGCATCAGCGCCGCCATCGACCGGGCCGCCTCGGCCTCGATGTCCGCGAGCGTCTCCGAAAAGCGAATCCCGTACCCGCCGAACAGACCGACCACCAGCACGACGCCGACGGAGGGATCGGCAGCGATGACCTTGAGGGCGCGGGCGAACACGCCGGGATCTGCGTCGGCCGCGCCGGCCACGTCGACGGGTGTGCGCACGGCAGCAGCCCGGCCCAGGCAGGAGCGCAACGCGGTCGACGTCTCGGCGCCGAGCCTCGCCAGCGGCACCCCGCTCTCGTGCAGCCTGTCCACGGCCAGGGTGCTCTGGCCTCCGCCGTCTGAAAGGATTGCAACGCCCGTTCCGAGGGAGCCGCAGGGCTGTGAACCCAGCGTGGCGGCCACAGGGAGCAATTCGTCGGTCCGCGTGACCTCGACGACCCCCGCCTGCGCGAAGCCGGCGCGCAGGCGGTCGTAAGGCCCCGCGATCGCGCCGGTGTGCGAAAGTGCTGCGTGGGCGCCGGCCGCCGTTCGGCCCGACTTGATGACGACGACCGGCTTGCGGTGCGTGACCGAAGCGGCGGCGCGGAGCAGAGCGCGGGAATCCTTGCAGCCTTCGATGTGGGCGATGATCACCTCGGTGTCGGCATGGTCGCCGAGGAAGGCGAGCACCTCGCCGAACCCGATGTCCGCTTCGTTGCCGAGGCCGCAGCAGATCGAGATGCCCATCCGGAAGCTCTCGGTGACCCGGGTCATCAGGTCCAGCGCGATATTGCCGGACTGCACCAGCAGCGCAATTCCACCGGGACGGACGCCGCGGGCGCCGATCAGGTTGACGTCCATGGGCAGGTTGAGGAGGCCGGAGGTGTTCGGACCGATCACGCGGACGCCGCCGTCGCGCGCCGCGCGCCGCAGCCGCGCTTCCAGGTCGGCCCCCGCCGGGCCGGACTCCCCGAACCCGACCGCGAGCACCACCGCGCCGGCAACGCCGCGCTCGCCGCAGGCCCGCACCAGATCCGGCACGGTGGCCGCCGGCGTGCAGATTACCGCCAGATCCACGGACTCCGGCAATTCCTCCACAGAGGTATGCACCTCATGGCCGAGCAGGCGGCCACCCCTGGGGCCGACCGCGTAGACGCGACCCCGGTAGCCGGAGTCGCCGAGCGCGCGCAGGATCTGGTGTCCCCGCTTGGCGGGGTTGCTGCTGGCCCCGACGACCACGATCGAGCGTGGCTCGAAGATCGGGCCGAGCGTCATCTCCCCTCGAAGTTCGGCGCCCGCTTTTCGTGGAAGGCGGCGAGCCCCTCGCGCCAGTCGGAGGTTTTGAAGATCGCTTCCAGGGCGGCCTTCTCGCGCTCCATGGCCTCTTCACGCGACATCTCTGCCGCGGGGCCGATGAGCTGCTTCGCCGCGGCCAGCGGGATGGGTGCCCGGCGGGCGAGGCGGCGAGCCAGGCGGGTGGCTTCGGACAGCACGTCGTGGGCGGGCACGGCGCGGTTCACGACCCCCATGTCGGCCGCGTCGGCGCCCGAGAAAAAGTCTCCCAGGAAGATGATCTCGCGGGCTTTGGCCACCCCCACCCGGTTCGAGAGCGTGTAGACGGCACCGCCACCCACGAACGTACCGAGGGCGATCTCGGGGAGCCGCAGTCTGGCGTCTTCGGCCACGATGGCGAAGTCCGCCGACAGGGCGAGCTCGAGTCCGGCACCGATCGCGTGTCCGTTGACCGCCGCGACGACCGGGGTCCCGATCGTCTGGATCAGGTGGTTGGCGCCCTGGGCGACGGCGGTGTAGTGGCGCCGCTCCTCCACGGTCATTTCCCTGTCGCGGTGCTCCTTGAGATCGGCACCGGCGCAGAAGGCGCGTCCCCTGCCGGTCAGGATCACACAGCGGATGCCGCTGTCCGCCTCGGCGCCCTTGAGTTCGCACACCAGGCCTTCGTACAGCCGCACGTTGACCGCATTGAGGCGGTGGGGCCGGTTCAGCGTCAGGATCAGGAGCGCGCCGTCCCGCGACGCGAGGACCTCACTGCCCGGCATCGGAGACATCGCCGCCATACAGCACGCCGCCGCGCAACAGTGAGCGCCCCGCGAGCGCCATCGTGGCCTCGCCGTCGCGCACCGCAAAGGTCCCGTTCACGAGCACGTGCACCGTCCCGCGCGAGTACTGGTGGGGGTTCTCGTAGGTCGCCATGTCGTCCACGGCCTCCAGGTCCAGAACGGTGATGTCTGCGGCGTAACCCTCGCGAAGGTACCCGCGATCGTCCCATTCGAGGAAGTCGGCCGCGAGGCCGGTCATGGAGCGCACCGTGTACGGCAGCGTGATCAGCTGCTCATCCAGCACCAGGTCGCGAATCTTCCTGGTGAACGACCCGAAGGCGCGGGGGTGCGTTATGGGGCGGGATGGGCCCGGATCACGGCCGTCGGTACAGGTCATCATCCAGTCGCGCTGGGCCAGATAGCGGAGGTTCTCGCCGTCGTAGAGTCCCAGATTCATCACGGCGGCGTTCCCGTCGCGCAGGATCCGGCGGGCGGTCGCAGGTGCGTCCAACCCCCATTCGTCGGCGACCTCCTGCAGCGTCTTGCCGTTCAGGTCGGGCCGCTGGTCGGCGAACAGAATGCGCTCGGCGCCTCCCCGGATCGCGAGCATCTCCCGCGTCTGCGCATCGATGATCTGCAGGGTGTCGGAGTGATCGAAGCGCCGCACCATCGCCGTGTCGCCCCCGGCAGCGGCCCATCCAGGGAGCGTGTACGACCGCAGGTTCGACTGGGTGGCCGTGTACGAGTGATGTGCCCCCGCGACCTCGACTCCCCGGGCCCGCGCGGCCTCGATCAGCGCGGCCCCCTCGTGCGCCCGCCCGTAGTTGTGGGCCCCCTGGGCGTTGAAGTGGCTGAAGATGACCTTGGTCCCGGCTTCTTCCCCGATCCTGATCCCCTCGGCGGTGGACTTGAGATATCCGAAGGAAGGATAGGCCGCCCCCAGGTCGCGGTCGTGCGTGTCGTAGATGGCTCCAGGGTATTCTGCGGCGATACGGTTCAGCTCGATGACTTCCTCCGTCTCGGCGTAGTTGCCCGGCAGGTAGAATAGCCCCGACGAGAGCCCGTACGCGCCCTCCTCCATGCCCTGGCGCACCAGCCCCCTCATCTCGTCGAGCTCCTCGGCGGTTGGTACCCGGTCCGCCATTCCCATGACCCACGCCCGCACCGAGTTGTGCCCCACGAAGAGGAACGCGTTCACGCCGATTCCGTCCTCCTCCCAGGCTGCCAGCTGCGCGCCGACCTCCGCACTGCCGCCCCCGTCCATCCCCAGCGCTACAGTCGTGATCCCCTGAAAGAGGAAGGCGCGCGCGTCGCGGCCGTGATCGGCGTTCAACTCGGCGTGAGAATGCATGTCGATGAAGCCCGGCGTGACCACCAGCCCGGTCACGTCGACGGTGTCGGCGGCGGTCATCCCGGCCTCGGCCGCGTCCCCCACGAACATGATGCGATCGCCGACAACCGCGACATCGGCGTCAACAGCTTCGCCCCCGGTGCCGTCGAGCACCGAACCGCCGGCGATCAACAGATCGGCGGGCGTGTCATCGGCGGTGCACGCAGCGAACGCGACGGCGGCCGGTGCGAAAGCATGGACGAGTTTGCCGAAGAGGCCGTGCACCGGAGAGGAGTCAACTCTGAGTTCCATGTGAGTCATGGGCGCAATATAGGCGTGGGTGCGATGGCCCAGCCAGCCGCACGGCGTACCCCGGACGCCGGCGGATTGGCAGTGCGGAAGTCGAAGCCGGATCGGGTGTCGTGGAGACGCTTTGCGGCCGAGTGGTCAGCTTCCGTCGTACCTCAGAAAGAACACGCCGCCGTGCATCGAGGTTACGGCAATCACGCCGCTGTCGAAGAAGGGATAGTTGCTCCAGCTGCCGTCGAATCCGGGCTCGTCTTCGCCGCCGGGCTCCACATCGAAAAACGCGACTTCGGTCGGGTTTTCACGGTCTTTGATGTCCAGTATCCGCAGTCCGGCCCGATAGTTGGACTGGTAGAGGAAATCGCCGTCCACGTACAGATTGTGATCGGTCGCGGCGGTGGATCCCAGGAACTCGCTGGCGATGATTGGGTCGTCGAGATCCTTTACGTCCCAGACAAGTGTCCTGGTTTGGGCAAAACTCTCGAACTCGTCGAATTCGTCGTTCATGTACAGGTATTCGTGGGCCGCATCCAGCCAGACCTGATGCGTGTAGCCGGAATCGGGGTACCTGGCTACGGAGATGGCGATCGGCGCGTCCTTGTCCGTAACGTCGGCGACGCTGAGTGCCGTCTCGTTGGCCCCGAAGCAGACTTCCCTGCCTCTATGATCCGTATCCGGTCCCCTGTAGACCACGCACATCGCATCATGGGTGTAGCCGGTCTGATTGAATCCGGTCGAACTGTCGGCGAAGCAACCGGCAAACTCCGGGGCGGTCGGATTGCGAATGTCGATCATGTGGAGACCACCGCCGCAGTGCTCACCGCCGCTGTTGCCGCCTACAGCGTAGGCAAACCCGGTCTCTTCGTTGATCACGATGTTGTGGACGCTCGCGACATTGTCGTAGTGGGCCGTCGCCGAGAAGGTCATGGGCGGACTGCTCACCTGGCGCAGCTGCGTGAGGTCGAAGATCTGCATCCCGTGCGGCCCGGCCCCATCAGAGACGATGAACGCATGGTCGCTGTAGACCTTGATGTCGCGCCACACGCTGGAATTCGCGCCCTGCGTCATCGGCAGAACGCCGACATGCACCGGGTTTTGCGGATCTCTGAGCGATACGAAGGAGGTGCCGCTGGAGTGTCCCACCAGCGCCCATTCGGTACGGGTCACCGGATCAGTCCATCCCCACAGGTCGCTCACCAGGGATTCCGCGTCGATCTGGTGCATTTCCAGCTTTGAAACCAGATCTATCCTGTCGCAGGGGTACTGGTTGGCCCTTCCGGTTTCACACTTGGCCACGACTGTGACGGGCGGCTCGGGTGGAGGGGCGGTGGGTGGATCGGTCCCCTTGTCACCGCAGGCTGCCAGGGCCAGCACCCCGAGAATGGGCGTCAAGCCTGTCGACATTCTGTGATTCACGGTTTCACCCGCCCGTTTCGGGTGCACTGAACTGCAGCACTGTGCGTAGCCACCTGTCCAACATCCTATCCCGCCGGAGACAGGAGAGTTCCGTTCAGCAGCTACCCATCGCCAGCGGCCGACAACAGCCCCCATTCATAGTCATTCTACCTCTGCCCGACACCAGAAGCCACTTGAATGTTATACAGGCCAGCGACTATGGATGCCGCAGGTCGACCACCAGTCGCGGATTGACTGACATTTCCAGGATGCGGTAGTCTACGCTGCCGCTCGTGCCCAGGAGCCATCTCACCTTGCCGTCCGAATCACAGGCCTGCACCGCATCGACGAGCGCCGGGAAGCCGGTGGAGCGGCTCCGGTCCCCGACGAGAGGGGAACCGCCATCGCTGGACACCGCGCGTTCGAACTCGACCACGAGGTGTGCGGGCGCATCGGATGCGGACTCGGTTCCGTCACATCCGCCTCCGGCCTCGGTCGACATTGCTAGCCGGTAGCCGGGAAGTGCCGGAGAGAACGAGAAGGTCACGCGGTCGTAGCCCCGTGAGCGGTCGGTGCTGACCGACGTAAGCCGTGCGGGCGCGTCTTCGGGGTCCGGATCTCGAGAGATCCTGTTGCTGGCCCACGGGAGGCTGAGCGCGACTTCCGATGGCTCCAGCTCTCCGTAGTCGGCGTCGGTCATGGTTTCGCGCGAGGTCTCCGTGGAGACCAGAGGATCCGGTTCGGGCGGCTCGGCTTCCTCCGCGGCATCGCCGCCGCAGCCGAGTGCCACGGTGACCAATAGAAGAGCGCAGAAGCGGTGCAAATCAATTCCTGATGATGCGAACAAGCGATGTCCCCTCGTGATTGAGTTGTCTTGCGGCGCCTCGAGGTCGCGACGTCAGGAAAGCAGGAGTTCTCTTGCTGTCCGGATCCCTTCGGCCAACCGATGCACTTCTTCGTTGCTGTTGTAAAGGTAGAAGGATGCCCGGGTCGTCGCGGACAGCCCGTAGCGATCGACCACCAGCTGGGCGCAGTGGTGCCCCGCCCTCACCGCAATTCCCTGTGCATCCAGGATTGTCGCAAGGTCCTGGGCCGACGTCCCGTCGATCACGAACGGAATCACACCGGCCCGCTCCCCGGCGTTGTCCGGTCCGAGAATACGGAGGTCATCGACCTCGGACAGCAGGCGCATCGCGGTACGCGTGAGTGCCATCTCGTGCGCGTGGATCGCTTCCAGGCCTACGCCGTCCAGGTAGTCGACCGCAGCCGCCATGCCCACGGCTCCCGCGATGTTGGGCGTGCCGGCCTCGAACTTGTGGGGCACCTCGGCCCAGGTGCTCGACTGCCGTGACACCCTTTCGATCATCTCTCCGCCACCCTGATACGGCGGCATCTCCTCCAGAAGCTCCTTCCGGCCCCACAACACGCCCATTCCCGTCGGGCCGCACATCTTGTGACCCGAAAACGCGTAGAAGTCGCACCCGATCGCCTGAACATCGACAGGCAGATGGGGTGCCGCCTGGGCTCCGTCGAGGATGTAGGCAGCATCCGTTCGGTCGCGGACCAGCGCCCCGATCTCCACGACAGGGTTGATCGTACCCAGTGCGTTGGAGACGTGCGGGAACGACACGACCTGCGTGCGGGGTCCGAGCAGCGCCTCGATGTGGTCGAGATCGAGGTGACCATCGTCGGTAAGCCCGACGTAGCGAAGACGGGCGCCCGTCCTGGCCGCAAGAAGCTGCCAGGGGACCAGATTGGAGTGATGCTCCATCTCGGAGATGACGATTTCGTCCCCCTGGCCCACGCGCGACTGGCCGACCGAGAAGGCGACCAGATTGAGCGCCTCACTGGTTCCGCGTGTCCACACGATCTCGTCCGTCTCCGCCGCGTTCACCCAGCGAGCGATGCGCACCCGGCTGTTCTCGTAGGCTTCGGTAGCCCGGCGGGCGAGCTCATGGACGCCCCTGTGCACGTTGGCGTGGTCCCGCAGGTAGTACCTGCTGATCGCCTGAATGACCTGGCGCGGCTTCTGGGACGATGCCGCATTGTCGAGGTAGACCAGTGGCTTGCCGTCCACCGTCTGATCGAGGATCGGGAAGTCCTTCCTGATCGTGTCGATATCAAGAGCGGAGGCTGCCAGCACGCGGGCGCCCTTTCTCAGTTGCCTGGATTAGCCGTGGGGCCGCTGGCCCGGGCCGGATGCATCGCCGGTCGAATGCCGGGGAGATTGAATCCACGGGCGGCTAGTCCAGCCGAATGTAGACCGATCCATCCCGGACCTCGACTTCAAACGTTCGCACGGGTGCAATCGCGGGAAGTTGCGTTGCCCGCCCGGTACACACGTCGAACCTGGCGCCGTGAAAAAAACACTCGACCTGCCCATCCTCCAATTCGCCTGCGGAAAGGGGGTAGTCCTGATGCGAGCACCGGTCTTCGAGCGCGTAGATGTTGCCCTCGTGGTTTGCCAGGACAACGGGCCCACGGTCCGTTTGCACTGCCTTAAGCTGGTCGACGGGCACGTCGGACGCGGCCGCCACCTTGGTCCATCGGGGCGTCAATGTGGCCGGTTTTCTCCTCAGCATGGCCAGCGACTACCTCGCATGACCCAGTTTGGCCGCGATGGCTTTCGTCACCTTCTCCGTGACCCCGCCGAGCGGCAGTCTTGACAGCACTTCGCCGAGGAATCCCAGAACCACGAGCCGTTCCGCCTGCTCCCGATTGAGCCCGCGGCTCATCAGGTAGAAGAGCGCCTCGGCGTCCAGTTGCCCCACGGTGGCCCCGTGCGAACAGCGCACGTCGTCGGCACCGATCTCGAGGTTGGGCAGGGATGTGGCGACTGCCCTGTCCGACAGGATCAGATTGCGGTTCGTCTGGTACGCGTCGGTTCCCTGAGCTCCTTCGTGCACCCGGATGATCCCCCGGAAAACGCCCCGCGCGGTGTCGTCGAGCGCACCCTTGTACAGAAGGTCGCTGTGGGCGTGCGGTGCCACATGATCCTGGCTGGTGTTGAAATCGAAGTGCTGGTCGTGGTCGCCGAAGTAGAGCCCCAGCATATCGCTGTTGGCGCCGGGTCCCAGGAGCCGCGCGTTGAGGTCGACACGGCCGACCGAGCCTCCCAAAGCGACGTTCAGGGTATCGAGGGTGGAGTCGCGCTCGGCCAGCGTACGCTGATTGGCGAGGTAGAATCCGCCCTTCCCCATCCGCTGAAGGGAAACGTACTGGACCTGTGCGCCGGCGCGGGAGAACAACTCCACGGCAGTGCTGACCAGCGTGGGAGACTCGAAGTCCGGCGACAGGCACTCATCCACGAACGAGACCTGGCTGTGACTCTCCGCCACGATGAGGATACGGGTGAATGTGGCACTTCCCGACTGCGAGACCCACCGGCTCAGCCGGATGGGCCCGTCGAGATGTACATTCGCCGGCACCTTGAGCAAGATGCCGTCCGTCCACAAAGCCGCATTCAACGCCGGAAACTTCCCGTCGGACGCGGGTACGGCTTGCGTCGCCAGGAGGGACTCCACCAGAGGGTCACCGCTTTGGGCGGCTCGACGCAGCGACGTCAGCACTACACCCTGTCGGGACAGGGATTCGTCCAGCTCGACTTCGACGATAGCCCCGTCGATGTCGACGATTCGGCCAGCGCGGTTGCCATCCTGCGCCATTGCGCGGCGCAGGGGTTCCGGCACGCTTCCGTCGCCGTTCCTGGCCGGGAGTGCCCCAAGGCGCGGATCCGCGGGGACCAGCGCGTCCAACGGCAGCAGCCGCGACAGATCCGTGTACCGCCATTCCTCGGAGCGAGTGGACGGCAAGGGTGTGTCGAGGTAGGCGTCCCAGGCCTCCGCGCGCCGCGCGCGCAGCCATGCGGGATCGACGGAGACCGCCTTGGGCACCACGTTGGCGCTCAAGGCCTTGCGCGGCTTCTCGGGTTCGGTCACAACCCGGCTCACCCGACGCTTCCTTCCATCTCCAGTTCGATCAGCCTGTTCAACTCGACCGCGTACTCCAGTGGCAACTCCTTGGCGATCGGCTCGATGAACCCGCGCACGATCAGCGCCATCGCCTCGGCCTCGTCCATCCCCCGGCTCATGAGGTAGAAGAGCTGTTCATCCCCGACCTTGGAAACGGTCGCCTCGTGTCCCACAGATGCGCTCCGCTCGTCGATTTCGATGTAGGGGAAGGTGTCGGTCCGGGACGTCTCGTTGATGAGCAGCGCGTCGCACTCGACATTCGACTTCGCGTTCGTCGCCCCGTCGTACACCTTGCACAGCCCCCGGTAGGAGGAGCGGCCCGTGCCCTTGGAAATCGACTTCGAGACGATGCTCGAGGACGTGTTCGGGGCCACGTGGATGACCTTCCCGCCCGTGTCCTGGTGCTGTCCGTCGCCGGCGTAGGCGATCGACATGATCTCGCCGTGCGCACCCTCTTCCATCAGATAGCAGGAAGGGTACTTCATTGTCAGCTTGGAGCCGAGGTTCCCGTCCAGCCACTCCATGTGGGCGCCCTGATGAACCCGCGCCCGCTGGGTGACGAGGTTGTACATGTTGTTCGACCAGTTCTGGATCGTCGTGTACCGGAAGAAGGCGTCGCGGTTGACGATGATCTCGATCACGCCCGAGTGGAACGAGTCGGTCGAATACACCGGGGCCGTGCACCCTTCGATGTAGTGCGCCCGCGACCCCTCGTCCGCGATGATGAGCGTGCGCTCGAACTGGCCCAGCCGCTCCTGGTTGACGCGGAAGTAGGCCTGAAGCGGCGTCTCGAGCTGGACGCCCGGCGGGATGTACACGAACGAGCCGCCCGACCACACCGCGGAGTTGAGCGCCGCGAACTTGTTGTCGGCGGCGGGGATCACGGTCCCGAAGTGCTTGCGGAAGAGCTCGGGATGATTCCTTAGCCCGTCTTCGATCGAATCGAAGATCACGCCCTTGGACTCCCACTCCTCCTTGAGCGAATGGTACACCATCTCGGAGTCGTATTGCGCACCCACGCCCGCCAACAGCTTCCGCTCGGCTTCGGGGATGCCCAGCCGCTCGAAGGTCTGCTTGATGTTCTCGGGCACGTCGTCCCAGGACCGCTCCATCTGCTCCTGGGGCTTCACGTAGAAGTAGGTCTGGTCGAGGGTTTCCTGCAGTTCGGACAGATCGCCCCCCCACTCCGGCATCGGCTTGGAGTCGTAGACCCTGAGCGCCTTGAGGCGACGCTTGAGCATCCACTCCGGTTCGTCCTTGCGGGCAGAGATCTGCCGAACGATGTCGGCATCGAGACCGGGACGCGTGCGAAAGACCGGCTCGGAATCGGTTACGAAACCGAACTTGTAGTCGTCGAGCCCGAGCCCCTGTATGACTTCGTTGCTTGGCATCAGATCCTCCTCGCCTGGTTCGGTCGGCTACGGCCGAAACGTCCGTTGTGGTCAGGCGACATGTGCTTTCCTGTATTCCTCGTATCCGCGCGCCTCGAGTTCCATGGCGACTTCCGGGCCGCCGGACTCGACGATCCTGCCCTTGATCATCACGTGCACGACGTCGGGGATGATGTAGTTGAGGATGCGCTGGTAGTGCGTGATCAGCAGCACCGACATCTCGGGGTTTTCCCGCTTGAGAACGTTCACCCCCTGAGCGACGATCTTGAGCGCGTCGATGTCCAGCCCTGAGTCGGTTTCGTCCATGAGGGCCAGCGATGGCTTGAGAACCGACATCTGCAGGATTTCGTTGCGCTTCTTCTCGCCGCCGCTGAATCCATCGTTGACCGGGCGCTGCGCGAAGGACGGATCCATGTCCAGGAGCTCCATCCTCTCCATCAGCAGCTCCTGGAAGTCGAAGAGGTCGAGTTCCTCGTCGTCCTCCAGGCGCGCCTGGAGGGAAGTGCGCAGGAAGTTCGCGATCGACACGCCGGGAATCTCGACCGGGTACTGGAAAGCCATGAAGACCCCGGCCTGCGACCGCTCGTCGGGCTCCATGTCCAGCAGATCCTCGCCCTTGTAGGTCACCGATCCGCCGGTAGCCTCATACGCCGGGTGGCCTGCGACCACCTTCGCCAGCGTGCTCTTGCCCGAACCGTTCGGACCCATGATCGCATGGATCTCGCCGGGCCGGATCGTCAGGTCCACGCCCTTCAGAATATGTAGATTCTCGTTCGCAACCCTGGCCCGAAGGCCGGCTACCGAGAGGACTGCAGCGTCGTTCATCCGTTGAAGACTCCGTACCTTATCACTAATAAGAATGATTATTGTTTAGAGCTAACAAAGCTACTTGACGGACACCCACGCGTCAAGCTGGGTTCCAGCGTTCCGGGGTTCCCGCCCCGAGGCACCTAAGGGCTTGCCAAACAAATACTTAACCGGGGGCCTCCAGCCGCCCGTGCCGCCAATCGGAAGGCTCGCAGCGAGCCGGTCGACGTCTATTCGAATACCGGACCCCGGATCCACGTGTCGGATCTGGCCCAGGCCCGTTCGAACCGGCCGTGCACCTGCTCGGCTTCGGCCGTGCGGCCCTGCGCCCGGAGCGCCGCCCGCAGCCCGAACAGCGACCATCCGTTCATGGGATGGTCCTCGAGCGCGGCCTTGAAGACGCGCTCCGCATCCTCATGGCGCGCCAACTCCAGGAACAGGTCGCCCAACCAGTGCCGCGCGGAAAAGTTGAGCGGCTCGGGCTCGTCGTAGCGCAGGCCATCCTCGACCTCTATCGCCGCCTCCAGCACCTCGACCGCGGCCTCGTCGTCCCCCTCATGGCGAAGGATCTCGCTCTCCAGGATCCCGGCGACCACGCCCAGCAGATCGGCGGCCGAATGGCCACGGAAGGTCTCGCTCGCGGGCGTCTTCTCGGCCGCCCGGCGCACCCTCTCCAGGTAGACGGAAGCGCGCCCCGGCTCATCGTGGCGCAGATAGGCGTATCCGCGCGCGAAGTCCCAGAAGCCGCGCTGGATGCCCCCCTCGGGCGGGTCTTCCAACTCGAGAATCTCGTCGAAGCGGCCGAACCGGAGAAGCGTCATCGCCTCGTAGAAGTTGCCGCTGGGGACGATCTTGCCGTAGTCCTTCGCGGCCTGGACGGCGACCGCGCCCTGGCCGTCCATGGATGCGGCGAAGAGGAGCATGTGGAGGTTGTGGGACGGGTAGATGGCCCACGCAAGGTCCTCTTCCGCGCGCAGATCGGAGTGCCAGGCGGCGAGATTGCCCCTGACGGCGTCGCCCCAGCGCCCGATGCGGTTGTAGGTGTGCGAAGGCATGTGCTGGATATGACTTGCGCCGGGAATCGAGGCCCCGAGGTGGTCGGCGCATGCTTCGGCCTTCTCGGGCTTGATCGTGGGTTCGGTGGCGTGGACGTAGAGGTGGCACGCGCCGGGATGCTCGATGCTCAGCGCCAGGACGCCTTCCAGGATGCCGTGGATCTTCTGCACCGCCGGCTTCTCGATGTCCCACCGGCCGCGCCGCGGCTCGAGCAGCATCAGCGACTCGCCGTACAGCGTTCCGACGTCGAGGTCGTCGGGGAACCGCTCGTAGACATCGGCCATGGCGCGTGCGTAGGCCGAGTCGAGCTGCTCGCGCTCGGCGGCGTCGTGCTCGGGCGCATATCGCACCACCATCGCCTCGATCAGGGCCCGCTCGACCTCGTTGGCGTGCTCACCGGCCAGCTCCCTGGCCTTCATGATGTTCTCGTGTGCACGCGGCGCGTCGTCGGGGCCCATCCCGCCGTTGAGGTACGGTCCCCAGGCCCACGCTTCGCCCCAGAAACACATCGCGCAGTCGGGGTCTTCACGCTGGGCCTGGCGGAAGGACCGCGCCGCGCGCAGCGGGGTGAACGCGTACATCATCTGGACGCCCTGGTCGAAGAACTGCTGCGCGCGCAGCGACTTCGTCGTGATCGGCCGGGTGAGCGGGCCAAGTGCCTCGGAGTAGTACGTCGCCTCTTCGTCGAACCCGGCAGGGTACTCCACACTCTGCGCGGCGGCTGGTTCCGGGGCGACTGCGGTGAGCGAAGAGACGATCGCCGTCGCGACGATGGCGCGGCAAAGCAGGGTCCAGGCAGGTTCCATGGTCAGGCTGTCCAGTAGGGTCGTTGAAGTTCTGTCGAGCATCGGCCAAAGGTGTGGCGCGGACGCGGAGCCCGCCAGCCCCCGTGTGGTCGCCGGGCGCCCCAGGCGAACATGCCGACGTCCCGAGACACTCGTCGTGACCGTGTCCCGGGACAAAGGCGTTAGAATGATTCGGCGCCCTCGCTCGTAGTGCCGCAAAACTGTGTCCCCCAAACCCGGAGGCAGCTTGCTACCTGACGTGGAAAGGGAACTCCTGCGGAAATGTCAGGCGGGCAATGCAAGGTTCTTCGAACCCATAGTGCGGGCCTACGAGCGTCCCGGGATGCGCGTGGCCCTCGGAATGATGGGGAACCGGGATGACGCGACGGACGCCCTGCAGGACGCCTTCATCAAGGCGTGGCGCTCGTTGCGCAGCTTCGACCTGAAGCGGTCGTTCAGCCCCTGGTTCTTCCAGATCCTCCGAAACCAGTGCCGGGACGCGCTCCGGAAGCGCAAGGTCCGCTTCCGGCTCGAGGCTTTGGACGAGCGCCTGGAGATGAACCCGGCGGATCCGGAGCAGAGCCCGGCTCGCATTCAGGAGAGAAAGGCAGCGAAGGAGCAGCTCTGGAAGGCTCTGGAGCAACTGAGTGAAGATCACCGGGAGATCATCGTACTGAAGGAGATCGAGGGATTTCGCTACGGCGAGATTGCGAGAATATTGAACGTCCCGGAAGGAACGGTTGCGAGCCGTCTCTTCCACGCACGGCGTGCGCTGGCGACGGTGCTGCGCGAGACGGGAAACAGCCCATGAGCAAGAACATTCCAGCCAGGGTGAGTCAGGAAGACCTGATGCGCTTCCTCGACGGCGAGGTGTCGCCCGCCGAGAGGGCGGCGGTGGAGCGCGTCCTGGAGACCTCCAGCGAGCTGCGCCGCGAGGTCGCCCTGTTCCGCTCGATGAAGGAGAACCTCCAGGAGCTGTCGCTCACGCATGGCGACATCTCGGTGTGGGGCCGAATCAGAACCCGGATCACCATGCCGATCGGCTGGATACTGACAACTTCGGGGGTGATCGCGTGGCTGGCCTACGGCACCTGGGCCTTTGTGCGGTCTCCGTCGGGGATTGTGGTGAAGCTTGCCACCGGAGGTGTCGCGATCGGGATCCTGGTCCTGCTCGCCCATGTGATCTGGGACCGCTACAAGGAATACGGCACCGACCCCTACCGGAATGTCCATCGATGATCATTGTCACTAGCGAGAACGTTGCCGGCTACCGGGTGGTGCGCACGCTGGGGATGGTCAGGGGAAGCTCCGTTCGCGTCCGCCACGTGGGTCTCGACCTGATCGCCAGCCTCCGCAATCTGGCCGGTGGAGAGGTGCCCGAATACACGAAGCTTCTGGCCGAGGTGCGGGAGCAGGCGGTGGACCGGATGATCGCCGAGGCGGAGGCGGTGGGCGCAAACGGTATCCTGACGGTGCGCTTCCAGTCCGCCGAAGTCAGCCGCGCCGCCGCCGAGATGATGTGCTACGGGACGGCGGTGGAGTTGCGCCCGGAGGGCTGATCGCCCGCTCCGTGGCGCATGCAACCCCCGGCAATTCGGCTAGCCGGCAGGACCAGCTGCGGCGACCTGCCTGCGGTGGTGCTTCATCTGCATGCCATGCACTCTGCCGATGATGACGATCAGAACGATCGCCAGCGGAATGTCGAGGATGGAACCCGCAAGCCCGGTGGCCGCTTCCAGCGTTTCCGCGCCTGACTCGTCGAGGGTGCGGCCCACCGCCCAATCCACGAGCGACACGCCCCAGAAAGGCAGGATCCACAGCGCCCACCACCAGAGCAGCAGAGGTGATACTGTTTGTCCGTGCCAATCGGAGGGGTTCGCGCTCGCTTGCCAGATCTCCTTCATGGCCTGATATGGCTTCCAGAACCAGGCGATCGGCACAAAGTACCATCCGACTGCCCACCCGGGCGTGTACTTCATATCGCCGGCACCCAGATGCCTGGCATTGTGATTGGCGCGATGAATCCAGGCGAGCACGAGGATCGCGGTAATGAGCCCGATTGCGATCATTCCGAGGCCCCGCAGGATCGCGAGCATCGTGAATCCGGTCAGCGATTCCCCACCCCCGTAGCCCTGCATGACGGCCAGGTCCATCCCTACCGAAACAAGCATGAGGACCATGAATGCGTAGAGGGACACCCTGGTCCACCGCGTGAGCTCGGTCGGGTCGAGGAAGCTGGAGTGCTGCGCGTCCGTGGTCATTTGCATCTCCCGGATTCGTTGTCTGACTGCCCGAAACCAACGCACCGCACCCCGTAGCCACCCAGCCGCTCGGCCATCACCCGCGCCGCGTCCGGGTTCGAATCGACCAGAATGTAGTTCCGTCCATGGCGCGCGGCAGCCTCGCCGGTGGTCCCGCTTCCCGCAAAGAAATCGAGCACCGTGTCCCCGGGATCGGAGTGCACCTTGACGATACGTTCCAGCACCCCCAAGGGCTTCTGTGTCGGGTACCCCGTCTTCTCCCCACCAGTCGGACTCACGATCGTGTGCCACCACACGTCGGTGGGCGTCTTGCCGCGCGCGGCCTTCTCCCGCCCGACCAGCCCCGGCGCCATGTACGGAATCCGGTCCATCTCGTCGTAGTTGAAGGTGTACGCGCCCGGATCCTTCGCGTACCAGAAGATCGTGTCGTGCTTGGCGGGCCACTTGCGCTTCGAACGCGCGCCGTAGTCGTACGCCCAGATGATCTCGTTCATGAACGACGCTCGCCCGAAGATCTCGTCGAGCAGGATCTTGCAGTAGTGCGCTTCGCGGTAGTCGATGTGGAGGAAGAGCGACCCCGTGGGCGCGAGCACCCTGTGCGCCTCGGCAAGCCGCGGTTCGAGAAAGGCGAGGAAGTCAGGGTGGCGGTCGTCGTAGCTGCTGCGTCCCAGGACCGTGGTGCGGTAGCGTGCGCCCTGAAAGCCGGTGCGGTCTCCCGCCTCGTCGCGCTCGACCCGGATGCGCGTTCGCTCCTGCGCCCGCCCGGTGTTGAAGGGCGGGTCCACGTAGATGAGCTGGACGCTTCCCCCCTCCATCCCCCGCAGCACGGGGAGGTTGTCGGCCAGGATGATGCGCCCTGACGGACCACCCTGGCTGCCCTTCATCCCCAAAGACCCGAGGCCGGAGAGGCTCGGCTGCACCGGACGGTCAGCCACACGGGAGGTCGACACATGAGGGTCAGCCACACCGGAGTGTCCCTACCGACGGTCAGCTGTCTCCGTCGGAGACCGCCCGTTGCTCCTTCGCCTGCCGGACCATCTCGCGCACGTCGGCCAGCAGCTGTTGCGCGTCGTAGACGATGCCGTCCTTGATCGTGTACTTGATGCCGCCGATGCGCTCGTTCTCGCCGGTCTCGTCATTGAGCCGCGGGGTGCCGTTGCCGTAGAGGACCTTGAGGTTCTGGAGCGGGTTCTCGTCCACGACGACCATGTCGGCCTTGAGGCCCGGGCGCAGAATGCCGAAGTCGATGGTGGTGCCCTTGGGGTCGTGCAGCTCTTCGGCGCCGAACAGCGTCGCGGAGCGGATCACCTCGATGGGGTGGAAGCCGGCCTCGCGGAGCAGTTCGAGCTCGCGGATGTAGTCGAAGCCGTAGAGCTTGTAGATGAAGCCGGAGTCGGAACCGGTCGTGACCCGTCCGCCGGCGTTCTTGTAGTCGTTGAGGAAGTGCATCCACTTGTTGAAGAAGCGCTTCCAGTGGTACTCGTCCTCGCTCGTCCAGTAGAACCAGTAGGAGCCGTGGGCGATTCGCGACGGCTGGTAGAAGTCCCACTGGCTGGGCAGCGTGTACTCTTCGTGGAAGTCCGCCTCGCGGGCGCGCATCACGTCGCGGCTGGCCTCGTAGATGGTCATCGTGGGGTCGAGGCCGAAGTCGAGTTCGAGGAAACGGTCGATGAGGTCGTTCCACTGCTCCGTGCCCGGCTCGGCGGCCTGGTACCAGAGGCGTCCGACGTTGCCGAAGCGGTGCTGCTCGTCCTGGTAGTTGTAGTCGAGTGGCCAGTCCTGGACGCTGTAGTCGGTGAGCATCGACTCCATGAGGCCGTAGTAGTGCGTCATCATGTCGAGGCCGACCTCGGCCGCGTCGAGCGCGGTCATGCGAGGCACACCCATCTGGCCGAGGTGGGCTACGCTGCCGAGGCCGTGCTTCTTCCCCTCGTCGATCACTGCGGCCATGATGTCCGGGTCCATCGCGCCAAGCTTGAGGCCGTCGATCTTCGCGCCCTCGACGTCGACCGCGGCGGCCCAGCGCACCCACTCGCGCGCCTTCTCGGGCGAATCGACCGGGCCGTTGTCCCAGGCCTCGCCCGGGCGGGCATAGGTGAACATGCGCGGGGCGACGATCTCGTTGCGGGCCGCGGCCGCCTTCTCCTGCAGCGCCCACATCATCGGCCCGTGGCCGACCCCGCGCGAGGTGGTGATCCCGTGACCCATCCACAGCTTGTAGGTGTACTCGGGCTGGGGTGCCTTGCCCCCGCCGCCCGTGTGCGCGTGCATGTCCACGAAGCCGGGCATGATGAACATGCCGGTCATGTCGATCTCCCTGGTGGCGCCGGAGGGGCGGCGGTCCTCGTTGATCGGCACGCCGGGATATCCAACGGTCTGGATTTGGGATATCCGATCGCCTTCGATGACGATATCCACCGGTCCCATGGGTGGCGCGCCCGTGCCGTCGATGATCGTGGCACCGCGGAGGATCAGCCGCTCGTGGGGGCCGTCGCCCTCGTCCGCGCCGCGGGGAGTGGTGGGCTGCATCTGCGCGGCGAGCGCGGCGGGTATGGCCGCCGCCGTGGCGAGGGCGAGAGCGAACTGGCGAATCGGGCCGCGTGAGAACTGCATCCGGGAACCTCCTGGGTGTAGACAAGACATGCGGGCATTGAATGTTAGCCGCATGGCCGTCGCGTGGACAGAAGCGGCGCCGCGGATTAGCGTTTTCCATGACCCAGCACGACGCCGACCAGCCCGGCTCGCCGGCTCTCGGTCACGAGGAGGCTGCCGCCGAGATTGAGCGGCTGGTCGCGGAGATCAACCGGCACGACCGGCTGTACTACAGCGAGAACCGGCCCGAGATCTCGGATGCCGCGTACGATCTCCTTTTCCGGCGCCTGCAGGCGATGGAGGCCGCTCATCCCCCGCTGGCGAGGCCCGACTCTCCCACGCAGCGGGTCGGTGCGGACCCGAGAGACAGCCTGCCCACTCTCGAACACGCGGTGCCCATGCTGTCGCTGGATTCCGCGCACGATCTCGACGCGGTGCGCCGTTTCGACGAGCGGCTGCGCAAGGCCCTCGGCGACGAAGACATCCGGTACGTGATCGAGCCGAAGCTGGACGGCGCGTCGCTGGAACTGGTCTACGTGAACGGCGTGCTCGACCGTGCCGTGACCCGCGGGAACGGCCGCTTCGGCGAGGGCGTCACCGAGAACGCCCGCACCATCCCGTCGGTCCCGCTGCGCCTGGGCGAGGACGAAATTGCGGCCCCGGCGTTCCTTTCGGTGCGGAGCGAGGCCCTGATGTACCTGAGCGACTTCGAATCGCTGAACCAGCGCCGGATCGAGGCCGGGGAGCAGCCGTACCAGAACCCCCGCAACGCGACATCGGGAGCGCTGCGGCAGCTGGATTCGCGCATCACCGCGCAGCGGCCCCTGACGGTGCTGGCCTACGACGTGCTGGCGGTAGAAGGCGCCGACTTCGACACCGATTCGGAGGGGCTGGCGGCCCTGAAGGCGTGGGGATTCGTCACGCCCGAGCGGATCGAGGTCGTGGACTCGGTGGAGGCCATTGCCGAGTACCACCGCGGCTTCGACGCCGACCGCGATTCGCTGAACTACGAGATCGACGGAGTGGTGGCAAAGCTCGACGCGCTGGCCCCCCGGCGCAGGCTGGGCAGCACGTCGCATCACCCCCGGTGGGCCATCGCCTTCAAGTTCGAGCCGCGCAAGGAAGTCACGCGCATCGACCGGATCTTCGTGTCGGTCGGCCGGACCGGGGTGCTCACCCCGGTGGCGCTGCTGCGGCCGGTCGAGGTCGGTGGGGTGACCGTGTCGCGGGCATCGCTGCACAACCGCGAGGAGCTCGAGCGCAAGGACGTGCGCGAGGGTGATCTGGTGCGGGTGCAGCGCGCCGGCGACGTGATCCCGCAGGTGGTCGAGCGTGTCGACGAGGAAGGCAGGGAACGGGGACCGGCGTTCACGATGCCCGAGGTGTGCCCGTCGTGCGACGCGCCCCCCGTCGACAAGGGCCCGTTCACGGTTTGCCCCAATCACTTCGCCTGCTCGGCGCAGTTGAAAGGCCGGATCACGCACTTCGGATCGCGGAGCGCGCTCGACATCGAGGGCCTCGGCGCGGAGACCGCCGCGCTGCTGGTGGACGAGGGGCTGGTCAGGGAGCTGGCGGACCTGTTCGACCTGACGGAGCAGGATCTCGTGCCGCTGGAGGGGTTCGCCGAACTGTCCGCGCGCAACCTCGTCGCCGCGATCGCGGAGCGCCGCCGGGTCGAGCTGGCGCGTCTTCTGGTCGGTCTCGGGATTCCCGAAGTGGGGGTCACGGTGGCCAGGGACCTGGCACTTCATTTTCGCGGGATCGCGGAGCTTCGCGCAGGCGCGCCGGAAGACCTGGAGGCAGTGCACGGCGTGGGGCCCAAGATGTCGACGGCGATCACCGCCTTTCTTCACGAACCACGGGTATCGGATGCACTCGACCGGCTTCTCGCGAAGGGCTTCGAGTTGCTGGTGCCGGACGCGCCGGTGGCTGATGCGCCGGACGTTTTGGCCGGCAAGCGGGTTGTGCTGACGGGCTCGCTCAAAAGACCCAGGAGCAAGTGGAAGGAGGACCTGCAAGAGCGCGGCGCGCGCGTCACGGGGTCGGTCAGTGCGCGGACGGATTTCCTCGTGGTCGGCGCAAACCCCGGCTCCAAGCTGGAGAAGGCACGGGAACTCGGGGTGGAAGTGCTGAATGAAGACGAGCTGCGACAGCTTTTCGAGGGCGACAAGCAGAGGCGCGGCGGGGCTGAGGATGAGGCGCGGGACCTGGCCGGGCGCGCGGAGTCTGATGCCCGGAGTGAGGACGCGGAGACAGGGTGACCAACGCCGCGCTCGCCGGCTTCGTCTCGGAACTGGCGGATCTGATGGCGCTGGACGGAGGCGACACACACCGCGTGGCGCACTACCGCAAGACGGCCACCGCGCTGCGACGCTTCCACCATTCACTGGCCGAAATGATCGAAGGCGGGGTCGATCTGACCGCCGTACCCGGGATCGGGAAGGGCCTGGCCGGCGTTCTCGAGGACCTGGTGCGGACGGGCTCGTCGTCACGCCTGGAGGAATACCGGGCGAGGATTCCGGCGGGACTCGTGGCGGTGATGCGGCTGGACGGGGTCGGGGCAACGCGGGCGCGCACCCTTCGCGAGGCGGGAGTGGATTCGGTCGACAGGCTCGAGAGCATGCTGGCCGCGCGCGAGATCGCGGGGCTGGACGGGTTCGGGCCCGGGGTCGTGGCGCGGCTCCAGAGGGGATTGGCGGCGCGGGCCGCGCTGAAGGGCAAAGCGCTGCTGTCGCGGGCGGATCGGGCGGTGGAACGGCTGGCTGGCCTTGTCGCCGGGCCTGGCGTCGAAGTCAGGATCGCCGGCGACGTGCGGCGCCGCACCGGGATCGTCGCCACCTGCGACATCGTATGCGGCACGACGGCGGACGACCTCTGGCGCAGCGTCAAGGGCGATCCGGGCGACACGGGCGTGCGCGTGGAGGGCGTCCGGGGAGACAATCCGCTGGCGGTGTCGTGCGAGGGAGTGAGGGTGAGGCTGGTGGCGGCGCCTGCCGACCGCGCCGAGCAGGTCGCGCATCACCTTACCGGTCCGCCCGCGTACATCGAGGCACTGGGCGCCAGAGCGCGGAGCCGTGGATTGGAGTTGACGCCGGTCGGGATCGGCGACGCGGCTGGCGAGGCGGGGATCTACGAGCGGCTCGGACTGCCGTGGATCGCCCCCGAACTCCGGCAGGACGGAACGACCATCGAGCGGGCCGAAGCGGGCCTGCCCCATCTGGTCGACATCGCCGACATCAAGGGCGACCTCCACATGCACACGACCTGGAGCGACGGGGCCGCGACGATCAGGGGGATGGCCCGGGCGGCCGTAGAGCGCGGCTACAGCTATATCGCGATCACCGACCACTCACCGTCGACGCGGGTGGCGGGCGGCCTCGACGGGGCCGCCCTCCGGTCCCAGGCGGCCGAAATCGACAGGGTGCAGCGCGATTTCCCGAACATTCGGATTCTGCGGGGCTGCGAGGTGGACATCCTGCCCGACGGCTCGCTCGATCTGGATGACGGTGTGCTCTCCGAGCTGGATCTGGTCATCGCGTCAGTGCATTCCGCCTTCCAAATGAGCGAGGCGAGGATGACGAACCGCCTGATCCGGGCGATGGAGAATCCGCATGTGCACGTCCTCGGGCACCCCACGGGGCGCAAGCTGGGACGCCGCAATCCCTATCCCCTCGACCTGCGGGCACTGCTCGCCGCCGCCGCCGACCTGAACGTCGCCGTGGAGGTCAACGGCAACCCCCGCCGTCTCGATCTCGACAGCCGCGGTCTTTGGCTGTGCGGGGAACTCGGGGTTAGCGTCGTTGTAAGTTCCGATGCTCATTCGATGGCTCGGCTTGATAATGTTCGCTACGGCGTTGACCAGGCCCGGAGGGGTTGGTTGCAGACAAACCAGATCGTAAACGCGGGAACCCTTGCCGAGGTCCAGCGCTGGGTGCGGCAGAGGCGCAACTGATGGAACTGCTCGCGTACGTTCTGCTCCTCGTGGGCGGCTTCGGTGCACTCTACTTCGGGGCGGAGTGGCTCGTGCGCGGTGCGGCCCGGATCGCCGCCGCGATGGGCACGAGCCCCGTCGTCGTGGGACTGACGCTGGTGTCGCTGGGAACGTCCGCGCCGGAGCTGGTGGTGGGGGTCATCGCCACCCTCAATGGCGAAGGCGGGCTGCTGATGGGCAATGTCCTGGGCTCCAACCTCGCCAACATCGGCCTGATTCTGGGCGCCACGGCGGTCATCACGCCGCTGGCGGTGGCGGACCGGGTGATCATGCGCGACGTCCCCATCATGATCTTCATCACGATCATCGTCTTCCCCCTGGTCCTGGATCTCGAGGTCGACTGGGGCGACGGGATGATCATGCTGCTTCTCCTTGTCCTGTACGTGGGCTTCACCTTCTGGACCGCCGATGACGAGATCCGCAGCATTCGGCAGGAGGTGGGTAGCCTCGCGGACGAGGCGAGCGATGGTCAGACGGGCGTGCGCTGGCTGCGCAACCTCGGGCTGGTGGCCGCGGGGGCCGTCGGACTGGGGGCAGGGGGCCAGGCCATCGTGACCGCGGCCATCTATCTGGCCGACCGACTGGGCGCGAGTCCGGAATTCGTCGGACTGACCATTGTCGCGATCGGCACTTCGCTCCCGGAGCTGGTCACCTCGCTGGTGGCCGCCGCGCGCAAGCAGGTCGACATCGCGGTGGGCAACATCGTGGGCTCGAACATCTTCAACATCACGGCGGTCATGGGCGTTTCGGCCGTCGTCCGGGGCTATCCCGTCGACGAGTCGATCGTGGGGCTGCAACTGCCCGCGGTGCTGGTTCTCTCGTTCCTGGTATGGCCCATCGTGGCCAGCGCGAGGACGGTCAGGCGCATCGAGGGGCTGTTGCTGCTGCTCGCCTATTTCGGCTTCATCGGGTGGATCACGCTTGTCAACTGACGCAGGACGCCGCGATTGGGCCGCGCGGCTTTCCCGTGTAGAGAGCCGCAACGTCACCTTCCTCGACCGGCCTCCCCCTTTCTGGACGGACGCCCAGGGGTCGGAGGTCAGGGACGCGGCCGGCAACGTCTACCTCGACCTTTCCGGCGCCTTCGGCGTGGCCTTCGCGGGACATCGGCACCCGACGGTGATGGACCGCGTGGCGGCCCAGGCCGGGCGGCTGGTGCACGGGATGGGGGACATTCATCCGCCGGCGGTCAAGGTGGAGTTCCTGGAGGCGCTGACGCGGCGGATGCCATGGCCCGACTCGCGCGCGATCCTCGGCCTGAGCGGATCCGACGCCGTCGAGGCGGCGCTCAAGACGGCCCAGCTGGCAACCGGGCGGATCGGCATCATCGCCTTCGAGGGGAGCTATCACGGGCTGACGCTCGGCGCCCTCGCCGCGACCCACCGGAAGCACTTTCGGCGCCCATTCACCGCCCGCCTCGTCGATCACGTGCACTACCTGCCGTTCCCCGCGTCGCCGGACGAGGCGGCAACGGTCCTCGACCAGGCGTCCGACCTCCTCTCGCCGCCCGCGTCCGTGCCCATCGGGGCCGTCATCGTGGAGCCGATACAGGGCCGCGCGGGTGTCCGCATCCCGCCGGCGGGGTTCGTGGCGGCTCTCGGCGAGAGAACCAAAGCCGCCGGGGCGCTTCTGATCGCCGACGAGGTGTTCACCGGTGCGGGCCGCACGGGAGCCTTCCTGTCCTGCGAACACGATGGCGTCGTGCCGGATCTAGTGTGCGTGGGCAAGGCTCTTGGCGGCGGGATGCCACTGTCGGCCTGCTGCGGTCCGGCGGCGGTCATGGACGCATGGCCCCCGTCGAGGGGCGAAGCCATCCACACCGGCACCTTCCTGGGGCATCCGCTCAGTTGCGCTGCCGGGCTCGGATTCCTGGCCGCTCTGGAGGCGGAGGGTCTGGTCGACCGGGCACGTCGCCTCGGCAGCTGGGCTGCGAACTACCTCTCGCGGCACCTGGCCGATCATCCGGCGGTCGAGGGCGTGCGGGGCAGGGGACTGATGCTTGGCATCGAACTGAAGGGCGACCGAGCTGCGCCCGCCGTGAATGTTGCCGACCGGCTGCTGGAACAGGGAGTGATCGTCCTGCCGGCCGGGGCGGGCGGGGATGTCGTCGAGCTTACCCCATCCGCGACGATCGCGAGACGGAGCCTGGAAGGTGGTCTGGCGACGCTGGTCGGGACGATCCGTTCAGCGCGCTGACGTAGCGAAGTCGATCCGCTCGGCCAACTTGAAGTCCTTCTCGGTGACCCCGCCTGCGTCATGCGTGGATACGGCAAGCACGACCTCGTTGTACTGCACGCCGATGTCCGGATGATGGTTGAGCTCGTCCGCGATCGTGGCGACGCGATTGACGAAGACAATGGCGCTGCGAAACGAGGGGAAGGTGTATTTCTTGCTGATGGCACCTTCCCGAAACCGCCATCCAGGACGGGCGTCGATCCACCCGTCGATTTCCTGCTGGGGGAGTCTCTTCACCATCTTTCCCCACCTCCGTTTGGCCAGCTGATCGGCGCTCTGCGGTCACACCACGCCCCAAAGGCCGGTTGCCCCCGTGCGGGCCACCAGGCTCGAGACCTCATGCGGTCCCCCGGGCGACTGCCCGCGCCGCGTCAGCGGTTGAAGATTGACGAAGCAATTCGGGTTTCTGAAAATCAACCATGGCGACATTGCATCAGTTACTCGTCCGGTCCAGTCGGACTTTCGCCGTCGGAATCGGAATCCTCCCCGAGCCCCTGCGGCGCGAGATCACCGTCGCCTATCTGCTCTTGCGAGTGTCCGACTATCTGGAGGACAACCAGGAGCTCGAGAACGTTGACAAGATCGCACTGCTCAGGAGCTGGAGCCGCGTCCTCGGCGGGGGAACCGGCCGGCAATCGCTGATCGCCCGGCTCCAGGCGGCCGAGGAGGAAACGCCGGACGCAGCGGTGGCCCGCAATGCCGGCACCGTGCTCGAGGCGCTCCATCGACTGTCCCCGCCGGCGCGCGATATCCTGGTGCAATACGTGAGCGCGTCGAGCCTGGGGATGGCGCGGTGGACGGAGCGCGGGTCGGTCTTCAGGGGCGAGGCCGATCTCGACGACTACATGCACGAGGTGGCGGGCCGGGTCGGCCATCTGCTCACCGAGCTGTTCGCGCTCCAGCTTGCGGGGGTCGGCGCGGAGCGGGATCGCATGATGGACCTCGGCCGTGAATTCGGCCTGGCGCTCCAGACCGTCAACGTAGTACGCGGACTGCACGAAGACCGTGACCGCGGCTGGGTATACGTCCCGACCGACTTCCTGCCGGGGCCTGCGATAACCCCGGCGGAGCTCTTCGAGCCGGCAAACCGCCAGGCCGCGATGCACGCCCTGGCCCGGCTGGTCGCAAAAGCCGAGCGCCATCTGGCCGCCGCCCGCGCCTACATCCGCCTGATACCCCGGCGGCATCACGGAGTGCGCATCTTCTGCATGCTCCCGCTCTTCTTCGCCGTGCGCACTCTGGCGCTCAGCCGTGAAAACCCTGACGTTCTCGACCGCGAAACCAAGATGACGCGTCGCGAGGTCGTCGCCATCACCCGGAACGCGCGGATCCTGGGATTCTCCAACACCTGGATCGACCGGTATTGCCGACGACTCACGGTCGTTGACCCTGCCCCCTGAAACAGATAACTTTAAGATCTCGCTGCGGGGTGGAGCAGTCTGGTAGCTCGTCGGGCTCATAACCCGAAGGTCGCGGGTTCGAATCCCGCCCCCGCTATGACTGCATCGGAACCACGGAACGCCGCCACCGCGCGGCGTTTCTTGGCGTATACGGGCCAGGTAGCTCAGTTGGTAGAGCACGCGACTGAAAATCGCGGTGTCGGCGGTTCAATTCCGTCCCTGGCCATTGGGGTACCACAGGTCCGTAGCTCAATTTGGTAGAGCACCGGTCTCCAAAACCGGCGGTTGGGGGTTCGAGTCCCTCCGGGCCTGTCTGGCGGGGTGACGCCCTCATCGTCTAACGGTCAGGACACCACTCTTTCAAGGTGGAGATCGGGGTTCGATTCCCCGTGAGGGTATATCGTCGTGGTTCGCTCCGGCGAGGCAGGGCGAAGTAGCACGCAGGGGCTGTAGCTCAGTTTGGTTAGAGTGCCGGTCTGTCACACCGGAGGCCGCGGGTTCGAGTCCCGTCAGCCCCGCTGTCGGTTGGAGAGGCTGTTGCGCCACGGCGCGGCTGCTGCCGGGTTGATTGAAAAATCGGGTCTTGGAGCGAGTGTTCCTGGCTCATGTTCGCACCATTGGGGCCGTAGCTCAGTTGGGAGAGCGCCTGAATGGCATTCAGGAGGTCAGGGGTTCGACTCCCCTCGGCTCCACTGCACTTGTGCCGACGTGCCAGGGCTCGGGTGGCGGAATTGGCAGACGCGCAGGATTCAGGATCCTGTGGGGGTTAACCCCGTGAGGGTTCGAGTCCCTCCCCGAGCATCGGCGGTCCGTGGATAGACCTTGCGTCGCTTCCACGGGCCGCCACGTGCAGGAGCTGGTCGCCCACGTGCTGGAATTGGTAGACAGGCTGGTTTGAGGGACCAGTGTTCGAAAGGACGTACAGGTTCGAGTCCTGTCGTGGGCACTGTTGGGGCAGTCCGGATTCATCGCCGTCCGAATGCAACGGGGACTTGTTCCGCGGACTGCCGGGCGGGCCGAGGCTCGCAGAGCGCCCGTAGCTCAATTGGATAGAGTACCTGACTACGGATCAGGGGGTTGGGGGTTCGAGTCCTCCCGGGCGTACTAGCCGGCGCGACCGCCGGATGAGGGCGCGTAGCTCAGCTGGTTAGAGTGCCACGTTGACATCGTGGAGGTCACAGGTTCGAGTCCTGTCGCGCCCATTGCGGCTCCGCGGATTCGCGGTCCGCCCGACAATGGGGCCGTAGCTCAGTTGGGAGAGCGCAGCGTTCGCAACGCTGAGGTCAGGGGTTCGACTCCCCTCGGCTCCACTGGCGAGACGGCCGGCCGCCAGCTTGCCGCCCGCCCGAAACATCGCCACCGTAGCTCAGCTGGTAGAGCACGTCACTCGTAATGACGGGGTCGTCGGTTCGAGTCCGACCGGTGGCTCTACCCTGACGTAACGTCAGGGTTTGGCGAGAAACAAGCAGCATAGCCCCGTGGTGTAATTGGCAACACGTCTGACTCTGGATCAGAAGAGTCCTGGTTCGAGCCCAGGCGGGGCTACTTGGAGGGATGGCTGAGCGGCTAAAAGCGGCGCCCTGCTAAGGCGTTGGTCCCTGTGACCACGTGGGTTCGAATCCCACTCCCTCCGCTGAGCGAAAGCGATCGGAGGGAATGGGATTCGAACTTCGTCGCGCCGGAGGCGATTGCGCTGCCAAGCGCGAACGCCGAAGACGACCGAGGACGGCGAAGCCGCCCGCAGGTCAATCCCAGTCCCTTGGCGCCGTGGCAACAAGGGGAGAAACGGGTTCCGTCCGAGCCAAGGGCGATTGACGGCTCAAGCCGCAACCGCCAATCCCGCCCGCGGCCCAACCCCACTCCCTCGACCCCAGGAGGCGTAGTCCTAATTGGTAAGGCACCGCACTCGAAATGCGGCGTGCGTCGAGCACTTGGGGGTTCGAGTCCCTCCGCCTCCGCTTACAACTCCCTCGTCGTCTCCAAGACCCGCCGGCAGGCAAATCAGGTAACTTCACCTTCACGGGGCGTGGCTCAGTCCGGTAGAGCGCTGCGTTCGGGTCGCAGAGGTCCCCGGTTCGAATCCGGGCGCCCCGATTCAGCCGGAACAATCAGGACGGATGGCCGAGTGGCTTAAGGCGCACGACTGGAAATCGTGTGGGCATCTGCCCGCGTGGGTTCGAATCCCACTCCGTCCGTGCAGCGACAGCAAACGGATGGTGTGGGATTCGAACTTGTCGAGCCGGAGGCGGTCGCGCCGCCAGGCGCAAGCGCCGGAGACGGCTGAGGAGCGGCGTCAGCCGCCCGGAGGCCCATCCCACTCCGTCCGCTCTTGGGAATCCGGGCGGCATGAACTGACCCTTGTGGTCGATACCGTGTGGGAACCTCCGCAGTGCTGGCCGGGGAGTCGTTCGTCAGTGAAGAGGTGAACGTGCTATCTGTGCATGCAGTCACGCTCCTTCAAGAAGGCCGCGCCCCAGGTTGACCGTCATGCTCCATGACCCGCTGTGGCCCAAACGCCTGCCGGACCAATCGGCCTGAAGCCGATCCCATTTGACGATGGAGAGCCAGGAAGTGAAGATCGCGACCGACTTGCCGGTGATTCTCCTTCCGCTCGTGCTCACGTTGGCGGCGGTAGCGTGTTCCCTCGACGTGCTCACCCCGGCTGCCCCGGAGCCCGAGCCGAACCGCGCTCCGGTCACCGTGGGCTCGATCCCTGCCGTCACGGTGGATGTGGACGGGACACGCCAAGTCGACGCGGCGGCCTACTTCTCCGATCCAGACGGCGACGGGCTATCGTACACGGCGGCTTCATCCGATCCTGGCCGAGCGCGGGTGTCGGTCGCGGGAAGCGTGGTGACGGTCGCTGGGGTGGCGAAGGGGGAAGCGATGGTCACGGTGACGGCCAGCGACGGCAACGGCGGGACTGCGCACCAGGTCTTTGCCGTCATTGTTCCGAACCGCGCCCCGGAGGCCACAGCGACGGCACGCGAACTGGTTCTGGAGGTCGGGGGCGCCGCACGGGATGTGAATCTGGCGGAGTGGTTTACAGACCGGGACGGAGATTCGCTGAAGTATACGGCGGCGAGCACGGACACGACGGTGTTCCGGGTGAGGGCGGTGTCGGGTTCGGTGGCCCGCGTGGAAGCGGGGAAGGCTGGGACAGCGGCTTTGGAAGCTGCGGCGACGGATCCTGACGGGCTGTCGGCGGGTATATCGGTCGCCGTAACCGTTTCGGCGGATCGTGCCGCCTTGGAGGCGTTCTATCAGGCGACAGGCGGTGCAGACTTCTGGAGGCGTTCGGACAACTGGGTCACGGACGCGCCGTTGGGCGAGTGGTACGGGGTGAGGGTTGATTCTAATGGGCGCGTGGAGGCGCTGGAGCTTCGCGACAACAGTCTCCGCGGCGCGATCCCTCCGGAGATCGGCGACCTTGCGGCGCTAGAGCATTTGTCCCTCGGTGACAACCGCCTCGCCGGAGCGATCCCGGCCGAGATCGGCAACCTCGAGAGGCTGGTGGAACTGGCCCTTACAGGCAACCGCTTGAACGGTGTGATCCCCCCGGAGATCGGTAACCTCACCGTGCTGGAGCACCTGTTCATCGGCCACAACCACTTGAGCGGACGGATCCCGGCCGAGATTGGCAACCTTACGATGCTGAAAAGGCTGTCGCTCTATGACAACGCCTTGAGCGGTCCAATCCCCCCGGAGTTAGCCAACCTCGTGGCGTTGGAGGACCTGAACCTCGACTACAACGCTGGCCTTTGCACGCCGGACGATTCGCCCAGGCTCCTCTTGGCGTGGCTGGCGGCGCTGAACGTACGGACACCTAAGCGTTGCGTGGTGTTGCGCGCAGAGTTGGTCGGCGACCGGACAGCCTTGGAGGCAATCTATCGAGCGACAGGGGGTCCAAGCTGGGAGCGTTCCGACAACTGGCTTACGGACGCACCGCCCAAGTATTGGTCCGGGGTCGGAACGGATTCCGAGGGCCGCGTCTGGAACGTTTGGCTCCAGCGCAACGGTTTGAGCGGCCCGCTTCCTCCGGAGATTGGCAACCTCACGGCAGTGGAAGTGCTGTCGCTCGACGACAACGACCTGAACGGTTCAATCCCTCCAGAAATCGGCAACCTCAGGGCGGTGGCGTTTCTGGACCTCGGGCGCAACAATCTCAGTGGCCGGATTCCCCCGGAGGTGGGCAACCTCGCGGCTATGGCCGGACGAGCAGAAGGAAGACCGACCCTGACCACCAGCTACCGCTTGTACCTAGGACACAACGACCTGAGTGGCCCCATCCCCCCGGAGATCGGGAATCTGACGGCCTTAGAAAACCTAGGTCTCAACGGCAACAATCTGACCGGGCCGATTCCTTCGGAGATCGGCAACCTAGCAGCGCTGGCCATTCTGAACCTCTACGACAACGACCTGAGCGGCTCGATCCCCCCGGAGATCGTCGGTCTCGCGGCGCTGGTGCATCTGGACCTGTCGGACAACGATCTGAGCGGCCCGATCCCTCCAGCGATCGGCAATCTCACGGCGCTGCTTGGACTGTTGCTCAACGACAACTCCCTAAACGGCCCGATACCCCCGGAGCTAGCGAGACTCGCCGCGCTGGAATCTCTGTGGCTCGACGACAACGATCTGAGCGGCCCGATCCCTCTGGAACTGGCGAACCTCGCGGCTCTGAAGTGGCTCAGGCTCGATGGCAACAAGAGCCTTTGCACGCCCGACGATTCCCGGCTCTTGGCTTGGCTAGCGGCACTGAACGTGCAACCGCCCCCCCGTTGCGCGGGCGGCGGGTGACGGACTTATGCACCTTGAGAGCGTGAGCCAGCCCTCGGCGGAGCCGCCTGTCAAACGGCATGGAAAATGTCCCGGTTCGGCGGCTGCCTCGCGGAGGAAGCGGGGCCACCGGAGCGGGGCAGTTGGCCTGAGGCGAGGCGGTGATGAGTCCCGACGGCAAGCTGCGCTGCCCGATCGCCCTGAGGACCGACCGCCCCAGCCAATGGCGGGGCAACTACTTAGATTCGATCCCGGGATGCGGGCGGGTAGGTGACCCGCCTTCCGGACGGTCTCGTCGACCGTGCGAGGTTCGGCTTCAGGTCTCTGTTTTGACGATTCCGACCAAAAGTGGCCTCCAGCTCCCTACAGCACAAAAGTGAACAGGGGAGGCAATCGGTGCCTAAGCATGGTAACTGCTCATGAACGATCCGTACGTGGTGGCGCTGCTCTACAAATTCGTGCCGGAGTCTTCCGTCGACTACAGTCGCGCCGAACCTCTCAACCACGAAGACGAGGCGTTCCGCCTGACCGTCGAAGGCGATGAAGCACGGTTTGACATGAAGGGGCAGTACGCGACAAAAGAAGCCGCACGGGAAGCAGTCGAGCCGTTTATTCACCGGTGGAAGTTCTACGCCCGCTTGCAGCCCGATTCTCGTTCATTTGATCTGACATTCGACGGAGCTCGTATCGAAGACAGGAAGCCAACCCCCGGTGTGGTTACCGCATCGGCGAGGCCCCTGAATTGGGAATTCGCCACAGGCGAGGCCAGCGCAACGGTTCACGCCTGCCGTTATCCGCTTCCCCCGGCAGTCACTCTTGCGATCACTGCCGATGTGAAAAGTGCCTATTGTCGTTACTGCGGCTATTTGGCGGGCGAGGAACCGTTACCCAGCATGGCCTATTTCTGTATCACGGTGATGAAAAACGCGGCATCGCAGGAGGGCGTTTCTCCTACTGATCGATACGGGATATCGAGGAGCGTGTTGAAGATGGCGCAGCGTCTCACAAGTCGAAAGGGCGGCTCGCAGGCCCGGAAGGCCGATGGCACGAAGGAGGACCTCAGCACAGAAGAGATCCGCAAGCTCGAGCGGCTGGTCACCTTCATCATCCAGCGTATGGCCGAAGTGGCAGCGGATCCCGATCGTCATTATTCGACGATCACCAAGTCCGACCTATGATTCGACCGGAGAATCACTTTCAGCCCCTCGTGCGGACCGAGTCCAACACAAGTGATTGTGCAGCTCCTCGATCGGGGGCCGGCAGCCGTCGTGCTCGGGGTTGAAGGCCTTGATCCACGGCCACGGGCCGATCCCGCCGAACCCCGACCGCGCTCCCTTACCGCGTCCTCGGAAGGGATGATCGACGGCTTCACGGTAAGGCGATTTCGACGCGGCTCTCGGGAGCCCTGTTTGCTTTCCGGCACCGAGACCAGTCACAATACTGTGGATTCCCCGCCGGCAACGGAGAATCCCTGCTGGCAACGAAGCACCCGGGGGCAACCACCCGCGTTCAGGTCGGACCACAGCCCCTAGCGAAACGGACTCTCCCGGAGGAACCCATGCATCCGCGTCAAGCCCCTGGATTCGTCCACAGCCCCGTTACCGCCAGCACCGTCACCGCAATCGCCCTCCTTGCCCTGATATCTGCCTGCACCGAAGGACCTAGCGCGAGCTTCCGGGACCTCGCCGAGTCGCACCTCCCGCAAATCGAAGGCAGCATCCAGGTCCCCGGGCTACAGGCCGAAGTCGAGGTGCTCCGCGATCCCTGGGGGGTGCCCCATATTTACGCCGCCAACCTCGACGACCTCTTCTTCGCGCAGGGGTTCGTCCAGGCCCAGGATCGTCTATGGCAGATGGAGATGTACCGAAGAGCCGGCGAGGGACGGCTCTCCGAAGTGCTGGGTCCGGAGGCGCTGCAACACGACCGTGTGGCGCGGCTGCTCAAGTTCCGGGGCCCATTCGACGACGCCGAGTACACCAGCTACCATCCCGAGGGCCGGCGCATCCTGGAGGCCTTTGCGGCCGGGATCAACGCCTACATCGACCACGCTACTGCGGCCGGAGAACTGCCCGTCGAGTTCATGTTGACGGGGATCCAGCCCGAGCCCTGGACCGCCGAGACGCCGCTGCTGCGCATGCAGACCGCGATGCCGGTCGGGGACGTGCGCCGCGAGCTGAGGCTGGCCGAGCAGGTGGCCGAGCTGGGGGCGGTGGAGGCCAACCGGCGGGCGAATCCCACCCCTTGGCGGGAACTCGAGGTGCCCGCGGGCGTCGACCTGTCGCTGATCTCGCCGGAGGCGCTGGCTGGAGTGACCGGCTTCCGCAACGCCATGAGCAGTCCGCCGCTGGTCGGTCCCTACGACAGCTGGACGGGATCGGACATGGCGCTCAACGAGGGCGCGCGCGAGACCTCCCCCGGGAGCAACAACTGGGCGATTCACGGGAGCCGGACCGCGAGCGGCCACGCGATCGTGGCAAACGACCCGCACCGCGGGGTCACGAACCCGTCGCTCCGCTACGTCGTGCACCTGGACGCACCCGGCTGGACCGCAATCGGCTCGACCGAGCCGGTGCTCCCGGGAGTGGCTATCGGGCACAACGGCCACATCGCGTGGGGGCTCACCATCGTGGGCACCGACCAGTCGGACGTGTACGTCGAGCAGGTGAACCCTGACAACCCGAAACAGGTGCGCTGGGGCGACGGCTGGGAGGAGGTGCGGACCATCACCGAGTCCGTCCAGGTGAAGGACGGCGAGCCCGTCACCTTGGAGCTGGAATTCTCGCGCCACGGCCCGATCTTCCACCGGGACCCGGACAACAACCTCGCCTACGCCATGCGCTCGACCATGCACGAGCCCGGAACCACGGGGTATCTCTCCGGGCTCCGGCTCAACGTGGTCTCCGACTGCGCCGGTTTCATCGAGGAGATGCGCTACTGGCTGGCGCCGACCGAGAACATGATCTGCGGGGACGCGGACGGAAACATCGCGTGGCAGGCCGCCGCGCTCTCGCCCAGCCGCCCCAACTGGCACGGACGGCTGCCGGTGCCGGGAACCGGCGAGTACGAGTGGAACGGCTTCCGCGACGACCTCCCCACCGAAATCAATCCGGAGCGCGGCTGGGTCGGAACGGCCAACCACGACATCCATCCGCCCGGATACGACCCGCCGCTCTTCTTCAAGACCGCAGGCCCCTTCGCCCGCTTCGCGCGCGTGCAGGAGGTCTTGAACGCGGGCAGCGACTTCACGCCGGAGGACTCGCGGCTGCTCCAGGTGGACGCCTATTCGGCGTCGGGTGCGGCCCACGCGGCCCTCTTCGGCGGGTGGACGGCGAACGACGCGGACGTGGAACCCTACCGGGCCGAACTGGCCGCCTGGGACGGCGTCTTCGACCGGGACAGCCGGGCGGCCGCGATCTACCGCCGCCTCGACGGCGACGTGCTCGACCAGGTCGCGGGCAATGGGGGCGGGGACGCGCCGGCCTCGCTGGAAGCGGCCCTCGCCGCCGCCATCGAACGGATCACGGCCGACCAGGGCGACGACCCGGCCCAGTGGCGCTGGGGACGCGACCACCGCAACGAATTCCCGCACGCGCTCGTGTCCGCCTACGACCTGTCCTCGGCGGAGCGGTCGGGGGGCGCGGGCACGGTGGCCGCGACGGGCGCGACCTACCGCCACATCGTTGACTTCGCCGACCTGGACGGGTCGCTGTTCACCAACGCCCCCGGGCAGTCCGGACGGCCGGGAAGCCCCTACTACGGCAATCTCACGGAGGACTGGGCCGACCAGGACTACTTCCCGATGCTCTTCTCGCGGGACGCGGTGGAGGCGCGCGCGGAATACCGGCTCGTGTTGGCCCCCGGCGGTTGACGGATTGCGGAGTCCCTGTACGGGTGGCTGACGGTCGGGACAGCCGCGGTGCGTCCGGCGCCCCCTGGAGCGGTCCTACCCCATCCCGTCCAGCACCCCCAGCACCTCCCCTGGCTCCGGCCGCCGCGTATAGTCCACGTCCACACCTGCCCACGCCACAACCCCGTCCCGACCGACGACATAGGTCGCGGCGATCGGCAGCTCCCAGGTCGGATCGCCGTTGAAGCGGGCGAGGTCGATGCGGAGACTGTCGCGGTAGATGTCCTGCAGGACCTCCGTCATCCGGAAGGTCAGCCCGTAGGACCGCGCCACGCCGTTCCCGGAGTCCACGAGCACATCGAATTCGATCCCGTCCTCCCTGGCCCAGGCCGCGGCGAAGTCGTGCAGCTGGGGAGACAGCGTCAGCACGGTGGCGCCCCGCGCGCGAATCCCGGGAAGAAGTTTCTGGAGAGCAGCCTGCTCCGCACGGCAGTAGGGTCACCAGCGGCCACGGAAGAAGCTGATCACGGCCGGCCCGCCCCGAAGGACCCGCGCAAACCGCACTGTCTCGTGGTCCAGGTTCGGCCGGGCGAAGAGAGGGGCCTGATCACCGGCCTTCACGACGCCGGCGAGTATGCCGGAAGCCTCGAGGTCCGCGACTCCGCAGCGTAGCGCTTGTGTGATTGAAGGGTCGCGCTTGGCAGCTCCGGCTTCCCTGATGCGGTCCAGGGTCTGTGCGAGTGTGGGCATGGTGAGCCTGCGGGAGTTGGGGAATCCAGACCAGGGGTGCCGGTCCGGTCACGTCTTCCAACGTAACCGGATCCGGTGCCGCAACGTCACGTTCGCCCGGTCGTTCCAGGGCTTTCCGAGTCTCCGTGCGTCCCGTTCAGTCTCGCCCGCTGATCGAGCCAGCAGCAGGCGAGGCACTGCGAGAAATCCGGGAGCCAGGCCGCCGCCCCCGGCCACCTGGCCATCCCCGGCCCCACCGATTCGATCAACCAGCGCTTGCTTGAGCCCACGGCCGCCCTCAACACGGCCCAACCGTCCGGGGCGGTGACCCGAAACAGCAGAATCTCCGGCCCGTGGGTCGCTTCCATGACTTCAAGCGACCATCCATCGGGTTCATTGGGGGCCGGTATGCGGACCGCATGTCCTGTCTCGAGAGCCATGTCGAGCAACGGCCCGTAGGCCTCGAGAACATCCCGGCACATGCCGCCGATCCGGGATGGACGCCCTGTCAGGTCAGCCGTCCGTGCTCGAAACCCAGGCGCAAGCGCTGCAACCCTCTTGTCATCCAATGCGTAGTTCCTTCTTGTTCCAGCGTCTCATCGGGCTCGCCCCGGGAATCGGCTAATGAATACTGTACTAACCTGTCTGACGATCGCTATACAATGATCAGCGTAGCCCTCCGGTCTCATCAGCAGATGGGAATCGTGGCGCCGGTTTGCCCTTGCGAAGCGGCGGGCCCGGATCTCCGTTTACTTGCCTCGTGGTCGCCGGGATCGAGTTGTGATCCGATCGATCACACCGATTCTAGCCAGGGAGGAAGATCGTGAAATCAATCACAAAGCCGGCGCTTGCCCTCTTCTTTCTGCCACTCGGATTGACGGCGCAGAACCTGGCACTGAGCGGGGCGGTTGTCCTCAACCCCGCCGACGAATCCATCCATGGAGGCGTCGTCCTGATCGAAGCGGGCCGCATCGCCGCGCTCGCGGAAGAGGTCCCGGCGGATTTCGACGGATCCACCCTCGACCTCGGCGGCAGATTCGTCATCCCCGCCCTCGCCGACCTCCATACGCACTCCTTCGGCAACGCCGGGCCCGGCGGTATGCCCCAGCTGCTTGGCCCGCAGGGCACGGCGAACGCGGCCCTCTACACCGGGGTGGCCTTCGTCCTCGACCTCTTCAGCCCCGAAGACATGATTCTGGGCTTCCGCGACGGCCAGCGCGCGGCCGGCCCGCAGGGCGCGCTGATCTTCGCGGCCGGCCCGTGCCTTACCGCCACCGATGGACACTGCTCCGAATACGGTGTGCCCACGCGCATTGTCGACACGCCGGAAGACGCGCGCCGCGAGGTCGCCGATCTCGCGGTCAAGGCTCCCGATGTCGTCAAGGTCGTGTACGACCATCAGAGCTACGGCGGTCGCAGCATGCCGACGGTGGACCTGGCCACATTGACTGCCGTGATCGAGACCGCGCGTCGGCATGGCCTGAAGACGGTCGTACACGTGGGAACCTGGGACGATGTGCGAGAGGCGGTGCTGGCCGGAGCGGACGCGGTCACGCATACGCCGGGCCCTCTGCCGCCGCCCGCCGATATCGCGGGCCTCATGGTGGAGTCGGGCACCTACCACATCCCGACCCTCGCGGTGCAGAGCCAGTTTGTGGGCATCGTGGATGATCCCGGCCTGCTCGAAGATCCTCTGCTGATTCAAACCGTGCCCCAGGCGCTTCGTGACCTCTACCGGGATTTCGACGCATCGCTGTCCATGTTCGACAGTTGGCTGAGCTACCAGCGGATCCTGGCGCAGCCCAGCAGGGAGGCCGTGAAGTCCCTTTCGGACGCGGGCGTCCCGATGCTGGCGGGAACCGACGGGGGCAACCTTGGCATCTTCCAGGGATACTCCGTTCACCGGGAACTCGAGCTGCTCGAAGCTGCGGGCCTGCCCCGCTGGACGGCGCTCAGGAGCGCGACAACGAACGGCTCGCGCTTCCTGGGCCACCGGTGGGGTGTGGAACCCGGGGACGAGGCTACCCTGCTCGTCCTCGACGCCTCTCCGCTCGAAGCAATCGCCAACACGAAACGCATTCACGCGGTGATCCGGGCGGGTGTGGTGGTCGACCGGGAGGCGCTGCGGACCTGGTAGCCTATGAGTAGACCCACGGGTGCAGTGGCGCGGCGAGCAGGCCGCACGGCGACGCTGGTCGCAGTGGCGTTTCTGGCCTCGACCGTCCCCGCACAAAGCCAGATCTTCGAACTGATGCGCATTATCGGCGACGGGGGAAGCTGGCTGGGTCTGACGGTCACGGCTGGGCGTGCATCGCTTGAAGGGCCGGTGGTTCCGGTCGCGGGGCTGTCGCTGGATGGCTGCCTGCAGGTCTGGGATGGTCACTCGGGCGAGTGGACGATCCGGGCGGAGGACAGGCTGGGCGACAGCAGCCTCGATGTGACTGCGCACCCGGGCCAACCGGTGAGATTCGAGTTCCGAGGCGGTATTCAGGCCCAGCTCGATGTCGCCGTAGAGTGGAGTGAAGCGCGGGACACGACGCTGCATGTCTGGGTCGGCGTGGCCCTGCCGTCGGCGCGGGGCGAAGGGCGCGACATCTGTCAACCGCCGCCGGGGTAGGTGCTCGCAGGATCCGGTGCCTCGGCACTCTCGGTAGCTCGCGAACTTCCGGGACACGACACTAGGTTGACCCGGAGTCGAAACTTCGCATTGAGCTTCGAGAGGAACCGCATGTCACCCACCCGCCGACAGTTCTTTGGAACCGTGGCCGCGACCTCGGGAGCCCTTGCGCTCCGGTCGACGACTTCCCCCGCGCCGGCGCGGGCCAGGACGGTCTCGTCGAACGACGACCAGGCCTCCGCGGCGCCGCAGCCCCTCCGCGTCCTCATCCTGGGAGGCACCGGCTTCATCGGGCCGCACATGGTCCGCTATGCGCTGGAGAGGGGCCACTCGGTCACGATCTTCAACCGGGGGCGCACCAATCCCCATCTGTTTCCGGAGGTGGAGAAGCTCGTCGGTGACCGCGACGGGCAGCTCGGGGCGCTGGAGGGGAAGAGATGGGACGTCGTGCTGGACAATTCGGGTTATGTGCCGCGGCACGTGCGTGATTCGGCGCAGCTGCTCAAGGACGTGACGGACCACTACCTCTTCACGTCCACCGCGGGGGTCTACGCCAGCTGGTACGACTCGAGCGGCGGCATGAAGTCGGCTCCGGGCGCACCCGAATGGCCCGAAGGTGGCACGACGGAAGATCACCCGACGGTGGTCCTGCCCGAGCCGGAGTCGGAAGACGTGGGCCGGTTCTACGGTCACCTCAAGGTTGTCTGCGAGGACGCGGTGCGCGAGGCGTATGGTGACGACCGGTGCGTAGTAACGCGGCCGGGACTGATCGTGGGGCCGGGTGACACGACCGACCGCTTCACCTACTACCCGGTGCGGATCGACCGCGGCGGAGAGATTCTGGCCTTCGGCGCCCCCGACGACCCGTGCCAGTACATCGACGCTCGCGATCTGGCGGCGTGGTCGGTGAGGCTCTGTGAGGACCGGGTGAGCGGCACCTACAACGCGGTCGCACCGCTGGGCGGGCTACGCATGGCGGAGCTGCTCTACGGGATCCGCGCGATCACCTCGACTGCAATGCGCTTCACCTGGGTGCCGGGCTCGTTCCTCGCCGAACAGGGGGTGCCCGAGTTCTCGCTGCCGCCGTGGACAAGCCAGGACGGTCCGTTGGCGGGCGCGACCAGTTTCCGAGCGGACAGGGCGTTTGCTGCCGGGCTCACCTCGCGACCGCTGGCCGATACCGCCCTCGACACGCTCCAGTGGTGGAACTCGCTGCCGCGAGATAGGCGGCAACAGATGGGAGCGGGACTGCGCGGGGGCGATCTGGAATTCGGCCCGGCATCGATGGACGCGCAGATGGAGTTCGAGGCGCAGATACTGGCGGCGTGGAAGGCTGCGCAGGGGTAACCTGCTGCGGGCCGGGGGCGACCGCGCTTCGCGTCGCCGCTCCCCGTCGGTCCGGCGCGCACAGCGGCGCGCCGTTACCGCTTGACCAGTTCGTACACCACTACGCTTTCGACATCCGCTTCGTCCTTGAGCACACCCAGGACGCGGTCGTGGGCAACGTCGAGGATGCGCAGACCGGACGGCGCATCGACCCTGCCGAGCCATCGCCCGTCAGGGGAGATGACTGTGTAGGGCGGTGATCCTTCGCGGGGGCCCGCTGGTACATGGGTCGGGAGCCAGACACGACCCTGCGCGTCGCCGAACGGAAATCTGAAGAGCGGTAGCGGTTTGCCGAGATCGGCTTCGTAGCGGGCCATGTCCTCTTTCGTCATTCTCTCGACGACCTCGGCCGGGGCTTGAGGATTGGCGAAGCGGTTTCCTTCCAGGAGACTCGCCTCGAGCGGCTCCAGATGCGCCTCGGTCAGGTACTCCGGCTCAGCCTGCCAGCGCACGATCTGCTCGACCGTGCCGTTTGCCGCACGCCAGGTGACTTCCGGCTTGTCCGATCGCGTGTAGATGAACCTCCCGGCGGCCACGGCCACCGAGCCAAAGCCCCGCGCAGGATTCCCGGCGCCCGGTATGAAGTCGTAGGAAGCGACAGTGTCGACGGCACCGGTTTCAAGGTCGAAACGGGCCATGTGGCCCTGAAGCCACTCCTCTTCGAACCCGGGGCGGTAGGCGTTGGTGGCCACAAGGAACTCACCGGCAGCGTCGAAGCCTTCCGGCCACAACGTGGTGTTGCGCTGGAGGTCGGCCAGCGACTCCGTGCGCGACAGCGATCCGTTCACGAAAAGATTGAACCGTGAATTGCTTCTGTCGAGGACCAGGAGGCTGTCACGGCCCAGCGTGTACATGCCAATAACATACCCGACTTCACCCGGTCCTTGACCCGCCACCGCCAGCACGGAGTGCTCGGCACCGCCGGGGGCCAGGAGCACCACTTCGGAGTTGGCTTCGTCCGTCAGGGCGGCAGTGCCGTCCGGGAAGAGCCGACCCAGCCAGATGCTGCCGAAAGCGTAGTCGCCCGTGCGGCCACCGTGCCGATAGACCGGCTCCGATGCCAGAGCGAAGGAAGGCGCCATATCCGGTGTCCCCGCGTACTCCACGATCCGCACGTCGGCGCTGTCCCGGACCATCGGCCCCATCGAGCTCGCGCCGTTGCCATCACAACCGGCCAGCGACAGTAGCGCCGCTGCGACCGTCCACCGCAGGCGCTTTAGAACCGGACCGTCCGCTGGATGTTGAAGCCGAAGCGCCATGAAGCCGGGTCGAAGAAGTCGTCAGCCGCGCCAGCGAGGGTCTGGGTAGGGTTCATCTGGTGCTGATTGGTGACCACGAGCTTGAAGAAGTGCCCGCGGGTGCGGATTTCGGCGCCGAACGAGCCTGAGTCGTACTCCTGATCCTCCCGGGCCTGGCTGAAGATCCACTCACCGAAGAGGCTCCACCTGTGGTCGAGATAGAGCTGGCCGCTGACGCCGACCGAAACGGTGGCTTCCGGGTCGTGGTTCTGAATCCGGGGATTCCACAGGAGAGTGGGCACGACGCCGACGGCGAAGCGATCGGCCAGAATCGTGTTCACGATCACCTGGGCGTAGGCCTGCATTTCGTTCGCGTCGGGCGCATCGTCGTCGCGGTCGCCAGTGCCCGCTTTGCCGTCGCCCAGGACCTGATGCTGATGACCCTCATGATCGTCTCCGGCTTCATCCTGAAGGTTCCACGCCACCCCGGACTGCACGGCGAACTCCACCGGCATCGTCGCGGCATCCAGGGCCAGGCCGGCGAAGCGCGCGTTGAACTCCAGGTTGTCCATGCTGTTGGATCTGAGGATCCCTACGGCGAAGCGGTCGTGGGGTGCGAACGCCAGGCCCAGGCGATTCAGCACGAACCCATCGAGCCCCCACAGGTCGCTCGCGCCGTCCGACAGGTGACCGAACCTGTGCGAAATCTCGATCAGGATGTCGCCCGCGTTCATACCGGCGGCGGTCGGCAGCGTCGCGGACTGCGTGGACGCGAAAACGTCCTGCGCAGAGGTCGAGGCCGGGGTCGCCACCCACAAGACGGCGACGCAGAAGCTCAGCAAAGTCCGCTCGATGAAGGTCTTCATGTGTGGAGAATAGTGCCGCCAGAGCGCTTTGGCGACCATTCCCGGCAGTCTCGCGTCGTCGCCGGCAACCGTTCCGCGTGGCCGTTCATCGATTAAGATTGTCTGCGAAACAAATCCGGGGCCCTCGCGGCCGCGCCGCGCTCTTTCTCCGGCGGGGGTTTCCCGCCTGAAAGTGCAATCCCTGCACACAACCATTTACAACAAGGTGGCATGAACCGCGACATAGAAGTCATTCAGGCGAAGATCCAGGAGGCCAGCGGCTTTGTCGACCGCCTCCTGGGTGAAGTTGGCCAGGTGATCGTTGGACAGAAGACCATGGTCGAGCGGTTGCTGGTCGGGCTGCTCTCCGACGGGCACGTGCTCATGGAAGGAGTGCCGGGGCTCGCGAAGACTCTCACGGTGCGGACCCTGGCCGATGCGATACAAACCTCGTTTCAGCGCATCCAGTTCACGCCGGATCTCCTCCCGGCCGACCTCATCGGCACGCTGATTTACGACCCACGGAAGACCGAGTTCAAGACCAAGAAGGGTCCGATCTTCGCGAACGTGATCCTGGCCGACGAGATCAACCGCTCTCCCGCCAAGGTTCAGTCGGCGCTGCTGGAGGCCATGCAGGAGCACACGGTCACTATCGGTGAGAACACCTTTCCGCTGCCGTCGCCGTTCCTCGTGCTCGCGACGCAGAACCCGATCGACCAGGAGGGGACCTACCCGCTGCCCGAGGCGCAGGTGGACCGCTTCATGCTCAAGCTGTCCGTGGGGTATCCGGACCGGGACGAGGAGCTGGAAATCATGCGCCGGATGGGGACGGGACCCATGCCTCAGGCTCAGCCCGTCGTGACCCCCGAGGAGATCCTGCAGGCGCGCCGGGCGGCCGAGACGATTTACATGGACAGCCAGGTCGAGCGCTATATCGTCGAGCTTGTTTTTGCAACTCGGGAACCGACGCAGTGTGGACTGCGGGATCTGGAACCGCTCATCGCCTTCGGCGCATCGCCCAGGGCCAGCATCTGTCTGGCGAAGACGTCGCGCGCGCATGCGTTTCTGCGGCACCGCGGGTATGTGACGCCGGAGGACGTGCGGTCGGTGGCGATGGACGTGCTGCGGCACCGCATCATCCTGACCTATGAGGCGGAGGCGGAGGAAGTGACTTCGGAGGATGTGGTGACGCGGGTACTGGACACGATCGAGGTTCCGTAGGTCGACAATATGTATGATAAACATGACGGTTTGTAAGGTATACATTACAGTGCGGCCATTCGGACGCGTGGGATTGGCCCGGCGATGATACCCCGCGAGATCCTCAGGCAGGTGAGGCTGCTCGAGATCAGCACGCGCGGCCTGGTGAACGAGGTGTTCTCGGGCGAGTACCACTCCGTCTTCAAGGGACGGGGGATGAGCTTCGCCGAAGTGCGCGAGTACGGCTACGGCGACGACATCCGCGGGATCGACTGGAACGTCACGGCGCGGACCGGTTCGCCGCATGTGAAGGTGTTCGAGGAGGAGCGTGAGCTGACGCTGATGCTGGTCGTGGACGTGAGCGCTTCGGCGCACTTCGGGACGCGGGCGCGGATGAAGTCGGAGCTGGCTGCGGAGCTGTGCGGCGTGCTGGCCTTCAGCGCGATCAAGAACAACGACAAGGTGGGGCTGATCCTGTTTTCGGACCGGATCGAGCGGTTCGTTCCCCCACGGAAGGGGCGCCGCCACGCGCTGCGGGTGCTGCGCGAATTGCTGTACCACCCGGCCGAGGGGAAGGGGACGGATATCTCGGGGGCCCTCGAGTACCTGGCACGGGTGACGCGCCGGCGTGCCGTGGCATTCCTGGTGTCGGACTTTCTGGCCGAGGGATTCGAGCGGGCGCTGTCGGTGGCGGCGCGAAGACACGACCTGGTGGCGGTGCGGGTCGGAGATGTGAGGGAGGACGAGGTCCCGCCGATGGGGTTCGTCGAGTTCGAGGATCCGGAGACCGGTGAGCGGGTGGTGGTGAACACGTCGGCGCGCGTGTTCCAGGAGCGGTTCGGGACGGCGCGCGCGGCGGCGCGGCGGCGGGTGGACGAGCTGTTCCGGCGCAGCAAGGTGGATGCGATCGACGTGACGACCGGGGTGCCGTACGAGAAGGCTCTGCGGCGGTTCTTCGAGGAGCGGGGGCGGAGGGTGCGGTGATGGTGGGGGTGAGGTCGGCGCTGGCCCGGGTGGGCTTGGGTCTCGCGGCTCTGTTCGCTGGCGTGGCGTCCTCCGCCGCGCAGGATACCGGGGATCTGCGGGTGGCGATGGAGGTGGACACGACGATGATCCACCTGGGCGATCCGGTGGCGGTGCGTCTGGCGGTGGACCATCCTGCGGACTGGACGGTCCAGTGGGCCGATTCGCTGGCTATCGCGCCGTTCGAGGTGCTCGACTACGCGGTGTCGGCGTCCGGGGCCGCATCGGCTGGTGGCACGGGCGGGACGCGGTCGGTCGCGGCGCTGACCATCACCAGCTTCGAGCTCGGCGACCTGGAGATCCCGCCGATCGAGGTGGCGGTGGCCGCGCCGGACGGCACGGTGCATACGGTGCTGACCGACCCGTTCCGCATCGGGGTCGAGAGCGTCGGGCTGGATGAGACCGGCGACATCCGCGAGATCAAGGCGCCCCTGTCGATCGCGCGCAGCTGGTGGGCGCTGCTGCCTTGGCTGCTCCTCGCCGCGGCGCTGGGGGCGGGTGCGCTCTATCTTCACCGCCGCAGGCAGGCGCGGCCCGCCGCCGGGATCGCGAAGCCGCAGCCACCGCCGCGCCCACACCATCTGGTCGCGCTCGAGGCACTCGACAAACTGGAGCGGTCCTCGATGCTGGAGCGCGGGCAGGTGAAGCGGTGGCATGTGCGGGTTTCCGAGATCATCCGCGCCTATGTGGAGGGCCAGCTCGAGGTCCCCGCGCTTGAAATGACCACGGGCGAGGTGGTGTCGGGACTGCGCACCGCCGCGCTCGGCGAACGGATCACGGACGCCTTCCACACCTTCCTCGCGCGCTGTGACCTGGTGAAGTTCGCCAAGCTGCGCCCCGGGGCGGATGCGTCGCGCGAGCTGCTGGGCGCTGCGCGCTCGCTGGTGGAGATGACGAGCGCGCGGGCGCAGGCGGGCGTGACCGAAGCAGCGGGAGGCGCCCGATGATCTTCCGCTTCGAGGATCCGTGGCTGCTGCTCCTGCTCGGTGCCGTCCCGATCCTCGCCTGGTGGCATCTGAAGGCCGGAAGGAGGCAACGGGGGTCGCTGACGCACCCGGAAGCGGGAGGGCTGGGACGGGCCGGCGGTGGCAGCGCACAATGGCTGCGTCACCTGCCGGCGGCGCTACGGGGCCTCGCCCTGGCCTGTCTGATCGTCGCGTTCGCGCGGCCGCAAACCGGCGTGACGGGTGAGAATGTGGTGTCCGAGGGGATCGACATCGTGCTGGCCCTCGACGTCTCGAGCTCGATGCTCGCCGAAGACCTGGCGCCCAACCGGCTGGAGGCGGCCAAGGCGGTGGCCGCGGATTTCGTGGAGGGGCGAGCCAACGACCGGATCGGGCTCGTCATCTTTGCGGGCAAGGCCTTCACGCAGGCGCCGCTGACGCTGGACTACTCGGTTGTCGCGTCGCTCATGGCGGAACTCGACGTAGGCATCGTCGAGGACGGCACGGCAGTCGGGATGGGGCTCGCCACCGCGGTCAAGCGCCTGCAGGCGAGCGAGGCCGCGTCGAAGGTGGTGATCCTGCTGACCGACGGGCGCAACAATCGCGGTGAAATCGACCCGGTCACGGCGGCGCAGGCAGCGCAGGCTCTGGGGATACGCGTCTATACCATAGGCGCGGGTGCCCGCGGGATGGCCCGGGTCCCGGTGACGGATCGGTTCGGCGGCCGGCGCTACGTTACGACCCGCGTCGATGTGGATGAGCCGGTCCTGCGCGAGACCGCCGAGACGACCGGGGGCCGCTACTACCGCGCGACCGACCGTGAGAGCCTCGAGGCCATCTGGGCGGAGATCGACGAATTGGAGACCACGGAGATCCTTGTGAACAACTTCACAAGCTACGGCGAGCGCTTCCCCGTGCCGCTCACGGCAGGGCTGATCCTGCTGCTGGCGGAGGTCGTGCTGGGGCGAACCTGGTTGAGGACGCTGCCCTGATGTCGGTGTTCACCACCCGCCCGACGAGGATCCCGTCCTGATGTTCCGCTTCGGTGCAGAGTTCGCGCTGTGGACGCTGGTCCTGGTCCCGCTCCTGGCTGTTCTGTACTGGCAGGCGAGCCGCCGCGGCCGAGCGCTGCTGGACCGCTTCGGCGAGCACGACCTGGTGCGCCGTCTTCGGGCCAGCGTCAACGTCACTGCCGTGCGCTGGAAGGGGGCGCTGGTGCTCGCGGCGGTGGCTCTGCTCGCGCTCTCGCTGGCGCGTCCCCAGTTCGGCACCCGCGTCGAGACCCTGCGGCGCCAGGGCCAGGACGTGATGGTCGCGCTCGATGTCTCGCGCTCCATGTTCGCCGAGGACATCACGCCCAACCGCCTCGAGCGCGCGAAGATCGAGATCGGCCGCATTATCCAGCGCCTCGACGGGGATCGGATCGGCCTGGTGGCGTTCGCGGGCGACGCATTCGTGCAGAGCCCGCTAACGGCCGACTACGGCGCCGCGATGATGTTCCTGACCGCGATGGATCCGACGCTGATGTCCACGCAGGGCACGGATCTCGCCAGGGCGGTGGTGGTGGCGGTGGAAGCCCTCGAGGAAACGCCCCCGGAGAACAGGATCGTGGTCGTCGTGACCGACGGTGAGGACCACGAGGGCGGTCTCGCGGAAGCCATTGCGGCGGCGACCGACGCCCAGGTGACGATCTACGCCGTGGGCGTGGGGTCGCCCGAAGGGGTGCCGCTCCCCGATGTCGAGGGAGTCGAAGCGAGCGGCAGATTCCGACGTGACGATCAGGGCAATGTGATCACGACGAGATTGAACGAGACGGCACTCCAGGACATCGCGCTGCAGACGGGCGGGGAGTACCACCGGATCGGTCAGGGCGCCGGGGGCCTCGCCCGGTTGGCTGAACGGATCGAGGATGGAGGCCGCGAGGTAGAATCTCGTGAAGTCACCCAGTTCGAAGAGCAGTACCAGATCTTTCTCGCCGCGGCTTTGCTTCTGCTGATTGCGGAGGTCATCGTACCCGGCAGGCGGAGGCGCAGAACCGCAGGCCCGGAGGACACAGCGTGAGATTCCTTCACTTGAACGGCCGTTGGGCATCGCGCAGGGCACCAGGTAAGGGAAGCCGGGAGCGTCGCATTCGTGATTCGCGTCCGGCACCGGTTGTTTGCGCCGTGGCGGCGGCGACGCTGACGACGCTTGCCCTGGCCGGGCCCGCCGCCGGCCAGGAGGGCCGCCGCGAGGTCGAGGCCGGCAACCGGCTTTACGAGGAGGGCCGCTACCAGGAGGCTCATGCCCGCTACCTGGAGGCGCTTGAGAAGGTGCCGGGGCTGCCGCTCGTGCGCTTCAACGAGGGTAACGCGCTCTACCGGAGCCAGGAGTTTCAGCGTGCGATGGAAGCCTTCCTGGAGGCGGCGGAGGGGGCCGACCCCGAATGGCGGTCACAGGCCTGGTACAACCTCGGCAACGCGCTGCTCAGGCAGCAACAGGCCGGGCCCGCCGCCGAGGCGTACAAGCAGGCGTTGCGCGGCGATCCGCAGGATGTCGACGCGAAACACAACCTGGAAGTGGCCCTGCAGCAGCTCGAACAGCAGCAACAGCAACAGGACGGCGATAGCCAGGAGGGCGACGAGCAGAACGAGGACCAGCAGGGTGAGGGCGAGGGACAGAACCAGCAACCCCAGGGCGGCGAGGAAGGCGAGCAGAATAACGACCCGTCCGAAGGAGAGGACGATCAGCAACAGCAGACTCAGCCGCAGGACGGCCAGGGCGAGGGCGAGTCGCAGCCGCAGGATCAGCAGGAGGGCGAGGGAGAGGGACAGCAGCCGCCGCCCCGGATGACGCCGGAGCAGGCGGAGCGACTGCTGCAGGCGATCACCGAGGATCCGGGTGAGGTGAACCGGAAGGCGGCCCAGCCGCGCGGTCGCCGGCCGAGGAAGGACTGGTAGGTTCGACACGATGAGGCGTGCGGTTCGGTCCAGGCGAGGCTTCGTTGCGTTTGCTGTGCTTGTTGTCGGCACAGGCGTTTCCACGGCGGAGATACACGCCCAGGACATCTCGGCCCGCGCCTACCTCAGCGATCCGCAGGTGGGCGTCGGCCGACAGTTCGTGCTCAACGTCGAGGTGTCGGGCACGCAGCAGCTTGAGGAGGATCCCGTGCTCCCGGACATGGAGGACTTCGCCAGCTTCCTGAGCGCGGGCACGTCCACCTCGATCCAGATCGTCAACGGGCGCACCAGCATGGCGATCACCTACCAGTACCGCTTCCAGGCGCTGAGCGAGGGGACATTCGAGATCGGGTCGGTCACCGTCACGGTCGGTGATCGGACCGTGACCACGGAACCGGTGTCCCTGACGGTGTCGGATGCCCCGCCTGCACCCGCCGCCGGTGCGGAGGCCGTCGAGCCGGGCGCGGCGATCGCCCCCGAGGACCTCTTCATCGAGACGCGAGTCTCCAGGACCCGCGCATTCGAGAACGAGGCCATCGCGGTCGAGTACCGGATCTTCACCCGCGTTCCCGTCCAGTCCTACACCATCACGACGCTGCCGCAGGCGACGGGGTTCTGGTCGGAGGAGCTGGAGCAGCCCACGGCGCCCCAGGCGGAGCGCGTCGTGCGGGACGGCAGCGAGTACCTGACGGCGGCGGTTCGGCGCATGATGCTCTTCCCGACCGGGCCGGGCTCGAAGACGCTGGACCCCTTGAGCGTCGAAGCACAGGTGCGGGTACGCGACCGGAGCGCCTTCGACCCATTCGGGGACATCTTCGGGCGGTCGAGCCTCTTCGATCGCAGCGTACCCGTGGTGGTGGCTTCGCGTCCAGTGACCATCGAGGTCGATCCGCTTCCGGCGGAAGCACAGCCCGGGTCATTCACGGGGCACGTTGGCAGCCTGGGCGTCACAGCTTCGGTGAACCGCTCGGACGTGGAGACCAACGAGGCGGTCACCCTTCGCGTCGAGTACTCGGGCACCGGGAACCTCCGTACTCTCCCCGCGCCCGAAATCGAGTTTCCGGTGGAGTTCGAGGCGTTCCCGCCCGAGACCAGCGAGCGGATTTCGGAGGGTGGCGGGAGTCTGCAGGGGACGAGAACCCATGAGTACGTGCTCATACCGCGGGTGCCCGGCGAGCTGACGATCCCGGCGATCGAGGTGGCCTACTTCGACCCGGCGACGGAACGCTACGGGACGTCGCGGTCGGAGCCCGTAGAGGTCACCGTGGCTGGCGATGCCGCGGCGTTGGAGGGGCCGGGCGCGGTTCCGACCGCCGTCGAGACCATCCGCGAGGAGATTCGCTTCATCCATATCGGCACGCCCCGCTTCGTGCGCGTCGGCCTTCCGTTGTACGCGACGGGAGTGTTCTGGGTGATTCTGCTGCTGCCGCTCGTCGCGGTGGGCGGGGCGATGGTGCTGCGCCGACACCGTGACCGGATCGAGGGCGATGTGGCGTACGCGCGGGTACGGCGTGCCAGCCGGATGGCCAAGAAGCGGTTGGCCCGGGCGCGGGGGCTGGCCGGGGGCGACCCGCGCGAGTTCTACGGCGAGGTCGCGGGTGCGCTCCAGGGACTGCTCGCCGACAGACTGAACATCGCCGAGGCGGGGCTGGTGCGCGAAGAGGCCGGCCGGATCGCGGCGCGGCGCGGGGCGTCGCCGGACACGCTGGAACGCCTGTTCGCGTGCCTCGACGACTGTGACCGGCAACGGTTCGCGCCGGCGGGCGCGGAGAGGGAGCCGCCGGAACGAGTGCTGGACCGCGCGGCGGGGATCATGAACGATCTGGCACGGGAGCTGTCGCGATGAGGGGCAGGCAGTCCGCGGTGAGACGGCGACGGACGGTCCCCGGGCACGGTCTGAGCGGCGAGCTCCGGGCCGCTGGCCCGCTCCTGTCGGTTGGCGCGCTCCTGCCGGTTGGTCTGCTTCTGCCGGTTGGCCTGCTCCTCGCCGCGACCGCCCCCATGGTGGCCTCGCCCACAACCCTCGCCGCCCAGGAAGCCCTCTTCGATCAGGGCAACCGCCTCTACCAGGAAGGCGATTTCGGCGCCGCGGCCGCGAGCTACGAGGCGGTCCTGGAAGGCGGCTTCGAGTCGGCCGAAGTGTACTACAACCTCGCCAATGCGCACTTCCGCCTCGGCGAGATCGGCCTGGCTGTCCTCAACTACGAGCGCGCGGCCAGACTGAACCCCCGCGGCGAGGACATCCAGGCCAACCTGGCCCTGGTGGATCAGATGCTGCAGGACAGGATCGAGCCCCTGCCGCGGTTCTGGGTGGTGTCGGTAGCTGACTGGTGGATGACGCTCATCCCGCGAGCATGGCTCGGACGGATGTTCGCCGTTGGCTATCTTGCCCTGGGGCTGGCGGCCGTGCTGCTGATCCTGGGGCGGCCGCGTGGCTGGAGCAGGACGCTCAAGAGGGCAGCGTATGCGTCCCTGGCCGCGACCGTCCTCCTCGGCGGCACGCTCCTCGCACGTGAAACGGGGCTGGGACGAGCAGAGGAAGCCGTGGTGTTGTCCAGCGAGGCGCGGGTGCTGAGCGCTCCCTCTGAAGAGGGCGGACTGACGGTGTTCACCGTGCACGAAGGCACCAAGGTCCGCATCGATCGCCGCGCCGAGGATTGGGCCGAGATCGTCCTGGCGGATGGCAAGGTGGGCTGGTTGCCGCTCAACGCACTGGAGATCATCTAGATCTGGAGTTGTCGCTGCCCGCGATCAGCGGATGTTGAACTGGATCCGCAGGGTCCGTCCCGGCTGAGGCAATCCGCACTGATCCAGCACGGTCGAGTCCGTGAGGTTGGCGACCCCGATGGTCCCTGCGATGCGCCGGCCCGCACCGGGCCCGCCGACGGAAAACACCCGTCCCGCTTCCAGGTCGATGGTGGCGCTGGCATCCATCCTGTCCAGCCCGGCGACCTCGACGTTCTCGCAGTACTGGACGCCCCGGTACCGGAGGAAGCTCGTCACGTTCACGTCTCTGGGGGCGAGCAGGCCCAGGTTGACCGTGCCCGACACCGTCGGCTCGTACTCTGCGCGCTCGTCCTCCCCGGGAAGGGCGGGGTCCTTGATTCGCACCTGCTTCAAGGTCAGGTCCCCGCCGAACGTGAAGCGCCCGCGAGTTCCGGTGGCAAGCAGCTCGACGCCGCTGGATCGCACTTCGTCCCTGTTGACGCGCTGGAACCGCGTGCCCTCGGGTGTGACGGTGCTGGTCCGGACGATGCCGTCGCTCAAGCGCTGGTGGAAGGCGACGACCTGAAACCGGTCTTCGCCCGCGGTCACCGTCACGCCCGCCTCGCCCGCCTTCAGATTCTCGGGCATCAGCGCGGGGTTGGGTTCGAACCGGCCCAGGGCGCCGGAGTACAGCTCGCGCAGCGAGGGGAAGCGCGTGCGGCGGCTGAATCCGGCGTGGTAGAGGACGTTGTCTCCCGACCCCAGCACGGTAATGCCGGTACGCATTCCCCAATCCCGGATCGAGGCCAGGGCCGGCTTGTCTCCTGACAGCGGCGTGTCCGCCCCGTCCAGCGAAGCTCCCAGGGTCCACATGGCGCTGCCGCCCTGCGCGCCGGGAAGCTCCCAGTTTCCGAGTTCGAACTCGCTGCCCAGGCTCCACAGGCGCTGCTGGTAGTCGAAGACCTGTCCGTCCGCAAAGGTCTCGCGGTGACCGACGTTGGCGATGGTGAGGGCGCTCCGCAGTTCGGCGGCGGCGTTGAAGCGGTGATCTCCGAGCAGGCGCCCGGTCACCGTGGTGGTCTGTCCGGTTTCGCCGTCCACGACCGTGCGGTAGGCGCTCGATGCGTACTCCTCGATCTCGGACGAGGAGCGATCGAGGCCGAAGGTGGCCTCCAGGTCACCGCTGCCGAAGCCGGTCTGCCACTCGCCCGTGCCTCCGGACATCGCGATCACAAGTCGGCTCTGGTCGGGATAGCGCCACAGCCTCGGGTCGGCCACATGTGCCTCGGGCGGAATGCCGCGGTGGCCGTCGGACGCGGTGACCAGGGTGGAAAACCAGGAACCCCGGCCCCCATCGTACCGCATGGCGAGGAAGCCGTCAGCCAGTCGGCGGTCGGAGTTGAGCCGCAGACCGTCGTCTCCGGTCAGGAGTCCGGAACGCAGCCTCGGGTGGGTCAGCGCGCCGCCGGGCAACTGGACACCGGGATTCCTGCGGTATCCCGCACCGGCCCTGAAGACCCAGTCGGCCGACTGGGTCTCGATCGAGGTCCCGACCGTGGCGTCCATGCTGCTTCCGCCCTGCTGGTCGATCGAGAAGGCGCCGGTGAATGGCTGGACCCGGGACTGTAGCCACGGCTCGCGGGCGACGTTGAACTCCAGCGCGCCGCCCAGGACGTTGGGACCGTGCGTCATCGACGAGAGGCCGCGCAGCAGGGTCACCGAACGAACGGCCGTAAGCGGGATGATCGACAGATCGGTCCGGTGGTCCCAGCCCAGCGTGATCGGGACGCCGTCGAAGAGGACGGCGATCTGGCGGTCGTCGGCGCCGCGAAAGTCCGGCTGCACTTCGCCGCGCGAATTGGCGCGGATCTGGATCAGCGGCATGCGGCGCAGCAGCTCCTCCGCCGTGGGCGCCGCGACCACGCTCAGGGAGTCGGTCGCGATCTCGACCGCGCTGGTGCCGCCGGTGGTGGTGGAGGGGCGGGGAACCTCCACGCGAAGCCCGCGCAGCCGCATGACGGAGGTGGTATCCTGCGCGCGCACCGGGGTGACGGACGCGACGGCCACGAGCAGAATCGGAAGCAGCGGCGAACGGGTCGCCCTGCTCCAAGAAACCTTCGCAAAAGCGCCGATCATGCTTCGTAGGCCGTTTCCGTTCGAATTGCCGCGACACGGTATCCCGCGCCCCTTTGGACCCCCGAGCGCAGCAAAACGTTCGGGGCGATCCACCGTGGTTTGGGCGAGCGAGGCTGGCGGTTGGCGGGTCCGGCCCGCGGGCATCGCCGCCCGGCATTGCCGGCGTCTTGTCGGCGGGCTGCTATGGCAGGGCCCTCTCGCGCACGGCCGTGCACACTGCATCGGCCGTCACTCCGTAGCGGCGGTAGATTTCCTGGAACGGGGCCGACGCGCCGAAGCGATCGATCCCGATCGAGATCCCGTCGGGGCCGACCCAGCGGTCCCATCCCATCGTGCTGCCGGCTTCGATCGACACTTTCAATACCCCGTCCGGCAGGACCGCGTTCCGGTAGTCGGCGGACTGCGCGGCAAAGAGGCGCCAGCTCGGCATGCTGACCACGCGCGCGTCGATGCCGTCGTCGTGCAGGAGGGCGCGGGCTTCGAGCGCCGTGCCGATCTCGGAGCCGGAGGCGATGACGACTGCGTCGGGGTTGCCCGACCGGGCCTCGCGCAGGATGTAGGCGCCTCGGTGAAGGCCGCTGGCCGACGGGCGGCCGGGACCTCGGTCGATGGCCGGCACCGTCTGGCGGGTCAGGGCGAGGAAGGACGGGCCCGTGCGGTGGCTCAGCGCCGCCCGCCACGCTTCGGCCGTCTCGGGGCCGTCGGCGGGACGGAGGTCGAGGAGGCCGGGGATGGCGCGCAGGGCGGCCAGGTGCTCGATGGGCTGATGGGTGGGGCCGTCTTCGCCGAGGCCGATGCTGTCGTGGGTGAAGACGTAGGTGACCGGGAGCCGCATCAGGGCGGCGAGCCGGATCGCGGGGCGCATGTAGTCCGAGAAGATCAGGAAGGTGCCCCCGAAGGGGTGGACGCCGCCGTGCAGCGCCATCCCGTTCATGATCGCGCCCATGGCGTGCTCGCGGACCCCGAAATGGATGATGCGCCCGCCCGGATTGTCGGCCAGGAGGTCGCCGCCGCCCGCGATGTCGGTTTTGTTGGAGCCGCCCAGGTCCGCCGAGCCGCCGATCATGGCGGGAATGGCTGCGGCGGCGCCCTGCAGCACCTTGCCCGAGTGGTTGCGGGTCGCGGTGGCGGGGGCGTGCACGAGGTCCGGCAGACTGTCCTCCCATCCTGCTGGCAGGTGGCCCGCGGCGGCCCGTTCGAGGTCCGCGGCGATTTCGGGGTGGGAGGCGCGGTAGGCCTCGAAGCGGCTCTGCCATGCCGCTTGCGTTGCCGCGCCCCCTGCGCACCGGTCGCGCCAGTGCCGGAGCGCGGCCGGCTCCACGTGGAAGGGCTCGAGCGAGGGGTAGCCGATGTTGAGCTTCGTGGCGGCGATCTCGTCGGCACCGAGCGGCGCGCCGTGCGTCGATGCCAGGCCGGCCATGTTCGGGCTTCCCTCCGCGATCGTCGTGCGCAGGACGATCAGCGAGGGGCGGTCCGTTTCGGCGCGCGACGCGGCGAGGGCTGCGTCGATGGCGTCGAGATCGGTGCCGTCCGCGACGGTGAGGGTGTGCCAGCCGTAGCCCTCGAAACGCCTGGCCTGGTCCGTGCATGTGGCCAGGTCGGTCGAGCCCTCGATGGTGATCCGGTTGTCGTCGAAGACCCAGATCAGCTTGCCGAGGCCCTGGTGCCCCGCGATTTCGGCCGCCTCGTGGGAGATGCCCTCCATGAGGTCGCCGTCGGAGCAGAGCGCGTAGGTGTGGTGATCGACGATCTCGTGACCGGGCCGGTTGTAGCGGTGCGCCAGCCATCGCTCGGCCAGCGCCATGCCGACGGTGTTGGCGACGCCCTGCCCCAGGGGGCCGGTGGTGGTCTCGACGCCGGGGGTGTGGCCGTATTCCGGGTGTCCGGGCGTCCTGCTGTCCCACTGGCGGAACTGCCGGATGTCGTCGAGCGAAAGATCGTAGCCTGCCAGATAGAGCAGGCTGTACAGGAACATCGAGGCGTGGCCGGCCGAAAGGACGAAACGGTCGCGGTTGAACCAGCCAGGGTCGGCCGGGTTGTGCCGCAGGTGGCGTGTCCACAGGACGTAGCCGAACGGCGCGAGCGCCATGGGGGTGCCCGGGTGACCGGAGTTGGCCTCCTGAACCGCGTCCATCGCCAGAGTCCTGATGGTGTCGATTGCCAGCTTTTCAGTGCCTATGGTCACGCCCACGGCCTGGGACATCGCGTCAGCCTCGTTTTCTCTTCTCGGGTTATCAACTTCCTACCGCGGCGGCCTGCGCCACCACGAAGTTCAGCAACCTGTCCGGTATGTGAATGACCCGCCGCACGGCCATTCCTTCGAGGTGACGCGCGACGTTGGGCTCGTCCATGGCCTCGGTCACCACTGTGTCGCGATCCGCGCCGACGGGCACCAACACCGTGCCCCGGACGCGGCCATTCACCTGCACGGCCACCCGGGCCTGCTGCTCGGCGCACTTGGCCGGGTCGTAGGCGGGCCAGTTGGCGCCGTCGAAGATGCTGTCCTGGTGGCCCATGCGCTCCCAGAGCTCCTCGGCGATGTGGGGTGCGAAGGGCGCCACCATGCAAACGAGCGGCTCCACCTCGGGGCGGGTGGGAACGCGGCCCCCGGCGCGCGCGGCATTGAGGTACTCCATCATTGCGGCGATTGCCGTGTTGTACCGGAGCGCCGGGACCTGCTCGGTGACGCGCTTGATGGTCTGGTGAAGCTTGCGCTCGACCGCGGGATCGGGGGCCTCCTCCGGGAGATCCCCGTCTTCGGGAACGACCGACTCCCACAGGCGGTGGAGGAATCCGTGCGGGCCGGCGATCCCCTGGTCCTGGTAGTCGCCCCCTTCTGCGAACGGGCCCAGGAACATGAGGTACAGTCGGAAGGTGTCGGCCCCGTACCGCTCGATGACCGGATCCGGGATGATCACGTTCCCCTTGCTCTTGGACATCTTCGCGCCTTCCCGGATGATGAGTCCGTGGGCGCGGAACTGGTCGTACGGCTCCTCGAAGTGCAGCCATCCCAGGTCGTGCAGCGCCATTACGATGAATCGGGAGTAGAGCAGGTGCAGGACGGCGTGTTCGTTGCCGCCGATGTAGGTGTCGACCGGCAGCCAGCGCCGGGTGATGTCGGCGTCGAAGGGCCTGTCCGCGAAATCGGTGGACGGGTAGCGGAGGAAGTACCAGGAGCTGTCCAGGAAGGTGTCCGAGACATCGGTCTCGCGGGTGGCGTCGCGGCCGCATTCGGGGCAGGGCACCTCGTACCACTCCCGGACGCGGGCCAGTGGACTGACGCCGGACTCGTCGGGGCGGAAATCCTCCACGAACGGCAGCACCACGGGGAGGTCCTCGTCCGGCACGGGGACGGCGCCGCAGTGGTCGCAGTGGATGATCGGGATCGGGGGTCCCCAGTATCTCTGGCGCGAGATGCACCAGTCGTGCAGGCGGTAGGTGACCCTGGCTTCGGCGCGGCCCTCGGCGGCCAGGTTGGCCACGATGGCCTCCTTGGCTTCCTCGACCTGAAGTCCGTCGTACTTGCCGGAGTTCACCAGCGTGCCCGTCGGGTACTCGTAGGCGATGGTCAGCGGAGTGGACGCGTCCTCGCCCTCGTTCGCCACGACCCGCGGGATCGGAAGGCCGAAGGCCTGCGCGAAGTCGAAGTCCCGCTCGTCGTGCCCGGGCACCGCCATGATCGCGCCCGTGCCGTACCCCATGAGCACGTAGTCGGCGATCCAGACGGGGACGCGCTCCCCGGTCGCCGGGTTGATGCAGTAGCCGCCGGTGAAGACGCCGGTCTTGTGCTTCTCGATCTTCTTGCGGGCGACGAGATCCAGCGCCTGCGTCCGCTCACGATAGGCCTCGACCTCTTCTCGGCGGGAATCGCTGGTGACCGCGTCGACCAGCGGGTGCTCGGGCGCGAGCACGACGTACGTGGCCCCGAACACCGTGTCGGGGCGGGTGGTGAAGACGGCGACCTCGGGCCGCCCCTCGCCGGCGCCCGCAATGGGAAACCGAAGCTCTGCGCCCACCGACTTCCCGATCCAGTTCCACTGGGCCTTCCGCGTCGTGTCCGACCAGTCGATGTGCCTGAGATTCTCGAGGAGCCGGTCGGCGTAGTCGGTGATCCTGAAGAACCACTGCTCGATGAAGCGCTGCTCGACCCCGGCCCCGCACCGCTCGCACGCGCCGACGATCACCTGCTCGTTGGCCAGCACGGTCATGCACGACGGACACCAGTTGACGGGCGCTTCCTTCTGCTCGGCCAGGCCGCTCCTGAAGAGCTGGATGAAGAGCCACTGGGTCCACTTGTAGTAGGCGGGATCGGTCGTGTCGACCGTGTGGTCCCAGTCGAACATGCCCCCGATTCGCCGCAGCTGACGGGTGAAGTTCTTCACGTTGCCGGGGATCAGGCGCATCGGGTGCGCTCCGGTCTTCAGCGCGAAGTTCTCGGAGTGGATGCCGAAGGCGTCGAAGCCGATGGGCTCGAAGACGTCGTAGCCCTGCATGCGCTTGAAACGCCCGTGCACGTCGGCCCCGGTGAAGGCGTAGATGTTGCCCACATGCAGCCCCTCCGCGGAGGGGTAGGGGAACATCATGAGGTTGAAGAAGGGACGGGCGGCGGTGCGCAGCTCTTCCAGTGTGAAGCTGTTGGTCCCTTCGCGGTCCCACCGCGCCTGCCACCGGTGTTCGACCGCGGAGGCGTCGTAGGCCTTGTCAGCGTTTGAGGGCATGGGGTTGGTTGTGCGGCGGCGCGACCCCGGGGGGTCCGCGCGCGTAATCGGCCAAACCCCAAAGCTAAAAAAGGGCCGTGCCGTTTTACAGTGCGGAAGGGACCGGGAGGGGCTCCGGGGCCGGCAGGGGCGGCGCTGGCGGCGCGTGGTTCCGGTTTGCCGGGAGGGGGCTGAAGGGATCGTCCACGTCGGCCAGTCCGGCCTGCAGCACCGCGACGGCTTCCTTCAGCGAGCTGCCGTTCTCCTCCAGAAGGCCGTCGAAGTCCGGCAGCCGGTGATAGTAGCGCATCCGGCTGAGAAGGGTGGCGTTGTTGAGCGGCAGCGCGTCGAAGCCCGCGAAGGTCAGGGACGCGAGGCGTGGACGAACCTCGGTCCGGAAGCGGTCGAGGTGGATGTCGAAGATCCCCTTTCGGCGCTCGACCTTGTCCCGGGTGGCCAGGGTCGAATCCCCGTAAACCGTCTCCAGATCGTCGACGAGGCCATCGATGAACTGCGAAAAGCGTAGCGTGTCTCGCCAGCGGTCGCGCGCGCGGTTGCACCAGACGGTGTCCGGGCCGCCTCCCGGCCGGGTGCAGAAGAACTCGATGGCGCCGACCCGTCCCACCCAGGTGGCGAAGCTCTCGTTGAATCGCACCTGGCCGGGCACGAAAAGGTGGTTGTGGGAGAGCTCGTGGATGATGGTCGTGATCAGCTCGACTTCATCGTACCTCAGGATCGTGGAGAGCAGCGGGTCGGAGAACCATCCCAGTGTGCTGAAGGCGGAGGTCGGGCGGAGGTAGGTGTCGAATCCCTCCTCTTCCAGCTTGTTCTGTTCGTCGAGCGCCTCGTCGAGGTCGAAGAATCCCCGGTAGGGCACGCGACCCACCACGGGGAACCACCACGTCAGCGGCGCCAGGCGGTCGCGGTGGGCGGCCGAGAGCACCATCGCAAGCGTGTCCCGCTCGAGCTCGGTGTACGTGGTGTAGCTGTCGCCGACATCGAGCTGCAGTTCGTTCATGGCGAATTCGCGCGCTTCGCGCGCCAGAGTGAGCTTGCCGCGCGTGCGCTCGTCGGTCTCGGGCGAGAGAATCACGTCAGGGATCGGCTGGCGCCCCCGCAGGATCTTCGCCTCCGCCCATCCGGCCTTGATCACGTAGATGGGGGAGCACCCGGTGGCGGGCCCGAGGGCCGCCGCGACCAGTACGACGATTGCGGCGGCCCCCAGCTTCCTGCTTCGCGGCATGGGGACCTACCGGCCTCCGCCCAGGTTCCTGATCAGCGGGATCCCCCCCTCGGTCGGCACGTAGACCAGCGACCCTTCCGGCATCTGTGCCAGCTGCTGGATGTAGTAGAAGGTGAGGTACTCCTCGGACAGCCCTTCGGAGATGATCCGCTGGGCCTCGGCGATCCCCTTGGCTTCCTCGGCCTGCTGCCGGGCCTGCTCCTGGATGATCTGCGTCTGGAACTCCTCCGCGGCGACCTGCTGCTCGCGCTCCAGCTTCTGTTCGATCGCCTCGCGGACGCGCGACGGCGCCTGAATGTCACGCACGAACACGTCCCTCACCTCGATGCGGTCTCCCGCCTTGGCCTGGATCTCGGTCAGCATGCTGTTGGCGACATCGCGGCGGTTGGGCGAGAAGATCTCGTTGATCGACTTGGTGGCCACCGCGTCGCGCACCCCGTTGCGGACCGCGTTGAGGACGATCTGGCGCTTGATGTCGTTCTCCGAGCCGATCCGCTGGAAGAGGCTGGGCGCGTTGCTCCCGTTGATCTGGAAGATGATCGACACCTCCAGCGTGACGTTCAGCTGTTCGGAAGTCTGCGCCTCGATCTGCTCCACGCTTCCCTGCGCGGGGAAGGACTGTTCCCGGATGGACATCCGCTCGACGCTGGCCAGCGGATTGATCACCCGCACGCCCTGTTCGAGCTGCCTCGCGGAGACCCGTCCCAGGAAGTGTTCGACGCCGACCTCGCCCACGCGGATGATCACGAAGGTGTTGAGCAGGATGACGGCGACCCCGACGGACATGACGACGTACCCGGCCAGCTTGTTGGGGATCTTGCTCTGGCCGGCGGGGATGGAGCGGACGATTGCCCCGATGACGATCAGGACCGCGGCGATTGCTACTAGACTCATGACTTCATTCCTTTCAAATGCGATTGCTACAGTGTCCGGGGATGGAACATACGACGAAAGGGACTACGAAGGGCACCCGGAGGTTCGTCACCCGGTTACTTCCGCAGGCCGATGGCCGGCTGGTAGTGCAGGGCGCGCCCCCTTCCGTTTGCTCTCAGGAACCCCTTGTCGGCGAGATAGTCGAGTTCTCGCTTCGCCGTTGGATACGTGGTTTGAAACAGCGCTCGATAGTCGGAGTTTCGCAGCTGCGATCCCCCCCGAAAGTGCTCGCGGAGTGCGGGGATTCGATCTTCCAGGAACCAGCGCTGGTCGTCGAGATCGGCGGTAAGATAGTAGACGGGCCCTGGTCCATCGTGGGTCGACTCGGGAGCGACAACGCCCTTGTCGACCAGATCGCGCACCTGCAGCCTCGCTTCGGCTCCGGGCACCGAGTTCAGCCGCTGAAATTCCCGATCGGTAAAACCATCCGGGCGAGCGAGGAGTATGCGCTTTTGATCGGGGCTGATTTCAAGCATTTGTACAAGCCGCTTCCAGCCCGGGCCGGCCGTCGGAAGCTCCGGATCATTGTGCAATACAACAGTAAAGCGGCCGTTGTTGCTCTTCAATGTTGGTTCTCTGAGACAACTGTTCGCCACTTCCTGTGCAGCCCGCACAAGACCGGATCCGCTCGCCTGCATGTATCCTGCATCGGCAAGTATCCTTACCAGCAAAGGGTTCCGGGTTGAATGCACAACCCTATTGTCCTGGACATCGGCAAAGGACAGTGGTTCAACAGGTAGACCAGGACTTGTCACCTCCATTCGATCGTCAAAGAAGATCACTTCCGTCTCCGCGCCTGAACCGTAGTCGCGATGTGCAATGGCGTTGATGAGCACCTCACGCCATGCGGTCTCGGGGTATTCGGGCGTGGGCCGCAGGAAGACATGGCGAAGCGGCTCGGAATACTCGATCTGTTCCCGCGTAAGGCGAATGATCTCGTCGATCGCGGTGGCGAGCGGCGGGCCGGCGTATGCGGACCGGGTCACACTGTCACGGTGTCCGAGGATGCGCGCCGTACCCGCCACGCGGATGACCCGGACGCCGGCGCCGGGATTCCAGTGGCGCGCCGGGGGCCTGGCGAAGAGAAGCAGCGCGGCGTTGGTGATCTTCCAGTCCGCACCATCTTCCAGAATGAGTTCGTAGTCGCGAAGCGCGTCGCGCACCCGCTTCCCGTGCGGGAGCGCGTCGTTGAGAAACGACCGGGCCAGGTCGAGGTCGAGGTCGGCGAGCGAAGCTCCTTCTCTGACGCGTCGTTCGTAGGCGACCGGTTTGCGCTCCACCCGGCGTCCCCCCGGACGACGCCGGGTGCGCCGGGGGCGAGGCGAGGACAGGTGCGTCAGGTCGGGCTTGTTCACGTCGGAATCGGCTTCAGATTTGTGCTTCCGTCGGCTATCATATGCCTGACAGGTCGGGCGCACGATGCTACACCACGCGATCAGCAAAAGATCATTGCGGGGCGGCGAAGGCGACATCATCAGATTACGACTACCGGGCAAAGATACAGCCCGGAAGCGAGAAAGCCAGTGGAAGCGACAGTGAACAACCGGCTTGCCGGCAAGGTTGCGATCATTACAGGCGCATCGTCCGGGATCGGACTCGCGGTGACTCGCGCGCTCGCGGGCGAAGGCGCCGCGGTCGTCCTGGCCGCCCGCCGGGCCGAGCGGATCAGCGGGGAGTCGCGGGAGCTGCAGGCCAAGGGAAGCCGGGCCCTCGCGGTGCGCACGGACGTGACGAGCCTCGGAGACATGCAGGCGCTCGCAAGAGCGGCGCTCGACACGTTCGGCCGGGTGGACATCATGGTGAACAACGCCGGCATCATGCCGCTTTCTCCGCTGAGCGAGGGGCGGATCGAGGACTGGACGCGGATGATCGACGTGAATGTCAACGGTGTCCTGCACGGGATCGGGGTGGTGCTGCCGCACATGCTGGAGCGGGGCGGCGGGCACATCGTCAACGTCGGATCCATCGCGGGACGGCGGCCCTTCCCGGGCGGCACCGTGTATGCGGCGACGAAGTTCGCGGTAAGGGCGATCACCTGGGGCATGCACCTCGAGCTGGGCGCCGAGCACCGCATCCGCGCCACCGACATCCAGCCCGGGGTCGTCGACACCGAGCTGACCGATACGGTTCCCGACCCGCAGGCGCGCGCGGAGTGGGCCGAACGGTGGGCCGGCAAACGACCGCTGGACGCCGACGACGTCGCCCGCGCGGTCGTCTACGCGGTGACGGCTCCGCCGCACGTCTCCGTGAACGAGATCCTGGTCAGGCCGCTGGACCAGCCGGCGTAGGCGTCAAGCCGCTGCCCCCGCGAACTGCAGCTCGTGGAGGCGGCGATACAGTCCATCGCCGGCGAGGAGTTCGCTGTGGGTCCCCTCCTCGACGAGCTGCCCGCGGTGCATGACGAGGATCCGGTCCGCACCCTGCACGGTCGACAGGCGGTGGGCGATGACGAGCGACGTGCGACCCCGCATCAGCCGGTCCGTGGCCGCCTCTATGCGCGCCTCGATCTCGGAATCGACGGAGCTGGTGGCCTCGTCGAGGACCAGGATTGCGGGATCGAAGGCAAGCGCCCGCGCGAAGGAGAGCAGTTGGCGCTCGCCGACCGACAGGCTGGCGCCGCGCTCGCCGAGCGGTTGGCCGGTCCGCTCGGGAAGCCGCTCCACGAAGGGGGTCGCACCCACCGCGTCGAGCGCCGCGGCCACCGAACCGGAGTCGATCTCGCCGGCGCCGAGGCGCACGTTGTAGTCGACCGACTGGCTGAAGAGGAAGATGTCCTGCAGGACGAGCCCGATCCGGTCGCGCAATTCCTTCAGGGTGAGGTCGGCGATGGGTATCCCGTCGACCAGGATCCTTCCTCGCTGCGGCTCGTAGAACCGCATCAGCAGGTTGATGAGGGTGGTCTTTCCGGCCCCCGTATGTCCCACGATCGCCAGCTTTTCGCCGGGAGCGACCGTGAAGGAAACGTCGCGGATCACCCAGTCGGGCTCCGTGGCGGAGGCCATCACATCACTTTCGGCCTGGCCCGCGTCCCGGCTGGCGCTGCCGGGATCCTGCGATAAGCCTCGACTCTCCCGCGGCCGACCCTCCCGGGGCACGCCCCGTCCCTCCCTCTCTCTGCCGGCGTACGCGAACCAGACGTTCTCGAACCGGATTTCGCCGGGCGTGACCGCATGTGGTGCACCCGCCGGCGCCGGATCGCGGATCGCCGGCTCGCGGTCGAGGAGGCGGAAGATCCGCTCGGAGGACGCCATCGCGCCCTGCAGCAGGTTGTACTTTTCCGACAGGTCCTGGATGGGGCGGAAGAAGCGCCGCGCGTAATCGAGGAAGGCCGCCAGCACGCCGATTGTGACCGCGCCCTGGATCATCGCCCCTCCTCCATACCAGATGATCAGCGCCAGCGCCACGGCCGTGAAGAGCTGGATGACCGGGAAGAAGAGGGCGTAGTAGGTGATCGAGCGAAGGTGCGCGCCGAGGTAGTCGTCGTCGAGGACCTTGAAGCGCTGCAGCGCCGTGCTCTCGCGGTTGAAGAGCTGAAGGACGCGGATCCCGGTGAAGCTCTCCTGCAGGAACGCGTTCAGCCGGGCTAGGCGCACCCGGATGTCGCGGTAGGCGCCCCGGATTCGTGACCGGAAGAGGAACGCCGCGTACGCCACCAGGGGGAGCACGCTGAAGGTGACCAGCGCCAGCTCGACATCCATCTGAAGCATCGCCGCCACAATGAAGAACAGGATGAAGAGGTCGCCGAAGACGGTCACCACCCCCGAACTGAACAGCTCGTTCAGCGTCTCCACGTCCGAGGTGATCCTCGTCATCAGGCGGCCGACGGGGTTGCGGTCGTAGAAGGCGAGGTCGAGCTGCTGGAGCTTGCGGAAGATCTGGGTGCGCAGGTCGTACATCACCTTCTGGCCCAGCCAGGTGGTGACGAGCGCCTGAATGTACTGGAAGACGAAGATCAGTACCGTCGCGGCCAGGAAGAGGATCGCGAGGAAGGCGAGCTGCCCGCCGTCGCCCTGCGGGATGGCTTCGTCGAGCGCGATCTTGGTCAGGTACGGGCCGACCACCCCCAGCAGCGACGCCAGCATGAGGAGGACGAGCGCGCCGGCCACCTGCAGCTTGTAGGGGCGCAGGTAGCGCAGAAGCCGAGCCATGAGGCGCGAGTCGTATGCCTTGCCGAGGACCTCCTCTTCGTACCCGGTGCTCATGGGGGCTGCCGTACGCGCCTGGCCGCTAGATGGCGCCCGAGGCCAACAGATCGAGCCCGTCCAGCAGCCGCTGCATCCTGTCCCAGGGGGCCACCGTGGCGCGCAGCCCGTTCGCCAGCTTCGTGGGCCCGGCGAAGGGGCGCACGCGCACCCCCACGCGCTCCAGCCGCGCGGTCATGTCGTCCAGCTCCTCCCGGGGACGCAGGATGAAGATGAAGTTCGCCGCCGAGTCCGGGACGTCGTAGCCGCGGTGCAGCAGGCTGTCGCGCACGCGGTCCCGGTTCGTCCTCGTCTCCGCCACCGTGTCGGCCAGCCAGGAGGAGGGGCTCGAGAGAGCGGAGGCCGCCGCCGCGGAAGTCACGCTCGAGACCACGAACGGCCCGCGGCCCTTGTCCACCTCCAGGACCAGCGACGGGCTCCCCACGCCGTACCCCGCGCGCAGCCCGGCCAGTCCGTACGCCTTGGAGAGCGTCTTCACGCAGATCGTGCGCTCGCCGGCCAGGGCCATGTCGAAGGGCGTGCGGTCGGAGAGTTCCCGGTTGTACTCCCCGTAGGCCTCGTCGATGATCAGGATGCTCCCGACGGCTTCCGTGTGCTCCTGGACCGCGCGGATCCAGTCGTCCGGTATCGGCTCCCCGGTGGGGTTGCCCGGATTCGGGACAAACACGATCGCCGGCGTCGGGCCCGCGAAGGCCACCGGATCGTCCAGGCCGGCGTGCCACTCCACCGGCACCGGCTCGTGTCCGTTCATCTGCGCCAGCATCCCCGCGGCGGGCCACCCCGGGTCGAGGAAGCGCATCGTGGTGGGCGCGACCGCACGCATGAGCGCGTCGAGCACGCCCGTGCCGCCGGCTCCGGTGGTGACGTTGTCCGCCGAGGTGCCGAGCATCGTCGCGACGGCGTCCACCAGCCGCTCGGCGTAGCTGCCGGGGTATTCGGAGGCCGCATCGCTTCCCGCCCCGGCGAGCACCTCGAGCGCGGCCGGGTGGGCGCCCCAGAGATTGCGATTGTCGCTGAGATCGGCGCTGATGGGCGACCGGTCGGGGAGGTAGCGGCCGAGGACGGTGTAGTCGGGGCGGGGGTAGATGTCCATTGTCGCGGGGCGCGTGTTGGTAGATTGGGTGGAGGAACGAGGGCGGCGTGCCTGTCAAGGCGACCGTTCCACGCTCGGGGAAACCGCGCCGTCAGGCAACGGGTGACTCGCCAAGTATCGGTCACCGGGAGACGCACGCGTCAATGGATCAGCCGATTCGCATCATGGGCGCGCGCCAGCACAACCTGAAGGGAATCGACCTCGATCTGCCGCGCGGGGCGCTGACCGTGATCACCGGGCCGTCGGGTTCGGGCAAGTCCTCGCTGGCGCTCGACACGCTCTTCGCGGCCGGCCAGCGGCGCTACGTCGAGGCGCTCTCGACCTACGCCAAGCAGTTCCTCGACCGCCTCGAGAAACCCGACGTGGACCGCATCGAGGGACTTTCCCCGTCGGTGGCCATCGAGCAGCGCAATCCCACGACCTCGAGCAGGTCCACCGTAGGCACCGCGACCGAGGTGCACGACTTTCTGCGCCTTCTGTATGCCCGCGTGGGACGCACCCACTGCCGCGTCTGCGGCGACGAGGTCCGGCCGGACACGGTGAGCGGGGCGGCGGACAAGGTCGCCGCGCTGCCCCCCGGCACCCGCATCATGATCGCCTTTCCGCTCGCGCGCAGCGGCCGGGTGTCCCATCAGCTGGTTGCCGAGAACCTGCGCTCGCTCGGGTTCGTGCGCGTGCTGGCGGACGGTGTTGCCGCGGAGCTGTCGGACCTGCTCGATGAGGAGGCCGAGCCCGGAGCCACCGTGCCCGATCTTGCCGAGGCACGGGAAGTCATGGTGGTCGTGGACCGGCTGAGGGTGGCGGAGGATCCGGACCGGAGCTGGATCGAGCGCGTCGCCGACTCCCTGGCGACTTGCTTTCGCGAAGGGGAGGGCGAGGCGGTCGTGGTGCCGTGGGGCGCCGAACCCGCGGAGTCGCTCCGCTTCTCCGAGGCCTTTCGCTGTCCGCGCCATCCCGACGAGATCTTTCTCGAGCCCGAACCGAAGCTGTTTTCCTTCAACAACCCCTACGGCAGCTGCCCGACATGCACGGGTTTCGGCGCCACGCTCGAGTACGATCCGGAGCTTGTCGTGCCGGACGCGGAGCTCTCACTGGACCAGGGCGCCGTCGACCCGTGGGCAAAGCCCCGCTATGCGCGGGAACGCGATGCCCTGCGCCGCTTCGCCGCGAGGGAAGGCATCTCGACCTACACGCCGTGGAGCGAACTGCCGCGCCCTTTCCGCGACGCCGTACTCTATGGCAAGGGCTCGTTCGGCGGTGTCATGGGCTTCCTCGGCTCGAAGGAACGCAAGCGGTACAAGCAGTACATCAGGATCTTCCTGCGCCGGTATCAGCGGCCGCTGACCTGCCGCGACTGCGGCGGTTCCCGGCTGCGTCCCGAGGCGGGGCGCGTGACCGTGGGAGGACTCGACATCGGCAGCGTCTGCGACCTTCCCATCGAGGATCTGCCCGCCTGGCTGAACGGTCTGGAGCTGCGGCCCATGGAATCCAGGATCGCGGCCTCGCTCCTCCGCGAACTGTCCTCGAGAGTCCGCTTCCTGGTCGACGTCGGGCTCGGCTACCTCACCCTGAGCCGGCAGATGCGGACGCTCTCGGGCGGTGAAGCGCAGCGGATCTCCCTGGCGAACTCCCTGGGGACCCGCCTGGTGGACACGCTCTACGTGCTCGACGAGCCGTCGATCGGACTGCACCCGCAGGACATCGACGCGCTCCTCGCACTCCTCCAGCGCCTGCGCGACGGCGGCAACACGGTCGTCGTCGTCGAACACAACGCGGCCGCCATCCGCAGCTCCGACCACGTCGTCGAACTGGGTCCCGGGTCCGGAGACCGTGGCGGCGAGGTCGTTTTCGAGGGCCCGCCGGCGGTACTGGCCGATTCGGTGACAAATACAGGCCGGTATCTGTCACGCCTGGTGTCTGACGAGGCCTTCGACGATTGGCCGCCGGCATCGAGGCGTCCGGTCGATGGCGCGCGAATCCGGCTTGAGGGCGCGGCGCTCCACAACCTGCGCGGAGTGGAAGCCGAATTCCCGGTTGCCGCCATGACGGTGGTGACCGGCGTGTCGGGCTCCGGCAAGTCGACGCTGGTGCACGACATCCTCTACCGCGCGCTCGAACGCGAACTTGGCGACGGGCGGACGTCGGCCAAGGAGCATCTGGGCGAAGCGGTTGGCTCGTACGGCGCACTCACCGGGCTGGAGCACGTCGACGGGGCGGTGCTCATCGACCAGAGCCCGATCGGGCGCACCCCCCGCTCCAACCCCGTCACCTATGTGAAGGCGTGGGGCGAGATCCGCCGCATCTTCGCGAGCCAGCCCGCGGCGCGGAAAGCCCGGCTCGACCCGCGCAGCTTCTCCTTCAACGTGAAGGGCGGCCGCTGCGAGGAGTGCGCGGGAGCCGGCTTCGTGCGCGTGGAGATGGTCTTCATGGCGGACATTCACGTGCCGTGCGAGGTCTGCGGCGGCAAGCGCTACCGCCCCGAGGTGCTCGAGGTCCAGGTGCGAGGCCACAACGTGACCGACGTACTCGACTTCACGGTCGACCGGGCCATGCGCTTCTTCCTGCGCGAGCCTCGGCTGGGCCAGGCCCTCTGGCACCTGCAGCAGGTCGGGCTGGGCTACCTCCGCCTGGGACAGCCCGCCACGCATCTGTCGGGCGGCGAGGCCCAGCGGCTGAAGATCGCGCGCGAACTTATCGGAGCCGCGGCCCGCAAGGGCAGGAGCAAGCTGTACATCCTCGACGAGCCGACCACCGGCCTGTCGGGCGACGACGTGGCCCAGCTTGTCTCCGTCCTCCGCAAGCTGGTCAAGGCGGGCAACACGCTGGTGGTGGTCGAGCACGACCTGGATGTGGTCCGGGAAGCGGACTGGGTGGTCGACATGGGGCCCGGGGCGGGGGCGCGGGGCGGCGAAGTCGTGGCCATGGGCCGGCCGGAGGATGTGGCGACGGTGCCCGAGAGCGTAACGGGGCGTTTTCTGCGAGAGCTGGTCGGGGCGGGCGCGAGGAGTGGAGCCTGAGGGGGATGACAAGTGATCCCATCCGCGGCGATCCCCTTATAACGGTCGTCCTGCCGGTTCGCGACGGTGCGGCCACCCTGGCGGCGGCGCTGGAATCGCTCCGCGCGCAAACATTCACCCGCTTCGAGGTGGTGGTCGTCGATGACGGGTCGCGCGATGCCACGGCGGAGATCGCGCAGCAGTGGGAGAGGCGCGACGGGCGCTTTCGGCTGGTGCGTGGCGACGACGCACCCGGCGGCATCGTGCCCGCCCTGCAACGCGGCCTCGCCGCCGTCCGCGGCCGGTACATCGCGCGCATGGACGCCGACGACCGCTGCCACCCCGAACGGCTGGCCGCCCAGCTCGACCTGCTGGAGTGCTCGCCCGGCCTCGCCGGCTGCGGCGCAGGCGTCCGCTACGTCCCCGAATCCAGCGTCACGCCGCGGGCGGCCGAATACGCCGCCTGGCTCAACTCCATGACCGACTGGGACACCGTCGCGGCGAACATCTTCGTCGAGTGCCCCCTCGCCCACCCGACCTTCCTGTTCCGCGCCGCGGCTCTCGCCGAGGTCGGCGGCTACCGCGACCGCGCCTGGCCGGAGGATTACGACCTGCTCCTGCGCCTGTGGCGATGCGGCCGCCGCTTCGTGGCCGTGCCGCGCGTCCTCCTCGACTGGGGCAACGAACCCGGCCGGCTGAGCCGCAACCACCCCGCGTACTCGCTGGCCGCGTTCCGGGCGTGCCGGGTGCACCACCTGCGTCGCAGCGCGCTGGTGGGCCGCGACGGGGTGGTGGTCTGGGGCGCCGGACCCACGGGCAAGAGCCTCGCCCGCGAATTCGCGGTGCAGGGGGTCGGGGTGCGGGCTTTCGTCGAGGTCGACCCGCGCAAGATCGGGCAGCGGATCCACGGTGCGCCGGTGTGTGAGGCGGAGGCCGCGCGGGGGTTCGCGGGCGCGCTCCACGTGGGGGCCGTCGCGCGGTCGACGGGCCGCAGGGCGGTGCGGGGGGCGGCGGCGGGGATGGGGCTGGTGGAGGGCGTCGATTTCGTGGCAATGGCGTGACGTAGCCGGCCCCGGCCCGCGTCGGCGGCATCTTCCATGGGAGGCGGATCAGGCCAGTCAACTACGGTTCCGTGCGCGGTTGAGCAATCGCCCGTAAATCGTTAGTTTAAAAGGCTATCCGGGGCGTTCGGGAACGCCTTCGGAATCCAGGCGCAGCCCATCGGCCGGCGGCCCATTCCACTCTCCGATCCCATGTCCGAAAACGACCCCACGAGTACCGGCGAACGGATCCTGGAGCGGATCCTCGAACAGGAGATGCGCGAGTCGTTCATCGACTACTCGATGAGCGTCAATGTGCAGCGCGCCCTGCCCGATGTGCGGGACGGGCTCAAGCCGGTTCACCGGCGCATCCTCTATGCCATGTCCGAGCTGGGACTGTCGCCCGGCAGGGCGTACAAGAAGTGCGCGACCGTGGTCGGCGAGGTCCTCGGCAAGTACCACCCCCACGGCGACTCCGCCGTCTACGACGCCCTGGTCCGCATGGTCCAGGACTTCTCGCTGCGCTATCCGCTGGTCGACGGACAGGGCAACTTCGGATCGATCGACGGCGATTCGGCGGCCGCCTACCGCTACACCGAAGCCCGGCTCCAGCGCCTGTCGATGGAACTGCTCGCCGACATCGAGAAGGACACGGTCCGCTTCGACGAGAACTTCGACGGACGGCTGAAGGAGCCCTCGGTCCTGCCCTGCAGGGCTCCGAATCTGCTCATCAACGGATCGTCCGGGATCGCGGTGGGGATGGCGACCAACATCCCGCCGCACAACCTGCGCGAAGTCGTCTCCGGCCTCCTGGCGCTGATCGACGACCCGGAACTGCCCCAGGAGACGCTCGAACAACACGTTACGGGCCCTGACTTCCCGACCGGCGGCCAGATCTGCGGCACCGACGGGATCAAGGAGGCATACCAGACCGGACGCGGGCGCATCGTCATTCGGGCGCGGGCCGAGGTCGAGGACGGCGACGACGGACCGGCCAGGATCATCGTCCACGAGATCCCCTTCATGGTAAACAAGGCCCGTCTGATCGAGCAGATCGCTGGCCTGGTGCGCGACAAGAAGGTCACCTCGATCCGCGACCTGCGCGACGAATCCGACAGGGACGGCCTGCGCATCGTCATCGAACTGAAGCGCGACGCGGTTCCGCACGTCGTCCTGAACCGGCTCTTCAAGCACACGCCGATGCAGTCCACCTTCGGGGTGATCCTGCTGGCGCTGGTCGACGGCGTTCCCAGGATCATGCCGCTGCGGGACATGCTCACCCACTTCATCCACCATCGCCACACGGTGGTCGTCCGGCGCAGCGAATTCGACCTCGCCGCCGCCCGCGAGCGCGAACACGTCCTCGAGGGGCTGCGCATCGCCGTCGACAACATCGACGAGGTGGTCAGGATCATCCGCGCCTCACGCGACGCCAGCGAGGCCGCCGTAGGGCTGCGGGGGACCTTCGACCTCTCCGAGAGGCAGGCCCGGGCCATTCTGGACATGCGGCTGGCCCGTTTGACGGGTCTCGAGAAGGAGAAGCTCGACACCGAGCTCGCCGAAGTGCAGGCGCGGATCGCCGAGCTGGTGCACATCCTGGGCGACCGGGCGGTGCGCATGGAGATCATCAAGGAAGAGCTGCGAGAGCTGTCGCGGCGCTACGGCGACGACCGCCGCACCGAGATCCGCGGCAGCGTCCCGTCCTTCGAGGTCGAGGATCTGATCGCCGACGAGGAAGTGGTGCTGACCATGTCGCGCCAGGGCTACGTCAAGCGCATCCCGATCGATACCTACCGTTCGCAGCGGCGCGGCGGCCGCGGACTGCGAGGGATGGACACCAAGGCCGAGGACTGGGTCGAACACCTGTTCCTCGCCTCCACCCACGACTACCTCATGGCCTTCACCGACCAGGGCCGCTGCCACTGGGTGAAGGTCTGGGGAATCCCGCACGGCAGCCGCTACTCCAAGGGCAAGCCCATCGTCAACTTCCTCGACCTGGCTCCGGGCGAGAAGGTCGCGTCGGTCCTTCCCGTGCGTGAGTTCAGCGGCGACCGCTTCGTGCTCTTCTGCACCAAGAACGGCGTGGTCAAGAAGACGCCGCTGTCGGCCTACGGTAATGTGCGCGCAATGGGGATCTACGCGATCAAGTTCCGCGAAGGCGACGAACTGATCGACGCCCGCATCACCGACGGTGGCAACGAGGTCGTCCTGGCGACGCGCCTGGGCAAGGCGATCCGTTTCCAGGAGTCGGATGTGCGGCCGATGGGGCGCTTCACCGAAGGGGTGATGGGCATCCGCCTGGGCAAGGGCGACGAAGTGGTGGGGATGGTGGTGGTTCGCCGGCCGGACGAGACGCTGCTCACCGCGACCGAGCGCGGAATGGGCAAGCGCAGTCGGATCGAACACTACCGCCTGCAGCAACGCGGAGGGCAGGGCGTCATCAACCTGAAGCTGTCGAAGAAGACGGGGCCGGTGGTCGCCGTCCGGGCCGTGACCTGCGACGACCAGCTCATGGTCATCACCCGCAACGGCGTGGTGAACCGCCAGCCGGTGTCGGACATGCGGGTGATCGGGCGCGCGGCCCAGGGCGTGCGGCTGGTCAACCTGGACGACGGCGATGAAGTGGTCGACGTGGCGCGGGTCGTCGGCGATGACGAAGACGAATAGCTCGCCGGGCGAGGCAGAAGCCGGCCTCGTCGAACTGGAGGAGATCAGGGCCGCCGCCGAGCGGATCCGCGGAACCGTGGTGAGGACGCCGCTGATCCCGGACGCGGACCTCTCCGAGGCGACCGGCGGCCGGATCCGGCTCAAGTGCGAGTCCCTGCAGAAGGCGGGGGCGTTCAAGGCGCGCGGGGCCTGCAACTTCATGGCGCGGCTGACCCCGGAGGAGCTGGCCCGGGGCGTGATCACCTACTCCTCCGGCAACCACGCCCAGGCGGTCGCCTTTGCCGCCGGCCTCAAGGGCGTGGGCGCCGTGGTGGTCATGCCCACGACCGCGCCAAAGGTGAAGAGCGACGGCGCACGCCGGCTGGGCGCCCGCGTCGAGTTCGCCGGAACGACCTCGGAACACCGCCGGGTGCGCGCCGAGGAGATCGCGGCGGCCGAGGGGCTGGTCATGGTTCCGCCCTTCGATCATCCGTGGATCATCGCGGGGGCGGGAACGGTGGGGCTGGAGATCCACGAGGACTGGCCCGAAGTCGACACGCTGCTGGTCCCCATCGGGGGCGGAGGACAGATGGCGGGCTGCACGGCCGCGCTCCGGCGCCTGAAGCCGGCCGCTGTCCTGATCGGCGTCGAGCCCACTGGTGCGCCCACCATGCGGCGAGCGCTCGATGCCGGGGGCCCCTCGACCCTGCCCGGGATCGACACAATCGCCGACGGCCTCGCCCCCACCCGCGCCGGCGAACTCACCTACGCCCACGCGGCCGCCTTCCTGGACGACGTCATCCTCGTCGAGGACGACGACATCCGGCGCGCCGCCGCCCACCTCATCACCCGCCGCAAGCTCGTGGTCGAGTACTCGGGGGCGGCGACCGTGGCCGCTCTGCTTGCGGGGAGCGTCGATGCGCGGGGGCGCAATGTGTGCGCGGTGCTCTCCGGCGGGAACCTCGACACGTCTTTGCTGGGTGAGATCCTGGCGGCCGACCCGGCCGCCTGAGCGGCCCGCCGTCACAGCAGCGGCCGGTGCTCCTCCTCTTCGACATCGACGGAACCCTCACCCGCGGCGGCCCCGCGGTCACCGCCTTCCGCCTCGCGCTCGAGCACACCTACGGCACGGCGGGCCCCGTCGGCGAGTACGACTTCGCCGGCAAGACCGACCCGCGCATCCTGCGGGATCTCCTGACTGCGGCCGGTCTCGCTCCCGACGAGATCGACCGCGGCCTGCCTCGCTTCTGGGTTCGCTACCTGGCCGAACTCGAGGCCAGGATCGGTGCGGATCCGGTCACCGTGCTGCCCGGCGTCCGCAGGCTGATCGGCGAACTGGCCGCGAGGGACGACGTCTTTCTCGGCCTCGTTACCGGCAACGTGGCGGGGGGCGCCCGGCTCAAGCTCGGCTCCGCCGGCCTCTGGCATCACTTTCCGGTCGGCGGTTTCGGGTCGGACCACGAGGTGCGCAACGAATTGCCGCAGGTCGCGCTCAACCGGGCATCGAGGCACTGGGGCCGCGCATTCAATGGAGAGGAAAGCGTGATCATCGGTGATACGCCGCGGGACATGGAGTGCGCCCGGGCCGTTGGGGCGGCCACGGTCGCGGTGACCACGGGCCGGTTCTCCAGCGCGGCATTGCGGGAGGCTGGCGCGGACAGGATCCTGCCGGACTTTTCGGACACCGCTGCCACCATTGAAGCGCTAACCGCCCGATGAATACTAAACAAAAATATTTAGTATTGTCTGGCCGTCGCAAACGGGCCATTTTGCAATGTCCCAGCCCGACCTTCATGGCTGCTGGAGGACGAGCGACGCAGAAGACTGAAGCGGCCACAAACGGAACACAGGCGAAGGAAAGCATGAAGAACTTCTACGTGATCATCGGAATTGTAGCCGTAGGCGGAATCGCCGTCGTCGGCTTCGCCCTGCGAGGCGGGCGTTCGGCTGCGAGTGAACCGGTCGACCTTGGCGACATCACCAACGAAGACCTGGTGGCACTGGCGCAGGGAATGGTCTACGGGGATCCGGACGCACCTGTTACCATCATGGAGTTCGGGAACTACCAGTGCAACGCGTGCCGGACTTTTGCCCTCCAGATCAAACCGCAGGTCGATCTGGCCTACATCGAGACCGGACAGGCCAAGTTCGTGTACTACGACTATCCGCACCCGGGATTCCCCCTTTCTTTCCTGGCAGCTCGCGCGGCACGATGCGCAGGGGATCAGGAGCGGTATTTCGAATACCACGACGCAGTCTACAGCACCTTCGACGACTGGTGGCAACTGCAGAGCGGGTACGGTCACTTCAACGATCTCGCCGAGGAGGTGGGTCTGGACACCGAAGCGTTCGAGAGCTGCCTGGACAGTGACAGGCACGCCGATGTGGTCACGGCGAACCTGACGCTCGGGCAAATGCTGGGCGTGCCGGGAACGCCGGGCATCTTCATTCACCGAGAAGGCGAAGGCGGCGCCAACCGCCTCGGCGGCTTCCAGTTCCTCGACATTCAGCGGGCCATGGAAGCCGGCCAGGCGAATTGACGGGTCAGTCACCGCAAGGTCCGGGGAAACCGGGGGCGTCGGCGGCCTCGGAAGCGTCGGCGGGCGCGGAAGCGTCCCGGTCCCCATCCGCCCAATCCACCTCCGGCCCGGTCAACCGCATGGTGGTGGCCGTCCTCGCCCTCGTCGGCGTGTTCCTCACCTTCTACCTGGTGGCCTACAACCTCGGGTGGACACCGCCGATCGCCTGCGGGGCGGGTGACTGCGGCGTAGTACAGTCGTCGCAGTACGCCTGGGTGGGGCCGATTCCGGTCTCCGCCATCGGACTCGGCGGCTACCTGGCCCTCCTGGTCCTGGCGATCATGGGGCTGCAGCCGACCAGGGCACGCTCCCGGGCGATCCCGTTCCTGCTCTTCACGGGGGCGCTTTTCGGCGTCCTCTTCAGCGCCTACCTGACGTATCTCGAGGCGGTGGTCATCCAGGCCTGGTGCCGGTACTGCGTGGCGTCGGCCATCCTGATCACGCTGGTCTTCGTGGCGACGCTTCCCGAGTTGAAGCGCCTGCGGGGATAGCTTGAGCGGCTCGGGGCGAGCGCCGGGCCTCTGAGGGCGAACGCCAGACCTTTCAGGGCGAACGCCGGGCTTCTCGGGGCGAACGCCAGGCCTCTCGGACACGGTCCCGGGCCAGCTCGAGCGACCACTCGCCGACGATGGACGGCGGCCAATCACCGGTGCCATGGCCGCGACACAAGTCTTCAACCTCCGCTCGCGCCCGTGCGGCCAGCGCACCGTCGATCAGCGAGGCCGACACCGCACGGTCGAGGTCGGCCTCATCCAACACCACGGCATCCCCACCGGGCGGCACCCACACATCCAGGCACAGATCCGTCGTCGTCCATGAGCGGGGGCCGTCGAACTCCACCGGCGTGAGGACGTTGGCGTAGAGTCCGGTGAAGGTGCCGTCGGCGCGGTGAAAGAGGCCGATGTCGTGCCAGAGGCCGGGAAAGGTGAACCAGATCGCCGGGGCGCCGGGGTCGAGGACGGTGGCGCCGCCGACGGTCAGAGGCGCCTGAATCGGCGTGTCGGGCTGGAAGGTGACGATCCCGGCGGCGCCGCTGTCGAGCACCCGCTGTCGATAGACCTCCGTCGGACGGCCGAGGCGCCTGTAGCGGATGTCCACCCAGTCTCCGGGGCGGGGAAGGTCGCTCAACCGCCGCCGAAGCGCTCCGGGTTCGCCCGCTCGATGAACACGTTCATGATGCCGCCGCAAACGGCCGGGCTCCACGAGGTGAAGTCGTCGGTGAGGTCGACGCGCACGGTCGTCGGGGGGGCGCCCTCGAAGAGATCCTGAGCGGCCGTGATCACCTCGCCCTCGCCGCAGCCGCCGCCGACGGTCCCCGCGATGACGCCCTGACGCCCGATCAGCATGCGCGCACCCGTCTTGCGCGGCGTCGACCCCTTTGCCGATACGATCGTGGCCAGCACGGCGGGCTCCTCCAGCCCCGCCAGCCGCGCCATCAACTCCTTCTCGTCCATGTCAGCGCCTGTCTGCCTGTGTGTCATCGTCCCGCACGCCGTGGCCCTGGCTCTCCCGCGCTTCGGCCCGCCGACCACCGCCCGCCGCCACGGTCCCGCGCCCGGGCGCGCCGCCGAAGAAACGTTCCACCACCCGCTCCTTCTCCACCAGAGGCGCCCCAGTCCCGCCCGCGTGGTACAGGATGATCTCCGCCACCACCGACACCGCAATCTCGGCGGGCGTCTGGCCGCCCAGATCGAGCCCGACCGGTGCCCGCACGCGCTTCATGTGCGCCGTCGTGAAGCCCTCGCGGGCGAGCTGCTCGTGGGTCGCCCGCACGCGCCGCCGGCTCCCGATCATGCCAACGTAGCCGGGCGGCGCCTCCATGCGCAGCAGCCGCACCAGGCACTCGTAGTCGAAGCTGTGCCCGCGCGTCACCAGGATCACATGGTCCGACGGGCCGAGCAGGGTCGCCGCGAAGGGATCGCGAAAGTCGATCACGCGCACCGCGGCCGCGTCGGGGAAGCGGTGGGCGGCCGCAAACTCCGCCCGGTCGTCCAGCACCTCGACGCGCATCCCCAGCATCGCACCCATCCGCGCCAGGGGGATCGCGATGTGCCCCGCGCCCACGATCACCATCCGCGCCGGGGGCCCGTGCAGCTCCAGATAGACCCGGGCCGTGGCGGTGCTGCCGCCGTCGCGGTACCCGAAGTCCCGGCTGAGCGCGCCGCGGGATTCCCTGGGGGGGAAGAGCGACGGCACCGCCGCGGCCACCGCCTCGTCGAGGGACGGGCTGCCGAGCGTGCCGCGGCTGCGCCTGCCGGAGAGCCACCATCGCCGACCGATCAGCGATAGGTCCGGTGCATCGACGACGACCGCCGTGTAGATGCGCTCCCCCCTCTCCAGCGCCTCGAGCACCCGGGCGGCTACCTGCGCGGCCGACAGCCTCATCCCTGGCGCGGCCCTTCGCGGGGGCCCCGGGCCCGGTCCGACTCGCCGGCATCCGGCCCTATCCGGTGGGCCCCTCCGAACCGCTCCCGATACCGGCGCGGCGTGTCGATGTCGTCGACGACCCCCGCGTCCGTCACCGGCACCTCCAGCACCCGCCCCGGGTCGCGCCGTACCACGCTGCGCGCCCCTTCCGGGAGGCCCGTCGCCAGGAACTCGTGCGCGATCGTCATGTCTGCGAGCACTGGATGTCCGCGCTCCTCTTCATATCTGGGCATCACGACGGGCGCGCCTGCGCCCCGCCACCCCGCGATCAGCGCGCGGACCGTCTCCGGCGTCACGGCGGGGTTGTCGACAGGCGAAAAGACGAACGCGGGCGGCGGGTCGTCAAGGCCGCGGAGGCATTCCAGCGCGGCGCGCAGCGACCCGATCTGGCCGCCCTCGCCGCCGGGGTTCACCACGAGCCGGGCCCCGCAGCGTTCGGCCTCGGCCGCGACCTCGCCCGCCTCCGAGGCCGCGACGACGATCACGGGCGCACACCCGCCCTCGCGCAGCGTCACGACCAGCCGGGCCGTGAAGGTGGCGCCGCCGGCGTCCAGGAGCGCCTTGGGACCGCCCATCCGCGAGGACGCGCCGGCCGCGAGCACGATACCAGCGGGGCGCTTCATCGAGCACGGGCCGCGAGGAGGCCAGGGGCGGGGCGCTTCACCAGGCCGTCACCGCGGCCGTTGGCCGCCCGGGAACGCCCCGTGGAAGGTCTCTCCGGCTTCACCCAGCTCCGTCAGCAGGGCGCAGGGCCGGTAGCGGTCGCCGCAGGATTCATGAAGGGCCGTCATCGCGCCCAGCACGTCACCCAGCCCCCGGTCGTCCGCATACTTGAGGAGGCCGGCCCGGAACGGTGGGAAGCCCGTTCCCATGACCATGCCCAGATCCACATCGGCGGCCGAGCCGACGATCCTGCACTCCAGTACGCGGGCCGCCTCGTTGATCATCGCGAGCACCAGCCGGTCGACCACCAGCGCCGCATCCGGCGCCGAGCGCCGCGTCGAGATCTGCATGTCCCGGTACACCGATGGATCGATGGCTGTCTCCTTGCCCTTCGCATACCGATAGAAACCCTTGCCGCTCTTGCGGCCGAGCCTGCCGGATCCGGCCAGGGCCGCAAGGGAAGCCGCCGGGGCCATGCGGGCGCCGAACGCTTCCGCCATGGTCCTGCCGGCGTGGGTCACGATATCGATGCCGACCTCGTCGATCAGCCGGTACGGTCCCATCGGCATTCCGAACCGTTTCCAGGCGTAGTCGACCGCCGCGGCGTCCCATCCTTCGTCCAGAAGGTGGCCGGCTTCGATCAGATACGGCCCGAGGATGCGGTTGACGAGGAACCCCGGCGCGTCGCGCGTGACGACCGGCACCTTGCCCAGCCGCACCGCGAGCGCCGCGAGCGTCTTCACCGTTTCCGGGTCGGTGCCGGACCCCTGGACGATCTCGACCAGCGGCATCCGGTGCACCGGGTTGAAGAAGTGCATCCCCGCGAATCGGCCCGGACGCTCCAGCACGGCCGCCATCTCGTCGACCGACAGCGACGACGTGTTGGTGGCGATGATCGCGTCCGGTCGCACCGTCGCCTCGACCTCCCGGAGCACGGTGCGCTTCACCTCCATGTTCTCGATCACGGCCTCGACCGCCACGTCGGCGGACCCCGTGCCCGCGTAGTCGATCCCGCCGGAGATCAGCCCCATTCGGCGGTCCGCCTCCCGCTTCCTCAGCGACCTGCGCTTCACTGCCCCATCGAAGATGGACCGCGCGTGCGCAAGGCCGCCCGCCACCGCCTCGTGGCGGATGTCCTTCATGCGGACCGGGATGCCGTTGTAGGCCGCCACCTGGGCGATGCCTCCGCCCATCGGCCCGGCCCCGATCACCGCCATGCGGTTCACCTGGTCTGCCCGGTCCGCCGCATCCAGCCCGGGCACCGTCTCGTCTCGCCGGCCCGCCGCGTGCGCCGCTGCGGCCTTGTCCGCCCGGCCGCCAATCCCCCACGGCCCCTTCCGCGCCGCCTCGCGCAGCTGGAAGAGGAAGAGCAGATTTTTGCACACGGGCGAAACCACCAGTTCCCCCACCGCGCGGGCTTCCAGCTCCAGCCCCCGGGCCACGCTCTTCCCCATGCTGCGGCGCACCACGTCGAGGACCTTGAACGGGGCCGGGTAGTGTCCTCCCGTCCGCTTTCGCACCCGTCCCCGTGCGCCCCGCAGGACCAGGGCGCGACCGGGCGCCGTACCGTCGAGCAGCCGCGTTGCGAGCCCGCGCCGCCGCCGCTTCCGCCCGCGCGGCAGCGCGCCTCCCCTGGCCAGGATCCGCACCATCTCCAGGCTGCGCTCCTCGAACTGCCGATGCGGCAGCACGCGGTGCACCAGACCGATCCGCCGGGCTCTGGAGGTGCGCAGCGCCTTACCGGTGAGGATGACGCCCAGCGCCGCCGAGAGTCCCACCAGCCGCGGCAGACGGGTCGTCCCGCCCCAGGCCGGCAGGATCCCCAGCTGCACCTCCGGCAGGCCGATGCGGGTGCGGTCGTCATCCGCGGCCACGCGGTAATCACAGGAGAGCGCCAGCTCGGTGCCCCCGCCCAGGCAGGTTCCCTGAATCGCCGCCATCGTCGGCACCCCGAGCGAGGCGATCCGCCCGAACAGCGCCTGCCCCTCGCGCGCCGCCTCAACGCCCTCGCGGCCATCCTCTACCGCCGCGATCGCGTTCACGTCGGCGCCCGCGATGAACGAGCCCGGTTTGGCCGAACGGAACAGCAGGGCGCGGAGCACACCGCTCGCCGCGGCCTCCTCGGCCTCGCGGACGAGCGACTCCAGGGTTTTCATCACCTCCCGCGTCAAAACGTTCTGGCCCCGATCGGGGTCGCGGAACGTCACCAGGCCCACGCCGGCTGAATCGATGTCGAGGCGCGGGTTCACGGTCGGAAGCGGGCGATCCGGCCCGGGATCAGAAGATGGGCCTGACCTCCGCGTTGTCCCGGCTCAGGCGCAGGACCAGCGGCTCCTCGCGGGAGACGGTGACGGGGACGTTCCAGTACAGCTCGTCGTAGGGCAGTTCGTGACGCGCGTGGACCCAGTACATGCCCGGTGCCACCCCGTCCTGGAAGTCGGCGATCCCGCTGGCGTCGGTCGTATCCACAAGGATGTCGAGCCCCGACGCATCGAGCTTGGCCATGATCACCAGCGATACGTCCTCGAAAGCCTGATCGGCCCAGTCCGCCCGGACGATCCTCATGCTGTCCATCTGCTCGATCGTCGCCTGCTGTAGAGTGTTGAAGTTGTTGAAAGCTCCGTCCCTCTGACGCTCGGCCCGGTTGAGTTCGGCTTCGAGGTCCTGCCACTCGTTGAAGATGGCGCGGTATGCGCCCTCCCCCGGATTCAGCTCCTCCAACCTGCTGTTGAGCCTCTGCAGGGTGTCACGCAGAACTCCCCAGCGGGTCTCCAGATCGAGCCACTCCTGCTGGGCCTGAGCGATCTCGTCGCGTGCCGCCAGCAGGTCGGCGGGCATCTCGGGTTCGGACATGGGCGCTGCCGCCTCCATAGAATCGAAGACCTGGTCGCGGTCGTACGGCAGGAGCTGGACCTCCACGTCGTCGAGCGGGGTGGATTCCGTGTCGTCGCCGAGGGCGACCACGACACTCACATCCGCCGCACCGCAGGCTGCAAGCGACAGTGAGGCGAGGATCGCCATCACACCGGTTCCGTTGTTGCGTCGCGTCATTGCTTACTCCCTGAGAAGCTGGCCCGAAAGGGGGAACTGGCCGAAAAACATAAATGCCCGCCCCAAGGTAAGGACGGACATGGGTCGCATCAAGACAGGAAAAACAGGGTCAGGAAAGTCGGCGGTGCCCGGCAACAACGGACCCTTAATGCGTGGTGCTCCGAAGCACGTAGTTCCTGGGGTCCACCGGTCGGCCGTTGACGTGGACTTCGTAGTGGACGTGCGGTCCCGTACACACGCCGCTGCAGCCGACCTGGCCGATCAACTCTTCGCGCCGGACACGGTTGCCCACCCGGACGTGCAGTGCCGATGCATGAGCGTAGAGCGTAGTAATCCCGGAGCCGTGGTCGATCTCGATCGTGTTGCCGAATCCGGGCTTCCAGCCGGCGAATGTCACGACGCCTTCGGCGGTCGCCACGAAAGGGTCACCGACCGGCGCGTTCTGGTCGACTCCCTGGTGGGGCATGTAGAGGTTGTGGACGGGGTGGAGCCGGCTTGCGCTGAATCCGCTCGTCACCGGACCCCGGGCGGGGAGAATGGAGGGGGTGAACCTCAGACGCTCACGGCGGGTCTCAAGGCTCTCCTCGCTCTCCGCGAAGCTGCTTCGCAACAGGTCCGTCTTACGGAGCAGAACCGCCAGATCATAGCGAATCGCGTAGGCGGCCTCCGAAGCCTCGGGGTCGAGCGGCCATAGTTCGCTCGCGTCGGGGGATTCGAACCCGGGTCCGCCGACGCCCACCTCGAAGACCTCTTCGTCGATCTCCGGGAGCCCGGCGACCACCCTTACCCTGCGGTCGTTTTCGGCGAGGGTCACAACCCTGCCATCGAGCTCGGCGACCGATGAGCGGATCCGCTCCATTTCGGCCTTGAGCAGGCGATTTTCCCTGTCGAGAAGGGCCGCGCGGGCACGCGCGCCGCTGTCGTAGACGAAGAATGCGCTGGCGCCCACCAGGAAAACCACAAAAGCGCCCGCCGCCAGATATGCGCGACGCACGGTTTTCAGCGGCAGCGAGAACTGCCGTATTGCTTTTGTCCCCTCGCGAATGAAGAGGACATTCCACCTGTCGTTGGTCATCGAACCGTGAACGATATGCGGCATTTGCGATTCGGTCAAGCGTAGCGGCCGCCGGGGTGGTGAGCGATTCATTGCGCCGCGCCTGCGGGTCAATCCAGGTCGACTCGGGGGAAGAGCGGAGTGCCCACGCTTGTGGCGCGCCCGGCAACATCCAGGCCGTTCAACTCCGAAAACAGCGGAATGTTCCCGAGCCCGAGCCGCCGGGCCAGTTCCGCGGCCTTCGCGGGCATGACCGGCTCGAAGAGACAGGCCAGCACGGCCAGGATGTGGGCGAGCGTGGCAAGTGTGCGGTCGAGTTCGTCAGCGCGCGCCGGCTCGCGGGCCAGCGCCCAGGGTTCCTGTGCCTCCACGAAGCCGTTGGCGGCCCGTGCGAGATCCATGGCCGCCGCGAAGCCTTCGTGCAGGCGGTAGCCGTCCAGGGCGCTCCGGTAGGCAGCGAGGGCAGCTGCCGTTTCGTCCGCCAGGCCGTCGGTCGGCGCGGCAGGGACGGTGCCGCCGCGGTAGCGTCCGATCATCGAGAGCGAGCGGTGGGCCAGGTTGCCGAAGATGTTGCGCAGCTCGTCGTAGCGCGTCAGGAAGCGCTCGGGCGTGTACGACGCGTCCTGCCCGGTGACCATTTCGCGCATCAGGTACCAGCGCACGGCGTCCGTGCCGAACCTGTCGCGCAGGGCGAGGGGGTCCACCACGTTGCCCAGCGACTTGGACATCTTCGTGTCGCCGACGACCCACCAGCCGTGCGCCAGGATCTTCCGGGGCAGCGCCAGGTCGGCGCCCATGAGCAGCGTGGGCCAGTAGACGGCGTGCGTGGTGATGATGTCCTTGCCCATGAGGTGCACATCGCAGGGCCAGCGCGAGGGCAGCGGGTCGCCGAATCCGCGCCGGTCCTTCGGCGCGTCCGGATCGATCGCCCCGGCGGCGGTCACGTAGTTGGTCAGCGCGTCCACCCAGACGTAGGTCACCTGGTCGGGGTCCCAGGGGATCGGGATGCCCCAGTGGATCCGCGACCGCGGCCGGGAGATCGACAGGTCCTCCAGCGGCCGGCTGAGAAAGCCGAGCACCTCGTTGCGGCGCGTGGCCGGCACGATCCACTCCGGATTCTCCTCGATGTGCTCCACGAGCCGGTCGCGGAAGAGGCTCATCCTGAAAAAGTAGTTCTTCTCGCGGATCCTCGTGACCGGTCCCCCCGCGATGGGGTCCACGCGGTCCGGCCCGATCTCCTTCTCGGTGAAGTAGCGCTCCTGGCCGACGGAGTACCACCCCACATACTCGGACTCGTAGATGAACCCGTTGTCGTACAGACGCTCGAGGAGCGCGCCCACGACGGCCATGTGCTCCGGCTCCGTCGTGCGGATGAAGCGGTCGTTCGAGATTCGCAGGTCGTCCCAGGCAGCCTGGAAGCGTGCGGCCATCCGGTCACAGAGCTCCAGCGGCGTCAGCCCCTGCTCCTCCGCGACCTCCTGGATCTTCTGTCCGTGGTCGTCGGTTCCGGTAAGGAAGAGCACTTCGTCACCGGCGCGGCGGCGATAGCGGGCGAGGACGTCGGCCAGAATCGTGGTGTAGGCATGCCCCAGGTGGGGTTCTCCCGAAGCGTAGTAGATCGGCGTGGAGAGGTAGAAGGATCCCACGTCTCTCAACCCTCCTCTGCATCCCTGGCCGCGTTGATGGCCCTCGTGTACCACTCGAGGGTTTCGATGAAGCGGGCGAAGGTCTTCTCGTATCGCTCTTCCATGGGCTCGCCGTCCTCGCTGAAGCTCCGCGACACGTTGGAGACCGGCATCCCGGCGACGGGCAGCGCCTTGAGCCGCAGGAAGAGGAGCTGGAGGAAGTAGTGCACCTGGACGCCGCCGAAGCCGCCCGCCGACACGGTGACGATCCCGACCGGCTTGCGGAACCACTCCCCATGAATGTAGTCGAGCGCGTTCTTGAGGACGCCCGGCATGGAGCCGTTGTACTCGGGGCTGACGACCACGACCGAGTCGGCTTCCTCAATCGACCGGGAAAAGCGGACCAGCCCCGGCGGCGGGTCGTCCCGCCGGTGAAGCCGCTCCTCCATGATCGGGAGGTTGAAGTCGGCCAGATCGAGGAGGGGAGCGTCGGCACCGGCCCTCGCCAGCCGGTCGCAGGCGAAGCGGGCCACGCGGAGCGACTGGCGGCCGCGCCGGACGGAGCCCAGTAGCACGGGGATGCGGAGGGGGGCGTTCACGGGCGCGGTGGATGGGTGATCCGTGCTGGCGCCGGCAGAAGAGGCGCTCATGTCCGCCCCTCGACCATGCGCTTGAGCGCGCCCCGGTCGACCTTGCCCAGATGCGTGCGCGGAAAGTCGTCGAGGACGTGGATCTCGCGCGGAACCTTGTAGGATTCGAGGCGGGCGCCGGCATGGGCCTGGAGGGAGGACCGGACCGCGCGGCCGGTGCTCGCGGCAGGGGTCGGGTCAGCGGGGTCGGCCGCATCGGAGGGGTGTGCGGCGGTCGTACCGGTCGGGCCGCCCGCTGCCGGCACCACGAACGCCACCGGTACCACCAGCCCGTTCGCGTCTTCGACCCCCACCACGGCCGCTTCGGCCACGTCGGGGTGAGTCAGCAGGCACTCTTCGGCCTCCCGCGGCGAGAGCCACTTCCCGGAAACCTTGAGGAGGTCGTCGGCTCGGCCCTGGTAGGTGAAGTAGCCGTCCTCGTCGCGGGTCATCATGTCGCCGGAGACGTACCAGTCGTGGGTGAACGCGCGCCGGGTCTCGCCGGGGTGCTGCCAGTAGCCGTGCGCACGGGATCCGCCCCGCACCCGCATGCGCCCAACCTCGCCGTGCGGCACCTCGCGGCCCTGATCGTCGCAGAGCCGCACCTCGAAGCCGGGAACGGCGGTGCCGAGGGTGCCGGGGCGGGCCGCGCCGGGCCGGTTGGAGATGAAGACGTGCCACATCTCGGCGGTGCCCAGGCCGTCGAGGAGCTCGACGCCGAAGGTGTCGTTCCAGCGGCGGTGCAGGGACGGGGGCAGGGCTTCGCCCGCCGACGTGGCGAGGCGCAGGCAGCTCAGGTCCTGGCCGGCCGCGTCGGGGTGCGAGACCATGCGGTTCACCATCGTGGGCACGTTGATCAGGATCGTGGGGCGGTGGCGGGCGATCTGGGTGAAGAGCTCGTCGGCAGTGCAGCGCTCCGGAAAGAGGACCGCCGAGGCCCCCACCGCGAGGGGGAAGAAGAGGTTGGACCCGGTAGCATAACCGAAATGGAGCTTGGGGACCGAGAGGGTAATGTCGCCCGGAGCGTAGCCCAGCACGCCCTTCGCGTAGCGCTCGGTCGAATTGACGAACGAGGCATGGCTCTGGACGACGCCCTTGGGAAGGCCGGTGGTCCCTCCCGAGAACAGCCAGATCGCCGGATCGTCGGAATGTGAAGTAAAATTGTCAAAATGTAATGCAAAGTTGTCAATTCTGGCGTCGCTCTCCTCCGTGCCGAGGATGAAGAGGCGGGGATCGCGTCGCGCCGACGAGGCCGCGCGCATGAAGACCTCGCCCCGGTCCGCCTGCAGGATCACCGCCGTGGCCCGCGTGTAGTCGCAGATGTCGCGAAGCCGCCGCTCGTCCAGGTAGCAGTTCACCATCACGACGACCGCCCCCATCTTGATCGCGCCGAAGAGGGCGGCGGCGAAGTCGGGCACGTCGGGCAGCGCGATCAGCACGCGCTCCTCGGGCCGCACGCCCGCGGCCTCCAGGGCATTCGCGAACCGGTTGGCGCGTGTCTGAAGGTCCGCGTAGGTCGTCGTCCCGTCGGCGGTCCTCAGCGCGATCCGGTCGCCCAGCCCCTCGCGGATGCGGTCGTCGAGAAAGTAATCGGCGATGTTCATGCGAGCAGGGATGCTTCCGGTGGTCGATCGTGCCAGGGGTCCCCTCGCCGCGCCTTGCCCGCCCCGGAATCTCGCCGACCTCGGGGCGACGGGGTCTGTCCACGGACTGTCAGGGGAGGACTATGTTTAGGAACTATGGAGTCAGGGTCAATGGAGAGCCACCACTGGGGTCACGCGACGTGGACCGAACTTGAAGCGCTCGGTCTTGGGCGCGGGCCCGCGGGGAAGATCGGCCCCACCCCACGCGGCTCCCCGGTCCTCGCCCTGCTCCCCGTCGGCGCCGTCGAGGCGCACGGCCCCCACCTCCCCCTGGAGACCGACGTCGTCATCGCGGCGGCGGCCGCGAAGGCCGCCCTGCCCGGTCTGCGCGCCCTGGACTGCCATCCCGTCATCCTGCCGCCCCTGGCCTACAGCGCCGCCCCCTTCGCGGCCGGCTTCCCGGGGACGATCTCGCTGCGCCCGGCCACCTTCACCGCGCTGCTGTCCGATATCGCGGCTTCCCTGCAGCGGCAGGGCGTCGCCGCGCTGGTGGTGGTCAACGCGCACCTCGACCCGGCCCACCTGGCCGCCATCCGGGCCGCTGCCCGCGCGCACGAGGGCCCCATGCCGGTGATCCACCCCGACCTGACCGCGCGGCGGTGGGCGTCGCGCCTCACGGCGGAGTTCAGGAGCGGCGCCTGCCACGCGGGGCGCTACGAGACCTCGGTCGTGATGGCGGCTGCCCTGGAGCTGGTCCGGGACGAGGCACGGCGCGCGCTGCCGGAGAACCCGGCGTCGCTCTCCGTCGCGATCGGGGCCGGCGCCGCCACCTTCGAGGAGGCGGGGGTGGGTGAGGCGTACTGTGGGGATCCCGCCGCCGCGACCGCCGACGAGGGACGCGGGACCATCGAGGTGCTGGCGGGGATCGTGGTGGACGCGGCGACTGACCGGCTCGGGGCGCTGGAACGCGAGCCGCTCGAGACCGCCGAACCGGAGGTGACCGCGTGACGGGCGACGTGCGCGGAGACCGTTTGGAGCGGCCGGACGAGGGCGTTTGGGGTATCCCGGTGGGCCCGCCGATGCTGGCGGGCAAGGGTGCCGTAGTGACGGGCGGGGGGCGGGGCATCGGCGTGGCCGTCGCCCGGAGGCTGACGCGCGCGGGCGTCGGGGTGGTCGTCACCGCCCGGAGCGAGAACGAGATCGAGGCGGTGGCGGAGGGCTTGCGCGCCGCGGGCCGCACCGCCCACGCGGTAGTCTGTGACGTGACCGACCCCGATTCGATCGCCGCGATGGCGACCAGGGCGCAGGAGCTCCTCGAAACGGTCGACATCGTGGTCAACAACGCCGGAATAGCCCGCTCGGCGCCGTTCCTCAAGGTGTCGCTGGAGCAGTGGGAATCGGTCCAACGCGTGAACGCGACCGGGCCGCTCATGGTCACCCAGGCGTTCCTGCCGAACATGCTGGAGCGAGGCTGGGGGCGGATCGTGAACGTGGCGTCGGTCGCCAGCCTGCACGGCGGCCGCTACATGACCGCGTACGCCGCGTCGAAGCACGCGCTGATCGGGATGACGCGGTGCCTGGCAGATGAGCTTGCCGGAACCGGCGTCACCGTCAACTCGGTCTGCCCGAGCTACGTCGACACGCCGATGACCGACGCCAACATCGAGAAGATCTCGGCCAAAACGGGCCGCGACGCGGCGGAGGTCCGTGCGGGGCTGGAGAAGATGCAGCCCGGGGGCCGCATGATCACGGTGGACGAGGTGGCGCACGCGGTGATGACCTTCATGCCGCCCGCGGCGGCGTCGATGCAGGGCTGCGAGCTGGTGATCCGGGGCGGGGGAGGATCGCGGTGAGGCGGGCCGGCGAATGGTCGGGCGGCGTCGGTGGGGGGCGTAGGACGGGAGCCGAACGATGACGTTCGAGGTCCGGAACCCGGAGGCGCTCGGGCGTCCGCGCGGCTGGAACAACGGGATGCTCGCGCCGGCGGGGGGACGGGTGCTCTTCGTGGCGGGGCAGATCGGGGTGGGGGGCGAGGCCGGGGAAGCCGGGGTGGCCGGCGGCGCGAAGAAGGGCGTCGGGGCCGAGGCGGGAGCCGGGGCCGAAGCGGCCGCCGAGTTCGCCGCGCAGTTCGGAGCCGCGCTGGCCAACGTGCTGTGCGTGGTGGAGGAAGCCGGGGGCACGGTCGCCGATGTGGGGCGGCTCACCATCTACGTAACCGACATGGACGCCTATCGGGGATCGCTGGCCCAGGTCGGAGCCGTGTACAGGGCTGTGTTCGGGAAGCACTTCCCGGCCATGGCGCTCGTCGGCGTGACCGGGTTGGTCGATCCGCGTGCGGTGGTCGAGATCGAGGCGACGGCGGTGATCCCGCAGGCGCAATCGGATGTGGCGGGCGCCGGTCGCACGGTGGACGACAAGGAGCAGCAATGACCGAGCTGAAATCACCTCTCCTCGAGGTGCCCCGTTCGTTTCTGTTGGACTGCGACACGGAGACCGGCGTGGCGCGGATCACGCTCAATCGGCCGGAGCGGCTCAATGCGCTGACCTTCGAGGTGTATGACGAGCTGCGGAATACGTTCCGGGCGCTCGACACGGAGCCCGAGGTGCGGGCGATCGTGATCACGGGCGCGGGGCGCGGGTTTTGTACGGGCGGCGATGTCGAGGACATCATCGGGGCGCTCTTCGAGCGGGATTTCGAGGGGCTGCTGGAGTTCACGCGGATGACGTGCGACCTGATCGCGGCGATGCGGCAGTGCCGGCAGCCGGTGATCGGGGCGCTCAACGGGACGGTGGCGGGGGCGGGCGCGGTGATTGCGACCGCGTGCGATGTGCGGATCGCGGCGGAGTCGGCGCGGATCGCGTATCTGTTTACGCGCGTGGGGCTGTCGGGGGCCGATATGGGGGCGGCGTGGCTGCTGCCGCGGATTGTGGGTCTCGGGCGAGCGAGCGAGTTGCTGATGACCGGGGCGTTCATCGATGCCGCGGAGGCGCACCGGATCGGGCTGTACAACCGGGTGGTGCCGGACGGCGAGGTCGTCGATGTGGCGACGGAGTTGGCCGGGAAGCTGGCGCGGGGACCGTCGTTTGCGCTGCAGGTGACAAAGGCGGCGCTGAACGGGGAGGCGCACATGGGGCTGGAGGAGGCGCTCGAGGCCGAGGCGCGGGCGCAGGCCGTGTGCATGATGAACCCGAACTTCCGCGAGGCCTACCAGGCGTTCGTGGAGAAGCGGAGGCCGCGCTTTGTTTGACGCGGGCGGGCTGTCGCTGGATGCGGTGGCGGCGTTCGTGGATGCGTCGCACCGGGAGTACCGGGAACGGGTGGCGGCGTTCTGCCGGGAGGAGATCGGGGAGGGGCACGATCCGGGCGACGATGGCGCCGCGCGGGCGCGGGCGCGGGAGCTGGTCGGGCTCATGGGGCGCGCGGGGCTCTTCCGGCCGATCGCGGAGGGGGATGTGCGCGGCTGCCTGGTCGCGCGCGAGGTGCTTGGGTGGTGGTCGCCGCTGGCGGATGCGGTCTTCGCGCTGCAGGGGTTGAGCTCGACGCCGGGGCTGATTCGCGGCGAGGACCCCGGCGGCTGGGTGGCGCGGGCGATGGAGGGCGAGGCGATGGGCGCGTTCGCGATGACGGAGCGGGAGGCGGGGTCGGATGTGGCGGCGATGGGGACGGTGGCGGTGCCGGAAGGCGCCGGGCACTACCTGCTGAACGGCGGCAAGACCTTCATCTCGAATGCGGGTGTGGCGGACTTCTACGTGGTGTTCGCTTCGAGCGATCCCGGGGCCGGCACGCGGGGAATCTCCTGTTTCGTGGTGCCGGCCGATGCGGACGGGCTGGAGTTCGCGGGCGCGCAGGTGATGAGCGCGCCGCATCCGCTCGGCGAGATCCGGTTTGATGGATGCCGGGTTTCGGCCGCGTCCATGCTCGGGGCGCCGGGGACCGGTTTCAAGACCGGAATGGCGGCGCTCGACCGGCTGCGTCCGACGGTGGCGGCCGCGGCGTGCGGGATGGCCGGCCGGGCGCTTTGGGAAGCGGTGGCACACGCGCGGGCGCGGCGTCAGTTCGGCAAGGCGTTGGGGTCGTTCCAGCTGATTCAGGAGAAGCTCGCCAGGTCGGCGACCGAGTTGACGGCCGGGCGTTTGCTCGCGTATCGCGCGGGCTGGGAAAAGGATCGGGGGGCTGACCGCATCACCACGGAAGCGGCGATGGCGAAGGCGTTCTGCACGGAGGCCGCGCAGCGGATCGTGGACCGGGCGGTGCAGGTTCTGGGGGGGCGCGGCGTGCTTGCGTCGCATCCGGTGGAGCACCTCTACCGGAGCGTGCGGGCGCTGCGGATCTATGAGGGGACGACCGAGATCCAGCATCTGATCATCGGCGGCGGGCTGGTGCGGGACGGGTAGCCGTGAAGGTCAACGTCATCGGGGGCGGACCCGGCGGTCTCTTCGCTGCGCTGCTCCTCAGGAAGGACGACCCGCGCCGATCGGTCGAGGTCTTCGAGCGCAACCGCCCGGACGACACCTTCGGCTTCGGGGTCGTGTTCTCGGACGCGACGCTGGAGGAGGTCGCCGAAGCCGACCCCCCGACGCTGCACGCCATCGAGGAGCGCTTCCATCACTGGGACGACATCCACATCCACTACCAGGGCCGCCGCATGGAGTCGACCGGCCACGGCTTTGCGGGGCTGTCGCGGCGGGAGCTGCTCCTTCTGCTGCACCGGCGCTGCCGGGAAGTGGGGGTCGGGCTGCACTTCGAGGCCGATGTCGAGGATCTCGCCCCGTATCTGGACGCCGACCTGATGATTGGTGCCGACGGGCTGAACAGCACCGTGAGGGAGCGGTTCGCGGACGCCTTCGAGCCGGCGGTCGACCTGCGCCCCAACCGCTTCGTGTGGCTCGGCACGACGCGCCCCTTCCCCGCCTTCACCTTCTACTTCCGCGAGAACGAGCACGGCCTGTGGCGCGTGCACGCCTACCAGTACGACGCCTCGGGCCGCTCCACCTTCATTGTGGAGGCCACGGAGCGCACCTGGCGCCGCGCCGGAATGGACGCTGCCGCCGAAGAGGAAACGGTACGCTTCCTGTCGCACCTGTTCGCCGAAGAGCTCGAGGGTCACCCGCTCATCCGCAACCGGTCGGTCTGGCGGCAGTTCCCGACGATCGTGAACGCGCGCTGGTGGGCCGGCAACGTGGTGCTCATCGGGGACGCCGCCCACACGGCGCACTTCTCGGTCGGCTCCGGGACACGCCTGGCGATGCTCGACGGGATCGCGCTGGCGGAGGCGTTGCGCAAGGACGGGCCGGGCGGGCGCGGCGAGCCAGCCCTGGCCGATGCCCTGGCCGCCTATGAAGCCGAGCGCCGCCGCCCCGTCGAGTCGCTCCAGCGCGCGGCCCAGGCCAGCCTCCAGTGGTTCGAGGACACCGAGCGCTACTTCCGCCTGGAGCCCGAGCAGTTCGCCTTCTCGCTGCTGACGCGCAGCCTGCGCATCTCGCACGAGAACCTGCGCGAGCGCGACCCGTCGTTCGTGGACGAGGTGGACCGCTGGGTGGCGCGGAAGGCCGAGATCCAGGCCGGTGTGACGATAGTGGAGCATGAAAGGGCGCTGGGAATCGTGCGGGCCGCGGGAGACCGCGCGCCTCCGCCGCTGTTCACACCGTTTCGCCTGCGGGAACTCACGCTGGCGAACCGGGTGGGCGTCTCGGCCATGTGCCAGTACTCGGCCCGGGACGGGACGGTCGACGACTGGCACCTGATAAACCTCGGCTCCCGTGCCATCGGCGGCGCGGGACTCGTGATGGCCGAAATGACCGCCATCGGCCGCGACGGGCGCATCTCGCCGGGCTGCGCGGGCATTTACCGCGACGAGCACATCGGCGCGTGGGGGCGCCTGGTCGACTTTGTGAAACGATTCACAAGCGCGCGGATCGGAATCCAGCTTGGCCACGCGGGGCGCAAGGGTTCGACGCGGCTGGATTGGGAGGGCCCCAACGAGCCCCTGGAAGAGGGCGGCTGGCCCATCGTGTCGGCGTCGCCGATCGGCTTCTTCGAGCACAGTCCCGTGCCCGCGGAACTTGACCAGGCGGGAATGTCTGCGCTGATCGCGGACTTCGAGCGCTCCACCGAAATGGCCGTCGAGGCGGGCTTTGACATCGTCGAGATCCACATGGCGCACGGGTATCTGCTGGCCAGCTTCCTGTCGCCGCTGACCAACCGGCGCACCGACCGCTACGGCGGCAGCCTGGAGAACCGGCTGCGCTTCCCGCTCCGCGTCGTGCGCGCGGTGCGCGCGCTTTGGCCGGACGAGCTTCCGCTTTCGGTGAGGCTGTCGGCGGTGGACTGGTGGCCCGGCGGCAACGAGCCGGAGGATGCCGTCGAGATCTCGCGTGCGCTGAAAGCCCACGGATGCGATGTCGTAGACGTCTCGGCCGGCCAGACGGTGCACTACCAGCAACCCCGCTACGGACGGCAGTTCCAGACTCCCTTCGCGGACCGGATCCGCCACGAAGTCGGGATCGCGACGATGGCTGTCGGCAACATCTCGTCCTTCGAGGACGTCAACGGAATCATCGCGGCGGGCCGGGCCGACCTCTGCCTGATGGCGCGCGCCCACCTGTGGGATCCATACTGGACACGGCACGCCGCCTACGCGCTGGGGTATCCGCTGCCGTGGCCCTCGCAGTACGAGACTCTGGACAACTATACGCCGCGGTTCGGCGCGGCTTCGGGGGCCTACGGGCCGGAGACCGAAGATGAGTGAACAACAGGAGAATATGGACTACCAGCGCTTTGCGATGCTGCCGGAGCTGCTGTCGCTGCAGCAGCCGCTATCGGACCCCCCCGAGCACGACGAGATGCTCTTCATCATCGTCCACCAGGTCCACGAGCTCTGGTTCAAGGCCGCGCTGCACGAACTCGACCACGCGCGTGAGCTGCTCATAGCCGGGGATGAGCCCCGGGTGGCGGCGACCCTCAAGCGGGTGCGCTCGATCATGAAGGTTCTGGTGGGCCAGTTGGACATCCTGGAAACGATGACGCCTGTCGAGTTCGAGTCCTTCCGTGATCGCCTCGACACCGCCAGCGGGTTCCAGTCGGCCCAGTTCCGGGAGTTGGAATTCGCGTTGGGACTCAAGCGCAGGTCGATCCTGAAGGGGTTTCCGTATCCCGATGAACAGCGGCGGCTCAGGCGAAGGCTGGAGGAGCCGTCGCTCTGGGATGCCTTCCTCCGCTTCCTGGTCCGGAAGGGGTGCAAGGTGCCCGAGCGGGCGCTGACGCGCGACGTCAGCGAATCCGTCACCCCCGACCCCGAGGTGCAGGCGTTGCTGGTCGAGATGTACCACTCGGACCCGGCGGTCGTAAACCTCTGCGAGCGCCTGGTCGACCTGGACGAGGGGTTCCAGGAGTGGCGCTACCGGCACGTCAAGATGGTGGAGCGCACGATCGGCACGAAGCCGGGGACGGGCGACAGCGCGGGAGCCGCCTACCTGGCGACCACCCTGACCGCGGCGTTTCCGGATCTGTGGGAGATGAGGTCGGCCTTGTGAGCGCGCAGCCGGGCGGCGCGGCCGGGCACGCCCCTCGCGACCTCGCCCGGCACTACACGCGCTTCCGCGTCTCGGAGCGGGTGCTGCTCACCGGGCACTCGCACCAGGCCTGGCCCGACGTCGCCTTCGAGGCGCAGAAGCAGGCGTGGCTCGACGCCGCCGAAATGGTCGATGACAAGTGGGGCCGCGCCTTCGAGGTCGCCGACCAGGTGCGGGCGGGATATCGGCGGCTGCTGGACGACCCGGACGGTCACATCGCGCTCGGGCAGAACACCCACGAACTGCTGATCCGGTTCCTGTCGGCGCTGCCGTTGCGGGACCGGCCGCGGCTGGTGACGACCGACGGCGAGTTCCACACGATCCGGCGGCAGCTGGACCGGCTGGAGAGCGAGGGGGTCGAGGTGGTGCGGGTGGCGACGCATGGCGGTGGTTCGACGGGCGGACGAGGTGCAGTGGCCGAGGCACTCATCGGGGCCGTGAACGACCGCACCGCGGCGGTGCTGGTCTCGTCGGTGCTCTTCCGCGACGCGCTCATTGTCGACGGGCTGGACCAGGTGGCGCGCGCCTGCGCAGGGGTGGGAGCCGAGTTGCTGGTCGACGCGTATCACTCGCTCAACGCGGTCCCGTTCTCGGTGGTCGAGATGGGGATCGAGGACGCGTTTGTCGTGGGCGGCGGGTACAAGTACTGCCAGCTCGGCGAGGGGAACTGCTTCCTTCGGTTCCCCCCTGATTGCACGCTGCACCCGGTGCTCACGGGCTGGTTCGCGGAGTTCGGCACGCTGGCGGAGGCGCCTGGCGATGGCGGAGTACGGTATGGCGAGGGCCACCTGCGCTTTGCCGGTTCGACCTACGACCCGGTCAGCCACTACCGCGCCGCGGCGGTATTCAGGTTCTTCCGCGAGCGGCGGCTGGATGCGCGGCGGCTGCGGGAGATCAGCCTGGCGCAGATCCGGCGGCTGGCGGCGGGCGTGGACGCGCTGGACCTGCCACCCGCCGTTCTTACGCGGGACCGGTCGGTGCCGCTGTCACGCCGGGGAGGATTCCTGGCCCTGGAGACGCCCCGTGCAGGGGAGTTGGCGTGCAAGCTTCGGGGACGCGGCGTCTACGCCGATTCACGGGGCCGGGTGCTACGCCTAGGGCCCGCGCCGTACGTGACCGACGAGCAGCTGGATGAGGCGGTAGCCGTGTTGGGGGAGGTGGTGGGGGGGGCTGGCGGGAACTTCAACGGAGTATGACTCAGAGGGCATGGGAGGGTGGACGGGTTTGCCTTTCAGGCCGTCATGCAGATTATCGTTGAATATCGTCCCGGCATGGCACGATATTCAACGATAATTCGTCGGATTGGTCGGCGGAGGGGGGGCACTGATTGAGATATCCGTAAACCAACAGAGTCCGCCTACGCTAGTGGTGGGCAAGACGACGTCGGGATGCCTCGCCGGAGCGATCGCAGGTGTACTTGCCGGCAGCACCGTCGGATTGGCGCAGGAACCAACGTGCGATGCGCAGTGGAATCTCGAAGAGACCCTGCGCGAGGTTCGCGCAGAGGACGAACAGCCGACATTCGACCTTCTCAGGATCGGCATAGCGGGCGATACGCTGCTGCACAGGGCCGTGCCGTACGTGCCGCTGCCGGTGACCAGCGACGAACGGGAGGTCATTCGCGAGTGGTTCGCCGCGGGGCGGGCCGGCGACCGCACCCCGGACAGGCTCAGGCCCCCGTGGGGTATCCGGGACGCGGAACGCCGCAGGCGGATCGCGCGCGAAGCGATCACCTTCCCCGAGACACATCCGCCGGTGCGGCGGATCCTGGCGGGGCGCGACGGTTCGGTCTGGCTACTGCGGGAGGCCTGGCCCCGCGCCGCAAGCCTGTGGGAGGTCCACGACCAAGCGGGCAACCTGTAGGGGCGCGTACGGATAGGGGCGCCGTCCGCCGGGGACGCGGACAATCGGCCGTACATCTTCCAGGCCAGCCGGAGCGCAGTCTGGGCGCAGGTCCGGGGCGAGCTGGATGTGCCGTACCTTGTTCGCTACGAGGTCCGCCGAGACTGCGGGTGACCGGTCAGTACGGCCGTCACCTCACCATCGACTCCAACCTCCCCGGATCCCGCGGCAGCCCCTCCGTCAGCACCTCCACCCCGTCCTCCGTCACCAGCACCACCTCCTCGACGAACACCGACACGCCGATGTCGTGGTTGTAGTACCACGGCTCCACCGTGAAGACCATCCCTGGCGCGAGTGGCTCGTCCAGCAGCGCCGGATCGCCGACCGAAAGGCCGATGTGGTGGCCGAAGAACGACGGCGTCTGCATGTACGGCTCCTCGTCGTCCGGAATGGCCTCGTATGCCACCGCGGTCAGCTCGCGCAGCGTCACCCCGGGCCGCACGGCCGCGATGATCGCCTCTGCCGCCCGATTGCTCACCAGCAGCTTCTCGCGCTGCACATCGGAGAACGCCCCGTTCACCGGGAAGGTGCGTCCGACATCACTCACATACCCGTTCACCTCGCAGCCAACGTCGAGAATCACCAGTTCTCCGACCTCCATCGCGCGGTTCCGCCGGTCGTAGTGGGCGGCGAGGACGCGCCACGGCCACAGGCTGTTGGGCCCCGACTTGATGATCGGCGTAAACGGGATCGACTGCGCGCCAAAGCTCCGGCACGAGCGCTCGAACTCCCCCTGCAGGCTCCGCTCGTCCATGCCAGGGCGGATCCGGTCGGCGGCCGCACGGATCCCCGCCATGGTCGCATCCGCCGCCGCACGCATGCGCTGGATCTCGGCGGGCGTCTTCACCATCCGCATCCGGGCGACGACCTCGAACGCATTCACGATGTCCGCCTCGGGGTAGTCGGACCGCAGTCGGTGGATGAGGGCGGCCTGGGCCTCGACGGCCCCGATCAGCGGCACCTCCGGCACCGGCACCGGCACCGCCGTGCCTGCGTTGACACGCAGAACCGCCCCTTCGGCGAGCCGTCCCCGCAGGTAGGCGTCCAGCTCCGCGACATCGCGGTATTCGTCGATCCCCGCATTGCTGCGCAGCTGGTAGTCGTCCAGGAGCGGCCGTCCCGGGAAGTCGTTCGGCCTCCCCGGATTGTCGAATCGCGGATCCCGCGGCGGCATGAAGAGCAGCGAGCGGCCCCGGTCAGAGTCGAGCACGAGCATCGACTGCGGGACCTCGAGGCCGGTGAGGTACCAGAAATCCTCGAGCTGCCGGAAGGTGCCGCCGTGAGTTGAGCCATCTGACGAGGGCGTGAGCAGGAGGCCTCCGCCGGAAGCGCGCAGCCCGTCCATCGTGCGGCCCCGGCGGTAGTCGTACTCCTGCGGCCGGAAGTCGCGGCGGACCCAGTCGGCGTAGCGCTGTTCCGGCGTCTGGGCGGTCAGCGGGGTGGTCGGAGGGCCGCCCAGCGCCGTCGCGCACGCCGCGAGAAGCATCCCGGCGACTAGTCGCGAGGCTGCTGGTGGGGCGTCACGCCCGCCGGCGAATCCGAACGGGACCGGGATGCGAATCCGCTCATGGCGCATGATCATCGTGCCTTCACCTTGTCGCCCGGCCGGGGGTTCCCGCCGCATGGCGCGGTGGTTCGCGTTCCCTGGCCGCATCGTTCCGGCGGACTTTGAGCCCGCCCCGGATCAGGGTAACTTCGCCACCATGAACATCGCCATCTACGGCGCGGGGGGCGTGGGCGGATACTACGGCGGCGTCCTCGCCCGCGCCGGTCACCAGGTCTCCCTGATCGCGCGGGGCGCCCACCTCGCCGCCATTCGCGAAGCGGGGCTCGGCGTGCGCTCTCCCGGCGGCAACTTCCGCGTCCGCCCCGCCGCCGCCACCGACGAGCCCGGCGAGATCGGCCCGGTCGACGCCGTCATCGTCGCTGTGAAATCGATGCAGGTGCGCGCCGTGTGCGAAGGCATCGTGCCCCTCCTGGGCCCCGGCACCCTGGTGGTGCCCCTCCTCAACGGCGTGGACGCCCACGAAGCACTGGTCCCGGCCGTGGGGCGCGGCCGCATGGGGAAGGGGCTGACCCGCATCATCAGCGAGGTCGCGGCCCCCGGCGAGATCCGGCACGTCGGGGTCGACCCGTACGTTGCTCTCGCCGAGTGGGGCGGCGGCGGTTCCCCGCGCGTCGATGCCCTCGTGGCCGCCCTGCGCGACGCGGGAGTCGACGCCGAGGTGCCGCCCGACATCGACGCGGCGATCTGGCTCAAGTTCCTCTTCGTGTGCTCGGTGGGCGGCGTGTGCGGCGCGTGCCGGATGCCGCTGGGGCCGGTGCGGACCATGCCCGAAAGCCGGGCCCTTCTGAGGCGGGCCATGGAAGAGATCGCGGCGGTGGCGGCCGCCCACGGAGTGCCGTTGCGAGACGATGCGGTTCGCTTCGCGATGAACACCGTAGACACCTTCCCGGCCGAAGGCACCTCATCGCTGCAGCGCGACATCGCCGCGGGCCGACCCTCGGAGCTCGACGCCTGGACCGGGGCGGCCGTGCGGCTGGGAGCAACCGTCGGCGTTCCCACCCCCGTCCATTCCTTCATCCACGCGGTGCTGCTCCCCAGCGAGCGGCAGGCGCGCGGTGCCTGATGATCCACCTGCGTGGCCGATGGTCGATCCACGGCACCCGATGGTCGACCCGAGTCGGCTGATGGTCCACCCGCGGGGGCGCGAATAGATTTGACGCGAGATGGGACGATGAAGGGAGGATCCCGGTGGAGAAGAGGGTAGCCGCGTGTTGATGACACCATGGGTACAGCGCCTGCTGCTGGCCAACGTCGTTGTCTACCTGCTGTCCAGCTTCAATCCGGGTCTCCGCGCGGACTTCGCGTTCATCCCCGTGCTGGCGTTGTTCAGACCCTGGACGCTCGTCACCTATGCGTTCCTGCACGCCAACCTCGCGCACATCTTCTTCAACATGCTCATGCTCTTCTTCTTCGGACCGAGGCTGGAAGAGCGGCTCGGGAGCAGGACCTTCATCTGGTTCTACGTGCTGTGCGGGGTTGGAGGCGCCCTGCTTTCCTTCGCCTTCTCGCCCACGGCCGCCGTGGTCGGGGCGTCGGGCGCCATCTTCGGCGTCGTTATCGGGTTCGCCCGCTACTGGCCCCGCGAGGAGATCTACATCTGGGGGATTCTGCCCATCCAGGCGCGCATGCTCGCGCTCTTCATGGTGGCATCGAGCCTCTTCGCGGGCTTTACCGGCGCCCAGGACGGGATCGCCCACTTTGCCCACCTGGGCGGACTGGTTACCGGCTGGGTGTTTCTGCGGGCGTGGGAGCGCCGCCGGCACCGCCGGGTGGTCGCCCGCCCGCCGCCGACCCGCGTCGCGCCCGAGGCGACCGACACCGATGCGCTCACCCGCTGGGACGCCATTCCCCGCGACCGCCTTCACGAGATCAACCGCGAAGAGGTGGACTTCCTGCTGAAGAAGGTCAGGAAGGTCGGCCCCAGGGCGCTGACGCCCGATGAGCGCGCGTTCCTGGACCGGATGGCGAAGACGTTCTAGGCGGGTATCGCCCGCCACCCTGCGGTCGGCCGGCTGATGGCGGGGAACCCGGGACGGGACCCGAGTGCTCGCTCCCATGCGGCTGTTGGCCTGCTTTCCTGTTGCGACCATGCGCGACATCGGCTAATGTATGCCCAAGTGGAAAACATATACATACCGTTTGGGCAATCGCATGCACTACTCGAAACCAGCCAGCGGGTCGGAGCTGTATCCTCTTCTCGTCCGTGAAGGGGCGGTGGCGGTGGTGCGGCGCGGCCTGCCCTTCTCGACGCTGGACGAGCTCGCTGACATCGTCGGGATCGGACGCCTCGCGATGGCCAGGGTGATCGGCCTGTCCCCCACGACCCTGGCCCGCAGACGGAAAGCGGGCACGCTGACGTCGGACGAGTCGGATCGGCTGCTGCGGGTGGCCCGCCTGGTCGCCATGACCCACGAGATGATGGGCGACGACGCAGCGGCATCGCGCAGGTGGCTCAGGGATCGACACGAGCTTCTGGAGGGCGAGTCGCCGCTGGCGCGAGCTTCCACGGAAGCAGGCGGCAGGGAAGTGGAACAGCTCATTGGACGCCTTCGCGACGGCGTATTCAGCTGACCGCCTCCGTGGCCGACACCATTGAGGCGTGGCGACTGGCCGGACCGGAGCATTCCCGGACTGTCGAAGTCATGCTGTCCGGAGACGGGGCATATCGCCATGGAGGGCGCTGGAACAGCCCCGGACGCAGGGCGGTGTACCTGGGTGGCAGCCTGGCTCTGGCGAGCATGGAACTACTGGTTCATCTGCGGACGCCGGAAGTCCTGCAGGCCTACCGGAAGCTTCGGGTGCGTATCCCGGTGGATCTGATCCAGGATGTCGACGTCCGGGATCTGTCCCCCGGATGGACCGTGTCCAGTCTGCATCCTCCTACACAGGAGATCGGGGACCGCTGGCTGGATTCGCTGCAATCCGCAGTCCTGCGCGTACCGAGCGCCGTCGTCGCGGGTGAGGTGAACTACATCGTCAATCCGGCCCACGGCTGCGCCTGCCGGATCGAGGCTGGCCGAATCGAGGGTTTTCGCTACGATTCGAGGATCCTGAAGACGCTTTAGGGGGCCGCCGGCCCCACACCTGTCCCAAGCCCGAGGAATCCACCCATGCACGAAGTCAACCTGCTCGCAGTCCTGGTCGCGGGAATCGTTCCGATGATTATCGGCGCGCTCTGGTACGGTCCACTCTTCGGCAAGCGCTGGATGGCCTTGATGGAAGCGACCGGGGAAGAACTCCGCGAGGGCTTCAATCCCCTCAAGACCCACGGCGTGGGCTTTGTGCTGTCGCTGCTCACGGCGTATGTGCTCGCGCAACTGCTCGCGGAATACGCGGGCGGGGCCATGGTCGGCGTGCACGTGGCGCTGCTGGCGCTGATCGCGTTCGTGCTCCCGGTCTCACACCAGTCGGTCGCCTACGAGGGACGCAAGGCGGGGCTGGCGTGGTTGAACATCCTGTACAACGGTGTCGCGCTGGTGGCACAGGCGGTGGTGATCGCTTCCTGGCGATAGGGCTTCTCCCGCCGCGACCAGGGACGACCGCAGGGCGGAGGCAGGCGCCGGAACAGCGAATTGGGCTGCTCCTGGGCGGCGCCGCGGCCGATTTGCCGTCACGAATCCCGTCGGCTCGTCTCCCGCGTGGGGATCACCTTTCCGCTCTCGCGGTCGTAGTCCACGATATTCTCCCACTCCGAGGCGTCCGAGCGGGCGACGACGGCCACCACATCCTCCGTGTCGCTGATGTTGACGACCTCGTGGGGGATGCCGGGCTCGATGAAGATGAAATCGCCCGCCTGATTCACGATCGACTCGCGCAGGTGGGGTCCGAAGTCGTGGCGCACGGTGCCCTCGAGGATGTAGAGCATGACCTCGAAGTCGACATGGATGTGCGCGAAGGCCACGCCGCCGGGCGGAATCCGGGCGACGTTCATGGAAAGCTCGCGGGCCGGGACGTTCTTCGCCGAGAGGCCGCTCTTGTAGTGGATCCCGTTCCAGTCGCGGTGGAGGCCGCTGGCGCGAATGGTGTGGATGCCGTCGCGGCCGTCCGGGGTGCCGGGGCGGCGGTCGGGTACGGCGTCTGCGTCGCCGTCCGTCCGGCGGTCCGGGCCGGCGGTAGAGCCGGATCCGGGGGAATCGTCGGCTCTCATTGGTCTCTCAGGAGCAACTCTGCCACGCCCGCCATGTCGGAGACCTCGACGTCGGGACGCGCTGCCGACGGGGGTGTGGCACCGCTCCCGCTCCCGCGGCTGGGCCGGTTCACGTGCACGGTGGCGTAGCCGAGCGCCGACGCTGGCCCGATGTCGTGGAAAAGGCTCTGCGCAATGTGCAGCGTGCGGTGCCTCGGGATCCCTGAGCGCATCACCATCTCCTCGAAGTGTGCGGTGGCGGGTTTGTAGCTGCCCACCTGCTGCGCGGTGACAATCCAGTCGAAGTCGGTCCCGAGGTGCTTGCGGGTCTCGGCGAAGAGATCGTCGTCGACGTTGGATACTATGCCGAGATGGTAGCGTGCGCCCAGTCGCCGCAGCGCGTCCACCGTGTCCGGAAAGGGTGGCCATTGGCCGACCGAGGCCGCGAACGCGTCGCATTCGGTGGCCGTCGGCCGGAAGCCGAGGGTGGCGCCCATTCTGTCGAGCGTAAGCGCCAGCACCTTCCGGTAGGTACGGTAGCGCTCCTCCTGCACCACGTGCTCGGCTTCACCGAAGGCAGCGAGAATCCCGGCCTCGGTCGGCGACGATCCGTGGCTGGCACAGACGCGTCCCGCTGCCGTGATGATTCCCGCCTCCCAGTCGACCAGTGTGCCGTAGCAGTCGAATGTGAGTAGGTCGAAGCCCCCGGGATCGAGTGTCCGCATCGGTACGTCCGGCCGCAGGGACGCGGACGGCGTCGCTACATGTCGGGGAAGTCGGCGGTCGGCCCGAATGTCTGTGGTACAGGCACGTCGAGGAGACGCAGGTACACGCCCAACTGCGCCCGATGGTGGATCATGTGATCGAAGACGAAAGTGCGGAGCACGGCGGCCTTGGGCATCGTGAAGCGCGGGTCGCCGTCGAGAAGCAGGGTCCAGGGAGCCGCGAGCTCCTCGTCCGACGTGTTTTCGATTGCGATCCGGGCCGCGGCGGCACTGTTCTCGAATGCTTCGAGCATCTCGTCCTTCGTGGCAAACGCATCCCTCGGCGGCGGCCCGCCAGCGTCCGGAGACAGTTCGAGTTCGGACTGCACCAACGTGGGGATCGTCCAGTTCGGCAGGTTCGCAAGATGACTCGCGAGCTCTCCGAGCGTCCAGGATCTGTCATGGGGACGCCACTCCATCCGGTCCTCGGGGACGGCAGCAAGAACCGATCTCGTGCCCGCCGTTACGTGGTCAAACGCTGCGAGTCTGCCCTTCTGCGACATCTTTCCTCCATCGGTTGCGGTCATCTCTCCGCCCATGCGCCTGGGCGGTATGCGCGCCAACAAAATACAAGCCCTTGGGACTCCGGCGCGCCCCAGGACGGGCGTTGTCGAGTTTTGTCCGCCACTTTCTCCCTTTTTTGGCCGCCAAATGCCTGCATGACGCCGGAAAGCTCCCCCATGCGAAGCAAACGCACCGCGCCGATGCTGCCGTGGGACCCTCCGGGACCTAACGCCAAACCCGGCGGAACAGCCGATCCGCCACCACGGTTGCCACCGGGGCACCGATCAGCGCCATGAAGACGCCGATCTCCGTCGATGCCGGGAAGCCGTCCTTGTCACTCGTGACTGCCAGCACGATCCCGGGGGCCGCCATGATCGACCCCGCGACCGCGTTTGTCCACATGCTGCCGCGGGACAGGTCGGTGGCGCCCACGCGTCCCGTGAGGTAGCCGACGCCAATCTGGGGGGCAGCATAGAGAGACAGGCGCGAGCCGGCGTTGCCCATCGTGCTGCAACGGGCACCGGTAAAGTGCTGCGACAGGTCGTCGAAGCTGAGGCACGTCCGCGACACGGCATACCCGGCCAGAAGTCCGGCTGCGTTCGCGGCGAAAGCGGTGCCGAGCGCCCTGGCCCAGGGATAAGGCTCCGACTCGAGTGCCCAGTTGTATGTCCTGTCCCGGTAGGGAGGGTTCCGGTTCTCCCCCGGCTGGGACAGGGGTGCGCCGCCGGACACGGTCTCGATGAGAATCACGCCGTAGCTCGAGTCGGCGCCGTAGCGGACGCCTGCTTCACTGGGCGATACGGCCTCGACGCTGCGAATGTGAGCGATGGGGAGCGTGTTGAGGGTGACGAGGCCGTTGGCCTGGCGGACATTGTCGACGATGACCAGCGGAGTCCGGCACCCGGGAGCGGCCAGCGAAGCGGGATCACGGAACTCCAGGCAGACGAGTTCGCCCGGCTGACTGCGTCCACTGCGGACCCTCACACCCGGCAGGAGCCGTGCGAGCGCATTGGCCAGGTGGTCGCCGGATCTCGTGAGCGGTTCCAGTTGCGCTGCCGTGAGTCTCCGCCGGGCGGTGCCCAGCGCGCGATCCCTCCGGGCCTCTTCGCTCAGGACCTCGACCGTGATCGGCTCGAGTGCGATGGCGGTGGGGGACAGGGTGACGCGGAGCACCACCCGATCGTCCGGTGCGAAGGCGATCGCCTCACCGAATGTGCCGTAGGCGACATGCGTGACGGTCAGCTGGTAGTTGCCTGCGAGGGCCCGCTCGAACCGGAACATCCCCGCGCGGTCGGTGACCGTCTCGGTCCGGACCGGGTCCGCCGCCCCTTCGCCGGGACGTGCCAGCACGATCGTCGCCCCTTCGACTGCGGCTCCCGTTGCGCGGTCCACCACCCGGCCCTCGATTCGAGGCGGCCGATCCTGCGCCGCGAGGGCACCGGCACCCCCATGCAGCACCCCACCGAGGGCCGCGCACATCGCTGCGGGCAAGAGCGAGCCACATAGCCACATCACGACGCCATATACCCATACCCCGCTCCCGCCAAGCCACCCTGCGGCCCGGCCCGCGCGGCCCACGCGCCCACCGACCACTCCCGCTCGCGTCCGTCCCCGGTGACCGGACCCTCTCTCGGCCCCGCCTACCACTCGATGCGCCAGATCCGTCCCCCTTCTCCCGCGGCCCAGCCGACCCGGCCGGCCGGCGCGAACTCGACCGCCCACGCGCTCACGCCTTCGAGCGGCTGCCAGGTCGCGCCCATGTCGGCGGTAAACGCGGCCCCGGGCGGCGCCACGGCCACGATGTTCCGGTAGGGGCCCCAGCGGCCCACCGTGCTCCCGTACACCGCTCCGTCGATCGGCGCGGGGCTGGCCGCCGTCCAGGTGCGGCCGCCGTCCCTGCTTACGGCCGCGTTCGCCGCGACCACTTCTTCGCGCGCGCCCAGATCCCCGCCCAGCGCCATGACCGGCGAACCGTCCGCCAGGGCCAGCGTGAAGATCCCGGCCGCATCGCCCGTCGCCATCGGCACGGCGACCTCGCTCCACGTGGCTCCGTAGTCGCCCGTGGCCAGGATCCGCGCCGAGCCGCCCGCGCCCGTCCCGATCCACCCGCGCCCCGAGTCGCCCGCGCGGGCGCATGTGCCGCTGGCCGCGAAGCCGCCCTCGCCTTCGTTGGCCGCCGGGGCGGCATCGGCGCGAACCCGCGCCCAGCTCCGTCCGCCGTCCTCGGTGAGCAGGATGTACGGGACGCCGTCGAAGGAGTCGCCATACGCGAAGCCCCGCTCGCCGTCCCAGAAATCCAGGCAGTCGAGAAAGCCTTCGGGCGCGTCCATCAGGAAGCGGAGCGTCCAGGTCTCGCCGCCGTCGGCAGTGCGGTAGATGCGCGACGCCGGTCCCGTGCCCGCGGTCAGCGCAATGGCGGTACGGGACGAGAACCCGTGAATGTCGCGGAACTGGAGCGAGTCTCCGCCGGGCGCGGACGCGCGTTCCCACTCGTCCCCGCCATCGACCGTCCGCAGGATCACGCCGCCGTGCCCGCTCGCCCACACGGTCTTGACCGACACCGGGCTGATCGCCTGCAGGACCTCGGTTGTGCCGCTGGACTGCTCGGTGATGGTGGGAAGGGGTGTGCCGGGATCGTCCGCCGCCTCCGCCCCCCGCCCCCGATACACCTCACGGGCCTCCTCGAACTGCCCGTACACGTGCTCCCTTTCCTGCTCCGACCGCCACCCCGGCCACAGCTCCGCCATGACCTGCAGCTTGTCGATCCAGCGCAGCGCATAGTCCGCGGCGGCGGCGCTTCGGATCGGGCGGCCCGCGACCGTCACCCAGACCGGATTGGTGAACGCCTGCGGGTACGACGTGTCGAGCGGCCAGCGGTCCTCGGGGGCGCCCTCGACGCGCAGGTGAATCCAGCCGCTCGCGGCAATGGCCAGGGCGTCGTCGATGTCGAGGGACTTCCTGTCGCCGGCGGGTTCCCAGGTGCGGACCACGTCGCCGTCGACGACCAGCTCGACCCTCTCCATCGGCACCACGCTCCACACCCGGCCACGCACCCGCACCTCGGAGGGGCCGTCGAGGTCGAGCTCTTCCCCCGGCCCTCTGCCATCGACCGTGAACTCGATCAGCGGGCCGGAGGTGACGAACGAGTTGCCGTCGCGAATGCCCTGGAACCACCCGTCCATGGTCAGCGTGCCGTCCGGGGTGCGAACGTAGGTGCGCATCGACCCCACCAGGGGCGTCGCGTGGAGGCTGGAGATCGAGTCCTCGCCGCCCACCACGGTTGCGCGAATTCCGTTGCTCCACACTGCGTAGACCGGGGGCCAGCCGTCCTGGGGCGTAGACCACTCGACCGCGTCGGCGGCCGCAAGCGCGGCGTCGACGATGTAGCCCTTGGCGCCGCCGAGATTCCCCTCCAGCGGGTCGCCGTTGTAGAACGAGTGAACGTAGGCAGTCGTCGCTCCCTGGGCCTTTGCCTTGAGCATCATGTCCGTGTTGCTCGGGTAGAGGCTCTCGATCCCGGTGCCTTCGTACCCCATCGCGTACGGCGCGATCAGGTGCTCGCGTTGGCCGAACATGAAGACGTGTCCGTAGAAGGGCGGGCGGTACTCCTGCCCGACGACAAGCAGGTGGTCCGGCTCCGAAAGGGGATGCGGGCCCCCGCCCGGGATCCAGTACTGGTGGTCGAGGATGCGGTTGTCCTTGTTGGCGACCTGCTCGGCGACCACGTCCTGGTCCTCCGCGTCGGACATCATCATCAGGTTGGCGAGGGTGTTGCGCAGGTTGCCGGCGTAGTTCATGTGGACGTGGGTGGAGCCGGAGAACCAGCCCTCGTCGGAGAGATCGGAGATCTCGGTGAGCGTGATCGTCATCGAGGTGGTTTCGCCCGGGCGGATGACGGCGGTGTAGGTCGCGGGTGCGGTTTCGAAGCCGCGAACGACGGTCATCTCGGCTTCGCCCGCCGGCAGCTCCACGGTGAACGAGCCCGGGTGATGAAAGATCCGGTCGCCTTCGCGAGCGACGCGGGCATAGGCGTCGGCGGGTGCGTGGAACTTGCCGTCGGCAGCGGTCAGATGGACGCGGCTGGCCAGCGGCTCGCCCTCCTGATCGACGGTGGTTGCGACGAGGGTGCCCGTCGGACGGGCCCAGTGCCGTTCGGTGATGTCGACGCGGCGCAGTCTGCCGCCGTTGGCCTCCAGCAGGTACAGCTGCGGGAGGCCGGTGGGGTGTTGCCGTGGGCCCTCCGCGGTCGGCCCGTCCCCGGCAACCGGACCGCCGCCGTTGGCCACGAAGGCGATCCACTCCGCGTCGGGCGACCAGCGCGGGTGGAAGGCGTCGTGGTTGAAGAAGGTCATCTTGTACGGCTCGCCGCCCGTCGTGGGCTGGACGTACAGGTTCTGAAACTGGTCCGCGGCGCCCGCGGTCGAGGAGTAGACGAAGCGCTGGCCGTCATACGAGACGTGCGGCTGGGTGCGGTAGAGGGTCTGTTCGGCGAGGACGAGCTGGCGGTCCTCGATGCCGCCGGCCCGGGCCGGGACACGGTAGACGTTGCCGCTGCCGAGCGCGACGTCGCGGTTCGACACGATCAGCAGCTCCTCGCCGCTGGGCAGCCACGCCGGGGAGATGTGCATGTCCCAGGAGCCGAAATAGAGGCGGTCGCGGCCGAAGGAGTTGTCGGACGTAACCGAGACATCCGGCCCGGTCCAGGCGCCGTCCGCGAATGAGCGGATGAAGACGTTGAAGTAGCCGCTCGGAGCGGTCGATACGTAGGCGATTCGGCCGCCGTCCGGCGAGAAGCGGGGGTCGGTGTGGACGTGAGAGCCCTCGGTGAGGCGGTGGCGCTCGCCGGTGGCCGTGTTCATGACTTCGAGGTCGATCGTGCCGCCGCCGTCGTCGGCCGTGTAGAGCAGCCACGCGCCGTCGGGCGAGTAGTTGGGCGACGAGTAGTAGTCGGGGCCGTGCACGATCTCGTGGGCGTCGCCGGTCGCGATGTCCACCTCCCAGAGCGACCCGCTCATCGCCACCGCGACGCGCTCGCCGCCGGGGTGCCACTCGGGGTACCAGGGCGACGAGGAGGGTGCCGGGGGAAAGTAGAAGTTGTGCATGTAGTTGCCGCCGTGTGAGGCGGCCGGATAGGCGCCCTGGGCGGCGAGATGGGCGGGCGGCGGGGCGAGGACGGCGGCGAAGGTGACGGTGGCGAGGGCGACGAGCCGGGTCGCGAGGCCGAGGCCGTGTGTGCCGCGGGCCGAGGTGTTCGCCGGGAGGATGGCCGCCGCGAGGGTGGTTGCAGTCATGCTCGCATCCAGGACGGGGTGGGTCGCCGCAGGGCGGGCGAGGTGGCAAGGCGTGCAGGGATCGTACCGTGTGGGGGGGTGGGGGGCCAGTGCGGCGGTGGCGGACGCGCTCGCGGCGGTGTGGGGCGGCGGCCGCGTCCAGCGCGCCGCCGGGTGGCCGGGTTGCCGCGGGGTGAGGTCGGTGGCTACATAGTGCGATGGATCATCACGCAGGTTCGTTGTCGACTGTAAAGTAGAGGTTACGAATTGTCATGTTTACTTTACGTGCACGGGTCGCTCTTGTCCTACTGACACTCACGTCCGGGACTGGTCAGCTGGCTGCCCAGGGATTCGAGGTCGAGGAGGCGACGATTGCCGATGTGCACGCCGCCTTCCAGTCCGGTGAACTGACGTGTGTCGGCCTAGTGCAGGCGTACCTGAACCGCATCGACGCGTACGACAAGCAGGGGCCGCGGCTGAACGCGGTTGCTACGCTGAATCCGAGCGCGCTGGAGGAGGCGGCCCAACTTGACGAGGCCTTCGCCGCCGGCGGTCTCACGGGACCGCTGCACTGCATTCCGGTGCTGCTGAAGGACCAGGTCGAGACCAGCGACATGCCCACGACCTACGGCTCCGCGCTCTTTGCCGACTTCGTGCCGGAGCGGGACGCGACCATCGTGACGCGCATGAAGGATGCGGGCGCGATCATCCACGCGAAGACGAACATGGGCGAGTTTGCATCGCGCTACGTCGGGTCCGGGTTCGGAGTGATCCGCAACGCCTACGACCCGCGGCGCAATCCCAGCGGTTCGTCGGGCGGCACCAGCGTGGGCATCGCGGCCAACTTCGGCATGGTCGGGATTGGCGAGGACACGGGCGGTTCCATACGCGGTCCGGCCGCGGTGGCGTCGCTGGTGGGGCTGCGGCCGACGCTCGAGCTGGTCAGCCGGTTCGGCCTGATGCCCGCCAACCCCACGACCGACACGCAGGGCCCGATGACTCGCACGGTCATGGACGCGGCCATTCTGCTGGGAGTCATCGCGGGCTACGATCCTGACGATCCCGTGACCGCCCGCGCTGTGGGGCGTGTGCCGGAGTCATATGAGGGCGGCCTTGGCGGCGACGGTTTGGAAGGGGCGCGCATCGGGGTCATCCGCGATCCGATGGATGAGTCGGTGGACCCCGACTCGGAGGGATTCCGGCAGGTGCGCTCGCGCATCGACGCGGCGGTGGCGGACCTGCGCCGATTGGGGGCCGAGGTCGTGGACCCTGTTGCGATCGCGGGGATCGAGACGGTGAATTCGGTGTTCGGCGCCAACGTCTTCGAGACGGAAGAGGCGACCGACGCCTATCTGGCTGAGCATGAGAACGCCCCGTACAAGACGCTTCGGTCGATCCTGTTGACGGGCCGGGTCACGCCGTGGCGGGCTGCCGGGATGGGGGGACTGCTCGGCAAGTCGCCCGGCGATCCGGGATACCTGGAGTACCTGGTCGGCCGCGACCGGATCCGGCGGGACGTGCTCGTCGCCATGGCGGACCACGACCTCGACGCGCTCGTCTACGCCACCTTCGACCATCCGGTGACGCCGATCGCTGCGGACGCGGAGACCAATCCTGCGCCGGATGACCGGTACGGTCTGGGCGACAACCGGCTCCTCAGCCCGACCACCGGATTCCCGGCGCTGACGGTGCCTGCGGGGTTCACGCCGGATGGGCTGCCGGTGGGGCTCGAGTTCCTGGGGCGGCCGTTCACCGAGGCGATGCTGCTGCGGTTCGGGTACGCGTTCGAGCAGGGGACGGGGTATCGGCGGCCGCCGGAGAGTGCGCCGCCGCTGGGTGGGGGGCAGTAGGTATACGTTTTTCGCCACGTTTGGAGGATGATGTATACATTTTCCGCCATCGGCAGGGCGAAACGGTTAGTCGACGGCCCCGATCAGCTGCTGCGGCGCATGGCGAAGACGCCGTTCAGGTAGTGCGTCGCGCGGCCGTAGCCGTCGTCGCCCCAGAAGGCGACGTCCCAGCCGCGGTTGCCGCCCATCGCCGGATTGCGCGGCAGGAACCGGTCGCCGCCGAGCGGAATCAGCTCGGACTCCAGTGCGCCGACCTCCGACCGCGCCATCAGCCGGTCGCCATCCACGGAGAACGAGAACCGGCTGCCGAACGCCTCGAATTGCCCGACGTAGCGCTCGAGCTCGACCTCCTGGGGCGTTACCGTGTCCGGCTTCGGTGTCCGGGGCTTGTCGATGCCGTAGACCTCCGGGAACAGCGTATCGAACACCTTGTCGGCCAGTGGGTAGCCCTGGCTCGGCACGTTGGCGATCGTCGCGGCCGCCACGCCCTTGTTCGGACACCAGAGCAGGAGGGACGACCCGCCGCTGTTGGTGCCGCTGTGCCCGCAGATCACCTCGCCGCCCCAGCGCTTCCAGTAGGGCCCGGTACACCACTTCTGGGCCATGATCCGGGTCGGCATGTCGATTTCGGGCGTGTGCATCGTCTCGACGGCCTCCTCCGACAGCACCTGGCGTCCGTCGGCCGAGCGCCCGCGCCGCAGGAACATCCCGGCGAACCGCACGAGGTCGCCGGCGCTGCAGCAAAGGGTTGCCCCGGCCGGGGCGATGCTGCGCGGCAGCCCCCAGAACGGGATCCGCTCGCCTTCGGGGTTGGAGGGGGTCGGCGAGTAGCCCAGCGCCACCGGATGATAGAGCAGGTCCTCCGGGAAGGTCGCCGAGTGCTCGAGCCCGAGCGGCTGGAGGATGCGCTCGGCGAGCAGGGTCTCCCAGTTCCTGCCCATCACCCGCTGGGCTGCGAACCCGGCGACCGCGGTGCCCGCGTTCGAGTAGCCGTAGGCCGTGCCCGGCTCGAAGATCGCGGGAAGCTCGGCAAGTGAAGCGACGTACCGGCCCAGGGCGTCATCGCCGCGGCCGTGGTCCGTGTACGGCCCGTTATCGAGCCCCGATGACATCGACAGCAGTTGGCGCAGGGTCATGTCGACGGGCGGGAGGTCGCTCGTGAGCGGCGCGCCGTCGAGGTAGCTGCCAACGGGTTCGTCCAGGTCAAGCGTGCCCTCGTCGACCAGCGCCATCACCACGGCGGCGTTGAAGACCTTGGTCGTCGAGCCGATCTGGAACAGCGTGTCCGGCGTGACGGCCAGGCTGCGCTCACGGATCGCCAGACCGGTTGCGAACTCGTGTACCTCCTCGCCGTCGAAGACCGCGAGCTGGGCGCCGACGATGCCGAAGCTCCCGGCCGACTCGTCGAGGAGCTGCTGGAGTTCGCGTCGATCGAATGCCACCTGCGGCGGGGTCGCGATCGCCGCGAGGTGTCGCGCCGACGCGACGAACGGCAATGCGGCCGCGGTCGCTCCGGCTTTCAACAATGCACGTCGATTCATCAGGAACTCCGCTGGTCCAGGTAGCAACTGCTCCAACCCGGGCGGACCGAGATATCCAGGCCAATGGTCCGCAATCCACCACCGGACGAACTTATGGCAGAACCCATGGCGGCGCATTCCCTTTCTTCTCCATAAGACGTCGCTGGGTTCCCCGGTCCTACGGCCCTGGTGAGCGCGGGGGTCGTCCCATACGAATCTCCCACAAGCGGAGCCACGCAATCATCGACAGGATTCCGATGCTGGCACCGACGACGCCCCGAAAAGTGCCCCCGACCTTGGAGCGGCCGAAACGGCGCCGCAAGGCGTCCACAGGTACCTCAACGACCCGCAGTCCGTGCTGAATGGACTTGATCTGCATCTCGACCGTCCAGCCGTATGTGCGATCCTGCATGTCGATGCGGCGCAGCGCCTCGGCGCGGATGGCGCGGTAGGGACCGAGGTCGGTTACCACCGCTCCCCACAGCAGGCGGATCAACAGGCCGGCCACCCGGTTGCCGGCCCTCTGCGGCAAAGAAAGGGCGCCCGGCTCCCTCCGGCCCAGCGCTCGCGAGCCGATAGCGAGATCGGCTCCCTCGGCGATGGCTTCGAGCAGCCCGAGTCCCTGCGCGGCTTCGAATGACCGGTCACCGTCCGTGAAGAGCACGACGTCGACCGGACGGAGAGCCGCGAGAGCCGTCAGACAGGCCCGTCCGTAGCCCGGTGTTTCCTGTCGCACAGTTCGCGCTCCGGCCTCGCGCGCCCGCGCCGCCGTCCCGTCCGTCGAGCCGTTGTCGCAGACGACGAAATCGTCGACCATCCGCGCGCCCCGGTCATCGTGCAGCGCGAGCAGGTCGGCGACGACGGACCCGATGTTCTGTTCCTCGTCCCTTGCCGGCACCACCACGCCCACGGTCATTCCGGCGTACACGGCAACCCACCTCCCGCACCGTCCGGCGGGCGACCGGTCCTGCTGCGGCGCCTGTGCCGCCTGACGTCGTACACCATCGCCAGCGCGATCAGGCCATACTCCACCGGGCGCACCCACAACGGATGCCCGAAGGGACGTCGATGGGTTTGAGAGCCCGCGGCACATCTGGCAACGACTCCTGGTCTTCGCATCCGACCGGATGTCACGGCGGGCCCGGGACCCGTCAACGCGAAGCTGGTGTGGACGTTGCCCGCCGAGCGGTTGAATGGCTGGCCAGTTCGTTGTGGGCCTCCGGCTTTCCCTCCGTCAACACCACATAGTCCCGCTCGATCTCCCTTTGGAACCTCTCGGGCAGGCGGGCCCAGTCACGGGCGTCCACCAGGAACGGGATGTTGGAAACCGTCAGGGCTTCGGTGAAGTTGCCCAGGCGACTGCGCGAGATCGGGCGAAGACCCGGCGCCCGCAAGACGAGGTCCAGGTCGCTGCCGTCGTGGCTGCGTCCGTTTACACGACTTCCGTATGCCCACACCTCGACTCCGGGGAGAATACGGTGGAGGAGGTTGTCGATCATGCGGCGGTGTCTGGGTAACAGATGCAATCGATCAGCCAGGTGCGCTTCCTCAAGTTGGTCGGCGAGTTCCCGGGCGTCCGCAAGGAAGCCGGGAAGCAGGGCAAGAGTAGCCTCGACGAAGGCTTTGCCGTAGTCGTGCGCAGTCTCGTTGCGGCTGTCCCGGTACTGCAGCCACCGTTCACACGTGTCCGCGTCGATGAGGCCGTGCTTCACGGCATGCCGAAAGACGTCCTTGAACACGAGGCGGTCAGCTTGCCGATTGCCGGCGAAGTAGGGTGCCAAGCGCTTCTTCAGAAGTTTGCCGCTCTGTTCGAGGACGAGCTCGAACTCCTTCACACAGGCCGCGCGGAAGACATCGTATTCAATCTCGTCGGGATCGTGACGCGCAAGGGCGGCCAGTGCGTGGTCAAGGGTACGGAGGCATCGCCTCAGAAAGGTCGCGTCAACCGGTGCTGTCATGGCGGATCCGCGCTGTGGTAACGATCCTTCAAGATAGGCTGGCCCTACGGGCGCGGGAATGTTCAGATGCGCCCACTTTGTACCAGTAGGCGCTGATGAAGCTGAATCATCTCCTCGCCGGGTTGTCTCTGACCGCGCTTGCCTGTGAACCGGGCCCGCAAGCGCCGCCCTCCCTCCCAACCCAAATCCGCGACAGCGCGGGGATCCGGATCATCGAGAATGCACAGCCGCCGGACGGGTCGCGGCTCCCCTGGCGGATCGCGCCGGCGCCCGCGGTCTCCATCGGGGTTGCGGAGGGCGAGGAGCCCTACCTGCTATACGGCGCCATCGATGCCACCAGGCTGAGCGACGGCCGCATCGTCGTCGCGAATGTGGGGACCAACGAGCTGCGGGTCTTCGATGCGTCGGGGACTTACCTGACGACCTGGGGCGGCCTGGGAGACGGTCCGGGCGAATTAAGGAGCCTCTGGCGGGTCGGGCCATGGCCGGGTGACTCGATCGTCGCGTGGTACGCGCCGCGCCTGGGGGTTTCGACCTTCGACGCGCAGGGTAACTACGGCCGCACCCTGCAACTCGAGCACGATGAGGCCACCCCTCTAATGCAACGTTTCAGACCCGAGCACACTACAAGCGACGGCTCAATCCTCGCTGTCCACATGCCGGAGGATGCCGATACCGTTGTCGTCCAGCTCAGAGACGCCAAAGGGGGGGTCCGGAGTTCGCTGGGGACACACGCAGGGCTTGAGCCGTACCTCCACGCAGAAGGAACCGACCAGGCGATGCTGTTCTGGAAGATCTTTGGGCGGGAGGCAGTTTGGACACCGTGGGGTGACCTGGTCGTCATCGGACACACAGGCCGGTACGAGTTGAGAGCGTTCGGCGTGGACGGCTCATTGGCGCGGATCGTCAGGCGCGACCACGCGCCGCGGTCCCCGACTTCAGAGGATGTCGAGGCGTACATCGAGGCACAGGTGGCACAGAGTCGTCTCCGTGGAACCGAAAGCGAGAAGCAGCGCCTGCGTCGGCAATACCAGTCGGTGCCCGTGGCGGAGCACTTCCCGGCCTTCGCATCGGTCATGTCCGACGCGGTAAGCCACCTCTGGGTTGGGGAGTACGAATTCGCAGAGGAAGAGCGGCCTCCTCGACTCTGGACCCTCTTCGATCCGGAAGGCCGCGTTTTGGGGTTTGTCGAGACGCCGGAGGGTCTGTGGATCCACGAGATCGGGGCGGACTACATCCTGGGCACCACCTTTGACGACCTCGACGTGGAGTACGTCCAGCTATGGCCGCTGGAGCGCTCCAGCCGATAGTACTGAAGAACGGACAGATTCGCCTGCGGGAACCCTCGTGTTGGGCGAGGCGTTCTGCTCAACGTAAAGCCAACTTTACAGAATGTCGTGTACAGATTACATTTTGGCCGCAACACACTTGCAATTCCGGCACGGAATGCCGGACTTGCAACCTTGGGCCCAAAGGCGACTGTCAGCTGTCCTGGCTTGGCGGTAGTTCCTTCCTGACATCCCTCTTCGCGAGCCGATCGGGGTGGTTGAGGTACGCTATCACGAAATGGCTGACACCTCGGACCGCCAACACAAGCGCAAAGATTCTGAGGACTATCGAGTCCGTCCCGACGAACCAGAACGATGCCCCCGTCCCGAACTGGGCCATCCCCACGCTTGTCCGTCTCGACCACATCGCCCAGCAGCCCGTCCTAGATTTCCCCCCTCCGCGCCGCCCACACCGCGTAGTGGCTCGCGCGAGCCGCGAAAGCCATGTACGTGAGCGACGGATTCTGGCACGCTGACGACGCCATCGACGCGCCGTCGATCACGAACAGGTTGGGCACGTCCCACGCCTGATTGTGGGCGTTGAGGACGGAAGTTGCAGGATCGCGGCCCATTCGCGCCGTGCCCATTTCGTGAATCGCGAGCCCGGGCGCTGCCATCTCCGTCTGGAGTTCGATGTCCTGGCCGCCGGCTGCGTCGAGCACCTCGCCGCCCCGTTCCACCGCGTCTTTCATCATGTTGCGCTCGTTGTCGCTCCACTTACAGCTGATCCGCAGCGTGGGGACTCCCCATGCATCGACCTGCTCGGGATCGAGGCTAACGTGGTTCTCCTCGCGGGGGAGGCACTCGCCGAAGGCGTGCAGACGGAACTCCCACGGCCCCGGGCGCATCAGGTCGCTCTTGAACTCCTCACCAAAACCCGGCATTGACACGCCGCGGCCCCAGCCTGTGCGGGTCGCGGCGCCCTGAAAGCCGTATCCGCGCACGAAGTCGGATGTGGGCTCGGTCACGTTGCGGAAGCGGGGAATGTAGATGCCGTTGGGACGCCGGCCGCGGGTGGTGCGGTCCTCCCAGCCGTCGAAGCGCGCGCGGCTGTCGACGCACATGGTGTGATCCATGAGATACTTGCCGAGCACGCCGCTGGAGTTGGCCAGGCCGTCGGGGAAGTCGGAGGACTTCGAGTTGAGGAGGATGCGCGTGGTTTCGAGGGCGGAGGCGCCGAGGAAGACGGTGCGGGCGTGGAATTCGAGCTCTTCGCGCGACTCGGCGTCGATGACGCGGACGCCGGTGACGCGGCCTGCGCGCGGATCCCAGATGACTTCGGGCACCACGCTGTTGGGGCGCAGAGTCAGGCGGCCGGTCGCCTCCGCTGCGGGCAGAGTCGCGTTGATCGAGCTGAAGTAGCTGCGGGTGCGGCAGCCGCGGTGGCAGGGGCCGCAGTAGTGGCACGCGCGCCGCCCCTTGTGATCGCGGGTGAGGACGGCGGTGCGCCCGATTGTCATCATGCGCTTGCCGCCGAACGCGCTGGCGATGGAGTCGCGCACGTGCTCCTCGACGCACGACATCTGCATGGGCGGGAGGAAGACCCCGTCGGGGACGTGCGGGAGCCCCTCTGCCTGACCGCTGATGCCGACGAAGGCCTCTACGTGATCGTACCATGGCGCCAGGTCGGCGTAGCGGATGGGCCAATCGACCCCGTAGCCCTCGCGCGCATTCGCCTCGAAGTCGAGGTCGCTCAGCCGGTAGCACTGGCGCGCCCACATGATCGAGCGACCGCCCACCTGCCGGCCGCGGATCCACAGGAACGGCTTGTCGGGGTCGGTCGTGTACGGGTTCTCGATGTCGTTGACGAAGAACTTGCGCGCGACCTCGTCGCAGGCGTAGCACTCGCGTTGCACGGGCTGCTCGGCCGCGAGCGCCTTGCGGTCGTTCCAGCCGCGGTACGGCATCTCGGAGGTGAGCGTGTGTTCGGCGTAGTCGCGGTCGGGCACTATCATCGGACCCGCCTCGAGGACGAGGACGTTGGCACCTAGCTCGGTGAGCTCCTTGGCGGCCCATCCGCCGGACATTCCCGAGCCGACGATGATCGCGTCGTATTCTTGGCGGCGCGGCCGGATGTGGAAGAGGTCTCGGCGAGAGATGTTCATCGGCCGGCCTCGGCGGGCGTCAGCGCCACGCACCCCTCGAAGGTGCGGAAGGTGGTTCGGTAGCCAAGCGCGTCGAGACCCACGTCCGATGTGAACCAGGCGGTCAGGGTGAACCGTTTGACATCGTGGAAGAAGTGTTGGGTCTCGTCTTCGGCAGGGTCTTCGCGGAGTCGGGTGAGTTCGTCGTCCAGGTCGCGGACGAAGGCCGCCTGATCACCCGGCTCGCATTCGGCGAAGGGGCTGCCGAAGCGCTCACGGGCCCGGGGGTCCACCGTGTCGAGCCCGGCGAGGAATCGGTCCCGGTCGTCGTCGTCCAGCCATCCGTCGACGAGCGCGGCCACGAACTCGGTGACCCCCGCTTCCGATGCGCCCGGCGTGTCCGTCGCGGGGATGATGACCTCGGCCAGGGCTTTCATCACACGGGCGCGCTCGGGCGTCAGCAGGGAAGCGGTCTGGGCGGCGGCATCGCGGCTGCTCGGGGAGCGTGACCCGGCCTGGTCCCGCACGCGCTCGCGCCAGGCCACCAGGCGCTCGATTTCGTCCACGGACATGAGCAAGGGCGCACCCGCAACCCCGCCGAGCACGCCGATGGCCTGCCGTCGCTTCATGCGTTACCGTTTCCGCCGCTTTTGTGCGGCCCAGTCTACCGTGGTGCGTTCCCCCGAACCGACGGACACGGAGGAAGAGATGCCGAACCTTACGCGCCGGGAAGCAATCAAGGCAACCGGAGCGGCCTCCATGGGGCTGGTCCTGCCGGGATGTGACCGGCAGCCGAATCGGTCCGGGGGTGCTCCGATCACGCGTGACGCCTCTGGCGAAGCCGGCGGTGCCCCTTCCGCCGAGATCCGGTCGACGGCCCGGGATGGCATCACCCAATCCGTGGCCCGCTGGTGCTACGCCGACATCCCCCTGCACTCGTTCTGCGCCTCGGTCGCCGACATCGGCCTGACCGCGATGGACCTCCTCACCGTCGACGAGTGGTCGGTCGCACACGATCACGGCTTGGTCGTTTCGTGCGGCGATGTCGGTGCGGGGACCATCGAGGACGGGCTGAACGACCCCCGCAATCACGCTGCGATCATCGGCGCCTTCGAGGAGCACATCCCCCGCGCCGCGAACGAAGGCGTCCCCAACGTGATCTGCTTCTTCGGAAACCGTCGTGGAATGGACGACGTACCGGCTATCGACAACTCGATCCGCAGTCTGCGGGAGTGCGCGCCGATCGCCGAAGCCGAAGGAGTCACGATCCTGGTGGAAGTGTTGAATTCCAAGGCCGGCGGCCACGTCGACTACATCGGCGACCACATGTCCTACGCCCTCGAAATCATCCAGGGCGTCGAGTCGCCGCGCGTGCGCATCCTGTACGACATCTTCCACATGCAGATCATGGAAGGCGACATCATCTCGACCCTCACGGATGCGGCCGAGTGGATCGGCCACTACCACACAGGAGGCGTGCCCGGGCGCGCCGAAATCGACGAAACGCAGGAGCTCTACTATCCCGCGATCGTGCGTGCGATCCGCGAAACCGGCTTCAACGGATACTTGGCGCACGAATTCATCCCACGCAGCGGCGACCCGCTCGGCTCGCTTGCACAAGCCGTCGAGTTGTGCGCAAACGCATAGCATCACCTGCAACCTTCAAGACGAACCCATGCTACAAATCCGAGATCTTGTAAAAGTCTATCCGGGACCCGTCGCGGCGCTGCAGGGCGTATCGCTACAGGTATCGAAAGGAATGTTCGGCCTGCTCGGCCCGAACGGCGCCGGCAAGACCACGCTCATGCGCATCGTCGCGGGGCTGCTGGAGCCGACTTCCGGAACGGTCCGCTTCAACGACGAGGACATCGTCGCCGACCCCCGCCTAATTCGCCGCCAACTCGGCTACCTGCCGCAGGACTTCGGTTTCTACCCTCACCTGAGCGGCGAGGCGATGTTGCGCTACCTGCTCGTGCTGAAGGGCGTGCAGGCTCCGCAGGGGCTGAAGACACTCGCGGCGGAGCTGCTGGAGCGAGTCAACCTGTCCTACGCAGCCAGGCGCAAGGTAAAAGGGTACTCGGGCGGCATGAAGCAACGGCTCGGGATCGCACAGGCGCTCGCCGGCGAACCGCGGCTCATCATCGTCGACGAGCCCACCGCCGGCCTCGATCCCGAGGAGCGGATCCGCTTCTATCGGCTCCTGGCGGAGTTGGCGGAGGACCGTACGGTGCTCCTGTCCACCCACATCGTCGAGGACATCTCGGTGCTCTGTCCGCGCGTGGCGATCATGTACGACGGGCACTTCGTGGCGGACACGACGCCGGGCGAGGCGCGCGAGCGACTGACGGGCACGATCTACCAGGGCGCGGTGGCCAAGGAGGAGCTGGCCGGCATCGAGCGGCGCTGCCGGATCACGCAAGCGATCCTGATCGAGGGGCGCAATCAGGTGCGCATTCATCTGCCGCCGGACGAGGCGGCACAGGGTGGGGTGCCGGAGGGCTTCGAATCGGTGGCGCCCACGCTGGAAGACGCGTATCTGCTGCTGGCGCAGGCGAACGGAGCCGGCTCGTGAACACTTTCACAAGGTGGTGGGAGGTCACGCGCAGGGAGCTGCTGACAGGACTCCGGCGGCCCGCCTACTGGGTGCTGCTCGGCATCCTGCTGCTCATGGCCTGGGGCTGGTCCGAGGGGGTGGTCACGATCTCCTCGGGCGAGTCGACCGTGGGCGGCGAACGGTCCCACGTAACCTCCGTGTTCGCGCAGAGCATGATCCAGTGCATCGTGGTGATGGGGATCGGGGCCTGGTTCCTGGCCATTGCCGCCGGGCTGGTCGTGATCCGCGACCTGGAACTTCAGGTGACGGAAGTCTTCCATTCGACCCGCCTGACCCCGGGCGAGTACGTGTGGGGGAAGTTCGCCGGCGCCGTGGGCGTCTTTCTGGCGATCTGGGTCCTCTATCTGTGCATGGGGGCGGTGTTCAACCACATCGTGGCGGCGGGGGAGGACGCCCGGCACATCGGCCCATTCGCGCTGAGCAGCTACCTGTACCCTACCGTGCTCTTCGGGCTCCCCCAGATCCTGCTCTTCGCCGGCGTTCCGTTCTTCCTGGGCACCTGGACGCGCCGCCCGATCATCGTCTTCTTCTTTCCGGTCCTTGTGCTCCTGGTCACCCTCGGTTTCCTGACTCTCTGGTCGCCAGACTGGCTGTCGCCTGAAATGAATCGGGCGCTGATGATTGTGGACCCGTCAGGTTACCGCTGGCTCAACGAGACCTTCCTCAAGGTGGATCGCGGGGTTGAGTTCTATAACACGGCGGTGCTGCAGCCCGACGCGGGGTTTCTGCTGAGTCGGGTTGCATACGGGGCGATCGGTCTGCTTGCTGTTGCCGGCGCCGCGATCAGCTACGGCGGGCGGCTGCGAAGGGGTGCAAGCGGCTCGAGGTTGTTCCGGCGCCGCCGCGCTCCAATGGCCAGCGCCGTCGCGCCTTCCAGGGCCGATGCGACCCTGCGCGACCTGGGGATGGCCACGCAGCCGCTGGGGTTCTGGAAGGCTGCCGGCGTCATCGGCAGGGAAGAAGTGCGGGAGCTCGTGCGGCGCCCCGGGATGTATCTCTTCGTGCCGCTCATCCTGTACCAGTCGATCGTCAACACGCTCATCGCGATCGGCCCGTTCAATTCGCCGCTGCTTCTCACTTCGGGCTCGGTCGCGGTGCGGCAGCTCAATACCCTCAGCCTGCTGATCTGCTTCCTGCTGCTCTTCTACACCGTCGAGTCGCTGCACCGGGAGCGCGGCCGCAGGCTGGCCGAGATCTTTCACGCGACTCCCATCGGCACCGGCTCGATTCTGCTCGGCAAGACCATCGGCAACAGCGTGGTCGCGGGGTTGATCCTGGCCGTCGGCGTCGTGGCCAGCTGGGGGGTCATCCTCTATCAGCAGATCTTCGAGGGCAGCCCGGTGCGCTTCGACATCTTCCCCTTCATCGCGACGTGGGGGGGTGTGCTGGCGCCCACCTTCATCTTCTGGACGGCGCTGGTAACCGCGCTCTTTGCCTTTTTCCGGAACCGGTACGCCGTCTATGGCATCGGCATGGGGCTGATCATCTACACCATCTACCGGATGGTCTTTGACGATCCCTTCGGCTGGGCGCTCAACTGGATCGCGTGGGACGCCGTCCAGTGGAGCGACTTGGGGGCGTTTTCGCTCAACGGGCGCGAGTTGCTGCTCAACCGATTGCTCTACCTGAGCATGGTGGTGCCCCTTGTCGCGTTGGCGGTGAAACGGTTCGGGCGCCTTGATTTCGACGCCACCCGGCTGGTGCACCGCATCCGGCCCAAACCGCTCCTGATCGGGGCCCTGCGCCTGCTTCCGTTCGCGGCGCCGGCAATCGTGCTCGCCCTTGTCCTGCACTTCGGGGGCGAAGCGGGCCGGCAGGGAGAGGCCGCCGAGGAGGCCGGCAAGGACTACTGGCGCGAGAACGTACGAACCTGGACGGACTTCGAAATGCCGTCGGTGGCCAACGTCGACGTCGACCTCGACTTCGAACCCGCCGCGCGAACGGCCGCGGTGCAAGGTGAGTACACCTTCTACAACCACCGCGACTACTCCTACGACCAGATCCCCGTCACCGCCGGACAGTGGGACTCGATCGAATGGACGCTGGACGGGGAGGAGCACGAGCCCGACGATCGCTCCAACCTCTTCGTCTTCACGCCCGAAGACCCGCTGGGGCCCGGCGATTCACTCACGATCGGTTTCAGTTACGAACTCGAGTTTCCGCGCGGAATGGGCAAGCGTCCCGGTGGGGCCAGTCAGTTCATCCTGGACGCCGGGGTCGTGCTGACCGCGTTTTCGCCCACCTTCGTGCCGATTCCGGGGTACGACCCGGGGATCGGCGTAGACAGCGACAACTCCGCCGAGCCCAGGGACTACGCGGACGACTTCTACGAAGGCGAGACCGAGCCACTCTTCGGATGGGGCGGCGAGCCCTTCACGGCCCGCACGCGCATCACGCTGCCCGAGGAGTACACGGCCAACGGCGTCGGGCAGAAGGTCAGCGACGAGGTTGTGGACGGCCGGCGCACGGTGGTGTGGGAGACGGACCACCCCGTGGCACTGTTCAACGTGGTGGCGGGCAGGTACGCGGTGAAGGAGGGCGACGGCACCGCGATCTACTACCACCCCGAGCACGACTACAACATCGAGGAGATGTCGGCCGCGCTCGACGCCGCCCGAAAGTACTACTCGGAGTGGTTCCATCCCTTCCCGTGGGAGCTGCTGAAGATCTCCGAATTCGCGGCGTTCGCGACGTACGCGCAGGGGTTCCCGACCAACATCACCTTCAGCGAGGGGATCGGATTCCTGGCCCAGAGCGATCCCAGGTCGCACGTGGCCTTCATGGTCGTCGCGCACGAGGCCGCGCACCAGTGGTGGGGCAACCTGCTTACCCCGGGCCGGGGTCCAGGTGGCAACATCCTTTCGGAGGGAATGGCCCACTACTCGACGATGCTGCTGCACGAACAGGTCTACGGCGACCGCTACCGGATCGAGTTCGGAAAGCGGCTGGAGCAGCTGTACGGTGACCAGCGTTTCGTGGACTCCGAGCGCCCGATGGTCAAGATCGACGGAAGCCGGTCCGGGGACGGCACGGTCACCTACGACAAGGGCGGCTGGGTGCCGTGGATGCTCCAGCAGGAGATGGGGCGGGAGAACATGCTCGCAGGGCTCCAGGCCTTCATCGCGAAGTACAACCCGGACCCGGATTTCCCGGTGATTCAGGACATGCTGGCCGTGCTGCGGGACTTCGCGCCCGACACGACCGCATTCGACGCCTTCGCCGAGCAGTGGTTCTTCGATGTGGTGGTGCCGGAGTACCGGTTTTCGGACGTGACGAAGACGCGGGAGGGCGGGGAGTGGGTGGTGCGGGGGACGGTGGAGAATGCGGGGACGGGCCGGATGCGCGTGCAGGTGGGGGCGACTTCGGGCGAACGGTGGTCGGATGAGGGTGATGATGGCGACCGTACGGTGGTGAACGAGGATTACCGCGACGCCCGGACCGAGGTGGAACTGGGGGCGGGGGAGTCAGCCGAGTTCGTGATCCGGGCCGATTTCGAGCCCGAGCGCGTGCTGATCGACCCGGATGTGATGGTGCTGCAGCTGAACCGGGAGTTGGCGGTCTTCGAATTCTGACGTTGGCGGAGAATCCGCGAAGTCAGAGTCCAATCCCATCCGGGTCGAGAATGCGATCGATCCCACGTGCACCATGTAGAACAGGAGTTCCTCCAGATCGTCCTCGGCCGCCCGACTGAGTCGGTAGCCCGTCGGCACCTCAGGCTGATCCCTCGATGCGTCCTCTCAACCCTTCTATGGCCGCAGGCCCGTCAGTGACCAGGTCGGCATCGACATCACGAACAGCCGTGTCGAGCAGATGGCGGAAGTGGTCCCTCACGCCGTCAATCAGTTCGGGCGGAATCCTCTCCATCTCCTCTACGCTGAGACCTTGGCAAATCCATTTCTCAAGCAGCCTTCGGTGCTCAGCTTCCTCCAGCAACCGTAATCCGTGCCGGATCACTTCGCTGACGGTCCTATAGTGCCCCCGCGATACCAATCGTTCTACGAATGCGTCTTGGTGGGGTGGCAGCGAGATGCTCCGAGTCTGACGTATGGCCATGGTCCAGGATCGACCATGCCGCCCGCTGTGTCAATTGTTGCTACACTTCGACCCGGCGGATCGTCCTCCGCCCAATCACAGCCGCGTATACCGCCCCGAGCGCACCCCCGCCGATTCCCTGCCCGGCCAGATCACCTGCGAGGGCACCGACCAGAGCCGTGCCCAGGACGGCTGCCACCAGCGCAACTACGCCCAGAGCGGCAAAACGAGCCGCATCGCTGATCCTCCCGCGCAACACGTACCAGTGAACCATCGCAAAGGCGGCCAGTCCGAGCACCACGGCCACCGCCACGCTCCCGGCAGGCCCCATCGCTCCCGTCAGCCCCTGCAAGACGCTCAACGCAGCAGCGCCCCCAGCCGCGCCTGCCAGGACGGTCGCCAACGCCAGCCAACCCGCCCACGAAACCCGGCGCCGAATCACCAGCCACTGTCCCAGAGCTACCCCGAGAAACACCCCGCCCATCGCCAGCGCCCCCACTGCAGCCTCAGCGGCAACCGGCCCCAGAACGCTTCCCACCGCTCCTCCCACGGCGATGCTGACAGGGCGCGCGAAAACGGCACAGATCCATCCTCCGGCCCCGCTGGCCAGCACCCACGCCAGCCACAGTCGCCGACTCAGACCGGCGCCTCCCCCCGGATCGTCACCCGGTAGCCCGACCGCGTCGCCGGCCAATAGTCCCAGATCGCGTGATGCTGGGCGCACCGGTTGTCCCAGAACGCGATCGAGTTGGGGCGCCAGCGGAAGCGGCACTGGAAATCCGGGCGAGCGACATGCTCGTACAGCAGGGCGAGAATCCCCCGGCTTTCGGCGGGCGGCAGTCCCACGATGTACTGGGTGAACATCGGGTTGACGAAGAGCGCCTTCCGACCGGTGACCGGATGCGTGCGCACCACCGGGTGCTCGGCCGAAGGATAGCTGCGGCCCCCGTCGTCCCGGCCGATGAGTCGGTTCGTCTCACGGTAATAGGGGCCGCCGTCGTGCATGGCGGTCAGGCCGTCGAGGAATGTCCGCATGCGATCCGACAGCGCCTCATAGGCCGCATACATGTTCGCGAAGAGCGTGTCGCCGCCGGTCTCGGGCACCGTGTGCAGCCGCAGAAGCGACCCCATCGGCGGCAGGGGGTCGCACGACACGTCGGAGTGCCACTGCTCGCCGGCTACCCGGCGCGAGTCCCGGTCCGCATGGATCGGCATGACCTCGGGATGCCCCTCGACGCCGGGGTCGTTGGGGTGCGCGACCAGTTCGCCGAACCTCGCCCCGAGGACTTTCTGGCTCTGGATGGAGATGTCCTGGTCGCGGAAGAAAATGACGCAGTGGTCCATCAGCGCGTCATGAATCAGCTGGAAATCCGCATCGCTGACATCGTCGAGGTCGAGACCGTGGATCTCGGCGCCGATGACCGGCGTAACAGGTCGAATGATTGGCTTTGGTCGGCTCATGGTCGGGCTTGGTGTGCAGGTTTTGGGAGACCGTTTGCCGGACGGGCGGCACGAGGTTACGGTCACCGTCCTTGACAAACCTAAACTGGACCGAAGGCGATGGCGCCAACGTTGAATTCGCCGTCCCCTCGGCCGGAGAGGCGGGAGGGCAGGCGTGTTCGGTTTCAGGCGGATGAGAGTCGGGATTGCGCTGCTGCTGGTCCTCGCCGCCTGGGGTTGCAGCCGGGGAGACCGGGCGGGAGGGAGCGTCGAGTTCACGGAGCGCACCCGCGAAGCCGCGAATGGCGGCGACGCCGCCCACCTCGATTGGCTCCGCGCCAACTACGACAAGTCCGAGCACATGGTCCCGATGCGGGACGGCGCGGAGCTGTACACCATCGTCTACACGCCGCGCTTCGCAGCCGACCCGGCGCCGATCATGCTCTTCCGGACCCCCTACTCGATCGCGCCCTACGAGCCCGGCGAGTACCGCAACCCCCTCGGTCCTTCCGCCGAATTCGACCGCGCCGGCTACGTGTTCGTCTTCCAGGACGTGCGCGGGAAGTTCAGGTCGGAGGGCGAATTCGAGGTCATTCGTCCGCTGGCTGAGAAGCCCAAGGGGCGGACCACCGTCGACGAGAGCACCGACAACTACGACGCGATCGAGTGGGCGCTCGCCAACGTGGAGGGCCACAACGGCAAGGTCGGACAGTGGGGTATCTCGTACCCGGGCTGGCAGACCGTGATGGGCATGGTCGATGCGCATCCGGCGCTCGCCGCGTCGTCACCTCAGGCATCCCCTTCCGACATGTTCATCGGGGACGATTGGCACCACAACGGGGCCTTCAGAGTCATGTACGCCTTCTCCTGGCTCGCCAGAAACGCACGCAGGCGCGATGCACCCACCGACGTGCGGCCAGAGGGCTTCGACTACGGGACCGATTCCGGCTACGACTTCTTCCTCGAGGCGGGATCGGCGTCCAACATCGACGCACTCTACTTCCACGGCGACGTCCCCGCGTGGAACGATTTCATCGAGCACGACACCTACGACGAATACTGGCAGCGCCAGAACGCGCTTCCTCATCTCCGGGGCATCGACCACCCGATCCTCAACGTGGCCGGGTGGTTCGACACCGAGGACTTCTACGGTCCGATGTCGATCTACCGGACGATCGAGGCCGGGAACCCAGGCACGGAAAACGCCCTGGCGGCGGGTCCGTGGCTGCACGGCGGCTGGTCCCGCATGCTGGGCGACCACCTGGGGTGTATCGAGTTCACCGACGAGACATCCGTGACCTTCCAGCGCGATGTGCAGCTTCCGTTTTTCGAGCACCACCTCCGCCGCGCCGGCGACTGGACCGCGCCCGAGGCGTTCGTCTTCGAGACCGGGACGAATGTGTGGAGGACCCACGACCGCTGGCCGCCCGCGGATGTCGAGCAAGTTCCGCTGTACCTGGCGGAGAACGGTGCGCTCAGCTTCGTCGATCCGGGCTTGCCCGGCGGCTCCGACAGCTACACCAGCGACCCCAACGACCCCGTGCCCTTCTCGGCGGAAGAGCGAACCACCCTCGGGCACCTGTGGAAGGTGGAGGACCAGCGCTTCGCCTCGGCGCGGCCCGACGTGCTCGTCTACCAATCCCCGCCGCTGCAGGAAGACCTGACCATCGCGGGTCCGATCCTGGCCGACATCTTCGTGTCCACGACCGGAACCGACTCCGACTGGATCGTAAAGGTGATCGACGTCTATCCGGACGACGCCCCCGACTCGCCTTTCTGCGACGTCCCCATGGGCGGGTACCAGATGCACCTGGCCGGCGAGATCATGCGGGGGCGGTTCCGCAACAGCCTCGAGCACCCCGAGGCCATGGTCCCGGGCGAGGTCACGCCGATCCACATCGACCTGCGCGACCGTTACCACACCTTCAGGGCGGGGCACCGGATCATGGTGCACGTGCAGAGCTCGTGGTTCCCGGCCTACGACCGCAACACGCAGCAGTTCGTGGACACCTACCGGGCGACACCGGATCAGTACGTAACGGCGGAGCAGATGGTGTACCGGGGGGCGGATCATCCGTCGCGGGTGACGTTGGGGGTGGTGCGGTAGGAGGCCGCCGGACTGGTTGACGGCGCCGATATCCAACATTCTGCGGATGCGTCGCCGTCCGCGGGCGGCGGGGGACTTGTTGCACGGACTGCCAGACCCTACACTTCTCCTAAAATCCTAGGAATTGGAGGAGAAGATGCGCCGGAGACAGCCACAGCCGCGTTTCGACCGGGTGCTCTTGCGGCTACTGCTACCTTTCGCCGCTGTCGGAGCCGCAGGGTGCGAGGATGCCGGGGATGTCGCCGTCCGCTCCGAGTCGCGGGACAGCGCCGGAGTTCGGATCGTGGAAAACCCTCGCCCGCCCGACGGCTCCCGGCTGCCGTGGCGAATCGGACCGGGTCCGGCGGTGTCGATCGGCGTGGAGTCCGGCGAAGAACCCTACATGCTGTATGATGCCGACGCGGCCACGAAGCTCGCCGATGGCCGCATCGTCATCGCCAACACCGGCACCAGCGAGCTTCGCGCCTTCGATGCAAACGGCACTCACCAGGCCACTTGGGGCGGCGCGGGAGCGGGGCCGGGCGAATTCACCGCACTGGCCGGGATCGATCGATGGCCAGGTGATTCCATCGTCGCCTGGGATGGCCGGACCGGGGCGATCTCGGTCTTCGATTCCGCCGGCAGATTCGGTCGCACGTTCGTGCTCGAGACGGAAGTGGGGAACCCGCTCACGCCACGGTTCGCTTTCAGCGACGGCAGCTTTCTGGGCCGGGCCGCCGACGCCTCGGGCGAGGGATACCGGCGCTCGGAAGTATCCTATGAGCGCCGCGCGGGCGATGGTGCGACCCTCCTTTCCTACGGCACGCACCCCGGTCGGGAGTCTTACTTCGGATTCGCCGGCGGCATGCCCATCATGCTGGCAGGCCTGCCGTTCAGCCGGTACCTCGTGGAGGGTGCGTGGGGAGACCTGGTCATCATTTCCCCCAACGACGACTACGAGATTCGCGCTTACGACGCTGCTGACGGCTCGCTTGCCAGGATCGTCCGCCGCGAGTACACCCATCGTGCGCCGACGATGGCTGAAGCGACTCGGTTGTTTGAAGAGAATCTGGCCAGGACCAGCGTGCCGGAGCAGGCGGCCAATGCGTTTCGCGAAGCCTTTCCGAATGTGCCGCTTGTGGAGCGCTTTCCGGCGTTTGACGGCATTCTCGTGGATGGCCTCGACCATCTCTGGGTGCGCGAGGCCAGGCTGACCGGCACGGAGCTGCCGGCGCCGCTATGGACGGTTTTCGATCCGGAGGGGCAGGTGCTGGGGTTTGTCGAGACGCCTGACGGGCTGACCATCCTTGAGATCGGCGCCGACTACATCCTCGGTCGCACCACTGACGATCTGGGCGTGGAATCGGTGCAGGTCCGGGAGCTTGAGCGGTAGGCGAGGCAGGTCGCCCGCAACTCGTTCAGCTCTCGTCGGACAGAAGCGCCGGCAGCACGTCCTCCTGCAGCCGGCACATCTCGTTGATCAGCGCAACCGATTGCCGGTAGGACTCGGTGGTTGGATCCAGGAGCAGCGCCTGGAGGAGGGGACTGCGCGAGCGCGATGCGAAGGCCTCCACCAGGAGCCGGTTGATGCTGACCTGGGTGCGCAGCAGAGCCAGGATTCCCTCGGGCAGCCGCTTCATGGTGAACGGGTGCAGTCCGGATGCGCATGCCCTGGCCGGAACCTCCACGACCGCGCCGTCGGGCAGGCCCGGGACGTATGCCGCGTTGGGAACGTTGACTGCGTCGAGGTAGCGTTCCTCACCGCGGAGAACGCCTTCGAGAAGTGGGGCGGCGAGTTCGCCGGAAGGTGACAAGGGCGCATCCGCGTACGCATCGGTGTCGGCGTGTGCACTGCCTGCGCGCTCCTCCCGGCTGTCCCGCGCACGCTCCCTCCGCTCCCCGGGGAACAGTGGCGTCTCGGTAGGCTTGTCCCCGAGGTTGTAGATCCAGGTGGGGACCTCGCCGGTCTCCCACGGGTGGCCGTCGGCAGGATCGTAGAAGAACTGAAGCGCGCTGCTGGCGAGAAAGTCACCCGCCCAGCGGATGTACTCGCCGATGTGGTTGGCGCCGGGGCTGGGGAAGCGCCCGAAGACGCGGAAGAGGATGCGGCTGAGCGCGATCTCGTCCCAGTCGTGCATCAGGTCGCCGGCGCGCTCGCGCTCCCGCAGCCGGGGGTAGAGGTCGTCGCCTGTTTCGCGGTCGTTCACCGATTCGAACCAGGAGAAGTGGTTCAGGCCGCTCGCGCGGGCTTCCAGGCGTCCGGGCGGGAGTTCCAGGATGCGTGCCATCTGCTCGATGCCGTGGAAGACCCCGTGGCACAGGCCGACCGTGCGCACGTCGCTGAGCCGGTTCACCGCTTCGCACAGCTTGGTGAGCGGGTTGGTGTAGTTGACGAGCCAGGCGTCTGGACAGTGCCGTTCCATGGCGCGGGCGACCTCGAGCGTGGGCCCCATGTTGCGGAGCGCGTGGAAGAGCCCGCCCGGTCCGCCGTTCTCACCGTAGATCTGGCGGAAGCCGAAGGCGCGGGGGACGTGAAAGTCCTGCGCCCAGTAGAAGTAGCGATTGATTTCGATTGAAAGGACGACCGCATCGGCGCCGGGAAGGGCGTCGTGCACGCAAGTGGTGCTGGTCACGGTGGCCCGGCGATGGAGCTTCTCCGCCACGGCCTCCGTGTACGCGTGCGCCCGCGGCAGCCCCGCGGGATCGATGTCGACCAGCGCGATCTCGATGCCCCCGTCGCAGAGGATATCGCTGAGGAGGATGTCGCGGATGGACGCGGGGCCGAATTCGCGGCTGCCGGCGCCGACGAGGACGATCTTCATGGGGCCTCGGACGCCACAGCCGAGCCGACCGGCGTGGGGCTGCCGCTGTCGGGGGGCAGGGGCGGGCCCGCCCCGCCTGCGGGTGGCGGGTTGTCGGAGTCGGCCAGCCGGACGGTCACGACCGCGGCCGCGACGGAAACCACAAGGAGCACCGCACCGATCGCCGCCCTCCCCGTCAGCATGCAGCCGATCCCGAGCAGGCTGCCGTAGACGAAGAGCGCGCCGAAGCCGAAGCCGGTCCACATGCGGGCAGCCCCCGGATCCCCCGAGACCACGCCGGTACGCGCCGCGACCGGAGCCCACCAACCGCCCGGCCGCACCCGCCGGTGGAACCGGTCCAGCACCTCATCCTTCTCGGGGCTTGTGAAACGAATCACAATCAGCCAGACCAGCGTGCAGGTGACGAGGATGACCACGGCTCGCACCAGGTCCATCTCCGGTGCGTAGAAACGGTCTGCGAAGTTCATGAATCCGGCCGGCAACGGAATCGCGGCCTGCACCGCGCCCAGGAGCAGCCGACCGTTGGCGAGCACCACCGAGCCCGCCATGGCGGCGATCTCCGCCCACGCATTGACCCGCCACCAATACCACCGGAGCAGCCACACCACCGCGACCCCTGCGGTCAACTCTATGATATAGATCCACCCTCGCTGAATCGACTCCATCTGCCAGGCGACGAACGCGGCCAGCACCGCCAGCCCCACCACCGCCACTCGCGACGCGGTCACGTAGTGGCGCTCGGTCGCATCGCGCCGCACGAAGCGGCGGTACACGTCGTTGACCATGTACGACGCGCCCCAGCACAGGTGCGTATCCATCGTGCTCATAAAGGCGGCGAGGAAGGTCGCGACCATCAGGCCGCGGAGCCCGGCGGGCATGAGTTCGCGGATCATCATCGGGTACGCGAGTTCGGGATCGGCCATCAGTGCCGGATCCGCCCCCGACCCCATCGGGAAGACCAGCAGCGACCCCAGCCCGGCCACGATCCACGGCCACGTCAGCAGCACCGTCCCCGCGAACGCGAACCACAGCGACGCCATCACCGACTGCCGCTCGTCGCGGGTCGCGAACAAACGCTGCGCGACATACCCGTCGCCCTGCCCGCTCCTCATCCACAGGATCAGGATCAGGCACAGGAACGACAGCACCTCGAGCGATGAAGCGTTCGCCGCGCTCGGCACCAGGTCCAGCGCACCCGCCGGCGCCTCCGGCTGCTCCCGGATCGCGTCGGCCATCCCGCCAGGCCCCCCGAACCGCGCCAGCACGATCCCCGCCAGCGTGATCGATCCCAGCATCCCGGCCACGAACTGCAGCACGTCGGTGACCACCACCCCCCACAGCCCGGACGCCACCGTGTACACCAGCGCCAGCCCCACGCATACGGTCAGGGTCAGCGCGGCGTCCCAGCCCAGCAGCACCTGGCTGAACTTCACCATGGCCAGCATCACCCAGCCCATCACGACGGCGTTCTTGACCAGCCCCTGGTACACCGCCGAGAACCCGCGCAGGATCCGGGCCGGAACCCCGCCGTAGCGCAGCTCGATCACTTCCGCGTCGGTCAGGACCCCGGCACGCCGCCACAGCCGCGCGTAGAAGAAGGTCAGCAGGAGGATGCCGGCGGCCTCGTACCACCACAGCCAGTTGCCGAACACCCCCTGGCGGCGGACGAGCGCGGCGGTGGCCAGAGGCGCATCGCTCGCGAACCAGGTGGCCGCGATCGATGTGCCCGCGATCCACCAGGGCAGAGACCGCCCCGCGACGAAGTAGTCCTCGACGCTGCGCCCCGCCCGCCGGGCAAGGCGGAGGCCGATCGAGAGGGTAAGCGCCCCGTAGAGAGCGACGACGATCCAGTCGGCCGTACCGAGGCTCACGGAGCGCCCACTCTAGCCGGTCACTGGGCCGGCGGGCGCGGCCAGAGCACGTTCGACAGGATCCGGTACGCCCCCGGCACCCCGTACGGCAGCTGCCGGTGCAGCGCCAGCGCCAGGTAGCTGTAGCGCCCCGCGCCGACCTGCGCAGTGAGCCACACGCCGAGCTGCGGCTGCTGCCCGGTGTCATGCGTCTCGACCAACGGCGTGTACGCCGGGTCCCATTCGGTGAAGAACTTCGAGCCGCGCTGCTCCAGCCAGCCTTCGAAATCGGCGCCCGAGATCCGATTCGGCCCGGCCAGCAGGGGATGGTCTGGCACCAGCAACTCGACCGGCGCATCCTCCTCCGACACCTCTTCCGCGCCACGGGGAAGCGACGCCGGATAGGGCGCCATCTCGCCCGGCACGAACTCCTGCGTCTGGTAGAGCACGACCAGATTGCCGCCGCCGCGCGCATAGTCCAGCAGCCGCTGATTGTTGTCGACCAGATCGCGCCGCACCGCATACGCCCGCGTCCCCACCACAATGGCGTCGAACCCATCCAGCACACCGCCCGTCAGGTCGGACTCGCCGAGCAGCCGCACCGTCGCGCCCAGCGCCTCGATCGCCGCCGGCACATCGTCGCCGACGCCCATCACATAGCCCACCGTCACGCCATCGAGCGGCGCCACCGCCACGGGCCGGACCAGGGTGCGCGCCGCATGCCGCAGCCGCGCGAGCGGGAGATCGCGATGGTCGATCGTCCGATAGCCGGCGCGGTACTCGCGAGTGGTGCCGTGCAGCGTCGCCCGCGCGACCGCATCGACCAGCGCGTCACCGTCCCAATCGGGGGAGGGGGTGATGGAGAAGGAAGCTTCGACCATCTCACCGCGGCTGCGAAAGTCGTGCCGCACCGAGGTCGGCGTCGCAGTCCAGCCTGCGGGAAGATCGAGCTGGGCCTCGACGGAGACTTCCGGCGCGTTGGCCTCCATCCGGACGAGCACCTGAATGGGGCGGCTGGCGCTCGAGTCCGCATCCCCGGCACTCTGGCGGGTCTCCGCGGCGCTCTGACGGGTCTCCAGGGCGGTCCGGCCGGCCTCACCCGCACTCTGGCGTGGCTCCCCGCCCGCATCCCCGCTGCTTCGCTCGGGCACGACGCGCACCGCAGGCTCAACCGACACCGACACCGCGGGCAGCACCTCCACCCGGCGCGCCAGCGAACCGTAAGGCAGGTTCGGCACCCACCCGACGACAGGTAGCGTCCGGGCAACCTCGACGCCATCCACCAGAAGTTCGAGTTCGGCGAAGAACCGGGGCCGCTCCCACGGCAGGTGCAGATCCGCCGAATCCGATACCTGGTAGTGGTTCTCAGCCAATCCATCACGGTGGAAGTACGGCCCTTCGGTGCCGGCGTCGGCCGGTATGTGGACCTCCGATTGGCCGTCCAGCGACACCGTGACGGGCTCGCCCCCACCGGGGACGATGCGCGCCGAGGCCACCTCGACGCGGCCGGGGATCGCGCTCTCGACTCCCGCGACCACCTCCACCACCTCACCCGGCACGACCACCGCACCCCCGGCTCCGGCTTCAACTTCGGCCCGCACCTCCACCCCCGCCGCGGCCATGATCGCGTCCTCGAACTGCCGCTCCTTGACGGCCAGCTGAAACGCCATCTCCACCGACACCCCCGCCCCACCCTTCACGGCACGCAGCAACGCGAGCCCGCGCGCGAGCCCCGCCACCGAAGCCTCCGGCGCGGTGAAATCGAAGTCCCGCACCACCCCGTCGATCACGTCCTGCACCTCGGCCAGCCGCCCGGCCACCCCGTCGTCCACCTCCTCGCCCAGAAGCGCCGGCAGTCCCGTCAACCTGGTGTCGAGCCCGGCGAAGAAGTTGTCCGCCACCTGGGGCCCGTTTTGGCCGACAAATCCGATTTCCTGGCCGTTGTCCGCCATTTCGGCCCCATTCTGGCGGACAAAACCGGTTTCCGGCCCGTTGTCCGCCATCTCGCCCCGTTTTTGGCGGACAAATCCACCCTCTGGCGGGCGGCCTCCTGCCCCCGACGCGGTCCCATCGAGCTCTTCATACCAATACACCTGCCCGCGTCCCCGCCTCATCCGCCCCGACGTCTGCGACCGCTGCAGGCTCAGCCCGCGGCTCGCCCAGCGCTGGTAGGTCGTTCCAAGCGACGGGCTGTAGCCATTCGCGTCCACCGCCACCTGATACGGCTCGCCGACACGCACGCCGCCCCGATAGAGGCGCAGCACCCGCCACGGACGCAGCCCCTCGCGCGTGATCTGCTCCGGGAAGCGCCCGGGATCGGCCGCCGCGGTGACCGCCTCCGGGGTCAGCACGCCCGCCGCGTGATGGTTCCCGTGGCCATCGCGGCGGCTCCCATGGAAGCGAGACACGACCACGATGGGGCGGTTGAGGCGGATCACGCGCACCATGTCCTCCAGGACGGCGTCGGTGTCCCAGCTGCGGAACGTCTCCTCGACCGTCTTGGAGTAGCCGTAGTCCACGGCGGTCGTGAAGTAGAGGTCGTCGAGCCCGTAGTAGCGTCCCGAGAGGACCAGCTCGCGGGTGCGGATCAGTCCCAGGCCGTCGAAGAGCTCGGGGCCGATCGCGTTGGCGCCCGCTTCACCCCGGTTGAGGCTGAGCAGCGCGGTGCGGGCGCCCCAGCCGCGGCTGGCCAGGGTGAGCATGCCGGAGTGCTCGTCGTCGGGGTGGGCCGTGACGTGCAGGATGCTGGCCGTCGTGGCGAGCTTGCGGATCCGGTGCCAGGCGCCGCCGGCTCCCCGGTCGGCCTGCAGTTCCTCGCCCGGGATAGAGCGGGGGAAGGCAAGGACGCGGTCGAGCGATGACTGCTGCGCCCGGACGCCCGGTGACGTGGCCAGGGCCGCGACCTCGCAGACCGCGAAGACCGCGACAGAAATCCTGAAGAACACCGCGCGCCGCTCCCGCTAGCGTCGCACCATGGGCCCCACCGGCCGGCCACCCAGCAGGTGGAGGTGCAGGTGGTAGATCTCCTGGCCGCCGTGATCGCGGCAGTTGATCATGACGCGGTAGCCGTCCTCGGCGATGCCCTCCTGCTCGGCGATGTGCGCCGCCACTCGCAACATCCTTCCCAGCAGCGCCTCGTCTTCCTCCGAGACATCCGCGAGGGTCGGTATCACGCGGTTGGGAACGACGAGGACGTGGGTGGGGGTCAGCGGGCGGATGTCGCGGAATGCGGTGACGAGGTCGTCCCGGAAGACGATGTCGGCGGGGATCTCACCGTGGACGATCTTCGAGAAGAGGGTATCCTCGGCCATGTGGACTCCATCATGGTCCGGCTTGACGGTGCGGTCGGGGCGGTCCGGCCGGACGGGACGCGGGTTGGCTGGAAAGGGAAACCATACATCGCTCGCAGCCGTGCTTCCAGCGGTGCGGTGCGAAGGCCAGGGCGCCGCGGCCCGATCTCCGCCCTGAGGCAGTCCGCGGCGCGGGCTGCCGGTCACCAGGGAAAGCGCCACACGATTCGAAAGCCGCCCGTCTCGCCGGGGCGGAACCCCTCCTTCTCCAGAGTGGGATCCTCCGGGGGCTCGCCGGAGTTGTTGTCGCTCGCGAACCGGGCCCAGCCGAGAGCGATCGCCACGATCCCGACGCCCAGGGCGATGGTCCTGCCCCTGTTGAGCTGCGCTATTTCGATACCCTCCACGGCGCTTGCCGGCAGGCCGGGACGCGCGGTTGCGAATGGTGCCGCGGGATCGGGCGCCACGCCCGCAACGAGCGAGTCGTTGACCAGAATCGGGTTGCGCAAGGTCATCTGCGTGCCTCCCGGTACGGTTACGCGCACGCGCTCGGGGCGCTCCTCGGCGATCAGCTCTTCGAGACTCATCGTGGCGGGCTGCCAGGTGCGGCACGCCGTGGCGGACGCTGCCAGGACCAGCAGCGAGCTGAGAGCCGGGAGCCGCGGGAGCCCGCGACGGAAGAGTCCGCCACGGGCCCCCGACTGCGCTGGGCGCCCGACCGGCAAGCGGCTGCCGGCCGGAGCGCGACTTCCCGACTGCACCTGCCGCCTCAAATCAGCTGCCCGAGATCGACGGGTTGTTCTGGAACTCGGTCGCGGGCAGCTCGAAGCAGATCTCGTCACCGTATGCGCCGCCGAAGCCGTCGTCGGTGCCGGTCGGCGGGTAGAGGGGGATGTTCAGGCGCTTCAGGTCCTGCAGGTGCTGGCCCTCCAGGTAGTTCTCGGCCGCGCGCTCGTAGATGAGCTGCGCGGTGAGGGCGGTGGCGGTCATGTCGCCTTCGTAGGCCGGCAGCTCGGCGAAGCGGTGAAGCATGTCGAAGATGGCGACGGCGCCGTCGAGGTTGCCCGCATCGATGTGGCCTTCGGCGATGATCAGCTGCGCCTCCGCGTATCCGGCCATCTCGATCGGGGACGAAGCGGCCGGGTATTTCTCGGAGATGTATATCGGGATGCCGGTCTGGGAATTCGTAGCCCCGGCGCTCCGCACCGCTACGCGCGGATCGGGTATGTCGGCGTACCGGACATCCCTGTAGGGCTCGGCGACCGTCACGTTCTCGTGGTCGATGTTAAACTCCCAAAGCTTGTTGCGGGTCACCGCTTCAGCGTTGGAATAATGAAGTTGGAAACTGAATCCGTCGGGCACGGATGTCGCGGTCGACATCGCCGCGGATTTCTGGTTGAGGTTGAGCTGCGCGCGCGCCTTGCCGACCTGGGCGGCGTGCAGGATGTCCCCGCTCGCGCCGGCCGCCATCGCCTGGTCGAAGCGCGCGATTGCCAGGTTGAAGGCGTCGGCGGGCATCTGCTCGGGACCCTCGTCGAAGGCGACGGTGCACATCGACTCGCCGAAGAGGATGTAGGAGTAGCCCGCGTAGAGAGCCACTTCGGCCTCGAAGGCGGCCTTGTCGGGCACCTCTTCGGAGGTCCACTCGGACAGCAGGCCCAGCGTATAGTCGGCGAGCCAGCGGGTGCGGGACATGGGTCGGTAGAGCGCGGGCTGGCCGCTGCCGCAGTCGGCGCTCGCGTACTGGGAGCCGTATCCGCTGGTGTCGTGCACCCGCTGATCCCAGATGTTGAGCACCGAGTTGTTGGAGGCGTCGCGCCACTCGTTTCCGGTGAGGGCGCTGGCGGCCGCGTAGTAGGTCAGTGTGCAGCGGAACTCGTTGGCGACGCTGGCCACGAGCAGTCCGGCCGTCGCGGGGTTTTCGAGGTCGCTGGCGATTACCCGCGACGGGGCGTCCACGCTGAGCAGTTCGTCGAGTGCGTCGCACCCGCTCAGGGCCGAAATGGCGAGCACGAGCAGCCCTGTCCGGGCGAGGGTCTTCATCGATCGATTCCTTGGTCGATTCGTCATGGTTCCGGTCTCCTTACATGCCCAGGCGGACGGTGAGCGTCAGCGCGGTCAGCGGTGGGACCGCGGAGTCTTCCTGCGGCTCGCGGTTGCCGCTGAAGGTGTTGCTTGGGTCCACGACTTCGGGATCGTGATGGGGCCATTCCTGCCAGTTGGTCCAGAGCATTCCGAGGTTGCGGGCCGCCAGGGTGAGACTGCCGCGGCTGGCGCCGATCCGCTGCACCCACTCGTCGGGCATTGTGTAGATCGCCGACAGCTCCCGGAAGCGCACGAACGAGGCTTCGTTGACCCATAGGGCGAACTCGCCGCTGGCCCCGAACTGGGCTTCGGCGACCTCGTTGATGTTGTATTCGTGCGGGTAGAGGTTCAGCCGGGTCTGCTGGAATGCGGCGTACCTCCACCAGCCCTGCAGGTCGTACTTCGTCTGGCCGATCTTGCCCTGCACGAGCGCGTCGATGGTCAGCCGCTCGCCGATCCGGAAGGATGAACCGAAGGCCGCTTCGATGTTCGGGTCGGGGTGGCCCTGGTAGATCCATGCATCCGGATCGCACGCGACGGGTTGACCCTGTCCGTTGTCGCAGCGCATCGTTTCACGGTTGATCTGGTCGGTGCCGGGCACGAACTCGGCGAAGATCACCTCGGGGGCGAAGAACGAGCCGACCGGGTAGCCCTCCGCGTGCCGCGTGGTCCATCCGAGCTGCAGGAAATTCCCCTCGCCGAGGCCCAGCTCGACGACCCGGTTCCGGTTGGTCGTCAGGTTGAGGTTCATGTCCCAGGCGAAGGAAGGCATTTCGATCGCGCGGGCGGTGATGCCGAGCTCGACGCCGCGGTTGTTGACCTCGCCGATGTTGACGAACCGCTGCCCGGTGAACCCGGTCGAAGGCGGCACGTTGCGCGCCACGATCGCGTCCTTGGTGGTCTGGTCGTAGTAGGTGAGGTCGACCGCGACGCGATCGTTGAAGAGGGTCGCGTCGAAGCCCGCCTCGATCTCGACGCCGCGCTCGGGTCCGAGGTCGGAGTTGCCGGGAGAGAGGGGGCGCAGCGTCGCCTGTCCGGTGGGCGAGGCGCGCGTGGTGAAGCTGCGCAGGGCGTCGAAGGCGTCGGGCTGCTGTCCCGATTCGCCGTACGCGGCGCGAAGCCGGAAGGAGCTGAGGAAGCCGGGGTCGCCGCCCGCGTCCTTGACCACCCAGGAGCCGCTGACCTTCGGATAGTAGACCAGGTCGAAGTTCTCGCCAAACGCGCTGTTGTCGTCGGCCCGGATCGCCGCGGTGACGAAGAGTCTGTCCTGCCAGCCCATCTGCTGCTGCAGGTACACGCCGACGGTGTTGTTCTCGACGATGCCGTCGAATCCGGTGCGGATGCCTGCCGCGCTCACGCTGGAAAGGCCGGGGGCCGGGAAGCGGTCGCCGTCCGCGGTCAGGTCCTCGATGGTGCGGGTGTAGACCTGGAAGCCCAGGGAAGTCGTGGACAGGAGGTCTTCGGATATGTCCCGCGTCCCCGACGCCGCATAGTCGAAGGTGCTGTAGATGACCGACTCGCGGTTCTGGAACCTGCCGCCCAGCGCCGCGTTCGGGGAGTAGAATTGCGCCGATTCGGGGCTCAGGAAGTTGTCGAGATAGCTCTCGAGGGCGTCGGTCACGTCGAGCCCGAATGTGAGCCTGTGCGTGAACCAGTCGAAGGGCGTGTGCCTGGCGGTGAGTCCCGCAGTCATGCGATTCGCGTCGTTCACGTCGAAGTCCTTCTCGATCCGCGATTCCGGGGTCGCCCTGCGATAGCCGCGGCGGGCGTCACCCGATCCCAGGCGAGTCGGGTCGGCGTAGACCGCCTCCTCGTAGGGATAGTCGCTGGGGACCCGGAGCCGCACGAGGGCGATGCCGGCGTTCGCGGAGATCTCGAGGTCGTCCGCGGGCTGCGCCCTGAGGTTGATCCGGCCGTTGTACTTCCTGGCCCAGCTGTTCTCGGTGACGCCTTCGTCGGACAGGGCGGAGCCGCCGATGAAATACTGGAAGGCGTCGGTGCCGCCGGAAACGTCGACGCCGTAGTACTGCGTGTGGCCGTAGCGGAACATCAGGTCCGACTCGGCCTGGTTTTCCAGGATGTTCAGCGATTCGATCTGGCCTGTGTTGGGGTTCACGCCCCAGTTGGTGGGGGTGTGCCCGGCGGGGTCCTGGAACCATTGCGAACCCTGTCGCATGGTGAAGTTCCACTGCGCAGCGCCGACCCCGCCACCCTTCGTCCTGATGTTGATGACGCCGTTGGCGGCCTCGGTGCCGTAGAGCGTTGCCGCCGCGGGTCCCTTGATCACCTCGAGGCTCTCGATCATCGCCGGGTCGAGGTCGTCGATGCGGGAGACGTCGCGCCCGCCGCTCTCCATCCGGTTGCTCACGCGGACGCCGTCGACGTACACGAGGGGGCCGTCGTTGACCCGCCGCATGGTTGAGCTGCCGCGGATCTTGATGGTGGACGCCGTGCCGGCATCGCCCGAGCCCTGCTGCACCACGACTCCGGGGAGCCGGGCCCTGAGGAGGTCGGAGACGTTGTTGATGGGCTGGACTTCGGCGACTCCGGCGTCGAGGACAGCCACGGAGTTGCCGATCTCGCGTACGCGGCTGGCGGCGGCCGTGCCCGTCACGACCAGTTCGTCGAGCTGGAGCGCCTGCTGGCTCAGGAAGAAGTTCTGCACCACGCTCTGGCCGGCGGCGACGGTGACCTCGACCGACTCGGATCTGTAGCCGAGGAACTGGACGGTCAGCGTGTGCGTGCCGGCGGGCACGTCGGCGAGCGAGTAGCTGCCGTTCGACTGCGTCAGCGCGCCGAGATTCAGGCCTTCGATGAAGACCTGAGCCGCAGCGACCGGGTCGCCCGTGCCCTGGTCCCGCACCGTGCCGGTGATCGACTGGGCTTCGAGGATGGTCGGCGAGGCTGCGAGAACGAGGGCGAGAGCGAGCAGCGGGCCTGCTCTACAGCCCCTGGCTCGCAAGTGGATTCGTCTCATGATTGCCTCCTTTTGGTTTGAGGGACTTCCCCAGGGGTGTTGCCGGGTGCACTTTCAGGGGCGTCACCATACGGCGAGTGCCGACGAGTTGTCAATCCGGTGTGTGGTGCTTCCGGACGTCGGTTCCGCAGCCCCCTTCGGTGGCGGTTTGCACGCGATGCAATGATGTCGTGTAAACATTACATGATGTAATGTTGAGTTTACCAATTACTGCCTACCGTGCGGGTCAAATGACGTATCTTTCAGAATGCGCCAAACTCAATTGCCACTCGCGCGGATGAGCAGGCAACGGTGCTCTACCGCCCCTTGAACACCGGTTCCCTTTTCTCCACAAACGCACGGGGGCCTTCATCGTGGTCCTCCGACTCCAGCATCTTCTCGTAGCCCGGGAACTGCCGGTCGTGAAGGGCCTGGAAGGCTTCGCGCACGGACATCCCGTCGATTCCGTTCACGACCTCCTTGATCGCCCACAGCGATAGGGGCGCGCTCTGCGCCAGCCCGTCAGCGATCTCCCGGGCCCTGGTCATCACCTGGTCCGCAGGCACCACCCAATTCACCAGCCCCCACCGATGGGCCTCCTCGGCCGACATGCGGCGTCCGGTCATCAACATCTCCATCGCCACATTGAAGGGGATCTTGCGGGGCAGGCGCTGCACCGCGCCCGCGTCGGCTACGTTCCCCAGGCGGGCCTCGGGAAACCAGAAGGCCGCGTCCTCGCTTGCGACCACGAGATCGGCCGCCAGCATCAGCTCGCATCCTCCACCCACGGCGAGCCCGTTCACGGCGGCGATCACGGGCTTGTGCAGGTCCCAGAGTTCGGTGATGCCGGCGAAGCCGCCTGGTCCGTAGTCCATGCGCTCGTGTTCGCCCTCGGTCGCGGCTTTCAGGTCCCATCCGGCCGAAAAGATGCGGTCGCCCGCGCTCGTCAGGATCGCCACCCAAAGGCTGTCGTCGTCGCGAAAGTCGCAGAAGATTTCGCCCATGCGGATGCTTGTGGCCGCGTCGATTGCGTTGGCTTTGGGCCTGTCGAGCGTGACCTCGAGCACGCGGCCGCGACGCTCGGTCTTGAGCGGTTCGGACATGGGACGTATTCCTTTCCGTGGTGGATTCGCACACGCAGCAACAACAATGGAGGTGATTCCGTGAGGGCGATACTCTGTACGATGGGTCTCGCGGTCGCTTTGGCGGCGGGCGCGGAGGCCCAGCAGGCAAGCCGGACGCAGCCGGTCGAGGGCATGCGCGACAACGGCACGGGCTACCATGCACTGGTGGGCGCACGGGTCGTGACCGGGCCGGGCGAGGTCATGGACAACGCCACGATCGTGATCCGTGACGGGCTGATCCAGTCGGTCGGGCGAGGCACGGACGCGCCGGCAGGCGCCCGGGTGTGGGATCTGGATGGGCTCACCGTCTATCCGGGCTTCATCGATGCGCACGCCGACCTGGAGATGGACGCGGTGCCGGAGGGCGGCGACGTCGGACCGACGCACTGGAATCCGCAGGTGCGGGCGTGGTTCTCCACCACGCGGAACCTGGCCGACGACGAAGACCGGAGGGCGGCGCTCCGCTCGCAGGGGTTCGGCACGGCACTGGCAGTCCCGAAGGAGGGGCTCTTCAGAGGGACGGCCTCCGTGGTTGGTCTCGGGGATGAGGGTGTTCGAGAGCGCGTGCTGCGGCCCGATATCGCCCAGGCGATCGGCTTCCAGCGCTCCTTCGAGTTGGGCGGATCCTATCCGAACTCCGCGATGGGCACGATCGCGCTCATGAAGCAGACGCTCATGGACGCCGACTGGTACATGCGTGCCTGGGATGCCTATGAGGCGAGCGGCCGCGCCTTCCTGCCACCGGAGACGAGCGAAGCCCTCGCGGCGCTTGAAGACGCGGTGTACGGCAATCAGCCGGTCGTCTTCGAGACGAGCAGCGAGGAAGAGTACCTGCGGGCATACAGCCTGGCCGGCGAGTTCGGGCTGACCCCGTGGTTCCGCGGCAACGGTCTGGAATACCGCCTCATCGACGTGCTGCGCGGACGCACCGACCCCCTCATCCTGCCGCTCGATTTTCCGGATGCCCCCGATGTGGGCTATCCGGGAGCGGCACTCAACGCCTCGCTGGCGGATTTGCGCCACTGGTACCTGGCTCCGACGAGCCCGGGACAGTTGGCCGACGCCGGGGTCCGCTTCGCCATCACCACCGACGGCCTGTCGTCGCTCAACGAGTTTCTGCCCAATCTGCGGATCGCCGTCGCGCGGGGGCTCGCAGCGGACGACGCGCTTGCGGCGCTCACCACGACGCCGGCCTCATGGCTCGGGATCGACCGCACCCACGGGACCATCGCCGAGGGCAAGGTGGCCAACCTGGTCGTCAGCGAGGGTGATCTGTTCACCGAGGAGGCCACGGTCCGCGATGTGTGGGTGCAGGGAAGAGTCTACGGAATCACCCGCCCGGCCCAGATCGATCCCAGAGGCACCTGGGAGATCGCTTCCGATGACGAGTGGGGCTTCGATGCTGTCCTCGTGCTCGAGGGTTCGTTGAACCGGTTGCGGGGCTACCTCGACATCGCCAGCACCGGCCCCGAGCTTCCCGGCGGCGCCCGCGTCGATCTCGCTTCGGCCAGGGCGATCGCGGAGACCGGCCGGATCGATGCGCGCTTCAACGGCGAGGCGCTCGGCTATCAGGGCATGGCGCTCCTGTCGGGCTCTGTGCGCGGCGACGAGTTCTACGGTTGGACTTCGCTGCCCAACGGCGCGGATCCATCCTTCCGCGGCACCCGCACCGAGGGCTTCGAGGGCCCCGAGCGCGGGACCGTGGCGATGGACGTGCCGGAGATCGACCTGCCGTTCATCCGACCGATGATGGACTACGGCCGCAGCTCGATCCCGGAACAGCCCGCTGCGGTCGTGGTGCGGAACGCGACCGTGTGGACCCAGGGTCCGGAGGGCATCCTGGAAGGCGCCGACCTGCTGGTTCGCGCCGGTACGGTCGAGGCGGTGGGCATGGACCTCGACGCCCCGGGCGGCGCGGTCGAGATCGACGCCGCGGGGAAGCACGTCACGCCGGGGCTGATCGACCCGCACATCCACTCGGGCGTCAGCGCGGTGAACGAGAGCGGGTTTGCGATCGTCCCCGAGGTGCGGATGGGCGACGTCGTCACGCACAACAACATCTGGATGTACCGCCAGGTCGCCGGCGGGCTCACTACGGCGCACATCAAGCACGGCTCCGCCAACCCCATCGGCGGCGAGAACGTTTTCGTGAAGATGCGCTGGGGCATGCTGCCCGAGGATCTGAAGCTGGAAAACCCGCCCCGTACGGTGAAGTTCGCCCTGGGTGAGAACCCGAAACGGCGTCAGGGCCGCTATCCCGACACCCGCATGGGCGTGCAGGAGATCGTCCGCGATCACTTTATGGCCGCGCGCGACTACGAGCGCGAGTGGCAGCGGTGGGAAGAGACCGGCGAGGGACTGCCTCCGCGGCGCGACCTGCGCATGGAAGCGATCCTCGACATCCTCGACCAGGAGTTGCTCATTTCGTCGCACGGCTATCGCGCGGACGAGTTCCTGGCGCTCGTTCGGCTTGCAGAGGAGTTCGGCTTCCGGGTCCAGACGCTGCAGCATGGGGTCGAGGCCTACAAGATTGCGTCCGAGCTGGCCGAGTCCAACGTGGCGGCGGTCGTGTGGAGCGACTGGGGAGCTTTCAAGCTCGAGGCCTACGACGCGACGCTCTACAACGCCCGCATCCTGATCGAGGCGGGGGTGGTCACTTCGCTGCACTCCGACAACAGCGAGATCGCCAGCCGCATGAATTGGGAGGCCGGCAAGCTGCTGCGCACGGGACTCACGCCCGAGCAGGCGCTCTCGACGGTGACCATCGGGTCGGCCCAGGCGATGGCGATCGACGATCAGGTCGGTTCGCTGGAGCCGGGCAAGGACGGGGACTTCGTGATCTGGAGCGGCGACCCGCTCTCGCAGTTCACGCGGGCCGAACAGACCTGGATCGATGGCCGGCGCTACTTCTCGCTCGAGGAGGACGCGACGATGCGCGACCAGGTCGCAAACGAACGCACGCAGCTTATCCAGGCCATCCTGTCCGCCGAGGGCGGCGGGGGCGGCCGGAACGTTGAGACGGAGAGCAACCGATGACGACGACGCAACGAGGAACGACTAGGGGCAGGCTGTTGCGGGCCGCAGGCATGGCCGCTGTGACGCTGGCGCTCCTTTGGGCGATGGCGCCGGCGACGACCGGCGCGCAGGTGCGGATGACGGTGCCGCCGCAATCCGAGCCGGTGGCGTTGACCGGAGCCACCATCCACACCGTCACCAGCGGTATTATAGAGAACGGGACGATCCTGCTGGAGAACGGGGTGATCACCGCGATCGGCACCGACGTCGACATCCCGGAGGGGACCCGTGTGGTCGACGCGACGGGCAAGCACATCTATCCCGGGCTCATCGACGCTTTCAGCACGGTGGGGATCGCCGAGATCGGCGCCGTCGACGTCTCCAACGACATCAATGAACTCGGCGACTTCAACCCGAATGTGCGGGCGGACGTGGCTGTGAACGCGGAAAGCCGCCACATCGGCACGACGCGATCGGCCGGTGTGCTCACCACGCTGACGACGCCCGGCGGCGGACTCGTCTCCGGAATGTCGTCCGCGCTCGCCCTCGAGGGGTGGAGCTGGGAAGAGATGTCGATGCAGTCGGCCGCGGCGCTCAATGTGAACTGGCCGAACCCGAACCCCCGCCGGTTCCGCGGATTCGGCGGCTTCAGATTCGGCCCGCAGGAGGATCGTCCGAGCTACGAGGAGCAGGTCCAGCAGCTCAAGGACTTTTTCGGCGAGGCCCGGGCGTATCGCGACGCGGTCGCCGCCGGCGAGGAAGTGCGCAGCGACTCCCGCTACGCGGCGATGATCCCGGTCCTGGACGGGGATCTCCCGGTCGTGGTCGCGGCCGACGGCGCGGCGCAGATAAACGACGCCATCACCTGGGCGCAGGAGGAGGACCTCCGCATCGTCATCCGGGGCGGACAGGACGCCATCCATGTCGCCGACCGTCTGGTCGCCGAGGACATCCCGGTGATCCTGACGGCGACGATGGGCGCTCCCGGCCGGCAGTACGAGGGATATGACGGCACCTACTCGATGCCGGCGCGTCTCCACGAGGCGGGCGTGCGCTTCGCGATTTCGGGAGGCTCCGGGTCGCTGTATTCGAACCGGCTGCCCTTCGAGGCGGGCGTGGCCGTCGCCTTCGGGCTTCCTGAGGAGGAGGCGCTGAAGGCGGTCACCATCAACCCGGCGCAGTTTCTGGGCCTCGATGATCGCATCGGCTCGCTGGAGCCGGGCAAGCAGGCGACCTTCCTGATCACCACGGGAACTCCGCTCGACATGACCAGCGACATCGAGCAGGCCTACATCCAGGGCCGCGAGCTCGACATGAACGACATCCAGAAGCACTTCTTCGAGAAGTACATGGAGAAGGTCAGGCAGCAGATGCGGCGGGTGATCAGCTAGCGGGAGCACCGCGACAGCGCCCCGCGCCGCCGTTGGTGTCGGCGGCGCGGGGCGTTCCCGGTGGCGCGGGGCCTACTCGACGTAGCGGCGCCGTAGCGAATCGCGCCGGCTGCGGTACGGGGCGTAGCCGGAGCGCTCGGGCCGCTCCCGGTGGCGCCCGGGTTCCGAAAACGCCGTGAGGTGGACCACGGTCCGGTCGTTGACAAGGGCTCCGGCGACCAGTCCGTCGCCGACCACGCCGACATCCCTGCCGAGACCCACAGCCGGGTGGTCGTCATACTCGCCCTCGACGATGGACTGCAGGAACGCCGCGGCCGCCTCCCGGGAAGCATTCCGGCCGCGCGACCGCCGCAGGGTGTCGACGGCATAGCTGCGGAGCAGCTTGGGGAAGAAGGCCGCGAAGGTCGAAGCCCGGTCGAAGAGATCGAGGCCGAACCTGCTCCTTCCCATCGCGAAGATCGCGCCGATCTGGCCCGGCCCCGCCTCGAGGCTATTGACGAAGTCGTCGAGCGCGCGGGCGTGGCGCTCGAAGAGTTCGCTCATGGCCCCGGTGGGGGAGTGCGCCTCCAGCGCGTCGGCCTCCTCCTCCAGAGACGCCCACACCCGCCCCTGATCCGACCGGGGCGCGCTTCCCATGCGCATCGACTCGCGAACATCCTGGAGTTTCTCGGCCCGTCCACGGGCATTCTGCACCCGGTCGGTCACGCCGAAATCCCGCTTGCTGTAGGACCAGCGACCGGCCTCGACGCACGACACCGGGATGTCGGTGGTCCTGGCTGCCGGGAGCAGCATGGTGAGATTCGCGACCCGGTTCTGCTTGGCGCCGACCAGCTCCTCGCCGTCGACGATCAGGAGCGGCAGCCGGGACCGGTTCTCGACCGTGAGTTCGGGGACGCTGCCGCCTTCCGACACCTCGCGAATGGTGACGAGGTCACGCTCGAGCCCGTCTTCCAACAGCAGGTATTCGAGGTCTCCGCCGAGCTTGGAGGTGAGGGGGAGGACGGTCAGGCCCTCGTGCGTCGCCGGCTCTCCGAGCTCCAGTTTCGCGAGGGCGGTCTTGACGTGCTTCAATGGGTGCCTCCTTTTAGTTGGCAGTAAATGATCAGTTAATGAACAGTAACCGGGAATCTCACATATGTCAACAGTATCATACCAGTTGATGACAGATATTAGCAGATGGCTGACCAACCCGTCCTTCATGACGGCCACCGGCTAGCCGCGCCCGATGCCGAGCTATACAGCCAGGGAACTGGAGCGCGAGTCGGGATTCGATCGCAGGACGATCGCCTACTACGTGCAGGAGGGGCTTCTCCCCAAGGTCGGTCGGCGCGGACCGCGAACGCGGTATCCACAATTGTTCCTCGACCGCTTGCTCTTCATACGGCGAGTCCGCGAGGCCGAGGAACAGGGCACGGTTCCACCGCAGTCCCTGCGCGACCTGCGCGATGCGTTCGAGCGAATGCCACCGTTGATCATCGCCCGTATCGCCGCAGAGACGATTGCCGTCACCCCGGAGCTCGTGTCTTCACCAACCACAGCGTTTCGGCTTCCCGAGATGGGGGTGCGGGATGCTGTCGAAGGCCTGAGCGGCCGGGCTGCCCACCTCCGCCGCAGGGCAGGCGCGCGCCTCGAGCGGATGAAGTCGTCGCTGCTGGAAATGGAGGAACCCGCGGCAATGGAGGCTCCTGCATTCCCCATGGAGATGGAACCCGGCGACGCCGATGATGTGGCCGCGGCTCCAGTCCCCCAGCCAGAGGACCCGTACGACGACGTTCCCGAGGAGGACGAGTACGACGCGCGCTTCCTGGCAAAGTTGTTGGCCGAAGCTGAGCGCATCGGCAGGCGGCGCCGGGGGACCTCGCGAAGCGCGGTGGAGGACTGGTCCCGTACCAGGGTCTCGCCCAACATCGAAATCGCCGTCCGTGGCCTCGCCGAAGAAGAACGATCGCTCATGGACAGCGTGCGGCACGTGATGCGCCGCTTGATCCAGCGCGCCGACACGGTCCGATCGTTCGATCCGGAGTCCGACGAGGAGCGCCGGGAGTGATGTCAAGGGTCCGGGTCGAGTCCGGACCCGACCGCTCATCTCCTCAAGACGGCACCGCTGCCGGCCTTCCGGCTTTCGTCCATCCCCTGGGCCACCCGGTTGATTCGGCTCCAGCGGCGCCGCCCGCTCTGGCCAATCCCTCGACGACGACATCTTCGATGTGCTCCATGCCGCCTTGCACTCGTATCTGGCCAGGTACGCCACCGAGCACCTGGCGCACCAGCCTGCGGTAGTTGGACCGATCGGAAAAACCGAGCGACATGGCCACCGCCCCCGATGGCTGGCGGCTCCAGTCGGCAAGCCTCTCTACCGTGAACACTCGCGCCAGGGACAGGAGGTGTTTCGGCGAAGGGATGCCGAGATTGCTGCATCGACGCTGCAGGGTGCGCACGGTGAGGCGCAGGCGCCGTGCAAAATCCACGACCGAGCACGGCTCGATGGCGCTTTCCAGCGCGCTGGCGAACAGCACGTGCGTTTCCCTGCGCGCCGTACGGCGGATGCGCCCGAGCAACCTTGCCCGCCCCTGTGCATCGATACTCCTCAGTATGGCCGCATCGATCGAGGAGTAGAGCTGGTTTGCTCCGGGACGCAACCGGACGGTAAACGGTATTGCCGTCTGTTCCAACCGCTGTCGCTGGCGCGCATCCATTCGCGCGTAGCAGATGAGCGGCACAGGCGCCCAGTCGTCGCTCGAGTAGTCGCGCTCACCCGCAAACGGATCGCGGCGGCCGCCGAAGTACGGATCGACGAATGCAGGCGAGCCGGGATGGCGCCTCGTCAGGTCCCGGAGTTCCTGCCAACCCGAGGCGAAGACGACCGGCCCGATGATTCGGAGCGCGTTGCCCGAATGCAGGGCGAACAGAATCTGTCGGCGGGACCAGGTACTGCCGAGCAAAGCGAAAAGGGGGGGAGTCGTGTGAGGAGTGATCATCTGCGATTCCGGCTTTCATCATGGGACCCTTGGGCTACCCGGAGCATGTCCGGGTTGCTTCTCCACGCCCGTTTGAATGACACCGGGTAGTAGACGCGGGGGGTCGTTTTGCGACATTCGCAGATGGAGGAATTGCGCGGCGCCGAAAAGGTCGAGAGCGAGATCAGGTCGGCGCCGAGTAGAGAGCCCTGGCCTTGTCCCGGCACGCGATGTGAACCGTGGCCCACGCACCGAGCACTCCGGCTATGGAGGCGGAAGCGATCGTGGGCGGCCCGATGGCAGCGCCACCCAGCAGCAGCAGCGCGGCCGAAAGACACGCCCAGCATCCGACGACGGCCGCAGCGGTCTGCAGTCCGCCCGGAGCCAGCCGAATCCCGGTTCGCTCCGGCACACCTCTGACCGCAACCGGAGGTGGCGCGGCGAGGACGCTCACGATCTCACGCACACGGGACTCGTCGGCAGCATTTCGGGGACCTTCGAGTCCATGCAGCTGCTGCAAAAGCTCCACCATCTCTGGATCGGGCGGGTGATCGGCGGTTGTCCCCCCTGTACCCGAGTCAGCATCGTCGGTCCGCTGGATGGCGGTCACCAGATCGTCAAGGACCAACGGGTCCATCCGTTCGTGCCGATCGCGGATGCGATCGATGATGGACCGGGCGATTCGGACGCAGTCGTCTCGGGCAAGGATGCAGGTGAGGACGAAAGGCACCAGTGGCGGGGCCAGGGCCAGCCAGATGGGTGAGAGCATGCCGTGCATGGTGATGAGTTCGGCGGCGACGACCATGGTGACCCAGAACACTCCAACCAGGAGAACGCCCGCGACCCAGCGAGTGAGGATTCTAGGGGCGTCTGCAAGTCCGGTTGTGAGGCGGCCGACGACGGCGCCGGCGAGGGCCGCTACGACTACGAACATGGCTAGTGCTGGGGGTATCATGAGGCGGGCGTTGGCGTCTGCAATCATGCCTTCTTGCGGAGCGAAGACGTGCTCCGTACTGCCTACAACGTCCGTTGCGTAGTCGAAAAGCTCCGGGCCGATAGCCGATGCCAACCCGGCTCCGATGGCAACTAGCGCAACCAATCCCCATTGACGTCGGGCGTCCGTGCCAGTTGTGCCGCAGAGATCGAAACTGTCCAGGGCCGCGACGAAGACGGCGGGTGCGAACAGTACTGTTAGCGGAAAAGTTGCCGTGCCGAACACTAGTACAAGGCGGTATGGAATTGACGCTTCGGGTTCCAGCGCAACGAAACCCCCGACGGCGTATACGCCATAGAGAGCACTCAGCCCCCAGAATCCGGCGCCGATTCGTCGACGGAAAGCAGTCGTTTTCGGTTCCGCGTGGCGTCTCGTTCGCGTGGCAATCGTCGGCATCGCAATCAGGCATCCCCACAGGTTTGCTTGTCGCCGCAACCCCAGGCGATCCAACAGCACCGCTCACAACAGTACTCTCCGCCCTTGGACGATTCCTTACAGCAGTGGTACATCCTCGACGACCCCGCGGACGCCCTTGTAGGCACTCCCAGGTTGAACCCCAACATCAGCACGTTCAAAATCACAGCGATCGCGATCCAGGTAGTCTTCTTCTTCATTGTCCGGGAATCTCCTTCTCGGTGGGGAGTGCTCCCGCCGCGACACGTGTCGAGGCGGCGAAAATATCAACTGTCGCGAGGCGCTGCAGGGACAGGTCGTCGGTCACGACGCCCACGGCCCGCGAGTCGGTGATGCGGTAGGGCATGAAGCCGGCCGGGAAAGCGACCTGGCCGAAACGAGGTCCGGTAACACCGCGCGAGACCGTACGCCAGCGCGGCCCGTATCCCAGAGGGTGCGAGTCTCCGTCGAACTCCTGAATCCAGACCCGATCCCGGCTGCACCTCAGGTCGACCCCGATCGGTGCCTCACCGGGGAACATCCCCTCGGCGTCGACGAGGACCGACTTGGCGATCCGGTCGATTTCGGATGCGGGGACATCCTGGCCCCTGAGCTCCGCGGCGATCTGGTGCCGCAGGTAGCGGAACTTCTCCACCCGCTGCAGTTCCTGCGGTTTCCATGGGAGCGGGATGGCATCGGGGAGATCGCTCCGCTCGGGCCCGAACAGGTAGAGTGTGCGCTCGATCGGGTCCAGCACCGCGACCTCACCGTCCGGACATCCGTCCCAGAGCGGCACGGGCGTGAGAACGGAGGGCATGCCGGGCCTGCGAGCGGCTCCGGGCAGGTTGCGGGCGAAGTCGACGACCACCACCTCGGCGGCCTGGCCGTTCCCGGAGGCGCGAACCAGCTTGCCCCGCCAGAGATCGTCGCCGCTCGAGACCCCCGAGTCGTAGCGACCCAATACGACCGCGTCGTGCCTCTTGAAGACCCGGAAGGGATCTCCGAAGGTCACCGTGCGAATGTCGGACCGAATGACGCCGGGGTCGGCAAACGGCCGGGCCGCCAACAGCTTGCCGGTACTCGAAACCGTCAATGCCGTGGATCGGCCGGCGTCCCAAACGGTGAGCGTGCCCTCCGAATCGCCCGGCCAGAGACCGTGGGGATAGCGGAACTCACCAGGTCCCTCGCCGGCGGTCCCGAAAGCGGCCACCCTCGCCCCCCCGGGGGTAAACCCGTGAACGAACGGTGCCGACCCCGTCAGCGCCCACACGGTCCCGCGATGCTCCAGGATATCCCTCACTTCCCAGAGCGCGTCGTCAGCCGGCGAAACCAGCTTCAGCGCCTGCACGCTGATCTGCAGCGCCATATCGCCGGCATCGCCGGCGCGATCGCTGCCACAGGATGGCGCACCCAGCATCAGGAATACCGACACAAGCGCGAAGGAAAAGAGACGGGATCTCATGGTGGAATCCTCCTTTCCGGCTCTCATTGGGCGAGCGACGTTATTGAAGTGACGGCGTCCTCAACCAGGTCCAGATCGCCGCCGTGGCCCTGGAAACGAAGCACCCCGCCGGGATCGAAAACGAATACCCAGGGGGTTCGTGACACGAGCGAGCGCCTGATGTCCGGCGGGACGGCGTCGGGCGTACTCAGCAGGTCCACGTCCCAGCCGAAACGCTCGGCGTAGGACACCGCGGGACCGGGCGGATCCCGCGTGAGTGCGAGGGTACGAATACCGTCCGCACTCCAGGTCCTGTCGGCAAGGAATCCCGCCCAGGCCGGAGCCACGGTATCGGAGTGGGCGCATTCGGAGTGGTAGGCAAACAGCACGGTGACAGCACCCTCGTCGTTGGCGAGGGCAACGGACAATGGACTGCCGTCGGCGCCCACGCCCTCAAGCGTGGGCAGAGCATCCCCCACGGCAAGTCGGGCCGCGGGGCTGGCTGCGCCCTCCGATGGCCCCACTCGCCGTGCGGCGACAAACACCTGTACCCCCACGCCGAGCAAGAGAACGGTCAACACGATATCACGCGGATTCCTCATTCTGTCCTTCCTTTCCTGGAGAGGTCTGACTGCACGAGACACACTCTCCATGATGAAGGAAGGAAGCACGGTGGGGGGTCAAAATGCGTCATTCGTCGATCCGGTCGGCAACCAGCCTCCGCAACGGCTCCATTCTCCGCAGACGATACATGCCGCGCTGCATCAGGGAGCGAACCGTGGCCGGGGCAACATTCAGAATCGTGGCCGTTTCCTCGGTGTCCCGCCCTTCCAGCACCCTGAGGACGATCGCGTCCCGTTCCCGGTCCGGGAGCTTCCCGAGGGCTGCGTAGAGGATCTCGCGTTGGCGGTCCAGGCGAAGCTGCTCCAGAGGGTCCGGCGGGCCGCCCGACACCTCGGCCACATCCTGCAGGGCCGTCGTCCGCACGCCCTGCCGCCTCGCGCGACGCAGTCTTGTCCGGCACACGTTCTTGCTCACCGCGATCGCCCAGGCCGCAAAGGAACCGCGGCGCTTATACGCCTCGAGGCGTTCCAGGATCCGGACCCAGCAGTCCTGGAGCAGGTCGTCCGCGTCATCGTCGTCGCGGGCGTACCGCCGGATGACCACCCAGATCCGTGGACTCAGCTCCCGTACGAGTTGCGTCAGCAGCAGCGGATCCCGGGCGTGCAGGCGCGAGAGATCGAACGAGTCTCCGATCATGGGCGCCCGCCGACCGGGCCCGCGTGGGTCATTCCTTGTCCCTGGGAGGACGCGGTCGCTGCATTCTGAGGGTCGTGCCGCCGCGAAACGCGGAGCCGCTCCGCTCCACTTCGTGGTCGCCGTCGTAGAGGTAGTCGAGAATCGCCTGATCCCACGACAGTCCCGCCTTGGCGACCAGGTCCATCCAGGGGCCGTACGCGGTCTCGTCCGGAGCCTCGGTGATCCCGCTCCATATGGTGATCTCGGGGTTGTAGCCGCCGCCTCCACCTCGCGAACCCTTGAGCGGCATCTCGATCAGCACGCTGTCGGTCATCGGCAGACGGAAGACGTCGGGATCGAAGGCGGCCCCGTAGCGGCGATAGCGGTCGTAGGTCCGCTGGTTCATCTCGAAGACGTCGCGGTTGGAGTTGATCCCGCGCGTGATGTAGTCGCGGATCCTGAACGCGGCGTCCTTGTGCCGGGGAAATGCGGGATCGTCGATGTACCCGAACCCTGGCATGAACCAGCCCTTGTTGAACCCCCAGTTGCGTTCCGTGACTCGCCCGCGCCGCACCAGCCCCTGGTACTCCGAGAACAGCTGCACGACCTGGTGGCTCGGATAGCCGTGCGGATTGAGGAAAATGTCGGGCAGCCAGCGTTCCCAGAGCTGACCGCGCACCTTCGATTCGGGGTAGATGGGGAAGTCCTGCCCGCCGCCCGAGGTCACGTCCATCCCGAGCGAGGCGAGGTAACCCGCGTGCAGGATGTAGTCCGGGGTGATCCGGTAGAGGTCGTAGGCGAGCTGCGCGCCGTCGGGGTTGGTGAAGGGGTGAATGACGACGTTGACCTTGTCCAGCCTGGCCCGCTGCGCCGAATCGGTGAGCAGGAGTTCGGCGTGACGGAGGACGTGACTTGTCGACGACACCTCGTTGGCGTGCTGCCGCGCGGAATAGATCACGGTGGGCTTGAAGGTGGTGGCCTTCATGCGCGACCAGTGAGTGGCCGTGATCGGCGGCATGAGGTCCATCGCCCAGGTGGTCCTGCCGAGATAGCTCTCGCCGACACGGTACATCGTGGCCTCGTCGAAGGCGCGGCTCAGCTTGGCCGTCATCTCGTGGCCTTCGGGTGGCGGAATGGGGGTGTCCCACTGGACGATGCGCTCGCCCGTGTAGTTCCAGCCGTCGGGGAGGAGGTCGGTCCAGACGGGAAGGGGCGCCGGGGTGCCGTTCGCGGGGAGGACGGCGGTGACTCGCGCGGAGTCGTTCTGCTCGTGGGTCCACTCGGCCCAGACGCCGATCTCGCCGACGTCGTCCCAGGCGAGGGCCGCGGCGTACAGCCCCACGCCGCGCAGGTCGCCGAGGTTGGCGAGGGTGGCCGCGACCTGCTCGGCGGAGATCATGCGGGCGTCGATCTGCTGGGCTGACGCCATGTTCAGGAGGGCTTCCCGCTCGTCCATCTCCGAGTCCACCCGCACCCGCAGATCCAGCCGGGGATAGGCGGGGGACCCCGGCGCGACCACCGCGCGGCGCAGGCTGGGACGCTCCATCGTCACCTTGGGGATGTCGAGGCGACGTTCGCCGGTGGCGCCATCGCGCGTTTCGTAGCGGACGATGACGGTCGGCCGGTCGGTGGCGAAGCCGGTGAAGGTCATGCGGCCGGTGCCGGGCGTGCCGTCCGCCTTCGGGCGCATGATGGGGATGATGCGGCCCGGGTAGGTGAGGTCCTGGCCGCGCGCGTTGCGGCCGAGCAGGTGGAAGAACTCGATGGTGCCGAAGTAGATCTCCTCGTGCAGCGCGTCCATCGGCGAGATGATCTCGTTGTCGACTTCCAGACGGTAGTCGGGCTCGCTGAATTCGAGTTCGACGGTAAGGGTGCCGAAGAAGGGGGCGTCGGCGCCGCCGCCGCGGGGGTTCCCGTCGTGACGGTCCATCACGTAGTCGTAGACCGCGGGCAGGGTGCGTGACTGGAAGCGGTCCCAGAAGCGCTCGGGGTCGGTGACGATGCGCTCGTGCGCCAGGGTGTCGCCGTCGGTGGTGGCGGTGAGCCACCCGGTAGTGACCCGAACCTGCTCGTAGTCCTGGAAACGGTCGAAGTAGGGACGGAGGACCCAGACGGGGTCGAAGGTATCCTCCAGGATGGTGCTTCCGTCCGGCGCGGTGGCCCGGACGCGGTAAATCGGGCCGTTGTCCACCATTTCGAAGCGAATCTGGCGGACAACGAGCCCCAGGTCGGCGGCAAGGATCTCGTCGATGGGAAAGATTTCGTGCAGCCAGCGGATGGGCGTTTGCATGGCCTGCTGGGGCCATTCGGCCGGCGGATCGTTGCGGAGGAACTCGATGACGATCTCGCCGATCTCCTCTCCGGCGAGCCGTGGCGCGACCGATTCGCGCAGCCAGGAGAAGCCCTGCTTGAAGGCGGACAGGATCTCGACGGTGGTGGCGTTCGGGTCCGCGCCGGCCTCGATCAGGCGGCGGCGGGCCTCTTCGGCGATGGCGCGGCGGATTTCGGGGGGCTCCGACAGGCGGGCTTCAATGCGTGCGGGGGCGCCCCGCTCGACGCCCGGCTCGATGCGTTCGTCGAAGGCGGACCAGAAGTGGTCGACCTCGGAGGGGAGTGTGAAATCCTCGGTGAAGATCTCGGCCGCGCGCTGTACGTCGCGGTTGTCGATGGTGACCGTGACCTCGTCGGCGCCGAGGGCGGCTGCGCGCTCGCGCACCACCTCCGCGAGCCCGTCGGCGGGCTTCTCGACCGACACCACGATCTCGGCCGTAGCGATATCCTCGCCCGCGAGTCCGGCGACGATCCTGTCCAGCTTGTAGAGACCGATCGCGGCCTGGCCCGCGGGGGTGCGTCCCGCAAGGGTGCCCCACAGCGCGTACTCGATGTCGTCGAAGGTGGGATTGCCGTCGCCGCGGGCGCTCACGTTGGGGAAGACCTCGGCGATCCTCCTCGTCGCGAGGGTCGCGCCCGCGTGGTCGGCGCCGCTGACCACCAGGCTCGGCTTGCTCCCGAACGCCTCGGGCACGACCTCGATCAGGCCATGGCCTGCCGGCACCTCACCCGGCGCGACCCTGCCGCTGTCGGCGAGCTCGGCCACAAGGGGGTGATCGCTCCCGACCAGCACGGTCGTGGGCTCTCTGGCCGCGGCCTCGATCTCGTCCGGCCGCCTCACGAGGGGGACCGTCAGTCCTGCGGCCTCGAGCCCGATGCGCGCGGCCAGTTCCGGCACCCCCTCGGCCCCGGCGCCCGGAACCACCACCACGTCGATCCGGTCGGGGATTTCGCCGCCGCCCAGGAAGCCATCCGTCGTGTAAAGGTTGGAGAGGTCGAGGTCGTCCTTGGCTCCGGCGCCGGGACGGGCCCCCGCTCCGCTGCTGCTCGATGCGGTCGCCATGGTGGGCAGGACGACCTGGCGCGCGCCCGATGCGACGGTGAGGGATGCGAGCCCGGGAAAGCGCAGGTCGGCCGAGTCGGGTCCGGTGGACGCCTCGCCGACGCGCTCCCAGGCCAGGAGCTGGAGGCGGTCGAGGGCGTCGGCGGCGAGGATGGCGGCCGTGGGCGCGGTCCCTGCCTGGCCGTCCTCGTCGAAGGTCAGGGTGGCGAGGAGATGGACGGGTGCTGCGGTGCGACCCGCTCCGGCGTCGTCGTCGGGCGGGCTCAGCGTCGCCTGGGTGAAGGCGACGGTGGGTGAGGGCGCCGTGCTGTCGCCGGCGCTGAGCCAGGTGGTGAGCTCGTCGGCGATGTCGGTGAGAGAGGGGCCCGAGAGCGTGCCGAGGTGGGGCAGGGAGCCGGCGACGAGACGGGCCGCGCGAAGAAGGTCGGCGTCGTCGTCTCCGAGGACGGCCAGGAAGCGGTCGCCCGAGGCGGTGGTGAGCGTGGCGACGGTCGGCGCGAGGGCCGGGTCGCCGGGGCCGGTGGGGAGGGGGCCGGGAACTCCGCCGCGCGAGAGGGTGGCGGGGCTGAAGTCGTCGCCGGAGAGCTCGGCGGCTGCGACGGCGCGGTCGCCGATGAGAATGCTGATCTCGCCGGGCCGCGGAGCGCGCCGCAGCGGCAGGTCGAGGGCCATGGTCTCGAATCCGAGCCGCGCGGCGATCTCGGCGGCGGCGGCCCGCTCGGCATCGGTGGGTGCGGGCGGAAGGATCAGGGCCGCGCCGAGGCGGTCGGGCACGCCGTCGCCGTTCTCGTCCAGGACGAGGTTGCCGGGATCGAACAGCGTGGCGAGGTCGAGGGGGGGTGGGGGGGCGGGGGCCTGTGCGGCGACGGAAGCCGGTGGGAGCGCGATGGTCGCGAGGACTGCCAGCGTGAAAAGTTGCGCGGCCAAACTGCCGCGAAGGGTGATGGCTGGCCGTGACTTCCTGTTCCTGGCGTTCATGGGAGTCCTGTCAGTGAGCTGGGTGAACCGGCTGGATACCAGTTGAAAGTGCTCCCAACTCCAGGAAGTCGCCAAGAAGGGGTGTCTTGGGGTCGAACTGGACCGGTTCGACCATACGGTTCAAGTACTCCGCAGCCAACCCGTGCGGATGAACGCATCGGCGAGCACACCTGTCGCACAGCCCTGGAGTACGTCAATGGAATCAGCGTTGCACCATGCGGACGGTGCGTACTATCAGACGGACAACCCGGCAAGCGGATGGATCCTGAAGCTCCCAAAGTCGCTCCGATTTCGTGTCCGGCAAGGAATCCGTCTCAGTGGTGTCAATGGGCGACTGGCGACACAAGTATAGTGTGACCACAGCGTTTGTCGCAAACTGACCACTCTAGTACAATTCCTGCTGCCGTCTCGGGACAGGCAAACGGTGGGACCTTTCGCGCGGCGCGCCCTGGAGAAGCGAGCATAATGCACAAGTGGTTGCGAGGCAGGAAGTGGTTGCACGGGGCGGCTGGCGGCGCGATCGCCGGACCGTTCAGCATCGTGTTGCACGAATTCGGCCACTTTGTGGCGTTCGTCGCGCTTGGATTCCGAGATCCGGTCCTGCGGTCCACCTCCGCGAGTTGGGCCGGTTCCGGGGAGTTCAAGGCGCTTTGGCGGGCGGGAGACGTGGAGGCTGCCGCGGCGATTGCCGAACCGTGGCAAGCGGCCGTCGGCTCGGCTGCGGGACCGATTGTCTCTTACGTGACAGCCATCGCATGCGTGCTTGCGGTCCGCAGATCAGGACCCGGCCCGCTTTCCCTGGTGCTCGCACTGGGGTTGTCCGCTCCCCTGCAGGGCGTGGCGGCGCTTTTGATTCTTCCCTGGAAGCTTAGCGGCCGGCCATTCACGGGGAACCAGGACGAAGTGTGGGTTGCGTGGGTCACGGGAATTCCCGAGACCGTTGCCCTCCTTCCCGGCCTCTTCTGCCTCCTGCTGGCGTATTGGTTTCTCACAACCGCCATCCCTCGCGGCCAAAGGCTGCAAGTCCTCGTGCCGACGTTGGTCGGAATGATCCTGGGTGGGTTCGTGTGGATCCTGTGGCTGGGACCCCTGCTGCTCCCGTGAAGAATGGCGCTCCCTTCTGTGTGACCAGTACCCGGACCCGCTTCCGCACAAGAGATTCTCATTGGTGTCAACGGGACGCTTGCGACGAGTGTATGGCACAATGCTTGAGTGACCTTGCGGACCCGCGGTGCGCCACCCAATAGTAGGCAGATGAGGGTGGCCATCGCAGGTGCTGTTCTGGGTCTCGGACTCGCCGTTTCCAACGTTCCGGCCGGTCCGCAATCCGAGTTGCGTTCGGATGCCGAGCCACTCCCTTTCCAGGCGATCTCCGCGGTCGGGCACCCCACCGGTCTGCCTGACGAGGCCGACATCGACGACCGGACCCTCAACGACGTCGTCCAGCGCTATTGCGCGCGCTGCCACAACGAGCGGCTGTTGCGGGGCAACCTCACGCTGGTGGATTTCGACGTGGCCGCGGCGAACGAGCGGGCGCCCACGGCCGAGAAGATGATTCGCAAGCTGCGCGCCGGCATGATGCCTCCTCCCGGCCAGCGCAGACCGGCCGGCGATACGCTGCTGGCGCTCGTCGAATCGCTCGAGGAGGCGGTCGACGCGGCCGCGGCAAGCGACCCCGATCCGGGCGCGCGCAGGTTCCAGCGGCTCAATCGCGCCGAATACGAGCGTGTGATCCGCGACCTGCTCGCCCTGGACATCGATGCCGGCCGCTGGCTCCCGGCGGACACCTACCTGGGCGCCTTCGACAACATGGCGGATGCCCAGGGGCTCTCGACTACGCTTCTCGAGGCCTACCTGAGGGCGGCGACCGAAGTGAGCCGTTTGGCTGTCGGCAACCCGGCCGCGTTTTCCCGATCGGTAAAATACACCAACCCCATCGAGGTTTCCCAGCACGCGTGGGATCACATCGAGGGCACCCCCTACGGCACCCGCGGCGGGATGGTGGTCACGCACGACTTCCCCGCGGACGGAGAGTACGTCCTCACGGTCGGGGCCCTCTTCGGCAGGGGCACCAGCGGCCAGGACGTCGATCTTTCCATCGACGGCGAAGGAGTCGCGCTGCTGGGTCTGGAGCACAACGGACGCTTCACGGTGCCGATCCGCACGGCTCCAATCTTCGTCCGTGCCGGCCAGCGACAAGTGGCGGCGGCTTTCGTGCGCACCAACGAGGGCCCATACGACGACCGGCTGCAGACGCCCGGCTGGTCTTTCGTCGGCGGCGAGGATTCCCAGGCTTGGGCCAACTACGGGATCACGGCCCTTCCCCACCTGAGCGAACTGACGATCACGGGGCCGAGCGAGGCCGTCGGAGTGTCAGAGACGCCGAGTCGTCGAGCGCTGTTCCACTGCCATCCGCAGCTCGCGGAAGCACCGCGGCCGCCGACGTTGCGGGGGGCACGGACAGCGGGCACCGACCAGGCGCGGGAATGCGCCCGCGACATTGTAACCCGGCTCGCCGTTCAGGCCTACCGCCGCCCCGTGACGGAGGAAGACCTGGCAGGCCCGATGGCCTTCTACGACGAGGCCGCGGCAGAGGCCGGCTTTGAGGTTGGCGTGCGCATGGCACTGCAGGCGATCCTGGCGAGCCCCTCGTTCATCTTCCGTCTGGAGCGGGTCCCCGCCAACGCCGAACCCGGAGAGAGCTATCGTCTTTCGGACTTTGATCTCGCGTCGCGACTTTCGTTCTTCCTGTGGGCGACCGTCCCGGACGCGGAGTTGCTCGAGGCAGCCCGGGCAGGGCGGCTTTCGGACCCCGCGGTGCTGGAGGCGCAGGTCAGGCGCATGCTTTCTGACCCGCGCTCAGAGGCGCTCGCCTCGCGCTTCGCCTCGCAGTGGCTGAGGCTCCAGGATACCGAGGACAACCAGCCGGAGCCGTACCTGTACCCGGACTTCACCGGACAGCTGCGCGCCGACATGGTCCGCGAGACACGCCTGTTCTTCGACCACCTGGTCCGCGGCGACCGCAGCCTCCTCGAATTGTTCACCGCGGAGCACACCTTCCTGAACGACAGGCTGGCCCGCCACTACGGCATCCCGGGCGTCTCCGGAGGCCACTTCCGCCGTGTGCAATATCCGGACGAGAGCCGCCGGGGCGTACTGGGCCACGGGAGCGTGCTGCTGCTCACGTCCATGTCGGCGCGCACGTCGCCGGTGCTGCGCGGCAAATGGGTGATGGAGGTCCTCATGGGCACGCCTCCGCCGCCTCCGCCGCCTGACATCCCCGAGTTCGAAGCCACCGAAGCGGCCACGGACGGACGGCTGCTGACCACCCGCGAGCGGCTCGCGCTGCATACCGCCAATCCGACCTGCAACGCCTGCCACCGCTTCATGGACCCGATCGGGCTCGCACTCGACGGGTATGACGTTACAGGACGTGTGCGCGTGCGCGAGAACGGCGAGCCGCTGGACACGCGGGGCACCTTCTACGACGGTACCGAGATCAGCACCCCCGCCCACCTTGTGGACGTGCTCATGAAGCGGCCCCTGCCCCTGGCACGCAACTTCGGGTCGCACCTGCTCGCGTACGCGGTCGGGCGCCGCATGGAGTACTACGACGGGCCGGCGATACGCGAGATCGCACGCAAGGCCGAGGCTGACGGGTATCGGATGTCGGCGTTCATCATGGGCGTGATTGAGAGCGACGCCTTCCGCATGGCCAAACCGCGGTCGGCACCCATACAGGAGACAGGAACGAAGCAATGAACTTCATAACCGGAACCCACTTGTCGCGCCGCACCTTCCTGCGTGGAGTCGGGACCTCCATGGCGCTGCCGCTTCTCGATGCGATGGTGCCTGCCGGGCGGCGGTGGACCGACCCCATGCGGCGCTCGGAGTTCACCCGCCTGGTCTGCGTCGAGGAGTCGATGGGCGTTGCGGGATCGAGCGACTGGGGGGCGGCCCGGCACCTCTTTGCTCCCGCCAGGGCGGGCAGGGACTTCGAGCTGGTCGTCGACAGTCAGCTCAAGCCGCTGGAGCGGTTCCGCGAAACCATGACGATCGTCAGCAACACCGACTGCCGCGCTGCGGAGCCCAAGCGGGCAGAGGAGATCGGGGGCGATCACGATCGCTCCACGGCGGTTTTCCTCACCCAGGCGCACCCGAAGCAGACGCAGGGGTCGGACATCTTCCTGGGGACTTCGCTGGACCAGATGCACGCCCAGCGCTTCGGACGGGACACGGCGCTGCCCTCGCTCGAGCTGTGCATCGAGGGGATCGACCGGGGCGGCGGGTGCGCCTACAACTACCACTGCGCCTACACGACCTCGCTGGCGTGGGCGTCGCCGAATCAGCCGCTGCCCGCGATTCGCGAGCCGCGCGTGGTGTTCGAGCGACTGTTCGGCGCGGGCGACTCCGCCGAAGACCGCGCTGCCCGCCGGAGGGCCGACCGCAGCATGATCGACTGGATCACCACCGAGGTGGCTCGTCTGCGCCGGGAGCTGGGGGCGGTGGACCGCGTCGCACTGGACGAGTACGTGGATCACATCCGGGAGATCGAGCGACGGATCCAGTTGGTGGAGGCTCGCCACGCAACCGGCGAGGAGCGCGCCATGCCGGAGGCGCCGTCGGGCGTGCCCGATTCGTTCGAGGAGCACATGCGGCTCATGTTCGACCTGCAACTGATCGCCCTGCAGGCCGATCTGACCCGCGTCATCACCTTCAAGACGGGGTTTGACCAGTCGAACCGGACCTTCCCCGGCAGCGGCACGACCCGGTCCATCCATGGCGCGTCGCACCACGGCAACGCGCCGGACCACCTCATGGACTACCAGAGGATCAACACCTACCGGCTCTCGCAGCTCGGCTACTTCCTCGACAAGCTGCAAACAACCGTGGAGGGCGACCGCTCCCTGCTCGACAAGACCGCGGTCATCTGGGGATCGCCGATGGCGGACGGCAACCTCCACAACCACCGCCGCGCTCCGCTCCTGATGTTCGGACGTGCCAACGGGGCGCTGGAGGGAGGCATTCACGTCAAGGCTCCGGACGGCACGCCGATGGCAAACGCCTTCGTGACCCTGATGCGTAACATGGGTCATCCCGACATGGGCACCTTCGGCGACAGCGATGGTGCGCTGCCGCTGGACTCTCCCGCCCAGGCGTCGCCGGCCCGAGGTGCGCCGTGAGTTGCCGTGTCGCAGTGCGTCGATCTGGCCGGTATGCCGGTGTCCGGCGGTGGCGGAGCCAGGTGCCCCGCCGCGCTCGACGTTGGTGCCGGGTCGATCGCGGGCTTCAGCGGCTGGTCCGGGCCGCCCTGGCGGGGATGTTCGTCTCCGCGATCGGCGTCGCGGAGGGGGCGGCGGTCCAGCGAGTCGAACAGACGAGGCTGGATGAACCGGTGACGGTCGAGAGGCATGCACTCCGCGACGAGCTGCTGGACGCTGCCCGAATTGGTGACACGGAGGCGGTCCGCGCGCTGCTGCGGTCCGGCGCTCAGGTGAACGCGGCTCGGGGCGACGGGGTCACCGCGCTGCATCTGGCCGCCGAGCACGGACACGCCGAAGCGGCCCGCGCGCTGCTGGACGCCGGGGCGGCCGTAGGCTCCGGCACGCGAATCGGGCACTACACGCCCCTGCACCTCGCCGCCCGGGGAGGCCACGCCGACGTGGTGACCCTGCTGCTGGAGGCCGGCACAGACCCGCTGGCCGCGACGAGCAGCAGCCGCGCGACCGCGCTCCACCTGGCCGCCGCGGCCGTGGCGGGCCAGGAGGCAGTGGCCGTGTTGCTCGCGCACGGCGCCGACCCCAACGCGCGCGAGACTTCCGCCGGCCAGACGCCCCTCATCTTCGCTGCGGCCGCAAACCGGGCGGAGGCGACCGCGGTTTTATTGGACGGAGGGGCCGACCCGAGCCTTGCCACGGACGAGGTCGACGTGCTTCGCAGCCTGGCGCTCGACCGCGAATCGAGCCGTCGGTTCCGTGAGCGGCTGAGGCAGCCCCCCGAGACGGTCGGTCCGTATGGCCCCGATGCCGGTCCCCCACCAGCCGGCCGTACACGGCCCGACGAGCCGGGCCCCGCCCTGGTGCAGGCGGCCATCCAGGCCGAGCGCGAGTTCCTGCGATCCGGCCACGACGTTGGGGCAGTGGACGCGAACTCCCTGGCCCGCGTCGGATCCGACTACCCGGGCGGCCCCGACGTCGTCCGGCCACCCTATCGCGAGGTGCTCGTCGGACGCACCGGCGGCATGACCGCGCTCCTTTACGCCGCCCGCGAGGGCCACTTCGAGGCCGCAACCGCCCTCCTGGACGGCGGCGCCGACATCGACCGGCGGAGCGCGGACGGCACCAGTCCCCTCCTGATTGCCACCCTCAACGGCCACTTCGACCTCGCCCTTGAACTCGTCCAGCGCGGCGCCGACCCCAACCCGGCCGCATTCACCGACGGCGCCACGCCCCTCTTCGCCGCCCTCCAGACGCAGTGGGCGCCGAAGTCCAACTATCCCCAGCCGCGTGCCCAGGACCGTCAGCGCGCGGGGCACATCGAGGTGCTGCGGGCCCTGCTCGAAGCGGGCGCCGACCCCAACCCGCGGCTCAACACGCACCTTTGGTACTGGGAATTCGGGCTGACCAAGATGGGGATCGACCTCACCGGAGCCACGCCCTTCTGGCGCGCCGCTTTCGCGCAGGATGTCGAAGCGATGAGGCTCCTTTTCGCCCACGGCGCCGATCCGAACATCCCCACCCGCTGGCCGGACGTGGGCATGCGGGAGCGCCGCCAGCAGGACGGCCGCCAGCAGGAGGATTCGGGCCTGCCTCACATCCCTCCGGGAGCGCCGAACGCGTGGCCCATTCACGCGGCCACCGGGGGAGGCTACCTGGGCCTGGGGGCGTTCAGCGTGCGCAACCGGCCGCGCCAGTTCATGGCTGCCGTGCGGTATCTCGTGGAGGAGCTCGGCGCCGACGTCGATCAGCGGGACTCGTGGCTATACACGCCGCTCCACTACGCTGCCTCCCGTGGCGACAACGAGCTCATCGAGTACCTGGTGTCGCAGGGCGCCGACGTGAGGGCGATCACCCGCCTCGGACAATCCACCGCCGACATGGCGCGCGGCGGTCGGGCGGGGTTCTTCACCCGCGTCCCGTACCCCGAGACCCTCGAGTTGCTGACCAGTCTGGGTTCGACACTCGAGTGCCTGCACACGCACTTCCTCGACACCGGCGACTTCTGTCCCGGTGCGGGAGTCGGCGATCCATGGGCGCCCCGGCCCCGGACGGAGGGAAGAAAGTGACCGAGCGCAGAATCGGCCGGAAGCCCGAACGCCGGCGAGTCCCCAATGGATCGCTGGCCGCAGCGCTGATCGCCACCGCTGCCATGTGGGGGTGCAGCCCCGCCGCGGGCGGCCCGGAGAGCAACGGCACCCCGGGTGGTGGGAGTGGCCGGACCGATGGCGACGCGGCGCTGGCCAGGGGCGGTGACGACCGCACCGGGCCGTACGATCCCGTGCCCGGCTGGTGGAAGCCCGCGCCCAACCACGACGACGAGTGGGGCTGGGGGCAGGTGGCGGGGGTGGCCGTGGATCACGCCGACCGAATCATCGTGGTGACGCGGGGCGACTGGCCCGTCGACCGGTCGCAGCCGCGCGAGGGCAGGCTGCGCCGCACCAACTTCATCGTCGTAGCGAACGGCGCCGGCGAGATCGTCGAGCAGTGGACGCAGTGGGACTCGATCCTGACGCTCCCCCACCAGGCGTACATCAACCCGTACGACCCGGAACGCCACGTGTGGGTCGTGGACAGCGGGGGCGGGGCCGGCCACATGCAGGTGATCAAGTTCTCGAACGACGGCAGCCGCATCGTCATGCGGCTCGGGGAACGCGACCACCCCAAGACCCGCGCCGCCGCACGCGCCCGAGACGACTGGGGACCCCACACCTACGGCTGGCCGTCGAAGCTGGCCTTCCTGCCCGACGGGACCTTCCTGCTCGCCGACGGCTACTGGAACTCCCGCATCGTCAAGTACACGGAAGCCGGCGAGTTCATCATGCAGTGGGGCGCGCTCGGCGACGGCCCGGGCGAGTTCGATCTCCTGCACGGCCTCGCCGTCGACGAGGACCGGGTCTACGTCGGAGACCGCCAGAACGAGCGCCTGCAGCTGTTCACGCACGACGGCGAGTTCATCGAGGAATGGCCCGGCATCTTCGACCCGGTAAACATCTGGATCGACCGGAACCGCACCGTTTGGGTCCTCGACGCAAGCCTGAACCGCGTCCTCAAGTACGACCGCGAGGGCCGCCTGCTGGACTACTGGGGTGCGTACGGAAGCGCGGGCGCCCTCGGGCGCGGCACCTGGCCGGGCGGGCTGTCGCTGCCGCACCAGATGGATCTGGACGCCGACGGCAACCTCTACATCGCGTCCTACAGCGGCGGCTGGATCAACAAGTTCACGCCGAGGCCGGACGCCCCGCCGGAACGGCTGATCGGGCCGCGACTCCTGCTATCGGGGGAGTGACGGGCCACGGCGGAGGATGGGCTGGCTGCGCCGAAGGCGCCCCGTTTCCTGGGTGGAGTCTCAGAAAACGCGTGGAACTCTCCGAGAGCATCGGAGGGGTGGGCGGGTCTGCTTAGGACGGGTCGACTGGGGAGGCACTGATTGAGATATCCGTCAGCGAACAGAATCCGCCGGTTTGCATTGCCCCCTCCCCGGAATCGGCCAGATCGAGCGTCCCAATCAGCGGCAGCGGCTCGCCGGCTCAGGAGGCGAGCCCTGGCCCGCCGGCGCCAGCTACCGCCGCACTTCCTCCCCCGGCCGATACCGCCTGATCGTCGCCCGCCCGATGTCCTCCGGCGTCCACGCCACCCGCTTCATCTCGCCGCGCGCGAACATGCCAGCCTGATCCGCAAAGTGGGGCGACTCCGTCCGCGCGGTCTGTCCGTAGGCCAGCACCGTGTATGCCGTCGGGACATCGCCGAACTCCACCAGAAAGACCCACGCGTCGCCCCGATTGGCCGCCCGCCGCCCGTCCTCCAGCGTGTCGAAGGACAGCGTGCGAAAGCACCCCAGCGTGGGCGGGCAGCCGGAAACGGGGGCATCCACGTCCCCGCGCACGACCCGGTGCACATCGCCCCAGGGCACGTCCAGCGCAATCCCGTCGTCCGCCAGCGAGGCCACGGCCGAACGTAGGGCCTCCCTCGCCGCCGCCGGATCGCTCACACCGAATGGCGTTTCAGCGGGCCGCTCGGGATCCCACCGCTCCCGCCAGCGCAGCGAGTCCGTCCCGCCGCCGAAGTACTCGTCCGCCCAGCGTTCGAACAGCACGCCGCCGCGACTCGCCGCCGCTGCCGTCCGGTCCCACGCAGCGAGCACCGCAGCCGCCCCCGCCAGCGCGGCATCTTCCCCCGCCGCCGCAACCAGATCGTCGACCGTCCGCTCGGCCATCAGCATCCGCGGCGAGTGCTTGCGTCTCATCACCCCATCCAGACTCAGCCGCTCGCTCCGATCCGCCGCCAGATCGAGAGAAAGCTGGCTGCGCAGGCGCAACCGCGGCTCCGGCAGGTTGGGGGGCACGGTGTCGCGGTCCATCGGCACGTTGAGGTTGGTGTAGTCGGGGGGATCGTTGGCCTGCTGGACGTACCCGCCGGGTGGATTCAGGTAGAGCGGCAGCTCCTCCCAGGGCACCAGCTCCGACCAGATGTCGGCAGCCGACGACGCGTGCGCGGCGCTGTCGCCGGTGACCGCATGCGGCAGGCGGGGAAGACGCGCGTTGTAGTAGTGCGCGATGTTCCCGTCCCGGTCGGCATAGGTGAAGTTCGAGGTCGGGTGCGCGCGCATCCGCATCACCTCGAGCCATTCGTCGAGACTGCCTGCCATCATCATCCGCAGGAACTGCTCGCCGCGCCGGAACTCGCCGTCGCGCGGATCCTTGAGCACGTAGATGTGGTCGTCGGTGCGGTGGATGACCGGGCCGTGCGGCGTGTGCCACGTCGCGCGCGTCTCCAGTGCGATGCCTCCGTCGGCCGTCCGGTAGTCGACGGTGGCGTCGCGCCGGGTCAGTGGCAGCGGCCGCCCGTCAAGCACCGCGTGCCCCTCGAGCGTCGGATGCGCCGCGAGCCGGTAGACCTGCGACAGCGTGGGGTAGTTGTTGGTCGTGGCCCACCCCAGGGCGGGGTTGAAGCCGCCGATGATCCCGAACGCCGTGCCGATCCGGAAATCCCCGTAGAAGTCGATCACCCCCGGCACGCGCACGTGCGCCTCGTAGTAGGTCAGCCCGGAGGGACGCTCGAGCAGATCGTGGTCTCCGTCCCAGCGGAGGTGGGGGTTGCGGAGGAGGATCGGCCGCCCCGACTCGGTGCGGCTCCCGTGAAACGCCCACGCATTGGACCCGTCGAGGAGGAAATGGTCGGGGTCGTCGCGCGGGGCGTCGCCGTCGCGATCCTCCGCGTCGGCACCCGGCTGCCCTTCGGCGACGCGCAGATTCGCCACGAACCTCGCCGCGTCCCCGCGGCTCCAGCCCTGCACGTCGCGCGCGAGGGCGTCGACGCCGGTAAAGTCGGGCTCGACCCAGGGCGGGTACTCGTCCGGGTGCAGGCGGATGTAGTGGTTCACGCCCTCCGCGAAGCCGAGGTAGACCTGCTGCGCCCGCGGGTCCAGCCGGTGGAAGGTCTCGACGGCGCGGGCGTGCGTCTCGCGGGCAGCGAAGTCGGCGTCCAGCTCCCCGGTGCCCAGGTGGCGGGAGAGGACGCCGCGGCTCGCCATCATGCCCATGGCGATCGAGGCGCTGTAGGCTTCGGACTGCACGTAGCCGAGTCCGAACCCCATCGCCTTGAGGTCGTCGGCCATGATGTGCGGGATCCCGTAGTCGGTGCGGTGGATCTCGACGCGCTGGACAAGGGCGTCGGCGGTGTCGCCGGCGGGAGCCTGCATCGCGGCCGCGCCGACCGGTGCAAGCGACCACAATGTAAGGACAACATTACTAAATGTCATGTTTACTTTACTATTCTGTGTGAGTAGTGCGCCGGTGCGCTGTCCTGGTCATCGCGCAGGCTCACCTTGGCACCACCTCGGCGCGCTCGATCACGGCGCCCTCCTGCACGGCGTCGACGATCTCCATCCCCTCGACCACCACCCCGTAGATGGTGTAGTTGAAGTCCAGGCGCAGGTTGTCCACCAGGTTGATGAAGATCTGGGCGTCGCCGGTGTCGCGGCCGCGGGTGGAGAGGCCGACGGTACCGCGCCAGTGGGGCTGGCCGCTGATCTCGTCGCGGCTGTAGGGGCCGTCGCCGGAGTACTCGTTGGCGTTGGGGCTGCCGCCCTGGATGACGAAGTTGGGCTCGACGCGATGGAAGGTGAGGCCGTCGAAGTAGCCGGAGGCGGCGAGGCGGGCGAAGCGGTCGGCGTTGGTCGCGGCCAGGTCCGGGCGCAGCGCGATGACGATGTCGCCGAGTCCGGCCATGTGGAGGACGACGCTCGAGCGTTCGAGTTCGGAAAGGCGCGCGGCGTCGGGGGTCGGGGCGCGGGGGAGCGGTCGTGGTGCGGCGTGGTGGACCTCGCCGGTGGCCTCGGTGAGCAGCGCGGCAGCCTGCTCGGCGATCACGGGATCGAAATCGGTGAGATACGGGGCGAGGTCGTCGCGGTTGAAGCCGCCGACCGCACCGATCCCGTCGACGAGCGCGACGCGCACGTCCCGTTCGGTCTCGCGCCGCGCGGCGGAGAATCGCGCTAGGGCGGCGAGGAGCTGCGGCACGGGAGTGTCGTCGCCGGCGTGCTCGACGAGCAGACGGGTGGCGGTCATGACCAGCTGGGGATCGTCCGCCTCGAGCTGCCGGGCGTGGATGTCCGTCAGGTCGGCGGGCGGGGCGGCCCCGGCCTCCGCCGCGGCAGCCAGTCCGCGCAGGGCGGCCTCCCGCACGTTGGGCGTCGGGTCGGCGGCGAGCCGGGTCAGCGTGCCGTGGTCACCGAGCACGCCCGCGGCCCGCGCCGCCCACGCTTTCACGAATGGGTTGGTGAAGTCGGCGACGCGCACCACGGGTATCTCCGCCGCTTCCGGTGCAATCGTCGCGAGGGCGTGAAGCGCACGCGACGGGACCCGCCAGTCGGCGTCCGGGTTGCGCATCTCCATCATCCGGTCCCGCAGGGTACTCGTCTGCGCGGCGTGGTCGGGGCAGGGACGCCCCAGCAGACCGGTCGCCGTTGCGGCGACGTGCGGATTCGGGTCGTCCATCGCGGCGACGATCGCGTCGCAGCCGGCCTCGGGACGCAGCCACCGGTCGAACGCCGCGAGCGCATCGACGCGGACGCGCCAGTGCGGATCCGCGAGCCCCCTGGGGACCACCTCGGCGGCGGTGGTGCCATGCCGTGTGGCGGCGATCACGGCCTGGCGGCGCCCGCCCCAGTCGGCATCCTGCAGCAGCGCTCGCACGGTGGCGGCGCCGATCTGGCCGGTGGCGACGAGCGCGGCCGCAGCGAGGCGCCGGACCCGGGCGGCTGGCCGCGCCGGTTCGTTGGCGACCGCCCGGTCGCTTCCCGCGTCGGCGCTCCGGGCGGCAGGCAGCGCCGCATCGTCGCCGGCCCCATCGTCGCCATCGCCCCCGGCAGGCGCTCCCACCGAGGAGAGCGCCGCCACCACAGCAACGAGTTCGGGGCTCAGCCGGCCATCGGGCTGGATGGCTCGCGCGAACGCATCGATGCCGCGGGCCAGGCCCAGGTGCCCGACCAGCCCGGGGTCGTCCGCCGGCGGCGCGACACGGGCGGCCGCCCGAACCAGCGCCGCGCCGGTCTCGGCCCGCCCGTCCGGAGTGCCGCGCCCGATGCGCCCGAGGTTGGTCGCGAGGCTGCCAAGGACCGACGGGTTCGACTCCTGGTCGACCCGCTCAGCAAGCAGGCGCGCGGCCGCCTCCGAGGGAGTGCCGAAGACCGCCTGCGCCACGGCCGCGGCCGCAGTGGCGCGCACGGAGACATCCTCGTCGTCGAGGAATTCGCCGATCCGGTCGAGCTGCCCGGGATCCTCCAGGCGCCCGAGCGCGCGCACGGCCATCCTGCGCACGGCGGGGTCGTCGCTCGCGAGGTGGTGCCCGATGCGGTCGAGGCCGTTCTCGCCCCGCGCGTCCTCCTCCGCCACGATCTCCGCATAGGCGGCGTGGAAGGCGGAGGTGGCATCCCCGCAGGCGAACAGGGTGAGGACTACGCCGGACAGCGCGAGGGCGGAGCCAGCACGGACGATGGCGGCCCTCCTCTTCATTCGTTCGGGTACCAGCCGAATCGTTCCCACGATGCTTCCCCCTGTTCGTCGAATTCGACGCCCTCGTGCTCCAGCAGGGCTCTCTGGCGCTGGGCCACGCCGTTGATGCGCGATGTGGAGATGGCCCCGCGGCGGTTGACCACGCGCCACCAGGGCACGTCGGTGTCGATCGGGAGGTGGCTCAGGGCGTACCCGACGCCGCGGGCCGCGCGCGGCACGCCGACGAGGGCGGCGACGCCCCCGTAGTTGACGATGCGGCCCTTCGGGATCCGCCGGACGCAGGCGTAGACTCTCTCGGAAAACGCGGTCATGCGACAACCTATTCGGGGGCCCGCGATCCGCCAAGAACGCGGTTGGGTTCCCCATAACGGAACCTGCGGCCCCGTTGTCCGTGTATAAACTCCCGGCGCACTGCGCGCCGCGATACCATACCATATAGTGATGCCAGCAAGATCCGCGGGCTGCGAAGCGCCGGGGAGACTCACGCAGGAGGGTCAATGATCAGAATCGCAGCGGGGGTCCTTGCGGCCTCCATGCTCGTAGCGGGATGCGGCGGGGGCACGTCGAGGGTGACGGTCGATTCGGTGCCGCCGCCCCCACCGGCCGATTCGACGCCGGCAGCGCCGGATGAAGCGGTCCAGGAAGATCCGGGGGCGCAGCCGGTCGCGGAGGCCGAGGCGACGGAGGCCGAGACGACCGACCTCGAGGCCGGCGAACCCGAAGCCACGGAGTCCGAAGCGGCCGAGCCGACGGATCTCGCGGCGTCTCCCGGCCTGCTCAACTACTCCCCCGCGGTCCGGATCGGGGCGCGGGTGGGCGATGTGCGTGCCGAGCCGGGCGAGATCGTCGTGGAGGTGGGCGACTCCCTCGAGATGGGCGAGGACTACGACGTCATCGCCTACGACCACGATGGCAATCCCCTGCGGGGCGTGCGGATCCTGAGCACGATCGATTCGCGGTTCGCGGTGCTGGAAGAGGGTCATATCAAGGGCGTGGCGGAGGGCGACACCGAGCTGCGCATGGCGATCCGCGTCCCGCCCGCCAGCGGCACGGGCGCGCCCGAGATCCGCAACTTCAGCGCGCCGCTCCGGGTCGTCGGCCCGGCCGTGGTTTCGCTGGAGATCGAGGATCCGGGCGTGCGGTTCTTCACGGGAACCGTGGTGCAGCTGGGGGCCCGCGCCCTGTCGGAGGGGGGACGCCTGCGCGAGTCGGTGGAGATCGTGTGGACGAGCAACCGCCGCCGCCTGGCCACGATCGACGAGCACGGGTTGGTGCGCGGCATTCGTCCCGGCGGGGTGGTCATCACCGCGATGGCCGAAGGGGTCGAGGCGACCTTCGAGTTCGAGGTGGAGGAGGATCCGGTGGTCTCGGTCGAGGTCACGGGAGCCGAGCGGGCGCGGACCGGTGACGTGGTGCGTTTCGCGGCGGCCGCGCGCGATGTGGAGGGCGCCGAGGTGGAGCGCGTGGCTGTGGACTACACGGTCTCGTCCTTCCAGGAACGGACCGACATGGGGGCGTCGATCTACCCCGACGGAGCCTTCGTGGCGGAACGCCCGGGACTCTACCGGATCGCGGCGACCGCGAACGGGAGCACCGGACTGGCCTTCATCGACGTTGCCGAGCGCGGCGTGGAGCACGAGGTCAGCGTCGTCGGGCGCGGCACCGCCGGTCCGTATCCCACTTCCGATCTCTGGGCCTTCACCGGAGTCGACGGCCGCGACTACGTCTACACGGGGACGCACGTCCTCACCGGGGGCGGCGGCGGCATGCCGGCCCTTCCGCCGGAGGTCGCAGCGGCCGCGGCGGGGGCCCAGCGGGTGATCGTCGAGACGCGCGGACGGCCCGGCGGCGGACCCGGGGGCCAGGGCGGCGGGCAGGCCATGCACGTGTGGGACGTCACCGATCCCGGCAACCCCATCCTCACCGACCAGGTCGAGGTGGACGCCCGCGTGGTCAACGACGTCAAGGTCAACAGCAGGGGCACGGTGGCGGCGATCACCCGCGAGGGCGCTTCCGACCGCAGGAACGGCATCGTCATGCTCGACCTGACCGATCCGGCCCACCCCGTCGTCGTTGACGAGTACACAGAGACGCTCACCGGCGGGGTGCACAACGTGTTCTTCTCGGGCGACATCCTCTACGCGATCCACAACGGCACCTTCGACGTGCACATCCTGGACGTGTCCGACCCGGGCGATGTCGAGGAAGTGGGACGCTGGGGCATCGAGACCCCCGGCAAGTACCTGCACGACATCTGGGTCCTGGACGGCATGGCCTACGTGTCGTACTGGAACGACGGGATCTACATCCTGGATGCCGGCAACGGCCGCTGGGGGGGCACGCCCACCGAGCCCGTCGAAGTGAGCCACTTCGCCTACGCGGAGGGCAACACGCACTTCGCCTTCCCCTACACCAACGCGGACGGACACCGCTACCTCTTCGTCGGCGACGAGATCTTCGACTGCGAGGAGTGCATCTCGCGCAACGGGTACCCGGGCGACGGATCGCGCGGCTTCGTGCACATCTTCGACCTCGAGGACTCCGAAAACCTGCGCGAGGTCGCCCGCTACGAGGTGCCCGAGGCCGGCGCCCACAACCTGTGGATCGAGGACGACGTGATGTACGTCGCCTACTACCAGGCGGGGCTGCGGGTGGTGGATGTCTCGGGCGAGTTGAGGGGCGACCTCTACAAGCAGGGCCGCGAGATGGCGTGGTTCACGACGGGGCTGCCCGGCGGGCAGGTCCCCAATGCGCCGATGGCGTGGGGGCCGCAGCCGTTCAAGGGCCATGTCTTCGTGTCGGACATGCACTCCGGGCTGTGGGTGGTGAAGGTGGAGCCGAAGAAGAAGGCGCCGGTGTCTTGAGTCGTGTCGTGAGGGGGGCGGTTCCGGCGGTCGTTGGGCTGCTCGGGTTGATTGCCGGCCAGGCGGTGTCGGCGCAGACGGCACCGGCCCAGGCGGCACCGGCCCAGGCCCCCACCTACCGCGTGTACGTGGCCAACGAGTCCTCCGACCTGGTGAGCCGGGTGGCCTTCACGCCGGGGGAGGGCGCGGTGGTCGAGAAGGAGATCCCGGTCGGAATCATGCCCGGGGACAACGACGGCGCGCACGGGCTCAGCGTCTCGCCGGACGGGCGCTACTGGTACGTGACGATCGCGCACGGCACGCCGCGGGGATACCTGTGGAAGTTCCACGCCGGGCCCGACACGCTGGTGGCGCGCACGCGGCTGGGGCTCTTCCCGGCGACGATGGGCCTCACGCCCGACGGCCAGTTCCTGATGGCGGTGAACTTCAACCTGCACGGAGACATGGTGCCGTCCGACGTGTCGGTCGTGTACACCCCCGAGATGATCGAGGTCGCGCGCGTGAAGACCTGCCTGATGCCCCACGGCAGCCGCGTGCGGGCGGACGGCACTCGCCAGTACTCCGCCTGCATGCATTCGGAGCGGCTCGTCGAGATCGACGTGGAGAGCTTCGAGGTCAGCGCGCAGTTCGACCTTTCGCCGGGGCACGAGGGGCCGTTTGGCGCCGGGGCCGGGGCCGGGACTGGGGCCGGGGAGGGCGCCGGCGGCGAGATGGACCATGCGGCGATGGCCGACGGGGTGTGTAGCCCCACCTGGGTGGAGCCGGCGGCAGGAGACCGGGCTGACCGCTACGTCTACGTGGCCTGCAACAGGAACGGGGAAGTGCTGGAGGTGGACACGGAGGGTTGGAGTGTTTCCAGACGTTTTGCCACCGGCCAGGCGCCCTACAACCTGGAGGCCACGGCGGACGGCGCGCACCTGGTGGCGACATTGAAGGGCGAGCAGGCGGTTGCCGTCTTCGACCTGAATGCCGGCACCGAAATCGCGCGCATTCCGACCTCGCGACCGGTCACGCACGGCGTCGTCGCCAGCCCCGACAGCCGCTACGCCTTCGTCTCCAACGAGTCGGTCGGGTCGGTGCGGGGTACCCTGGATGTCATCGACCTGCAGACGCTGGAGGTTGTGGAGAGCATCGAGCTGCAGCACCAGTCGGGGGGGATCGACTTCTGGTCGATGACCCCGGCGGACCCCCGTTGAGGGACGCGCTTCGACGACTGGGAGGCGGGGGCGACAGGCTGGGCAGGGCGAAGCGGCGCATGCTCCGGCGAGACATCAGGGGCCGCGGGGTGCGCGATGCGCGCGTGATCGAGGCGATGGAGGCGGTGCCGCGTGAGGCGTTCGTCGCGCCGGAACACGCGCGCCAGGCGTACGCGGACCGCCCGCTGCCGATCGGGATGGGGCAGACCATCTCGCAGCCGTACGTGGTGGCATGGATGGCCGAGGCGCTGGAGCTGAGGGCGTCCGACCGGGTGCTCGAAGTCGGCACCGGGTCGGGGTATGCGGCGGCCGTGCTGAGTCTGCTCTGCGACTCGGTCTACTCGGTGGAGCGGCACGTTTTTCTGGCCGACGGGGCCGGTGAGCGACTGGCGGCGCTGGGGTACGCGAACGTTCGGGTCCGTCACAGCGACGGTGCTGGGGGGTGGCCGGAGCACGCCCCCTACGACGCGATCGTGGTGGCTGCCGCGGCGCGGCGCATCCCGGGGTGCCTTCCGGAGCAGCTGTCCGTGGGGGGGCGGCTGGTCATGCCGGTGGGTCCGGCGGCCGCCAGGCAGAACCTGGTGCGAATGCGGCGGAGAGCGGACGGATTCAGTGAAGAGGGGTTGGGAATCGTCCGGTTTGTGCCGTTGGTGTAATGTTAACATAACAATGTGTAAAGTCGCCTTTACACATGCCAGTCCGGCGCCAAGTCTGCCTGGCGACAAGTCTACCCGGCGCCAAACAGCGTCCTGAACACGAGAAGCCCCAGCCGCACGCCCGCGCCGAGCATGGGGATGAGGAAGGAGATCCCCACGGAGAGCGCCAGTCCGGCGCGGAACAGGTGGGGACCCACCGGCAGCACGTCCCGCCCCCAGATCCTGTGCAGGATGGCTTCGGTCAGGGGCCCGAGGGTGTAGCAGGCGTTCGCCAGCAGTAACATTGCGAGGACGCCGAAAACGGGAGGGAACTCGATGGCGCCGCCTTCGAGCCACGTCAGCAGCCCGTGCGAGCCCAGCGACACGGCGGCCCCCGCGCTGATCATCGCGGTGAAGGCGAGCCGGCGCTTCTCCCACCACTTGAAGATGCCGCCGATCGACCGCCTGGCAGGCTTCGGGTAGAGGAAACGGGCCAGCGCTGAACCGAGCGAGCCCGTGCGGCCTGCGACCAGGGGAATCTCCGCACCGTGGTGCGCCGGCAGGTCCTCGAGGGCTGTGCGGTCACGGCCTTTCATGTCATCCTCGCGTCTGGCGGCCCGGCGCTTCTCGGCTCACGGTGCCGGGACGGCTGCTGGAGCGAACCGCGCTTCGAAGATAGGTTCCCGCATGACCGACACAACGTTGCTTCTGGAAGAGATGACCTGGCCCGAGGTCGAACGCGCGCTCGGGGCCGGATTCACCACCGTCGTCGTTGCGGCGGGTGCGGTCGAACAGCACGGGCCGCACCTCCCGCTGCTGGTCGACGCGGCGCGCGGCGACCGTCTCGCGCTCGAGGTGGCCCGCCGGCTCGGCAACGCCCTCGTCGCGCCCACCATCCGGGTCGGGTGTTCGGAGCATCACATGGGCTTTCCGGGCACCCTCTCGCTGCGGCGCGAAACCTTCGCGGCCGTCTGCGCCGACTACGCGGCGAGCCTCTCGCGGCACGGCTTCCGCGCGATCTGCTTCATTCCGTCGCACGGGGGCAACTTCGCGCCCCTCGCCGAGATGCTCGACGACCTGCAAGCGGCGGCCGGGCCCGGCTGCGAGGTGCGCGCCTACACCGACCTGCACGGCTTCGTGGCGCTGTGGCAGGGCGCGGTGGAGGACCTGGCGCCCGACCTCGTACACCGGGTGGGCGGGCACGCCGACATTGCGGAGAGCTCCGAGATGCTCTGCATCCGCCCCGATCTGGTGCGGGAGGATCTGGCGGTGTCCGGCACCGTGGTTGCGTTCGACGATTCGGTGGCCGAGCGGATCTTCCGGGACGGCTTCCGCGCAGTGACGCCCAACGGCGTGCTGGGGGACCCGCGCGGGATGAGCCGCGAGCTCGGCGACCTGTGCATCGCCCGCGTGGCGGACGGGATGGCCGCCGCGCTGATGGACGGATGATGGAGCCGGTCGGACCCATCCCCCTCGGCGCGATCGAGGCGGCCCGGGCCCGAATCGCCGACGCGGCCATTCGCTCGCCGCTCATCCGGCTGGACGCTCCGGAGCTGCCAAACGAGGTGTGGGTGAAGCTGGAGTGCCTGCAGCCGATCGGGTCCTTCAAGATCCGCGGCGCCACCAACGCGATGGCGCTGGCCGATACCGAACTGCTGGCGCGCGGCGTCTACACCGGAAGCGCGGGGAACATGGCGCAGGGGGTCGCCTTTGCGGCGCGCCGGCTCGGGATTCCCTGCCGCGTGGTGGTGCCCGAGACCGCGCCGCGCGCGAAGCTGGACGCGATCGCGCGGCTCGGCGCGACGGCCGCGCCCCTCCCCTTCGACGAGTGGTGGGGAGTTCTGCGCGACCACGGCCACCCGGCCGAGCAGGGGCACTTCGTCCACCCCGTCAGCGACCCCGCCGTCATCGCCGGGAACGGGACGATCGGGATCGAGATCATCGAAGAGCTCCCGGACGTGGGCGCCGTGGTGGTGCCCTACGGCGGCGGCGGACTCTCGTGCGGGATCGCCGCGGCGCTGCGGGACCTCGCCCCGGGCGTGCCGGTGTTCGCGGCCGAAGTCGACACCGCCGCGCCCCTTGCCGCCTCGCTGCGAGCCGGGCGGCCCGTCGAGGTCGAGTATCATCGTTCGTTCGTGGACGGCATAGGCTCGACCAGCATGCTCGGCGAAATGTGGCCGCTGGCGAGCACCCTGCTCGCCGGGTCGCTGGTCGTCTCGATCGAGGAGGTGTGTGCGGCCATCCGATTGCTTGCCGGAACGGCGCACGTGGTCTCGGAGGGGGCCGGCAGCGCGGGAGTGGCAGCCGCATTGCGCGGTGTGCCGGGAATCGCCGGCAGCCCCGTCGTCGCGGTGGTCTCCGGCGGCAACATCGACCCGCATGTCTTCCAGGCCATCATGGAAGGTCGTTCGCCCTGAGGCGGCTCATGGCATAGGTTGCCCGTCGGTCGGCGGGCGGTGCCCACCGCCGCCGCACGCCCGGCGAGATCCCGCGCGGCCCGCCGTCGACAATAGTTAACATAAACGTTAAGTGTTCTGCCACCACAGAGGCCCGAATGACCGCAGCAGCGAAGACCCGGCATCCCCGGGGGCTGATGACCCTCTTCTACACGGAGATGTGGGAGCGCTTCTCCTACTACGGGATGCGCGCCCTCCTCATCCTGTACCTGGCGGAGGCCACGATCGGCCAGAATCCGGGAATGGGACTCGATGTCGCGACCTCCAGCGCCATCTACGGCCTCTATGCCGGGCTCGTCTATCTGCTCGGCCTCCCGGGAGGGTGGGTCGCGGACCAGCTGTGGGGACAGCGCAAGGCCGTCTTCGTCGGAGGGTGCATCATTGCGGCCGGGCACTTCAGCATGGCCGTCCCCAACGACTTCAACTTCTTCCTCGGGCTCATCCTGATCGTGATCGGGACCGGACTGCTCAAGCCCAACGTCAGTTCGGTGGTCGCGGACCTGTACCCGGAAGGGGGCGCGAGGCGGGATGCGGGGTTCTCCATCTTCTACATGGGGATCAACGTGGGCGCATTTGCCGGACCCCTCATCTGCGGCTGGCTCGGGCAGAACTGGAACTGGCACTGGGGATTCTCGGCGGCGGGCTTCGGCATGGTGGCTGGCCTGATTCAGTTCCGTTTGGGATACGGCCGGCTCGGTGACGCGGGGGTGTTGCGCAGCGACCGCACCCCGGAGCAGATCGCCAGCCTCAGCCGCCGCTTCTTCGGCGGTTGCGCCGCACTGGCCCTCGCGCTTGTCGCTTTCGGTTATCTGGTGTCGCAGGGCACGATTCCGCTCACCCTGACGCAAATTGCGGGTATCCTGGCCTGGGTGATCGGCTCGGTCGTCTTCTTGTACTTCCTCTACCTGATGTTCTTCGGCGGACACACCGTCGTCGAGAAGAAGAAGATCGTGGCGATCTTCTGGTTCGCGCTGCTGGCCGTGATCTTCTGGTCAGGCTTCGAGCAGGCGGGCTCGTCTCTGAACCTCTTCGCCGAGAACTACACGGACCGCACGATCGGGTCGTGGAGCTACCCTGCGTCGTGGCTGCAGTCGGTCAACGCCTTCTTCATCGTCTGCCTGGCGCCGGTCTTCGGCTGGCTGTGGGTGTGGCTGGCCAACCGCAACGCCAATCCCTCGACCGCGGTCAAGTTCGCGCTCGGCCTGCTGGGTCTCGCCGCCGGCTTCTTCGTGATCGCGTGGGGCGCGGCCAACGCGACGCCCGACTCTCCGGTTTCGGCGTCGTGGCTGATCGTCATGTACTTCCTGCACACCGTCGGGGAACTGGCGCTGTCACCGGTGGGGCTCTCCGCGGTCACCAAACTCGCTCCACCCAGCCGCATCAGTCAGATGATGGGGCTGTGGTTCGTGGCGACGTCGCTGGGCAACGTTGTGGCGGGGCTGGTGGCCGGCCGGCTGGAGGCGCTGGAGCCGTCGCCGCTCTTCTTCGCCGTGACGACGATCATCGGCTCGGCCGGATTCGTGGCGCTGCTGGCCAGCCCCTTCATCAAGCGGCTGATGGGCGATGTGAAGTAGGGCCGGTTCCGCGCGGGCGCAGGGCCGACCCGAAAGCCGCGGGAGCCTTGTCCGCGCGCTTCCTGACGGCTGGGCGGCGAGCGGACTACGCGTCCAGCCGCAGCTCCCGGAAGATGTCCCACGGGATCGTCCGGGCCCGATCGCCGTTGGTGACGATCACGCCGCGGTTGCCGCCGTCGACATCGTTGCTGCCGCTGAGGTCGAAGGACCGGCCGTCGCGCAGATGCACCGTGCTGGCCGCGCCGTTCTTCACGATCCGGGCGATCTTCGAGAACTCGATGGCGAACTCGATGCCGTTGCTCGTCCCGTTGAGCATCTCCCAGCTGGCATACTCGTCGCGGTCCCACTTGATCTCGCCCGAGAGCGAGGCGCCGGTCGTGGTGATGACCGTGCCGCGCAGCGGCCGGCCCCCGTCGAAGTCGCCCCACGACGCCTCGGTCCTCGCAGCGTGGAAGCGGATGTGCGAGAAGTAGTCCCACGGGACCTTGACCTGGCCCAGCGCCGGGTCCGAGATGGTGATGCCGCGGTTGGAGTTGTCGACGTCGTTGGTGCCGTACAGGGTGACCTGCTCGCCGGAATGGAGATCTACGTGGGCGCCGACGGGGCCGTACTGGCGAATCTCCCGGATGGCCCCGAAGGGAATCGAGTAGGAGACCTCGCTCCCATCCATCCGCGCTTCGCCGTCGAGGACGTCCGACGTGTAGATCTCGTCGATGTCCCAGGCGATGTGCCCGGTGAACTCCATCCCGCGGCCTGTGGTCAGCGTACCGTGCAGCCGGCCCTCGGCGGGCCTCGCGTCCGCGGGCGCGGGGTGGAAATCGATCTGGTGGATGTCGCGCCAGTCCAGGTCGGTCCGCCCGCCGCCCGCGCGGTCGACGACGAGGGATCGCATGGCGCGGCCCAGATCGGTGGATTCTCCCTGCATGCCGATGGTCTGCCCGGACCGCAGGTGGAAGACGGCCTGCGCGCTTCCCACCCGCACGATGCGATCGACGTGGCCGAAGCGAACCCCCGACAGCCCTCGGTAGCCGCGGTCCAGCTTGGTGGCGTCAAGCAGATCGCCCCAGCTGCCCTCGTTGCGGTCCCAGCGCAGGAAGCCCTCGTGGGCCTGTCCCCCGCGGGTTGTCACCGTGCCGTAGAGGCGATTCGCCGCGGACCGGTGTTCGACGATTTCGTAGCTGCGCGCCGGTTCCGACACGGTGTGATGGACGCGGAAGGACGGCTCTCCGCTGCCGCCCAGCAGCAGTGCGGTCGCGATCACCGCGGCCACGGCCGAGCCGGCGATCAGGCCGACGTTTCTCACATCCTCATTCAGTTGCCGCGAGTGATTCATCATGGTTCTCCGAGTGGCGCTGCGAATGCCCGGGGTTCAATCCTGCAAGGTTCTCCCATGCCCTACCATACGGTCAAGGGCCCGAATCATGTCGGTCTTGTCCCCCAAACGGATTCCGATAGCTTGGAAGACCGAGACCGTGGCCTTCCAGCGGTCGATCCACCCCGGGAAAGAGGCGGTGATCTTCGTCCATGTCGATGTGGAGCAAGATATTCGGCGGGTCCGCACGCCCGGACAAGGTCGACTACTACGAAGAAGCGCTGACGCTCTCCAGGGAAGGCAAGTTTCATGAAGCGCTGACTTCCCTGAGGCTCGCCCTGAAGGAATCGCCGGGAGATCCCATTGTCCTGCAGCAGATCGCGATCGCCTATACGCGCATGGGCATGGACTCCGAAGCGCTGAAGACCTACCGGCACGTCCTGGAGAGGACCCCCCAGGCACCGGGAGCACACTACGGGATCGCTTTCATCCTGAGGCGGCAGGGAAAGCAGGACGAGGCGGTCGAGCACCTCGAGGCCTTTCTCGCGGGGGAGCCCCCGGAGCCGGATGCCGCAGAGCACATCGCCCACGCCAGGAGGACCCTCGATGAAATCCGGGGGACAGCGGACGCGGACGGCGACGAGCCCTGACCCCTGGCAGCCCGTGGACAGCATTCGTCCGGCATTCGAGCAGCGATGCATCCGCGCTGGACCGCTGGTGCGAGAGGATGATTGAGAGATGAAAGCGGACAAACAGGTTCGCCTTGCCTGGACCGGCTCCGGCCTCATGTTCGACGGCGGCCCCGAAGGCGGCCCCCAGATCATTGTGGACGGCGACTCGGCAACCGGTCCGTCTCCCATGGAACTCGTGCTGCTCGCTGTGGCCGCGTGCATGGCCATCGACGTGCGGGTCATACTCGGCAAGGGGCGGGTTCACTTCGACAGCCTGGACGTGGAGGCCGGAGGCGGCAGGCGTGCCAATCCTCCCCAGCACTACGAAAGTCTGCGTCTGGTCTTCAGGGTCACCGGGGTGGCGCGAAAAAACTGGCCCAGGGTCGAGCGCGCCATCGAACTGTCCCGTGAGAAGTACTGTTCCGTAATGTTCTCCCTGAGGCAGGACATTCCCGTTGAAATCGTTCTTGAAGGGGGATAGACCCGTGTCCGACACCGTTCACTACTACGCGAACAAGGCCGATGTCCCGACGGGAACCCTGGTCGACCTCTTCCTTCGGGCCGTAGACCGTCTCGGAGACGGAATCGCCTACAACGTCACGGGCGAGGGGGCCCGCACGTACACATACGAGCAGGTGCGGGATGTGGCGCGGCGGGGAGCGGCGGCCCTGACCCGGTCCGGGATCAACCGGGGCGACCGGGCGGCGATCCTCTCCGAGAACCGGGTGGAATGGCCGCTCGCCGACTGGTCCTGCCTGTGCGCCGGAGTGGTGGACGTACCCATCTACAGCACGCTGCCAGCCGCACAGGTCGCGTATATCCTGCAGGATTCGGGCGCCTCGCTCGTCTTCGTTTCGGATGCGGCGCAGCTGGAGAAGGTGCGGGAGGCCGTGTCGGGGTCCGGTCGCGACATCGAGATCGTGGTTTTCGACGAGGAGGCGGCGGGCGACGGGGCTGTGCACTGGGAGGAATTCCTGGCGCGCGGCGACGACGCCACGCTCGAGGACTTTCTGTCGGAGGCTCGCAACGCCGACCCCGGCGACCTGGCCACGCTGATCTACACGTCGGGGACGACCGGGACGCCGAAGGGCGTGATGCTCACGCACAACAACGTGGCGTCCAACATATGGGCCTGCGAACGGCTGCTTCCCGTGGGACCCGACGACTCCAGCCTTTCCTTCCTGCCGCTGTCACATGTGCTGCAGCGGGCGGTGGATTACCTCTTCTTCTCGCGCGGGTGCACCATCACCCACGGCTCGATCGACACCGTCGCGGCCGACATGAAGGAACTGCAGCCGACGGTGCTGGTGTCGGTTCCCCGCCTCTACGAGAAGGTGTACCAGAAGGTGCTCGACGCGGGCGGAGCGAAGGGCAAGCTGGTGGCGTGGGCGTGTGAAATCGCGCGGCAGGCGGCGTTGTGCAGGGAAAAGGGTGAAACGCTCCCCTCATCGCTTCAATGGAAGTACTCCATCGTGGACCGTCTCGTCTTCTCCAAGCTCCGGGCGGGCGTCGGCGGCCGGCTGCGCTTCTTCGTCAGCGGCGGGGCGGCGCTCGCACCCGAGATCAACCGGTTCTTCCTGGGCGCCGGAATCACGATTCTGGAGGGATACGGCCTCAGCGAGACATCTCCGGTCACGAACGTCAACACCGAGGAGCACTTCAGGATCGGTACCGTGGGACGTCCGGTGCCGGGGACCGAGGTCCGGATCGCGGACGACGGCGAGATTCTGATCCGCGGGCCCCAGGTCATGAAGGGCTACTACGGGCTGGAGGAGCTGACCCGCGAGGTGATCGCGGACGACGGCTGGTTCAGCACGGGAGACATCGGTGAACTCAGCGCCGATGGATTCCTGAAGATCACCGACCGGAAGAAGGATCTGATCAAGACCTCGGGCGGGAAGTACGTGGCGCCGCAGGCGATCGAGAACCTGCTGAAGAAGAGCGCGTTCGTGGACCAGGCGGTCGTGATCGGGGAGGGCCGGAAATTCTGCGCGGTGCTGGTGGTCCCCGCCTTCGAGAGACTCGGGGCCTGGGCGGTGGAGGCCGGGATCGGCGCGTCCGACGAAGAGACCATGCTGGCCGACTCCAGGTGCCAGGAACACCTGCGCGAACAGTTCTTTGAAGAGCTCGGCGATCTGGCCAGCTTCGAGACGCCCAAGAAGGTGGGCCTGCTGTCGGAGCCGTTCACGGTCGACAACGGGATGCTCACGCCGACCCAGAAGGTGAAGCGCCCCGTGGTGGCCGAGCGCTACGGGGATCTGATCGAGTCGTTCTATCACCGCGATTCGGTGGAGCGGACGATGTTCGTCGCGTCCGGCTGAGGCCATGAAGACGAGCGGCGCCGACGCTGACACTCCCCCGGCGAGCGGCGGGAGCGATGTCGTCACCGTGCTGATGACGGCGCCGGGGGTCTCCGAGGCGGAAACCGTGGTCAGGCGTCTGGTCGAGGAGCGGCTGACCGCCTGCGGGAACATTCTCCCCGGTGCGGTGAGTATCTATCAATGGGAGGGAGAGCTGCATCGCGACGAGGAGTCGGTCGTCATTCTCAAAACGGTTCGGGGCCTGCTTCCGAGGATGCTGAAACGGGCGGAGCAACTGCACCCGTACGACGTGCCCGAATTGCTCGTGCTCGACGTGGTAGATGGTGCCTCGGCCTATCTGGAGTGGGTCCGGCAGGAGTGTGGCCAGGAAGCTGGAACGCAGGGATGATCGACCGCCTGAAGTCCTTTTTCGCGCGCGAAATGGCTGTTGACGCGGAAGAGACCAGTCCGTCTCTTGCCGCCGAGCGACTGCGGGTCGCGGCCTGTGCGCTCCTGCTCGAGGTGGCCCACGCGGACGACTTCTTCAGCACCGGCGAACGGAAGCACCTGCGGGCGCTGGTCCGGCGGCACTTCGGACTGAAGCGGGAAGCCGCCGACGAACTGATCGCGATCGCCGAGGACGAGCGGGGGCGGAGCGTCGACCTCTGGGGGTTCACCAACCTGATCAACGCCAGCTACTCCACCGGCCAGAAGATGGTGCTCGCCGAGGCGATGTGGGGTATCGTGCTGGCGGACGGCGAACTGGCCAACCGGGAGGACTACCTGATGCGAAAGATCTCGCACCTCATCGGACTGAGGTCGGGGTACCTGGCCGAAGCCAGAAGGCGTCACGATGCGGTGCGGCCCGAGACCGTGGAACCGGAGAGCACGTCATGTCCCTCCTGACCCAGATTCTGCTGGGGCTCGTGGCGGTTGCGCTGGGGATCTTCCTGGGGATGCCGGGCAAGCAGCCGGACGAGGAACCGGACGGCGCGCGCGGCAAGCGCATCGGGGCGCACGGCGAAAAGAGGGTCCGGGAGCTGGAGCACGCCCTGGGCCGAGCTGCCCGGCGCAGCAAGGCAAAGCGCTACTTTACCCCGCTCGATCTGCTCAGGCGGGACCGGCGCGCCTCTGAGCGGCGGCGTACGCGCAGGCACTTCAAGACCGTGGCCCCGTCGCGGGACCGGAAGCGCTGAGCGGCCTGGCCCGGCCCGGCCGCCCGACACCCGAGGGGCGCAGCGTTGGTCCGAGGGTTGCGGGCAGTCCGCGAACAAAGCCGCCCGGAGCGGCGAGGCGTCGGGCTGCCTACCCCATCAGTTGGTTGACCAGCACCAGAATGCACCCGATGAAGGCGCCCAGGGCATAGCCCAGGTAGACGATCGTGCGGAGTTCGCGGTCGGTCACCTTGCGGACCAGTTCCTCCATGCGCGCTACCGGAAACTCGCGGACCTTTTCCTCGACCCTGCGGGCGACATCGAGCTTCGCCACCAGGGCCGGGATCTGGGACTGCATCCACATCCACAGCGGTTCGCTGATGGCGGCCTGGATCGTCCCGGTCGCATTGGCCGGCAGCCATCGCGCTGGCCGTCCGATGGGACGCTCCAGGGCCGCGGCGGCCATGCGGCGGGCCGCTTCGCGATAGACGGTCCCGGCGACATCGCTCCTGGCCGCCGTCACGACCCAATCCGATACCCGGTCCGGAGGGATGTCGTCCAGCAGCTCCGACCAGGTCTGCTTCGAGGCGCGGTTCAGTGCGGCTTCCACCCTCTCGCGTACGAAGCCCCGGGCGGCCGGTTCGCGCACGAGTTCGACCAGCCATGAAGAGATCGTCTCCGAGGCCTCGACGACCTCGGGATCGCCGGGGTGTCCCAGCACGTCCGTAACGGGGCGGTCGAGGAGATCCTCGATGGCGTCGTGGATTCTGCTGCCGAGCGCTGCCTCGACCTTGCGCTCCGTGAAGAGAACGGCGATTCGCTCGGCTCCAGTCACCTGGATGGTGTTGAGGGCCTTCTTCACGGCGTCGCCCGAGAGGACCATCCGGGCCACCACGCGCTGGTGGAAGCGGAGATCGTCCATGAAACGACGCAGCACGTCCTGGATGGCCCTCTCGAAGCGCTCGCGGGCGCCGGGGTCCTCCAGCACCTTGCCCATCCGCCGGATCGCCAGGGGCACGAAGTCGGCAATCGCGTGCTGGAGGGTGCCGGTCACGCCGGGAGGGAGCAGGTCCCGCATGGTGAGGGACGGGACGAGCAGCCGTTCGGCAGCGTGCTCCAGGTATTCGTCGATCGTCCGCCGGAACTTCTCGCCTTCGGCCGCGCTTGCGATCCACTGTTCGGCTGCCTCGGCGATGCCCGCTTCCCGCGACGGCGTGAGGATGTCCGAAACCGGCTGGTCCGCCAGGTAGTCGGACAGGGTGGCCGCCCTGCGCTCGACGGCCTGCTCGAAGGCCTCCGAGTCGAGGTGCTTCTCGATTCTGGAAACGGCGTGCTCCAGCACCTCGTCGACGATGGCGGCCGCGTTGGCCATGACCTCCGGGCCGAGGATGTCGCTCAGCGAGCCGCGCTCGACCTCGAGCAATTCGTGGAGAAAGCGCTCCAGTCCCTCGTCGAATGCTTCCCGGAACTCGGGCTCGGCGAACACGCGGGTGAGGTCTTCCTCGGTGAGGAGGCGGTTGCCGACGGCATTGCCGATCGCGCGCGCAAGGCGTGCCTGGTTCTTCGGGACCGCGCCCTGGAGCAGCCGCACCCGCCACCTCCAGAGGGTCGGCGGGCGGTAGGGGTGGAAGAGCATCCAGATAGCCACCGTGTTGGTGAGCCCGCCGGCCAGCGCACCGGTCACGATCGACACGATGGCGCGCAGGAGCGCGTCGTTCACAAGCGGCGTCCGATCATCGCTGGAGGTGGCGAAGGAAGCCGCTCACCGCGATCCGTTCGGCACCGATGGTGACGGATCCCGTGATTTCATAGACGCCGAGGGCCGGAAGGCGTGCACCGGTGCCCCGCATCGTATGCTGGTGGGAGCTGACGGCTTCGAAGCGGCCGGCCAACTCGGGGTCGGTGGCCGAGATGGTCCATACCACCGGCACATCACGCCGGGCCCGCTCCAGGGTGTAGAGTTCCGGCCAGGCCACGTCGACCTCGGGCCACGAATGGACCTCGGCATCGAGACGTGCCCACGCGCGGTAGGGATCCGGCCCTTCGGAATCGGCGAAAAGCAGCTGGAGGCGGCGGCCTCCGGTCAACAGAGCCAGCTCGGTCGCCTCTTCCGCTTCGTTGGGCCGAGCCGTCAGGGCATCGAGCACGAGACCGCCAGTCTCCACCCCCGCCAGTCGTGCTGTCCCGGCAAGCAATCGGTAGGTCTCCCCCCGCTGACCGCTCCACTCCGCGATGACTTCGCCCATTCGCACCGACAGATCGCGCACACCCTCCTGGAAGTAGATTTCGCGCAACGCGTCGTCCATCCCGACGATCAGCCTCGCCGATCCGCGCGGCAGGATGCGCCAGGGGGTGCGGGTCGTTTCGGTTGCCCAGTCGTCTTCGACGAAGAGACGCCATTCCCCGGCCCGTCCAAGCCAGCCGCGCGTGGAGCGAAGGATCCGGTCGGATTCGACCCTGTTCGTGAATTCCCAGGGCACGTACATGGCAGAATCCCGCGAGGAGCCGACGAATACCACGGTCCGACGATATGTCGTCCCCGCTGCCGCTCCAGGTGCGGTCTCCGCTGGAGGAGATGCGCCGGGCTCGTCCTGCGATGGCATCGGCCGGTCGCCGACCGGATCGCCGCGGCAGGACGCCAGCAGAAGGGCCAGGAGTCCCAATGGCCCGATCGGGCCAGCGGAGCGAAGCCGCGGGCTGCTATGCATCCGCCGCTGCCTCGGGCGGGCCGACGGCACCGGCATCCAGGAGCTGTTCCGGTCGTACACGGAGCATGCGATCCAGGGCGTCGATGAGGTGCCCGAGACGGCGCGCGTTGGTTTCGGCATCGCCGGTCTCGTCACTGGCTTCGACGATGATGTCCACGCAGGTCTGGGCATTCGCATCCAGTGCCATCGATATCATGGCCTTCCCGGGGACGGGGCGAAAGCGATTGCGCATTCGAGCCTCGATGACGCCGACATGCGCGTCCTCGTATACGATCTCCCAGCCGCGCAGCCGGCCCGAAGCCAACGACACGAGAGCATCCCAGATGGCACTGAAGGGAATCGCATACGTTCGTCCCCTCAATTCCGCATCGACGGGATCCGGGCTGTTGCGCCCGGCCTGGTTGGTGACTGCCTTGGGCATTCTCGCTTCTGGGGGCGCAACAGTGGAACTTGTCAGAGCGGGCTCGCATCCTCCGGGAAGCACCGGCTCGAGGCTCGAATCCAAAGCTGCATCGGGCGCACGCCTGCGGTCAACCGAAGCGCCAGACCGCTATCTTCAATCGTGACCTCGGATCGTGGACTCGGAGGCAGACGCGGGGTGTCCGGATGGATGAGAGCCAATTGATCCATGACTGGAATGTGGAGGAGTTCGACACGCTGGCCTGGGGCCGGCACGTGGAGCTCGACGACGAGACCCTGAGGGACGGCTTGCAGTCGCCCTCGGCGATCGACCCTCCCATCGCAGCCAAGATCCGGCTGATCCACATCATGGATGGACTGGGGATCCACGCGGCCGATGTCGGGCTGCCTGCGGCGGGGCCCAGGGCGGTAGGCGACGTGACCCGCCTTTGTGAGGAGGTAAGGGACGCGGGGTTGTCCCTTGAAGTCAATTGCGCCGCCAGGACGATCGTATCCGATATCGAACCCATCGTCCGGATCTCGCAGGAGACCGGCGTTCCGATCGAGGTGGCCGCTTTCATTGGAAGCTCTCCCATTCGGCGGTTTGCGGAGGGATGGACGCTGGATCACATGTTGCGGACGGCCGAAGCCGCCGTGTCCTTCGGCGTGCGGGAGGGCCTGCCCGTCATGTTCGTGACCGAGGATACCACCCGCGCCGATCCGGACACCTTGAAGGCTCTCTACGGGAACGCGATCGAGTGGGGCGCGCGTCGAATCTGTCTCTCGGACACGGTGGGTCATGCGACGCCGTCGGGGGTGAGGGCGCTGGTCAGGTTCGTCAAGCACGCGATCATCGGCCCGTCGGGTGAGAATGTGAAGCTCGACTGGCACGGCCACCGGGACCGCGGGCTCGGTCTGGCCAACGCGCTGGCCGCGATCGAGGGCGGGGCCGACCGCATCCACGGCACGGCGATGGGCATCGGGGAGCGCGTGGGCAACGTCGAAATGGACCTGTTGCTGGTCAATCTCGCGTTGGCAGGGGTGCACAAGGCCGATCTGACGCAGCTCACCGAGTACTGCGAACTCGTATCCAGGGAGTGCAATCTGCCGCTGCCGCTGAACTATCCGGTGCTCGGGGGCGATGCCTTCCGCACGGCGACCGGAGTGCACGCGGCGGCGATCGTCAAGGCGGAGGCCAAGGGGGCCGGCTGGCTGGCCGACCGCGTCTACTCGGGTGTGCCGGCATCGATGGTGGGCCGGGCCCAGGAGATCGAGGTAGGCCCCATGTCCGGCATTTCGAATGTGAAGTACTGGCTTGCGGGCCGGGGCTTCGATTCCGATGACGCCGAACTGTGCCAGCGGATCTTCGAGATCGCGAAGGAAGGCAATCACACGCTATCGGAGGAAGAGATGCTCGCGATCGTGAACGAGGTCGGGCGGAGCGGCTGACTTGATCGGGACTCGCGCCCAGGCAGGTGACGAGGAGCAGCGGCCCCGCATCCTGGTGATCGAGGACGATCCCGGGATCAGTTCCGTGGTCGCGCACCAGCTCACCCGGGCGGGGTATCGCGTCGACACCGAGAGCGGAGGCGCCGGAGGGCTGGACGCCCTTCACAGGGACATTCCCGACCTGCTCATCCTCGACAGGATGCTGCCGGGGCTTTCGGGAGACGAGGTGCTGGCGTCCATTCGCCGCGACCCGGCCACCCGGTACCTGCCGGTGATCGTCGTCACCGCCAAGGGCGAAGAGACGGAGCGGATCGAGGGGCTGGAGATGGGGGCCGACGACTACGTGACCAAGCCCTTCAGCCCCCGCGAACTCGTGCTCCGGGTCGACGCAATCCTGCGGCGTGCCGCAGCGGACGGTATCGCATCCACAGCCGATGGGCGGTTCTTCAGGGCGGGACCGCTGAGCGTCAACCTGGATGGGATGGATGTCACGCTGCATGGCTCGACCGTCCCGGTAACTCCGACGGAATACAGACTGCTAACGGCCCTCCTGGAGCGGCGCGGGCAGGTGCGGACCCGCGACCAGCTGCTGGGGGACATCTGGGACACCGACCCGGAAGTCGCCGCCCGGATTCGCACCCGCACGGTGGACATGCACGTCCGTCGCCTGCGTGCCAAGCTGGGTCCGGTGGGGGAGTGGATCGAAACCGTGCGAGGGGTCGGATACCGGCTTCGCGTGCCGGAATCCGCTTGAGGGCGCGTCTCCGATGAGGTTACCGCTCAGACTTGCGACAGCGCTCACCACATCCGGATGCGTGGTGCTGACCGTCGCGCTCGCATGGTTCGTGGTGCGCGCCGCGGCGACGCGAGTCATGTTCTCGCAGGGACAGCAACACCTTGCCGCAGCTGTGGTGCTGGGAGCCGAGCAGCTGCGCGCTTCGCGGGGAGTCGCCCTGGACAGCGTCACCAGCGCCCTCGCGCTTGCCACCGGATACCGGGTCAGCGTGTTCGACGCCGACGAGCGACTGGTCGCGGATTCCAATCTCGGGTCCGTGCCGGCGGACGGCGGCGGCGCTGTCAGGCCCGAAGTGTCCGGGGCGCTGAGCCGGATGCGATCGTCGTCGAACCGGACGAGTACGATCGACGGCCGGCCCTATCTGTTCAGTGCGGTGCGATTGTATCTGGGTGGAGAGCAGGCTGTCCTGCGGCTGGGAGCTCCAGTCGAGCCGGTCCGCGAGGCTGCGTCCCGTCTGGCCCTGTGGGCCGCCTTTGCCGTAATGGCTGCGGGCGCGGCGGCCGTCATTGCGCTGGACCGCGGCGCCGGCAGGATGGTTCGGGTCCTGCACGACATTCGCATCCTGCTGGCGCGGATCGGGGCGAGTGAGCCCCCGGGTGCGCGGGTCAGGCTGCCTCGCGTCATCGAGCTGGCTCGAGTGGCTTCTGCCGCGAACCGCGTCCGCGGCGAACTGGAGGACCAGGTCGGCCGGGTCACCCGTGAGCGGGACGAGCTCGCCCAGCTCATGGACGAGGTGGGCGAGGGACTGATGGCGCTGACCAACGACGCCCGCATCCTGCGCATCAATCCCGCCGCCCGGCAGCTTCTGGGGCTCACCGATGTCATACCGTTCTCGCCGGTGGGATCGATCGTGCGCGACCCCGTTCTCCGTGACCTGCTGGAGGCCTCGGTCGTGCGCCGCGATGGCCGCCTCGAGCTGCAACTCGGCGACCGGGAGCTCGAAGTGCGCACCAAGCGGGGTACGGAGGGCGGGGCGGTGGTGCTGATCGTCGACATCACCGAGATCAAGCGCCTCGAGGCAGTCCGGTCGGACTTCGTCGCCAACGCTTCGCACGAACTCAAGACGCCGCTCACGGTCATTCGTGCGGCTGCCGAGACCGTCCTCGACGAGAGTCTGCCGGGGGACCTTCGAAGCCGCTTCCTGCGGTCCATCGAAGACAACACGGTTCGCCTGCAGCGCCTGGTGGACGATCTGCTCGACCTTTCCAGGTACGAGTCGGGGGCATGGGTCCCCGAGAGGGTGTCGTTCAGGCTGGAGGAGGCGGCGCGGGCGGCCTGGACGGAGCAGTGCGAAAAGGCGGCCGGGCGCAACGTGGATTTCGAGATTCTCGGGAGAGGCGAAGCGCTTGGAGACGAGGCCGCGGCCTATCAGATCTTCCGGAATCTCTTCGAGAACTCGATACGGTATGTTCCGGAGAAAGATGCGCGAATCTCCGTCCGGATCGAGACTTCCGGGGGTCACCTGGCCGTAGCCGTGGAAGACAACGGATCCGGCATACCCGCCTCGGCCCTGCCACGGATCTTCGAGCGCTTCTACCGGGTCGATGCGGCCAGATCCCGCAAGGAGGGCGGCACGGGGCTCGGGCTGGCGATCGTGCGTCACCTGGTGTCCAGCATGGGGGGCGAGGTCGAGGCCGGCAGCATATGGGGAGCGGGCACCACGATCACCTTCACCATCCCGCGCGCAGCTTGAAATCGCTCCGCCGATGCCTGACACCCGCCTGCGCGGGACTCCTCGCGCTGCTTCAGTCCGCATGCGGCCGCGACGGCGGAGAGCCCGGAGGGGTCGTGCGAGTCGACGGCTCGAGCAGCCTCTACGCGCTTTCGGTGGCCGCGGCGGCCGATCTTGCCGCGGTGCGTCCCGGGGCAAGGATCGTCGTGGGGATGTCGGGCACTGTGGGTGGACTCCGCCGGCTCTGTGCCGGAGGAATCGATGTGGCTGGAGCATCCAGACCGATTTCGACCGCGGAGTCGGCCCGATGCCGCGCCGAGGGGATCGAATACCTGGCGGTGCCCGTCGCGAGGGACGGAGTTGCGATCGTCGTCAACGCGGCAAGCAACGCGGCGCTTCAGTGTCTCACCCTCGGCGAACTGGCGCGTCTGTGGGAGCCCTCGAGTGCCGTGCGGAGCTGGCGGGATCTGCGTCCCGCGTTTCCGGCCGAGACGATCCGGCTATTTGGGCCGGGAAGCGATTCCGGGACCTTCGACTTCTTCACCAACGTGGTCGTAGGCCGGCCGGGTGCGAGCCGCGTGGACTACTACCGGACCGAAGACGACAATCTCATCGCGCGTGGCGTAGCCGGAGACAGGTGGGCCCTCGGATACCTGGGATCCGCCGCGGTCGGCGCCGATCGGGCGCGTCTGCGGACCCTCGCGGTCGACACGGGATTCGGCTGCGCTTTCCCCACCGAGGAGGCGGTCTCCGATGGACGCTACAGTCCCCTGTCGCGCGATCTGTCCCTCTACGTCTCCCTTGCGTCCCTCGCCCGGCGCGAAGTCCACCAATTCGTCCGCCACTACGTGGCTTCGGCCGAGCGCCTGAGCCGCGCGGCCGGATACGCGGCGCTGCCGGCGGCGGAATACGAGCGCGGACTCGCGGAGTTGGCCCGCATCCGGAGGGAGTCGCCATGATGGCTTCTCGACCCTCCACGGCTGCGCATTCCAGGGCGGATCTCGGCGAACGGCTCATTGGCTCGGCGTTTCTGGGTTGCACGATCCTGGCGTCGCTGTCGGCCGCGGCCGTCATCGGTGTCCTCGGGCTGGAGACGGTCCGGTTTTTCGCCGAAGTGCCTCTGTCGCGCTTCCTTGCCGACCTCGCGTGGACGCCGGCGGTGGAAGAGCCCGGCTTCGGCATCCTGCCCCTGCTCGCAGGCACGGCACAGATCGGCGCCGGAGCCACCGTCCTGGCCGTGCCCGTTGCCCTCATGCTGGCGATCTTCCTGGAGTTCCAGGCCGGGAGACGCACTGCATGGGTCATGAACGCGACCGTCGGCGCACTCGCTTCCGTCCCGGCGGTCGTCTACGGGTACTTCGCGCTCAACTTCATCACACCCGCGCTGAAGACCGTCTGGCCCGGGGTGGAGGCGTTCAACGGGCTCTCGGCCTGTCTGGTGGTCGGACTGATGATCCTCCCGACGATCGTCGTGCTTTCCCGGGAGGCGCTGGCCGCGGTGCCCCGATCCATGCTCCGCGAGGCGGTGGCCCTGGGTGCGACCAGGGAGCGGGCGCTGTTGCGCCTCACCTTGCCGGCGGCGCGGCTCGGCGTGCTGGGATCGGTCGTTCTGGCGATGACCCGCACCGTGGGCGAAACCATGATCGTGACGCTTGCCGCGGGCAACCCCACCGGCGTGAGCTGGAACCCGCTGGAAGGGGTCCGCACCCTCACGACCTTCCTCGCCCAGGCGAGCATGGGCGATCTCGAGCCCGGCAGCATCCAGTACGAATCCTGCTTCGCGGTTGCGGCCGTTCTCTTCGTGCTCACCTACGGGATGCACGCACTCGGCCGTGCCCTCGTTTCCAGGGGTCATCCAGGCGCCCCGCGCGGATCCCGGTCATGAGCGCTCCCGCCCGCAGCCCCGGGGCCGCCCGCAGCTCCGCCGCCGCCCGCAGCCTCGAATCCGACCGCGCCCGGCGCTGGCTGCGCGCACTGGGCGTGGCCGCAGCGGGGGTCACCATGGCGGCGCTGTGCCTGATGGCCGTGTCGCTGATCTTCAACGCGGGCAGCAGCGCGGACGCGAGCATTTCCGCGCATTCGGACCTGGGCCCGGCGGTGGCAGGAAGCCTCTGGCTCGCCCTTCTCACGGCGGTGATCGCCGTGCCCGTGGGCGTCGGCACCGCCGTCTATCTCGAAGAGTACGCTCCCCGCACGCGGGCGCTGCGCCTCCTGGGCTCGGTCCTCACCAATCTCGCGGGAGTTCCTTCGGTCGTTTACGGGCTGGCCGGCCTTGCACTGTTCGTGCGGTGGATGGAGCTGGGCCCGAGCATTCTGGCGGGCGGTCTTGCGCTTGCGGTGCTGACGGTCCCGACGGTCATTGCGGGCTCCAGAGAGGCGCTGGCGGCCGTCCCGGAATCCCTGCGCCGGACTGCTTTCGGGCTCGGGGCGACGCGGTGGCAGGTCGTGCGGGATCAGGTGCTGCGCGCGGCGGCGCCGGACATCGCCAGGAGCTGTTCCGCCGCGCTCATGGGGGCGGTCGGGGCCGCGGCGCCCCTGCTGATCATCGGCGCGGCCAGCTTCACCACCTTCGCGCCGGTGTCTCCGCACGACCCCCTCACCGCGCTGCCGACCCGGATCTTTGCCTGGACGGCTCGCCCGCAGACAGGTTTCCCGGCTCTTGCCGCTGGCGCATCCGTCGCGCTCCTTTTGGTGATGGCGTTGATCAGGCTTGTCTTGCGGGACCTCCGGCGCAGGCGTGGGGAGGCGCGGGGATGAATGCGCCGGACGATGGCGGTGGCGCCCTGGCGGCCCGGGATATCCCGGTGCTGGCGGCCGAAGGGCTGACGGTTCACTTCGGCGGGCAACCCGCGCTGTCGGACGTGTCCATCGAGATCCCGCGCGGCTCGATCGTTTCCGTCATCGGGCGCGCGGGTTCGGGAAAGACAACCCTGCTGCGGTCATTCAACCGAATGAACGAGCTGATCCCGGACGCGACCGTGGCGGGAACAATCCGGTTCGCCGGCAGGGATCTGTACGGAGCGGCAATGGATCCGGCGGAGGTCCGGCGCCGAGTCGGCCTGGTCTTCGAGGACGCCGCCCTGTTCCCGGGGTCGGTGTTCGACAACCTGGCCTTCGGACTGCGCGCGCAGGGGGAGGAAGGGGACCTTCACGGCCTTGCGGAGGTGGCGCTCCAGGCCGTCGGGCTGTGGTCCAGGGGCGTTGAAATCCTGGAAACGCCCGCTCACGATCTGTCGACCGACGAGCGCCGGAGAATGTGCATCGCCCGCACGCTCGCCCTGAAGCCGGATGTGCTGCTGGTCGATGAGCCCACCTCCGCACTCGATCCGGCCGCGGCCGCGCGGGTGGAATCGCTGATCCATGCGCTTCGCGCAGACTGCACGATCGTGTTCGCCACCAGCGACCATACGCAGGCCGGGCGCCTTTCGGACCTCACCGCCTACCTGGATTCCGGCGAGCTGGTGGAGTACGGTCCGACCCAGACGCTCTTCACGAATCCCCGGGACCCGCGCACCGAGTTCTACCTCACCGGACGCATGCAATGACGTCGCCCACTCTCGCCCGCGGCCACTTCGACAGCGAGCTCGACTCCCTGCAGGATCTCCTCCTGGAGATGGCGGGAAGAGCCGAGGAACTGGTGCGCGTCGCCATGGAGGAGCTGGCGCGCAGAGATGCGCTCGGGGCGAAAGAGATCCGCGCCACCGAGGACCGGATCGATCAGCTGGAAGTGGAGATCGACGAACGCGTCGTGGAGTTGCTCGCCCTGCAGCAGCCGATGGCCACCGATCTCCGGTTCGTGTTCGTCGTCGTCAAGGCCTGCCGCGACATCGAGCGGATCGGCGATCACGCCGTCAATATTGCCGGCGCGGGACATCGCGCGGCCGCTCACCCTCCGCTCCCGGAGATTCGCGAGATATGGGAGATGGGGGACCGGGCGCGCGGAATGTTGAGCCGGGCGCTGGGAGCACTGGTGAACCGCGACGCGGATACCGCACGCGCCGTCATTGCGGAGGACGAGGTGGTCGACACCCTGCGGCGTTCGGCGTTCGACCTCATCGTGTCCTACATGCAGCAGCAAGAGCGGTACATTTCCCCGGGGGTCAGCATGATCCTGGTGGTGCAGAACCTGGAGCGGATCGGTGATCTCGCGACCAACATCGCCGAGGAGATCGTGTATCTCGTGGAGGGACATTCGATCAAGCACAGCGGCGCGGAGAGGCCGTCATGAGTGACTCGCAGGCCGACGTGGGCGGCGCCGTCGAGGAACTGCTGCACGAAGTTGCCACCCGGACGCAGCCGGCCCCGCTGCCGGAAGCGGCCCCGCTGCGAGGACAGTGCGCGATCGTCACCGGCGGTTCCAGCGGGATCGGACGCGCCACCCTGATCACGCTGGCCGACAGCGGGGTCAACGTCGCGTTCAACTACCTCGACGCGGGCCCCGAGAGCCGCGATGCCGCCATGGCGCTGGAGGAGGATCTGGCCAGCCGGGGGGTGGAGGTGTACGCGAGCGCCGGCGACGTTCGAGACCCGGCCGGGGCCGCCGAGTTCGTCGCCGAGGCGAACGCCCGGCTGGGCGGCATTCACATCCTCGTCAACAACGCCGGCGTCGGGCGCGACCGGGCCCTGTGGAGGATGTCGGACGACGAGTGGAGCGCCGTCATCGACACGAACCTCTCCGGAGCCTTCTACTTCACGAGAGCGGTCGCCCCGTACTTCCGGGCGCAGGAGTACGGCAAGATCGTCTTCGTATCTTCGGTGCACGGGCTGTCCAGCGAATTCGGGCTCGCGAACTACTGTTCCTCCAAGGCCGGACTGATCGGCCTGACCCGCAGCACGGCTGTCGAACTGGGACCCTCGAACGTGAACGTCAACGCCGTGGCCCCCGGCTACATCCGCACCACGCAGCTGACCGAGCGCGTCCCCGCAGAGATCCTCGACAGGGCCCGCGAGAGGAGCGCGCTCGGCCGTCTTGGCGACCCCCAGGACGTGGCCTCCGTGATCCTGTTCCTCTGCTCCGAGGTGGCACGCCATATTACGGGGGCTGTGATTCCCATCGACGGTGGATACCTGATATGAAGACCGACACCAGGGCCGATGAGAAGGCCATCCACAAGAGCGACCGCGAATGGCGCGATCAACTGACCCGCGAGCAGTATCGCGTCGCCCGCAAGGGCGGGACGGAACGCGCGTTCACGGGCAGGTACTGGGACCACAAGGAGGACGGCACCTACATGTGCGTCTGCTGCGGCCAGCCCCTCTTTGAGTCGTCGGCAAAGTTCGACTCCGGGACGGGATGGCCGAGCTTCGGCAGCCCTGCTGTGACCGAAAACGTGGGGGAGCGCGACGACCGCAGCTTCTTCATGAGGCGCACGGAAGTCATCTGCAATCTTTGCGATGCCCATCTGGGCCACGTCTTCCCCGACGGCCCGGGGCCTACGGGGATGCGCTACTGCATCAACTCGGCCGCGCTGGACTTCCAAAAGCGCGACGCCGAGTGACCAACCCTGCACATATACTCATATGAGTAACGTCATCACGGTGATTCCCGGCGACGGGATCGGCCCCGAGGTCACAAGCGCCGTTCTCAGCGTCCTGAACGCCGCCGGCGCGAACCTCGAGTACGAACGCCAGTCCGCAGGCGTCGGAGCCGTCGCCACGCACGGCAGCCCGCTCCCCCGGGAAACGGTCGACTCGATCGAGCGCAACCGGGTGGCCCTCAAGGGCCCGCTCGCCACGCCCTCCGGCTCCGGCTTCCGCTCGGTCAACGTCGCGATCCGCAAGACCTTCGACCTGTTCGCCAACGTCCGCCCCGTCCGCACCATCCTCCCCGGCGGACGCTACGAGGACATCGACCTGGTCCTCATCCGCGAGAACACGGAAGGACTCTACGTCGGCGTCGAGCATTTCATCGGCATGGAGCGCGACCCCAAGGCGGCAGCGGAGTCCGTCATGATCACCACCCGCTTCGGCTCCGAGCGCATCGTCCGCTTCGCCTTCGACTACGCCGTCGCGCACGGCCGCGGCAAGGTCACCCTCGCCCACAAGGCCAACATCCTCAAGCACACCCAGGGCCTCTTCCTCGAGGTCGGGCAGCGCATGGCCGCCGACTACACCGGCCGCGTCGCGTTCGAAGACAGGATCATCGACGCCACCGCCATGTACCTCGTCCTCGACCCCTACCGCTTCGACGTGCTGGTCATGGAGAACATGTTCGGGGACATCCTCAGCGACCTCATGGCCGGGCTGGTGGGCGGGCTCGGTTTCGCCCCGGCCGGCAACGTCGGCGAAACCCACGCGGTCTTCGAGGCCGTGCACGGTTCGGCGCCCGACATCGCTGGCCAGGGTGTGGCCAACCCCACGGGCCTCCTCCTCTCGGCCTGTCTCCTGCTCGACCACGTGGGCCAGCCCGACACCGCAACCCGCATCCGCAACGCCGTCACCACCGTGATCCGCGACGGCACCGCCCGCACGCACGACATGGGCGGCACCGACGGCACGGCCGACTTCACCGCCGCGGTGACGAGGGCGCTCGCGTGAACAAGGCGTCAGCCCAACGATGCGCAGGTGTTGGGGGAGCAGGATGACGAGGACTGTCCCGTGAAGCAAACCGTACTCCGGCACGATCTGGCCACCGACATCGCCTGCGTGAATTGCGACCGCCCCGACCCGGCCTCAAATCTGGACCGGCATCTCTGGTGCGAGCGCTGCATCGCGGTCGCGCGGGCGCACGCCAGGCGCATCGGCTGGGTCTGCGGCGCCGTCCTGGCCATCGCGCTGGCGCTGTGGATCTACCTGGTGCAGCAGCCGTCGCGCATGCTGATCGGAGGGTGGGTCGGCGCCGTCCTCGCCACCTTCTGGCTCGGGGGCCGCGCGGGCACGGAGTTGACGTACGGCGTTCTGCGCTTCCGTGGCCGGCCGCAATGACCCCCTGACCATCCATCCCCCACGGAGACCACATCCATGGCCGCAAGGTTCGAGGGCATCGACTTCTACGACATCGACGCCCTGCTTTCAGAAGAAGAACGCATGGTCCGCGACACGATCCGGGACTGGGTCGAGGACCGGCTCCTGCCGATCATCGGCGACGCCTACGTCGACCATCGCTTCCCCACGGAGCTGATCCCCGAGATCGGCGAACTGGGCGTGCTCGGCGCGAACCTGCCGGAGGAGTACGGGTGCGCGGGACTGAACAACGTCGCTTACGGGCTGATCATGCAGGAGCTCGAGCGCGGGGACTCAGGGGTGCGGTCGTTCGTGTCGGTCCAGGGCGCGCTCGTCATGTACCCGATTTACGCCTTCGGGAGCGAGGAGCAGCGGCGGACGTGGCTGCCCGGCCTCGCCTCCGCAGACAGGATCGGCTGCTTCGGCCTCACCGAGCCCGACTACGGGTCAAACCCCGCCGGCATGATCACGCGGGCGCGCGACACCGGCGACGGATGGGTGCTCAACGGCACCAAGATGTGGATCACCAACGGCTCGATGGCCGATGTCGCGGTCGTCTGGGCCCAGACGCGGGAGGCCGGCGACACCAAGGGCATCCGCGGCTTCGTCGTGCCGACCGACACGCCGGGCTTCAGCGCCCGCGACCAGAAGGGCAAGCTCTCGCTGCTGGCTTCGGACACGAGCGAGCTGGTGCTCGACGACGTGCACCTGCCCCACGACGCCATCCTTCCCCGCACGACGGGACTGAAGAACGCCCTGATGTGCCTCACCCAGGCCCGGTACGGCATCTCGTGGGGCGCCGTCGGGGCCGCCATGGCCTGCTTCCACGAGGCTTCGAGCTACGCCGGCCAGCGGGTGATGTTCGAGGGCACCATCGCCGGCAAGCAGATCCAGCAGGTCCGCCTCGCCGACATGCTTACCCAGATCACCCAGGGGCAACTGCTCTGCTACCGCCTGGGCCGCCTGAAGGACCAGGGCACGATGACCCCGCAGCAGGTCAGCCTCGCCAAGCGCGCCAACGTCAACATGGCCTGCGACAACGCCCGCGAGGCGCGCCGGCTGCTGGGCGCCAACGGCATCCTCGCCGAGTACTCGGCCATGCGCCACATGGCGAATCTGGAGTCGGTCTACACCTACGAGGGGACCCACGATGTCCACTCGCTGATCCTGGGGCAGACGATTACGGGGGTTGCCGCGTTTTGAGCTCCCTGAACTGTCGAGCCGCTGGTTGGGGCTCGATCCGACAGGTTTTGCGGAGAGGCAATGACACCGGCGGATTCCGTTTGTTGACAGGTATCTCGACCAGCGGACCCCTCAGCTGACCAATCCGACGATTTATCGTTGTTTATCGTGCCATGATGGGACGATATTCAACAATAATCTGCAGGATGGCCTGAAGAGCAGGCCCGTCCACCCCTCCGAAGCTCTCCAAGCCCTCTTCCTCCGACACCTCTCACCACTCCATCAGTCCCGGATCCCCGGGGCTCAGGACCATTCCGTCCGCGGGGTGTGCACCGTTGAAGGCTTCCCTGCCAACTCCCGCTGCCGCCGCCCCAGCCACAGCGCCACCACCAGCCACACCCCCGCCACTGGCGCCATGAACCACGCCAGCGCCGCCGTGCCCAGCCCCAGCGCGCCCAGCCCGGCAAAGGACCACGCCCCCACCTGGTCGCCCGCGCGATAGACGAACGTGTCGTTGAAGTTCTTGGCCTTGTACTTGTCGCGCCGCGGCAGGACGGTGTAGAGGACCTCTCGCGTCGGGACCGCGACGGCGAAGTTGCCCGCGCGCCGCAGCACCTGGAACACCACGAACACCAGGAAGACCGGCGCCGCGCCCAGAGCCAGGAACCCGGCCACGCTCAGCAGCGGGAGGATCGCCAGGGTAAACCCCACGCCCAGCCACTTCATGATGCGCCCCGTGAGGAAGAGTTGGGTGAAGAGCGTCAGCACATTCACGGCGAGGTCGATGCGCGCGAAGACGGAGGTTCTCAGGGCAGGGTCCGAGAAGGTTCGCGACATGATCTCGGCCTGGATGTTGTAAAGGAACGTGGACCCGATCGTGAACAGGAGCATGAAGGCGCAGATCCCCAGCAGGTAGGGCGAAGCGAGCACCCTTCGGATCCCCTCGAGGGCGGTGCCCCCGATGACCTCATCGTCCGGTCGCGAAAGCTCGCCCGCATCGGTAGCGCCGGGCTGGCCCCGAGCCGGATCCGCCTGCGCTCCGGCGTCGCTGGCCGCATGCAGCCGGCCGACGCGCCGATCGAGCCCTCGCACGCACCGAACCGCGCATTCGAGCAAGAGGATCGAGAACCAGAGCAGGGCGGCGGGGCCGACTTCGCCCACCAGAATCGCCGTGATCGACGACCCCACGATCCCCCCCAGCGTGCCGCCTACCCCGATCAGCCCGAAGAGGCGTCGGCTCTGGCGCTCGCGGTATATGTCGGTCATGAACGACCAGAAGACCGACACCACGAAGAGGTTGAAGACACTGATCCAGACGAAGAAGGAACGCCCTACCCACACCGCCGCAGGCCCGTCCCCGACACCCTTCAGCAGCCAATAGTAAACAATAAGGTTAAGTATAAAGAATCGGTAGGTGATCGAAACGAACCGTTTCCGGGGCCACCGCGACACGATCGCGGCAAAGATCGGATGGGCGACGAGCATCGCGGCCAGCGTGGCCGTAAAGAGCCACGGGATATTCTCGACGCCGCCGGCCACACCCATCTCCTCGCGGATCGGCCGCATCACATAGTAGGCGGAGAGGATGCAGAAGAAGTATGCGGCCGAGAGGAGGACGATCCCGGTCTCCTCGGGGCGGGCACCGGTCAGGCGCGCGACCAGACCTCTCGGCGTCGCTTCGGAATGTGCTCTCAGCGTCGGCTCCCGGGATACTCCGCGGACCGCGGCGTGTCTCGCGCCCCCCTGGCTGGCGGCTGGCAGGCCGGACCAATGTCGGCGGCGTACGGCTTGCTTCCGATGGAGAATGGGCTTCTTTTCGGGAACGTCAAGCTGCGCAGGGCGAACATCGGGAGCATTCATCGTGCCGAAACTGTTGAACATGAAGCGCGGCGAACTCCCCCTCGCCGTGATGTCCGCCCTCTTCTTCTTCCTCGTCCTCTGCGGCTACTTCTTCCTCCGGCCGGTGCGCGAGGCGATGGGGGTAGCGCGGGGGATGGACGAACTGCGCTGGCTCTTCGTGGTGACGTCGGTCGCGTCGCTGGCGGCAGTCCTGGCCTTCGGCGGGGTCGTGGCCCGCATGAACCGGCGCCGCTTCATTCCCGTCGCCTACCTGTTCGTGATCGGCTGCCTGATCGCGTTTGCGGCACTGCTGATCCAGGACGTGCGCACGGGCGGCGGACTGATCGGCACCGACGCGCAGACGGGGCTGTCGCGGGGCGTCGGCTACACCTTCTACGTCTGGCTGACGGTCATCAACCTGTTCACCACCAGCGTCTTCTGGGCCTTCATGGTGGACATTTTCGACGTGCACCAGGGCAAGAGACTGTTCGCCTTCGTCGGGATCGGGGGCACCCTGGGCGCGATCGCCGGGGGGTGGACGGCCAACCTGATCAGCTCCATGACCGAGTCCCCCTACCTGCCCGCCGGCCTGATGCTGATCGCGGCGGGGTGCTACTGCCTCGTGATCGTCGTCATGTTGACGCTCGACCGGATGGCGGTGCTTTCGGAGGCATCCACGCTGGGGGCGGTGCACACCGGATCGGAGGACGCGGGACCGACGCCGGCGGCGGAGGGATCGGGGTCGGAGCAACGATCCGCCTCGGCCGACGGATCCGGGGCGACGCAGTCGGGTGCACCGGACGGCGGCGAGATCGGTGGCACCTTCTGGGACGGGCTGCGTGCCGTCGTCACCTCGCCGTACCTGCTGGGCGTGGGACTGTGGGTCGTGTTCATGGCGGTGGCCAACACCATGGTCTACTTCACCCAGGCGAACATCATCCTGACCGACTCCGACACCTTCAGCCAACTGGTGGCGAACTTCGCCCTGTTCGACTACGTGGCGCAGATCGCGACGCTCATCACGCAAGTCTTCATCACCACCCACCTGATCCGGAAAGTGGGTGTGGGATGGACGCTGGCTATCCTGCCGATCGTCACGCTGGCCGGGTTCGCCGTGCTTGCCGTATGGCCGATCTACGGGGTCATGCTGATCTTCAGCGCGGTGCACCGCGCGACCCGGTATGCCATCTCAAGGCCGTCGCGGGAGACGCTGTTCAGCGTTGTGACGCCGGCTGAGAAGTACAAGGCCAAGCCCGTCGTGGACGTCTTCCTGTACCGGTTCGGGGATGCAGCCGGAGCCGGAATCGACGGGCTCTTCGCCGCGCTGGGGCTGACGCTGGCGTGGGTGGCGCTGTCGACCGGGCCTCTGGCGGCGATGTGGATTGCGCTGTCGATCGGGATGGGGAGGGCGCAGGCACGGAGGGTGGCGGACTAGTGCGCGGATGAGCCGCGGCTGAAACTCTTGCTGCTTGTGCGGGGTATCACCAGAGATTCCCGGGATCGACACTCCTCCAGCCAGGAGTACTGTGGGCACTGCAGCGCGAACTCTGCCCCTGACCGTCGCGCTCATCCTGTCAGTTAACCTTCACGGCACGGCAACAGCCCAGGAACGCGGCTCGCTGCCCGACACACTCCCTTCCGACCCCGCCCGGGACGCCTACCTCGACGACACCGCCCGCCGCCTCGTACTCGGAGCGAAGGCCGCCCGCGACTCCGCTCGGCTCACGATCGACTCCTACACGGCCCTCATCCGGGAGCGTATGGGCGTCAGGGCCCCGTCGCTCCGACGCGACCGTCCCTGGGTGAACGGAGAGCGCGCGGTCCGCGTGAGGTGGTCGCGCGACGAGCCCAACGTCGTGCACGTGCTCGGAGCCCGATTCCGGCACCCGGCCATCGGACCCGGGGACTCCGAGTTCTTCCCCGGGCTGCGGGTGGAACGGTTCGCCGCCGATCCGCTCGAGGATCCATTCAACTTCGGCATAGCGGTCGTCGCCGGCCGCAGGAACGCCGCCATCACCGTCCGCAGCCCGCTCGATCCCGATTCGGAGAGCCACTACCAGTTCCGTTCGGGCGACACGATCTCGGTGCAGCTTTCCGCCGGCCAGGTCCTGCAGGCGGTCGAGGTGACGGCCATCCCGCGCCGCCGGAGCATCCGCCTCGTGTCGGCAATCCTGTGGATCGACCCGGAGTCTCATGGGCTCGCGCGCGTCGCCTACCGGCTGGCCAAGAAGGTGGACCGGGAGATGTCCTGGATGGCCAGGCAGAACGGCAAGTGGAGCCCGGGGTTCTGGGTGAACGTGAGAGACACCGCTCTCGCCGCGAGCCCGGGCGACGAACCCCCCAGCCTCTTCGACCGGCTCGTGAACGGCGTGGTCAACCAGACCATGCCACGCATGGAGATGGACGTTTCGACCGTTGTGGCCGACTACGGGCTCTGGGAGATGCGTCACTGGCTGCCCCGAAACGTCAGGTGGCAGGGGTTCATCGGGATGAGCGAGGGGTTCAGCGCCACGGATGTTGCGCCGACCGCGATTCCGATGACCATCGACTGGACGCTCGACATCGAGGAGATTCGGGAGCGGGGAGGCGACCCTGTGGCCGGCCTGCCGGTGACGGCCGCCGAAGCGCTCGCGCTCTGGAGGCAGGAAGGCGACAGCATCGGTGGCAAGTTGGACTCGGGAGACCCGGACGAGGTGGTGACCATCACCCCGGCCGACCGCGAGGCGCTGACCACGAGCGAGCTGTTGCCTCCGATCGTCTGGGAGGATGACCGGGGACCGGACGAGGCGACCCTGGACGCGATCGCGCTTGACCTGGCGGCCATCGGCACCGGCGAAGGCGGGGAGGCGATCGAGCTGCCGAGTCCCTGGATCCTCTATCCACCCGCCAAGACGCTCAGACTTCTGCGCTTCAACCCGGTGGAACACCTGGCGCTGGGCACTCGCCTGCGCCGCGACTTCGCCTGGGGAAGCGGCGAGCTGACGACCAGAATCGGGACCGCAGGCCTCGACGTGCCGGACACCGACCTCACCATCCGGATCGACAATCCACGCGTGAGGGTCCTCTTTTCGGCCTACCGGGCGCTCCGCACAACCGATCCCGGTGGCCGCGTCAGCGGTCGGCTCGCTCCCTACGCCTCCGGCGAAACGGCGGACTTCCACTGGTCGCACGGCGCCTCCGTGCGCTTCCTGCCGCCGAGCGGCGAGAGGGACTGGCTGTCGCTGCGTCTCTTCGCTGAGCAGCACGCCGACATCGGAGCCGACACCAGGCGGAACCGGGTCGGAGCCGTCGCGGTGTGGAAGCCCTGGTGGGGCGGCATCGAAGCCGGATCGCTCGGTGGAGGCGCGCGCGCAACCGTGCGGGGTTCGGCGGGCGACAACCCCTACGTCCGGGCCGCCGTTCAGGGCGCGCTGGTCCTGCCCCTGCCGTCGCGCATGTCTTTCGGGATCCAGGCGGGCACGGCCCGGGTTTGGGGCGACCCGGCATTGCAGGACCTCTGGCGCATCGGCGGCACGGGCAACTGGCTGCGCGGACACGCGGACGCCATTCGAGCGTCTCGCATTCACATGGCCAGGGTCGACTTGCAGCGCCCGATCCGCTTCTTCCGGCTCTCCGTGTTCGGGGACTGGGCGTCCGTCGCGGGAGAAGACTTCTACGCGGTCGGGACGGGGGTTGGGTTCTTGGAAGGGATCATGCGAGTGGACCTGGCGCGGGGACTGCGGATGGGCAGGGAGGGTGGTCCGGACGCGGTGCTTAGGGTGCATGTGTTGGGGGACACGTTCTTCTGACGCGCACCCGTGCTCGCGCGGGCCGCAGATCACGAGTCTGTTCGCCTGTTTCGCCGGCTTTTGGCGGACAACTCCGGCACGCGCTGCGGGAGGCTCGCTCCACACCCAGATCGTTGCGCTCGCCGGCATCCCGAGGTTTACTCACGGAATATTTCGGTATATATTCGGTATGGATTGCGCCGAGGAGGGACCGATGCCCATGTTAGCCCAAATGAACCATACGGTCACTTTTCAGGAGATTCTGGGCGAGCTTACCCCTGTCGAGCGTAAGCTTGCTCCGACTGTCCTGAATGTCGCGGGAGACATCGAAATCCTGCGGACCAGTCCCAAGGTCGCGGTCGTCGGCTCGCGCCAGGCAACGTCACTGGGACTTCGCAGCGCTGCAAGGATCGCGGAAACTCTCGTGGGACTCGGGGCCACAGTCGTGTCGGGCCTCGCCAGGGGAATCGACACGGCCGCACATCGGGCCGCAATCAAAGCCGGAGGACGTACGTTTGGAGTGATCGGGACCGGTCTTGATCGTTTCTATCCCCGGGAGAACCGGGAGTTGCAACGATATCTGGCTCACCACTTCGCAATAGTGAGCCAATTCCCGCCCGGAACACCGCCAACCCGTCGCAATTTCCCCCAGCGCAACAGAACCATGGCGCTGCTCAGCGACGCGCTGGTCATCGTCGAGGCGGGCGAGACCAGCGGTACCGTAAACCAGGGATGGGAAGCGCTCCGCCTCGGCCGAACCGTCTTGCTTTGCGAGGCCGTTGCCGACAATCCCGAGCTAACCTGGACCTCCGAAATGAGGCGCTACGGGGCACAGGTGCTACCACCCGCAATGCTCACCGAGGCGCTCAGCGAACTCCCGTGGGTTACAGCTGTGGGTGAACCCTGGTTCTGACATCGGTGAAGTTCGCCTCCCTGCTTGTCTACACCCCGAACATGCGGGATCCCGAGGGCCTCGGCAGAGTGCCTCGAAAGGTCGAGGGAATGATAAAGGGCGCGCGCCCCGAAGCTCTGCGGCTAGTGGCGCACAGATGTCGCGAGCGCGCTGACACGGTCTGCCGTGGCATTTTCGGTTCCGATTGCACTCTGGTTCCGGTCCCTCCAAGTTCGCCGCCCAAAGCCGGAGACACATTGTGGCCGGGACTGGACATTGCGAAGGAGCTCCTCGCGCAGGGATTGGCTCGCGATGTCCGCAGGCTGCTGGTCAGGAGCCGGCCGGTTCCTAGGGCTCATCAGCAACACGCAGAGAACCGACCGAAGTTTGACCAGCTCGTAGACTCGTTGGAATGGCGGGGTGATCTGGGAGCAGATCTTCGAAGTGTCATTCTGGTAGATGATATCGTGACGCGAGGTACGACATTCCTGTCGGCTCGAGAGGCGATCCACCGAGTGCACCCTTGGTTGAATGTGATCGGCTTCGCCGCCGTCAGAACGATGAGCTTCGAAGTCGTGACCGAGCCACTCGCCCCGACCACAGGCAGCATCACCCTGGCTCAGAGCGGGTGGGGCAATCGAGAGCCGTAACTATCCAGCACCAGATCCCCGATCACATGCGTCGCATGCTCCCACGCATCGAGCGGCGCCTTCCAGGCGCGGTCGCGGATCCGGCGCAGATAGGTCATCTGGGCCAGGTGATAGAGATAGTGCTGGGCCATGTGCACGACATCCACTCCCAGCCGCGCACCGGTCTTGCCGTCGAGCGAGGTGCGCTCGGCCATGAGGTCCGCGTCGCCCTCACACCCCTCCACCTCCGCCAGAATCTGCTCCTGGATCTTGCGCATGCGCCCGGCGATCTCGTCGACCGGCCCCGGGGCGTCGTGGCTGATCACGGGCTCGATCCCCAGCCGCTTCAGGAACCACACGTCGACCCGGTAGATGTGGCGGCACATCTTGCCGATTCCGCGCATCCCGGGCGCGGGGTTCCAGTCGAAATCGGCTTGTGCGATGCCGTCCAGCACCATGAAGAGGGGCTGCCGACACGCTTCGAAGATCTCGACGGTACGGGCGATTCGGGTCTGGTCGGGGTTGCTCATTCGTGTCCTCTGTCGGGCTGCCAGGGCCCACCCTCCGGCAGCCCGAACACGAACATCGTGCCGCCCGCCGAATTGACGATCCGCTGCTGGCCGTCGATCTCGTACGACATCGGGCCGCTCCGCACCGCCGCGCCTGCCTGGAAGTTCCAGAGCGGCTCGCCGGTCTCGGCGTCGAGCGCGAAGATGTTCCCCTCTTCGCTCCCGCCGAACACCAGGTTGCCTGCGGTTGCCATCACACCGGCCCACGGCGGTGTCTGCAGCGGAAACTCCCAGACCAGCTCGCCGGTGAGCACGTCGAGGGCCTTCACCGCGCCGCCGGCCTCCTCACCGCGCAGCGCCTGCTCGCCGCCGCCGTAGAAGGGCTGGCCGGGCTCGTATTCGACCTCGGCCTTGTAGTAGATCGCGCCCATGATCCGCGTCGGCTGGTAGAAGAGGCGCGTCATGGGGCTGTAGCTGGGGCTGAACCAGTTGGCGGCGCCCTGCAGGCTCGGCCAGACCAGATTACCCTCTTCGGTGGGCTCGGTGCCGGGGATGACGATCGGCCGGCCGTTCTCGTCCAGCCCCTCGGCCCAGGTCTGCTTGGAGTACTCCGTGCCGTGCAGGAACTCGCCGGTCTCGCGGTCGAGCACGTAGTAGAAGGCGTTGCGATTGGCGGTCACGACGAGCTTGCGGGGCTCGCCCTCCCACTCGGCGTCGAGCAGGACCTGGATCTGGTTGGCGTCCCAGTCGTGGGTGTCGTGCGGGGTGAACTGGAACCACCAGACGATCTCGCCGGTGTCGGGATCGAGGGCGAGCAGGCAGTCGGTGTAGAGATTGTCGCCCGGACGCAGGTCGCCGTTCCAGTCGGGAGCCGGGTTGCCGATCGGCCAGTAGAGCAGGTCGAGTTCGGGGTCGAACGAGCCGGTCAGCCACGTCGAGCCGCCGCCGGTCTCCCAGCTGTTCCCGCCCCAGGTGTCGCTTCCGAACTCGCCGGGCGCGGGGATCGTATAGGTGCGCCACAGGAGCTCGCCGGTCTCGGGATCGTAGGCGTCGATGAAGCCGCGCACGCCCGCTTCGGCCCCGGACACGCCGACGATGATCTTCCCGTCGAGCGCCAGTGGTGCCAGCGTCAGCGAAAACCCGATCGCGTTGTCGGCCACCTCGACGTCCCAGCGCACCGCGCCGGACCGCGCATCGAGCGCCACCAGGTGCGCGTTCAGCGTGCCCACGTACAGCGTCGAGTCCAGGATCGCCACACCCCGGTTCACCGCGGGAAAGCCGATGTGCAGCACGTCCGACCCCATCTGCGGCGTCCACTTCCACAATCGCTTGCCCGTACGCGCATCCAGCGCCGCAACCGTGCTCGGCGGCTCGGTCACATACATCACCCCGTCGGCCACGATCGGCGTCGTCTCGATCAGCCCCTCGTCCATCTGGTAGGCCCACACGACGCGCAGGTCGCCCACGTTCCCCGCGTTGATCTGGTCGAGCTGCGAGAAGCGGTGGGACGCGTAGTTGCCCGAATAGGTCAGCCAGCTCTCGGGCTCGGAGTCGGCCTCGAGGAGGCGCTCGTAGGGGACCTGGGCGGCGGCAGGCCGGGCGAGAGCCAGGGCCATGACCGCGCCCAGCGTGAGTGCCGCGGCCTCGGCTCCAGGCGCCGTCCACCGCGTGCGGCCTACGAGCCTGGGGTCGGTCGGGCCTGCAATGCTCCATATCCTCATGATCCCCTCCCCAGGGTCGTCAGGTACGCCACGAGATCTTCGACATCGTCTTCTTCGAGGTCCTGCGCCAGCGGCATCAGCGAATGCCCGACGCGCTTCTCCATCTCGGCGATCTCACTCTTTGCCAGCGAGACGAAAGCGCCGGAGACCGTCATCAGCTGGATCGTGAAGGAGTCCTCGTTCATCCGCATGCCGTTGTAGATGTCGCCGCCGCGGGTGACGATCCGCACCGGCAGATACTCGAAAAAGCCGCTCCGGGCGCCGGCCCGCGCAATGGGCAGTCTGGCGGCGGGCGCGCTCAGGGCCTCGCGGAGGTACTCGCCGCCGCGGCGGAGCCCGATGATCGTGAGCTCCGGACCCACGGCTGTGCCCCTCCCGGCGACGATGTGGCATGAAGCGCAGTCCGCGGCCCAGAAAAGATCGTGTCCCCGCCCGGCGTTTCCGGTGACCCCCGACGCGTCGGCGGTGGTCTGCTCGCCGAGCCACAGCACGTAGGTGGCCACCAGCGCCACCGCTTCGTCGTCAAGGATCGTCTCCCGCGCGCCCGGCATGCCGGTCCCCGCGATTCCGTCGCGGATGATTTCCTGGAGCTGAGTCAGATCCGCGACCCTCGGCAGCACGAGTTGCGCCAGCAGGGGGCCTTCGCCGCCCAGTCCCTGCACCCCGTGGCAGCGCCCGCAGTGGGCGCGGTAGAGCCGCTCGGCCCGCTCGGGGTCCGCGACTTCGGGGGCCGCACGGCCGGGCTCCTGCGCCGCGGCCGGCGGTGGAAGCAGCACCAGGAACGGAAGCAGCCAGCTGGTCTTCGCAATCCGCATGTGGTCACTCTTTCCCGGAATGGGTGGGGGGGGTAAGGGTGACGGTTACCATACGGCTGCCGCTGTTTCGCGGACAAGGCGCTTTGCGGTGCGGCGGCAAGGGATTGCCTCCGGGGCCGGTTGCGGCTATCGCCGTTCCCCGAGCGGCCTCCCGTCCAGCCCCCAGGCCGGATCGATCTCGAAGCCCAGGTGGGCGAGCGCAGTGGCGGCGATGTCCACGATGTTCGCGGGTCCAGGGGGCGGCCAGTCGGCAGTGACGGTGCTGGCCGCGCGGCTCCCGTCCTCGGCTCTCAGCCCGCTCGCAAGGATGAAGATCGTCATCTCTTCAGGCGAGTCCCCACCGTGGCCCCCGTCCTCGAGCCTGCCGTGGTCCGTGCTGATCAGCACCAGCCAGTCTTCGTCATTGGCGTAGCGCCGGACGCGCACGGCGTCGATCAGCATGCCCACGTGCCAGTCGGCCAGCGCGATCGCGTCGCGGTACTCGGTTCCGATCGAGCCGTGCCGGTGGCTGGTCTCGTCGGGGTTGCCGAGGTAGACGAACATGGCGTCCGGGTCGGCCTCGACCAGGTGGAGCACGGCCTGGGAAGCGACCTCGCCGTCGGCTTGTGCCCACCCGAGGTCGTAGCCGTCCACCACAACGCGTGTGTCGATCGCGCCCGACACCACGGGGCCGCCGTCGGGGAGTTCCGCGAGCGGCAGCCAGTCCAGCGCGGCAAAGGTGGCCAGCTCGGGCCGCTCCCGTTCCACGCGGGTGAGGAAGCCGGGCCAGGTGTCGTAGTCGCGGCCCGTGAAGCTGTTGTTCGTCACGCCGTGCTTCTCAGGCCAGACACCGGTCAGCATCGAAGACCACGAGGGGCCGCTCACCGAGGGGGTGGTGGTCCGTGCCACGTCGGTGTACCAGCCGCTCGCCGCCAGCGAGTCGATGTTGGGCGTTGGAACCTCGGCCAGCACGTCGGGACGCACACCGTCGATGCCAATCAGCAGGACCTTGGGCGTCGGCTGCGCGGCAACCTCCGTTGCGGCGGCCAGGGAGAGTACCGCGGCGCAGATCAGCGTACCCCTCATTCCGCAACCACCACTTCGGCAAATCTGCCCACGCAGATCTTCCACCCCTCCTCGTGCCCGTCCCTGTCGTCGGACGTTGGGAACCCCTCATGGGTCAGCCGGATCTCGGTCCCCCCTTCGACCGGAACGAACTCCACCGTCACTACGGTCTCCGCCTTCATTGCGTGCACCTCTTCCCTCCAGCCCCAGGTATAAACGACTCGTCGCGGAGGATCGACCTCGCGATAGGTACCGTGCGCGGTAAACGGACCGCCCTCCACATGCATGCGAATCGAGTAGTGTCCACCCACCCGCAGGTCGATCTCCACGTCCACGCTCGCAGTCGGGTCGGGGCACGTCCAGCGACTAACCTGCTCCGGGTTGGTCCAGGCCTCGAAGACCCGCTCGGGACTCGCGGCCACGGTGCGCACCAGCCGCAGTGCCTTCTTCATCGTGGTCATCGGCGCGTCACTCCGCATCCCTCAGGTACCGGGACAGCGCTTCCAACTGCGCGGACCAGTACCGCTGATGGGTCTCGATCCAGTCCCTCGCCTCGCCTATGGAACCCGGCTCGTAGCGGCACAATCGCGACCGCCCTTCCTTCTTCCGGCTGATCAACCCGGCATCTTCCAGGACCCTCACGTGACGGGAAACTGCCACAAGCGACATATCGAAGGGCTCGGCCAGGTCGGTGACTGACGCCACTTCACCTTGGGCCAGACGGCCAAGGATGGCACGCCGCACCGGATGCGCAAGCGCGGAAAAGGTGTGGTCGAGAGCGTCGTCGCTCAAGGAGAGCATGGAGACCTCCGGTCAGTTGGGGGGTTCGGGCCTCGGGCGAGGGCAATAATGCTAAACATAATAGTTTAGTATAACAGTGCAATGAGTCAGCCCTCACCAAAGGCGGCCGTCCGCTTCAAGGCTCTTCCCTAACGCTGCGGCGCGAATGGCTGTCAATCCGCCGAACCCAAACGCGGAGATGTGCCAATGAATGAATTGCACGAGCCTGGTCGGCGCTGTCTTTCCCTCTTGCTTCCAACCATCCTCTGCCTCCTCATGCCATACCCCGCCACCCTGGAAGCCCAGGACACCCGCACCATCCAGGGAGTCGTCCGCGATTCCGTGAACGGCGAGGCCATCGTGCACGCCGCGGTCGCGATCGCCGGAGGCGAGCATCAGGTCAACACGAACGCGGATGGCTTCTTCACCGTGGTGGGGGCCCCGCGCGAATCCTTCACCCTCCGTATCGTCCACATCGGCTACACCCCGGTAGAAGTGACCGTGGACTCCGACTTCACCGGAAGGCTCAACGTTGAGATTCCTCCGCTGCCAGTGGAGTTGGAGGGAGTCGAGTTCGTAGCTGACGAGTACCGCCTGGTAAAGGCCACGGACGGCGTGAGCCGGGTCGCGGCGTCGCCTGCGGAAATGGCCGCCCTCCCATCCGTCGGGGAAGTCGACATCTTTCGCTCGCTGCAGCTCCTGCCCGGAATCAGCGGCACGCGGGAGTCCTCTTCCGGACTATACGTGCGGGGTGGCACCCCCGACCAGAATCTCGTACTGCTCGACGGCATAACGGTATACCACGTCGATCACTTCTTCGGGTTCTTCAGCGCCTTCAACGCCGACGCGATCAAGGACATTCAGGTCTTCAAGGGCGCGTTCCCGGCCCAATACGGCGGACGCGTGTCCAGCGTAGTCGACATAACCGGGAAGACCGGGGATCCGGAACAGATGCACTACGGCGCCGGTCTCAACCTGCTGAGCGCCAGCGGAACCTTCCAGACGCCGATCGGCTCGAGGGCCAACCTGCTTGTGACCGGACGTCGTTCCTACACCGACGTGGTCCGTACCGGCTTGTACAGCAACATCTTCGACGTCTTCAACATCACCACCGGCCCACAGGCTCCAGCAGCCGGCGGGCCCGGAGGCCTCTTCGGCTCCGCGAATCAGGACGCTGCCACGCCGGACTTCCACTTCTACGACTTCAACGCGAAGCTGACCTGGCTGCCCGGACACCGGGATGTCGTCGCGCTGAGCGTCTACGGGGGGCGCGACTACCTGGACAAGTCGCAGCAGCGATCCCTGTCGTTCACGCCCAGAGGCGGGACCGGGGACCAGAACTTCAATACCGTCATCGGCGACCTGACCGACTGGGGCAACCGGGGTCTGTCGGGGCGCTGGGGCCGGCAGTGGGGGAGCGGCCTCACCAGCAGCCTGCTCGCCGCCTACTCCGAGTACACCTCGGACTACGGACGCAACACGCAGGTCACCATCTCGAATCCCGCGACGGACGAGTCGACGCTCACACCCGAGCTGCAATCGACCGAGGACAACTTCCTCACCGATCTGACCCTGCGTGCAGACAACGAGTGGACACCTGCACCTGCGCACGCGCTGCGCTTCGGCGCATGGTTCAGCGCGATCGACGCCGAATACCGCTACGTGAGGAACGACAGCATCACGATCCTGGACCGGACCCAGTCGTCCTCACGGGCGGCGGCCTATGCGCAGGACACCTGGGACGTCACGGACGGTTTCTCGCTCACGGCGGGAGGCCGCATTTCGTACGACCAGGCCACGGCAAAGAGCTACCTCGAGCCCCGGGCCTCCGCACGCCTGGCCCTCACCGACCGCTTGACGCTCAAGGCGGCCGCCGGAAGGTACCACCAGTTCGTGAACCGCGTCGTCAACGAGAACGTCACCGAGGGCTCGCGCGACTTCTGGCTGCTCGCCGACGGCGACCTGGTCGACGTAACCGCGTCCGACCACCTCGTCGCCGGAGTGGCCTACGAGACCGACAGCTACCTGCTCGACGTCGAGCTGTACCGCAAGGAGACGACGGGGCTGTCGGAGTTCTCGCTGAGATTTCGGCGGAACGATATCGACCCGCTCAACCTCTTCTTCGCGGGGCAGGGGACGGCGCAAGGCGCGGAGTTCCTCGCCCAGAAGAAGTTCGGCGCCTTCACCGGCTGGCTGTCCTATACGCTGGCCGAGGCACGCAACACGTTCCCCGGTCTGAATGGAGGAAACCCGTTTCCCGCTCTCCACGACCAGCTTCACGAACTCAAGGCCGTTGGTACGATGTCGCTGGGACGCTGGGATCTGGCGTCGACGTGGACCTACGGGTCGGGTACGCCCTACACGGCTCCCCAGGCCGAATACAGCGTGGAGCTCCTCGACGGTAACTCGTTCAGCTTCATCAACGTCAGCGCCAAAAACGGATTGCGGCTGCCGGCCTATCACCGACTCGATCTCAGCGCGCGCTACCGTTTTTCGCTGGGTGACTACGATGGCGACCTGGGCATCTCGGTCTTCAACGCCTACGACCGCGCCAACGTCTGGTATCGCCAGTTCGAACTCGACGCGACCCCCGCAATCGTCACCGACGTCAACTATGTCGGGCGGGTTCTCAATCTCTCCGTCCGCTTCAATCGATAGATACACAGGAGCAAGAAAAGATGAAAACCGGAAAACTCGCGCTTTTCGCCGTGTCGGCCAGCATGGCCGCCTGCTCGGACACTACGACCGGTCCCGAGGACGATGCCCGCCAGGTGGTAGTGGAGGCGTTCCTCTTCGCAGGCGAGTCGGTGGACGACATCCGGCTGACCCGGACCGTGCCGCTCGGCGAGGACCCGGCCCTCGCGGCCACCGTCGACGACGCGATCGTGACGCTAACGCGCGGCTCCGAGCGGTGGTTGCTGAACCGGTTGGAGGAGCCCGGCGCCTACGGCTATCCGGACGACGATCTGCTGGTCCGCGGGGGTGACCTGTTCCGCATCGAGGTCGAGGCGCTCGGGCGAACTGCCACGGGCGAGACGATTGTGCCCGGACCCCCCGACGGCGTCCAGCTCGACAAGGACAGCCTGGAAGTGCCCGAACTGACGCCCGGCAGTTTCCAGCCTGGTGCCCTGCAGTCGCTGCAGGTAACGGTGACCTGGGAGAACGCGGGTTCCATCCTGCACTTCGTAGACGTGGAGGGGTTGGATCCGGCTGCCGAAACGATCTTTCCCGACTTCATCCGCGAGGGCGTGGGCCGATTCCGCATACGCAGCGCCCCGACGGAAGAGAACTTCCACGCGATCGGCCTGCGGCAGCTCGAGCACCTGGGCCGTCACCGCGCCATCGTTTACCGGGTCAACCAGGAATACGCCGACCTCTACAACAACCGGGTGCAGGACTCGCGCGACCTGAACGAGCCGCCGAGCAACATCCGGGGCGGCCTGGGAGTGTTCAGCGCCTTCAACTCGGTTGCGCGCGAATTTGATCTGGTGCGGGCAGGGGGATCGTGATCCGGAAGCGCACCACCCGCTCTACGCCCAACTCGTCCTCGGTCACCGCCCACACGTAGTCCCCGTCGAAGACCGGCCTCGGGAACGGCTCGAATTCGTCCGGCGGCAGCACGACTCCCAGATACGTCCCGTCGGGCTCGAACACGTCGTAGCGGACGGGCTCCACCCAGTTCACAGGCATGGAATAGGGATTCTCGGGGTGGTGATCCTCGTTTTCCACAGGGCTTCCCGCGGTTTCCAAGCGCACCCAGATCCGACCGTCCCTGCCGGCGAGCAGTTCCTGGTAGAAGGGCTTGTGGTCCGGGATCGGCGGGCCGTTCCAACTCCAGTTCGGGTCCGTGTCCCGCATTGCGCGAATGGTGCGCTCACGGTGGGCGGCGCGCTCTTCATCACCTACGGGCGCCGGATCCGCGGCGCGTTCGATTCGCAGCACGCCGTCGTCACGGGCAAGGTCGATCCGGTACGTGGACGGCAGACCGGTCAGAAGGTGACCGCTGGGGTGGACGGACCACTGAAACACCGGGTTGAAAGGCACGGGCGAATATGTGGTCGCACTGCCGCGCTCGCTGGTGTATTCGGCCACCAGCATGGGACCCTCAAAGGGGCTCGAAGGTTCCGGGAGGGTGTCGAGATGGGTCCCATCCGGTCCCATGACGATGATGTGCCGGAAGAAGCCGTCGGTCCGGGACCGGTCGCGTGTTTCCACAAAGGTGCGGCCGCGGGTGTCCGTGTGCAGAGGCGACATGGAGTAGGTGCCGCCGACGTCGTATCTCCATTCGTCCAACTCTCCCGGGCCTGGACCGAACACCTGGATGCGCTGGTTGCCGGGATCGCGCACCACCAGCCGGCCGTCGGGGAGCAGCGCGATGGCCTCGGCGCGGCCGAACTCGCCCGGTCCCTCTCCCCGCCCGCCGAGCGTCTCGACGTATGACCCGGTCGCGTCGTAGACACGGATGTCGTGGGCCTGCTCGTCGAACACGTAGACGTTGCGGTCGTCGTCCACGGCGATCGACCAGATGCTGCCGAAGAGGTACTCCTCGGGCCCGTCAAGCTCCCCGATCGAGACTTCCGGAACCAGGGTGGCCTCGGCGCCCCAGACGCTGCCCGACAGGGTATGGACCACGGTGGTGTCGCCCACGGTTTCTACGACGACCGCCGGTCCGGTTCTGGAAGGCACCGACTCAGTGCCACAGGCCGCGAGAGCACCTGCGGTCACGATAACGACGACGCCAAACCATCGAAGATCGGCTCTCATGGTCCACTCCCCGAACAGCACGCTGACCCCTGCTCGAAAACAATGTCGGGCGGGATCCCCGCCGAGTCCAGCCAGCTCAGGTCGGCCTGCAGGACACCTGGCTACTCACTGTGAAGGAACGCGGACGAGTTGCATGCATGTCGGGACGATGCTATTTCGTTACTCACTTGTGAGGCATTCGCCGTGTCAACGGCACAGGAAGGACTTGCCACATGTCCTCCCCGAGTAACCAACCAACCGCAAACGGCCAGGAAGCGGCGGTAGCCACCTGCCCCAACTGCGGCGAACCCCGTCCGGGACGCTTCTGTGCCGAGTGCGGGCAGAACGACCGCGACTACCGGCGCTCGAGCTGGGCGGTGGTGGGCGATTTCCTGCGCGAGACCTTCGAAATCGACTCGAGGGTATTCCGTACCCTGAAGCTGCTGATTAAGCCCGGCCGGCTCTCGGCAGAGTTCTCGCGCAACCGGCGCGCCAGCTACGTGTCGCCCGTGCGGCTCTATCTGTTCGCCAGCGTGATCTACTTCTTCGCGATATCCCAGGGATGGGGTGGCGGTTCTGTGGAGCCCATGCCGACCCCTCAGCCGGCGGCGACATCCGATGAGGTCGGCATCGCCGGTGGCTCTTCAGGCTCCTCACCGGCCATTCAGGCGCAAATCGACATCCTCAGGGCGTGGATGCCACCGGAAACGGGCAGCAAGCTCGACGACATCATGCAGCGCCCCGGCGGGCCCGAACTCGTCGCGGGGTTTCTGCAGGTCACCGGGGGCCTCGTCGAGCGGCTTCCCGACGAATCCAGCCGCCTGGGGAGGGTGTGGCTGGCCGTGGGCATCGAGTTCATGCACGATCCAGGATTCTTCCGGGACGGTATTGTCGGAAGCATCTCGGTCGGCGCGATCTTCTTCGTGCCTGTTGCCGCCCTGATGCTCGCGCTCATCTACTACCGGAAGAAACGGTACTTCGCGGAGCACCTCGTCCTGCAGATTCACATACAGACGTTCAGCTTCCTCGTGACCTCGGTGATCGTGTTGCTTCCACGCGGGATGCTCGGGACCCTGGCGAGGCCCGCTCTGGGGCTCTGGACGCTCTACTACGCCGCGGCGGCGATGAAGCACTTTTACGGCGACGGCTGGCTGCGCACCCTGTTCAAGTTGTGCCTCCTGATGCTCCTCTACGTGGTGGTGGTTACACCGATCCTGGGTACGGTCGTCGCGCTGCGGCTGTAGGGGCGGCTACGTTCCCGGCCCCTCGACTTTCGGCCGGAGAGCATTCATCAGACGCATGGGAGCAGGACTGAAACCGGTGCCGCTCTTTGCCGCCCTGATTGTCGGCTGCGACGTACCCCGATCCGCTCCTTGTGAAATCACCGATCCCGATGGTCAGGCTGTAACGAACACGAGCGTCGGGGTCTGGCCTGCGCAACTCTCCTGGCGCGAGGTCTGGCGCGCCGGCGGCCTCGATGAAGCCGAAGCTATGGTCCGGCCGGCCGGCGTCGCCGTGAGTCCTGACGGATCGGTCGCCATCGCGGACTGGGGCCTGGCCGAGGTCATCCTGCTCGGACCCGATGGAGAGTGGCTCGGCGCGGTCACGGCACGCGGCGAAGGCCCGGGCGAGGTCCAGGCACCCGTCGCAGTGACCTGGGTGGATGCCAACACCCTCCTCATTCTGGACGTGAGTGCATTCAGGCTGGTCACGCTGGACCTTGCTTCCGGTTCGGCTGGCGTCATTCCGGTCGAGCCGGCGTTCATGTCGCCGGTGTTCGCAGCCGGCCAGGTCAGGTTCGTGGCGCTGCAGCCGGACCGCACGGTATGGCTGGAATTCCCCGGCCCATTCGAGGATGGCTGGGAGGAGCGATCCTTCGTCCGCTGGTCTCCCGACAGACCAGTGAACGATACGGTCGTGTGGTCCCGTGCCAGAGGATTCAGAGGCGCGACACTGGCCGCATGGCCGCGGTCGCTGCTGGGGGTCGGTGCGGACACCTGGGTCGTCTCCAGCCCGGACGCGCGTTACGAACTGGAGGTCTTCGACCGGGATGGAGTGAGCCTCGTCCGGTTCTGCCATGTCGGGGAGGCGCACCCGCTCTCGCCTGCGGAGCGCGGGGAGGGTAACGATCCGGCAATGCCGGACGCATGGCGGGACGCCCTCCGCGAATTCGGCGAGCCCCCGAACCCGGCGATCATCTCCCGAATCGTCGTCGACCTGGACGGGCGGATCTGGGCTCAGCGAGACCGTCCGGTGCCGGGTTCATTCGACGGGCACGGGGCGCCGGGAGCCCTGTATGACGTATTCCTCCCGTCCGGTCGGTTCCTCGGCTCGATCCGCCTTCCGGACGAGCAGCGATTGCTGGAAGCGAGAGGGCGCAGGGTGTGGACGCTCCACACCGGCAGTCTTGGCGAATCGTCGATCGTGGCGCTCGAAATCGAGGGGTTCTGAGGGGTCCCGCCGCACGTTGGCAGGCCCACAACACTGTGCCTCATTGCCCCGCTGTATAGCAAATGCTAGAATGACTTGCCGACGCTAGCAACCGAGGAAGACAAGATGGGAACGGTACAGCTCAATGTCAGGGTGGAAGAAGCCCTGAAGACGGCGGTCGTCCAGTTCTGCAGATCCCGGGGACTGGTCGTGGGTCACTTTGTCCAGGAGGCCCTGCTGGATCGACTCGAGGAGCTTGAGGACATCGACGATCTCAAGCGAATTCGACACGAACCCACGCGGCCGCTGGCCGATGTGATCCGGGAGCTCCAGCTCGATGGGACGCTATGAAGTCGACGTCTCCCGCACGGCGGAGAAACAGTTGCGCAAGCTCCCTCGGGACGATCAGGAGCGCGTCGTCCGCAGGATACTGCTCCTGGCAGAAGACCCGTTTCCCCAGGGGGCGAGAAGGCTGACCGGATACGACGATGTCTATCGTGTCCGCGTCGGGCGATACCGGATCCTCTACAGCGTCGCCCGGCGCCAGCTGGTGATCATCATTCTCAAGGTCGGGCACCGGAAGGACCCCTACCGGCGGGGTCGTTGACTGACCTGAAGCCCTCTGCCGCCCGGTCCGGGGCCCGGTCCTCGGCTGAGGGAGGTCAAGCGGCAAGATCGTCGGCTCCTCATGACTTGATTGGTCGTATCGTCGAGACTAGATTGGTGCTATGACTACCGTGTCCATTTCTGCCCTTAAGGCCAATCTCTCGCGTTACCTTCGCCACATCCGGCGGGGCGGCGAAGTCCAGATCCTCGACCGCGGCGTGCCGGTTGCCAGGTTGATGGCGCCCAGGCCGGGGGGTGACGACGCTGTCCGAGACCGGCTGGTCGGCGATGGCCTGATCCGGCCCCGCATGGGCTCGGCCAAATCGATTCTTGACAGCCCTCCCCTCGAGCTGCCGACAGGCATTTCGCAGGCCCTCGCCGAGGACCGGACCGACCGGCTGTGAGGTACTGGGATGCGTCGGCTCTTGTCCCGCTGATCGTCTCCGAGCCCCGGAGCCGGCTGGCTCGAACGTGGCTGTTGCAAGACGACCACATCGTTACCTGGGCCTGGACGAGGACGGAGATTACGAGCGCGATTGAGAGGCGTACGCGCGAAGGGGCACTGACCCGGGCGCAACGGCGGGCGGTACTGGGCCGCCTTCGTGCCCTCGCCACCGGCTGGGACGAAGTGATCGACGTGCTGGCCGTGCGCAAGCGGGCGAATGCCGTGCTGGCGCGACACCCGCTCCGGGCTGCCGATGCCGGTCAGCTCGGCGCGGCCCTGCTGGTGAGCGAGCAGCTCGCGGACCCGCTGGTGTTCCTCTGCCTCGATCAGCGCCTGGTCGAGGCGGCCGAGCGGGAGGGTCTCGGCGTGGCCGACACTGCGATAGAGGGCTGGCGTCGGGGGGATTGACCGTTCCTTACCCCACCCGCCGCCCCGGCGTCCACGGTGCGCCCGCCGCTTCCATATCCGCTTCCAGCGCGGCCAGCGTCTCGTCCAGCAGCGTCCTGAGCGCGATCGACACCCGCTGGAACCCGCCCCGCGCGATCTCCAGGCTCTCGCGCTGCGTCTCGGTGGGCTCCTGGCGCGTGCCCCAGTGGCCGCCGGCGACCTGGCCGATGCGGTCCATGATCGAGGGTGCGCTCGGCTCGTTGAGCGCGCCGCGGGCGGGGTCGCTCTGCAGCCGGATGGCGATCCCGGCGAGGCGCGCCTCGATGCCCTCCAGGCGCGTGTAGAGGTCGTCGCCGGCGGCGGGGGTCTCGTCAAGGGCAGCGCGCATGTGGCGGAGGCGGTCACGCGCGCGGCCGATTTCGGCGGCGGCGCCCCGAGCGCGGCGTTGCAGGTCTGCGGTCTCCTCCGCGAAGGCCATGGCGGCCGTGAAATCCGTCGCAGCGTCGGTGTTGGGGACCGGCTTCACATTGAACGCCTGCGGCTCGCCCACCCGCTCGACACCGGCCTCGGTGATCAGCGCCATCTCAACTGTGTATTCGCCCGGCGGCGCAAGGGGGCCTTGCGGTGATCCCGCCCACGGCGGCGAGAATCCCGGCGTCGCGAGGTCGACGGGGTCGGGGGCGGGGCGGCGCAGGTCCCAGGTGACGCGGTGGAGGCCCTCGGTCGCGGGGCCCATGACGCGCCGCACGGGGTCGCCCGCCGCGTCGCGCACCAGCATCGCCACGCGCGGACCGCTCTCCAGCGCCTCCGAACGCAGGGCATCGTAGCCGGGGAAGGCGATGTCCTCGCCGCGCCCGGCCGCCGCCCTCTCCGCGTTCCGCCGCTCCGCGCGAGCGGTCTCGGGCGGGTCGGCCAGCCAGTAGGTGAAGGTGGCGCCGAAGTCGGGGTTGGGCGCGACGTACGAGGTCGTGCCCAGGGTCGGCTGGCCGGGGGCCTGCAGCGGGGCGTTGGGGATGTACCACCAGGCGTCCCGCACGGGGAACAGGACCGCTCCTGCGGCAAGCGCACCGTCGGCCATATCCCTCAGGGGAGCGTAGTCGTCCAGGACGTAGAAGCCACGGCCGAAGGTTGCTCCCACCAGATCATTGTCGCGGCGCTGGATCTCCAGGTCTCGGAACGAGATCGTGGGTGCGCCCGCGGCCAGCTTGATCCAGTTGGTCCCGCCGTTCGGGGTGACGTAGATGCCGTTCTCGGCGCCGGCGAAGAGTAGATCGGGGTCGACGTGGTCCTGCTCGACCGACCAGAGGATGACGCCGTCGGGGAGGTCGCCCGCGATGGAGCGCCAGGTGCGGCCGTGGTCTGCGCTGGCGAAGAGATAGGGGGTGTAGTCGCCCTCCTTGTGGTTGTCGGCAGCGACGAAGACGGTGGAGGCGTCGTGCTGGGACGCCTTGATGTCGTTCATGAACGCGCGTTCGGAGACGCCGGGCAGGGGAGCGGCCTGGCGCCAGGTTGCGCCGCCGTCCTCTGTGGCCTGGACGAGGCCGTCGTCGGTGCCGGCGTAGAGGACACCGTCGTCGAGCGGCGACTCGGTGATTGCGGAGATCGTCGAGTACCAGGACATGGCCGTGTTGCCGTAGAGCGCGTCGACGCTGCGGACGCGGCCGGCCATGGGGAGCTCGTAGCGGTTGTCGTCGCGGGTGAGGTCGCCGCTGACGGCGGTCCAGGAGTTGCCGCGGTCGTCGCTCCGCCAGACGCGCTGCGAGGCGTAGTAGATGCGGCCCTCGGCATGGGGGCTGGCGATGACCGGCGAGTCCCAGTTCCAGCGCTCGGGGGGGTCGCCGGGGGCCGGGAGCGGGCGGATGCCGATGAGTTCGTGGTTGCGCAGGTTGACCCGCTGGAGGTTGCCCTGCTGGGACTGGATGAACGCGAGGTCGGGGTCGTTCGGATCGAAGGCCAGGGCGTAGCCGTCGGCGCCCATCGGTGCGTACCAGTCGTGGTTGCGCACGCCCTCCATGTTCATCGTGCGCGAGGGTCCGTGCAGCGTGCCGAGGTCCTGCGCGCCGCCGAGGATGTTGTAGAAGGGCGCGGAGTTGTCGAGCGCGAGCTTGTAGAACTGCGAGATCGGCATGTTGGGGAAGTGGCGCCAGGTCGTGCCCTGGTCGAAGGTCTCGTAGAGGCCCGCGTCGGTGCCGGCGAGCAGGTGGCGGCCGTTGGCGGGGTCGATCCAGAGCGCGTGATTGTCGCTGTGCTTCTCGCGTCCGGTGCCAAGCTCGGTGAAGGTGGCGCCGCCGTCACGGGTGACGTGGATGAAGACGTCCATCTGGTAGACGAGGTCGGGGTCGTGCGGCGAGGCCTCGATCTCCTGGTAGTAGTGCGGGCCGGTGCCGCCCGAGATGTAGGAATTGCGGCGCTCCCAGCTCTCGCCGCGGTCGGTGGAGCGGTAGAATCCGCGGTCGTTTGGCCCGCCTTCGATGGTGGCGTAGACGAAGTTGCGGTCGGCGCCCGAGACATCGATGCCGATCTTGCCCATGTCGCCTGCCGGGAGTCCGGCGGTGACCTCGCGCCAGGTGCGGCCGCCATCGGTCGACTTGTGGATGCCGGAGCCCGGGCCGCCGGCGAGCAGCGACCAGACGGTGCGGCGGCGCTCGTAGGTGGCGGCGTACATGATGTCGGGGTCGACGGGGTCGAACTCGACGTCGGTCACGCCGGTGCTCTCGTCGACGGTGAGGACGGGTTGCCAGGTGTTGCCGCCGTCTTCGGTGCGGTAGAGGCCGCGCTCGCCGCCGGCCGACCACAGCGGGCCCTCGGCGGCGACGAATACGGTGTTCCCGTCGCGCGGGTCGACGAGGATCTTGCCGATGTGCTCGGAGGCGGCGAGGCCGACTTGCTCCCAGGTGCGCCCGCCGTCGCGGCTGCGGTAGACGCCGTCGCCCCAGGCCACGTGGCGTCCGCTGACGTTCTCGCCGGTGCCGACCCACACGACATCGGGGTCGGAGGGGTCGATGGCGACCGCGCCGATGGAGTATGACGGCTGGTCGTCGAAGACGGGTGTCCACATGATGCCTGAGTTCGTGGTCTTCCAGACGCCGCCGGAGCCGACTGCGATGTACCAGGTGGTGGGGTCGTCGGGGTGGACCGCGATGTCCGCGATGCGCCCGCCCATCAGCGCCGGGCCGATTTCGCGAAGCGCGAGCCCCTGGGTGGCCTGGGTGATGAGGGCGATGTCGGGCTGCGCGGCTTGGGTGATGACGGCGATGTCGGGCCGGGCGACCTGGCCGGTCGCGCCCTGCGGGGCGGCGGCGAGCGCGGCGGCGGGGAGAAGGGCGGCGATGGTTGCGCGGGTGAGGTGGTCGAGCATGGGTCGCTTCGTGGTGCGGTACATGGGGTGCGGCCTGGTTTGCAGGGTGGGGTGTGGCGGTGGCGGGGTGGGGTGCCGCGTGGGGTGGAAATGGATTGCGCGGGGGTGGTAGCCGCAAGGAGGGGCGTTACCGAGCTTGGACTGCGAATCACCGCTACCAGGATGAGTCGATCGGCCGAAGCTGTAGGAGTCGTCATGCCATCGGTCTTTTCCGAGACATGGAGGGGCCGGGATGGCGGCCGCATGCCAGTCGGTCTGCCATGGGTGGGTGACGCCGCGCGCGAGTGGAAGCGGATTGCTGGGGGATGTGCCGGCCGTCAGATGGGAACACGGAAACAAAACAGCCCGTTCGTGTATTGCGCGGTACCCGGCTCCGTGACGAGAGGTGCCGACCATGAAAACCCAACTTCAACATGCGATCATCTTTTTCGAACTGCTCGCGGTCAGCACGGCGTCCTGTGACGCCCCGCCCCTGGCGCCTGAAATGCCGACACCTGCCTTTGTTCCGGCGGCGGCTGAAGCCAGTTCGGACCAGGCAATCGTCGGCGGCGAGACCCTTCACCGATTCCGGCTCGAAGTCGCTTTCATCGACGAGGGTGCACGCGAGTTGCGCACCCGAATCCTCGCCCAGGCCGACCGCTGGGCCAGAGTCGTGGAGGGCACCGACCTGGAGGACATCGAGCGGGAACCTGGCACAATCAGCTGTGGAAGCCTTCAATACGACTATCAGGAGGACGTGGTGGACGACGTTTTCACTATGGTCTCCGTACAAGACTACTTCCCGGGAAGCACTACAGGGCTCGGGGTGAGGCTCTGCCGATTCCGCGAGTCTTCGAAATTGCCTCTGGTCGGGGCCCTCTTTCTCGATGTGGAAGGGTTGCCCCAGGCACACGTGGACGAGTTGATCCTCCATGGCTTCGGGCACATGCTGGGGTTCGGCTTCTCCTGGAAACGACTGGGTCTGCTGCGCAACTCGGCATGGGCAAACCTGGGCGCCGACGCGCACTTCACCGGTCGCAACGCGATTGCAGCGTTTGTCGCCGCGGGAGGCGCCGATTACCCGGCCAGCAAGGTCCCTGTCGAGAACTCATGGACGGACGGCACGGTGGACTACCACTGGCGGAAGGATGTATTCGGCAACGAGTTGATGACTTCGTCGCTGGAACAGAACTCCCTGCACCCGCTCAGCGCGATCACGATTCAATCACTGGCGGACATTGGCTACACGGTCGACGTGGAGCTGTCCGACGTCTACATCCTGCCGCGAGACAGCGCGGCAAGCGCGATGGAGGGTGGAACCTTCCGAATCAACGAAGAGCTCGTGATGAGCCCGGCCGTCTTTTACGACCGGCACGGACAGGTGGTGCGGGTGGTGCGGGACTGACGCTGAGAGCCCCTGGAGTCCGCCACCAATGCCCTGAATGGCATCACATGATCGACAGTGTGAGCAGCGAGAAGAAGCCCGGGTTCGACCGGCTCGCAGCCTGCCAACATGGACACATGCGAGCGCGTGGGCAGGCGGCAGGATAAGGTGCCGCTGGACGGCCCGGGCGGATTGCCGCACGGCCCGGCGTCATTCTATGTTGCGCCCATGATCGACGCCAGCAACGAGCCCACCGTCAAAGCCACGTCCGCCGCTGAGGCCGGCCGCACCCTGTGTGAGAACTGCGGGCGCCCACGGGCGGACCGCTTCTGCTCCCAGTGCGGCCAGAACGACCGCACCTACACGCGGTCCCTCTTCCCCGTGCTGGGCGAGCTGGTGCGCGAGTCTTTCGAGTTCGACGGCCGCCTCGCGCAGACGCTCAAGCTCCTGTTCCTCAAGCCTGGCAGCCTGTCGACCGAATTCTCCCGCAACCGTCGCGCACGCTACATGACACCGGTGCGGCTCTACCTCTTCACCAGCGTGATCTTCTTCCTCACGATGTCGCTGGTGATGTCACGGGTTCCCAACCCGCTCGAGGGGGAACTGGACCAGGATCCATCTTCAAGCCTCGCCGAGATCCCGGGGGAGGTGATGGATTCCCTGCAGGCCGCGGTGGATTCCCTCCAGGCCGTGGTGCCCGGACTTCGGCTGCAGATCGCCGGCGAGGACGTTCCGGTGTCAAGGGAGATCCGCGAGTCCGGGATTGCAGCGCTCAGGGCGAACCTGGAGCCCTCCAAGCACGGCAAGCTGGACGATCTGCTCAACCGAGAGTCGGCGAGGGTCACGCCGATCGCCCTCGCCCTTCTGGCCGCGGCCTTCGATTCCGAAGCTCAGGTGCCTTCGGCGGGCGGGCGGCAAACAGATCCCGGGCCGGAGGAGGACGCAGCGACGGTCGCCGGCGACCCGCCCGCCAGCGCAGCAGTCGTGTTGCCGACATCCCGCGGCTTCCTGGCGAGGATGTTCCTGAACAGCATGGTCGACCTGCTGCACGACCCCGACGCGTTCTTCGAGCGGATCATCGGCAACCTGTCGATTGCCATGTTCTTCCTGCTGCCCGTCTACGCGTTGATGCTCGCCGTGCTCTACTGGCGCAAGAAGCGGTACTACATCGAGCACCTCATCTTCGGCATGCATGTCCACTCGTTCCTGTTCATGATCGTCACCCTGATGCTGATCGTGTCCATCACACCGATGGGCGCGGCCGGGCAGGCGTGGACCCAGGGAATCCTCGGACTGGCGGTCGTGGCCTACCCGATCATCGCCCTGCGCCGCTTCTACGGAAACGGCTGGTTCGTCACCCTCGTCAAGGCGTTCGTGCTGGGGATCCTGTACTCCTTGATCGTGAGTCCCCTGACTACGGTCGTCCTGTTCCTGACCGCCTGACCCATGCTTATCCGCCCTGCTTTCGTCGCCCTCCTCGCGATGGCCTCCGCGTGCGGGCCCCCGAGGTCCGCCCTCGACACCGACTTCGAGGTTGCGGAGGCCACGATTTCCGAGTTGCAGGACGCGATGGCCGCTGGCCAGGTCACCTCGGTGCAGCTGGTCGACCTCTACCTCGCCCGCATAGCGGTCTACGACCGGGCGGGTCCAGCGCTCAACACCATCATCCGCCTGAATCCAATCGCCCGGGAACAGGCCGCAGCTCTCGACGCGGAGCGCACGGCCGGAGCGGTGCGCGGCCCGATGCACGGCATCCCGGTCCTGATGAAGGACAACTACGACATGGACTGGATGCCCACGACGGGGTCGAGTCTGGCGCTGGCGGGACTTCGCCCGGCCGACAACGCGTTTCAGGTGAAACGTCTCCTCGATGCGGGTGCCGTGATCCTGGGCAAGACGAACCTGCACGAACTTGCTGCGGGGATCACCACGATCAGCTCTCTGGGCGGGCAGACGCGCAATCCGTACGATCCGGCTCGCAATCCGGGCGGCAGTTCAGGAGGGACCGGAGCCGCGGTAGCGGCCAGTTTTGCCGCCGTGGCCTGGGGCAGCGACACCTGCGGCTCGATCCGTATCCCCGCGTCGGTACACAACCTCTTCGGGTTGCGGCCGACCAAGGGTCTGTCGAGCATCGACGGGATTCTGCCGCTTTCGCATTCGCAGGACACGGGCGGGCCGCTGGCCCGCACGGTGACGGACCTCGCGATCACGCTCGACGCCACGGTGGGTCCCGATCCCGCCGACCCCGCTACGGCCATCCTCGAGGGGCGGGAGACGCCGAACTTCCAGGCAGCACTCGACCCCGCCGCCCTGGACGGTGTCCGCATCGGCGTCCTGGAGCCGTGGGTGCCGCAGCAGGGAAGCGCGGGCAGCGTGACGCGGGTGATTCGCGACGCGCTCGCCGAGATCGAAGCCCTCGGCGCAACGGTTGTGGACGTCGAAATCCCCGACATGGACGACCTGCTTTCCAACACCGGCCTGATCGACTTCGAGTTCAAGTTCGACCTGATGGACTACCTCGCCGGCGTCCCGGACGCCCCCGTTTCTTCGCTGGAAGAAATCCTCGAAGCCGGCCTGCATCACGAGGCGCTGGACGGCAACTTCCGCCGCCGCAACGAACGCGCCACGCGGGACTCGCCCGAACTCGACGAGACCATGGAGCGGCGGAGTGCCCTGACGGCGGCGGTCGTCGACCTCCTCGACCGGGAAGACCTCGACGCACTCGCCTACCCGACCATGCGGCAGGAGACCGCCCTCATCGGCGCGGCACCCGCCGGCGCGACCTGCTTCCTGAGCGCCCACACGGGGCTGCCCGCCCTCACTATCCCGGCCGGCTTCACCGATCGCGGCCTCCCGGTTGGTCTGGAGCTTCTGGGCCGCTCGCTGGACGACGCCCGCCTGGTCGCGTTCGCGTTCGCCTACGAGGCCGCGCACCCCAAGCGGCGACCGCCCCTGCGCACACCCGCGCTGGTGAACGGCGCGCCGCTACCACCGGTGCAGATCGCCACCGACCCCCCAAGTGGCGACGGCGTCAACGCCGTGATGGCCGTGGACCTCCCCACCGGCACGCTGTCGTACCGTGTCACCGTCTCTGCCGAAGACCCTGCCAACGTCTACGGCACTGTGGTGCGCCGCACCTCCGGCGAGGACGGCGCGGTCGTTGTGCTTCGGCTCGGCGGTCCCGAGGAGTCGGACCTGACCGGAGCGGTGGAACTGTCCCCCCGACTCCTTCAAGACATCCTGAGCGGCGACCTGGAACTGCTCGTCCACACCAGCCGCGGCTTCGACCACCGCAGCCTCGTCCCTGCGGCGCGACCCTGACCGTTACGCTTCCGACCCCTCTCGCAGGAAGCCACTAAACGGGCTCGGAAGAGGTTTCGGGCTCGAAAAGCCCCCACCGGTCTCGATGTCGACGGCTATCGAGCCGAGCAGGTTCCGGATCGCCTTCTCCCCACGGCGCAGCGCGTAGCGATACAGTCCGCGCCAGCCGAACATCGCCGCTGCTCCTCCAGCCAGGAAGCCCGCCACCGCCGCACCGGCTGCGAGACCGCCGACACCGAGGGCGACGCCAGCGGCCGCACCCGCGACACCGCCACCGACGCCGCTCAACGACGCGAGCACTCCCGAAATGCTGCCCCCGACCCACAGATTGAGCTTGTGGCTGTGGTTCAGGCTTGCGCGCACGGTCAATTCCGTCGCGGGCGTACCGCCGTCCAGACGCCGGAGGCTGAACAACAGTTGCTTGAGGTCCGCCCATGCCATCTCGTACGCGAAGGGCTGGTCTCCCGGCGATACCGAGTAGGAGAAGGCGGAAACCTTGAAAACCAGCACGCCTCCGTCGAGGGGATCAGCGCCATAGTGATCGATGAGACTCAGGCGAAACGGATGCGCCGGGAGGATCCGTTGCATGGCGGCGTAGACCTCCTCCACCGGTGCGTGGAACACCCGGGAGACCTCAAGCGTCCGCTGCGGTTGGCCGAGGAAGCGCGCCGCCATCGCCGATGGCCGGGCCTGGGCGCCCTCCGCAAGAGCCCGATCGCGAGTCTCCACGAGCGCATGATCAACGAACTCGGGCGAAATCCCGGCTTCTTCAGCAGCGGCCCGGACATCCGCGAGGCGGTACCCTTCGACCTCCGGCGGGTCGGCAGGCTGCCCCCGCGGAGCCAGCTGCCGCGAACGCTCTTCGAGGCGGCGAGCAGCCTCTGCCTGCAGTTCGGCCGCACGTCGCCAGAGGGCGCGTGCCTGCTCCTCGGAGATGCGGGTGTCGTCGTGGCTCATTCTGCGAGATTCCTCGTCGATGCCGCGGGAACATGCAACACACGTGGGACGCGGGACAAGTGGCGCCAGCTTCCGGCAATCGAACCCCCGCTTGCTCCGGGCCCGATCCGCGGCCAAGATCAGCGCAGACGCCCCCCAGCCGGAGAAAGCCGAATGCAACGCCTGGTCTACAACGCCCTCGCATTGTCCCTCACGCTCGTGGCCTCAACGCACGTCGGGACAGCGCCCGCCACCGCCCAGACCCCCGACCGCGTCGCCGCCGGCCTGACCTGGCGCTACATCGGCCCCGCGATCGCGGGCGGCCGTATCAGCGACGTCGAGGTCGTGCCCGGCACCCAGTCGCACATCCTGGTCGGCGCCGCGTCGGGCGGTGTCTGGGAGAGCGTGAACCACGGCACTACCTGGACCCCAATCTTCGACGATCAGCCCAACCTCTCCGTCGGCGACATCGCGCTCGCCCCGTCCGACCCGCTCGAGATCTGGGTCGGCACCGGCGAGGCCAACAACCGCAACAGCTCGCCGTGGGGCCAGGGCGTCTACCACTCGTCGGACGGCGGCAAGACCTGGCGGCTCACCGGGCTGGAGGACACGAGGCACGTCGGCCGCATCGTGGTGCATCCCACGGATCCGGACCGCGTCTGGGTGGCCGCGGTGGGCCATCTCTTCGGCCCGAACGAGGAGCGCGGCGTCTTCCGCACGACCGACCGGGGCACCACATGGCAGAAGCTCCTCTACATCGACGACAACACCGGCGCGATCGACCTTGCCATGGATCCGTCCGACCCCCGGATCCTCTACGCCGCGATGTACCAGCGCCAGCGGCGGGCGCACGGGTTCATCGGGGGCGGGCCCGGCAGCGGCATCTACAAGAGCACCGACGGCGGCGATACCTGGCGGGAGTTGACAGAGGGTTTGCCTGAGGGCGACATGGGCCGCATCGGCCTCGCGGTGTCCCGCCGCAATCCGCAGCTGGTCATGGCGGTAGTCGAAGCCGAGGATGGCGGGATCTTCAAGTCGACCGATCGTGGCGAGTCGTGGACTCGGGTCAACGAGCTGAACCAGCGCCCGATGTACTACAGCCAGCTTCGCATCGATCCCAACGACGACGAGACCGTGTACCTGGTCGCGGGCTCGCTGCACCGCACCACCGACGGCGGCGAGAACTTCGCCACGGTCGCGCAGGAAGTCGTGTACAACACCGGCGTGCACGTCGACCACCACGACCTGTGGATCGATCCGGAGAACTCGGCGCACATGATCCTCGGCAACGACGGCGGCCTGTATTCGACCTGGGACCGGGGCGACAACTGGACGTTCATCTCGAACATCCCGATCCAGCAGTTCTACGACATCGACCTGGACATGGCGGACCCGTACAACGTCTACGGCGGCCTCCAGGACAACAACTCGTACCGGGGCCCGAGCCGGAACACGCGCTACCACGGCATCCTCAACCGCGATTGGCAGGTGGTCGACTACGGCGACGGGATGTACGCCGAGACGGACCCTTCCGACCCCGGCATCGCCTACATCACCTCGCAGAATGCGGGGATCATGCGCGTGGACATGGCGACCGGCGACCGAAAGGCGCTCAAGCCATTCCCTCAGGACACGACCGACGAATACAGCTTCGACTGGAAGTCTCCGATTCTGGTATCGCCGCACAACACGGACCGCGTCTACCTGGGCGGCAACCGCCTCTTCATCTCGGACGACCGGGGCGACAGCTGGCGCCCCACGGAGGAACTGACGCGCGGGATCGACCCCGACAGCCTGCCGATCATGGGGATGATGCCGGACTCGACGACGCTGTCGAAGCACGACGGGGTGTCGGGGTACGGGGAGATCACGGCGGTGTCGGAGTCGCCGGCCATGGCGGGGGTTATCTGGGTGGGCGCGGACGACGGGACGGTGCAGGTGAGTGGCGACGACGGCGCCACCTGGACCGATGTCACGGCGAACATCGTGGACGTGGGCGGCGGACCGCCGTTCCCGTACTACGTGAGCTGGGTGGAGGCGTCGCACTTCGAGGCCGAGCGCGCGTACGTCAGCCTCGACGGCCACTGGGATGACGACTACGCGCCGTACATCTTCGTGACCGAGGACCTGGGGGCGACGTGGCGGTCGCTCACGCGGGGATTGGCCAGCGCAACGGTGAACGCGATCCGCGAACACCACGCCAACCCCAACGTGCTGATCGTCGGCGCCGAGGACGGCGCCTTCGCTTCGATCGACCGTGGGGCGACCTGGGGCCACCTCGGCTCGGGGATGCCGGCGGTGCCCGTCGACGACATCGAGATCCACCCGCGCGACAACGATGTGGTCGCCGGGACGCACGGCCGTGGGATCTACGTCCTCGACGACATCGGGCTGATCACGCCGCACGTGCACATGGAGGGCGACGAAGCGACCGTTACCATGACGGAGATCGACGAGCCGATCTTCACGCCGCCGAGGCCCGCGACGATGTTCCTCTACCGCAACGACGTGCCCTCACAGGGGCAGGGGATGTACCGGGCCGCCAATCCGGCCTACGGCGCGTGGTTCGACTACTGGCTGCCGGAAGCGGTCGAGGAGGGCGCGCGCTTCGAAATCCGCGACGCGTCCGGCGAGGTCGTGCGGACGCTCGACGGTCCCGGCGCAGCCGGCCTGAACCGCGTGACCTGGGACCTGCGCCACGACCCCATCCCGCACGACACCACGCGCTACACCGTGCCGAACTTGGATTCGGGGCCCGATGGCCCGTTCGTGCTGCCGGGCGAGTTCTCCGTCGTCATGCGGGTCGGCGACGAGCGCCGAGAGCAGGACCTCACCGTGCGGCCCGACGAACGGCTGCGCGTCTCGGAGGCCGACCGCCTCGCGCGGTACGAATTCACGCTCGAACTGCACGAACTCAAGCGGCTGGCGTACGAGGAGGGCGTGGCCGCTTACGACCTGGAACGCGAGGCGACCGAGGCGGTAGAGGCGCTGGAAGATGCCGACGACGTAGACGAGGACGACCTGGAGCGCGCCGAGGAACTGGCCGCGGAGATCGAGAAAGTGGCCGACGAGTGGCGCGACATCAACAGCAACGTGCGCAACTGGTGGACCGGGCTGCTCGGCAACTTCGACGGGGGCCCGTCGACTACGGGTTCGCTCACGGGCCCGTCGGACGACCAGCGGCGACGGCTGGCCCGGCTGACCGACGAGGCGCAGGCCGCGGGTGAGCAGCTCGACGAGTTGGATGAGGTGATCGAGGACTTGCGGGAGCTCCTGGAAGACGCTGGGGTTTCGCCCGGGTAGTCCCGCCGAATCCGCAGGTGACCCACGGCTGCGCGGCCTTTCTCCCTGGTCGTGCAGCCGTGGGCCCCCGTGACCGGGTCGTTACACAACGGTTGCTCGATTCGCTACCTGCCCTGACGAGAATCCATGAGTCAGAGTGGCGAATGACTACATCCGCTTCGTCCACCAGCGATCCGGGAGAGCCTCAAGGTGCTTCGCTCACGGCCATCCAGCGGGACCCCGATGCCGGCGGCCCTCCGCCATTCGGCCCGCAGCTCTCTCGTAGAGATGGCCGCCGCCCTTCGGCGCCTCCACCAGAGCGGAATCCGGCGTGCTTTCATACTGGTAGCCCCCACCAGACTGGCTCGACAGCCCCTCATCGACCTGCCCGAGCCCGAGGACATATCTCGCCAGGTGCAATGGTGGTCAGACCTCTGTGACCAGATTCGCACTCAGACCGCACTGAGCGTGGTACTCGTGGACACCGCCCACGGAGGGTTGGACACCGAACTGGTACGGGAGCGCACGCGTGTGCCAAGGAGGTTCGCGTTGCTGGAGGACCTCGCCCGCGCCGAGCGTACCGCGCTCGTGGAGATCTCGCGGGGAGTTTGCACCGGGGATTGGGGGCTGCTGACGGAGGCCCGTGTGCTGAAGACTCCGAATTTCGAGCCTTGGGAGGCCCAGATAGCGATTCTCGGTGAGGTGTTGGGCGACCTGTTCACGACTCCCGGTGCGGAAGCGTTGCCAGCCAGTGCTTAGTGTAGCCCGCCCGCGCGACCCGCGTGGACGTTTGAACTGAACGCGCTAGTCCTCGTCGGCCCGGGTCAGCTCCCACAACTCCACGGACTCGACGTCCATATCTCCGGTTCGCTTGCCGAGGATGTAGTTGGCGCCGATCTCGTAGATCGTCAAACCCGGGGGCGTCTCGACGAATCCCACCGCTCGGCCTTCCTGATCGAAGACCGTCCACAGCGTGAAGTCACGTTCCTCACCCGGAAGCTCGAATTCGGCGACCCAGAGGTTGCCGAGGGCGTCGCTCTTGATGTTCGAATAGGCGGGGAACGTTGCCACCATCGGCACGTTTGCGGCCACCTCGAGCCTACGCGTGCGCTCCTCGTCGGACAGGCTGGCGAAGCGCTCGCGGAATCGTGCATCCAGTTGCGCCTGCGTCGGGGTGCCGGGCGCATGGTCGCGGCGGACGATTCGTGAGAGAGATCCGTCGCTGGCGAAAACCCTGATCTCGTACGTCTCGTTGCGTCCGATAGCCAGCAGATCACCCCAAACCGCCGTGAAAGTGGTCTTGCCGAAGGGGTGCCGCAGGGGCATCACGTAGACCATTCTTTCCTCCTCGACGTGGACGCTTTCGGAGTACGTCTCGGGTCCCGGATAATCGCCGAGGGATGTGTTGTCGCTGCCGTCGGCACTGGCTAGCCCGTACGAATGATCCCAGCGCCAAAGCCCCTGCGTCATGACGCCGCCGATGTCCCTGGTCAGGATTGTGTTGCCAGGGAGTACCTGCATCATCCTGTGTTCGGTCGGGTCGGTGCTGATGGTCTTGAAGAACCCGCCGGGGTTCCCCTTCAGCGTAGTAGTTCTCCCGTGGTTGCCTTCCAGATCGAATACGGAAGCACGTCCCTGTTCGGAATCGCCTGCAATCAGGGAGTCTCCGGCCCATCGATCCACGACGGCCAGCGATCGGAACTCCCCGGGCCCGTCACCCTGGCCTGCCCACGCGGCCAGGTAGTTGCCGGCCGCGTCGAAGACCAGCAACTGATCCGAACCCCCGTTCGCGACCACGATCCGTCCGTCGGCCAGCCTGGTGGCGTCGCCGACTTCGTACAACTGGTAATCCGCTTCGCCCAGCGCGGCACCGAGGGAAACCTGCGGCTCGGTACCGACCCGCCATTCAAGTCTGGACCCGGAGGCGGGTCGCCCACTCTCGACGATCGTAATTCCGGCGCTGTCCCGGACGCTGTGGTCGAGCTGAACGGGCCAATCGAACGGATCAGGATCGTTATCGCAGGCTGCAATGGCGGTAGCCATGTAGACTCCGGCGATTGTGCAGCCTACAAAGATGCGTCGGGTCCCGGCCTCCATGTCATCCCTCCGGTTCGCCGAATTGTCGTGTTCCGAGGATGACGGCGACGGAGCTACCTGGCCGTCGGTCTCCTCACTTCCCCCGCGCGATGCACTCGATCTCTACCTTTGCCCCGAGTGCCAGGCCGCTTCCGGCCATGGCGGACCTGGCGGGCGGCTCCATGCCTTCGAAGTAGGTGACATAGACCTCGTTCATTTCCGCGTAGTCGGCGATGTCGGCCAGGAAAACGGTGCACTTCACCAGGTCCTCGAAGCCGAGCCCCGCCGCTTCAAGGACACGCCCGATGTTGTCCATGGTTGCCCGCGTCTCCGGGCCGACGCCGCCTTCGACGACGCGCAGTTCGCCGGTGGGCGGTGTTCCGATCGCGCCGGAAAGGAAGACAAGGTCGCCCACGCGCACGGCCGGCGTGAAGACGGGGAGCCGCGCGACGCCCTCGGGCGTGATGTGTTCGATGGGGGTGGGTTCGGCCATTGCGCCGCTTCCTTGCTGTGCGTCTTCGCCGGGCGGAGGGGGTGACTCGCAGGCGATGATCGCGATGAGTGCGGCCAGGGCGGGCATCATGCAGGCGCGCCCGGGTGGGGTCGCGGCCGGTCTCGCGCCAGGGTTGGGGCCGCGAGCAAAACGTCGCTCTCTAACGCTCATACCGAATCACTCCTCCGACGATAGTCAGGTCGACTCGCGCATCGGCCAGCTCCGCGTCGGGCACGGTCAGGATGTTGCGGTCGAGTACGACCACGTCGCCCAGCTTGCCGACCTCGAGGGAGCCTTTGTAGTCCTCCTCGAAGGCGGCGTTCGCGTTGTTGATCGTGTAGCTGCGCAGCGCCTCGGTGCGGGTCATGTTCTGTTCCGGGTAGTAGATCGACCCGTCGGCGGCTTGGCGGGTGACCGACGCGCGGAAGCTGGCGAGGGGGTCGATGTCCTCGACGGGGACGTCGGTGCCGTTGTTGATGGGCACGCCGGCGTCGAGGAAGGAGCGCCACAGGTAGGTCCGCTCCTCCGCGCGGGTGTCGCCCAGACGGAGGGGCACCCACGGAAGGTCCGAGGTTGCGTGGACGCCCTGCATCGACGCGAGCACACCGAGTTCGACGAAGCGCGGAATGTCGTCCGGGTGGACGTGCTGCGCGTGCTCGATGCGCCACCGCACGTCGTCTGCGCCGCCGGCCGAGTCGAAGACGGCCTGGTAGATGTCGAGCACCTCGCGGTTTGCGCGATCCCCGATCGCGTGGGTGTTGACCTGGAACCCGTGCTTGAGCGCGACGTGCGCGGTGCCGGTGATGTCCTCGACGGTTTCCAGCACGAGGCCGACCGAAGTGGGCATGTCCTTGTACGGGTCCAGGAGCCACGCGCCGTGCGAGCCGAGCGCCCCGTCGATCTGGCGCTTGATGGAGCGGACGGCGAGGTAGTCGTCGCCCTCGGACGGCATGTAGTAGTCGGGAAGGAGCAAGTCCATCTCCTCGTTGGACTGGCGGCGCACCATGATGTAGAGGCGGACCGGGAGGGTGCCCTCTTCCTCCAGCTGCTTGAGGCGGTCGATGGTGCCGAAGCCGGTGCCGGCGTCCTGGAACGAGGTCACGCCCTTGGAGAGCGCCTCTTCGGCGGCCAGCGTCACCTCGCGGCGGAACTGGGCTTCGATCTCTTCCGCAGTGCGGCCCAACTGCGAATCGGAGAAGGCACCAGCGACGGGGCCGGCGGCGGTCTCCCGCAGCAGCCCCGTGAGTTCGCCGTTCTCGTCGCGCACCAGTTCGCCGCCGGGCGGGGGCTCCGAGTCGCGGGTGTAGCCGCCGAGTTCCATCGCCAGCGCGTTCGCGAAGGAAGCATGGCCCGACGCGTGGCCGAGCAGCACCGGGTTGTCTGGGCTGACCGCCGTGAGCGACGCGTGGGTCGGGTTGCCCTCGACCATCGGCTCGGGCGGCCGGTTCCACTTCTCCTGGTGCCAGCCGCGCCCCCGGATCCACTCGCCGGGCTCGGCCTCGGCGACCGCGCCCGCGACCATCGCCACGATCTCGTCCCAGTTGGCGACGTTGTTGAGGTCGAGGATGGTCTTGGAGTTGCCGAGGCTCATGTAGTGGCCGTGCCCTTCGATGAACCCGGGCGCGGCGAAGCGGCCGTCGAGCTCGATGACCTCCGTCTGCGTGCCGACCAGTGCGTCCACATCCGCGTCGCTGCCGACCGCGACGATCCAGCCGTCGTCGATGGCGACCGCTTCGGCCATCGTGTTGTCGGCGTCGACGGTGGCGACGGTCCCACCGCGCAGCACGAGATCGACGCCTTCGCGCGTCTCGCAGGCTGTTGTCGCGAGGAGGGCACCGGCCGCGGCGAGCATGCCGGCCCAGGTGGGTGTTCCAGCCAGAGCGGGGCTGCCTGCCCGCGATTCGTATACGGTCATTGTAAACTCCACTTTACATATTGTAATGTTAAGATTACATTGGGCGCCTATTGCGGGACTTGGTGGACCTTAGACCCCGCCGTGCGTCGCGTGGCGACCTGCTACCCCCGCCGCGACGCGTGCCAATCCGCCAGCACCTCGGCTTCCCGCTCGGGGCTGAGCCTGTTGAACACCTCGGCCTGCCGCTCGGCCGTCCGCGAGAAGTGGAACTCCAGCGTCGCAGCGGTCGTGTCGGCCAGCGACCTGAACGTCAGCCCCTTCTCGACCTCTGGCGTGAGGTCGAAGCGCGCGAACCCCTCGAACCCGTCGCGGGCCGGGCGCCACACGGGCATTTCGCCGTAGGGGCGGAGCCCCGAGTCGATTACGAAGTCGGTGTCGACCCAGGTGAAGGTCGTCTCGGCGGTGGTCACGGCGCGGATCCCGTAAAGCAACTCCGCCATCGGACGCGGCGTGTGCGGGCCGACGACGTTGTAGGTGCCGGACTCGCCCGCCTCGGCCATGCGCACCAGCCAGTCGCCGAAGTCGCGCACGTCGATGATCTGCACCGGATCGGTGCCGTCGCCGGGGGCCAGCACCTCGCCGCCGCGATGAATCCGCACCGGCCAGTAGGTGAAACGGTCGGTCGGATCGCCGGGGCCGATGATGAGGCCGGGCCGGAAGACGATGGTGCGGTCCTCGCCGAAGACGTCCCGGGCGATCTGCTCGGAGATCGCCTTGCCGAGTCCGTAGGGCAGCCGCTCGGCATCCGGCTCCACGTCGGCCAGCTCGTGGGTCCACACCGGCGCATCGCTCGTCATGGGGACCCGGCTCGTGTCGGCGTAGACCGACCTCGTGGACACGAAGATGTACCGCTCGCAGGTGTCCTTGAGCAGGTTGGCGCTTGCCTCGACCCAGTGCGGGGCGTTGGTCGCCGAGTTGTCCACGACCACGTCCCAGCTCCGCCCTTCCAGCGCGGAAAGATCGCTTTCACGGTCGCCGACGAGCTTCTCCACCTCGGGGAAGAGTTGCGCGTTTGTGCGGCCCCGGTTGAAGAGCGTGACCTCGTGGCCGCGCGAAAGTGCGTACTCGACCTGGTGCGGCCCGATGAAGCCGGTCCCGCCGAGGATCAGGATCTTCAGCGGGTTCGCGGCCTGGGAATCACCCGCTGCCCCGGAGCCCGGCATTGGCCCGTCGCCCTCAACCGCACACCCTGTTAGCGCAAGGGATCCGACACCTGTCGCAAGCGCACCTCCCGCCGCCGCCGTCGTCTTCAGAAAGTCACGCCGATTCGTCCTCATTCTTTCGCCTTCCTTCGTGTAGAGTGCGTGGTCGGGGGGACCAGGTGTCCCATCGCTGCGGCCCTGCGGTTGCCAGCGCATACGTCAGGAACTGTCCCGCCCGGGTGCAGCTACAGATCCCGCTTCCGCATGCTCGCGTACGCCAACCCCAAGAAGAGTACCACGTAGGCCGTGGCCGCAACCAGCAGGATCCGGAGATCCGCATACACCAGTGGATCCTGGCCGCGCTCGGTGCGGGCCAGATTTGTGCGGGCGAGCTCCGCCGGATAGTACAGGCTCGCGTCCGTGATTGTCTGGAACAGAGAGGCGGGCAGGAAGTCGAGGATGCGCTCGAGCGCGCTCCACCGATTCGAAAGCAATTGCGTGGCGATCTGCTCGCAGATGAAGTAGAGGAACAGCAGACCCAGCCCGGCGCCGGCGGCCCGGACCAGCGCCGCAATCATCAGCCCCCCCGTGCCCCAGAGCAGCAGCGCGACGACAAGACCGAGCATGTAGTTGAGGTCCATCGGCTCGACGAAGGCGCCGCCGCCCCCACCCGGGTTCACGATCAGTGGCAGCGTCCCGATCACGACGGAAGTGACGAAGAAGAGCGCAACCAGGGAAGCCAGCAACAGGACCTTGGCCCAGTAGAACTGCTCCTTGGCGAGCCCGTCGATGACGTTCTGCCGGGCGGTCCTCCACCGGAACTCGGGCGCGAACAGCAGGATCATCAGCGCCGCCAGGAAGACCGGCCCGAGGTTGATCGCCGGCTCGATGATGCCCCTCCACGCGTCGGGGAACGCGGCCCGTGGGGAGCCGCCGCCCGGCTGGAAGTTCGCGAGCGCAGCGAAGGCGGCGAACACGCCCATGGTCACCCAGAACGCCGGGCGTTTCACGGCCTTCAGCGCCTCGATCCGCGCCAGCACGCCGAGCAGCCTCACGACGCGAACTCCGTCAGCGACCCCTCACCCTCGCCGGTCAGGTCCATGAAGGCGTCCTCGAGGCTCCGGTGCCGCCGCGCCAGGTGCGAGACATGGATCCCCTGGCCCGCGAGATACCGGTTGAGGGCCGCGAGGTCGTCCGAAGTGAGCGCGACCACCAGCCCCTCGTCCGACGCGTGAACCGAGGTCGCCTCCGGATACGCCTCCAGCGCCGCCTGGAGCGCCTCGTCATCCTCCGCACGCACGATCGCGGTGACCTCGCCGCCGACGACCTCCGCCACCGTCCCCGTGGCGACGACGCGGCCCTCCCTCACAATCGAAACATGGGTGCACATCCGCTCCACCTCCCACAGCAGATGGCTCGACAGGAAGATCGTCTTCCCCCTGCCCGCCAGAATCCGGATGATGGCGCGCACCTCCTTCATCCCCTTCGGATCCAGCCCGTTGGCCGGCTCGTCGAGCACGATCAGCTCGGGGTCGCTGAGCATGGTGGCCGCCAGCGCGAGCCGCTGCTTCATCCCCAGGGAATACGTCCGGAATCGGTGCTTGCCACGCCCGCGCAACCCGACGATCTCCAGGCATTCGTCGATCCGCTCGGCGCCAACGCCCTTGATGGTCGCAGCGATCCGCAGATTGTCACGGCCGCTGAGGTAGGGATAGAAGTTCGGCGTCTCCAGCGTGGCTCCGACCTGGGCCCGGGCGGAGAGCAGCTCACGCGGTGCGCCTGCGCCAAAGAGTCGAAATCTCCCCGCGGTGGGCTTGATGATGCCCATCAGCATCCCGATCGTCGTCGTCTTCCCGCTGCCATTCGGACCCAGGAAGCCGAAAACCTGGCCCTGCTCGACGGTGATCGAAACCTGGTCCACCGCCAGGACGGACCTGCCGCGCCGCATGCCGAAGCGCTTGGTGAGTTCGATGGTTTCGATGACAGGCATGTCGGAGGTCGCTGGCCCGTCAGGGCTGTGACGGGTATGTCAGGGCGTGGCCGGCACGTCCGGACCTAACGGCGTTTCCCTACGTGGAGGCACGTCAGGGAGTTACAGTGACCCGCACGTAGGCGTTCGTCCAGCAGCACTGGTCGCCTCCCGTGCTGTCGTTCGCGTCCCAGTTGTCGACGCGGGCGCGGAGCACGTATTCGCCCGGCTCGCTGAACACGACGCTCGCGGTGGCCTCGCCGGTGCCGCCCTCGACCGTGACGCGCCTGGGATCCACCGAGACCGTGCCGGCGGGTCCCTGGTGCTTGAACCAGCTGAGCCCCACGTCGACCACCGCGTTCACCATGTCGTCGGGTGCGCGGACCGAGACCTCCGCCGTCCACACCGTCAGCATGAGCGGCTCGCCCACCGTCGCGGTGCGCGGCTCCCCCCACACGCCCTGGATGTGCTGGCCTGCCTCCCCGTCGCGGCTGAAGCGCACCATCGGCGGCACCGATCCCATGGCCCGCGGCCCGTAGTCAAGCTGCAGCGCCGTGATGCCCACGCGCCCCGGAGTCGCGTTCGTGTAGCCGTTGGCAGTGATCGTCCACACCACGGCCTGCTCCCCGTCTTCGTAGGAAGCGGGCACCGTGACGTGGAAGACGCCCCGATCCCGACGGGGGCGCACCGGGAAATGGGTGGGCTGCATGCCGTCGAACTCGGCCGGCTCGATGAAGTTGTCGGGGCCGACCGGGATGTCGAGGAACTGCTCGGTGTTCAGGTTGAAGAAGCCGAACGAGAGGGTGAAGGTGCCGTCGTCGTTGCGGTACCAGCCCTCGAAGAAGGGGGCCACCTCGTCCCCCTTGGGGAGGACGGGCGCGAGGGGCAGACGCCGCTGCTGCGCGTGCAGGGGCGCGCTCGCAGCGGCCTGCACCGCGATCAGGATCAGTGCCGCGAGCAGGCTGCGCGCCACCTGTGTGCTGCGCATCAGTTGCCGTTGCCGCCGTTACCGCCGTCGCTGTCGGTCGCGAGCTTTCCTTCGCGCTCCTCGACCAGCCGCTCGTAGCCTTCCTCGCTCAGGTGTGTGACGGCGATCCAGGCGTGCGACATCTCGTCCATCGTCCGCGAGCCGCGCGCATACCAGATGTCGGGATCCGGCGTGAGCTCGTTCTCGGCGGTGTTGTCGTACCACCCGGTCAGCACGACGACGGTCCCCGTCGGGAGGAGCGGCGCGACGTCGTCCTCGTAGATGTAGCTGTGGTGCCAGCGGGCGTCGAAGTCCGTGACCATGCTGATGAGCTCGACGTTGCCATCGGGGTACACCGCCTGGATCGACATCGCGTGCAGGTGCACGTGGCCGTGCGGCTGGTAGCTGTCGATACGCACCGGGTGGTCCCAGCGGTGGAAGCCCTGGGTCATGGCGGTCCCGCCGGGGGCGAGGGCGATGTCGCCGCGGAGCGGGTAGAGGCGCAGGTCCTGCTGGAACTCCGGTTCATAGCCCTCTTCGTGGAACCAGATCCCCAGCTCCAACTGGTCCCCGGGCACGTCGTATCCCATGGGATAGTAGTGCGCGTCCCACTCGATCATGTCGGTCGTCTTGAGGAGCCGCCCCGCGTCGCGCGGCACGATCTCGCCGACCTTCCCCATTGCGTATTCGGACAGGCTCTGGATGCGCCGGTACTCGCCCTCGTCGTTGAGCCGCAGCAGCCGCGGGATCGCGTGATGGACTACCTGGCGGCCGGCCGGGAAGGAGGGACGCGTCTCGGCTGCCATCACCCACCTGTCCTCTTCGAGCCCTGTCGGCACGCGCGGACGCCACCAGGTATCGCCGCCCTCGGCGGCCACGTCGAACGGCTTCGACTTGATCACATGGTCGGGCGGGCCGAGGATGTCCTCGAGCTGCCACATCTGCTTGTTCGGCCACTCGATGGGCGGCGGCAAGTCGGCCGGATTCCCCTCCGGCGCCCCGGCGTCCACCCACGCCACGACGGTCTCGATCTCCTCATCGCTCAGCCGCCAGTCGTCCTTGATGTCCTGGATTCCGACCCCGGTGTCGAGGTGGTACGGAGGCATGAGACGTTTCGAGACGAGGTCCCGCGCCCGCGATGCATAGCGGCGCACCTCCTGGTACGTCATGAGCGACATCGGGCCCACAGACGCCGGCCGGTGGCAGATCTCGCAGTTGGCCTGGAGGATGGGGGCGACGTCCTTGCTGAAGGTGACCTCGGTCCCGTGGGCGCCGCCGTTGGTGGCGGATTGCTGGGCGGTGACGGGAGCGTTGGCCACCAGGGCGAGGATGGCGAGTGCCAGGGTGGCGCGCGCCGCGATGGGCACTGCGGCAGCTGCAGGGGACGGACGGTCCGGGCGGACACAGTGGCTTCGCATGGGCAGTCTCTCCTTCAGGCGCGATCACGGCGGAGCCGACGGTTTCCCGCGCCTCCGGCGCGTCGCGGCTCCCTTCTACAATGTGTGCGCACGGGACGCAACGGCAAGCTGACCGGCTCTCCCGGGGCCGGCCCCACCATGGCCGAAGCGCCACGGGAGCGTTACGGTGATCGAACCGAGGAGCCCCCCCACCAGGCGAAGGAGACGCGAGAATGAACCCCCGACGAGCCATCGATCCGACACCATCGACCCCCAGCCGGCGCGAGTTCCTCGTGACCGCCGGGGTGGCAGGGGCCGGACTTGTCCTGGGCACCGGTTGCGCCCCCGTTGCCGACCGGGCCCCCGCGCCGAAGCGGTTCCTCATTCTGGGCGGGACCGGGTTCATCGGGCCGCACACGGTGCGGTACGCTGTGGAGCGCGGCCACGAAGTCACCATCTTCACGCGGGGCCGCGCCGACGCGGACCTGCCGGACGGTGTCGAGCGCCTGGTCGGCGACCGCAACGGAGACCTGACCGCGCTGGAAGGGCGGAGCTGGGATGTCGTCTTCGACAACAACTGCCAGGACTATCGCTGGGCGCAGCTCAGCACCGAGCTGCTGAAGGATGCGGCGGAGCAGTACATCTTCATCTCGTCGATCTCCGCGTACGCCATCGAGGGCATGGATTTCTCAAAGAAAGACGACGTGCTTTGGGAGCCCGCAGTCCCTGAGGACTACCCGCGCTTCGAGCCGCCCGAGGGGTGGCAGGACGGCGACGACGCGCACTACGGACTCATGAAGCGGCTGAGCGAGGACATCTCGCACGCCGCTTTTCCGGGCCGCGCCACCGTCATTCGCCCCGGGCTGATCGTCGGTCCCACCGACCCTACCGACCGGTTCACCTACTGGCCAGTGCGGATCGAGCAGGGCGGCGAGGTGCTCGCGCCGGGCAACCCCGACCACTCGACCCAGATCATCGACCAGCGCGACATCACCGAGTGGACGGTGCGGATGGCCGAGGAAGGGGTGACGGGCGACTTCAACGCCACAGGTCCCGAGAGCCGGCTCTCGATGGCGGAGATGCTGTACGGGATCCGCTCCGTGACGACCCGGCCAGTCACGTTCACCTGGGTGCCGTCAGACTTTCTCGAGGCGCACGACACCATGGCGTGGAGCGACCTTCCCGCATGGGTGCCGGGCAACGAGCTCATGCACGTCGATGTGAGCCGTGCGGTGGCCGCCGGGCTGACGTTCCGTACGTTGGCAACGACGACGCGAGATACACTCGACTGGCATCGGACTCGTCCCGCGTCGGAGTGGGAGCAGCGCCGCTTCGGGATGAGCCGCGAGAAGGAGCGGGCGGTGCTGGACGCGTGGCATGCCGCCTGACGGGTCTGCAAACCAAGCGATGTAAATAGGACATTACAATATGTCATGTTGGCATTACATATCGCATTGGTTCAGGGGCCGGGTCATCGCCACGGTGCCGGCCCCCGCCACGGTGCCGGCCCGCGCCGCAGTGCTGTCCGCCGCCGCGATTCCGGCACTAGCCGCGGCCCTGGCTCTGGCAGCCTGCACCGCCCCCGCCGGCGCGCCCGAGCCGTTCCCGGTCGTGGAAGCCTCAATCCCCGAACTCCAGGCCGCGATGGAGCGCGGCGAGCTTACTTCGCGCCGCCTCGTCACCGCGTACCTGGTCCGTATCGCGCTCTACGAAGAGCAGCTCAACGCCGCCATCTCGATCAATGAGAGCGCGCTTGCGGAGGCGGACGCCCTCGACGCGGAGCGGGCGCGCGGCAACGTCCGGGGACCCCTCCACGGCATCCCCGTCGCGCTCAAGGACAACATCCACACGACCCACCTGCCCACAACGGCGGGGGCGCTCGCATTCGACGGCTACGTGCCGCCGTACGAGGCCACGCTGACCACCAACCTGCGCGACGCGGGCGCGATCATTATCGCCAAGGCGGGCCTCACCGAGTTCGCGAACTGGATGGCGGGGCCGCCGAACTCCATGCCCGGGAACTACAACGCGCTGACCGGATTCGCCTACAACCCGTACGACCCGCGCCGTGATCCCCGCCCGGCGACCTTCGACGGGCGCCCCGCGCTGAGCACCGGAGGGTCCAGCTCCGGCATCGGCACCGCGGCGAGCTTCTGGGCTGCGAACGTCGGGACCGACACCGGCGGCTCGGTGATCAGCCCGTCGAACGCCAACATGCTGGTGGGGATCCGCCCGACGCTGGGCCGGATCAGCCGCTGGGGGATCGCGCCGGTCACGCTGGATCACGACATGGCCGGTCCCATGGCCCGCACCGTGGCCGACGCCGCCATACTGCTCGGCGGGATGGAAAGCGCGGCCCCCGACCCCAACGATCCCGCGACGGACATCTGCGAGCCGCCGCCCGGGCGCGACTACCGCCCCTTCCTGAACCCGGATGGGCTGCGCGGGGCCCGCATCGGCATTCCGCGTGCGTTCTACTATGACCCGATCCGGCTCGACGGCGAGGACGGGACGCGCGGCGGGCTCAACGAAGCGCAACTCGCGCTCATGGAGGAGGCGATCGCGGTGCTGGAGGCCCAGGGCGCGGTCGTGGTCGACCCAGCGGAGGTGCCAAGCTACGCCACGACCGACCCGGACTCGAACTTCGCCGCGTGGGGGTTCTGCCTGGGGGCTCACCAGGCCAAGGGCGCCGACGAGGACTGTTCGGTGAACTTCAAGTACGGGGCGAAGCGGGACTTCAACGCCTGGCTGGCGACCCTCGGCCCGGGTGCCCCGGTCGGGACGCTCACCGAACTGCGCGAGTGGAACGCAACGCACGCGCGGGCGGGCGCCGCGAAGTACGGTCAGGCCCGATTCGACATCTCCGACGAGATGGATGTCGAGGCCGACCGCGACCGCAACGAAGCCGACATGGCCAGGGACGAGCTGCTGAGCAGGACGCGCGGGATCGACGCGGTGCTTGCCGAGCACGACCTCGACGCGATCCTGACGCCAGGCAGCCGCGGCGCCGGGCTCGCCGCCCGCTCCGGCACCCCGATCATCGTGGTCCCCTTCGGGTTCGTGCCGAACGAACCGACGCCGCCGTTCCCGGAGGTGTTCGACGCCCGCCCCGCGCCCTTCGGCGTCGGCTTCACGGGAGCCAATTGCAGCGAACCCCGCTTGATCGAGCTCGCCTACGCCTTCGAGCAGGCGACGCAGCGGCGGGTGCCGCCGCCGGGGGTGCGGTAGCGGAGGCCGCGACGGCCCACGCGGAGCCTCATCCCCCACACCTGGCGCCGCCGCACCCTACCGCCGCCACACGCCCACGCCGTCCTCGTAGCGGATCTCGGTCCCGTACGGCCGTGACAGCTCGGCGAGGTGCTCGATGATCTTGCGGCCAAGCTCCTCGGGCGCGATGCGGGGGGTACCGCGGCGGCCGCGCGGCGCCTTCCAGCTCAACTCGATCGGGTGGAAGACGATCTCGACCACCTCGTCGCCCTCGAAGGTCATGACCGGGACCACGCTCTCGTACCATCGGGCCTCGGTGGGGAATCCCGTGGTGGGGTTGCCGTCCTCGTCCACCCGGAAGCGGGTGTCGTAGATCTCAGAGGCGAGCCGGTCGAGCGGGATCCCGTAGCGGTCGCGCTGGTCCGAAGGCATGGGATCGATCGTCTCGTTCTGGAAGATGAAGTCGCCCAGCGAGTAGAAGATCGGCCGGCCCTTGTAGATCTCGACCGCGCGGAGCTGGTGCGGCCCGTGGATGATGAAGGTGTTGGCGCCCGCGTCGATCGCCTGCCGCGCGAACTCCTCCATCCAGGGCGGCGGCTCCATGTACGCGTTACCCGGCTCGTGCGAGTGGCTGTTGACGACCACGTAGTCGGCCTGGTCGGTCGCGTTGCGCACCTCGTGGAGGACGCGCTCGCGGTCCACGTCGTTCAGCGACACGATGCTGCGGTCCTCTTCGCCCGGGTACACGGTCGAGCCGAACACGCGTACCGACGCGTCCTCGTCGTCCGACACGTCCGCGCCCTGCCGGCGCGCGACATCGCGCAGCGCGGCCATCGTCTCCGGCGACCCCTCGTGGCGCGTGCTCAGGCGCAGCGGATTCAGCCCCGGCCGTCCCTGCACGGTGGGCCCGGCCTTTCCGGCGCGCGACATTGGTGTGAAGGTCGACGCCATCCCGATCAGCGCAATGCGCCCCTTCGGCGTCTCCAGATACCCCGGACGGCTGGCCCACCCCAGGTTCTCGCCCGCTCCTGAATGGATGAGCCCCCACTCGTCCAGCAGCCGGTTGGTGAGCCGCATTCCCTCGACGCCGTAGTCGGTGGTGTGGTTGTTGGCGTTGTTGAAGAGGTCGAAGCCCATGTCGACCAGGTCCCGCAGCGTCTCGGGCGAACCGACCTCGTAGTTGCCGCCGTTCTCCGCCGCCGGCCAGCCGGTGAATTCCTGCAGCCGGAACACCGACTGCTCCAGGTTCATGAACGCCGCGTCGACCCCGCGAATGATGTTGGCGAGGTCGTGAAAGCCCGGGTCGCCGGGGTGGTCGAAAGGCGAGATGCGGCGGTTCATGATCACGTCGCCCACCGCTGCGAGGGTCCAGCGGGTGTTGGAGTCGATGGGCGAGCGGGATTGCGCGGCGGTGGGCTGCTGCGCCAGCGGGGCGAGCGTGGCCGCGGCGACGAGGAGAAGGGTGGGGGCGGCGAAGCGGGGCGAGGGGCAGCGCATTGAATCCTCCTTGGGAGCGGGACGCTTGGCGACGATAGTGGTTCGCGCACGGACTACGGGCAACGTGACGCTGGGGCCCCTTGGCTGCGACTAGCGCTTCGCGATCAGCCGCTCCATGAGCGTCGGCAACGGGATGGCCGTGATACCGTCCCCGAGAGGATAGGTGTCCGTGCCGGCGTAGACGATGAACTTCTCCGCAGCCGCAACGTCGGTTGTGGCCACGCGAAATCCTCTGGACACCTTTGGCGCCGAGGAGCGCTTCACCTCGACCGCCCACAGCTCCTGGCCGGGCAGGAGCAGCAAAAGGTCGATTTCGGCCCCCGACCGGGTTCTGTAGAAGAAGGAGTCCGTGCCCACGGGAGCGGCACCGATCAGGTTTTCGACGACCACGCCCTCCCAGCTGGCACCAGCGACGGGATGCCCCAGGAGGTCGTCGAGCGTGCGGATGTTGAGAAGAGCATGCACAACGCCGCTGTCCCGCACGAAGATCCGTGGTGATTTGATGAGCCGCTTGCCGACGTTGGTGTGGTATGGCTGAAGGCGCCGCAGCAGCATCATGTCGACGAGAGTGTCCGCATAGCGGTTTACGGAAGGCACGGATACTCCGAGACTCCGTGCCAGCTCTGCCGCGTTGAAAACCGATCCCTGCAGGTGGCACAACATCGTCCAGAACCGTCGCAGCGTTTCGACCGGAGTCCTGAGTCCGGTTTGGGGGAGATCCCGCTCGAGGTAGGTGCGAATAAGACTTGTGCGCCAGCGGATACTGAGATCGCCGCTTGCTGCGAGGAAACTCTCCGGGAACCCACCTCGCAGCCACAGGCGGTTCAGGTCGGTTCCGGTCTCCAGCGCATCGAATCCCGGTAGCTCGCGATAGGTCGTGCGTCCTGCCAGAGACTCGGCAGATTGGCGAAGCAGCGCCCGGGACGCGGACCCAAGCAGCAGGAAGTGACCGCTGGTGCGACCGTCGCGCCGTCGTGCGTCGATCTGGCCGCGAAGAATCCGGAAGAGATCGGGCATCTGCTGAACCTCGTCCAGGATCACCAGCCGATGCCGGTGCAGGTCAAGATAGTCGCGCGTGTTCCCAAGACGTGCCTGGTCGGAGGGATCCTCCAGATCCAGGTAGATGGATTGCGGATGCGCGTCGGAGATCCTCTGGGCGAGCGTGGTCTTTCCCACCTGCCGGGGCCCAAGGAGTACCACCGAGGGGAAAGCGGCGAGGTCTCGCTGAACGAGTGCCATGTGACGTCGCTTGATCATACTTGCTAATCTCTAATGATAGTTAGTGATTAGCAAGGATAAAGCGGCGCTCCCGTCGCTCCAGGACTTGCCGCACGGTTCCGAAGTGCGGATCTGGAGTGCGTCCCGTCCTCCACCAGGAAGCGGTGCAGCCCTGTGGGGACTAGCAAATCCGGACCCTCGGGGGTCCCATAATGGGACTGCGGTGTACATAATGCGTGATCGGATGACGACACGGGACCGGATCGATAGATGAAGCGAAGACAGGGCCTGGGCGCCTTCTGGCGCGAATTGCGGCGGCGGAGGGTCGTTCGGACAGGCGGCGTCTACGTAGCGGCCGCCTTCGTGGTGCTGCAGCTCGGCGAGATCGTCTTCCCGGCCTTCAACGCGCCCGACTGGGTGCTGCAATCGCTTGTCGTGCTGGCGTTCCTGGGCCTGCCGGTCGTCCTGGCCTTCGCCTGGGTCTACGACCTGACCCCGGACGGTCTCGCGAAAACGCGCGAGGAGCAGGGCGGCGCGAGGGTGACCCTGGTGCCGCGCCTGGCACTGCTGATCGTGACGTCGATCTCGGTGGGTCTGGGCGCGCTGTGGTTCCAGCGGAGCGCGGTGACGGAAGGTGGGCCGGGCGCTGGCGACGGTGGGGCCGGGGTCGCCGCCACGTCCGACGGAGCCGAACGGTTCGCCAGTCTGGATCCGGATGCCCCCATCACCGCCATCGCGGTCCTTCCTCTGGCGCACCTCGCCGAAGGGGACGACCTGTTCGCCCGCCAGCTCCACGAGGAGATCATCACCCAACTCAGTCTCCTCACCAGCCTTCGGGTCGTGTCGCGCACTTCGGCCGAGCGCTACTCCGATTCGGACATGCTGCTGCCCGAAATCGCGGCAGAACTGGGAGTGCAGGCCGTCGTGACCGGCTCCGTCGCCATGGCGCCCGAGAGCGACAGCGTGCGGATCTCGGTCCAGCTTCTCCACGCGGCGACCGACACGCACATGCTTTCGCGCAGCTTCCAGCGCGAGATGAAGGACATCCTGCGGCTGCAGACCGAGGTCGCGGTCGAGATCGCTCAGTCAGTCGAGGGGGAGCTGGGCGACGAGGTGATCGCAGAGGTGGAGAGGGTTGCGGAGGTCGATCCGGAGGCGTACCGCGCGTTCCTGCAGGGTCAGCGGGAGCTGGAGCGGGGGACGCCCGAGGCGTTCGAAGCGGCCCTGGACCACTTCGACCGGTCGGCGCAACTCGATCCGGCGTATGCGGCGCCGCTGGCCTGGAGAGCCGGGACGCATCTGATGCTGGTGGGGAGCGACGATTCGCTGCCGGCCGACGTGCTCGCGCAGATACAGGAGGATGTGCAGAGGGCGGAGCAACTCGGGGGCGCGGAAGACGAAGTGGCGGCGACGATGGTGATTTTCGGCGAGCACCTGGGCGCCGGTATGGCCGGGACGGCTGGAGCGCTGGAGGACGCGATGGCCAGGGTCGAAGCGCTGGCCGACGCCTCGACGGATTCTCTCCGGCGGCGCCAGCTGTTGGAGGCGACGCGGTTTGGTCGCCAGTTCGGTCGCCAGTCCCCACTCGGTGTCGCAATGGGCTTGCTGGCCATGGGCCGATACGACAGCGCCGCCGTGGCCTTCGAGGGCATTGTGGAGACGGATCCCCGCCTGGTTCCGGCGTGGGCCGGGCTGGAGGAAGCTCATCTCCGCCAGGGCCACTACCAAGGCGCGGTCGATGTCCGGGAACAGATGATTCTCGCAACGCGGGGAGATGTGCCGGAGGCCAGGGAGGCGGTCCGGAATCTGCGCGAGACGTTCGACGAGGCCGACCCGGACAGTTATTGGCGCTGGAGGCAGGACTACAACGAGCAACGGCTGGCCGCGGGCATGCGCGTGTCCGATGTGGAGCAAGCGATGACGGCGATCGGTCTGGGTGACCACGAAACGGCGCTGGAACACCTGGAAGCTGCCGTCGCCAATCGCGATCCGGGCCTGGTCGCGCTGAGAAGCAGCGCCGTGTGGGATCCGTTACGCAGCGACCCGCGCTTCCAGGATGTCGTGCAAGGCGTGCGGGAACTCTGGCGCGGACGCGGAGGCCCGCGACCGGGACGGGGAGCGCCGGGACGACCGGACGTGCCGCGGACGCCGGGTGCGTGGTGAGGTGCTGGAAGCAGCGGCGTTGATGATCACCCGACAAAGGCGGGCTTGGGCAAGCAGGACTGCCAGACTCGCACTCCTGGGGCTGGCCGCTGCGGGCGTGGCCGGTTGCGAGGCGGACACCGCCCGGACGAGCACCTCCCGCGACAGCCTGGGCGTGACGATCGTGGAGTCGATGGCGCCGCTATGGACACCGGACGTCGCATGGCGGATCCACGATGAGCCGGTCGTGGACCTCGCCGAATCCGGATCCGGCGACATGCACGACTTCTTTCGCGTGCGGGACATGCTGCGCATCGGGGAGAATCTGCTCGTCGCTGACGGGATATCCCACCAGGTGCGCGTCTACGGTTCGGCCGGGCGATTCCTGCGTGCATTCGGTGGCCAGGGCGAGGGGCCAGGAGAGTTCCGCACACTGTGGACGTTGGTCGCGACCGGCGACAGGCGGTTCGTGGCGATGGACCTGAGGATAGGCGGGCCTGGCGCCGAGTTCGACATCGAGTCCGGGCTGGTTTCGACCTTTCGCATGCCACAGGGAGTCCGGCCCCTTCAGCACCCCGTGCCTTCGCAGGTCCTGTGGGGATGGGACGGCGGGTATACCCTTGACGACGAAGGACTTTCCAACGGTTTGGGGCGCGCGGAGGCGACCGTACTCAGGCTCTCTGGAGACCGGATGTCCGCCCAGCCGGTGACAAATGTTCCCGGGCACGAACACTTCCTCGTACCGACAGCTGACGTGATACCCCTATTGGGCCGAAATACGCACGCCGTCCCTGTCGGGGACGGGACGATCGTCATCGGCACTGCCGACGCGCTCGAATACTCCACGATCGACGGTGAAACGGGCGAGGTGCGGCGGATCGCCAGGATTCTCGGTGTGTCGCTGACCGTGTCGGATGAGGAGGTCGACCGTGAGTTGAGGACCAGGCTTGGCCCGAATCCGAGGCCGCACATTCAAGACCTGCTGGAAAGCCTGCCGAGGCCCGACGAGAAGCCGGCCTATCAGCGCGTGATCGTGGACGCCGAGGGGAACGTCTGGGCGGGTGAATTCCTGGGTCTGGCGCGCCGGGACGAAGTGCAGAAGTGGTACGTGTGGGATCCGTCGGGGGTGTGGTTGGGGATTGTCGACACTCCGGTACGGTTCGAGCTGATGCGCGTGGGGGCCGATGAGGTGTTCGGGGTACGCCGCGACATGAACGATGTCGAGCACCCGCAGGTGCTGCGGCTGGTCAAACCGTGAGAGTCGGCCGGCTTCATCCGGCCTTCTCGACTCGGGCACCCCGTGACGGCTCCACGGCGAACGCGACCTCGCTGTTCGCCGACCCCCGCATACGGGCGGCGTAGAAGCGCGCGGCGAGTGCCTCCATGACCGGCGCAACGGTGGCGTCGTCGCACAACACGACGGCGCAGCCACCGAACCCGGCGCCGGTCAGGCGCGCTCCCGCCGCTCCCGCCTCAAGCGCCACCTCGACAATCGCGTCCAGCGTCCCGGTGCTCACCTCGTAGTCGTCCCGGAGGCTCTCGTGCGACCGCACCATGAGGTCGCCGAAGCGGCGCGCATCACCATCGTGCATGGCGACCTCGGCCTGCGCCACCCGGCGCCCCTCCGTCACGACGTGGCGGAAACGGCGAAACAGCACCGGGGCGAGCACGCGGCGGGCGTGCCGCAGCAGGCCGTCGAGGTTGTCGACGGCCACCAGGTCGCGGTACGTGAACGGCACGTCACGCGCCAGCCCCCCCACCCCCCCCAGCGCCTCCCGGCACTGCCGCGCCCGCTCGTTGTACGCCTCGCGCGCGGCCCCCGACTTCTCCGCGCGCACAAGCGACGACGCCACCACCCACCGCCACCCCTCCGGCACGGCTACCGGCGTCACCCGCAGCGGGTCGAAGTCGATGCGGAGCGCGTGGCCAGCCACGCCGTGCAAACACGCCGCCTGGTCCATGCCGCCGCCCTCGAGCCCCACGAACCGCTCGGCGCGCGCCATCAGGGCGGCGAGTTCGAGGTGGGACAAGGCGGGGGCGGCCCCGGTCGGGCGCGCGGCACCCTCGCCGCCCACCGCCACCCCGTTCGCCTTCAGCAGCGCCAGCGCGGACGCCACCACCAGCGCCGACGAGGACGACAGCCCCGATGCGATCGGCACGTCACCCGTCACCGTCCCCTTGATCCCGCGCTCCAGCGGCACCCCGTGCTCCAGCAACCCCCGCGCCGCCGCGCGCACGTAGTTCGACCAGTCTCCCTGCGCCGCCCCCTCGATGGGACGTTTCAGCTGAAACGCAAAGGGGTCGAAACGCGCCACGGGGCTGTGCAGGCGCACCACCGCATCGTCCGTGACGGTGAACTCGATGCGCACGTCCCGGTCGATCGCGATGGGGAGGACCGGCAGGCCGTTGTAGTCGGTGTGCTCGCCGATCAGGTTGACGCGGCCGGGGGCGACGGACAGCCAGCGGGTGGGGGTGGAGCCAGGCAACTCAGGTGGTCCTTCCGCAGGCGCGCCGCAGGCTGCCGGAGGCCGTCCGGGTGAATCGGGCCCGCAGTGCGGATCCGGGCCGCCCTCCTCCTACTCCTCCATCCCCTCCACTCAATCCGCGTAACCCAGTTTCGGCAACAGCCGGAACAGCCACACGCCTGCCCCCGCCGAAATCGCCAGCGCGACCACCGCCGCCAGCCCCTGCCCATACAGCAGATACCCCGTCCCGAAGAGCGCGGCGTACACCAGCACGCAACCCAGGAACCACGCCAGGAACGCCGCGGTGATCGACTCGGTGTCGCGGGGTCCGTCGCCCACGTCGACCACGCGCTGCCAGCCCCGGCCCATCGGCTGGATCTTGTCGTAGAAGCGCTGCAGGGTAGACGACCGCGCGGGAGGCGTGACGAGCGTGACGCCGAGCCATCCGACGGTGGTCACCGCCACCCCGATCACGAGCTGCTCCCACGCCGGCAGCGGCGCAAAGCCCAGCGCGCCGTGCACAAACGCGAAGTAAATGGCGACGAGGAACGAAATCGTCATGCCGGACAGCTCGCTCCACACGTTGACGCGGTACCAGAACCAGCGCAGCAGGAAGATGAGGCCGGTGCCCGCCCCGATCTGGAGCAGGATCTGGAAGCCCTGGCCGGCCGTGTCGAGCTGCAGAGCAATGAAGGCGCCCAGCACCATCAGCCCGACCGTCGACAGCCGCCCGACCGCCACCAGCCGCCGATCGCTCGCCTCCGGGTTGACGAAGCGCCGGTAGAAGTCGCTGACCACGTACGACGAGCCCCAGTTGAGCTGCGTGCTGATCGTCGACATGTACGCCGCCGCCAGCGACGCGACCACCAGCCCCAGCAGTCCGGCCGGAAGGAACACCAGCATGGCCGGATAGGCCAGGTCGTTGCCCACCAGCGAGGGGTCGAGGTTCGGGAACCGCGCCTGGATGTCGGACAGCTCGGGATACACCAGCATCGAGCACAGCGCCACGATGATCCACGGCCAGGGACGGAGCCCGTAGTGCGCGATGTTGAACCAGAGCGTGGCCTTCATCGACTCCTTCTCGCTCTTCGCGGCCAGCATGCGCTGCGCGACGTAGCCCCCGCCTCCCGGCTCGGCGCCCGGATACCACGCGCTCCACCACTGCACCGCGATCGGGATGATGAAGATCCCCGCCGCGACGCTCCAGTCGGAGAAGTCCGGCAGGAGTTTCATCGCCGACTGCAGTTCGGGATGCGATACGAGGCCGGCAAGCCCGCCGACTTCCGGCTGCTGCAGCGCGAACACCGCCGCCGCGATCGATCCGACCATGGCGACGACGAAGAGGATGAGGTCGGTCACGACGACGCCCCAGAGCCCCGAGGTCGCGGAGTAGATCACGGTGACCGAACCGGCGATCAGGACGGTCGTGAGCGGGTCGAGCCCCAGCAGCACGCCGCCGATCTTGGTCGCGGCAAGCGTCACCGTAGCGATGATCATCACGTTGTAGAAGACGCCGAGGTAGATCGCGCGGAACCCCCGCAGGAACGCCGCCGGCTTGCCTGCGTAGCGCAGCTCGTAGAACTCGATGTCGGTCAGGGCGCCCGACCTGCGCCACAGCCTGGCGTAGAAGAAGACCGTGCACATCCCGGTGATCAGGAACGCCCACCACGACCAGTTCTGCGCGACCCCGCCGCCGCGCACGAAGTCGGCGATCAGGTTGGGCGTGTCGGTGGAGAAGGTCGTCGCGACCATCGACGTGCCCAGCAGCCACCACGGCAGCTTGCGCCCCGAGAGGAAGAACTCGTCCGCCCCCGAACCCGCCCGCCGGGCGAAGCGGAGGCCGATGGCGAGGGCCGTGAGGCCGTACAGCGCAATGACGATCCAGTCGAGGGTGGTGAGTTGCATCGGCGTCAGTCGCGGCGTGAAGGGGTTGGCGGAGCGTCCCAAAGGCGCATGGGATAGACCCCCGAGTCTACCAGCCCCCGCAGCGATTCGGCCACTCCGGCATGGTCGTCCGGGAACGTGACCCCCAACCACCGCTCGCGGGTGGGCAGCACGGCGCAACGGGCGCGTCCGGCCGCGATGAGGTCGTTGATCGCCTCGGACAGGAAGAACTCGCGGTCGAGCCCGGGATCGGCGGCAAGGAACGCGGCGAAGAGGTCGCGCAGGGCGGGGAGAATGCTCGGCTGGAAGCCCCAGAAGTTGGTGCAGACAGGAGTTTGCAAGGCGACGTCAACCGGCCTTCCGGCCACGTCGTTGCCCACCACGCGGTCCCCGTCGCGGCGCATGTTCAGGCTCTCGGTCAACCGCTGAAGGGCGCCCTTGCCGTCGATTTCGCAGATGCCCCGGGAGACGCCCCCGCTCTCGGAGAGAGTGACCTCGAGGGGGTAGCCAACGGTGAAATGTGTAATGTTTACATTATCAAATGTAATGTCGGCATTACATTCGCTCGGCGCCCGGCCAGGCGGCGGCGCGGTCTTGGACGCCAGGCGGGCGCCGCGCATAGCATCGGCCAGCGCCGCGTAGGCCTTCCGCCCGTAGAAGTCGTCGGCGTTGCAGACCGCGAAGGGGCCGTCGACATGCTCGCCTGCCGCGAGGACGGCGTGGCCGGTGCCCCAGGGGCGGGTGCGGCCGGGGGGCGGGTCGTCGACGAGGCCGGGGTGTGCCATCCCCTGGTGCGCGTAGCGGATGTCGAGACCGGCGGCGCGCGCGGGCGCCAGGTGCGCGTCGAAGTCCGGGCGCAGCGCCTCCTGGATGACGAGCAGGAAGCGGGTGAACCCGGCGCGCGCGCCGTCGTACAGGGCGTAGTCGAGGAGGGCCTCGCCGCCTGGGCCGATCGGCGCGAGCTGCTTGAGGCGGCCGAAGCGGGTGGAGCGGCCGGCGGCGAGGATCACCAGGGTCAGGGGTAGATTCAAGGTCCGCCACCATCGGTTTCGGTTTGGGTCGACATGTTCGGGATTGATCAGCAGGAGAGGAAGTCCCCAATGAAAACTATCGTCCGACTTGCGCTCGCGGTTGCAACGGTTCTTCCTGCCGCCGCCGCCGTTCCCCAGCAGCCTCCGCCGGCCGACCCCCCGGGCGCCCTCCCCTACGACCTGGCCTTCGGGATGGCGTCCTTTCTCTGGGACACGCAGTTCGCCGTCTCGGCCGACGGGCGCTTCGTGGCCTACGCGGTGCGGGTTCCCCCCGCGGACACCGCGGCCAACCTGGACGAGCGATACCAGCCCAACGGTACGCCCAGTTCGATGGTTGGGGCGGCGATCCGATACACGGACATGGTCACGGGACGGACGATGGAGGTTTGCCCGGGGGGCGCGTGCTGGAGGCCGGTCTGGTCCCCCGACGGCGCGTCCATCGCGTTCTTTTCGGATGCCGATGGGCCGCCGCAGCTTTGGGTACACGACATCACGACAGGTGCGTCGCGCAAGCTCTCCGACGAGCCGGTCAAGCCGAAGCTCTGGCACGGAGACGAGCCCCGCTGGAGTCCGGACGGCTCCACGCTGTATGTCGGTTTCGCGCCCGAGGGGCCTTTCCGCAACCCGGTCCGCCCTGCCGAGGTGCGGCCGGAGAACCCGGCGGGGGTCGTGGTCCTGCGCAGCGGAAGCGAAGCGGCCGCGGCTCCAGAGGCGGAGGGACCGCCGCCCACGCCGATGACCGACCACTACGCGCGCGAACACCTCGTGACCATCAAGGCGGTCGATGTCGCCAGCGGAGCGACGCGTGTGCTCGTAGCGCAGGACGCGGAGTTCCCTGCCGGCACCCTGCGCCGCTCAGCCTCGGGCAGATGGCTCGGATACCTCTCCACCTTCCGGCCGGAAAGCGACACCACCCAGTCCACCGTGATGGACATCGCCGTCGTGCCCGCAGCCGGCGGAGACGCCATTCCGGTTGCGAGAAGCGTTCCCCTCACCCGGTACGACTACTTCGGCGTCAGCTACGTCTGGCACCCGTCGGACGACCGGCTGATGTACCTGGACGGCAAGCGCATGCACCTGCTCGACCTGCGCTCCGGGTCGCCGGCCGCCCCCGTGCCGCTCGCCCCCAACCTGGGCGACGTCGCCCCGACCGTCTTCGCCTTCACGCGCGACGGGCAGGCCGCAGTGATGGGCATCGATGTCGTCGACGACCAGGGGTACGGCGACCCGCGTCCGCGCGCGATCGCGGTCGTTCCGCTCGACGGCGGCCCGCCGACCACCTTCGCCATCGACGACGAGCGCTGGACCTGGGACCAGCTCCTCAAGGCCGACGAGCGGATGGCGTGGCAGCCGGACGGCGCGTCCATCTCGGTGCTGGTGACGGAGCGCGCGACCGGCGACAAGGCCGTCCTCCGCTACGATCCGGCCTCGGGCGGCGCGCGGGTGCTGTGGAAGGCCCGGGCGAGGCTGGTCAACCTCACCTCCGGCGGCAGCCACGAGTTCATCGTGGGCCAGTACGAGGACATGCGGACGCCCTCCAACATCTTCCGCTTCGGCGCGGACTTCTCGGCGCGCGAGCGCATCTCGCACATCGATCCGCGCCTGGACGCGGTGCAGGTTGGCACCGCGGAGACCTTCGAGACCACCGTGCCGCTTCACGACGGCACGCTCGCCACCGTCAAGACGGCCGTCCTCCTGCCCCCCGGGGCCGAGAGGGGCGACCGCCTTCCAGCTGTCGTCACCATGTACCCGGGCAGCGACATCACCCGCCGGGCCGCCGACTTCGGCGGCGGGAGCGTCTTCACGGTGCCGAACCTGGTTTTCACCAGCCGGGGCTACGCGGTGGTGCTCTGTGAGCTGACCCTGGGCCCGAACGAGCAGGCCGGCAATCCGATCCGCGACATGATCGACGTGCTCCTGCCCCAGGTCTACCGCGCCGCCGAACTCGGCTACGTCGACCTGAATCGCCTCGCGATCACGGGCCAGTCGTACGGCGGCTACGGCACGGGCTCGATCATCACGCGCACGAACATCTTCCGCGCGGCGGTGCCCATCTCGGGCATCTTCGACCTGTTCGGCAACTACGGGCACATCGACATCGACGGCGGCGGCTTCTTCCTCGCCTGGAGCGAAGGCGGGCAGGGGCGCATGGGCACCCATCCCTGGGCCGATGTGCGTCGCTATCTCGACAATTCCCCCTATTACAACGCGGACAAGATCACGACCCCCGTCCTGATCGTGCACGGCACCGCGGACATGGCCTATCACGACGCCGGCAAGCTGTTCACCGCGCTCCGGCGGCTGGGCAAGCCCGCGCAGCTGGCCTCCTACCTGGATCAGGGCCACGTCATCTCCTCCTGGAAGAGGGAGAGCGCGATCGACGCGGCCCGGCGAATGGTGGAGTTCTACCGGCGTCACCTGGGGGATCCGGCGACAGCGCCGCAACAGTCCCGGTAGCTGCTACAGGATCACGTCGGCGTCCGCGAAATGCTCTGCCGCTTTGAGGACGGCGCAGGCGACGACCGGCCGAAGAGGCGGGTCTCCTTGCACTGATGGACCAATTCACCCATAATGTGGGTGATTATCACCCATGTTACGGTTGAATTGCGATGCCATACAGTTACCGTTCCCGGGCGCTGGAGCCGATCCTGCAGGCAAGACTGGCCACCTTCCCCGTAGTGGTCATCACCGGGGCGCGACAGACAGGGAAGAGTACGCTGGCTCGAGAGCTGGGGGGAGAGGCCCGCACCTATCTCACTCTCGACGACTACTCGGTGCTGGAGCAGGCTCGCCGCGAGCCGGACGCACTGCTCGTCCGGGGCGCCTTCTCATCTTCGCTCTCCGACAGCTTCGACAAGTCTGGGCGGGTCACGCTGGACGAGATTCAGCGCGAGCCGGATCTCCTTCTCGCGATCAAGCGGTCTGTCGACGAGCACCGGATTCCAGGCCGTTTTCTCCTTACCGGATCCGCCAACCTGGATCTGATGAGGGGTGTCTCGGAAACGCTGGCCGGCCGTGCCGTCTACGTGACCCTGTGGCCCATGACCCGGCGCGAGGCGGAGGGAGCGGGTCGCGCGGGTTCCTGGGATATTCTGGTGGACGAGCCTCCCCGACGCTGGCTCGGGGCGCTTGCCGATTCGGCTCCTGCCACTCGGTCCACTTGGGAGGTACTGGCCCTCAGGGGAGGGTATCCATTCCCGGCGCTGCATCTGGGCACGCAGCCGGACCGGGAGGCATGGTTCGAGGGGTACCTGCGGACCTACCTCGAGCGCGATCTACGGCAGTTGGCAGCCATCGACAACCTGGTAGCCTTCCAGAGGCTTGTGCGCGCGGTCGCCCATCGCGTGGGCAACCTCATGAACCAGGCCAGTCTGGCGCGAAACGCGGGGCTGCCTCCCACCACCGCGCAGCGTTATCTGCATCTGCTTGAGACGTCCTACCAACTGCTGCGCGTCGAGCCGTACGCCGTCAACAGGAAAAAGCGATTGGTGAAGAGCCCCAAACTGTACTGGTGCGATCCGGGCCTGGCACTGCACCTGGCCGGTGACACGGCTCCCGGCGGCGCGCATCTGGAGAATCTTGTCGCATGCGAACTGTTCGCGTGGCGCGAGACCAGGTCTCGCCGGCCCAACATCCTCTTCTGGCGGACGAGCAAAGGGGCCGAAGTCGACTTCGTCATCGAGACGCCCCGCGACCTCATTCCGGTGGAGGTCAAGAGCGGCGTGACAGTCCGAGTATCGGATGCGCGCCACCTGCACACGTTCATGAATGAGTATGGCGACCGAGTCCGCAAGGGAGTGCTGGTGTACGCCGGGCACCAGACGTATTGGCTCACGGACCGGGTACTCGCCGTGCCCTGGCACATCATCATTTGAGGTGAGTCCAACCGTGCGGCACCGGTTGTGCGGAAGAGTGCTCAGCTCCCCGAATCCCGCCCCAGCCCCGCCATCTCCAGCAGCTTCAGCGCGTTTGTGGAGGTAGCAATCCCCTGGCGCAGCCGATAGTCGAAGCTGAGACCCTCGGCGCCATCATCCACCGATTCCGTGAAGTGCACCGCGACGGCCCGGGCCACGAGGTCTTCGGCGTCGGCGAGGGAGAGGTCATGGGTGGTGACCGCGCCGATTGCGTCCGTCTCGAGCAGATGCCGCAACACGGTGCGGGCCGCGATCCGGCGCTCTGCGCTGTTGGTGCCCTGCAGGATCTCGTCGAGGAGGTATAGGGTTCGGGGCGTGCCGCTGCCGGGCATGCGGGCCGCGTCCAAGACCATCTTCAGCCGCTGCAGCCCCGCCATGAAGTAGGACACGCCGTCGGCGAGTGAATCGTCGACGCGCATGCTCGTGACGACGCGCAACGGCGGCATCCGCAGCTCTCCGGCACATACCGGACCGCCGGCCTGCGCCAGCACTGTGTTGAGCCCGATCGCTCTCAGCAGGGTCGACTTGCCGGACATGTTCGAGCCCGTGACAAGAAGAAACGAGCCCGCGGGCCCGATCTCGACATCGTTGGTAACGGAGACGCCGGGCGCGAGCAGGGGGTGCCCGAGGGCCCGAGCCTGGACTGTGCGGGCACCGGGGTCCAGCGTCGGCATCGTCCAGTCGGGGTGGTCGGCCGCCAGGGCGGAAAGCGCGGCCAATGCCTCCACTTCGCCGACAGCGTCAAGCCAGTCCCGCACGCGGTGACCGCATCGTGCCTTCCAGCGCTCCAGGGCTGCCAGAACAAGTACGTCCCAGTGCAGCACCAGTGCGAGCGGAAAGTGCAGCAGTGGCGACCTCCGGGCATCCGCCATGTCGAGAAGGCGGCGAAGGGTGGTGATTTCTGCGTGCGCCGCGCGTGGGTTCTGCGCAACTCCCGGACCCGTGCCAAGCCGTTGCCGGATCGCAACCGCGTAGCCCGACTGAAGGGAAGCGCCCCCGAGGTGTTCGAGCAGCGGGCCGTATCGTCTGACGCCGGATTCGCCGTCGTCCGCCTCCGCGAATGCACTGTGCAACGCCTTCGACCTCGGCGCGAGCACCAGGGCCGAGATGACGAGTGGCCAGGCCAGCACAGGCGTGGGCACCGCGCCCAGCGCATGAAGCGTGATGACCGTCAGATTGACCGGGGCGAGCACCAGACTGGCGATCCGCAGCCACCGCTGCCTCCGCAGCCAGGAATCGCCCTCCGCCCAGCGAAGAAAGCGATCGCCGGTCTCATCGGCGTCGCCGGTGTCGCTCGAGGCAACCAGCCGGCCCTCCGCTGCCAGCCGATCCCGGAAGTCCAGCGCCCCCGCCATCTCGCGCGCAGCCTCCTGGCGCAGCGCGATCGTGTCCGAGTCCGCACCCCCGAGCAACCAGGCCTGCAGCGTCCTCCAGCCGGGGCCGGTTCCGCACACGCCGAGCAACCGCAGCAGCGACGCGTGGCCATACAGATCCAGGTCGACGGCGTAGTCGTGGTCCCTGGCGGCCGCACCCCCGGGCACCGCCGGCAGGTCGTCCCACCGCCTCTCGACCCGCGCGATCCCCTCGCGGTTGAAGTCGGCCATGAGCTCGCTGCGCCGCATCCGCCGCCAGGCCGCCCGCTGCCGCGCGACCAGGATTGCGAACACGACCGCGGCGCTGGTGAGCACCAACCAGGCCGCCCCACCGCGCTCCGACGCGAACAGCCACCAGGCGCCCACCACGGCGGCCGCGAAGACGACCAGCCGCAGCCGGCCGTACACGCGCACCGTCCGGAGCCGCTCGGCCGCCTCCCCGTCGAACCGCTCCGCGCGCTCCGCGTAGACGGCTGCGGGTGGCGCGCTTGCGACGCCCTCGCGGCGACCATGATCTTGCATGGATGAAAGTAAGCACATCCCCGACTTGCACGCCGCAGATCATCTCGCGCACCACCGAGCGGATCGTCTCGCGCACCGCGACCATCGCCGCCGCCCTCGCCACGGCCACCCTGGCCGCCTGCGCCCCTGCCGGCGACGACGCCACCCCGCCCACCGGCGACCCCGCGATCCTCGCCCGCATCGACGCCGTCTTCGCCGACTACGCCAGCCCCGACGGGCCCGGCTGTTCGCTCGGCGTGATCCGGGACGGCCGCCTCGTCCACGCCACCGGTTACGGCGCTGCCAACCTCGACCACGGCATCGCCAACGGCCCCGCGACCGTCTTTCGCACCGGCTCGGTCTCCAAGCAGTTCACGGCCGCCGCGATCGCCCTGCTGGCCATCCGCGGCGAGCTGGACCTCGATGCTCCCGTCCAGCGCCACATCCCCGAATTCCCCGACTACGCCGACCCTCCCACCATCAGACACCTCGTGCACCACACGTCGGGCGTGCGTGACTACATCGTGCTCATGGCCCTGGCGGGGAACCGGAACGAGGACTTCTACACCAACCAGGAAGTCCTCGACGCGATCAACCGGCAGCGCGAGCTCAACTTCACGCCGGGTGCCGAGTACCTGTACAGCAACGCCGGCTACTTCCTCCTCGGCGAGATCGTGGCGCGCATTTCCGGCCAGAGCCTGCGGCAGTTCGCACGCGACGAGTTCTTCGTCCCGCTGGGCATGACCCACACCCACTTCCACGACGACCACAACGAGATCGTTCCGGGTCGCGCGACCGGCTACGCGCCCACCGGCGGCGGCGACGGCTTCCGCATCAACGTGACCACCCTCGACATGGTCGGCGACGGCGGCATCTTCACCTCGGTCGAGGATTGGGTCGCGTGGGACCGCAATCTGACCGCGGGCACGGTCGGCGGCGACGCCTGGCTGGAGCTCATGCACACGCGCGGCGTCCTCAACTCGGGCGACACCATCCCCTACGCTTTCGGCATCTCCCACGGCGAGCACCGGGGCCTGGCGACGGTGGGGCACGGGGGCGCGTGGGTGGGCTACCGGGCGGGCATGCAGCGCTATCCCGAGACCGGCCATTCGTTCGTGGCCCTCTGCAACGGCGCGCAGATCGACCCCATGGCGCTCATCGCAAGCACGGCGGAAGTCTACCTGGCGGACAGGATGACGCCTGCCGAACAAACCGCGGCCTCCGAGGCACCGGCGGAGCCTTCAGAGGAGGATGACGCTCCGCAGGATCGACCCGGCCCCGACATCCCCGACCGCACGCGTTACGCCGGATCCTTTCACAGCCCCGAGTTGAACGCCACCTATCACCTGCGGGAAGAGGGCGGTGCCGGGCTCGTGCTCCACGCGGGCCGACTCGACCCGGCCACCCTGCTCGCGGTCTCCGATGGCGTCCTCGCCGACGAGCGCGGCCTGACCTTCCGCTTCTCGGCGCTGGAAGACGGCCGCTACCAGGCCATGACGGTCGACGCGGGCCGCGTGAAGAACCTGCGGTTCATGCGGCTCGAGGGGTAGGCATCGCCAGTGCCCGCCACCGCCACCCTCACCGACGATCTCTTCGCGCCCGAAGTCATCGCCGATCCGTACACCTACTTCGGACGCCTGCGCGAGATCGAGCCGGTCCACTGGAATGAGCGCTTCGGCCTCTGGCTCGTGACGGGATACGACGAGCTGGTGTGGATCCTGCGCCACAACGAACTGTTCTCGTCCGCGGTGATCAGGGACGCCGCGGCGCCGCCGTATCCACCCGTCGACCCGGCCGACGTCCCGCTCTTCGACGAGATTCGCGACTTTCGCGCGGACCAGCTGGTCGAGAAGGACCGGCCGGAGCACTTCCACCAACGGAGCGTGGTCCACGGGTACTTTACCCCGAAGGCGATGGAGAAGTGGCGGCCGTTCGTGCGCGCGGCCGTGGAAGAGCTGCTGGACGACATCCAGCCGAAGGGCGCGATGGACGTGCTGACCGAGCTCGCGGCGCCGCTTCCGGTGCGGATCATCGCCGAGATGATGGGCGTGCCGTACGAGGACCGCGACCGCCTGCGCGCGATGGCCGACGGTATCCTCTACATCAACCGGGGCGAGCCGTACCGCTTTCGCCCCCTGGTCGAGGCGATCCGCGGCATCGTCGACTACGCGGCGCCGCTGGTAGAGGAGCGGATCGACGGGGACGGCGACGACTTCATCTCGGTGCTGGCGGGCGGCGAGACGCGCGGCGTGTTCACCCGGCATCAGGTACTCGTCAACACCGGGCTGCTGCTCTTCGCGGGCCACGAGACCACGATGAACCTGATCTGCAACGGCCTGCTGTCCCTTATCCAGCACCCGGAGCAGTGGGAGCGGCTGCGCGCCGACCCGGCCGGGATGGCGAGGCTGGCCACCGAGGAGTGCCTGCGCTACGATCCGCCCGTGAAGTCGACGCAGCGGATCGTGGCCGAGGATGTGGCGCTGGGGGACCGGACCATGCGGAAGGGGCAGCGCATCCGCTGGATCATGGCCGCCGCGAACCGGGACCCCAAGGTCTTCCCGCACCCCGACGAGTTCGACATCGGCCGGCAGCCGAACCCGCACCTTTCATTCGGGTCGGGGATCCACTACTGCCTGGGGGCCACCCTGGCGCGCGTCGAAGGGCAGGAGGTTTTCCGTGCCCTCGCGGAGCGGTTCGAGCGGTTCGAGCTGGCCGGAGGTCAGATCGAGTACCAGCCCAGCCTGCAGTTCAGGTCCGTCAAATCGCTGCCCGTGAGGTGGCCGGTATGAGCGGGCAACCCGGGCAGGTGCGCGCGTCGGTCGACCACATGCGCTGCGTGAGCAACGCCATGTGCCTGGCGATCGCTCCGGGTGTCTTCGCGCACAACGAACAGCGGCAGTCCGAGGTGGTCGACCCGTCCGGCGGCTCCGCCAAAGACATCGTCGAGGCCGCGGAGAACTGTCCCGTGTCTGCGATCACCGTCACCGACGCCGCCACCGGCGAGACACTCTTTCCGTAGGAGCCCACGGTGAATCCCCCCGCAATCGACTGACCATGGCCTACTCAACCCTGTCGACCGCCGGCGACGACCCGCCGCCGGACAAGCCAGCCCGCCCCGTCACCGTCCTCGACTTCGCGCGCCGCAAGAAGGCCGGCGAGCCGATCGTGATGATCACCGGCTACGACGCGCTCTTCGCCTCGCTCGTCGACGCCGCCGGGGTGGACGCGATCCTGGTGGGAGACTCGGTGGTGTCGGTGCTGTGCGGCGAGGAAACCACCCTGTCCGCCACCGTCGACCAGATGATCTACCACGGCCGCCTGGTGCGCCGCGGGGCACAGCGCGCGCTGGTCATCGTGGACATGCCGTTCATGAGCTACCAGGTGTCGCCGGAGGAGGCGGTGCGAAACGGCGGGAGCATCCTCAAGGAGACGGGTGCGGGCGCGGTGAAGCTGGAGGGCGGCGCCGACTTCGCGCCCGCTGTCGAGGCGCTGACCCGGGCCGGCATCCCCGTCATGGGCCACCTGGGCTTCACGCCCCAGTCGGTGCACGCGCTGGGCGGCCACCGGGTTCAGGGCCGCGCCGCGGGAGCGCTCGAGAAGCTCATCCGCGACGCCAGGGCGCTGGAGAGCGCGGGCGCGTTCTCGATCGTCCTGGAGCTGATGCCGGAGCGCATCGCCGAGAAGGTCACGCACGTCCTCTCCATCCCCACGATCGGCATCGGCGCGGGCCCGCACTGCAGCGGACAGGTGCTGGTGCTGCACGACATGCTCGGGATGAACGAGTCGTTCAAGCCGCGCTTCCTGAAGCGGTATGCGGAGCTGGGGGCCGAGGTGCGCTCGGCGGTGTCGCGCTACGCGGAAGAGGTGCGCACGGGCGTGTACCCCGGGCCGGAGCACGTGCACAAGAGCTGAGCCTACCTCGCTCCCGCGATCCGCTCCTCGGCGATCCAATCGGCCGCCGCCGCCGTGCTGACGCCCAGCTCCTCCGCCATCCCTATCACATGCAGCGTTTGGTCGTAGATGTTTGCGACCTTGGAGTACACCGTGAAGTCCTCGGTCGCCTTGCCCAGCACCTCTTCCTGGCAGCGGATCAGGCCGCCGGAGTTTACCAGGAAGTCGGGTCCGTAGATGATGCCGCGTTCGGTCAGGACGTCGCCGTGGCGAGGCTCGGCGAGGATGTTGTTGGCGCCGCCCGCGACCGCGGGGCAGCGGAGACGCGGGATCGTGTCGTCGTTGATCACGGCGCCGATGGAGTTGGGCGAGAACACGTCGCACTCGACGTCGTAGATCTCGTCCGGCGCGACGACTTCGGCCTTGAACTCGCGGGCGGCCTTGCCGAGCACCGCGTCCGCGATGTCCGTCACGGTGAGGCGGGCGCCCGCCTCGTGACAGAAGCGGGCCAGCGCGTAGCCCACGTTGCCGAGGCCCTGTATGGCGATGTGGCGGCCGCCGAAGGCGTCGTTGCCGGTCGTGGCCTTGAGCACGGCGCGGATGCCGCAGGAGACTCCGTAGGCGGTGGTGCGCGACGGATCGCCCGCGCCTCCGGCCGACTCGTTCACGCAGGCCACGTGCCTGGTGGCGCCGCGGATCACCGCCATGTCGTGCGAGTTGGTCCCGATGTCCTGTCCCGCGATGTACTCGCCGCCCATCTCGTCGATGAATTCGCCGAGCGCGCGCAGCAGCGCCGGGTTCTTCTGGGTCCGGGCGTCGGCGATCACGACGGACTTGCCGCCGCCGAGGTTCACGCCGGCGATCGCGGCCTTGTAGGTCATCCCGCGCGACAGGCGCAGCACGTCGTCCAGCGCCTCTTCGTCGGTGGGATAGGGCAGCATGCGCACGCCGCCCAGGGCGGGGCCCAGCGTCGTGTCGTGTATTGAAATAATGGCCCGGAGGCCCGAGTCGTTGTCGTTGCAGAAGACCACTTTTTCGTAGTCGTATTCGCCGAGTCGCTGGAACACCTGCATAGGCTCGCGGAACTCCTGTTTCTGGTCCGGTTGTGGGGGCTGGGACGCACTCGGATCGCCGGGGCGCGGTGCGGCTGGCCTGAGAATCAGCACCGTTAAGCTAAGCCCATTGGGGGATTCCCGCCGGACCGCTTGCGGTTGCCCCGGTAGCGGTCTACGGTACCGTTGCGCAACCGCCATTCGCGCCGGGGCGGCCCAGAGATGCAGCCCGGGCCCAGCCATGGAGAGGTCCCATGTTCAGGCGTCGCCCCGCAGCCAAACGCACAGCCAGCCCGGCCCCTCGCGACTCCCGGTACTCCCCGGGGTTCATCCACGGACTGCTCGTCGCGGTGCTTGCCGCCGGGTGGGCCGCGTCGTCTCTCGAAGCGCAGGAGCAGGAGGGCGAGCCGGACCCGGTGGCCGAACTCGTCACCCGTCTGACCCTCGACGAGTACAAGACCACGCTGAAGGGCCTGACGCAGTTCGGCGACCGCCGCCAGGGCACGCGGCGCAACCGCGACGCGGTGGACTGGATCGAGGCCTGGCTGCGGGAAGCGGGCTGCACGAACACCGAACGCGTGCACTACGTGTTCGCGCCGCGACGGTTCGCCGATCCGCCGCGCCGCGCGGCAGGCCAGGCCGCTGCCCGCCGTCCTCCCCGCCAGCAGAGCGACGACCTTACCACATCGACCGGAGGCCTTGTGGGACGCCGCGGACCCGGCTCCGGGGGCAGCACCATCTTCGGCTACCGGGGCCGCACCGGCGTCAACCGCGGGCTGATGGCGCAGCCCGACGAGCGGATCCGCGAGCTCAACCGCGAGGAGCCGGTCGACGGCGACCGCTCCCAGGTCTACTGCACCAAGGTTGGCACCACGCGCCCCGACGAGATGTACATCCTCGGCGCCCACATGGACGGCCACGGCGTGAACGAAGCGGTGGACGACGACGGTTCCGGCACGGCGCTGGTCATGGAACTCGCGCGCATCTTCAGTTCGCCGGACGTGGAAACCGAGCGCTCCATACGCTTCATCCTGTGGAACAACGAGGAGACGGGACTGAACGGCGCGCGGGCGTACGTGGAGCAGCGCCAGGAGCTGCAGGGCGTCGAGGATCCGCCGGGCTCCGGCCGGTATCCCGAGCCCAGGTGGTTGGGGATGATCCAGCACGACATGATGCTCTGGGATCACGGGGCGCCGGGGCCCGACGGGCGGGTCAGCCGCAATCAGCGGCCGGAAGCCGACGTCAACATCGAATTCCAGTGGAACTCGGACCTGGTCCAGGAGTCGATGAACCTGGCGTTCCACTTCAAGTTCGCAAACGCGCGCTATGCCACCGACTACCCGGCCACGGTGGGCCCGCATATGACCAACACCGATTCAACGCCCTTCATGAACATCACCCCGGCGATCAGCCTGCGGGAGAACGAACGCGGCGCGCAGGTCGGCGCCGGGTGGAATCCGAACTGGCACCAGCCCACCGATGTGTGGACCACGTACACGGATGACGACTTCCGTCTCGGGCTGAACGCGGCGCAGACGACGCTGGCCGCGATCGCGCAGCTGACGGGGGCCAGCGTGGGGCGCTAGAGCCGTGCGATTTCGGCTTCCGCCGCGATGTAGCCGAAGCCCGCCCAGCCGGCGCCTTCCAGGATCCGGCGGAACATCTCCTCGGCCTGCTCCGCGCGCCCGTTGTAGAGGTGCCACGCCGCGACGCCGTAGGCGGTCGCGACACCCGAGGGATCCTCGCTCTCGGGATCCCACAGCTCGTCCGCCTCGATCTCCCCCTTGTACATCAGGAGCAGCTGGTGGTAGGGGATGTTCTCGATCACGTCCATATCCGCAGTGATCCGCTCCAGGACCGCCGCGGCTTCCTCGTCGCGGCCCAGGCGGCGCAGCGCCATGTACCACCAGTGGGAGATCGCCACGAGCTGGTCGGGGTTGGTGGTTACGGCAAAGTAGGCTTCGTATGACGGAACGGCGGCTTCGAAGTCGCCCTTCAGGTAGTGGGCGAGCGCAAGGTGGTAGTGGATGTTCGACTGGAGCGTGCTCGTCGGGATGCCCCGCTCGTTGGGCTGGCCGTCCGGTTCCACTTCGTCGGGCTCACCTGCCACGAGCCCGGCGGCGTGTGACAGGTCCTCTATCGCCCGGTCGAACTCGCGGACGCTTATCCAGCGGTGCCCACGGTGGCGGTACATGCGGGCGTCCTCGGGGTGCTTGGCCACGCCCTCCGAGAAGACCTCGATCGCGTCGCGGTAGTGGCCCGTGTACCCGATGCGGCGGCCGAGCCAGATGATCGCGTCCGCGTCGTCGGGGTCGGCCTCGTAGTCGGCCCGGGCGGCGTCGATGTCCTCGGCCTGGCGGGCGGCCACGTCGTCCGGGGCCGGCGTGGGGTACAGCGGCTCACCCAGCAGCGAGAAAGCCTCGGCGCCTTCGGGGAGCGCCGGGGCGGCGGCCTCGGGAGCGTCGGTCGGGGCGGCGTCTCCCGAACCGCTCTCGGCGGGACCGCACGCGGTGAACAGGGGGGTCAGGAAAACCGTGGTGGCGAAGATGGTGCGATACATGGGAGTGCCGGGGCTGGTGGGGGCGCGGGCGTGTGTGGGACACAAGGTTGGCGTCCCGGGCCTGCCGGTCAACCACGGCTTTGCGCCGAGCGAACGGGCCGGGTAGACTGGACCGTGACCCACACCGACCTCATCACAGCGAGGCGCGCCGAATGTCGATCGCGAAACTGACCGGAAGCTCCCTGTTGGCGGGTGTTCTCGCAGCCAACGGACTCTCCGCACAGACGGGTGTGACCGCCCCGGACGACGTCACCTTCACCCGCGACATCGCGCCCATCATGCAACGCGGCTGCGTCCGCTGTCACCGCGACAACGGCGTCGCCCCGATGTCCCTCGTCCACTTCGACGAGGTGAAGGACTACGCGAGCCGCATCGTCCGCCGCACCCGGATCCGCGACCGCATGGGCGCGATGCCGCCCTGGTACGTCGAGAAGGACGTCGGCATCCAGCACTTCAAGGACGACATGTCGCTCGAAGACGGCGAAATCGCCGCGCTGGAGCAGTGGTGGCGCGCCGGAACGCCCGAAGGCGACCCCGCCGACCTGCCGCCGCCGCTCGAGTTCGACGACGAGGTGGTGTGGGTCGCGGGCGAGCCCGACCTGATCGTCAAGCTCCCCGAGGTGCTGGTCGAAAGCGACGTGCCCGACTGGTGGGGCGACATCGAACCCATCCCGACGGGCCTCACCGAAGACCGCTACGTCAAGTCCGTCGAGATCCGCGAGGTCAACGACGTCGGCCGCAACGAAGAAGGCGGACACGAGGGGCGCCATACCGTCGGCGGCCGCTTCGTCGTGCACCACATGATCTGGAGCACGCGCGTGCCGGAGAGCGAAGCGGGCGACGGCCCCCGGAGCACCAGCTGGCCGGTCCACGAGGTCGGCCGCGAACCCGACCTCTTCGACGAAGACGCCGGCCGCCTCCTGCGCGCGGGCTCATCCGTCGTCTCCAGCTCGCTCCACCTCCACTCGAACGGCCGCGACACCCGCGCCCACCTCGAGATCGGCTTCCGCTTTCACCCGCCCGACTACCAGCCCAAGTACCGCCGTGCCTTCTTCGGCCTCGGCAACGCCAGCGACATCGACATCCGCGCCGGGGAGTCCGGGCAGGAACTGCACGCCTACCAGGTCCTCAACCAGCACACCAAGATCGTCACCTTCGAACCCCACCTGCACGCACCCGGGATGCGCATGTGCCTCGAGGCGATCTGGGGCTTCAACGTCGAGACCATCAACTGCGTCGGCTACGACCACAACTGGGTCCGCGGCTACACCTACGAACAGGACCACCAGCCGCTGCTGCCCGAGGGCACCGTCCTGCACATCATCGGCTACATGGACACCTCCGAGTCCAACCGAAACGTGCCCGACACCCGCAACTGGCAGGGCTCGGGCAACCGCTCGGTCGCGAACATGTTCATCGACCTGGGCATGCGCGTGGCCCTCACCGACGAGCAGTTCGTCGAGGAGATGGCGCTCCGCCGCGAGCGCCTCGCTCTCGGCCCCAACGACCACATGATCGGATGTCCGCTCTGCATGGTGATCCCCGCGAACGGCAATCCGAGCTACTTCGTGGATGGGGACGGAGGGGCCGGAGGCCAGGGCGACCAGGCGGGCAATGCGACGGACGCCAACCGTGGCCGCGGGAATCGGTAGCGGGGTGGGGGCAAGGTCCGAGGTGGCCACGCAGTCGAGTTTCCGTCGCCAGGCTCGCATTGCCGTGCGGTCGGGCCGGGTGATCGGCACCCTTTCGTTCGCAATTGTGCTGCTGGCTGTCAGCCTCAGCCCACCCGGGGCCGCCGCCCAGACCTACCAGCGCGGCCAGAACGTTGCCCCCGCCTACGAGGGCTGGGAGCGCAACGAAGACGGCTCGTTCAGCCTCCTGTTCGGCTACATGAACCGGAACTGGCTCGAGAAGCTCGACGTGCCGATCGGCGAGCTCAACAGCTTCTCGCCCGGACCCGCCGACCGGGGACAGCCCACCCACTTCCTGCCGCGCCGCAACCGCTTCGTCTTCAAGGTGCGCGTGCCCGCCGACTGGGGCGACCAGGAACTGGTGTGGACCCTGACCAGCAACGGAGTCACCGAGCGGGCGTACGCGACGCTCCGGCCCGACTACGTGGTCGACAACATGGTGATCATGTCCGAGACGGGGGCCCTGGGCGCCGGGTCCAGCAACGCGACCGTGCGCGGCAACCAGCCCCCGACCATCACCCTCGAGGGGCCGGCCGAGCGCGAAGCCAGCGTGGGCGTCCCGGTCACGATCACGGCACTGGTGGAGGACGACGGCCTGCTCCGATCCCGGCGCCGACCTCCGCCCCCGCCGCCCGAAACGGCCGAGGATTCCGCGCGCGCCGACTCGATCTGGAGCGCCCCGCCGACCTTCAGCCGCAGGCAGCTCACGCCGCCGTCCCGGATCACCGTCCAGAAGGTGAACGGGCTGTTCATGTCGTGGTTCCTGTACAGGGGCCGGGACGAAGGCGCAAACGGCCACGAAGCGGATGCCGGGGTCACCTTCGATCCACCCCAGATCAAGGTGTGGGAGGACACCCGCACCGGGGCCAATTCACCCTGGTCGCCGCTGTGGGTACCGCCCGAGCTGCCCGAGGACGGCCGATGGACCGTCAACGTGACCTTCGACCGGCCCGGGACCTACGTGCTGCGGGGCCGCGCGGATGATGGCGGGCTGCTGGCGGATGTCGAGGTCACGGTCGTGGTAAGGCCGGCGGCGAGTTAGTCGGGGAGTCTTCGGGATGCCCGCTCGCCCAGGTTGCGACGGCCGCACAACGCCTCACACCAGCGCGAAAAGAGCCGTGTCTGTTCGTTACCTGATCCTCCTTATTGCACTGGTCAGCGCCGTGTGCGTGCCACCCATGGCTGCGCAGGAGACACAGGAAACCGGCACGGTGACGGTGACCGGCAACGTGGTGAACGACGCCAACGGACAACCCGTCTCCGGTGTGGTCGTCGTGTCGGAAGCGTTGGGCCTGACCGTGGTGACCGATGACCAGGGCCAGTTCGTTCTCGATAGCGTTCCGCGCGGTGTGTACCACCTCAGGTTGATTCACCGGGACTACCAGCGCCTGGACGGGGACCTGACGATCGACCGGCCTGGGGAGTTCTTCCTCGGCCTGACGCCCATCGGGGAGCCCAGCGAAGGAATGATCACCGGGATCGTGGGGGTCGTCACGGATCAGGTGAACGGGCAGCCGGTTCCCGAGGTCGTCGTCAACGTCGCCGGAATCGGGCGTGTAGCGACTACGGACGAGGACGGCCGCTTCACTCTTTCCGAGTTGATCCCAGGGCGCCACGATGTCGTGTTTTCCCATCTGGGATACCGGCAGCGCACGGAGTCGATCGAGGTGGAGACGGAGCATGTCGTCAAGCTGCACATTGCACTCGCTGTGGACGCGATCGCGCTCGACCCGATCGAAGTGACGGTGGACAGACAGGACAGGAACTTGCAGCGAGTGGGATTCTACCAGCGCGAAGAGGACGGCTGGGGCGATTTTCTGGATCGCGAGGACATTGAGTTCTGGAATCCGGTCCAGCTTACCGCTGCGTTGATGCGGTTTCCCGGTGTGACGACAGTGCCCAATCCGGACATGCCAAGTCGAGGGTTTCTTGCGTTTCGAAGGATGGGTACGGAGTGCATTCCGACCGTCTACCTGGAGGGTGTCCGGATTGGCGGTAGCCGTGACCCGGCCGGGATTGACGATATCGTGAATCCTTCAGCGGTAGCCGGCGTCGAGGTCTATCGCAACACGGCGGGGATACCACCGCAGTACTGGGGGACCGGCTCCTCGTGCGGCGTGGTTCTCATTTGGCTTCGTCGCGGGGGACAGTGAGCTGGTGCTCGGTTGCCGCGACCCGCGGCAGAACCCCTCCCGGCTGACCGAAGTGGGTCACCAGCCCCTGTTCCTCGGCGAGTGCCGCCCGCCACGCTGTCCTGGAGCGCGCCAACAGCGCCAACACCTCCTGCTGTAGACGGGTTAGCGGCACAGTCGCCCCGCCCGCCGCCAGGCTTTCCAGAGCCGATACCGCTCCTGCAGCACCGCCAGCGAGGCCAGCGTGAGCGGGTAGCGAGCTGGGGCTGGAGAATCCGGGCGCGAGGTAGCCTGGCCATCGCCCGGTCCAGCGTCAGGACATCCAGATCTTCACGGGTGTAGTCATCGGCGATGAGGCGGTCGAGCAAGCCGGCACCGCCGGAGCTCCCGAGCGCTTCCAGGATGCTCCTCCCGTTCAAGGGAGCGACAAGGCCGCTGCGCAGCGCATGCAGCAGCCCCGCACGGGCGTCTGCCTTCGTTACCCCATAGTGGTGTTGGACCGCGACATATGCCTCGCCGATCACCTGGTTCGACGCGAACACGCCGGCGCCTTCATCCCTCACGAGGACGGACAGTGCCTGCACGGACCTCGCGAAGTCGGCCTCGGGGACGCCGGTCAGCAGGCGCACCAGTACGGACGCGTCAATCCCGTAGCGTCGGATCACGGGGCTGCGCACGGAAGGAATGGACATCGAACGCCTCGTATCCGGGTCGCAATTTGCCGCGTAGCGGCGCCAGGCGGGAGAGGTCGATTCGGTGCGGGCGAACGACGAAGCCGTCGGGACCTTCCTCCAACTCGAGACGGTCACCGGGCTGCACCCCCATCGCCTCCAAAACCCGGGCGGGGAACGTAACCTGGCGCTTCGATGTGATCCTGATCAGCAACCCGCTACAGCCGGTACCGCTCCTGCAGCACCGCCACCGACGCCAGCATAAGCAGGAGCGAATCGAGCGAAGGGCGGTCCTCGGCCGGAAGCGTGGGCAGCCGATCCAGCAGGCGCGTGACCGCGGGGTGATCCAGGAACGGCACTGAGCGCAGGGACTCACCGCGCAGGGTTTCCTGCAGGAAGTCGTGGAGAGGGCCGCCCGAGCCGACCGCCGACGGAGCCATGAACGGGCGCTTCACGCGGTCATACACGGGGTCGGGGATGTAGGGGCGCATCGCTTCGCGCAGCAGGTGCTTTTCGCGGGGATGGTGGGCGAGGAGGGAGACGGGGAGGCCGTTCGCGTATTCGAAGAGGTGGTGGTCGAGGAAGGGCAGGCGGACTTCGACGCCGTGCGCCATGTCGAGGCGGTCGGCGGCGAGGTGGTAGTTGACGAAGAGCGAGTGAAGCCAGAGGTAGAGGAGCCGCCGGGATGGCTCGCGCCGTGACAGGGCGGCGGTTCGCCGGCAGCGGCGGTAGTAGGCGCGGTAGAGGTCGTACCCGGCGAAGTTATCCCGGAAGTCGGGCGAAAAGATCGAGTGGATGTGGCCGAGTCCGCGGGCGAGGCGCGTGAAGAGCGAGGGCGCCGCGGGAAGCATGAGGGCGAGGCGCGCGAGCCAGGGAGAAGCGGCGGCCAGGCCGGGATAGTGGCGGGCGGGAGAGCGCAGCAACCCGGAGAGGACGCGGAGCAGCTTGCCGGGACCCGCGCGGCGACCGGAGCCCACTGTCGCACGGAGAAACTCGTAGCCGAAGAAGGCCTCGTCGGCGCCCTCTCCGGCGAGCACCGACTTGTAGCCGGCGTCACGGACCCCGCGGCTGAGCAGGTACCGGGCGGCGCCGTGCGTGTTGTACTGGAGCGTCTCGGCGTGGAACACGGCGTCGGCGAAGTGATCGGCCAGGTCGGCGTCGGAGGCGGTGACTACGGTGTGGTCCGCCCCGGCCGCCGCGGCCGCCTCGCGGGCCCCCGCGCTCTCGTCGTAGTCCCGGCGCTCGAATCCGACCGTGAAGGCGGCGACGGCCTCGTCGGTGCACGATGCGGCCACGCCGAGCACCGCCGACGAATCAAGTCCGCCGCTCAGCAAGCACCCCACGGGCACGGCGGCCACCATGCGCAGGGCGACCGAGTCCTCCGTGAGTTCACGGATCCGCTCGACGGCGCCGTCCAGGGTTGGGGCGAGGCGATGTGCACGCCGAGACGAAGCGGCCCACGAGCGGCGGGGCGGGAGCGGCAGGTCCCAGTAGCGTTCCAGACGGACGCCGGAGGCGTCGGCTTGCAGAAAGTGTCCCGGTGGCACCTGGGAGATGCCGCGGAAGAGCGAGGTTCTCTCGTCGGGGCAGGCGTGGAGTGCGTGGTAGACGCCCCGCGAGTCCCAGGAAGGCGCGATACCGGCGGCGAACAGGGCCTTTGCCTCGGATGCGAGGTAGAGGCGGCCTTCCTTCTCGGCGTGGAAGAGGGGTTTCAGGCCGAAACGGTCGCGCGCCGCGAAGAGGACGCCGCTCTCTTCATCCCAAATCACAAAAGCGAACTGGCCCCTGAGGTGCTTCAGACAGGCCGGGCCGAGATCCTCGTACAGGTGGAGCGCGATCTCGCTGTCGGAGCGCGTGCGAAAGCGGTGGCCGCTCTCCTCGAGCGCCGCGCGGATGCGCCTGTAGTCGTAGAACTGGCCGTTGTGGATGATGTGCAGGCGTCCGTCCTCGCTTGCGATCGGCTGATGGCCTTCGGGGTCCGTGATCGCCAGGAGCGTGTGACCCAGCCCCGCGCGTCCGGACGGAGCGATCCAGATGCCCTCTCCGTCGGGGCCGCGGTGGCGAAGGGCGGTGGTAGCACGGCGAAGCGCCTGCGCGGGAACCGGGCCGTCGGGGGACAGGATTGCGGCGATTCCACACATCGGCGGCTCAGGCGGTGAGGTCGGGGTCGTCGGGGTCGCCGGGGAACCGCACCGCAGCGCGGCCGCCGGCGCAGGTGAAGCGCATCAGCGGCAGCACCTCGCCGCGGGTCAACTCCAGGTTGTCCGGGGTGATCCGCTGGACGATGGCGACCGCTTCGATCTCGCCCGCGTCGGGGTGGGCGCGCGCAAATCTGCGGGCGTGCCTTTCCAGCAGCGACCTGCGGACGGCCTCGCGCTTTTCGCCTTCCATCTGCAGCCAGATGTTGTCGAAGAAATAGGATTGGAGGAGAAGGTGACGCATGCTGTCCGGGAAGAGTTCCTGCGGCTCGACGGGCTCGGTGCGGGGCGAAGAGAGCTTCCACACCTCATAGCCGACATGATAGTTGCGCGCGTCGACCCAATCGAAGAGCCGGTAGCTCTGGAAGATCCCAACGAGCCACAGCAGCGAGCGGACAGGGTTCGCCCAGCCGCTGCTGGAGTACGGCTGCCCCGGTCTGGGCAGCCGCAGCCAGGCCCTCACCGCCTGCCAGATGCACATTGCCACCAACAGTCCGACCAGAGCGACAGCGGCGACCTCGGACGGCGCGTTGCCGGGTGCAGTAGCGGCGACGGACGCTGGCCCCGCGAATCCGAGCCCGCCCTCCATAATCTCCGGCGCGAACGGGATCGCCAGCGCGGCCAGCATCAAGGCGTTGGAGTAGGAAATCTTCAGCGTCGCGATGATGCCTGCGTGGAACACGATGGCGGCCGCCATGAGCCCCCATTTCGCTACGGAGTCGGCGGGAAGCACGAAGATCAGGACGAACAGCGGTTCCAGGACCAGCGCGGCGTGGGTCACCAGGCGCAACAGGCTGCGGTGACGGATGGTCCAGAAGTCCGGCGTGCGTGCGATCGCCATCTTCAGCGCGGCGTGCATGGCGGACCCGTTGCGCCACATGGGACTGGAGAACTTGTACAGTCCGGCCACCAGGTAGATGAGCGCCATGTTGGCCATGAAGGCGCGGGGTGCGGTGCCCGGGACGGTTTCGGTGGACCAGGCCGCGATGGCGGTCGTCCATGCCCCGCTGGCCGTGTTCGGGCCAGCGGCCAGCAGCTCCGACAGGTTGAGGGTGTTGCCGACGGGCAGCAGGAGCAGCCACAGGCAGAACAGGTGGACGATGCTGTCGTCCAGGTACGCGACGAGGGCGTTCCAGCGATAGGTCGATACGGCTGCCGCGAAGAGGTACGCGGCGGCTGGCCGGGGGTGGTAGCCGACGACGACCATCACTGCCGCCACGCACGCGCCCAGGTAGACGGCCCGGAAGACCCAACCGGGCATCCCCGGTTGGAACAGACTGATCCGGGTCGGGGGAAAGAGCCGGACGCACAGCCGGTGGTCGATGAGGCCGTCGGCGTCGGTGAAATCACCGGCCTGCCGGAGGGCGTTCAGGAAGTAGAAGAAGAGGACGCCTCCCGCGAGGATGCGCATGATGTCCAGCGGGAGGGCGTACATGGGGGCTGCGAGCGTTTGCATGATCGGGTCGCGAAATGTAGCAGGAGCCTGCAGCGCGACCATTCATTGCACGCCGGGCCGGTGCGCCCGAGCTTGCGCGTTGTGGTCTTCGCTACGGCCAACGTGCACCCTTCCCCCCAAAAAACCCGTCAAAAGCGAGGCTTCGATGTCATTCAGGCGACTCTTGGTCTGTGTTGCGGCCACACTTGGCGCTGCTGCCTTGGGCACGCCACTTCCCGTTGACGCACAGCTCTCCGACGTCCGGATGGAGTGGGGCGTGTCGATCCCAGTGCGCGACGGCACCGTCCTGCGCGGCACCGTCTACCGCCCGGCCGACCAGGCCGAGCCGTTGCCGGTGATTCTCGGGTTCACGCCGTACATCGCCGACGTGTATCACGGTAAGGCGCGGTACTACGCGAAGCGCGGTTACGTATTCGCGGCTGTCGACGTCCGCGGGCGCGGCAACTCCGAGGGCGAGTTCGAGCCCTTCCACGACGCGGACAGGGACGGCCACGACGTTGTCGAGTGGCTTGCGGCGCAGCCGTGGTCGAACGGAAAGGTGGCCATGTACGGGGCTTCGTACGGCGGTTGGGACCAGTGGACGACCGCGAAGGAGCTGCCGCCGAGCCTGGAATCGATCGTCCCGGCAGCCGCCGCGTACCTGGGGACCGATTTCCCCTTCGTTCACAACGTCTTTGTGCCGTACAACATGACGTGGCTGACCTTTACCAGCGGCAACGCGGCGCAGAGCACGATCTTCGGCGACGCGGAGCTGTGGGCCGACGCGTTCGGCGAGCGGTATTTTGACCACCGTCCCTTCGCAGAGCTCGACCGGATCGTCGGCAACCTCACCACGCGCTTCCAGACGTGGATGGAGCACCCGACGCCGGACGAGTACTGGCTGGCCTCGGCCCCGAGCCCAGAGCAGCTCGCGGCGATGGACATCCCCATCCTCACCATCACCGGCCACTACGACGGAGACCAGCGGGGCGCGCTCCAGCACTACCGCATGCACATGCGCCACGGCAACGAGGCGGCCAAGGCGCAACACTACCTCGTGATCGGCCCCTGGAACCACGGCGGCGTCGGCACTTCGGTGGACCAGGTGGGTGGGCTCGAGTTCGGCCCGAACGCGCTCGTCCCCCAGGACTCGCTGCGCAAGGCGTGGTACGACTGGACCCTGAAGGACGGCCCGCGCCCCTGGTTTCTCGAAAAGCGCGTGGCCGTCTACATCGCCGGCCGCGACGCCTGGGAGTACGCCGACGCCCTGGAAGAGGTCGCGAACGACGAACTCGCCTACTACTTCGATTCGGCTGACGGACGTCCCAACGATGTCTTCCACTCCGGGACCCTGGCGCCTGAACCCACAGGCAACACGCCCAGCGACTCCTACGTCTACGACCCGCTCGACACCCGGCCCGGAGAACTCGAGGACCACGAGTCCGGCAACAACCTCTCCCATTTCTTCTGGGGCGAGCAGCCGCTCAGCGAGCACTTCGCGCTGAACCTGTTCGGCAATGGCCTCGTCTACCACACCGAGCCCTTCGAGGCCGAGACCGATCTCGCGGGGTTCATTGAGTTGGACGCCTGGATGACCCTCGACGTCCCCGACACCGACTTCATGGTGACGGTCTACGAGATCCGGCCCGACGGGTCGAGCGTCTTCCTGACGGGCGACATCATGCGGGCCCGCTACCGCAATTCACGGACGGCCGCAGAGCTGGTGACTCCGGGCGAGGTCAACCTCTACCGCTTCAACGGCTTCCAGTTCTTCGCGCGCCAGGTTGCGAAGGGTAGTCGCCTCCGCCTGATCCTCAACTCGCCGAACTCGGTGTGGCTGCAGAAGAACTACAACAGCGGCGGCCGCGTCACGCACGAGTCGGGGGCCGACGCGCGGACCGCGACGATCACGTTTCACCACGGGGGCGAGTATCAGAGCCGGCTGAGCGTGCCCGTGAGGCGTCGGCCGGTGTCGTAGGGGCATTCGCAGGCTCGGGAGCGAACTCGCCAGCGCCGGATTCGCGATCGAGCGCCGCGTGGTCTACGGGGGCGACCGCCGCGAGTCACAGGGTGACGCGGAAGTCGTCCCGTGGAACCGCCGCCTGGACTCCAGTTGGTGAACGCCGCCCCTATTCGCCGGCCCGCCCAAAGATCCTGAAATCCAGCCGCGCGTCCATCCCCGGCCCCGTCGTCAGCTCCACCTTCACCGGTTCGCTCAGCCCACCCGGCGGGAGCCGGTCGTGCGATCCCATCCTGCCCTCGAACGACCATTCGCGGCCCTCGCCGCCCTCCGCACGCAGCCGCACGGGTCCGTGGACCACCCCGTCTGAAACGTTCCTGAGCTGCACCTCGACCGTAGCCGTACCGCTGGCCGCGTCGTAGACGACAGGTCCCGTCACCACGAGCAACGCGCCGGTGATGTCCGTCTCCTCGCCGGCCGGGGCGGCTGCGGCCGACGCGCCGCTTGCCGTCACTTCCACCGTGGTCGTGAACAGCTCGTCGATCCCGTTCCGGCGGCTGATCCACAGGGGATGAAAGGCGCCGTTGGAGTCCCCGGCGAGACCCAGGTAATGACCGGGCTGGTTGCCCCGCGCATTGTCGAAGGAGACCTCCAGGCGGGCGTGGTCCAGATCGCCGAAGTACTGCCCCCGTGCCGCGCGGCTCTGCTGGGCCATCACCACGGTCATGCGCTGCACCAGGTCCATCTTCGCGATTTCTTCCTCGGTCAGGTCCTTCACGTCCGGGTCGGTCGCGAGGTTGTGGATGCGCGCCACGGGGGCGTGTGCCGCCGGCGGGCACGACGGCGCGCTGGCCACGGGGACATTCGGGCCGAAGGTCTCTCCGCCGTCCGACGAAGAGGTGAAGAAGAGCTCCCAGCAGCGGCGGGTCTCGTCGCGGCGCCGGTCGTACCAGGCGACGCCCACAACGCCCTCGCGATTGACCTCGACGACGGGGAGCATGCGGTCGTCGAGCGGGTCGCCCGGCGCGGACGGTTCGTTGTCGTTGAGCCGCATCTGGTCCGACCAGCTCCGCCCGCCGTCGGTGGAGCGGCGGAACCAGATGTCGGAGGTGCCGTCGCTGACCTGATCCCAGACGACGTAGATGTTGTCCCCGTGCGGCCCGTCCGTGCGGTCCCAGATCACGATCGGCAGCGTGAAGGCGCTGGTCATCTCGGTCTGCGCGTAGGGCCACGAGTGGGTGCCCACCCGGAACGCGACCTCGGGCTCGGTGAAGGTCTCGCCGCCGTCCTCCGACCGCATCGTGAAGAACGGCATCCGGGCGTTCTTCTCGTCGCTCAGCGGGAAGAAATACTGATAGAAGGTGACCAGCAGGTCCCCGTCGGAGAGGACGACGGGCTCGGTAGCCACCAACTTGCCCCCCGGGATGGTCGCGAGGAGCTTCGGCTCGCTCACCGTGTTTCCCCCGTCGTCGAGGGTGTGGAGGAAGAGCTGGAAGTCGTCCCGGATGAACGAATCCCGCACGTCGTTCCAGACCACGTACAGGCGGCCGCGGTTGGGGCCGTCGCTCCAGTCGGCGGCAATACGGGCGTGGTCGGGCGGCACGGGACTCCGCAGCCGCGCCGGACCCACCCAGGTAGCCCCCTCGTCGTCGGTCGACCAAACCATGATCGTTCCGTCGCTGCGTACCGGCTGATCAGGCAGCAGGCCGCCCATCGTGTTCGCGCCGACATAGCAGTACAGGATCCACATCCTGCCGTCGGGCCCGGGCACCACCATCGGGTCGAAGGCGCCGGGCTCGTCGCCGGGCAGTGAGAGCGGCTCCCAGCTCACCCCGCCGTCGCGGCTCAGGAAGGCCGCGTTGCTGCGGGTGGAGAGCGTCAGGGCCATCGTCGGATCCGGAAAGCTCTGGCCGCCTGTCTGGGTCACCGCGATCAGGAAGTCGGGGTTGTCCGGACTGGCCGCGATCCAGGGCTCGTTGAACTGACCGGGGCCGACGCGGAGGTTGGGGCCGACGACGATCTCGGGGGTCTGGGCGAGGAGGGGGGCAGGGGCGGGGACCGTTCCGGCCGTAGCGACCACGGTCGCGACGACGTATGTGAACGGAGGCAGCGGACTCGTCTTCATGGTCCAGATCCTTGCAGATTGCGGTCGGCGGTCGAGAGCGTGTAGTGATCACCATGACTGGCTGCTGTGGCTGAAACAAGAGAGGATGCAGCGTATGACGCGGACACGGGTTCCGGACTTTTGGGCATTCGCCCCCTGGATACTCGTCGCGTGCGCGGACCAGGGCTCCGGCACCTTCACCCAGGCAGACGACTGGCACACTGTGGCCGAGTACGAAATCGGCGACCGGATGGAGGGCGAGGCACTGTTCGGCTTCTTCATTGATGTAGCGCCTTCGGCGGACGGATCCAGCGTCTACGTGCTGGATTCGGACGCTTCCGAAGTCACAATCTGGACGCCGGATGGAAACCTGATCAGGCGGTTGGGCCGGGCGGGTGGAGGACCGGGAGAATTCCAGCGCCCCTCCAGACTCACGCTCCTTCCCGACGGCTTCTACGTCAGGGACGATCGCCGGATCACGACGTTCGCGCCGGACGGTGAACTCGTCGGAACGGACGACTATCCGCGCAACGTCCCATTCGGGGGGTTCCCGGTTCAGATCTGGGACTCGTTCGGCGACGGTAGCTTCGCCGCGCTGGCCGCTCCAGCGGTGCTGGACGAGGAGATGGCGAGCGGTCCGACCGATGACCTCCCGGTGCTCCGGATACTGGAGGAAGGAGGCTCCTGGCGACCCGAAGTACTCGCCCAACTGGATTTTCGGAATTGGCAGGCATCGGTCCAGGTCGAGGGACGCGAATTCCCGACTCCGTTCCGGCAGCCCTGGGTCACGCCCGACCACTTTGAGGTGGACCACCCGGACGCCAGCGTGGTGGTCAAGCGTGGTTTTGCGGCTCGCCCGGGGCTGATCGAACTCGTCGAAATCTCGACGGCGAGCGACACGCTCTGGAGCCGCAGGATTCAGCTGCCGCCCATGCCGGTTACCGAGGAACAGATCGCGGCCGAAGTGGAGGAGTGGGCGGCCATGCTGGCCGAGGATCCGTCGCCGATGCTGAAGAGCAGGATTCGCCAGGCCTGGCACATCCCGGAATACTGGCCCGCCGTCCGTCAGATAAGCCTCATGTCCAACGGCGAGATCTGGTTCGAGCCCCTGGGCGCGGACACCCCGGGCGTGTGGTACGCGGTCCGCAAGGGAGCAGACGAGGGCTCGCTTCGCAGGATCACCGTCCCCGAATCCTTCCAGCCCCTCGACGCCACCGCCACCCACGTCTGGGGCATCCGGCGCGACGAACTGGATGTCGGCTATGTTACCGGTTTGCGCCTCCTGCCCGGCCAGCAACAGGACCGACAATGAACCACGACTACGACGCGATCATCATCGGCGCGGGCGTCATCGGCACCGCCACCGGCTTCGAGCTCGCAAAGCGCGGCTATCGCACCCTCAACGTGGACAAGCAGCCGACCGCCGGCTCCGGCTCGACCTGCAACACGTGCGCGATCATCCGTCTGCACTACTCGACGCCCGACGGCTGCGCGATGGCTCGCGAGAGCTACTTCTACTGGCTCGACTGGGGCCGCTACCTGGGCGTACCCGACGAGATGGGGCTCGCCCAGTACGTCAACACAGGCTGCCTCGTCATCAAGAACGACCGCAACAGGAACCTCGTGAACGTGATGGCCGCCCTCGACGAGCTGCACGTCGCCTACGAGGACCTCAACGCCAACGGGGTCCGCGCGCGCTTCCCCTGGATCGACACCCGCACCTACGGCCCGCCCGTCACCACGGACGACGACCGCTTCGGCGAGCCCACGGGCGGGCACATCCGCGGCGCCGTCTACATCCCCGAGTCGGGCTACATCGACGATCCCACCCTCGCGTGCCACAACCTGCAGCGGGCGAACGAGGCGAATGGCGGCGAGTATCGTTTCAACGCCGAAGTTGTAGAGGTACTGAAGAGCGGAGGCCGCGTCGCTGGAATCCGCCTCGCCGACGGCACCCGCATCCACGCACCGGTCGTAGTAAATGTGGGCGGACCCCACTCGGCAATCATCAACGGAATGGCCGACGTTCTCGACGGCATGAACATCAGCACCCGCGCCCTCAAGCAGGAGGTGTGCTACGTCCCGGCCCCCGCCGGCATGGACTACCACCAGCTCGCGCCCCTGATCTCGGACGGCGACATCGGGTGCTACTCGCGGCCAACCACCGGCAACCACATCCTGATCGGCTCCGAGGACCCGCCCTGCGACATCCTCGAGTGGGTCGAAGACCCCGACGACTACAACACCAACTTCACCCACCAGTGGGAGACCCAGGTGATGCGCGAGGCCCAGCGCCTGAAAGGCCTGGGCATCCCCGGCCAGACCGGCGGCCTGGTCGACCTGTACGACGTCTCCGACGACTGGATCCCGATCTACGACAAGTCCGACCTGCCGGGCTTCTACATGGCCGTCGGGACTTCCGGCAACCAGTTCAAGAACGCGCCGGTGGCGGGCAAGCTGATGGCCACGCTGATCGAGCAGGTAGAGGGCGGCCGCGACCACGATGCCGACCCGGTCACGATGCCGCTCACATACACGCGCAGGACCTGCGACATCGGCTTCTTCAGCCGCCGGCGGTCGCTGAACCCGGATTCGTCGTATTCGGTGATCGGGTAGGGAGTGGCCCGGCTCCCAGGGGTGCGTCGCTCGGTGAACTGGCTGCGGCTCCGGCGCCTCTGGCGTCCCGCGCCCCTGAAGCGCCACTACGACGTCGTTATCATCGGCGGCGGCATCCACGGCCTGGCGACCGCCTACTACCTCGCGCGCACCCACGGAATCCGCGACGTGGCGGTCCTGGAGTCGCAGTTCATCGGCTTCGGCGGGTCGGGGCGCAACACGGCGATCGTGCGCGCGAACCAGCGCACCGCCGAGAACGTGCGGCTCTACGACGAAGGGCTGAAGCTGTGGCGCGTCCTCACCGACGAGCTCGATTTCAACCTCATGTTCTTCAACTGCGGTGGCCTCATGCTGGGTCACAGCGAGGCTGCGGTGAACGAATACCGGATGCTGGCCAGCACCCACAACCACCTGGGTGTAAAGTCGGAGACGCTCGACGCGCAGCAGTGTGGCGAGCTGATCCCGGGACTCGACGTCTCGGACCGCCCCAGCTACCCGATCCACGGAGGACTGTACCACCCGCCGGGCGGGATCGTGCGGCACGACGCGGTCGTCTGGGGGCTGGCCAAGGGTGCCGCGGGGCACGGCGTGCACATCCACCAGGGCTGTGAAGTGCAGGGGATCGACACGGATGGCGGCCGGGTGACCGGCGTTCGCACCACGCTGGGCGCGATTGGCTGCAACCGTCTCGGGATCATGGCCGGGGGCTACGGCGCGGCCGTGGCCGCGATGGTGGGCATCGAGCTGCCGATCCACCCCCTCACCATCCAGGCCATGGTCACCCATCCCATGAAGCCCTTCCTGCACCACGTCTTCAGTTCGGGTGCGTACCACGTCTACGCGAACCAGACGCTGAAGGGCGAGATCGCGACCGGCGCGCACATGGACCCCCAGGTCAACTACACCAACGACGCCACCGCATACTACCTGAAGCACCAGGCCGAGGCGCTCGTCGACCTCATGCCCGCGCTGCGCGGTGTGCGGTTCATGCGCATCTGGTCGGGCCTCGCCGACATGACGCCCGACATGGCCCCGATCATGGAGGGTCACCTGGGCTACGACGATCTTTACCTCGACGCCGGCTGGGGCTACTTCGGCTTCAAGTCGGGGCCGGTCGCGGGCAAGTACATGGCGGACTACATGGCCACGGGCGAGCGCCCGGAGATCCTGAAGGCGTTTCAGCTGAAACGTTTTCTGGAGGGTCGCTACTCGGGCGAGACGGCGGCCGTCATGAAGTACGGGCACTGGGACTGACCGGGGAGCGACGGCGATGACCTTTCGGCTGACCTGCCCCGTCTGCGGCAAGCGCGACGTGTACGAATTCACCTTCGGAGGACAGGAGCGGGGCCCGCGGCCCCACCAGGAGGGGCTGAGCGCGGAGGAGCACTTCCGCTGGACGCAATTCAGGATGATCCCGTACGAGCTGCAGGAGGAGTGGTGGTATCATGGGCAGGGGTGTGGTGTGTGGTTCAAGATCACAAGGGATCCGGGGACGAACCGAGAGGTGGAGGACGGGTGCGATGAGTGAAGGGATCCGGACCGAAGGCAGCCTGCCGTTCGTCCCCCTGCCGCCGGGCCGCTTGCTACCCGGCCCGACCTGCCGCGTCGACTTCTCCCGGCCGCTCGACTTCACCTTCCTCGGCCGGGGGGTCCGCGGGTTCGCAGGCGACACCGTGGCCTCTGCGCTCTTCGCCGCCGGCGTGCGGGTCTTCGGGCGGAGTCTCAAGTACCACAGGCCGCGCGGCCTCTACAGCCTGGAGGGCGAGTCCTCGAACACCTTCATGGCGATCGACGGGGTGCCGAACGAGTGCGCCGAGACGATCGCGTTGCGGGCGGGGGTGTCGGTTCGGGCCCAAAACGTGAGGGGCGACCCGCGCACCGACTTCTTCGGGCTTATCGACCCCTTTGATCGCCTGATGCCGGCGGGATTCTACTACCGGCTCTTCCACCGTCCGTACCGCCTGTGGCCCCTCTTTCAGAACGGGCTGAGGCGGATGGCGGGCACAGGGGTGCTCGATCCGCGGCGAGACCACCACCGGCAAGGGGTGCAGGCCGAGCGCTACCTGAACGCGGAAGTCGCGATTGTCGGCGGCGGCTCGGCGGGAATGTCCGCAGCGCTGGCTGCGGCGGAGAGCGGCCTCAGGGTCTGCCTGTTCGAGCGGCGGCCCTGGTTGGGAGGACATCTGGCCTGGCGCGCCCGCGAATTCGAGGGCGAGCCGCTGCACCGGCGGGCCGAGGCGCTGGCTTCCCGGCTGCGGGCAGCCGAGAATGTGAAAGTCTTCACAAACTCCCCGGTGACTGGCGTATGGGGCGAGAACCTTGTGACCGGTTTCACAATCGGTACCGGGGACGACCCCTTCCGGGAGTGCCACTGGGAATGCCGCGCGAAGACGGTCGTGGTCGCTGCGGGATGCATGGACCGCCCGCTCGTCTTCAATCACAACGACCGCCCCGGCGTGATGCAGGCGGGCGCGGCCTGGCGGCTTGCGCGGACGTACGCGGTGAGGCCGGGATGGGCGGCGGTCTTCAGCGTCGGCGACGACCTGAGTCTTGAGGCGGCAGTGGATCTGGCGGATCTCGGTGTCGAGGTCCGTGGGGTGGCCGACGCACGCGAAGCCGGGCGGCAGGACCCCGAACTGGTCACGGCTCTCGAGGAACGGGGCATCCCCCTGCTGCCCGGATGGGCGGTCTCGCGGACGATGGGCCGCGGGCGGGTCAGGGCTTGCGAGCTGCGTCCGCTCAACGGCGGTGGCTTCAGTCACTTCCAGTGCGACCTGCTCGTCGCCAACGCGGGAATGCAGCCCCGCATCGGGGCGCTCGCTACGGCCAAGGCCAAACTCGCCTACTGCACCCACACCCACAGCTACCAGCCCGCCAACCTGCCGCCGGGCGTCTTCGCGGCCGGAAGCATGACCGGCCTCCGCGACCCGCGATCCATCGAGGCGTCGGGGAGGCTCGCCGGATACCGCGCCGCGAGCCTGACCGACGCAGCCGCCACCGCCCAACACGCCGCCGATGCCCTCCCCGGCCCGGTCGCCGGCTGCGACATCCGCCATGGCCCGGACATCCGCCGCGGCGCCAAGGCCTTCGTGGACCTCGACGAGGACGGCACCTACAAGAACGTCAAGGAATCCGCCGCCCAGGGCTTCGACGTGCCCGAGCTCGCCAAGCGTTTCGGCGGATTCGGCCTGGGCCCGGGCCAGTACCGCGTCACCGGACAGAATCTGGCCATGATCATGGCCGACCTGCGCGACGACCCCGTAGAAACTGCCACACCCACCACCGTGAGGCCGCCGCTCGCCCCACCCAGCCTCGCCACGCTGGCAGGCCCGGGCCACGATGTCCACAAGCGCACCCCACTCCACACCGAGCAGGCCGAGCAAGGTGCCATCTTCCGCCGCGCCGGCCCCTGGACGCGCGCCCGTTACTTCTCCAGCGACCTGACCTGCCGCGACGAGATCCTCAACGTCCGCAACAACGTGGGCATCCTCGACAGCTCACCGCTCGGCAAGTTCCGCATCTTCGGCCCCGACGCCCTGAGCGCTCTCCAGCGCGTCTACATCTCCGACATGCGCAAGACCCGCCCTGGCCGCTGCAAGTATTCGGCGATGTGCAACGACATGGGGCAGATCGTCGACGATGGCGTCGTCGTCAAGGAAGGCGACAACGACTACTACTTCACCACGAGCTCGGGCCGCGCGGGCGCCACCGTCGAGTGGTTCCGCTTCCACACCCGGCACGACGGCTGGGACTACAACCTCGTGAACCTCACCGACGTGCTGGGCTCGCTGAACATCGCCGGTCCCAACGCCCGCAGGGTGCTCCAGCGCGTCACGACAAACGACATCTCGAACGAAGCATTCCCGTACATGGCGTGCAGGCGCATCATCGTCGGTGACGGCGTCCAGGCCCGCTGCCTGCGGCTGGGCTTTGTGGGCGAGCTCTCCTACGAACTGCACGCCCCGTCCAGCTACTGCCGCTACCTGTGGGACCTCCTCATGGAAGCCGGCGCCGACCTCGGCATTCAGCCGTTCGGCCTCGAGGCGCAATACTGCCTCCGCGCCGAGAAGGGCCACATCATCATCGGCGCCGAATCGGAGGCGCGGGTCACGCTCACCGACATCGGCATGGGCTGGATGTGGGACCGCGCCGACACCGCGTCGAAGAAGGTGGGCGCCCCCGCGCTGCGCGCCTGCGAAGAGCAGCCGGGCCGCATGAAGCTGGTGGGCTTCCGGGTCGACGAAGGGCGGGGGTCTCCGCGCGATGCGAAGACTCCCCGCGATGGCAAATCTCCCCGCGACGGGGCGGTGGTCGTCCACGGCGGCGAGGTCGTCGGCTACGTTTGTACCACGCGCCGCAGCGAGACGCTCGGGTGGCAGTACGGATTGGCGCTTGTGCGCGACGGACATGCCGCGAAGGGCGCCACCATATCGCTCCAGGAAGAGGAGAAGCCGGGGCAGAGGGCGACGTTCTCTGCCACGGTGATATCGCCGCACTTCCATGACCCCAAGGGCACAAGGTTGCGTGCATGAAGATCAAGACGACCCCACGGCCGCCCTGGCGCACCTTGCGTCGCTCCCCGGTCTCCTTCGGCCCATGGCCCGCGGCCGCCGAGTTGCGCGACGGCTGGACCGTGGTGTGGCGCTACGGGGGCGAGGACGACCCGGGCCCGTTCCTCGTCGACCTCTCCCACCGCCCCCGCTGGGACTACCAGGACAGCCAGGTCGCGACCCATTGGCCCCTGGGAATGCCCGTCCCGGAACGCTTCGGCGGGGTCGGCGTGCACGGCCCCTTCGTCATCAACCGCATGAACCGCACCCAGGTCGCGATCTGGCATCTCGGCGCGGGGCAGCCGCCTCCCATGCCCCCCGACCCCGGCTTCACCGACACCGGCGACGGCCACTGCATGCTCGCGTTTGTGGGCACAGGTGTCCAGGAGGTTCTGGAGCACCTCACCTCCCTCGACCTCTTCGACCCGGACCGCCCCACACCCTTCCTCACCCAGGGACCCATCCTGCACGTCCCCTGCCAGGTGGTCACGTTCGCGACCGATCTGGTGGTAATGACGTGTGCGCGTGGCTATGGAGATACGTTCGCCGAGGCGGCTCTGGCGTCAGGCGCGATCGCTGGACTCCGGCTCGGCGGCGAAACGGCGTTCAACCTGGCGTTTTTGAAGGCAAAACGTTCGATCTGAAGCGTTGGTCGGGCTAATCGGGAGCTGGCTAGGCGCAGCACTTCAGAATAGTAAACCAATGTGTTAAGTATCGGATCAAATGCCCATCAAGAGTCTGAAGGGTGACCAGCCTGTGGAATCACCTCCCGCTCCCTCCCCGTCAGCCCGAGCAGGTGCTCCTGGAAGTACCGTCGCCGCGCCGCATCCGTGAACTCCGCGCTCTGCCCGGTGAACCAGTGCGGCTGCTCGGGCACCACGATCAGGTCGTGCGGCTTGCCGGCCCGGATGAGCGCCTCGACCAGCTTCATCGTGGCCGAGAAGGTGGCGTTGACGTCGCTTGTGCCGTGGATCAGCAGCAGCTTCGCCTTGAGCTGGTCGGCAAGGCGCAGGCTTGAGCCGTACTCGTAGCCTTCCGGGTTCTCCCAGGGCCGGTCCATGTAGGGCTCGATGGCCCACGCGTTCTGGTCGTGGATGTCGTAGACGCCGTTTACCGCGACGCCGACGTCGTAGAAATCGGGCTCGAGGACGAGCGCGCGCACGGTCATGTAGCCGCCCCACGAACCGCCGTGGATGCCGACGCGGTCCAGGTCCATCCAGGGCCGGGTGGCGGCGGCGTTCTCCATCGCCGCACGGTGATCCGGGATCTCGTTGCGGCCGAAGTTGCGGTACGCCACGTCCTGGAAGGCTTTGCCGCGCTCCGTAGTGCCGCGCCCGTCGACCATGAACACGACGAAGCCCAGCTGCGCCAACGCCGCCTGGCTCAGACCGCGCCCGTCGGTGAAGGTCTTCGGCACCCAGCTGATGAAGGGGCCGTTGTAGATGTAGTCGATGACCGGGTACTTCCGGGCAGGATCGAAGTCGTGCGGCTTGTAGATCACTCCGTGGAGGTCGGTCTCTCCGTCGGCGGCCTTCACGACGAACTCCTCGGGCGGGATCCACCCCAGTTCGTCCAGTGCGCTCACGTCAGCCTCGGTGACGACGTACACGAATTCGCCTTCGGCCGTGCGCACTTCGGTGCGGGGCGGGCGGCTCGTGCTCGAATGCGTGTCGACGATGTAGGCGCCGTTCGGCGACACCGTGGCGCTGTGCTGACCCTCCCCTTCGGTGACGCGCACCACCTCGCCGCCGTCGAGCGAGACGCGGTAGAGGTGTGTGTCGTACGGCCTCTCCTCCTCCATATGAGCGGTGAAGTACACATGACCAGCCGTCTCGTCGACATGCACGACGCCGAGCACCGGCCACTCTCCCTCGGTCAGCCTGCGGATGAGCCCGCCGTCCATGCCGAACAGGTAGATGTGGTCCCAGCCGTCGCGCTCACTGATCCAGAGGAATCGCTCGCCGTCCGCCAGCGGGCGGGCCAGGGCGCGCCACGACGGCGTCGTCCCGATCCCCTTGATGAAGGTGGGCTGCGTCTCTTCGAGGACGACGCGAGTTTCGCCCGTGGCGGGGTCCGCGGCGACGAGGTGCAGCGTCTGGTAGCTACGAAGCATCCGCAGGAAGAGGTACTCCGATCCGTCGGGCAGCCAGCCGACCGGGCTGAGGATCTGCTCTTCCTCACCGACATCGATTTCGACTGCGCGGCGGCCGACGACATCCACGACGTGCAGCTCCTGGCGCGGCATGGGATTCCCGGCCTTTGCGTACGGCGCGTACTCGACCTCCTCGGTCTGCTTCAGCCAGTGCAGGATCGGCACCCGCTCCATCAGCCGGCTGTCTTCCTTCGCGGCGACGACCCGCCCGCCGTCCGGCGCCCACCTCGCCCCCTCGACGCTCCACGCGTAGCCCTCCTCGCCATCCTCCACGACCGGATGCTCGCGCCCGTCGAAGGTCGCACGCACCCAGAGGCCGTGGTCCTTCTCGGTCAGCAGCCAGCGGCCGTCGGGCGACGCCACCTCCATCACCGCGGGGGCCCCGCTCGTGAACCCCTCGCGCACCACACGCGGAGCTGCCCTCGCCGCAGCCTCAACCTCGGCAGCCGGCCTGGCACTCACCGAGTAGTCGTCCAGGTCGAGCTCGAGACCGCGGTCCTCGACCGTAAACCGCACCCGCCGCTCGCCCTCGCCGGCGAAGGTGAAGCTGTCGAAGGGCAGCCCACGGTACGGCGGCTCGTGTCCCAGCACGGGAGTCAGCGCGTCGCGGAGACGCTCGGTGTCGAAGAACGGCTCCGTGGTGCGAGTATCGGGATCGGTCCGGTAGATCACCGTCTGGTCGGGCTGCCCTTCGGCGAACCAGAAACTCTGACCGTCGGCCATCCAGTTGACGGCACACGCGGCCCCTCCCAGAGGCCCGACGTCCGGGCAGATCACCCCGCCCTCGATCAGGCTCGGGATCTGCATGTAGCGGGCGTACATCTCGTCCCGCTCGGGGTCCAGGGATTCCTGGGCGGCGGCGGTCGCCGGCACGAGGATGCTGAAGAGGGCGAGGAAACAAACGGCGCGGCGCATGACCGGACTCCAGGTGGAATGCAAACAGTGCACAGGGGTCTGGTTTGGGGCCCAGACCGAAGTCACTATATCGGCGACGTGGTCGCTCAACCAGCCACGCCCCCACACACTCACGCCTGCATGACAACCCCCGAGGTCACAATGCCCACGTTGCTTCGCAGACTCCCGCAGCACACGGCCGCGCTCGCTCTCGTCGCCGCTGCCTCGCACTTGCCGCTGCCCACTCCGGATTCGGTGCCTCTGGCGAGCCCACATTGGGGCGCCACACCCCTCGCTGCCCAGCAGGTCACCGAAAGCGCCTACGCCCGCGCCGAGCAATTCCTGCCCTGGAACGCGTCCAAGCTGATCTCCGGCGACCAGGTCTCTCCTGAGTTCTTCGACGGCGACCGCTTCTGGTTCCGCAGCCGCACCGGCTCCGGCCACGAGTTCGTCGTCGTCGATCCCGCTGCCGCCACCCGCCGCCCCGCCTTCGACCATGCGCGCCTGGCGGCCGCCCTGTCGCTCGCCGCCGACACCGCCTACGAGGGCCGTGCGCTCCCCTTCGAGGAATTCGACTTCGTGGACGGCACCGGCGCCATCCGCTTCCAGGTCGCCGACTCCGTGCAGTGGACCTGCGACATCGGCGCCTACACCTGCACCGGACCCACCAGCGCGACCGCGCCCTCTGCCGCGGACCGCCCCTCCCCCGACGGCCGCTGGATCGCGTTTGCCCGCGACGAGAACCTGTGGGTCCGCGACGCGGCCAGCGGCGAGGAGACCCAGCTCACCCAGGACGGCGAGAAGGACTTCGGCTACGGCGCCATCCCCGAAGGCTGCTGCCAGGAGATCACCAGCCGCCGGGCCAACCGCGAGCGCTCACCGGTCCTGCAGTGGTCGCCCGACTCACGCCGCATCGCTACGCACCGCTACGACGAGCGCGAAGTCGGGCGCTTCCACCTCATCGAAGCCACTGATCGGCGCCCCATCCTTCACTCCTGGGCCTACGCGCTCCCGGGCGACTCGATCGTCCCGACCTCCGAACTGTGGATCCTCGACGTGGAGGCCGGCACGACAGTCCGCGCCGACATCCCGCCCCAGCCGGGCAACTTCGCCCGCGGCGACACCAGCTTCGTGGACGTCCAATGGACCGCTGACGGCAGCGCGGTCTTCTACACCCACCGCAGCCGCGACTTCAAGAGCTACAGGCTCTTCCGCGTGGACGCCGCCACCGGCAGCGCGACCGAGCTCCTCGAAGAGACCGGGCCGACCTACGTCGAACTCAACCAGTTCACCCGCTACGCCCCGGCCTGGCGGGCTCTCGGCAACGGCTCCGAGTTCCTGTGGTGGTCCGAGCGGGACGGCTTCGGACACCTCTATCTCTACGACGGAGATGGCAACCTCAAGAACCGCGTCACCAGTGGGCCGTGGCTTGTCGTCGACCTCATCTCCGTCGACGAACCAAACCGCACCGTCTACTTCACCGCCGTGGGCCGTGAGGAGGGCCGCCACCCCTACTTCATCCACCTCTACCGGGTCGGCCTGGACGGCTCCGGCCTGCAGCTGATCAGCTCCGAGGACGCGGTCCACCAGATCACGCCCACCCCATCCGGCCGCTACTTCATCGACCAGTACTCCACCCCCGAGACAGCCCCGACCACCGTCGTGCGCGACCGCTCCGGGCGGGCCGTCCAGACCATTGAAACCGCCGACATCTCCCGTCTTGAGGAGGCCGGCTGGATCCCACCCGTCCCCTTCGAGGCCAAGGGCCGCGACGGCACCACCAGCGTGTACGGCCTCCTCTGGTTCCCCTCCGACTTCGACCCCGAAACCAGCTACCCCGTCGTCGACTACATCTACCCGGGCCCGCAGATCGGCGCGGTCACCACCTACGACTTCTCCGCCTCCGGCCGCGGCAACGGCCGCGCGCTCGCCGAACTCGGCTTCATCGTCTTCGCCGTCGACGCCTTCGGCACCCCGCTCCGCTCCAAGGCCTTCCACGACGCCTACTACGGGAACATGGGCGACAACGGCATCCCCGATCACATCTCCGCCCTCAAGGAACTCGCCGGGCGCCACCCCCAGATGGACCTCGACCGCGTCGGCATCTTCGGCCACTCGGGCGGCGGCTTCTCGTCGACCGACGCGATCCTGCGTTGGCCCGATTTTTTCAAGGTGGCGGTCTCGGGCGCCGGCAATCACGACAACCGCGGCTATCACTTCCCCTGGGGCGAGAAGTACCAGGGCCTGCTCGTCGAAAACCCGGACGGCACCGACAGCTTCGACAGCCAGGCCAACCAGAACCTGGCCGCGAACCTCAAGGGCAAGCTGCTGCTGCACTATGGCACGCTCGACGACAACGTCCATCCCAACATGACCATCCGCGTGATCGACGAGCTCATCCGCCACAACAAGGACTTCGACATGTTCGTGCTGCCCAACCGGAACCACGGCTACTCCAGCGAGCCCTACGCCGTGCGCCGGACCTGGGACTACTTCATCGAACACCTGCGCGGCGAGACCCCGCCGATGGAGTACAGGATCACTGGGCCGGGGGGTTGAGGGGATTTGAAAGAGAGCGGCGCTGGTGCGCGGTGGTGTGCAGCGTCTCCGCGAGCCTCCTCTCCTTATCGCTATGCCCTCGATACCTCTCAAGACAAGCCGCTGCGGTTCTCTGCGGCGCAGCGTTCTAGCCGACCACTCCGACAAAATATCGTTGAATATCGTGCCGTGCCGGGACGATATTCAACGATAATCCGCAGGATCACTGAGGAGCAGACCCGCCCACCCCTCCGATGCCCTCCAAGTTCTACGCGTGCGCCAATCCCCTCCCTGTCCAGCGCTTGTCAGTCTACCTGGCGCCGTGCGGCAACCCGTCGCTGACCATTACCTCAGTGTTTCCATCGAGAAGATTCAGGCCGCCGTTCCAGTTGCGCAAAATGGCGCGCACCTGACCGTTGTCGCGGTTGGTGACGATGGCCATCGGGCTGGTGCTGGACGGTCCCAGCACGAACTCGCCCTCGGGTCCCGACAGGACTACCCGCTCCAGCGCGCCGCTCAACTGCGCGTCATAGGGTAGAGCGAAGAGAAAGTCTCCACCGCCGAACTCCAGCGGGGTCGGGGTGAAGTCGAACGAGAAGACGACGCGGCCACCGGAACCGAATCCCTCGAGACGGTATGGGCGTTCCCCACGGTAGGGGCCCTCCTCCGCCGGCAGCACGGGCTGCGTCTCGATCATGAAGGCGGGCTCGAGCACCAGTTCACCGTTGACCGCTCGTCCGCGCAGCAGGAGCGTCTGCTCGGCAGGCAGGTCATCGTCATCCACCGAATCCGCCCTTCCCCGCCCGATCTCGGTCCGGAGTCGGAAATTCAACGCCTTCTCGAAGCTGTAGTCGCTGACCCAGTCCGGACTGCAATACCCCATCAGGTCCTTGAACTGATCGGGATCGATGATTCCTCCGCCGGCCGGATTGTATCCCCAGACCCCGGTGCTGCCGTCCTTGTAGGGGAAGCGCGGGTCCGGTCCAGCCGCGACGCCGCAAGGCGCATGACGCAGGCTCATGTTGTGCCCCACTTCGTGCGCAAAGGTATCGTCCTGACTCAGCCCGATGCTGACCGGAAAGCCGATGTAGCCCAACCCGACGATCCCCGTGAGGTTGGCACGGTGAAAGGCTCCGTAGTAGTAGCCTCTGCCGTTCTCCATGGTCCGCAACGCCCTGATATCGTTGATGAGCTGCGCCCAGCCGTCGAAGGTGCCGAGGTCCACCGAGGTGTAGAAGGGCTCGTGCATCGTCAGGTGCATCTCGCCGATCGGGAGAACACTGCGCGCGAACCGGAGCCACTCGCTCTCCGCCGTCATGTCCTGCGCCCAGATGCGGATCTGCTCGCGGGGATCGGTCGCGGCGATCACCGGCACCAGGGTCTGAAAGTGCACGGGAAGCTCGACCACGTTGAGGTCCATGGTGCCCTCCGCCGGCAGCGTGAGCTCGCTGCCCGGCCTGAGGGGCACCACGCCGTCGGGGTCGATCGCGACGGACAGTTCGATGCCCGGCCGTATCACCTCACCGGGGATCTCGGCGTTGAACGACTGCAGGCGCCACTTCTCGTCTACCATGTCGGGGATTACATGGAGCGGGCCCATGTCGGCCTTATGGACCAGTCCTCCGTGCAGCAGGAAGTTCGCGTAGGCCCGGGGTTCGTAGTAGCTGACTTCGTCGCCCGTGACGAATACCCGAAGGAGCGCCTTGCGCCCGGCAATCAGCGGTACGGTGCCGTCGAGGCGCTGGACGGCCTGATTGAGGTAGACCGCGGGCGCCGTCAGCCGCACGCTGCTCGGGCTGATCAGCAGGGTGGTGCGCGCGATGAGCCCCGCCGAGCGGGCGCCGATCCTCGCTTCGCCGTTGTCGAGCGCCGTAAAGTCGCCACCCGGGGTGAACTCCACCATCGACGGATCGGCGACCTCCCATTCGGCGGGCGCCCACGACGGCGGCCCGGGAATGATCTGCCCGTCTTCGTCGAACACGGTCACGGCGAACTCCCCCACATCCCCGACCTTGACGCGGGCGTCCTCCGGAGAGATCGCAATCGAATGCGGGATCTGATTCGGCTCCAGCGCGAGGTCGCCGCACCCGGCCGCCACGGCGATTCCGGTCACGTACACGAGCCCGGTCAGAGACATGAGCGCTCGGTGCCAGCTCTGCATTGGTGCAGCCTTCCGGTTGATCGCTGCGGCGGACAGGTGATCAGGCCCCCTACAAATGGTTCACCCGCCAGCCCGGCGAAAGGTCCAACCGCCGTACAACAGGCTCTGGTAGAAGCGCCGCGGCTGGATGAAACCGGCATCGCGAGCCAGCTCCACGACCCGCTCCGGCGTGGCGAAGTGTATCCCCTGGCGAATCCGCTCGGCGAACTCGGACCTTTCCGCTTCGGTCATGCCCCGGATCTTCCAGTAGCGCCGCCAGGCCGGCATGTAGCGCTCGTGCTCCTCCGAGCCGGGGTCGCCGTGCAGGTCGAAGAAGACGAAAACGCCGCCGGGCTTGAGCCGCCGGGCGATGTCCGAAATCAGGCCGGCCTTGCCCCCGTCGTCGGGCACGAAGTGGAGGACGTTGATCAGGGTGGCCGCGTCGAAACGGGGCGCGAGCGGCACGTCGGAGGCGTATCCGTGCTGGTAGCTGATTCCCTCTGCAAGACCCGCGTCAACCACCCGCCGTCTCGCCAGCTCCAGCATCTGGCCGGCGGGGTCGACGCCGTGCAGCCGCAGATCAGGACGGATCCGCTTGAAGGTGACGAGCTCGATCCCGGTGCCGCACCCCACGACGAGCACCCGCGCCCCCGGCGGCAGGTCGGGGTCGATGAGCGCGCCGATCATGGGGAACAGCGTGTCGTATCCCGGAATCACGCGCCGGGCGAGGGCTTCGTAGCCCTCCCCGTAAACGCCGTCGAAGTCGAAGGCTTCCTCGTGCAATCTGTCCACGGACTGCTCAGGTTGAAGTGGCGCCCTGGCCGGAGGTTCACGGCCGGTGGCTTCGGGAGTCTTCCAGGCTCAGGATAGAATAGGGATGATCAAAAGATGACTGATCGACCGGGATGCAGGGTAGGACCGCCGCGGGCAGGAGGGGATCTCGTGACCCCCTCGCGATTGGACCCCACGACGTGCTCACGGCGGGATTTCGTGAAGACCGTGCCCGCGGCGGGAGCGTTGCTCGCCTACGGCTCCCAATCCCCCGGCCGCCCCCAGCCCCCCACCGTCGACGGCGACCGCCTCAATGCCATGCTCGCCGACTTCCGCCGGTTCGGCGGCGGGCCCGACGGTGGCACCACGCGGCTCGCGTACAGCGACGACGACCTCGCCTGCCGCAAATACTGCGCCGACGTCATGGAACGCGCCGGCCTCGAGGTCTCCATCGACCTCGCCGGCAACCTGATCGGCCGACGGCCCGGCACCGACCCCGCCGCCCTGCCCATCATCACCGGGTCGCACATCGACACCGTACCGGCGGGCGGCAGCTACGACGGCCACGTCGGATCGGCCGCCGCGATCGAGGTCGCGCTCACCCTGCGCGACCGCGGCATCGCCATGCGCCACCCCCTCGACGTGATCATCTTCCCGAACGAGGAGGGCGGCAAGACGGGGAGCCGTGCGCTGGTGGGCCGGGTCTTCCCCTTCGAGCTCGACGTCGCCACCGCGTCCGGCTTCACCATCGGCGACGGCACCGCGCGCATAGGCGGCGACCCCGCGCGGATCGCCGAAGCCCAACGCGAACCCGGCAGCATGGCCGGCTTCTTCGAGCTGCACATCGAGCAGGGCGCGTTCCTGGAGGCCGACGGCATCCAGATCGGGGTGGTGCAGGGCATCGTCGGCATCCGCCGCTGGACCATCACGGTGCGAGGCATGCAGAACCACGCCGGGACGACCCCCATGCCCCAGCGCCGCGACGCCCTCGTCGCCGCCGCCGACCTGATCCGCGACGTCAACGAGGTCGCCAACACTACGCCGGGGCGCCAGGTCGCCACGGTCGGCAGGATCGAGGCCGTGCCGGGGGCGCCGAACGTCGTGCCGGGCGAGGTGCGGGCCACGCTCGAGATCCGCGACCTCGAGATGGGCAAGATCGCTTCCGTCTTCGCCGAGATCGAAGGGCGGGCTCGCGCGGTCGAGGAGGCCCGCGGCGTCACCATCGCCCTCGATCCCTTCTACGAAAGCCTTGCCGCGCCCACCGACCCGCGCTTCCGCGACATCGTCGAGGCATCGGCGAACGCCCTGGGCTACACGAATGTGCGCATGCCCTCCGGGGCCGGCCACGACGCCCAGAGCATGGCCGAGCTGGGCCCCGTCGGGATGATTTTCGTGCCGAGCCGCGCCGGGATCAGCCACTCGCCGGACGAGTATTCGGCGCCCGACGACATCACGCGCGGCGCCAACGTGCTGCTGGGGTCGGTGCTGGCGCTCGACGGCTCGGGCTGACACCGGCCGGGGGCCGGCCGCCCCCCTCAGTCCAGGTACGTCAGCCACCCCCACGGATCGGGGCCTTCGCCCTTGGCCAGCTCCAGATACCGCGTCTGGATGCGCGTGGTGATCGGACCCCGCTGGCCGTTGCCGATCTTCAGCCCGTCCACCGACCGGATCGGCGTGACCTCCGACGCCGTGCCGGTGAAGAACAGCTCGTCGGCGCTGTACAGCATCTCGCGGGGCACCAGCTGCTGGCGGACGGTCAGGCCGAGCTCCTCGGCGATCTTGAGGACGCTGTGGCGGGTGATCCCCCACAGCGACGTTCCGTCGAGGATCGGCGTGACGACATCGCCGTCCATGACCAGGAAGAGGTTCTGGCCGCTCCCCTCGCTCACAAGCCCGCCGGGTCCGAGACCGATCGCTTCGGCGTATCCGTGCGACTCGGCCTCCATCACCATCAGGGTCGACAGGATGTAGTTGCCGGCCGACTTGGCGCCGCTGGGGATGGTGTTCGGCGCCGGGCGATTCCACGACGAAACGCACACGTCCACGCCCTTGGCCAGCGCGTCCTCGCCCAGGTACGCCCCCCACGGCCACATGGGGATGTAGGTCTCGACCGGACTGGCCTTTCCGTGCATCCCCGCAGCTCCGTAACCGCGCAGAACCATCGGGCGTATGTAGCAGCTGTCGAGTTCGTTGCGGCGGATGGTCGCCAGCGTGGCGTCGACGAGTTCGTCGATGGTGTGGGACGGCTGCATGCGGTAGGTGCGGCTCGACGCCATGAGACGGCGGAAGTGGTCGTGCAGCCTGAAGACCGCGGGACCTTTGGGGGTCTCGTAACACCGCACACCTTCGAACACCGATGCCCCGAACTGCACTGCGAGACTCAGGACGTGGACGTTGGCGTCCTCCCAGCGAATGAACTCGCCGTCCTTCCAGATCCAGGGACTGCCCGTGAGCGTACCGGCCATCGCGCTACCCCTCCTTTCCGGCGGGGGCGTCACGCAGGTACGAATCCGTCCCGTCAAGCCAGTCCTGGCGAGGAGGTGTGAAGACGTCGACGTCGATGGTGTCTTCGAGCGCCACGGCCTCGTGGGGAACGTTGCTGGGGAGGTGGAGGACCTCGCCCGACCGCACGACGAGGCCTTCGGGTCCGCCGTCGCCGATCCTGAACTCCAGGGCGCCGTCGATCACATAGGTGATCTGCTCGTTGTCGTGCGAATGCATGGGAACAACGGCGCCCTTCTTGAGGTAGACGTGTGCAAGCATCGCCCGTTCGCCCGTAATCAGGCTGCGTGAGATCAATGGATTCAGTTCTTCCCTGGGCTGGTCGGCAACACGGTAGTGGCGGACGCGGGTGTCGCTCATGGAGGGCTCCTTGGGGGCGGTTGAGGCGGGCGAGCGGGATTCGGGCCTGTTTGCAAGGCCCGAAATCTGTACCGCAAGCGGTCGTTTTGAAAGGCGGAGCCGCGAATTGACCGGAGACCGGTTGGCACGGCAGCTTGTGCGCGTGCGTGCACTTGCCACAATCGTGATTCTGGCCGGCGTGTCCGGCGTCCTGCCCCGCGGCGCGTCCGCCGGCATCGATACTCCCCCCGTCGTGCCTGCGCCCCCCGCGGAGCCAGCGCCAGCTCCGGCCCCTTCGCCGGCCCAACTTCCCGACACGACCGACCATGTGGTCACCGGCGTGGTCGTCGAGCGCGGCACGGGCCTGCCGGTCCCCGGCGCGATGGTCCTCCTCTTCGACGATGACGGCCAGCGGGTCGACCGCTTCCTCACCAACGCCGCCGGGCGGTTCATGCTGGACGTGGCCGAGCCCGGGCCGCACGTCATCACCGTCGAGCGCATCGGCTACGCCAACCTCACCACGGATCGCTTCGAGCCCGGACCCGACGACCCCGTAATGGTCATCGATGTGCCCATCGAGCCGGTTTCGCTGCGGGGGCTCGCCGTCGAGGCCGGGCGGCGCTGCGAGGTCCGCCCGGAAGAAGGGCGCGCCACTGCCCGCGTCTGGGAAGAGGTGCGCAAGGCGCTCGCCGCGGAGGCCTGGACCCGGGAGGCGGCACTGTACACCTACCTGCTGCAGCGCTTCGAGCGCACCCTGGATCGCGACGCCGAGAACGCCGTCTCGAGCTCCGAGCCCCTCACGGAAGCTCGCGACGCGGCGTTCTACTCCGCCGAAATCGAGACGCTGGCGGATGAAGGATTCGTCCAGGCGGAGGGAGACACCGCCACGGTGTACTTCGCGCCGGACGCCGAGGCGCTGCTCTCCGATCCCTTCCTCGATACCCACTGCTTCGGCGTGACCGAGCCGACGAACGGGCAGATCGGCCTCACCTTCGAGCCGATCGCGGACCGCAGCGTGCCCGAGATCTACGGCGTGCTCTGGGTGGACGAAACGACGGCCGAGCTGGACCGGCTGGTGTACCGCTACGTGAATCTGATTCGCTCCAGCGAAATCGGGGAGCCCGGCGGCGAGGTCTACTTCACGCGCCTTCCGGACGGCGCCTGGATCGTGCGCCTGTGGCGGATACGGATGCCGGTCCTCGACGAGACCCGGCGAGGGCGCATCCGGCGCACCGGCTACCGCGAGGAAGGCGGATTCACCGAGGCGATCACCGACACGCGCGGCCGCCGGGTGCTCGACGCGGGCGCGGCCAGCATCTTCGGCGTGGTGACCGACTCCGTGGGGACCGCAACCCCCAACGCCCCGGTCGGGGTGGAGAGAGTGGGCACCCGGGACTTCGCGGTGACGGATCCGGACGGGACCTTCCTGTTCTCCCGGTTGCCTTCGGGGCGCCACGTCCTGCGCCTGATTGCCTCCGTCCTGGAGCACTGGGGCATCGCGGCGCCCGAGACGGTGGTCGAGGCCAGGATCGGCGAAGTGGCCTACGCACGAATGCGGCTGCCCTCCATGGCGGACGCGCTGGCCCACTCGTGCGCCGCCACCTCAGGCGCGGACGGCACTGCGACCCTGCTGGGACGCATCACCGGCGCGGACGGATCGGTTCGCGCAGGGCTCCGGGTCCGCCTTGCCTGGCCCGCCGCGTCCGGTTTCGCGCCCGCCGCCATCGCCGCGCCGCTTCGCCCCGACGGCGAACCGGGCCCGGTCTGGGAGCACGGCCGCGACGGCTACTTCGCGACAGCGGCGACCACCACCGACGAACGCGGCCTGTTCATGGTGTGCGGCGTGCCGCACGGGTCGCGGCTGCGCGTCTCGGTCGGCCTTCCCGGGACCGACGATCCGGCCACGCAGGCCACGCTCTTCGTGCCTTCCGGCGGGGGCGCGGTGGTGGAGACGCTGACAGTGCCATAGACTCCAGTCACCATGAACCGAATTCGGGGAAAGACCGCGCTCATCACCGGCGCGACCGCGGGAATCGGCCAGGCCTGCGCTCGCGCGCTGGCCGGCATGGGCGTGCACCTGGTGCTGACGGCGCGCCGCCGGGACAGGCTGGCCTCCCTGGCCGCCGAACTTCGGCGCGACCACGACAACGAGCCGCTGGTGCGCGAACTCGACGTGCGGGACCGCACCGCCGTCGACGACCTCGCCGACTGGCTCGACGGCCGGGGCGTGGCGATCGACATCCTCGTCAACAACGCGGGCCTGTCCCGCGGCCTGGACGACCTGCAGGAAGGCCGACACCAGGACTGGGACGAGATGATCGACACGAACATCAAGGGCCTGCTGAACGTGACCCGGGCGATCCTGCCGCGGATGATCGCCCGCGATTCCGGGCACGTCGTCAACCTCGGCAGCATCGCGGGCCACATGGTGTACCCGAAGGGCAACGTGTACTGCGCGACCAAGTACGCGGTGAAGGCGCTCACCCAGGCCGCCAACATCGACCTCGTCGGCACTCAGGTCCGCATGTCCAGCGTCGATCCGGGGATGGTCGAGACCGAGTTCTCGCTGGTCCGCTTCCGGGGCGACGAGGACCGCGCGAGCGCCGTGTACGCGGGTGTCCAGCCACTGCTCCCCGAGGACATCGCCGACAACATCTGCTACGTGCTGAACGCGCCGCCGCACGTGAATATTCAGGAGATGGTCGTCATGCCGACACAGCAGCGGTCGCCGTATGTGATCGCGCGCGAGGCGTGAGCAGGCGCCGGGATTGACCGAAGGAGCCGCAAGATGTTTCCAATAGCCAGAGTTCTCGGCGCAGCGGCCCTCACTCTGCCGTTGAGCGCGGATGATCTGCCCCGCCGCGGGCCTGCCCCTGTCCCGCCCTGGGGCTCCACCGGGCACCAGATGGCCGCCCGCGGCGCCGTCGAGGCCCTGCCGGACGATATCCCCGCCTTCTTCCGCGAAGCGGGGGAGCAGCTGGTCTACCTCAACCCCGAGCCCGACCGCTGGCGTGTGCGCGAGAGCGAGGAGATGGACCAGGCCTTCGCCTACGATCACTACATCGACCTGGAGAACGTGCCGTCGGGCGTGCTCGACGCCCCCAACCGCTTCGAGTTCCTGCGCATGCTGTACGAAGCCGGCGTCGCGCGCCCGGAGCGCGATGTGGGCTTCCTGCCCTTCCGGATCGTCGAGCTGTACCAGCGGCTCGTCACCGGATGGCGGCAGTGGCGCGCCGAGGAGGATCCCGCGCGGCGGGGATGGATCGCCCAGCGCATCGTGAACGACGCGGGCATCCTCGGGCACTACGTCACCGACGCCTCGCAGCCGCACCACACGACCATCCACTTCAACGGCTGGGCGCGCAACGTCCCGAATCCGGAGCGCTACACCCGCGATCCCCGCTTTCACGCCCGCTTCGAGAGCGCGTTCGTCGAGGTTCACGTCACGTACGAGGACATCGCGCCGCATCTCCACCCCGGACCGGCTCCGCCGATGGCCGGTTCGGTGCGGGACGTGGTCCTGAGCCACATCCTGGAGGCGCACCATCTGGTCGAGATGCTGTACCGCCTCGACCGCGACGTCGGCTTCGAGCCCTTCGAGCCGGCTCACGAAGCCGCGGTCCAGTTCGCCGCCGCGCGGATCGCATCCGGGGCGAACATGCTCGCCGTCCTGTGGCTGTCGGCCTGGCTGGAGAGCGCCGGTCCGGCGGACGGCTCCTGACGATGAACAGGGTGGCGGCGGTCGTGCTCGCGGCGGGAGCGTCCGTCCGCATGGGCCGCAACAAGCTGCTCCTCGAGCTCGATGGCGAGACCGTGGTGCGCCGCGCCGCCCGCACCGCCAGCGCCGCGGGGCTGGCGCCGGTCGTCGTCGTCACCGGCCACGAGCACGAGGCCGTCGAAGCCGCTTTGCACGGTTTGCCCTCCAGAACTGTTTATAACAGTGAACACGCGCAGGGCCAGCACACCTCGGTCGGCGCCGGGATCGCCGCGCTCGCCGGCCCCACCGCCGCGATCGTGATGCTGGCCGACATGCCCTTCGTCACCGCCGACATGCTGCGCGCGGTTGCCGATCACCACGCCGCCACCGGCGCCCCCGTGGTGGCGTCCCGCTACGGCGGCGAGACCATCGCTCCGCCGATCCTGTACGACCGGCGCCTCTTCGGCGAACTCACCCGCATGGACCGCCGCTGCGGCCGCCAGGTCGTGCAGCGTCACCGGGCAAACGCCGTCGAGCTTGATTGGCCGGCGGATAGGATGCGCGACCTCGATCGCCCATCCGACCATGCAAGCGCCCGCGCGGAGCTGTCCACGCGGCCACCGGCTGCGCAGGCGCCGGACCACCTCGTCGCGGCCACCGATCCCGCCCATGGATAGCCATCTGCTCCGGGTCGCAGCGCGGCTGCTCGACGATCGGCGCTCCTACGCCATCGCCACCGTCGTGCACCGCGAGCGCCCGAGTTCGGCGAGCCCCGGCAACACCGCCGTGATCACGACCGACGGGCAGCTGCACGGCTGGATCGGCGGCAGCTGCACGCAGCCCGAGGTCGTGCGCCACGCCCTGGCCGCGCTGACCGACGGCCAGCCCCGCCTGCTCGGGTTCGGTGCGGCGCCGGGCGAACGCGACGATCTTGTTCCGGTACCCATGTCCTGCGGCAGCGAAGGGAAGGTGGAGGTGCATATCAACCCGGTGTTTCCAGTTCCGCAGCTGGTCGTGGTGGGCTCGTCGCCGATTGCCGAGGCGGTCGCGCGGCTGGGCAAGGCGATGGGGTACCTGGTGGCGAGCGCGGGTGAGGACGCCGACGACCTCGGCACGGCGGCGGGGGAATGGGCGCAGCGCGCGCCGGGCGCGCGGCTCCTGGCGGTCGTGGCCACGATGGGTCAGGGCGACGAGCAGGCCGTGCAGCAGCTCGCCGCCGCGAAGCCGGACTACCTGGGCGTGGTGGTGTCGCCGAAACGGATGGCCCGGGTGCGGTGGGTGCTCGGCGAGGCGGGACTCGGCGAAGACGAGGTCGCCGGGGTGCACGGCCCCGCCGGGCTGGACATCGGGGCCGAGAGTCCCGAGGAGGTGGCGGTGAGCATCCTGGCGGAGATCGTCGCCGTGGGGGCCGGGAAGGGGGGCGCGGGGGCGGCAGCCGCCGAGGACGCGGCGGGAACTCCCGCAGGCGCACCTGAACATGCAACCGACCCGGTCTGCGGCATGACGGTGCCCGCGGACGGATCGCGGCCCTCATCCACCTGGGAAGGCGAGACCGTGCACTTCTGCTGCCCCGGGTGCAAGGCCCGCTTCGACGAGAACCCGGCGGCGTATGTGTAGGGGGACGGCTCCGGTCGGCCCGGCTCCGGTCGGCCCGGCGGCGGCGCGAGGCGCGGCATGAGGCCCGAGATTCGCGACGTGCAGCGGGCGATGCGCGGGGAGGGGTACATCGCGGAGCGGTCGATCGTGACGGCGGTGCACCTGGCGCGGGCGATGGAGAAGCCGCTGCTCGTCGAGGGCGATGCGGGGGTCGGCAAGACCGAGATCGCGAAGGTGATGGCGGCGGTTCTCGGGACCGAACTGATCCGGCTGCAGTGCTACGAGGGGCTCGACGTCAACACGGCGCTGTACGAGTGGAACTACCAGAAACAGCTGCTGCGGCTGCGGATCGCGGCGGATCAGCGGGCGGGGGCCGACGGAGCGTCGACTCGGGCCGAGCCGGACGCTGCGGACGAGGACGCGGATGGCCTCGAGGACCTGATTTTCGGTCGCGGCTACCTGCTGGAGCGGCCGCTGCTGCGGGCCATCACGCGGGTGGAGGGGGCACCGGTGCTGCTGATCGACGAGATCGACCGGGCCGACGAGGGGTTCGAGGCGTTTCTGCTCGAGGTGCTCTCCGACTTCCAGGTGACGATTCCGGAGCTCGGGACCATCCGCGCCGCGCACCGGCCGCTGGTGCTGCTGACGTCGAACCGGACGCGCGAAATCGGCGACGCGCTGCGGCGGCGCTGCCTGTACCTGTACATCGAGCACCCGTCGTTCGAGAAGGAGGTCGAGATCGTGCGCACGAAGGTGCCGGGCATCGCCGAGGCGCTGGCGATCGAGATCACGCACTTCGTCCAGGCGCTGCGGGGGCGCTCGCTGATGAAGCCGCCGGGGGTGGCGGAGACGCTGGACTGGGCGCGGGCGCTGGTCACGCTGCACCGCGACCGGCTGGATGCCGAGATCGTCGGAGAGACGCTGGGCTGCCTGGTGAAGGACCAGCACGACATGCGTGAGCTGGAGAGTGGCGAGATACGAGAGCTGGTCGGCGTCGCCGGATCGTTGTAGGAGGGCGGCCGCCTGAGGCCGGGGAGTCGGGCCCTGTCGCGTCGACACAAATATGACTAGGTTACATGACCATATCTGAAGAGAGAACGCGTCATGCAAGTCAATATCCACGAGGCGAAAACCCATCTCTCCAGGCTGATCAAGCTTGCGTTGGCGGGCGAGGAAGTGATTATCGCGAAGCGACGACAGCCGCTGGTTCGCCTCGCCGTCATACCGGGAGTTGCGGATACGCCGAAGCTCGGCACCGCCCGCGGTCTGATTCGCCGGATGGACGACGACTTTGACGATCCGCTTCCGGACTTTGCCGGTTACGAGTGAGTGAAGCTCCTCGTTGACACGCACGCCCTGCTGTGGGCGATCGATTCCCCCGAAAGACTGGGCAATCGAGCCCGCGATGTCCTCACCGATCCGGGCAACCATACCTCCTTCAGCACCGTGAGCTTGTGGGAGATCGCGATCAAAATGAGCGTCGGGCGCCTCGCCCTCGATTCCGACTGGCGCGAGATCATCGAGTCGGCGAGGCTGGCGCTGCGGGCTCGGTGGCTGTTCCTCGAGCCTGGGCACTGCCATGAGGTTGCCACTTTGCCATGGCATCATCGCGATCCGTTCGACCGAATGCTGATCGCCCAGGCGATGTCGGAGGGCATGACTCTGCTTACCCGCGACAGCGCGATGCGTGAATACGGGGTGGACACACTCTGGTAGGGGACAGGGTGCGGAGCGCCGACGCCCCCCTGTTCGCCCGTCCCCGGCTTCTTTAACTTGCCATGGTGAACACCCGATTCCCCACTTCATCCTCCCGGCGGGCACACCGCTCGCCGCTCCCCGGCCAGTCGCCATGAACCCAGTGCGCGCAGAATGACCCAGGTATCCTCGCACCACCACGACGTGGTCATCATCGGAGGCGGTGGGGCCGGACTGCGCGCCGCCATCGCGATCGCCGAGGAGAACCCCGACTTCTCCGTTGCCTGCGTGTCGAAGGTCTATCCGATGCGCAGCCACACGGTGACCGCCGAGGGCGGCGCCGCCGCGGTGATCAAGGACAACGACAGCCTGGAAGACCACATCTACGACACGGTGAGCGGGGCCGACTGGCTCGCCGACCAGGACGCGGTGGAGTATTTCGTGAACCGCGCGCCGGAGGAGATGATCCAGCTGGAGCACTGGGGCTGTCCGTGGAGCCGCCGGCCGGACGGAACCGTGCAGGTGCGCCCCTTCGGCGGCATGAAGATCGAGCGCACCTGGTTCGCGGCCGACAAGACCGGCTTCCACATGCTGCACTCGCTCTTCCAGACGACGCTCAAGTACGGGAACATCGTGCGCTACGACGAGCACTTCGCCACGAAGCTGCTCCTGGACGACGAGGGGCGGTGCCGGGGGTGCGCGGCGATCGAGTTGCGGACCGGGACGGTGCGCGCGGTGCTGGGCAAGTCGGTGATCATCTGCACCGGCGGGGCGGGGAAGGCGTTCCCCTTCACGACCAACGGCGCGATCAAGACCGGCGACGGGATGGCGATGGCCTACCGCGCGGGGGTGGCGCTGAAGGACATGGAGTTCATCCAGTACCACCCGACGGGGCTGCCGGGCACGGGCATCCTGATCACCGAGGCGTCGCGCGGCGAGGGCGGGATCCTGGTCAACAGGGACGGCCGCCGCTACCTGCAGGACTACGACCTCGGCCAGCCGCTCGACGTGGACGACCCCCGCCACCCGCAGACACGCACGATGGAGCTGGGGCCGCGCGACAAGCTGAGCCAGTGCTTCATCAAGGAGATGTGGGCGGGCCGCACGATCAAGACGAAGGACGGCGACGCGGTTCACCTCGACTTGCGCCACCTGGGCGAGAAGAAGATCGACAAGCGGATCCCGTTCGTGCGCGAACTCGCCCGCAGCTATGCCGGGATCGATCCGGTGTACCAGCCGATCCCCGTGCGTCCGGTCGTCCACTACGTGATGGGCGGGATCGACGTCGACAGCAACTCGGCCACGAACATCCCCGGGCTCTACGCCGCCGGCGAGTGCGCCTGCGTGTCGATCAACGGGGCCAATCGGCTGGGGTCGAACTCGCTCACCGAGCTGCTCGTGTTCGGAGGCCAGGCGGGGACGCACGCCGCGCGCCACGCGATGGACCATCCCGACTATGACGTGTCCGGACTGGTGGCGCAGGCGGGCGACGAGCGCGACCGCATAAGGCGGACGTACTTCTCCTCCCCCGGCAAATCCGGCGGCGAACGGATCGCGGTTCTGCGCAAGGAACTGCACGACTCCATGGAGGAAGGCGCCGGGATCTACCGCGACGCGGACTCGCTCGAGGCGACCTGCAACAAGATCGCCGAGCTGTGTGAGCGCTACGCCAACGTCGCGCTCGACGACCACACCAACAGCTTCAACACCGAGCTGACGGCCGCGCTCGAGCTGTCCTCGCTGCTGGACGTCGCGCAGTCGATGGCCCATTCGGCCATGGAGCGGACCGAATCGCGTGGGTCGCACCAGCGCCTCGACCACCCCGAGCGCAACGACGACGACTTCCTCGCGCACTCGCTCGCCTTCCACCGGGAGGACGGCAGCGCGCCCAGGATCGAGTACAGTCCCGTGACGATCACCAAGTGGCCTCCGGGCGCCCGCACCTACGGCGCCGACTCGGGGCTCAAGCGGGAATAGGCGGGCAGACCATGGCCGATACGAGCACCACCGTGGCCGACACGAAGACCATCACGCTGGAGCTGTTCCGGTACCATCCCGAGACCGACTCCGAGCCGCGATTCCAGTCCTACGAGGTCCCCTACGACGAGGACTGGGTGGTCCTCGACGCGATCAACTGGATCAAGGACTACGTCGACGGCTCGGTCACCCACCGGTGGAGCTGCCGCATGGGCGTCTGCGGAAGCTGCGGCATGATGGTCAACGGCGAGCCCAAGCTGACCTGCGCGGCCTTCCTCAAGAACTATTACCCGTTCCCGATCAAGGTGGAGCCGCTGGTCAACTTCCCCGTGGAGCGCGACCTGGTCGTCGACATGGAAGGCTTCATGGACAAGCTGCAGGACGTGAAGCCGTACATCATCCGCGACGACGTCAACGACACGTCCGAGGGCGAGTACCTGCAGACCCCCGCCGAACTCGCGCAATACAAGCAGTACTCGATGTGCATCAACTGCATGCTCTGCTACTCCGCCTGCCCGGTGGTGGGCCACGAGGACGACTTCCTCGGCCCCGCGGCGCTCGCGCTCGGCCACCGCTACAACAAGGACTCGCGCGACCAGGGCCAGTCCGAACGGCTCGAGGTCATGCTGTCGAGCGAGGCCATGTGGGGCTGCACCTTCGTCGGCGAGTGCTCCGTCGTCTGCCCCAAGCACGTCGATCCGGCGGGCGCGATCCAGCAGGCGAAGGCCATGGGCGCCCAGGAGTACTTCAAGCGCTTCGTGATGCCGAAGGGGGCTGGCGCAACGAAGGGAGCGGGCGCATGAGCGGCGGACAGTACCACAGGCCCCACCGGCGGGCGTGGTTCATGGAGCGTCCCGCCTACATCCGCTTCATGATCCGCGAGGTGACGAGCTTCTTCATGGCGGCCTACCTGATCGTGCTGATCGTCACCCTCGCGAAGGTCGGCGCCGGCGAGGCGGCCGCGGCCGAATGGCTCCAGGCGCTGAGCACCACAGGCTGGAAGGTGGCGCACGCGGTGGCCCTCGCAGCCACGGTCTGGCACACGATCACCTTCTTCGCGGCCGTCCCCCAGGCCATGCCGATCTACATCGGCGAGGACCGCCTGCCCGACCCCATCGCCAAGATCGTGATGGGCTACGGGCCCTGGCTGACCGCGACCGCCGTCATCCTCTGGGGGGTGCTCCGATGAGCGCTGGCGGTGGAAGGGGTGGAGGAAAGAGCGACCGCCCCACCCGGCCCTCCGGCGAAGCCTTCTGGTGGGCCCTCTTCTCGGCGGGCGGAGTAATGGCGGCGATCTTCGTCCCGGCGTTCATAGTGGTCACCGGCTTTCTGCTCCCCAGCGGCGACGCGGCCGCGGCGGCCGAGGGTGCCCAGCGCCTGGCCGCCCTTGCGGGCTGGTGGCCGGTGAAGCTGGTGCTGCTGGGCGTGATCACGCTGTCGCTCTTCCACTGCGCACACCGCATCCGCCACACGCTCATGGACCTGGGTATGCGGGGGGCCGCCGGGCTGCTGAAGCTCCCCTGCTACGGCGGCGCGCTGGCCGCCAGCGTGTGGTTGGCGCTGGTGCTCTGGGGGATTTAGGGCCAGCGCATTCCCGCGCCCCCACTGTAAAGCACACATTACATAATGTAATGTTAACATTACTATAGTGGCGTGCGCCTACCCTGAACCGGCCGCTCGCTCGGCCTCGCCTCCTTCCCTGAGGAACCACGCCAGCGCCCAGTCCCAGTCGATGCGTCCGCCTAACCACAGCGAGCTTCCGGTCCAGGCATCGATGCCGCGCTGACCATGCCAGCGGGCCAGCCCGAAGTCCTGCGTCGGAGATGGCGGGGCGTCGTCGGGAGGCACCGTGGCGTCCGCCGGAAGCCCCAGCGGAGCGTCCCGCGGCACCAACTCACTCACGTCCGGAGCTTCCGGCACCACGGGGATCGGCACGCCCAGCGGATTGAAGAAGCGCGGGATTCCCCACTGGTCCATCTTCACCCGCCAGCCTCCTTCGTGGACCGCCCGGTGGTGGAACGGGCAGAGCAGCACAAGGTTGTCCATGGCGGTCTCGCCGCCCGCGGCCCACGGCGTGATATGATGCGCGTGCGTGCGCATGCGCGAGTCGCATCCCGGGAAGCGGCAGCCGCCGTCGCGGGCCTCCAGCGCCTTGCGCAGCCGCCAGCCCACGGTCCGCTGGCGGCGCCCGACATCGAGCACCGAGCCGTGCGCGCCGCGCGCGATCGGTACCACCTCTGCATCGCAAGCGAGCCGCGAACACGTTTCACCTGAAACGCGTGCGCCGTCCTCCGTGACCAGCGCGGCCGGCCTTTCTTTCCCCTCTTTCCCGTCGCAGATCCGACCGTCACCATCTGGCGTGCCACCCTCCCCCTCGAATGCGTGCACCACCAACTGCACCCGCGGCTGCACCCGCTCCTCCAGCCAAAGCCCCAAAGCATCGGCCCGGCGCTGGGTCGGCGAGGTCCGGTGCTCGATCCCGGCTTCCCGCTCGGCGCGGTAGAGCTTGTCTTCGGCCACCTCGAGCGCCGTGCGGAGCAGGGCGCCCACCTCGGGGCTCAGCCGGCCGCGGACCTCGTAGCTGCCGTCGTCGGTAGGCCACAGCGACAAGCCGCGGCGTTCGGCGCGGGCGGCCTGCGAGTCCATGTCCTGGTCTACACGCCGCCACAGGCGCACCAGGTGCTCGACATGGGAGGTCGTTCCGTGGTGGGCGAGGGTCAGGAGTTCCGCCTCGTTGTCGGCCGTGGCGACGCGGGTCAGCGCGCGCACCTTCGAATAGGAGAGTACGCCGCTCGCGAGCGCTTCGGAGATCAGGGGCAGCGACGGGAGGCAGCGGGCGACGCGGACCTTTTCGCGGGCGGGCCCGATCGAGATGCCGGTTCGCCAGGAGAGCCAGTGGGCGCATGAGCGGAAGCCGCCGTCCCCCCAACGCCCCTCTTCGTCGTAGCGCACGAGCAGGCGGAGGAGCTTGCAGGTGGCGGCGTTGATGTGAGCGCAGAGGAGCGCGATCTCGTCGCCGAGGGGATCGGCGTTGGGGTTGGAGTCGGGTTCGCCGACGGGGTCGGGGTTGGTGGGAGCGGTGGAAGCGGCTGCGAGAGCGGTTGTAGAGGCGGCGGCGGCAACGGACATACTGTTTGATCCCGGAATTTACGGTGGCGGGTTACTCTCTCACCTCCTTGTACACCACAATTCGGGAAATGTTCGGGTAGTGTCAGGCTTATGTGGATTCTTCCCACACGTCCAGGTGGCGCGAGAAGACTTCGCCAAGGTCGATCACGCCCACCTGCCCGTCCCCCAGCCGCACGGGGATCTCGCCCGCGAACCGTTCGTGCCCCGGGGTTCGCCCGAACCGCCAGATGTCCACGACATCCTCCTCCGGGTCCACGATCCAGTATTCCCGCACGCCACGCCGCGCGTAGAGATCGAGCTTGACGCCGCGGTCTCGGTGGGCCGTGGAAGGGGAGAGGATCTCGACGACGAGATCCGGGGCGCCCTGCACGGACTTCTCCCCGATAATCGCCCGTCGCTCGTTGGAAACGAAGAGGATGTCGGGCTGCACGCGATCGCCGGCGCCCGGGAATTCGACCAGGCATGGGGCACGGAACAACTCTCCGTGTCCGGCGTCCTCCAGAATCGACATCAGGGCCATCTCCAGCCGTTTCGAAATGCGCTGATGGCGGAGCACAGGCGCGGGCGTCATGTACAGCCGCCCCCCGATGAACTCGTAGCGGTTGCCGTCGTCCGGCATCCGCAGGACGTCTTCCCATGTGGTCGGTGCGGTCGTCTGCATGATGGACACATCATACCTCCGGGCTCTCGAGCGTGACAACTCGTTCGAGCGAGGAGAGTACTACGGTGCCATCAGCGGTCGATCAGGGCGTTCATTCATCCGCGTCGGCCCGAGACCGCCGAGTCTACGGCTTCCCGGTCTCCCACTTGTCCAGGTGGCGCGAAAAGACCTCGGCAAGGTCGATGGTGCCCACGCGCTCGGTTCCGATCCGAACGGGGAGCTCGCCAGAGAAGCGTTCGTGCCCCGGGCTGTCCCCGAATCGCCAGACGTCCACGACGTCCTCCTCCGGGTCCACAATCCAGTATTCCCGCACGCCGCATCGTGCGTACAGATCCAGCTTGACGCCGCGGTCGCGGCGCGCGGTGGAGGGGGAGAGGATCTCGACGACGAGATCGGGCGCGCCCGTCACCTGCTTCTCCCCGATTATCCCGCGCCGCTCGTTGGACACGAAGAGAATATCGGGCTGGACGCGATCGCCGGTGCCCGGGAATTCGACCAGGACCGGTGCGTAGAAGACCTCTCCGTGACCGCCGTCCCGCAGAACTTGCATCAGGGCTGATTGGAGCCGTCTCGAAACTCGTTGGTGCCGTATCACGGGGGCGGGCGTCATGTACAGCCGCCCCCCGATGAACTCGTAGCGGTTGCCGTCGTCGGGCATCCGCAGGACATCTTCCCATGTGGTCGGTGCGCTGGTCTGCATAGTGGCCACATCATACCTCCTCGCCCCTGGGTGCGCTAACCGTTTCGACGGGGGAGGATACAGCGACGCCATCATCGGTTCGTCATTCCGGGACCACGCGAACGGGCGGGGCCTCACCCGGAGGCAAGACCCCGCCCAACCCGACCCCACTTCAGCGCGATTTCATTTCATGACCGGGTGGATCGTCACCTTGATGACGTCACTCACGGCCGGATACCTGAAGTACGGGTCGAGCAGTTCGACCGTCCGAGACTCTTCCGGGCCCGTGTTCGGTGCCGCCTGACGCGGAGCCTGACCCAGCCCCACGCCGGGGCGCTCGTTGAACTCGGTGCCGGCGTCCCACAGCTCGACCAGGTGGGTGATGTCGCCCTCCAGCGGCAGCCCGTTCGGGAAGAGCCGGATGCCCCTGTCGGAAGGAGCGTAGAAGAGGTCGTTCGACTGAACGAACATGGTGGCGAAAGAGAGGTAGTCGCCCGGTTCGGCGGCGACCTTGAACTCGTAGGCCTGGCCGGGGAAGAGCGGTCCGGGGTTCTCTTCGCCGACGGGGACCGCGAAGACGCCTCCGGGGTGGGCGTCGTGGTGGTCGCCCGCCATGTCGCCGCCATCCGAGGCCCCGTCCCCGTCGGCGCCAGTGCCGCCGCCATGGAACTTCGCCTGGACCTCCGCGGACAGCACTGCCGGATTGCCGTCCTCCGCCAGCGCCTCCATACCGGGGGTCGCGGGCTCACCGGCCACAAAGAGCCCGCCGGGCTCCGGATGCGCCACGTACACGCCGGGCGCCAGGGGAGTGGTCAGGCCGGTACGCGCCGCCACGGACTCGACCAGCGCGCCGATCACGCCGTCCTCCGCCAGCGCCTCCAGCCCGTGACCGTAGTCCGGCTTGCCCTCCTCGAAGAGCGGATAGGCCGCGGTGTGGACCACGAACACGCCGGGAGCGAGCGGAGTGGGGTGGTAGGCCCCGTCCGCGGTCTGCAGCGTCATCTCGCCGCTCACGTTCTCGATCTCGAGGCGGAAGGTGGTCGCGCCGAGCGTCTGGAGCGTCACGCGGATCACGTCGGCCACGTCGGGAAGGTTGCCGAATTCGTCGTCGGCCAGGCGCACCGTACCATCGGCATCGGCGTCCCCGGATTCGTTGCCGCCGCGCACCGGCTGGTCGGCGCCCGACCCCGGCTCCTGGTTGACCTCGGTGCCCGCGTCCCAGAGCAGGATCCGGTCGGTGATGTCTCCCTCGGTGCGGCCGTCCTCGGTCCAGAGCTCGATCCCCTCGTCGCTCGGCGCGTAGAACAGGTCGTTCGACTGCACGAACATGGTCGCGAACGAGAGCCGGTGGCCCGGATTGGCGTCAAAGGTGAACGCGTAGGACTGGCCGGGCAGGAGCGGTCCGGGCCGGGGGGCATTCCAGGGCCGGTTGAACCCACGGCCCACAAGGAATTCGTAGACGGGCGACACGTTCTCGATCCGCACCTTGAACGCGGTGTGGTGATGATCCACGGCCGAGGCGTTGGCGATCGCATCGGTCTCCCCGGCAGGAGCCAGAGGGACACCGCCGTCGGCCTCAGGTATCGGGTCGGTCGCGACAGCGCACGCCACCGTGAGGCCGGCGAGCAGCGCAAGCGCCGCGAACGGCGCAGGTCGCAAAGGAGCGGGTTTCCACGTGGCAAAGTCGGTTTCTATCGGTTGGCTGTTCATTGTGGTACTGTCCTTTTGTTGAAAGACCCTGTCGTGCCCGATAGACCCTCTTGGCCCTGAGGCCGTTCCTGGGTTCCGGGGTTCCAGGATCCACGTGCACGACCCCTCCAGGCCGCGGCGATCCCCGGCACGCAGCTACACGGGAAGCCTGCATTTGAACGACTCCGCACACGGCCCCACCGCCGACCTCATCGCGCACGTCGCGCGCTTCTCGGGCGAGTTGCGCCAGGCCGGAATCGCGGTCGCGCTCGGCGACGAGATCGACGCCGCGAACTCTCTCGCCGCCGTCGACATCGGTGATCGCGAAGAAGTCAGGCTGGCGCTCAGAACCAGCCTCAAGGTCGAGCACCGCGCCTGGCCGATGTTCGACCACATCTTCGATGGCAGCTGGCACGGCAACGCCCCATCCCGGCAGCCCACACCCGCCCCCAAGCCCCGCCGCCAACACGCCCCCCGCCCCTGGCCCGGCCACTCCAACCCGCTCGCCGAAGTCGCACGCACGATCGCCGAGCACGGGCGCGTCGGCCCCCCCGACCCCGCAGCCCCCGACACCGGACGCCCCGGCTACAGCCCCCGCGCCCTCCTGCGCCGCAAGTCCTTCGAGCAGTGCACCGACGACGAACTCCGCGAGATGGAGCGCCTCCTCGCGCTTGTCGCGCGCAAGCTGGCCACCCGCCGCAGCCGCCGTCTGGTGCCCGTGGCCCGGGGCCGCACCGTGGATCTGCGGCGGAGCTTCCGTCGCGCCCTCGCCCAGGACGGTGAGTTCATCGACCTGGCCCGCCGCGACCGCGCGGTCGAACTTCCCAAACTCCTCGTCCTCTGCGATACCAGCGGCTCGATGGACCCCTACTCGCGCCTGCTGCTCACCTTCGTTCTGTCGCTGGGCAAGGTCGCCCGGCGCACCGAGACCTTCGCCTTCAACACGTCGCTTACGCGCCTCACGCCGTGGATCGCCGCGGGCAACGTCGCGGCCACCCTCAGCCGGTTCGCGCGCGAGGTCGAGGACTGGTCCGGCGGCACGCGGATCGGCGAGTGTCTGGCAGGGTTTGTGGACGATTACTTGCGGACGACTGTCACGGGCGATACATCCATCCTGATCTTCAGCGACGGGCTCGACCGGGGCGATACGGGGGAGTTGGCGAACGCTCTGTTGGCGATTCGGCGCCGGGCCCGGCGTGTGATCTGGCTCAACCCCCTCATGGGCGATTCGCGCTACCGTCCCGAAGCCCGGGGCATGAGGACCGCGCTTCCCCACGTGGACCACCTGGTGCCGGCTCACAACCTGGAGTCGCTTGAAAAGCTGGTGGACCTGCTCTAGCCAACCGCAACCGGAGAGCCAGTGAGAATCGAGGAAAAGTTCACCGTTTCCGCCCCGGCCGACGACGTCTGGGCCTTCCTGATCGACCCCGAGCGCGTCGCGGCGGCCCTCCCCGGCGCCGAAATCACCGAAAAGCTCGACGAGACCACCTACAAGGGCGGAATGGCCGTCAAGGTCGGGCCCCTGAACGCCGCCTACACCGGCACCGTCGCCTTCGATCTCGACGAGGAGAATCGCTCCGCGGTCGTGCACGCGAAGGGGCAGGGGAAGGCCGGGATGGGCAACGCCGACATGAAGATGACCAGCAGCGTCGTGGCGCTCGGCGATTCCGAGGCCGAGGTGACGGTCGTCGCGAACCTCACGGTTACAGGCATCCTCGCCCAGCTCGGGCGCGGCATGATGCAGCACGTAAGCAAGAAGATGTTCAAGGAGTTTACCGAGGTCTTGGGGAAGGAGCTGACATGATTCCGCCGCAATTCGACTATCACGCGCCTGGCAGCCTGGAGGAAGCGCTCGCGCTCCTCGGCGAACTGGACGACGCCAAGGTCATGTCGGGGGGCCAGAGCCTGCTGCCGATGCTGAAGCTGCGCCTGGCGACGCCCGCCAACATCGTCGACATCGGGCGCATCCCCGGCCTCGACTCGATCAGCGAGTCCGGCGGCTTCCTGCGGATCGGCGCGCTGGTCACCGAGACCGCGCTGGAGGAGAACGCGACCGTCGCCGAGCGCTTCCCGATCCTCCTCGACACGGCGAAGGTCATCGCCGACCCGCTGGTCCGGAACCGGGCCACCATCTGCGGCAACGTCGCGCACGGCGACCCGGCCAACGACCACCCGGCGACCATGCTCGCGCTGCGGGCGCAGATGGTCGCGACCGGGCCCGACGGCGAGCGCACCATCGGGGTCGACGACTTCTTCCACGGCCTCTTCATGACGGCGCTCGGGGACGGCGAGATCCTCACCGAGATCCGCATCCCGTCGCCCGGCGCGCAGAGCGGCGGCGCCTACCTCAAGCTGGAGCGCAAGGTGGGCGACTACGCCGTCGCGGGCGCGGCCGTGCAGCTCTCCCTGGACAAGAACGGCAAGGTCACCCAGGCCGGCGTCGGGCTCACCAACCTCGGCTTCGCGCCGATCCGGGCGTCCGCGGCCGAAAAGGTGCTGACCGGCGCTACCCTGCTCGAGAAGGGCGGGTTCATGGGCGCCATCGCCAAGGTCCGCGGCATTTTCTCAAGCGGCCTTGAGGCCGACGAGGTCATCGAGGCCGCCGCCCAGGCCGCCGCCGACGCCACCGATCCCGTCGCCGACCGCCGCGGTTCGGTCGAATACAAGAGGAACATGGCCCGCGTCCTGACCGACAGGGCCATCCGGCAGGCGCTTTCGCGCGCGGGAGGGTAGGGACATGGCCAGACACAACGTCACCGTCACCGTCAACGGCGAGGCGCACTCGCGCGAGGTCGACTCCCGGCTGCTCCTCGTCCACCTGATCCGCGACGAACTCGCGCTCACCGGCACCCACATCGGCTGCGACACCACGCACTGCGGCGCGTGCACCGTGCTGGTCGACGGCGTGCCCACCAAGTCGTGCACCGTGCTCGCCGTCCAGGCCGACGGCGCCGACATCGGCACGGTCGAAGGCCTCGCCGACGCCAACGGCATGAGCGCGCTCCAGGAGGGCTTCATGCAGGAGCACGGCCTCCAGTGCGGCTTCTGCACCCCCGGCATGCTGATGACCGGGACCGCCCTGCTCGCCGCCAACGCGAACCCCAGCGAAGCCGAGATTCGCGAGGCGATATCGGGAAATCTCTGCCGCTGCACCGGATACGTGAACATCGTCAAGGCGGTCCAGTACGCCGCCGCCAAAAACGCCGCCGGCACCGCCAGCGCGGAGGAGGACAACTGATGGCACCCAGAACTTCCGCCAAGATCTGCGGCATGGGCCACTCCATGAAGCGCAAGGAGGACCCGCGCTTCCTGCAGGGCAAGGGCAACTACATCGACGACTTCACCCTGCCGGGGATGCTGTGGCTCGACATCGTGCGCAGCCCCATCGCCTACGGGAAGATCGTGAACATCGACACGTCGAAGGCGCTGGAGGTGCCGGGCGTGCTCGCCGTGCTGACGGGCAAGGACCTCGAGGCCTACAACCTGCATTGGATGCCGACGCTCATGTCGGACACCCAGATGGTGCTGCCGACCGACACGGTCATGTACCAGGCGCAGGAGGTCGCGGGCGTGATCGCGACATCCCGCTATGCGGCGGCCGACGGCGTGGCCGCGGTCGAGGTCGAATACGAGCCGATGACCCCGGTCATGGACCCCTTCAAGGCGCTCGACGACGACGCCCCCGTGCTCCGCTCCGACAAGGAGGGCCAGGAGGACAACCGCATCTGGCACTGGGAGGCGGGCGACAAGGAGGCGACGGACAAGATCTTCGACGAGGCCGACGTGGTCGTCCGCGAGAAGATGCACGTGCCGCGCATCCACGTGGCGTCGATCGAGACGTGCGGGTGCCTGGCCGACTTCAACCCGGTCGAGGGACATCTCACCGTGTACATGACCACGCAGGCCCCGCACGCGATCCGCACCGTGCTGGCCCTGGTGGCGGGTCACGTGGGGCTGTCGGAGGAGAAGATCCGCGTGGTGTCTCCGGACATCGGCGGCGGGTTCGGGGGGAAGGTGCCGGTGTACCCGGGGTATGTGATCGCGATCGCGGCGTCGGTGGTGCTGGGCAAGCCGGTCAAGTGGATCGAGGACCGGATGGAGAACCTGCAGGCGGACTCGTTCGCGCGGGATTATCACATGGATGCCGAGGTGGCGGCGGATGCGAATGGGAAGATTCGAGCGCTCAGGATCAAGACGCTGGCGGATCATGGGTATGCGGACGCGCAGGCTGCGCCATCGAAGTTCCCGGCGGGCCTGTTTTCGATCTGCACGGGCTCGTACGAAATGGAGAACGCGTACGCCGAGGTGGACGCGGTGTACACGAACAAGCCGCCGGGGGGCGTGGCGTACCGGTGCTCGTTCCGCGTGACCGAGGCGGTCCACTGCCTGGAACGGGTCGTGGACACGCTCGCGCACAAGGTGGGCAAGGACCCCGCGACGCTGCGCGAGGAGAACTTCATCCCGAAGGAGGCGTTCCCGTATCACTCGCCGCTGGGGTGGGAGTACGACAGCGGAGACTACCAGGCCGCGATGGACATGGCCAAGGAGATGATCGGCTACGACGACCTGCGGAAAGAGCAGGCCGAGAAGCGCGAGCGCGGGGAGCTGATGGGGATTGGTGTGTGCAGCTTCACCGAGGTGCTGGGGGCGGGGCCTTCGAAGGACTTCGATATTCTCGGGATCAAGATGTTCGACTCGGCCGAGGTGCGCGTGCACCCGACGGGCAAGGCGATCGCCAGGTTCGGCACCAAGTCGCAGGGACAGGGACACGAGACCACGTACGCGCAGATCATCGCCGAGGAGCTGGGGCTTCCGGCGGCGCATGTGCAGGTGGAGGAGGGTGACACGGATACGGCGCCGTATGGGCTGGGGACGTATGCCAGCCGGTCGACGCCGACGGCGGGGGCTGCGGGGGTGATGGCCGCGCGACAGATCCGGGACAAGGCGGCCAAGATCGCGGCACACTTGCTCGAGGTGAGTGAGGAGGACCTGGACTGGGAGCCCGGGACGTTCTCGGTGAAGGGCGCGCCGGACAAGTCGGTGACGATCCAGGAATGCGCGTTCGCGGCGTACACGAACCTGCCGGAGGGCCTGGAGCCGGGGATGGAGGCGACGAACTACTACGATCCGCCGAACCTGACGTTCCCGTTTGGGACGTACATCTGCGTGGTCGACATCGACCGCGGCACGGGTGAGGTGAGCGTGCGGCGGTTCGTGGCCATCGACGACTGCGGCAACATCATCAACCCGATGATCGTGCAGGGGCAGATCCACGGGGGTCTGACGCAGGGCATCGGACCCGCGCTCTACGAGGAGATTCCGTACGACGAGGATGGGAATAATCTCGCCGGGTCGTTTATGGACTATCTGGTGCCGACGGCGGTGGAGACGCCGGCGTGGGAGACCGGGCATACCGTGACGCCGTCGCCGCATCACCCGCTGGGGGCGAAGGGGGTGGGGGAGTCGGCCACGGTGGGGGCGCCGCCCGCGATCGCGAATGCGGTGGTGGACGCGCTGGCGCACCTGGGGGTGACTCACATGGAGATTCCGATTCGGCCGGATCGGGTGTGGGAGGTGTTGCGGGAGAAGGGGGTGGCGGGGTGAGGGCGATTCGGCCGCCCACACCGCGCGGATCTTCCATGTGGGGCGACAGGGTGTTTCGACCCACAAACCATAGGGCCAGTGCGAAGCTAAAGGAATTCCTTGAGAAGATCCCGCCGAATACCTCGGCAGTCATCCCGGAGTTTGCGAAGGCACGAGGCCTCGAGAGCGGCCCCGGAGGACCCGTTATCCGCTGGCATGTGCATCCACCTCCTGAGCTCATCCAGCTTCATTGCGAGCCCGATGATGGCGTTCGGCGGTTTTCCCTCGACAAGCCTGGGAGCAATGCCCCTGGCCTTGGGTTTCGGTTTGCGAAATACCGTTGCAGGGACTGTGGTGTAGTCACCAAGACATATGCGATAATGACACAGCTGATCGCCGACGAGGCGGATAATGACGAGGTTCGGAGCGCCGAGGTCATGAAGCTCGGTGAATTCCCGCCCTTCGGTGCACCTATTGCAAGCAAAATCCAGAGACTCCTCGACCCGGAGGACTTGGAGCTCTATCGGAAGGGATGTCGATCGGAAGCACAAGGCCTCGGAATCGGTGCGGCAACGTACTTTCGTCGCATCGTCGAGAGTCATTGGAAACTCCTGGTGACAAGCCTCCGCGAGGCGGCAGAGAGGATCGGCCATTCCGACCTTGCGGTATTTGACAGAGCTCTGCGGGAAACCCAATTCTCCACTGCAGTAAAGGCGTTGCGAGATGCCATCCCGGCCAAGCTGCTCATACTCGACGGGCAGAATCCCCTAACTCTGCTCCACCGTCCGCTCAGCGTCCAGCTTCACGAACTGACTGACGGAAAGTGCCTACAGCAAGCAGCAGACATTCGGATCGTGTTGACAGCTCTCTTGGAGAATATCGCCGATGTCTTGAAGGACCAAGACGAACTGCGGAGCGCAGCAAACCGCCTCCGGAATAGGAGGCAGGAGTGAATGAACGTGACACTTACGCACCGATAGGTGGGTGTCCAAAGAAAAACGACATCCCGCTGATAGCTCGGAATGTGTATTGTTTCGACTCCTGAAAGGCTTGGACGACATTGGCGACCTGGGTTCCATTGGCCGGTCGGTGCGATTCGGGTGACAGAGTGCTCTCGTGGCGGGACGTCGTGCGTCCGAGGTCAGCGAACGTAGACCGCCGTTGTCCCACGGGTAGACTCTCCCTTTTCTAGCGAGCGGGAGCGCCAGCGGGACGTTTCCTGCCGGCGCCGGCGTGATCGCGGCCTGCCTTACGAGTGGCGGTAAGACCACCACGGTCGTCGTGCGACCCGAGCTACAGAAACGCCGCCCCAGCGTGATCAACAAAGACTGTCGCTTCACGAATATACTTCAGCACAGTTGTTGGACTCCGGTGCCGTGTCACCTCCATGATCTTGTCAAGCCGCGCGTGATGCGCCGCCGCGCTTGTAACAAAGCCGGCACGTAGTGAGTGACCCGAGTAGCTCCGAGGATCGAGGCCGATCCTAGTCGCATATCTCTTGACCAATCTCGGTACTTCGCTGTGGCTAAGTGCTCGCCCAGAGGGCTTTCCTCCTTGGCGAAATGTCTGGAAGACGTAGCCCTGGGTGATGCCGACTTTCTGCAACCAGTTGTGGAGTCGACTGATTGGCCTAATTGCCTTGCCATTAGGGACTGCTACCGACTGACCTTCGCCGTGTTGATCCGTCTTGGATCGCCGAATTGTCAAGATCATCCCATCTTGCTCAATGAAGTCGATATCAGTCACTTTCAAACTGCACAACTCGGAACGCCTAAGCGCGGCGGCAAAGCCAAGGGCGAGCATTGCTGCGTCGCGACATCCGAATCGACTCTCCCCACATTGCTCGAGCATGGCTACGATATGGTAGTCACGAAGAGCCTTTACGCGGCGGGGTACGTCATCGGTGAGACGGGCGAGCCCCCGGAGGGCATCGCCTACGATGGTTGCTGCCGCTGGTGAAGTTCTCCCTCGTTCAGCGTATCGTCTGTTCAGAGCGCTGCGATAGAGCCGGAGTGTTCCTAATGACATACCGCGTCCCGGCGCGTCATTGGAACGCCCGGCCATTGTCGCGAAGAATTCAACGATGTGCTCGGGCTTGGCCTCGTACGGACATAGACCCCGACCGTTACAGTACCTTGCGAAGCAGCGCCATCCCTTCTCGTAGGCAATGCGAGTGTTCTCGGAATACGCCGCTTGTCGAATAGCATCGCTGTGGTGATGCTGTTCTGTCAATTTCAATGTTGCCTCCCTATGGATGTTGAGTCAAGAGGTGTTTCGACCCTGGTCTGTCGGCCTCTGGGGAGGTCGGAGACTACGAAGCCGCGAACCGACATGACAAGAGGTCGGATGAGAATGACGGATCTAGGGCTCTGGTGCACCGATCCCGCGCCTGAAGTTCGGGGTGCCAAGGGACCCACGTCAGTTCTTCCAGTACGTCTCGTCCTGAGAGAGGGAGGCGATCAACGCGTCTATCGTGGTATTCTCACGGGATACAACAAAGTGTTCCTGGTTGACGACACCCAGCGTAGCCGACTCACCCGCCAAAGCTCCGGGTACGCCGAGATCCTTCAGACCGATTCTGAGGGGCCGCGATATTCAGCGTTATCGAGCAGATTGGGCTGGACGCTGGCTAATCTCCACGCTCCCCTCGCTCAGTCTTGACATTGACGACTATCCGGCGGTGAAACATCACCTGCTCTCGTACGGAATGGAACGTCTAAAGCAAACGGGCACGCGGTTGCCAGATGGACGACGATCGAGGAAGAAAACACCGCACCGCTGGTTTGAATTGCAGGATACCTGTGCTTATCACGCAGATTTCGCTGCGCCCAAGCTCCTTTGGATTGAACTCTCGGAGCGGGGACGCTTTGCTTACGACGACACCGGCGTGCTTGCCGAGGCCACAGCGTTCATTCTTACAGGCGCACCTACCAAATACCTGTGTGGGATCTTGAATTCGCCTCTTGTCCAGTGGTTCCTTCACCACACTGCACCGACGTCAGGAATGGGTACGCTACGTTGGAAAAAGACCTACCTTCTTCGTATCCCGATCCCATACGCGAATCTTGACGCTCGCCAACGCCTGACTCGCTCGGTCGATCGTGTCCTTAGCGCTAAGGATGCAGATCCGCTTGCGGATACATCTGATATCGAGGTCGAGATTGATCAACAAGTGTTCAAGCTATACGAACTGACAGCTGCAGAGATGGAGGTTTTCACGGCGTAGGCGCGCGGTGTCCACGCCCCGGACTTCGACACTCCCGGATCCCGCGCCGGACCGCCGCTTAGTACCTGAGTGCTCATCTCATCGTCGGATCGCCCAAGAGCCCGATCTCCTTGTCAGTCAGGCCGTAGAGTGGGTAGATCAGACGGTCCAACTGCTTCTCGAGCTCCGTGGAGTCGGCTGTTGACCCGTTTTTCTTGACACCGAGTATTCGATCGACGACCTCAACGACAGACTGTCTCTGTGCTGTCGAGGTGCTCGGAATGGGAATGGTCTCGACTAAGGTAGGTCTTTTTCCAACGTAGCGTACCCATTCCTGACGTCGGTGCAGTGTGGTGAAGGAACCACTGGACAAGAGGCGAATTCAAGATCCCACACAGGTATTTGGTAGGTGCGCCTGTAAGAATGAACGCTGTGGCCTCGGCAAGCACGCCGGTGTCGTCGTAAGCAAAGCGTCCCCGCTCCGAGAGTTCAATCCAAAGGAGCTTGGGCGCAGCGAAATCTGCGTGATAAGCACAGGTATCCTGCAATTCAAACCAGCGGTGCGGTGTTTTCTTCCTCGATCGTCGTCCATCTGGCAACCGCGTGCCCGTTTGCTTTAGACGTTCCATTCCGTACGAGAGCAGGTGATGTTTCACCGCCGGATAGTCGTCAATGTCAAGACTGAGCGAGGGGAGCGTGGAGATTAGCCAGCGTCCAGCCCAATCTGCTCGATAACGCTGAATATCGCGGCCTCGGAGTATGGGGCGGACAATGTCGACAGATCGAGGGTCCTCGGCGACCAGGCGGTCTCGAGTGGCAGTATCGACGATGAAGGCGCGATTGTAGCCCGTCTTGATTCCGTAGTAAATGGAAATACCGTTCCAATCCTTGAGGGGACGCCCTACGGCTCGCATCTTGTCCATAATGCGCCACTCGTCGAAGGACATGATGCTCCATGGCGCCTCGCCGGTTGGTCGGACTTCGCGCCAGCTGTCGGTGGGAAGGTCCGGGAAAGATACCTCATTTGGGAGGGACTCAAGGTCTACCGCGGGCAGCGGCTTGGCTTGACCGCCCTGCCGTACGATTATCACAGATGAGTCGACGATGGCGTTCTCGAACACGTCCCCGCCCATCTCCAGGAGTCGGAGCGGGGTATGCCCGTCGGACAGGAATCGCCGCAGCTTCTCGCCGTACTTTGTTTTCAGCCAACTGTTGGACGTGATATAGGCAAGAATACCGCTGCCGGACCGTAGCAGGCCAGCGCCACGCTCGCAGAACAGAACATAGATGTCACCGGTTCGAGCAAACGTCTGGAAGCTGTCACTATGATAGCGTTTTGCTAGCGCGCCGCCGTTCTTCTGGAGCTGCACGTAGGGCGGATTGCCGATCACGACATCGAACCCGTCGGTCAGGCCGAACATCCATTCCGGGTCGAACCAGTTGGCCCGTGCGTTCTGGTCGTACGCGTCCCAATCGGCGATCGCGCGGGCGGACGACTCTTCCCATTGGTCCTCAAGCAACGCCTTCCGAAGGCTTGCGCGAAGGCGACGGTCACGCTTCCGAAGCTCCCACTTCGCGTCGCGGTCGTGGGCGTCGAACCAGTTCCTACGATGGGCCTGTAGCGCCTTCTCAAGGTGTTCCACCTCGGCACTGCGGATTTCTGCTTGCTCCGGCCGGGCCAAACGCTTTAGTGAATCTGCCGCGACGAAGCAGGTCTCGAGGTTGGGGAGCGGCTCTAGGCCGAAATTGGCCTCCGCGCTTCGGGTTGTCGGTTGCTCGATGACCAGTGAGATGAAGAAGCGGAGTTTGGCGATCTGCGTCGCGATGGGCTGAATGTCCACGCCGTGGATGACGTTCTGGATCAGGTAGAGCTTCCGGCCAAAGTCCCCGAATCCGCGCTCCTCCGAGAAGGCGAGCTCGACGGTGCGCACGGCGTTCTTGCGGACGGCGGGATCTTCAATCTTCTTGGCAGCGGTGATCTGACGCGCCTTCCACCGCTCGTTGAGTGGGTCGATCTTCCCGAGCACCATGACCAGCTTCTGTAGGATGCCCATAGGAAAGGCGCCGGATCCGCATGCCGGATCGATGATGCGCATCCTGTCGATTGCCTCAATGAGAGGATCAATCTCGGTGCTGTGTATGAGGTGATCCTCTGTGCCGGGCGACTTGCCAGGTTTGCGTCTTGCAGCGAAAGCGCCCTCGCCTTGATTGATGGCGAGGAGGTGACGGAGCCGATCCTCTAGCCAGTCCTTGTCGCGGTCATACGGCACTACGACGCGGGATAGATGCTCGACGAGCGCCTCCTGCACCATGTAGTCCACGACCTCCCTGGGCGTGTAGTAGGAACCGGTCTTCTTGCGGGCGTGTTCGCGAGTTTCGGGATTGTAGGCAGCCAGCAGGTTCTCGAAGGTCTTGCCGAGCAGCTCCGGGTCCAGTGCGACTTCCTGGTCGAGAGGCGTGTTCTCCTCGACGGTGAACTTGTATTTCCGCAGGATCTGGAAAAGTCCACGGTCTTCGTCAAAGAAGACGTGGGCGGGCACGTGCAGGTCCTTCCCCTGATCCGTGTTGTCCGTAAATGCGTCGATGCGCCGCCCGCCCGCGGTCCGGTTCTCAAAGGTGTCCAGACAATCGAACAGGCCGCCGTTCACGAATGGTACCGAGTCGAATCGCCTCTTGAATCCGTCCGGGTCTCTGAGGAGCTTCTTGTACCGGAACTTGGTGAAGTCACGATGTGTGGACTGAGACTCGCTGGTGAAAGCACGCCTGTCGATCGGCGTGTTGAGGGTGGCGAAGAAGAGATTCTGGAGCACGGCCCGGTAGTAGTCTCCGCTGTCCGACCGATAGTCATTCAACTGCTCGTCGGCGAATCCATCCTCAAAGAAACCCTCGGGAACCAGTCGCTTCTCCTTTAGGAACCAGATGAAAAGCAGCCTGGTGATCATGCGGATGACGTGACGCTCTGAGTTCCCTTCGCCAGCGCCATCGTCCGGGAAGGAGCATGTCGAGACGGCGTACTCGAACCACTCGAATAGTCTCGTATAGAAGCGTCGGTTGAGCGCCTCAGTGTCCAGGATTCCTTGCCAGGCGCGGTGAAGCGCGTCGAAGGTACGGTTTTCCAGCACCAGAGACTCGAGAGCCAAATCCGTCAGCATGTCGAGATGCGCTCGGTGCGGGTCGGCCACCCGGATGTCCTTGATCAGCGTTGCCCGTTCGAGCACGTCACTCGCCGCGTCCCGCCTATGGGCCCGGCGATGGATCACCGCCAACGTAAGGGCCATGGACCCATCGTCCCGGCGATATCGGAAGAAGATGATGGCGGGCATCATGAGCGGGCGATTGATCGCGCGTGTCATTGCCGCCAGCCTGTGGCGCGGGTGATCGTCGTCCTTCAGGTCGACGGCAAGGAAGAGAAAGGACTTGGCGCGGCTCTTTTCGTATCCTGACCGGTCTGTGTCGAAGAGGCTGACCTGTGGAGCAAGCTCATCACTCGTGTACTGGAACACCATCTGGATCCGATTCCAGTTCTCCAGAATGAGGTCACGCGGTCTCTTGGCGATCCGGCGCCCAGGAGCTTCCTCGTCAGCCCACTCTAGGAATCCGGTCGGATCGAGGTCGAAATCCGCTTCGTAGCGTTCACTCTCATACCCGAGAATCCGCAGCAGTCCCTCAGCGCGGTCACGCAACGACCCGGCTTCAAAGCCCCCGAGCGCGACTCGGATCGCGTTCCCCATCGCCGTACGAGCGTCAGTCTCCATCGGAGTCCTCCCGGATCACCAACCAAGTCACCAACTCAAAGTCCTCGCCGCTTCTGGGCTGCTCCGACCGCTTCGAGATTGTTGCCCTTCGACTCTGTGTCAATCCGGTCAACATCTTCTTTCGGAACGGGCGAACGATGCTACGGAAAGCCGCCTTCACCATCCTGTCGTACTTGGCCATCCTTTGGCCGTGGCCCGTTTCGCTTTCGAAAGAGTCGACGAGATCTGTCAACTCCCTTTCTCGCCCCCGCGACACGGCCCCAAATAACGCCAGAATCTCCTTGGCGTTCTGGAAGCTGTAGCGCACGGTCCGATCGTCACGCACATACGCCAGAAAGTACGGCTGCAGTCGATTCGGGGTTGGCTCTTTGGGGCTACGTCTCTGCTTTAGACAGAAGATCACGCCCGGTCGAAGCTCCTTCGGTTGATCACGGATTCCGTCTTTGTCAGACCACGGCGGTACCACTGCTAGTATCCCGAACGGGGCTTCCTCCAGAGCTTTCTTGTGGCGCTGCAGGTAGTTGGCCAGGTCCGCCAGGAAGTCGTCGAGCGTGAAATCGGTCAGGGAGACGCCGTCATCCACCTCTTCGATGTCCAGCGTCTCTTCTCGGAGCGTCTTCAGTTGGCGGTCACGGAATCTCAGCTCTTCCGCGGCGGACTTGCTTGCTTTGTCGACCCCATCTACGTCCTGGTCCAAAGCGAGAGGGTCATCAGCTCCCGTCCCGGCCGCGTCCGCCAACATCATGCGCGCCTCGACCCGGTTCTTCAGATCCAGATACCGGTCGAGATCCTTCGTGGGCCAGAAGTTGACCATTCGCACCTCACGATTGGTGCTCCCGATGCGGTCAATTCGCCCAAGACGCTGCATAAGACGAACCGGGTTCCAGTGGATGTCGTAGTTGACCACCAGATCGCAATCCTGCAGGTTTTGCCCTTCAGACAGGCAGTCGGTGGCGATCACGATGTCGATTTCTTCGCTCGATTCCGCGGCCCTGCGTGTTGCCTCCTGACCGTCCGCCCCTCCTTGTGATCGTGGCGAGAAACGCGCCAGAATGTCCTCGAAACGCGTGCTTCCGGCAGTCGCCCTGTTCCCCGCGCTTCCGGCAACCAGCGCCATACTGACACCCGTGTCACGGGCCCATTCCTCCAGGTTCTCGTAGATGTACTTCGCAGTGTCCGAGAACGTCGTGAAGACCAGTGCTTTCCGGTTCGGTCGTCCCTCCTTATCCTTTGGCGCCTCACGTTCTTTCTCCGCCAGCACGCGCCTCAGCTCCTGGAGCTTCGCGTCGCGTTCGGGGTCGACCGCGCGCACCTGATTCAGGATAGCCCGGAAGTTGTCGCGGTCCTTACGAAGATCCCCCTGCAGCTTGGAGACATCGAGGCTTGCCAGTCGGTACGACGCACTACCCTGGCCCAGTGTGAAATCCTCGTCCTCCTCGTCGTCGAAGCCAATGCCGAACTGGTGTCTGTCCTCGCCTGTCGCTTCCCAACGCTCTATTAGGGCATCGAGGTCGTCCATCTTCTGGATGATCCGCTCCATTGTCAGGGCGAAGGAGTCCACCGAACTCTCCAGGCGCTTGAGTAGGTTGACCCGAATCATCCCGATCAACCACTTCTCGCGGTCGCGCTGGTCGAAATTGAGCTTCTTCTTTTCCTCCTCGAGGTCAGTAGGGTCGGTGACGTATTGGGACGGCATGTAGACCGCCATCCGGAACTTGCTGATCGCTTCGTGAAGTTCGTCGTAGGACAGCGTACCCCGAGTGTCGGTAGGTGGGTGGAGGTTCGTGGGCTTCGCGCGCTTCGGGAAAGCTCCGTGCTCCTTCTCGAAGTCGGGGTAGTAGGTGCGGATGTGGTGGCGCGACCGCGCGATCGTAACCGCATCAAGGACCGCCAAGAAGTCGGCGCCGAGGCGTTCCAGCAACGCGGCCTTGTCCCTCGTGCCCCCGTCAGAGAAGCGTTTCTCCCACTTCTGAAACTCTTTCTGCGCACGCGCAAAGATGCTTTGGATACTGCCCACGCCAAGCGCTCGGAACGCGTCTTCGTCCTTCTCGGTCATCAAGTAGATCTGGTTCCGCAGATCGCGTAGACTAGTGTTGACGGGCGTCGCCGACAGCATCAGGACTTTGGTCCTGGTTCCCTCTTTGAGCACCTCCTCGAGAAGTCGGCGGTAACGGCTACGGGAGATGAGGTTGCCGTCGTCGTCCCGCTTCTCCCGGCCTTCGTTGCGGAAGTTGTGAGACTCGTCGATGACGATGAGGTCGAATGCGCTCCAGTTGAACTGGGCTAGGTCGATGTCGCCGGCCATGCCCTGGGTCCGGCTCAGATCCGTGTGGGCGAGGACGGTGTAGCCGAAGCGGTCGGCGATGAAGGGATTCGTGCGCTGACCGGTGTACGCAAGGTATCTGAGCCAGTTCGGCTTCAGACGGCTTGGGCAGAGGACCAGAACCCGCTCGTTCCGAGATTCGAAGTACTTGATCACGCCCAGCGCCGTAAAGGTCTTCCCCAGCCCCACGCTGTCAGCGACGATGCACCCGTTGTGTAGCAGGAGGCGATTGATGGCGCTGATCACGCCGTGTCGCTGGAAGTCGTAGAGCTGGTTCCAGATCTGAGAATCGAAGAGGTGAACGCCACCTGCGAGCTTCTCGCTCTCTTCCTGCTGTGCCAGGCGGTCTCCGAGGACATGGTACAAGGTCTTGTAGTACACGAATTCGGGTGAGTAGTCCCTACCCAGTCTCTCGAGCGCGTCCAGCACGTCCTTCTTGGCGTCGTGGGTGAGCTCCTCGTCTTGCCAGAGTCGATCGAACCAATCCAGGAGTGGCTCCCGGTCCGCGGCGCTACGCACTTCGAGGTTGAGCTCGAGGTTGGGATTGCTCCCCGTCCCCAGTCCGCGTCGGGTGAAGTTGGAACTACCCAAGAGTGCCGCAGTCTCGCGGGCAACCGCGGCCGCTCCTTCGGGTTTGGAGATGTGGTACATCTTCCCGTGGAGGAAGTTGCTCTGCGCGATCGTCCGGATGTCGGCCTTCCGTTCAATCCAGTTGGCGCACGCGCGGGCTAGCGGCTTCTGGCGGAGTGCTTGGGTTAACTCAAGATTACCTTCGTCTGTCAGGCGGAACGCCTTGTCCTCGGCCTCTTCCGGGTCGACGGCCCCGACTCCGCGCGGGTCCCCGTACAGGAACCGCATGCGCCCGATGCGGTCGAGCTGGTCGCGGAGGTCCCCGTAGCCGTAGATCGTGAAGTAGGCGGAAACGACCGAGAGGAGGCTGTCGGGCACGGAGTGACCGGCCAGGAACTCGCCAACCATTCGCGTGCGGTTGTCGACGATGGCGGTGGTGGTGGTGTCAGGACCGGTTTGTGGAGACGTCAATCGCATCGTCGGTGACCGGGAATGGTTGGCGGTGTGCGGATCATCAGATGATCAGGGGTTCGGCGGGCGTAGCCCGTTCGTGGGCGGTCAAATGATGGGGCGCGCGCCAAGTCCGGGCAACCCAGTCGAACCCGACCACCTTGCACTTTCCGTTTTCCGCGCCCTTGACATTCCTGTTAGCGTCTTCGGGTTGCCCAAGCAGGACTCCTTGGTGGCCGCATCCACACTCAGCTAAAGGGAGCCAGAGTACCATTAGCACTCACTTTCGACGAAACGGGATTCAGAAACTCGAAGAAATTGCCACAAGTCTCAAGGCCGGGAATCCGGTGTCCTATGTGACGGCAAGAGATGTCCTTCGTTGGTTCGGCCAGAAGCGACGAGGCAAGTGGGTGAGATCGGAAATCCGCAGAGCCCTCCGCAAGGCGGGTTTGCAGACCGATCCGGAGTTTGCGACGGCCTATCTCGATGGTCCCTTGACATTCAGTTTGCTCAAGAAACCAGGGACAGCATCTGGAAAGTCCAAGAGCGGAGCTAGCGGAAAGGATGCACGAGGGGCGGAAGAAGCAGACCGCCGTGCTTCAAACGACGATGTGCTGGATGCGACATCGGTGGAAGACGATCCCGTTTGGCGCGTGCGAATGCTGGACGCGGCAAACAGGCCACCGCTAACGGTTAAGCGTGACGAGCCTGTGCAAAAGGCAATGCAACTGATGATGTCACACGACTACTCACAACTTCCTGTTGCACAGAATCTGCGAGACATAGATGGAATGATAAGCTGGCGTTCAATTGCCATGGCCAGGCTGAAGGGCACTCAAGAAAAGACGCGCGTAATGGACTTTGCCGATCCGAAGTACGAGACGGTGAGGGCGGACGATGAACTGTTCAAGGCTTTCCGGATAATCGTGGATCACGACGCCGTGCTGGTCCGTGGGAATGAGCGTGAGATCACTGGCATTGTTACCGCGACGGATCTAAGCATCATGTTCCGCGAGCAATCAGAGGCGTTTCTGTTGCTCAGCGAAATCGAGAATCAACTTCGTCGTCTCATCACGCGGGGGCAGTTTCAACAGTCAGCGGAACCTGCCAACGACTTTGAGACACTTTCCGATTCAGTTTAGTGAGCCCTCCTTTCCCCCGGCGGCCGGCTTTTCTCCGTTGGCTGCGGTGACGGGGAGTGCGGGGTTGATCCAGACTTCCTCCGGTAGCTCCGCAGCCTTGGGTGGGCCTCCCACGAAGCGGTTCGGGCGGGCGGCGTAGGCTTGGGCCAGCACCTTCTGCCTGTGCTCGATCACCTCGGGCGCGCGCCCGAGGTGGACCTGCCGGGGCGTGAGCAGGCCGATGCCGCCGTGCCGGTGCTCGGTGTTGTACCACCGGAAGAACTCCCGGCAGAAGTCCTTCGCTTCCGCGATGGTGCCGAACCGGCCCGGGAAGCCCGGGTGGTACTTGACGGTCTTGAACTGCGCCTCGGAGTACGGGTTGTCGTTCGAGACCCTGGGTCGGCCCAGCGACTGCGTGACGCCGAGGTCGGCCAGGAGCTGCGCCGTGCACTTGGCCGTCATGGGAGATCCCCGGTCCGAGTGCAGCGTGAGCCCCTGGGGCTGCACACCGTGCTTGACGCATGTCTCGGCGACCAGGTGCCCGGCCAGGCCGGCGGTCTCCCGCTCCGCCACCATCCAGCCCGTGACGTAGCGGCTGTAGATGTCCAGGATCACGTAGAGGTAGAAGTACTGCCACTTCTCGGGCCCCAGCAGCCGGGTGATGTCCCACGACCACACCTCGTTGGGCGCGCGGGCCACCACCTCGGGCTTCGGGTGGTTGGGATGGCTGCGCTGCGCCCGGCGCTCCCGAACCGCCTGGTTGTCGGCCAGGATCCGGTACATCGTCCGCTCCGAACAGAGGTAGGTCCCTTCGTCCAGCAGCGTCGCGTACACCTCCGCCGGCGCACGGTCGGCGAAGCGCGGCGAGCACAGCACACCGAAGACCTCCGCCCGCTCCGATGCATTCAGGGCCCGGGCAGGAGCCGGCCGGGGCTGCCGCTGCCCGGTCTTCGGCCTCCGGCGACGGTAGAACGTCGCGCGCGCAACCCCGAGGGCCGTGCACGCCGCGCGTACGCCCACGTGCCCGGCCAAGCCCCTGGCCGCGCTCAAGAGCGCTTCCCGTCCCCGGGGCTCACGCCCAGCAGCCCCGCAACTTTTCCCTGGACATCGATGATGATGCGCGCCTTGCGGAGTTCCTCGCGCAGCCGCGCGTTCTCCCGCTCCAGCTTCCGCACCTTCCTCGCCTCACGCTTCCCGGCCGATGGCTTCGGGCCGCGCTTCTTCGCCAGCCCCCGCAACGACCCCTCCCGCGCCGCCTTCCGCCACGACGACAGGTGCGAACTGTACAGGCCCTCGCGCCGAAGCAGCTCTCCGATCTCGCCCGGCGTCTCGCAGGCGTCCGCCTTCTCCACGATCAACAGCTTGTACGCTGCCGTGAAGCGCCGCCTCGTCGCCTTGGCCGCAACCTCCGGATCCGGCGGGGATGCTGCCGCGCTTCGCTTGCCCTCCCCCGAAGACAGGGGCGTTCCGTTCACCTTCATTCCTTCTCCTCGTCCCATCCTGCTTCTCTCTGCCTCGCCCTACTCTAATCTCTTTCTCCTCTCGTGTCTCGCGCGTGTTGGCAGAGAGGGGGGACCGGAAGCGAACACGTCCCGGGCCCACCGATCCAGGCTGACCGCGACATCGGTTGCGAGCAGGGCGTTTCCAAGGCTCGCTGCTATCGATGTCACGGGTTCGGTCAGGCGTCGTACCGGGACCTTTCTGAGCGAATCGGATGCAAGACGGCCCGCACGGGCGGATACATCACTTACGGTTCCACTGACCGCTCTTGCGGAGCCCACCATCCCGTCGCCCATGGCCCCCGCGGTCTTGCCGACACCTGCCATACCGCGTCTCAACGTCCCGGTGGCGGAATCCAGCGCACCGCGTAGTCGGGTAGCGCTGTCACGCTCCGCCAAATCCGTCTCGGCTGCTTCGTCTTCTTCCGGCGGATCGTCGATCAGATGGAAGTCGTCCTCCAGGGGTACTCCGGCCTCGGCGGAGACGTTGAGAGCATCAGGGTCGATAGCAGCGGTCTCGTCAGTATTGGGAGGCATTCGGGCGTTCTGCTTTCTGGTTCCAGTGCGCGAGTGCGAGGACGTGGAAGCTGAACCCCTTCAGGAAGTCCGGCAACTGGCGGGTGCTGACCCAGCGATCGACAAATCGGCGGGTGACACCATCGCCGCATCATTCGCTGATGACTGACACGATCGCTAGGTTCTGGTAGTCTTTCGGCCCTTTCGACGATCACGGCTCTGCGGAAAACGGAGGTGTTCATTGGGTGCGTTTCTCCGCCAGATGGTCGAGACCCATGCGGAAGTGACGGAGTTTCTCGTGTCGTTGGCGACACGCGGCGCCGACCGGCACTGCCTGCGGCGCCACCGTTCGGATGGCGAAGTCGTGATGTCCGATCTTGGCACGACCTTTTCCGACCTCGGCACCGCGTCTACCCGCGTCATCGAGAGGCAGTCGACCAAGACCGGTTGCTGAGCGAAAGGCGCGTCGGGGGCGGAAGCGGCGAAAGGCGAGAACGGAGCTGCCAGCCGTTCAATCAGCCGATACGGCAGGCAAGTCTGTCTCGGTCGAGCAGAAGATGACGTGGCAGGGGCCGCTGCCACCGCCCGAGGCCCTGCAGGCCTTTCGCGAGGCTGTCCCGAGATCGGATGAAGTCATCCTCAGCGAATACGAGAAGCAGGGTGAGCACCGGAGATCGATGGAGACTCGGGAGAGCCAAGCCAACGCGTTCGCCGTCAGGGCCTTAAGCGTCGGGACGCTCCTCACAAGTCTTGCCACTATCGGTGGCGGCATCTACCTCGCGGCTCTCGGGCATATCTGGGGTGCCGGAATCGTTATTGCCGGTCCCCTTGTCACCGTGGTATTGGGGAGGTCGAAGTCCCGGGAGGGCTAACGATCGTATCCGACGCTGGCGAGCTTGGCCCAAGTGGGTCCACAGGCTCGGCCGACAATCAGCCCCCGCCACGACGCCTTCGACTGATTGCCGCTCGGGCGGAATACTGCCACGCGTCACGCGTCCACCGCACGGTGACTTCATCGGGTCTTGCGACCCTTCCGCGGCATCCGAGGATGTCTCTGAAGAGGCGCTTCAGGCGTCGGTGGGGTGGGTGGGCCGACTCCAGGCAAAGCGTCCCGTCCAGCCATACCTCCGCCCGCCGCTTTCCGCGAACTTGGCGTGCTGACGAGTCTCCCGGGAGCCGCCATGTACGACATCCTCCTCTACTCGGTCGTCGCCGGACTCGGCGAGGGATCCCGAATTGCGGGTCTCCGAGGCCGATGTTTTGGGGTGAAGTCACGCGACCGGGCGAAGCCTTCACGCGTGTTCTTCGAGTTGTTACCCTCGAAGATGGAGAGACCATCCACAACGCGTTCTTCGATCGCGGCTTCGGAAGAGGATCCCCATGAAGCTCCACTACTACCCCGAGACCGACAGTCTGTACATAGAACTCAGCCAGGAGCCCGGCGTGGAGACCAGGGAAGTGGTCGATGGCGTGAACGTGGATATCGATGCCCGCGGCAACCTGGTTGGCTTCGATATCGATCGTGCCGCGAACCGGCTTGACCTTTCCTCGCTGGAGACAACTGCACTGCCGCTTCGCTCCTACAGGATCGGGTAACGGGCCATGTCCATCGTCTACCCTGCCCGGAACCCGGCGAGGCCGGGTCTGATCAAGATCGGGTGGACCGGCCAGGAAGCGGACGCAAGCCTGTCGCAGCTGTCACGACCGGCGTGCCGGGAACAGAGCTGCGGTTCAGGGACGACGAGACCGTGACCGTCGAAGTGGTAGACGAAAGGCTCGTACGAGCGGGTGAGGACGGCCTGACCCTCCCTCGTTGAGCCGAGTGCGCCACTGTCAGTCATCGGAGCAGCGGGCGCCAAGCGCACCCTCCCCTCGTACCGGGCCCCTCAGCCTCGCCGACCCCTTACTCGAGACGCCGGCGCCGAGGCACACGTCGCCCTCTCCTACCAATCCCTCTCCCCCCTACACTCTGGAGCAACGTGTCATGACCACGACGAGGAACCTCTATGTGATTCGACTCGATGAGGCCGTGCTGGAAGATTTGAGGTTCAGGAAGGAAAACCCTGGCTATCGGCCCGGAAAGCCGTGCGTGTACGTAGGTGTTGCCTCACGCACCCCCGAGGAACGCTTCGAGCAGCACAGGCGTGGGGAGAAGGCCGGGAAGGGCTACGTCACGAAATACGGCCAGTACCTCATGCGGAGGCAGTACGAGCACCGTAACCCGGTGGCGTCGGCCGAAGCGGAGGACAAGGAGCGGGAGTTGGCCGAATCGCTCCGGCGAAAAGGGTTCGCGGTATGGCAGCGGTAGTGCGCGTGTAACCCCCGCCACGGTCGGGCATGGGAGCAGCGCGCGCCAAGTGCACCCTCCCCTCGTTCCGGGCTCCTCAGCCCCGCCGGTCCCTTACACGAGACGCAGGCAGCGAGATACACGTCGCACTCTCCTTCCCATCTTCTCCAAAAGTCGGCCCATCCAGCCATCCCTTCGCCCACGCCCCCTCGACATCTTGGAGTCCCCACCGACCCGGAGGCTCCATGCACGACGCCTTTCTCAAGTCGGTCTTCGCTGATCGGCGGATGGTCGAGATTCTGATCCGCAGCCATGTGCCCGAATGGGCCGAGGAGATCGACTTCGCGACACTTCGCGAGGAATCCACCGGGCTCGTCAGCAAGAAGACGCTGCAGCGGCGACATCCCGACATGATCTGGTCCGCCACGACCGTCGATGGGGAGAGGGTCTTGTTCCTGCTTGAATTCCAGCGGACGGCCGAGCGGCTCATGGCCCTGCGGACGACGACCTATTCCGCGCTCGCGCTCCAAGGAATCGTCGCCGGACCGGACTACAGCCCGGGAGATCCGCTCCCGGAGTTCGTCTACCTCGTCCTCTACCACGGCGACGGGCCGTGGACGGCGCCGGCACACGTGACGGACCTGTTCACGCGCTCCGATCCGGGTCACTACCGTCTGGTGCCATGGGGAGAGGGTACGGGAGACGACCGATCGCGCGACGATCTCACGGCGTTGGTCCTCGGCCTGGCCCGCAACCTCTCGCCGGAGGAAATGGCCGTGCAGTTGTCGAGCCTGTGGCGCACGATCGAAAGGCACGGTGATCCGGGCTTGGCCGGATTGATGGGCCAGAGCGTGGATACGATGTTAGAGTTGAGGGACTACCCGACACGACTGATGAGAGCAGGAGCGAAGACCATGGCAGAGGAGGTGGACAGATTCCGGCAGGGTATGGACGAGCTGGTCCAGAGGGGTGTCCGGCAGGGGATACTGCAGGGAGCCCAACAGGGGCGCCAGCAGGGGCGCCAGCAGGGTCAGGCCCTGCTTCTTCGCCGTCAGATCGAACGGAAGTTTGGTGAGGAGACAGCAACACGCGCGACCGGGCTTCTTGGGAAACTCACCAGCCCCGAAGGCATCGACAGGGTGACTGACGCTCTGTTCGAATGCGCCTCAGGCGACGAGTTCATCGAGCGGGTGCGGATGGGTTGAGGGCGACTTCCCCTTCTGCCCGATCTTCACGGAAGAAGCAGGGGCCCCAGCCAACCGAGCCACCCGAAGAGGCCCAGAACCATGCCGCCCGCCACCGGGACCACGACCCGGAGCCTCCGGCCGCGAGGGATGGCTGTCACGAGGAACCAGGGTGCAAGCACGAGGCAAGCGACACCGGGCAGAGCGGTAAGGGACGACGAGATTCCGGCGATCGACGCCACCCACGCTTCGTCCTGACTTCCTATGAATCCGCCGCCGAAGAGGTTGATGACAAGAACCATCAAGGCCCCCAGCCCTTGCCCCGGCGCCGACAATCCGAGCCCAAGAACCAGGGATAGAGGGCCGGGGCCGGATCGACGGACCGCGAGCACGCAGACGATGGCCGTCAGGTAGCTCACCACTGGCCCCGCAGCCGCGCCGACCGCCACTTTCCACGGTTCGGCGAGCGCTGCCGCCGCCGCCATGTCTCCCGCCCGGAAGAGCGTAGTCCACTCTCCGGAACCGGCCCAGCTGACGGAGGCATAACGAAGGACCGGGTCGGGGAATCCGAATGCGGCGTATGCCGCGAAGTGCCCAAGTTCGTGGAGTACGATCGAGAGCGGGGCGGCCACCGCGCCGCCGACACCCCCGGCCAGCCAACCGTCGGTTCGCAACAACTTCCGCATCAAGGTCGCTCCTGTCCCGGAATGCCCCCCACCTCGCTTGCGGCGGGGTGCTGGAGAGCCCTGTCCACCCTTCCCATGGTCATCGCTTCATCCAGTAGCTCGCTGTCGAATCCCCTCGAACGTAGCATCGCCTTCACGCCCCGGGCCATGAACCGGTCGAAGTCCTCGTCTTCACAGCCCTCGACCACACGTCGCAATGCTCCGACGCTCTGCGCCCTCCGACATCCGGCTGAGGATCCCGCACACGGTGTCTGCGGAATCCCGAGGCTCACCGCAAGTTGGCCCATCCAGCTATCCCTTCGCCCACGCCCCCTGGACACCTTGGAGCCTCCACCATCCCGGAGGCTCCATGCGCGCGAACATTCGCCAGGGTCCCACTTGCCCAGAGTGCGGCACTGCCGCACATTCCTCCGTGCGGATCTTTACTACTCGATCCTACGAGCGCGCTATTCGCAGACTGCTGCCGGAGGCAGACCAGCGGGCCATGGAAGCGACCATAGTCGCCGATCCGGGTGTGCCGCCGGTAATCCGGGGAACCGGAGGGCTGCGGAAGGTGCGCTGGGCAGGCTTGGGCAGGGGGAAGAGGGGCGGAATCCGCACAATCTACTTTCGCCACGGGAGATCGGACTCGATCTATCTGCTGACCGCGTACGCGAAGGCGGATCGGGAGGACCTCAGCCCAGCTGACATGAAGGTGCTCTCGCGGCTCGTGGCCGCGATCAAGAAAGAGGAACGGAACCGATGACAACCGGACGAACGAATCTGGGACGCGAGGTGGAAGCGGCTCTTGGCGAAGTGCTTGCCCATGTGCGAGGAGAAACGCCGCTCTCCTGCCGAATCGTCGACGATCCCGCTGCGGAGCACATCGTGGCACTCCGCAAGCGCATGAAGCTCAGCCGCCAGAGATTCGCGGACCGGTTCGGCCTCGACGTGCGGGCGGTACAGGAATGGGAACAGGGGCGACGCGTCCCGGACCGGGCGGCCCGGGTCTTGTTGACCGTGATCGATCGCGATCCGGAAGCCGTGGTGCGCGCCCTGGCCGAATGAAGGAGCACGAGCTTGATCGGCTTGTTTCATCCCCGCAAGCCGGGCGCTATTCCGCAGCCCGGATCGGGTCCGCCCCCACCGGCCGGAGTTCTCCGAGCGGCACGTAGTAGCGAACGTAGCGGCGCCCGTCGGACCAGAGCTGACCGGCCGGATCGTCAACCAGCACAGTGGCGCGCTTCGTGATCCGGTTGACGCGCCCGTTCAGCCACCGACCCCGGTAGCGGAACTTCACCTGGGCGCCCACCGTGAAGCCCAGTTTGGCGGCGCGCTCGGAGCGGGTGATCAGCTGGTGAGTGTGTGCCCGGTGGCCAAACAGTCTGGCGGCGATGCCCTGAAAGCGGTTGCGCCCGCAGTGACTCTCGTCCCAGCACAGCCACTCCGCGAGGTGGACGAGTTCGTGCTCGAACAGTCGCTGCAGCGCTTCCAATCGGTTGCCGCACGGAAGGCCGCAGACGGTCACCTCCGGATCGTCCACCAGAAAGCCGTCGAAGAGGATGGAAGTGGCCACGGCGATCTCGAAACGCTTCCTGCCATCCGGGCGACGGAAGCACGTGGTCTTGCCGCCCGCGCGCGTCATCCGGCTGGAGAGGCGGAAGGTCACGCCCTCCGGGCCGAGCAGCCGCTCGCAGAGCCCGTTCAGGAAACGCGAATCGTAGGCGACGAACAGAAACGAGAGATCGTCGATATGAAGCCGCGCAAAGTCGGGTTCGCGGGCGTGGGACGACTCGCGCAGGAAGCGCTGCCCGATGTCCTTTGTCCAACTTCGGATCCGGTCAGCCCCGGGATCGCTCGTGACCAGGACGCGGGTGAGTGACTGCCGCGCGTCGCTGCGGTCCGACGCCTGAGAAGATCGCAGCATATCGGCTCAGTATGGATTGGTTGGCGTAGGCTGTCCAGTCCACGGGGACGGGGAACATGTGGGCCTCTGCGCCGAGTTCCCGTCGCTGAGCTGGCTGGCGGCTGACCCGGGAGAAGCCCTGTCGGGCATCCAGCGTCTCGTGGCCGACTGCGTGGACGACATGCAAGCCAATGGCGAGCTGGTCCCGGAGCCGATAGCGGACCGGGCCTACAGCGGCAAGTTCATGGTACGGGTGCCGCCGGAGACGCACCGCGCCCTGGCCATTCGGGCAGCGGAGCAGGGCGTGAGCATGAATCGCCTGGTGAGTGCCCGGCTGGCGAGGGAAGGTTAGCCTCGGGGCTTCCAAGTCCCCAAAGGAACCGAAAACGACAACGACACATTACATATTGACATGTGTAGTTGACATCATACACAACAAATCTGTTGACAACGAAATCGTTGTGTATATCCACGCTCGCATCGACCGTCACCCTCACCGATCGCGGTCCTCCCGAATGAGGACGGTGCTGTCCGTCTGCTTCGTGCCGGAAGTGGTCGCCGCCAAAGCGTCCGCGCGTTCCAGAAACTTCTCGCGCCCCTCAATCTCCCGGCGGACCCTCGCGAGTTGATCGGCCAGCTCGCGTTTCGACGGCAGATAGAGCTGGTACTTCGATGCGTAGATGTTGGCGTCTTCGGGGAGCGTCAGCTCGACCACGGCGTCGTTCTTTTGGTCGCAGAGGAGGATTCCGACGGTCGGCAGTTCGCCATCGGTCGTCACGTACCGATCGAAGTAGTTGACGTACATCTGCATCTGGCCGAGATCCTGATGGGTCAGCCTCCCGGACTTCAGGTCGATCAGCACGTAGCACCGCAGCAGACGGTTGTAGAAGACCAGGTCGACAAAGAAGTGACTGTCATCGAAGCTGAATCGCTTCTGGCGCGCCTCGAACAGGAAGCCCTTGCCCAGCTCCAGCAGGAACTGCTGCAGCCGGTCGATGATCGCGGTCTCCAGGTCGCTCTCGGAGTAGGCGGGCTTCTCCTCCAGGCCGAGGAACTCCAGGACCACCGGGTCCTTGATCAGGTCCGAAGCCTTCTCGACGACCTGCCCGTCACGGGCCAGGCGGCGGACCTCGTGCTTGTCTCGACTGAGCGCCAGCCGTTCGTACAGGGAGCTGTCGAGCTGTCGCTTGAGTTCGCGGACGCTCCAACCGTTTTCTGCGGCCTCGATCTCGTAGAACCGCCGGGCGTCGGGATCGGTTACGGACAGAAGGGTGACGTAGTGAGACCAGCCGAGGGGGAAGTCGTTCTGAAGTTGAGCAATGATGTCTGCCAGCGAGGCCGAGCTTGATCGAAGGAATTGGTCCGACGGCGTCGGACGAATTCGCTTGGTCTCGTCATCGGACGCCGGCAGCGAGAATTGGTCAGACAGTGTCGGACCAATCGGGCCGCGCTGCCGGTAGAACTGCCGAAAGAGCTTCAATCCAGTAGTGGACGCGCCCCTGATTCCCGCTAGGCGAAATCGGTCCGCAATGCGGGAGAGGAGTTGAGTACCGTATTCGGCCCGATCGATGCCGCTCTGCTCGTACTCCACGATGAACCATCCGAACAGCCAGTTCCGCACCACGAGCGAGCGGTCGATCGCACGGGTGGCCGAACGCCTTGTCTCCTCATGCGTACGCTGGCACAGTTCGACGAGCCGCTCGAAATCGAAGCCTTCACTCATACCGACACCCCCATCCGCCCCAAGTGGCCTCCACGTTCGCCCCGAAGTCCTGGACTTGCCCCACGGGCTCCGCGAGCGAGGAAACCGTCGATTCGGTTGCCGCCGTCTATCCGCTTCATCTCTTCTCGGTCAACCGTCCCGACAGATACTTGTGGATGACGCTCGACAGCAGTGTCTGGTAAGGAATGCCCTCCTCGCGCGCCCGAGCGTGCGCTCGATTGAAGTCACGCTCCGTCACCCGCAGGTTGACCCGCCGGGTCTTCTTGAAGGTATTGCGGGCCGCCTGAGGGGCGATCGCCATCTCGCGGTCAACGCCCGTAGCGGGCCGCAACTCGTCCCGCTCGAACTTCTCAAGGATTTCCCGCTCTTCGGCGCTCAACCGGTCTTTCACGATGACCTCCTCTTCCTGTGGTCCCGCGTCGCTTTCCGACTGGGGATGATTGTCTTCAGGAACCGCGAACCGTCCGATCGCATGACGAAGGGCACCAGGTAGATGTACTGCTCGATGTCGACCACGTAGATCATCTGTCCCCCGTACCGTTCCTGGTTGGGGTGTTCGAGTATGTCTACCAACCCTCCCTGCTCGATTGCGGAGATGACTCGCTCGAACGAGATGCCGCGTTGCTCGACGAGTCGCTGATTCTTGTCCTCGTTCCAATCGAAAGCGGATTCCATACTCCAATCAACACCTAATGTGTGCGTTTTGTCAACAATGAGACCTTGGGAGGAACGAAGCGCACCCCTCCCCTCGTGCCGAGTGTGCCAGCTCTGCCGCTACCTGAAACAAGCCGTCAGCAGCGAAGTGCACGTCGCCCTCTCCTTCCAACCCCCTTCCCCTCCGCCTCAACCCACCTCTACCTCGGCAATCTCCCGCGCCGCTCGAACGCCGGACAGAAACGCCCCGTGCACAGTGGCCGGGTGGTCCGGGTCCGTTGCCTCGCCCGCAAAGAACACCCTGTTGCCGATCGGCTCGCCCAGCGCCGCGTAGCGCTCGAACGAGGTTCCGACCGGCACGTACGAATAGGATCCATGCGTCCAGGGGTCGGAGCCCCAGCGCGTGACGAGCGCGTCTGTCGGCTGCGGCACGGGCCCGTACATGTCCGCGAGCGCCAGGGTGGCCTGGGCCACGATCTCCCGGTCGGCCAAGCTCTCGATCTCGGTGCCGTATGCGCCGGCGTTGAACATCATCAGGATCGGCTGGCCGGTGTACGGGTGAAGGCTGAGGGTCTCGGCCCATCGTCCCCTGTCCGCCCCCACGTACCCGATGACCTCGACGGCCGGCTCCCAGAAGACGTCCTCGAACAGCAGGCAGGTCTTGTTGAGCACGCCCATCTTCAGCTCGGCGATCGCTCGGCGCTTGGCCGGCGGCAGCGGCGGCGAGAACGACACGAGCCCGTTCTTGAGGACGCCGAGGGGGAGGGTGACGACGACCCTGTCGGCCTCGAACCTTGCGCCCGATGCTGTGGTCGCGACGACGTGCGCTCCGCTGTGGTCGATCCCGGTCACGGCCTGGCGGAGCCTGACCTCGAGACCGTCCGACAGCGCCTCGACGATCTGACCGTATCCGCCCGGGAAGAGGACATCGCTGCCGCCGTACGCGCTGCCTCCTTCGACACTTTCGAGGGCGAGGTCGGCCAGGTCCGCGCCGTACTCGTGCTCCACGGTCGTGTTGAGCAGATGCTCCAGGTACCGCCGCTGGGTGGCGGTGAAGGCGTGCGTTTCCAGGTACTCGTCCAGGACGGATCGAAGGCTGGTGCGGGGCTGTCTTTCCGCGAGCGTCCAGAACCCGTCCAGGTCCGGGGTGTCGGACATCGGCGCGGCGCGTTCGTGGAAGTGTAGGACCGCATTGTCCCAGTCGGTCGGGCGCGTTTCGATGCCGCTTCGGCGGGCGACCTCGGCGATCGGGTTGCCACGGACGCCGTGTATCCACGAGGCTCCGAGGTCGACGGGAGCCGTGCCGCCGAGGTCTTCCGTCCAGATGCGCCCTCCGATCCGGTCGCGGGCCTCGAGGACGACAACGTCGTCGAAACCGCTGGCGCGAAGCTCGGACGCCGCGGCCAGGCCCGCGATTCCGGCGCCGATCACCAGGACGCTCTCGTCGGTCCGCGTGGGTGGGGGCGCGACGCGCTGGCGGGGCGAACGGTCGGAGGCGTCGCTACAGCCCGGCAGGGCCGAGATGGCGGGGCCAAGTCCCGCCGCGGCGAGTCCCGCCTTGATGAAGGCGCGACGGCTTGGTGTGGGGGGTGGGGCGGAGGACGGCCAACCAGACCGCCACGAGGGCCGCGCACCTTCGGTCAAGGTTCCCGGACTTCCCAGTGGCCGAATCTCCTCGAGCCCACACGCCGGATGACCCGGGCGGCTCGAAGCTGCCGGAAGTGATATGCGACACCATCCCGAGTGATTCCGAGCCGTTCGGCGATCCTGGCTTGCGCGATTCGCGGATTGTCTCGCATCAGATCCACGATGCGGCGCCGGGTGTCGACGGACGCGTTCTCCTGGGTAGTGCCGGAGTCCCTATGTGTAGTCTCTTGTGTAGCGTCAGCGCCATCCTGGCCCTGCTGCCCGTCCCCGAGCTGGCGAGCCTCCCGGTCGGCAGCCTGGTACGCCTCGGAAAACGGAAAGCGCAGACACAGGACGCCGCCCGGTTCACCCCAAAACGCGCCGATCTTTTCCATGGCCGTCGATAGGGATCGGGGTTCCTGGTTGACTACGACGAGATTCCCCCCTCAAAACCCCAGCGACGCCGTCTCCCGCCTTACATCCCCCGCCGCGACCATCACCCCCGTCTCCGGATCGCGCCAGGTCACCGTGGGAGCGCATGCGCGCCAGTTCCACTGGCCCCAGGATTGCACGTCGTGCCCCATCGCGCGCAGCGCTTCCGCCGTCTCCGCCGGGATCCGGTCCTCGAGGCGCAGCACCGCGGGACTGGTATTCACCTCGCTGCCAGTGGCCGGGAAGTTGTAGCTGCCGAAGCGGGGTTGGTCGAGGGCCTGCTCGGGCGACATCCCCCACACCACCACGTTCAGAAAGACCTGCAGGAGCGACTGCAGCTGCTGGTCGCCGCCGGGTGTGGAGAGTCCCATGAACGGCCGACCGTCCCTCATCACCAGAAGCGGCGAGTTGGTGTTGCGCGGGCGCTTGCCGGGCGCCATCACGTTGGCCAGCTCCGGATCCAGGTTGAACTGGGCCATGCGGTTGCCCAATCCGAACCCCCACCCCGGGATCATGGGCGTGCCGGTGTGGCCGTCGCTTTCGGTCAGGGAGAACAGGTTGCCCTCCGCGTCCATGACGTTGAGGGACGAGGTGTCGATGGAGCGGGCCGGCGCATCGCCATCCCCATCCCCGCTCGCCACCACGAAGCTCGTCGGCGCGCCGTCCGCCACCGCCGCCATCGCCGCCGGATCTCCCCACGGCGGCAGGTCCTGAAACGCGCGCTTCTCGTCGATGAGCCCGATGCGCTTGCGAGCGTACTCCTTCCCGTAGAGCCCGTCGGGCGCGGGCGCAAAGTCCGGATCGCCGACGTACTTGTGGGAATCCGACATCGCCAGGTTGATGACCTGCGAGATGAGATGAATGTACTCCGGCGTGTTGTAGCCGAGCCCGCGCAGGTCGAAGTTCTCGAGCATGTTGAGCATCAGGACGATGCGCGGCCCCTGGCTCCAGCCGTCGCCCGTGTACACGTCGTAGCCGTGGAAGCTGGTGCCCAGCGGCTCCTCCCAGCGGCTCTCGTACCCCGCCAGGTCCTCGTAGCGAACGATCCCGCCCTGCTCGCGGAAGAAGCGGTCCACGTCGCGCGCGGGCTCTCCCTTGTAGAACGCGTCCCGCGCCGCGCGGATCCCTTCGGAGCGGCTTCCGCCCGCGGCAAGCGTCTGCTCCTCGGCGGCCATCATGTAGCGGATGAGCCGCCCCAGGTCGGCGTTCACCATCAAATCGCCCAGACGCTGCTCCCCGACCCCGTTCTGAAACCAGAAGTCGCCGTTGTAGGGGAAGGCGAGGATCGCCTCCATCTGATCCCCGATCATCCACTTCTGCATCTTGTAGAGGTGATATCCCTCCTCGGCGATGCGCAGGGTCGGCCGTGCGGCTTCGCTGAAGCTGAGGGTGCCGAAGCGGTCGAGCGCGGCGAGCCAGACGTCGACATCCGCGGGAATCAGCGCGTTGTTGACGGGCGACTTGCCGTGTTCGAGGAAGTGGTCGAGGGTGGCGAGCGCCGGCGAGGTCCCGGCCCCGACCCGCGTGATCACCAGGTCCTCCGCGGCGCTGTAGAGGATCAGGGGCGCGACACCCGTCCACCCCGCGTAGTCCATCTTGAGCGCCTTGAGCGCCATCCCCGCAGTGACGCCTGCGTCGAAGGCGTTGCCCCCGGCCCGGAGCACGTCGTAGCCGGCCTGCGTGGCCAGGTAGTGCCCGGAAGAGATCACCCCGTGCGCGCCCATGACCCGCGGCCGCATGGCCTCGACGTTGTCGGCATCGTGGACGACGCCGTAGCTGTTGAACGGGGCGATCGTGGCGAAGACGCCTTTCTCCGGGGCGGGAGCGACATCGTCCGCCGCCCCCATGCCCGACCCGAGCCAAGCGACGATTGCCAGGGCCGTGAGGGCTGCTACCCATGTGAGTTGCTTCATCGCGCTGTCCTCCTGTGCTGGCCGAGGGTGGAGCTTGCCAGACGGGGACCCGGCCGACTTCCGTTCTCGGGCTAGTGCTGAAGCTACTGTCGGGTATCGGCTGGGCAACAGCGTCGACGATCACGAATGATCGGCAAAGTCATTTGTCGATCATTTCACTGACAATGTGAGCGACAAACAGTCTTGGTGATCACAGGTGATCGACAAGATCCGCCTTGCGCACCGCCGGGTTGATTTGTCCCCCAGAAGCGGGCTGCCGCCTGACCCAGACGCCTTCCCACTGTGCCCATGAGCCGGACTTGGGAGATTCCCGTGAGGTTACCTCCTCTCTCGTCGGGAACAGAGGCGTGAACCACGGATCCAGTGTCTCCCGCAGCTCCCGGAGCGACAGAAAGCGGATCGCCAGCCCGCGCTTGGGCCCCTCATCGTACCTGACGGTGAACCCGCCTCGATCGCCCCGCTCAAAGACCCGATGGGAGTAGTAGACATCGGTTGAGGCGGAGTTTACGCGAACGAAGAGAAGTCCTCCGCGCTTCAGCAGCCTCGCAGCGCGCGCGAACATCGATCGGACCGCGGCTGCGGTTCCGTGCTGAAAGACCTGGATCGCGACGATATAGTCGAACGGCAACTCCGAATCGAAGTCGCGAAAGTCCGCACGGACCAGATTCGGCGCCAAATGCGGGTGGCGCGCCCGGAGTTGTGCGATGGCCTCCTTCGAGACGTCGAGCCCGATCAGATTCAGCCCCGCATCGACGAGAGCGACATGGTTCCGTCCGTTGCCGCAGCCGACATACAGGCCCCTTCCCCTCATGATCTCGGGTCGAGCGCGCAGGATGTCGACGATCCGCCCGACGAACGGAATGGGCGGCTCGTCGCGGTATCGGCCGCGGCGATACTCGTCGTCCCAGCTGCGTGATACGGGGCCTGACCCTATTTCCCCGTCTCCCACAGGTCCAGATGACGCGAGAAGACCTCGTCGAGGTCGACCAGGCCCAGGCGCTCGGGACCGAGCCGGACGGGGAACTCGCCGGAGAATCGCTCGTACCCCGCTTCGTCGGCGAAGTGCCAGACATCGACCACATCCTCGACCGGATCCACGATCCAGTATTGCCGGACCCCGTGACGCGCGTACAGATCCAGCTTGATCCCGCGGTCGCGGTGCGCGGTGGACGGCGAGAGGATCTCGATGACGTTGTCGGGCGCGCCCAGGATCTGCTTCTCGCCAATGATCGCCCGCCTCTCGTTGGACACGAACAGAAGGTCGGGTTGGACCCGGTCTTCGGTTCCCGGGAGCTCGACCAGGAGCGGGGCCGAGAACACCTCTCCGCGTCCGGAGTCCATGAGGATTCGCACCAGAGCCGACAAAAGTCGCCTCAGGACGCGCTGGTGCCGCGTCACGGGGGCGGGCGTCATGTACAGCCGCCCTCCGATGAACTCGTAGCGGTTGCCGTCCTCCGGCATCCGCAGGACATCCTCCCAAGTCGTCGGTGCTTGAGTCTGCATGGTGGCCACATCATACCTCCCCGCTCTCGGGTGCGCGAACCGCTTCGGGGGAGGAGGATACAAGGGTGCGATCAAGATTCCGTCACTAGTCGCGCCGGGAGCTGGCCGCCGCCACTCCAAGCTATCCTGGAGGCACCGTCACGCAGACCCTTCCCTCGTGACCGTACCCATTCCGCCCGTCCCTTCGCCCGAATCATGCAGCGACCGGAACGCCGCTCTCCCCTGCCAAACCATCCGCAGGACTCGATTGACCTCGTGCCGAGTGGGCCCCATTCTGGCCCGTCAGCAGCCAATCGCATCCGTTCGACCAGGGAACCGCTTCATGCAGTCCGTCACCGCACCCGCTCGTCGCCGTTTCGTACCGGCAACGACCGTTCGAATCCTTTCCTCGGCCGCCCTCCTGGCCCTCACCTCCGCCTGCGGTCAGATCGACACCACAGCCGATGCCATCTTCACCCCCGAGCCGGTCACCTCGACATCCCTTCCCCCAAGTGAGGATGATCAGGTCGCGCTTCTCGCCGACGGACGCACGGCCTGCGTCATCGACTCCTACGAGGTCCAGGTGCGCTGCGTGGACAGGGGCGGTGCCGTTGTGGGAGTCTTCGGGCGCGAGGGGGAAGGGCCAGGGGAGTTTGCCAGCCCGACCTACCTGGCTCGCGGCGAGGAGGGCACGGTTGGAGTGGCCGACCTGCAGCTGGGCCGCTTCACCGTCTTTGAGCCATCGGGGACGCATGTGTCGCAGGTGGCTCTGCCGAGCGCAGCGTTTTGGCCAATCTCATCATTCGGGGACATTCTCACGGGCGCGTCGGTGGACATCATGGCGCTGATGGGCGGCGATGGCTACATGATGAACCGGTTCGACGTGAACGTCGCCTCTGGAGAGGTCGTGCGGCAGGAAAGGTCGCCCTCCGGGCCGTGGGATATCGAATGCGGGGACGCCGTCGGTGGCATCCCGAACCGGGCCGATGGATGGGTCCTGGTTGCCTGTGAAGGTCACCTGATCTTCGTCGGAGACACTGGGGACGCCACGGTGCTGCGCGCGCCGACGTACGTCCCGGAACTCCCGGACGAGCAGGAGGTGGCGGAGCGCGAGGAGGAGCTCAAGGCCTTCAACAGGGATCTGGGCGTCCCCGAAGACATGAACCTCGCGGAACCGATGGAGCGCTACCGCACGACCCCGAAGAACTACCACCTGTCCACGGCGCAGCAGTTGATCGACGCCGAGGGCCGCTACTGGATCGCCACGGAGCGAGACAGGCGCGAATGGTCCTACCTGGACGTGTATGAGAACGCTGCGTACGTCGGGTCGGTGAGGGTCAGGGATCGGATCCGGGGGTTCGATGTCCTGGGGTCGACGCTGGTCGTCCTGGTGGACCGGCCGGTCGGGGCGGGCGATTCCGACGGGATTCCGGATCGGATGCTCGGCTGGTATGAAATCGGGGGGATGCCGTTCGGGGGGTGATCCCGCAGGTCTCTCTACCCCCGGTCCGACGACATAGACATTCCATAGGACATTCCATATTCTGACATTCTGAAATAAAATAGAGGATGATTCATAAAAGCAATCCAGTAAATCATTTATGGATTGACATAGCGCATCGTTGATTGTGTCGATGTCTGGACACTCGACTGGACATCCTGTAGCATCAAAAACCGCATGCCACAAGGAGTCCGACCATGACGGATGACCGCGAATACCACCGGACCCACCGGTGGATCAGCTTCCGCCACCATCTGGAACGCGCAGACCCGCTCCATTGGTCACTGCTCGGCGAGGCAGCCGCGAGATGCGATCAGGTCGCCCAGGCAGTCCTTCCCCCCGTCGAGGCACTCAACATGCACCGGCTCTACCTGATCAAGGGTGCGCGGGCCACGACGGCGATCGAGGGGAACACGCTGAGCGAGGAGCAAATCGCCGCCCAGCTGGAGGGGCAACTCGAACTCCCGCTATCCCAGGAATACCTGAAACAGGAGGTCGACAACGTCTTGAAGGCTGTCAATGACATCCTTGCGGATGTTATGGGGGGTCAGCCGCCGCTACTGACGCCGGAGTGGATCGCCGGAGCGAATCGGCGCTTGCTTGCGGGTCTCAAGGAGCACCTCGAAGAGGGTGTGGTGGCGGGAGAGATCCCGACGCGTCCCGTGGGAGTCTTGCGCTACCGAGGCGCCCCCAGGAAAGATTGCGCTTTCCTGCTCGACCGACTCTGCCGGTGGCTTGAGGGAGACGGCTGGCCGGTGCGTCCGGATCGGCAAGAGGACCGCATCGCGTCGGCGATTCTCCGCGCCGTCTTTGTTCACCTGTACATCGCCTGGATCCATCCCTTCGGAGACGGCAACGGACGGACGGCCCGACTGGCCGAGTTCATGATCCTTGCGCGGGAGGGTGTGCCGTCGCCGTGTGCCCATCTCCTCAGCAACCACTACAACCTCACCCGGGCTGAATACTACCGGCAGCTCGATCGCTCCAGCCGGGCGAACTCCGGTCGTGGGGACCCGCTCGGTTTTCTGCTCTACTCGTTGCAGGGGTTCGTTGACGGCCTGCGGGAGCAGAGCGAATTCATCGCCGGGATCCAGTTGAAGCTCGCCTGGGAGCACTTCGTGTACGGGGAATTCCAGCGGATCCCGTCGTCACAGGCCATGCGTCGGCGCCGCGAGGTAACCCTGTTCCTCGGCCGTTTGAGCGAGCCGATCCGCAAGCGGGCAATACCGGACCTGAGTCCCGACCTGGCCAGGCTCTATGCGGAGAAGACCAGCAAGACGCTGACCCGGGACATGAACTGGCTGGTAAGACAGGACTTCCTGGAGAGAGGAGAAGATGGCTACCGGGCGAGAGTGGAGACGATGCGCGCCTTCCAACCCGCGCGGGCGTAGAGGCACCTACCGCCTGACCCAAACACATCCACAACGTCGCATCCGGCCATTCTAACGCCCCCGGATCCGAGCGAGATTGGAATCCTTCCCGAAGCCCTTGATGGATGGCACCAGAAATGGCATGATTATTACCATGAAAACTACCATCGACAAAGCGGGTCGTCTGGTTGTGCCGAAAGCGGTTCGCGACGCTAGCCGGTTGCGGCCGGGAACGCGCGTCCGATTCCGGGTCGCAGACGGCCGCATCGAGATCGAGCCGGTACCGCTGGACGTCTCGCTTGAACGGCGTGGCTCCGTTGTGGTGGCGGTTCCGCGAGAGGGACGCCCCGTGTTGACGGCAGCGGAGGTCGATGAGACGACCACCAGCCTCCGCACCCGCGACTCGTCCGCGAGCGAGCAGCAACCCGACGGGTGACTCGATACCTCTGCGACACCAGCGTTCTCGTCGCGACCGTCTGTTCCTGGCACGAACACCATGCGCGGACCATTGCGGAGCTCGAGCGACGCGAAGGCGTCGGTGAAGAGCTGGTCCTGGCCGTGCATTCGTTGGCAGAAGCGTACGCTGTCCTCACCCGGCTTCCCGCACCCAACCGCTTGCGATCGCAGGACGCAATCGCGCTGTTGGAGGCGAATTGGCGGGAGACACCGGTCGTGCATCTGACTGCAGCCGAGACCTGGCGCACACTGCACAGGGCGCAGCAGCAGGGAGTGATCGGCGGACAGACATATGACATGCTCATCGCGGCCTGCGCGCTGAAAGCCGGAGCCACTACGCTCATCACGTGGAACGTGCGCCACTTCGCCGCGGCTGCACGTGAGATCGACGTAGAAACACCAACCTGACCTTTCCCCATCCTACCGATCCCGCATTCCCTTCGCGTCGAGGATCTTGCCTCCGCCGGCAACCGCTGGCGGTCCGTCGGGCGACCTGGCTATGGTGTTCGTCATCGCCGACCCGCCGCCCGGGAGGACACCAATGGCCGCCTCGCAGGACTGCCCCGCCCACCCGCTCCACACTGCCGCCGCGGCCGCCTTCCTCCTCGCGACGCTGGCCGCGACCAGCCCGGTCCAGGCCGCCTCGACCCTCCAGGAGATCCTCGTCAGCGGTGGCACGGTGGTCACCTCGGAGGGACGATTCGATGCGGATGTACGGGTGCGGGACGGGACCATCGTCGAGATCGGGACCGGATTGGCCGCGGGAACCGGCGCCCGCACGATCGACGCCACCGGGCTGCTGGTCATGCCGGGTGGGGTGGATCCGCACGTCCACCTGGGCGGAAGCACTCGCGACGACTACCGCACCGGGTCGCAGGCGGCCCTCGCGGGAGGCATCACCACCATCTCGAACTTCGCCTGGCACACGAGCAGCAGCGGGTACTGGCGGCCCGGTTCGGCCGAGGGGCGGACGCTCGCGCAGGCCATCGAGCGCGAGGCGGCGCTCGTCCGCGAGCAGGCGATCGCGGACGTCATCCTGCACGCGGGCATCACCCCCGAGACCCAGGCAGGCCAGATGGCCACCCTTGCCGCCGAAACCGGCCAGACCAGCACCAAGGTCTTCATGGTGTGGACCGTGTTCGACGCCGCAGTGCCCGACTACATGGCGACCATGGACGCGGCCGGGCGCGCCGGCATCCTGACCATGGTGCACTGCGAGGACTGGCCCATCCTTGCCCACGCGGTCGCCGAGCTGACGGCCGCCGGGCGCACCTCGCTCGAGTACTTTCCGGACAGCCGTCCGGTGATCGCCGAGGTGGTGGCCACCCAGCGTGCGGTCGCCATGGCCGAGGCCACCGGGGCGCCCATCTATGCGGTTCACGTCTCCTCCGAAGGCGCACTGCGGGTGCTCCAGGACGCCCGGGACCGCGGGCTCGGCGTCTTCGTCGAGACTCGCCCCATCTACCTTCACTTCACGCGCGAGCGCTTCGAGGGCCCCGACCGCGGGCTCTACGTGGGGCAGCCGCCGCTCCGTGAGCAGCGTGACCAGGACGCGCTGTGGGAGGGCATTGCAAGCGGCTCGGTGGACGTGCTCGCCACGGATCATGTCGCCCATCTGCGCGAGGACAAGATGGACCCGTCGCAGACCATCACCCGGCACCGGGCCGGCCTGAACAACCTCCAGGTGGTGCGGCCGATGCTCTACTCCGAGGGCGTCGTCCAGGGACGCATCTCCGAGGAGCGATTCGTGGCGGTGACCTCGACCAACGCGGCCAAACTCTTCGGGCTCTACCCGCGCAAAGGCACGATCGCCGTGGGCTCGGACGCCGACATCGTCCTCTGGGATCCGGACGAGACGCGCACCATCCGCGACGAGGACATGTTCTCCGGCACCGGCTTCTCGGTCTACTCGGGGTGGGAAGTCACGGGCTGGCCCTTGATGACGCTGCGCCGGGGCGAGGTGGTGTATGAGAACGGGGAGATCCTGGCGGGGGCGGGAAGCGGTAAACTGCTGCGCCGCGGGAGATGGCGGGCGCCCTAGCAGTCCGTGGACAATCCCCGCGTCGCACCGAGGGCGGCGAGGGGCCGGGCTGGCAAGGCGCGATGAGCGAGAATAGCGGCGCTATTTGAGCGAAGAGCAACGCAGAGCGGCGCTCTCAAGCGTCTGAATGTAATGAAAACACGACATTTTGTATTGTTTTCATGACATTGTGAGATCGCCTGAGCGTCGCGTCCAGCGCGGATGCATCGCCGCCCGAATGCAGTGGGGACTTGTTCCACGGACTGCTAGGCGGGGTTCTTCACCGTCTTGCAGAGTCCCTGCTGCTCACCGTCTTCGAACTGCACCTGGCAGCGGAATTGACTGGTGAAGTGCACGACCCACGTACCGTGCCGCTTGCCGGCGACATACGTGCCCTCGTCGTAGCGACCGTCCGCGTACCGCTCGGCCCAGTGGCCCTGCTTCGTCCCGTTGACAAAGGGACCCTCGTAGATGCGCCCGTCGGGGAATCGAACGACCCAGCGGCCATGTCTGTTGTCGCCGGAGTACGGGCCCTCCTGAACGGAGCCATCGGCGAGCTGCAGGATCCAATCGCCCTCCCGTTTGCCGTCGACAAAAAGGCCCGCGTAGACGCTGCCGTCTGCGACCTGCTCGACCCAGTGGCCCTGCTTGTCCCCATCGACATAGGCGCCGTTGTGAACGCCTCCGTCCGCGGTTCGCAGGACCCAGTTGCCGTGCCTCCTGCCGTCGACATATGGGCCTCTCTCGACGTTCCCGTTCGCGAATCGCAGAGTCCAATCACCGTGCCTCTCGCCGTCGACATAGGGGCCCTCCTGGAAATCTCCGTTTGCGAACTGCAAGACCCAGTTGCCGTGCCTGTTGCCGTCGACGTACGGTCCCCCCTGGAGGTCTCCGTTCGCGAACCGCAGGACCCAGTTGCCGTGGTTCTTGTCATCGACGATCGGGCCCTCATGGACATCTCCGTTCGCGAACCGCAGAACCCAGTTGCCGAGAGTCTTGCCCTCGACGAACGGGCCCTCCTGGACATCTCCGTTCGCGAATCGCAAGACCCATTGGCCGTGCCTCCTGCCCTCGACGAACGGGCCTCTCTCGACGTTCCCGCTCGCGAATCGCAGGATCCAGTCGCCTTGCCTTGTGCCTCTGACGAACGGGCCCTCCTGGACCACTCCATCCTCCGACCGCAGGACCCAGTCGCCGTGTTTTGTGCCATCGACATAGCGGCCCTCCTGGACGCGCCCGTCGGACCGCTCGATCCACTTGCCGTTCCTTTTGCCACCGGCCAGTGGACCCTCCTCGACGTTTCCGTTCGCGAATCGGAGGATCCACTTGCCGTCCTTCTTGCCGTTGACGAACGGGCCCTCCAGGACACTTCCGTCACCGAGCCGCTCAACCCAGTCGCCGTGCTTCTTGCCGTTGACATATGGGCCTTCGTGGACGCTGCCATCCGCGGACTCCAAGACCCATTTGCCGTGCCTGTCGCCTTCGGCATACCGTCCCTGGTGGACGTGGCCGCTCGCATACCGAAGGATCCAGAGTCCGTGGGTCCTGCCGTCTCTGAGAACACCTTCCCACGTGTCCTGCCAGCGGTTGAAGGTCCATCTCAGCGTCCCGAAGCCTTGCGCGAAGCCGCCACTGCACTCGGCGGTCCAGGTGACGGCTTCCCCCTGCCTGGGAGCGGGGTTCCAGACGTAGCACTGCGGCTGGTTGGCCAGCTCCATCCAGCACGCGGCAGCCCCCGAATTGCGGGAGCAGACTTCGTCCTGTTGCACAGGTGACGGCAATTCCGAGGCCTGGTGGACTGTCGTCCCGCGCTCACCGGTGGAATCACGCCGGGCGTCGGCGTCCGTGGCCGTTGGCAGGAGACCTGCCGCAACGGAGGCGCAGCATATGATCGACCAACGCATGGTATACCTGCCGGGTCCGGTGTAAAGAATCATTCTACCGTACCGAAGGGGGTGCGGACAGTCCAAGCCATCCGCGGGCCCGGGCAGCGGTCAACTGCTGCGGCGCGGGAGATGGCGGGCACCGTAAGCAGGCGCCATTGCACGAGCGCGAACCAGGGGAGAAACTGGTCCCTCGTCCGACCGCGGCGCCCGCCCGGTCGGCCCGCCACAGACAAGGCAGCGGAATGGCCGAGCCGAAGAGCTACCACATGTCGCCGGAGGACTTCCGCCGGCACGGCAGGGAAGTGATTGATTGGATCGCCGACTACCAGGAGAACGTCGCTCGCCATCCTGTTCTGTCGCGCGTGAGACCGGGCGAGATCGCCGACTCCCTGGGCACCGAGGTCCCGGCCGAAGGTGAGGATTTCTCCGCCATCCTTCAGGATGCCACGGAGCGGATCCTCCCCGGCATGACCCATTGGCAATCGCCCGGCTTCCACGCCTACTTCCCCAGCAACAACTCGGGACCCGCCATCCTGGGCGAACTGCTCGCGGCCGGTCTCGGCGTACAGGGCATGCTCTGGTCCACCGGTCCCGCCTGCACCGAGGTCGAGACCCGGGTGCTGGACATGCTGGTCGACCTCCTGGGCCTCCCCGAGGCGTACCGCTCCACCGGCAGCGGCGGCGGCGTCATCCAGGATTCCGCTTCCAGCGCCGTTCTGTGCGCGCTGATCGCGGCGCGGGAGCGGGACTCCCGGCTGCGCACGAATCGGGAAGGCTGCGACGGCACACAGATCGCCTACTGCTCGACACAGGCACACTCGTCGCTTGAAAAGGCGATGGGTGTCGCCGGTCTCGGGCGCGCCAACCTGCGCCAGATCGGAGTGGACGAGCGGTTTGCTCTCGATCCAGCCAGACTCGCCGCGCACATCAAGGCCGACAGAGCGAGCGGGCTGCGGCCCATCTTCGTCTGCGGCACGCTCGGCACGACCTCGTCCAATGCGATCGATCCCATCGCCGCAATCGGCAGGATCTGTCGCGAGGAGGGCCTCTGGTTCCACGTTGACGCGGCCATGTCCGGCACCGCGGCGATCTGCCCCGAATACCGCCATCTTCACGAAGGCATCGAATACGCCGACAGCTACTGCTTCAATCCGCACAAGTGGATGTTCACGAACTTCGATTGCAGCTGTTTCTGGGTGGCCGACCGCGCGGCGCTCATCGGCGCCCTGTCCATTCTCCCGGAATACCTGATGAACGAAGCGACCCGGAGCGGCGCCGTCTTCGACTACAGGGACTGGCAGCTGCCGCTGGGCCGCCGCTTCCGGGCGCTGAAGCTCTGGTTCGTCCTGCGCTACTACGGTGTCGAAGGCCTCCAATACCACATCCGCCGGCACATCGAGCTGGCCCGGCGATTGGCGGAGTGGATCGAGGCCGACCGGTACTTCGAAATCGTGGCTCCGACGCCGCTCAATCTGGTCTGTTTCCGCCACCGGGGCAGTGACGAATTGAACGAGTGCATCATGAAGGAGATCAATGGCAGCGGCGACATCTTCCTCACCCACACCAGACTGAACGACCGCTTCGTATTGCGGCTCTGCGTCGGCCAGTCCCACACGGAAGCGGAACATGTCGAAAAGGCGTGGCGCCTGATCGTCACGGCCGCGGAACGATTGCAGAAGATCGGTATCTGACGGCAGCGAGGGCTCAGCCTGGCCCTGGACCCGCCACCAGGACCAGCCCGCATTGCAGGGCGTTCGGTGGGAGTCCGGGAGTCCGAAGTCCGAGAATCAACCGCTCGGCGTACGCTCCAGCGTTTCCAGCCAGCGATATCCGTGGGCCGGAATGTACGATGCCCCGGTTATGCCTTCGGGAAATATGTCGAAGCGCTCGACGCGCAGGCGATGGTCGTAGTCGTGCAGGGGATGGAAGCCGTCGATCTCGCCGCAGTAGGGGCTACCGTTGACGACCTTGCAGTACCCGGGATGGCCGTCGTCGCACTGCACCCTGTGGCGGTCGATGGCGATCTCCTCTTCCGCGCCGGTCGCCCTGGTTCTCGAGAAGACCTCACCCAGCACGTATCGGCCATCGCGATACCTGTCGGTGTCAAGGATGTAGTGATCGCCGGCCTCGTATTCGAAGCTGGTGATCATGTCCTCGTACGGTTCGCCGTCCATCAGCAGGCAAAGGTCGTCACTCTGGAGGCATGTGATGCGCGTCGGACCCAGGGACAGGGTTGCGGGGGTGGACTGTGCGGGAGCCTTCTCCAGTTGCTCCAGCAGCCCCATGCGCCGCGCCTGGCCGGCTTTGATGCAGCCAAGAGCCTGTGGCGCCAGCACTCCGGGAACGGGTACATTATCAGCACTGCCGGTCCCTCTGGTGGCACTTCGCTTGCGGCTGGACCGGGTTCCTTTCCGCCGCGTGGGTTCCCGGCCGGCGCGCTGACGCACTCCCTCCTTTGTGACAATCCCCAATGAGCCTGGATATCCTCGGCAACCTTGGCGAGTTCATCGGCGCCGTGGGCGTCGTGTTTTCGCTGCTTCTGGTCGCGCGCCAGATGAGGCTCGGTCACGAGCAGACGCGGCGTAACACGAGGAGCGTGCGCGCGGCCACCTTCAACTCGATGGTCGAGAACAGCATCCGCCTGCTCGAGCACGTCTTCCGCGACCGCGAACTCGCCGCTTTCGTCACGCGGGCGGCCGAAGATCCGGACGGGCTGACCGCCGCCGAGCGGTTGCGCTGGGACTCCTATATGACGGCGGGCTTCCGCCACTTCGGCAACCTGCTCTACCAGCGGGAGACGGGAGCCATGGAGGAGAAGATGTGGGAGTCCTACCGTCGCTCCTTCAAGCACCATCTGCACAGCGAAGGGTGGGTCCGCTGGTACCTCGACAACCCCCATCTCTTCGACCAGCGCCTGGCGAACGAGGTGCGCTCCATTCTGGAGGAGCTGGCGAGCGAGGGAGTGCCGCACGCCGTGGAGTGGAAGGCGGGTGGGGGCCGCATCGGCTTCCGGGCATCGCTCGAGCGTTGACGACCTGACCTGCCGGCGGCAGCGCGCCCCGGCGCAAACGACCGCACCGAGAGACCATCGCCGCCAAGGGTTGTCAAAAACCACGGTTCCTGGACAGATTCAGCGTCCGGAATTGCAGATGCACAATGGGGCGGTGAGAGGGCCAACATGAGCGAGAAACCAGGAGAACTCTCGGTCAACCTGAACGTCAACGTTCCCACCGTGCAGCATGGGAGCGACAAGGCACCGTACTCGACGGGAATGGGATTTGGCCTGTGGTGCGCGGGTCTCGTGGGCGCCTGCGGGATCCACCGCTTCTACATGGGCAAGACCGGCACGGGCCTGTTGTGGCTGCTCACGTTCGGTCTATTGGGCATCGGCCAGATCCTCGATCTCTTCAGGATGAAGACCCTGGTTCGGAACGCCAACTACCGGGACGGACGTATCCCGCATCCTCGGCAGATGACGCTCGTCCACCCCCAGGTGATGGCCACGGCCGAACCGAAACCCAAGCTTGCCAAGCCCCTGACCCTGCAGCAGCAGCTGCTGAAGGCCGCGATGGACAACGGCGGCGAACTGACGGTCACCCAGGGCGTGTTGACGACCGGCAAGTCCTTCGAGGAGATCGAGAAGGCCCTGAACCAAATGGCCGACAAGGGGTATGTGGACGTGGACAACGCGCCCGGAACCGGCGTTATTGTGTATCGGTTTCCCGAACTGGTGAAGAGTTCATGACGCACGCGTCCGACAACACGACCTGCCTTGCCCGCGGCGCGGCCTGCGCCTGTAGCTGTTCGTGTACCTGCGCCGCCCGGACCAGGGGTGTGACGATGCGCTGAGCCCTTCCACTCGAGCCGCTCCCGAGCCGCCCCGGTCATCCGATCCGGGCGGCTTTTTTCGTGCCCTCAACCATCCCGACCGACCATTTCCGAACCTGAGAGAACAACATGATCAGCCCTGTTCTTCCCACGACAAACATCCTCTACGAAAACCCCGCCTGGATTCCGCCTCTCGCCGACGCGCTCGCGACGGAGGGCTTCCGGGTCCGTCTCGTGCATGTGAACGAGGGGAGTATCGACCCGTCCGCTCCGCCTCCCGACGGCATCTGGATGAATCGCATCAGCCCGTCGTCGCACACGCGCGGCCACGTCCACACGGTCGAACTCGCTCGCCAACTTCTGTACCGGCTGGAGTCGAGCGGGTGTCGCGTGATCAACGGGCTGTCCGCCTTCGAACTGGAAATGAGCAAACTTCGCCAGGATCTGGTCCTGCGGCGGCACCGGATCAGGACGCCGCGCACCGTACTGGCCGTCGGCAGGGAGCACCTGCTTGCGACCGCCGCCACCTTCGACGGGCCGTTCATCACCAAGCATGATCAGGGGGGCAAGGGATTGGGGATCCGGCTCTTTCACGACCCCGGCGCACTCGCGGCGCATCTCGACGGCGAGGGGTTCGACGCCGGACCCGGCGCGAGGATGATCCTGCAGGAGTACATCAGCGCTCCCGAGCCGTTCATCACCAGGGTGGAGATCGTCGGTGGCCGCTTTCTGTTCGCCATGCGGAGTTCGACGACCGGCGGGTTCGAGCTGTGCCCGTCGGATGTCTGCAATCCGATGCCGCGGGGGCAGGAAGGACTCCGGGCCGGTGCGAGAGGCGACATCGCGACCGGCACAGGCGCGACGCCACTCTTCAGTCCGTCGCCGATCACGGCGGACGATCCGCTGGTGCGGCAGTACATCCGCCTTTGCGCCGACGAGGGGATCGAGATCGCCGGGATCGAATTCGTGGAGGACGCCCGGGGCAACCGCTACACCTACGACATCAACGGTACGACCAACTACAACCAGACCCTGGGTGCCCGGATCGGCGTGGCTGGGATGCGGGAGGTGGCGCGGTACGTCCGCGCGGTGGCCGCAGAGCATGGTCGGTTACGGACCGTGTCCGAGGTCGACCCGGACTACCTCGCATCCCGGTCAGCCGGGTGCACCCCCGTCCGTCGCGTTCGGGCAGTCGAACAGCGCGAACGCGGGCAAGGACCGGTATGTCGCCGGGGACGAAGTCATCAACTTCAATCCGCACGACGGCAGGTGCTACCGCGCACGGGATCCCCTGCTCGGGCCGGACGGGCCAGGGGGCAGTGTCTGGGGCCGGCTTGGCGACGAGCTTGTACGCGGAGGACTCGCGGCAGAGGGAGCCGTGTTCCAGACCACCCACCACGGCGCGGGAACCACGACCTGGGTGCAGACGCGGCACGAACCTGAGGCGGGCGCCGCGTCGTTCGTGTACGTCCTGCCGGGCCAGCGCACGGCGATCGTGGATGTGGTGGTCACCCCGGAGGGCGAGGGCCGAAGCATCGCGGCGGTGAGGTACCGAATGACATCGCTGTCCCCCGACGCGGACGGCTTCGTGCTGGCATTCGCCGACGCCTTCGATGACATGATGGCCCATTGGGCCGAGGCGATTCAGCGGCACATCGTGGAGGGGACTGCTCTCGGGTGACCCTGGCTACCGCCGCAGCGGCGTCGGCTCCATCAATCCCGTGGTCGACTCGATCTCCAGACCGGTGACATCTCCCAGAATGTCCGGCAGCGGACCTTGCCAATCGCGCAGAATGGCGCGGACGCGCCCGGTGCCCGGATCGGTCACCACCGTCATGGTGCGCGGATCACTGTTGTCCACGGTCACCTCCCCCTCGGGACCCGTGAGTGTAACCCGGTCCAGGGTGTCCTCCCAGTCCGCTTCGATGGGGATCGTGAAGAAGAAGTACTTGTTGCCGTAGACGTCCTCGCCGGGCGTGAAGGAGAGAGAGAACTCGGCGTCGCCGTCCTGGGCGAACCCTTCGATCCGATAGGGGCCGGCGCGGTCGGGAAGCGCGGGGGTCGCATTCATCGAGTGAACCGGCAGGATCCGGAGCTCACCGTTCAGGACCCCTCCCCACAGCACCAGCATCTCGCGCTTCGGTTCCGCCGCCAGCACGCGGGCCCGGTCCTGCGCCACCTCGCCTTCCTTCTCTTCCCGCACTCGGATGACTTTCTCGAAGTAGTAGTCGCTGAGCCAACCCCGTTCGTAGCAGTACCCCATGATGTCTCGGCGCCGGTCCGGCGATACCACCGTGCTGTCGCGGAAGTCGAACCCCCACACCCCGATGCTCCCGTTGGAGTATGGGTAGTCCGGGTCGGTCCCCAGGGCGCCCCCGCACGGAGCGTGCTTGAGATCCAGCGTGTGACCCACCTCGTGCGCGAGTTCGGTGTCCCACGGCTTGCCGATGCTTATCCACCCGTTCAGGCGGGCGATTCCGCGCACGTAGCCTTCCTGGCTGTCGCCCACGCCGTACCAGTAGCCCGTGGCCTCCTCGGCCCTGTACACCCTTTCGAGTTCGAGCACCACGAACCACGCGTTGTCCTCCTCGGTCAGGTCGAGAGATGTGACGTGTGGCTCCCGGTCCCGCACGCTGATTTCGGAGAACGGGAACGAATGCCTGAACAGGCCCAACTGCGGGCTGTCTTCGTCGATGTCGTCGGTCCACTCGAAGACCGACGAATCGGGGTTTTCCGCGTAAAGCAAGGGTACGACGGTCAACTCCAGCGGCGGCACGTCGATCACGTCCAGTTTCATGGTTCCGGTAGCGGGGAAGCGCGTCTGGCTCCCTTCGGCGCGCGGCACCGTCCCGGCCGAGTCGGCCACCACCACCAACTCGGTGCCCGCCACGATGTGCTCGGCGGGAATCACCGCGTTGTACGAGGTACCTAGCTTGCCCTCGTCCGGAGCGGTGACCAGCCGGTCCTCCACCTGCCGCATGACCACGCGGTGGACCTCTTCGCCGCCGCGGGTGAGGGTAGCGACCACCTCGGGCTCGAAGAAGGCGTTGGCCTGATCGCCAGCCAGGAAGACCCGCAGGAAAGCATCCCGCCCCGAAAGGAGTGGGACGTCGCCGGCCGGCCGCTGGATGGCCTGAGTGAGGTAGGCCATTGGCAGCGACAGCCTGACTTCTTCCGGGTTGCCGCAGGTCGCCCCCTGCGCGAGGTCGAGTCCGTCGATCCAGGTCTGGAAGGTGGCCGAAGGGGAGGCGCATAGCCCGGTATTCGCGTACTGCAGCGCCTTCAGCTCGGTCATTGTGGTCATGTGGAAGGGAAGCGGCCCCTGCATGCCCGCGTTGCCGCTGATCCTGATCGTGTCCAGCGCATCCATGGAGGTGATGGCGACGGGGATATCCCCGGTCAGGGAGTTGTCGCCGAGGTCCAGGGTCTCCAGCTTCTGCAGGTTGGCGATTGCCGGCGCGATGTTGCCCTGCAGTCCGTTTGCGGGGAGCTCGAGCTTGCGCACGAGGGTATCCCTGCGACTCACGGTGACGCCGTGCCAGCTGCGCACCGCGGATTCGCTGTTCCAGCCGGTGCTGCTGGTCCAGGAATCACCATCGGCCGCGGCGTAGACCTCCTCCAGCGCGAACCGTTCAGTGAGCGTGGGGGGACACGAAAGACCGTACGCTCGCCCGATCCCGTCCAGCCATTCCTGGAATTCGTCGTCGAGGTGGGGACACACGTAGGTGCTCGAGATGTCGAGGTAGCCGAGCGGCAGATTCATCATGCTCCTGGGCATCAGGCCCTCGAGACCCATGTTGTTGTAGACGGTGAAGTCCTCGAGGTTGATCAGGTTGCCGAGTTCGGGAGGGAGCTGACCGGAGAGGTTGTTGTTGCGGAGCGACAGGTAGGTGAGTGCGGTGAGTTGGCCGAGTTCCGGAGGGATCGAACCGGCGAGCTTGTTGTTTCTGACGCCCAGCACCTCGAGTGAGGTGAGCTGGCCGAGTTCCGGCGGTATGGAGCCTGAGAGTCGATTGTCGCCAACGCTCAGGCTCTCCAGGGCAGAGAGGTTGCCGAGTTCCGCCGGAATGCTCCCCGAGAGTTCGTTCAGAAAGAGCCACAGCGTTTCCAGGTTCGAGAGGTCGCCGAGTTCCGGCGGGATGGGGCCGGTGAGGTTGTTCCGCATAAGGAACATGCCCTCCAGCGCGGACAGCTTGCCGAGTTCGGGCGGTATGGAGCCGGTGAGCTCATTGGTGCCGATCGACAGGTCCTTCAGGCCGGAGAGATTCCCGAGTTCGGCAGGAATCGGCCCGGTCAACTGATTGGCGAAGATCCACAGTGTCTCCAGTTTCGACAGTTTGCCCAGCTCGGGCGGGAGGCTGCCCGACAACTCGTTCCTCATCAGGTAGATCTCCTGCAGCGAAGCCAGGCTGCCGAGTTCGGGCGGGATCGGTCCGGACAGCTTGTTGTCGGGGATTCGGAGATACTTCAAGACCGGAAGCCTGCCCAACTCGGGTGGGAGCGGGCCCGTGATCTCGTTCCTCGAAAGACTGAGGTCCTCCAGCGAGGTCATGTCGCCAAGTTCCGGCGGCAGCGGGCCCTCGAACTTGTTGTCGACCGCCCAAAAGTTCTTCAGCTTCTTCAGGTTCCCCAACTCCGCCGGCAACGGTCCGCTCAGTTCGTTTTCGAAGATCGCCAGATGCTCGAGGGCCACGAGGTTGCCGAACTCGGGCGGTATCGGACCCGAGAGCCTGTTCCCCGCGAGGTACATGGTGTCAACGCTGACCAGGCCCCCGAGTTCCGGAGGAATCGGGCCTTCCAGCTTGTTGCCGGACAGCGAGAAGTCGCGTACCCTGCTCAGCTTGCCGAGTTCCGGCGGTATCCGGCCGGTCAGCCCGTTTCCGTACAGAGACAGCACCTCGAGGCGGGCAAGGTTCCCCAACTCGGGCGGTATGCTGTCCGTCAGGTTGTTCCACGGCATGAAGATCTCGGTGACGTAGCCCTCTTCGTCGGTGACGATGCCCCTCCAGGTGTTGAGGCCGTGCTCACTCAGCCAATTCGTCTGATCGTGCCACTTCGACCCGCCGGTTTCGTTGTACAGGGAAAAGAGCACATCGCGGTCCGCGGTCTCCGGGATGCAGGGGAGTGGATCGTCGTTACCCACCGATGCATACCAGTCTGCCAGGGAACGCGGCACGCACAGGCCGGTGCCTGAGTGGTAGAACCGACTCACGGTGAGATTGGCAAGGGTCGCTGGCAGGGGCCCGGAAAGGGCGGTGTTGTCCAGGCTGACGTATTGAAGCTCCTTCATGTCGCCCATCTCGGGAGGCAGGGGGCCGCTCAGCCCGGTATTGCGGAGAACGAGGTTACGGAGCCCTCGCAGCCGTCCAATCGCGGAAGGTATGGGGCCGGTAAGGGGGTTGTAACCGAGCGTGAGGGTGAGAAGGCTGTCCAGCAGACCGATCGCCTGCGGGATCTGGCCGGTGAGGTTGTTGTCTCGTAGCGACAGGTAGTTGACCCGGCCGCTGCCGTCGACCCCGACGCCGTGCCATTCCTCCAGCGGCTCGTCGCTCAGCCAGTTGGTGTTGTCGGTCCAGTTGCGGCCGCCTGTCGCCCGATAGAAGGTCTCGAGCACGACCCTGTCGCTGCCGGGCAGCTTGACTGCCACCTCGACCGATCCGGCGGTCACCGAGTCGTAGGTGGCGGTTATGGTCGTGACGCCAACGTATCGAGCCGTCACCAGCCCGGTCGTATCGATCCGTGCAACTCTCGTGTCTCCGCTCGTCCAGGTGAGCGCCGGGGATTGCACGACAGCTCCATCGGGCCCGATCACCGTGGCCGCCAGTCGGACCGTGTCACCGATGGCGCCCAAGGTGACGGTCGTGGGGTCGACCGACACCTGGCCGGTGCACTCGGGCGGATCGTCGGTCTGGGGGATCGAGTCCAGCCATGCGGAAAGAGAGGGGGGCACGCACAATTCGGTGCCGTTGACCTGGAAGCTCTCAAGGTCGAGGTCAGCGAAGGATCCCGGAATCAGGCCGGACAGGCTCGTGGCCCCGACGTTGAGGGTTCGCAGGCTGTCCAGATGCCCCAGCTCCGCCGGTAACTCCCCATCCAGCCCGTTTACGCTCAGTACCAGCTGGCGAAGCAGGCTCAGATCGCGCACCTCGGCCGGAATCGAGCCGGAGATCCAGTTCCGGCCCAGGTTCAGGGTACGCAGCTGGTCGAGCTGGCCAATGGAGGAGTGAATGGGTCCTCTCAGGTTGTTGCCGTTGAGCGACAGGCCCACAACGCGGCCGTTGTCGTCGGTGTCGACCCCGCCCCAATCGGAAAGCGGCTCATCGCTCAGCCAGTTGGTTCCGTCCGTCCAGCTGCCGCCGTATGTCCTGTCGTGGAGAATCGCCAGTACGTCGCGGTCGTTTTGCGGCAGGGCCACCTCCACCGCGATCGATGCGGTCGTGGAGTCGTAGGTAGCCGTCACCTCGGTGGAGCCGTCGCCTCGCGCGGTCACTCTTCCCCCGGCATCGACAGATGCGACGGCCGTGCTCCCGCTTGTCCAGGTGGCCGTGACCGCTTCCGTGCTGTCTCCCTCGGCGTTGACGAAGGTGGCCGACAGTGTGGCCGTCTCTCCGATGGCGTAGAAGTTGAGCGATGGCTGGTCGACGACCTCGATGGCGATTGAGGTGATGCAGCGGTCCACCTCGTCGGTCTGCGAGATCCCGTCAAACCAGCTGTTCAGCGATGGAGGCACGCAAACCCCGGAGCCGGCGGCGTGGAGGGAGTCGAGCGCGAGGTTGCCAAAGGAACGCGGAACCACCCCGGTCAACCGGTTGCTGCCGATATGGAGATATCGCAGGGCGGCCATGTGCCCCAATTCCCCGGGTAGGGGAGCCTCGAGCACATTTTCGTACAGAAGCAGATCCCGAAGGTGCGCCAATCGTCGAAGTCCCCCCGGAATCCGTCCCTTGAGCGTGTTCCGACTCAGGTCGAGGGTGACCAGGTCGCCCAGTTCCCCGATGACCAGCGGGATCGAGCCGGTCAGGTTGTTTCCACCGAGCGACAGGCCCACGACCTTCCCGGCTTCGCTGGTTTCCACTCCGGCCCATTCGGAGAGAGGCTCATCGCTCAGCCAGTTGGTCGTGTCCGTCCAGTTCTCGCCTCCGGTGACCCGATAGAGAGAGTCGAGGACCTGGCGGTCGCTGAGCGCGAACTCGACCCTCACCTCCGCCGTGGCCGTGAGCGAATCGACGGCAGCCGTGACCTCCGTCGTGCCGTAGTCGACCGAGGTCACCAGCCCCGTGGAGTCGACCGTCGCGATGGTGGTGTCGGCGCTCGCCCAGGTGACGGTGACATCGGGCACCGTGTCGCCTTCCGCATTGATGACGGCGACGGTCAATCTGGCGGTGTCACCGAGCGGGGGAGCCTCGATGTACAACGAATCGGGATCGATGAACATTTCGCTGGTGCACAGTTGGTAGCTGTCTGCCTTCTCCGGGACAGCTTTCAGCCACGCCTCGAGTGCAGCGGGGATGCATACCCCGTCACGATCGAAATAGAAGCGCGTCAGTTCGAGGTTGGCGAAGGTGAGCGGTACTGGACCGGATATCCTTGTACTGCCGATGGAGAAGTACTCCAGCCCCCCTGTGTAACCCAGTTCAGGGGGCAAGCGCCCGCTGATGTCGGGATTGTGGCTCAGGGACAGATCGCGAATCCCGGTGAACTTTGAGAGTTCGGCCGGAATCGTTCCCGACAGCCGGTTCTCGCTCAGGTAGAGGATGAACAGATTGTCCAGCCCCCCGAGTTCCGGCGGAATCGTTCCGGTCAGATTGTTGTTTCTGAGTTCCAGGTATCTCACCCGTCCCTCGTGCGCGGTGACGCCGTACCACTCGGACAAGTCCCTGTCCGTCAGCCAATTCGTGCTGTTCGTCCAGTTGTCACCTCCCGCGGCCTCGAAGAGGATTTCGAGGATCTCGCGATCGGTGAGCGGCGGCGCGACCTCCACGGTGACCTCGGCGCTCGCGGAATCGAAACTTGCGGTGACCTGCGTCGAACCGAAGGCGATGGCGGTGACCCGTCCGGTCGCGTCGACCTTGGCGATGGCCGTATCCGCGCTCGCCCACGACACTTGGGCGCTCTGCACGGTGTCGCCTACGGCGTCGACTACCGTGGCCGCAAACCTGCCCCATTTCCCGATCGCGTCGAGCGTCAGCCAGTGAGGCTCGACTACGACCCGAGTGCCGTTCTGGTTCATGCCCCTTGCGCCCGCAGGCGGCAGATCGGCGTCGGGTGGGGCCGTCGGCGTATCGCTCATGCAGGCTTCCAGCAGCAGCACGGCGGCTAGGGCGACGCCGGCAACACCCGGCAAGCGGCTTGCTGACGCTGCGAACCGGGAGTTGCCACGAGAATGTGATAGGGACATTCGCAAAGCCATAAGTGTACATATTTCTGATACCACAATATGTACACTTTACGATGCCCACACCACCACGGGGGCCACCTGCCTGTCCCGCGGGTTGAGTAACGTCATCCGCGCATGCCATTATGTGAAGCGTGGGTGGCATGAAGCGACCCGGCGACGCCGTGAGCAACCTGCGGCAGCCGCAGGAATCCGGCCGCGGGATTGAACGCGGCACGACAGGAGGTCCCGATGCGCAGACGTGAATTTGTAAAGACCGCGGCGGCCGCAGCCGGCACAATGCCGGCCCTGGCACTGACAGCGTGCGCCCCGGGCAACGAGGCGTCCGGGGGCGACAGCGCCTTCGCCGACAGTCCGGCCACCGGCACCGGCACCGCCCTCGTCTCCGATCCGCGCTACCTCGACCACGTCCTCATCCGCCCCGACGGCGGTCGCCCGCCCGAGATACCCGAACGCCTGGTCCGCATCCGCGCCGAACTCGAGGCCCGCGGCCTGATCGAAGCCACGGTGCCGATGGGCCCCACCGCCGAGCCGCTGCTGCGCATCCGCGCCCATCACACGGACGAGCACGTGGACTCGGTTCGGGAGCTTGGCGTCACCGCCCGCGTGGCCGAGCTCGCCGTATCCGGCGCCCTCACCGCCGTCGACGCGGTGGCCGACGGCACCGTGCGCAACGCGTTCTGCGCCATCCGTCCGCCGGGTCACCATGCGAACAACACCGGCGCCGAGGAAGGGTTCTGCTATTACTCCAACGCCGCGATCGCAGCCCGATACGCGCAGGACGCGCACGGGTACGAGAGGGTCGTCGTCATCGACTGGGACTACCACCACGGGAACGCCACCCAGAACGCCTTCTACGACGATCCCTCCGTGCTGTTCTTCTCGGCGCACGACTGGAACGCATACCCCGGAACCGGCGATCCGTCGCTGACCGGCGAAGGCGACGGCACGGGCCTCAACATCAACGTGCACCTGGAATGCGGCGCGAGCGACGCGGACATGCTCCGCTACTGGGACAACGCGCTCTCGCCGGCGGTGGCTGCCTTCGACCCGGACTTCGTGCTGGTGTCCGCGGGCTTCGACAGCCGCCGGGACGATCTGCTGGGCTGCTTCGACCTCACCGACGACGCGTTCCGCCGCATGACCCGCCTCGCGATGGACTACGCCGACAGCTGCTGCGAAGGGCGGCTGGTGTCGTTGCTCGAGGGCGGCTACAACCTCGACGGGACGGCGCTCGCCGCCGCCGCCCATGTGGAGACGCTGCTGGGGTAGGGGAGCTCGCGAGCTTCCGGGCCACGACACTGGCTCCCCCGGTCGGCGAGCTTACTATACCTACCCGCCTTCGATCCCCTCAGCGGAGGATGATCCCATGATCCCTGGCACCGTTCGCCCTTCGACGCCCCCGGCCGGCCCGGCGGATCCGGTCGACTTCGTCAGCAACGACCGGGTCGGATACCGGGATCTGCTGCGGGGACGGTACGAGGACTGGTTTCCGATGAACGTCGGGGCAGTCTATCGGTGGTTGGCCGGGGGGTAGTCCCTTGCGTTTGTGGGCGCTGTCCGACCTGCACATCTCGCACCCGGAGAACCGGGGAGTGCTGGGAAGCCTGCCGGCCTTCCCCGACGACTGGCTGATCCTGGCCGGGGACGTCACCCACGGCGCCGAGCGGCTGGACCGGTGTTTTGAGCAGCTGACGCCGAAGTTCCGCCAGGTGGTCTGGGTGCCCGGTAACCACGAACTGTGGACAGACCCCAACGACGCTCCCGGGCTTCGCGGCGTCGCGCTCTACGAACGGCTCGTCGCGATCGCCCGCCGCCACGGCGTTCTGACTCCCGAAGACCCCTACCCGGTGGTTGATCTCGAGGACGGACCGGTGCTTGTCGTGCCGCTATTCCTGCTCTACGACTACAGTTTTCGGCCTCGCCATGTGCGGCGTCACGAGGTCGTCCAGTGGGCCAAGGAGACCGGCGCCGCCTGTGCGGACGAGATCATGCTGCACCCCGACCCGTTCCCGGATCGGGATTCGTGGTGTGCGGTGCGGTGCCAGGACGCCGAGGCCCGCCTGGCGTCGTTTCCGGCGGATCTTCCCAAGGTGCTGATCAGTCACTTTCCACTTGAGGAAGAACACGCCGTTCTGCCCCGCATCCCGCGCTTCACCCCGTGGTGCGGGACCCGCCGAACCCGCGGCTGGCACCGCCGCTTCAACGCGTGTGCGGTGGTGTACGGCCACCTTCACATCCGGGGCACGCACTGGCTCGATGGCGTGCCCTTCCACGAAGTGTCCCTGGGATACCCCAAGCAGTGGGACCGCCGGCGGGGGATCGGCGCCTACCTGCAGGAAGTGACGCGGACCCCCCAGGGCGCCGCCTTCCAGAGCGCGACCGGCCGATGACCGCCAGCGACGCCTGGTGGAGTCCGTGGCGCGAGGACAAGAGCTCGCTCATCCTGCACATCGACCTCCGGCCCGACCGCGATCGCGAAGCGCGGGCTGTTGCCATCCTCGACGAGGAAGAGCAGGCGCGGTGGAACCGCTTCCTGCACCCGGGCGCCCGCCGTCAATACGCGCTTTGCCGCGCGGCACTCAGGATCAACCTCTGCAAGCGGCTGGGGTGCGCCAACGGGGAGCTGTCCTTCGGCTATCTGGAACACGGCAAGCCGTTCGCGAAGGTGAACGGCGCTCCGTCGCGCGCCAGCTTCAATGTGAGCCACAGCGGCCGGCACGGGCTGATCGGGTTTGCCAAGCAGGACGGACTCGGAGTGGACCTGGAGGTACGCACGCCCGACAGGGACTTCGACGGCATCGGCGGCAGGGTCTACGGTCCGACCGAGCGCCGCGTCCTTTCCGCGGCTGTGGGAAGGGGGAAGGCGGACCTGTTCTACCGGCTCTGGAGTTTGAAGGAAGCGCTCATCAAGGCGCTGGGCACCGGCTTCTCGCTTAGTCCGGCCGGCTTCGAGGTGCCGCAGCCGATATTGGAGGGAGCGCGGTCCGCCGAGTTCCGGTTTCCGCACCTTCCGTCCGACCCGTACTGGCTGGAGGACCTGGGTGAATCCCGATTCGCGGCAGCGAGGGCGTACCAGGTCTCGGAATCGATCACACCATCATAAGGAGTTCCCACCGTGAAAAGACGTGACTTCGTGAAGACGGCCGCGGGTGGAATGGCCGTGGGGGCCGTCGCAGACCTGGCGGCGCCCGCCGACCTGGCCGCTGCCGTTCCCGCACCCGCCGTCCACACCCGCGCCACCCGTCCGGTCCTGGTCGCGGACGTGTCCTCGATCCGGTACCGCAACGGCGGTCCCGAGAGCGCAATCGAGCGCGCCTTCCGCGGCATCATCGAGGGCGAGGACATCCTGGACGCCTGCGTGGCCGGGGTGAACATCCCCGAACTCGACCCCGAGGAGCGGGGCATCGGCTACGGCGGCCTTCCCAACGCCGACGGCGTGGTCCAGCTCGACTCGTGCCTGATGCACGGGCCGCGCAAGTGGGCGGGCGGCGTGGCGGGTCTCGAAGGGGTGAAGACCCCGTCACGCGTGGCCAAGGCGGTCGCGGAGCTGACCGACCATCACCTGCTCGTCGGGAAGGGTGCGCAGGACTTCGCACGGGCGCTCGGCTTCGAAGTCCACGACGACCTCAACACGGAGAACTCACGCGCCCTGTGGCTGGAATGGCGCCGGCGGATGGATCCGGGGCACTGGCTCGACCCGGAGGAACGGCTGCGCGGCACCGCGCGCCCCGGCGGGGACACCGATCCCGATGCGATCCGCCGCTTCCACGACGTTTCCCTCGCGGCTGGCCTCTCCATGGTCGACGACGGCCTCATCGACCCGGATTCGTTCTGGGGCACGACCAGCCTGGAAGCCGTCTCGGCGGACGGGGACCTCTGCGGCGTCACGACCACCAGCGGCCTCTCGTGGAAGATTCCGGGCAGGGCGGGGGACTCGCCGATCCTGGGCGCGGGCCAGTACGTCGACAACGACGTCGGCGCGGCGGGCTCGACCGGTCGCGGCGAGGCCAACCTCTTCAACCTCAGCTGCTTCATGATCGTCGAGTTCATGCGCCAGGGGATGTCGCCCAAGGACGCGGGCATGGCGGTGCTGAAGCGCGTACGCGACAACACGATCGAGTCGCGCCTGCAGAATTCGCGCGGCCTGCCGGGCTTCGACCTGCGCTTCTTCGTCCTCAACAAGTCGGGCGAGTACGCCGGTGTGGCCATGTATGGGTCCGCGGAGTCGGCGTTCGCGGTGTGCGACGAGAACGGGGCGCGGGAAGAGCCGCTCGAGGGGCTGCTGGAGGGGTCGCCGCGGGACTGAAGGCGGCTGCGCGAGTCGATCGGCGCACCTGCAGGGATGGCGGCAGCAGTCAAGACACCGTTTGCTGGCCCCCGCAATCAGTGTTAGTATAGTTTATATATTAAAATATACTAACATCGAGATATCGTTCAGGATGCCCGGTCGACACATCCGTCAGTTCTGGCGCTATGATCCCACGCTATACGCGCCGCCGAAGTACCGAAGGGCGTGCGCCTACGACGCCTTCATTCCGGAGTGGCTCGCGACTCTGAGTCTCACGCTGGACGGGGCTACCGCCGGCATCGTATCGGACGCCGAGGGTGCGATCCGCGAGTTGAATGCACACCGGTCCGAGGCCCTCACCCCACTGGCCCGGTTGCTGCTCCGTACCGAGTCGCTCTCCTCATCGCGCGTGGAAGGGTTGTCCGTCGATGCGCGCAGGTTGGCGCGCGCCGAATTGCGGGCGGAAGCGGGCATGAGGGTTGGCCCCACGGCGCGCGAGGTGCTCTCGAACATCGACGCCATGCGGGGCGCGATGGACGCCGCGTCGGGTGATTGTCCGTTTGCGACAGCGGACATCATCGGCATACACCGGCGGTTGATGGCGCAGGCGTCCAACAGCCACATCGCCGGACGTGTGCGCACGGTACAGAACTGGATTGGGGGTAATGACCACAACCCCTGTGGCGCGGATTTCGTGCCGCCGCCACCCGAACATGTGAGCCCGTTGCTTGCGGACCTCACCGGAGCGGTGAACCGGGAGGACCTGCCTCCGGTTGTACAGGCCGCGCTGGTTCACGCCCAGTTCGAAACGATCCACCCATTCGAGGACGGGAACGGGCGAACCGGGCGCGCTCTGGTGCACGTGGTGCTTCGTCGACGGGGCATTGCGCCCGATTACGTCCCTCCGATCAGCGTGATCCTCGCTGCGGAACGGAACGAGTACATCGATGGCCTCGGTGAGTTCCGCATTGGCGATCCCACGCGTTGGGTGGCCCGATTCGCAACCGCCTGCGCACGCGCAGCCACTCTCGCGGCCCGGTACCTCGATGCCGTCGGCGACCTCCAGGAAGGCTGGCGCCGGCTCCTGGCGGCGGCCGGGAACCCGCGCTCCGATGCGGCCGCATGGAAGTTGATCGAAGCCTTGCCCGCCCGTCCGGTCATCTCGACCGCGGGCGCCATCGCTGCTACGGGCCGCACCAAGGCTGCCGTGCACGCGGCCGTAGCGCAACTTGTGGACGCGGGCGTGCTGATCCCCGTGTCGACATCCAGGCGGAACCGACTCTGGGAGGCTTCGGGGCTGGTCGACCTGGTGGAGGGTTTGGATGCGGGCCGGCCGCCGGGGTGAGCGGCCGGTCAGTCCAGGTCGTTCCGGATGTTCCAGCGAAGCACCACTCCGTCCGTTCCTTCCGCGTCCTCAACGATCAGGTTGTACACCGGAATCAAAGGGCTGTACCGCGGACTGCCGTCGATATGGGATCGAGTTTCGTAGGGCCGTCTGGGGAAGATGACCACCACCGTGTCCGACAGGAGGCCGTTTTGCGCGTTGACCATGACCAGCGTGAGGTGTTCCCTGGCGCGGACGATGTAGCGCCCCGTCTCGCCGGGCAAAACGGGTTCGCGGCGCACATGGTCAACCTCCGGCGTTAACGTCCAGTGCTCGGTGAAGTTCCAGATCCGCAGGTGGCTCTGGTCCTCTGGCTCGGTGATATCGCACCCGTAAGCCAGTAAGATCACGGGGGCCCATACGACAAGCCGCCTGAAAAACGCCTGACACTTGCTCGTGCACATGGCATATACTATGTGCACCACCTGAGGATTGCGCCAGAATTCCGGAGTTCAGGGGACTGCGCGGGCAATCCCGGACCTGGAGTTCAGCAGGGATGAGTTGCTGAACTAGCTGTCCCGAGCCACACGCGCAGGCGCTCGGCCTCCTCGGAGGCGGAAGGATCGAGTTCCGCCTGGTAGAGCCGGGAGCGGACGACGAACACGTCGAAGTCGTTCGGCGATGTGTCCCGGTCGACGATCGCCCGCACCTTCCGCCGGAAGAAACTGCCCCAGTGCGGCCTCCGCCCATCGACGTCGGTGAAGCCGTATTCCTTCGCGAGCCCCCAGCTTGAGAACAGCCCGCCGTCCTTCGCAGCCACGTCCGGGTCGGCAGCGAGGGCGGCGATTGCCCGCCCGACGAAGCACGGCGTCTCCGACTCGGCGAAGTACTCGTCCTTTGCGATCGCGTCGCGCCAGTTGTCCTCGGTGACCCCGAAGTGGTCGAGCACCGCCTCGGAGCGCAGAAACCCAGGGGTGACCGCCAGCGCCGTCACCCGGTGCGCATGCAGGTCGGCGGCCATCGCGTACGCGAGCCGAATGACCGCGCTCTTAGCCAGGTCGTAGAAGAGGTTGCCGCGGTAGCCGAGGGTGTCCCCGTCGGTGACCTCGACGATCAGCCCGGCGTTCCGCTCGACCATCAGCGGCGCCCCGTGCCGGCTGGTGATGATGTGGCTTTGAACGGCGCGCTCCAGCACCTGCTGCCCCTTGGCCGTCGACAGCTCCCAGAAGGGCTTTCCCCACTCGGTCAGCGCGTCGCCGCCCCAGATGTCGTTGACCAGGACATCGAGCCGGCCCGCCTCGGTGCGGACCCGGGCGAAGAGCCGCTCGACCTCCGCCTCGATCGTGTGGTCGGTGCGGACGGCGATGCCCCGGCCACCCTCCGCCGTGACCAATTCCGCCGTCTCCTCCAGCGTCTCCGGCCGCCCCGGGGTGGCGGGACGGCCCCGCACGCTCCGGCCCGTGCAGTAGACGGTGGCTCCCGCCGCGCCCAGCATGCGGGCGATCCCGCGGCCCGCACCGCGCGTCGCACCGGCGACGACGGCCACCTGATCTCGAAGCGGACGTTCCGGCACGCTGCCTCCCTGGATGTCGAGGGCTCTCCCCGCGGGCTTGCGAGAGACCCGTGTGACGAAGATATCATCTCCGGCGGTGTACACCGCGCGCCAGGTGAGCGCGCCAGCCCACAAGGAGGACCGACTGCCCGAAAAGCGCGGGATCCCCACGTATGTGTGGACGCTTCTGGCCCTGGTGACGGGGCTGGCCGCCGGCGGTCTTCTCCCCGGGCCGCTCGAACCGGTGGCAAACGCGACCTCGACGCTCATCGCCTGGGTCGTGGCCATCGTTCCGCTGCTGATCCTCGCCGCCCTCAGCCCGGCCATCGCCACGCTGGTGCGCCGCGGCCTCGCCGGACGCTTCGCCGGCGCGGTCGTCCTCTGGTACCTGTTCACCTCGACCGTCGCGGGGCTGATCGCCGTCGTCACCTCGGCGGTCATCTTTCGCATCCCCCTGACCACCGGCGACCGGGGCATCTGGGCCGAAGCCGCGGCGATGCTGCAGAGCCTGGGGGCGGGCGGAGCATCGTGGCCGCTGCTCGCAATCCTCGTGGGCGTGCTCGTCGGCGCATTCGGGGCGCGCCACGATCCCACCTACCGCGCGCTGCGCCGCGTCGCCGGCGCCATCGAGAAGTCGGGCGGCAGGCTGGCGTACGTTATGGTCCCGCTCATCCTCGCTTTCGGCATCACCCTCGGGGTGCGTTTCGGCGCGCGCCTGGGCCTCTCGCACTACGCCGCCATGACCGGCTACACGGCGGCGCTCGTCCTGGTCTGGTGGGCCTTCTACACCTTCGTGCTCGTGCGCCGGGTCGGGCGGCGGGCGGTCGGCCCGGTGCTCGGCCGGTATTACCTGCCCACCGCGGTCTTTGCGGCGGGCACCTGTTCGTCGCTGGTGACGCTGCCCGTCAACCTCGCAAACGCGAAGAAGATCGGCGTGCGCGACGAAGTGGCCGACTTCGTCCTTCCCTTCGGCGCCGTGGTGAACCTGGACGCCAGCGCGCTGGCCTATGTCGCCTACGGACCATTCGTGGTGAGCTACGTCTTTGGCATGGAGCTGAGTTGGATGATGATGCTGGCCGTCTGGCCGGCTGTCGTACTATTCACGGTCGCAGCGCCCGGGCTCCCGGCCGGCATGGGAACCGCGCTCTGGAGCGCGACCCTCTTCGCGAGCATCCTCGGTCTCGAAGGACAGGCGCACGGCGAGTTCATCGCGACCTGGATCGCGCTCTCGGGTGGCATTCCCGACATGCTGCGCACGGCCACCAACTGTACCGGCGACGGCTACACCGCGATCATCTTCGATGGTCGATTCGACGAGTTCTTCGCGCGGGGACGTGGCTGACGTGGGCATGGACCTTGTACCTGGCGCGCGCCGGCTCGTCCACGTCAACGGACGCGTCCAACCCGGCGAGCAGGTCGTGGTCGTCACCGACCCGACGATGGGCCGCTACGCCGACGCGGTGGCCGCGGCCGCCCGCGATGCCGGAGGCGAGGTGACCGTCTGCATCATTCCCATGCGCGACCAGGACGGGCAGGAGCCGCCCCCGCCGGTTGCGCGCGCGATGGCCCAGGCGGCGGTGATCTTCTCGCCGGTGCGCATCTCGATCACGCACACGCGGGCGATGCGGATCGCGCTGGAGGCCGGCGCGCGGGCCTGCATGATGACCGCCTACACCGATGCGATCATGACGAGCCCTGCGCTCCTCGAGACCGATTTCGAGGCGCAGGCCGACGTCTGCCGGCGCCTGGGCGCGGCGTTCACCGCCGGTGCCTCGGTCCGGCTCACCTCTCCTCGCGGCACCGATCTCCGCTTCGGCATCGAGGGCCGCGTCGCCAACGTGCTGACGAACATCCCCGACCCCGGACAGCTCGCTCCGGTCCCCGACATCGAGGTCAACGTGGTCCCGGTCACGGGTTCGGCCGAGGGCACCATCATCGCCGATGCGTCGGTGCCGTACCTCGGGATCGGTGTCCTCGACGAGCCGATCGTGTGCACGGTGCGCGACGGCTACATCGTCGAAATGACCGGCGGCGCGCAGGCCGACTTCCTGCGCGAGCATCTGGAGTCGTTCGCGGACCGGCACTGCTTCAACGTCGCCGAACTGGGCGTTGGCCTGAATCCGAACGCGCGCCTGACCGGCGAGATGCTCGAGGACGAGGGCGTCATGGGCACGATCCACATCGGGATCGGGACCAGTCACACCCTCGGGGGCGAGATCGTGGCACCCACGCACTACGATCTGCTGATGTGGGAGCCGACGATTGTGGTGGACGGCCGAGTGGTGCAGCGGGGCAGGGAGGTGTTGGTGTGAGGGACGGTGCACGGTACGGTCGGCCGGGACAGGCGTGGGCGGACACGAAGACGGGGGCCGACCGCGCGGCGCAGCGACACAGACCGGTGCGGCAATGAGGGCCGGCGCGCGAATCCTGGTGCGGACCTGCGCCAACGTGGTGGCAGGCGAGCAGGTGGTGGTGGTAACCGACCCTGAGCGGATGACGATCGCCCGGGCCGTCGCCGACGAGGCGCTCACGGCCGGAGCCGTCGCGAGCATCGTGATCCCGCCCGAGCGATCCATCGACAACGAGGAGCCGGGACCGGCCGTCGCCGCGGCGGTCTCGGGTGCGGATGCGGTCTTCCTTCCGGTCACTCTCGCCATGGCGCACACCCGCGCCGTCCGGGATGCCATCGGAGCCGGTGCGCGGGTCCTATCGATGACTGCGTTCACCGGACGGATGATGCGCGAAGGTGGGCTCTTCACGGACTTCCGCGCCCGCCAGCCGCTGTGCCGGGCCATCGCGGACCGGCTCACCGCCGGGGACCGCCTGCGCGTCACCAACCCCGCCGGCACCGACCTCACCATGAGCCTCCAGGGCGTGACCGGGAACAGGCATGCCTGCCTGCTCGATGGACCCGGGTTTTCGGCCGTCCCCAACATCGAGGCCAACTGCGCACCCGCCCAGGGCACGGCCGAAGGCGTGTTCGTCTGTGACGGCAGCATCCCGTACTACGGCGTAGGTGTGGTCACCGAGCCCGTCACCTTCCGCATCTCGGGAGGCTTCGTCACGCACATCGAGGGCGGTCCCCAGGCCGACTTCCTCGCCGACCTGCTGGCCCGCCAGGACGACCCCTGGGTCTACAACCTGGCCCAGTTCGCCTTCGGACTGAATCCGGACTGCACGGAGTTTACCGGCGAGATGCTCAACGACGAGGGCGTAAACGGGACTGTGCACATCGGGATCGGGACATCCGCCAACCTGGGCGGCTCAGTGTCGGCCAAAACCCACTTCGATGCCGTCGCGCGGGCGCCGACCGTGTGGATCGATGCGGAAGTGGTGGTTGACGCGGGGGTGATCGTCGCCGACTGAGCGATCGTGTTGCTCAAACGGGCATGGTTGACACGCGGTACAGCGAAATGCGGGCGTCCCGTGTGACCAGAACCAGTCCTTCCACCTGAGCCTGGGCGATCAGCATCCTGTCGAATGGGTCGCGGTGATGGGGTGGCAGAACCGCAACTCTCTCCGCCTGCTCAAACGTCAGCGGCAGGTGGGCGAACCCCTTCTCTTCGACCACTGCCGCCAGGTTACTTGGCGCCACCAGTCGGCCCTTGGCCTTCTTGATCGCGATTTCCCACCCGGAGACAGCACTCACGAAAACCTCGTTCTGTGGGTCCGCGATCGCCTCGCGAGTCGGCTCGGCGATTTTCTCCCAGTCGGACACCCACCAGAGGAAAGCGTGCGTGTCGAGGAGCAGTCGCTTCATTCACTCATCGCCCGGAAAGAGCCTCGAGTTCTCAAAGGCGGCGATGATCTCGTCGTCATCCGCGTCGAAGTCCGGGGCGAGCCGGACCTGACCCTCGAAGCCGCCGGGCTGCCGGCGATCGAACTGCTCGCGATACGCGGTCAGCCGCAACCACGGGCGTCCCGCATTGCAAATCACGACCTCTTCACCTTCCCGCGCCAACCGGGCCAGGCGAGAGAGCTGTGATTTTGCCTCGTGCATGTTGACCTTGACCACGGAGCGCCATCCAATCCGTCTGGTACACTCTTATTAGCTAGACTAAGCTTAGCTAGCCCTCAAGGTTTCCGCAAGTGACGGGTCACAGTCCTGTTACCCGACCCGCGAATCGACAAAATACAGTTATTATTCGACCAGATAACCTGGAATCTGGTGACACCACAGACATCTCAGCCTTCGTTTCACATGAATTATGACAAATGCTATTCCTTATTTGTCCAATTCAATCAAGATGCCCCGGACCTCCTACCGACCCCCCCAAGATCCACCACCTCGATGCTGCGCCACCTCACCTTGATCCCGCCCCCGTCGTGGATCTGGAGTGCGATCGACCCCTCCCCGGCCCCGATCGTCTCGTCCTCGAAGTCGACCATCCGCGTGCCGTTCAGCCACGTTGTCACCCGGTCGCCCACCGCGCGCACGCGCATCGTGTTCCAGTCGCCCATCCGCAGCGCCCCGTCCAGCGCGGCATCGGGCTGCACCAGCCACCCCCGCCCGTACGACTCGTAGATGCCGCCGCTGAACAGCCCCGGCGGCGCGACCTCGGCCTGCCAGCCGCTCACCGTCGTCCCCTCGACGCTGGAGCGGAAGAAGACGCCGCTGTTGCCGTCGGCTTCCTGCCTGAAGTCGACGGTGAGATCGAAGTCGCGGAAGGTCCGCTCGGTGGTGAGATAGCCGTACTGCGCGTCGGGGCCGCTCTCGCAGACGAGTTCGCCGTCCGCGACGTACCACAGTTCGGTCCCGTGCACCTGCCAGCCGTCCAGGTCGTCCCCGTTGAAGAGCGAAACGGGCTCGAGCGGCAGAATCCTGATGTTGCGGTAGAAGACGTTGCGCCCATGGTCCTGCAGGCCGATCGGGCCGGACGCGGCTCGGCCGTACTGCGGGAAGGGAGCGAACTTGCTGGCCGCGACGAGCGCCTCCCACTCCGGCGAGCCGAGCACGTACTCCACAGTCTTCTGCCCGTTCAGCCAGTGCTCCACCTGGTTGTTCACGATGCGGATGCGGGCGGTGTTCCACTCACCGGGGCCGTGAAGGGTCGTCTCGCCCGCCGCGTGCAGGTCGTAGTTGTCGCCGGTGAGGTGGGTGTTCATGTCCATCGTGCCCATCTCGATATACGCGGAGTCGTCGAGGACCTGGTACTCGGGGGCGTTGTGCCAGATCGCGGCGCCGGGCTCCTCGATGACGCGGTACAGAACGCCGCTGTTCGCCACCTCCGAGAGCATGAAGTCGAACCTGAGGTCGAAGTCGGTGAAGGACCCGGTCGTGACGATGTCGCCGCCGACCGCGACATCCGGGTCGGTGGAGGTCGCGCCGACCACCAGCATGCCGTCGATGACCGCCCAGCCGGTGTCGGGGAAGGCGTCGCGGTTGTAGCCGCGCCAGCCGCTGGTGGTCTCGCCGTCGAAGAGGAGGCGCCAGCCGGCGGCGCGCTCGGCCTCGGTGAGCGTGTTGGGCGCTGCGGCGGCTGGCTCGGCCGGGTCGGGTTGCGGCTGCGTGTCGGAGTCGGGTGAGCAGGCGGCGGCCAGGAGCGTCAGGGCCAGGGCAATGGGCGTTGCAGTGTGTGTCGTGTGTATAATCCGCATCAGACGAGCCTCATGTCATCGGGATCCCAGCGGACGATCCGGTCCTCGAAGTAGCTGAGGTTGCAGGCCAGCGCCGGGGCCGCCGCGCGCAGACCGAAGACCGCGTCCTCGAGCACCGGAGGGCCGCCGCGAACCGCCTGGAAGAAGTTGAAGAAGTGGTCGACGTGGGCGCCTCGGTAGCCGCGTTCGACCTCGTACCGGACCTCGGCCGGGGGCAGCATGCGCACTCGCGGGGGCAGACCGTCCTCGGCCGCCGCCGCCTCGGCCATCTTCTCCTGGGAGAAGGCGTCCATGGGATCGACCGCGACGTTCTTGCGAAGCACAACATCAGTCCAGGTCACGTCCATGGCGCCCTCGCTTCCGACCAGGCGCAGGAAGGTGCTGCCGGAAGTTCCGTCCACGAAGTTGACCCGCAGCGACAGGTTGAAGCCCGGATGCGTGTCGGTTTCGGGGTAGTCGAAGACGCCGAGGAGCACATCGGGCACCTCGCGGCCGTCTTTCCAGTAGCGCAGCCCGCCCGCGGCCTGGATCCGGGTGGGCCCGTTCGAGCCGACGACGAAGTGCAGGCTGGAGAACAGGTGCACGAAGAGATCGCCCGCCACGCCCGTGCCGTAGTCGCGGTAGTTGCGCCAGCGGAAGATGCGGAGGGGGTCGTAGGGGCGGTCGGGGGCGGGCCCGAGGAAGCGCTTCCAGTCGACGGTTTCCTCCGACGCGTCGACGGGAATGGGATACTGCCATGCTCCGATGGGATCGTTGCGCGCCCAGAACCCCTCGGCGTAGTTGAGCTGGCCGATCGCGCCCGCCTCGTACAGCTCCTTCGCCTTCTCGTTGCCGAGCGAACTCATCCCCTGGCTGCCGACCTGGAAGACGCGGCCGGACTCCTCCTGCGCGCGGATCAGATCGTGGCCCTCGGCGATGTTGTGCGTCATCGGCTTCTCGCAGTAGACGGCCTTGCCGGAGCGCAGCGCGTCGACCGAGATCGGCTGGTGCCAGTGGTCGGGCGTGCCGACGATGACCGCGTCGATGTCGTCTCGGGCGAGCACCTCGCGGTAGTCGCGCGTGGTGAAGATGTTGCCGTGGCGCTCCCGGGCCGCCTGGAGGCGTCCGTCGAAGACGTCACAGGCGGCCACGAGTTCGACCCCGGGGATGCGGAGCGCGGTGTTCACGTCGGCCATCCCCATGCCTCCCGCGCCGACGACGGCGAGGCCGATGCGGTCGGAGGGGGGCACCTGCGCCGTGGGGAGTGGTGGACGCGAGATCGTCCGGCGGGTCGAGCGCACGCCCTTTGCGGCCACTCCGCCGGCGGACCCCGCCTTGCCGGATGCCACTTCGCCCGAAGCCAGCGATGGCAGGCCTGCGGCAAGCGCGGACCCGGCCGCGACGGACTTGACGAACGCGCGCCTGCTACTGGCGGCGCGGCGCTCCGGACTGGACTTTCTCGATTCGGTCATGATGCAGATGCGTTGGAAGTCGGCGTGAGGGCGAGCGTCGCCCGGGTTGGGCCGTCAACGTAAGCGCCCGCCGATTCGCTCTGCAAAGGCCGTCTTCGGCTCACCGGTGTGACATCCCTCCTCGTCAATAAGGCAGGAGGTAGAGCGCCACCGCGATGAAGGGGACCAGCAGGATCATCATCGTGATGCCGTAGCCGAACATGTCGCGGGCGCGCAGGCCCGTGATGGCGAGCAGCGGGATCGCCCAGAACGGGTTGAACAGGTTGGTGTGGGCATCGCCCACGGCGTAGGCCGCGATGGTCTGGCCGTGCGGCACGCCGAGTTCCGCCCCTGCCTGCATCATCGGGCCTCCGACGATTGCCCATTCGCTCCCCGCCGACGGCACGAAGACGTTCAGGACTCCGCCCGTGATCCAGGTCACCACGGGGAAGACGTCGGGGTTGGCTGCCGAGATGTCGAGCAGGCCCTGCGTCATCGTCTCCACGAGCCCGGTCCCGGTCATGATGCCGACGATCCCCGCATAGAAGGGGAACTGAAGGATGATCCCGGCGCTCCCCTTCACGGCGTCGTTGAACTCGTCCTGATACCGGGAAGGACTGATGTAGAGGAGCATCCCAACCATCAGGAACCCGAAGTTGAAGACGTTCAGATCGAGCGCTCCCATCGGGTCCGTAACGAATTCGCGGCCCAGCATGACAACGCCCGTCAGGGCAATGATGCCGCCCAGAATGCGGCTGTGGTTGATCCGGTCGGCCGGACTTGGCCTGACGATGGCCGGCGCGGGGGGATGAGCGTCCTCGGCATCGGCCTCATCGGGAAGATAGCGCGCGATGCCCCGGCAGTTGCGGTCCGGCGGAGCCAGGAGATAGAGCATCAGGCAGCCGTAGAGCAGCGCAAGCGCCGTCAGAATCAGCGGATAGGAATGGAAGACCCACTCGCTCGCGGGGATCACCCGGTCCACGATACCCATCTGCATGAAGACGTTGTTGTCCGTCGCCTGCAGGAGACCCGCGGAACTGGACATCCCCCATCCCCAGGTCAGGCTCATGCCCATGTATCCCGCCACGGCGAGCAGCGGATAATGGACGGCCATGCTCCGGCGATGAGCGACCTTTCCCATTTCACGCGCGAGGATGGCGCCGAAGATGAGTCCGAGACCCCACGAAATCCATCCCGTCAGCATTGAGCCCGCGCCCACGAGTACCACCGCCTGCCGACCGTTGCGCGGGAGCCGAACCAGCCGGAGAATCCCGCGCTTCACGATGGGGTGGTACGCGACCACGAACCCGGTCACCAGGATGATGACCATCTGCATGGCGAAGGTGAGCAGAACCCAGAAGCCGCCGTACCAGGCGAAAGCGATCTCCGCGACGTTCGAGCCCTCGGACCACCAGGCGGCCAACGCCGCCACATAGGTGAGGATAATGGCGAACAGGAACGGATTCGGCATCCATCGTTCGACGAAATCCGCGATGACCTCACCGAGCTTTTGTACGGGCGTGAGTCTGGGTGCTTCGGCGTTACTCTGGGCCAAGGCGCATCTCCCTCTGGCGTCTGCGGAGCTGGATTTGCCCGCGAAGTCCCGGCTGCGGGTCGGCAACCGGGCAACATACCGGGTGGGCCGCTCCAAAAACAGGAAGCTTGAGGCGCCGGGAGAGCCCTTGCCCGCCTACCCGGGCAAGACCACGATGGTATGATGCCCCGCCCGTCATCCCCCGGTGTTCCGACCCTCGCGGTCCTGTTGGCCACCGCCTTGTCGGCCGCAACTTCCCTCAGCTTCGTCCCGGCCCGTCCGGCGGCCCCCGATCCTGTCCGGGTCGTCGTCGAAACCGACATGGGCACCTTCGAACTGGACGTGGACGTCGACCGGGCCCCCGTCACCGCCACCAACTTCCTCCGCTACGTCGACGGCGGCCACTACGACGGCGGCTCCTTCTTCCGCACCGTCCACGCCGCGAACCAGCCCAACGACTCGATACGCATCGCGGTGGTGCAGGGCGGCCGCAATCCCGACACGGCCGCGGACCCCTTCCCGCCGATCGCGCTGGAACGCACCAGCGAAACCGGGATCCTCCACACCGACGGCGCGGTCTCGATGGCGCGGGGCGGCCCCGACACCGCCACGCACAGCTTCTTCATCTGCATCGGCGACCAGCCGTCACTCGACTTCGGCGGCATGCGGAACCCGGACGGGCAGGGGTTCGCGGCGTTCGGGCGCGTGGTCGCGGGGATGGACGTGGTGCGGGCCATCCACGAGGCGCCCTACGACGCGCAGCAGCTGACGCCGCCCGTGGGCATTGTGCGAGTGTACCGGGAAGAGTAAAGCGGACATTACAAAATGTCGTGCTTGCTTTACTTTTCTGCCGAATGGCGGGCCAGGAACCTGGAAGTGCCCTTCGGCAGAAGGAGGTTGTCGGAGATGGCGGCGATCTCTTCGGCCTCGCGCCAGGCCTGTTCGAGTCTCCAGAGTTCGCCTTCGAGCGCCCGACGTTCCTGTTCCTCGTGGAGTGCCATCTCCAACCCGAGCTTGATCGGTTTCGGCATCTTGTTGATGTAGCCGCTGAGCCCGTTGCGACTGTAGGCACCCTTCCTGCCGGCTATGTCGCGGAGGAATCCCTGCGGTCCACCTTGCGATTCGATCTGGGAAACGGCCTCGCGAACCGACTTTCCCCTTGCACCCATGATGTTGAACGACGGAAGGATCGTGGCCAGAGTACGCCGAGCGTCTTCTCCCTCACCAGCTCCAATCCTTCGGGGTGCCGTGCCAGTCCCATGTTCTCTGAAGAAGTGCGCAAGCGTGTTCCGCGAAACAGCCTCTCGCAGGTCTCGACTGCTTCCCAGCGCTCCTCCAGCGGCGTCAGATTCCAGCGTTCACAGCCGCTGCACACCACCCAGAGGCGTCCCCTGGCCGCATCGAAGGCGAGTCGGCGGCCGACCGGGGAGGCCTCCACCACCTCGTTGGTACCGAGGGGCTTGTTGCAATACATGCAGGTCCGGTACATCCCCGCTCCCGCCTACCTTACCTCGACCGGCAACCTCTTCACCACGAGGATCGGCACGTCGAGTTCGTGAAGCTCCCAGTAGAGCACCAGGCCGTCCGGGCCAAAGGCGGCGGGCATCCCGGGCGCAGCCGCCGCGAAGGTTCCCACGTACTCGCGATCCGCGTCGAAGACGTCGATGGGTCCGTCGTCATCCCACGGCTCCTCCGCACCCCGCTGGATCCACAGGCCACCGTCCCAGGTGGCACGCACGCCGCTCACGACCGGGACCTCATCGAAGAAGTCACGATTCCTTGTCGCCTCTCGCATCGTCTCCACCATTGCGGGGAGCATGGCCGCCGCCGGTCCGGCCGCTTCCTGCACCCGCGGATCATTCGACTGCTCTTCGAGTTCACGTATTGCGTCCGCGACAGCTCCCTCCCGGATGCGCGGCGTAACCGGCTCCGGGGAGATCGGCCTCCTCAGAACGTCGATCACGGGGCCCTCGGGCTCGGCGAGCTTGACTGCGTAGGCAGACGAGTCCGTAAAGGCTATGGTGCCGTCAGGCAGCACGTCCCAGTGGAATCCGGGCTCGAAGAACGCTTGCTCACCGATCATTCCCGCGATTGCGGAGAAGTCCATGAGGTCCCCCGGGCTCAGGTCGCCGCCGGGCTCCTCGCGCGGAACCCGCCATCCCTGCAGGACCGGCGTCGTCGACACGACTTCTCCGTCGAGGCCGAGCCGCTCGAGTCCGCGATCGTCGACCCCGGGCTCTTCGGAATCCTCCCCGCCGCCCATCATCTCGCGGAACAGGCTGCCCATCCTCCCCATGGCCGAAGACACTCCCTGGGCGATGAGCGTGTTGCTCCGTGGATCCGGTCTGGTCGTTGTTCTAGCGCTGAACATGGCCGCTGGGCCCTGGCCGGTGCCGATTCTCACGACCCTGTCCAGTTCACCTTCCGCGCTGAAGATCTGATATGCCATTTGCCCCAGATCCAGGATCGCGAAATGGCCGTCGCGCCAGACGGCAAAGTCCACCGGTCTGTTGAACTCGCCAGGTCCCTGGCCCTGGCGCCCGATCGTGCGTGCCAGTTGTCCCTGCGAGTCGAGGACGACGACGTGTCCGGCCGATGCATCGAGGACATACAGGTTGCCGTCCGCGTCGAAGCCCGCGCGCGCCGAATCTTCGAAAAAGGCCCATTCCGGCGCATTCATCCCTCCCGCACGGTAGACATCGGGGAAGTCGGCCGAGAGCGGCTGGTCCTGGGCGGTGGCGGAGTCTGCGCAGACTCCCAAACCGTACCCCATGGCGATAGTCAGGTAGGCAAGCACCACAACGTTTTTTCTCATGAATCTGAATCCTCCTGTCGGCCACGCTGACTGGCCATGAACTCCTCGGCGCCCTTCGGCAACAGCAGATTGTCCATATCGCCGCGATCTCCTCGGCGTCCCGCCAGGCCTGTTCCAGCCGCCACAATTCACCTTCCAGCGCGCGGCGCTCGTCCTCCTCGTGTACGGCCATTTCGAGCGCGAGCCGGGTCGGCTTCGGCATCTTGTGGATCCAGCCGGGGACGCCCCGCGAGTCCCGGTGTACGGACTGGCCGACGATATCATTCAGGAACGCATCGGGGTGCCTGTGGGACTCGATCTGCGACAGGATGTCGTTGACGTCAAAGGCTTTCATTTCGCCTGCCCAGCCCGGGTGACCCCGACTCACTCCATGCCCAGCGCCCCGTCCATCAGGATCGGATGCATCTGGCCGGTCATCTGCCAGAGCACCAGGACCGTGGGAATGACGCCGGCGGCGTAGAACTCGTCGAAGAACCCCTTGACCGTGAAGTCGCTGCCCTGTTGCAGGGCGTACTCCGCGACGAGTTCCTCGATCTGGGCCTTGCCGCTCAGGTAGCTGGTGCCGTACCCCGGCTGTCTCAGGTAGAGGTGCTGCTCCCCCCGAACGAGCGCGCCGTCCGGCAGCCACCCCCGCGGCGTCCACTTCATGGAGTGGGCCACGGCCTCTTCCATGTCGTAGTCGCCGGAGTGTAGCCGCAGGCCGCTCAGCGCCCGGCCCGCCCTCTGGGCGACCATGATCCAGGTGAGCTCGCGCGATCGGGGCGAGCCCTCGAGCAGGCCCAGGTGCATGAACCACTCCTCCACCCCGGTCGCCAGGCCCTCGGAACGGGCGTCGTAGATGTTGAACAGCGACGGCGTGGCCCGGATCAGGCTCGAATGCGGCTCCAGATCCATCTGTGCCAGCTCGATCCAGTGGTGCATATGGGGGCGGAAGGCGTCCGGATCGCGGTAGTTGACTTCGGAGAAGAAGTTGCGGATCTGGCCGGGCGCGGCCGGGGTGAAGCTGCCGTTCACCGCCCGCAGCGCGGAATCCGCGTAGGGGGCGACGCTCTGCACCTCCTCGTCGGCCAGGAACTGCATGTAGCGGTCCACCGACTCGTTCAGCCGCCGGTCGTACTCGCTGGCGGATCCGATCCGTACCTGTTCGGGCAGGGCGCGATTCCGGTTCTCCTCGAAGCGCAGGGTGGCGTGCGAGCGGGCGAGCTCCCGACTCATGAGCGTCTCCTGTTCCTCCCAGGAGTAGGGCACCAGATGGACGTTCTGCATGAGCCAGGTGTAGTTGTCGCTTCCCACGCCCGACGGCCCGGTGCGGCTCGGAGCTTCGGCCTCGATCCAGTCCCGGAACGCCAGCGAGGCTTCGCGAGCGTCGCCGATCGCCTGATCGAGGGCGGGATGCGCGCCGCGCACCAGCACGGCGAGGCCGGCGAGGTCCCTCGCCTGGGCGTTGAAGGACCGGACTCCGGCCTGCCAAAGGTCGGCGGCCTCGGCGTCGGCAAGGTTGACGCGCGCCTGGTCCAACAGCGCCGGAATCCTGCCGATGCGTCCGGAGAGCTCTTCGGCGTCGCTGTCGGAGAGCGGGTGGTCGTAGGTCCACAGGTCGATGAAGCCGTGCACGACCGGCCCCTCGTGCGCCGGCACGTCGCTGCGTGCGGCGAAGACGGAGGCGTAGTAGGCAGGATCCCGCGCCCAGGGCCGGCGGACGCGATGATCGAAGTCGAGTCCGTTCATCTCGGCCCGCACGATGTGCCAGTCGATCTGCTCCTCGACGCTCCACCCGGTGGTGTCGAAGGCCGCCAGCGCCTCCATCCATCCCTCCAGCGCAAGGTGCTGCGCGGCCATGGTCGCGCTGGAGTAGTCGGGCACGCCGTCCAGCATGGGCGGCTCCTCGAAGTCGCGCCACGCCGAGAAGAACGAGACGAGGTCGGCGTGGGAGGCGCCGGGCGCGGGGGGCGCCTCGAGTTCCTGCGCAGTGGGCGGGTCGCCGGCGGTGCACGAGGCGGCCGCGAGGGTCGCGAGAAGGAGGGCAAGGGGCTGGGTACGGTTCATGGCATCGTAGTCCGTGATGGCGAGAGGACCGTGGGGATGCGCCTTGCGATTTGCCGCCGCGCGACGGCCGATCCGGGCCGCAAGGCGTCCGGCGTTAGACTACAGCTGGCCCGGGGGCTCGGCAATCTCGACCTACCGCCCCGGCAACCCGCCCGGCAGCTGCGGGGGCGCTCCCAGCACGAAGTCGCGCCGGTAGTACAGCGTGCCGCGCTTCACGGTCAGTTCGACCGACCGGAGGCTCTCCGCGCCGGCCAGCGGATCCTCACGCAGGAAGACGATGTTCGCGTGCTTGCCGGGCTCGATCGTGCCGATCCGGTCCGCCATTCCGAGTGCGACCGCACCGTGCAGCGAAGCGGCCTTGAGCACCTCCAGCATCGGCATGCCCACATCGTTGTGAAGCAAGCGGATCTCTTCGTGCAGGGCGGGGAAGGCCGAGTCGGGCGGGGTCATGCCGTCGGTGCCCGCGGCGATCATCACGCCGGCCTCGTAGGCGCGGCGGGTGAGTGCAAAGGCGTCCTCAGTGCCGCACCGCGGGCGCACGCCACGGCGGCGCCGGTCGATGGGCGGAGGGCCGCGCCGGTCCGGTCCTGCCCGCGCACTGTCCCGCGCCTCGCCGGGCGGACGCGCCCCCACCGTGTCGATCGCCGCCATGCGCCGCTGCCCAATCTGCACCACGATCCGAAGCGTGGCGTCCAGGACCGTGCCGTTCCGCCTCATCACAGCGAACACGGAGTCGATCAACGGGTCGTTCACGTCGACATCCACGAACCCCGACCGCCGCCCCTCCTGGCCCTCCTGGAACACGTCGTCGGGGATCGCCGCGCTGCCCAGGTCGCACACGTGAGACATTGCGCGCACGCCCGCGCGAGCCACCTCCAGCGACCGCGCCGGCCCGACATGCACATGCGACCACACCGGAATGCCCTGCCTGCGGGCCTCGGCGGCGATCCCCGCAAGCAGCTCCCCGTCGATCGCCGCATAGGTCTTGATCCCGGTGGCCCAGGTCCCGCGCGCCAGCGTCACCGCCTCCGCCAGGTCCGTCTCCTCCGTCACCGCCTGCATCCAGGTCACGGCCCCCGGCGTCTCCCCCGCCGCCGACGACACCGTGCGCGGGTCGGTGAAGAAGTCGGGCCCGGCCATCAGCGCCGAAAACAGCAGGTCCGGGGCGTCGATCTCCTTCACCAGCGAGGCCCGCTGCAGATCCATCAGCGAGCGCACGTCGCCCGCCATGTCGCGCGCGGTGGTAATCCCCCCGTACAGATACCGGTTGAGGATGAACTGCGCGCGCTCGCGGTTTGCCATTGTCGCCACATGGGTGTGCGACTCGATGAGGCCGGGGATCGCATGCCACCCGCCGGCGTCCACCACCTCGGCGCCCTCCAGCAGCTCGTCTCCGAGTTCCGACACAGGCACGACCGCCGCGATTACCTCGTCCTCCACCACGATCGCCATGCCGTCACGCGGCCCGGCTCCCGTCCCGTCGATCACCGTCGCGCCGTGAAAGACGATCCGCGCCGGCCCCTCGGCCTCCTCCCCGCCCGCCGCGGCCTGCGCCGTCAAATCTCCCGCCGGCACCAGCACCGCCACGGCCAGGACCGCAATCCAGCCACCCCTTCCAATCGTGCCGCGCATCTCCGTCCTCCAGCGTTGAACCCCGCCCCCATCATTGACCCCGCAAGCCCGCCGCTGCAAATGCGTCGCCCTCCAATCCACACCCAATCAACGGGTTGACCGACCCCGCCGACCGCACGCACAAGGGCTGGCGGCCCACCGACAAGTGGCTCTATCATGGTGGGTTACAGCTCCGGCATGGCCCCGAGGCCTGAAGTACATATTTGAGGAGGTCCACAATGTCATCTGCCGCGCACTTCGGATTCGAGCGCGACATTGTCGAGATAGAGAGCCAGATCACCCGCCTGCGCGAGATGGCGGGCAAGCGGGGGCTGGACGTCGCCGACGAACTCCGGGTCCTTTCCGCCAAGCTCGACGTGCTTCGAGAAGAGACCTATCGCAACCTGGACCCGATGGATCAGGTTCAGGTCGCCCGCCATCCCCGCCGACCCTACACGCTCGACTACATAGACACCGTCTTCACGGACTGGTTCGAGCTGAAGGGAGACCGGCGCTTCCGCAACGACGAAGCGATCGTCGGCGGTTGGGCCCGTCTGGAGGGGCGGTCCGTCATGGTCATCGGCCACCAGAAGGGCCGGGACATGAAGGACAACCTGAAGCGCAACTTCGGGATGCCGCATCCGGAGGGGTACCGCAAGGCGCTCCGCCTGATGCGGATGGCCGAAAAGTTCGGCAAGCCGGTGGTCACCCTGATCGACACGCCGGGCGCATACCCGGGCTTCGGCGCCGAGGAGCGCGGGCAGGCCGAGGCAATCGCGACCAACCTGCGCGAGATGGCGCGACTGCGCGTGCCGACCATCTCGGTGGTGATCGGCGAGGGGGGATCGGGCGGCGCCCTGGCGCTCGGCGTCACCGACCGGATCCTGCTCCTCGAGCACTCGGTCTATTCGGTCATCTCGCCGGAGGGGTGCGCGGCGATCCTGTGGCGCTCGGCCGAGAAGCGGTCCGAGGCGGCGCGGGCACTGCGGCTCACGTCGTCCGACCTTTTCAAGCTGGGCGTGGCCGACGAGGTGGTCGACGAACCGGCCGGGGGCGCGCACGCGGATCCGAAGACCACGATGAACAGCGTGGCCGAGGCCGTGGTTCGCCACCTCAACGACCTCGACACGCGGGAGGTCGACACGCTGCTCACCGAGCGGTGGGCCAAGTACGAGGCCATGGGCGCCTGGGTCGAGCCCTGAACGCGCCATAAATGTAAACTAAACATTACAATATGTCATGTATAATATACATATTATCGTGAGCCGCTAGCGATGTCCGGGTTCGCGGAAGTCAGCTTCAAGGGCACGCGCCGGGGGTACTACCGGTTCGACGGATTCGACCTGGCGCCGGGCGACGGCGTGGTCGTGCAGGCGGACCGCGGCGAGGACCTCGGCCGGGTCACCGCGGTCGGCACGATCGCCGAGCGGAAGTGCTCTTCGTCGGGCGGGTGCGCGACGCCGACACCCACACAGCGCGTGCTGCGGGTTGCGAGCGGCGACGAGCTGCACCGGGCCCGGCACAAGGCGGAAGACGAGCGGCGCGCGCGCACGGAGACGCGCCGGCATGTGGCCCGCCACGGCCTCAAGATGAAGGTCACCGAGACCGAGTGGCAGTTCGACCGCAAGAAGCTGATCGTGTACTTCACCGCCGAAAAGCGGGTGGACTTCCGCGCGCTGGTGCGCGACCTCGCCCGCGCCTTCCGCACCCGCATCGAGCTCAAGCAGATCGGGGTGAGGGACGAAGCCGCGCTGCTGGGCGGCGTGGGGCGGTGCGGGCGCGAACTGTGCTGCTCCACATGGCTGCCGGAGCTGAAACCCGTCAGCCTCCAGCTCGCCAAGGACCAGCGTCTCTCGCTCAACCCCGCACAGATTTCGGGCTGCTGCGGCCGCCTGATGTGCTGCCTGATGTACGAGCACGACAGCTACGTCGAGGCGCGGCGGAAGTTCCCGCGCGAGGGGCGCATGCTCAACACGGCGCAGGGTTCGGAGAGGGTCGTGAGCGTGAACATCTTCAACGACACGATTACTCTTCGGGACGGCGAGGGCGGTCATCGCACCGTCAAGGTCGCCGAGTTGAAACGGGAGATGGCCTCACGCAGGAGGAACTGAGTGCAGTCGACGATCGTGCCCCCCCAGCCTCCCAAGCCGCTGCTGCTGGCCGGTCCCCTGCTGCTGGCCGGTCTGCTGCTGGCCGGCACACTGTCCTGCGCCGACGCGCCCGCGGGGTCCGGGGATCCCGCCGCCGACCTCGCCGCCATCGCCGAAGACGTCTGGCAGCGCCAGCTCGAGGTCGACTTCCGCGCCAGAGTGCGCGAGGGGCTTCCCCTCGACGAGCTTCCCATCCCAACCCTCGAGCGCGCCCAGGCCGACGCCGAGTTCAGCCGCGCCGTCCTCGACCGCCTCGATGCGATCGACCCGGGCGCTCTGATCTCGGACGACAGGATCACCTGGGAGGTCCTCCAGCGCCGCGCCGCGCTGACCATCGAGGGACTCGAGCACTACTGGGTCGTCACCAACGTCCTCACCCCCTACTCCTCACCGATCGGCAGCCTGCGCCAGCTCTTCGCCATGGTGCCGGTCGCCGACGAGCGCGGGCGCAACCAGTACCTCGGTCTGCTTGCCCAGGTGCCGGGTGCGGTCGGCTTCGTGGAATCGCACGCCCGCGGCCAGATGGAGCGGGGCATCGTCGTCCCGCAGCCCAACATGGACGCCGTGGTGGGGATCGTTCGCGCGAGTTCCGCCCCGTTTTCCACCGGTCCTTTCGCGGTGGCGGAAGCTCGCCTCGGGGCGGAGGGCGAGGACCCCGCCGCCGGCGAGAGCGCGGCCGCCTTCCTGACCGAGGCCGCCCGCATCGTCGAGGACGAGGTCAATCCCGCGCTGGACCGCCTCGCCGCCTTCCTCGACGGCGGGTACCGCGCGGCCGCTCCGCCCGAGGTCGGCCTCTCACGGCAGCCGGGAGGCGAAGCGGCCTACCGCTACCTGGTGCGCTACCACACCACCATGGACATCACCCCGGAGGAGATCCACGAGATCGGCCTGCAGAACGTCGCCGAGATCGAGGAACAGATGCTCGCGATCCAGGCGCGGATCGGCTTCGAGGGTTCGGTCGACGACTTCCGGCGCGGCATTTCGGACAATCCCGACTACTTTCCCGAGTCCGTCGAAGAGGTCGCGGTGCGGTTCGATTCGCCGTCCCGGAGATTCTTCGAGCGCGCGGACGAGTTCTTCCTCACCAAGCCCGACGCCCCCTTCGGCGCCCGCCGCCTCGATCCGGCGCTCGAGGGCTCCCAGACCTTCGGCTACTACAATCCGCCCACGCCGAACGACCCGGTCGGCTACTACAACTTCAACGGCTCCAATCTGGGCCAGCGCAGCTGGCTGACCTACGCGGGGATTTCGCTTCACGAACTCTTCCCCGGGCACCACTTCCACATCACCCGCCAGTACGCCAACGAGGCCCTGCCCGCGGTGCGGCGCAACGGAATGCACACCGCCTACACCGAAGGGTGGGGGATGTACTCCACCTTCCTGGGCATCGACTCCGGTTTCCTTGCCGACGACCCACTCAGCGAGTACGGCGCCTACATGATGGAGATCTTCGTCGCTACCCGGCTCGTCGTCGACACGGGCATGAACCTGCTCGGCTGGACGCTGGAAGAGGGCCGCCAGTACATGCGCGACCATATCTTCGACTCCGAGACGCAGATCCGGAGCGAGTCGCTCCGCTATTCGACCGACATGTGGGGGCAGGCCCTCGGCTACCAGATGGGCAAGCGCGCGATCCTGGGGATGCGGCGCAAGGCGGAGGCGGAACTGGGGGATGATTTCGACATTCGGCGCTTCCACGAGGCCGTGCTCGGACCCGGGTCGCTGCCGATTGCGGTGCTGGAGAGCCACATCGACCGTTTCATCGAAGAGGAGCGCGCCGCTTCGGCCTCCTGATCCCCTGACCCCACCGCTCATGTCACCTTTCGCACGCTTTGCGAGCGCGGCGCCGCTCACCTGCCCGATCCGGGCGAGCGACATCGAGGACATCACGTGACCGACGCCGGGACGAGAGCGGGCAACCAGGTCACCGGGGACGCCGCCACCACCCGGGCCCCCGACGGCGTCCACGTCGAATTCGACGGCGTGAGCAAGAGCTACGACGGCCGCACGCTGGTCGTCGAGGATCTGAACCTGCGGATCCGCACCGGGGAGTTCGTGACGCTCCTCGGGCCGTCGGGATCGGGCAAGACGACGATCCTGATGATGCTGGCGGGCTTCCAGGCGCCCACCGCTGGCGAAATCCGGCTGGACGGCCGTCCGATCCAGAATCTGCCGCCCCGAAAGCGCGGGATCGGGATGGTCTTCCAGAACTACGCGCTCTTCCCGCACATGACCGTAGGCGCCAACCTTGCGTTCCCGCTGGAGGTGCGAGGAATCGACGCGACGGAGCGCGGCGAGCGGGTCGAGCGCGCGCTCGGTCTGGTTCGCCTGAAAGGGCTTGCCGACCGACGGCCGGGCCAGCTTTCGGGAGGCCAGCAACAGCGGGTGGCGATCGCGCGCGCTCTGGTCTTCGAGCCCAGCCTCGTGCTGATGGACGAGCCGCTCGGGGCCCTGGACCGCAGTCTGCGCGAAGAGATGCAGTACGAGATCAGGCGCATCCACCGCACCCTGGGGGTCACCGTCGTCTACGTCACGCACGACCAGCAGGAGGCGATGGTCATGTCGGACCGGATCGCGGTGCTGCGAGGCGGTGTGGTGGAGCAGATCGCGGCGCCCGAAGGGCTGTACGAGGAGCCTGAGCGGGCGTTCGTGGCCAGCTTCATCGGCGAGAACAACCAGCTGCACGGCCGGGTCACCGCAATGCTGGACGGCGACGATGTCTGCGAGGTGGCAACGGGGGGCGAAAAGGTTAGAGCGCTGAAGGTGGTGCCCTGCGGGGTGGGGGACGACGTCACCCTGTCGATTCGCCCCGAACGCATCGCGATCAACCCCGAGCCGGGGCGCTACAAGAACGAGGTCGACGCCACCGTCGAGGACATGACCTTCCTGGGCGATCACCTGCGCATCCGCCTTGCGGCGTGCGGCCGCGACGACTTCATCGCCACGATCCCCAACGTCCTGGGGCACGGCGGCATGCTGGAGGGCGACACCGTACGCATCGGCTGGACGGTCAGCGACTGCCGCGCCCTGAACTACGAGCATCCCTGACCGGGCGCCCCCCGGCAACGAGAGGACCACGCCATGAGACATCCGCCGCCCTCGACCGTTCCCGCGCTGCTGGCCGCCATTTGCGTCGCCGCGTGCGGATCGGACGCGCCCCGGTCGATCACTACCGTGTCCTGGGGAGGATCATACGGACGTGCGGTCAATGAGGGGGCCAACATTCCCTTCACCGAGGCGACGGGAATACGGATCGACATCGAGGACTACAACGGCGGCCTCGCCCAGATCCGCGCGCAGGTCGACATCGGCGACATCCACTGGGACGTGGTCGACCTCGAGATCGCCGACGCGGTGCGCGGGTGCGACGAGGGACTTCTCGAACCGATCGACATCAGCTCGCTGCCCCCCGGACCCGACGGGACGCCCGCGGCCGAGGACTTCGTCGCCGAGGGCCGGACCGAGTGCGGAGTCGGCAACCTGTACTGGTCGACCGTGTACGCCTATAACGAAGAGAACATTCCGGGTGCCAGACCCACCACGATGGCCGACTTCTTCGACCTCGATTCCTTCCCCGGCCGCCGCGGCATGCGGCGCGTGCCGCAGGTGAACCTGGAGTTCGCGCTGATCGCCGACGGGGTGCCGCTCGACCAGGTATACGCCACCCTGGACACCCCCGAGGGGCTCGACCGCGCCTTCGCCAAGCTCGAGACCATCAAGGAAGAGGTGATCTGGTGGGAGGCGGGCGCCCAGCCGCCGCAGATGCTGGCCGACGGGGAAGTGATGATGACCACCGCCTACAACGGCCGCATCTTCAACGCACAGGTGCTCGAAGACCAGCCGTTCGTGATCGTGTGGGACGGCCAGCTGCTCGACGTGGGCCAGGTCGGGATCGTCGCGGGGACGCCGAGACTCGCTGAGGCGCTCCAGTACGTGGCCTTCTCCACCAGCGCCGAATCGCTGGCGAGGATCGCGCGCCGGATCTCGTACTCGCCGATGCGCAGGTCGGGGATGCCACTCGTCACCACGCACGTCATCGCCGGGGTGGAGATGGAGCCGCACATGCCGGCGAGCCCTGCGAACGCCGCGCGCGCCCTGCGCTACGACTGGTCATGGTGGGTCGACCACCAGGACGAACTCAACGAGCGCTTCAGCGCCTGGCTGGCGCGGTGAGACCAACAACTCGGAAGGGTGCACTCCGGCCGTTGATGGCGCTGGCGTGTGCGACGATCATGCCGGCAGCCGCGCCTCAGCCGGCCGCGGCGCAGTCGCTCACCGTGGTGTCCTGGGGCGGGTCCTACGGACGCGCCGTCTACGAGGGTGCCATCGCCCCCTTCACCGAGACCACCGGGATCCGCGTCGATGTGGAGGACTACAACGGCGGGCTGGCCCAGATCCGCGCCCAGGTGGAAATCGGCAACATCCACTGGGATGTGGTCAGCCTGGAGATCGCCGACGCGGTGCTGGCCTGCGAGGAAGGCCTGCTGGAGCCGATCGACATCGACGCGTTGCCCCGCGGAGCCGACGGGACGCCCGCGGCCGAGGACTTCGTTGCCGAGACACACACCGAATGCGGAGCGCCCTTCCTGTACGCTTCCACCGTATACGCATACAACAGCGAGCACATCCCGGGGGAAAAGCCCACGACCATGGCGGACTTCTTCGACCTGGAGAAGTTCCCGGGCCGCCGGGGGATGAGGCGCCTCCCGCAGGGTAATCTCGAGTTCGCTCTGGCCGCCGACGGGGTGCCGCTCGACCAGGTCTACTCCACCTTGGACACACCCGCAGGGCTGGACCGGGCGTTCGGCAAGCTCGAAACGATCAAGGACGAGGTGATCTGGTGGGAGGCCGGGGCCCAGCCGCCACAGATGCTGGCGGACGGCGAGGTGGTCATGAGCACGGCCTACAACGGGCGGATCTTCAACGCACAGGTGCTGGAGAACCAGCCGTTCGTCATCGTCTGGGACGCGCAGTTGCTCGCATTCGGGCAGATCGGGATCGTCGCGGGCACACCGAGACTGGATGAGGCGCTGCGCTATGTGGCTTTTGCCACCGGCGCAGAATCGCTGGCGCGGATCGCCCGCCGGATCTCGTATTCGCCCACGCGCAAGTCGGGCATGCCGCTCGTGACCACTCACGCGGTCGCCGGGGTGGAGATGGAACCAAACATGCCCGCGAGCCCAGCGAATGCAGCGCGCGCCGTCCGCTACGACTGGGCCTGGTGGGTCGACAACCAGGACGAACTCAACGAGCGCTTCAGCGCCTGGCTGGCGCGGTGAAGGTGCTCGCCGGTCCAGAACGTCGCGAGCGACTCAAGGCGCTCGGGCTGGTCGCCCCGCTCCTGATCTTCATCGGGGTGACCTTCATCGCGCCTCTGGCGACGATGCTCACGCGCAGCGTTCACGATCCCGTGGTCGCCGACGCTTTGCCGGAAACGCTGGCGCTGCTCGACGCGTGGGACGGGGAGGGGCCGCCTACGGAAGCCGTGTACGCGGTTGCAGCGCGGGAACTGCAGCGCGCGGCCGCGGAGCGGACGGTCGGCCAGGTGGCGGGCCGGGTCAACCGGGTGCAGGGCGGCCTCCGCAGCGTGGTCACCGGCACCGCGCGACAGTTGCGCGACATCGAGCAGGGCCCGTGGCGCGATGCCATGGCGGCGATCGACGAAGCGTGGGCCGACCCCGCCACCTGGCACGCGATCAGAACGACGGGTGAGCGCTTCACGTCGCGCCACTACCTGAACGCGGTGGACTTGCATCGGCTGCCCGATGGTTCGGTGGCTTCACAGCCCGAGGAGCGGCGGATCTATCTGCGCCTGTTCTGGCGGACGTTGGTGGTCAGCGGGGTCATCACCCTGCTGTGCCTGCTTCTGGGCTACCCGATCGCCCACCTGATCGCACGCTCGCCGCCTCGCCGCGCGAACCTGTTGCTGGTGCTGGTGCTGGTGCCCTTCTGGACCTCGTTGCTGGTGCGAACCACCGCCTGGATCGTGCTGCTGCAGACGCAGGGGGTTCTCAACGACCTGCTGGTCGCATTCGGCCTGGTCAGCGACGATGGGCGGTTGGCGCTGGTCTACAACATGACCGGCACGATCGTCGCCATGACACACGTGCTGCTGCCGTTCATGGTTCTGCCCCTCTACGCGGTCATGCGCGGCATCCCGCGCGACCACATGAACGCGGCGGCCTCGCTGGGCGCCACGCCGCGGCAGGCCTTCCTGCGCGTGTACTGGCCGCAATCGCTTCCCGGCGTCGGCGCGGGCGCGCTCCTCGTCTTCATCCTGGCGATCGGGTACTACATCACGCCGGCACTCGTCGGGGGCAGCGACGGGCAGCTCATCTCCAACATGATCGCCTATCACATGCAGACCTCGCTCAACTGGGGGCTGGCGGGGGCGCTGGGAGGGGTGCTGCTGGCGGGTGTGCTCGCGCTTTACGCGCTGTACGACAGGCTTGTCGGTGTCGAGCGGATGGGGCTGAGCTGATGAAGACGGCCGCCACGCGACCCCGGCTCGGCCGCTTCGCCTACCTCGCCTTCTGCACCCTCGTATTCGTGTTTCTGGTTGCCCCGATCGTGGTGATCGTCCCCCTCAGCTTCAACGCGGAGCCTTACTTCACCTTCACCGAAGGCATGCTGCGCCTCGACCCGGAGGCCTGGTCGCTGAGATGGTACCGCGAGATCGTCGAGAACGAGGCCTGGACGGGGAGTCTGGTGAACAGCCTCGTCATCGGCGTGAGCGCGACGGTCCTGGCCACCGTGCTGGGCACGCTGGCCGCGCTCGGGCTGGCCAGTCCGGCCGTGCCCGCGCGGCGCGCCATCATGGGGATCCTGATTTCGCCGATGGTGACGCCCGTGATCATCGCGGCGGCGGGGATGTTCTTCTTCTACTCCGACCTGGGGCTCGGCCAGACCCACCTGGGCATCATCCTCGCGCACGCGACGCTGGGGGTACCTTTCGTGGTGGTCACGGTCACCGCCACGCTCGCCGCCTTCGACCGCAACCTCACCCGCGCCGCCGCCAGCCTGGGCGCGGGCCCCTGGACCGCCTTCCGGCGCGTGCAGCTCCCGCTGATCGCGCCCGGGGTGATCTCGGGCGCGCTCTTCGCCTTCGCCGTGTCGTTCGACGAGGTCGTGGTGGTGCTCTTCATGGGCGGGGTGGAGCAGCGCACGATCCCTCGCCAGATGTGGTCGGGGATCCGCGAGCAGATCAGTCCCGCGATCCTCGCCGTGGCCACGTTCCTGATCGCGTTCGCGGCGCTGCTGCTGGTGACGGTGGAGTGGTTGCGGCGGCGGGGGAGCCGCTGAGCCCACCCCGCTCAACCTCAGTTGTTCGGCGCGCCCGCCTCGATCCAGGCCCGGATGATCGCGATCTCCTCCTCGGGCACCGGATCCCCCTGCTCGGGCATGGTGCCGTCCACGATCATGTCCAGCAGAAAGCTGTTGGCGGGATCGCCGGCCTCGATGACCGTGCCGAACTCGGAGCCGAGCATCACCCTCTCGTACTCGAGCAGGTTCAGGCTGACCTCGGTGCGAACCTCGCCGTTCTCGTCCGTGGCCCCGTGGCACTCGGCGCAGCGGAGCTCGAAGATCGGCAGCACGTCGTTCGCGAAGCTGACGGTGTCCTGTGCGGACGGCGACACGCTCGCGGCGGCGCTCCCTTCAAGGCCGGGCCGGGGGTCGACGCGGTCTGCGAACGCGGCCACGCTGACAACGAGCGCGCCCGTCACCGCGATCACGGACGCAACACGAGCGGTGCGTGAAGATGATTGATCTGTCATGGAAGTCTCGAGGCGGTTAACCCAGCCCCTCGGCCTCCTTCATCAGCCGCAGATGCGTCGCCGCCTGCGCGAGGCCGCCCTCGCCCTCGCCCCAGGAAACCCGGCCGTTGCCGTCGGCGTCGGTACCGTTCACGACCGCGTCGAGCATCGCCACGATTTCGTCCGCGAGCGCCTTCGCCGCGGCCATGTCGGTGGCCGCCGCCACTTCAGCCGCCTTCCCGGCAATGCCCTCGGCCCACATCGCCACGTTCGAGCAGCTCGTGCCCACATGGTTCGAGTGTGCCTTCACGGCGTCGGAGGCGTCGTCGGACCCGCCGGCCATCCCGATGTGCTGGGCGCAGCCGTTGGCCGCTCTCGCAAGACCGTAGCCCGCGCCCGGACCCCGCTCGGAGGTCGAGGGGTCGATCGCGTGCAGTACGTGGACGATGTGCCTCTGGATCCCCGCGAGATCCTCGGAGCCCGCCGCGTATCCGGCGTGCGCCGCCGCGACTTCGGCTTCCGCCTGGGCGGCCGCCAGCAGCCCGACGTTATCCGGGGTGCCGTTGAACATGTCGCCGACATGCCCGATGTGGCGGTGCGCAGCGCTCTGCGCGGAGATGGGTGCGGCAGCCGCCAGCGCAGCGGTTGCAAGGGCCGCGGTGATCACGAACTTCGCGTTGGCCATGGTATTTGCTCCTTGGTGCAAGAGATTGACGTGTTCTCGTTCGGTCGTCGTTGGGAGCGAAAAGGTATGCACCTTTGCGCGGGGGAACCAGATGGGGCAGCCCTTGAACGCAGCCTGGCCGCCGGTCGCGGCGTCTGTCGCGTCCCGCGAGCCGACGCTACTCTGTCGTTCGCAACCGCTCCCCAACCGTCCATTCCGCCCGTGACGGGGCCCGACATCGGGAAGCGGTCCGCCCCGCGTCATCCCGTCCAGGATCCAGCCAAGGCAAGGACCCCATGTCCCGCACACAATCCCGCACGCGGCCTCGCACCTCGCGCTTCGCTCTGACCACAGGCCTTGCCGCGGTCCTCACGACCGCCGGCGCATGCTCGGCACCCGAGCAATCGGGCGAGGCCGGAGCTGACGCGGCCGAGACCCGGACCGCCGAACCCGCCCCCGCCAGCCCGTCGCCCCTGGTCAACCTGATCGCCGCCGGCGAGGTCGTCTTCGGCATCTTCCCGGGACCGACCACCCGCGAGCAGGGCGCGATCATGGGCCAGAACCGCGAACTCGACTTCGTGTTCTACTCCCTGGAGTCAGGTCCATTTGACATTATGACAACTAAACTTTACATGGAGGGGGTCGCGGAGGGGTCTGGGGCCGAGCCGCCGCACCCGCTCGTTCTCCGCATTCCGCCGATCCGCAACGGCGTCGAGGCGGCCCGGGCGCATGTTGCCGAGGCGCTGGACGCCGGCGTGGGCGCGATTGTCTTCCCGCATGTCGAGTCGGGCGAAGACGCAGCCGCAGCGGTTGCCGCGATGGGCGACGACCACTGGCCGGGCAATCCCTCGGGCTCACTCTTCAGCATCCTGATCGTCGAGGACCGGAGCGGCGTCGAGCAGGTCGAGGCGATCGTGGGCACAGGCGGCGTCAGCGTGGTGTTCCCGGGCCCGGGCGACCTGCGCCGAGCCTACGAGGGCGACATGGAGGCGGTCGAGGCCGCGATCCAGCGCGTGCTGGCCGCCTGCCAGGCCCACGGGGTGCCGTGCGGGATCACCGCCGGGGTGGACGACATCGCCGAGCGCATCGAGCAGGGCTTCCGGATGTTCATCGTGACCGATGCGGCCGCCGTGACAGTGGGGAGGGCGGCGGCGGGGCGGTAGGGCGGCCGGCCGGTCCCGCGGAAACGGGCAGGGACACGACGATGTTGGGATGGGACAGGGTGCGCCGAGTTCGGACTTGCTCCATGGTCCTGCGGGAACGGGCAGGGACACGACGATGTTTGGATGGGACAGGAGACGGGATCTGCCGGCGCGGCCCGCTACCCCCGCGCGTCAGCCGCCTGGTCCGTCGATCTGCCGCGATGCCAATCCAAGGAAGTCCTCGGCGGCCGCAATGGCAGCAACCGCCTGTTCCTTGCCGAACGCCATGAATGGAACTCCCCCTGGGAGGCCATTGGGATAGCGAGTTGGGATGTAGTATTGGTCGAGGATACCAGCTTCTCCCCGCAGCGCGTCAAGCTCCGGGACCCGGTTTTTGTAGCGATCGGCCAACACAAGAATCGAATGACCAAGGACAGTCCGCTCGCCAAGCCCGTAGGCGATGGCCTTGACTGCCTTCTCGGCACTTTGCTGCGCGAGGAAGCAAGCCTGTGAAAAGAACCCCTCCCGGAGCCCGAGCCGGGCAAATTCGAGATCGTTCTCCGCTTGCCTCAACCACCGCTTCGCCTCTGCGGCGCTATCCCACATGGACTGGCCTCGCCGACTCCATGGCATGCGTCAGAAACGGACGCTCTTCACGCTGCAGGTCCTCGAATTCCTCCGGTGTGTACACGAACAGGTCCACACCAACGCCAGCCGCCAGTACGGCGGGCAGGTAGTCCCGGAACCTGTCCACAAAGGGGCGGTCCGAGGGGGCGACGATGATTGCGTCAATGTCGCTCTCCGGTGCGGCGTCGCCACGGGCATGGGATCCCACCAGCCAGGCCGACCGTGCACAGTGCTCGTCCAAAAGGGGTCTCAGGGCACCGATGAAGCGCTGCACCGCAGGGTCCAACGACCGCAAACCACGCATCTGGCCTGCGTCACGCGTTTCCCCTCGTGGACTCAACTGGGTCATGCCTTTGCATGGCTCCCTTCTTCACTACCCCGGGCTCCTGCAAGATAGCCATTGCCCCTGATGGCATCCAACGAACCAACGGTTACAAGCGTAGACGGTGACCGGTGGCAAAAGAACCGTACTCTGCCTTTCGTCGAGTTCACCGACCTCCGTCAATCCATGGGCTGGCTGCGCCGAAGGCGCCCCGCTTCCTGGGCGAGTCTCAGGAAACGCGTGGAACCTGGAGGGCATCGGAGGGGTGGGAGGGTCTGCTTCTCAGTGATCCTGCAAATAATCGTTGAATATCGTCCCAGCGCGGCACGATTTTCAACGATATTTTGTCGGAACTGGTTGGCTAGGGGGGTCACTGATTGAGATCGGTCAGATCGAGGCGTCCCAATCAGCGGCAGCGGCTCGCCAGCTCAGGAAGCGAACCCTGGACGGAACGGCCAGTCGGATTCAGGTGCCGTCGGGTGCCCTCGCAGACGCTAGCCAGCTCCCGTTCCGACGATTCCCTTCAGCCTGGCCATCCCGGCTAGCGAATTTGCCGCCATTACCGAGCCGCTGGTGGCGTCGATCGGTCCGCCTTCGACCCGCTCCACCACGCCGCCCGCCTCGGTGACCAGCAGAATGCCCGCCGCGAAGTCCCAGGGGTTCAGCCGGGCCTCCCAGAAACCGTCAAGGATGCCGTTGGCGACGTAGGCCAGGTCGATCGCCGCGGCGCCCGTTCTTCGCACACCGGAAGTCTTCCGCAGCGCCTGGTCCAGCTGCCGCAGATAGGAGTCCATCACGTCGTGCGCCTTGAAGGGGAAGCCGGTGCCGAGCAGAAACGAGCGGACGTCGGTGGTGCGGCTCGCGCGGATCGGCAGGCCGTTCTCGAAGGCGCCGCGTCCGCGCGCGGCGGTCCAGACCTTGCCGAGCGCCTGGGCGTCGACCGCGCCGGCGAGGGGGCCGTCCGCGTCCCACACTGCCACCGAAGCCGCGTGGTACGGATGGCCGTGCATGTAATTGGTCGTGCCGTCGAGTGGGTCGACCAGCCAGATGTGACCCGTGTCCGGGGCGCCGGAGTGCTCGCCGCCTTCCTCTTCGGCCATGATCGCGTGGTCGGGGTGCCGGGTCCGGATCACCTCCAGGGCGGCCTGCTGGGCGGCCATGTCCACGTCGGTGACGAAGTCGCTGTGCACGGTCTTCTCGTCGACCCAACTCTGGCCGCCGCGTCCCGTGGCCTCCGCGTGGATCGTCGCGGCCGCGCGCGCGGCTTTGGTGGCCGTCGCCAGGACTTGGTCAGGCGCGTCGGAGCGGTCGCCGCCGGGGCGGGGGCGCACCGTGCCGGGCAGGGTGGGGCTTCTTCCTTCGCGACGTTCGATCATTGCCGGGGAATCCGTTGTGGGGAGCACCCCGCGACGCGGTCTCCGCCCTCATTCATCCAAAAAGGGTCGAACCAGAGTGCGGGCTACGCTAAGTTAGCTTGGTTGTGCCCGCCGTCGCCGGTGGCGGCCCGAACCCGCGAGACTGCGGCCCGACCCTCCAAATCACTCCCGCGTCAGGAACCCCGCCCGGTCACCATGTCCACACCTTCGCGCGTGTATTCCGGCATCCAGCCTACCGCCGTGATGACCATCGGCAACTACTTCGGGGCCGTGCAGAACTGGGTGAGGCTGCAGGACGAACGAGAGTGCATCTACTGCGTCGTGGATCTTCATGCGCTGACGGCACCGTACGAAGCCGGCGATCTGCGGCACGCGGCGCGGGAGATGTTCGTCAGCCTGCTCGCGGCCGGCCTCGACCCGGACCGCACGACCGTGTACATCCAGTCTACCGTGCCCGAACAGGCCGAGCTCTGCTGGCTCTTCGCCACGATCACCTCACTCGGCGACCTGAGCCGGATGACGCAGTTCAAGGAGAAGTCGGCGCTGCTCAAGGACGGCTCGGCGGAAGACGAGGGCTCGTTCATTTCGGCGGGGCTGCTCTTCTATCCCGTGCTGCAGGCGGCCGACATCCTGGCGTACCGGGCAGGCGCGGTGCCCGTCGGGCAGGACCAGTCGCAGCACCTCGAGCTGAGCCGCGGGATCGCGCGGCGCTTCAACAGCCGCTTCGGCTTTCTCTTCCCCGAGCCCGAGACCCTGCTCACGCACGTGCCCAAGGTCATGTCGACGGCCGATCCGACCCGCAAGATGAGCAAGAGCCTCGGCCCGAAGCACTACATCGGTCTCTTCGAGGAGGAGGCGTCGGTGCGCAAGAAGATCCGGTCGGCGGTGACGGATTCCGGCGCCACGCCCAGCGGGGAAGTGAGCCCGGGGATCGAGAACCTGCTCACGCTGCTGACCGCGTGCGGCCATTCCGACGATGCCGACCGGATGCGCGAGGACTATTTTGCGGGTACTCTTCGATATGTGGACCTGAAGGGCCGGACCGCGGAGGCGCTCGTCGCGCTGACCAGCGAGATGCGCGACCGCCGGGCCGATGTGCTTCGCCGCGAGACGGACCTCGACGCCCGCATCATGGAGATGGCCGAGCGGGCGAGGGGCATGGCCGGCGAGACGCTGGCCCGCGCGAGAGAGAAGATGGGATTGTTCCCGCCCGGGGCGCCGCGCGCGGTCGCGACTTGAGCGCGTGACCGCGTTTCCAATCACTGAAGCGAGGGCCGGACTGCGGACATCGACCGGATTGAGGACATGAGCGAGAGTGCAATCGACATCGGCGGAGTGATGATCCCCACCACCACCCCCTTCGACCCCGTCACCCGCGAGGTCGATGTGGTGGCGCTGCGGGACAACGTGAGGAAGTGGGCCGCCACCGGCGTGACCGGCATGGTGATCGGCGGCTCGACCGGCGAGGCCGTTTTCCTGGATGAAGCCGAGCGGGAGCGCTCGTGGGAGGTCGTCAGGGATGCGCTGCCGGAGGGACAGCTGATGGTGGCCGGCACCGGCGCCGAGTCGCTCCGCACCACGCTGCGCCTCACCCGCTCGGCGACCGCGCGCGGCGCCGACGCCGTACTGGTCCAGCCGCCCGCCTTCTACAAGGGCGCCATGACATCGGCGGTGGTCCGGGACCACTATCGGGCCGTGGCCGATGCGTCGGAAGTCCCGGTCATCCTCTACCAGGTGCCGACCCGGTTCAGCACGCTGGATTTCCCCACAGGGCTGATCGCCGAACTCTCCACCCACGAGAACGTCGTCGGGATCAAGGACTCGCGGGGGAAGCTGGAGACGGTCGCCGAGCTCGTCACCCACACCCAGCGCGGCTTCCAGGTGCTGGTCGGCAGCGGGGCGCTGTTGTACGCGTCGCTCGAGATCGGCGCGGTGGGCGGCATCCTCGGCGTCGCCAACCTGGCCCCCCGCGAGTGCGCGCAGGTGTGCGAGCGCTTCGCGGCGGGCGACATGGCGGCGGCCGGAGCGATGCAGAAGCGGATCGGCGCGTTGCACAACTCGGTAGTGGGGGGCATGGGCGTGGCCGGGGTCAAGCGGGCGCTCGATCTGCTGGGCTACCACGGTGGCGTGCCGCGGCCCCCGCTCAGGCCGCTGCCGGAAGCGCGCCGCGACGAGCTGGCCGAGTGTCTGGCCAAGGCGGGGTTGGCGGCACGGGGGGCGCTGGCGCACGCGTGAAGAACCGCGGGTTGAACACGGGCGCCCTCGACGGCGCCTGCACGGTCGTCGTCGGCTGCCAGTGGGGCGACGAGGGCAAGGGCAAGATCGTCGACGTCCTGGCGAGCGATGTCGACATCATCGCGCGCTACCAGGGCGGGGCGAACGCCGGCCACACCGTGCACGTGGGGGACCAGCACGTGGTGCTCCACCAGGTGCCGTCGGGCGTGCTGCACCCCGACAAACGGTGCCTGCTGGGCAATGGCGTGGTGGTGGACCTGGCGCAGTTCTTCGGCGAAATCGACGGGCTGGTCGCGCGCGGCGTCGATCCCACCGGGCGGATCGGGCTGAGCACGCGGGCGCACGTGGTCTTCCGGTACCACATGGCGCTGGATCACGCCGCGGAGGAGGCGGCGGACCGCAAGATCGGCACCACCGGGCGCGGCATCGGTCCCGCGTACGAGGCCAAGACGGGGCGGCGGGGGGTGCGGGTCGCCGACCTGCTGGAGCCCGCCCGCGGCGAGAAGCGGATCGCCCGGGGAATCGAGTGGGCGCGCGAGCAGCTTTCCCGCCTCGGCGCGGATCCCGACCTCGCCGGTACGGCCGACGAGGCCATGACGGTCGCAGGCCGGGTCCCCGAGGTTGCGACGGATGTGGGGGATGAGATCGCCCGAGCCCTCGCGGCGGACAAGCGGGTCCTCCTCGAAGGCGCCCAGGGCACGGCGCTGGATGTAGACCACGGCACCTACCCCTTCGTGACCTCGTCCAACACCACCGCCGGGGCCGCGGCGGTGGGCGCCGGCATCGGCCCCACGATGATCGACTCCGCCATCGGCGTGGTGAAGGCCTACACCACCCGGGTCGGCGAGGGCCCCCTCCCCACCGCCTTCGAGCCGGCCATGGACGAGCGCATCCGCGAACTCGGCGCCGAGTTCGGCGCGACGACGGGCCGCCCGCGCCGCTGCGGCTGGTTCGACGCGGCCGTGGTCGCCTACGCCGCCCGCGTCAACGGCCTCACCGGCATCGCGGTGACCAAGCTCGACGTCCTCGACACGCTGCCGGAGATCCGGATCGCGACCGGATACCGCCTTGAGGACCAGGGCGACATCCCGTTCCCGGCCGCGTCCTGGGAGCTGGCCCGCGTCGAGCCCGTCTACGAGACATTGCCCGGCTGGCAGTCCCCCACCACCGAGGTACGCTCGCTGAGCGACCTTCCCCGCGATGCGCGTGCCTACCTGCACCGAATCGAAGAGCTGGTCGACACGCCCATCGCGATGGTGTCGGTCGGGACGCGCCGCAGCCAGATCATTCGTGAGTCTTGAACCGGACTTTGAGAATGGCGATGCTTAATGGCTGTGCCGCTTTCAAACGCGGACTGTGATGTTTGAAGACCTGAGCAGGAAACTGGACGGGGTTCTGGGCCGGTTCCGCCAACGCGGACTGCTGACCGAACCCATGATCAGGGACGGCCTTCGGGAGGTGCGGCGCGCGCTTCTCGAGGCCGACGTCAACTTCAAGGTCACCCGATCATTCCTGAAGCGGGTTCAGGAAAAGGCGATAGGCGATCGCGTCATGAAGGCCGTCTCGCCGGGCCAGCAGATCGTCAAGATCGTGCACGACGAGCTGGCCACGCTGATCGGCGGCGACGGCGAAACCGCGCTGACGTGGTCGCCGGCCCCACCCACCGTGATCATGCTGGTGGGCTTGCAGGGGTCGGGGAAGACGTCGACGGCGGCCAAGCTGGCCAAACGGCTGGCAAGGCAGGGCCGGCCGGCGCTCCTGGCCGCGTGCGACCTGTACCGGCCCGCGGCGGTGGACCAGCTGCGGGTGCTGGGCAAACGCGCCGGCATCCCGGTGCATTGCGAGGCAGGCGCCACCGATCCGGTCGCAGTGGCGAAGGCGAGCCACGCGCGAGCCCGCCAGACGAAGGCCGCCGCCCTCATCGTCGATACCGCCGGACGCCTCCAGATCGACCAGCCCATGATGGACGAGCTTGCGCGGATCAAGGAGGCTCTGGACCCGCGCGAGATCCTCCTGGTGGCCGACGCCATGACCGGTCAGGAGGCCGTGCGGATCGCCGAGGGCTTCGACCTGGCGCTGGACGTGACGGGGTTCGTGCTGGCCAAGATGGACGGCGACGCGCGCGGCGGGGCGGCGCTCTCGATCCACGGCGTGACCGGCAAGCCGATGAAGTTCGTCGGCACCGGCGAAGGACTCGATGCCCTCGAGGCGGTGGATCCGCAGAGGATCGCCGGCCGGATCCTCCAGAAAGGCGACGTGGTCGGGCTGGTCGAGCGGGCGCAGGCCGTGGTTGACGCGGGCGAGGCCCGGAAGCTGGAGGAGAAGGTGCTTGGCCGAGGCCGCTTCACCCTCGAGGACTTCCTCGTGGCGATGCGGCAGGTGCAGCGGATGGGGCCGCTGGATCAGCTGATGAAGCTGGTGCCCGGAATGCCGCGGGGGCTGTCGGCGACGGATGTCGACCCGAAGAAAATGAAGCACATCGAGGCGATCATCCTCTCGATGACCCCCGATGAGCGCCGCCGTCCGGAGATCCTGAACGGGTCGCGCAGGAAGCGGATCGCCCGCGGCAGCGGGAGGCCCGTGGCCGAGGTGAACCGCCTCATGAAACGGTTCGCCGAGATGGAACAGATGATGAACAGGATGAAGGGGCTGATGCCCTCATTCAAACCATGAATCCGGGACGCAGTGCCCGAAAAACGAGCGTAGACGAGAGAAGCCCATGTCAGTGAAGATTCGCCTCCGGCGGATGGGAAAGAAGAAGCAGCCCCACTACCGCATCGTGGTCGCCGACAGCCGTTCGCCCCGTGACGGCCGGTTTGTCGAGAACGTGGGGTACTACAACCCGCTCCCGAACCCGGCGCAGCTGAAGGTCGACCTGGAGCGGGTGGACTACTGGCTGGGCGAGGGCGCGATCGCCTCTCCGACGGTGGGAAGCCTGGTATCGAAGGCGCGAGGCGGCGGAGACGACAAGGTCGCGCTGGTCGGGGCCGAGTCCGCGGCGGCCGTTGCCGAAGCGGCGTCCGATTCAGGCGCCGATGCGGAAGCCGCTGCCGAGAGCGATGGTGCAGCTGCCGAAGCAGCCTCGGACTCAGGCGCCGCCGCGGAAGCCGCTGCCGATGCGGGAACTGCCGCCAATGCGGAAGCCGCTGACAATGCGGACGCTGCGGACGACGCGGAACCGGCCGCGGCCGACGAGTCCGCCTAGGACCGACGCGAATCCCATGGCGGGCGTCGCGCACGGCTGGCCTGGCGCGCCGCTGACTCCGTCGCGGGCTTCGGGTTTGACGGCGGGCCACTAGCCGTGTCACAACCGCATCCCCCATTCCTCGTCGTCGGGCACCTCAACAAGGCGCATGGGAGGAAGGGGGAGTTGTTCGTGTGGCCCTTGACGGACCACCCCGATAGCCATTTTGCAGCCGGACAGGTCCATCTTCCCGCCGACGATGCTGCCCGGGAGCCGTCAGCGTCCCTTCCGCCCCTGACCATCGAGACCGTTCGTCCCTACCGGAAGGGTTTCCTGGTCAAGTTCGCCGGCGTCGACGATCGCACGACCGCCGATGGGCTTCGCGGCCTCTACCTTCTGCGCCCGTTCGATGCCATCGACGAACTCGACGAGGGGGAGGTCTTCTACCACGAGTTTCTCGGCGCGTCGGTAACGACCCGGGATGGTGCCCCTCTGGGCGAGGTCGCCGAGGTTTTCCCGGTGCGTCCGGCCGACCTGCTGCAGGTGATGGGTCCCCGGGGCGAGGTGCTGGTCCCGTTCTCCGACGAATTCGTCGTTGACTTCGATCGCGAGAAGCGGCACATCGTGGTCGATCTTCCCGAAGGCTTCCTCGAATGACTCGGAGCCGTGCAGGATCACGGAGCGGCGCACGATGATCCGGGTAAACATCGTCACGATCTTCCCGGAGTTCTTCGCGGCTCCCCTGGCGGCGAGCATCCCCGGACGCGCGGCCCGGGCCGGTCTGGCCGAGTATCGCGTAACCGACCTGCGCGACTATACCCACGACCGGCACCGGACCGTCGACGACGAGCCCTACGGCGGCGGAGCGGGGATGGTCATGAAACCGGAGCCCTTCTTCGAGGCCATCGACGACCTGAACCCGGCGGGGCCCATCGTCCTGCTCTCCGCGCGCGGCCGGCACTTCCGGCACGACGATGCCGTGCGGCTCTCGCTGGAGCGCGAAGTCACTTTCCTCTGCGGCCACTACAAGGATGTCGACCAGCGGGTCGCCGATCACCTGGCCACGGAGGAGCTGTCGATCGGGGATTTTGTCGTGTCGGGCGGCGAGATCGGCGCGCTCACGATCACCGACGCGCTGGTGCGGCTCCTGCCCGGCGTACTGGGCGATCACGAGTCGGCTTCGTCGGACTCCTTCTACGAGGACGACATTATCTCGGCGCCGTCCTACACCCGACCCGCCGAGTATCGCGGCCTCGTCGTCCCAGAGGTGCTGCGCAGCGGGGACCACCGGCGCATCGATGAGTGGCGCCAGGCCGAGTCGGACCGGCTGACGCGACAGCGGCGCAGCGTCTGACGGTTCCACCACTTTCATGGCCGCCCCGGACTTCGGGCTCATCTCTCGTTGGAAACGAGCACCACGTTCAGCCTCACTTGCCGTTGGACAAGACTTCCACTTCCACACTTCCACTGATCCCCAAGTCCGTCTATCTTTCCGGGCTACCTATGAACGAACGGTGCGCAGAGCAAAACAGCAGAACGAGGAGCCAGGTCATGGCGGACATCCTCCACCAACTCGATATGGAACAGGCCCGCAGCGACCTTCCCGACTTCGCCCCCGGCGATACGATCAAGGTGCTGTACAAGGTCCGCGAGGGGCAGAAGGAGCGGATTCAGGTGTTCCAGGGCGTCTGCCTCGTGCGCCGCGGCTCCGGCATGGGTGAGACCTTCACCGTGCGCAAGATCTCTGGCGGGATCGGTGTGGAGCGCGTGTTCCCCGTGAATGCGCCGACAGTCGGCGGGGTCGAAATCGTACGCCGCGGCAGGGTACGCAGGGCCAAGCTCTACTACCTGAGAGGCCTGCGCGGCAAAGCGGCCCGTATCAAGGAAAAGCGGACCCACCGGCCGAACTAGAGGTCCGCGACTGCCAGGGTCGCCCGGGGGGCCCATGCCAGCCCCTGACCAGCCCACTGATCCGCTGGACGGCGAGGTTGATTCACTCGGGTATGAACACGGCTGCCGGGAACGTGGCCTTGTCCGTGTAGCAGGGGTCGACGAGGTCGGACGGGGACCACTCGCGGGGCCCGTTGTCGCGGCCGCGGTCATTCTGGGTGACGGTGTGGCGATTGAAGGCGCGACCGACTCCAAGGCACTCACCGCGAAGGGCCGCACCGAACTCGCCCGCGAGATCCATGCGCGCGCCGCTGCGGTGGCGATCGGGGCCGCGTCCGCGCGGGAGATCGATCGGGTCAACATTCTGCGCGCCACGGCCCGTGCGATGAACCGGGCGCTGGGCCGGCTCGCGACCCGGCCGGATCACGTGGTGGTGGACGGGTTGCCGGTGCGCGATCTGGAGTGGGAGCACGAGGCGGTGGTGAGCGGCGACGCCATTGTGCACTCCATCGCCTGCGCATCGATCGTGGCCAAGGTTTGCCGCGATCGCCTCATGACCCGCCTGGCCGCCAGGTATCCGGACTACGGGTGGGAGCGCAACATGGGGTACGCGACCCGGGAGCACCGGGAAGCCGTGCGCAGATGCGGCTTGACGCCTCACCACCGGACCAGCTTCGGCCTGCTGCAGCTGGAACTGCCCCTGGAGGAAGACCCCGCGACCGGGTGAAGCCGCCATGCCCCTCACCGGGGCGCCGCGTTATTTTTCTGGCGAGCCGGTAGCTCAGTTGGTAGAGCAACGGACTTTTAATCCGTAGGTCCTGGGTTCGATCCCCAGCCGGCTCATTCGGTTGACCTGACCTCCAAATCCGAACCCGTGGGGCGCTCCGTCCCATGAGGCACTCAACTCGGCTGGCGTGGGCTGTTTTCGGCGATTACAGTAGCCTCCTGAATCACGATTCCTCGTCAATTTCCGGAGGCTCCCATGCGTCTCGTCCACGCACGTTCCGTCAGTCCGCTTCTCTGGGTGGTAGCCCTTGTCGGCCTCTTCGGCTGCAGGCTGCCGGTTTCGGACGCCGCCGCACAGGACATTCAGGTCCAGGGCGAAGATCCAGGTCTCGAACTGCTGGCCGCCGAAGTCGCCCGGCTGGCCGAACAGGCCCAGGGGCGCGTCGGCGTCGCGGCCTACCACCTCGAAACCGGGCGCGGGATCACGCTCAACGGCGACGAACTCTTCCCGATGGCGAGCACCTACAAGGTGCCGATCGCTGTCCAGATCCTGTCGATGGTGGACCGGGGGGAACTCGGGCTCCACGATCTCGTCGAGATCCAGCGGGGCGACGTGTACGTCACCTCGGGGGCCATCAGCGACCTTCTCGACGATCCGGGGGTCCAGATCTCCGTGCACAACCTGCTCGAGCTGATGCTGCAGATCAGCGACAACATCGCGACCGACGTGCTGATGAGGACGGCGGGGGGTTCCCAGGCAGTGACCGACCGGGTGCACGAGGTCGGCGCCGAGGGGATCCGCGTAGACCGTCCCACCTGGGCGCTCATCGCCAACTGGCTCGGGGCGCCGGACGTCAGCGAGGACAACAAGATCGATCCCGCCGACTACGAGGTCCTGCTGCAGAGGCCGCGGACCGACGCGGGCATGGCGGCCAACAACGCCAACTTCAACACCGACCCGCGGGACACGTCGACGCCGGCGGCGATGTCGATGCTGCTGCAACAGATCTGGAACCGCGAGATCCTGTCCGAGGAGAGTTCGGCGCTGCTCGTCGACATCATGTACCGGTGCCAGACCGGCGAGGCGCGCCTGAAGGGTGTGCTGCCGGCGGGGACCGAAGTCGCCCACAAGACCGGCACCATCGGCCAGACGACCAACGACGTGGGCATCATCGATCTGCCGGATGGGGCAGGGCACGTCGTGGCCGTTGTCTACGTCAAACAATCCGAGGTGGAGATCCCCGACCGCGAAGCGGTGATCGCGCAGATCGCGCGGGCGATTCACGACTACTTCGTGTTCAACCGTGGGTAGGGTGGGACAGTCATGTAAAGTAAATATTACATAATGTAATGTAATGTTTACGTTTGGATCTTGCGAGGCGGTGGAGAGGTGAAGCGCCACGCGGACCTGCGCGCGGTCGCGCTCGCCGCGTTCCTGGCTGCACTCTGCCCGGGCGTGATGGGCGATGCCCGGTTCACCGCGGTGGCCGCCCAGGAGACGGGGGGCGTCGCCCCGGAGACGAGGGAAGCTGCCGAGGCGGCGGCGGACGCCGGGGAGGCCCGGGCCCGGATCGACGGTCTGGCCGACTACATCGAGCAGTCGATGCCGGACTGGGATCTGCCCGGGCTGGCGGTGGCCGTGGTGTATCAGGACGAGGTCGTATTCTCGCGCGGCTTCGGGGTCAAGGAGCTGGGTCGCCCCGATCCCATCGACGCCGAGACGCTCTTCCAGATTGGATCCGTCTCCAAGTCCTTCGCGGCGGGAGCCATCGGCGCTCTGGTGGACGATGGTCTGGTCGACTGGGACGACCCCATCGTGCAGCATCTTCCCTGGTTCCAGGTGAAGGACCCGTGGGTCACGCGCAGCATGACGATCCGCGACATCCTGTCGCACCGTTCGGGCATTCCGGGCGACGCCTACCCCGTGCTCGCGGTGATGGATGCGCGTGAGGCCACGGAGCGACTCAGCCTGCTCGACAACCAGGGACCGTTGCGGCAGGACTATCGCTACAGCAATCAGGGATACGGGGTGGCGGGGCTGGTGGTCGAGGCGGTGACCGGGATGAAGTGGGGCGACTGGGTGCGCCAGCGAATCCTCACGCCGCTGGGAATGCACCGCAGTGCGGCGAGCCCGTACGAAATCTGGGACGATCGCTTCGTAGCCACGGCGTTCCTGGGCAGTGCGCCGGCGGGAGCCGTGAGTATCGCCGACGCCCCGGAACGCAACGTCGCCATGCCGCACGGTGTAGCGCGCGACGGATCGCGGCGGGTGCTGTCCTGGCAGTCGTACGACAGCATGCAGGCTGCGGGGAGCGTGGTGTCGAGCGTGGCCGATCTGGTGAACTGGATCCGGATGCACCTGGACGGGGGTTCGCTGGGGGGCGAGGTCGTGCTGAGAGAGGAGACCGTGGCCGAGATGCACGCGCCCCAGATTCGCACGGAGGTCACCGGCCTGGTAGAGCCATTCGCGGACGAGGGGCTCGGCGCCTACGGGCTGGGGTGGAGCAGATCCTCCTTCGAGGAGCGGCTGCAGGTTTCGCACAGCGGAGGCATCTTCGGGTTTCCGGCCTACGTAACGCTCCTTCCCGAGGAGGAAGCGGGGGTTGCGGTGCTCGCCAACGGCAGCCTGTGGACGCCGTACTATCCTCACAGGGAGATCGCCGCCTGGGTCTTTGCCCGCCTCATCGGCGCGCCCGAGCGGGACTGGCACGGCGAGATCATGACCCGCACGCGCGCCATCGAAGCGCAGGTCGAGTCCACGCTCGCGGCTCAGGACGCGGCCAGAATCCCGGACACGGCACCTTCACTGCCTCTGCAACGCTACACCGGCGCCTATGAGTACGAATATGAAGGCCAGGCATATGTCGAGATGGGCGACAACGGTGCACTGAGGGTGCACTTCGGACAGCCGGGGAGCTTTTCCGGCGATATCGAGCACTGGCACCACGACGTGTTCCGGCTCCACTACGATGGCGGCGATGGCCAGGCCTACAGCAGCAGTTTCGTGACGTTCACCATCGGTCCGCAGGGAGAGGTCTCATGGATGGACATGGGGTTCATGGGGAGATACCGGAAGGCAGGATGACGATGGTGGAGATTCCTGCAGGATTCCGGGAGCTGTCCGCAAGCCGGTCGTCGAGGACAGGCCGCCCGGGCGGGAACGGCCGCACTGTCATCCCCCTCTTGTTCCTCTTCTTGATGGTGCTCACGGCGTGCGGTGGAGGTGGAGAAACGACCGTTCCTGAACCAGTCGCTCCGCCACCCCCCGAGCCCCCTGCGCGGCCCGTTCCCTGCACAACCGCCAACTCGATCTGCGCGGAACGCGTCGTGATCGGGACCGGGATCTACCTGCGGGTCTTCAGCACCCACGAGCTCGCCACCGGCCACCAGTCCGTGTCGCGGGGCCTGATCGTGGTGCACGGAAACAGCAGGAATCCGGATACCTACTTCGAGAGCGGGGTTCTGGCGGCCGCGGAGGGTGGCGAGAGGGAGACGACCGCAGTGGTCGCGCCCTACTTCCAGACCGACGACGACAATCCGGAGGCGGACGAGCCCCGCTGGTCGAGTCCGGGGTGGAAGCGGGGGAACCTTTCGCTCTCCGAGGGGCCGTCGCCGCGGGTGAGTTCGTACACGGCGCTCGACAGCATCGTGCAGATCTTCCTCAATACGAGCCGCTTTCCGGCGATGCGCGAGATCGTGGTAACGGGACATTCGGCGGGTGGGCAGGTGCTGCACCGGTACGCGGCGACGAGCCAGGTGGAAGAGGACGCGCGCGACGGAGTGACCTTCCGCTACGTCGTGGCCAACCCCTCCACCTATCTCTACCTGGGACCGGAGCGGGCGGCACCGCAGGGGACCTTTGCCGTGCCCGGCGGCGGCTGTCCGGACTACAACGAGTGGCACTACGGACTGGACGACCGAAACACCTTCGCCGGTGCTTTCGAGGCGGATACGATCCGCGCCCAGCTTTCGCGGCGCGATGTGCGGATTCTCGTCGGGGACGCGGACACGCTCAGCGCCTCGCTGGACCAGAGCTGCGGGGCGAACCTGCAGGGGGTCAACCGGTACGTGCGCGGCCAGACGCTCGTGCGCTTCATGGAGGCGCTGTATCCGGGGCACGGCCACGTGGAGATGATCGTGCCGGGCGTGGGGCATTCCAACCGGTCGATGTGGACCTCGCCGGTGGGGCTGCAGTCGCTGTTCGGGAACTGAGCTCGCCGGACTGACTCGCGGCCGCGGGTTCCCTCCGGGCGCGCGCTAACGCCAGCTCTGATCCGCCGGCTCGTCCGGATCCGACAGCAGAAACCGGATCAGCTCGGCGTGAAACTCGCCCGGGATCTCGAAGTGGGGGGAGTGGCCTGCGCCGGGAAAGAGCACCAGTTCGGCGTTCTGCAGCTCCTCGGCGACGTTGCGCGCGGCGGCCGGGTAGTCGCGCACCAGCCGGTCCTCGGAGCCGCCGATGACCAGCGCCTTGACCGCGATGGTCTGCCACTCGTGGACGACCGGGTCCTCGAACAGGATGCGCTGCTGGGCGGAGCGGACGCGGGCCATGCGGGGCCAATGGCCGCTGAGCGTCAGGCCGTACTGGACCTTGACCCACGGGAGGTACTCGTCGCGCCAGCCGTTCGGGTAATAGCGGCGGTGCCCGGCGAGCACCGACCGGTAGGTGGTCCCCGTCAGGACCCTCTGGTACGCGTCTTCGGGATCGCCCCAGGGCCGTCCGGGCCGCGTGTCGGAGAGCCCGATCTGGTTGACCATGACGACGTGCGAAGTAACGTCCGGGTAGGTCGAGGCGAAGCGGGTCGCCACCATGCCTCCCATCGAGTGGCCCACGATGGCCACGCGATCGAGGCCCAGTTCGTCGAGGAGCGCCTTCGTGTGGCGCGCCGGCATGTGAAGGTTGTAGTGGATGAGCGGCTTGGACGAGCGGCCGAAGCCGAGGCGGTCCACCGCGATGACGCGGAAGCCGGCCTCGCGCAGGGCGTTGATCGTCGGGGTGTAGGCGCCCGCGAAGAAGTTCATCCCGTGGAAGATGACCGCCGTGCGGCCGTTCGGCTCGCCTGCGGGCGCGACATCCATGTAGGCCATGCGGTGGTCCTGGCCCATGAGCCGCACGGTCAGGTAGTCGACGGGGTACGGATACGGCACGTTCGAGTAATCGATCGCGGTGGCTTCCCAGTCGTCGGGCGGTTCGGCGGGTGGCTCCTGCTGGGCCTGTGCGGGTGCGGTACCCAGCGGCGCAAGGGCTGCGACCGGGTTCGACGCGCCGCCTGACGCGGCCAGGAGCGCGAGGAAGAGGGGGAGGAAGAGGGCGGTGTGGATCGTCCTTCGAGACACGTGACGCCTCCGGGCTCGGGTGTGGCGGGTTCGGGCTTGCCGTCGCACCTTACACTACCTTCGCACGCGACCGCCGCAACCCGGATGGAGACTGTACCCATGAGCCGCACTCGCACCCGCTCGCCAGCCTTCCTTTTCGCCAGCCTCTCGCTCTTCGCCCTGGCCCTGGCCGGAGGCACTCTGCACGCCCAGGACACCGGTGCCCAGGATGCCTCGTCCGGCGCCCAGGCCATCCTCGACGCCCCGGACTGGGTCGAGCCGCCGGCCGAGATCGCCGACGCGGTCCTGGCGCCGCGCTACCTGAACGTCAGCCTGAACAGCCCGAGCCCCGACGGCATGTGGTTCCTCCACAACGTGAGCGACGGGCCTGTCACGATGGATCGTTTCTCGCGCCCCTTCGACGAGCTCGGCGGCCAGTTCCTGGAGCCGCAGGCCAACCGGCATCGGAGCCTGTCCATTCGCAACATGGCCGGCCTGCAGGTGATCTCGGCGGTGGACGGCTCGGTGACCGACATCGAGGTGCCGCGGGGCGCGCGTGTCTCCTGGGCCCAGTGGTCGCCCGACGGCACGCAGCTGGCCTTCTACGTGCACACCGACGATGCCACGCACATCTACGTGGCCGACCCCGAAAGCGGCGATTCGCGGCAGATCACCCGTGACGCGGTCCTCGCGACGATGGTCACGAGCTTCGAGTGGACCTCCGGAGGCGACGAGATCGCGACCGTGCTGATCCCCGACGACCGTCCTTCGCGCCCCATGCCGCCCTCGATCCCGGCCGGGCCGCAGGTGAAGCGCACGGAGGACGGCAGGAATGTGCTGCGCACCTACGCGAGCCTGATGGCTACCCCGTACGACGAATCGCTCCTGGAGTGGCACGTGACCGGTCAGCTGGCGACGATCGCCGTGGACAACCGCCGCGTCACCGAGATCGGCGCCCCGGCGATGATCCGCAGCTTCGACTTCTCTCCGGATGGGATGCATGCACGCGTGACAACCATGCAGCACCCGTTCAGCTACATCGTTCCCGTCACCAGCTTCGGGCGGGTCGAGGAGATCTGGGACCGCGACGGCAACGTCCTCGCCGAGATCGAGGAGACCGAGCTGAACACCGGGATCAGGGGCGCTCCGTCCGCGCCCGGCGTGGCCGGCGACGAGGAAGAGTCCGAGCGCCGCCAGATCGCGTGGCGTGAAGACGGCGCCGGGCTGACGTACCTGCGGATGGAGCCGGCGCCCGAAGTGGAAGAGGGAGCCGAAGACGAGGAGGCGGAGGAGGAGGACGAGGAGAACACGCGGCGCATGGACCGGGTGATGCTCTGGGCGCCTCCCTTCGGCGAGGAGGACGAGACGGTCCTTTACGAGAGCCGCCAGCGCATGCAGAACCACCGTTATTCGGAGGACTATGGCTGGCTCTTCGTGACCCAGGGCGGTGGCGGGGGCGGGCCCGGCGGGTTCGGAGGAGGCGGAGGCAGAGGGACGGTCACCAACTACGCCGTCCGCCTCGACGATCCCGAGACTCGCCATGAGATCACCGAGTGGGATACGGAGGACTTCTACGCCAACCCCGGCTCGCTCCTGATGACCAGCGGGCGCGCCGGCGGAGGCGCCGTCTTCCGCTTCGGCGGGGGAGGCGGAGGAGGCGGTGGACACTTTGTCGAGGTGACCGGTGACGAGGGCGCCGAGTCCGTCTACCTGACCGGCAACACCTACAACGAGGACCCGCTGGCCGCCTCGCCCATCTCGTTCATGGACCGGGTCGCCCTCCGCACGGGGGATGTGGAGCGAGTCTACGAGAGTTCCAACGACGGACAGTCCGAGCGCCTCACCACGGTGCTGGACGCTGGCGCCGGGCGCTACATCGTGCAGCGTCAGTCCCCCACCGAGGTCGCCCAGTCGTACCTTGTCGACGGAGATTCGCGCACGCAGCTCACCGACAACACGGACTACACTCCCGACCTGACCAATGCGCCGCGGCAGCGCTTCACCGTGGAGCGGCCCGACGGATTCCGCTTCCTGGTGAACGTGACCCTGCCGCCGGACTACCAGGAAGGCGAGAAGCGGCCTGCGATGTTCTGGTTCTATCCGCGTGAATACGAGGACCAGGAGTCGTATGACGAGGGGGCGCGCACCTTCGACAAGAACGCCTTCCCCAACTTCGGCACCCGGTCGATCGAGTACCTGATCCGGCTCGGCTACGTGGTGGTCGAGCCCGACGCGCCAATCGTGGGAGAGGCGGGGCGCATCAACAACAACTACCAGCACGATCTTCGCAACAACCTTGCCGCGGTGATCGACGAGCTCGACGCGCGCGGGATCATCGACCGGCGCAGGCTCGGCCTGGGCGGCCATTCCTACGGCGCCTTCGGCACACTCAACGCCATGGTGCACACGCCCTTCTTCAAGGCCGGGATCGCCGGCGACGGGAACTACAACCGCACCTTCACCCCACTCGGCTTCCAGCGGGAGCGGCGGCACTTCTGGGATGCGCGCGAGGTCTACCTGGGGATGTCGCCCTTCGTGTACGCGAACAACCTGACCGGGGCGGTCCTCCTGTACCACGGCATGCACGACCAGAACGTCGGCACCGCCCCCGACCACTCGCCGCGCCTCTTTCACGCCCTGAACGGGCTGGGCAAGGACGCCGCGATGTACCTGTACCCGTTCGAGGATCACGGCCCGGCCACGCGCGAGACGCTGCTGGACCTGTGGGCGCGCTGGGCGGCCTGGCTGGAAGTGCATCTGGCCGTCGAGGAGCGGCCCGTGACCTGATGGAATCACCGCATCGCCGCATCGGCGCATCCCTGCAGGTGGTCGCCGGTGCGGCCGAGCGGTCGGCTGCCGGGGTCTGACGGGTGAGCGCCTCGCCTTCCCCGGAGAGGCACCTCGGACTCCTCGGCGCGACCGGCGTCGGGGTGGGCGCCATCGTCGGGGGCGGGATCCTCGCTCTGGCCGGCGTCGCCTTCGCGACCACGGGACCGAGCGCCATCGTTGCGTCCGCACTCAACGGCTGCATCGCGTTCCTCACCGTTACTCATGTACTCATACTCAGGGCTCAGCGTCCCTCGACCTCGCGCAGCAGTCGTTCGTACACCTCTGCCGCCTCGTCCACGCGGGACAGGAAGTGATCGCGGTCCTCCGCGGAGACCCAGCGGTCGCGCTCGACCACCCGCGCTCGGAACACCTCCACCGCGGCGAGCAGGAACCGGATGTCGTCGGCCGACCGGTATTCGCGTCCGCCGGCCACGATCCACACGGGGCTGGTCTGGGCGAAGGCGTAGCTGTCCGCCACCAGTGGTGATGCCGGCCCCACAGCGCGGGCCGCGATCCAGCCGCTGCCGTCGAGTGCGACGGTGCTCTCCAGACGGAAGCGGTCTCCCATGTCGCGCACGTCGTGGGTCGCGGCGATCTCGGCGTTGACCAGGATCTCCACCCGGTCCAGCGGGCTGTTGGTGGCCACGTCCATCTTTACCAGGTGGGTGCGCGCCGATCCACCCTCGTCCACCGCGATCTCGCTTCCCGGCAGCTGCCCGTCCACCGTGAGGAAGAGCAACGGACCGTTGGTGGCGAAGGTGCGCCGCTCACGGATCGCCGCCAGCCAGGCATCCACTGAGAGCGGCCCGTCGAGGTGTGCGTAGGTGCGGCTCGCCCCCGGCCCCGGGTCCCGCCACACGTCCGAGAAGTTGTCGGTGCCGCCGGTCGCCGCGACCCGGAAACCCGCGTTCAGGATGCGGTAGTACATCCGGGCGTTCGCGAATTCGTCGTACCAGAAACAGATGACGTCGTAGAAGTCGCCCGAACCGAGCGCGATGTCCACCGGTATCTCCTGGGTGCCGACGTTCTCGGGCGTCTCGACCAGGCCGGTGAACGGGTGCATGAACCCGCCCGTCGCTCCCTGCGCCCGCGCCGCGTCCAGGTAGTCGGCGTTCAGGCGGTCGGCTGCGAACGGTGTGTTGGCCGCGCCGCCGATCAGCGGCGTGATGAATTCGCTCACCCCCGCCAGCCCCACATGTCCGTACGCACCGCGGAACTCCTGCGCATACAGCAGGATGTGATCACCGGTCGAGAGTGGGTGGGGCCTTCCCGTCAGGTCGTCCCAGCGTCCCATCAACCGTGTCCCGTCCATGTGGATGAGGGAGATGGAGACGCGGAGATCCTCGCTGACCAGGTCGTTGAAGAAGTCCCGGTGGGTGAGTCCGTAACGGCCCTGATGAAGGTCGTGCACGTGGGTGTCGCCTGCGTACCAGCCCATGGCGGCCGCATCGACGAGGCGCGCGAGTTCGAAGCGCTCCTCGCTGCTCGCGCCCTCGCGCACCTGCACCGCGGCGGTGATCGGGCGGTATTCCAGGCCGCGCCGCACGGTGACCGTCACCTCGCCCGCGGGGACCTCCACCTCGAAGGCGCCGCTGGTGCGGAAATAGTGTGTCTCGGTCGGCGTAAGCACCCGGTGGAAGCCCCCCCGCGGGGCGTAGGCGCGGCCGTCCGAGGCGACCACCGTGACCCGCGCCGGGACGGGACGCCCGCGCTCGTCGAGCACTGTGCCGCTGAGCGTACCCATCGGCGCCGCATGCACGCGGTCGCTCACATCCAGCGTGCGCCACGAACTCCGCGCCCCCCCCGAGACGGCCATCACGTGGAGCTGCGTGGCACCCTCCTCATTCGAGACGAAGGCGATCTCGCTGCCGTCCGGGCTGACGCGCGGGGTGAGCTCGTGGCTCTCGCCCCCGGTGAGCCGAAGCGGGTTGCCGCCGCCGGAGCCGATCAGCACCAGGTCGTTCGACCCCGCGTCGTCGGAGACGTACACGAGACCGCTGCCGTCCGGCAGCCAGTCCGGCCGCGCCCGCCAGGCGGTCTCGTCCGCGCGCACGAGCACCGGCTCCCCGCCTCCGGGTCCCCGCGTCCAGATCCCGCCCGTCCCCGTCATGCCGGGCGCAGGAGCCAGGTACGCGACAACGCCCTGCGGCGAGACCCGCGCCTGGTACTGGCTCCCCGGCCCGGTGAAGACCTCTTCTCGCGCACCCGTCGCGACTTCCACCCGATGCACGTCCATCCCCCGTCCCATCGTGGTGAAATGGACGAAACGGCCATCGGGGCTCCACGCCGGCTGGACATCGACCCCGCCGCCCTCCACCAGCGGCACGACCGCGCCGCCGTCCAACACGAGCAGCGCGATGTCGAGGCCGCCACCCGTCTCCACCGTCATCGCGATCCGCGACCCGTCGGGGCTCCAGCTGGGCTCGAAGTGGTACCACGGCCCCTGCGTCAGCTGCTCGACCGCTCCTCCCTGCGACGGGATCCGCCAGATGTCGCCCGCCATTGCAAAGGCGATCCAGCGCCCGTCGGGCGACCACGTCGGGCTCATGGGGCCCGTGCTGACCGGCGGCAGCATGTGCAACTCGCCGCGGATGTTGCCCATCAGGCTCGGATAGCGCAGCACCCCGGCCCGATCCTGCGCCGCGGCGCCCCCCGCGACCAGGACGGCGACGGCGGTGTGCGCCACGAACATCAGCGCTCCGGGGAGAGCCGTGGCAGATCGTGCGGTCGTGTGCATGCGGATTCTCCCTACATGAGTTCGTGCGCCTGCGGTTGGATGAGAGCGACCCCACACGCCGCAGCCGCGTCGCACAGTCGACGGTCGAGCGAGGCAAGAGGCAGAGATCGGCGCATGGCGGTCTCGACATAGGCGGCATCGTACACCGACAGTCCCTGTTTCCTGGCAAGATCGAGGACGATGCGGTCGTCGTGGTCGTGGTCGCGCGAGATGCGCATCGCGCGGAGGTCCGTGAGCCTCGCCCGGCTGAAGCCTGCAACAATGCGGCCGCGTCTTTCGTTGGCGACCAGCGCGTCGCGGACTTCGTACCACCAGATGCCCGGGACCACCGCGCCGTGCTCCACCGTCAACTGCATTGCCCGGTCCGCCAGCGGGTGCTCTTCGTCGGCCAGACACCAGCAGAGCGCAACGGATGCGTCGATGACCAGGGGCGTCAATATCGATGTCCTTCGTGAACGGTTGCCACCAGCTCCTCGATGGACACCCTTTCCGGCAAGTGACGACGGCTTTCCCGAATGCGGCGAGCTGCCTCTCGGGCGCGGGAACGGTCGTCCTGCTCCACTGGCACGAGTCGAGCGATCGGACGGCCGTGCCTCGTTATGGTCACGCTCTCTCCGCCCATGACCCGTCGGAGCAGCCGGGGCAGGTGGGTCTTGGCCTCGTAGGCGCCAACGCTTTCCAAAGCGTACTCCTTTCGACTGGACGATACGACCAGTCTAATCGAGAAATCCCGGGTCCGACAGGGTGAGGCGAGCCCGCGTCGCCAGGGGTTTGCCCGAAACCCGTACCGGGCCCAAGATGGACGCAGGCCGGAACGCTGATTTCAACGAAGGGAACGGAGCCATGAAGACGCGCTGGATCGGATGCATTTCAAGCCTTTGGGCATTGGTGGCAATCACTCCCGCAGGCGCGCAGGATGTGGACTACCATCGTGCGGAGATGCTGCTGGGGTGGCATACGTCGCCCTTGATTTCAGGAACTCCGGTCACCCCGAACTGGATCAGCGATTCGGACCGCTTCTGGTACCGCAACAACACCGGTTCAGGCCACGAGTTCACCTTCGTGGATCCGGCGGCCAACGTGAAGCGGCCGCTCTTCGACCACGCGCGGCTGGCGGCGGCGCTCTCGGTGGCGGCGGACACGAGCTACGTGCCCGGCAAGCTGCCCTTCGACGACTTCGAATTCGTCGACGGCGACATGGGGCAGATTGCGTTCGAGACCGGCGCCAGGCGGTTCGAATGCGACCTGGCCGGTTACATGTGCCAGGTGGGCGACACGCTGCCCGACGACACCCCCTTTGTCGAGTCGCCCGACGAGCGCTGGGAGGCGTTCGTCATGGACCACAACCTCCATATCCGGCCGGCTGCGGGCGGCGACACCATCCAGCTCACGACCGACGGAGAGGAGTTCAACGGTTACGGGCTGGCGTACCCGCGCCCCAACGACATCAGGAACAACCGGGTGAGGCGGCCCGACGTGTACTGGTCGCCCGATTCGCGGAAGATTCTCGTGCAGCGGATGGACCAGCGGGATGTCGAGCACCACCACTACGTGTCGTACACGCCTCAGCGCACGGTGCATTACTCCCAGCCCTACGCGCTGCCGGGGGACTCGATCGTGCCGCTCCCGGCATTCCACATCCTCGATGTGGGTGAGACGCTGAGCGCGGCCGCGGCGGGGGGCTCAGGCGGCAATGGGACCGGATCCGATGGTGACGGCTCCGCGGGGACTGCGGGTGATGCAGCGTCCGGAGGCGCACGCGCCCTGCCGGAAGTCGGCAACATACGCGTCGTCCTCGAGCCCCGTCCCAACCGCCTCTACCTGGGCGGCTCGCAGGTCGACTCGCTCTGGTCGGCCGACTCGCGCTTCGCCTACATGCACTGGGAGACCCGCGCGTCGAAGAGCAACCATCTTGCCGAGGTGGACGCGGCGACCGGCGACTTCCGCATCATCGCCGGCGACGAATCGCGCACCTGGGTCGAGACCGCGCAGCGCAACCCGACATCGTGGTTCGTCTCGGAGTCCACCGACGACGCCTTCTGGTGGTCCGAGCGCGACGGATGGGCGCACATCTGGCGCTTCTCGAAGGACGGGACGGTGAAGAACCAGGTCACTTCGGGCCCGTGGGCGGTCGGCGCGATCTGGCACGTCGACGAGGCCAACCGGCGCATCTACTTCACCGCGTATGGGCGCGAAGAGGGGATCCCGTACTACGGCCGCCTCTACCGGATCGGCTACGACGGCACCGGCCTGACGACGATTGCGGGCGAGGTCGGGAACCACGCGGTCTCGGTTTCACCTTCGGGCCGCTTCGTGGTCGACACCTGGTCGACGATCGGCGATCCGCCGGTGACGGCGCTGCGCAACCTCGTGACCGGCAACCTCGTCCGCACGCTCGAGGAAGCCGACATCTCGCGTCTGGAAGAGGTCGGCTGGCGCGCCCCCGAGGTCTTCTCGGTCAAGGCGCGCGACGGCGTGACCGACATCCACGGCCTCATTTACTTCCCCGACGACCTCGACGAGTCGGGCAGCTACCCGGTCATCGACCACATCTACCCGGGTCCGCAGGTGGGCAGCGTGGGCTCGTGGACATTCAAGTCCGGTGGCGAGGACTTCTCGCTGGCGAAGCTGGGGTTTGTGGTAATTCAGCTCGACCACATGGGCACGCCCCACCGTTCCAAGGCGTTTCACGACATCTATTACGGGGACTTCAACGATAACGGCCTTCCCGATCACGTCACCGCGATCAAGCAGTTGGCGGCGCGCTACCCCTTCATGGATCTCGACAGGGTAGGCATCTACGGTCATTCCGGGGGCGGCTTCGCGTCCACCGACGCCATGGTGCGCTTCCCGGACTTCTTCAAGGTCGCCGTCTCGGGGGCGGGGAACCACGACAACGCCAGCTACAACATCTACTGGGCCGAGAAGTACCAGGGGCTGCTCGTGGAGGATTCGGCCAGCGGCACCACCAACTTCACCGACGAGGCCAACAAGACGCACGTCGCCAACCTGAAGGGCAAGCTGCTGCTGATGCACGGCGACATGGACGACAACGTGCATCCGGCGATGACGGTCCAGCTGATCGACGAACTCACCAAGGCGAACAAGGACTACGACCTGGTGTGGGCGCCGGATCGCGCGCACGGGCTGAACGAGCCGTACTTCATCCGCCAGAGGTGGGACTACTTCGTGGAGCACCTGCTGGGGGCGGAGCCGCCGAAGGAGTACGAGATCACTCGGCCTGCAGGCTAGCGGTCTGTCCTAAGAGTTTAGTTGACACAGGGAACAAATCTCCCCATTGTCTACTAACAATATAGGAGCACGGGCGTCGGCACCTCTCCGAAAGTGCCGGAGAAACGTCCTTTTTGACATTGAGCGCGGGCGATGACCCGCAAGGAGATACGGAAGTGGAGAAAACGCTGACTACACGGGAGATGGACGTCATGTCCGTGCTGTGGGAGCTGGGCTCGGCCACGGTGGCCGAGGTCAACGAGCGGCTGGAAGACGACCTGGCCTACAACACCGTCCTGACCATCCTCCGGATCCTGGAGTCGAAGGGTCTGGCGGGCCACACCAAGGAGGGGCGGGCCCACCACTACCATCCTCTCCTGGCGCGGGAGGAGGCGGGCCGATCGGTGCTGGGCCGCCTCAGGGACAAGGTGTTTTCGGGCTCGGCCGAGCTCCTGGTCGCCCAGCTCGTATCCGATGAACAGCTGTCGCCGGCCGCGGTGAGAAGGCTCCGCAAGCTGCTGGACCAGCGCCTCGAAGAGGAGAAAGAGAAATGATCGCTGCATGGATGCTCTGGTCGGTCGGAGCGGGTCTGTTGTTTGTTCTGGCGGGACTGGCCACCGAAAGGCTGCTCAAGCGCGGCCGCCGCTGGGTATGGGTCGCTGCCGGAGCCGGGACCGTCGCACTTCCCGCAATCCGCATGATGTCCAGCGGCGGCGGCTCCGAGGGCGGCGTCCTGCCCGTGGCGCCGATCCTGCTCGACCCGGTGACGATGACGGTCGCGTCGGACTCCACCCTCCACTCCCTCGACGACACGCTTCTCATGGCGTGGGTGTTGCTATCGGCGATTCTGCTCGTCGCGGCGCTCATGGGGGGCGTGCGGTTCCTCCGCCGTCGTGCTTCATGGGAGTCGGGGAACCTGCTCGGACGCGATGTCCTGTGGTCGCGAGATACGGGACCGGCGGTGGTTGGGCTCTTCGGGTCGTGCGTCGTCCTCCCGGCCTGGGTACAGGCTGCGGGCGCCGCACGCCAGGAGCTGATCCTGGCCCACGAGGAGGAACACCTGCGGGCGCGCGACGTCCATCTCCGTTTCCTGTTCGGCGCGCTGCTTCTCGCCTTCGCCTGGAATCCGGCGATCTGGCTGCAGTATCGGCGGCTGAACCTGGCAATCGAACTCGACTGCGACCAACGGGTGATGGACCGCTTGCCGGACCACCGCCGGCTCTACGGCGACCTCCTCCTCCGGGTCGGGTCGGGCGCAGGGGCGATGCCGGGCATCGCGGTGACGGCGCTGGCCGAGCAGCGGTCGCTGCTGGAACGGCGGATCCGGCAGTTGCTCAGCAAGGCGCCCGAAGTGCGTATGGCGCAGGCGGCGTTTCTGGTTTTCGGGGCGATCCTGGTGATCGGTGTGGCGCTGTCGGTGCCGGGGATCACGGGGGAGGGGCCGGCTGGCGTGGACGGGTCGGCAGAGGAAGATGGTAGCCTGCGGATCTTTCGCGAAGATCGATTCGAAAGGATACCCCCTTTGTCATCAGCACCCGTTTTCACCCCCTACACAGTCAAGCCCGACTACATCAACACCAACGAGGTCCGTGAGGCGCTCGCGCGCGAGTACCCCCCGCTGCTCCGCGATGCGGGGATCGGCGGGACCACGATCGTGTGGTTCTTCATCGACGAGGAGGGTGTGGTAAGGAACCAGGAGGTTTTCCGAAGTTCGGGCCACGAGGCGCTGGACCAGGCCGCGCTCAGGGTGGCGCCGGTATTCAGGTTCACTCCCGCGCTGAACAGGGATCAGGCGGTGCCGGTCTGGGTACAGTTGCCGATTACGTTCACGACTGGCGCCGGGGGGGAAGGGGCTGCCGCAACCGCAGCCGAACTCAGTGAGGAAGAGCTGGCGGAGCGGAGAGCGACCCGGGAGGAGGCTTTGAGAAGGGCTGCGGAGGTGAACAGGAGTCGTAGCGCAGAGTCCGGGGTGGCCGAGGCCGAGATATCGGCGGCACCCGTGTTCACTCCGTACACGACAAAGCCCGAATACACCAACGCGGCCGAGATTCGCCGGGCTCTGGAACGGGAGTACCCGCCGTTGCTGCGCGATGCCGGAATCGGTGGCACCACGGTCGTCTGGTTCTTCATCGACGAGAAGGGTGTCGTGCGGAACCAAATGATTCAGGCGAGCTCCGGTAGCGAACCGCTGGATGAAGCCGCGCTCCGCGTAGCGCCGGTCTTCGAATTTACCCCGGCGGAGAACCGGGGCGAACCGGTGCCCGCGTGGGTGCAGTTGCCGATCACGTTCACGACGAATTAGCAGCGGGTAGGGGAAACAGATCAGCTGCCTCAAAGGCGCTCACCGTTGTCGCCAGGGGTCGCGATGACGCCAGGGGCGTGCCGGGCAGCCATTCCCGGATCGCAGGCGCGAGACCATTTTTCGGCATGCCCGCATCCGCGAAGGCGCTCGGAGCGCCCCTGACCTTTGCACCTCATCTCAAGGACTACCTCTGGGGAGGCCGCGAGCTGGGGCGGCTCTTCGGCCGTGAGCTCCCGGAGGGGGTGATCGCCGAAAGCTGGGAGATATCCGGGCACCCGGCGGGAGTATCGGTGGTCGATTCGGGGCCGCTTGCCGGCAGGGACCTGCCGGGCCTGGTCGCCGACTACGGAGTCGAGCTTGTGGGGCGGCGCGGCGGACAGGCCGCTGCCCGCGGGGAATTCCCCCTGCTGGTCAAGCTGCTCGACGCGAGTCATGCCTTGTCCGTCCAGGTGCACCCCGACGATGCCTGCGCCGCCACACTCGGTCTGGACGAGCCCGGCAAGACAGAGATGTGGTACATCCTGCATGCCGAACCGGGCGCGCGGATCATTCACGGGCTGAAGCGCGGAACCGACCGGGCAACGCTCCGTCAGGGAGTGGCAGACGGCAGCGTACAGGACCTTCTCAACCGTGTCCGCGTTCGGCCGGGAGATGCGATTCTGGTACCGGCCGGGACGGTGCACGGCATCCTGTCCGGGATCGTGCTGGTCGAGATTCAGCAGTGCTCTGACACGACGTTCCGGATCTACGACTGGGAGCGCATCGGGCCGGACGGCCAGCCCCGTGAACTGCACCTGGATCGCGCGATGGACGCAATCCACTTCGGGCGCGCTCCAGCAAGCTCCCATGGGCCGCGTGTCGCCGCCGAGGGGCAGGGGCTGCGCCGTGAAGTCCTCACCGAATGCGAGCACTTCGTAGTGGAGCGCGTCACGATCGCCGCGGGGGCCCGCTTCGAGTCGGTGCTCGACGGCGAAACCTTCGAGGCGTGGGGGCTGCTGTCCGGGACGGGCGCGATCAAGCCTGCCGGGGGGCCGCCGTTCGCGTTGGAGGTGGCGCGATTCGTGTTGCTGCCTGCCGCGATGGGCGGCTTCGAGCTGCGGGCTACGGCGGATCTCGTCGCGCTGCGCACCTACCTGCCGTGAAGAGTGCCCCGCCAGGGACTCGAACCCCGAACCTGCCGATTAAGAGTCGGATGCTCTACCAGTTGAGCTAGCAGGGCGAAAAAAGGGACTCAAGTATACCGTCGCTGTGCACGTCGCGACACCCTCCGGCGTGTGGGTTTCCCTCAGTAGGCCCCGCAGGCCGAGGTTTCCGGGTGGGCTGTCCATTCCTCGAAGCTCTGGCCGCCGGCCGCGAGCTCCACGGCCGCGGATTCTCCCGGGGCGAGATCCCGGCGCTCCGTCGGGCCGAGTTCGGGGCCGGGGCGGAGGTGCACTTCGACCCGCACGGCACAAACCGTCCCTTCGGTGGTGTTCTCGGCGGTTCCCACGAAGGCATCACGCTCCGCATCGAAGGTGAGCCGCAGCCGGATTCCGCGCCGCGTCGCATCCCAGCTCTGCGCACGGCTCAGGTATTCGCCCGATTCCTCACCCTCTTCGCCGTGCCCTTCGCCGCCGTGCTCTCCACCCTCGCGATGTTCTCCGCCTTCGCCGTGTTCGCCACGCTCACCCTCTTCGCCGTGCTCACCGCCTTCGTCATGCTCGCCGGCCTCACGGGCTTCTCGGCTTTCATCGGCCTCGCCGCCCTCAGCCCCCTCACCCTCTTCGCCGTGCTCCTCTTGCTCCTGCGCACCTTCTTCCCCGCCGTGTTCGCCCTCGGCGGCCATGACCGGTGCGGGGGACTCCTGCTCGGTGCCGGTCTCCTCACCCGCGCCGGAACCGGAATCGGGCGCACCGCCGCAGGCAGCGACCGCAAACAGCATGAACGCCAGCAGCGCTGACGCGGTTGATTCGGAAGTGGGGCTTTTCATGGGGCTGCCTCGCTTTACTGCAATTTCGGGACTCGACATCCCGGCCGGCGCGGCTGGGCGCGGACGCGAGGCGGAAGCTACACCCGCGCCCAGCGAACGGCCAGCGAACTACCGGCCGCGTCCCCGCTGTTCGCCCCGCCCGCGACCGCGATCGAAGCTTCGTCCACCCCGCCAACCCGGCTGGCCCCTTATCTGCGACCGTTCGCGCACGCCGCGCAGACGCCACATTGCCCGGCGATTCATGCGCCGGAACTCCTCCTGCTGCTCGTCGGTGAGGACCTCGCCCAGGCGGTCGCGCACGGACTCGCCCGTGCCCCGCGCCGCGCTCACGCGATCGGCCAGGACCGCGCGCACGGCCTCCGGCTCGCGGATCCCGGCCGCCACCTCCGAGCGGAGCGCCAGCATCGCCGTGGTCTGCGCGGTGCGCTGTTCGAGCATTTCGACGCGGATCGCTTCCAGTTGCGTCCGCTGGTCGGCAGTGAGTTCGAGTTCCTCGGCCAGGCGGATAGCGCGCTCCACGGCTCCGCTTCCGACCGCCCCGCGGCCTGCCGGACCCTGGCGCTGCGCCTGCAGTCCGGTTGTGGTCGCGACCATGGCCAGGGCCACTGTGAGGCCCGCGGTTGCGAGAGTGTACTTTCCAGATACCGTATTCATCGGTTTTCTCCGTTACCTTGTGAGTGAATTGAGTGCATTGACGGGAAACGTCGCTTAGGTTTGCCCGTTCCATACCGCTGACAGGCGGCGGCCGCGTTGCGTTAGGGAGTCCGGATGTTCTTCAGGCAGATCGTCGATCCGAAGCTGGCCCAGCACGCCTACCTGGTGGGGTGCCAGAGGACCCGGCAGGCGATTATCATCGACCCGGAGCGCGATGTCGACCGCTATGTGTCGATGGCCCGCCGGGAGGGACTGCGTATCGTCGCGGCGGCGGAGACCCACATCCATGCGGACTTTCTCTCGGGGTGTCTGGAGCTGGTGGAGCGGTACGGGTGCCGTGCGTTCCTCTCGGCGGAGGGCGGCGCGGAGTGGCAGTACGAGTGGGCGGCGGGGCACGAGTCGGTGACATTGCTGCGCCACGGCGACCACTTCAGCGTGGGCGGGATCGGCTTCGAGGCGATCCACACGCCGGGCCACACCCCGGAGCACATCAGCTTCCTGATCACCGACCGGGGCGCGGGCGCTACCGCGCCGATGGGCATGGCGTCGGGCGACTTCATATTCGTCGGAGACCTGGGCCGTCCCGACCTCCTCGAGTCGGCCGCGGGGCACGCGGGAGCGATGGAGCCTTCGGCCCGGCGTCTCTACGGCTCCGCGCGCGAGGTCTTCGAACTGCCCGACTACCTGCGCATCTGGCCGGGACACGGTGCGGGGAGCGCCTGCGGCAAGGCGCTGGGTGCCGTCCCCGACACGACCGCGGGGTACGAGAAGCGCTTCAGTCCGGCCCTGGCGGCGGTCCAGAAGGGGGAGGACGCCTTCGTCGAGTACATCCTCGAAGGCCAGCCCGAGCCTCCGCTCTACTTCGGCCGGATGAAGGAGGAGAACCGGCGCGGTCCCGCGGTACTCGGGCCGCTGCCCCGGCCCCGGCGCATGTCGGGGGACGAGCTCGCGGCGGTGTCCCGGAATGCGGCGACCGTCGTCATCGACACGAGGGCCGACCGCATGGGGTATTATGCGGAGCATGTGCGTGGCTCGATCTACGCCCCCCTGAACAAGTCGTTCCCCACGATCGCCGGCTGCTACGTCGATCCGGCTGCGGACATCGTTCTCGTCTGCAGCGAGTCCGAGGTGGAGGAGGCGGTGCGCGATCTGGTGCGCATCGGGCTTGATCGGGTGGTGGGATGGGCGCCGGCTGCCGAACTGGAAGCGTTCCGCGAAGCCGGCGGCGAGGTGGCCGGAATCGAAGTGGTCGACTTCGACGAGGTCGAACTCCGCCGCACCGGTCCGGGCACCCTGGTGCTCGACGTCCGGCGCGCCAGCGAGTTCGCCGCGGCGTGCGTCGAGGGCGCCTGCAACATCGCCCACACGCGACTGGCCGCCCGCCTCGATGAGCTTCCCCGGGGCCGGGAACTGATGGTGCACTGCCTGAGCGGCGCGCGCGCATCGGCGGCCGCATCGCTGCTCGAGCGGGAGGGATTCAGGGTCACCGCCGTCAACGACATCTTCCGCGGGGCGTATGCGCATGTTTGACAGGACGGGCCGGCAGGCATGATCGGTCGGCTCGCGAAGCGCGCCCGCATCGGGGCTGCCGCCCTGCACGGCGTGGTCACAACTGCCGCCGCCCTCGCCCTGGCCGCCGCGCTCGCCCTCGCCCTGCTGCCCCCGTTCGCCACTGCCGCCGCCCAATCACGCGACACGGAAGAGGAGCGCCGCCTGATCATGGAGCGCATGATCGAGGAGATTCGTGAGGACCACCCGGACATCGCGACAATCTCCGCCGCGGCACTCCGCGAGGCGCTCCCCACGGGCGACTTCGTTCTGGTGGACGTGCGGACCGAAAGCGAACGCCGCGTCTCCATGCTGCCCGGGGCGATTTCGGCCAGCGAATTCGAGCGGCGCCTTGCCGAACTGGCCGACCGCACCGTGGTGGCCTACTGCACGATCGGGGCTCGCAGCTCCTCCTACGCACGCAGGATGGGGAGGCTCGGGGTCGACGTGCTCAACCTCGAAGGCAGCGTCCTCGCGTGGACGCACGCCGGGGGACCGCTGGTTCAGGACGGTATGCCCACCAGGCGGCTGCATGTGTATGGCCGCCGCTGGAACCTCGCCGCCGACGGCTACGAAACGGTCTGGTAGCGCCGGACGACGGGCCGCAGCCCCGCCGGTTCAGCCGCGGCTGTGTTGAATCCGGTACACCGGCACTGCCAGGGTAAGCTCCAGAGGGGAAAGGAAGGGAGGATGAGGGGTTGAGATCAGCTACCATGGGCCAACGCGCACGCCTGCGATACCGCGCCCGGCGGATGCCCGCGGCGCTGGGGTCGATTGCGGTTTTGCTCGCGAGCGCCTCGGCGGCCGGCGGCCAGTCGGCGCAGGCGCCCTGGTCCAGTTCCAGCGAATTCAGCTTCGTGCAGACCGGTGGGAACGCCGAGTCGGCTACCTTCGGCGTCGCCACCACGGTCACCCGTGCCTGGGAGCGCACGGAGATAAAGATCGAAGCGGGCGGCATCCGAACGCGCACGACGCGCTACAGCCGCATCGCAGTGGGCACGGAGACCGACTTCCGCGTCGACGAGACCTCCGACAGCGATATCTCGGCGGAGAACTACAACGCCCGCATGCGGGCCGACCGCAGGTTCTCGGAACGCACATCGGTGTTCGTGCAGTCGGGATGGACCCGTAACACCTTCTCCGGCATCCGGCACCGTCTGGTCAATGTGCTGGGTGTTTCAACCCGCTGGACTGCCACCGAGACCCAGCGTATCCGCACCGCATACGGATTCACCCACACCATTCAACAGGATGTCGTGCCGGATCCCGAGCGAGACAACCGCTTTCTGGGGCTGCGGCTGTCGACGGAGTACTGGCGCCAGGTGACCGGGAACGCGGAATGGACGAGCAATCTCGTGATGGATGGGAATGGCGACGACCCTTCTGACCTGCGCGCGGACTGGACCAACGCGCTGAGCGTGTCCATGAACGAACACCTCGGGCTCAAGACGTCGTTTCGTACGACCTTCGACAATGAACCGGCACTTGCACGTGTACCTCTGGTTTCCCGGGGCGGTGAAGAGAGGGGAAGCGTCCTGATCCCGCGCAAGGAGTTCGACCGGGTGTTTACGGTAGCTCTGGTGGTGAGCTTCTAGGCAGCCCGTCCGCCTGGCGTCTCCCGTAGCCCGGATGTGTCGCCGCTCGAACGCCGGGGACTCCGTCCGCGGGCTGCCCTAGTGGGGCGGCGGAGGTGGTGACGGCTCCCGTGGCCGCCTCGTCCATTCCGCGCGCAGGCCGAAATCCTCACCCTCCACGTAGGGCTCTCCAAAGCGCAGGATGGTGGTCACGGGCGGTTGCCCCGGCGGGATCACCACGATGTAGAGTCGGTCGTACTCCAGATCGTGGATGGGTGTCGATGGATCGCCGCCCAGGGTCTCGACGAGTATCGGGGTGGTGTTGCTGTGGCCCACCACGAGGTGGTGTCCCGGAGTCGCCTTGAGCCTTGCCGCGAACGCCGCCAGATCGCCGGCATCGTAGATCGAGGGTTCGATGCCCGCATCTCTGGCGATGGGGCGCGCGGTCTCCCGGGTCCGCTTCCAGTCTGTGGTATGGATGTGGTTCAGACCGGACTCGGCCAGCAGCTGGCGCAGGACCTGGACACGGATCAGGCCGGCGAGCGCCAGGGGTGGATCGTCCGTATCGTCGATGGCCTTCTCCGCGTGCCGGACGAGATAGATCACAACAGCGTCCGGGGCCTGGCGCATTGCTCCCGGGACGTCCTGAACAGGTAGCGCCGAGGCGGCGGAGTGCGATGGCACGCTCAGGATCAGCGCAACCAGGGCGGCGAGCAATCCGGTGTCGAGGTGCTTCTGGATTGGGCGGGGCTGGGCAATCACGATTCCGTTACTCCCTGCTCGTGGCCACGTAACCCGACGTCGCGCAGGCGACCAGGCATAGCTGATTCTCCTGTCAAGAATCTATATGTTCTGTTGGGGCACAGCAACTTAGGTGGATTGAGTAAACAAATGTTTGTAGTGGTGGTCTCGGAACTACCCTCGAGTTGAGACCCAGTGCCAACCAGACGTCGGCGCATCCGGCCTGGGAGGATTCGATGCCGGGGGCTGGTCCCGCCTGCCGGGCCGGTTGCAACTTGGTAGCGCGTCCAGGAGGACGGGCCGAGGGATCGCCGCCGGGAGTCTTCGGGCTCACCGCGCGGAGGAAAGTCCGAGCTCCGCAAGGCAGGATGCCGGGTAACACCCGGGCGCCGCGAGGCGACGGAAAGTGCCGCAGAGAGCAGACCGCCGATGGTTCCCCCGGCCGGGGAATACAGGCAAGGGTGAAAGGGTGCGGTAAGAGCGCACCGGGCCGCTGGCAACAGGGGTCGCATGGCAAACCCCATCCGGAGCAAGGCCAAATAGGGGACGAGGGACCGCCTGTCCCGCCCGAGTCCCGGGTAGGCCGCACGAGGTCCGGAGCGATCCGGACCCCAGATAAATGATCCCTGACCGCCCCGGCGGCGGGAGACAGAACTCGGCTTACGACGCCCGTCCTCCTGGCGCCTTGCCGCGCGGGGCTTCAATGCTGCCGGGCCGACCTCTTTCGATCCCCTGCATCCGGCCTCGCATCCGGGGTTGACCGGGAATCGCCCGCGGCGGATCATTACTGGCAGTCCGTGGACAACGCCGCGCGAGCACCGAGAGCGGTGAGGCACCGGGCTGGCAAGGCGCGACGAGAGGGGAATAGCAGCGCTATTCGCCCGAGGAGCAACGCAGAGCGCAGTGATCCAGCCCGGATGCATCGCCGTTCGAATGCCGCGGGGGGTTGTTCCACGGACTGCTGCACCTTGCGCCCGTAGCTCAGCTGGATAGAGCGCTGCCCTCCGGAGGCAGAGGCCAGAGGTTCGAATCCTCTCGGGCGTATTCGGCCGCATTCGGCCCCCGAGGATCCTCACCCCTGGATCGCTCACGAGGATGCCTTGGCCTTCCCCGGCGAATCCGGATGGGACGGGGGTCTGCGAAGCCGGACCGGCTTCCTGGCGCGAACCCGCAGGTTCAGCGACTCGACGAAGATCGAGAAACCCATGGCGAAGTAAATGTAACCCTTCGGGATGTGCTGACCTAAGCCCTCGGCCACCAGCGTCATGCCGAGCAGGAGCAGGAAGCTCAGGGCCAGCATCTTCACGGTTGGGTGGTCGTTTACGAACTCCGATACACGGGCCGCCGAGGCCATCATCACCACGATCGCAAGCACGATTGCGATCGCCATGACCATGAAGTCCTCGGCCAACCCGACCGCGGTGATCACCGAGTCCAGCGAAAACACCATGTCCATCACAGCGATCTGCGCGAGCACGGCGCCGTAGCTCGCCGCGGTGGCCTTGCTCCCGCCCTCTTCATCGCCCTCCAGGCGGTGATGGATCTCGCGGGTGGCCTTGGTGAGCAGGAACAGCCCACCTCCAATCAGAATGAGGTCGCGTCCCGACAGCCCGTGGCCCAGCACGCTGAAAAGTGGCGCCGTGAGCCTCATGATGACCGAGATCATGCCGAGGAGGGCGAGGCGGGTCACCATCGCCAGGATCAGGCCGTTTCTCCTGGCCGCCGGCTGCTGCTCAGGCGGCAGCTTGTCGGCGAGAATGGATATGAAGATGATGTTGTCGATCCCGAGGACGATTTCCAGAATCGCCAGGGTCGCAAGAGCGACCCATGCTTCGGGACTCGAAATCCATTCCATATGGTGTCACCGATTCCAGGGGGCGTGTCGCCTTGCTCCCGGGCTGGCAGCCGTTCCCGGGGGGTGCGCGCTCTTGGGTCTCTGAAAGATATATAAATTCCTGACGTTCATGGGATGGTCCGGCGGGTAACGGCAGGTGCTCCGGAAACGAGGCAGGGGCTTCAAGTCAAAGGGAGAGGCGCACATGGGCATGACGGTCGAGTCTCTGATCGAGCGCTGGGATGGATTGGGCGTGGTGACGTCCCATCACGCGGCGACGGGCACCTGGATCTTCGTGGCGCTGCACGACGCCACGTTGGGACGGCCGACCGGGGGCTGCCGGATGAAGAGCTACGAGTCGACCGCTCTTGCGTTGCACGATGCGATGCGGCTGGCGGAGGGAATGACCTGGAAGTGGGCCGCGATGGGGCATGGTTACGGGGGAGGCAAGTCGGTGCTGGCCGTGCCCCGACCGCTTGAGGGCGAGGCGCGGATGAGCCTCTTCAGGTACTTCGGACGCCTGCTGAACGGCCTCGGCGGTGCTTACGGCGTGGGCGAGGATCTGGGAACGACCCGCGCGGACATGACGTTCCTGGCGAGGGTCACTCCCCACGTGGCAGGCGCGGCGGACGGGGGAGGGCCTCCCGATCCCAGCCCCTACACGGCTGTTGGTGTGCACGCTGGCATTCTCGCGTGCGTCGAACACCTGTTCGGCAGCGACAGCCTGGCAGGAAGGACGGTGCTGGTCGAAGGCGTCGGACAGGTTGGCAGGCCGCTGGCACAGCTGCTCGCCCGGGCGGGCGCGTCGGTGATCACTGCGGATGTGGACGAGGGCCGCGCCCGCTCGGTTGCCGACGAGTGCGGGGGGACCGTGATCGATCCCAGGCAGGTCTGCGACACGGAGTGTGACATCTATGCGCCATGCGCGGTTGGCGCCACAGTGAACGCCACCACGATCCCCAGACTGCGCTGCCGGATCATCGCAGGGTCCGCGAACAACCAGCTCGAGACGCCCGAAGACGCGGACCGCCTCCGCCAGCGGGGCATCCTTTATGCGCCTGACTACGTCGTAAACGGGGGCGGCGCGATGGCCTTCGGATTGATGGAAGAAGGGATCAGGGACGAGGAGCAACTGAAGGCCGGCGTGCAACGCATACGCTCGTCGCTCGACGGCATCTTTCGGGAAGCGGATGCAGCCCGCACCTCGCCCATGGCCGCGGCCGACAGGATTGCGCGCAAGGCGCTAGTGACCCGTTGACCGGTCCGGCCCGGCCCGGCGACATTCGTTTACCACAACCGACAACAGCACAGGAGACGCCCCATGCGCACCTTGGGCAAATTCTCTTCCGCGCTGGCGGTGCTGGTTGCGTTGGCCCCGGCGGCTCTCCAGAGCCAGGGAACCGAGGCCAGACCCGGCCAGATGACCTTCCTGAGCGCTGTCGGGGAACATTTCAATATCGCCCCGCGCGAGGTTGCGGTCCTCTCGAGGTGGAAGCTCTCCGAAGGCGAAATCCCGGTGGTTCTGTTTCTCGCCGAGCGAGCCGGGGTCTCGCCCGATGTCGTGGTTGTGCAGAGGAGGCGGGGACAGAGCTGGATGGAGATCGCGGCGGCCTACTCGGTCCATGCGGGAGACTTCCACGTCCGCATCGACGGCCCCGCCGGGACACTGGGTGCGGCGTCCGATCGCTTCAGCAGCCGCGCAGCCTCCGAGTGGCGCAACATTCCGCTTACCGACGAAGAGGTCGTGGGCCTCGTCAACGTGCGGTTCCTTTCCCGGTTCCTGGGTGTGCCGCCCACGCGGGTCGCGCAGGAACTCGGCGGCGCCGGAGGGATGGTCGGCGTATTCCAGCGCCTTCGAGGTGGCGGACCTTGAGTGAACTCCCGGGGGTTTCGCAATGAGCGGGCCCCGGTATCAACCGCTTGGCTCCTTTGTCGAGTACCCGCGCGAGGAGATGGTCCGCCGTGCCCGCAGCTTTCGCAGGGAGCTGGCCAGGCGGCGGACCGTGCGCGACTTCAGCGACCGCCCCGTCGCCCCGGAGGTGATCCGGGAATGCCTGCGGGCGGCCGGAACGGCACCCAACGGGGCGAACCACCAGCCCTGGCACTTCGCCGTCGTTTCCGATCCCGGGATCAAGCGGCGGATCCGGGTCGCGGCCGAGATCGAGGAGCGGGAGTTCTACCGCGGTGGTGCGCCCCAGGAATGGCTGGACGCGCTCGCGGCGCTGGGTACGGACGAGCACAAGCCATTTCTCGAGACCGCACCCTGTCTCATCGCGATCTTCGCCCAGCGTTACCAGCTGCTTGGCGACGGGCGAAAGGTCAAGAACTACTACGTTCAGGAGAGCGTAGGAATCGCGACAGGGATGCTCATCACCGGCCTTCACCACGCCGGGCTCGCGACGCTCACGCACACGCCCTCGCCCATGGGATTCCTGAACGAGATCCTGGGCCGGCCCGCCAACGAACGCCCCTTCCTCATCCTGGTTGCGGGGTACCCGGCCGACGACGCGCGCGTGCCGCAAATCACCAAGAAACCCCTGGAAGAGATCGCGAGCTTCTTGTAATCGGCGGTCATTCCCACGAGTTTTGAGGGGTTGAGGAGTGGCGGCGCGGGCAAGCCTCCGGCGCGGTCGCTCCTCCTTCGCATGCACGTCATTGCAGTTGAGGTCACTCGATGGGCGTAGACCTGGCCCCACAGACTTCACCCGAAGCCATTCGCAAGTTCACTCGGGCTCTGCTGAGGGATCTGATGGCCATGGAGCGGATCCTGTCGGAAGGACTGATCGAGTCCGGCATTCGCCGTTTCGGGGCCGAGCAGGAGATGTTCCTCGTCGACGAGGCATACAGGCCGGCCCCCGTCTCCATCGAAGTGCTCGAGGAGCTGGACGACGAGCCGTTCACCACCGAGCTCGCCCGCTTCAACCTCGAGGCCAACCTTTCGCCGCGGGTTCTGGAAGGCTCCTGCTTCTCGGACATGCAGGCGGAACTCGACAACTATGTCGAGCGGGTCAGGCAAGCAGCCCGCATGCACGATTCCGAAGTGGTTCTCACGGGCATCCTTCCCACGCTGACCAAGTCCGATCTTTCGCTCGACAACATCACGCCACGTGCCCGCTATTACGCCCTCAACGAAGCCATGAACCTGGCCGGGGGCGGCGCGTTCCAACTGCGTATCCGGGGTACGGACGAACTCATGATCCAGCACGATTCGGTCATGCTCGAAGCGTGCAATACGAGCTTCCAGGTCCACCTTCAGGTCTCGGCCGAAGAGTTCGCCCACTTCTACAACGTGGCGCAGGCTGTCACCGGACCGGCTCTGGCGGCGTGCGTCAACTCGCCTCTCCTCTTCGGCCGGCGCCTCTGGTCGGAGACGCGCATCGCCCTCTTCCAGCAGTCCCTCGACACGCGGGGTGCGGATCTGCACTTGCGCGAGATGAGCCCGCGGGTGCGCTTTGGCGGAAGCTGGCTGGAAGAGTCGGTCGTGGAGCTCTTCCAGGAGGACATCGCCACCTTCCGGGTGTTGCTGGCGACACCGGTCGACGAGGATCCGATCGACGTGCTCGACAACGGCGGCATTCCCAGGCTGCGAGCGCTGCAGCTCTACAACGGGACCGTGTACCGGTGGAACCGGCCGTGCTACGGCATCTCCAACGGAAAGCCGCATCTGCGAATCGAGTGCCGTGCGCTTCCGGCCGGCCCCACGACCCTCGACGAGATGGCCAATACCGTCTTCTGGATCGGCGCGGTGCTGGGGGTTGCCCGCAAGTTCCCCGACCTGACCGAGCGCATGGAGTTCGACGATGCCAAGGGCAACTTCCTCGCCGCCTCCCGGCTGGGTCTGGCATCGGGGCTGGCCTGGCTGGACGGAGAGAGTGGTCCCGCGGACCGGCTCATCCTGGAGACGTTGCTCCCGCTCGCCCGGGAGGGCCTGTCGCACTATCCGCTCCAGGAAAGCGAAGTCGAGCGGTACCTTCGTGTCATCGAGGAGCGGGTCAAGGCGGGAGTTACCGGAGCTTCCTGGACCCTCCGCTCGCTGAGCAGGCTGAAGAAGCACGGCACTCGTTCGGAGCGGCTGTCCGCCCTGACCGCAGCAACGCTTCGCCACCAGCTCAAGGGGGTTCCCATCTCCCAATGGGAGCCAGCGGCGATTCAGGAGGCGGGGGGCTGGAAGCACCACTACGTCCGCGTCGAGCAGTACATGACGACTGCGCTGACCACGGTGAACCAGGACGAGATCGTGGAGCTGGTCGCCTATCTGATGAACCTCCGCCAGATTCGACATGTGCTGATCGAGGACAACGACCACCGCCTGGTCGGGATCGTCTCCTATCGGTCGATCCTGAGGCTCATGGCGGAGGGACGGACGCTGGAGGAGGCCGACAACATGCCGGTGAGCGCCGTGATGGCGCGTGATCCGATAACCATCGCGCCCGAAACCACAACCCTTGAAGCGATTCGGATCATGCGCGAGAAGAAGGTGTCCGCGCTGCCCGTGATCAAGGGCGGACAGCTCGTCGGCCTCGTGAGCGAGACGGATTTCATGCCGATGGCCTACCACCTCCTCGAAGAACGCTTGCAGGGGGATTGAGCCTGGATGATGTCGAGCGCCGAGTGCCTCGCAACTGAGCCTGCTCCGGCCTCCCCGAACGGGTTGATCGGATGGGTACAGGGACATTCGGATGGACCGCTGCTCCTCTGCGTCGGAGGCTTGCACGGGAACGAGCCGGCGGGGGTGCGGGCGCTCAATGGCCTGGTAGGAAAGATCCGGGCGCGGCGCCACGTCCTTTGCGGCGACTTCGTGGCCGTAGTCGGCAACTCAAGTGCACTCGCCTCCGAGCGACGCTTTGTATCCTACGATCTGAACCGCGCGTGGACGCCGTCGCGTGTGGAGAGCTCGAGACACGGACTGTCGCTGCACCGCAACCGGAAGGGCGCGCCTTCGCCGAGCCGAAAGCGGAAGTCCACGCTGACGGCCGAAGACGCGGAAATGGTCAGGCTACTGCACCTTCTCGACGCGGTGTCGCGACGGCGACGGGGTCCGGTCCACGTCCTCGATCTCCACACGACATCGGGGTGGGGAGGAACGTTCACCTCGACCGCGGATCGCCCTGCGCATCGCCGTTTCGCCATGGCGATTCCCGTGCCGCTGGTGCTGGGACTGAACGAGCACCTCGAAGGTACCCTTCTCACACACCTCGACGACTTCGGGTATACGACCACCGTCTGTGAATGCGGGCAGCACGAAGAGCCTCGCGCCGTCAACAGGGCGCAAGCCGCGGTCTGGCTGGCGCTAAGGGCGGCGGGGATGCTCTCCGGCGCAGCCGTTCCCGAGTTCGACCGCAGTTACCGGATCATGCGCGCTGCGCGGCGGGACCTTTCGAAGGCCTTCGAGATGGTTCACCGCCATCCGGTGGAACCGGAAGACCGCTATCGGACGCGACCCGGCTTCACCAACTTTCAGCCGGTCCGCGCCGGGACCGTGATCGGTGACGATCGCGCCGGAGAGGTCGTGGCGCCTGTCGGCGGCATGCTGCTCATGCCCCTCTACCAGGATCTCGGCGAGGACGGCTTCTTCGTCGTTCGGGATCGCGGCGGGCTGCAAGACCGGGACGGCCACTAGGAGAGCCGGCGGTGTGCGGCCGCTTCACCCTGACCGAAGAAGCGGACGCGGTGGCGGCGGCTTTCACTGCCGACATCGATCCCGTTCGCTCCGTTCATCGGCCACGCTACAATGTGGCACCTACCGACGAAGTCCCCGTTGTCATCGCGGTGCCGGGCGGACGGCGCGCCGGACCGATGCGGTGGGGCCTGCTGCCGCACTGGGCCCGCGATGAGCGCGCCGGAGCCCGGATGATCAACGCCCGCTCGGAGACGGTCGGCACGCGCAGCGCCTACCGCGAGTCATTCCTGGCCCGGCGCTGCCTGGTGCCGGCCGACGGCTTCTATGAGTGGGAAGCGCGATCGTCCGGCAAGCAGCCCTACTGGATCCACCGGCCGGACCGCTCCCTCTTCGGCATGGCGGGCATCTGGTCGTTCTGGGCCCCGCCGGGGGGAGACCGGATCGCCACCTTTTCGATCCTCACGCGATCCGCTCCGCCATCGCTCCGATGGCTTCACGATCGGGTTCCGGTCATCCTGCCCGAACCGGCGTGGGACGACTGGCTGGCCCGCGGCACACCGGCTTCCACACTGCACGAACTTCTGGCCGCGGCGCACTCCCCGGAGCTGCATCTCCACCCGGTGTCACGGGCCGTGAACCGCGCGGGGCACGATGAACCTGGCTGTGTGGACCGGGTGGAGTTGACCGACGCAGACGGATAGCCTGAGCGAGCTCCGTGGCCAGCGCGGGTGCGTCACCGCCCCGAATGCGGCGGGGACTTGTTCCACAGACGGTTCTAGCCCGTCGCCACTCCGGCAAACGCCTCGACGGCCGCGCCCAGACGGTCGAGCCCCGCCACCAGCTCCTCTTCGGGCGGACCGAATCCGAGACGCATGGTGAAGTCGATTCCGAAGTGGACGCCCGGGACGATCAGGACGCTCTCCTCCACCCGCAGACGCTCCGCCAGCTCGCCGGAAGCGATGTCGGCCCTGTAGCGCACCATGGCGATGGCGCCGGCGTCCGGCGGCGTATAGCTGAACAGGCCGCCGGAGGATGCCACCCAGTCGGCCAGAATGCCCAGGTTGTGGCGGATGATGCCCCGGGTCCGCTCAAGGATCTTCGACCGCACCTCGGGGGACAGCGCGATCCTGGCAAGGGCGTCGGAGACCGACGGGGGCGCAATGGTGGTGTAGTCGGTGCGGGCCCAGAGGCGTTCCACCACGTCCTCCGGTCCAACGACCCACCCCAGCCGGACCCCGGGCAGCGCGTACGCCTTCGAGAGCGAGTTCGTGATCAGAACCCTGTCGTAGCGTCCCCAGAAGCTGGGCACCGGGGTGTCCGCGACCTCCGCGCCGCGGTAGACCTCGTCGCTGAGGATCCAGGCTCCGCGCCTGTCGGCCAGAGAGACGATTTCGTCGATCTCGGCCGAGGTGAGCGCCACGCCGGTGGGGTTGTTGGGATTGGTCACCAGGATGAAGCCGGCACCGGCCTTCAGAGCCGCTTCGAGCTGGTTGAGATCCGGGCGCCAGCCGGCCTCTTCACGCATGTGGAACGGAATGGCCTCTCCGTCGAAGTTCCGGATCAGGCCGGGAACCTGCATGTAGTTGGGGAGCATCACCGCTGCCTTGCTGGTGCGGGGCGCGAGCTCCCAGAAGCCCACGAAGTTGGCCTCGGCGCCGCCAATGGTGACGACCACCGACCGGTCCGTGGCCCCCGGATAGAGCGAGGCGATCCGCGCTCTCAGTTCATCGGTGCCGTTGGACTGGCTGTACCCCAGTCGCACGCCGGAAAGGTCGCCCGCGTCGGGAGCGTATGAAAGCAGTTCGCCCACCGTGAGCGGATGCACGCCGCTCTCGGAGAGGTTGTAGTCGACCCGGTGCTCGTAGGTGGACTGCCATCGCTCCATTTCAAAGGGCGTGAATGCCACGTCGCTGACTCCTCTTCGGTTGTGGATGCCGTTGCCAACGGGTAGCCTCCAAGTCGCGGGCTTTCCAGGCTCGGCACTGGTGTTGTGCGCCCGACGTGGCACGGAGGGTGTTGACTTGCTGCAGAAGAATAATGGTGCACCGGGAGGAAACGCGGAATGACAGCGGCATGATACAGCTCGAGGAGCATACTCTCGACAACGGACTCAAGGTCGTATTGGCCCCGGACAACCGGGCTCCCATCACCGGGGTGAACCTCTGGTATGCAGTGGGGTCGCGGGACGAGGAAGCCGGAAAGACCGGATTCGCGCACCTCTTCGAGCACATGATGTTCCAGGGGTCGGCGCACGTCTCCAAGAACGGGCATTTCAAGCACATCGAGGGCGTAGGCGGATCCGCAAACGCGACGACATGGTTCGACCGGACCAACTACTTCGAGACGGTTCCCTCGCATCATCTCGATCTGGCGCTCTGGCTGGAGTCCGACCGCATGGGGTGGATGCTTCCGGCGCTGACGCCCGAAAAGCTGGAGAACCAGCGCCAGGTCGTGATGAACGAACGCCGCGAGCGCTACGACAACCAGCCGTACGGCGACTGGGACGAGCGCCTCCAGTCCCTCCTGTTTCCGGAGACGCACCCCTATCACCATACCGTGATCGGCAGCCTGGAGGACATTGCGGGGGCCACCCTCGACGACGTCAGGGCCTTCTTCGCCACCTACTACATCCCCAACAACGCCGTACTCTCCATCTGCGGCGATTTCGACCCCGGCCACGCGCTCGGGCGGGTCGATCACTATTTCGGTGCGATCGCGCGGGGCGACCCTCCGCCACCACAGCCCGGTGACGATCGCGTTGAGTTCGAGACCGGCGGAACCCTGCGCAGCGACGTTTCCGGTTCCGTGCCGCTGCCGAGGGTGTATGCCGCGGCCCGGGTGCCGCCGTTCACGACGGACCTGTACTACCCGGCCGAGGTGGCCGCATTCTGCCTCGGCACAGGGAGGTCCTCGCGGCTGTACGACAGGGTTGTGCGCCGTCGCGTGGCGAAGTCGGCGTCCTGCCATGTTCTGCCTCTCACGTCGGGCGCGACGATCTTTCTGACGGTTGCCACCGGCTACCCCGATACCGATTTGAACGAGCTGGAGGCGGCGGTCACGCGGGAACTGGACGAGGCGGCGGACATCACGGATGCGGAGGTTTCCCGGGCCGTGATCGGAGAGGAGACCCGAATGCTGAGAGCATTGCAGCAGGCGGAGGCCCGCGCCGACCTGCTGTCGATGTATGCCACCTACTTCGGCTCGGCCACGCGTCTGAACGAGGATCTGCTGCGCCTGCGACGCGTCACTCGGCAAGAGGTGCGAGAGTGGGCCGGACGCCATCTCCACCCGGACAATCGCGCAGTGGTCCGGTACATCCCGGCGGCCGCGGCGTGACGGAACGGAACCTGCCCCCGCGGCCCGGCGCCATTCGCCCCTACGAGTTCCCTCCCGTGGTCGACGACAACCTCGACAATGGCATGCGGCTGCGTATCGTCCACAATCTGCACGGCCGGCTCGCAACGGCGATGGTTGTTTTGCGGGCCGGCGAGACCGGCGTGCCGCACGGCCAGGGCGGATTGGCCGCGCTGACCGGCGATGCCCTGGAAGGGGGCACGCGGCGTCTCTCCAGCCGCCAGCTCGCCGCACAGCTCGAGGACATCGGGGCGAGCTTCGGGGCCACGACGGGCTGGGACTACACGACGGTGTCGGTCTCCTGTCTCGCGGAGCACCTGAGCCTGGCCATGCCGCTGCTTGCCGAGATGGTGCGCTCTCCGGCCTTCGCCCCATCGGAGTTCGAGCGATACAGGGCGCAGCGGCTTGCGACCGCGACGCACCGGCGAATGGACCCCGGGTCTCTGGCTGCAGACTCCTTCGCCCGTTTCGTGTTCGGCGAGGAGGGCACCTACGGCCGTCCGCTGGGCGGCACCGACGCGTCGCTGAGCACCCTGAACCCCGCGTGCGCCCGCGATTTCGTGACGTCGCACTACGGCCCCCGCCAGGCCGCGCTGGTGGTGGCTGGCGACGTGGAGTGCAGCGAGGCCCGTGAACTGGCCGATCGCAACTTCGGCGACTGGGATCACCACGCCGAAACCCCACCGGAGGCCGTGGACGGGGACCGCGATTTCGGGCGGCGGGTGCACGTCGTCCACCGGGACGGGTCGGTGCAGTCCGAGATTCGCGTCGGGCACGTGGGGGCGTCGCGCTTCGTCGACGACTTCTTCCCCCTCATCACCCTCAATCTCGTACTTGGAGGCTCCTTCGGTTCGCGGCTCAATCTCAACCTGCGCGAACGCAACGGCTTCACCTACGGCGTGCGCTCATCCTTTGCCACGCGCCGGGGTGCGGGTCCCTTCGCGGTATCGACGTCGGTGGAATCCGCCGTTACGGATGCGGCCGTGCGGGAAATCATCGGGGAGATCGAAACGCTGGTGGAACAGGGGCCCACCGACGAGGAGATCGGGGCCGCGACCAGCTATCTGGCCGGTGTCTTCCCGCTCCGCATGGAGACCACCGGCCAGATCGCATCGCGCGTTGCGGCGACGATCGTCTTCGATCTTCCGGCCGACTACTACCACGGCTACAGGGATCACGTGCGGGCCGTGACCCGCGACCAGGTGGCCGAAGCCGCGCGACGGTACATCCGGCCGGACGAGCTGTGCATGGTTGTGGTGGGCGAGGCCGACCAGGTGGCTCCGGGCCTGGAAGCGCTCGAAATCGGGCCGATCGCCGTGCACACGGACGAAGGCGGGTCGGGCTGAAGTGAGTGAAGACCGGGAAGCCCTGCTCGATTCCAACGTCATTCACGATGGCCGGGTCGTTCACCTCAGCATCGATCGGGTGCGCTTTCCCGACGGGTCGGAGGGCGAGCTGGAGCTGGTGCGCCACCGTGGCGCCGCGGCCGTTCTTCCGGTGCTGGACGCTGCCTCGGAAGACGATCCGGAGCTGCTGCTGCTGCGACAGTACCGCTACGCGGCGGGCGGCGTCATCTACGAGGTGCCGGCCGGGATCGTCGAGTCGGGCGAGAGCTGGGAGGACTGCGCCCGGCGGGAGCTCGAGGAGGAAGCCGGCGTGCGGGCCGGGCGACTCGTCAGGTTGACGACGATACATACGACCCCCGGATTCACGAACGAGCAGATCCATCTCTTTGCCGCCTTCGATCTGACTCGCGGTTTGCAACGCACGGACCGGGACGAGTTCCTCGAAGTCGCTCCGATTCCGCTTTCCGGCGTACTGGATCTGATCCGCCGCGGCGAGATGACCGATGCCAAGTCGATCGTTTCGGTGCTCTACGCCGCGCGGTTCTTCCTCGGCCTGCCCGGCTAGTTTCGCCGGCCGCAGTATCGGCGGACTGTCTTGCGCAGTGGAAACCGGTGTCACCTGACGGGGACATCGGACCCCCTGTCCGGTCGCGGGGCAGCACGCCTGAGCGTTGGCACGGTTTATGCGAGAGACGGTTTTCGACTTGAACCGTCGATTTGATCGCGACTCCGGGCTTTCCCGGGCCGGAGCGCCGCCAGAGAGGATGGTGGAATCATGGGACAGACCAACCCGATTCTCGCCAGGCAGAGAACCACCAGCCAGGACAACAAGAGACTCGCCGAACTTGACGACAGCCAGGTCGTGCGACGGTTTCTCGCCGGCGAAGAAAAAGCCTTTGCCGAATTGGTGCACCGCTACGACAAGCGGTTGCAGAACTTTGTCTACCGAACCGTCGGAGATCGAGAGCGGGCCGAGGACCTGATTCAGGAGACCTTTGTCCGCGTCTACCGACACCTCCACAGATTTGACCAGTCGCGCAAGTTCTCCACCTGGATCTACACGATCGCGGGGAACCTCGCCAAGAACGAGCTGCGCAACCGCTCCCGGAACCCGCTGGTGCTCTTCCAGGCACTGGTGAAGAACTGGGAGGCGGACTTTCGCCCCCTGGAGTGGGAAGATCCCACAACCCGTCCGGACGACCTGTACCGCAAGCGGTTCCTGCGGGAGAAGGTCAACGAGGCGGTGGCCCTCCTGCCGGAGCATCACAGGGTGGTCTTCGTGCTGCGCGAACTGCACGGCAAGACCTACGAAGAGATCGCCGAGATCACCGGCTGCAACCTGGGCACGGTAAAGAGCCGGCTGAACCGCGCGCGCAACAAGTTTGCACGGATCATCGCGCCGATGATCGAGTAGCTCCAGCCGCGCGCCGCCAGAGATCCCTCGGAACCGTCAGGGTCTTCCGGGGTCGGAGAGGCCCTGGAGGCCCCGGCGTTGTCCGGATGCCGGAGAAACCCGGTGGAACTCAAGGGAACTCTCAGCACTTGCGGCGGTATACAAATCCAACGAGGGTGATCCGCCGGATCTGCCTCGGCTCGCGCGTCAGGTCGGTCCGCTCCATGCTGGAGCGGTCATTTGACCACACGAAAACCTGCGGTTCAGGGAGCGGCGATCTTGCAAGCAAGCACTCGACTGCGGCGTAGCCGGTGTGACCCCGCACCTGCGGGCTCACCCGCAAGTTGTCGCTGGTTTTTGGATGTGTATTCGGACTGCCGCGACGGGCGCCTCGGCCCCGACGATCAGCGCCGGGCAGAGGCCCATCTGGATGCGTGCTCCTCCTGTCGAAGGTACGACCGGGTAATTCGCACAGGCGTTTCGGTGCTGCGCGCCGACGAGGGCGGGTTCATCGATCACACGGTGGCGGTGACCACGGTTCGCCATCGGGCCTGGGAGCTGGAGCGAAACGAGGCGATGGCTCTCGGGGCGGCCGGATCGGGTACCACGACAGCAGGTGTGGTGCTGATCGCGCTCCTTCTTGGAGGCTTCGCGTGGTTCCCGCTGGTCCTTCCGGGGGTTGCGGAGGTGGAGATTGCACCGGTCGCAGCGGTGGCACCGGTATTCGAACCCCCGACGACCTACACCCGGGGCGACCGGGTTCAGGCACACCTTCCGCTGCGTTCGTCGGGCAGGTTGTCCAGCTCCGCCCCGGTCTTTCCGGCGGTTCGGGAGCGTGTCCCGCTGACGCCCGGGGTCGCGGCGGGAGTGGATCCAGACTAGCGTTCCTTGCAAGTCTTCAAAGTGTCCGCAGACTGACCGCACCGCTGGCGGCCCGCGGACAAGATCCCTCCGGCATTCGAGCGGCGATGCATCCGGACCGGACCGCTTCGCTTCACGCTGTCGCGACGTCAAGAAAACATTACGTTTTGTCATGTCTAACGTACATTCTGCCACTTCAAGGCTGCGCTCTGCGTTGCTCCTCGGGCGAATAGCCGGGCTATTCTCCTCTCGTCGCGCCTTGCCGGCCCGGCAGGAGGTCTCATTCTCACAATCTGTTGCGGGTATTGAACTTGGGAGTCTGACAGGTCCGATTCCCGCCAATTGACTCCCGCCTATTGGCAGCCCTCAGCCACAAGACCGCCGACGAGCTTCCAGTGCCTTCCGAAGCTGTCCCGCGTCCGGCCTCTGGTAGCATTCAAGCACCGTCTTGGCGGTCTTCCAGCCTCCCAAGGCGCAAAGCACCTTCAGCGGCTGGTCCATCAGGTCGCTCGCGAACTTCCGCCTCAGCGAATGCCATCCTCTGCCGGGCATCGGATCCAGCCCTGCAAGAATCTGGGCCTTGCTCCACCAAGCGTGCAACCGAGCGGCGCCCGCGCACGCCAGCGGATTCCTGGGCGCGGGCAGTACCGGCGTTTCGCCGGTTCTGGGATTCGTTCTCCGCGCCTCGTCGAGCGCGGCGAGCGCGTCGCTGGTGACGGGCGTTGCGTGTTCATGGCCCGACTTGTCGTGCTCGGCACGCCAGATGATCGTTCCGCCCTCGAAGTCGATGTCGGCCCATTGAAGCTGGCGTATCGCTCCGATCCGGTGTCCGGTCTCGTGTGCGAGCACCAGCGCGACGTGGAATCGCCAGCCGACCTTGCGAGAAACCCCAAGTAGCGCTTGGTACTCGTCCTGGGTGAGCACCGCCCGTTTCGGGTTTTTCTCCGTGGGCTTCCTGAAGCCCTTGAGCGGGTTCCTGTCGAGGAGCGGGCGGCCCCGCTCGTCCCTCGACCTCGCAGCCCAATTCAGAACCGCGATCAGGAACTTGAGGTCGTATTCGACCGTCCGGTCGGACACGGGCCTTCCGCTCGGGCCGATCCTGCCCGCCCGCCGCTCTCGGATGAAGCGGTCCCAGTCCCGTTGGGATAGGGTGGCCGGGTCGCGGCTCCGTCCGAAAAACCGAAGGAACATGTGCGTGGCGGCCCGGTCGTGCCCCCGCGTATGTGCGCCCTTGGTGGGCGTCACCTCCTCACCGTAGATGTCAAGAAGCCCTCCCAGCGTGAGCGGCTCGGGCTCGGCCTCCGCCTTGCCGTTCAGGTCGGGGCCAACGAACCCGGCGGCGAACTCGTCCGCATGCCTCTTCGCCCTCACCCATTCGCGGTGTCCCAGCGACCGGGTGAGCCTGTGCCCGTTCTCCCGCCACTCAATTTGGAAGTGGCCGGTCTTCGGGTCGGGAAACACCCGGACCCGGTTCCGGCCCCATTCGCCGGCGCCGTAGGAGCGCCGACTTCGTTTCGTGCGTGCCATCATTCGATTCCTCTCGTGACGGACTGCACGATCTGCGCGTCAGCAACTTCGCTTGGCCGAGGCTTCTTGACCAGAGGCGGCGCGGCAAACCACTATTCGCGAGCGGGATGCCAGATCACAGGTGTCGATTCCTGGCAGAGGTGCTTCTAGCCAGGAGAACGCCGTGCCCTTGCGGCTGGACCCATCCACACCGCCCCAACCCTAATCTTCCACCAGTCCCGGTCGAGGCTCGGCCGCGCGGGCTGCGCATCGGACACCAAGCCACCAGAGCCACCGCCGCCAAGCCCACATCCCGCCCAACCTCAACAAGTGCCGGAACTCACGGTCGGCCCACCGACGGATCTCCTTCCGCTGTCCCGGCTCCATCGCGTGGGTTCGACATATCTGGTAGACGACGTCGTGAAGGAGGGTCGCCCGCATCGAACTCGGCGAATCGATAGTGGGGCCGCTGGCCCCATCCCAGGCGTAGCCCGGCCTCACGACGAGGGAATCATTGGCTATTTCGTATAGGTCACGCCCGTGCTTAACTGTGCCGAGGGGCGCGAAAAGCTTACCGGGCACGGCGAAGTCCTCTTTCCCACGTAGCTCGTACTTCCATTTCCGAATCTCGCGGTACTTGACGGGCACCCTGCGCTGCTGGCGGTCGAAGAGAAGCCCCCACACCCACCAAGGCACGATGATGACGGTGACGAGCGCCACAGCTGCCAGTACGATCAGCGAGATCCAGGTGTCTATGCACTCGACGAGCGCGACCAGCGAGCCACCGGGGCAAAGGTCTGCAACTGCTAGCGTCGAAATAGCCATCCTCCATCCAATTCGTGCTGCTCCGGCAGCTCCGGGATTCTGTCCACGGTGCGTAGCGCCGTGCGGCGAGTGGACATTCTATTCGGCAGCCACGGATGAGACCAATCGGGCCCGTTTCATGCCTTCAGAGAATGAGTCCCCTCCCGACTCTCCGAGGACGTGGAGTGTGGCTCTCGGTAAACCCTGTCCGATCCCGGTGATCTCCTCGACGGCCTCGGTGTCGGGCTCGTCGTGGCGGTGGGGGCCGCCCGGGTGTCCCGGTCTAGCGCCTATTGGGGAGGCGGCAGGCGCCGGTGTGCTTTCTCGTCCAGCTCCGATGCCGTAGCACTCGGCTCCAGCAAGCGTTGGATCTCGGACACGAACTTCCGTTTCTCGTCAACGACCTGCTGTTTCTTTTCTGAGTTCTTGGCCTTCTTCTTGTAGCACAGAGACTCCACCAGTTCGAATACCCTCTTGATCGTCGAAATGACCTCTGGTGAAAGACCTCTAAACGCCCCTTCCTTCCATTGGCCGATCTCGCCTTGAGCGGTGTTTTCGTAGAACCACCTTCCCCTATCGATCAACTCCGACAGGCGGGTTCGAAGATCGTTCCGCAGACCGAAGAAATCAGTCGCTTTCTCGGGGTCCAACTCACATGCCGTGACGCTTTCGCTCATGACCGCAACGACCTCACTAGCCCAATCGCGCACCTGCGAACGGTATGCGATACGGGCTTGTAAGCGTTGCAAGCGGAGCGCTTTACGCGCCGACCAAAGCGTCACGACCATGGCGCCGAAGGCGATCACGGCAGCAAGGACATCAACATTCTCGATTATCTCACTCATGGGACTCTTCACTTCACCTTTCGTGGTGGTTGGGGGGCATCGGAACCGAAAACCGTAGACGGGACGTCAGGCATTCGCAAGGGCCGTCCCCAATGGCACCGATCCCGCTGGGCGTTTGCGGTCTAGGCGGGGGCGCCGGGCGAGGTGGGCGTGGGCGAGGCGGAGCAGCACGCAAAGCTCCTCAATTGATTGAGCGAGCCACCCGGAACCCGTTGAATTGGCTGCGGTCTCCCGCTTGCCCAGAGAAGCGAATCGCCGAACGCAGGGTGAACTGATAGCCGCCCCAGGAACCGCCGCGAACCCGTCGCGAAGAACAATCTCCCGCATGCCATGCACTGCCGTCCACCGGCGCGCCCCTGTATCCCTCCTCCTCCAAACTCCTCCCGAAATGGCTATCGCAGTCCTCCGTCCACTCCGAGACATTGCCTAGCATGTCATACAGCCCAAAACGGTTCGGCTGGAAGGAGCCGACCGGTGCGGTGCCCTCATAACCGTCGGCACAGGACGCCACATAACCCGACTCGCCATCGGCCTCCGCAGTCCGATCCCAGCCATTCTCGTATCGGCACTGTCCCGATTCGCTCTCGCCCCAGTACCGAGCCGTCTGAGTCCCGGCGCGCGCCACGTACTCCCACTCCGCTTCGCTCAGGAGACGGTATCGCTCCCCCGTCTCCTGAGACAACCACTGCAGGTACCCTTGCGCGTCATTCCAGCTTACATAGATCACCGGGCGGCGTTCGCGGCCCCAGCCTTCGTCTTCGGGACGATACCCGCCGCATGCTCCCGCACTCACGCACGCGTCCCACTCCGCGAACGTGACTTCGTACACCCCCACCGCAAACGGAGACGCGATGGACACCTGGTGCTGGGGCATTTCTTTCTCCCACCCTTCGCCTGCGCGCGACCCCATCGTGTAGATTCCCGCCGGAACCACCACCATCTCCGCGCACACTGCACAGTCCCGGAAGACGGTGCCCGGGCGCCCTGCCGCTACTGCGGCCTCCCTCGCCGCCCCCGCGGCAACTGCGGAGTCGGCCCCGGCGGCAACGAGCGCCACCCTGACTGCGGAGTCGTTCCGTTCGGTCGCCCAGTCCAGCGTGGTCCTACCGTTCTCGTCCACCCCGTTGGGATCCGCCCCCAGGGCCAGGCAGGTTCGCACGCTCTCCAGAGTTTGCGTCATCCGATCCGGCGTGCACTCCTGCTCCACCGCCTCGTCCAGCAATTCCAACGCTTCGGTGTATTGTTCGCCGTCACGGCCCACGATCTCCAGGTATCGGGTCACCGACGTGATCGCCTCGGCGTGGTCTTCCGCCTCCAGCGCGACTCCAGCACGCTTCATCCAGAACGCCTCCGGAAGCGCCAAGTCGTGTGCCTCCCGCAGCTCCAGAACCAAGTTCAGCGTGCGTAGCGCGGCCGTGTACTGCTCGTTCCGGATCTGACGATCCGCTTGGACCATGTATCGGTCCATCTGGATCTCGGGGGGGAGTTCCTGTGCGGAGGCCGGGGCGGGGAACAATGCCAAGAGGGTAGGCACGGCCAGAGCGACTCGCCTTCGTGGTTGCAGTCTGGGCACGGGTTCCATCGTGGGACTCCCTTCGCATGTTTCCGGTGGCGGATGCGGGCAGAGTCGTCAGTGTGGTCATCTCGCCGCAGCGTCGCAATGCTAGCCGGTGCTCATACTACCGGCGACCCACAGCGATTCCCCCAACTCAACGCCGCAGGTGACGCCGACGCCGGGGCACTCTTTGCGGAGTGATGGTCGGTATCGTCGCGGAGAGCAGGCGGGGGCGGAAGCGGTCGTGATGCAGGTCGGGAAGTCTGAGCGCCCCAGGTAGCGCAATGGCTTACCCCATCATCCTGGAGGGGGCCGGTTCTCGGGTCGGGAAAGACTAGGACCCGGTTCCGGCCCCATTCACCCGGCGCCGTAGGAGCGCCGACTTCGTTTCGTGCGTGCCATCGTTCCATTCCTCTCGTGATGGACCGCACGACCTGCGGTCTTGAAACCTCGCGCAGGGCGGGCGCGTCGTCCACAGTTGGCGGTCCGATCGGGCTTTCGTGTCAGGCGCGTCTCGGGCCGTCGGTCTCTTCGGTTGGCGGAGGAGCCAGATGTGTTTTCGCTTCACGAAAACCTCTGGCCGGGGGATGCCCCCGGACCCCCGAACAACACTTTCGCCCGCCACCAAAGGAGGTCGCCCGACATGGCCCGTCCCCGGAAGCCCGAGGCCGAACGCAGGAGCCGCACGATCGGCGTGCGCGTCACCACCGCGGAAGCCGCGGAGATCGCCGCGCGGGCCGGAGCGGCCCGCATGACGAAGGGCGGCTACATGCGCCGCAGGGCGCTGGCGCAGCCGGTCCGCGAGGCGGCCGTTCACCGTCTCGGCGCAGCGGAGCGCGTCGAGCTGCACCGGATCGGCGTGAACCTCAACCAGATCGCGCGCGCCCTGAACTCCGGGGCCTCGGCACCGGCCGGAACGCTGGAGGTGGTCGAGCGGGTGGGCGAACTCGCGGCCGGTCTCCTGACCGGCGAGGCGCTGGACCGATGATCCCGAAGATCAACGGACTCGGGCGCTCGTTCGCCGGAGTCGCGGCGTACTGCCTGCACGACGCCCCGGAGTCGGACGACCGCAGTCCGGAGACCTCCGAGCGTGTTGCGTGGACCGACACCCGGAACCTCGCGACGATCCGGGTGGAGCGGGCCGCGCGGCTGATGGCCGCGACCGCGAAGGCGGCCCCCGACCTCAAGCGGCTGGCGGGCGCGGCACACGGTGGGCGCAAGCTGGCGAAGCCGGTCCTACACTACTCGCTCAGCTGGGCGCAGGACGAGACGCCCGACAGGCAGGAGATGAGCCGGGCGGTGGACGGGAGCCTCGAAGCCCTAGGGCTGGACGGCCACGAGGCGCTGATCGTCGCGCACGACGACACCCGCCATCCCCATGTCCACGTGATCGCCAACCGGGTCGATCCTGAGACCGGCAGGGCTGCGAAGCTGGGCAACAGCAAGCTCCGGCTGTCGCGCTGGGCCGAGGGCTACGAGCGGAAACAGGGCCGGATCCGGGTCGAGAGGCGGGTCAAGAACAACGAGCGGCGGCGTGCGGGCGAGGAGGTGCTTCGCCCTATATGGGACCGGCCGCTTCACTGGGCGCGCTTCCGCCGCGAGGGCATGCAGCCCGGACGGGCGCGGCGGGCGAGGGCACCCGGCGACGAGGATCGGGTGGACTTGACGGCGTGGCGGCGTGCAGAGGAGCGGCTTTGGGAGCAGGTCGAGGATCGGCGCTGGCTCGGGTTCTGGCGGCTCGAAACCCGTGCGCGGACGGAGTGGGCCGAGCTGCACAAGCGGCAGGAGGACATGCGGCAAAGACTAGACCGGGAGAGCCGCACCGTGCTCGGTCGGCTCCGGATCTGGCGGACCGAGCGCTCGTTGCGGGAACTGGTCGGGGCGGTCCGGGGCCGGGAGGACCTGGTCGAGGGCTGGCGCGAGGATCTCGACCGGTACCACAGGGGCGAGCGGGCAGCGCTGGGCAAGGCACACGGCGAAAGCGCCCGGCAGATCGAGCGGAAGGTGCGGGAGGGCTACCGCAGGGGGCTGCGGGACGCGGAGCGGCGCGCGCACGCGACCCCGCCCGACCTCGTCGAGCGCGCGGCGCGAGAGATAAAGGAGCTGGGCCGGAGCATTCCCCCTCGGCGGCCTGAGCCCCGGGGCCCCGAGCATGGCGGGGGAGCGTTCGAGCGATGAGCCTCGATGTCAGCATCGCGATGACACCTACTTCTTGTTTTGATAGCCATATCGTAGTACGTTTTAGTATGCATAACGAGACACGCTATCAAACAGGAGGTAACAAGTGACCATCGCCACCTTCCATTTCGTCGAGAGCTGGTTCACCGACAAGGACCCAGCACGAAACGACCTTTTCATCGGCAGGGACGGCAAGCCGGACCTCTGGATTCGCAGGGGCTGCTATTGCTTTCGAATCTCTGGACGGCAATTCAATCGCACGGTGGATGCGCTCAAGCGGCTGGGGGTGAACCACATGGTGCTACCCAACGTTGCCGCCCGAACCGGCGGACGGGAGGTCAGGTTGGTCCTGCTCTCTGGCCTCCGCGGCGACGAGCACGAAGGCACGCTTAGGTGGGTGCTCCCGGAGGAGTAGCTTCCGCTGTTCCGGCGAGAGGGTGTTCAACTCGATCACGATTTCGTCGGAGGCTCAAGCGCCAGCTTTCCCGCCCGCGAGCCGCTCGATTTTGCGGACGGCCCGCTCCAGTTCGTCGACAAGCCGCGTCCGGCCTGACCGGATGAGGGCCTTCGTCACCTCCCGGTAGTACCACAGCGTCTCTTCCCTACTGCCCCGAAACCGCTTCCAGACTTCTTCGCCCACAGCGCGGTAGTCGCCGAGGATGCTTCGCGCGTTGTGGAGTTTGTCGGCCGCGCTAACGAGCCGAGCCGAGGCCGACTTCTCGCTGATACCTGCGATGTAGGCTAGCTTCCTGTCCTTCCACTGGGGCTTCGGAATGGCTTGGGAATCTGTGCAGGCTTCGACGATTTCGGTCACGCCCTTGCCGAAGCGGCGGAGAATCTCGTCCCGCGTCTCCGAACCACCCTGGTCCTCGGATGGCATCGTGCAGTAGTGCCGCGATGGCTTCATCCTCGTCTCCACCGTGTTCGATGACGAGCGCCGCGACGGCCAGTAGGTGTGAGACATAGGGAACGTTTGAGCCCTTCCTCCGCTGCTCTCGGTGGAGTTGCGAGGCGAAGACGAGGGCGTTCTCAAAGCGGCTAGTCGGGTGGGTGGGCATTCACCACTCCCAGCAAGGGCGTATGCGGCAGGCGCTCGGCGGCCAAGGGTGGATCGCACTCACCAAGCTGCCGTCCGCGTCGGTAAGCGAACAACGTCGCGAGCTACTCGAAGAGCCAAGAATCGACGTTGGAGAATTGCCGCCGAATGAAACCCGGTCGGCGGCGGAGGTATTCCGTGACCGTAGTCTCCCAGAGGTCTTCCGGAGGCCGGACTGCTTCCGCACCCAAGCTCAGCATGACATCATCGGTGAGGCACGACTCCATGATTCCCCCAACATACCGGCGGTCGAGAGCCTCTACTCGACCGAGTGCTTCCCTGACTGGGTCATTGGTGAGTTGCATGGCGTTCACCAAGAAGGTATCGGCGACTGTCTGGCCGCGGGTTCGGCTCGGAAAAGCGGGCGAACGGAGATTGCCGAGCAGTCTACTCAGGACTTGTTTCGAGAAGCCCTTGGGTACGAAGACGCGATCGAATCCGGAATGCATCATTTCGTATCCGAACCGACCTGCAACTCGCTGGTAGGGCTGAGCCATCTCGAAGAGCTGGAGAAGGGCGGCCCACGCCGAAGCATGCTCCCTCGGGTAGTGGATCGGAAGGGAGAGCTCAGCTGCTCGATGTTGCAGGGACTCGATCACGCGGGTAAGCGTCTGGGCTGAGCACTCAAGATCTCGCCGAGCGAGGAAATACCAGAACGGCGACTCGCGTAGAAACGCGACATCCTGTGCCATCTGACGGCTCCTGTCGTTGCGTGGGTGGTCAGGAGCCCACCATACCTAACTCGACCTGGTGGTCGCCAGTCTCACAGCCGGCGAGGGCGACCGCCAACCCGTCGGCCCCGCGCGCTCTCCGCGCGGTTCGCGTTGGCGCGCTACCGTACCCCTCGGGAACCCGAGATCGTCGATCCTGGGCGATTCCACGGCCCGTAGGTCACCCGAAACGCCTCCATAGCGCCCGGAAACCACTCTCAGTCCCGTCACAGGCTGCGACACGTCCGAATCAGGGCCGGGCGCCCGTTCTCTTGCCCCGCGAGATGCTCAGCTCACCACGTCCTTCAGCCGACGAGGGCTAATACCCCTAATATGGCTCCTCTAGACATCACAGGGGCCGATTCGTCTCCGGTTGCGGCTCGAATGGACGCGCACTACCATCCCTGCCGCAGATCGCTCAACCAAGGAAGCCCGCAGGAATGGCAAAGTGCCGCAACCCAAGTTGTTCAGAGGACAAGGACTGGATTCAGGGGGCTGGGTACTGTTCTCCGTCATGCCGCGTCGTGACCAATGTGCTGGAACGAACGGGCGGCTTCAGCAGACTAGAATACGATGAGAAGGAGGTCGCGGACAAGCTGATGGAGGCAGTACGGCCCGGTTACTTGCGGAGTGTCGAGGACCTTCGCGAGGCGATAGAGGAGTGCAGGGAGCCCCTGAGGAGACTCTTGGGGTTGTGAGTTGCGCCGCGGCGCCTCGTGGAGACTTGTCCGGTTTCTTGGGGTCCTGTGATCTGTGATCTGGGCCTCCCTGCGCCAATCTCTCCGGGCTTCGCTGACCGTAGGATGGTATCGGTGCTGAAGCCTTTGGAGTGCGTTTTTCCCGACGCTATCGTCGAGAGCGGTGTCCTGGCCCTTCGCTGTCGTGCCAACCTGCGGCGGGTCGAGAGAGATTCGGGCCGCCAGTTCTCCGCGAGAGGAGAAAACAGATGATTCGTGCGATTCTAATAGGTGCCTTGGCCCTAACCTGTCCGTATTCTGCCGACGCCCAGGATTGGCAGAAGATTGGCGGCGAGCCGGACCCGTTGGGCCGGGTAGAGCCCGTCCGGTTCGTCAAGGACGCCACCGTAATCGAGCCCGCTGAATCGGATCTCTCGGTTGTGATGATTGTCTTCTGCGGGGACGAGTCTTCCGAGAAGGCAACGGTTGCTGTCAGGCTGGCAGGGGCGTCTCCGCAATCCGCGTCGGGGGCGGCTCGGATTGATGACGGGGAGACAATCGACATCTTCTGGTTTGCGGGCCGGGGATCCAGTTTCATGGAACTGATGAGCGGTGACATGAGCGTCAACTCGTTCGGAGAGGAATGGCAAGAAGAACTGAAGGCGATTCTGACGGCAGGTAACGAAGCCATCTTGTCGTTCGAGCCCGTAGGCCAAGCGAAACACTTCTTTCGCCTGAACTTGGCTGGCTTGGCAACTCGGATCGAAATGTGTGAAAGTGCCGTGTCGTTCAATGAGGATTCGGGATTGAGACCTACACCTGATGAGGAACAGCGGCAACCAGCCGGTCGCCCGCTGAAGCAAACGGGTCCCGGAGCGACGGCGATTCCCGCCATTCAAGTACGTTTTTCCCGCTTTCGCGGCACGGTCCAGCAGGGTCCAGTACAACGGCATGGAACGCAGATCGTGCAGTCCTGTATGACTTTAGACGATTTCCTGCGTGCGCCGTGGAAAGGCGCGCCTTCCTTGCGGGTGCGAATCCCGCCCGGCAACTGTCGCTCCAGCCGGTAGCAACCGGAGCGGCTCATGGAGGTAACGACATGGGCTGAAGCACTCTGGGCAGAAGGGCCTCGCACGATATGCGACACCCTAAACGGGCACGAAGCCGGAAACGGCGGAGACGGCCAAGGGGGAAGCTAAGTCGCTAGGAGGCCCAGCGACCACGCGGGCCGAAACGTGAAGTGAACGCTGAGCAGGCCTCGAAACATCAAACGCGGGAGCCGACCCTCCGCAAGAAAGGGGAAGGCCGCCGACTGGCCGGGAAGAGAGCGACGGGGCAACCGGCTGGTTCCCGCCGGGGTAGTGGCGTCGGCACGTGTGGAAGATGGAAAGCGTGGCAACACGGGAAGCCCTGCCGGTGCCGTGCACGCGGCAACCGGGACCCCGCGAGGGGCAGGCCGGGCCGGCAGGGTGGCGGATGGGCCCGTAGTACTGAAGACGCGGGGTAATGCCCGCCGAGGAAAGGGGCCCTGAGTTGGGAACGGCAGGGAACGGAGGCAGGGACATGACCACTGGCGGAAGTCTAACAGGGTCGGCGAGCGTTCGGAAACTCCAGACCGTGCTACATGCGAAAGCGAAGGAAGAACCCGACCGGCGCTTCCACGCCCTTGTCGACAAGGTATGGCGGGAGGACTTCCTGCTGGCGGCATGGGCGATGGTCCGGCGCAACGGCGGAGCGGCCGGAGTCGATGGTGAGACGGTCGCGGATGTCGAGGCGCACGGGGTGAAGTGCTGGGTCGGGGAACTGTCGCGGGAGTTGAGGGAGGGCACCTACAAGCCGAGTCCGGTGCGACAGGTGTTGATCCCGAAGAAGCAGCCGGGGAAGTTCCGTCCCCTGGGCATCCCATGCCTGAGGGACCGGGTTGCACAGACGTCGGCGATGCTGGTGCTTGGGCCGATCTTCGAGGCGGACCTGGAGCCGGAGCAGTACGGATACCGGCCGGAACGAAGCGCCAAGGACGCGGTCAGGCGGGTCCACCGCCTGCTGCACGAGGGCCGCAACGAAGTGGTCGATGCGGACCTCTCCAACTACTTCGGCGAGATACCGCACGCGGAGTTGATGAAGAGTGTTGCACGGCGCGTGAGCGACGGGCGGATGCTCGGACTCGTCAAGGCGTGGCTGGAGATGCCGGTGGTCGAGGAAGACGGGGAGGGCGGCAGCCGCCGCACGAACCGGGCGCGGAAGGAACGAAAAGGGACCCCGCAAGGGGCTCCGATCTCGCCGCTGTTGAGCAACATCTACATGCGGCGGTTCATCCTTGGCTGGAAACAGCGGGGCTACGCCCAGCGCTTCGGCGCGGAGATCGTGAACTATGCGGACGACTTTTGTGTGCTCGGCAAGGCCCCGGCGGCGGAGATGCTGGCGGTGGTCCTCCGGCTCATGGAACGACTGAAGCTACCGGTCAACGTGCAGAAGACCCGATGCCTCCGATGCCCCGGGGAACCCATCGAGTTCCTTGGGTACCGCATCGGCTGGAACTATCGCCCAAAGGACGGGAGCCGGTACATCGGGACCCGGCCCAGCAAGGCGAGCGTTCAAAGCATACGCCGCAAGATCAGGGCGCAAACGGAGCCACGGTACGAGGGCTGGCCAGCGGAGGAGGTCGTAGGGCGCCTCAACCGGATGATGTCCGGATGGGCAAACTACTTCACACTCGGCCAGGTCAATCCGGCCTACGCGGCTGTGGATGCGTACGCGGCCCTGCGGCTGCGACAGTGGTTCTGCCGGAAGCACAAAGTGAAATCAGGAAAATACGTGCGATTTTCCCACCGATGGCTGTGGGAGGAATGCGGCCTCACGCGCCTTGTGCTGACGATACGACACCTTCCGTGGGCGAAGGCATGATCCCGACTGAGAGCCGGATGCGGGAGATCCGCACGTCCGGTTCGACGAGCAGGGGCTGGAAACGGACCTATGGGAGACGAACTATGCACCGACGCGAAAGCGTGCGGAGGACGCCGCGTACCCCTAAGGGCACCGCGCCAGCCCCTGACTCTACCGTGATATGCTCCACATCGCACCTGCCGGCCCGGCGCCTCACCGCTCTCGGTGCTCGGACGGCCTTGTCCACGGACCGCAAAGGTTGATCCCCAAACTCCTTCTCGCCGCCCGCGCCGGCGGAGTCTTCTTCCTCCACGGGGAAGACGAGTTCAGCAAACAGGCTGCGGCCCGATTCCTCGTGGAGCGCTATGCCGATCCCGCCACCCACGACTTCAACCTGGATCGCCTCCAGGGATCGGAGGTGTCAGTCGAGCGGCTGGCATCGGTGGTCGCCACACCGCCCATGATGGCCGAGTGGCGTGTCGTGCACCTCAAGGAGACGCAGGCGCTGGTCCAGAGTCCCAAGGCCAGGCAGGTCCTTCTCGAGGTTGCGAAGAACCCCCCTCGGGGCCTCGTGCTGATCCTGCAGGCGACGATCCCGAAGCGTTCGAAGGCCAGGTTCTACAAGGATCTGACACGGATTGCAACAAGTGTGGAGTTCCGGCCAGTACCTCTGGACGCGGTGCCCAGCTGGCTGGTTACCTTTGCCAGTGAGGAGCTGGGCAGGACGCTTGAGCTGGATGCGGCGCGTGGGCTCGCACAGAGTGCCGGCAATGATCTGGGTGTGCTCACCCAGGAGTTGCGGAAATTGGCGGAGATGGTGGAATCCGGAAGCTCGATCAGCGTGGAGGATGTGCGGCGGGGAGGCGTGGAGCTGCCCCGGCAGGATCGCTGGGCCTGGTTCGATCTTGTGGGAAGCCGCCGAATCGGCGAGGCGATGCGCGGGCTGCGGATTCTGCTCGACCAGGGGGAATCGGCGGTCGGACTGGTGGTCGGGCTGTCGACCCATCTGTTGCGAGTGGGAGTCGCGGCGGAAGGTGGGGCGCCGGCTCTCAACGCGGTGCTCCCGCCCTACCAGCGCTTTGTGGCTCGACGCATCGTGGGTCAGGCGCATCGCTGGAAGCGAGCCGAGCTGAAGGACGCGATACGCCGCCTTCGACGGCTGGATCAACTTCTCAAGGCCAGCGCGCTTCCGGCCGATGTGCTGATGGAGGAGTGGCTGCTCGGATGTCAGCTGCTCGGGGCCGACCGGGGAGCGCCATCGTGAACCCGCAGGATGCGGCGCAACCGGTAAAGGCCGGCGCTCCCGGCAACGAAATCCAGCTCCGGATCCGGGGAATGCACTGCGCGTCGTGTGTTTCCACCGTCGAGCGCGCGCTGGCATCGGTTGAAGGGGTGGCGGAGGCCCGAGTCAACCTCGTGGAGGAGATGGCGAGGGTAAGCGCGCCTGCGGTGGGCGGGATGGAAGTGCTGGTCGATGCGGTCGAGGGCGCGGGTTACGGGGCGGAGGTCCTGGCCGGGGCCGAGATGGACGCGGCACGCGCGCGTGACGATGAACGCGATACCGAACACCGCGATCTGATTCGGCGCTTCCGGGTCGGGGTGGTCCTCGGCCTCCCGGTGGTGGTGGTCGGGCACCTGGAGATGGTGCCGGGGCTGCCGTCCCTCGGCGGCGAGGCGATGCGGACGGCGTGGTGGCTCTCGGCCCTGCTCACCCTGCCGATCCTGCTGTACGTCGGGCGGCGCTTCCTTGTGGGGGCGTGGACGGCGGCCAGGCGGGGGTCGGCGAACATGGATACGCTCGTGGCGCTGGGTACGGGAGCTGCCTGGCTGTATTCGACGACCGTGTTGCTGGCGCCCGAGCTGTTCCCGGCGGGCAGCGGTCGTCCCTTCTACGAAGCCGTGGCGGTGATCATCACCCTGGTGGTGCTGGGCCAGGCCATCGAGGCGCGGGCCAGGGGGCGAACCTCGCGAGCCCTGCGGGCGCTGCTGGATCTGGCACCGCAGAATGCGGAGCGAATCCGACCCGGCGGCACAGAGACCGTTCCCCTCGAAGAGGTCGCTGCCGGCGACCTCCTGATGGTTCGGCCGGGGGCGCGCGTTCCCCTGGACGGTCGGGTTCGCAGCGGCGTGAGCGAGGTCGACGAATCCATGCTTACCGGCGAGAGCGAACCAGTGATGAAATCCCCCGGCGACGATGTGGTGGGCGGTACCGTCAACGCGACGGGCGCACTCACCGTCGAGACCACGAAAGTGGGTGAGGATACGGTGCTGGCCCGCATCGTGGACATGGTCCGGCGAGCTCAGAGCAGCAAGCCCGCAATCCAGAGGACCGTCGATACGGTGGCCGGCTATTTCGTGCCCGCGGTGATTGTGGTCGCTCTCCTGACCTTCGGGATCTGGTATCTCGCCGGACCCGATCCCCGGCTCAACTACGCCATGGTGACGGCCGTCGCCGTCCTGGTCATCGCATGCCCGTGTGCGCTGGGGTTGGCCACGCCCATCTCGGTGATGATCGCCATCGGCAGGGCGGCCGCACACGGCGTGCTGATCCGGGACGGCGAAGCGCTGCAGCGGGCCCGCAGGGTGGACGTGGTCGTGCTCGACAAGACGGGCACCCTGACGATGGGGCAGCCAACGGTGAGCTACCTGGCCACGTCAGGCGGCTTCAGCGAAGAGGACCTCCTGGCGGTGGCGGCTGCTGCGGAGGCTTCTTCGGAGCACCCTGCCGCCCGCGCGATCGTCCGGCATGCGCGTGAGCGTGGGGACGACCCCGGGCCCGCCCGGCATTTTGCGGCGCACCCGGGGCGAGGGGTGTCGGCCGTTGTCGACGGGAGACGCGTGCTGGCCGGCTCGCCGCCGTTTCTCAGCGAGGCGGGGGTCGACACCAGGCCCCTGACCGGGCACCTGGCGCGCATCGCCGAGGAGGCAGCGACGCCCGTCGCGGTGGCGGTGGATGGGGTGGTCGCGGGCGCGTTCGGGCTCAGCGACTTGGTGCGGCCGGGGGCGGCGGCGGCGATCGCGCGCCTTCGTGGCCTGGGCGTCGGAGTCACGATGCTGACGGGAGACCACGAGGCCACCGCCGACAGGATCGCGGCTCAGGTAGGAATCACGAATGTGCGACCGCGCGTCTCGCCGGCGGAGAAGGCCGCCATCATCGAGGCGCTGCGCAGCCGGGGCAGCGTGGTCGCGATGGTCGGCGACGGGATCAACGACGCGCCCGCCCTGGCCACGGCCGACGTCGGCATCGCGATGGGTGGCGGAACCGATGTCGCCCTTCAGTCCGGAGACGCGGCCTTGCTCGGTGACTCGCTGCGCGGCGTCGAGACGCTCATCCGCATCTCCCGGGCGGCACACCGCAACATCCTGCAGAATCTGCTGGGTGCCTTCGCCTACAACGTGGTCGGAATACCGGTGGCGGCGGGGGCGCTCTACCCATCGCTCGGCATCCTGCTGTCTCCGATGATCGCCGGAGCGGCCATGGCCTTCAGTTCGGTGACGGTCGTCGCAAACGCGAATCGCTTGCGGCGATTTGCGCCCGCGTAGAAGGAATCCGGACTTGGCAAGGCCCGCTGAATCCGACACCCCGCTGATGCGGCAATGGCGGCACGTGAAGGCCCGCCACCCCGACGATCTCGTGTTCTTCCGCGTGGGCGACTTCTACGAACTCTTCTGCGAGGACGCCGAAGAGGGTTCGCGTCTCCTTGGCCTGACCCTGACCTCGCGCAACAACGGGGCCGCGCAGCGGGTGCCGCTGGCGGGCGTCCCGGCCAGGGCGCTCGAGGAGTACGTCAACCGGCTGGTGGGAATGGGGCGGAAGGCGGTGATCTGCGATCAGGTCGAGGACCCGGCCGAGGCCAAGGGCATCGTGCGCCGGGAGGTGACCGAGACCGTGACACCGGGTACGGTCGTTTCGGACGTCCTGCTCGAGGCCAATCGCAACAACTTCATCGTGGCGCTCCTGGCGCGGGGAGCCGAAGCGGGACTGGCCGCGATCGACGTTTCCACCGGACAATTCGTCGTTCAGCAAACCACCCGGCCCGAGCTGGAGGACGAACTTGCGCGCCTGGAGCCAAGCGAGCTGCTCGTCCCCGAGTCGCTCGATCCTGAGCTGAACGAACTCGGCCCGGCGATTCGCACCGCGCGCGCCGACTGGACCTTCGACCTCGCCACAGCACGTGAGGAATTGACCCGCCGTTTCGCGGTCCACTCCCTCGACGGCTTCGGCTTCGAGCCCGGCGACGAACTGCTCGTCCGCGCCGCCGGCGCGCTGGTCGCCTACGTGGAGGAGATCAGGCCCGGCGCGCTCGAAAACCTCCTCCCACCCCGGATTCAGCGGCCGGACAACGTCATGACGCTGGATTCCATGACCAGACGCAACCTCGAACTGGTCGAGCCCCTCACGCCCGGCCAGAGCCAGGCCTGCCTGCTGTCCGTGCTCGATCGCACCACGACGCCGATGGGCGCGCGCCTGCTCAGAAGCTGGGTGCTGCGGCCCCTGCTGGACGAATGGGAGCTGTGGGCCAGACAGGCCGGTGTGGTGGAGCTCCTGGAGGCCCCCGAGTCCCTGGCCGACCTGCGATCCGCGCTCTCCCGCATCCGGGATCTGGACCGGCTCGCCACCAAGATCGGATCGGGCCGCGCCACTCCCCGGGAGGTGCTGGCGCTCGGTGAGTCCATCCGGCAGCTGCCCGCTGTAGCGAATGCCGGTGCCGCGTTCAAGAGCGAGATTCTCGCGCGACTGTTGGGCGGCCTCGACACCCTGGACGAGGTCGAGACCACCATCACCAACGCCATCTCCGGCGACGCACCGGCTTCACTCGGCGAGGGCGGCGTGATCCGCAGAGGATTCGACGCGGAGCTGGACGAACTGCGCGAAGTCCGGGACAACGCCGAAGACTTCATCGCCGGGCTTCAGGCCAGAGAGCGCGAGCGCACCGGGATCGCGTCGCTGAAGGTCGGCCAGAACAAGGTCTTCGGATACTACCTCGAAGTCACGCACGCCAACCGTTCCCGTGTACCCGGCCACTTCGTGCGAAAACAGACGCTGGCGAACGCCGAGCGCTACTTCACGCCGGAGCTGAAGGAGTGGGAGGAGAAGGTCTTCGACGCCGAAGACAGGATCGCCCACCTCGAGCGCAGCCTCTTCCTGCGTGTGCGCGGAGAGCTTGCCCTCGCGGTTCCACGAGTCCAGGAGACTTCCCGGCGGATCGCAGCCCTCGACGCGCTGGCCTCGCTGGCCGAGGCGGCCGACCGCAACGGCTACGTCCGCCCTGAGATCACGACCGGCTTCACCCTGGATGTCGTGGCTGGCCGCCATCCGGTCGTAGAGACCATGATGCCCCGCAGCGACTTCATCCCCAACGACCTGCGGCTCGACGAGGACGCGCGCATCGCGATCCTGACGGGGCCCAATATGGCCGGAAAGAGCACGGTGCTGCGCCAGGCCGGACTGATCCAGATCATGGCCCAGATCGGCTCCTTCGTGCCCGCGTCCAGCGCGCGGCTCGGCATGTGCGACCGCGTCTTCACCCGCGTGGGGGCGTCGGACGACCTCGCCGGCGGCCAGTCGACCTTCATGGTCGAGATGAACGAGACCGCGGCGATCATCCACGGTTCCACGGAGCGAAGCCTGATCCTGCTCGATGAGATCGGCCGGGGCACCTCGACCTACGACGGGGTCTCCATCGCCTGGGCGGTCACCGAACACATTCACGACCACGTGCGCGCCAAGGCGATCTTCGCCACGCACTATCACGAACTCACGCAGCTGGGGGACCTTCTGGACCGCGTGAAGAACCTCAACGTGGCGGTGCGTGAAGCGGGAGAGCGGATCGTCTTCCTCAGGCGGCTCGAAGAGGGGGGAGCCGACCGTTCGTACGGGATCCACGTCGCTCGCCTGGCCGGATTGCCGCGAGGCGTGATCGAACGGGCGTGGCAGCTGCTGGCCGAGCTCGAGGGGGCTCACGCCGGAGGCCGCGCCGGACTCGGGCGGCAGGGGGACGCCAGTGGGGAAAGTGCAGGCGCCAGGGCCAATCAGATGTCGCTCTTCGAGATCACCCACCCGGCGGTCGAGCGGCTCCGCGAGTTGGAACCCGACACGATGACGCCGATCGATGCGTTGAATGTACTTTATACCCTGCGTTCGCTTGTCATGAACGAATAGGAAGGAGTCTTTGGGTGGAAGGGCGGCGACTGGTGGAACTGGAGGGTGTGTTGCGAGCAGCGGATCGATACTTGTCATGGCACGCGTGAAGGTCGCCCCGGGCGTTGCGGCCGCGCTCCTGCTGGTGGCCTGTGATCCGGGCCGCGACATCGAGCGGCCCAGGCCCCGGTTCGCGGCGAGCCCCGTCGAGTACCCGCTGGAGATGTGGAATCAGGGTGTGGAGGGCACCACGGTGGTACGTGTGCGGGTCAACGAAGCCGGGGGCGTGGACAGCGCCATGATCGCCGAAAGCAGCGGGCATGCTCCGCTGGACTCCGCTGCCATCCGGGGGGCCAGGATCATGGAATTCGAACCGGCCGTGAGAGGCGGCGAGCCCCTCGAGGTATGGGCGCGCATTCCGGTCCACTTCGCGAAGGATCCCGGGATGCCGGTGGAAGCCCCGCCTGACCGCGACCCGGCGGACACGGCGTCGGAGTCCGAAGCGCAGGCGTCCGGCGGCGACCCGGGCCAGGGGCTGTCGTGAGTACCGGGGCGGATGGGGCGCGGCTGAGCGAACGACCCGGCCGTCGTGACACGCGTCGCGTGGATCCCTGCGACAGCGTGCTGGCTCTGGTGGGATGGACCCCCCTCATCCGCCTCAACCGGGTCACCGCGGGCATCCGCACTCCGGTGTACGGCAAGGCCGAGTTCATGAATCCGGGCGGGTCCGTGAAGGATCGCATCGGCGTGGCCATCGTCGATGCGGCCGAATCCAGGGGGCTCCTCGGGCCCGGCGGGACGATCGTCGAGGGGACCAGCGGCAACACCGGCCTGGCGCTGGCCATGGTGGCCGCGATCCGCGGATACCGGTGCATCTTCACCATGCCCGACAAGATGAGCCGGGAGAAGGTGAAGCTGCTGCGCGCGTTCGGGGCCGAGGTGGTCATCACCCCCACCGCCGTTGCTCCGGACCACCCCGACCACTACGTGAACCGTGCCCGTACGATCGCCGACGAGACGCCGGGGGCCTTCCTCGCGAACCAGTTCTACAACCGGGACAATCCCGAAGCCCACTACATGACCACGGGGCCGGAGATCTGGGAGCAGACCGGAGGCGCGGTCACGCACTTCGTTGCCGGGGCCGGAACCGGAGGCACGATCTCCGGCACCGGCAGGTACCTGAAGGAACGGAACCCGGCCGTCCGGGTGATCGGCGTGGATCCCGCGGGGTCGGTCATCTCGAATTTCCACTTCACCGGAGAGGTGGGCGAGAGCAGGCCGTACATGGTCGAGGGACTGGGGAACGACCGCATTCCCGGGACCCTGGACCTGGAGTTTGTGGACGAGTACCGCGTCGTGGAGGACGGCGACGCGTTCCGCATGGCGCGCCGCCTTGTCGCCGAGGAGGGACTGTTCGTGGGTGGCTCCACCGGGCTCATCGTGCACGCCGCGCTGGAAGAGGCCCGCAAGGCCGATGACCCTGACGCGTGCGTGGTCGCGGTCCTCTGCGATTGGGGCGAGCGCTACCTGACCAAGCAGTACGACGACGAGTGGATGCTCAACAACGGGTTCCTCCAGCGCGACAGGTCGACGGTGGCCGACATGGCGGCCGCCAAGTTCGAGCGCCTTCCGCGCCTGCTGGCCGCGACGCCCTCCACGCCCGTCCGGGTGGCGATCTCCACGCTGTCCTCCCACAACATCTCGCAGCTGCCGGTGATCGTCGACGGGGAATGCGTCGGCAGCGTGTCGGAACGCCGTCTGATGACCGCGGTGCTGGCCGACCGATCGCTCCTGGAGACCGATGTCGAAGGGGTCATGGGGAAGCCTTATCCGGTGCTCGACGAGGGTGCCGACGCCGATGCAGCGGTGCGGCTGTTGACGGGGGGTGCGCAAGCAGTGCTCATCCGCGCCGGCGGGGCCCTCGAAGGCATCCTCACGCGGCACGACCTGGTTCGGTCGCTGGCGGCCGCGCCATGAGTTCGTCCGGGTCGCTGCGCGTGGCCGTGCTGCTCGGCGGCAGCTCCGAGGAGCGGGAGGTGTCGCTGGCGAGCGGGTGCGAGGTCGCGGCCGCTCTCCGGTCGGCGGGCCACGAGGTCACGAGCATCGATTCCGCGGGGGGTCCACTCTCCCGGGAGCAGGAGCGCACCGTCCTCGCTGCCGGGATCGGACGGGCGCGTCTTCCGATGCCGGAGCCGCGCAATCCGGATGCCCTCCCGGACGCCGAGGTCATCGCGGGCGAACCATGCCTCGCCACTGCCGACGTGGTCTTTCTGGCCCTGCACGGAGGAGCCGGGGAAGACGGCACCGTCCAGACGCTCCTCCAGACCGCCGGCATCCCCTATGCGGGGAGCGGGCCCGTCGGGTGCGCGCTGGCGATGGACAAAGACCTCACCAAGCGGCTCCTGCGCGACGCCTGCATCCCCACCCCCGACTGGATCGCGGGAAGGGCCCCGGGGACCGCCGTTGCGGACCGCCTCGGCCTGCCCGTCATCGTCAAACCGGTCTCGGGCGGCTCATCGGTCCACCTGGTCCTCGCTCGGTCCGTTGCGGAGGTGGACGAGGCCACCGGGGTCGCGGGTCGAGGGGGCGACACCGTCATGTACGAGGCGTACGTGCCGGGGCGCGAGTTCACCGTCGGGATCCTGGGAGACGAGCCCCTGCCGGTGGTCGAGATCGAGCCGGTCCGCGAACTCTTCGACTTCGACTGCAAGTACGAGCAGGGGATGGCGATCGAGACCGCACCCGCCCGGATCCCGCCGGAGCTGACCCGGATGCTTCAGTCCACCGCTCTGCGGGTGCACCGCGCCCTTCGCCTCGAGCACTACTCGCGGGTCGACTTCATGGTGGACGAGGACAGCCGGGCCTGGTGCCTGGAGGCCAACGCGCTGCCGGGGCTCACGGGGAACAGCCTTCTGCCCAAATCCGCCCGGGCGGCCGGTATTGAATTCCCGGAGCTCTGCGAACGTATTTGCAGAATGGGACAGATAGCCGGGACCCGGCGCCCGGCATGGACGGGAGCAGGGTCGTGAGATTCACAAGCGCGCCCCCCACGGCCTTTGGCGGCGCCCCGGGCGGGCTGCGCATCACGCCGTGGGTGAAGCGGCTGCTGATCGCCAACGCGGCGGTCTTCCTCGTGACGGTCGCGGTCGGCTACGGCCCGATGGCCGATCTTTTCGCGTTCTCGCCCGACAGGCTCCCGACGCGGCCCTGGGGCATGCTGACCTACATGTTCGTGCACGCGGGGCTCTGGCACCTGCTGATCAACCTGCTCTTCATCTTCTTCTTCGGGCCGCCCCTCGAATCGAGGTGGGGCTCGGACCTCTTCATCAAGTTCTATCTGATCTGCGGACTGGGCGGGGTGCTGCTCAGCTTCGTCTTTTCCGGGGCGTCGATCGTGGGGGCCTCGGCGGCGTGCTACGGGATCCTCCTCGCGTTCGCGATGATCTGGCCGAATGCGACCGTGTACATCTGGGGCCTGGTGCCGGTCAAGGTGAAATGGCTGGTCATCTTCATGGTGGCGCTGAGCTTTGCCAGCGCGATCGGTCCCACGCGCGACGGGGTGGCCCACCTGGCGCATCTCGGCGGTGCCGTCGCCGGATTCCTGCTGCTGCAAAGCGGCCTGATGCCGGGATCCGGCCGGAGCGGCGCCGCGCCGGCCGACTGGGGTCCGGGCGCTCAAGCGGCGGGGCGGGGCCGACCGACCAGCAGGGGTTCGGGCCGCGCATTCAGCCGGGGTTTCGGGCAGGCATCCACCCGGAGTTCCCGTGGCGAGGCCCTCCGCCAGCCTGGTCGGCGGCGCGGGTTCAGGCTCGCGGATCTGTGGCGCCGCAAGGAAAGACCACGGGCCTCGGGCAAGGCGAGACCCCGTTCCGAATCGCCCAGGGTCATCGAGGTCTTCGAGCGCCAAAGCGCCGCGAAACGCGCAGCCAGAGAGAGTGCCGAGCTCGACCGGGTGGACGCCGTCCTCGACAAGATTTCATCCGAGGGGATCGACTCCCTCACACCGGAGGAGCGTGAGCTGCTGGATCGGGTTTCCAGGCAGACCCGCGCCAACTGACCACGGCTCTGGCGGCCTGTGGACAGAATCCCTCCGGCATTCGAGTGCCGATGCATCCGGACTGCCAGGAGCCGCGCGCCCTCCGCGATCCGTGAGTCTCCGTGTCAGCCTTGACCGGTCCGTGACGGGGTTTCTACAATGCGTGGCCTTAACGAGACGGCTCACAGGGATTGAACAGGAGGTGGCATGGCCGCGGCCAAGTCCTTCAGAACGGAAGACATTCGCAACGTAGTGGTCCTCGGACACGGAGGATCGGGCAAGACGACGCTGATCGACGCGGTGTGCTTTGCGGCGGGAACCTCCAGGCGCAAGGGCAGCGTGGGCGAAGGCTCGGCGTTGACGATGACCACGCCGGAGGAAAAGAGCCACGGGATGTCCCTGGAACTCACGGTGGCTCACGCGATTCACGACGGGACCAAGATCAACTTCCTCGACACTCCCGGCTACATGGACTTCGTGGGAGAGGCGACCGCCGCCGTGCGCGTCGCCGATGCGGCTCTCATTACGGTCGGCGCGTCGTCGGGCGTCGAGGTCGGAACCGAAATGGTGTGGCAACTGTGCGAGAAGCGGCAGATCCCGCGGATGGTCTTCGTTTCGATGATGGACAAGGCGCATGCCGACTTCAATTCCACGCTCGAGGATGTGAAGGGAAAGCTGGCGCCTGGCGCTGTGCCGCTGCAGATCCCGATCGGTGCGGAGGCCGGCTTCCGGGGCATCGTGGACCTGCTGTCGGGCAAGGCGTTCGTCTACAAGGCGGGCACGATGACCGGCGAGTACGAGGAGGCCCCGGTCCCCGACGAGGTCGCAGACGATGTGGAAACCTGGTCCACCGAGTTGATGGAGACGCTGGCGACCACGGACGAGGACCTTCTGGACCGCTACCTGGAGGGAGAGGAGATCGCCCAGGAGGAACTGATCGGCGCCCTGGCCATGTCGATGGCCGAGGGGGAGGTCGTTCCCGTCCTTTGCGGGGCCGCCGAGCAGTCGTTCGGGGTCGGTGCCCTGATACAGAAGCTCGTGGAGCTGGTGCCTCACCCCGGACAGGGCGACGGCGTCGAGGCGACAGGCGCGGACGGCGAAACCGTGCATCTGCGCGCGGCCCCCGATGAAGCCGCGACCGCCCTGGTGTTCAAGACCAGTGCCGAGCCGCACGTCGGCGAGCTGTCGCTCTTCCGCGTCTTCTCGGGAATGGTCACGAATGGCACCGAACTGCGAAACATCGGGCAGGGTGCGACCGAGCGCATCAATCATCTCGCGATCCCCCAGGCCAAGGAACGTGTGGACGTCGAGGCCCTGTACGCGGGGGACATCGGCGTCGTGGCCAAACTCAAGTCCACGCGCACGAACGACACCCTTGCGGCGCCGGGCAACGCGGTCACGCTCGAAGGCGTGGTCTTCCCGCAGCCGGACATTTCCGTGGCGGTTCGCGGGGCGGCCCGGTCGGACGAGGACAAGCTGGGCGAGGCACTGAGCCGGCTGCACGACGAGGATCCCACCTTTGTCGCCGAGTTCAATCCCGAGCTGCGGCAGACCATCGCGCGGGGGATGGGCGAACTCCACTTCATGGTTCAGTTCGAGCGCATGAAGCGGAAGTACGGGGTGTCGGTCGAGACCGAGACGCCGCGGATCGCCTACCGCGAGACCCTTACGGCGTCCGCCGAGGGACAGGGCCGGTTCAAGAAGCAGACCGGCGGCCGCGGCCAGTTCGGGGACTGCTGGATCAGGCTGCGCCCCAGGGAACGCGGCGGAGGCTACGAATTCATCAGCTCGATCAAGGGCGGCGTGATCCCCACCAAGTACGTGCCCTCGGTTGACCGAGGGATTCAGGAGGCGGCCACCAAGGGCGTCGTCGCCGGATACCCCATGGTGGACTTTGAGGCCGAGTGCTATGACGGGTCCTACCATTCGGTCGATTCGTCGGACATCGCATTCAAGGTGGCGGGTTCGTACGCCTTCAGGAATGTGGCCGAGAAGGCCAAGCCGGCGCTTCTGGAACCGATCGTGGAGGTCACGGTCACCGCGCCGGACGAATACGTCGGCGACATCATGGGCGACCTGAACGGAAGATCGGCCAGGGTGCTCGGCATGGATCCGCTGGGCGGCAGTACCGTGGTCCGCGCGCAGGTGGCTGAAGCCGAACTCTACAAGTACGCGTCGGCGCTGCGCTCGATCACGCAGGGCAGGGGCCACCACCGGCGCAAGATGCTCGGATACGATTTCGTGCCGCCGATGCGAGTCCCCAGGATCGTGGCGGAGGCCGAGGAGCTGGACTGACGCCGGTCGCTATCGCGTGTAGATCAGCAAGACCCCGTTGGCCCCCCGGTCGCCGTAGAGCAGTCCGGCCTCGATGGGGGTGATGAACTGCATCCGCCGAACGTCCTGCGGATTCATGTCCAGCAGGAAGAACGACGGGTCGGGAACGGGTCCGTCGTTGATCCGAACTTCGACCATGTTGCAGGTGTTCGCTCCGCGCCCGCGGCTGCGCGTCATCTCGATGCAGACCCCCACCCGCGCGTCGCCGAAGGCGTTGGCCATCGTCGTCTCGTAGACCTGCAAGCCCGGTACCCGCGCGGCTCGCGCCATCCCCGCGAAATCCAGCACCCGGGGAATGATCGAATCGACCTGGGCTTCGGTCAGCCCGGAAAAGCGCGTGCCCGGCGTTGTGAATACCGGTTCCCTCCTCCGTCCGGTGACCACAAGGGGATCGAGGGCGATGGCCTCCGTGGCGAGCAGGATCTCAAGTCCCAGGGCTTCGTTGCTGAACACGGTCAGGGAATCGATGCGGGGGGCATACCCGAGAACCGTCGTCTCGATGATCTGCCTGCCCGGCGGGATCATGGCAAATCCGAACCTGCCCTCGACATCGGTGAACCCGAAGTGGTCGGAGCCGACCAGCTGCACGTGGGCTCCCGGAATCGGCGCCTTGGTCGCGTAGTCCAGCACCGTGCCCGTGATCGTGACGGGATCCGATATGTGAATCGGCACATCGAAGATCTGGGGGCCGGACCCGGTGAGCGTGTAGGGCATCGCCTCGCTGCTGCCAAAGACGACCGAGATCGTCAGCTCCTCCGAGGAATCCATGTTGCAGAGTCGGTATTCGCCCGAGTTTTCCGTGCGCACTTCCTTCACCACCCGCGGTCGCTGGAACACCCCGACGGGATCTCCGAGGGCAACCACCCTGGCTCTCGGCAGAGGAACCCCCGTCAGCGCGTCGGTTACGACGCCCCCGATCGAGGTGTCCCCCTCGCCTTCTTCCGCGGAACACCAGGCTGACAGAATCGTGGGCCGGGAGGGAATGGCCAGGTACACCTCGGAGACTGCCTGGTCCGCCACCTGCACCCGCAGAGGTGTGGCGCTCACCCCGAGCGTGCCCAGCCGGCGATGGAAGAATACCACCGTCTGCTCTCCCGCCGGCACGCCGTCGATGCGGAACTGTCCGCTCTCGTCCGACTCGGCGAAGGCGTTCGTCCCGACCACCGCCACGTTTGCGTTGGCCAGGGGCGCGCTCATGGTGCTGTCGTACACGAGCCCGACGACCGTTCCCGTCGTTTCTTCCACGTCCTGGGCCGCCAGCTGCGCGGCTAGGAGCAGGACGGTGGCCGCCAACGCGCCCGTCCTGCGCACGGTGGCCGCGATTAGTTGTGAGCTGATGGGATTCTGATGCAATGGCGAGGTAAGCATATGGGCCGAGCACGGATATTCACTCTACGAAGGTGGGCCGGCATCGTTTCCGGCGCCCCTGCAGATATAATACTTCTCTTCGATGAAGCGGACTATATTTGAAGTTGGCCGAGTCGGCCGGAAACCGCGCCCGCCCGACGGACGCCGGATCGACCCCGACCTCATGGAGGCGCGCTGTGGCGGGACACAGCAAATGGTCGCAGATCAAGCGGAAAAAGGCCGTCAACGATCAGAAGCGCGGCCAGATGTTCACCAAGCTCATCCGCGAAATCACCGTTGCCGCGCGGTCGGGCGGGGGCGATCCCAACTTCAATCCCAGGCTGCGGCTGGCCGTCGACGCGGCCAAGGCCGGCAACATGCCGCAGGAGAACATCGACCGGGCGATCAAGCGGGGCACCGGCGAGCTCGAGGGAGTCACCTACGAGGAGATCGCCTACGAGGGATACGGTCCGGGCGGCGTCGCGCTCTACATCGAGACGCTGACGGACAACCAGAAGCGCACCGTGGCCGAGGTGCGGCACCTGCTGGACAAGAACGGGGGCAACCTGGGCACGGCCGGTTCGGTGGCGTGGCAGTTCGACCGCCAGGGAGTGATCTACGTGTCGGGAGAGGGCGTCGACGAGGACGCCGTCTTCGAGGCGGCGGTGGAGGGCGGTGCCGACGATGTGCGCAGCGAAGGAGGGGAGTACGTGGTCTCCACCGACGCGGCATCGCTTCACGAGGTGCGCGGGGCGCTGGCCGAGGCGGGGCTGGCCGTAGCCTCGGCGCAGATCACGATGGTCGCGAAGAACGAGGTCGGGGTCGGTGGAAGGGTCGGGGAGCGTCTTCTGAGACTGCTGGACGCCCTCGATGACCACGACGACGTGCAACAGGTGCACTCCAACGCCGACCTGGACGAGTCGGTGCTCGCGCGGGCGCTGTGAAACGCGCGGGCGTTGCAAAACAGGACGGCGGTGATCGCGGCTGCGTGTTGCTGGGGGTCGATCCGGGTACGGCGGTGACCGGCTTTGGCGTGGTTTCGGTGGGCGCCAGGCGGCGGGTTCGGCTGCTGCAGTGCGGCGTGATCCGGACGTCGGCCAGGGCGCCGCTGCCGACGCGCCTGATGGAAATCCACGACGGAGTGACCGAGCTGCTCGCCGAGTTCGAGCCGGAGGCGATGCCGATCGAGAACGTCTTTCAGGGGAAGAACGTGCGCAGCGCCCTGACGCTCGGGCAGGCCCGCGGCGCGATCATCGTTGCCGCGGCCCGGCGGGGGGTCGAGGTGGTGGAGTACGCGCCGCGCGAGATCAAGAAGGCGGTCGTGGGCACGGGCGGGGCCGCCAAGGATCAGGTCGCTTACATGGTGCGCCGCCACCTTCGCCTGCGCACGGAACCCAGGCCGAGCGATGCGGCCGACGGCGTGGCCGTGGCCCTCTGCCACGCGTTCACGGGGTCGCTGCCCTTCCGCGAGGCCAGCCCAGGTACCCTGGCGGCGCTGTGATCAGCCGGGTCAGGGGCGAGCTCGTTGGCAGCGACGTCGACCGGGTCGAGGTCCTCACCGAGGGTGGGATCGTATACGAGCTTCACGTTCCTCTCAGCGTCTTCCAGCGGCTCCCCCCGGTGGGATCCAAGCTGGAACTGCGGACCGAGTACGTCGTCCGCGACGATACCCCCAGCCTGTACGGGTTTCTGAGCGAAGCGGAGCGCGGGCTCTTCCGGCTTCTGATGACCGTCCAGATGGTGGGCCCGCGACTCGCAATGTCGATGTTGAGCACCTACGACGCGCGCCGGCTCGCACGGGCGCTGGCGGAAAAGGACATCCCTGTGCTGGTGCAGATTGCGGGCCTCGGGAAGAAGACGGCGGCGCGGCTGATTCTGGAGCTGGCCGACAAGGTCCGCGACCTTGCGATCGTGCCGGACGGCGACGGCCCGGACAACAGGCTGGCGACGGATTCGGTAGCGGCCCTGGTCAGTCTCGGCTACGGATTCGCGGAGGCGGACGCGGCGGTGCGGCAGGCGCTGAAGGGGACGGCCTTCGAGAGCAGCGAGGAAGTGATACGGCACGTGCTCTCGCGGCGCGGCCAGGACAGCGACCGATGACCCGATGATGACGAATCGAACCGAGATCACCACGCCGGAAATCCTGCCGCAGGAGGCGCGCTCGGAGTTTTCGCTGCGCCCGAGGCGCCTCGAGCACTTCGTGGGGCAGGAAAAGGTGAAACAGGGGCTTCAGATTTCAATCGAGGCCGCGATCGAGCGCGGCGAGCCGCTCGACCACATCCTGTTTCATGGACCGCCCGGCCTGGGCAAGACCACGCTGGCCATGCTGCTCGCGCGCGAGATGTCGGTCAACATCACCACGACCTCAGGCCCGGTCCTCGAGAAGGCTGCGGATCTCGTTGGCGCGCTCACCAACCTGGAACGGGGCGACATCCTCTTCATCGACGAAATCCACAGGCTGCGCCCCGTCATCGAAGAGTTCCTGTACCCCGCCATGGAGGACTACAGGGTCGAGGTGCGGCTCTCCGACGGGCCGCGGGCGCAGACCATGACCATGGCGGTCGAGCCCTTCACCCTGGTCGGTGCGACTACGAGGTTCGGACTCCTCACCGCGCCCATGCGCGCCCGTTTCGGGATCACCGAGCGGCTCGACTTCTACCCGGCAAGCGATCTGGCCGCGATCATCTCACGCAGCGCGGACCTGATGGGGATTGCCGCAACTTCGGATGGCGCGCGCGAACTTGCCCGGCGCGCCCGCGGCACGCCACGGGTCGCCAACCGCCTGCTTCGGCGAGTGCGCGACTTCGCCCAGGTGCGAGCCAACGGCATCCTCGACGTCCCCGTCGTCCGGCGGGCGCTCGAAATTCTCGATGTCGACGAGTACGGCCTCGATTCGATGGACACGCGCATCCTGAGCACCATTGTCCGGAAGTTCGACGGCGGCCCGGTGGGACTGAATTCGCTCGCCGTGGCCCTCGGCGAAGACGCCGGCACCATCGAGGAGGTCTACGAACCCTTTCTCATCCAGGAGGGCTTCCTGATGCGCGGACCGCGGGGCCGCGTCGCTATGCCGAAGGCCTACAGGATCCTGGGGCTGCCCGAGCCGGAACGGTCAGCCGGGGAGGGCGGCGGAGACCCGATTCCCCCTCTCCCGAACCTGTTCAACTGAGTTGGGCGACAACCGGGGCTTTCGTCCGGCCGCCGACATGGGCAGGAGTTCCGGCGGGAACCTGTCGACCGGGAACTTCGAATACCACCTGCCCCCCGGGCGCATAGCCCGATATCCGGCTCAGCGCCGCGCCGACTCGCGTCTTCTGGTCCTGCGCCTCGCGACCGGGCGCATCGAGCATCGCCGCTTTCGTGACCTGCCCTCGCTCATGGAGGTGGGCGATCTCTTGATGGTGAACGACACCCGGGTCTTTCCGGCGAGGCTGCTCGGCCGCAAGCCGACCGGGGCCGCCGGCGAGGTGCTCCTGCTGCGCCCGGCGTCGGGCGGCGATGAGCGCGTGTGGGAGGCGCTGGTGCGTCCTGGCCGGAAGCTCAAGCCGGGGCGTCTGCTGACGGTGGCCTCCGAGCTCTCGGTGAGGATCCTGGAGGCGTGTCCGGACGGGCGGCGCATCGTCCGTCTCGAAAGCGGCATCCCGGTGCGTGACGCCCTGCAGCGGTTCGGACGCGTCCCGCTGCCTCCGTACCTGGGTCGCGACGAGGAGCCGATCGACCGCGAGCGCTACCAGACGGTGTACGCAAGCCGCGAGGGATCGGTGGCGGCGCCCACGGCGGGGCTGCACTTCACGGAGACGCTGCTGGACGAGGTCGGGGCGCGGGGCGCAAGCCGCGCGGCCGTCACCCTCCATGTCGGGACCGCGACATTCCGTCCCGTCGAGGTCGACGATCCGTCGCGCCACGTCATGGACGCGGAGCATTACTACGTGCCCGGGGAGGCAGCCCGCGAGTACAGGTGCTCCCGTGAGATGGGAGGACGGGTGTGGGCGGTGGGAACGACCGTGGTGCGCACCCTCGAAAGCGTCGCCGAGGGGCGGGACCGCATCCGGCCCGGCCCCGGGCGGACGGACCTGTTCATCCATCCACCCTACGATTTCCGCGCGGTGGACTGTCTGGTGACCAACTTCCACCTGCCGCGGTCGACCCTGCTGATGCTGGTTGCCGCCTTCGCGGGCATCGATGCCACGCGGGCCGCCTACGACGCCGCTGTCGCCGCCGGCTACCGCTTCTACTCCTACGGCGACGCGATGGCGGTGCTCCCGTGAAGGCCCGGCGAGGCAGCGGCGGCGCTCCCGCGGCGGACGTGCATCGATACACTCTGCCGGTGCCACGGTGAGCGCTGTCGCGGGCGGCGCGCGCTTCACCCTGGAAGCGGTCGACCACCAGGCCCGGGCGGGTCGACTCACCCTCCCGAGCGGTCGCGTCGACACCCCCGCCTTCATGCCGGTCGGCACGCTCGGCACCGTCAAGGGGGTATCGCCGGAGGAGCTCCAGGGCGCCGGCGCTTCGATGATTCTGGCCAACACGTACCACCTCTATCTCCGCCCCGGCGCCGATGTCGTCGCCGAACTGGGGGGCCTGCACGAATTCATGCGTTGGAAAGGCCCGATCCTCACCGATTCCGGCGGCTTTCAGGTGTTCTCGCTGGCCCGAATCCGGAAGATCACGGACGATGGTGTCACCTTTCAGAGCCACATCGACGGGAGCAGCCACCACTTCACCCCCGAGCGGGTGATGGACATCCAGCGGCTCCTCGGCGCCGATGTGATCATGGCCTTCGACGAATGCGCACCGGCCGGCGTGACCCACGCCGAGGCGGAGCTGGCCAACCGCAGGACGCTCGCCTGGCTCAAGCGCTGCCGGACCAGATTCGAGATGACGGAGGGCGACGCCCCTGCACGGCAGGCGCTCTTCCCGGTGCTGCAGGGCAACGTGTACGACGACCTCCGGGCCGGGCACCTGGAACAGGTCATGGAACTCGGCGACTGGCCCGGATTCGGGATCGGCGGCCTGTCGGTCGGCGAACTTAAGCAGGACATGTGGAGGATCCTCTCCCTGCTGGATCCCCTGATGCCCCGCGACCGCCCGCGTTACCTGATGGGCGTGGGATACCCCGACGACCTCCTCGAGGCGATCTCCCGCGGCTGCGACATGTTCGACTGCGTGGCCCCCACCCGGAACGCCCGCCACGGCACCGCCTGGACCCTGGACGAGGGCCAGATCAACCTGAAGGGCGCCCGCTTCCGACTCGACCGCGACCCCATCGACCCTGAATGCGACTGCTACACCTGCCGCGGGTACGACCGCGCGTACATCCGCCATCTCCTCGTGGCCGGGGAACGCCTGGGGCACCGCTTCGTTTCCATCCACAACCTCCGTTTCCTGCTGCGACTGGCTGGCGAGGCACGGTTACGCATCCGCGCGGGAACCTTTACTATGTGGTGCCGCGACTGGCTCGACCGATACCGTGCGGGCCGGCCCGCCGCGCGTCAGCCCTGACCCGAAACCCCGAAGGACGATACGACCTTGCCGATCTTCAACTCGATTCAAGCCGTCGCCGCAACGCTCGTGGCGGCATCGCCCGCCCCGCCCATGGTGCCCCGCGAGGGCGCAAGCGGAATGGGCGTGTTCCTGTTCCAGATCATCTTTATCATCGCCATCTTCTACTTCATCCTGATTCGGCCACAGCGTAAGGAGCGCCAGCGGCACCAGGAGATGCTGAGCAAGCTGAGCAAGGGTGACCGGGTGATGACCAACGGCGGAATCCTGGGCCAGATCGTGCACTCGAGCGAGACCGAGCTGACGATCAGGACGGCGGAAAACACCCGCATCGTCATCGACAGGGGCCACATCGCCCGCAAGATCGAGGACAGCTAGGTCGATGGGAGGAACCCCGTCGCGCTCGGCCCTCGACACATCCGCGCCGGCCCGCTTCGCCCGACACCGCCTCCCGGACTGACGGGCCGTGGCACTGCTGGACATCGAAATCCTGGGCTCGAAGATCCTTCGCGAAGAGGCGGCTCCGGTGGACGCCGTGACGGACGAGACCCGGCGGCTGATCCGGGACATGTTCGACACCATGTATCATGCCGAGGGGATTGGGCTGGCTGGGCCGCAGGTGGGCGTGTCCCGCCGCGTGCTGGTCGTGGACGTGACCAACGAGGACGAGAGCCGGCACGTCCACGCCCTGGTCAACCCCGTCATCGTCGAGTCGAGCAAGGCGACCGACAAGGCGGCGGAAGGGTGCCTGAGCATCCCCGGCATCGAGGAGAAGGTGAGCCGGCCGGTCCGCGTCATCGTCGAAGCGCTCTCCCCGGACGGCGGTCCCGTGCGCATCGAGGCGGACGACCTCCTGGCGCGGGCGCTGCAGCACGAGGTGGACCACCTGGACGGCGTGCTCTTCGTGGATCGGCTGTCGCCGCTCAAGCGGAGCATCGTCCTGAAGAAGTGGCGGAAAGCCAGGGCGGCGAACTCGGGCCGCGATGCCGGGAGCCCGTGACGAGGCCCCGTGCAGCATCGAGGGCGAGGCCGGGCGCGGTGCGGTGAACGTTCTTTTCTGGGGTACGCCGGAGTTTGCGGTGCCGACCCTTCGAGCCATCGCAGCGGCGGGGCACAGGGTGGCCGGTGTGGTGACCCGGCCGGATCGCCCCCGCGGCCGCGGCCGCAAGCCACAGCCGTCAGTGGTCCGCGGCGTCGCCGACGGGGAGGGATACCGCGTATTTGCTCCGGAGTCGCCGCGGGGTGATGCCTTCGAGCGCGCGGTCCGGGCAACGTGCCCCGACATCTCGGTCGTCGTGGCCTACGGATGCATCCTGACGCGCCGGGTGCTCGACATTCCGCGCCTGGGGTCGCTAAATCTCCACGCCTCGCTCCTCCCCAAGCTGAGGGGCGCGGCCCCGATCAACTGGGCCATCGCGCGCGGTCACGCAGCCACGGGCGTTTCGGTGATGCGGATGGTGGAGGCCATGGACGCGGGGCCCGTGCTCGCCAGGGAGTCGGTCACCATCGGGCCCGACGACACGGCGTCGTCGTTGTCGAGAGACCTTGCGGAGCTGGGCGCACGACTGATCACGGAGGTGCTGCGCGCGCTGGAGTCCGGGAGTGTGGAGGAGGCCGAACAGGACCATGCGGCGGCCACGTACGCGCCGAAGGTCGACAGGCGATCGGCGCGGGTCGACTGGACGCTGGACGCTCGGATGGTGGCGAACCACATCCGCGCCATGGACGCGGTGCCCGGTGCGTGGACGCTGCGCGGAGGCGATCCCGTGAAGGTGTTTTGCCCCCGTGTCGTGGATGACGGCATGCGGGCGGGCGGCACGGGGGGCGGGCGCGGTGAGGCCGGAGAGATCGTGGGTGCCGACCCGGCGGTCGGACTCCTTGTCGCGACGGGGAGCGGGGTGGTGAGGATCGGCGAAGTGCAACCGGCGGGGAAGCGGCGCATGGACGCGGCCGCCTGGCTTCGCGGACGGCCCCCCCGGGCCGGCGAGTGCCTGGCCTAGCGTGGGCGGACTGCCCCGGCTGCACGTCATCGCCGTGGATGACCTCGTCGCATCAGGCGACTTCCGCTCACGGATCCGGCCGGTGCTCGCTGCAGGGGGAAGCGAGATGGCGCTGCACCTCAGAACCCGGAGCACTCCGGCTCGCCGCCTCTTGGACACCGTATCCTGGCTTTCCGGGCTGTCGCGCGAAACCGGGACGCTGATCGTGGTGAACGACCGGGTCGACGTGGCGATGGCGGGGGGCGCCGGCGGCGTACATCTGCGTGAGGACTCGTTGCCTCCCGCGCTCGTCCGGGAGCTGGCCGGGCCGTCTCTGCGCGTGGGCAGGTCCATCCACTCGCCCGAACAGGCGCGCGACTACCTCGGGGGCGAGGCGGACTATCTCGTGATGGGCGCGGTGTATCCTACGCGCTCTCACCCCGGGCGTTCCGCCATCGGGCCGGAGGCGGTGGGCCGTGCGGTGGAGTGGGGCAGCCTCCCCGTCATCGCAATCGGTGGAATCACGCCCGCCGAAGTGCCGGGCCTGTTGTCCCACGGGGCGCACGGAGTGATGGTCCTGAGTGGGGTGTGGCGCGCCGCCGAACCGCATGTGGCCGTGACACGCTACCTTCAGGCTATCGGGGAGGAGGAGCGACGATGACGGCACCGTCATCCGGATCCGACTTGCGCGCAGGCGAAGTTTCCATCGTGCTCAACGGCGAGACGCGGGCGGTGGACGCGGGGCTCACCGTGATGGGGCTCCTCGTGTCGCTGGAACTCCACGCGGGCATGGTGGTGGTCGAGCGGAATCGCGAAATCCTCAAGCGTGACACGTTGCGGGAAACCCCGGTCGAGGAGGGAGACCGGATCGAAATCGTGCACTTCGTAGGAGGGGGATAGATGACGGTGGAGACGCGCCCGGCGCTCCCGTTCGTGATCGGGGGCCAGACCTTCACCTCCAGGCTGATCGTCGGGACGGGAAAGTACCGGACGAACGATGAGATGGTGGCGGCCATACGCGCGAGCGGAGCCGAGATGGTGACCGTGGCCGTCCGCCGCGTCGACCTCGACCGCAGCCAGACGGAGGGCATCCTCCATCACCTGGACCCCGGGGAATTCTTCCTGCTCCCCAACACCGCCGGCTGCTACACGGCCGGGGACGCGCTCCGCTACGCCCGGCTGGGCAGGGCGGCGGGGCTCACGGAGTGGGTGAAGCTCGAGGTGATCGGTGACGAGCGCACCCTGCTCCCGGACACGGCCGCGACGCTCGAGGCGGCGGTGGAGCTGGTGGCCGACGGCTTCAAGGTCATGGCCTACACCAGCGACGACCTGATCACGGCGCTGAGGCTCGAGGACGCGGGCTGCGTGGCCGTCATGCCTCTGGCGAGTCCGATCGGGAGCGGGCTCGGCGTGGTGAATCCCTACTACATCCGCGAGATAAAGCGGCGGCTGAGCGTTCCCGTCATCGTGGACGCGGGCGTGGGGACGGCGTCCGACGCGTGCATCACCATGGAGCAGGGTGTGGACGGCGTGCTGATGAACACGGCGATCGCCGCGGCTTCGGACCCGGTCGGCATGGCGCGGGCCATGAAGCTGGCGATCCGGGCGGGTCGGCAGGCCTATCTTGCCGGACGGATGCCGGCCCGGAAAATCGCGGTCCCCTCGTCGCCCGCATCGGGGATGCTGGACCCGGAAGGCAATTGACCGGCCGGTCCGACAGAGGCGCCCGCGGCTCAGGGCTGCCGGCGGCCCGGACCCTGGCCGCCTCCATCCTGCGGGAGGTGGAGTCGGGTCGGCGCCTCGATGTGGCGTGGGAGGCATCCGGTGCCGCTCGGTCCCCCGAGCGTGGGTGGATTCGCCACCTTGTGTATGGGACGATTCGACTGCGCGGCAGGATCGACCACATCCTGGCGCGGTATTGCGCGCGCGACCTTGCCGACCTGGACGTGGATGTTGCTGCCGCACTGCGGATGGGCGCCTACCAGATTCTGGAAATGGGGAGCGTTCCCGCCTACGCCGCCGTGTTCGAGGCGGTGGAGCAGGTCAAGGGGACCCGGAGCCGCGCTGCGTCGGGTCTGGTGAATGCGGTGCTGCGAAAGGTCGCGCGGGCCCGCGCCGGCGAATCCTCCTTCCCCGATCCCCGAGAGGATCTCGAGGGCTATCTGAGTACATGGGGATCGCATCCGCGCTGGCTTGTGCGCCGCTGGATCGCAGCCTTTGGCCGGCGAGACGCTCGTGCGCTCGTGGAGGCCAACAACCGTGAACCCGGCGTCTACCTTCGACCTGTCGGCGCGAGCGCTGCGGATGCGCGCGCAAGGCTGGCGGTGGAGGGACTCTGCCGGGCGGACGCGGCCGAAACGGAGATCATCGGCGGCGAGACCCGATCCGCTCCACATGCCGCGGTCAGGCTGGCGTCGGGAGCGGATCCCCGAGCGGCGCTGTCGGTCGTAACGGGAGTCATCCAGGATCCTGCGGCGTCGCTGGTGGTGGACTATGTGTCGCCGCCGAACGGTGCCCTGATCGCCGATCTGTGTGCGGCTCCCGGCGGGAAGACGCTCGCGCTGAGTGCCCAGGCGGACCGGGTTCTGGCTGCCGACCTCTCGCCCCGCCGCCTTGCGCGGGTGGTGGAGGGGGTGAGCCGGCTGCGCGCCCAACGGGCCGGCCAGGCGGAGCCGGCGGGTGGGCAACGGAACGCCGGCCGGGACCCATCACATCCACAGGTATGGTCCGTAGCGGCGGATGCCCGCCGTCCGCCCCTGCGAAGGGCCGAGGTCGTGCTGGTCGACGTGCCGTGCAGCGGGACCGGCACGCTCCGACGCAACCCGGACGGGCGATGGCGCATCCGGCAGCAGGACATCGAAGCGCTCGCGGACCTCCAGCGCTCGATCCTGGCGGGTGCCGCCTCCGTGGTTCCCCGTGGCGGCGTCCTTGTTTACGCTACATGTGCCCTTGAGCACGAGGAGAACTGGGGGCAGGTGAAGGCCTTTCTGACGCGTCGTCCGGACTTCCGCATCGAACCGGGCTCCGTACCGGGGCGGTTTCTGGACGCGAACGGATGCCTCGCGGTGTATCCCCAGGAGAATGGATTCGACGGAGCCTTTGCGGCCAGAATGAGGAGGGTTGGCGACTGATGGATCTGCGCCGCTCACTCCGGCGGAACAGGAAGACCCGGACCAGGAAAGCCGGCCGTTCGGGCAAGCCGAAGGGTGCGGCCAAGCCGAGGGGTGCGGCCAAGCCGAGGGGCGCGGCCGGATCGAAGGGTGCTGCCAGGCCGAGGGGTGGCGTCAAGGCGAAGCGTCCGCGTCGGCCAGCCAGGGCGAAATCGCGGCGCGGGGGACGCGCCCGCAAATCCACCCGCGCGGGGCCGGTCCGCGTCGGCCGCCTTTCCCTTCATCCCGCCATCGCTGTTCTGTTGGTGACCGGCGCCGGGCTGGGGCTGGGGTACCTGATTGCCGTTGTCCTCATCTTTCCGGCTGGCGAACAGCCGCTGGAACTGCAGGCGGTGCCGGATGTGCGCGGGGAGCCCTTCGAACTGGCTCGCGCCGCGGTGCTGGACTCCGGGCTGGTGATCGGCCACGTCGACTCCGTGCGGCATCCGGGCGTAGTCGCGGGGCTGGTGATCGGGCAGAGCCCGCTGCCGGGCCTCACGGCGCGGGTGCAGGCACCGGTGCGGATCACGGTGTCGTCAGGGCCCGAGATGCGCGCGATCCCGGACCTCACCCGGCTCGACGGGACCCGCGCCGCGGAGTTGCTGGACGCCGCCGGGTTCGTCGTCAGGGTGGATACGGCCGATTCCCGCACTCCGGCCGGGCGGGTGCTGGGCATCGATCCGGTGCCCGGAACCGAGATCCGAATCCCGAGTGCGGTGCGGCTGGTGGTGAGCCGTGGTCCTCCCACGTTCCTGATGCCCCGGCTGGCCGGAATGACGCAGGGAGAAGCATACGCGCTCCTCCGCTCGCTCGGGCTGGTTCTGGGGGAGGTGGACAGGAGGTACAGCCTGCTCAATGTACGCTTGGTCTTTGGCCAGGATCCCGAGCCCGACATCCACGTCGCGGAGGGTACCGCAGTGAGCCTGGTCATCGGACGCGAAGTGCGCCCGATAGGGCAGCTGCCCGGCCAGACGGAACTCCCGGAGCCGATGCGCGACAACCACCGATCACGGAACTCGCCATGGCCATGAGAGACCGCCGAAACCCGGAGAAGCGGCCACCGAGTCGACGGCCGTACCTGGTGGCACTAGCGGTGTGCGTGGGACTGGTCGCGGGCGCCTGGTTGGGCCGCAACCGCGTTCCACCCGTTGTCGCCGGCTATCCGGCACCCGACTTCGAAGTGGCCGATGTCGATGGCAACCCGGTCACGCTGAAGAGCTACGAGGGAAAGGTCCTGCTCCTCAACGTGTGGGCGACCTGGTGCGGCCCCTGCCGCGAGGAGATGCCATCCATGCAGCGCCTGTACGACAGCTTCCCACGCGACGCTTTCGAGATCGCCGCGATCAGCATCGACGCCCCCTTTGGAGCAACCGACAACGCCGGCAATCCCGGAGGCGATCCGCTAGCCTTTGCGAGCGCCCTCGAGTTGACCTTCCCCATCCTGCTGAACCCCTCCGGCGACATTCAGCGCACCTACCGCACGACGGGCGTTCCTGAGTCCTTCCTCATCGGCACCGACGGGATCATCTACAAGAAGGTGGCCGGCTCCACCGCGTGGGATTCCGAAGCGAACGTCGGGCTCGTCAGGCGCCTCATGGAGCAGGACGGATAGCCTCGTGTCGTCCGCGGGCGTCTTCACGCGCAACTGGCGCCTCAAGCTGGCCGCCCTCACGCTGGCCGTGCTCCTGTGGGCGACGATGCGATTGAGCGACGACCGCGTGAGCCGGCTCGAGATACCGGACGTGGAGGTCCGTGTGGACCAGGTCGCTTCCGACTGGTTCCTGCAGGGCGATCCGTCGCCCGCGACCGTGGGAATGACCGTGACCGGTCCCATGGGGGACCTTTTCCGGGTCGCGATGGCGGAGCCCGTCGTGGTGATTCCGGTGGATTCGGTGGCAGGAGAAGACCTGGTCCTCCAACTGGTGCCGGATTGGGTGTGGAACGTGGACCGCGGGAGCGTGGCGATAGAGGGCTTCGCGCCGAGCACGGTTCGATTGCTCTTCGAGCAGCACAGGGTCGAAGAGATCCCTGTTTCACCGAGGGTGATTGGACGACTGCCCGACTCGCTCGCTCTGGTTGCGGAGCCCCGGGCCAACCTGCTCTTTGCGCAGGTGCGCGGTCCGGCTTCGGAAGTGGACGCGCTGCAAGCCGTGTTCCTGCAACGGTTCGACCTGAGCACCGTGACGGGGCCGGGGCGCTTCGATGTGGGCGTGGATACCGAGGGGCTGGGAGGACTGGTCGTCAACCCGATGAGTGCGACGATCCTGGTGGAGGCAGCCGCCCGCGAGAGCCGGACGCTGGGCCCTCTGGCCATCGAGTTGGGGCTCGAGGACGAACAGCTGGAAGTGGACCCTCCAATCGTCGCGGTCACGATCTCCGGCGCGGGCGCGCTGCTCGAAGCGGTCGACACCGCGGACGTGACCGTGGGGCTGTCGATGGATCCGGAGGCACTGCGGCAGAGAATCGAAGAGAACGGGGAGGTGCGGGCAGCGGTCGAGGTGCGTGGCCTGGGTCGTTTCCTGGAGGGGGCCGCGGATGCGGACTCGGTGACCGTGAGGAGGTCCGGGGGCCTGTGATCGGGCCCGTCCTCGGCATCGAGACCACCTGCGACGAGACCTCTGCCGCGGTTCTTGACGAGAAGGGAACCATCCTCGGGCTCGTAATCCACTCGCAGGACGTGCACCGGATCTACGGAGGAGTGGTGCCGGAGCTTGCCGCCAGAGATCATCTCAAGCGGATCGAGCCAGTCGTGGGCGCGGCGCTGCGGGATGCCGGGATCGAGCGGCGCGAGTTGTGCGCGATAGCGGTGGCGGCGGGGCCGGGGCTGATCGGGGCCCTGCTGGTGGGGGTATCGTGGTCACGGGCCGCCGCCTTCGCCCTGGGCATTCCCTGGATCCCGGTGCACCACATGGAGGGACATCTGTTCGGTCCCGTTCTCGAGGACGCCGACGCCGTCCCGCCCTTTGTGGCGCTCCTGGTGTCGGGGGGGCACACGCTGCTCCTGTGGGTTCCCGAATGGGGGCGATACTTCCTTCTCGGCCAGACCCGGGACGATGCGGCCGGCGAAGCGTTCGACAAGGTGGGCAAGCTGCTGGGACTTCCCTACCCGGGCGGACCCGCCGTCCAGGCCGAGGCCGTCGGAGGCGATCCCTCCCGCTACGCCTTCCCCAGGCCGATGATGCGGGCAGGTGCGAAGTCCGGAGTTCGCGTGTCGCTGGACTTTTCCTTCTCGGGGCTGAAGACCGCCGTTGCCCAGACCGTAGCGCGCCTCGAGGAGACCGGTGCGATGGAAGGCGAACGAGGCCATCTGGCCGCGTCGTTCCAGGAGGCGGTGGTGGATGTCCTCACCCGAAAGACCCTCGCCGCCATGGATGCAGTCGGGTGCGGCAGGCTCCTGCTCGGCGGAGGAGTGTCGGCCAACGGTCCTCTGCGAGCGCGCTTTCGCGAGCGGCTGGGCGCAGAGGGACGCCTCTTCGTCGGATCGCCCAGGGTGTCGCTGGACAACGGTGCCATGATCGCCCGGGCGGGGCAGTTCCGCGCCGGACAACGCCGCTTTGGCGACCTGACCGACGCCCAGGCAAGCGTATCCATCCCGGGGATGGTACCATGGACCCCGGAGACCAATCACTGACCAGGACCAGGCGAAATGTATCCGATACTCTTTCGAATGCCCGAGTGGGTTCCGATCCTCGGGGGCGACCCGATTACCTCGTTCGGGGTGATGATGCTCCTGGCCTTCCTGACGGGGGGCTACATCCTCAAGTCGGAACTGGGCCGAAAGGGCCACGACCCCGAAATTGCCTGGGACCTGCTCTTCATGGCCGTGATCGGTGGTCTCGTCGGAGCACGGCTGTACTACGTGTTCCTCAACTATCCGCGGTTCGCGGCCGACCCCTTCGGGATGCTCTTCGCGCGTGCGGGAATGGTGTGGTATGGCGGCTTTCTGCTGGCAACGGCCCTGGTCGTCTGGCGGATCCGCAAGGTGGGTCTGCCGCTGGGGAAGACCGCGGATGCCGCCGCGCCGGCGCTGGCCCTCGCCTACGGCGTGGGCAGGATTGGTTGTTTTCTCGTCGGCGATGACTATGGGCGCCCCACGGATTCGTGGGTCGGAATCGCGTTTCCAAACGGTGCGCCGCCCACCCACGTCGACACGATCAGTGAGCACTTCGGTATCACCGTCGATCCGGCGATGGTGGAACGGTACGGAGAGATCCTCCCCGTCCACCCCACCCAGCTCTACGAGACGGCGCTTTCCACGCTCATCTTCCTGGTGCTTTGGTCTCTGCGCGGCCGGGGGAACCGGCCGGGATGGATCTTCATGACCTGGCTGGCCCTGGCAGGTGCGGAGCGGTTCATCGTGGAGATCTTCCGCGCCAAGGACGACCGTTTCTTCGGTGCGCTGACCCTTGCCCAGGTGATCTCCCTCGGGATGATCGCCTTTGGGGTGATCTGGATGACGAGACTGCGCGGCGCGAAGGGATCCGCCCGCGGGTGATCATCCTTCACGCTTCCGACCTGCACTTCGGGAAGCCCCACCGGCCTGCGGTTTCGGAAGCCGTCCTTGCCTTCGTAGAGGAGCAGGACCCGGACGCGATCGTGGTATCGGGTGACCTGACCCAGCGTGCCAGGGTGAAAGAGTACCGGGCCGCGCGGCATTTCCTGAAGCGGCTCGCCCCGTGCCCTGTGGTCGTCACGGCCGGGAATCACGACGTCCCCCTTTACAGGGTGTGGGAGCGACTCTTCGCACCGTACCGCAACTACCGCCGGTACATCGACGACCGGCTGGATTCGGTCCTGGACCTGGGCGATGGCAATGCGGGCGACTCCGGCGGGGCCCGGTTCGTCGCATTGAACTCATCGGCGCCGCTGTCGGCGATCGTCAACGGCCGCCTCGGCCCCAGGCAACTCGACTTCGCCGCGGCAGCGTTCGCGCAGGCCGCACCCGAGTGGCTTCGTGTTCTTGTGGTCCACCACAATCTTCTTGCACCCGCGGGCGAGGCTCCCATCCCGACGCTGCCCGGAGCGTTGCGCGTGCTGGAACTGGCCGGGCAGTGGGGTGTTGATCTGATCCTCTCGGGACACATCCACCAGTCGTGGCTTGGGAGCGCCCGTGAGCCGGGCAACGAGGATGTGGGAGTACCCGTAGTCATCTCCGGCACCGCATCATCCACCCGCGGACGGGGTAGGGAAGAGGGGAAGAATTCGCTAAACCTGATCAGGGCAGGAAAGTCGTCATCCGAGGCCACCGTTTATCTTTATTCGGAAGATTCCGGACGTTTCATTCCCACGGAGAGCCGCCGGTATCCGCGGCGCATGCGATAAGGGGAGCGTTCAGCCTGGTGACCAAGGTGTGCGTGCGCAGTCCGTGGATAAAGCCCCGCGAGCACCGAGAGTGGCGAGGCGCCGGGCTGGCGAGGCGCTACGAAGGGCGAATAGCGGAGCTATTGGTCCGAGGAGCAACGCAGAGCGGAGCGCTGGGGGTCGCCCAATGTACGGTATACATGACATATTGTAATGTTGTCATTACATCGTGAGACGGTGAAGCGAAGCGCCCAGCGCGGATGCATCGCCTCTCGAATGCCGGGGGGATTTTGTCCACGGGCTGGTCGCCCGTGTCGGAGCCTGTGCGCGGCCTTGGCTCTGCTCGTCGGCCTGGTGTCTCCGGGGCCCGCTTCGGGTCAGGCGGTCCGCCAGGAGATCTCCTCTGTCGATTTCGGAGGGAACGCGACCTTTTCCGACACCGAGTTGCGTCGGGCGGTACTTACCCGGGCGTCGAGCTGCCCGCCGATCCTGACTGTCACGACCTGCGCCGCGGGCATCGACTGGTTTCGGGATCGACAGTACTTCAGCGCCCGCGTGATGGAGGACGACCTCAACCGCCTGCGACAGCTCTACCACGCGCACGGTTTTCGCGCGATGACCGCGGATGCCGACGTGAGTCCCAACGGCGACGGGACGGTTTCGGTCGCCTTTCTCGTCGACGAGGGCCAACCCTTCCGGATCGGCTCGATCCGGTTCCTGGGAGACTCGATCCCGGCCGGCCTGGATTTCGCAGAAGAGCTCCCGGTCGGTCCGGGAGACCCGGCGAGCTTCCTGCTCATTGAGGAGGCGCGTGACACCCTGACCCTGCGCCTGCGGAACGCGGGCTACGCCTTCGCCGAGATCTTCTTCGGCTTCGACCGGGCGGTGGACAGCGACACCGCGTCCGTGAACTACCGGGTGGAGCTGGGTCCGTCGACAACTTTCGGCCCAATAGAGGTTTCGGGCAACACACTCCTTGGCGACGAGGTGATCCGGGCGCGCCTGCCGTTCGATGAGGGCGAACCGTTCCGCGAGAGTCGCATACGCGAGGCGCAGCGAAGCCTCCACGAACTGGGGATCGTGTCGCGGGCCCAGGTGGAGCGGGATCTGTCCAGGATGGTAAACGACTCCGTGCTGCCGATACGAGTCGACATCGTCGAAGGCGATGTGCATCGGGTGCGCACCGGCGGCGGCGCCAACAGCGCCGACTGTTTCAATGTCGAGGGTCGATGGGCCAGCAGGAACTTCCTCGGGGGCGGCCGCACGCTGCAGGCCCAGGCCCGGCTCTCCAACCTTCTCGCGGGGCTGCTCCAGGCCACGCCTCTGTGCTCGCAGGCCGGAACGGGCGAATTCGGCCGTCTCAACTGGCTGGTGAGCGTGGACTTCGGCCAGCCCGGCTTCCTGTCGCGCCGGAACGACCTTGCGCTTGGCGTGTTCGCCGAGCGCCAGAGCCGCAAGAACATCTTTGTACGCGACGCATTCGGCCTTGATGTCGGCGTGAGCCGCGAGATGGGTCCCGGGTCGTTTCTCAGCGCGAGGTTTCGCCCGCAGCTGACTCGCCTGGCGGCAGCCGAGGTCACGCTTTGCGCCACCTTTCTCGCATGCACCCCCGAGGACATCGACGCGCTCTCCAGCGCCAACTGGCTGTCGCCGATCGCAGTGTCGCTCAACCGCGACCGCAGCGACAACATCTTCAGCCCGACTACCGGCTCGAAGACGCTTCTGGACATCGAGTTTGCAGAGGGCTTCACCGGATCCGACTACGCCTACATCCGGGCATTCGCCGATGCAAGCTTCTACAACCGGATGGGCGAAGGGAGGGTTCTCGCCCTGCGTGTCCGCGCCGGCCGGATCAGCCCCGGAGGCTTCCTCGGCATCGCGACCGACACGGACCGGTTCGCGGAAGTCGTGCCATCCCAGAAGCGCTTCTACGGCGGTGGCGCCAACAGCGTCCGGGGATTCGCGCAGAGCAGTCTGGGCCCCAGGAGCCTGTCGATCGATGTACGGGAGTTGCTCCGCCGGAGCGAAAGCGGAGTTGAACCCGCCTGCCCTCCCGCCACGGTGGTGAACCTGACCTGTGACGCTGCCGCGCTCGGCGATACCGAACTCTTCCAACTCCGTCCGGTTGGAGGCCTGTCGACCTTTGAAGCAAGCGCGGAAATGCGCTTCGATCTGGCCGGTGCCGTACTGAGCGGCGCGGCCTTTGTCGACGTGGGGCAGGTGTGGCCCGAAGGGCCGACGTTCGACGACCTCGAACTGAGCCCAGGCCTGGGCGTCCGCTACAACACCGCGTTTGGACCCATCCGCCTCGATGTCGCCTACTCCTTCCACGCGCGCGAGCCGCTCGAAGTGGTCACCTCCCAGATCCGGCCCTATGTTCGTGGAGAGGACGGTATGGCGGACCGGATCGACATTGCCCCGGCCGGCGGGCCGCCGGAGTTGATCGATTGGGTCGTTTCCGAAGATCTGGCCATCCTTGGTCCCCCCGTTCACTTCGGCGACGATCCGGGGTTTTCTCTACGGCGATTCCAGCTCCATCTCTCGATCGGCCAGGCCTTCTGACCAATGAAACAGGAAACAAAGCCCGCGCGGCGCCGGGTCCGGGCCGTCCTGCTGTGGATGGTCATGGCGGTGAGCGGTCTGTTTGCGTTGGGGGTGGCGGGCGCGGTCTGGGTGAGCCGTACCGCCAGCGGGCGCGAGGTGGCGCTGGAGTGGGCGTTGGAGCGGGTACGCCCGGTCGTCAACGGGTCGGTTTCCGTGGGTGCGATTGGGGCAGGCGGCCTGCTGGGGGGTGCCACCCTGCATCAGGTCCGGTTAACCGACGAGAACGGACACCCGGTGGTTGTCGCCGATTCGATCAAAGCGCGGTATTCGGTGGCAGGATTGATCGGCGGCACTCGAACCATTGCCGACCTTGATCTGTGGGGCGTAGTGGTCGATCTGGCTCCGGCCGGAGGCGGCATGGTCGATCTCGGTGCTCTGATCACCATTGACGATGCGTCGGGGAGCGGAGGCGAGACCTCCGACGCGCCGCAGAACGCCGCGCCGGCCCTCCGGATTCGAGACGTGAGCATTCGGGACGGCACCGCGCTGCTGCTCGCTGCGGACGGATTGCAAAGACGTGTCCGTGGCATCGCTGCCGACTTCCCCGTGCTCGACATCCTGCCGCCATCGGGCGGGTATCTGACGGCGATCATGGAGGACGCGGCGCTCATCTATCCGATCGGCACCGGTGATCTGGACCTGTCCGGCATCGGGGGCGAGATCGAGGCAGGTCCGGAGGGAATCCTTGTCGACGCTGACCGGTTCCGATTGCCGGGATCCGAGGGGGCGGGCCGTCTGGAAGCGAGACCCATTGATGGCCGGCTGGTCACCGGGTTCGACCTCCGGATGACTCGTCTCGCGCTGGCCGACCTGTACTGGCTCGATGAGCGGCTCGACCACGGCTTTGCCAGCGGTCGGGTTCGGATTATCAACGACCCGGACGACCCACGCATCGAACTGAGCGAAGTCGAAGCGGACCTGGGGGCAGAGGGGCGGATCGCGGTCGCCGGTGCGCTGGTTCCCGGGGACAGCGTGGAATTGAGGGGCCTCCGCGTCACGGCCGATCGCTTTGCGACAGCCGAACTCGAGCGGTTCCTCCCGGAGTCGCTGCCGGTGTCGGGTTTGCTATCGGGCGAGGTGCTCCTGGACGGCGGCGCCGGCCAACTCGGCATCGGGGGGAATCTCGCGCTGATTTCGGAGGCCGGCACGGACACGCTGGTGCACCTGTCGGGGAGTGGGACCACGCTCGGCGCCGACGGCATGGACGACGTCGACCTGAGGGCCACCGTTCTGGACTATTCGCTGCTGGATATCTTCGCGCCGGGGCCGCGGTGGCAGGGAACCGGAGACATGACGATCCGGGCGGACGGCGACCTCGAAACCGGGATCGCGATCGAGGTTGCCGCCAATCACTCCGTCGCCGGAGGCGCCCCGAGCACGCTGGCGTTCACCGGAAGCGTGTACGGGGACACCGCGATCGAGGTGGTCGATCTGGATGCGACCCTGCGCCCGATGTCCCTCCTGACTCTCGCCAGGCTGTTTCCCGACTCTCCCCTCGGAGGTTCCGTCGAAGGATCCGTCGACGGCTCATTCTCCTTGAGGGGCGGCATGGACCGCCTGACCATCGCCGCCGATCTCGCCACCGACGCCGGTCCGCTCCGGGCGGAGGGCATCCTCAACGCCCGCGACCCGGCGGCGGGATACGAGATGTCCGCTCGGAGCGACGGCTTCGACCTGTCAATGCTCTTCGCACGTCTGCCGGATTCGACCATCGTTTCGGGGGCCGCGACGCTGAACGGGCGCGGGTTGGATCTGGCATCGTTGCGCGGAGCCTGGACCCTCGACGCCGGGCCCTCCGCGATCGGCGCGCTCCAGGTGGACACCGCCGCGATGAGCGCCTGGGTGGACGACGACGGTCTCCTGCACGTCGAGACCATGTACGCGAATGCGGCGGGCGTGGAGGTGCGCGGCAGCGGAAGCATCGGGGCCGCGCCCGGAGTCAGCGGCGACGGTGTCGCGCTGTCGGTTCGCTCGCCATCGGTCGCACCGCTGCGCGATGTGTTCATGGGGAGGAACCTCGTCGCCTGGGATGAACTGTCGCCTATCGAGCAGGATCTCATGATCGAAGTGGACGGCGTGGATCCGGACACCGTCCCGAGGGCGCGGGACATCCGCTTCGCGGGCCGCATGGACGGCGACCTTCACCTCGCGGGGGGGCTTGACGACCTTTCGGCCGCGGTCGAGATCGCTTTCACCGACCTCGTCTACGGGCGCTCCTCGGCGCGATCCCTCGACGCGAGCCTAACCGTGACCGGGATCGTCGTCCCCCCGCCGGAACCGGTGTCCCCGGACTCGGCCCGCAATCCGCACTCCTCCCCCGCCATTGTTGTCGAAGGCGCCGTCACGGGCGACGCCATCACCCTCTGGGATCGCGAGTTCGTCTCCGCAACCCTGGAGGGAGATCTGGCGTCCGGAGCCCGAAGTCGCTTGCGTGCGCTCATCGAACGGTCGGAGCAGGAGTCCTACGATCTACAGGCCGTCGTCCAGCTGGACGGCCAGGGAGGCAGGGTCGATCTGGACCGCTTCACCCTTCTGTTCGAAGACCGGCGCTGGAACCTGCGGGGCCCCGCCCGCTTCGAGTGGGATCCGGAGGCGATCGTGGTGCGGGACTTCGGCCTCATCCGCCCGGGCGGTGACGGACTGAGGCTGAGCGCGGACGGGCGGCTCTCCCGGGACGAGACGGATTCCGACCTGGAGCTGCGGGTCGCCGCTCTGGATCTCGGGACCCTGGGGCGCCTCATCCAGATGGAGGCGCCGCCCACCGGCACGCTGACGGCCGAGGTGAGTGCCGGAGGGTCCGGCGAGGATCCCGAGTGGGAGACGGCGATCCGGCTGGAGGGTGTGGGACTCGAGACACTGCGCTTTGACAGCGTGACCGCGAACGGCGCTTTCGCGGACTACACCCTCGCGACGGAGGTCGAGAGCTGGACCAGCGGCCGCCGAACGATCCACGTCGCCGGCAACGTGCCCCTGGACCTCCGCCTGGCGTCCGTCATGGAGAGGGTTCCCGATGCACCCGTGGAGCTCGAGATCGTCGCCGATTCGTTCCCGGCGCAGATGATTCTCGGGACCCTGAACACGCTGGAAGAGGTGGGCGGGACCTTCAGCGGCAACGTCACGCTGGGCGGGCGCCCCTCGGACATCGAGCCCGACGGTTCGCTTCGCCTGGAAAACGCCAGTGCCCTGATGACCCCCTTTGCGGTCCGGTTCTCATCGACGGATGTCGGCATGGAGCTCAGCCCGGACGGCGTTGTCGAAATTGAGGGCTCAACCGTCTCCGGAGGGGCGATGGATGTCCGGGGCACAATAGACCTGGGCCAGGTCGGTGACAGCATACCGCTGGACCTCACCTTCCGTCCGGTGGGATTCCAGGTCGTGGACCGGGCTGACATGGAAGCGGCGATCACCAGCGAGGCCGTCACGCTGACCGGCTCCTTCGACTTCCCGTACATCGAAGGGGCCGTGGAGGTCGAAGGCGGGACGGTCTTCATGGAAGAGTTCCAGCGCACCGCGGAAGTGGTCGACCTCTACGATCCCGCCCTGTTCAGCGCGGCGACGCTGCGGATCGGGTCCGGCGAGCCCGCCGGGGCTGAAGGCGGTGCCGGTGAGCGGATCCCCTTCCTTCAGAATCTGAGCGTGTTCATCGACATGCACGTCGGCAGCGGCAACTGGCTTCGTTCGCGAGACATGAATATCGAGACCGCGGGCGACCTGGCGGTCACCTTCGACCGTCAGAGCAATCAGCTGATCCTGGCGGGCGAAATGGAGGTGGTGCGAGGCACCCTGAGCCTTGGACCCCGCACCATGCGGATGACCGAGGGGACCTTTCAGTTCCCCGGGACGCCCGGGTTCAATCCCGGATTGACCATCACCGCCGAGAACAGGGTGCGCACCCGCGAAGGCCAGCCCCTGGTGATCACGGCGAATGTATCGGGTACGCTGCTCGAGCCTGCCCTTGCATTCTCCGGCGACGCCGAATCCGCGATGTCCGAAGCCGATCTCATCAACTACCTTTTTCTGGGTCAGCCGACATCCGCCCTGCTCGGCGATGCCGGCGTCGTCTCGGTCGGCGCGGGAACCAACCTCCTGCTGGGACAGGTCGCCAACGAGATCGGCTACATTCTCGCACAGCAGCTGGACCTCGACCATCTGTCGCTGTCGCAGGCCGAGCAGGGACAGGCCAATGCCGCGTTCGGGACCTCGTCGCTGCAACTGGAGGTCGGGAAGTATCTTCTCGAAAACGTGTTTGTGACTGGCGTCTACCAGCGCGGTTTCTGTGCCGACCCGACCCTGCCCGTCAGCAGCGGCGGGGTGAGGGTCGAAGTCGCGATGCCGCGAGACGTGAGGCTGGAGGGATTCCTCGAGGGACGCTGCACGCGGGAGCGGTACCGCGGGCTGGGCGACGCCTCGCTCGAGTTGGAGAGCATTTGGGGATTCCTGCTGTTTCGCGAATGGGGATACTGAGGGAATGAGCAAAGCCGAGCCAGCGGGGTTCAATCGTTGAGTCCCGACGTCCTTGCCGTCCGCGGCGCGCGCGAGCACAACCTCCGGAACATTTCGCTGGACATCCCGAGGCAGCGGCTGGTGGTGGTGACCGGACTCTCGGGATCGGGAAAGTCGTCACTTGCCTTCGACACCATCTATGCCGAGGGACAGCGCCGCTACATCGAGTCCCTGTCCGCGTATGCCCGCCAGTTCCTGGGGCTGATGGAAAAGCCCGACGTGGACACCATCGAGGGGCTCTCGCCGGCGATCTCGATCGAACAGAAGTCGGTCTCGCGGAATCCGCGCTCCACGGTCGGCACCGTGACCGAGATCTACGACTATCTGCGCCTCCTCTTTGCGCGCGCGGGCACGCCCTGGTGTCCGCAGTGCGACCTGCCGATCCGGCGGCAGCCGGCCACGCAGATCGTGGGGCAGGTGCTCGAGCTTCCGGAGGGGACCCCGATCCAGGTGGTGGCCCCTCTCGTGCGAGGCCGCAAGGGACAGTTCCGCGATCTGTTCGAAAAGGCGCGCCGGGACGGGTTCGTCCGCGCTCTAGTCAATGGAAAAGTGCACGATCTGCGCGAGGTTCCGCGCCTTAACCGCTACGAGAACCACGACATCGGGATCATCGTCGACCGGTTGGTGGTGAGGGAGCGGGACCGCGCGAGGCTCTCGGATTCGATCGAAACCGCCTTGCGGGCCGCCGAGGGCGTCGTGGAAATCCTGGAGCGGCGCGGCAGCCGGGACGTTCCGCACCTGTTCAGCGAACACTACGCCTGCGCCAACTGCGGATCGAGCTTCCCCGAGCTGGAGCCGCGGGTGTTCTCGTTCAACTCGCCGCACGGCGCCTGCAACACCTGCGGAGGATTGGGAACCACCAAGGAAGTGAACGGGGCGCTGCTCCTCGCCAGCCCGTCGCTCTCCATCCTGGAGGGGGTCATCATCCCCTGGGGTGAACCCGGGGGACATCTCCGCGGGTCCGTGATCCCGGGACTGGCCGAGGCCTACGAGTTCGATCCCGGTACTCCGTGGCGCGATCTTCCCATGGAGGCGCGCGATGCGATCCTTCACGGTTCGTCCGGGATGAAGATCCGGTTCCCCTACAACGCAGGGAAGATGCGCGGCCATTACGAGGACTATTGGGAGGGCATCGTTGCGAACGTCGAGCGCCGCTACAGGGAGACCGGTTCGGAGCACGTGCGCTCCCAGCTCGACCAATACATGTCCAGCCAGCAGTGCGCCGACTGCCAGGGCTCCAGGCTCGGACCCTTCGGGCGATCCGTGCGGATCGGCGGGCTCGGCATCAGCGACATCGTGCAGAAGCCCATCGGCGAAGTCCTCGCCTTCATGAACTCGCTCCCCGTCACCGGCGAAGAGCCTGCCCCCGGGGTCGTGCCCGCGGCCGGCGACCTCCTTCCGGGCGAAATCGCCGGCCCCATCCTCAAGGAGGTGCGCGAGCGGCTGGGGTTCCTGAGAAACGTGGGACTCGACTATCTGGCGCTGAGCCGCTCGGCGGACACGCTCTCGGGGGGCGAGTCGCAGCGAATCCGGCTCGCCACCCAGATCGGCAGCCGGCTCGTAGGGGTTCTGTACATTCTGGACGAGCCCTCCATCGGCCTGCACCAGCGCGACAACCATCGCCTGCTGCGCACCCTCCAGGACCTGCGCGACCTCGGGAATTCCGTCGTGGTCGTGGAGCACGACGAGGACACCATCCTCGCGGCCGACTTCGTGGTCGACCTGGGCCCCGGGGCGGGGCGGGCCGGCGGTGAAGTCGTGGTGGCGGGGCCGGTCGAGGACGTGCGCGCCCATCGCGAATCGATCACCGGTGCCTACCTGCGCGGCGACCGCGAAATCCCGCTGCCGGAGCGGCGGCGCACGCCGGATCCGGCCCGATGCCTCACCGTGCGAGGGGCATCCCAGCACAACCTGAAGGAAATCGACGCGGCGTTCCCCCTGGGCTGCTTCGTGGCCGTCACGGGCGTCAGCGGTTCGGGCAAATCCACGCTCGTCAACGGCACCCTCTATCGCGCCCTCGCCCGCCAGTTCTACCGCAGCCGCGCAGTCGCCGGAGCCCACTCCCGCATCGACGGCCTCTCCAGCGTGGACAAGGTCATCGAGGTCGACCAGTCGCCCATCGGCCGGACCCCGCGCTCGAATCCGGCGACCTACACGGGCCTCTTCACCCCCGTCAGGCAGCTCTTCGCCGGAGTCCCCGAGGCCCAGATCCGGGGCTACCAGGCGGGCCGCTTCTCATTCAACGTCAAGGGCGGGCGCTGCGAATCGTGCAAGGGCGACGGCCTCGTGAAGATCGAGATGCACTTCCTCCCGGACGTGTACGTGTCCTGCGACGTGTGCCGGGGCCGCCGCTACAACCGCGAGACCCTCGACGTCTACTACAAGGGCCGCAACATCGCCGATGTCCTCGAGATGACCGTCGACGACGCGCTCGACTTCTTCGACGCGGTGCCGCAGATCAGGCGCCGCCTGCAGACGCTGTCGGATGTGGGACTCGGCTATATACACCTGGGTCAGAGCGCGACGACCCTTTCGGGCGGCGAGGCACAGCGGATCAAGCTGTCGGCGGAGCTGTCGAAGAAGGCGACGGGCCGCACCGTGTACATACTGGACGAACCCACCACGGGTCTGCACTTCGAAGACATCCGGATCCTGCTGAAGGTGCTGCACCGCCTCGCGGACCGCGGCAACACCGTCGTGGTCATCGAGCACAATCTGCACGTCGTCAAGACCGCGGACTGGGTCATCGATCTCGGTCCCGAGGGCGGCGATGCCGGCGGCCGGATCGTGGTGGAAGGGACTCCCGAGCGCGTAGCCGAGGAGCCGGCGTCGTACACGGGCGAGTACCTGGCCCCGCTGCTGGGAAAGGCCCGCGTGTGATCAGCCGCCGGAGTGACTGGATTCGCGACCTCGCCCGTATGTGTTGGTCAGCCCCGGGCTCCGTTGGATGACGACTGGGGCCGTGTTAGTTTCCGGCTGGTGCCATCTGCAATAACAAGAAGGAGGTGGTCATGGTTACCCGTGAAGACCTGGAAGGATATCTGATCCGCCTTGATGCGGATTTCGAGGAGGTGGACGACGGAATGTTCCTCGTCCGCACGGAAAACGGCGGTGCGCCGATCGTGGTTCATCACTCCGACCCGGTGCTGGTGGTCCGCATGAAGGTGATGGATCTTCCAACCGACTCCGGTGGGCTCGGCGATCTCTACGAGACCCTGCTGAGGCTCAACGCGACGGATGTGATCCACGGCGCCTACGGGATCGAGGAAGGCGAGCTGATTCTCAGCGACACGCTGCAGTTGGGGAACCTCGACTTCGAGGAACTGCGGGCGTCGCTCGAGAGCGTCCAGCTCGCGGCGTCGTCCCACCTGTCGCGGATTCGGGACCTGACCAGCAGGGAGGACGATCAGGAATGAGCATTTTCAGCCGATTCTCGACCATGATCAAGTCCAACATCAACGACCTGATCTCCCGCGCGGAAGATCCGGAGAAGATGCTGAACCAGATCATCGTGGACATGCGGGACCAGCTGGCGAAGGCGAAGCGCGAAGTAGCCGGTGCCATCGCCGACGAACGCAAGCTCAAGCGCCAGCTCGACGAGGCGACCAAGCAGACCAAGGCGTGGGAGCGGCGCGCCGTCCTGGCCGTGCAGGAGGGCCGGGACGACATGGCCAAGCAGGCCCTCGTCCGGCACGAGGAGCAGGCCGAGCACGTAGCGGCCTTCGATCGCAGCTGGCAGGCACAGAGGGAGGAAACCGAGAAGCTCAAGGCGTCCCTCCGCCAGCTCCACGAGAAGATCGAGGAGGCGAAGCGCAAGCGGAACCTGCTGATTGCCAAGCAGAAGCGGGCCCAGGCCCAGAAGCGGATCCACGAGACCATGTCGGGTCTGTCGGACACTTCGGCCTTCGAGGCGTTCAACCGCATGGCCGACAAGATCGAGGAGGAAGAGCAGCGCAACCTGGCCCAGGCCGAGGTCAACGAAGCGCTGACCGGCGGCACCATGGAGAAAGAGTGGCTCCGCCTCGAGTCGGGGTCGACCGCGACCGACCTCGATGACAAGCTGATCGCCCTGAAGGCCAAGATGGGCCTGCTGCCGGCAGGCACCACCGAGGAGCCCAGGCAGCTGGAGGCCGGCGACGCCGCGGACGGCGATGGCGAGGCGGAGGCGCCCAAGGCCGCCCCGATCCGTGACGCCGAGCTCCTCGAAGAGTTCGAGAAGCTGGAGCGGCAGGGAGGCCACGAGGCATGAGCATCGTCTACCTGCGCGGCGAATACCTGCCGGCTGACGAAGCGAAGGTCCCGGTCAACGACCGGGGCTTTCTCTTTGCGGACGGCATCTATGAGGTGACGCCGGCCTACCGCGGGCGTCTCTTCCGCTGGGACCAGCACTGTGCCCGCATGGCCAGGGGGCTCGGGTCCCTGCGCATCGACTTTGACCCGGCGTCTCTCAAGGGTGTGAAGGAGGGCCTCCTGGAGAGGAACGGACTGACCGGCGTGCCGGTGTCCTACGTCTACGTGCAGGTCACGCGCGGAGTCGCGCCTCGAAGCCACGCCTTCCCCGACCCCCCCGTCGCCCCCACGGTGTACGGCTTCGCCAACCAGTACATCCGGCCTTCGCTAGACAGGTGGTCGCAGGGATACGACGCTATCACCATTCCCGACCAGCGCTGGGCGCGTTGCGACATCAAGGCCATCGCGCTGCTCCCAAACGCGCTCGCGCAGCAGGCCGCGGTGGACGCGGGCGTGACCGATACCATCTTCGTCCGCGACGGGATTGCGCTCGAAGGGTCGCACGCCAATCTCTTCGCGGTCTTCGATGGCGTGCTGACCACGGCGCCCAGGTCCAACTACATCCTGCACGGCGTGACCCGCGAGTTCATCATCGAGCTGGCGGGCGAGCTCGGCATTCCCGTCGAAGAGCGGGCCTTTACGCTCGACGAGCTCTACGCGGCCGACGAGGTGTTCCTGAGTGGCACCACGACCGAGGTGCGTCCGTCGGTGAAGATCGACGGCCGAACGATCGGCGACGGCAGGGTAGGCCCCGTGTCGCGGAGCCTCTTCGAGAGCTTCCTGGCGACTACGGGAGCGAGTTAGCTAGATATCTAGCTAACTAATCCCCGGCCAGCCCTTCCGGCCGCTGTTCGGGCCACCGGCTGGGCTGTTTCCGGCGCGCCAACCACCCGCTACCTGCGGAGCCGCACCGCCTCCGCGACGCCGCGCGTCGTCCTCGCCTCCAGCCCGGTCGCATCACCCAGCGCCGCCGGCAATCCTCCCTCCCAGTCCCGCAAGATGGCCCGGATCCGCCCCGTCCCGCGTTCGGTCACAACCGTAAGTGCGCGCTCGTCATCGCGGTCCACGGCAACCATTCCTTCGGGCCCGGTAAGCACGATCCTCTCAAGCGAATCCTCCCATTCGGCCTCGAGCGGCACCGTAAAGAAGAAGTGCCTGTCGCCGTAAGCGTCCTCGCCGGGGGTGAAATCCAGCGCCAACAGCGTCCGGCCGTCGGAGCCGATCCCCCGGATGCGGTAGGGACCCGGTTCTTCAGGGAGGAGGGGTGGGGCGTGCATCGGATACGCCGGCTCGAGCAGGATCTCGCCGTCGGCCACGCCGCCCCATAGCACCAGCATGTCGAAGGGCGGGGCTGCTGCGACCCTTCGGGCTCCCGCGATATCGCCCGCCAGACCGGCCCGATGGTCGATCACCTTCTTGAAGTGGTAGTCGCTGATCCAGGGGCTTGTCCGGCAATAGGTCATGATGTCCTTGCTTCGATCGGGAGACAGCGGCGATCCAAAGCGGAAATCGTAACCCCAGGAACCGATTCCTCCATCCCGGTGGGGGAAGGCCGGATCGATGCCCTCGGGACCCCCGCAGGGTGCATGTCGGAGGGAGAGATTGTGTCCGACCTCGTGCGCAAGGGTATTGGGGCTCGCCTGGCCCATGCCTATCCATCCGGGCAGTTGTCCGCGACCACCAGCCGTCGCGCCGCTCATGTCCGCCACCCCGTAGTAGTATCCGGTCCCGCCCTCTGAAGTGCGTAGCGCCTGGAGCTCCCCGAGCAGTGCCACCTGGCCGGAAGAGGGTCTGAGGTCCAGCGAAGTGACGTAGGCGTCGTGGGAGCTGGCGCTGAACTCCGAGAAGGGGAAGGCATTCTTCAGCAAGCCGACATGAGGACTGTCGTCGTTGATCTCGCCTGCCCAGGCCAGGACGAGGCTGTCGTTCCCTTCCGGGGTCAGCACGGGCACCACCGTGACCTCCATGGGCGGCACTTCCACGACACTCAGCAGTTCGGACGCGGAGACGGGGAAGCGCGTGCTGCTGCCCTCGGCCAACGGCAGGGTCCCATCGGGATCGACCTCCACGACCAGCTGCGCACCGGGGACGATCACCTCCGCCGGGATCACCGCATTGTAGGACAGCGCCAGATCACCCTCGTCCACTTCGGCCGGAATCTGGTTGTCGTCGCGTGTCATCACCACGCGGTGCAACTCTTGAGAGAGTCTCGTGAAAACCGCCACGACCTCGGGCTCGAAGTACCCGCGCGGCTCCTCGGCGGTGACGAACGCCCTGAGCAGCGCCTCCCGGTTGGCCACGAGACGCACCCGCCTTTCCGGGGTCTGGACCGACTGGGTGAGGTAGACCGTCTCCAGCGAAACCGCAACCTGCTCCGGGTTGTCGCATATGGCACCCGCAGTCTCCGCGAGCGCGGTGAACCACGCCTGGAAGTTCGCGGAAGGCGATGCACACAGGCCGGTGCCGTCGTAGTCCAGCACGCGCAGCTGGTCCAGCCGCCGGAGACCGAACGGCAGCGCACCCTCGAGCCCCGTGTTCCCGCCGACTCTGATTTCGGTCAACTCCGAAAGGTCGGCGAGCACGCCCGGCATGGCCCCGGAAAGGTCATTGCCCGAGAGATCCACCACCCTCAACTCTCCGAGGTTGGCGATCTCGGCCGGCAGAGGACCAGCGAGGCCGTTGTCGGGCAGCGAAAGGCCCACGACGCGCCCGCCCTCGGACGTCACGCCGAACCAGTCGCCCGCTTCCGCACCGCTGCCCCAGGCCACGCGGCTTTTCCACGATGCGCCGTCGGTCAATTCGTGAAACTCCGACAGCGCCAGTCTTTCGACCCGCCCGGTATCGCACTCCATCTCGCTACGGCTGGGAACCGATTGCAGCCAATCCTGGAACTCGGTGTCGACCTGTGGACACAGCCCCGTGTCTGCGAACGTCAGCCGTTCCAGATGCTCGATCGCGAGCAGACTCCGAGGCAGAAGGCCCACCAACTCCCGGTTTCCGTCGAGAGAGACGTATTGCAGTGTGCCGATCGAGCCGATCTCGGCCGGTATGCCGCCACTGAAGTTGTTCTCATGCAGATACAGAATCCTCAGCGGCAAGTCGCCCAGGAACGACGGAATCGGACCGCTCAGCCCGTTCTCGTAGGCGCGGAGGTGATCCATCGCCGTCAGGTTGGCGAACTCGTCCGGTATCGGGCCCGTGAGCTGGTTCTGGTGGATCCAGAGCAGGTCGAGGCGCACCAGCTGTCCCAGGACGGGGGGGATTTCGCCGGTCAGTTGGTTGTCGTAGAGGTAGAGGCGCTCGATGGTCTCCAGCTCCCCAAGCTCGGTCGGAATCGTACTGGTCAGGTTGTTCCGCGAGACCGACAGCAACTCGATCGAATCCAGGTCCCCGAGCTCCGGGGGTATCGTCCCGGTCAGCTCGTTCCGGCTGAAGTTCATGTAGGTCGCGTTGTCCAGCTGCCCGATCTCCGGCGGTATCGGACCCGAGAGCTGGTTCCACCCCACGGTCAATCTCTGCAGTGATCCCAGGTTGCCGAGCGATGGCGGGATCGTGCCGGAGACGCCGGTGAAGAAGAGGTCCAGCGTGTCGAGGGCGGTGAGATTGCCGAGTTCCGAGGGGATGGGCCCCTCCATGCTGTTCCCCCGCAGGTTCAGCATGGTGAGGTTGCCCAGGTTCCCCAGTTCGGGCGGAATCCGGCCCGAGATCTCGTTCCCGTCCAGGACGAGCCTGCGCAGCTCCGCCAACTCGCCCAACTGAGCGGGCAAACTCCCCGACAGGTTGTTGTCATCCAGTTCCAGCTCGGTGACGAATCCGGCCGAGTTGGTCTCGACGCCGTACCAGGTACCAATCGCGCTCGGGGAGTTCCAGTTCCGATCCTGGCTCCAACCCGAACCACCCGTCGCGTTGTAGAAGGTGACCAGCACCTGCCGGTCCGGATTGTCGGCGTCGATGGGAGTGACGGTCGGCGGCGCCACGGGATCGGCGTCGTCCGAGCAGCCGGCCAGCACGATGGCGCAAAGGGCTGCGCTCCAGGAGCGCGATGCGGGGCGTGTCATTCCATCTCCTTCAGCGGTAGAGCAGATACGGCTCGCGGCGAGCCGCATAGTCGTCCAGTCCATCCCCCCATCGGTCCGCCACCACCTGATAGGACACCCCGGCGTCCAGAGCGTTCCGCAGCGCATCCGTACCCGCAAGCCGATCAAAGTGCCCGATGCGCCAGCTCCAGCGGTCACCGGACATGGCCCCAATCTCCACCAGCAGCGCCAGCGCCGCCAGCGTGGGGTCGTAGGCCGGTCCGTCCGACTCCAGCCGCACCCCGCCGACCTCGACGCCCCCGAACTTTCCGTCCCCCGGGTTTTCCGGGGTGAACCGCACCGCGACGAAGCGCGTGTCCGGCACCCCCAGCGCCGCCAGACGCACCGCCAGCTCCTCGCCGTCGAGCCATGGCGCGCCCACCTGCTGAAATGCCCGGGCGGTGCCGCGCCCGACCGAAATGGGCGTCCCCTCGAACAGGCAGGTGCCCGGATAGTGCAGCGCGCTCTCCACCGACGGCATGTTGGGCGACGGAGCGATCCACGGAATGCCGGTCTCCGCGAAGGGCATCGTCCGCTCCCAGCCGTCCGCGACCGCGACACTCAGGTCCACGCGCACGCCGAATTCGCCAACCGTCATCCGCGCGAACTCGCCCGCCGTGAGCCCGTGCCGCATGGGGATGGGGTAAAGGCCTACGAAGGAGGAGTACTCAGGGTCGAGGATGTTTCCCTGGACGAGATCCCCGCCGATTGGATTGGGCCGGTCGAGGACCACGAATGAGATGCCCCGCTCCCCCGCGGCCTCCATCGCAAGTGCCATGGTGGACAGGTACGTGTAGTACCGCGCGCCCACATCCTGGATGTCGAAGAGAAGCACCTCGACTCCGTCCAGCATCGCGTCGGTCGGCTGGCGGGTGTCGCCGTAGAGCGAGTGGATCGGTAGCCCGGTCCGCTCGTCCACCCCGTCATCAATGCTGATCCCCCCCTCGGTGCTGCCCCGGATGCCGTGCTCAGGGGAGTAGAGGGCGACGAGTTCGACCTCGGGGTGCGCCGCGAGCAGGTCGATGGAGGGAGTCCCGGCCCGGTCGCGGCCCGTGTGGTTGGTGATGAGCCCGACGCGGCGCCCCCGCACGAGGTGCAGGGAGTCGCTGAGGAGGACCTCGATGCCGGGACGCACATCGTCCGCTGGGCGCGACGTGTCAACCAGGCTGACGGAGGCGGCGGATCCGCCCTCGCTGACGGACGCGGCGGATCCACCCTCGCTGGCGGAGGCGGCGGACCCACCCTGGCTCGCGTCGGAGCCGGGCGAACAGTAGGCTGCTCCCAATGTGAGCAAAACAACCGTGACATCTCGGAACCGCATGGGCCGGGCACTCCCTCGGGTCAGGAGAATCGGATTATCTTCCAAGATAGCGGCTGACCTCCCAACACCTGGCGCAAGGCTGTTCCGTGACCCGTAACCCCACGCGAAATCCGGCTGGGCTCCCCGTCACCGCGCGCGCGCTCCCCAGGCCACCCCTTGGGGCTTTCGTCGCGCTTTTCCTTCCCCTTCTCGTCATTCCCCTTCTCGCCGGATGCGCGGTGCCCACCGGGCGACCAGTGGCCGCGGGACCGGAAGACACCGTTGTCGAGGATCCCCCGGCTGCGGCGCCGGAGCGTCCGGACCATGCCGGACCCGTGCCTCTGCCATACCGCGTCGATCCTCCCGGCGAGAACTGGTACGATGGCCGGAGCTGGGCGGCCCGCACCCTCGAGTCGCTCACGCTGGAAGAGAAGGTCGGCCAGCTGATGATGCCGTGGCTGCTCGGCGATTTCGCGCCCGAGGGGTCGTCGTCGAGCAGGCGTGCCCGTGCGTTCGTGGAGGAGCACCAGGTCGGCGGCGTCATCGTTTCGGTGGGATCGCCAACTGAGGTAGCCGCCAAGCTCAACTGGCTCCAGACGCTCTCGGATGTTCCCCTTCTGGTTGGCGCGGATCTCGAGGCGGGCGCCGGCTTCCGCTTCGAGGGCGTCGTGCACGCGCCGACCAACATCTGGCTCGGCGGGGCGACGAGGTTCCCGGCGCTGATGGCGGTGGGGGCGTCGGGCGATCCCGGGATGGCCTACGAGATGGGGCGGGTGACCGCGGTGGAAGCCCGCGCGATTGGCGTCCATGTGCCCTTTGCGCCCGTCCTGGACGTCAACAACAACCCCGAAAACCCGGTCATCAACGTTCGGTCGTTCGGGGAGGACCCGGCGCGGGTAAGCGCCCTCGGCGCCGCGTTCGTCCGGGGCATGCAGGACCACGGCGCGATCGCCACCGCCAAGCACTTCCCGGGCCACGGCGACACCGAGGTGGATTCGCACCTCGCGCTGCCGGTCATCCGGGTGAGCCGCGAGCGGATGGATTCGGTGGAGCTGCTGCCCTTCCGCCACGCGGTGGACGCGGGGCTGGGGGCGGTGATGACGGCGCACATCACGGTTCCGGAGATCACCGGGGCGCGCACGCCGGCCACCCTGGCGCCCGCCGTGCTGACGGAACTGCTGCGCGAGGAGATGGGGTTTGCGGGCCTGGTGGTCACCGATGCGATGGACATGGCGGCCGTGGACCGGATGTTCGACCGGGGCGAGGCGGCGGTGCGGGCGCTGGAAGCGGGCGCCGACGTGATTCTCATGCCGCCCGATATCGCCGCGGCCCGAAACGGCATCATCGAGGCCGTCGAGTCCGGCCGCCTTGAGGAAGCCCGGATCGACCGGTCTGTGCTGCGGATCCTGAGGGCCAAGGAGAAGCTGGACCTCGACCGCCGGCGCAGCGTGGACATCGGTCGCGTGCGGCGGGTCGTGGGCGTCCAGGCCCACACGGCCGTGGCGCGCCGGGTTGCCAACCGGTCCGTCACGGTGCTCAAGGATGAACGCGAACTGCTGCCCCTGCTGGGAACGCCGACCGCCAGCGTCTACTCGGTCACCTATCGCCGGTCGACCGACCTGCGCGCGGGCCGCGCCTTCAACTCCTCGCTGAGGCAGACCTATCGCCGCCTGAGATCGGCGTACGTCGAGCCCGAGACGACGCGTGAGGAGTACGACCGGATCCTTGCCCGGGCCCGTCAGATGAACCTTACGGTGGTATCGCTCCATGTGGGGGTGCGGACCGCGTCCGGATCGGTCGCGCTGCCCGAGCCGGCGCTGAGGTTCGTGCGGGAATTGGCCCGGTCGGGCCGGCCGTCGATCGTGGTCGCGTTCGGGAACCCGTATCTGCTGTCGGAGTTTCCAGAGGTGGGGACCTATCTGACCGCGTGGTCGGGCGTCCCTGTTTCGGAGCGGGCGGCGGCCGACGCCATTCTCGGCCGGATCGACGTGACCGGACGGGCGCCCACCCGCATCGGCGCCTTCCAGATCGGCGACGGACTGCAGATTCCGGCGCGCGGGGAGGCGGCCATCAAATGAGCGAGGCGGCCATCAATTGACGAGGCGGCTCATCGCCGTTGGGCTGGCAACCGCGCTGTTGTCGTGCACGAGCGCCGGCTACTCCCCACTGCCCGATCCTGGCACCGGCGTGCCACCCGGCACGGGCGCGCCGCCCGACCCGACGCTCGCCGCGTCGAACGCTCAACTGGATGCGGAGGCCCGCCAGTGGGTGGATGAGACCCTGGCCGACCTGACCCTGCGCGAAGCCGTCGCGCAGCTGGTGATACCGTGGATTCCGGGCGGTTACGCTTCCGAGAGTGACGCGGACTTCCAGGAGTTGCTGGGTTGGGTGGATGAAGGATTGGGGGGCGTGTCCATATCGATCGGGGTCCCCGATGCCTACGTGGCCAAGCTGAACCGCTTGCAGGCGCGCGCGCGGGTGCCGCTTCTGGTTACCGCGGACTTCGAGAACGGCGGCCCCGGGATGCGCATCAACCACAGCTATGCGCTTCCGTCGCTGCTGCCGCAGGGCGGCGGCACCAGCTTCCCGCCCACCATGGCCTTCGGCGCGGCCGGCGACGAGGACCTCGCCTTCGAATACGGGCGGATCACCGCCGAGGAGGCGCGCGCGGTGGGCGTTCACTGGTTGTTTGCGCCGGTACTCGACGTAAACAGCAACCCGGACAACCCGGTCATCAACACCCGTTCCTTCGGCGAAGATCCCGAAGCTGTGGGGCGGCTCGGCGCCGCCTTCATAAGGGGCGCCCGGACGGGCGGCGCGCTGACCACCGCCAAGCACTTCCCGGGACACGGCGACACGCGGACGGACTCCCACATCGAGCTGCCGGTGATCGGTGCAGACCGCGATCGCATGGAACGGGTGGAGCTGCTCCCCTTCCGCATGGCGGTGGACGCGGGTGTCGACGCGGTGATGACCGCGCACGTCGCGGTGCCGGGGGTTCTGGGGGACGACCGGCCCGCCACCATGTCGCCGTATTTCATGACCGATGTGCTGCGCGACGAAATGGGTTTCGCGGGGATCCTCTTCACCGACGCGCTGCGCATGGGCGCGATCACCGACGGGTACGGGCCGGGCGAGGCGGCTGTGGTCGCGCTGGAGGCCGGGTCGGACGTGGTGCTGGCGCCGGACGGGATCGGCGCGGCGGTGGAGGCCATGACCGAAGCGGTGGAGTCGGGGCGGGTGAGCCGCGCCCGGGTCGACCTCTCGGTGCGCCGCCTCCTCGAAGCGAAGGCCAGGCTGGGCCTGCACCGCAGCCGCCTCGTCGATCCGGCGACCGTAGCGGCGCGCGTGGGCACGGCCGAACACCGCGCCGTCGCCGACCGGGCCGCCGCAGCCTCGCTCACGCTGGTCCGCGACGAGCGCGGATCCCTCCCGGTCCCACCCGCCGCCACCGTCCTGAGCGTGACCTACGCCCGCCCCGACGATCTCCTCGCCGGCCGCTCCTTCAACAGCACCCTGACGACGACGTCGGCCGTGCGTCTCTCCACCGCCCGGGTCGGCCCCGACACGCCCTGGGCCGTCTACGATTCGCTCCTGCACCAGGCCCGGACCGGTGCCGTCGACGCGGTCGTCATCGGTGCGTACGTGTCGCCGCGCTCCGGTGCGGGCTCCGTGGGCGTGCCCGCCGCCTTCCGCGCCTTCGTCGATGGCATGAACCGCCTCGATCACGTGGCTTCGGCAGTCATCTCCTTCGGCAACCCCTATCTCCTCTCCGCGTTTCCGGGAACGGACGCCTACCTTGCGGCCTGGGGCGGGTGGGAGGTGTCGCAGCGGGCCGCGGCCCGCGCAGTCACCGGCGCCGCACCGATCTCGGGTCGCCTCCCGGTGTCGATTCCGCCGCTCCATCGCGCCCGAGAGGGACTCGACCGCGCGGCGCGCGAGGTCGTCGCCCGGCGATCCGACGCCGCCATCGACCCGCTGCAGGAAGCCGGATTCGTGCCGGGCGCCCGAACCGGGGAGGCTGGCGCCGATGCCGGGGAAGCGGCCGGGCCCACAGCCGCGACCGGCGGCCCTGGAAGGTGGCGGCCCTCCCCACCCATCCCTACCTGTGCCGGCCGAACCCCCGCCGGTCCGCTCACTGAGCCGGCGCCGTCCAATCCCGCCGACACCGCCCGCCGCGACGATCCCGACGACCTCGCCAGCCCGGGCGATCCGGACGACCTCGCCGACGCCTTCTGCCGCGAAGGCGGCGCGATCGTGTCGCCCCGCGAGGTCGACCCCGCCCGGGTCGCCGTCGACGCCGACTCCCTCGCCGCCCTGGACGACTTCATCCTGGCCGCCCTCGCCGATTCCGCCGCCTCCGGCGCGGCCCTGGCCGTCGTCCGCCGCGGCCAGCTCGTGCGGCTGCGCGGCTACGGGCGGCTCGACCACGACGAAGCCGCGCCCCCGGTTACCCCGGCCTCCATCTTCGATATGGCCTCGCTCACCAAGGTCGTCGGCACCACAACGGCTGCGATCATCCTTGCCCAGCGCGGCGCCATCTCCCTGGACGACCGCGTCACCGACCACCTCCCCTGGTGGGGCGCGGGCGACCCGGCCAAGTCACAGGTCACCATCCGCCACCTCCTCGTCCACCAGGGCGGCCTGCCCCCCTTCCGCCGCTTCTTCCTCGAAATGCAGGGCCGCGACGCATACGAAGACGCCATCGGCGCCCTCCCCCTCGACTACGCTCCCGGCGACAGCACCGTCTACTCCGACATCGGTCTCATGACCGTCGCCTTCATCGTCGAGCACGTCACCGGCCTCCCCCTCGACGAGTTCCTGCAAGACGAGGTCTGGCGCCCCCTCGGCACGGCCGACACCGGCTTCGCCCCCGACCCCGCCCAATGGCACCGCGTCGCCACCACCGAGTTCGACGACAGCTACCGCGGCTACCACGTCCACGGCGTCGTCCACGACGAAAACGCTCACGCCATCGGCGGCGTCGCCGGCCACGCCGGGCTCTTCAGCTCCGCGCGCGACCTCGCCGTATTCACGCAGATGATGCTCGACCGGGGCATCGCCGGCCCCTGCCGCGCCGACCGCGTCTCCGGCCTGCCCTGCCACCGCCCCCGCTTCAACCCGGTCGCCATCTTCGCGCCCGGCTGGGTCGACCGCATCACCCGCCGCCAGTCCCCCGCCTCGACCCGCGCAATCGGCTGGGACACCCCCTCCCCCCGCTCCTCCGCCGGCGACCATTTCTCGGCCCGCTCCTTCGGCCACACCGGCTACACCGGCACCTCGATCTGGATCGACCCCACGCAGGAACTGGCGGTCGTCCTCCTCACCAACCGCGTCAATCCCACGCGCAACAACTCGAAACACGTGCCGCTCCGCCGCGAGGTCCACGACCGCATCGCCCGCGCGATCACCGACACGCCGCCTCAGCCGCGTGAGCCCGACGCACCGCGCGAGCCCGACGCACCGCGCGAACGCGACGCACTCCGAGAGCCCGACACGCCGCCCCAGCCGCGTGAGCGTCCATGACCACCTTCGGCGGCACCGACTTCGCCGTACTCGTCATCTACATCGCCGCCGTGACGGCGTGGGGAGCCTGGCTCGGCCGAGCCAACCGCGGCGCGACCGACTACTTCCTCGGCAGCCGCAACCTCCCCTGGTGGGCCGTGATGCTCTCGGTGGTGGCGACCGAAACCTCGACCCTCACCTTCCTCTCCATCCCCGGCATCGCCTACCTCGGCACCCTCGCGTTCCTCCAGCTGGCCCTGGGCTACCTCGCCGGCCGCATCGTGGTCGCGCGCGTCCTCCTGCCGGCCTACTACCGCGGCGAGCTGTCGACCGCGTACGCGCTCCTCGAGACCCGCTTCGGCACTGCCGCTCGCCGCTACGCCTCGGGCGTCTTCATGGTCACGCGCCTGCTGGCCGACTCCGTGCGCCTCTTCGCCACCGCGATCCCCCTCGCGCTGATCACCGGGTGGTCGTACCCGGCGTCGATTCTGGTGATCGGCGCGGCGACGCTGGTCTACACGTATTACGGGGGCATCAAGGCGGTGGTCTGGGTGGATGCGTTGCAGATGGTGCTCTACGTCGGCGGCGGCCTGATCGCGCTGATCCTGCTCCAGGGCGCGGTGGAGGGTGGATGGGGGGCGATCCTGGACCAGGCCTCGTCAGCCGGCAAGCTGGCCACGCTGGACTTCTCGACTTCGCCCGCGGTGGCCTACACCTTCTGGGCGGGTCTCGTTGGCGGCGGGTTCCTCTCGATGGCGTCGCACGGCACCGACCAGCTCATCGTGCAGCGCCTCCTGACCTGCCGCGACGTCCGCCACAGCCAGCGCGCCCTGATCGGCAGCGGCGTCGCCGTGATCGCCCAGTTCGCGCTCTTCCTCTTCGTCGGCCTCGGCCTCTGGGTGTTCTTCGGCGGGCGCGCCTTCGACAGCTCCGACGAGATCTTCGCGCGCTTCATCATCGACGAGATGCCGACCGGACTGCGCGGCCTCCTGATCGCCGGCGTCTTCGCGGCCGCGATGTCGTCGCTCTCGTCGTCGATCAACTCGCTGGCGTCGGCGAGCGCCTACGACTTCTGGGGCCCGCTGACCGGCCGCACGGGCGACCGCGCGGTCATGATCGCCGGCAAGGTCTTCACCCTGGTGTGGGCCGGCCTCCTCATCGCCGGCGCGATCGTCTTCATCCCGCTCTCGCGCGGCACGGCGGCGGTGGAGGTCGCGCTCGCGGCCGCCTCGATGGCGTACGGCGGGCTCCTCGGCGCCTTCGCGCTGGGGGTGCTGATGCGGCGGGTCAGCCAGACCGGCGCGCTCGTCGGCATGACGGTCGGAGTCGGCACGGTGGTCGCGATCTGGGCGACGGCCCGCGATGCGGTGGCGTGGCCATGGTTCGTCTTCATCGGGCTGGTGGTGACGATGGTGATGGGGTCGCTGTGGCGGCGGCGCGAGTGACGGTGCGGCCGGAGGGTGCCGCGGCCGGTGCGCCGGCCACACGGCCGGGGTCCGTGGCCACCCCTGGCACCGCCGCCCACCGCTTCGTCGGCGTCGACGGGGGCGGCACGCGCTCCCGCGCGCTCGTCGGAGATGCGAGCGGCCGCGAACTCGGCGCCGCGGACGGCGGCCCGGCGCTGATCGACCCGGCCGATCCGGGGCGCGCGGTGGCGGCGGTCACCGCGGCGGTGCGCGCGGCGGCCGCTGCTGCGCACGTCCCGCTTCCGGTTCGTGGCTTGTGGGCGGGGCTGGCGGGCGCGGGGCACGAGCGCGCCGGTGCCGAGGTCGAGGCCGCACTGCAAGGTGCCGGGCTGGCCGAGCGGGTGGCCGTTGGGACGGACGTCGAGGCCGCGCACGCCGACGCCTTCGGCACCGCGCGGCCGTCGCCCGGGACCGGACCGGGCGACTCGCGGTCGGCAGCCGCCCTGGGCATCCTCTGCGTCGTGGGGACGGGGTCGTCCGTCCGTGCCGTGGGGCCGCGCGGCGAGGTGGTGCAGGTGGGGGGATGGGGCCAGCTCCTGGGCGACGAGGGGAGCGGCTACCGGATCGGCTTGGACGGCCTCCGCGCCGTGATGCGGGCGAGCGACGGCAGGGAGCCACGCACCTCTCTCAGCGACGTGCTCCTCCAAGCTGTCAGAGCCAGCGCGCCGCGTGATCTGGTGGGGTGGGCCGCGGGCTCCACCAAGGACGAGGTCGCGGCGCTGTCGGTGCTGGTGGCCGCCGAAGCGCGCAACGGCGACCCGGTCGCGGCCCGCATCGTCCACCGAGCGCTCGGCGCCATCCGCGCGCACCTGGAGGCCGCGCTGGAGCGCACGCTGCGGTGGGAGCAGCGCCCGGTGGTCGCCTTCGTGGGCGGACTCGTGCGAGAGGGGAGCGTGCTGCGCGAGGCCGTGGCGGCGATCGCGGCGGAGCTGGGGTGCCGCGTGCATCCCGACCCGGTCGTGCCCGAGCGGGGCGCCCTCATAACCGCGATCCGCGTGGCCGGGAGCTGATCCGCCGCCACCGGTCGGACCGGTTCATCCCCTGCCCAGGGGTCAAGCAGCGTGGACATGGGTCGCGACCTCACTCGAAGGACGGCGGCTCACGCGCCGGATCGCGCTCGGGCAACTCCAGATCCACTCCGCTCTCCGGTCCGAAGCAGGATCGGATGATGCTCGTCAGATCGCGGGATCTCTTCGCGCGCCCGACGGCCTTGCGCAGAATCTGCCTGAATTCCTCCTCCATCGAATGGCCGTTGCCGGCCGCCTGCACTTTCAGGCGGGTGTGTATGTCGTCGTCGAGGTTTGGATTGTGATGCTTGCCAGGGACTGTGCCTCCTTGTGCGGCGAGAAAGTTCGTCGGATGCATGCGTTGCAAGCAAGGCCCCGACGGGCGCTCCGCGGCAAGGGAAGCTGAGCCCTGGTGTCTCCAGACGGTTTCCTGTCGGGATTCAGGCCTCGGACTTCCTGCCATTTTGGCAGAAACCGGCCATTCCGGCAGGGGGACCTGCCATTTTGGCAGTTCACAACCTCCTGTCCCCCATGTACTTCTGCCATTCTGGCAGTTTTTCCGCTGGCACGGGTCCTGCCGTAGCGCTGGACCGGCCCCACGAGGCCGACACCACAACACACCCATCAACGAAAGGACCCATGCAATGTCCCTGATCAAACACGGCAATCGCACCACCCCCTGGAACGACCTCGACGTCCTGGCCAACCGGATGAGCCGGATCTTCGGCGATTCCCCCTTCGGCAACCTGACCTACGGCGCCAACTGGGTTCCCCCGGTCAGCGTGGAGGAGCGCAACGGCGAGATCCTCCTCACCGCCGAGCTTCCCGGGATGACCGAGAACGAGGTCGAGATCAACCTCGAGAACAACGTGCTCACGATCTCGGGCGAGAAGACCGAGGCGCGGGAAGAGGGCGAGCCGAACGGCAAGTTCCACCTTGTCGAGCGCAGCTTCGGCTCCTTCCGCCGGTCGTTCACGCTGCCGCGCACGATCCGCGCCGACGCGATCACGGCCGAGGTCGACAACGGGCTGCTCACGGTTCGCCTGCCGAAGGCCGACGAGGCCCTGAGCAGGAAGATCGAGGTCAGCCGCCGGAACTAGTCCGGCTCCTGGCCGGTCCCCGGCTTTCGCTCGCGACGCGGCGCGAAGCCGAGGACTGTCGGCCAGGACGACGCTCTGAGCGGGAGCAACCCCGGGGGCGGGCGCGGTGAAGGTCGCCGCGTCCGCCCCCAGTCAGTCCATCTTCGGTGCGAGGCCCGGTTTGTCCGCGGACTTGCCTTCAGTTCCGCTTCCGGACGAAGGTCACCGTCTGCTGCGAAAACGAGCCCGGCCGGTCGATGCCGCCGCTTTCCGGATCGCCGGGTTCGAAGTCGACCCGGAACCGATCGGGTCCGAGCATCTCCAGAATCCCGAACAGCGTCCGTCCGGCGACCGGGCCGGTGGACCAGGGGCCCACATCCAGGTGGATCGGCGTCGCGTCGTAGTCCACCCGGTAGCCGACCGCGAACGTGTCCGGCCTCTGGGGCAGATCGAGCACCCAGCGGGACCGCCCGCCGTCCTCGAAGATGTAGGTCATGGCGGGGCGCGCGGAGCCGACCGACACCCATTCGCCGATGAGCGGCTCGGCGGGCGCGCCGCAGGCGAGAATCAACAGCGCAAACGCGGGCAGAACGACCAGCGCGACCGGCCTGGTGGGCGCGTCACGCGGTGCCAGCGCGCCGGCCACCCCGGACAGGAGCCCGTTCCCCCCGGCCCCGCGGGCGACCCTCAATACCGGTAGTGCTCCGGCTTGTACGGCCCTTCCACCGGCACGTTGATGTAGTCGGCCTGCCCGGGCGTCAGCTCGGTGAGCCGCGCGCCGAGGTGATCCAGGTGCAGCCGCGCCACCTGCTCGTCGAGCGACTTGGGCAGCATGTGGACGCCCAGCTCGTATTCCTCCGCCCGCCGGTGCAGCTCGATCTGCGCCAGCACCTGGTTGGAGAAACTCGCCGACATCACGAAGCTCGGATGACCCGTCGCACACCCCAGGTTCATCAGCCGTCCCTCTGCGAGCACGAGGATGCTGCGGCCCCCGGGGAAGGTCCACTCGTCGAACTGCGGCTTGATCGTCTTGCGCACCGCCTCCGACGACTCCAGCCCGGCCATGTCGATCTCGTTGTCGAAGTGGCCGATGTTGCCGACGATCGCCTTGTCCTTCATGCGCCGCATGTGGTCGATCGTCACCACGTCGCGGTTGCCCGTCGCGGTGATGAAGATGTCGGCCGTCTCCAGCACGTCTTCGAGGCGCGAGACCTGGAAGCCTTCCATGGCCGCCTGCAGGGCGCAGATCGGGTCGATCTCGGTGACCACCACGCGCGCGCCCTGCCCCCGCAGCGCCTGCGCGCACCCCTTGCCGACCTCGCCGTACCCCATCACCACGGCCTGCTTCGCCGACAGCATCACGTCGGACGCGCGGTTCAGCCCGTCGATCACCGAGTGACGGCACCCGTAGATGTTGTCGAACTTTGACTTGGTGACCGAGTCGTTGACGTTGATGGCGGGGAAGAGGAGGGTACCCTTCTTCGCCATCTCGTAGAGGCGGTGCACGCCGGTGGTGGTCTCTTCGGAGACGCCGCGGATGTCGGCCGCGATGCGCTGCCAGCGCCCTTCGTCGATGCGCTGGTGGGCGCGCAGGAGATCGAGGATGACTCCGTACTCCTCGCTGTCGGTGCCCGCGTCGAAGTCCGGAACCCTGCCCAGGCGCTCGAACTCGGCCCCCTTGTGGACCAGCAGAGTTGCATCGCCCCCGTCGTCGAGGATCATCGTGGGGCCGAACCCCGCCGGCCAGGTGAGCGCCTGCTCGGTGCACCACCAGTACTCCTCCAGCGTCTCGCCCTTCCAGGCGAAGACGGCGGGGCCGCGGGGATCGTCGGGGGTGCCGTCCGGTCCAACCACGGTGGCCGCGGCCGCATGGTCCTGCGTCGAGAAGATGTTGCACGACGCCCAGCGCACCGAGGCCCCGAGGTCGATCAGGGTCTCGATCAGGACGGCCGTCTGCACGGTCATGTGCAGAGAGCCCATGATCCTTGCGCCGGCGAGGGGCTGGCGTTCCCGGTACTCGCGGCGGATCGCCATCAAGCCGGGCATCTCGTGCTCGGCCAGGCGGATTTCGTCGCGGCCCCACTCGGCCAGCGAAGGGTCGGCCACCTTGAAGGGCGGCCGCTCGATATCGGTTGCGGCCCGCTGGAGGCCGGCGGTTGCAGTCTTCATGGCTCTGCGCCTCTGGTTGTGTGCGACAGCAGGGGTCTAAATCTAGTCACGGCGGGTGGCTGTTCCAGACCTGTGGCACTAGGATATACTACAAATCCAAAAGTGGATATACTAGACGATGCTATAGAGATATACCAACATGGCAAAACGGAGCGATCCCGTGAGAAAAACCAGCGTGGTCATCGACGATGAACTCATCGCCCGCGTGCGGATCCTGCTCGGAACCTCGTCCATCAGGGAGACGATCGACAAGGCGCTGCGCGAAGTGGAGCGACGCGAAGCGAGACGCCTGGAGATCCGGGCGCTCATCGAGATGGACGGGCTCGACCTGCGGGATCCGGCAGTGATGTCGAAAGCGTGGCGCTACTAGCCAAGGCAGCACGCCCGAAATGCTCTACCTGATCGACAAGAGCGCATTGGCCCGCATGTCGCACCCGCGGGTGCAGGCCAGGCTCGTGCCCATACTCGAAGCGGGTGATGCCGCCACTTGCGCCGTGATCGACCTGGAGGTCCTGTACTCGACGCGCAATGCGGCCGACCACGCCCGCACCTGCCGACGCCGCGCCCTCGCCTATCGTCACGTGGAACTGACCGAGGCGATCTTCCAGCGCGCAATCGAGGTCCAGGGCCTGCTGGCGCTCCGCGGGCAGCACCGCGTGCCCATTCCGGACCTGATCATCGCAGCCGCTGCGGAGCACGCCGAAATGGTCCTGCTCCACTACGATTCCGACTTCGACCGGATCGCTGAGGTCACCGGGCAGGCCATGGAATGGGTCGTGCCGAGGGGGGCGGTCTAGTCTTCAGGGGATGGCCGATGGTTTCACGTCAATCGGCTCCGTCGCGCGGCTTGGGCAAGTCCTGACCGCGACTTCGATCAACATCGGAATCGGGGCGAGGGCCATCCGCCACACTCGGCCAATACGCTGGCGCACCGGGCGCAACGCTCCTTGTCGACCACAACCACCACGACTCCTCTGGCCTCTTGCAACTGTGCCGAGAGACCGATCTCCGACCGTATCCAACCCACGGTGTCCCACACGCAATCGTATTCCAACTCGCACAAGCCACACAGCGGAATGGCCAGCGGACCGCAGACTGCTTCGTCGACGGATGCTCTCGCCAAGGTGGACATTCGCTCTCCCGGCAGGGGTGAAGATTTGGAGCGAGGCTTCGCTTCTACAGACGACTGCGGCCGACGCTTCGTGCAATCGTCCTATCCACTCCTGCTAACAGCCCTGGGTTCCAAAACGTGCAATAGCGGCCTACGCGCCCAACCCATGCTCGATACGACCGAGCACCTGCTCCATCACGCGAACTCCCGCATCGCTGGCCAGGAGATCCAGCGGACGCCTGCCCTGGAGCGCACGGTTGCGCTTCCTCAGCAAGCGCCTCGCCTTGCCAGCGTCCCCCAAAGCCTCCTCCGCTCTGGTCGCGACGCGCGTGACCCGTGCCATCCGGTCGGGTTTCCCACTGCGGGATCCATTGTCTCGCATCAACTGCTCCCCTCCCGACGAATCCGATCCCAGTAGTCCGTCGGCCGGTCGTCGCCAAGCAGCGCGTCCGCATCCACCCAGTAGGGCTCCCCGTACGGCCGGTCGTTCGGCCACAGTTCGTCCAGAGTATTCCCGTTGTAGACGATCCCGTCCTTGATCACGTAGTCGATGTCGGCGGTGGCGCGGATGTCCTCCAGCGGGTTGGAGTTGAGCACCACGAAGTCGGCGATCTTCCCCTCGGCCAGCGACCCGAGTTCGTGCGCGAGCCCCAGGAAATGGGCGCCGTGGATGGTGGCGACCTCGATCGCGGTGTGCTCGTCCGAACCCGCGGCGACCATCCAGACCTCGTAGTGGGGACCGAGTCCGTGCAGCTGGCCGTGGGCACCGATCGCGCCCCAGCCGCCCTCGTCGATGATGTCGGCCATGCCGCGGGCGATCAGCGGGAACGAGTAGTCGGTCTCCGGCCGCAGCATCCGCCGCCGCGTCAGCGGAACCAGCATCCGCCAGGGCAGCCAGCGCCGCATCTTTGGGTCCTTCCAGATCTCGTACTCCTGGTAGAAGTACTCCTCGTTCCAGGGCCCGGGACCGCCCACCATGAACGTCGGCGAGTACACGGCATCCGCCTGCCCGAAGAACTTCGCCACGTCGCTGTAGAGCGGCACGTAGCTCTGGGGGTGCTCCCACCCCGTGTGCCCGTCCATGATCATTCCCATGTTGAACTCGAGGTCGCCCCCCTCCGAGGTGACCCGCAACCCGCGCACGCGCGCCGCCTCGGTGACCCACTGCCGCTGTTGCCGCGTCGGCTGCAGGTACTCCTTGATCGAAACCGCGCCCCACGACATGAGCCGCGCCACGTTCTGGTCCGCCAGCTCGTAGGTCGCGATCTCGTTCTGGCGGGCGCCGTCGCCCGAATAGACCGGATCGCCGGTGCTGTAGACGCGCGGGCCAATCATCCTGCCGGACTCGACCAGCTCCGCGGCCGGGAACACGTTGGCCGACCACTGCGAGTTGTCGAGCGTGGTCGTCACGCCGTACGCGAGGTAGATCGCCGACTCCCAGTTGCGGAGCGGGATGATGCCCAGGTGGTCGCGGTGGTGGTGGGCGTGCATGTCGATCAGCCCCGGGATGATCGTCTTGCCGGTGGCGTCGAACACCTGGTCCGCGCCGGCGGCGTCGCACTCGCCTATGCATGTCAGCCGTCCGTCAGTGGCGACGAGTGTTCCGTTTTCTAGGACGACGCCGTCCTCGACGGTGACGATGCGGGCGCCCGTAAAGGCGACGGTGCCGGACGCGATGTGCCGGGGGAGTTCCAGCCGGATCGGCACTTCCTGTGTCTCACCCGTGCTGGCGTCGTGCGCGTAATAGCGCGGCCCGCTCACGAACTCGAGCGTGTTGGCGTTGCGCCAGCGCGGGTGGATGCCGCCCTCGAAGCTGAGTTGCGTCACGGGCAGCTGGCCGTCCCGCTTGGCGATCCGCACCGTGTTGGACCCGGTTCCGCCGTAGGGGAACGGCATGCGGTAGACGTTGTCGCCCTCCTGGAAGGCGAGCCAGGCGCCGTCCGGGGACACGGCGGCCTCGTCGGCGTCGGGGAGGGTGAAGTGCACGCGCCGATCCGTGCCGTCCATGCGAATGGAGGCGATGTCGGTGCCCGCGGGGTCGTCGCCCATGGGGCCGAGCGCCTCGGCATAGAAGAGACGGCCGTCGGGGCCGAACCACGCCTGGGGCGGGGGGCGGCGCGGCATCATGGGGCGGCCGCCGGTGTAGGGGCGCGCGACCTTGGTGATGGTCCGGGTGTCGCCGCCGTCCGCAGCGACGGCCACGAACTCGAAGTACTCGTTGCTGGCCACGGTGCGTCCGCGGCTGGTGGCGCCCGCGCCGCGGGTGACCACGATCTCGCCGCCGTCGGGGCTCCACACGGTGTTCATGTACTCGCCTTCGCGGGTGGTGAGCTGCTGTGGTGTGCCGCCTGCCGCAGGAACGCGCCAGATGTGGCCGCGTCCGTTCTGCTCCCAGCCCGTGAATGCGATATGGCGGCTGTCCGGCGACCACGCGGGGGCGATCTCGGAGTGGTCGAAGGAGTCGTCAGTGAGGCGCTCGGGCGTGCCGTCGGGGAGGTCCATCATCCAGATCCGGCCCGCGGCGTGGAAGGCGAGACGGCTCCCGTCGGGCGATGAGGCCGTCCAGCGCGGGAACTTCACCGTGAAGGTCGTGCCAAGCGGCTCCTGGGGCCGGCCCGCCATCTCGGAGATGACGCGGTGCACGCGCGCCGTGAACGCGATGGTGGTCACGTCACCGCTCTCGACATCGACCCGCCGGATCTTCCCGCCCGCCGGGATCACGATCGAGCGGCTGTCGCGCGACCACGCATAGCCGGGAAGATCGCGCGAGACCTTCATCCCCTCGGCCATGTCCACCTCGATCGGGTCCATCAGCACGCGTTCGGCCCCGGTCTCGAGGTCGCGCAGCCAGAGCGCGGTGCGGGGACCGAAGCGCAGCCCCTTGTGCGAGATCGTCCCGTCGGGGATGCGCCGCCCGAAGGCGAGCCAGCGCCCGTCCGGCGACGGTTCGGGCGCGATCGCGCCGCCGCTCGAGGTCTGCCCCTGCTGCACCGCTTGGCCCGTGGTGACCTCGTCCACGCGCCCCGTCTCCAGGTCGAGCCTGCGGATCTGCTTGTAGCCGTGCACGATGTCGGAGCGCCCCGACCAGACACCGGGCGGCGCGGTTCGAACCTGGAAATAGAGCGACCCGCCGCCGGGCGAGAACGCGGGCCATGCGGCGGCCGGTTGGTCGGGGCCGACCAGCTCGACCCCCTCTCCTCCGTCCCGTGAGTACATCCACAGCCCGGCGCCTCCGGCTCCGCGCTGTGTCGACGAGCGCCGCACTACAACAAAACGACCATCCGGAGACCAGGCCGGCTCCCAGGCACGCAACGACTGGTCCTCGAAGACGGGACGGGGGTTCGATCCGTCGGCATCCATCAGCCACAGATTGCTCTGGCCGCTGCGGTCGGAGATGAAGGCGATCGTGGCGCCGTCGGGGGAGAATCGGGGATGATAGTTGACCGCGATGCCCGAATTCTGGGTGAGCGATACGGCCTCGCCCCCCGTCGCGGGCACCCGGTAGACGTGGCCCAGCAGATCGAAGACGACCCATTCGCCGTCGGCGGAGAGATCGACGGACATCCATGTGCCCTCGGTCGTCGTGAAATCGATCTCATGGGTCTGGCCGCGGGGCGCGGTGACGTCCCACTCCGGCGTGTCCGTCTCCTGTGCCCGCAGGAGGTGACCAGGGGCAGTCGCGATGGCCATCCAGAGTGCGACCATGGAGAGGAGGTGGGCGTGACCGGGGGCTGGTGCGGAGGATCGTCGGGGGCTCATGGGGGTACCTCCATTGGCGCGACGGAAAGCGGCGGCGAGCCCTGGATGGGCCCATCGGTCAGAATGCGCCGATTCACGGATCGCAGCAACAGCGCCGTCGAGTTTGCGGCTAGATTCAAAGGTCCGCGGTAACCCGTCCGCAGTGACGACAGCGGGATGGGGCTCGGCAACGCCCGGGTCGAAATCCCGGCCCTCGGCCTGGTGGAGTTCACCGGCGCCACGGGCACTTTCTCGATAACCGGCGTGCCAGCGGGCACGCATTCCCTCGAAGTCCGGCTCCTCGGATACGGGCTGCACACCCAGGAAGCGATGGTGGCCTCCGGGCAGACCGTCACCCCTGGACATCGTACTCGGAATCGCGGTATTCGAACTGAACGAGCTGGTGGTGGTGGGAAGCCGCACGAGGCCCCGCACCGTCACCGAGTCCATGGTGCCGGTCGACGTGATCCCGGTGTCCGAGATCGCGCGGCAATCCGAGACCAACATCGACTTCCTGCTTCGCAACGTCGTTCCGTCGTATAACGTGAACATCCAGCCGATCAGCGACGCGGCGACGATCACCCGCCCGCCCAACCTGCGCGGCCTCGCATCCGACCACACGCTGGTGCTCATCAACGGCAAGCGCCGCCACCGGGGCGCGGTGATCTCCTGGCTGGGCGCGGGCCTCTCCGACGGCGCCCAGGGACCCGACATCGGGCCCATTCCGGGAATCGCGCTGCGGCAGATCGAGGTGCTGCGCGACGGCGCCTCGGCGCAGTACGGCTCGGACGCCATCGCCGGCGTGCTGAACTTCCAGCTGAAGAACGACCGGTCCGGCGGATCGGTCCAGGTCAAGCAGGGCCGTCATTTCGACGGCGACGACTTCATCGATGGTGCGGACCGGAGCTGGGGAGGCCACGGGAACGCGCTCTCGGTCGCGGGCAACTTCGGGATTCCGCTCGGCGAGTCCGGATCCGCCAACCTCAGCGTTGAGTACCTGCGGACGACAGCCATGCAAGTTAGCTAGATACTTAGCTAAACCTCTGTACCAACTTGGCAGAAGAGGGAGACCCCGGCGGGCTTGCGAGATTCCGCCGGGGTCTCCTGCGGTTGTCAAAGCCCGCTATGCCTCTCGGTCCATCGTCTCGGCGGCTAATGCGCGGCTAATGCCTGGACTCCAGTGAGGCCAGCGCTTGTTCCTTCGACTCGTGGATCGACAGAAACCGTTCGAAGCCGGTGCGCCTGATCTTCTCGATAACCCGGGCGGAAACACCACAGAGAACCAGCTTCGTATCCTGGCTGCGAAGGTCCCGCGCGATCAGGGAGATGGTCCGCAACGCCCAGTCGCAGATCATGGGTTGTCCCCCCATGTCCAATATCACGGCCCGGTCGTTCCGCCTCGTCGCGTTTCGCACCGCGGCCGTGATGTCGGAAGCGGCAGCATTGTCGATTTGCCCACTCACGTGAATGGACACGACATCGCCATTTCGTTCAGTCGCCAAACGGACCGCCTGGCTGTCGCGCAGGTTCTTCCCGGGACTTTCAGCCCGCTTTGGCACAGCGCCGGACATCCCTCCGTATTCGTCCGGCGTGGTGCCGACGAATTGTTTGAACTGTCGAGTCAGATGGGCCTGAGAAGAGAAACCGCACGCATCGGCGATCTCGCCGAGGGGAGCATTGCCCTTGGCGATCAGCGTCTTCGCGCGTTCGATGCGGCGGTAGGTGAGGTAGCGGTGCGGTGCCGTCCCGGTCGCCCCCTTGAAGGCACGGGCAAACTGGAGCGGGCTGAGGGAAGCCTCCTTCGCAAGCGCCTCGATGCTCAGGTCTTCGCTGAGCTGGGCTTCGATGAAATCGGTGACGCGCCGCAGGCGCCGGGGATCGAGCGCGCCCCGTGCCGACGGCAGCGATATCGAAGCGGGCGCCAGGTTGGAGTACCGCCGGGCCAGGTGAACCGAGAGCGCGGCGGCCAGGGTCTCGACCAGCATCTTTCCGCCGGGCGCCGGCTCGGTCATCTCGTCACGGATTGTCCACGCGATCTGCTCGACAAGGGGATCGCGAAAGCCGCCCTGGTAGTGAAGGTCGACAGTGTCGGGATCGACACCGGTTTCCTGAACCACCGTTTGCGACAGCGGCAGGGCGGGCAGGAAGAGGTGGATGCTCTCCTGGACGTCGCCGTACAGGCGGATCATGTCTTCCTCAACCCCGTTGGGACAAAGCCAGATCGTGCCTGGAACCGCATTGGAGTGCTGCAAATGGCCGTCGCCGCGCCGTCTTACGTGCAGCCGGCCCTGAAGCAGGACGATGACTTCCGTATCCCGAACCTGAACCTCACCAAGATCGCCCTCGGAATGGCTCCAGCGTTCGGCCAATAGCCCGTTCCAGCCCCGGCCCATGCTGGTGCCAAGCCGGGTACCGGTCGTGTATTTCGCCCTTCGGTGGCTTCCAAGAGCAGCCATATCCCTCGCCTCCCCCCATCTGCAACTGTCGTGCAGTCAATCGTCGAATAGCGCACTCCGATCGTACCGTCGGATGCGACCTGAAGTTCCTGCGCCCGCCGGCGACGTCCCGGGTCGCGTGGGTCCAGCGGGATGGGACCGACTGCTGGAGTGTGGTGTAGTAGTGCCGAACGACAACCCACATGGACCGGCCAGGCGAAGCGACTTTCGCGATGAGGAGTCTGTCCCGGAAGCGGAGGGGAGGGTTGAGATGATTGTGACGATCAGGGTCCGGCCGTCGAAGCAGCGCGGCGAGGACGAATACGTGCGGCGGGTCGAGATGGCGACCATGAGCGAGATCCTGGCAGAGCTCGCCGACACGGCAGGGCACTACGCGAGGATGAGGGATCAACACCACCGGGCGACCGCCTGGTCGTTACGTGGTGAGGTGTTGGCAACTGTTGGCGTGAGCCCGGACGCGCTTCCATTCGAGCGGCGGGAGGACGTGCGCGCAGCCGCCGCATAGAGACTCGCCGCCGCTCCTACCAGGGCGGCCGGCCGAGTGCGACATGGAGTCGCCTGCTGCCTCCGGCGACGCTGCCTCCGGCGAATACGGCGCCCAGCAACGTATCGACCAGCAACCCTGCCGATACGCCGGTGCCGGGTTCGGTCTGGCCGGCTCCGGGAAGTGCACCACCGGCATCGACCCACCCGGTTTCAAGCCAGGCACCGCCGTAGATCGCTCCGCCCAGCAGGTCGGGCAACCGTCCCAGCCGGTGCAGGTAGCCGGTGCCGGCATAGCCCGTGCTCACGCCCCGGAACCGGTCGCGATCGAATGCACCGAGCCGAAACGGGCCGCCCAGGGTGGACTGGTAGATGGGGGAGAGCTGGTCGTCGGACGCCGTGCTGCCGGCCAGCGTGAGAAAGACCCGGCCACGGCGGCCGGCCGAGAAGAACGTGGTGCTCCTCAACCGGGCCTGCACGAACCCGGAGGGCTGTCCGGGCGCGGTCGCCAGCCACCGCGCTTCGGTCTCGATCCGCGTCCCGCTGCCGGGCACGAGCCAGTGATCGTGTCCGTCGTAAACCCACCTCGCTCGTCCGCCGTGCTCCCATCCGTCCAGATCCTGCAAGGTGGTGGCACTGCTTTCGACCCGGGCGCGAAGGTAGGCCCCTTCGTATCCGATCCGGAGCTCGCTCCTGGGACCGAGAGCCAGGCCAAGGTCGAACCCGCCCACGCCGCGCCGGGTCTGATACGCGGCTTCCAGGTCTTCGTCGACCGCCACGCGTTGCCGATTCCTGTGCAGGCCGATGCGGGGCGCGAGGAAAACGGTCGATCCGTGGATGGGCAGGTAGTAGTCGAGCAGCGCATCCGCTTCCCACCCAAGTTCGAGCGCCAGGTCGAGTCTCAACTCGGCGTCCCGGGTGCCGGCATCCATCACCGTGACGCGGGTCCCGCCCGAAAGATCCAGGTCGCTGCCGAGATACTCGATCTCCGTCACGAGATCCAGAAACGGAGGGCCGTGAGGCTTGTCGCGAGCGCGAACCCGGATCCCGGTTCGATCGCCGTCGCGCGCCAGGTCGTATCCGAAGCTCCCGTAGCGTCCACGGCCCGCCAGCAGAGTCAGGCGCGTTTCAAGCTCGTCGGGATCCAAATCGGCTCCGAGCACCGGTTCGACGACCCGGGCGATCTCTTCGGCTTCCCGGCCCGTCACGCCCTCCACTCGTACGAACCGCGGTACGTCCGGCGAAGCAGCGCCTCGGAGACGCCGCTCCTCGACATGCCGTTCCCACTCCGACGGAGACAGCGAGAGATAGGCCAACTCCTCGCCCGCTGCGGCTGCCGCGCGGTATCCAAGCGCCCGGATGGTCTCGGAGCGCCTCCAGTCCATGAGCGATATGCCTTCCAGGGGCGGCACGATGACATGGTCGGCGTGTTCGCTGAGCACTTCGCGCGTGCGCTCGTTCATCATCACCGTCACCGCCTGGCCCGCGAGGTGCACCCAGGACTGCATGCCTTCACGGGTTTGGAGCGGGACGTTGACGTCGACCGCGATGACGACATCCACGCCCATCCGGCGAACGACATCGGCGGGCACGTTGTCGAGCATGCCGCCGTCGGCGAGCAGGAGGCCGTCGCGCAGGACCGGCTGGAACACCCCGGGAATCGCCATCGTGGCGCGAAGCGCGCTGGCAAGCGAACCGCTCCCGACCGCCACGACCGTTGCCGCTTCCAGGTCGGTGGTGACCGCGCGAAACGGGATCGGGAGATCGTCGAAGTCGAGCGGCACGGTGTGGGGCAGCGCGAGCCGGCTCAGCAGGAGTTCGACATAGTGGCCGGGGTCGAGGGCCTGCACCAGCCGCAGGCCGCCGCGCAGACCGAGCTCATGCCGCACCGGATACGCGCGAAGGTCCTCCTTGCGCCTGAAGGACTTGCGCGCGTACTCCACATCGCCGCCAAACACCCGGTCCCAGTCGACGCCGGCCACCATGGCCCCTACTTCGGCGGCCGTTTGCCCCGCGGCATAGCTGCCGCCGACAAGCCCGCCCATGCTGGTGCCCGCGATCGCATCGACGGGAACCCGATGTTCCTCAAGCCATTCGAGCACGCCGATGTGAGCGAACCCGCGCGCGGCGCCTCCGCCGAGCGCCAGCCCCACGCGCGGCCGATTCTCGGGCTGTTGTCCGTGAGCGGTGGATCCGGTTACGACTGTCGCCACCAAGTGCAACAGCAGACAAAGGACAAGAGGACCGCGAGAACGAAGTTGCTGAAGGCGCTGCAACGAGTACGAGCGCGCCCCGTCCGCGACGGCGGCAGGCAGCTTCCTCATCGCGATTCCTTTCCGTGGTGCCACGGTGTACTCGAGAGGCTATCTCATCGGGCTCCGCTTACGAAACTCGATCTATCTATCCCTCAAGACTTGGTGGCCTTCTCGCGATTTGCCTTAAGCGTACTTTTGGATACATCCTTCCATTCGGTGAGACCGTTGGCAGGGCGACCAAGACAAACGGCTGCGGCAGCGGACGGCGAGCCGAAGAGCCAGTCCTTTGTGAAGCGGTAGCCGTCGCTTCCCTTCTCCAGCACGCTGTCATCGATGAGGTCTTGCCGCTGATGGTAGTACCCTGGTGCATTTTCCTTCAGCCTAGGCAGGGCCGGTTCCCGTGCGAGCGACCCCTTCAGCACCATGAATCCCGTATTCGTTTCAATGCCCGTCGCTATGCAGCCCGGTCCTTTCGCACGATACACCTTGCGATCCTTGGAGGGTGTTTCGTCGCGTTCGAAGAACGGTACGCCCAACACCGGAAGTAGGGACAGCAACTCATCCATATAACCGTCCATTTCGGCTCGGTCTGGTTCGGACAGCTTTGGAGGGTGGGACTTGACCTTGTTCTGCACCCTCGCGCGTCCACAGGCCTTCGCCAATTGCAGGAGACGAGCCTCGAGATACTTGACCTGCGCTTTGTTGAGGGCCGTTCCCTTCGTAGTAAAGACGATGGCCTGCTGCCAGAAGTCCTTGTTCGCGTAGTGCAGGTCGAGGCGGCTCTTGACCACTTCCGCCTCTCCCACATACAGCTTGGGCAGCTGCTCGCCGTCCTGTCCGACCAACAGGTAGACTCCACTGCGAGAGAACTCGTCCCGCTTCTTGGCGTCCGAGTACCTGCCCCTCGGGCACACGATCCCCTGGCCGATCCAGTTCGATTTCTTGACCAAGCGCAGGCCATCCGGCAGACCCTCGGCCACGAAGATCTCAATCTTGAATGGCCTGCGTCTGCTCATGACGAGTCCCTCAACCCGGCACCCACCCCACTATCCTCAGCGGCGCGCCGCTGCCGCCCTCGATCTTCATCGGCAGCGCGACGATTCCGGCCCCCGTCGCCGGCAGCCGGTCGAGGTTGGTCAGGTTCTCGAACCCCACGATGTTCTCCCTGTACAGGATCACGTGCGACTGGTAGTCGCTGGACTGGCCGTAGTCTATGCTGGGCGTGTCGAGGCCGATCGCGCCGATGTTGCGGTTGTCGACGAGCCACTGCGCGGCGTCGGGGCCGATCCCGGGGAAGTGCAGCTGGGGCACGGCGTCGGGGCCGGTCAGGTCGGTGCCCAGGTAGGCGGTGCGGTCGTTCCAACGTGAGGACCAACCCGTGCGGATGAGCAGTGCGGTGCCGTCGGCGATCGGGCCGTGCTCGGCCTCCCAGGCCACCAGGTCGTCGACCGACAGGAGGTAGTCCGGGTCGGCGTCGGCCCCCGCCGAGACATCGACCACCGAAGCGGTCGTGATCAGGTTCGACAGCGGAATCTCGTGGACGGCACGACGGCCTTCCGCGAAGTGGATGGGCGCGTCGAGGTGGGTGCCGCCGTGCTCCGCCGAGGCGAAGGAGTAGGACGCGTAGAAGTAGCCGCCCTCGGTGTGGCCGTACGCCAGTTCGTTGAGCTGGAAGCCGAGGGTGTCGGTGGGCCAGTAGATCGTGGACGGCCCGAAGGCGTGGCCGAGTTCGATCCACTCGCCCTGGGCGCTACCGTCGAAGATGCCGGTGTAGTCCGGCTGGGCTTCCTGCAGGCACCCCGTGGCCAGGAGCGCACCGGCGAGCGCCAGGGTGGTGGAACGCGCGTGTCTCATCGCTCTCTTCTCCTCTTCTCCTCCTGCGATCCCTCCCTACTCAGGCAGGCGCAACGCCACCAGCGCACCCGCCGAACCCCGCATGCCGATCGCCATGACCACGTACTGGACGCCTTCGTGCATGTAGGTCATGGGGGCGGTCAGGGTGGATCCGGGGAGGTCGACGCGGCCCAGCTCCTTGCCGGTCATCTTGTCTACGGCGCGGAAAACCGGGGCGGCGCCGCGGCCCTCGCCGTACATGAGCAGGGTGCTGGTGACGAGCTTGGTGGCGTGGGAGCGCGCGCCGGTGTTGCCGACGTCGACGCCCTCGAGCGCCGGGTTGTTGCGGATGTTGTCGGGTGTGTCGCCGTTGGGGATCTGCCAGATGTGGTCGCCCGTGTTGAGATCGATCGCGGTGATCGTGCCGTAGGGCGGCTTGGTGATGGGCAGCCCGCGCGGACCGCGGACGCCGCCGGGGCCGACGCTGACCCACTCGACGTTGGAGTCGGGGTCGACCTCGACGCCGGGGACCAGGCGGGGCGCGCTGCAGCCGCGGGTCGAGGCGACGTAGAGGATGCCGGTGGTGGGGTCGACCGCCGCGCCGCCCGGGATGTTGGCGCCGCCGTTGGCGCCCGGGCAGTGGATCGAGGGGCCGCCGGGGCCGTCCTCACGCGCGGGCGGGTTGAAGAGCGGGCCCATCCGGAAGTTGCTGACGATCTCCAGCGCTTGGGCGCGGAGCTCCGGCGTGAAGTCGATCAGGTCGTCCTCGGTGATCCCCTGCATCTCGTAGGGCGCGGGGCGGGTGACGTGGGGCTGCGTGGGAGACAGCTGCTCGCCGGGCACGTCGGACTGCGGCACCGCGCGCTCCTCGATGGGCCACACGGGCTCGCCGGTCTCGCGGTCGAGGACATACGCCCAGCCCTGCTTGGTGGTCTGCACGATCGCCTTGACGGCGCGCCCGTCCACGTTGACGTCGACCAGGTTGGGCGCGGTCGGGTTGTCGTAGTTCCAGACGTCGTGGTGCACGGTCTGGAAGTGCCAGCGGCGCTCGCCGGTCTGGGCGTCGAGTGCGAGGATGCTGGTGGCGAAGAGGTTGTTGCCGGGGTGGAAGCCGCCGAAGTAGTCGACGGTCGGCGGGTCGGTCGCGATGTACACGAGCCCCAGCTCGGCGTCGGCCGAGAGCGGCGCCCACGCCGACACGTTGCCGGTGTGCTTCCAGGCGTCGTTCTCCCACGTGTCGTGGCCGAACTCGCCCTCCTGCGGGATCACGTTGAAGGTCCAAAGGTGTTCGCCGGTGTCCGCGTCGTAGGCCAGGATGTTGCCGGGCACGTTCTCCTGCATGGTCTGGTAGTAGCCCTGCTCGTGCGAATTGCCGACCACGACCACGCCATTCACGACGATCGGGGGCGACGAGTTGGTGATGTAGCCGACCTCCGGGGGCAGGCCGTCCTCGGGATGGTGCTCCCAGTGCCCGAGATCGCCGAGCATGTCCACCTTGCCCTTCTTGCCGAAGGACTCGATGGGCTGGCCGGTCATCGGGTCCAGCGCGTGCAGGAAGAAACCCGGTGTCACGAGGTAGATCGTTTCACGCCCGTTCACCTCCGCGTAGGCGACGCCCTTGCCGTAGTTCTTCCGCATCGAGTCCTCCCACCGCCTGGTGTAGGGCTCGCGGAAGGTCCAGATCGTCTCGCCGGTCGCGGGGTCGATGGCCACCGCGGTGCGGCGCGATCCGGCCACGGAATACAAGGTGCCGTCCACGTAGATCGGCGTCGCCCGCAGGAGCGGTTCGGGCTCGGGGCTGAAGTTGTCGCTTCGCCACATCCACGCCACTTCCAGGTCGTTGAAGTTGGAGGCGTCGATCTGGTCGAGGGGCGCGAAGCGCGTGCTGGCGGCGTCGGAGCCCCAGTGGCGCCATTCGGCCTGCTGGGCGGTGGCGGCGGGTGGGACCGCGAAGGCGAGTGCGATCGCAAGGGTGAAAGCTGCCGCGAGGGGGCAAGCGGCGGCGAAGGCCCGGAGTGTCGGCTTCACATGTTCCTCCAGATTGATCCCGGATTGGGTGTGTTATGAACGAGTGTCTGCGAAACAGACGCGGCCGCCCGTCTCGAAACGCCGAATGAGAATATTCCGTGCGGGGCGCCTGTGCCAGAGCCTCGGGTTCGCGCCCCAGTGGCGGGCTCGGCGCCTGGCAGGCCGACAGGTCCCCGCTGCATTCGGCCGACGATGCATCCGCACCGAACCGCTACGACCGGAGCGCGCGTCACCCGGGTGGCAGTTCGCCGTTCAGCTCCATATACACGCGGCCGAGCGCCCGGCTTCCCTGGCTGGACCGGAGCGACCACGTCTCGAGGTCGCCGAAGTCCGCCTCCCCGACCGCTTCCTCCAGGGTCAGCCCCGCCGCGTGCAGCCGCCCCGCTTCCTCGATCACCTGGACCACCGCCCGGCGATAGGTCTCGAGCTCTTCGGCGAGCACCGCCGGCGAATCCACGAACCCGTGCCCCGGCACGTAGACATCCACGTCCATCGCCTGGGCGGCCTCGATCATCGCCACCCACTCGGACGGGTACGCGGAGCGCATCGCGGGGAAGACCCGGTGCAGGTACGCCTCGCTCATGAACAGGATCTTCTCGGCGGGCAGATGGACCACCAGGTCGCCCCCGGTGTGTGCGCGTCCCAGGAAGAGGAGCCGGATCTCGCGGCCGCCGCGCATGAGTGTCTCGGAGGTCTCGACCAGATGGGTGGGAACGACGACCGGGGGTGCGTCGTCCGGGCGGAGCGGATTGTCGGCCATGACCTGCAGTACGGCCTGCGAGGTCGGGTGCGCCCAGAAGCGGGCGCCTGAGGGGAACTCGGCGTTGCCGGCAGTGTGGTCGCCGTGATCGGAGCAGACCACCACGTCGGTGATGGGCTGGTCGGTGATCCCGGCGATGATCTCGACCATGCGGCGCGTCTCGGCGGGGCTGCCCTGGCCGTCGGCGACGAGGACGCCCTCGTCCGTCACCACGAACATGCTCACCGTGGTGAAGCGCTCGTCGCCCGCGGAGCGAAGCTGCTCGTAGGAGTAGACGCCGGGCGCGAGTTCCTGGACGCGCGGGAAGTCGTCGTCGGTGTAGCCGCGGGCGTAGGGGTCGGCGGTGCGGAGGCGGTCGCCGGCGGGGGCAGCCGAGGTGGCCGCGCCGGCAGTGCCGGGCGCGTCATCAGTGGCGGGGGCGCAGGAGATGGCGGCCGCGGCCAGGATGGCGGCCGGCATGATGGCGTGGATGCCGTGTGGGGCGGCTCGATTGGGCGCGTCGCCGATCGGCGCTTGCCGAGCGGCTGTGTCCATGGGTTCTGCCGACATGACGTGCGCTCTCCTGGCTGGCGGTTGTGTGGCGCCGCAGGCGCGGCCCTGGCGGCCAAGGTCGCCTTTCCCGCGCGCCCGCGCTACAATGTTGCGCGGCAGGCCCGCCTCTACAGGCGGATTCCTACTCATATACTCATACTCATGCTCAACGAGAACGGAGACGACGAATGACGCGAAGACTGTTGGCAGTGGCTGCTCTCGCGGCTGCGGTGGTGATCGGCGCCCCGGGCGGCGCCGCGGCGCAGGAGGCGGACGGCCTCATCGAGGTCGGGGCGATGACCCCCGATTTCGCGCTCACCGGCGCGACCCGCCACGGCGTCCTCCAGGACCAGATCCGGCTGAGCGACTACCGCGGCGAGACGGTCGTTCTGGCGTTCTTTTTCAGAGTCAGGACGCGTGGCTGAACGGTTCAAATGAGAGCGTACCGTGATCAGTACGCAGAACTGTTCAACGAAGGCCGCAACGTCGTGCTCATGGCGATTTCGAACGACTCCGCCGAAGAGGGCGCCTCGTGGCTCAAGGACGAGGACTTCCCCTACCTGTTCGGCAGCGACCCCGATGGCGGCGCCTTCACGGCGTTTGGCGGATCGCTCCGGGACAATGGAATGGTGGGGAGCCGGGCGGTGATCGTGGTAGGCCCCGACGGCCGGGTCGCGAAGGTGATGCCGACGTTCAACCAGGTGGATCCGGCCGCCTATGACGAACTGGCGGCGGTGATCGACGAGGTAACGCCGGAGCCGGAGGAAGGATAGGATCCACCGGGGCGGACCGAATCCGGCCATGCCCACCTCGGCGTCCCTATCCTCCCCCGAGCATCGCTTCCACCGCCTCGACCAGCGGTTGCTGCGGCCCCACGCCGGTTGAGACGACGCGCCCCTCGCCGTCGATCAGTACCACAATGGAGGTCGTGAGGGCCTGATACGCTCTCACGGCCTCGCCGTTAGCGTCGTACACGAAGTCGTAGCCCGGGGCGTGCCGTTCGACATGGCGGCGCACCCGCCGCACGGACTGGTTCACCGCGACCGCCACGGCCACCACCTTCACCTCCTCCGCGAACCGCTCCTGGATCTCGTCGATCTGGGGCTGCAGCAGTTCGCACTGCTCGCACCACGAGGCCCAGAACTCGATCAGCGCCGGGCCGCTGCCGACAACGTCGAGCAGGGAGACGGCGTTGCCCTCCAGGTCCTCCACCTGGGCGTCCGGCGCGGTGGTGCCCGCCGGAAGGCCCAGGCCTTCGTCCTGCGCGCGCGCCACGGCCGGCACGGCGATCAGAAGCGTCAACGCGGCCACCAGGGACGCCGAGACGCGCCGGCCGGCTGCCAGGATTCCTGCCCGGCCCGCCGACTCCGGACTACCGGCGATCCGATTCCCAGCGATCCGATTCCTCACGATTCCATCCATCACGATTCCGTCCCTCACAGATTGTATCCCACCTGAATGAAGTAGTACTGCGCCACCCCGAGCATGATCACCGCTGCCACCCGCTTGACGGTCACCATCCACTGCCCCGACTTCGGCAGCCGCGACAGCGAGCCCGAGAAGAGCCCGACCGCTACGAGCAGGGTGCACATCCCCAGCGAGAACACGAAAAGGTAGACGAAGCCCATGAGTCCGGCACGGGTAGCCGCCACCCACGCCAGCACGGCTGCGAATGCCGGCGCCCCGCACGGCGCCGCGACCAGGCCCGAAGTGGCCCCCAGCACGAACACGGCCCCATAGGATCCGCCCTCTCGGCTCCCCGCCCACGCCATCAGCCGCTGGGGAATGCGCACCGGAATCACGTCGAACATGGCCAGCGCGAAGAAGAGCAGGAGGTTGCCGATCAGGAACAGCGCCCAGGGACTCGCGCCCACCGTGCCGAACAGCGTCCCGGTCAGGCCCGCCAGCATGCCGAGGAAGGCATACAGGAGCGCCATGCCCACCACGTAGGTCATGGTCAGGCCCAGTGTGCGTCGCCACGGCTGCCCCTCGCGCGCCGTCCCCGATATGACCGACGCGGTGATGGGGATCATGGGATAGACGCAGGGCGTCAGGCTGATCGCCACCCCCGCGCCGAAGAGCACGACCAGCGCCAGCAGCGGGCTGGACGCGAGGGCTTCAGACAGCCCTGCCGTTTCGTTGAGCTGAAGCAGCGGTGTCATCGGTTCTCAAAGCAGAAGGGCTCCCGCGCCCGCAAGAGGCGCGAGAGCCCGAATCTGGCTGTCAGGCGTTCGTGTGTCTACTTGCCGCCGCGGCGAGGCCTGGCCGTGCGGCCGGTGCTGCTGCCCGAGGAGGAACCCGTGGAGCTGCTGACGCCCTGCACGGAATCGCCTCCGCGGCGAGGTCTGGCCGAGCGCGAGCCCCCGCTGCTGCCGCTTCCGCCGCGCGAGACCGCGCTGCCACTGCGACCGCTGCCGCTGCTCCCGGTCCACGCGCCGGTCGTCGAGCCTCCGCGGGACCCGCTCATCCCCGTCCTGGGGCCTCTGTAACCCCTGCCGGCGACCACGCGGCCGCCGCCCGACCGCGGCGTAACATCCACTACGACCGGCCGATAGTGCCCGCCGCCGTACCAGCCGCCCGGGTATCCCCAGCCGTATCCGCTCCAGCCGTAGTAGGAGCGGTAGGGGTAGTAGCCGTAGCCGTAACCGGAGTAGAACGGGCTGTAGAGCCGATCCACCCAGATCGTCCGGGCGGCGCGGACGCCGCCGTACTCGCCGTAGTCGTCGGCGTAGACGTCCTCCCGGTTCAGAGCGAACCGCTGCGGGAAGGAAACCGCGACCACCACGTCGATCACCGAGCCGGGCACGCCGGCGTCGTCGAGACGAATGAGGGCGTCGGCGTCCAGGCGGGCGAATGGCCGGGCCGCCTGCGACAGCCAGGCCGACACCGCCTCGGGGTGCACGTTGTAGGAGGCGTCGATCACGTCGTCGATGGTGATCTGCGACGACAGGTAGGAACCCGCGGCTCGCAGTGCGACCGGACCCTCCATTTCTCCGGACTGAAGGCCCACCTCGTCCAGCGCGCTGCTACTCGTCCGCTGGTACCACTGGGCCCAGGCCGTGGCCCGGCCGTCCACCTCCATGGCACGAACGTCCAGCCACTCCGAGGGCCCGGGCATGGAGATGATCCCGGTGCTCCGGCGGGGCGTACCGTCCTGACAGGTCGCCTCGGAGGTGACGTAGATCCGCCGCTGGTCTTCGGAGAAATGCGAAGTCTCGGTCCCCGTGCAGCCGTCCTGCTCCACCGTCCGGGGCTGGCCGTCGGCCGGGAAGGGCTCGCGGTGGGTGATCGCGCCGTCCACGATCGTGACCATCTCGACATCCTCGCCGGAGGCCACGAAGCAGAGGACGCCGTCGTCCACTGCCTCCTCTTCGGGGCGGTCGACATCGACCGGGTCGGCGGGCCGTGCCCAGCACCCGAGATAGGCCTGCCAGCCCAGACGGGTGTTCGGCTCCTGCGCTTCCGTCGCCCCGGGGAGCCCGCCGAGGGCTACCGCGGCGACGAGGCCGGCCAGAGTACCTTTGCTGATTGTTGTCCTGGTCATGCTCGCTCCCTTCTCTTCCCGCATCGAACGTCTTCCTGATTGTGTCATTGTTGCGTTCCCCCTAGAACCGCAAGGCGATTCCGCCGGTGACCTGGAATCCTGCCAGATCCAAGTCGGGGAAGCCGACGAAGTCACTGTCCAGAGGCGCGCTGGCGAGACCGTACCGGGCCTCGCCGACCAGCAGGAAATGGCGGTTGACGGTGAAGTCCATTCCGCCGATGAAATGTACGGTGGGCGCCCGTCCCTCGGAAAGGTAGTTGTCCTGGAAGATGTCGTACGTCTCGTAGTCGACGAACTCGCCGTACTGGTTGAACCGGTAGCTGACCACTCCGCCCGCAACGCCCACGTACGGATTCCAGGTCCGCGGGATCCACGCGAGGCTGCCGATGGTGCGTCCCCGCTCCCGCAGGTAGGCCTTGACCCCGATGGTCAGCGGCTTGGTCGAGAAGCTGGTGACCTGCTCGATCGGCAGATCGTCCTCGCCCACCCAGTGCCGCATCTCCGAATGGGGTTCGGTGAGGGAATAGCCGAACGCGAAGGTGACGTCGAAACGCTCGTTGGCGCGGATCGCCAGCTCGGCGATGATCGAGCCGCCGGTCAGGTCCCGGTTTTCCACCGTGAGCTCTTCGCGCGTCAGGTCCCACAGGCTCTGCACGTCGTTTCCGCTCGCCGCACGCGGCATGCTGAGCCCGCCCTTTACGGTAAAGGATGCCCGGGGGCTGCCGAAGAGGAACCCGCGGCCACCGGTAGTCTGGGCGGACAGCTGCTCGACGCCGGTCAGGCCAAGCAGCGCCAGTGCTCCAACGAACCCCGCCAGCGGGCGGATTCCGGTGAGTCCAGGTCGGTTCATGGTTGAACTCCTCGTGAGTCGTGTGCTTGTGCGCAACGGCGGAACCTTACAGCAAGACACGTGCCGGACGAAAAGGGCGTATTCATGGCCGGGCCGCGCTCGCCTCCCGCCGTTTTGATGGACACCCGCGTCATCAGGAGTGGACACCCGCGCGGGCCTAGGGCACCGAGGCCTCGCCGAGGGTCCGATCCAGATAGGCCTTGAGGCGCTGCCACGCATCGGCTGCCGGCGCGGTCCGCACCTCGGGATCCTGGTCCACGCGGAGCCAGAAGCCGTGGTCGACATCGTCGTAGATGTGCAGGTCGTTCTCGATCCCGGCGGCGCGCAGGGCGGCCTCGAAGGCGGCCACCGACTCGGGCGAGGGGCCCTGGTCGAGGGCGGCGAAGGTGCCGTACACCTCGTGGTCCAGACGGGCGACGACCTCCGGATCGTCCACCAGGCGGCCGTAGAAGATGGCGGTGGCCTCGTGGTTGTCGCCGTCGAGGCCGAAGGAGAGCGCCACGCCGCCACCGAAGCACCATCCCATCGCGCCGACCCTGCCGGTCACGTCGGGACGCCCCCTCAGGTAGGCCACCGCCGCGTTGAGGTTGGCGATCATGGCGGGCTGGTCGGCCTGCGCCTCGCGCACCAGCGCCATGTTTTCGTCACGGTTGGATCCGGTGCGGCCCTGGAAGAGGTCGGCCGCGAGGGTCACGTAGCCTTCGTCGGCAAAGTCGTCGGCGAGCTGGCGTACGCGGTCCTGGAGGCCGTTCCACTCGTGGATGATGATCAGGGCGGGGAAGGGCCCGGGGCCGTCGGGGACGGCGAGGTAGCCGGTGGTCTCGGCGTCGCCGTCGACGTAGTTGAGGTCGGCGCCCTCGAGCTCGCCGCCGTCGCCCACGATGGCCGCGGGGAGCTCGGGGCCGGGGGAGGCGGCGTCCGCCGGCGCGGCGTCGTTGGCCGGTGCGGAGTCGCCACAGCCCGCGGCGAGCGCGGCGAGGACAGCCAGGGGAAGGGATCGAAGCATGAATGCAACCTCCGTTCTGCGTTCGCGGTGGTGCGCGGAACCCTGTCGTTCATTTGTGGGGACGCCCGCCGGGGCGGTCACGTCGCCCTGTACTTCCAAAACACCTCTTCGGCGTTGCCCGGCCGGGTTCCGTCGCGCAATGATTAACAATACAGTCGAGTCGGCGCTCACGCCCGCGCCGATCTGGACGCCACCCGGAGAGAGGATGCCGGCGGGCGCTTCGTCCGGGCGGTCCATTTGAGCCTGACGGGAGGAAACCGATGATGCGTTCGACTGCTGTGCGGGTGTTTTTCGCTGCTCTGTTCGCTTTGGCGGCGGCGCCGGGGTCCGCGGGCGCCCAGGACCCGCGGGTCGACGAGCTGGTGGCGCAGGTGCAGGACACGATCATCCGGCTCAGGGAGCACATTCACCAGTACCCGGAGCTCGGCAACCGCGAGTTCAAGACCGCCGAGCTGGTGGCCAACCACCTGCGCGCACTCGGCTTTGACGAGGTGCAGACCGGGGTCGCGCACACCGGCGTGGTGGGGATCCTGCGCGGCGGCCGCCCGGGGCCCGTGGTGGCGGTGCGGGCCGACATGGACGCGCTCCCCGTCACCGAGATGACGCCCTATCCCTTCCGGTCCACGGTGCGCACCACCTACCTGGGCCAGGAAGTGGGGGTGTCCCATGCGTGCGGCCACGACATCCACGTCGCCGTGCAGCTGGGCGTTGCGTCGGTGCTGGCCGGCATGCGCGACGAGCTGCCGGGGACGGTCAAGTTCATCTTCCAGCCAGCCGAGGAAGGGCCCCCGCCGGGCGAGGACGGCGGCGCGCGCATGATGGTGGCCGAGGGCGTCCTGCAGGATCCCGCCCCGAGCGCGATCTTCGGCCTCCACTCCTTTGCCGAGATGGAGGTGGGCAAGGTCGGGTTCACCTCCGGGCCGGCGCTCGCGGCGGTGGATCACTTCAAGATCCGCATACTGGGGCTGCAGGCCCACGGCGCCGCGCCCCATCTGGGGATCGACCCGATCGTGATGGCGTCCCAGGCGGTCAGCGCATTCCAGACCATCCGGTCGCGCAACCTGCCCCCGCTCGAGCCCAGCGTGGTGACGGTGGGGATCATCCGGGGCGGCACCCGCTTCAACATCATCCCGCACGTGGTCGAGATGGAGGGCACGGTGCGGACCTACAACCCCGACGTGCGCGACGCGGTCGAGCAGCGCATGGGCGAGATCCTGGCCGGGATCACGGCGGCGGGGGGCGGCACCTACGAGCTGGACTACGACCGGGGGACGCCCGCGACGATCAACGACCCCGCGCTGGGCGAACGGATGCTCCCGTCGCTGGCGCGCGCGGTGGGTGCGGAAAACGTCGTGGACCTCGAACCGACCATGGGCGGCGAGGACTTCGCCTACTTCGCCAACGAAGTGCCCGGTTTCTTCTTCCGGCTGGGCCAGGTGCTGCCCGGAGGGACCTCGGGTGGGCACCACACGCCCGACTTCCAGGCCGACAACTCGGCGGTGCCCGTGGGCATCCGCGCCATGACGAACCTGCTGCTGGACTATCTCGAGGAGGGGAGGCCGGCTTCGGAATAGAGTGCCGCTAGTACGCCGCCCGGTGCACCCCCGCCACCGCGCGCCCCGACGGATCGATCGTCTCCGAAAGACTTCCGTCCCACGCCAGCGCCTCGGGCGTCGAGCACGCAACGCTGGGACCGCCGGGAACGCACGCCGCCGCCGAGGGCAGCGGAAAGTGCGACTCGAAGATCCGCCGGTACAGGTACGACTCCTTGTCCACCGGCGGGTTCGCCGGAAACCTGAAGGGCGCGCTGGCCAGTTCGCGGTCGCTGACGCTCCGCTCTGCATGTTCCTTCAGCGAATCGATCCAGGAATAGCCGACCCCGTCCGAGAACTGCTCCTTCTGCCGCCACGCGATCTCGGATGGCAGGTAGTCGGCAAAGGCCTCGCGCAGGATCCGCTTTTCGATCCCCCCGTTCGGCATTTTCGCAGCCGGATCCATCGACATCGCCACGTCCAGGAACTCCTTGTCGAGGAAGGGCACGCGCGCCTCGACGCCCCACGCCGCCATCGCCTTGTTGGCCCGCAGGCAGTCGAACTGGTGCAGCCGGTCGATCTTCCGCACGGTCTCCTCATGGAACGCCCGCTGGTCCGGCGCACGGTGGAAGTAGAGGTAGCCGCCGAAGACCTCGTCGGCCCCTTCGCCCGACAGCACCATCTTGATCCCCAGCGTGCGGATGCGCCGAGCCATCAGGTACATGGGGGTCGCCGCGCGGACGGTGGTCACGTCGAAGGTCTCGAGGTGGTGGATGACGTCGGACAGCGCGTCGATGCCCTCCTGCACCGTGAAGTGGAACTGGTGGTGCACGGTGCCGATGTGATTGGCGACCATCCGCGCGCTGGCCAGATCCGGCGAGCCTTCCAGGCCGATGCAGAATGAGTGGAGCCGGGGCCACCACGCCTCGCTGCGGTCGTCATCCTCCACCCGCATCCGCGCAAACCGGCGCGCGACCGCCGAGATGATCGACGAATCCAGACCTCCGGAGAGGAGCACGCCGTAGGGCACGTCCGACATGAGCTGGCGATGGACCGCCGCTTCGAGGGCCTCGCGGAGTCCTTCGGGACCGGGTTTCCCGGTGGCTGCCTCGAATCTGCGCCAGTCCCTCCTGTAATAGCGTCTCGGCGTGCCCTCGGCCGAATCGAGCACGTGCCCGGGCGGAAACTCCGAGACCGTCCGGCAGACCGGCATGAGCGCCTTCATCTCGGAGGCGACATAGAACCGCCCCTCGTCGTCGTATCCGGTGTAGAGCGGTACGATGCCGAGGTGGTCACGGGCGACGACGTAGCGGTCCTGCCCGGTGTCGTAGAGGACGAAGGCGAAGATCCCGTTCAGGCGGTCCACGAAGTCGCTGCCCTGCTCGGCGTAGAGCCCGAGGATGACTTCGCAGTCGCTGTGGGTCCGGGGCTGGAAGGCCTCGCCCAGCTCCGCCTGGAGGGCGCGGTGGTTGTAGATCTCCCCGTTTACCGCCAGGACGTGGGTGCCGGCGGCGTTCCTGAGGGGCTGCGCACCGTGCTCGACATCGACGATGGCCAAGCGGTTGTGGGCCAGCAGGGCGCGCTCGCCGGAGAAGACGCCGGACCAGTCGGGTCCACGGTGCTGCTGCAGCCGCGACAGCGCCAGGGCGCGCTCGCGCGGGTACGGAGCGGCCGGATCGATTTCGAGGATGGCGAGGACCGAGCACATGCCGTTAACATACCGTCAAGCGTCTCGCTCGTGTACGCGCGAGACATGACCCCCGCCCGCCTGCGAACGGTTCCCATGAAACGCTCCCCGAGATCGATGGTCCGCGCCTGCATCCTGCCGCTGCTGCTCCCTGGCTCCTTCGCGTCCGCGCCCCTGGCCGGCCAGACGCTGGGCCCTGCCGATGGTCACGACCTTCCCCCCACCGACATCGCGCGCGTGGCGGTGGGCACGGAAGCGCCGCTCTTCACCCTCGAGTCCTTCGATCATGGAGCGGTGGACCTCGCCGGCTTCCGGGGCGAGAAGAACGTGGTCCTGGTCTTCTACCGCGGACACTGGTGACCGTACTGCGCCAGTCAGCTCGTGGAGCTGAGAGCCCTTCTTCCCGACGAACTGCAGGATGACACGGAGATCGTGACGGTATCGGTGGACGACCGCGAAGGAATGCAGCTGATGATCGACCGCGTCGCCGCTGATGACGGCGTGACGCCGGACTTTATCATGCTGTCGGATCCGGACCACCGGGTGATCGACCGCTACGGCCTCTTCAACGAGGATGCGCCCCCGAACAGGCCGCTGCCGCACCCGGCCACATACGTGATCGACAAGGAGGGGGTCGTCCGCTACGGCTTTGTCGAGGTGGACTACCGCGTGAGGCCCACCAACGAGGACATCCTGGCGGTGCTGATGAGCTTGTAGGGTCGCGTCCCCGGAAGCTCACGAGCAGCTGATGTGATTTCCGGGACACGACACCGGGGCGCCGAGGCCTGGCACCCCGCCCCATCCGCGACGGATTGTCTCCGGCCGGAAATCTGTCCCATCCAGCTATGGAAGCGCCCCTGAGGACCATGTAGAGTCTCTCTCGCTTGATCGCAGAGACGACTCACCAAAGGGTGCTCAGGGATGGCTACACGAAGACCGGGCTCCACGACTCAAAGCGCCGCGACGGGCCCGTTCGCAAACCTGCGGACGGCGCCGTTCGGGCTGCTCCTGGCGGCTCTCGCCGCCCTCGTCGCCACGACTCCAGTGTTGTCGAAACTGTCGGGTGCGCACCGGCAGACCTCATTCCGGGTGTCAATCGTGCTGCAATCAAGTGAACGCGATTTCCACGCAGAAACGACGTAGAGGATTAGTACCATGAGAACGGTCACGAAGCGCATTGGCGAAGTAGGAAGGGCCTGTGGATCACTCCTCCGGCGACCATTCAATCTGCCGGGATGGCAGGGTGCCGCATTGGTTCTGGCGTGCGTCCTCTTTTCCTTCTCGGCTGTGCGAATCCGGTTCGACCACCATCGGTTCGAGGCGTTTCTCGAAACTGCCGGCGCATCGGGGGCGAGTGTGGCTTTCGTAACGACTGCCGCCGACTGTCTCGCTTTGATGGACGATGTGAACGATCTCGCCGGGCAACTCTCGGTTCCGACCCGCATCTTCGTCATTGAAGACGGAGTGTCGGCTTCCGATCTGGACAGACTGATTGCCGCCAACAGCGGCGTGACCAGTATGGAACCTGTGCCGTGGCGCTCGGTGGTGCCGATAGGACGAATGCTCCGGACGCCATTTGCCGTCGCGTTTCGGGAGGACGGCAGCGTTCTCTTCGCGGAGAGCATCAGTGGCCCGCACTCACTTTCGGTGTCCTCGTTCCGGGAGAGGATGGGCGAACTGTGATCCGCGCGGCACCAGTGCTGGCCCTGTGTTCGATGATTCCGTCTGGCGCGTGCGTCGACAGTCCCGATGGACCCGTGTTGTTCGATAGAGGATCGGAAGATCGGGTCGTGCACACGTCCAGGTACGACACGGTATGGCACTATGGAGGAATCCAGGACACCTTGCTCGGCGGTCCCACGCGACTTGCCGCGACGCCGGACAACGCCCTGTATGTGCTGGATCCCATGCTTCGGCAGGTGACAAGGTTCTCGGCTCAAGGGGCCGTAGAATGGAGCTGGGGTGCCAAGGGCGAAGGACCTGGTGAAATCGCCAGCGTGCGAGCCCTGGACGTCACCCCTGGCGGCGGCGTGTTGCTGGCGGACTCCGGCAATTGCCGTCTGGTGTTCCTTTCGCCAACCGGATTGCTTGAGCGCGAGCAGACGATCGTGTGCGACGACTTCAGCTTGATCGAAGGGGTGGCCGTTCTGTCATCGGGCGACGTAATACTCGACACCAACCGAATGGCTGTTCCATGGATTCTTGTCACCCCGGATGGCGGGCAAGTCGACATTGCCCCACCGTGGTCAGGGTTCGAAACAATGCACTTCCTCCAGCGATACGGCAATACGGCCGCATCAATCGAAGATGTCTGGGTTTTCGGTTTCGAAACCGGCAACGGCTGGTTTGCCATGGAACGCCAACAGGTTCTGGGCACATACCCCTATGTCGAGCACACCGACTTCCCTGAGATCATTGTCAGGCGCAACGAGAGCACAACGATGTGGAGAATGGCAACTCAGCCCGCCTACTCGGCCTTTTCAATGGATGTATGGCGCGACACGATGTACGTGGTGCCGGGAGGCCAGACCCGCCACCGGATGCGGGTAATCGACAAGTACGATATCAGGAACGGCCACTATCTGTTTTCGCAGAGTCTTCCCGACGTTGTGATGAACTTTGCAGTAACGGGAGATCGCACATTTGTGCTTGACGATCGGGGGCTGTATCCCCAAATCACCTCACTTCGATGGAGAGAAGACGAAAGATGAAACAAGTCATACGCCGTAGTGTCATGCCGGTCGGTACCGCGGCCCTGCTGGTTGCAGCGATTCTCAGCATGATCACGCCAGCCGGCATGCGAGCCGAGACAGCCGAAAGCTGCCTGGGGGAAAGTAGGCTGTGCTACGAGGAAGTCGCGAAGAGCTGTCTCTTTTGGGTTTTCTTTTGTAGCGAAGAAAGAACATATCACTACTGGAGCAAGTAATGAAGAAGACAATGCGCAGTACAATGTTGGGATTCAGCGTTATGATGTCGTTGGCGATTGCTGTAGCCGATGCGGCGATGCCCAGGGGCGTCGAGGCACAACTCTCGGTGCTATGTGCGGGTGACTCCGACCCAATCTGTGGGGAGAGAGAGACCTGCACCGGCATCTTTTGGTGGAAACGCTGCCAGACGGACAGTTTCTACTGGGATGTGTAGGCAGGACTAATGTAAACTCATAAGGAGCGTAAGGAAAGACAATGAAGAATACGATCAGAACGGTCATGATGACGGTGTTCCTGGGCATCAGCCTCCTGGCGGTGTCGGGGACCAGGGTAGCCGCAGCTGACGCATCCGACTGCGGATACGGGGAAAGGCACTGTCGCACTGTGGAACATTGTTTCAACCCCGACTTCAGCGTGGTGAGCCTTCCAGTTTGGCTGATGGGTTTGTTCATCGATTTGTGTGAAACGACGTACACCTACTATCCGTGATGTGGGCCCGAACGAACAGGTCTGTCGGCTGACCTGACACGTGGACGGCAGTCATCCGGGCCGGGAATCCTCCATTTGGATTCCCGGCCCGGATGAAGCTCTCCCCAGTGTGCGTGTTCGTAGATTCGCGAGCTCGAATTGTCGAGAGATGCCCAGGGCACGGCACGAGGCATCGCGATCAGCGCCCCAACCGGTAACAGGTCATTGGCGGCAGGACGGTGGGTGCACGGCATCGCAGTGGCGATCCATCGTGGTACTTGGAGGGGCCCTTGTGCCCGCCGTTACATTAGTGGAAAGCGCTTGAAATCCTGGATTTGGAAGGACCCATGTCGCCAATCACTACCGGTCTGCCGTGAGCCTGGTCGAATCCGTTCTCGGGGATGTCTCCTTCGATCTGGGCTGGAGCCTGATCGAGAGATTTTCGGTCCTCGTGCGCGAATCGGGTTCGGCGGATGAGCGGGCCGCGGCCCATTTCATCGCGTCGCGGCTCGAGTCCCTGGACATCCCCTACGACCTCCACGAGCCGAAACTCTATCTGTCGGTGCCGCGCAGCGGCGCGGTCGATGTCGCGGGGGCCACCCTGGCCGGCAAGCCGCCCTCGTTCTCGGCCTCCACGGACGCGAAGGGCCTCACCGGACAGCCGGTCCATGTACCCGCCACCACCGTTCGCGGCGGGTCGGATCTGTTCAAGTCGGCCGTCGAAGGCGAGCTTCCCGATCTGCGCGGCAAGTTGGTGGTCACCGAAGGGCTCGCAATGCCCGTCTCCGTGGCGCGCTTCGAAGCGGCCGGGGCAGCCGGGCAGATCTACATCAACCCGGGCAGCCGCGTGCACTGGGGGATCTGTACCTCCATCTGGGGCGCTCCGACCGAGGCGCAACTTCGGGACAAGCCGTCAACCCCGATCCTGGCCATCAACAGGCCCGACGGCGACCGGCTGATCGAGGCGATCGAGGCCGGAGAAGAGCAGGTCACGCTTCATACCGAGCTTGCGGAGGGGTGGTCCACCTGCTCGCTGCCGGTGGCTCGCATCGAGGGCGAAAGCGACGAGTTCGTTCTGGTCCACGGACACTACGATTCGTGGGATATCGGAATCGGGGACAACGCCGTCGGAGACGCGACCCTGCTGGAACTCGCGCGCATCTTTCACGAGCATCGCGAAGGCATGCGCCGATCGCTGCGGGTCGCCTGGTGGCCCGCGCACTCCACCGGAAGATACGGGGGATCGACCTGGTATGCGGACGAGTTCGGCCTCGATCTTCACCGTCACTGCGTCGCCGCGGTCAACATCGACTCGCCCGGCTGCTGGCGTGCCACCCGGTACGACGAAGTCCCCTGGATGGCCGAAACCGAGGATGTCTGCCGATCATCGATCCAGTCCGTGTCCGGGATCGACCCCGGACACCAGCGTCCCCTGCGTGCAGGTGACTACTCCTTCAACCAGCTCGGCATCAGTTCCTTCTTCATGCTCCTCTCGAACATCCCCCTGGAGGAGCGGGAACGACTGGGCTTCTATCCGGTTGGCGGCTGCGGCGGCAACATCGCGTGGCATACCGAATGGGACAGGATCGAGGTGGCCGACCGCGCCAACCTTGAGCGCGACCTTCGTGTCTACCTGACCGCGATCAGCGAGTTTCTCACCGCCGAGGTGCTTCCGCTGGACTTCCGCAAGACGGCGGCGGAGCTGGACGAGGCGCTCGCCGACTACGAACCCAAGGCCCTCAAGCGGTTCGACATCAGTGCCATTCGAAAGTCCCTCGATGCGGTCAAGCTCAGGCTCGACCATCTCTACCAGAAGATTGAATCGGGTGAAGTGCCGGCCGACATCGCCAACGACCTGCTTCTGAGGCTCGGCCGCATCCTGGTGCCGCTGGGGTACGCCGAGAGCCCTCGCTTCGAGCACGATCCGGCCACTCCCCGCGTCCCGATCCCCAGGCTCGCCCGGGTGCACGAGCTGGAGTCGCTGTTTGAGGAAGAGGTTTCCGAGCGCCTTCCCTTCGTTCTGACCGAACTGCGCAGGCAGGCGAACGAGGTCGCCCAGCGCCTCTCGGAAGCGGTCTGGCTCCTCGACCTGTTCGCCCCCATGCCGCAGCCCGAGCCTCCGAAGGGCAAGCGCAGCAAGAAGAAGAAGGCGAAGAAGAAGTAGTCGACTGGCGGCTTCGAGCCCGGTTGGACGGGTCCGGTCGCCGCCGCCCCCGGTTGCGGGCACGCACGAGCACGCTGTCGTGGGGCCGGAAGTCAGACCAGGGCGGTATCCAGTTGCTTGCGGGGAGCGGGATATGCCGTCACCGAAGGCGCCAGGCCGGCCACCACCATCGTCTCCGCAAGCTTCAGGGATGCCAGCACCGGATTGACCACGGGCACCCCCAGATCCCGCTGGAGGTCGCGCGCCACGTCCAGGAACCCCATCGTCATGCAGCCGAGGACGATGGCGTCCGCGCCGCCGCGAACGAGCTCCCACCCCGCCTGCTCCAGCTCGGCCACCGCCTCGTCACGGCGGCGACGCAGTTCCAGCACCGGGATATCCACCGCGCGCACCTCGGTGAGGAACCCCTCCACCCCGTGCGCGCGCATCTGGCGCCTCACCGCGGGCACCACCTCGTGCACCACCGTGAGCACGCCGAAGCGCGATCCCAGTTGCGCCGCCAGATGTGCGCTGGCCTGACCCGGCCCCACCACCGGAATGCCCGTCACCTCCCTCGCGCCGCTCAGCCCCGGGTCGCCGAAGCAGCCCACAATGATCGCACTCACGCCCTCGGCCTCCAGCTTCGGCGCGGCCTGGAGCAGCCCCGGCACGGACAGGTATTCCTCCGCCGACGACTCGATGGAGGGCGGTCCGGTCTCGCAGTCGATCACCGAGACGGTGGTGCCCGGAGCCGCATGGCGTTCCAGGTACTCGCGTCGCCGCCCCAGTTCGTGGGGCCCCAGCGGGCCGCGCGAGAGCGGGCCGGGGATCAGGTAGGTCACATGCATGTCGGTCTCCGTGTCGTCTGTTCCGCGTGCGCCGCGCGCCCGTGCCCAAGCGCCCGCAGACGGGCACGCCGCGCCGGGCCGCCACCGCAGCGGAGGCAACCTTGTCCAAGAGGTAGATTAGTGTCAGCCTTCATAGTTCGGAATCCTTCGAGAATACTGGCTGGAAGAGGAAGAAACACATGCGACACGTGTTTTATCGTGCAGCACTGCTGCTTGCGGGGCTTGGCCTGCTAACCGATTCACTTCAGGCTCAGGGCTTCGCGTCGAGCGTCGTGGTGGCCGGAGACGAAGTACTGGTCGCCGAGCCGCGGGCCGGCGGGGACGAGGGCGGAATCGTGTACATCTACACACGCACCGCCGACGGGTGGGTCGAGGGGGCAAGGCTGACGCACCCGGAGCCCTCCGCCGAAAACGGGTTCGGCATGAGCCTGGCGCTGTCCGGAAACCGGCTGCTCGTGACTTCCGTCAACCCGGGATCGCCCGAGAACGCGAGCGTCCTCTCCTACACCCGAACCGCCGAAGGCTGGAGTCACGATGGCCGCATCGTGGCGGATGGCTTGCCCGAGGGCATGATCCTCGGGATGAACAAGGCGGTGAGCGGAGACGTTGCCGCGATCGGCGCAGTGTCCCGGGCCGGATCGAGCGCGGTGCTCGTCTTCCGCAACGTGGACGGCGAATGGACCCAGGAGGCGATGCTGAACGCCCCCGCAGCCGGACCGCAGTCCGGATTCGGGGGAGCGCTGGCCATTTCCGGCGAGACGCTGGTCGTGGGCGCCCCGCTCGTGGAATCACAGGCGGGCATCGCCTACGTCTACCAGCGCGGGCAGGACGGTTGGAGCGTGTCGCACGAACTCGCGAGTCCCGATGGAGAGGGATCGTTCTTCGGTACCGCGGCGATGGTCCTCGGCGACCGCATCCTGGTCGCCGCCGGCAGCCCGTTCGGCCAGCCGGGCCAGGTGGTGATGTTCGCGCAGGAGGACGGCGAATGGTCGGAATCCGGCCGCCTCGCGGCGTTCGACGGCGGCGCCGGCGACGGATTCGGGTCCACGATGGCGACGGACGGCGAAACCCTCTGGGTCGGAGCCCCCGGAGCCAACAGCCGCCGCGGCGGCGTCTACGAATTCGCCGGCGGAGGAGCGGGCGACTGGACCTCGGTCAGCAAGATCACCGCCCCGGCCCCCGAGTCGGGCGACTGGATGGGAACCGTCGTGGCGCAGGGCGGCGACGTGCTGGTTTCGGGCATGCCGCGTGACGACTACGGCCTCGGCACGGCCCTCATCTTCGACCGCCAGGGCGACGGCTGGAGCGACGGCCAGTCCATCCTGTCCGAGGTCGAGGGCTACGAGGCGGTCGTCGGCGAGCCGCTCGACTGTGCAGAGGGCGAGGCCTCCGTCTTCGGGTGCAGCGACGTCGATCTCGTCTCCTTCGTCCCCGTGGAAGATCTGGGCGGTGCCCGTGGAGTCCGCGTCAACGACGTCTGGGGATGGACCGACCCCGAAACCAGCCGCGACTACGCCATCGTCGGCCGCATGGACGGCACGTCGTTCGTCGACGTCACCGATCCCGCCAACCCCGTCGTGATCGGGAACCTCCCCAAGACCGAGTCGTCCCCCGGCAGCGCCTGGCGCGACATGAAGGTGTACGAGAATCACGTCTACATCGTCGCGGACGGTGCCGCCGACCACGGCATGCAGGTCTTCGACCTCACCCGCCTTCGCGACTTCTCCGGCACCATGCTGACCTTCGACGTGGATGTCCACTACGACCTGCTCCACAGCGTCCACAACATCGTCATCAACGAGGAAACGGGCTTCGCCTACGCGGTCGGCGCCAGCGGCGGCGGCGACACCTGCGGCGGCGGCCTCCACATGATCGACATCCGCGAGCCGAAGAACCCGACCTTCGCCGGCTGCTTCGCGGACCCCAACACCGGGCGCCGCGGAACCGGCTACTCGCACGACGCCCAGTGCGTCATCTACAGCGGCCCCGACGAGGAACACGCCGGCAAGGAGATCTGCTTCGGCTCCAACGAGACGGCGCTCAGCGTCGCGGACGTCACCGACAAGCAGAACCCGGTCGTGCTCGGGATGGCGAGCTATCCGAACGTCGCCTACACCCACCAGGGGTGGCTCACCGAAGACCAGTCCCATTTCTACATGAACGACGAGCTGGACGAGGTGCAGGGCCTGGTATCGAACACGCGCACGCTGATCTGGGACGTGCGCGACCTCGACGAGCCGCTGCTGCTCAAGGAGCACTTCTCGGAGAACACGTCGAGCGATCACAACCTCTACATCAGGGGCAACCTGATGTACCAGTCGAACTACAACAGCGGGTTGCGGGTCTTCGACATCACCGACATCGAGAACCCCCGCGAGGTGGCCTTCTTCGACACCGTCCCCGGCGAGGACTCCCCCTCGATGGACGGTTCCTGGAGCAACTACCCATTCTTCGCGTCGGGCATCATTGTCGTCACGTCGGGCCGCCAGGGAATGTTCCTGGTCCGCAAGCGCGACCGGACTCCGGTGTCGTAGCGCGGTGGGCCCGATGCGAGTATCGCCGACAGGATTCCGCTCGCGGAAGCGAGGGAGCGCACGCTGCTGGAGGGTGTTGGGGATGAAACAAGCCCGAAGCGAGCCGCGCGGGACCCGCCCACGCCCCCGGCCCGCGAACGCCGCGGCCTCGCCTGCGCGGAGCGCCGCCTTCGCCTCACTGCTGGCAGTCCTCGCGTGGCTGCCTGGCGGCGGCCCGACCGCGGCCGCCGCGCAATCGCCCGGCGGCGGCGAGCGCGTCTACGTCGCCAACCAGGCGGCCGCCAGCGTCTCCATCATCGACGCCGCCAGCGGCGAGGTCGTGCGCACCATCGACATGACCGAACTCGGCTTCGACGCCAACTGCCGCCCCCACGACACGGCCGTCGACCCCGACGGACGGCACTGGTACGTCTCGCTGATCGGGGGCGGACACGTGCTGCGCTTCACCGCCGAGGGCGAGCTGGTCGGTCGGGCCCCGTTCGAGACGCCGGGTCTGCTCGCGGTCGACCCCGCCTCCGACCTGCTCTACGTGGGACGCTCGATGATGGCGGTGAACCCGCCGCAGCGCATCGGCGCGATCGTCCGCGACGACATGAGCGTGGAGGAATTGGACGTCTTCTTCCCGCGCCCCCACGCCCTCGCACTCGACCCCGAGGCCGACCGCGTCTTCGCGGCCTCGCTGGTCGAGAACCGCATCGCCGTGCTGGACGGCGGCTCGGGCGATCTGGATCTCGCCGATGTCGACGGTCCCGCGCACACCTTCGTGCAGTTCGCGCTGTCGCCCGACGGTCGCCACCTGGTCGCCACCGCGCAGCTCACCGGAAAGCTCCTGGTCTTCGACGCCACGACCCCCGGCCTCGAGCTGCTCACCGAGGTCGACGTTGGCACGCAGCCGTGGCACCCCGTGTTCGCGCCGGACGGCAGCCGCGTCTACTTCGGCGCCAAGGACGACGACGCGATCGTCGAGGTCGAGACCGACGGGTGGACGGTCACCCGCCGCGCCACCGGGCCCGGGATCGTGGAGCCGCACGGCAGCGCGATCACCGCCGACGGGCGCTACCTCTTCGTCTCGAACCGCAACGAGAAGGGCGCATACACGCCCAGCCGCGAGGTGGAGAGCAACGCCGAGGTTGGGACGGTGGTAAAGATCGACACCGAGACCTTCGAAGTCGTGCAGGTCATCGAGGTCGGGGCCTACGCGGCCGGCATCTCGATCGGGCCGGCGGGGTAGGTGAAAGGCCCAATGGTCAGACAGCGGCCGAATCGCACTCCGTTCGCTGTGCTCGCCGTCCTGGCGCTCGCCGTCGTCGGCCTCACCTCTTGCGCCACGGCACAGACCGCGGCCGAAGCGAATGCCGCAGGCGCGGCCGGGTGGAAGCGCGTTGTGTATGGGATCGAGGTCGTCGACGAGGCCGGGGATCCTCTCGACCACCCCTTCCTCGGCGGCTTCAACCTGCCCCGGCCACAGCTCGCGGACGCGGACGGGGATGGCGATCTCGACCTCTTCGTGCAGGAGCGCTCCGACCGGGTGATGTACTTCCGCAACGTCGCGGACGGGGGCGCGAGCGAGTACCGGTGGATCACCGACACCTACGAGGACCTGTCGGTGGGGGAGTGGTTCCGGTTCGTGGACGTGGACCTCGACGGCGATCTCGATCTGCTCGCCGAGGCGCCGTTCAGCTACATCCGCTACTACCGGAACGATGGCGGCTCGGGTCCGGCTTCATATGTCCTCGCGGCGGATACGCTCTGGGACGTGAACGGCGAGGCCGTGTTCTCGGATCGGCAGAACATCCCGAATGCGGCCGACATCGACTGCGACGGGTTTCTCGACCTGCTGATCGGGCGGCTCACGGGGACGATCACGCGGTACGAGGCCGAGACCGTTGACGAGAACGGCGTGCCGCGGTTCGAGCACGTCACCGATTCGTTCGAGGACATCGAGATCGTCGGCGCGATGCAGGGGAGCCTCCACGGGGCCAACACCATGGCGCTGCAGGATTTCGACCAGGACGGGGACCACGACCTCTTCTGGGGCGATTTCTTCGAGCCCGGCCTCCTGCTGATCGAGAACACCGGGACCTGCCAGCGCCCGGTCCTGCGGGGGACGCCGCGTCCGTGGCCGCTGAGCGATCCGGTCGCGACCTCGGGGTACAACGCACCCGCGCTGGGCGATGTCGACCGCGACGGCGACATGGACCTCGTCATGGGCGTGCTGGGCGGCGCTTTCAACCCAAACCGCACCAGCGTCGAGAACCTGTATCGGTTCGAGCAGGGGGCGGACGGCGCCTTCTCGGTCGCGGCCACGCGGCTGATCCGCATGGTGGATGTCGGAAGCGAATCGTATCCCGCTTTTTCCGACCTGGACGGCGACGGCGACCTCGACCTGCTGCTCTCCAACAAGATCGAGACGGACAACACGCGCACGGGGCGCATCTACGTGTATGAGAACACCGGTTCGGCCACGGCCCCCGCCTTTGCGGCCCGCGGACCCGTGCCCGGGCTGCCCGACGCATACCACTACGCGCCGGCCTTCGGCGACCTCGACGGCGACGGCGACGACGATGTCATTCTCGGCCAATGGGGCGACGCGGTCGCCTACTACCGCAACGATCGCGACGCCCGTGGCGGGGGCGCCGGCGACAGCGGGAGCGGCGCAGGGGCGATGCCCCAGTGGACCCTCGTCGACTCGGCCGCCGCCACCCTCACCCGCGGCCGCAACACGACCCCCGCGCTGGGCGACCTCGACGGCGACGGCGACCTCGACCTCCTCATCGGCGAGTCGTCGGGCGCGCTCAACTACTACCGAAACGACGGCACCCGCCGCGCGCCCCACTTCGAGCTCGTGTCGGACGAGTTCCAGGACATCGACGCGGGGCGCCGCAGCATCCCGGCGCTGGTGGACTGGGACGGCGACGGGGACCTGGACCTGGCCCTCGGATCGGAGGCCTCGGGGGTGCGCATCTACCTGAACGAGGGGTCGCGCTCGGAGCCGGTGTTCGTTGAGACGGAGCCGTTTCCGCTTCCGGTGCCGAACTTCGCCGCCCCGAGCTTCGTCGACCTGGACGGCGACGGCGACCTCGACCTGGTGTCGGGCGGTGTCGGCGGGGGACTGACCGTGTATCGGATGGGGGGCGGGGGATGAATCTGGCCGACGTCCAGGCGGTCATCGACAGCGCGAAGGTGCGCGACGACGGGAAGCTCGAGGACTTCATCCGCGGGATCGCGCCGGACGCGACCGAGCAGGACGTTGCGGACGCGGCGTCGGTCGCGGTCGAGGTGGTGGAGACCGTCCCGCTGCTGCTGGCCCGGGCCGCCCAGGCCGCCGACCAGCGCGGCCTGAAGGTCGTGGTGATGCCGCTGCTCGAGCACGCGGCCGACTACTTCATCAATCCCATCGACCTGATCCCCGAGATGACCCAGGGCATGGCCGGGCTCCTCGACGATACCTACCTTGCCCTGCGGATCATGGAGAACCTCAACCGGGGCGCCGAACCGCTCTTCGACGCGGACTTCGAGGAGCCCCTGCGCTTCCTCCGGAGGCTCGTAGGCCGAAAGATCACCAGAAAGCTGGATGCCGCGTCGATCTTTGCGCTCCAGGACGTTTCCACCCAGGTCAGCCGCGCCTGGGCGGAGATGGGGAGGCCGTCGTAGGGTGCGGCGCTGCCCCGGCTCGGTGGCCGGCGCGGGTTGCGGCGGTGCTCCGGCCCCGTGGCCGGCCGCCGGTGCAGCGGGGGGAAACGATCTGCAAGCGACTGCCGTAGGAGGGCGAAAAACCGGGAGCCGACTCCCGGGAAAGGACAGAGAACAATGATTCTGGAAGTCATCGCCGGCGCCGCCGGTGTGTTCGGGCACATGAAGAGTAAGGATTTCGTTCGGCGCAAGCTCCGCTACACGAAAGTCGCCGAGAAGCCCGCGACGGGCGTGGGAGTAGCCACCGGTGCAGTGACCACCATCGCCGTGGCCGCCCTGCCGGTCATCACCTTCCTGCCGGCGGTGCTAGTGGGAGTGGGCGTCGGCACCGGGGTGGCCATGGGCATCAAGCAGGCGCGAAGGGGAGACTGACGGGCCGCCCTGGCGCGGTGAGCCCGCAGCCATCGATCCCCACACCGTGAATCCCACTTTGAAATACGACAAGCGAACCGTCCGCTCGTGGGTGCTGTACGACTTCGCGAATTCGATCTATCCGGCGGTGGTCACGACGGCAGTGTTTCCGCTGTTCTACCGGGGCCGGATCGTCGGTGGCGAGGGAGGCCTGGGCGAACTCTGGTGGGGTTGGGCGGTGGCCGCCTCAGCGATCATCGTGGCCTTCACGTCGCCGCTGCTGGGAGCGATCGCCGACCGTAGCGGGGCACGCAAGCGCTTCCTGGCCTTCTACGTCGTGATGTGCCTGATCGGCGTAGCGCTGATGACGACGCTGGAGCCGGGGATGATCGTCGCCGGCTTCCTCTTCTTCGTCATCGCGAACGTCGGGTTCGAGAGCGCGAACGTCTTCTACAACGCGTATCTCCCCGACATCGTCCCGGCGGAACGGATCGGCCGCACCTCCGGCTACGGCTACGGCCTCGGGTATCTCGGGTCGGCGCTGGGCCTGCTGCTCGTGCTCCCCTTCGCGCAAGCCGGTCAGATGGAGATCGTCTGGCTCATCGTCATTGCCTTCTTCGCGGTCTTCTCGATCCCGGCGTTCCGCAACCTCCCGAAGGGCAGTGGCGGTGGCATGGGAATCGGCCAGGCGGCGGCGAAAGGGCTCGCCGACTTCAGGCGGATCACCGCCGAGGTGTGGGGCAACAAGAACCTGCGGCGGTTTCTCTTCTCCTTCTTCTTCTACATCGACGGGGTCCTGACCATCATCGTGATGGCCGCCATCATCGCGGAGGAGACCTTCGGCTTCAACCAGCAGCAGGTGATCATCCTCTTCCTCATCGTGCAGTTCTCCGCCCTGGCGGGGGCGTACGCGCTGGCGAAGCCGACCGACACGATCGGTCCGAAGAAGGTGCTGACCGGCGTGCTTTTCCTGTGGGTTGCGGCGGGAATCGCGGTCTATTTCGTCGAGAGTCCGAACGTCTTCTACGGCCTGGCGGTCGCGGCGGGGTTCGGTCTCGGATCGGTACAGTCCGCCAGCCGGGCGCTGATGGCGTCGCTGATCCCCGACGGCAGGGAGGCGGAACTGTTCGGCTTCTATGCGTTGTGCGGAAGGTCCTCTTCCGTCCTCGGCCCGCTGCTGTTCGGTGGCGTCACCTACCTCGCCGCCGGCAACCAGCGGCCCGGTTTCCTCGTCCTCACCGCACTCTTCCTCATCGGGCTTCTCCTGCTGCAGCGCGTGAGGGACCCCAAGGCGGCTGCCTAGCCGCTAGATTCCGGCGCGCCCCGGGTGCGGGGCAGGCAGGATCGATTCCAGCATGTGAAGGGATGACTACATATGAATGCAACAGAACGTCGCACAGCAGTGCGCGAACGCTATGCACGGGCGGCAACAACCGGCGATGGATGCTGCGGCCCCTCGGACTGCGGCTCTTCGTCGGCGGCTGATCCCGCGCCCACGACCGCTGACGAGATCAGCTGTGCCGTCGGCTACGACGAAAACGAACTGAGCAGCGTCCCCGACGGAGCCAACCTCGGACTGGGATGCGGCAACCCCGTCGCGCTGGCCTCGCTGGCGCCCGGAGAGACCGTGGTCGACCTGGGGTCCGGCGCCGGGTTCGACTGTTTCCTCGCCGCAGAGCGGGTCGGGCCTGAGGGCCGGGTCATCGGTGTGGACATGACGCCCGAGATGCTGGAGCGCGCCCGAGCGAATGCACGCAAGGGCGGGTACGCGAATGTCGAGTTCCGCCTGGGCGAGATCGAGGCGCTGCCGGTGCCCGACTCCAGCGTGGATGTCGTGATCTCCAACTGCGTGCTGAACCTCTCGGGGAATCGGCCGCGCGTGCTCGCCGAAGTGAGGCGGGTGCTGAAGCCGGGCGGCCGGGTGATGATTTCGGACCTGGTGTCGGATCGGCCCACGCCGGACTTCGTGGCCGGGTCGAAGGAATCGCTGGTCGGGTGCCTGCCGGTCGGGGTGCGCGAGTATGAGGAGGATCTTGCCGCCGCGGGGTTCGCCGAGGTCAGCGTGGAGAAGCGCCAGCGCTATCCGTCCGGGCACGTCCTCGCCGATCCGCGGGTGCAGGCCGTGGCCCGGCGCAATCCGGCAAGGGGGCAGGAGGTCCGACACTTCGTCGAGTCGATCCACGGTGGGACGATCGAGGCGGTGAAGCCGGGGTTGGCAGGATGATGAGACTCGCCGACAAGGTCGAGTGGAAGGCGCTCACGGCCACGGCCGTCGTGGCGGCCGTACTGGCTTCTGTCGCCGTGCTAGCGCTGATGGCCTCCCAGCAGCGCGGCGGCCCACCCGCCGGCACGATCGGCACCCCCGCCGAGATGCAGGCGGTCATCGAGGGAGTCCAGGCGCCGAACCGCCAGGGGCTCGACGTGCTGACCCTCGAAGGGGTCATGGAGCGGTTCGGCGTGCCCGGCATCAGCGTGGCCGTGATCCACGACTTCGACGTGCACTGGGCCAAGGGATACGGCGTCGCCGACGTCGAGACCGGCGCCCCGGTCGATGTCGAGACGCTCTTCCAGGCCGCGTCGATCAGCAAGCCCGTCACCGCCATGGCCGCGATGGTGGCCGTGCAGGAAGGCCGCTTTTCGCTCGACGACGACATCAACACGATCCTCACGTCCTGGCAGCTGCCCGGCAACGGCTTCACCGACGAGCGGCCGGTCACGCCGCGCGTCCTCTTCAGCCACACCGCCGGGCTCGGCGACGGCCACGGCTTCCCGGGCTACAATCCTGACGAGCCGCGTCCCACCACCGTGCAGATCCTGGACGGCGAGGAGCCGTCGAACGTGGAGGCCGTGACCATGGTGCGGCCCCCGCTCACCGCCATGCACTACTCGGGTGGCGGGACGACGATCATGCAGCTCGCGCTCACCGACATCTTCGGCGAGCCCTTCCCGGAACTCATGCGCAAGAACGTGCTCGAGCCCGCCGGGATGACCACGAGCACCTTCCAGCAGCCCCTGCCCCCCGACCGCGATGCCAACGCGGCCCGCGCGCACGGCCGGGGCCAGCCGATGGGCGACGCCAAGTGGCACGTCTATTCGGCGATGGCCGCGGCCGGGCTCTGGACCAACGCCCGTGATCTGGCACGCTTCGCCATCGAGGTGCAGAAGGCGGGGCGCGGCGACCCCGACCGCGTGATCACCGCCACCTCTGCCGCCGAGATGCTCAGTCCGGTCGGCGTGGGGGACTTCGCAGTGGGGTTCAGCATCGCACGCGAGGGCCAGGGCTGGTACTTCAGCCACGGGGGCGGCAACTGGGGCTTCACCTGCTACCTCGTCGCCCACAAGGTGAAGGGCTACGGCGCCGCGGTGATGACCAACGCCGCGGGCGGCGGCCAGGTCTTCCAGGAGGTGATCGCCCGCATTCAGCGGGCCTACGGCTGGGACGCGCTGGACAAGGCGACGCTGCGGTAAGAGGCGATCCGGGGACCGCCTTCGCTGCCCCGATCCCCTGGGGCGATCGCTGGCTGCGGTGGGGTAATGGTTGCTACGACTCGGCCGTGCGTTCACCTTCGAAGTTCCACACGATAACGGGACTGGAGACCAGCATGATCCGCCGGATTCAGGCGCTCAACTTTCGCTGTCTGCGCTTCGTGGACATCCGGCTCGACCGCTTCCATGTGCTCATAGGCCCCAACGCCTCCGGAAAGAGCACGCTCTTCGACGCGATCGCCTTCCTGGGCGACCTGGTTAGGGATGGTCTGGAAGGGGCAGTGCGGCAGAGAACAGGGGATTTTCGCGATCTGGTCTGGGACCGTCCCGATGGGGAATGCGGTTTTGAGCTTGCGATCGAGGTGGACGTGCCCGAGGAGATGCTGGAGAGGCTGCCGGCGGATCAGGAGTTCAGGGTGTTCAGGTATGAGATCGCGATTCGCGACGACGGGGAAGGGCCGCGGATCTCGTCGGAACGCGCGCTCCTCATGCCGGCCTCGACAAGCCCGGAGCCGCCTTGCCAGAGGTCCCTGTTTCCAAATCCGCCCTCCCCACCGGCAACGATTCTGCTGGGGAGGAGACGAGCAGGGATGAGGTCGGTGGTGAGCAAATCCGAAAAGGGCACCGACAGCTACTACGTCGAGACGGCTCCGAAGGCGGGAAAGGGCTGGGTCACGACCATAGCCTTTGGTCCACGCCGCTCCACGTTGGGCAACCTTCCGGAGTCGCCCGAGAAATTCCCGGTGGCCACCTACCTCAAGCGACAACTGGAAGCCGGAGTCCGGCGCGTGTTCCTGGACAGCGAGGCAATGCGGCGTCCCAGCCCTCCAGAACTCGGAGATAACGGGTTCGCCGTCGATGGATCGAATCTGCCATGGGAGGTCAAGCGTTTGCGCGAGCGGTACGTGACCGAATACGGCGAGTGGCTGGGACATGTACAAACGGTGCTTACCGACCTTGCGGACATGGCTGTGGTCGTGCGCCCAGAGGACCGGCATGCCTACCTGACTCTCCGGTACGACACGGAAGTGGAAGTACCCTCCTGGACAGCCTCTGATGGCACCATGCGTCTTCTGGCGCTGACCCTTCTGGCCTATCTCCCGGACAACCGGGAGATCTATCTCCTTGAGGAACCGGAGAACGGTGTGCACCCGCTTGCTCTGGAGGGTGTGCTCGATTCGCTCTGGTCCGCGTACGACGCGCAGGTGCTAGCTACGACCCATTCACCGGCTCTTCTCGGACTGGTCGAACCGTCCGTGGTCTTGTGTTTCGATAAGGATGCAGAAGGCGCGACCGACATCGTTCGAGGCAATGAACATCCGATTCTCAAGAGCTGGCAGGGCTCACTCGACAAGAATGTGCTGTTCGCCAAGGGCATCATCGGATGACGGTGCCGGATGAGTCCGAGAGGCTGATCGTCCTGGCCGCCGACCGGGACATCGAGGAGACCCTGAGGGGGGTCCTTGATCGTCCTGAGTGTCTGGGAATGCGACGCGTTTTCGTTGAGTGCCGGCGCCACCCCAACAGAGATGCGGGATGTAGAGCAAACGCGGCTGAGTTTCTCCGTCCCTTCCTGAACCGCTTCAGCCATGCCCTCGTGGTATTCGACCGGGAAGGATGCGGGAGTACCGAGCCGCGAAGTGTGATCGAACAAGAACTGGAGTCCGAGCTGGCACGCAATGGCTGGCAAACCCACGGGAGGGTCATCGTGATCGATCCGGAGCTTGAGGCATGGTTGTGGTCAGATTCGCCCGCGGTGCTGCAGGCTATCGGCTGGAATCGCGGATACGCCGATCTCAGGTCCTGGTTGCTGGGAGAGAAGGTGTGGGATCCTTCGTCGACAAAGCCTCACCGACCGAAAACGGCCCTGAATCGTACGCTGCAGCGCACGCGCCGGAGACGCTCCCCCCGGCTCTATGGCGAGATCGCGGCCGACGTCTCGCTCACACACTGCCAGGACTCTGCTTTTCAGAAGCTCAAGACCGTCCTCCAGACCTGGTTCCCTCGTACCAGCTGAGTGAGCACCCCGCGAGGGAATCGACCGCCAATCGAGCGTGACTGTCGGCGGGCCGCGCATCATTTTTTGTTGCGCGCCATCGTCTCCGCCTGCTAGCTTGACCACATGACTCAAGCCGCTGAGGTCACCGTGCAATCCCCCGACCGTCGCCGTGCCAGGGCCCGAAGCCATCTGCAGATGATTCGCTCGGTGGTGACCTCCGACCGGGCGATGGCGGAGATTCTCGGGGTCTCGTCTTCCCAGGTCTCGCGTTGGCGGAGCGGCCAGCGCCCGGACCGCGACAACGCCGACGCGCTGGCAGGACTGGCGCTGGTTGTCGAGATGCTGCTCCGCTGGCTGGAACGCGACGTCGTCGAAGAGTGGCTCACCGGCGCGAACGCCCACCTGGATGGCGCGACACCGGCGTACCACATCCAGCAGGGCCAGCTTGCCGAGGTGGTCGGTGCACTGGAAGCGATGAAGGCAGGCGTCTTCGCCTAGCGGGCAGCCATGACCGAGCTCCTCCCGACATTCGTCGGCGCTCCCCGCCGGTAGCGCGAATATGGCTCTCTACTGGCGAGTCTTCCCCTGGGACCGGGATCGGCCCGATGGAGACGCTTTTTCGCCCTCCCACGTCCCTCGGACTACCGGGCGCGGCCGTTTCGACCTTCCCGGGGCCTGTTCTCCGGTCCTCTACCTTGCCGAATCGCCCGAACACGCGGTTGCCGAGGCCCTTCAGCCCTGGCGCAACCGCCCGTTGCGCAGGGCGCACCTTCGCCGCGCCGGACACCCGCTGGCGCTGGTGGATGTCCAGTTGGGCGCGGAAGAGGCCACGGAGATCGTCGACCTCTGCGACCCGGTCACGCTGCGCCGCCGCCGCCTCGAGCCTGATCGGATCGCGTCACGACACCGCAGAACAACCCAGCCGATCGCAGCTTCGATCTGGGACAGCGGGCACGTCGGGCTGCGCTGGTGGTCGAGCTTCTGGGGCGATTGGTGCGGTGTCGTGCTCTTCACGGCACGCGTGAATGGGAGCGTGCATTTCGGCGAGCCACGCGAGATCGGCAGCGACACTCAGGCCCTGCGCGAGGCCGCTTCCGCGCTGGGGATGCCGCTGGCGATCTGAGGTGAGCGTCGGGCGCCGCGCAACATTTTTTGTTGCGCGCGAGCTGCATGGCCAACTGCTCCGGCGTCACCGTCCCGACCGCGTTTTCTCGCCGGAATGGGAAAGAAGGAAGCCCTTGCAGCGGCGCCAGACGCCGCTGAAAGTCACGTGCGGATCCGCCATGAATTCAAGCAGGCGGAAGAACGCCCACACGGTTGTCAGCACGGCACCGCCGAGTGCGATGCAGAGCACCAGGGCGACGATCATGCCGACTACGGATTGGGCGACGTCGTTCACTATGCGCGGAAGGTTCGGGGAATCGCTTGGTGTCTGGTCTAGCGGACGGCCGCAGGCAGTCGCCTCACGATGATCGTCGGGGTGTCGAATTCGTCCGTCTCGACGAAAGCGACGAGGCCGCCGGGCCCAAACGCGCCTGGCATGGGCGTCTCCTCCAGTGAGAACGTGCCCAGGTAGTCACCTCCAGGCGCCAGGACATCGATCCACCCTTCGGCAGCCTGCTCCTCCCCCTCCTCCTCGCTACGGTCGTCCGACCCTCCGCCGGCGAAGTTGACCTGCGCCAGGGGGTCGCTCCCCCAGCGTTCCACCCAGATCGTCCCCTCCCAGGTTGTGCGAAGATCCCGGACGAGGGGCACCTCGGACATGAAACTCGCGTTCTCCACCATGCCGCGCATGCCGGCCGTCAACGCTTCCATCTGCTGACGGAACGCTGGTGGAATGTTGTCGCCCGACCCCGCGGGGGTGAACTGCTCCTCGAAGGACGACTCGACGTCCTCCAGCGCCCGTGCACGCGCGCGTTCCCGGAGTTGTTCCGTAACGGGCTCGGGGTGCAGGGGCCGGCCCACGACGCGCTGCGGCCCGCCCGCCGTCCGGATCTTGACCCCGTACGCAGAGGAGTCCGAATACGCCACCCCGCCGCCGGGAACGACATCGAACAACAGGCGGGGCGAGAAGTAGGTGTACGCGTCCCGGAGCATGCCGAACATGTCCGAAAGATCGTCGGTCTCCATCGTGACCTGGCGCTCGGGGCGGGGTTCCCAACCCTCCGCAAACGGAACCGTGGCCGCTTCCTCCGCCTCGTCGAGCGACACTCGGTAAACCGTCCGGTCCCCCGACCTGACGGACGCTTCCCCCTGGCCGAGGCGGGCTGTGGAACCTCGCGTGAGGAACAACGCTCGTTCATCCCGCGCGTGGGCCACCCTCTCGGCGGAAGCCGGCTGGGTGGCATCCGCATCCGCAAAGCGAATCGCGCGTTCGAACGACCCGTCGGCTCCGAACAGGATGTAGGCGCGGTGTCCATCGTCGACGATCACGGCCCCACCGTCGGGCCGGGCCACCATGTGCCCGACCCGCCGAAGCTCGCCCGGGCCATCGCCCATGCTCCCGAACTCCGCCGCCAGGGCACCGGCCCCGTCGACGGCCAGGATTCGGGTGGATGACCCGGCCTGGTCCCGAATGTAGAGATGACCGCGCGTGTCGAAGCCCAGGTCTTCGATCTCCGTAAACGCATCCCACCCCACCGCCTCGATCCCGCCGATCCGGTACACCTCCTCGAAATCGGCGGCGAGCGGACGGTCCTGGTTCGGCGGGGGACCGGACGACCCCCCGGTGTCGCCGCCACAGGCAGCCAGCAGCGTGGTGAACACAGCGCAGCGGAATCTCATGAGTCTGTCTCCAGGGTCGGCGCGTCGCAGGATGGGTCGGTGCATCCCCAAAACAGTTGGACGCTTCGGCGAATCAACCCCGTTGCATGGGAGCCGCACCGCAGCCCACGCTCCGGATCCCCGGATGCCGTGCAGGCTCCGTGGACAAGGTATGGAAAAACTTTTACAATCATTTCATGTCCTCGATGCTCAAGTCTTCCGATTGGTCCTTCTACGGACGGAGCGAGGAGCTCGGCGCGCTCCTGGAGCACATGCGAAATCCGCAGTGGTTCTTCGGGACGATTCGCGGACGGCGGCGAATCGGCAAGACCGCACTGATCCAGCAGGCGCTGGAGATACTCAGCGCCGATGCACCTGAACACGGGCCGTGGCTTCTGGTCGAGGTGCCCGACAGTGTGCCCGCGGACTTTGCGAGTGTCTTCCGGAGCGCCTTGGCGGCAGCAGGTCTGGAGAGTCTGGCGGGGGACTTGAGCCGGGTCACGGGACTCCCGGGCGTGGCCGGTGCCGTGGGGTCCCTGTGCCGTGCCGGGGTCACGGTAGTGTTCGACGAGTTTCAGGTCTGTCGGCGCGGCCCGCTGAGCGGCTTCCCATCGTTGCTCAAGGCCCGGATCGACGGCCTTCAGGACCGGAGCGAGGTCGGCGGACTGATTCTCCTCGGGTCTGTGCAGACGGAGATGGAAGCGTTGTTGGACGACCGCCAGGCCCCGCTGTTCGGACGCAAGACATTCGACATATCGCTGGGACCCTGGATGCTCTCCACCGTGCTTGAAGTTGCCGACAGGCACGGCGCGGGCGAGCCTGCGCGGGTGCTGACGCTCTCGACGCTCTTCGGGGGGGTGCCAAAGTACTGGCGTGACTACGGGGAGTCCGGCGGGCTGGAGGAGATTCCGGCCTGGAACGACTGGGCGCGCCAGGTGTGCCAACGCTTCTTCCTTCGCGTGGATTCTCCGCTGCGCGACGAGGGCGAGAGTCTGCTCGGGCGAGAACTGCGCAGGAACTACCTTGCCGTCCTTCGGGCTGTCGCGCGGCACGGTCCCTGCACGCACGCCGAGCTCCGGGACGCCCTGCCCGGGGTATCGCTGGGACCCTACTTGAAAACTCTCGTCCAGGACCTGCGGCTCCTTGAGAGGCGGTCGCCCGTGTTTGCCACGGACACGCAGCGGCGAGCCCGGTATGTCGTCGCGGACCCGTTCCTGCTTGCCTGGCTCCGTGTCTTCCAGCCTGCGCGTCAGGCGGCGCGCATCATTCCGGCGGCACGCGTGGCGGAGCGCGTCCTGGATCGGCTCGCAACGCTCGAGGGGCACGCCTTTGAACGGCTGGTGGCCGAGGCCACCGAAGAGGCTTCGAGAACGAACCGGGGATTCGCGGTGACAGACCGTGTCCGTGGATACTGGAACCGGCCGCGACGGGCAGACGCTTCGATCGAACTCGACCTGGTCGCCTGGAACGAGGACGAGAAGGTCGCGCGCTTCGGATCGTGCAAACGCCGGGCCGCCAGGCACCGCGGGCGTTCGTTGGAGCGCTTTCGCGACCACGTTGAGAGGTTCATGAGTTCCACCGGGCGCCGCTTTGCGGGATGGCGACGAGAACTCGTGCTCTTCTCGCCGGAGTTCGCGGACGAACAGCGGGCGCGTCTTGAAGCCGACGGATGGATCTGCCGGGATCTGTGGGACATGCGAAGCCAGCTGAGCGACGTCGACCGCGGCCCGAGGGGAGCGAGCCGGACATCGCCCAAGATCCGGGGAGACGACTGATGCCGGCGCGCCGTCCACTTGTCGCGGTCGCGAATGGCGACTGGGGCGGGACAAGTCTTCATGCCGTGCATGCGGTTCTGGAATCGGCGGTGTTGGTGCTGTGCGACGCGTTCGGCCGGATCCCGGATGCGCCGGTCCGGGTCCATCCGGGGGACGGGCCGCCGATGGTCGCATGGGGCAGGAGGCCGTATTGGATCCGGATCTCCGCGCGAGACACCTACTGGTGCCAGTACGTCCACCAGTTCTCGCGCGAACTCTGCCGCGTGCTGGTCAACTTTGACCGTATCCGGCATCACCGCCACAAGTGGTTCGAAGAGACCCTGTGCGAGCTCGCTTCTCTGTTCGTGCTTCACCGGCTGTCCGAGAGATTCCGGCATGACCCGCCGTGCGACGTGCTCGGCGCCAGGGACTTTGCCCCGCACTTCAGGACGCATGCCGATGTAATAGCGAACCGCGCACCCCCCCCCCCGCCCGACGGCTTGTCCGCGTGGCTTCGCGAAAAGCTCCCCGCACTGGAGGAGAATCACGCCGACCGCGATCTCAATCTCACTGCGGCGGCCGCAATGCTGAACGCGTTCCTGGACGACGGGTCGCTGTGGCGCGACTGCGGCTCGCTGAATCTCTGGGATGCGGCGCTGGACCGGTCGTTTGCGGGCTATCTGGAATCCTGGACGGCGCAGATCGGCTGCGAAGGGCGCACGGCCAGGACTTCCGGGGTGGTCCGGGGGCTGTTTTGCCCGGGGGGAATGGGGCATTCCGTGCCGACTGACGCCGCCCACCAACCGACGTGACCATGGCCGTGCGTCCGCGAACCCGGCTCCTGCTCCCGCTCCTGGCGTTGACCGCGCTCGCCGCGGCTGCACCGGACCGTGCCGCCGCCCAGGGCGCCCCCGAGGAGACCGCCCAGCGATTCTTCGACGCGCTCGGCCGGCTGCGCTGGACGCAGGTGGCGGCGCAGATGCACTCGGAAGCGCTGGCGGAATTCCACCTCATCTCCCGGCAGCTCGTCGAGAGCCTGCGGGGCGACAGCATCCTCATCCAGCTCTACGACGCCTCGCTCGAGGAATGGGAGGGCTGGTCGAGCCGGGAGGTCTTCGCGCGCTCGATGTCGGGGCTGACCCGCTACGCGCGCGGCTTGATGGAGTCGCAGGTCATGACCGACTTCCGGGTGCTCGGCACGGTCCCCGAGGGCGACACGATCCGCCATGTCGTGTACCGCGAGACCACCGACCACATGGGCACGGTCATCGAGGCGGCGCCAACGACGACCCTTGTGCTGGAGGACGGGGAGTGGCGAGTGCGGGAGAACGCCGAACTGGCAGTGCTGAGGATCGCGCTGCGCGGAATCCCGATCGGGCGATGAGGCCGGACGCCGCAAGCGGATACGCCGCTCGTCACGCTGTACCAACTCCCCCCGGCGCGATACCTTCAACCGGCTATGGCCATTTCGGCCGAACGCGCCACAGCCAGGAAAACCGGCCCCACGCCCCAACCCGAAAGAGACCCTGCATGAGAAGGCTCCTGGGCATCACGACCCTGATCGCCGCCGCGGCCGCAAGCGCCGCCCTCCTCCCCGCCGCCCCCGCCGCCGCGCAGAACGAAGGCGCCAGCGCGCAGAACGCCGCCCTCGCCGCGCAGAGCGACGCCACCGCCTTCAGCGACGACCTCTTCGGGAGCTTCCGCTACCGCTACGTCGGCCCCTCCCGCGGTGGCCGCGTCACCGCCGTCGCCGGCCACGTCGACCACCCCACCACCTTCTACATGGGCGCCACCGGCGGCGGAGTCTGGAAGACCACTGACAACGGCCACAGCTGGCACAACGTCTCGGACGGCTACATCGGCACGGGCTCGATCGGCGCGATCCGCGTCGCCGACTCCGATTCCGACATCGTCTATGTGTCGACGGGCTCGGACGGGCTGCGCAGCAACGTCATCATCGGCGACGGGGTCTACAAATCCACCGACGCCGGGGCCACATGGGAGCACATCGGTCTGGAGGCCACCGGGAATTCCGGGGCGATCCTCATCCACCCCGACAACCCCGACCTCGTCTACGTCGCGGCCATCGGCAACCCCTTCGCGCCGAACGACGAGCGGGGCGTCTACCGCAGCACCGACGGCGGCGCGAGCTGGGAGAGCGTCCTCTTCGTCTCGGACAGCACCGGCGCTGTCGACCTCGAGTTCGCGCCCGACGACCCGACCACGATCTACGCGAGCATGTGGCAGGCCGAGCGCAAGCCCTGGACGATCATCTCGGGCGGCATGCAGGGCGGCGTCTTCATTTCGCGCGACGGCGGCGACAGCTGGGACCGGGCCACCAACGGCCTGCCCACCGGCCTCCGCGGCAAGTCCGACCTCGCGGTCAGCGCGGCCGATCCCGACCGCGTGTACGTGCTCATCGAGGCGCCCGCCGACGCTGGCGGCGTCTACCGCTCCGACGACCGGGGCGCCACCTGGCGGCAGGTCACCGACTTCCAGCCGATCCGCAACCGGCCCTTCTACTACAACAACCTCGAGGGGCACCCCACCGATCCCGACATCCTCTGGGGCATGGCCGAGGGCCACTGGAAGTCCGTCGACGGGGGCGTGAGCTGGCAATCCGAGCGGACCCCCCACGGCGACAACCACGACATGTGGATCAACCCGGAGAACCCGAACATCCTGATCCAGTCGAACGACGGCGGCGCCAACGTCTCGCTCGACGGCGGCATGACCTGGTCCACCCAGCTCAACCAGCCCACCGCCGAGCTCTACCAGGTGGATGTCTCCGACGACTTCCCGTACCGCCTCTACGCCGGTCAGCAGGACAACTCGACGATCTCGGTGCCCGGCCTGCCCGAGCGCTCCGAGCCCGGCGGCTCGCAGTCGACCTGGGAGGCCCACGGGGGCTGCGAGACCGGCCCTGTGGTGCCCAAGCCCGGCGATCCGGACATCGTCTACGCCAACTGCAAGGGCCGCTTCGGGCTCTACAACCGGCGCACGGGGCAGGAGGCGCAGTACTACGTCGGCTTCGGCAACCTCTACGGGCACAACCCGCGTGACCTGGAGTACCGTTTCCAGCGCGTGGTGCCGATCCACGTCTCGCCTCACGACCCCAACAAGGTGTACCACGGCTCGCAGTACGTGCACGTGACCACGAACGGCGGACAGTACTGGGAGACCATCTCGCCCGACCTCACCGCCTTCACCCCCGAAACGCAGGTCGTCTCGGGCACGCCGATCACCATCGACGTCACCGGCGAGGAGCACTTCTCCGTCCTCTACGACATCCAGGAGTCGGTGCTGGAGCCGGGCGTGATCTGGGCGGGCGCCAACGACGGGCCCGTGCACGTCACGCGCGACAATGGCCGCAACTGGACCGACGTGACGCCTCCCGGCATCGGCCCCTACGGCCGCGTGCAGACGATCGAGGTCTCCCACCACGACCCCGCCAAGGCCTACGTGGCGATCCTCCGCTACATGATGGGCGACTTCACCCCGCACACCTACCGCACCGACGACTACGGCGCGACCTGGACGCGGATCACGACCGGCGACAACGGCGTGCCGAACAACCACCCCGTGCGCGTCGTGCGCGAGGATCCCGACCGCGAGGGCCTGCTCTACCTGGGCACCGAGTTCGGAATGTTCATCTCGTTCGACGACGGCGGCTCCTGGCAGCCCTTCCAGCTGAACCTTCCGGTGACGCCCATCACGGACATGAAGGTGGTGCAGGGGGACCTGGTGTTGTCGACAATGGGTCGGGGATTCTGGATTCTGGACAACCTCACGCCGCTGCACGAACTCAGCGACCGTGTAGCCGGCGCTGACGCACACCTGTTCGATATCCGGGACGCCTACCGGTTGCGCTACGGCGGTGGCTTCGGCGGCTTCCGCCCGCGCGACCCCCACGAGCCCGAATTCCCGCAGGCGGGCGTCAACATCGACTACATGCTGGCGTCGGCGGCGCGGGGCCCGGTCACGCTCGACATCGTGGCCTCGAGCGGCGAGGTCGTGCGGTCGTTCTCGAGCGAGGGGCCGGGTGAGTACACGGTGCCGGCCGAGCCCGGCATGCGGGAGTGGCGGCTGGAGCGGTTCGGCACGCCGCGGCTGCCGTCGGATGCGGGGACGCATCGGTTCACCTGGGATTTGACTTATCCGGGGCCGTGGGATGCGAGTGCGGCGCGGTCCGGGCGAGGGGGGCCGATGGTGCCGCCGGGGACGTATACGGCGCGTTTGACGGCTGAGGACTGGAGCGCGAGCCGGAGCTTCGAGGTGATGCTGGATCCGCGGGTGGTGGCGGAGGGGGTTGGCGAGGATGTGGTGATGCGGCAGGTGGAGCTGGCGCTGCAGGCTCGTGATGCGCTGAGCGAGGGGCGGCTGGCTGTGCACCGGATCAACGAGGCGCGGCAGCGGGGTGGTGGCAGGCTCGCGGAGGAGATCGAGGCGATCGAGCGGGAGTTGGTTACGGCGCCGCGGCGGTATTCGCGGCCGATGCTGGTTGATCAGTTGCAGTACCTGTACAGCAACCTGACGCGGGCGGATCAGGAGCCGGGGCAGGACGCGATCGTGCGGTATGATCAGCTGAATACGGCGCTGGAAGAGCACGTGTCGCGGCTGGAGCGGTTGCTGCGGGCGAATATCTCGGATGGGGGGGATCGGCCCGAGGCGCCCGACGGGATGGGCGGCGGTGCCGGCTCGCCTGCGGACGCCGCATCCGGGCGCTGACCCGGTGGACCTGGGGCTGAAAGGGAAGGTTGCGGCTGTCACGGGGGGCAGCCGCGGCCTGGGGTTTTACAGTGCGCGGGCGCTGGCGGCTGAAGGGGCACGGATCGCGATCTGTGCGCGGGGGGAGGAGGGGCTGGCGGTGGCGGCCGAGGTGTTGCGGGGTGAGGGGGCCGAGGTGTTGACGGTGGCGTGTGATGTGGCTGAGGAGGGGGGTGCGGGTGCGCTGGTCGACGCGGTGCGGGAGCGGTACGGTGCGCTCGACGTGCTGGTGAACAACGTCGGGGGCAATCGGCGCGGCCGCTTCGAGGAGACGAGCGACGAGGATTGGCTGGACATCATCCAGCTGAACGTGCTGTCGGGGTTCCGGGCGGCGCGGCTGGCGATTCCGCTGATGCGCGAGGGGGGTGGCGGCTCGATCGTGTTCGTGTCGTCGGTGTTTGGGCGGGAGAAGGGCGGCCCGGGGCTGTCGATCTACAACACGACCAAGACAGCGCTGATCTCGGCGGCCGGGATCATGGCGCTGGAGTTGGCGAAGGACGGCATCCGCGTGAACTGCGTGGCGCCGGGGTCGATTCAATTTCCGGGTGGGAGCTGGGACAAGCGCGTGAAGGCCGACCCGGATGGGATGCGGGCATTCGTGCGGGCGAATCTGCCGCTGGGGCGGTTCGGGAGGGGTGAGGAGGTGGGCGATGTGGTGACGTTCCTGGCGTCGGAGCGGGCGAGTCTGATCACGGGGGCGTGTGTGGCGGTGGACGGGGGGCAGGGGAGGTCGTTGGTGTGATGATGACGAGCGGAGCGGGAGATCGTCCAGTCTTCCATGGCGAGATCAAGGTGGCTTCGCGTATAGTGGACCACCTTAGCTCCGGCATCTACAAGTCGCCTGCTGCGTGTCTGAAGGAGCTGATCAACAACGCGTACGACGCGGATGCTCGCAACGTTTACGTATCGGTCAAACCAGACGCAGACCGGATCATCGTCCAAGATGATGGCACGGGGATCTCGAGAGTTGAGTTTGTGGAACACTTCGAGCGAATCGCGGAGTCACGGAAACGGGAAGAATCAGACACAACGGCGAGTGGTCGGCCCAAGATAGGCCTCATAGGCATTGGCTTCATTGCAGCAAACGAGTTGTGTGAGGAACTCGAGATCTTCTCTACACAGCTCAAGAGTGATGAACTCCTACATGTCACTATCAACTTCAGGATAATGAGAACGAATCCTGCCGAGCGTAGGCGAGATGGAGGCGATTTCGCCAAAGCTGACTATGTAGGTGAAGTCCTCTCCGCCAATCCAGACGATCATCACACTACTCTTATTCTCAAAGAGATTCGCGGCGAGGCAAGGGATCTCTTGGCGGGAGCGGCTGCACGACACCGGCCGGGATCACTTTACGGCAAATCGCCGGAATCGATCTCTGATGCTCTTGCAGACCCAAAGCTCCGCTCGTGGACCGACTTGGATTCATATTCGCGGACGCAGTTGCGGGTGGGTCTCAATGTACCGGTCGCTTATGCGCCTTCTTGGGTCCCGGAGGCCTTACTCGCCGACGGATTAGAAGAGTTCTCGGCTGAGGCGAACGCCTTGAATCTGACGGTAAAGTACGACGGTACGGATGTCCGAAAGCCGATCGTTCTGCGCCCAGGAGAAAAGCGAACGCTGACGAGAACGTTTGAGCATCGTGGCAACCGAGTGGCGGCGCGGGGATATTTTTATGCACAACATGGCCGAATCCAGCCTGAGGAATTGCAAGGGGTGTTGGTTCGGATTCGACATGCTGCCGTGGGGGAGTACGACAAGACATATTGGGATTTCCCAGTCTCGATAGGACCGGTGTTGAAGACATGGATCAGTGGAGAGGTGTGGGCGGACGAGCGGCTTGAAGACGCTATGAACATCGACCGAAGCACCCTCCGAGATGTTCATCCAGCGTACGTCGAATTGCGAGAGGCCCTGCACGAATTCCTTTCTCATTTCCTGAAGGACGTGAGGCGGGAGCTGTACGGTGCAGGCGCCACGGAACGGCGTGTGCATCGGGCCAAGGGCGAGATGCGGAAGATCGAACGTGTTGTTTCTGACCGGACCGTGATGGCTCCACAGGCCATGGAGGAGGTGAGGCAGACGTGGCGGAATGAGGCAGGGAGTGATGCGGGGGCGGATAAGTTGACGCGGAAGTACACAGTTAGCCAGCTGTACGACATCGTAATCGGTGTGGCCGAGGAGGTTCTTCCGAAGCCGTTCTTGACCCGTTTCATCAAGCGACTCACTGACCGGCTGCGGAATTGATGGGTCAACGCCCTGTTGATCTAGCGATGTCCGAGGAGCGCAGGGAGAAGGAGGTGATGCGCAGCTTCTGGGTGGAAGAAGCGAGGGCCTATTCCGAGAGATATCCAGGGGATACCCATCCTCTTTTTCTTACCCTTCCGGGCCCAGCAGCACATGATGTCCGATTGTTCATCGAGCATGGCCTGCTCCACTTGACGGAGAGCGGTGCTATCGCCGAAGGTCAGCAGTATCGAGTGGTGTGCATTGAGCGCAACGGGATGGCGGTTGCGGAACTCAATAGACAGTTTCCCGGAATGAAGGTAATGGAAGGTACGGTGGTGGACCTGCTAAGGGGGTGGCAAAACCAGTTTAGTTGGCCGTCAAAGAAAAATCGGCGCTTCTTTCAAGCTCGTGTAGTCAATCTGGATCTCAACAGCGCGCTTGTCGCTCGGCCTACAGATGGACTGATGGTCTTTCCGGTCGTTGAAGTGATCCGAAAACTACTTGAGCTTCATGCGAGGCCGAAACAGTTGCGGTGGACTCTATGCCTCACGTTGCACGGGGAGATTCGATGGCCCGAAGAGGTGGCAGAGTCAGCACAGACATTCATGCGAGAGAACCTGGATCGCGATGTGGAGTTTCGCGAGCGTGCTGTCAGCGCCCTATCTCAGGGGTTCGTGGAGCGTCTTGTGGCCGAAAGCACAATCGACTTCGGACACTTGGATCGTGTAGAACAACAACGGTTCCTGATGGTGTTCGTGCCGAAGAAGATTGCACAAGTTGTTCAGAACTTGGGTTGGCGATTGGTGACGAAGCAAAACGTACGCTACGGGACACCGCCTAAAGCACCCATGGCGGCTTGGGTATTGGAGTTCATTCCGGCAGGATCGTTGATCTCCACACCTGACGCTGGGTATCGTGAGGCTTTACGGGGGATTTTTGCAAACTTCACACAGATTGCAAGCGATGGCAGTATTGGCGACGCATGAATGCAAGCGCTACGGTAACGTGTGAGGTAAGCGGCCATGGTCGCGGTAAGCTAGCGTTGGCCTCTTGAGCGGAACACGTCAGACTTGCGTTTCTACCTTAGCCTTGGCTTCTGCCTTGAAGGAATCAATCCGGTCCACGATCACTTGGCAGTTCTCAGGCAAGAGATCACAGGCTCGAAATCGCATTTGTCCACTGATGGCCGAGAGGATGGCGGCACCGGCACCGGCGAAAGGATCGACAAACATGCCGCCAGGGGTACCACTGATCTGTACGACGCGGTCGGTTATGGCTGACGGAAGTTCGTTCGCGTCTCGGTACTTTTTTGAACGGTGACGAATCGGGCTCACATCATTCCACACATCGCTGAGGTTCACACCTTTCTGCTCGATGATCTTTGTATAGCCTCCGTAGTCCTTAACCAGCTTTTGGCAATGGCGACACTTTTGCGGTTGGAGGCGAGGCCGTTTGAAGTGTGTAGGGTGTCCCTTTGTAAAGTACAGAAGTGCGTAGTGAGCCGGATACAGCCGCTCACCACGGGCGAATCCGTTCTTCATCGCGATGGCAATCCAGTGACGAAGGACAAGCTCGTCCTCTAGCTCAGCGCCGATTCGAAGAGCCCACTTCGGTAGGTGGTAGAGGAATAGGGCACCGCCGGGAGCGAGGACGCGCACGACAGCGTCGGCGAGCGCTGAGAGCCATTCTGAGTACTCTCGAGGAGGGCGTGAGTCGAGCTTCGGATGGTCTGGAGAGTAGTTCTTCCCAAGGTTAAAGGGAGGGTCCAGAAAGATCAGATCGGCGGACTCTGGAGCCAGACGCTGGAGAAAATCGAGCGCATCCCCGGAGTAGAGCGTTCCGCTTGCCCCGGGCCGGCGCCAGGTCTTGAGTCGCTTGATCAAATCCGTGAACGCTCCGAAGTTGTGGTGGATCCTGACCCTAGGGTGGAGGATGGGGAAGGGCAAATGATAGGGCGGGGTGGCGGGCTTCCGCAACGGCGAGGCGGGGTGCGGATGGTTTGGCAGGGTCCGGTGTAGGGTGTCTCCGACCTGGCCGCGGCCTCTGAGTCGCGGCTACGCAGTTCCGGCTCCTCTTCTCGGCTTAGCGTCGATCCTCGATGCCGTCGTGAAGCCCTTCAAGAGCGCCCAGGCGCCTCGTGTCGCCACCGGTGCGCTCCGCGTCAAGTTCTTCGAGATGGATGCCCGAGTCCGGTCCCGGTCCGCCCAGGTCGGGGTCGTCATGGACTCCTGCAAACGCCCGTCCAAGACCGATGACCAACCGTCCCTTCTTCACCCGTGGACCGACTACGCAACCAGTCCCGAATTGACCTCCCGGAGCACCTCGAAGACGCCCTCGATCACCTCCGCCTTGCCGCCGAAGAGTGCGTCCGGCCCCTCTGCGTGCAGGTTGGTGAACGGCGGCTCATAGAGCGCCGCGGCTTCGATGACGCCTCGGGAGGTGAGCTGTTCTATCACCATCTCGATGAAGCGGATCTGGGGGGGCGTGAGGCTCCGGTCGGCGAGAAAACTCGAGAACGCGGCCTGCGCCGCCGTTCGATCCATCCCCACGAGGCTCCTCACGAAATGAGCGAGCGATGGCGACTCGCTACGCGCAAGCAGTCCGGCGAACAGGGTCTCCCCGTCCTCCGCGCCGATCTCGACGAGAGTCGCCTCCAGGCCTTTCAGATCGGCGTCGGTGAGCGGCTGGTTGGTTCTCAGCCGGTGGACGACGAGGTGATCGAGATGATTTCGGAGGTATTCCTTGACCTTCTTCTCGTACTGAGGTCCGGTCATCTTCGGCATGTAGATCGTGGATTCCTCTCGGACATCCACAACCTCGTCCTGGAAGCTTGTATAGACGATGTGGCGTTCCTTCCTGTCGAGGAAGGGAACGATCCCCCGCAACCGCAGCCGCATGTCCTCAAGGTCGCTGAGCCCGATTCCTTCCCAGAAACCGGTCTCCTGTAGGGCGGCCAGATAACCGAGCTGCGTCTTCACTGCCGGGATCGCGATCTTCTCTTCGAGCAGCATGGCGATCTCGACAACCCGACGCCGATGACTCTCGAAGACCGTCTCGTTGCCCTCGACCAGCGCAAGCTGCATGCGAAGCGCGGTGAGATCGAACAGCCGCGACTTGATGTCTTCGGTCTCGATCTCGTTCGGGAGTCCGGCGACCTCCTGCTGCAGTGTCTCGATGTCGGATTCGCTGAGTCGCTTCCACGCTTCCCGCTCTCGGAAGCGGTTCACCGATTCGAGGTGCATCTTCACGATGAAGTTTTCGGGGTTCATCGCGACCACTTCGCCGTGGAGTTGATCGGTCAGCGAATCCGCCATCTTCGTGTCCGGGTCCAGGACGGGCGTCGCCTGGACATGGGACAGGAGCTGGACCCGAGAGCGGAAAAGGCGGGCACCGAGCGGCGCTCCACTACTCGCCTCGATCGCGTCTGGATTCTCTCGGAAGAAGTCGAAGTTGAAGCAGAAATCGAAGACCCGGAAGTCCTGCTTGTCCCCGTCCGGTCCGAAGAGGTCGGAACAGAGCCGCGTCCCGCGTCCGATCATCTGCCAAAACTTGATCTTCGAGTAGACCGGCTTGAAGAAGACCAGATTCGCCACCTCGGGTACGTCGATGCCGGTGTCGAGCATGTCGACGGAGATTGCGAGATGCGGGGCCTTGTTCTTCTGTGAGAAATCGTCAATGAGGCTCTGCGCGTACTTCGCGTAGTGGTCGATGACGCGGGCGAAGTGCCCGGCGTGCTGCGGGTAGTGTTGGTTGAACCGTTTCTCGACGAACCTCGCGTGCTCGTGATTACGAGCGAACAGGATGGTCTTGGCCAGCTGGTCACCACCGTCGACCTTGTGACCATGCTCCATGAGGTGCCGGAGCGCCTTGTCCACCGTGTCCTCGTTGAAGAGCCAGCTGTTGATCGCCGACGCGTTGACCCGGTCCGGAAGAGCTTCGGGGTCCACATCGTCGCCCCAGTCGAGGCTCTCCCACTGCTCTTTCTCCTCTTCGCTCAGGGAGTCGTAGTCGATGCCCTCGCGCGGGAACCTCAGGTCCACCTGCTGCACGCGCGGCGGTACGAGGAAACCATCCGCAACAGCACTCTCCAATTCATAGGCGTCCGTGGGAACGCCCGGCTCGAGATCGAAGAGGGCGTAGGTGTTCCGATCCACCTGCTCGCGTGGCGTCGCGGTCAGCCCGACGAGCAGCGAGTCGAAATAGCGGAAGATCGCTCCGTATTTCTGGTAGACCGAGCGGTGTGCTTCGTCGATGATCACGAGGTCGAAATGCCCGACGCTGAACCGGGCCTCGTTGCCCTGTGTCTCGTCGATCAGTCCCATCATCGTCGGATACGTGGACGCGTAGACCCGGCCCACGTTGTCCTTCTCGGTCACCAAGTTCACCGGGCTCGATTCCGGCAGATGCGTCTTGAACGCGCCCACCGCTTGATTCACCAGTGACACCCGGTCGGCCAAGAACAGCGTTCGCTTCACCCAGCCCGCCCGCTGCAAGAGATCCACCAGCGCGATCGCAGTCCGGGTCTTGCCGCTGCCGGTGGCCATCACCAGAAGCGCCTTGCGCCGCGCATTTGCGAACTGCTCCGCGATGCTCCCGATCGCACGCTTCTGGTAGTAGCGGTCCACGATCCGGCCCCTCACCTGCGCCACGTCCAACGCCTCTCGCTGAGCTCGGCGTACGATGAGGGAGGCCAGCTCGTCCTTCTTGTAGAACCCGGCGACGGCGCGCGGTGGATAGAAGAGGTCGTCCCACAGGCGGGTCTTGTAGCCGTTGGTGTAGAAGACGACCGGTCGCTGCCCGTGCATTGCCTCCAGGCAGTCCGCGTAGAGCTTTGCCTGTTGCTGTCCCACCTCGGGGTCCACCGTGGTCTTCTTTGCCTCGACCACAGCCAGCGGCTTTCCGTCGTCTCCCCACAGGACGTAGTCCGCGTAGCCGACCCCCGACTCGTTCGGCATGCCGGTGACTTCGTATTCCCGGTCGCGTTTCGAGTCGAGAGCCCAGCCCGCCCTGTGGAGCGCCAGGTCGATCAGCAGGCGTCGGGTCTTGTCCTCGTTCCAGTCGTGCGTCTCGGGGACCGTTTCGTTTTCCGCTTTGATAGCCGCGAGCCGTTCGCGCAACGCCTCCACCTCACCCTCCAGCTCCATACGTGCGTCCTCGGCGGCGTCCCGCTGGGCTGTGACGGCCTCCAATTCGGCGAGGCTGGCGCGAGCCAACGGCGTGTCCGGGCGGGGGACGAGGGACTCGTCGAGGGTCCTTCCCCGCAGGTTCTCGGCTCCTTTCCGCAGGTAGGTGCGACCCGCCCAGTAGAGGACGTGTGAGAGTTCGCGTAGCACGTCCAAAGCGGTTTCTGGTGCGGGCGTCTTGTTCCCGTGTACGGCGACGTTGCCCGCTTGCCGCACGAATTCTGCCTTCTGCCAGACGACTTCGGGCACCAACGCTCGGAACGCGGGCTCGTGGAGGTAGTTGTCGAGATTTTGGACTTTTGGCGGACTGAGGGTCCTATCGACTCTGTAGACTCGCTTGACAAGCCGCTCCAAGGCATGTCTGGCGTGGAAGCATGAGGCCCGGGGGTCACCATAGACGTGCCGCTCTGCGTAGCTGGCACTCTCCGCGACGTAGTGGAACTCCTGCCTCAGAAAGTCGAAGTTGGCGGAGATCTCCATCGGGCTCAGAGATCGCCCCTGAAGGCGCGAGACTGGAGAGATGCGAAAAGTGTGTTGAGTTCAGCGAGGTGGGCTTGTTGGCGGGCCTTCTGCTGCTCCACGGACTCGGCGATGGCGGCGAAGCGATTCTGGAGTGATGTCGGTGGAATGGGAATTGGAATAGCAGAGAAAACTGACTTGCTGACCATCCCCTTCATAGAGTTTGTCGATGCACGTTGGACGAGTCGTTTGCCCACCCAGAAGACGCCAAAGGCGAACCAGAGGGCCATGCGTTGCCCAGGCACGAAAGCGTTGATCTGCTGGTTGAAGGCGACTTCTCGGTCGGCGATTGCCACGTTGCCGATACTCGACGGTGACCCAGCAATACAGGTCACGAGGATCGAGCCTCCCGGGACCGTACGCGCGACCGCTTTGCCGGCAATCGAAAGGCGCTCTACCGCCTCAGTCAGGACAAACGATGGATCACTTATGTTGTCGGACTTGATCCACTCGATGCCCTCTCCAAAATAGTCGGGACGCTTCCGGGAAGGCGTGTTTCCTGTGATCACTTCACCTACTTCCCCAATAGAACACGTATCCCATCCCATGGGATTGGTAACGGGGTCGCCGAACATGCTGAGGAAGGTGGATTGAAGGAGGGCATCGCACTGGATGAGGGCCTCTCGACGCTTGGCACGCAAGGCGTCGGTTGCATCTAGGATTCCGGCAATCCGCCTCTGCTCGGGAAGGGGAGGGAGAGGAACCTGGAGGATCTTTAGCTTGGCCTTGTTGAGTGTCTTGCCCTTTGCGGCGCGGTCCACTAGACGGTCATAGTCGATCGAGCCAAGTGCCCAATACAAGTAATCACGATCAGCAACGTCCTGGTCGAGAACCTGAAGCGCCACGATAGCCTCGTTGGTGAAGAGGTCACAACCCGAGACAGCTCTCTTCCCGAGCGAGAGCTTGAAGCTCAAGAGTAGCGTGCCACGCGGAATCTGCTTTGATCCGCTCTTCGCTGCGCCGATTCGGGTGATCCTTTCCTTGGTCGTCGTGACGATTCGACCAGTCGCAAGATCACTGATGGTGACCCATGGCAAGTCTCCACCCCAATACTCAGGAACCGACCGCGACGGCGTCTTACCAATCTGAATGTCGCAGATCTGCTGGAGCGAGACAGTTCTCATCCCAACAATCTCTCTAGATCCTCACGCCCCTTGGCGATCGTTTCTTCCATCTGAGCCAGCCGCTTCAGGATCACCTTCGGCGGGTCGTATTCCACGGTCTCATGCTCCAGTTCCTTGTAGCGGTTGATGGAAAGGTCGTAGCCGTTGCCCACGATCTCGGCCTTCGGCACTAGGAAACTCTGATCCGTCCGCGCCCGCTTGCGCTCTGCCCCGCGATCTTTCCAACGAGCGAGAATGTCGTCAAGGTCGCTCTTGTTCGGCTGCGGTGTGCGCTTGTCGTCCAGCGAGAAGCCGTCTCGCTTCATGTCATAGAACCAGACGAGGTCCGTTCCGCCGGAGTTGGTCTTGGTGAAAAGGAGGATGGCCGTCGAGACCCCTGCGTAGGGCTTGAAGACGCCAGAGGGCATGGAAACGATGGCGTCCAGCTTCTGCTCCTCGACCAAGCTTGTGCGTAGGGCTCTGTGCGCCTTGCTTGATCCGAAGAGCACGCCGTCAGGCACGATGACAGCGGCGCGTCCTCCTGTCTGAAGGATGCGGAGGAAAAGGGCGAGGAACAGCAACTCGGTCTTCTTCGTCTTGGCGATCTGCTGCAGATCCTTGGCGGTGGACTCGTAGTCGAGGCTTCCTCTGAACGGCGGATTGGCGAGAACCAAGGAGTACTTCTCCGCATCGTCATCGTCGGCCTGCGCCAGCGAATCCCGGTATCGGATGTCCGGATTCTCCGCGCCGTGCAGCAGCATGTTCATGCTGCCGATACGCAGCATCGTGCTGTCAAAGTCGTAGCCGTGGAACGTGCCTTCGTGGAAGCGGCGGCGGGCGACAGCGTCTTTGTAGATGGTCTTGCTATCGTGCTCGACCAGATACTCGGCAGCGGCGATAAGGAAGCCCGCGGTACCGCAAGCCGGGTCGCAGATGATGTCCTTAGGCGTCGGCGCGGCCATGTCGACCATCAGCTTGATGATGTGACGCGGGGTGCGGAACTGCCCGTTCTGCCCCGCTGTCGCGATCTTGCCGAGCATGTACTCGTAGAGATCACCCTTGGTGTCGCTGTCGGCCATGTCGATGCCATCGAGCTGATCCACCACGTTCGCCAGCACGCGCGGCGTGGGCATCATGAAGATGGCGTCCCTCATGTGGTGCGCGTACGTGGATCCGCTGTCGCCATCGGCTTCCCCGCTCTGGCCCAGAGCCTTCATGAAGGGGAACACCTCGTCGCGCACGGTCGCGAACATCTTCTCGGGAGCAGTCTCCTTGAAGCGAGACCAGCGCATGGCGTCCTGATCGGCAGCGAAGATTGGGTCTTCGATGCGCTTGCCGGTGCGCGCGGCCTTGCTCTCCTTCAGGGTGTGAAGTTCATCGAGGCGTTTGATGAAGAGGAGGTAGGTCAGCTGCTCGATGACCGAGAGCGGGTTCGAAATGCCGCCGGACCACATCGTGTTCCAGATGCTGTCGACCTTGGACTTGAGTTCGCCTGTGATCATGGTCTTTGGCTGGTTTGGTGTCAGGTCGGGCTCCGCGGGCCTCGGTTCAGCCCGTCGTCAGTATACAGCAAACGCCTCGACCGGCGAAGCGCAAGACGCCGTCGCTGACCGACGTACCGGTTAGCCATGTAATCAGAAGTTTACAGATTGTAATACGGACATGACATTTGGACGGCGGCACGGCAACCCATCCAATCGCCTAGACGGAGCTTGGTACTTCGGGGCCATCCGGTTCCTCGGTTTGGACAAGATGATCGCGGACGACTACGTGGCGCTCTGTCCCCGGCGCGCACCGATGTACCTGAAGGCGAAGACGCCGTCTGCCGAATTGATAGACGTGGGGCAAAAAAGGCAGACGCCGTCTGCCGAATCTCTGCTGGACACCATCCGATCACTTTTTCCGCTACCCTGGTCCGCATACGTGCGGCTGCTCTCGGTGCGCAACGAGCGCGCCCGAGCCTTCTATGAGGCCGAAGCGCTCCGCGGCGCGAGCTCGACCGCCAGATCAACACCCAGTCATCGACCTGAAGATCGGTAAGTTCACGCACGCCGCCGCCGGGCAGATGCACCTCTACCTGAACTACGCGCGGGAGCATTGGGTCCGCCCGGAGGAAAACCCGCCGGTCGGGTTGATCCTTTGCGCTCAGAAGGATGAGGCAGTGGCGCGGTATGCGCTGGACGGCCTGCCGAACAAGGTCATGGCGGCCGAGTACCGGACCACGCTGCCGGACGAAGAGCTACTCGCTTCAGAAATCGAACGCACGCGGACGATGCTCGTCGAGGGTACCGCACTCAACACTTCAGATGCCCCTGCGGATTCCGATTCATTCCGATCACCGATTCCGACCGCTTCCGATCACTGATTCCGACGGGATTCCGATCGGTGATTCCGATTCACTCCGATCACCTTTTGGAGGGAGTGGCCGCGCTGGGGGAAGTCATGAATGACCCCCTCGTGCACGTCAAAGTGTCCCAGAAGCGGTCGTACCAATGCGTGGTCGCGCCTCTCGTACAACAGCCAAATGGCGTGTGCGATGAAGTCGGCGGCCTGGAGCATTCGTGATTCCTGCATTGGGCGAAACAGGGAATGTCGGCAAGGTTGTTGATCGAACCCCACTGCGTTCCACGGCGCCGAAACTCCCTCACCCAGACCTTGGCACGGGCATCGAACCGGCCCTCGGAGAAGATCAGCAGCCCGCGTTGTGCATCCCCGCGCTCATGGTAGCGCCTCGTCAGGAAGGTGTCGAAGCGCTGGCAGAACCCGTTCAGTGGCAACTTCGACGGAGCGGTCCCCGTAGACTTCGGAGTCCTTTTCGATTGCCGCGGCATAGAGGCTCAGGCCGCCGTAGTCATCCGTAGCGGTGATGGCGGAAACCACATCAACCAGAACCGCTTGGCGCTTTTCCTCGCTGATGCTACGCCAGAGTTTTCGGCCAGCTCGAATGGCTGAGGCGTGGAACGGAATCGGTTGCTGGTTGGGAAAGTACTTTTCTTGGACGCGCTCGAGGCGCTGATTAAGGTGGCCTGGGTGCCGCGACTAGAACTCGACATCTCCTAACGCGCACGTTTGATCGACGCGGTAGCGGTGAATGTATGGAACGGAGAACTCGTCGAACGTGGTTCCCCAGACCTCGTTACGGCTCGCGAGGACAATGCCGAGACGAGGACGCCAGGGTTTTCCGAATCTGCGACCCTGCTCAACCTCGACCCTGGCCACCAGCGTTCCATCCGAAGCGTAGATCTCCCAGACATCGACACGGTCCTCACGCATCTCTCGCAGCAACCAGATAGTCCCGTCCGTTCCGGCTACTACCTCCCTGACCGGAGGATGGTATTCCGGAACCCAGAACGCGCCGCGAGCCGCACGGCGTCGACGCGAGCGCGTCGTTTCGCTCATGGGGGCTCGCAGGGATGGGCTTATGTGATCCCCGACCACCATTGTCGCAAATTCGTCCGCAAGGCGGCTCTCCGTCGCAGAAGTGACTTCGCGCGGTTCGTACTCGACCGCTCGATGCAAGAGAGTGTCTCCACCGATTGAGATCACCAGGATGTCAAACGAAGGCGGAGTTCCGTCTTCATTCACTTTCGCGACCTGCACCACTGCGGAGCCGTCGGGCCTGAGTGTCGTCAGGTATTCGTTGAGTCCGTGAGTCGGCAGGTCCTTGAGCGGGTGTATGGCAAGCCACGGTCGACCGGGGTCCGCCTCATACTCTACGGCGTTGCTCGACCAATCGACGATCGCCAGCGTGTCGATGACCTCTCCCGATCGTGACAGGCGGCGTAGGGGGAGCGAGGATGCGGTCAACCAGGCTCTCCAGTCGGTGATGCTGCGGCGCCCCGCCACCAGTGTTCCGTCCGCGAGCATGCGGCCAGGCGTCAGGCGCGTTCCTTCCTCGGGCATCGGCATGGTGAACTGGATGACCTCGTCCGGCACGCGTTCGCTCGTGGTGAACAGCTGGATGCGGCTTCGGTCGGCTATCCAAAGAGTGTCTCCGATCCACCCCACTCCGGAGGCCGCGCCGGAGATGTCACCCGGTCCCTGTCCCGCCCGGCCGATCTCCCGTAGAAACTGGCCATCGAGTGAGAAGACCTTGACTGCGGGCACCATGGCCTGGGCGACATAGAGGACGCTGTCAGGCCCGACCGCGAGATCGTTGATGTTTCCAATCAGGTCCGTGCTCTCTCGAGAGCCGATCCGGACGATTTCATCCAATCGCCACGGTGTCGGGCACACGACTTGTGCGCTTGTCGATACCGGTGCGCAAAGGAACAGAGCAATCGCGGAGATCAGTGAGCGCACTCTTGCCTTCATTGAGTTTTTCTTATTGGGAGGACAATGCCCATGGCACCGATGGTCACGGCTTTGCAGGTGGCCGCCCACTTCTCTCAAGCACTGAGGCGAGCAAAGGACGACGCCAAGGTGTGCAGAATCACCTACGGCCGATCCTCGCGCAGCTCATCGAACACGGCGAAGAACCGGAGTGAATCGAGGGGTCCCACGTGCCGCTCCCCATTGACGAGGAAGGTCGGTGTACCCGTAATTCCCAAGCTGCGTCCCGCTGCTATGTCATCATCCACGGCGTCGTCACCCTCGGTACCGTCAAGGCAGCGCACGAACTCGTCTACCCCGGCCACTCCCGCGCGTTCGGCTAGCTCTGCTAGACGAGCCCGAGATGTGTCGCCGATCCAACTCTCCGTGGCATAGAGCAATCCGTGGAACTCCCAGAACCGTGACTGTTTTCCGGCACACTCGGCAGCTCTTGCGGCCGGGAACGCCGAACTGTGTCCCGGCAACGGAAAATGTCTATATACCAGTGCTACTTCGTCCCCGTATCTACTTCGAATGGCCTGTAGATGGGGTTCCGCCGCCCTGCAGAACGGACATTGATAGTCGCCAAATTCAATGATCGTTACTGGTGCGGTCTCTGGCCCCGCGCGGTGGCCCCCGTCGGCATACCGCTGCCAGTCCGTGACCGTTACCTGGCCAACTGGACTAGCTGGCGGGGAATCTGCGTCGATAACAGCCCGATAGAGCACCACTCCCGCTACAACCACGGCCGCCAGTGCGGCACTCAGTGTCGCAACATCCGTCGCTCTTTCCAACCGATTAGCCACTAGACAGCTTCCCCGTTGCTTCGATTACGCACGCGTTCAGATGTCAGACCAGAGAGAGAGGACGGAGCGGACCCCGTGAGCCGCCCCGCCGCCGGAGACCTTGGCTTCCGGAGTGGCTGCTGTAACTGGCACAACGGGCTCTCGCCCATATGCGGGGACTTGCCGCCGCGCAAGATCAGTTTCCTGGCGAGGGGGCTCCACCACCCTGGCATACGACGAGATGGCTCCCACCGGCACACTCTTCGTATCCGCAATCAGCGCCGCATTCCATGTCCACACACCCGCTACCGTCACAGGTGCCGCTGCAGTAGTACATGAAGTTGCAATAGCTCGCTGACGGTGTACCGGTAGCCCCGGCGGGTCCACTCGCGAGAGCGATGATCGCCACAAACAGGGCACACACCGACGTCACTAGACGCTTGTATCGAGTCTTCACCTTCCAACCTCCTGTTGCTGTGAGAGCGGACGCCCGTGGACACTAGTCCGACCGAATCCGTTAAAACTAACTATCGAATCTCTCAGTGTCAATAGGCACGTCCCTTCGCGCTTCTTCGTCTCCTGCGCCGCCCGTGCGCGTTCCGCAGCCCCCTTCGGTAGCCGTCGCGTAGCCGTTGCGTACCCGTCGCTCGATCTGCCGGGCGCTGTCGGCGTGTGCCTTGCCCAGCGCTGCGCGCTCGCCCTTGTGGTAGCGGTCGCGATCCTCGCGCCAGCCCTCGACCACATCCTCGCGGCCCCGGGCCGCCCCTGCTCGGCTGGCGCCCTTGCCCGCCGCGCCCGCTTGGGCAGCATGCCCTCGCGGCGGCAGCGCGCCCAATGAAGCGGCCGCTCCTACGAGTTGCGAACCACCTCCTCGCCCGCCCGCCACCGCGCGTTGTTCTTGACCCGCTCCTCGCACCGGATCCGGCCCTGTTCCCGCGCGCGCCAGTAGCACGGTCGACACGCGCCGACTGTCACCCTGGAATCCACAACGCCGACTTCAGCCCAGGTTGTAGCCTCAATCACCTGATGTCGTGGGGCAGTCAAGAGCGAAATGAGCCCTGTGAGCTTCATGACTCGCCGCTCGAAGCGCCGGGAGACGCAATACTCCGACGATCTGCGTGTTGCCAGTTATCCCCCTCCCTAATCCCGACGGCTGGAATTCGGTCGCGTGCATCGTGAGCCATTGCGATAACTGCCCCAATGGGTTACCATCTCCCACATGCAGACCGTTGCCGAGACTCCCCTCTTTTCCCGCCAGGCCGACAGGCTGTTCAGCGAGGTTGAGAGGCGCGAACTGATCGACTACCTGGCCGAGAATCCCTTGGCGGGTGATGAGATTCCGGGGACGGGCGGAGTGCGAAAGCTGCGATTTGGAGCCCTGGGCCGCGGAAAGCGGGGCGGAAAGAGAGGAGAGGCAATGAGTACGTTCGGAGAAGACCTGATCCAGTCCCTGAACGAAGCCTTGGCTCATGCGAAGGGCGAAGGCCCCGCCATCGTGCATGAACCGGTGACCCCGCGTGAGGTCCGGAAACAGGCGAAGCTGACACAGGCTCAGATGGCCATCCTGATGGGAATGAGCGTGTCCGGCTACCGAAAATGGGAGCAGGGAGCGCGCCGAGTGAGCGGTCCGGCGGCAACGCTTCTGCGCATCATCGAGCGCGAACCCAACGCGGTCAGGCGTGCACTACTGGCGTCGCCCTGAGGCACTCGAGCTGGAAGGCACGATGACCCACCGAACCCAGGACACCTATTCGCTCACGAACTTCCGAGAGAAGACAGGTGAGCACCTGGCCCGCCTGGCCGAGGGCCGCATCGAGACGATTACGCAGAACGGCGAAGCAGCCATGGTCGTGATGAGCCCGAGGCGATACGACTTCCTCGTCCATGCGGCCGAGCGCGGTCATGTCTGGAAAGCCGCCCTCGAGCGCCTCGAAGCCGGCGATACCGGCCGCAACGCTCGGGAGGTCGTCCGTGAGATCGCGGACGATTTCGGCGTGACACTGTGAAGCGGTACCGCGTCCCACCCCTGAGGGCACACGTAGACCAAGCAGGCGGTAAGCCTCGAGTCAGAACCGAACGGACACGCCGATGAGTGCGCGGCCGTCGGGGGTCAGGGCCAGCCCTGGCGTAACGCGCTCTCGGCGCGCGCGGTTGTGATCGAGCGTGGTGCGCACGGCGGACACCAAGCCCCATGTCTTGCCGCCAGCGATCGCTCCAATGCCGACCAGGCCAACGTAGAACCAATTGGCACCAGGCTCGGGGTTTCGATGGTAGGTCAGGGCGACCAGGCCGACGCCGACGCCGGTGACGAGCGCGGGAGCGATGCCGCGGTCGAAATCCCCGGCATAGACATGGCCGAGAGTGGGGACAAGCAACTCGAGCGTGAACGCGACAGGCCAATTCTTGAAGGGGGCGGCGTCCGATCCCCTTGCCGCGTCCCCCGGTTGCTGACCGGAGACGGAACTCGCAGTCAGGAACAGAAACGCCCCAGCCCACCACACTGCGGGCTTCACGATTCGCCTGCCGACTATCGTCGACAACGAGGCACTTCCGTGCTGGGGACATGCCCACCTTCGATCAAGCGAGGCAGTCACGGCCGTGTCCGTCTGCCCGCCGGTAACGCGTTCGGAAATCATGGTCAGGACTACCCCGCTTCGCCGCAACTGGTTCCTGGCGCTTGGCTGTCCCCGGGCCAAGAGGTTCCGTACCCGATCCCCCGCATCCCGGAAGATGTTCCCTTCCACAGCGCCCGCGAGGTTCTGATCTCCGACCTCCTCGACCGTGTGGTCCACCATGGCGAGCGCGTCGCGGTTGAGCGGTATGGAAAGCCGGTCGCCGCCTTGGTCAGTTCGAAGGACCTGGAACTCCTCGAAGCAATCGAAGACCGAATGGACCTCGAGGCGGCCCGCGAGGCGTTGAGGGAGCCCGGCCGTCGGCGTTGGGACGCGGTAAAGGCCGAGCTCGCTCTGCAGGACGACGCCGCAGTTTGACGGACACCCCGCGATACGCCGTCTACCTGAAACCCGCGGCAGAACGGGCACTCAAGAAGATTGCGGATCGCATCGCCCGCCGCCGCATCGCCCGAGCGATCGACGGGCTCGCCACGACCGCGCGACCGGCCCAGGCCGTCAGAATTCAGGGGTCCAGCGGCCTGTTGCGCATCCGCGCCGGCGACTACCGAAACATCTACACGGTCGAAGACGCCACTCGCACCGTGCTCATCGCCACCATCGGCCACCGGATGAGTGGCGGATGGTGCGGGGACCCGCGGGATTGGGCTATCGTTCGACTGGGCACCAAGTTTCCGGTCAACAGATCACCAATCGATTCGCCGGTCGAACTCCCGAGATTCCGTGTGGTTACCTAAAGGAATTGTAATCATAACATTACAAATTGACAACCAAACATTACATTCTCAAGCAACGTCGTGCTGCTTGATCCAGTCGCGCAGGGCGTGGTCGATCCGTGTCTGCCAGCCGCGACCGCCGGCGCGAAAATGATCGACGACCTCCTGGGACAACCGGATCGTGGTCGATACTTTCGGTCGCGCCTTCGGAGGACGGCCCCGGCGTACAGGGGCCTTCGCAAACTTTTCCGGCCAGCCGTCCTTCGAGAGATCGGGCGCTGTGTCGGGGTCAAAACCTCGGGCCGTAGTGCCGTCGTTCTCGTTCATTGGCCCTCCTCATGCTGATGATCCTGTGTGCGTCGTCGCGGCGTGTCCAGACGAGTACCACCATCGCTTCGTCCAGAAAACCGATGGTGATGTAGCGAACCTCACCGTAGTCTTGCCGATCGTCCTCAACGGTCAGGGTCGCGCCGGCGAACACGTCCGCCGCCCGGGCCATGTCCAGTTCTCGGGCCTTGATCGTCTCCGCGCGTTTCGTCTCGTCGAACTCGATCCGCATGATTAATGTTACTACAGAAATTATGCTGTCAAGGACCCAACCGCGACCCGCTTGCCGTTCCGTGTGCTTCGCCGGGAAGATCCCCTCTTCCCATCGGCCGGCTCTTCCACCGTGCGCTAAGGCAGCACGGTCGACACACGCCGATTGTCACCCTAGACTCCACAACGCCGACTGATGGGCGTCGTGGAGATCGTACAGACCCATCTGCCGATCGCACCACTTGAACAGCAGGTCGCTTGTCATTGAGAAAAGGCCTTCATGGCCCCCCCCGATGCTCTCCCGAGACGCCGGGCTCGTGATGCATCTACGGGGCTGGTACCGACATTCCTTTCCCGAACTGGCGGCGGATCAAGCCTTTGAGGAGCGGTGACCGGATATCTGTTCGTGGTGCTCGCGGTGCTCGTGGCCGTTGCCGGCTGGAGGGTCCGGCACCGGCTGCGTGACAAGGCCCGGAGCGGCGTGACGGATGAGATCGTCCATCAAATCGAGACGCTCGGCCGCGTGGATGCGGACGATGTCGAGCCGCTGGACCTGGAGCAGGCGCGGGCCGAGGAGGACGAGTTCTGGGCCCAATCCTGGGACGAACCTGAAGAGGACTGGTAGAACAGGACAGTAGCGACCCGGAACAGCAGAATTGGTTCGGCTCTCACGCCTGGATGCGTGTAAACGCCGTCGATCTCATTGGTGTCCAAAGGCAAATGCCAACCAGACTCCATCCCACTCTGATTCTCTCGGCAGCCCTCCTCGCCTGCGGCGGCGACACCGAACCGACACGCGACATCGAAGTCCAAGTCTCGGACAGCGCCGGCATACGGATCGTCCAGTACGCGGGCGTGCCCGAGGTGGATCCTCCCACCACCCTCGCGGAAGAGCCGCTCTACCGCCACGGAGCCAAACCGGGCGACTACATCTTCCAGTTCGTCGAGGCCGGCCGGCTCTTCCCGGATGGCAGCGCGGTTGTTGCCGACTGGTACAGCGAAGTGGTCGTCCTGAGTCCGGACGGAACGACGCACGAGGTGCTCGCCAGGATTGGAGAGGGACCGGGCGAAGTCATCTCCCCCTACGCGGTGTTCGTCCTGGGCCGGGACAGCGTCCTCGTACCCGACAGTCGTCAGTCCCGCCTCACGCTCTTCGTCGGCGATTCGGTCGCGCGCATCGTGAGCCTCCCTCGCGCGCAGCACTTCGGCGTGGCGGCGATCGGTTCATCCGGTGAGCTGCTGCTCTGGAACCGAACCCCCTACCGATCCTGGGTCGATATAGAGGAGGAGTGGCTCGCCGGCCACATGACCCTGTTCGATCCTGAAACCGGTGCCCTCGACACGGTCGCGTCGTACGACCACTGGCCGCGACAGCGGTCGGGGCAGCCGAGGCCGATCATCCGCCCCGTCGGCGAGGTCACGGCCGCCGCGGGGCGGTTCGTCCAGACGAGATCCGACAGGCCCGAGATCACCTGGCGTCTGCCGGACGGCGCGGTAACCCAGATCGTGCGCTGGCAGCCCGGGCCCAACCTGCTGACCGGGGACCTCCTGGAGCACGGCGAGGCCTACAACCGGATGATCGGCCGGATGAACTACGGAGTATCCGAAGCCCGGCTCGAGGAGATAATCCAGAGAGACATGTCCCGGTATCGCGACATGATCGGCCAGCCGATACCGCTCTTCGGTACCCCCTTCGCCGACGCCGTCGGAAACGTGTGGCTGCCCTCCTACCGGCCGGCCTACCCGGAAGAGGGGTCGCCGTACACCGTCATTTCCCCGGACGGGGAGTGGCTGGGCCAGGTCGAGACGCCGCCCGGGTTCCGAATCCTCGATGTGACACGAGGGCTGGTGCTGGGGGTGCTCAGGGACGAGATGGATGTGGAGAATGTGGTGGTGTACGAGGTGGTTCGATGAGCGGCCCGGGCCCCTTCACAAGTGACAGCACCGCACGGTTCCACACAACTGATGTCAAGTGTACCGTACATCATGTCATGTCGACCTTACATCGCGAAGAGCCAGTTGGCCTGCGGCATTGTTTGCCTGCATGGGAGTCAGGGCATCCTTAGGAGACGGAAGCCAGTATCGGAGAAGCGCCGATACGATAGACGGGTCCCAAACTCGCGCATATCACACCGCGATGACCATTCGCAACCGACAAACATTCTCTCTGGATCCGTCCGGAGTCCCATGGGATCGATCAGTTCGCCGGTGTGCTGGATACCGTTCTCATCCGCCATCCACTCCGCCACGTTGCCAACCATGTCGTAGAGCCCCCATCCGTTCGGCGCCTTCTCGCCCACTGGATGGGTTCGCTCGGTGTTCCATCGGTGCCATGCGATCGTGTCCAGGCTGGACGCGTAATGGTCCCATGTCTTTCCCGCCCGCGCCGCGTACTCCCACTCGGCTCTCGTCGGCAAGCGATAGGGAACTCCGTCTTCGCGGGAATTGACGCGACGGATGAACTCCTGCACCTCATCCCAGGACACGCGCTCCACCGGACACCGCCCGCAATCGGCATGAAACGAGGGATTGGTACCCATCACCGACTGCCATTCCGACTGCGTCACTTCGTACTTTCCCAGCCAGAACCCTCGGCTGATCTCGACCTGCGTACCCGATCCCTCGTCGTCCCGACTGTCCGATCCATCCGCGTCCTTCAGGAACTCCCCAGGCCCTACCCACACGAACTCCATGTCCCCGGGGCCTATCGGACTGCTGTCTGCTCTTGTGTGAGGAGCGCCGTCCACTGCGACGGCACTCTCGAAAGCGACGAACGATCGCCCCCACTCCAGCACCTCTCGTACGTTGATGGTGTCCCAATCGATGCCGAGGCGCGCCCTGGGCTTGCCAATCGCTATCCGATCCGAGTCCACAAAACCACCGGACTTGGTAGCATGGTTGCCGCCGCCTGGATCGCGGTATAGCAATGTCCAGGTGGTGTCGGACAGCCGGCGAGCGAAGACCGCATTCGCTCCCCCGAATATCAATCGGTCGGAACCGTAGCTCAGGAACAACACGGCGATCTCCGAGTTCATCGCCACATCGGCGTAAGGCGTGATCGCGTTCCGCAATCCCGAATAGTTGTAAATGGGTTCGAGCACCTGATGGCGCATCACTTCCTCGCTGATTGCCGTCCACTCGAGGCTCACGGGCGGAAGGTCGTCATACAACCGATGTGCCCAACTGTCGGGGTATGCTGGAATCCCACTGCGGATCGGCTTCCAAATCTCATTCACTATTGCTTCATGTTCACTGCTCTGCCCGGCTGCCGCTCCCTTGCAAAGGCATGGCCCGGGAGATGCCCCTGCCGTACTGCAATCAACGAAGTCCGATACACGCGCACCTTCGAAATCAAAGAGTCTCTCTTCTCGGACTCCATCATCTTCGGTGAAATAGAACATGCTCAGTTCTTCAGGATAGTAGGCGGATCCGCTCCAGCCGAGGCGCAAGAAGCGGAGGTCGTCCGAGGAGGGATCAATGCACACGCCCGCTAGATCGCTGGTCGTGCCCGGGTGAGACAGTTCACCCATCCATTCACCGTTGTGATAGATCTCCCAGTGGTCACTGTGCCCCCAATCGGGGAGTCCGTCGGCGGGGGCCTCGCCCCTCGAAAAGAGGTTCGCGAGTTCGGCGTCCTCGTTGAATTCCCCGAACCATGCCTCCGACTCCGCCTGCCATGCCTCCAGCTCCGCCTGACTGATCCACAACTCGTCGTCCGTCCACCACCGGTGTGTCCGTGCCTTGATCACCACCGCACCTTCCCCATCTCGCGTACCGAAAAGAGGGCTGGCCAGCTCGAGTTCCACGTGCGGGTCCGGACCCAGGCTACCCCATCTGTACGTTGGCGTTATCCTGCTCTCGGCCAGGCTCCGGATGGGCGCGGGTGATGCCAGTGGGGGTCTGGATGCGCGCGCTTCTGCACAGTGTGTCCTGCTGGCTGCGCTGGCTTCGGAAAACCCGCGCAGCAAGAAACGCGCTGTACCGACATCGCTGTCATCGCTTTCGGGATCCAGGCGAAACGATACCTCAACCGCGGCGGCGTTCTGGTCGGCTTCGAGTGTTTCGAGGTAGCGGGCCAGTTCGGACCCACTGAGGTCATCCGCTCCGACGACCCACCAGCCGTCCTCACGACCCACGTCGACGACTTTCAGATCGAAGCGGTCTTCGGTAACACGCAGCACGGCGGGAGTAGACCACGGCTGTCCGGCGACAAGATGCGAGGTGCTCGTCGTGCGCGCATGGCACACCGAGACTCCATCCACCTGGAGAACTTCAGCCTCCCAGTTCTGAAATACGCCCAGGACCGAGCGCCCGAAACTGAGGGAACTCGCGGCTGCGTCCTGCTGCCTCCCCTGCGAACAACCTGCTATCGCAGCGATGAGGAAGATCAACCCAGGAAGGTGCGTGGGGAGTCGGTAGCCGTTCATGGGGCTTCCTGTCACTGTCCGAGCGAAGATGGCAACACGTGTCCACATGATCAGCCAAACGTAGCGGCGGCCCACGGGAATCGTTGGTCTCGTACACGATTTCGCCGTTTCGCTTCGGCCTTCATTCTCACTGATTCCTCCTCAGGAGGCTGGGGCAAGAGGCGCGTAGGCGTCGGCGGGCGTGACCCGTTCGGTGACGCTTTGCCGAGTATCCTGTGCTTGGACGCCCTAACGCTTCCGCTAAGTTGCTGGACGGACTAACACTGGGGCACCGGCCAAGCATCGCCTTTGCGTGCCCCTGAAGCCCTACCTCCGCCCTCCCGCCAGACGGGCGTAGGCGTCCCTCACCACCGCCTCCGCCAGCTTGCCGCGCACGGCAAAGCTCCGCCTCTCGAGCCAGAACTCGGCCCACATGGCGTCCGTCGCAATCCAGTTGTCCCAGAAGAAAGCGCCATTGACGAGGCCCGGATAGCTTGCGCTGGCATTGAAAAACGCCTGGAAGATGTTGGCCTGGGTTTCCTCTCCGTCATCCAGCCCGTTTCGGTTCCGGTCGACTGGAGTCTTCAGCTCCGCGTGGCGCGCGCCCGAACTCGGGTCAGCCGGAGCTTCGACCACATCCATCGACCCGTATTCGGTGAATACGATCGCCCGTCCGGGATTCCGGGCGGCAAGCGGAATCAGCAGGTCACTGAACACGGACTCGTAGCTCGTCTGCAGTTCGGACACGCCTGAAACGATCGTCGGGGCGCTCGACGTGAGCGGAAACCATCCGCTGATGCCCACGATGTCGAGGTCGAGGTCCTCCCAGAGATGGCCGGCGCCTGATCCCCGGCCGTAGTGGTCAGCATACATGACGGTGCTGTAGTGCATGTTGTAGGTCAGACGACCGGAGTACACCGCGCGCACGCGGTCCACCATCGACCGCAGCTCGTCCCCGAAGTCGTTGATCATGTAGCCGGGATCGGGCCGTGTGCGGAACAGCGCATCCGTTTCGGTCCCGAGAGAGAGGAGGGCAACTCCCGCATCCTCCGCTATGGAGGCGAAGTGCTCGGCCTGCTGCGTATACGTCTCCCAGAATTCGGCGGTAAAGCGCTGGTGATCCGGGTGGTCGGTCCGCCACGGCCAATTCTCCGGTTTGATCAGCACTCCCCAATCGCCCGGCGGCACGCCGCCCGTGTGCGGAGGTGCCGGGTCTCCAAGCTGCCCGCGGTGGAGAGGCCGGGCCGAGGTTTCGGCCTCGTGAGCCTCGAACGCCAAGGTCATGTAGAGGTTGAACTCGTGCTCCCGGAACTCGCGGATGACCTGCCGGAGCGTTCCGTCTCGCCAGGTCGGGACATTGCGGCCGCGGTCGGTCTCCCGGGAGACCGAGCTGTCCATGCTGTCATCGTAGTGAAGCCCGACCGAGATCAGGATCCAGTTGGCGTGCATGCCGTGCAGCCAGTCGATGAACTCCAGGGGAATAAGACGCCCTTGGCGGCCCCCGTCTTCCCACGGTTGCGCCACTCTCCGGTTGGTTCCCCAATAGCCCGAAATGGCGATGGCGCGCATCGGGAAATCGAAGATGTCTACCCCCGGGCCCGGTTTGGGAGGGCGTCTCGTCACCGTGATCCTTGCGGTTCCCTGCGCGCTCGCCGCAGTGGCGGTGACCGACGCCACGCCTTCGGTCACGCCCCGCACCAGTCCCGATCCGTCCACCGTGGCAACCGACGAGTCGCTCGACGACCAGGTAAACGCCGCGCTTTCCACCCGGTGCTCGTTCTGGTCGAAAGCCTCCGCGACAAGCCGAAGCGTGTCACCCGACACGACCGTATCTGCGGATGGCGACACGACGACCGAACTGGCCGACTGCATCACCGTTACCACTGCTTCCGCCGATGCGGCGCCCGCCGTCGCGGTGATCGTCGCCCCGCCAATTCCCACCGCCGTCACGAGTCCGTTGGGATTCACCGTTGCCACGGCGGCGTCGTTGCTCGCCCAGGTCACGTTGGCGCCCGCCATCGCTTGACCGTTCTGATCGAGCACCCGCGCCGACAGCTGGACGCTCGCGCCCAGCGCGGTCAACTCCGCGGTGGCCGGGGTTACCGTGATCGTTGTTGGACGCGCGGGCTCCGGCTCCACAGGGTCGCCGCCGTCGCCACACCCATTCGCCAGGGCTACAGCCGCCAGCACCACGGACAACGGGACGAGAGTTGGGTAACGATTCATGGATTCGAAAGGGACGCGAAGTTCCGTTTTCGTTGACCGTCGTGAAGCGGTGAGTATAGGATGCCCTTGAGGGGGACGGCCAGCCGGTTGCGTTTCAGTAGACGCCAAGGACGTGGAGCATGTCGTGATTTACGAGTTGGTGGGCGGACCTTCGGGCTGGGCCGCGCTTACGCCCCTCCCGGGCGCTCAGCAGTGGTTGCTGAGCCGCCGCTGGTCCTTATGCCGAAGGCCGTGCGTGTCGAACGCCAGCGAGCCATCTGCCGAAATCGAATCCAGGAATGCGAGACCCGCCCGGATGGACTCCAGCAGGTGCTCCGCCATGCCCCGGGTGAGGTTGCTCTTCACGACGATCCGGAACATGGACGTACCGGAATCGGCATCGTGGAACAAGGGCAGCTTCTCCTGCGTCAGGGGATGATCGAACTGCATGCGATAGCTTCCTACGTACCAATGATGCTGAGCCAGGGCGTTCTGAAGGTCGAAATCGTCATACCCGAGTCGGCACTCGGGGTTGAGCCTGGCCGTGACCACCGGTAGGCAGTCGTCGTCGCCGTTGTCGAGCAGGACGAACCGCGGCTTGCCGCCGTGGCGCATCGACTGCAATCCGGCGCGCAGATAGGCGGCGTTGGCCATCATGTTCTCGCAGCACTGGCGGTAGCCGGACATTCCGTAGTGAAGCAATTTGTAGTACTGGACGTAGACGCCCGCCGCCGGTCTGGAGAAGTTGAGCGTGTACGACTCCGCCCTGCCCCCGAGATACGTCACGGCAATGGCGATCCGCTCGCTCAGGTGCTGGCGGTGTCGCCAGACGATCCAGCCGGTTCCGCAGATCGACTCGCCGTATTTGTGTCCGCTTGCGGAGATCGACAGGACGTTTCCGACCCGGAAATCCCATGGCGGCAGGCCATCCTGGAATGGCGCGATGAATCCTCCGGACGCGGCATCGACGTGGATGCCGACCTGGTAGCCGTGTTCGGCGTTGATTTCGTCGATGACGTCGCCTATCTCCTGAACAGGGTCGTAGTGGCCGCCGTAGTGATTGCCCATGATGCAGACGACCCCCATCGTGCGTTCGTCGATCACGTCCGGGAGCTTCGCGGCATCCAGGGTGAAGGTTTCGACCGAAGGCGGGACGAGTCTCGGCTCGACGTCCATGTACCTGAACAGCTTCTCCCATGCCGCCTGGTAGCAGGTGGATATGACCAGATTCGGGCGCACCTTCGCCGTTTGCTCCACGGTCATGCCGCACCTTTGGGCGTACCAGGCGCGCCAACGGAACTTCAGCGCCAGTCCGGCAAGCAGGCAGGCTTCGGTGGAACCTGCCGTGCCCGCACCCGGGAACACGCCGAAGTCCCCGAAGTCGGGACCCTCGGGGCAGTTCCACAGGCCGCCGATCATGTTGACGGTCGTGTCGTGGAGCCGGTAGGACTGCGGGTAGACCGTCTGGTCGGCCAGGTTGACCCGTAGCCCCAGGAGTGCGATCGCCTCTTCCTCGGGGTCGAGGGTCACGTTCACATAGGAAGAGGTATTCAGCCGGTGGTCGAAGTCTAGCGCGTGGGCGTCTTCCACGACTTGCCTCACCGCCCTCCGATCCAGGCCCTGTTCGGGCATGCGGCGCAGCTTGAACCAGTCCGTCTTGACCAGCGGCGACTCGTAGTAGCCGTCCTGCGTTCCCTGTACCGATGCCAACCGCGCCTGAAGCCGTTCCACTTCGCGGCGCAGATACCGTACTTCGTCGGACATTCCTGGCCTCCTTTCCATGGCGCGGACCCCAGGCGTCGCGCTTGATGAGCAGTTGAAGATGCGGGGACCCGCGGGATTGGGCTATCGTTGGACTGGGCACCCGGCCACGGACGGAGGCAGTCATGACCGACAAGCTGATCGACAGAAACCCGGACATCCTGGGCGGAACTCCCGTGTTCAACGGCACACGGGTCCCGGTGCGGATACTGATGGAGCATCTCGAAGCGGGTGACTGGCTTGACGATTTCCTCGATGACTACCCGACGGTAACGAGAGAACAGGCCGTAGCACTGCTTGAGCGCGCCAAGACGGCACTGGTGGGCGATGAAAGTGTTGCTTGACGCCGTCGTCGAAGAACTGGCCCCCATAGGCCAATATGGCAGCTCATGAGTCGCAAGCCGGGGAAGCCTGCCCTCTCTGCCCTGCTTCTATTGGTTTCCTGCGAGCCCGAGATCCCCATGCCCAGCGAGGTGGAGCGAGTGGTCGTACTCGACACGATGCAGGCCATTCTTCCCATCACGGCGGCGCCCGAGAGCGTTACCGTATCCTTGGGCAACCATGTCGGGGTGACGTTCGATCCAGCGCACCCGGTGATGGCGGACTGTGTTGATGGCGAATACGTCCCGGACGAATGGCCGGTCACGGACTGCGACGAGTTCCCCGATTCCGCTGGCTGGCTCATTTACGAGACAACAGACACCGTCGTGAAGATTCTGGCGGGCATGGCGCCCGACTGCGGCACCCCCACGGGCACTAAGGGAACTGTCAGCCTGAAGAGCTGTTTTGGGCTGACGGTGTACACACGCGGAACCGGACCAGGTATCACGAACGAAGGCGCCTTCAACTGGCGCGTAACCGGTTGCGTGGGGAGGTCTTGGGTGTCGTACTCGCTGACCCGATACCACGGCAGCACCGACATCTACTTCCCTGCGCACCGGGCATTCACCGACACGGCAAGGGTGATTATATCACCCTGCTAACGGACCCGGAAGAAGATCGCCTTACGAGGTCGTCCCGAGCTATATTCCACGCGTGGTTGAGGAGGCAACCGGCCAAGACTTCACCTCGGGAGGGAAGACTCAAGTGACTGACACAATCACGATCGCCGTGGATCCCGATCTGGCTGAGGCGTATCGAGCTGCGTCGAACCAGGATCGTCGCAAGCTCGATCTCCTCCTCAATCTTCGTCTGCGTGATGTCACGCGGACCGGCGAGTCCCTCCACGACGTCATGGCCGAGATCACGGAAAACGCGCAGGCGCGTGGCTTGACTCCCGATGTTCTGGAGGAGCTCCTGAGCGACTAGGTGATGCGATGCGTCTTTGACACAAACGTCATCATCAGTGCCATGCTCTCCAATACTTCGGCGCCTGGGGTTGCCCTCGCGCGCGCCTACGACACCGGTGAGATTCTCATATCAGTCCCCTTGATGAGAGAGCTGCATGACGTGGTGTCTCGCCGGAAATTCGATCGATATGTTACGCCGAGCGAGCGAGAACGGTTTCTTGGACTGCTGCTCCGAGACGCTCAACTGGTAGAAATCACCGAGTCGATTCGGGTCTGTCGCGATCCCAAAGATGACCAGGTACTTGAGCTGGCGGTCTGCGGTCGTGCCGATTGGATAATCACAGGCGATGCCGACCTTCTCGTGCTGGACCCCTTCCGTGGCATCAGAATCGTAACGCCCACAGACTTCCTTGGACTCGCGGTCCATGCGTAGTCCAGTTCGTCTGGGCGGTCCTCCACTCCCGGCTGCTGAATGAACCTCCAGGTCTTCCTGGTCGGCGGAATCCTCGCAGCAGCCGTCGTCCTGTTCGTCACCGAGCGGATCCGGGTCGATCTTGTGGCGTTGATGGTGATGCTGGGCCTCGTGGTGGCAGGCATCCTCGAGGGCGAGCAGGCGATCATGGGCTTCGCCAACGAAGCGGTCATCACAATCGCCTCGGTCCTGATTTTGAGCGGAGCGCTGGCGCGGACCGGGGTCGCTCGTTTCATCGGCCAACGGGTTCTGGCGGCATCGGGCGCTGGAGTCGGCCGCCTCACCGCGGTGATGATGGCCACGGTGGGCCTGTTGTCGGGAATCATGAACGACATCGGGATCACCGCCCTCATGCTGCCGGTGGTGCTCGATATGGCCCGCCGCATCGGGACGCCGCCATCCAAGCTGCTCATGCCCCTCGCCTTCGGATCCCTGCTCGGCGGGATGACGACCCTGATCGGAACGGCGCCGAACATCCTGGTGAACGGGGCCTTGCGGGATGCGGGGTTCGAGCCGTTCGGGATGTTCTCGTTTACACCGGTCGGGTTGACGGCGCTTGCCGCAGGACTCGCCTACATGACTTTCCTGGGGCGGCGACTGCTTCCGGACCGGGATCCGAAAAAGGAGTCGGCCCCCGCGGATTTGGGCGGACTCTACGACCTGGGCGGCCTGATCGGTACGCTGAAGACCCCCGACGATTCAACTCTGGCAGGTCGAACACTGCAGCAAAGCCGTTTGGGCCAGGCGCTGGGCCTGAACGTGGTCGCCGTGCAGCGAAGCGGGCAGATGATCCTCGCTCCCGGGACGGACTTCGTTCTGAGGGGCGGGGACGAGATGGTTGTCGAAGGAACCCTGGAGAGGTTTGAAAGCCTGCGCGCATGGAAGCATCTGGAGCTTGAGTCGAGACGTCGGACTCTTGAGCGGATTGCAAATGCCTCCGTCGAGTTGGCGGAGCTGGAGTTGGCAGAAGATTCACCGCTGATCGGGCAGACGGTTCGAAAGGCGAATCTCCGCCGGACTCGTCGCCTGCACGTACTCGCGATTCTGCGGGGTGATCGCGTACATCGCACAGGATTGCGGTCAATGACTCTTGCTCCGGGGGATCGACTGCTGGTTGCGACGAAGAGCGGGCGACTTGCCGCACTGGAGGGGGACAAAACCTTTGGAGCGATCCACTCAGTGCTGGCAAAAGACCTGATTCCCCAATACCAGATGGCACGCAGGATTCAAAGCGTCAGAATCTCGGAAGAATCGCTGCTCGCCGGTCGGCTACTCGCGGAAACCCGTTTGGCCGATGCATTCGGCCTGACGGTTGCGGGCATCCTGCGGGCCGATGAAGAGCTTCTCATGCCGGATCCGGATACAAAACTCGAGGGAGGGGACGTTCTCCTGCTCCGGGGACGATTCGAGGATCTCAAGATCCTGGAGGGCCTCCAGAGACTGACGGTGGGCGACAATCGTCCCCTGGACCTGAGCCGACTGGAGTCCGACACGGTCGGCCTGGCGGAGGCTTCGCTGTCCCCACGCACGACATTCGCGGGCAAGACGATCGAGGAACTCGATTTCCGTGAAAACTTCGGTGTTTCCATCCTTGCGATATGGCGGAATGGAGAGGTTTACCGGAGCGGGCTCCGGCACATGGAACTGCTCCCGGGCGATGCGTTTCTGCTTTATGGCGACAGAAACAAGCTCGCGCTCCTTGTGGAACACCCGGACTTCCTCGTCGTGACCGAAGAAGCGGTAGAGGAAGTGCGAAGCCGGAAAGCTCCAGTCAGCGCCGTCATCATGGCAGGGGTGCTGACTACGGTCGTCTCGGGCCTTCTGCCCATCTTCATCGCGGCGCCGATTGGAGCGGTTTTGATGGTGCTGACGGGCTGCCTCAACATGGAAGAGGCCTATCGCTGCATAGAGTTGAAGGCGGTGGTCCTGATCGCGGGGATGCTCAGCCTGGGACTGGCGATGCAGGAATCCGGAACCGCCGCGCTCGTGGCCGAAGCGGTGTTGGGATCCATTGCGGACTTCGGTCCTCTGGCAGTGGTCGCGGGACTCTTCCTGATCACCGCTCTTTCGGCTCAGGTAATGCCGACGGCGGCAGTGGCGGTGCTCATGTCGCCCATTGCACTCAGCACGGCCGCCGCTGAGGGGCTCTCGCCCCAGGCCCTGATGATGACGGTAGCGATAGGAAGTTCCTGCGCCTTCATGAGTCCGGTGGGCCATCCGGTCAATCTGCTGGTGATGGGTTTCGGAGGATACCGGTTCGTCGATTTCGTGAAGGCGGGATTCCCGCTGTTTCTCCTGGTAATGGCGGTGGTCCTGACGGTGCTTCCGCTGGTGTGGCCGCTGGTGCCGGGGGGGTGAGGACGGAAGGCGGACTCGGTTCGGCTCTCGCGCTCGGACACCCGTAAACGCTGTCGATCTCATCGGTGTCCAACAGGCACATGCCAACCAGACACCACTCCCCCCTGATCCTCTCGGCAGCCCTCCTCGCCTGCGGTGGCGACACCGGACCCACACGCGACGTCCCAGTCCAGATCACGGACAGCGCCGGCGTGCGGATCGTCGAGTACGCGGGTGTCCCCGACGTCGATCCTCCCTTCGCCCTCGCGGAAGCCCCGATCTACCGCCACGGCGCCAACCCGGGCGACTACATCTTCCAGTTCGCCGAGGCCGGCCGGCTCTTCCCGGATGGCAGCGCGGTCATTGCCGACTGGTACGGCGAAGTGGTCGTCCTGGGTCCGGACGGCACGACGCACCAGGTGCTCGCCAGGGTTGGAGAGGGACCGGGCGAAGTCATCGCCCCCTACGCGGTGTTCGTCCTGGGCCAGGACAGCGTCCTCGTGCCCGACAGTCGTCAGTCCTGCCTCACGCTTTTCGTCGGCGATTCGGTCGCGCGCATCGTGAGCCTCCCTCGGGCACAGCACTTCGGTGTGGCGGCGATCGGTTCATCCGGTGAGCTGCTGCTCTGGGACCGAACCCCCCCTACCGATCCTGGGTCGACATAGAGGAGGAGTGGCTCGCCGGGCACATGACCCTGTTCGATCCTGAAACCGGCGCCCTCGACACGGTCGCTTCGTACGACCACTGGCCGCGGCAGCGGTCGGGGCAGGAGCGCCCGATCATCCGGTCCATCGGCGAGGTCACGGCCGCTGCGGGCCGATTCGTGTACACGAGGTCCGACAGGCCCGAGATCACCTGGCGTCGGCCGGACGGCACGGTAACCCGGATCGTGCGCTGGCGGCCCGGGCCCAACCTGCTGACCGAGGAACTCCTGGAGCACGGCGAGGGCTACAACCGGATGATCGGCCGGATGAACTACGGAGTGTCCGAAGCCCGGCTCGAGGAGATAATCCAGAGAGACATGTCCCGGTATCGCGCCATGATCGGCCAGCCGATCCCGCATTTCGGAACCCCCTTCGCCGACGCAGACGGAAACGTGTGGCTGCCCTCCTACCAGCCGGCCTACCCGGAAGAGGGGTCGCCGTACACCGTCATTTCCCCGGACGGGGAGTGGCTGGGACAGGTGGAGACGCCGCCCAGGTTCCGAATCCTCGATGTGACCGGAGGGCTGGTGCTGGGGGTGCTCAGGGATGAGATGGATGTGGAGAATGTGGTGGTGTATGAGGTGGTCGGCGGACCTTCCGTCTGACCCGCGTTCACGCGCCCGAGCCCTGGTCGACCTGTTTCGCGAGGGCATTGCACCGGGGCGGGCCTTCCTCAAGCCCTCACCGACTTGCCTGGTCGAAGAGTTCAGGCTCTTCGGCCGGATACTGCCGCCGAATGAAATCCCCAAGAAGAGGAACCGCGAAGGAGTACTTCCCGTGCCGGTTCTTGAAGACGATACCTGAGTTGATGAGCGCCGAGAGGATCTGGCTCGCGTGACTGGAGCTGAAGCCCTTTACAGGCAATGCCCTGGCAAGCTCCACGATCTCCTGAACGCTGAACTCGGATTCAGGGTCGTCCAGCCTCGACACGACATACAGGAGGTCGCGCTGCCGATCGGTCACCCTCGACCACCGGCCAGCAAAGAAGTCGCTGTCCAGCTTGGCCGTGATCTCCTCGATCGGGACGCTCGGGGCGTTCGATCCGGTGTTGATCTGCGACACGAAGACGTCGAACGCCTCGTGGCAGATGAACTGGATGAAATACGGGTATCCGCCCGAGTGCTTCTCGATCTGGCGGATGGACTCTTCGGTGAACCTGATCGGGCAGCCGTCTTCCTGAATCGGTTTGACGATCGCCTCTCGCACGTCCGGCGGATCCAGGCGATTGAGGAAAAGCACGCGGAACATTCGTTCCGAGTAGGTTCTGGCGTCGACCAGCTTCGGGAAGAGCGTGGGCAGACCGGTCAGCGCCAGGAGGAATGGAGCCCCCTGCCGCTGGATGGATTGGAACACGTCAAGCATCACCGAGAGCGGGTATTCCTCTTTTCTGGCGTGGTCCGCCATGTTCTGGGCTTCGTCGTAGGCGAAAACGATTCCTTGGGGCGGGTGCGGCGATGCCCGTAGAGCCCGCCAAACGAACATCAGCGTGGCCTTCAATCGATCAGCGACCAGGCCGCCCGCCTGTTCGTACACCGCGCGAAGCGTTGGATAGTTGAGCGTGGCCTCGAACAGATCCGCCCGGCGGCCGAAACCGGGACGACGAACCTCTTTCATGTCGTAGACGAAGTTCGACGTTGCCACGGCCACGTCCGTGAGGATCCTTGTAGCCAGGCGCTTCTCGTCGACCGTTGTACTCTCGGAAAGGTCCGCGCCCACCCAGAGCCAGCCCTTCCGCACTGCCAATGGCTTGAAGGTGTCGAGAAGAACCGTCTTGCCGACACCGCGGAGCCCGGTGAGGACGAGGTTGGAAAGGACGATGTCCTGGTTCAGGAGCTTGAGAAACTCGCTTCGCTCCTCCTTCCTTCCGGCGAGATACGGGGGCGTGTGGCCAGCCCCGGGACGGAACGGGTTCCGAAACTCAATTGCATCTTCCAAAGGGTCCGCCTGATCGTTAGATGTTGTTAGGAGATGATATAAAGTTAGTATCAATACTAAATTTAGATCAACACCTCTCTCTTTCTAAATCCTGCAAACGGGTCAAGGCGGCGCGAGCCCATTCGACTGGGCTCGGGTCCGGTCAGCGCTACGGAAACGAGGGCAGTCCAGCGCCTTCGTCCCCGCCCACCAGGATCCGGTATCGCGCCACGCGCTCGACGCCCAGTTCATCCCGGGTTACCGCCCAGACATGGTCACCGTCGAAGATGGGCTCGGCCAGAACGCCGAAACCGTCCGGGGCCGCGAGTCTCCCGAGATACGTGCCATCGGGCTCGAATGCGTCGTAGCGCACCGGCGACTCCCAGATCACCGGAGCCGAAAGCGGGTTCTCCGGGTTGTGGTCCTCATTGGCGACCGGGTGCGCTTCGGTCCAGAGTTGCACCCAGATCCGCCCATCCCGCCCGGCAACCAGTCCCTTGAAAGGAGGTTTGGCGTCGGGGATCGGGGGTCCGTTCCAGCTCCAGTCGGGTTGTGTGCGGCGCAGGCTCTGCGTGATGCGCTCACGATGGTAGTCTCGTTCGTCCTCTGAAGTGGGAACCGGCTCGTATGCTCTTTCGATCCTCAACACCCCGTCGTTGCGTACCACATCGATCCGGTAATCCGCGGAAGTGCCGGACAGGAACTGGCCGGTGGGACTTGTCGTCCAGTAGTGACGGGCGGTGAGGGGAACGGCCACCTGTGCCGTGGACCGGCCCGCCACTTGCATTCGCAGGCGAACCTCCACGGAAGGGGGCTTGAAGCCGCCGGCGGGAGGGGTGAGAGAGTCCAGGATTTCGCCGTCCGAGCCCATTGCGTACAGGTACTGGACGAAGTCGCCGTTCGGGGTCGTGCCAGCCGCGGGCACCAGGACACGGCCAAGCCGGTCGATTCGAAGCGGCTTCACGGGCAGTACGATGGCGCCCGGAGGGTATGCCCATTGCTCGCGATCCAAGGGAGCGGGTCCCACCACCTTGACCAGCATGTCGCCCGCTTCATGTGCGATGACACGGCCATTGGGCAGGACCGCAACCGACGAGGCATTGCTCAACTCCCCCGGCCCTTCGCCTCGCCTTGCCACCGTAGCGACGTAGGTTCCCTCCGCGTCGAAGACACGGATGTCTCTGGCTTGCCCGTCCAGGACGAACACCCGTCCGTCGTCGTCCACCGTGATCGAGTAGATGCTGCCGAAGAGGTATTCCTCCGGGCCGTCCAACTCCCCGATCGACATCTCGGGGACCAGGGTGGCTTCGGCGCCCCACACGCTGCCCGACAGGGTGCGGACGACGGTGGTGTCGCCGAGGACCTGGGTCACGACCTCGGGTCCGGTGGCAGGAGAGCCTGTGTCGGCGCCGCAACCGACTCCCGACACGGCCAAGAGACACACCGTGATCAGCCTTTGGGCCATAGGTACGCGGATCAATTGTACCGGGGATCGTGGCAGGTGAACGGAGAACGGCGGCCACCGATTGATGAAAGATAGTAAGCAAAACACTACATATTGACAACTGAACATTACATTCGAAGGATGCCCTTCGGCGTCGAGCGCGACATGTTGTATGCAGGGCCGACGGGCCACCGGCAGCTTGCCTTATTCAGGAGCCTGGAGGAGAGGTGACCGGATATCTGTTCATGGCGTTCGCGGTGCTCGTGGGCGTAGCCGGTTGGCGGATCCGTCACCGGCTGCGTCACCAGACCGGGAGCAGGGTGACGGACGAGATCGTCCATCAAATCGAGACGGTCGGCCGCGTAGACGCGGAAGATGTCGAACCGGTTGACCTGGAGCGGGTGCGGGCCGAGGAGGACGAGTTCTGGGCCCAAACCTGGGACGAACCTGAAGAGGACTGGTAGTTACAGGACGAGCCTCGACCCGATGACGACGTGAGTCCCCTGTTCAGACGCGCTCGTGGTCGGCGCGCCAGTCTTCGACGGCCTGCTTTATGGACTTCCGGTCCGTCAGTTCGCCCGCGAGGACCCGGCGGACCAATCCGGCCAGTTCCGCGTCGGAAGCGAAGCGCAAAGCGATAAGCTGGTCCGTCGTCAGCTGCCCGATTTCGCCCTCGAGCTCGTCCGGCAGAATCCTCTCCAGGCGGAGGCGCTCCTCCAGGCGGATCACCCGGTCCTGAACGCCCGTTGAGAAGCGTCGCGCATACAGAAGGCCTATCGCCGTGCAGGCGGCGACCACGAACAGGGCCAGGGTCCCTGCGCTGAAATCCACGACGAGCAGGTATCCGATGCCTGCGGTAGCGGCCGTTGAGAGATAGCACCCCGCGAGGAACAGCAGGGGAGGGCGCTTCGAGTGGTTCGCGTAGTTCTGGGGCTGGGCCATTGCGATTCCGGATTCAATTCACGTTACAGCGATCTGGGCGGTGGCTAGCGTAAACAAGAGAGTACATCTTGACAACCAAACATTACATTCTCACGCAACGTCGTGCTGCCTGATCCAGTCGCGCAGGGCGTGGCCAGGGCAGCACATCAGCTCGTGAGGAACGATGACCAGAGTCTCCAAGGATTCCCAGGACCTGCGGCGCCACCTCCTGGACATGGCCCGGCTGGACCGCTCTGTACGGGCCGAACTCGCAGCCTCCGGCACGCTCTTCAACGCCGGCTATGAACCTAGGATGGCTCGGGTGCACCGGCGCAATGCCCGGCGTCTCCGGCGAATCATCGAGGCGATCGGATGGCCGGGAGCGGACCTTGTCGGCCCTGACGGCGCGGAGGCGTCCTGGTTGATCCTGCAACACGCGATCTCGGAGCCCGCTCTGCTCCGTCGAGCACTGCCGCTCCTCAAGACGGCGGCCCGGGAAGGGAAGGCGGATCCTGCGCACGCCGCCATGCTGGAGGACCGGATCCGATTCTTCGAGGGGCGCCCGCAACGGTACGGTACGCAGCTCGACTGGGACGCCGACGGGAGCCTCTCGCCGGGCGAGGTGGAAGATCCGCAGCTCCTTGCCGAACGCCGAGCCGCCGCCGGGCTCCCGCCGCTGGAAGAACAGATCGAGAACGCCCGGACCCGGGCGACCGCCGAGGGAGACTTGCCTCCGGCGGACTACCAGGGGTACGTAGACGCCCGCGACAGGTGGGCGGTCAATGCCGGGTGGCGCGCCGACCTCTAGTCGTCGTGCCGTGCGTCGACGACGGCCGGAGGGGTTCAGCGATCCGCGGACTGGATCACTGGTCATGAACGCCCACGTCACCTGTCAGGTTGTCCGACAAAGTTCCGCCAGGCACTTGGCAACGCTGTCGACCTCTCTTTCGCCCTAAGGCAAATGCGAAGCAGATACTACTTCGGGGCGGACCCTCGGTCTGAACCATGAACGTGTACGAGTCAGAGGAGGCAGGCGATGCCAACTAGCCCGATCGGAAGGATGCCGCGTGTCACCGCTGCTCTTGCAGTGGCGTCACTGCCCCTCGCCTGCGGTCCGGTCTCGGACTCCGGGAACCAGGCCGGCACCGTCGTCGAGACCGAAACCATCGGCGACACGACCGTGATCAGAACCGTGAGCGGAAGCGTCTGGGGAGAAGAAGTCGCGCTAGTGCCGGAAACCTCGATCGGCGAGATGGAAGGGCCCGAGGAGTACCTGTTTGGTTCCGTGCGCGCGATCGCCGTCGACGTGGACCACAACGTCTACGTCCTGGATGGGCAAGCCCGGCACGTTCGCGTCTTCGATTCAGCCGGCACCTACGTCGAGACGCTGGGGAGGAGGGGCGAGGGCCCCGGTGAGTTCCAGGTGCCGATAGGGATTGCCATTTCCAACGGTCGCGTGCTGGTGCGGGATCCGGCGAACGGGCGTGTGCAGCTGTTCGAACCGGGGACAGGAGAGACCGAGGAGTGGCGATACCTGCCGAGTGGAGTATTCGCGAATACCCCGCTCTACCAGGATGACCGGGGCCGCATCTACGTAGACATCACCGAGGAAGAGCAACGCTTCATCGTCATGGACTCCGACGGCACACAAGTCGATACGATCTCGGCCCCCGACGCCCCGGCCGACTTCGACGAGGGCGAGTACGTCGTCACCTACGAGGACGAGCGGATCTCCGTCGGCGAGAACATTCCGTTCAGCCCGGCTTGGTACTGGACAGTCCACTCTACCGGCCACTTCCTGTCGGCTCTGTCAACGGCGTACCGAATCGACCTTGAGCAGGACAGTGGAGTGCTTCGCATCGAAAGGGTTCACAGGCCGGTGGTGGTGTCCGACGAGGAACGCGACCACCATCGCCGGAGCATCGTGGCCGGGATGCGGCGGTTCGATGCAGGCTGGAGTTGGAACGGTCCCGGCATTCCCGATCGCAAGCCGCCATTCAGGGGCCTGAGCGCTGCAGACGACGGTCGGATCTGGGTGAGGCTCTGGACCGGGGGGCGACAGGTGCCGAACGACGAACACGACCCGGCCGATCCCGAGTCCGCCCCATTCACCTGGGTCGAACCGGTCCGGTATGATGTGTTCGAAGCCGACGGAACCTACCTCGGGGCAGTAGTACCGCCAGAAGGATTCAGCCCTTCTCCTCCTCCCGTGTTCGGCCGCTCCCTTGTCTGGGCGGTCGAGCGCGACGATCTGGGTGTGGAGAGAGTGCTCCGCTACAGGCTGGCGTCGCGCGACTGAAAATGGCCTGGGCGCAACTCCACCGTAAACAGAACACTACATGTTGACAACTTGACCTTACATTCAAGATAGGCAGCGCAACTCGTCATCGAAGCTCCTCAGACTCTCCCCCACGTTTGTGGCGGTCCAGAAACTCGTCGGTACGCTCGGGAAGGAGCAGATTGTCGGCGATCGCCGCGATCTCCTCGGCTTCGCGCCACGCCGCCTCCAACTGAGCCAGTTCGCCTTCAAGCGCGCGCCGTTCCTGCTCTTCGTTCAGCGCCATCTCCAGCGCGAGGCGCGTGGGCTTGGGCATCTTGCGGACCCATCCGGGCCCGGACAACCGGACCTTCCTCCCGCGCCTAGGCGTGGGGAGTTCACGCGTAGTGGTAGCGGACCCTCGTGCGGTGGAATCGACGATGAACCGATGCGGGTCGCCGTGCGATTCGATCTGGGACACCGCATCCCGAATGTGATGAGCCGTAGCGCCTGCGCCATTGGCCAGGGGAAGGACAGCGTTGATGGCTCGCCCAGCGTCGTCGCCCTCGAACGAGTCCGGGCCTTTCCGCGAGAGCGGTCCCTTGTGGATCTCGATGCGAAAGCCGGGTTCGGCGTCGTCGGCCAGTATGCGAGCGAATTGCGTGACCTGGTCCCGTGTGAGCGTACAGGGCGTGCCGTCGGAGCGCCGGAACTGGGCTGAATTGGCCTGCCTGGTCAGCAATCTCTGCACCGTAAACAAGGCCAGCCCGGCGACACCGCCGCCCAGTCCAGCTGCTGCAGCTCCCCCGATCAGTCCGCCCGTCGCCAACTGGATGGTCGTCGATGTAGCGATATTCGCCACGACGCCCGCCGATCCGGCCGCGATCCAGCGCGTACGCCGTCGGCGGAACTGGTCGCCATAGCGCCAGGCGGCGAACTCGGGACGCAGCGGCTCGCCGATGCGGACCAGTTCGAGGCCTTCGGCGTGCCGGGCCAGGCCGATATTCTCGGTGGAAGTGCGGATCCGCGTCGCGCGGAAGAGCCCCTCGCAGGTCTCGACCGCCTCCCAGCGCTCTTCGAGGGGCGTGAGGTTCCAGCGCTCGCAGTTGCGGCACACCACCCAGAGGCGGCCCTTCGCCGGATCGAAGGCAAGGCGGCGGCCGACCGGAAAGGTCTCCACGACCTCGTTGGAGCCGAGGGGTTTCTTGCAGAACATGCAGGTCCGGTACATAGCCTCTTTCGCTCAGGTCGCGGGGCGCTTCACCTCGTGGAACTTGAGTGGCTAGCGCGCCGATGCGCCATCGCCCCTTGCGAGCGCGCCAGCCTCCAGAACCTGAACAATGCGAGCCAATGGTCGAAGGTGAGGCCACGCGGTGGCCCGGCAGGATCGAACCTGACATCTCGACTAAGCCGCTGGATTTGCGTTCGCGTGAATTCGGACCGTAGACACCGCCGTATTGAGCGGCCGTCACGACCGAAGCAACTCCGGATGAAGCGCCGGTAGTCCCCGGCCTCGAATCCGTCCACAAGCGGTCTTGTCCGGCGGGCGAGCCAGAGCGCTACGGCGTCGACACCGGGAGGGGGATCGAAGTCGGTACGGCGAAATCGCCGCGCGATCTCGATCTGCCACCACGGCTTGAGCAGCAACGAGGACATGGTCTCCCGGGACCAGGGGCAGCCGGCAAATCGTTCGGCCGCTTCAAGCTGAATCACGAGATAGGCGTCCTGCGGTGGACGATCGGCCTGGACAAGCCGCCGGACGATCGCGGCAGTCCGATTGAACGGAATGTTCCCCAGGACCTTGTAGGGGGCATCGGGCAGCCGAAAACGCAGGAAGTCGGACCTGATGATTGTGATGCGGCTGTTGCCCAGGAACCGCGCACGAAGCGCCGCCGACAGCGCCTCGTCAACCTCTATCGCGACGACCTCACGGCATCGACATGCCAGTTCTCGAGTGAGAATACCCCTGCCCGGCCCGATCTCCACGACCAGATCGTTTCGTTCGACTGGAGCCTGAGCGATCAGGCTAACCGCAAGCGACCTGCTCCGCAGAAAGTGCTGTGACAGGTCCGTACGCCTGGGTGTCCGATACCTGGACACGACGAACCAACACGAACGTAGACATGGATTCTCCTGCGATGCACGAGCAAGATCGAGAGCCTTGCATACTACGCTAGGCAATCAGGCGTCTCGTCCGCAACCGACTGCGGAGCGATCGAGCCGAACCTGCGGTGGCAACGATGTTGCTCTGGCAATAGAATTGCATGAGAAGAGCAGAGTGGCTGCCCGGAGTGGAACGGAGTTCGGACATCGAATGAGACGGACCACCGGTAGGACGACAAGGGAGAAGCGGAAGACGTGTGTTACCCGAGACCCGTCCCTTGAGCGCCGCGCACCGATCCTCCTCCTCGCCACCCTGACCGCCGTTGCGTGCGACGGGAGCGACCCGCCGGTTCCCACGATCGCGATCGACAGCGCGGGGGTGCGGATCGTGACGAGCGACCCGGCTACGTCTACCGCGGCGTGCACGCTGAGCGAGGTGCCGATCTTCCGGGTCGGGGACGACGAGAGCGACGATAAACAGTGGTTTTCGAGCGTTCGGGGCGTGGGCCGGCTTTCGGACGGCTCGGTGGCGGTTGCCGACCGGACGAGCGCCGAGGTGCGGATCTTCGCGCCGGACGGGCGGCACCTGCGTTCGATGGGCCGCCACGGCGAGGGGCCCGGCGAATTCCAGGATCCGTTCGTGCTCTGGGTGCTGCCGGGAGACACGATCTGGGTCGGAGACTATCGGCCCTACCGCTTCGTCGTCTTCACCGCCGAGGGCGAGTGGGTCCGCAACGTGACGCTCGACCCGATCTACCCGAACCCGTCACGCGGCGGCGGAGTGCTCGACAACGGCGCGTCCGTGAACTCGATCGAGCGGCGGCCGCGCGGCCGGGATTTCACGAAACCCGACACCACGGTCGTTGAGGTTCACGACCGGAACGGCAGCCGGGTCGGAGTGCTCTCACGGCTGCCGACGCGGAGGCTCGGACGGGCCCAGGACACCGAGGCGTACAACTACTACATCGGCGTCCTGTTCGATCCCGTTGCCCGTGTGGACGCGAGGGAGCGGACCATCGCGCTCGCGCACACCGCGACCCCCGAGGTGCGGCTGCTGGACGAGGCGTTCAACCTCCGCTCCATCGTCCGCTGGCGCGTCCCCGACCAGGAGGTGACCTCCGCAGACGTGAGCATCTGGCGCGAGGAGTACATCAGGCGGCGCACGACGGGCGGCAGCATCTGGAGCGACGACTACGACGGTCCGATGATCAGCTCCGGGCGGCCGGTGGCGGACGTGATGCCGGCGATCTCGAACCTGCTGGTCGGCCGCGACGGGCGTCTCTGGGTCTGGCCGTACCGGCGGCCGGGCGCCGGCCCGACACGCGCCATGGCCTTCTCCCCCGATGGCGAGTTCCTCTGCCACCTCGAACGCCCCAGCGAGGCGGCAGGCTTCTCGGTCTGGGAGTTCGGGGCCGACTACGCGCTCGGGGTGTCGGCCAGCGATCTCGGGATCGAGACGGTCGTCGTGCACGAGTTGCGGCTTCCCGGCGAGAGTTGAGCGTCTGTCCCCAGTCCCACTCACCAATCCCGTCCTCGTTGACCTACACCCAGGACTTCTGCTTGACCTCGGAGATGAACAGGCCGCCGACCGGCGAGAGTCTTGTGAAATCCGCCCGCCCGTCGAACGCATCGACCATGCCCACGGCGGCGAGGTCGTCGTTCAGCCTGCGTTCGTAGCCCATCCGAAAGCGCGGCAGGTAGATCTCCACATCGGTATCATGGAAGCCGCCGGCGACATCCTCCCATTCGGCTGCGTCGAGGGTTGCCGCGAGGCTGTCCACGCTGACGCCTTGCTGCGGCAGGAGCACGGTCATCGCAAAGGCACGGCCCCCGTACGGCAGTTCCACGGCCTGGAAGTCGTTGTTCTCCTGCTACGGGAGCGTTTCCCGGAGGGTCATGAGCGGCACGGTCCGAGTGGAGCCGTCGTCCAGGTGGAAGGGCTCGTCCCGGGTGTCGGAAGGATCGAACCGGAAGGTCCACGAACCCTTGAAGTAGATCGCGTTGATCAGGTACATGAGGACATTGGCGGGAATCGCCGCGGGAACGATGTCCTCGATGCGACCTTGTGTCGCGGCCTTGACCCACTCGTTGATCCGCACGGACGCCGACGGGCTCGCGAAATCGAGTCCGCCACCGCCGCGCATCTGGCTCCAGGTCTCTCCCGCCGCCCCGTTCATGCTCATGCCGAGCGCCATCGACGCCGAGAGCGGCGACACGAAGAGATTGTCGTCGGGCCGGTTCGCCTGCGCGAGGAGGTCGAGAGCGAATCGGTTGCCTGCCCCGATCACCTCGATCTCCGCCACGCTCAAGGCGCGCGGAAGCTCGGTGATTTCGTCAACGCCGGGGCCAGTGAACAGGTCTCCGCACCCGGTTGAGAGCAATAGGAGAAGGGTTCCCGCAGTGGAAAGCCGGCAACGGCGCACGGCGTTGTGGGCGCGCGAACGCAGCACGAATCGCTGAGCGATCGTCTGCCAGTGCTCAAGGGAAGCACGCACTCGCTCGGCCAGGTCTCGCAAACCTCATCTCTCGGTCGAAGAACTCGAGTAGCGGCGGTGGATCAGCGTAAACACAACATTACATATTGACAACTTAACGTTACATCCTCAACCACGTTCATGCACCAGCTGTGCGGATCCGGCCGCTCCGATCTCGAACCGCCCATGCTCGGGCGAGAACCGGATCGCGTCGGTATCGAAGGCGCCGCCGAGCGCGCCGCTCCGGCTCAGTTCATCCGGCGTGCCGACCGAGAAGCCGCCCGCGTCGTCGAGCAGCCAGACGCTGTCCGCAAGCTGAAGCGACAGGTCGAGGTCGTGGCTCGATAGCAGAACGATCTGCTCCTTCTCCCTGGCCTGGTCCCGCAGCAGGGCCATGATCTCGACGCGGCTCGGAAGATCGAGGAAGGCCGTGATCTCGTCGAGGATCATGAGGTGCGGGGTCTGTGCGAGTGCGCGCGCGATCATCACGCGCTGTCGTTCGCCGTCGCTGAGATCGCTGAAGAAGCGGCGCAGGAACGGCTCGACACCGGTGATCGCGACCGCGTCGGCAATTGCGGCTCTGTCGTCGTCCGCCAGTCCACCCTTCCAGCCTGTGAAGGGTTGCCGGGCGAGGGCGATGACGTCGTCTACGCGCAGTCCCGGATTAAACTGCCGTTCCGTCAGCACCACGGCGATCCGGCGTGCGCGCGTGGCCGGACGCATGGACGCGATGTCTTCGCTGTCGAGCATTGCCACACCTCCGAGCGACGGTTGCAACCCTGCGATCGTGCGCATGAGGGTCGACTTGCCGGAGCCGTTGCGGCCGAGGATGCAGATGAAGTCGCCGGGAGCGGCCGACAGGTCGATTCCGGACAGGACCACTCCCCGCGTGTTGCGATAGCCCACGGCGAGGGAATGCAGCTCCAGCATCAGCGCCACTGCCTCACGGCCGGTGAGAAGATCAGAATGAGGATGACGACCGGAGCGCCGACGATTGCGAGGATCGCGTTCAGATGCAGAAAGTGCTGTTCCCACGGCGCGTGAATGATGGCGTCTCCGGAAAGGGCAAGAAGCGCGCCGCCAAGTGCGGCGAGCGGCAGGAGCGGGAGGATCCGCGCCGTCCCCGCCAGCGCCCGGGCGAAATGCGGTGCGATGAGGCCGACGAAGCTCACGGGGCCGCAGAAGGCCACGACGGGCGCCACCAGAAGAACGGTTGCCGCGAGCACGGCGTGTCTCAGCGCCGTCACCCTGACGCCGAGGCTGCGGGCGTAGGTCTCGCCGAGAAGCAGCGAACTGAGGGGCTTGGCCGTCGCGACCGCGACGCAGGTCCCGACGAGGATCGGCAGCGCGAGCCACGGCAGGGCCTCGGGGGCGACGGCGGCGAAGCTCGCGTCCTGCCATCCGCCGTAGACCCGGCCACCGGCGCGGGCGGCGAAGTGAAGAAGGACGCTCGTCAGGCCCTGGGAGGTGAACCCGAGCATGAGGCCGATCACGAGCAGCGTAATGGCTCCGACGCGGCGGCCGAGCGCAAGCATGGCCAGGGCCGCAACTGCGACCCCCGCAGCGGCCGCGAGCGTGATGCTCGGGCCTTCGAAGACGGTGAGGAAAGACACGGCCGCAGGACCCGCAAAGGCCGCCGCGGTCACGGTGAGCGCGACCCCGAGCTGGCCGCCTGCGAGCAGGCCGAGGGACCACGAGTCGGCGACCGGGTTCCGGAAGAGGGCCTGCATCAGCACCCCTGCCATGCCGAGCGCACCGCCGGCGATGATCGCGGCCGCGACCCGCGGGAGGCGAATGTCGAGGACGATCTGCCGGGCGAGGTCGGTCGACTGCCTCCCCGTCAGCGCGCCGAGCGTGTCGGCCAGCGGCAGTGCGATCTGTCCGTAGGTCAGCGTCAGCAGGGCGAGCGCGGCGAGCGCGGCGATGAGGATGGCGCTGCTGGTGCTGACCCGTGCGGACATGGCCCTACTCCCACGTTTCCGGTGCGAGGTAACGCCATGCGCCGTCGCGCAGTTCCGGATGCAGCATCTTCATGATGTCGGCCAACAGCCAGTCCGGCCGGATGGTCCCCATCTCGTACACCTCCCACGAATCGGCGGTGGGATGGGGCTTGCCCGGCACCCAGAACACGCAACCGTCCCGATAGGCCTTGAAGCGCGAAAGCACGGCGCGGTCATCGAACCTTGCGGACAGCGACTCGCGGATCATCCAGCAATCGGCACCCGTTGCGTCCCGCAGGAGGCGCTCCGTTGAAACGTCGGAAAAGCTGTCGAGCCGGGGATCGTCCTCGGCACCGAGCACAAGTTCCGCGTTGGCGTCGCGAATGAGAGCTCCATCGGCGTTGCGCTGCGTAACGGCCCAGCGATTGCCCGCGCTTTTGTACCAGGCCCAGAGCACCGACCGGCGCGGCTGACCCGCGGCGATGGACTTCAGACGGTCGACCTCTCGTGAGACCATCTCGACGAACGCGTCGGCTTCCGCCTCTTTCCCGGTCAGAAATCCCATCAGACGGACCCATTCGACAGGGCCCATGTAGTGCGGCTCCGCATCGATGAAGGTCGGGACGACCGGAATGCCCAGCGACTCGACGCGCTCCATATGCTGGGTGTGCGTGAGGTCGGCCATGCGCGCGATCAGCACGTCGGGCTGCACCGCCACCAGAGCATCGAGTGTCGGCGGCATGTTGAAGCCGTAGCCGATCTGCTGAATCTCGCCCGACCGGGCTTTGCGGCGCAGCTCATCGTCGTAGCTGTTGTGCCCGCCGACCGCGACGATCAGGTCCTCGATCCCGAGTGCGCGCAGCATGCCCTCATGCGGGTGATCATTGACGGCGATGCGCTGGACGGGCGTTCGGATCAGCGTGGCACCCGTCAGATCACCCGTCAGGGCCGGCGGCTCCTGACCCCTCGGGACCAGCACGAGACGGGCACGTTGCGGCGGTCCGCCCGCCGTGCCGCCCCAGGTGACGACGGATGCCTCGATGTCGACAATGCGATAGCCGTCCCGTTCGACGACGCTGAAGGTCTCCGCGAACGGCGTCTCAACAACCTCGCCCTCGACCATCCCCGGATCGTTGGTTGCGCCGGATCCGCACGCGGCCAGACCGACAGACAGCGGCAGCAGGGAGACCGCGGCGAGCGCGGCGATGACGCCGCCGCCGCTAATGCACACCCGCGCCGACACGCCCTGCCTCCCATGTTTCCGGTGTCAGGTAATGCCACTCGCCGTCACGCAGTGCCGGATGCAGCATCTTCACGATGTCGCCCAGGCGCCAGTCCGGCCGGATTTCACCCATCTCCCATATCTCCCACGTATCGGCGGCGGGATGGCGCCTGCCCGGCTCCCAGAACACGCAGCCCTCCCGGTACGCCTTGAAGCGCGAAAGAACGTCCGGGTCGTCGAACTTCGGGGACAGCGGGTCGCGGATCATCCAGCAATCGGCGTCCGTCGCGTCGCGCAGGAGACGTTCCGTCGAAAGGTCGGAGAAGGTGTCGAGCTCGGGATCGTCCTCGGCCCCGAGCACGAGTTCCGCGTTGGCGTCGCGTATCAGGGCTGCATCGGCGTTGCGCTGCGTGACGGCCCAGCGATTGCCTCCGCCTCTGAACCACGCCCAGAGAAGCGACCGTCGCGGCTGGGTCCCGGCGAGGGACTTCAGACGGTCGACCTCCTGCGCGATCATCTCGACGAACGCATCCGCTTCGGCCTCCTTTCCGGTCAGCAGGCCCATCAGCAGCACCCACGCCACGCGGCCCATGTAGTGCGGCTCGGCATCGATGAAGGTCGGCACCACCGGGATGCCCAGCGACTCGACGCGCTCCATGTGCTGGGTGTGCGTGAGGTCGGCCATGCGGGCGATCAGCACGTCCGGGCGCGCCGCCACCAGCGCATCGAGCGTCGGCGGCATGTGCCAGCCATAGCCGATCTGCTGGATCTCGCCCGCGCGGGCCATGCGGCGCAGGTCATCGTCGTAGCTGTTGTGCCCGCCGACGGCGACGATACGGTCCTCGACCCCGATTGCGCGCAACATGGCCTCGTGGGGGTGATCGTTGACGGCGATCCGCCGGACGGGCGTGCGGATCAACGAGGCGCCTGCCAGATCTCCGGTCAGGGGCGGCGGCTCCAAACCCCAGGGGACCAGTACGAGGCGGGCGCGTTGCGGCGGTCCGCCCGCCGATCCGCCCCAACTCACGACGGAGGCTTCGATGTCAACAATGCGATAGCCCTCCCGTTCGACGACGCTGAAGGTCTGCGTGTAAGGCGTCTCAACCACCTCGCCCTCGACCATCCCCGGAACGTCGGACACGCCGGACCCGCACGCGGCCAGGCCGGCGGACAGCACGAAGGTGATCAGGCAAGAAGGCGGGGGTTGAAGGCCATGCGGAGTCCGGGCGTCAAGAGGTGCGCGGTGCCGTCCGAGCCGCCGACGCCTCGGACCGCATCCTACTCGTCGGCGCACACCGAGCACTCGCCGGCTCGGCAGACGCGGGCACTCCGTACCAGAGCGCCTGCGAGGATGAGGCTGCCGGCGGCCGACGACAGGTTCTCGGGCAGCGGATCGAGCCAGCCGGCGAGTGAGGCCGCCCAGAGCGCAGCCCCCCCTGCAAACGCGAAGACCAGGGCCATGTGCTTGCGGGCCGGGCCCATGAGGAGGATTGCGGTGCCGAGAAGGACGGTTCCGACCCAAAGGGCTCGCTCGACGCCTTCGGAGAGCGCCAGCGCGGGTGCTGCCGCGGCCAGGAAAGGTGTGAGCGCGCAGTGCAGGCCGCACCAGGCCGCGGCGCCCGCCGCCAGCCGCGATCCGGAAGCCAGATGCGCGCTCGACGGGGTGATTGCGAGAGAGACTTTCATGGTGTCGGACTCCTGCGCCCGAGACCCCTGCTGGATCCCGAGGCGCCAAACGAGTCGTCACAGGTCGGAGTGTGGTCTCCGTCACGACGACCGCATGGTGAGGATGGCCCGGGCGGCCGGAGATGCGCCGACCCGGGCTGGGACGCTGACTAGATCAGGTGACCGGGAGGCGCCCGGGGCTGGGTCGAAAAGCCGGCGTCGACCGCAGCGAGGCGAGAGTTCGGCTGATGGTGAGCGCGGAAACCGTAGACCGCCGGTCCAGGAACGACGCCGGCCCGTTGCGCGGCCAACATGCACATGCCGCCATGGCCGCACAGCATGCACGGCGCATGGGCGGATTGGCCGTCGCCCGGGTGGTCATCCGTATGGCCGTGCCACTGGATGGTGTGCGGATCGAGGTGGCTGTGGGACGCCTCTACGACGGCCAACCCGGAGATTGCGGCAAACTGCAGCGAAAGCGCAAAGGCGGCGGCCTTCCGGGTCCAAAATGCGTGGCGCGTCCTCAACATGCAGGCAAAGTTAGTGCCGGTGACCAGCACCCTACAAGCTACCCGTCGCCGGCTATGGCGGAACCGCAAAGTGGCGGACCTCCGTCCGCTGCCGCTTCGGCCACGACCTCCAGCCGCCGTTGCGTAGCCGTGGCGAAAGCGCCGGTGCCGTCCCCGAACACGGACGGAATGCGGATCTCGCCCGAAGGATTGAAGTTTCCTCCGCGAACCCAGTTGGTCCAGTTCCGATCCGTGGCCACGATCGAGACGGCGGCACGCGTCCCTTCGGGCATTCCTTCCTGCAGCTCGCGGATGGCGTCGGCGGCGTCGTCATCGGTGAAGATGCTGAAGAGCGCGAACTGCCTTGGGAATACGATCTCCGTGTCTTCCCGCCCGATCGCCAGTCCCAGGAGGTCGAGCGAGTCGGGCGACTCGATGTCGCGCGCGCTGAGGGCGTCGGCGAGTCCCTCGATCCGGGCGTTCGCCACGTAGGCCCACGCATCCGCAACCGGGGTCCACCTCAGGCCCAGGTTCGTGTCCGGCTGCAGGCGGCAGACCCCGTCTTCCTCCGTCACGCCTTCGAGTGTGAAGGCGCCGGGCACGCGACTCGACGACGTGAGAACCCGTCCGCCCGCCGTCACGACTTCCAGCTCCAGCAGCTCGCCCGGCGCAAAGGGCGAGGGAGAGACCTGGGCCCGGTAGCAGGTGCCGGCGTGAATCGGTTCGACCACGACGGTATCCCCTTCGGCCGTCACATCCACCAGGTTTCCCCAGTCGATGCACCTTGCCGCGCTGTCCTGTTCCGCGAGGAGCAACTCCGCCCCCGAGGCGCCCGTCACGCGCACCGACGCACCGCCCACGCGGGGATCCCTGGAATAGTCGAGGGTGCGGTGCAGGTAGGCGTAGGCGTCGAGCGTGGCGCCTTCGCCGTCTTCCTGCAGATCGAGTACCACGAAGGCCTCGGCGACGATGACGTCTTCGGCCGCGGCGATCACGACTTCGGTGAGCTCGCACCCGAGCACGGACGCCGCGGCAAGCAGGGCTGCAACCCGGGAGGAAGGCGGACGAACCATCAGAACGACGCCTCCAGCCCGATCGTGGGCAGGATGGGGATCATCGAGATGCCGCTTCGCCGGGGCACGTTGCGGTCGAACTCGAAGAAGTAGAAAAGGACGTTCTTCTGGTTGTACACGTTGACCACGCTCAGGTAGGGCGTGAGCGTGCCCCAGCCGCGCTCGATGGTCTTCCGCAGCGACGCGTCCAGCCGATGCCGGGCCGGATAGCGCTCGCCGTTGCGTGGGCCGAGAACGACGGCGCGCTCCCTCTCCGGGTCCAGCACGCGGTCGAGCGGGCGGGGGTTGTAGATCTCGTAGGCGCCGAGCGGCCGGGTGTACGGCAGTCCGGTGCCGAAGTTGGCCCGCACTCCGGCCTCCAGTCCCCACCAGTCAAGACTGCGGCGCAGCACCAGATCGACGTCGAGGCGCCGGTCGAAGACGGGCGGATAGGTGATGTCGGGCGGGGGATCGGTGCCGTACCGCGTGTCGGGGAAGGTGCGGTCGGTGCGAAGGAAGGAGATCGAGATCCAGCCGGTCGTGCGGCCCAGGTCGCGCCGGACGAACAGGTCCATTCCGTGGGCACCGCCGCGGCCGGAGACCAGGTCGTCGAACGGGTCGTTGGGGTCTTCGGCGGCGTTCTGTGTGATCACGCCGTCAAAGGTGCGATAGTAGCCCTCCAGCGAAGCGAACCAGGCGTCGTCGGGGCCGAAGAAGCTCTCCACGCCGAGCTGCGCCTGATCGGAGACCACCTGCGGCGCCTCGGCCCCGGCCAGCACCCAGACATCGAGCCCGAAGGGAAACTCCTCGTCGCGAAGCGAGTGCAGAAACTGGGTGTAGCGCCCGGCCGAGAGGCGCACGGCCGAGCTGCGGTCGCGAAAGAACCATTTGGCGGCCAACCGGGGGGAGAGCGTCGTGGTGACGGGCGCCGCACCGCCGGCGTCCGCGTCTCCTTCGCTGGAGGGACGCCAGTGGTCCGCCCTCAGCCCCCCTTCGACCAGCCAGCGCGGCCCGGGCTCCCAATGGATCTGGCTGTAGGCGGTCAGCTCGGTTCCGCTGCCCGCGCTCCCGAAAAAGGTGGTGCCGCCGGCCCGGGCGGAGTTCTCGTGCTCCCGGTCGTTCGCGGCCAGGCCGGACTTCCAACGCAGACCGGGCGCCGGGCGGCGCTCCAGATCGGCCGAAAGGGTGGCGCGCTGGATCCGGGTGTCGAACTCGGCCTCGAAATCGGTGAAGGCGAAGTCGGAGGCGAAGCGGGAGAACGCCGCGCGCACGGACATCGACCCGCCGCCCCGCATGGGGTGGATCCACGACCCGCCGATCGCGTCGTTGCCCCACGCCCACGAGACGGGAAGCGCGAAGTCGTCGATTCCCGACAGGTCGATGATGTCCCGCCCGCTGTAGCCGGTGACGCGGAAGCGGTTGCCGCCCTTCGTCCATCCCTCGAAGACGCCCTGGAGGTCGGTCAGGTGGTAGGGGAATTCGGCCCACGGCTTCAGCAGCACGTCGAAGTAGGATCGGCGCCCCGCCACTCGCCACCGCGTGTTGGCGAACCCCAGCATCTCCTCCGCGGCGCCGGGGAGCGCGCCGTCGACCGCAACCCGCGACGCCAGTACGCTCACGCCCGCGTCCACGCTCGTCACCCCGTCGCCTGCGTCGGATTCCACGGTCAGCACCGACGAAACCCGCCCGCCGTACTCCGCGGGGAAGCCGCCGGCACGGAGCTCGGCCCGGGCGACCATGTCGGCATTGAAAACCGAAAACAGGTTGCCCAGGTGGAAGGGATTGTAGATCGGAATGTCGTCCAGCAGGATCAGGTTCTGGTCCGCCGACCCTCCGCGCACGTTGAACGCGGCCGAGAAGTCGGACACCGTGGTTACGCCCGGGAGCACCTCGATCGCCCGCAGCGGGTCGCTCTCCGCGATCCCGGGAATCGCCTTGAGGTCGGCGCGTCCGATGTCCTGGGCCGTGATGCCGGCGGCCTCCTCGAAGCGTGCGCGCGCGCGGCTGCGCTCGGCCTCGACCACCACCCCTTCGAGCTGGAGCGCCGCGGTGCGCATGACGATCTCGATCTCCGCGGCGTCCGTCGCCCCGGCCTCCACTTCCTGCCTGTGGTCGGCGAAGCCGATGCGGACGACCGCGAGCACGTAGGACCCCGGCCGCAGGTTGGCGAAGGTGAAGAAGCCGAGATCGTCGGTCGGCGCGAAGCGGACCCGGGTGGAGTCGTCCGCCGGGAAGAGGCTGGCCACCGCTCCGCCCACCGGAACGCCGTCCTCGGACCAGACCCGGCCGCTGATCGCGCCCTGCTGTGCGTGCAGCGTGGTTGCCGCCGCGGTGGACCACACGACGAACACGGCGGCTGCGACCAGGAGCGGCGGCAGGGCGCGGGCCTGCGAGCGCGCGGGCCGGCGATTCGCTTGTGTCTGCATCCGGGACAACGCCGGCACACCCGATGTCTTCGTTGTCACCAACGCTATACGAACCTCACCAGCTTCACGTCCAACGCGCGCGTCCGCCGCGGCGCCCCCTTCCACTGGACCAGAATCGGGCTCTGGTAGGTGCCCCAGCCGATCTCGCCGGTCCCGTCGCCGCGCCGGTCCAGCACCGGCAGGCTGAACCCGCGCTTCATGCGCAGGAAGTGCGACACGGGGAGCGCGACCGCCTTGTTGACCACCCGCTCGACCAGCGACTCGCGCAGCCGGATTCGGTCGAGCACCTGGTTGAGGACGTAGAAGGCGTCGTACTGGGCGAAGTTCATGGCCTTGGCTGGAATCGTGCGGGGGTCACGCAGCACCGCCGTCACGTCCTTCCCCGTCTGCGCCATAAAGCGGAACGGATTTCTGAGCGCCTCGCGCAGGTCGTAGTTCATGAGGAGCGCTTCGTATTCGTTCACCGTCAGGCCGGCGTGTTCCTCGTCCTCCGGAAGTGACACGTCGAAGCGCCCGAACGACACGCCGTGCTCCTCGACCATCGTCTGAAGGGTGCCGATGAAGCCCAGATCCGGGTTGCGGAGGTTCTGGGCGTCGATCGGGTGCGGAGAGGCCTTGACCGACACACGCGCGCTTGCCGCTTCCTCTTCGTGGTCATAGGCGACCACCGTCGTGCGCCGATGCCGGGTGCCGCCGACATGCACGCCGTCCAGCTCCACGAACCAGACGGGCTCGGAGCCGCCCAGCTCGTACGACGCCGAGTTGTGCAGCCCGGCCCCGATGAAGGTCAGGTGGGAGTCGGCGTTCAGCGGCTCCTTGTCGCGCTGCTCCTCGGAGAGTTCCGAGCGGAGGTGCATGGCGTCGTGCGTGTAGTCGGCGCCGGCCGGGAAGAGTTCCTGGAAGAGCTGGAGGTAGCCCTTGATCCCGCCGCCGTCGTGTTCGAGCAGCTCCGCCAGGCGCTGGTCGAGATAGCCCGCGGTCGTGTGATTCGAGATGTAGAACGAGCGGGTGTACCTGGTGAAGTCGTCGCCGAACTCCTCGAGCAGCTTGCCCCGCACGTTGATGAGTTCGATGCGGGACGCGGGCATGATTCGAAGGGTCGCGTGAAACGGGCCCTGCCCGGAGCGCGTGTGCCGGTCTACGAGGATCATACCGCCCTGCTCTTCAAACGCGAAGTCATTGGTGCCGCTTGCGCGGTAAACATATGGCCAACGGGCATACTACGGAGAACGACCACGTTAGTTTGCCAGAGCGCCGTACACCAGTGCGCGGAGCTTCGCGTGGTCGTCCACCGGCCGGTTGCCCCGCAGCTGCGTGAAGTAGACGACGACCAGGCGCTCGGCTGGATCCACCCAGAAGGTGGTGTGATAGGCGCCTCCCCAGCCGTAGTCTCCCTCCGAGCCGGGCTGGCCCGCCGCGCCGAGGTCGAGCCGGACCTGGAAGCCGAGGCCGAAGCCGGCGCCGTTGCCCATCATGTCACCGATGTGATTGGCGGTCATCAGCGCGACGCTGGCGGGGGACAGGATGCGGGCCTCGCCGAGGTGGCCGCCGTTCAGCATCATCTGGAGGAAGCGGGCGTAGTCGCGGGCGGTGGAGAGGAGGCCGGCACCGCCGGAGAAGCTCGCGCGGGGACCGTCGACGTACTGCCCCTGCGTGTTCATTCCGGGGCCTTCGGGCGCGCGACTCAGGTTGCCAGGCCCGTCGTGGCCGTAGACGACCGCCAGGCGGCCGGTCTTGTCGCCGGGCAGGTAGAAATGGGTGTCGCGCATGTCGAGGGGTTCGAAGAGACGCGTGGAGAGGAACTCGTCCAGAGTGAGGCCCGAGACTTCCTCCACCAGCGCGCCGAGGATATCGGTGGCGTAGCCGTACACGTAGCGCGCGCCGGGCTGGGCCTGGAAGGGCAGGGCGGCCATGCGGTCCACGGTGGCGCGCACGGGTTCGTCCCGGTGGGCAAAATACCAGCCGGTGATTCCGGCCTCGGCCCAGCGGTCGCCGCCGGGCCCGTAGCCGTAGGAGATGCCCGCCGTGTGAGTGAGCAGGTCGCGGATGGTGATCGGTCGCTCGGCGGGCACGACCTCGTAGGCTCCGTCATCTGCCGGAACCGCCACCGTGGTCTCGGAGAAGGCCGGGAGATGCCTGCCCACGGGGTCCGAGATCAGCAGTGCGCCGTCCTCCTGAAGCATCATCACGGCCACGCTCACGATGGCCTTGGTCTGCGAAGCGATGCGGAAGATCGCGTCGGTCCCGATCCTCTTCCCCCCTTCCACATCGCTGTACCCGACCGCCTCCTCATAGACGACCGCTCCGTCGCGCAGGACGGCCACCACCGCTCCGGGTAGGCTGCCGCCGGCGACGTAGTCTTCCAGCACGGCCTCGATCCGCTCCAGCCTCCCGGGGACGAAGCCGGCCTCGGCGGGGGCGAGGCGGGGAAGTTCCTGCGCCGCGGCCGTCGATGGGGCCAGGAGCGCGGCCGGTGACAGGACTGCGGCCGGTGACAGGAGCGCGGCCGGTGACAGGACTGCCATCGATGACAGGACCGCGATCGGCATGCGGATCGCGGCGGCAAACCGGAAGGCGGTGACGGCCAGGGCACGGGCCGGAGCGGCGAAGATTCGGGTCATGGATCTCGCGGGGCTGGAGCAGACTCAGGGCGTAAGCTAGACTTGGCGGCCCCCGATTCACAACGAACCCGCCGCCACCAGGGAGACCGCCGATGTCGCGGACCGATGCACTCGTCATCCAGCTGAAGACGTCCCACAAGTACATGAAGAGCACGATCTCGATCTTCGACGAAGACGATGCGGGTTTCGCGCCCCAGCCCGAACTCTACACCGTGGCCGGACACATCGCTCACGCGGCCGATTCGGTGGAGTGGTTCGTCGAGGGCGCTTTCGGCGACGGCTGGAACCTGGACTTCGACGGGCTGATCGCCGCCGCCCGCGCGGTCGAGACGCTCGAAGAGGCGAACGGGTGGCTCGACCGGGCCTTCGAGAAGGCGATCGCGACCTTCGAGTCGGCTTCCGACGAACATCTCGCCGGGACGATTCCCGACGAGAACATAATGAAGGGCGCGCCCCGGTCCGCCATTGTCGGGCCCATCGTGGATCACACCGCGCACCACCGGGGAGCGCTCACGGTCTACGCGCGGCTCGTGGGCAAGGTGGCGCCGATGCCGTACAGCTGATCCTCGGGGGAGTAGCGCCGGCGGTGCACAGCCCGTCCAGGGTTGACCGGCAAAGTTAGCTAGATATCTAGCTAAATCAGAAGATCATGTGCGCGAAGAGCGCGCAGATCGGCACCGTGATGAGCGTCCGCAGCAGGAAGACGAGGAACAGCTCCGGCAGGCTCACGGGCAGCTTCGACTTGAGCAGGTAGGCGCCCACCTCCGACATGTAGACGAGCTGGGTCACGGCTGCGCAGGCGATCACGAACCTGGTGAGGTCGCTCTCGATCGACTGGCCCAGGATGACCGGCAGGAACTGGTCGGCAAAGCCGACGAGCAGCGCGGGGGCCGCGGCCTCCGCTTCGGGAAGCCGCAGCAGTTCGGCGAACGGCACGAGCGGATAGGAGAGCCAGTCGAAGATGGGGGTGTGATTGGCGACCGCCAGCGATGCGGTGCCGATCACCATGACCAGCGGCAGGAGGCCGAACCAGACGTCGAAGGTCGTGCGCAGGCCGTGGCGCGCCAGGGTGGCGGGGCCGGGGGCGCGTGCGGCCCGTTCGCCGGCCAGCGTCAGGCTGTGGGCGAGCAGGCCGCGCCCGGATGGGTCGCCGGCCTCCGGTGCCGGACCAGCCGCCGAGTAGCGGTCCTGCTTTCGGGACAGCGGCGGGATGCGAGGCATGATCACGGCCGCCACCATACCACTGACGATCACGGCGCCGTACAGCGGCAGGAAGTGCTCGCCGAGGCCCGCGAAGTCGGTCACGACCTTGGCGAACGCGACCGAAACGACCGAGAAGTTGAGCGCGATGACCAGGGCCTCGCGCTCGGTGTAGTGGCCGCGGTCGTACTGCCCGGTCGTGATCACGAGTCCCACGATCGACGAGCCGAACCACGAGGCCGCACCGTCCACCGCCGCCCTCCCCGGCAGACGGAAGAGCGGGCGGAAGATGCGCCGCGCCATGGTGCCGATGAACTCCATCAGCCCGAAGTCGGTCAGGAAGGGCAGCATGAACGACGCGAAGACGAAGACGATCGTGATGACCGTCATGAGATCGTTCAGGATCACCCCGCCGGTCTCCCCGGAGGTGATCCACGCGGGGCCGGTGCCGAGGAGGATCATGCACGCCACGACAGCCCCGACCGCGCGCACGGCCACCGAAGTCCGCGAAACGGCGAAGATCGCGGCGATTCCCTTCGCGTCCCGCGACCATGCGGGCCGGGCCAGCGCGGCGTACAGCGACAGCAGCGCGGAGAGGCACACGATGACCACCGTGATCGCGGGAAGGGAGCCGCCGAGGAGCCCCTGGGCCCAGTCGGTGAGGATGCCCAGTCCGATGTTGAAGCCGTCGGCGGTGGGGTAGGGCGCGAGGAACATCGCCATGCCCACGAGCGACGGAAGGGCGAAACGGAGCGTTTTCATGGGCGTGCAAGGTAGGGCGAGGATCCGACGATGCCAACGGTCGCAAGAGGCTGATATTTCAACAGTATGTTGATTTTTCAGCATAACCGTGTTACCATGATGATGCGGTTGTCGTGAAGGGCGGAAGCCTCGATTGACGCCTCGCACCGTTACCTCCGAACCAGAAGAGCGGGATCCAATGACCGAGCTGCCACGGCTCAGCAGAAGAGAGCGCGAAGTGATGGACATCGTCCATGAGCTGGGCGGTGCCACCGCCGCCCAGATCCGGGAGCGAATGACCGCGCCGCCCACCGACTCGGCCGTCCGCTCGGTGCTGAGGATCCTCGTCGACAAGGGACATCTGGCAAGCGAGTATGACGGGCCTCGCTACGTCTACTCGCCCACGGTCCCGGCCCGGCGCGCGCGCATCTCGGCAATGCGGCACGTGGTCAAGACGTTTTTCGGCGGCTCGGTGGAAGGTGCAGTCGCGTCGCTGCTCCAGTTGGAGGACAGCAGGCTCACCCCGGAAGAGCGGGCACGCATCAGGACGCTGATCGACCGGGCATCCGAGGAGGGACGATGATGGATTCGCTCACGGCCCTGGACACCCAGAATCTGCTCGGCCTCGTCCTCAGGGCCACGATCCTGCTGTCGGCGGCGCTGGCCCTGGCGTGGCTTGCTCGCTCGGCGCGCGCGCGGGTGCGCCATCTGCTGTGGACGATGACGTTCGCGCTTCTGCTCGCACTGCCCCCCTTCAGCCTCCTCGACCTTGCCTGGGAAGTGCCGATCCTTCCCTCCGTCACTGGGGCGCCCGAGCCGCCATTCCCTGCTGTCGTTGCGGTCCCTGCTGCTTCAAGCCGGTTAGTCACCCTGCCCGCACCCGAGCAACCGCTGCCGGCGGCCGGGTCAATGAGAATCCCCGTTCGAGTGCCTCCGCCACCCCCGCGCTCGATTCCCCTTCCGTTGCTGATCTGGGGAGTTGGCTGCGCCGCCGCCCTGATCTCGCTCGCGATAGGCGCGGTTCGTCTCGCGAGACTGGTTCGCGCCGCAACCCCGCTTGCCGACCCTATCCGGCTTCGACAGGCCGAGGCGATTCGCGAAAGGCTGGGGATTCGCGGTGACGTTCGGCTCTTGTTCAGCCCGGTAGCCACAACACCGATGACCGGTGGTTTGTTGAACCGCGTGGTCCTGTTCCCCGTTTCGGCGACAACCTGGTCGCCCGAACGGTGGCGGGTCGTGCTGACGCATGAGATGATCCACGTGCGGCATAACGATGTGCTCAGGCAGCTCATGGCGCGGGCCGTGCTGGCGCTCTACTGGTTCCATCCCCTGAGCTGGATGGCAGCGAGGCTCGCAGCGATCGCAAGCGAAGAAGCCTGCGACGAAGAGGTACTCTCGCTCGGCACCCGCCCATCGGAGTATGCGACCCATCTTCTTTCTCTCGCCGGGAGCATGAACGCCCATCGATCTGCCTTGACGCTACCGATGGCCCAGCAATCACGCTCACAGCTGGAGGGGAGAATCATGGCGATCCTCTCGCCACGCCGGCCGGGTCGCAGCGCAATCGGAACCGTGCTGATGGCGACGGCGCTCGGCGGCGCGGGTGTCTCGGCGACCGTCATCCAGCCGGTGCAGGTGTTTTCGGCGGACACCGTTACCGCAGAGGTCGTGGCGCGGATCGGTGGCTCAGGTTTTGGAGACGAGACGGAGGAGTACATCTTCGGCAACGTGACCTCAGTGGCTGCCGATCGGCGGGGGCAGGTTTATGTCGCTGATGGCCTTCCGCCGTCGGTCCGTGCCTTCAGCTCCGATGGCGAGTTCATGGCGTGGATCGGACGGCAGGGCGAAGGGCCCGGAGAGTTCTTGTGGGATCCGGTGGACCTCCTGCCCGCGGCCGACGGAGAGCTCATCGTGCGAGCAGCGCGCATCACCACTTTTGCGACCAGCGCTCCTTCGCAGTACCCGGACTCGGTCGTGAACACCCGGAGCATTCCGCCGTACTCCAATTTCAGTTCCTGGCGGGCACGACTGGTCGACGGTGTCTACTACTACCCGCACTATTCCTCCCGACGCGGTGAACCTGTCGACTACTTCTACATGAAGTACGGCCCAGGGGGGCTCACGGGCGACACCGCCCGAGTGCCCGCTGTTGGGAACCTCGGGAGACAGTTTACGGCGTTTTACATCAGCCGGGGCAGTGGCCGAATGGTCGACGGACTGAACATCGCACCCTTCGCTCCCCGCGCAGACTGGGACATGACCGGGCGCGGGACGATCATCGCGGGCGACGGAGAGACCTACCAGGTCCAGGAATTCGACCAGGATGGCCAGCTCCTCAGGACCATCGCCGGCCCTTCAGTCGAGCGTCGAGCAGTGCCGCGGGCCGAACGCGCCGACAGCCTGCGAGCGCTCGAGGTGCGCATCGATTCACTGCCTGTCCCGCTGAACGAAGTGCTGCACGTCGCGCCGGAGATCCTGCGGGGAGAAATCCCGGACTCGCTACCAGCCTATATCTCCCTGCACGTGGGTGCCTCCGACCGGATCTGGATCGAGCGCTGGCCTGCGGAAGGCATGGCCTCGTCGCGGTTCTACGATGTTCTGGAATACGATGGAAGCTTCGCGGGTACCGTTGTCGTGCCGGCCCCGCTGGTGAACGATCCACCCCCATTCTTCGGCGAAGACATCATCGTCGGCGTCGTCGTCGACCCGACAACCGAGGTACACTCGGTAGTCACTGCGCGCTTTCGACTGCCAGGGTGAAGTCGCCCAGGGTGGCGACACTTGCCACCAGGGACCAACCCTCGGGGGAGGAAGCTGGTCAGGCGGGCTAATTCCGTGGCCGAAATGTAAATAATAATTTACATAATGACAAGTGTAGTTGACATTCATAGACTCGCCCTCAACTCGCCAGTTCACCCGAATCATGCGAGCTTTCCAGGCTGGGGGTGGACGGGATCAGGGGAACCGACGTTGCTGAAATTGGAGCCCGATCGAGTGATCTCTCTCGCGGGAAAGACTGCCATCGTGACCGGCGCGGCCAGGGGGATCGGGGCCGCCTGCGCGCGGGCCTTCGCGGAGCACGGGGCCAGCGTGGTCCTGGGCGATATCCTTGCGGAGGAGTGCGCCGAAACGGCCGGGAGCATTGCCGCCGACACCGGTGCGGCCACCCTGTCGGTGCGCGCCGACGTGAGCGACCCGGACGACTGCGCGGCCCTGCTCGCCGCCTGCACGGACCGCTTCGGCGGCTGCGACATCCTCCTCAACAACGCCGGCGTCATCGTGCCGGGCTCGATCCTCGACGCCTCCATCGAGGACTTCGACCGGGTGCTCGCGATCAACCTGCGCGGCACCTTCCTCCTCAGCCGGCTGGTTGCGCGCCACATGGTCGAGCGCGGCACGAAGGGCACGATCATCAACATGTCCTCGACCAACGCGGTCGTGGCGATTCCCGACCAGTTGCCGTACGCGGCGTCCAAGGGCGGAGTGGCGCAGATGACCCGGGCGATGGCGATGGCCCTGGCGCCCCATGACATCCGCGTCAACGCGATCGGGCCGGGCACCATCCTTACCGACATGCTGAAGGTCGTAATCGCGGACGGCGAGGCCCGGCGCACGATCCTCTCGCGCACGCCGATGGGCCGGATCGGCGATCCCTCCGAAGTGGCGAGCGTGGCCGTGTTCCTGGCCTCGGACTACGCATCGTATCTGACCGGCGACACCATCTTCCCGGATGGAGGCAGATTGTCCCTCAACTACACCGTACCGCTGCGCGAAGATGACTGACGGCGGCCCCCACGGGGCGCGAAAGATGGCTGACGCCAGCTGCACGGAGCGCGAAGATGACTGACGGCGCATCCTCGGAGCAGGCCCTGGCCGCAGGTGCCCGCCTGGCCGTCGACATCGGCGGCACCTTCACCGACGTGGCCCTCGAGGCCGGCGGCCGCCTGGTCACCACCAAGGTCCTCACCACCCACGCCGCTCCCGAGCACGGGGTCCTGGACGCGGTCCATAAGGTGCTGGAGATGGCGTCGGTCCCGCCCTCGGCCGTCCGCCTGGTCATTCACGGCACCACCCTGGCCACCAACGCCATCATCGAGCGCAAGGGGGCGCGCACGGCGCTGATCGTCACCGAGGGGCACCGGGACGCCCTCGAAATGGCGCAGGAGAACCGCTTCGAGCAGTACGACATCGGCGTCGACCGCCCGCCGCCGCTCGTCCCCCGCCACCTCCGCCTCCCGGTGAAGGAACGGATGGACCGCAACGGCCGCGTCCTCATCCCGCTCGACGAAGACACCGTCCGCGCAACCCTTCCCGCTCTCGACGAGCACGGCGTCGAAGCCGTCGCCATCGCTCTCATCCACGGCTACGCCAACCCGGCCCACGAGCGGCGAATCGCCGCGATCCTGGCCGCCGAGCGCCCGCACCTGTCCGTCACCCTCGCATCGGACGTCTGCCCCGAGATCCGCGAGTACGAGCGCAGCTCCACGGCGTGCGCCAACGCCTACGTCCAGCCCCGAATGGCACGCTACCTGACCGGTCTGGCGGCCTCGCTGCGCGAATCGGGCCTCGCCTGCCCCTTCCTCCTCATGACAAGCGGCGGCGGTCTCACCACCCTCGAGACCGCCGTCACCGCCCCGGTGCGCCTGGTCGAGTCCGGCCCGGCCGGAGGCGCCATACTCGCGAGCTACCTTGCCCGCGAACTCGCCCTGGGCGATGTCCTCTCCTTCGACATGGGGGGCACCACCGCCAAGCTGTGCGTGATCGACGGCGGCGAGCCGCTCCACTCGCGCACCTTCGAGGTCGCCCGCAGCTACCGGTTCAAGCAGGGCAGCGGCCTGCCCGTGCGCATCCCCGTCATCGAGATGGTGGAGATCGGGGCGGGGGGCGGCTCCATCGCGGGGGTCGACGACCTCGACCGCATTCACGTGGGCCCCGAGAGCGCAGGGTCGGAGCCGGGGCCGGCGGCGTATGGGCGGGGCGGGGAAGAGCCGACCGTCACCGACGCGGACGTGGTGCTCGGGCGCATCGATCCCGACCTCTTTGCGGGGGGCGCGATCGGGCTCGACCGGGGCCGCGCCGAGGCCGCCATCGGGTCCCGGGTGGGCGGGCGGCTGGGGCTCGACGGGGCGGTGGCCGCGCTGGGTGTCAGCGAGATGGTCGACGAGAACATGTCCAACGCCGCACGCACCCATGCGATCGAGTGGGGGAAGGGGCTGGGTGGGCGCACCGTGGTGGCCTTCGGGGGATCGGCGCCGATCCACGCGGCCCGGCTCGCGGACAAGCTCGAGCTGGACCGCTTCGTCGTGCCGGGAGACGCGGGGGTGGGCTCGGCGGTGGGGTTCCTCCTGGCGCCGATCTCGTACGAGGTCGTGCAGAGCCGCTACATGCGCCTCTCCGCCTTCGATCCCGATCTGGTGCGCGAGGTGCTCGCCGGGATGAGGGCGGAGGCGGAAGCCGTCGTCGCGAGCGGGGCCCCCGGTGCCGCCACGACCGAGCGCGCGCACGCCTACATGCGCTACGTGGGGCAGGGCCACGAGATCGGCGTCGAGCTGCCCGTTGCGGTGGTGCGCGGCGGCGAGAACGCGGTGGCCGAGTTGCGCGAGGCCTTCGACCGTGGCTACGAAGCCGTGTACGGACGCACCATCCCCGGGCTCGATATCGAGGTCCTGAGCTGGACACTGGTCATCTCTGCCCCCGCGCACGGGCACGAAAGCCAGGCGCCGCTGCCGCAGCCGCGCGAGGCGGTCGCTCTCTCCCCCTCCACCAACGGCCCCGGGCCCGACGCCTCGAAGTGGGCCGAACTCTTCGCAAGCGCGGATGAGGGGGTTGTAAGGGCGGCCGTCCACTTGCGGCCCGAGCTGGGCGAAGGCGCGACGGTTTTGGGCCCCGCGCTGATCGCCGAGGCTCAGACCACCACGGTCGTTCCGGCGGGCTGGGAGGCGCAGGTGCTGCCGGGCGGACACCTCCTGGTCCGGCGGCGCGCCCGCCAGACCGCGCGCACCGGCTTCTCCGCCTTGGAGGACCAGATCATGTGGAGCCGGCTGCTGTCCGTGGTCGAGGAGCAGGCCCGCACGCTCGTTCGCACGGCGTTTTCCACCCCGGTGCGGGAGGCGGGCGACCTTTCCGCCGGCGTCTTCGACCTCAAGGGGCGCATGCTGGCCCAGGCCGTTACCGGAACACCCGGGCACGTCAACGCCATGGCCGCCTCGGTAGGCTGCTTCCTGCGCGACCACCCGGCCGAGACCCTGCGCGAGGGCGACGTGCTCGTCACCAACGACCCCTGGGAGGGCACCGGCCACCTCAACGACTTCACGGTCGTCACGCCGGCGTTTCTGCACGGCCGCCTCGTCGCGCTCTTCGCGGCCACCAGCCACATCGCGGACGTGGGCGGACTCGGCTTCGGCGCCGACGCCAACCAGGTCTTCGAAGAGGGCATCCGCATCCCGATCGGCTACCTCATGCGCGCCGGCGAGGTGGACGGGACGCTGATGCGCATGGTGCGGGCCAATGTGCGCGAGCCCGATGTGGCGCAGGGCGACCTGTACTCGCTGGCCGCCTGCAACGAGACCGGCTGTGAGCGCCTCGCGGCCATGATGACCGAGTTCGGCCTCGATTCCCTCGACGATCTGGCGGAGAAGATCATTTCGGCCTCGCGACGCGCCATGCTGGAGCGGATCCGCGCGCTCCGCCCCGGCACCTACAGCGACCGCATGACCATCGACGGCTACGACCGGGATCTCGAGCTGGCCTGCACCCTCGAGGTCTCGGCGGACGGCATCCGCATCGACTGGGACGGCACCTCGCCGCAGTCGCCCTACGGGATCAACGTGCCGGTCACGTACACGCGGGCGTATGCGTCGTTCGGCGTGCGCTGCGTGGTGGGGTCCGAGGTGCCGAACAACGCGGGGTCGCTGAGCGCGATCGAGGTGAGCGCGCCGGAGGGGTGTCTGCTGAACGCGCCGCCTCCGGCCGCCGTTTCCGCCCGCCACTCGGTCGGCCAGATGCTGCCCGACGTGGTTCTCGGGGCGCTTGGTCAGGCGATGCCGGCCGGGTCGGTGCCCGCCGAGGGCGCGTCCTGCCTGTGGAACCCGGTGATCATGGGCGGGCCGGGGCTGGCGGCTTCCTACGGCTATGGCGATGCCGAGCCGTTCGTGGTGAACCCGTTCCACACCGGCGGCACCGGCGCGCGCCCGGGCAAGGACGGGCTGTCCGCGACGGCCTTCCCCTCGGGCGTCCGCAGCACGCCGATCGAGATCACCGAGACCGTCGCGCCGCTGATCTTCTGGCGGAAGGAGTACATCCCGGATTCGGGCGGCCCGGGCGAGTACCGCGGGGGGCTGGGCCAGGTGATGGAGATCTCGCATGCGCAGGGTGCCGCCTTCGCGGTGTCGAAGATGTTCGAGCGTGTGCGCAACGCCGCGCGGGGCCGGGACGGGGGCGGGGCGGGTGCGCCGGGCCGGGTCACGGTGCCGGGCGTGGGCGAGCTGCGCGTGAAGGGGCGCGAAGTGGTGCCGCCGGCGCGCCGGATCGTGCTGGAGACGCCTGGGGGCGGGGGGCTCGGGGATCCGGCGACCCGCGACCGCGCGAAGGTGCGCGAGGATGTGCTCGACGGGCTGGTGAGTCCGGAGGCCGCCGCGCGGGACTACGGAGCAGGGAACGACGACGTGGGTGAAGGCGGGGCGCGGTGAGCCGCACTCCGCGGCCCGCTGCGCTGGCGCTCCTCGCGGCCGCCGCCGTCCAGGCCGCCTGCCAGGGCGATCCGGCGCCGACCGAGCCACCGCCGCCGGTCGACGACGCCATCCGCACGATCGGCGGCGAACGCCCCGCCACCATCATCCGACCGCAGGACTATGTCGAGGGCACGCCCGTCCCGATCGTCATGGCCCTCCACGGGTTCACGAGCAATGCCGGCGACACGAACAGCTACTTCGGCCTCTCCCGGCGGATCGACACCCACCAGGTCGCCCTCATCCTCCCCAACGGCACCCGGAACCCCGACGGAATCAGCTTCTGGAACGCCACCGACTTCTGCTGCGACGGCTACCGCACCGGAGTCGACGACGTGGGATACCTCAACAGCCTCGTCGACGAGGCGGCCGAGCACGTCACCCCGGACGGCGTCTACCTCGTCGGCCTCTCCAACGGCGCGTTCATGTCCTACCGCATGGCCTGCGAGTCGATGCCCGGCCTGCGGGCGATCGTCCCCGTCGCCGGCACGTCGTTCGACGACCCCGAGGTTTGCGAAGGGGCCAGGCCCATTTCCGTCCTTCACATTCACGGCACCAACGACAACATCATCCGCTACGGCGGCGGCGGTCCGGCCGATGGCCCGCGCTACCCCGGAGCCCGCGAGACGGTGAGGCGCTGGGCCGCGCGCGCCGGCTGCGACCTCGATGCCTCGGAGTCCCTGTCGCGCATCGACCTGGACCTGACGGTGCCGGACGCCGAAACGACGCGCCGGCTTTACAGCGCCGGCTGCGCGGACGGGATCAAGGTCGAACTCTGGACCGTGCAGGCGGGCGGCCACGTGCCCGCGTTCAATCCCGACGATATCGGGCGCCGGATCATCGACTGGATTCTGGAATAGGCTGCGGCCGGGTCAAAAGATTGGCTGCACAGTTTCAATTGGACGGCAATTGACTTTCAATTGGCCAGCATTACCCGTCCGGACACTCCGGATACATCACCAGCGATTCCAGATCCTCCTTGATCGCCTCGTAGACGCTCTCGGGTTCAGTCGGATTCTCGTTCTCGACCCACGCGCCGCAGCGGGCGCCGCCGGACATCTCCCCCTGGTAGCGGATCCGGCCGCCCTCGTGGAAGACCGTGAGTTCGCCCTCCCAGGTCCCGTCGCGCATGGTCGCGTCGAGCTGCCGGCCGCCGCCGGTGCCGGAGAAATCGCGGAAGACCCGTCCAGAGAACGGAAGCATCGTCTCGGGATCGAGGTAGGTGCTGTCCTGGACGATGAGTTCGGTGAGCTCCCGAGTGGGCGCCTGGCAGCCGCCGAGGGCCAGCAGCACCAGCACAACCGGCCAGCCGCGGCAGACGATCGGGAGCGTCAGCCACACCCGCGCACCCGCCCTTGAAAGCCGCGCCGCCATCCTTACAGATTCCTCCATGGCCATTAACCTAGCTGACGACGCCGTCCACGCACTCAACCGCGCCGCTGCCGCGGCCGCGCGGGAGGGCGGCGAGTCCATCGCACCGCGGCACATCCTGGCGGGCTCTCTCTCCCAGCGCGATCCCGCGCTCCTGGACGCCCTCGCCGAACTCGGCCTCGACCTGGAGGCGCTCCCGGAGTCGATGCGCGACGCCCCTGAGACCTACGGGGGGCACCTTCCCTTCACCCTGGCCGGGCACGAGGTGCTGGCGGCGGCAATAGAGGCCAGCTCTGCCACCGACGCCGACGCGACCGGCAGCTCTCACCTCCTGCTTGGCGTCGCGAAGGCCGGCGACGACGAGTCGCGCGCGGTGCTTCAGGAGTGGGGGATGGAGGAGGACGCCCTTGCGGCTGCGCTAACCGCCGAGTCCTCCGACGAAAACGACTCGGGATCGGCCACCACCGCCGTCGTCACGGCTCTGCTCATCGCGCTCGCCCTGTCCTGCACCTCGGACGCGGGGTCCGGCGACCCGTCTGCCGACACGGCCGACCCTGCCGCGGCTACCACCCCCGACCCCTTCGCGGCCACCCCCGCCGACGGCCCGCCACCCAGGATCCGCCCCGTCCCCGACGACTACGTCCCCACCGCCGCGGGCGCCCCTTCAACCGACATCTGGGTCGGACGCCTCGAGCGCGGCACCGACGGCTCGCTCTCGGTCTCCGGCCTCGTCAACGCCACCGACCGAGACGGCTACGACAACCAGCCCTCCTTCGACCCGTCCGGAGCGGCCCTGTACTACACGGCGGCCGTCGACGCCACCCAGACCGAGACCTTCCGCTACGACGTCGCCAGCGGCGCGGTCGAGCAGGTCACCCGCACCCCCGGCGCCAGCGAGTTCTCCCCCACCTTCATCCCCGGGCAGGACGCCTTCTCGGCGATCCACGAGACGCGCGGCCTGCAGTACCTGTGGCGCTACGGGAGCGACGGCACCGAGATGGGCGCCATCTTCGCGACCGTTGAGCCGGTGGGCTACCACGCCTGGGCCGACGAGCGCACCACCGCGATGTTCGTGCTCGGCGACCCGCCCACGCTGCAGGTCGGCGACGCACTCTCGGGCGAGGTGCGCACCGTGGCCGAGAACCCCGGCCGCTCCATCCACCGGATCCCCGGCACGGCGTCGATCTCCTTCGTGCGCAAGGTGTCGGACGAGGAGTGGTGGATCGAGCGCCTGGACCCGGCGACCGGAGCGAACGAGCGCATCGCGCAGACGCTGCCCGGCCGCGAGGATTACGCCTGGACGCCTGCGGGCGAGATCCTGATGGGTGACGGCGCGGCGCTCTTCGCCTGGACCGCCGAGACGGGGTGGGGTCAGGTGGCGGAGCTCGGTGACGCGGCCGGCGACATCTCGCGGCTCGCCGTCAGCGCCGACGGGTCGCACATTGCGGTGGTGAGAAACCGATGACGGACCGCCAACGTACATTGACCAGGCCCTGACGGGCCGCTGCCGCCAATGGAACGCCACATGACCGTCACGTGCCGCGAAGCGGGCACCCGATGACCGACCACCGCCGCCAATTTCGAATCCTTTCGATCTATTGCCTGATCGGCGGGATCGTCCTTGCGGCCGTTGTCTATTCCGGTGTCCTTTTTCCGGTGACGGTATGGGCCGTCGTCGGCGCGTTCCTGCTCGGGGCGTGGATCGGGTTCGCCCTCTACCGCCTCAGGTCCGATTCACTGATCTAGCAAGGGAGATGGAGAGATCATGATCGAGTTCGTGAACTGGTATTTGACCTCACTCGCCGAGTTCTGGAGCACAGCGATCAGGATCGGGCTGCCCCAACTCCTTCTCGTGATCCTGCTGATTTGCTGGATCAGGCGCAGAAGGTGCGGCAAACCGGTGGGCAAGTCCTGCTGCTGGATGTGGTCCTGCGGAAGCGGTTCGGATGACAGCGATTCCGGCGGTTGCCAGGTGCCGCCGTGCGGTTGCATCTGCGGGCGCTGCGGGTACCAGGCCGAAGCCGCCGAGGACGGCGACTCCTGATTTGAGGATCTGCCCGGCCGTCTGGGTAGCTGGAGTCCTTGGGCAGAATCCTTCCGGCATTCGACCGGCGATGCATCCGGGCCATATCGCTGCGCTTTGCGTCTTTGCGGTCGGGATCCTGGTCACGGGCTCGCCACTGGCCGCGCAGGACCCCACCGTGCGCGCCGTGCGCACCGCGCAGCCTCCCACCATCGACGGCGTCCTCGACGAGTCCTTCTGGCATCGGATCGAGCCCGTCACCGACTTTCGCCAGCGCGTTCCGGTCGACGGCGCCCCTTCGTCGGAGCGGACCGAGCTGAGGGTCGCCTTCGACGACAACAACATCTACTTCGGGGTCGTGCTGCACGACTCCGACCCCGGCCGGATCCGGCGCAGCATCCTGCACCGCGAAGGGCGGATCGACCAGGACGACAACATCCGCATCGGCCTCGACACGTACCACGACCGGCGCAACGCCTACATCTTCGAGATCAACCCCTTCGGCACCCAGGGCGACGCCCTGATCTCCGACGAGTCGATGACGCTGTCGGACTGGTGGTGGGAGGGCGTCTACGAGAGCCAGGCGGTCATCACCGACGACGGCTGGGTGGTCGAAGCCGCCGTCCCCTTCACGACCATCCGCTTCGCGGACGCGGAGGCGCCGGAGATGGGGATCCTCATGGAGCGCACCATCCGTCGCAAGAACGAGATGGTATACTTCCCGCACATCGGTCAGGAGTTCAGCCGCGCCCTCAGCCAGGTGTCGCAGTACGCAACGCTGACCGGGCTCGAAGGGCTGCGCCGCGGGCGCTACATGGAAGTCAAGCCCTTCGCGATCACCGGCCGCTCGGTCACGGGACAGCGGGGCGAGGTCGACGGACAGACCGATACGCAGAACGACCTCGGCCTCGACTTCAAATACTCGATCACCTCCAACCTGACGCTTGACGCGACCCTCAACCCCGATTTCGCACAGGTCGAGGCCGACAACGTCCAGATCAACCTGACCCGCTTCAGCCTCTTCTTCCAGGAGAAGCGCGAGTTCTTCCTGGAGCGCGCGGGACTCTTCGATTTCGGCGACCCGGAGGAGACTCAGGTCTTCTTCACACGGCGGATCGGCATCACCAACGACATCGCGGGCGGCGCGCGGCTGACGGGCCAGGCCGGCCCGCTGTCGGTGGGCGCCCTGAGTCTCTTCACGGACGACGCGCGGGATCCGGAGGGCAGGCTGATCGCAGGTGGCCTCAATTCAGTGCTGCGACTGCGCGCCGATCCGTTTCCAAGGACGACCGTGGGCGGGATCTTCACGTCGCTGAACACGGACGACGGCGGCAACCGGGTCCTCGGGGGCGACATGCAGTACCGCTTCGGGGGGTCGACTGTGAGGGGATGGGTGGCCCGGTCGTCCGAGAGCGGCGCGTCCGACGGCGGTGCCACGGCCGGCACCTTCGAGGTCGATCTGCGCAACGATCTGCTCTCGGCCGGAGGCAGCTTCGCCCAGGTCCCCGACGGATTCAACCCGGCGCTCGGCTTCGTGCGCCGCCGCGACACGCGCACCCGTTCGGGCTCCTTCGCCGCATTCCCCCGGTTCGAGCAGAGCGACTGGGCGCGGCAGCTGATCACGGCTGTGAGCGGCGACCACATCGCCGGGATGGACGGGGAGAAGCAGAGCACGTTCCTTCTGTCGCACAACATGCTGACCCTCGAGTCCGGCCACCGCATGATGCTGAACATCACGCGCCGAGGCGAGGTGCTTCGTGCGCCGGTGCGGATTCAGGGACGCGAGCTGGCTCCCGGCGACTACGTGTTCAGCGGCGCGCAGATCCGCATCGATACCGACACCAGTCGCCGCTTTTCGGCGCGGGGCGGATTTTCGCACGGCGGATTCTGGGGAGGCACCGGCACCGAGGTGGCCATCGGCGGCATGTGGAAGACGGGACCCTACCTCACCATCAGCGGCGACTACACCCGCAACGACATCAGCCTGCCCGTCGAGGACGGCGATTTCACCACCAGCCTCTTGAGCATGACCATCCTGGCCGCGGTCAGCCGGTCGCTCTTCGCCAACGCGCTCATCCAGTACGACGACGTGTCGAACGAGGTCCAGGCAAACGTGCGCATCAACTGGATCCACACCCCCGGCAGCGACCTCTTCGTGGTCTTCGACTCGGGGTACCTGACCGGCGATCTGCTGGACCCGAGGACGGAGCGCTGGCAGCGGCGGACGGGGGTGGTGAAGCTGACGTACATGAAGGCGTTCTGAGGGGCCTGGGGAGAAGATCTCCCCATGTGTTACCTTGGAATACCGAGAGCTGTCTCAAGCACCGTCCGGTCAGGCTGGCAACATGCGTCACCGCCACCTCAATCACGCTCGCTACACGCTGGCCGCCATTGATGACGTCATCGCCAGCGGGTTTTGGCGGGATTGGGCCGACCTTCGTCAGGCCGCCCGACGGGATCCTTCGCTTTTCGACAGCATCGAACGCGTCTGCACTCACCACGCGAGCGATCCGGGGGCTCAGCGGTATCACTTCTGGATGCGGTATGCGAAGGGATCTCGAGCGCCTTCCTGAGTGGGAGCGGCTCCTCTCGTCCGCCGCGCGGCTCCAGCAAATCCTGCCGGATGCCGTACTGGTTGGCGGTACAGCAGCCGCCATCCACGCGGAGCATCGCTTCTCTCACGACGCCGATCACGTCCTCACGGACCTCCGTGGACGCTTTGACGAGGTTCTCTGGCAACTCGAATCAGTGGCGGGGTGGAAGACGGCCCGGATTGCAAGGCCGGTTCAGATTCTTGGGAGCCTCGAGGGCATCCAGACCGGAGTGAGGCAACTGATCCGAACGGAGCCGCTCGAAACCACCACGCTCGAAGTGGGTGGAATGGTACTCACAATCCCGACCGAAGCCGAGATCCTGCGCATCAAGGGCGTCCTCATCCTGAAACGGAATGCCACGAGGGACTACCTCGATTTCGTCGCTCTGGCGACCCATTTGGAGGCCCGCTCGACCGGTGAGGCCTTGCGATCGTTCGACCGGCTGTACCCCCAGGAGAGCGGTGAGTCCGCTCTGCAGCAGCTCCAAGCCCAGTTGGCAAATCCGCTGCCCTACGATCTCGACGATGCCGATCTCTCCGAGTACCGGGATCTGGCTGCCGAATGGCGGGATTGGGACAAAGTCAAATCGGCCTGCGGACGCGTCGCGGTCGAAATCTTCGACCACGTTTGCGACGCGACCTGAAGCGGCACGGCCAACCTTCTTGACAGCGACCCGACCGCCCCCGCACTTTGTTCGGCAACCGAACAAAGTAGCCGGGCCCGCCGGGAGGAGTGCAGCCATGAGTTCGATCCGCAATCCGATCACCCGAGCCGCAACGAGGCCTGCCGCCACGCCGCAGCCGCCCCCGACACTTGCGCTCGCCGCGTGCACCCTGGCTTTCGTTTTCACCCTCGCACCCGTCTCTCCCGCCACCGCCCAGGACGCCGAGTCTCAACTGCCCGTGATTGAACTCGTCAAGGACGACTCGGGCACCCGTCTCCAGGTGGACGGCGAGGACATCATGGTGCTGGGCGTCAACTGGGACTACTTCCCGCGCGGCACCACCTACAACTACAACTTCTGGACCGAGCCCGACCACATCATCGAGGCGGCGCTCGAACGCGAGATGTCGCTGCTCAAGGCGATGGGCGGGAACGCGATCCGCGCCTATGTCGGAATCACGCCGAGGTGGGTGCAGCACATCTACGAGGAGTACGGCATCTACACGGTCCTCAACCATGCGGTCGCGCGCTACGGCGTCACCGTGGGCGGCGTCTTCAACGCCAACACGGACTACTCGGATCCCCGGGCCCGAGCGGTGGTGATGGGCGAGATCGAGGACATGGTCAACACCTTCAAGGACACGCCCGGCGTCCTGATGTGGCTGCTCGGCAACGAGAACAACTACGGGCTCGTGTGGAGCTCGGCCGAGACCGAGGACCTGCCCGCGGGCGAGGCGGACGCCGTGCGTGCGCGCTACATGTACTCGCTCTTCGGCGACGTCGCCGCGCGCATCAAGGAGATGGACGACACGCGCCCGATCGCGATGGCCAACGGCGACCTCCAGTACATCGACATCATCGCCGAGGAGATCCCCGACCTGGACGTCTTCGGCACCAACGTCTACCGCGGCATCTCGTTCCGGGACCTCTTCCAGGAGGTGCACGACAAGCTCGACCGCCCCGTCATGTTCACCGAGTTCGGCGCCGACGTGTGGGACGCGAAGAACATGCGCGAGGACCAGGTCACCCAGGCGAAGTACCTGATCGAGCAGTGGCGCGAGATCTACGAGGAGTCTGCCGGTAAGGGGGGCGTGGGCAACTCGATCGGGGGCCTGACCTTCCAGTGGACCGACGGGTGGTGGAAATTCGGCCAGGAGGACCGGCTGGACATCCAGGACACCAACGCGTCGTGGGCCAACGACGCCTATCCGGAAGACTTCGTCGAGGGCGACAACAACATGAACGAGGAGTGGTGGGGGATCGTCGCCAAGGGCCCCACCGACCACAACAACCTCTACGAGCTCTACCCCCGCGCCGCCTACTACGCGCTGCAGGAGGCCTACAGGCTCGATCCGTACGGGCCGGGGACGGATGTTGCGACGATCCGTGAGCACTTCGCCTCGATCCAGCCCGCCAACGTCGGCCTCCAGGCCCTCGGCGACCGCGCCGCCCTGCTGGCGACCGCACGCGACCGCGTGCACCTGAGCGGGATCCGCGCCGAGCTCGAGACCTTCAGCACCGGCGGGCACCTGGTGAGTACGCCCGAGGAGGCGCCGGAACGGAACCGCTCGTTCCCCAGCCACCGCGGCTTCGACAAGATGCAGTCGTTCTACGCGGACCTGGCGGCGAGGCCCGTCCAGAACATGGTCGCGGACGTTTCCGTCAACATCCTCGGCGACGTTCCCCAGAACCCCATCGATGAACTCTTCTACGAGAACCGGGGCCGCTCGCGCGTCATCGAGGCCGATGACGGCGAGACCTTCCCGCTGCAGGACATCGAGCGGCTCAAGGTCTACAGCGCCAGCTTCTCGTGGGACGACCGCTGGTTCAACCTCGAGGGCTTCTACCGCACCGGCCACTACCACTGGGGCTACGAAGGCGACTTCTTCGGGCTGTACCCCGAGGCCAACTACGGGCCCAACATGGACATCTACAACGGGGTGGCGCCGGTCGGGATGGAGATCACCGGCAAGCGCGCCCTGAGCGGCTGGAAGATCGCCATCGGCCCCGAACTGTGGTGGGGAGCCAACCCCGCGCTGCTGGCCAAGTACCAGACCAACATCGGGCCCTTCGAGACCACGGCCATCTACCAGGAGGACCTGGCTGCGGCGGGGAAGGCGGCCAGTTCATTCGCCATTCCGCTGCCGCCGACCCGCAAGGCGACGCTGCACATGACCGCGACCCGCGGCAACATGATCGTCGACGTCGGCGGCATCTGGTCGGGGAGCACCAAGGAGGGGCAGGCCTTCCAGATCGTCGACGGATCGCCCGGCAGCTACCGCGTGCTCCACGACGAGATCAAGCCGTCGGACGCCCTCGGGGCGAAGGCAAAGATCGCCCTGACGAGAGGGCGCCTGAGCTGGTATCTGCAAGGTGCCGCGATGGGTCTCGTGGCCGACGGCGGTTTCACGCAGACGCAGACCTTCACCGGCTGGACGCTGAAGGACACGGGTCACGGCAACCAGCGCAACCTGATCACCGGGTTCGCGATCACCTCGGGCAACTGGCAGGTCGCGCCCAACTTCCTGTGGCGGAAACCCCTGGTGGGTCCTGTACCTGTCGATGCGCCCGCGCCGGGACGCCCCCGCAACATCCTGGACGACCCCTTCGCCGTCCGCGGCAACCGCGAGACCCGCGCGGCCGAGATCCTCTTCACCTACGATCCGACTCCCGCGACCTGGATGTACACCTGGGACAGCGACATCCGCGAGGACGCGCGCTTCGCGACCTCGTTCGGCTTCGTCTACTACAGCTTCCCGACCACCCAGGACGCCGGGATCGGGATCTTCGCCGACGGCCGCTCGACCTTCGCGTTCCCGGGCGCGCCCCCCGCGCGCGACCTGTGGGAGGTCAAGGCGCGTTTGGTCTCGAAGCGGTCGGCCGCGGCGGGCATGGTCGCCAACGTCTACGCGGGCAAGGGCGAGCCCAACGGCAACGACGACAGGGTGATCAACCGGGCGGGCGCCGACCTGCGGCTGATCGGCGGCGCCATCAAGTTCCAGGCGATGGCGCGGATCAACGACTGGGGCCCCTACGACTACCACCGCGATTTCAACCACACCTTCCCGCTGCAGCTGATGGGCGACATCTCCTACACCCTCGGGCCTCCGGAGTGGTTCGACATGCCGCAGACCCGCTTCGGCGTGCGCGCGGCGATGCGGACGCTGAACGAGTACTCGCCCCGCTACTGTCCGGGCCTCTCGCCCGACGAGTTCGGGAGGATGGAGTGCAACGCCGACCTCGGCGGCGCGAACGGACGCGAGTGGGAGATCCGCACGTACCTGCACGTCGGGATGTAGCGCGATAGCCGGCTGCGTCCTCTGCAAGCAGAGATTGTGAACGGGTTCACAAGCGTCGCCCCTGGCCGCGCGGCCGAGATCGCGGAGCGCACCGGCCACCTGCTGGCCCGCATGACGCTTGCGCAAAAGATCGGCCAGATGACGCAGCCGGAGCGGCAGCACATCACTCCGGCCGAGGTCAAGGCCTACCACATCGGGTCGGTGCTCAGCGGTGGCGGTTCGTGCCCCGGAGACAACCGTCCGGCCGACTGGGTCGCGATGAACGACGCCTACTGGACAGCCTCCATGGAAGAGGACGCGGACCACCTGGCGATCCCGCTCCTGTACGGAGTCGACGCGATACACGGCAACGGGAATGTTCGGGGGGCGACGGTCTTCCCGCACAACATCGGATTGGGCGCGATGCGCGATCCGGAGCTGATCGAGCGGATCGGGCGCGTAACCGCGCGGGAAGTGCTCGCCACCGGGGTCGACTGGACCTTCGCGCCGACGCTGGCGGTGGCGCGGGACGCGCGCTGGGGCCGCACCTACGAGAGCTACTCGGAGGATCCGGCGCTGGTGGCCGAGTACGCGGAGCGGATCGTGCGCGGACTGCAGGGCCCGGGCCGTGGGGACAACGGCCCTTCGGGTCCCGGTACAGGCGGTTCCGGCCCCGCGCCTCCCGGATCCGGGGGAGCCGGCCTCGCGCGTCTCGGTCCCGACGGCGTCGTCGCATGCGCCAAGCACTGGGTCGGAGACGGCGGGACCGATGCCGGGGTCGACCAGGGCGACACGCTCGCCGCCGAGGAGGATCTGCGCCGCCTCCATGTAGCCCCCTACCTACCGGCGCTGGAGGCCGGGGTCCTCACGGTGATGGTGTCGCTGAGCAGCTGGAACGGCTGGAAGTGCCACGCCCACCGCTACCTGATCCAGCGCGTGTTGAAGGGTGACCTGGGCTTTGCCGGCTTCGTGATTTCGGACTGGAACGGGGTCGATCCGCTGGCGGACGACTACGGAGAGGCCGCGGCGATGGCGGTCAACGCGGGCATCGACATGTTCATGGCGCCGGAGACGTGGCGCGAACTCATCTCGGGGCTGATCTCACAGGTCGAACGTGGCGCGGTGCTCATCCGGCGGATCGACGATGCGGTGACGAGGATCCTGCACGTCAAACTGACGAGCGGCCTCTTCGACCGGCCGCGTCCGGCGCTGCGCAGGCGGGCCGACGGCGCAGGCTTCGGGTCGCGCGAGCACCGCAAGGTCGCCCGGGAAGCAGTGCGCAAGTCCCTCGTGCTCCTCAAGAGCGACGACGGTGTGTTGCCGCTGGACAAGGGCGCGCGCATCCTGGTCACCGGGCGCAACGCGCACGACCGCGGCCGGCAGTGCGGCGGCTTCACCATCGAATGGCAGGGCGTCTCGGGCAACGAGAAGATTCCGGGCGGCACCTCGATCTGGGAGGGCATCCGGGATGTCGCACCGGGGGCGGTGCTGTGCGAAAGGGGTGGCGCGGGCGCCCGCCCCGACGACTTCGATGCAGCCGTGGTCGTCATCGGCGAGCATCCGTACGCCGAAGGGATGGGCGACATCCGTGAGCCGAGCCCCGTTCGGCCCGGCACCAACCACCTGCCCGCGGGTCCCGGCGTGCTGATGCCGTATGGGCAGACCCTCGAACTCGCCACCCTCCACCCCGAGGACCTCGCCACGATTCGCAGCCTGGCGGCACGCGGCATCCCCGTGGTCACGATCCTCATCTCGGGCCGTCCCCTGGTGGTCGACGCCGAACTGGCCGAATCGGCAGCCTTCGTCGCGGCATGGCTGCCCGGCTCGGAGGGTGCCGGCGTGGCCGACGTGCTATTCGGCGACTACGACTTCACGGGGCGGCTGCCGTTCTCCTGGCCGGGGAACATGCGGACCGACCCGACCGGGAACGGCGCCGGACCGGGCGGGGAGAGCATCCTCTTTTCCCGGGGTTACGGGTTGCGGATGGGGTGAGGGGGTCCCGTACGGCGAGCACCGCCCTCAAAACCCCAAACTACCCCACCGCCGCTCCCGCCCGCCTCCGCTCCAGCTCCTCGCGCGTCCGCCGCGCCATCTCCTCCGTAATCGGGAACTTCGCGATCGCGTAGATGGCCACGCCCGACGCCAGGAACGGGAAGAAGGCGTCGAAGGCGCGCATCAGGACGAGCGTCAGCGCCCCCTGGTTGGCTCCCAGGTCGATGTCGAAGCCGGTGGCCACCAGGAGGAGTCCGCCGAGTGCGATCGCCGCTGCCTGACCGACCTTGACCACCCACCAGTAGATGGAACCGAACATGCCCTCCCGTCGCTGGCTTCGTCCCTGGGCGTCCATGTTCTTCAGCTCGTCCAGGTCGACCACATCCGCGATCATCGAGCCCATCAGCGTGAAGAGCCCGCTCAGGCCGAAGGCGAGGAAGGGCGCAGGCACGAGGGCAAGCATGGGGTACTCGGGCCGGTAGCAGAACCATTTCAGGGCGTAGCCCAGCATGGAAATGGCCGTCGAGACGAAGAACGCCCTGCGCTTCCCGATCCTGGTGCCCAGCCAGGTGACTACCGCGATGGCCCCGAAGCCCGCCACCATTCCGACCGTTCCGACGATGCCGGCAAGCCAGGCGCCGTCCACCTGGCTTCCCTCGGAGATGTGGTAGATGAACACGAAGATCTGGAACGACGAGATCATGATGAAGCTGTTGAAGATCAGGAACGTCGCGAGGCAAAGCAGCAGGAACGGCCCGGATCTGACGGTCTTCCCCAGCCCCGACAGGAATTCCATGACGTTGGCGCCGAAGCCCTTGCTCTCGGTTGTCTCCGTGACGGGGGCCGGCGCGACCCGTTCACGCAGGAAGATGGCAGGCAGGACGCCCAGAGCGATCGTGGCGAGGCAGATCATCAGCGCGAGGAACTTGGCCCCGTCGATCTGGTTCCGGAACCAGTCCGGGTTCGTCATGATCACCAGGAACCACGGCGCAATGATGAAGGCGAAGTTGCTTATGAAGTTCTGCACGCCCATCAGCCGCGTGCGCTCGTTGTAGTCCGGGGTGAGTTCGTAGCCCAGCGCAACCCACGGCGTGGCGAAGACCGTGTAGCCCAGGAAGAAGACCAGCGACCCGAGCAGGAAGTACCAGAAATAGTACATGTCGCTCCGGCCCTCGGGCGTCGGGTCGGGCGTCCAGATGTCGAGATGGACGTGGGTCATGCCGGTGGCGTCCACCGTCTGCTCGCCGAAGTCGATTCCGGCGAAGCGAAGGTTGTAGTAGCGCTTGACGGGATCGCCGCCCGCGACCGCGTCTTCCACATCCGACCTGTCCCAGTCCGTGGAGAAGTACCCGACGGGGACGTCGTCGTAGGCATCGCTGAAGAACGAGATGACGTCCTCAGCCGGTCGGGTGGGCACCGGCGCGGCGGTCGTCGGCGCGGTCGCTCCCTCCATGTCCTCGAGCATCGGCCCGGTCGGGCCCTCGCCGGCATCGTCCTCCCGGTAGAGATAGATGTTGTCGACGTAGACGTTCTCCAGATCGCCCGAGATGAGGATCTGGGCGAGGTGGTCGCGCGTGGTCAGCTGGTCGAAGCTCGCCAGGGGGACATCGATGCCCACCCACTGGCCCGTGACCAGGGTCGGCGGGATGATGGTCACCTCGTGCTCGACATCGTCCATCCGCTGGGCGCCTCCCATGCGGCCCGGAATGGCCTGCGCGACGCCTACCGCTTCGGTCTCCTGGACCGCGTGCGGGCCGCTGTAGATACCGTCCGCGCCGTAGTCCACGAGCTTGAGGCGGAACTGTGCCGGGGCGGGGATCTGCCAGAGGAGCGCAAACACGACCCCGGTGAAGATGGCCCCGACGAAGATGAAGGGCCGGCGGCGCCCCCAGCGCGACTTCGTGTTGTCGGAGATGAATCCCACGAGGGGATCGGTGATCGCGTCGAAGATGCGTGGAAGAGCCCCCAGGAGGCCGACGAGCGCGGGACTCACGCCCAGGGCCAGCGTGAGGATGATCGACATCCCGCCGATCGCCGAGGCAAGGAGGTTGTTTACAAACCCGCCGATCCCGTAGACGACCTTGTGGGCAAACGATATGCGGTCCTGGGGCGCGGTCTGCTGTCTCAACGATCAATCACTCCGGTAGACCCGCACCCAGTCGACGAGCATGGACTGGGGAAAGCGTGTGGACTCGTTGGGCGGGCCCACGAAACCGCCCCCTACCGCCACGTTGAGCAGGAGGAAGAAGGGATGATCGAAGACCCAGCGTCCACCGGGATCGCCGCGGTCCACCGAATGGTAGTGGTCGTCGTCGATGAACCAGTCGATGCCGTCCTCGGTCCACTCGATCGCGAAGACATGGAAGTCGGTGTCGAAGCGGGCGCCCGGGAGAGTGTAGCGGCCGGAGACGCCTGCGCTCGCCGAGTAGCCGGGCCCGTGGATCGTGCCGAGTACGACGCTGGGCTCCTGGCCCCGGTACTCCATGATGTCGATCTCGCCGCACTCGGGCCAACCTACCGCGTCGATGTCGTTTCCGAGCATCCAGAAGGCGGGCCAGATGCCCTGGCCGGCCGGGAGCTTGATACGGGCTTCGAAGCGGCCGAAGGCCTGCTCGAAGAGTCCCTGTGTCTTGATGCGCCCCGAGGTGTAGGCGCTTCCCTGGTAGGATTCCCGGCGGGCCGTGATGGCCAGGTTGCCGTCGCCATCCAGAGAGACGTTCTCGGGCCGGTCGGTATCGTACTCGAGCTGGGCATTCCCCCAGTCGGTGCCGATGTCGAAGGTCCAGTTGGCCGGGTCGGGGAGCTGTCCCGCGGGACCCTCGAATTCATCGCTCCACACCAGGCGCCATGAAGCCTCGTCTTCTGTCGCGCCGTTGTCGCAGGCGGATGCCAGGGCCGTGCCCAGGAGAGGGACAATGGCGAAGCGGCGCCAGCCGCCGCGGTCGCAGAATCTGCAGGACGTGGTCGCTGTCTTCTCGATCATGCCGATTTCACTCCGGGAAAGAGCCTGGGATTGGCAAGGGCGGCGACCAGCACGTGCGTGGCAGCACCCAAAGCGGTCGCCTGGGGCCCCAGCTCGCTGATCCCGATGTCCGCGGCCGCGGCGGACGCCACGAGGGTGCGCCGAAACACCGCTTCGCGGAGCGGAACCAGCAGCCGGTCGCCGGCGCGGGCGAGGCTCCCGCCAACTACGACCGAGCCGGGATTCAGCAGGTTGAGCACACCTGCCAGCGCGATGCCCAGATGATGCGCGGCTTCGTGAACGACGCGGAGAGCCACGGGGTCATCCGCGAGGGCCGCGTCTTCGATGACCTTGATGTTCAGCTTCTTGCCTGCCAGTGCGCTTGGTGGAGAGGTCTGGAGCAGGTTGCTCGTCCTCTCGACGAGAGCCTGCGTCCCCACAAGGGTGGCGAGGCACCCGTGGCTGCCGCAGACGCACTCGGGGCCCCTGGGGTCGACGACGATGTGACCGATCTCGCCGGCCACCCCGGTCGAGCCCCGGTAGATCTCCCCGCCGATCATCAGGCCGGCGCCCACCCCGGTGGCGACCTTCAGATAGAGGAAGTCGTCGACGCCGAGCGCCTTGCCCCACCAGCGTTCGGCGAGCGCGCCGAGATTTGCGTCGTTGTCGACGAACACCGGCGCGCCGAAGGCGGCGTCGAGCCTGTCCAGGATCGCGCGCCCACGCCAGGCCGGGTGGATGCGCTCGAGCACCCTGTCCGGGGATTCCGGATCGACGGGGCTGGGCACGGCCACCCCGATGCCCATCAGCAACCGGCCGTCGCCGTTCCACTCGGTCATGCAATCGCGGCACAGTTCCACGACGAGCCTTCCCGCGCCGCCGGGGTCGGTGCGTACCGGATAGGGTCGGTCGTGCCACGCCAGGACCGAGCCGCGCAGGTCGGTCAGGATCACGGAGACGTGAGTCGCGCCCAGGTCGACCCCCAGGATGACCCCCGCGTCGTCGCGGAACCCGATCAGGATCGGGCGCCGCCCACCCCGGCTCTCGCCGCTTCCCACCTCCTCGACCAGCCCGGTGTCGAGCAGCCGGCCGACGACATCGGAGATCGTGGAACGCGAACGCCCGGTGTGGCGGGCGATCTCCGCACGCGACAGCTCACGCCGTTTCCAGACGAGGTCGAGGACCGTGGTCGTCAGGTCCTGGTCGGACGCGAGGACTGCGCGGGCTGCTCTCCTGTCCTTCATGTCGCTGGCCTCCTGGCCGGCGGCTCGTCCCTGGTCCCGGGCAGCCGGCCGCCGGAAGTCACTTGTGCAGATAGACGTTGTCGATGAACACGGTATTCGGGTCGCCGGAAATGATCATCTGGGCGAGGTGCCCTCGCGTCGTAAGCCCCGACAACGCCGTGAGCGGAATGTCGTAACTCACCCACATCCCCGTCGCAAGCGGCGGATCGGACGTGGCGTTCAGCGTCAGTTCGTGTTCGGTGTCGTCCCCGCCGCCGAAGCCGCCGTCGGCACCGAAGTCGACGAGCTTGACACGGAAGGCCGCCGGGTCCGCGGTCGGGTCGGGCGTCCAGAAATCCATGTGGAAGTGGGTCATTTCATCCGCGTCGATGGTTGCCGAGGTGAATTCGATCCCGGCGAAAACCAGGTTCGTGTACTTCTTCACGTTGTCGCCGCCGACCTGCACGTCCTCCACGTCGGCCTGGTCCCACGAGGCGGACCAGGTGTCCACCGTGGCGTCGGTGTATGCATCGCTGAAGAGCGAGAAGACGTCTTCGGCTGCGTGGGAAGGCGTGGGCGCGGGCCCGGCGGGTTCGGTTGCGGCAGCCGAGTAGAAGTAGACGTTGTCGATGAACACCGTATTCGGGTCGCCGGAGATGATCATCTGGGCGAGGCTGGCGCGAGCCGTGAGTCCCGGCATGTCCGAGAACGGGATGTCGTAGCCGACCCATGCGCCCGTGGCCAGCGGCGGGTCGGACCCGTCGTTGAAGGTCAGCTCGTGTTCGCTGTCGTCGCCTCCCTGGAATCCGCCGTCGGCCCCGAAATCGACCAGTTTGACGCGGAACGCGGCAGGGGCCGCAGTGGGGTCCGGAGTCCAGACATCGATGTGGAAGTGGGTGGCGGCACTCGCGTCGACCGTCGCGGAGGTGAACTCGATCCCGGCGAAGACCAGGTTGCTGTACTTCTTGACGTTGTCGCCGGCGATCTGCACGTCTTCGACATCGGCCTGGTCCCACGAGGCCGACCAGGTATCCACCGCGGCGTCCGTGTAGGCGTCGCTGAAGAGCGAGACCACGTTCGCGGCTGCGTGGGTCGGCGTCGGTGCCGGGTCGGTGGGCTCGGCAGGCGGGGGAGGCTCGGTGGTGAAGAAGTAGATGTTGTCGAGATAGACCGTCGGGCTCGCTCCCGAGATGATCATCTGCGTCACGTTGCCCCGGTTCACCAGGCCCTCGAAGGCGGATAGCGGGATGTCGAGCGAGTTCCAGACTTCCGCGGCGATGGGCGGCATGGAACCCTGATCGAGGGTGATCTCGTGCTCGGTGTCGTCGCCTCCGCCGAAGACGCCGTTGCCGCCGAAGTCCACGAGCTTGATGCGGAACGCGGACGGATCGTTGGTCCACAGATCGACGTGGAATCCTGTCATGGCGGTCGCGTTGATGGGCTGCGAGGTGAACTCGATCCCGGCGTAGGCCAGGTTCGTGTACTTCTTGACCGGGTTGCCCGCGACCTGGATGTCCTCGACGTCGGCCTGGTCCCACACGGCCGACCATGTGTCCACCGGAACGTCGTCGTAGGCGTCGCTGAAGAGGGAGATGACGTCCCCGGCGGGTCGGGTCGGGACAGGCGGCGCGCCGGTGGGCGGTGCGGTGACGTTGACCGTGACCGCGCCCGCGGCGGCGGTCGAACCCAGGGTGGCGGTGATCGTGGCGGAGCCTGCCGAGACCAGCGAGATCGAGCCGTCCGGCGTTACGGAAGCCACGGCCGAGTTGGAAGAGGTGAAGGTGAAGTAGGCGGGTGCCGTCAGCACCGTCTGGTCCTTCCCGTTCACATCGAAGGTGACCTGCGTGCCGCCGACCGACAGCGTACCGCCGACTTCGCCGTTCACGGTCTGAGTAGCGATCTCCGGCCTCGGGTTGATGATCGTCCCGAGACGCTCGAACTGCACGTCGTCGAAGAGGATGTCGTAGCCGACGGGGTATTCGGAGCCCTCGGCGATCAGGAAGAGGCCCCGCTCCTCCCCGAGCCTGGAGGGCAGGGGCAGGGGAAGGGCGTACTTCGTCCAGCGGGTGGAGAATGGAATCCCTTCGATAGTGGCCGGGTAGCGGGAGTGGCCTGTGTTGTCGTTGCCGGTACCGATCGTGTTGATCGTGGCCGCGGTACTCGACTTGGCCCAGAAGGTAAGCGCGTCGAAACCGGTCAGATCGCGGGGCACGGTGGAGTAGAAGACGCCTCCCGCATAGCCGCCGGAGGGATCCGTGGGCGCGGGGATTGTGAACTTCAGCGCGGCTGTGCCCCTGTAGACGTCGTCGTGCTCGATGTCCAGCGCGTCGACCTTGGAACCGCCGAAGGCGGAAAACTGAACCGCGGGGCCGAAGCCGTCATCGAAGACCACTGCTTCGGGAGGGAAGGGAGCCGGGTCCAGGACCGAGATATCCCTCTCGCAGGCCCCTGCGCCGAGAAGGATCACTAGCGATGCCCCGGCTTGAATCGAGCCGCGTCTCCCGCCGCGGGTCGCCGGGGTTGCGGTCAGCCGATGTGAGGTGCTCGCTGTCATCATTTCCGTCCCCAGTTGATCGGATCCCTCCGGGGCCCAGCGACGGCGCGGAGCACCGGAACACCACGTCTCAAGACTTTGTTCGGTTGCCGAACAAAGTGCGGCGGCGCATCGCACGCTGTCAAGTTGAGTGCGAGATGGGAGCCGTGCCTGGCGCCGACCGCGGTTGGCGGCTCGCTCTGTGCCGGAGCCTTGCAGTCCGCGGAACAATCCGCGAGAGCGGCGAGCCACCGCGTCGGCAAAGCGTGACGTGGGGCTGCTAGTGCGCCCCGTCCGCCATCGTCCGCGCCCACTCCGGCACCACCGCGGGGTCGATGTCGAAGACCGCCAGTCCCACCGTGAACACCACCGTGGCGATCACAAGCACACCAATCAGGTTGAGGAAGATGCCCGCGCGCGCCATCTGCCCCACGGTGATCCTGTCGCTGCCGAAGACGATGGCGTTGGGTGGGGTGGCCACCGGCATCATGAATGCACACGAAGCCGACAGGGTGGCGGGGATCATCAGCACGAGGGGATGGGTGCCGGTCACGACGGCCACCGACGCAAGAATCGGCAGGATCATCTCCGTCGTGGCCGTGTTGCTGGTGAATTCGGTCAGGAAGGTCAGCGACGCGCACACCAGCAGAATCATCACGAACACGGGCAGGCTTCCGAGCACCTCGAACTGGCTGCCGATGAGCTGCGCGAGTCCCGTCGACTGGAACCCGGCGGCCAGCGCGAAGCCGCCGCCGAAGAGGAGCACGATGTTCCAGGGCAGCCGGGGGATCACGTCGGGGCCCATGACCCGAGTCGCACCGTCCTTGGGGTTGCGCGCCGGGATGAAGAAGAGGATCGACGCCATGGTGATCGCCACCGTGCCGTCGTCGATGTAGGCGGCGTCGGGAAGGAGGCGCGACCAGCCGGGCACGGTGAGGAAGCCCAGCTGCAGGTCGACGCGGAAGACCCAGAGCAGCGCGGTGGCCACGAAAACGCCCAGCACCGCCCGCTCCTCGAACGAGATTGGACCCAGCTTGCGGCGCTCGGTCTCGACCACCCGCTGGTCGATGGTGACCTCCTCCGGCACGCGGTGCAGCACGTGCGTGATCAGGAACCAGGCCACGACCAGCATGATCAGCCCCACCGGGAAGGCCATGATGAGCCACTGCCCAAACGCAATCGCCGGCGCGTCGGGAAAGAGGATCTCGAAGATCCGCACGAACGAGAGATTGGGCGGCGTCCCCACCAGCGTCGTGAGCCCGCCCACCGTGCAGCCGTATGCGATCCCGAGCATCAGCCCCACCGAGAGGTGGCGTGCGCCCTTCTCTCCCGCCTCGCTCTCGATCTGGAGGCAGATGGCGAGGCCGATCGGCACCATCATCACGGCCGTGGCCGTGTTCGAGATCCACATCGACAGGAAGGCCGCCGCCACCATGAAGCCGAGCACGATGCGGGCGGGCCCTCCGCCCACCGCATGAATGATGTTGAGCGCGATGCGCCGGTGCAGATCCCACTTCTCCATCGTCAGCGCGATCATGAAGCCGCCAAGGAACAGCACAATCGTGCTGTTGAAGTAGATCGGTGCGGTGTCGTTCCCGGACATGATCCCCAGGAGGGGATAGAGGACCAGCGGCATCAGCGCGGTCGCGAAGAGCGGTATGGCGTCCGTAACCCACCAGATCGCCATGAGAAGAGCCACCGCGGCCAGGCGGCTGGCGGGGACGTTGCCGGGGTCTACCGGAAAGGCGAGCAGGAAAAGGAAGGCGCCCAGGCCGAGCCAGAGCCCAATCGTCCGGCCCTTCGAGGTGGTTTGTCGTTCGACTGCCATGGGGGATTGTGTGCGGAGGGAAGACCCTACCGGTTGGTCCCCTCCCTGGTCTCGTTGTCGTCGGCCATGGCTTCTCGTTTGGCCAACTCCTCCTCGTACTGCTCCTGGCTGAGGTACGTCACGTCCACCCACGCGTGGGCCATCTCGTCAACTGTGCGGTCACCCCAGCCGACCCACTGGGTGTGGTCGGGGTTGTTGGGATTCTCGGGTGTGTTGTCGTGCCACGCGGTGAACATGAGCGTGGTCCCCGCCGGAAGCAGTGGCGCCGCGTGGTCGGCGTAGATGTAGTTGATGTGCCACTTCCACTGGAAATTGTTGACCTGGCTGAGGATCTCCTTCCGGCCGTCGGGATAGAGTGCCGTCATGGACATCGCCTTGCCCCGCATGTGCATGTGCGGCTGGTAGTTCTCGAGCCGGGTCGGCCACCTGAGCAGGTGGAAGTCCTGGGTGACGGCGATCTCGCCGGGAGGAATGTCGAGATCGTCGCCGGTCGCGTTGAAAAACGCCAGGCGGGTCCGGTTCTGGGGGATCTGGTCCTTCGGGTAGAACCAGATGCCGAGTTCGACGTAGCTGTCCTTCACCTCCTGGCCGATCGCGTGCATGTGGACTTCCCACCGGATCTTCGAACCCGGGAGCATGAGCTTTCCGGCCCCGTCGGGGAAGATCTCGCCCACCTTGCCGACTGCCCACTCCATAAAGAGGCCGGGTCCGCCCATGGCGCGGCTGCTGGTGCTGAGCGCGGCAGTTTCCGCGGTCATCTCGTCGGGGTCCTCGTCCTGGATCAGGTACGCCAGGGTGTGGTGGACGATGCGCCGCCCGTCGGGCCAGGAAGGCCGGATCTCGATGGCCTTGACCCAGCGTTCCTCGGTCAGGCCGGTCGGCGTTTCGGGCCGGAACCATTTGTCCTGCGTCTGCGCGGCCAGAGTGTAAGGCTCCGACCGGACCACCAGGTCGGGCGGCCCGAACTGCGCCTCGTACTGCCACTCGCTGCCGTCCGGGAACACCGGCGGGGGTGGCATGTCGGCCTCGTCGCCGAAGGGCATGTCGCCGTCGAGCCAGGTGACCAGCGTCTGGAGTTCCTCATCGGTCAGGCCGCGGTCGTTCTTGAACTCCTGGATCCCCACCGACCGGTCGATGTGCCACGGCGGCATGACGCGGGCCGCCACCCTGTCGCGGATCTTGGGCGCGTACCGCTTGACCGCCTCGTAGCTGGTCAGCGACATGGGCGCGATCGAGCCCGCCTGGTGGCAGATCTGGCAGTTCTGCTGGATGATCGGGGCCACGTCGCGGGCGAAGGTGGGATGATCCTGGGCCGTGGCGGTCGCGGGTGCGATCACCAGGGCGGCGGCCGCCAGCACTCCACCGGCGGCGGCGTTCCGGAACAGACGGTGTCGTCGTTGCATCTTCTCGCTTTCGGTCAGCGGGTGACGGTCACCCGTACGAATCCGTTGGTCCAGCAGCATTGGGAATGGCCTGCGGTGGACACCCCCGACCCGTCGTTTGCCCTCACGCGGATCACATACTCCCCGGGTTCCGCGAAGGTGGCCATGGTCGTCGCCTTTCCTCCCTCGACCGGCACCCTCGCCTCACTCTCGTCGAATGTCACGTCACCCGGCCCCTGATGTTTGAACCAGGTCAGCGTGACCGGAACTCCGGTGCGTCCCGCCCTGGCGATGCTGCCGCGGGCGCGCCCATCGTCCCAGGCCCAGACGGTCAGCGGCAGCGGCGTGCCCGCCACGCCCTCGACCGGCTCACCCCACAGGCCCCCGGGTCCGGCACCCCTGGGCCCGTCCTCCGCAAAGGCGAGCAGGGGCGGGGTGTTGCCGGTCTCGGCCTCGCCGTCCAGCGCATCGATCCGCCAGTCGAGGTGGAGACGGCCCGGAATCGAGTACCGCTCGCCGCGGAAGTCGATGGTCCACACGATCGCCTGGTCGCCAAAGTCCGCCGGGACCGTGACCGTGAAGACCCCCCAGTGCCGCCTCGGATGGAACCGCGTGGGCTGCGCGCCGTCGAAGGCCGCGGGCTCCAGGCGGTTGGCCGCACCGTGCGGCAGATCGACGATCTCTTCGAAGTTGCGGTTGTAGTAGCCGAACGAGAGGCTGAACGTGCCATCGTGGTTTTCGTACCAGCCTTCGTAGACGGGTGAGAGGCTGAGACCGCTGGCGGTGCGGATGCCGAGGGGGACCTGGGCGGCTGCCGACTGCGGAGCAACCGGGACTGCACACACTGCGACCAGTACGGTGCAGCTAAGAAAGCGAGCCATTCGCATCGTGACAGGAAGGATGGATGTGTGGGGCAGACTGATTCTAAAGCGTGCCGATTCCTGGCGCAAAACGGTGGCGGACCAGCACCGTGGCCGCTCCGACAAGGTACCGTTTGTTTCGCCGATGGCCGCTTCGATCAGGTTGTCGCAGGGACGGCTGCGGCGGAGCGAATGAGGTCGAGCAGCTCCGAAATGATGGCCCTCCCCTTGTCACGCGCATAGAAGCGGCGGACCTGCGCGTAGCGGGGACCCGGGTCCATCTTCATCCCCTCTTCCATCACCCACTTCTGAATCTCCCGGGGCCTCGGACCCCACCACGCGCGCTCCACGCAGTCCTCGTCGAGCACGATCACGATGGGGATCGAGCGGCTCGTGCCGTTGGTCAGGTGGGCGTCCATGATGTCGAGGTTCTCGTCGCGCGAAAGCACGCGCAGATCCATGTTCGGCACCCACTCTGCCAGCCGGGAAATGACCGGCAGGATGTTGACGGCGTCCCCGCACCAGTCCTCGCTCAGCGCCAGCAGATGCCAGGTGCCGGGCAGCGCACGTGCCTCGTCGACGGCTCCGTCGGGCAGGCGGACGCGGTCGTGCACACCGCGCCAGAGGTCCTCGTTCTTGCGGACGGTTTCCAGGTATTGGGGGAAAGAGAGCGCGGATTCGAATCTTGCTCGGATATCAGTCATGGCGGGTGCCTCTGTTCGGCTGGGAGGGGAGGGGGGGAGCGAGGAATTCACTGGACGTCGGTGACCCGCGGCTTGCGTTTCCGGCGCGGCTTGATGCCCGTGCGCAGCAGGCCTTCCTGCGCGACCGAAGCGACCAGCGTTCCATCGCGCGTGAAAAAGGTGCCGCGCGCGAAACCCCTGCCGCCGTGGGTGACCGGGCTGTCCATGGAATAGAGAAGCCATTCGTCGGCTCGAAAGGGCCGGTGAAACCAGATCGAGTGGTCCAGCGATGCGACCATGAGGCCGGGATCGCGCACATGACGCCCGTGCGGCCTGAGCGCCGTGGCGAGCACGCCGTAGTCGGAGGCGTACGCAAGCGCCGCCTGGTGCTGCACCGCCTCGTCGCCGAGCGCTCCCATCGTCCTGACCCACATGCGCTGCACGGGCGGCACGGGTCTGGGATCGAAGGGACGGTACTCCAGAACCGACCGGAAATCGACCGGACGGTCCTGCGTCAGCACCGGACGCAGCCGCTGGGGGATCCGGTGAGCCTCCTCACGAAGCACTTCCAGGTCGGGGCGAAGCTCCTCGGGCGGCGGCACGTCGGGCATCGGAAGCTGGTGCGCCAGGCCGGTTTCGGTCCTGTGAAACGACGCCGAAAGGGTGAAGATGGTGCGGCCATGCTGAAGCGCCGAGACGTTGCGCGTGACGAAGCTCCTTCCGTCGCGAAGGATATCGACGAAGTACGTGACAGGCTCCGCGAGATCGCCTTCGAGGATGAAGTACGCATGCAGCGAGTGTGCCTCGCGGTCCGCCTGCGGGATCGTTCGCCGGGCCGCGACAAGCGCCTGCGCGAGCACCTGGCCTCCGTAGATGCGCCCCGCCCCCAGGTCACGGTTGCGCCCCACGAACGTGCTCCCGCCGATCGCCTCGAGGTCGAGGAGGGTGACGAGAGTTTCGGTGGGGTTGGCCATGGCTTGACGATAGTCCCTTGGCGACGCGGGCGGTACCGGGGAACCGCCGGGCCGCCAGCGTCGGCGTTGTCCTTTCCTGAAATGTCAGTACCGCCGTACTGTCAGGGTGATCCCGGGTTCCGAGATACCAACGCCCCACGACGACCATGCCCGTAAGACCCACCCCCAAGCCACGCATCCCGTTGCGCCAAATGGTCTGGCCCGCTGCCCTGTCGATCGCGGTCGTCGCGGCTGTCCGGGTCGACGCTGCGGACCAGCCGCTCGACGTGGTTGAACTCACAGCCGTCGAGCTGCAGGAGGCGTATGCCGCCGGAGCCTACACCGTCGTGGAGGTGACGCAGGCCTTCCTGGAGCGCATCGAGCGCTACGAGGGCCACTACAACGCCTTCATCTCGATGAACCCGGATGCACTGGCGGTCGCCGCCGCGCTCGACGAGGAGTTGCGCACGACCGGGCCACGGGGGCCGCTGCACGGGGTACCGGTGGTGATCAAGGACAACCTCGACTACGCGGGGCTGGTGACCACGGCTGGTTTCAACGGGTTCAGCGCAGCCGCCGGGGGCATCGACATGGTGCCGGGCGACGACGCGGTCGCGGTGGAGCGGCTGCGGGACGCCGGTGCCGTCATCCTCGGCAAGACCAACATGCCGGACTTCGCGGCGCACGGGACCCGCACGCGCAGCACGGTCGCCGGCGAGACCCTCAACCCGTACGCGCTGGACCGGGTGCCGGGCGGGTCGAGCGGCGGGACGGCGACCGCGGTGAACGCGAGTTTTGCCGTGCTGGGGCTTGGGACGGAGACGGGCGGCTCGATCCAGAACCCGGCCGCCGCGCAGGCGCTGGTGGGGGTGAAGCCGACCTTCGGCCTGGTGCCGCTCGAAGGCGTGGTGCCGAGCGACGCAACCTACCGCGACGTCGTGGGGCCGCTGGCGCGCACGGTGCGCGATGCCGCGATCACGCTCGATGTCATCGCCGGCCCCAGCCCGGAGGATCTGGCGTCGTACGCGGGGGCGGAGCACACGCCTGAGTCCGGGTACGAGGCCGCGCTCTCGGTGACGGCGCTGAGGGGGAAGCGCTTCGGGCTGGTGGGTCCGGGGTGGCGGGAGTCGTTCCTGCCGCTCGCGTCCGAGACCGAGGCGCTCTACAGGCGGGCGGTGCGGATCCTGGAGGCCGAGGGCGGGGCGGTGGTGGAGGATCCGTTCGCGGGGCGCGGCTGGGTCGAACTGTACGGAGAACGACCCGGGGTGCCTTCGGTGGGGAGCCACGACCTTGCCGTCTACCTGCGGGGTCTGGGACCGGAGGCCGCCTTCCACAGCGTCGAGGAGTGGGAGGCGCTGGCGGGGCGACAGTTCCGCGGGGGACGGGGCCGCCGGCTGCCGGTCGCGCCGACCGCCACGGAGGAGGGGGACGCCTTCCAGGCTTGGCGGCGCGAGATGCGCGCGCTCTTCCGGTCGGTCCTGGAGGACAACGGGCTCGACGGGCTCTTCTTCCCCCAGGCGGGGGAGCCGATCCGGCCGCTGGTGGAAGATCCGGACCGCCCCGAATACCGTCCCAACAACCATGCCGAGCTGCCGAGCAACATCATCAACGACCTCGGGCTGCCCACGGTGGCCGTCCCCTTCGCCTACTACGGCGACGGGACGCCCTTCGTGCTCGCGTTCATCGGCGACCTCTGGACCGATGCGGAGTTGATCGCCTACGCCTACGACATCGAGCAGGCGACCCTTGCCCGGGTGCCGCCGGTGCTCGTCGAAGGGTCGCGCTAGCTCGCGTCTGCGAGGGCACCCGACGCCACCTGAATCCGACTGGCCTTCCCATCCAGGGTTCGCCTCCTGAGCCGGCGAGCCGCTGCCGCTGATTGGGACGCTCGATCTGATCGATTCCGGGGAGGGGGCAATGCAAGCTGGCGGATTCTGTTCGCTGGCGGATACCTCGATCTGTGACCCCCCAGCCGACCCGTCCTAAGAAAAATCGTTGAATATCGTGCCGTGCCGGGACGATATTCAACGATAATTTGTAGGACGACTGAAAAGCAGACCCACCCACCCCTCCGATGCCCTCGGAGAGTTCTACGCGTTTTCCCGAGACTTCGCCCAGGAAACGGGGCGCCTTCGGCGCAGCCAGCCCATCCTCCGCGCCAAGCGAACCACCTCAGCGAACACCGCCCCGAAATCGTCGAGATGGCGGCGGCAGAGCTCTGGATAGCCGCTGCGGTTTTCTGCGGCGCAGACCCCTGGCGGGCCGCACGAGGCGGCGCAGGGATTTGCGCACTGCAATGTATACAAAACATTACATAATGTAAAGTAAACATTACAATCTGTACGGCCATGGAGCCCGCGGGCACAATCGGCGACCTTGCGCGTATCGCCAGTCCTTCTCAGTCTCTCCGGCGTACCTGCACCCGCCGCCCGGCCCCTTGCGGCAGGCGGCGGCCCGACCAAACCAGCGCGCCGGCAAGAGCCCGGGGGAGGCAGCCAGATGTTCGCTTCGATCACGCCCGCACGTTTCGTCCGCTTCTTCGTTTCGGCTGCTGGGGCCATCGCGGCCGGCGTGGCCTTTGGAGCGCCCGCCGCGGCCCAGGAATCGCGCCCCACCATCGCCGAGAAGACCGACGGCATGACGGTAATGGAGGGGTTCTTCGACCTCTACTGGGACGACGACGCCGGACTGCTGTACTGGGAGCTGGACCTGGAGGGGGGCGAGTTCCTCTACCAGATCTCGATGGGGTCGGGGCTGGGTTCGAATCCGGTGGGGATCGACCGGGGCCAGCTCCGCGGGACGCACGTGCTCGAGCCGAAGCGGGTGGGACCGCGGGTGCTGCTCATGGAGCCGAACTACCAATTCCAGGCCCGCAGCGACAATCCGACCGAGGTGCAGGCGGTGCGCGATGCCTTCGCGCCGTCGGTGTATTGGGGCTTCGACATCGCGGCGCAAACCGGGAACCGGGTGCTGGTGGACGCGACGCCGTTCTTCATCCGGGACGCGCGCAACGTGATCGGACAGATCGCGCAGCGGGGGCAGGGGAGTTTCAGCCTCGACGCGTCGCGTTCGGCGATTCACATGCCTGCGACGCGGTCATTCCCCGAGAACACCGAGGTCGAGGCCCTGCTGACCTTCACCGGCAGCGATCCGGGGGGGCTGGTGCAGGGTGTGGCGGTGAACCCGGAGGCCGTGACGCTGCGCCAGCACCACTCGTTCATCAAGCTTCCCGACGACGGCTTCCGGCCGAGGCTGGCGGATCCACGGATCGGCGTGAACGGGCCGACGATCTTCGACTACGCGTCGCCGATCGACGAAGACCTCCGCCTTCGCCTGACCGCCCGCCACCGGCTGCAGAAGCGCAATACGGGGCCGGGGCCGTCGGAGCCCGTCGAGCCCCTCGTGTACTACGTCGATCCGGGGACGCCGGAGCCGATTCGCAGCGCGCTGATCGAGGGAGCGGAGTGGTGGGAAGAAGCCTTCGAAGCGGCGGGGTTCATCGACGCGTACCGCGTGGAGGTGCTGCCCGAGGGCGTGGATCCGCAGGACATCCGCTACAACATGATCCACTGGACGCACCGGAGGACGCGCGGGTACTCATACGGCAACACCGTGACCGATCCGCGCACCGGCGAGATCATCCGGGGCGTCGTGAATCTGGGCAGCCTGCGCCTGCGGCAGGACTACCTGCATGGGCAGGGGATGGTAGCGCCTTTCGTCGGCACGGTGGGCGAGGACGACGACATGGGGGCGATGTCGTGCGACCTGGCGTTCGCCCCGGGCTTCGACTACCTGGCCCAGGTCTCGGAGGGGTCGGATGCGGTCGAGATGGCGCTGGCGCGGGTGCGGCAGCTGTCGGCGCACGAGGTGGGCCACACGCTGGGATTCCCCCACAACTATCTCTCCAGCACCTACGGGCGCGAAAGCGTGATGGACTACCCCGCTCCGTTCGTGGAGATCGACGGCGACGGTGACCTCAACCTCTCCAACGCCTACGTCCAGCGGATCGGCGAGTACGACAAGCTCTCGGTGAACTGGCTCTACCGGGAGTTTCCTGCGGGGACCGACGAGGCCGCGGGGCTCGAGGAGATCGTGCTGCAGGGCATACGCGACGGCCTGGTTTTCATGGCCCACACGAACAACAACTTCATCGGTTCCGGGCACCCGTATGCGGGTGTGTGGGACAACGGCGCCAATCTGGTCGACCACCTGAAGCACGAGATCCGGGTCCGCAACATCGGGCTGGCGGAGTTCGGCGCGGACATGATCCGTACCGGCCGGCCGCTGTCGGACCTGGAGTACGTGCTGCTGCCGCTCTACATGCACCACCGCTTCCAGCTTCGTGCCGGGGCGCAGACGCTGGGCGGGGCGGACTACAGCTACGCGGTCAAGGGCGACGGGCAGACGCCGTTCTCGATTGTGCCGGGCGAGGAACAGCGGGACGCGCTGGAGACGATTCTCTCGGCGCTTACGGTGGACTTCCTGGCGCTGCCGCAGGATGTCGTCTCGATGATCCCGCCGTCCGCCTTCCGCCACGACGAGGGCGAGGTGTTCGCGGGGCACACCGAGGTGCTCTTCGACCCGCTGGGCGCGGCCGAGGCGGCGGCCGACTTCACGGTGGGCGAGATCCTGCACCCGCAGCGCATGGCGCGCCTGGTGGTGTACGGGAGCATGGGCGACTACCCCGACCTGGAGGAGGTGGCGGACCGCCTGCTCGAGGCCACCTGGGACGGGCCCGCAGAGGGGGACGAATACCGGATGCGGGTGCAGCACGTGATCCAGCGGGCGGTGGTCGACCGGATGATGCGGCACGCGGGCAGCGCGGGTGTGATGACGGAGGCGCGCGCCGTGCTCGCGGACCGTATCGAGGGACTGGCCGGCCGGCTGGAGGGGCTGGCGGGTCCGTCTCCGCACCAGCGCCTGGTGGCGGCCGACATTCGGCGCTGGCAGCAGCGGATCGAGAACACGACGCCGGGCGAGTCGCTGCAGCTTCCGCCGGGGGATCCGATCGGCGGGAGTGCGTCGAGCCGCCGGCCGGGGTAGGGGACGACGACCTCGACCGCCGGGAGCCGGTAGTCCCGCCCGGGTGCATGCACGAAATGCATGCAGTGATGGGCAGGGTCAGGGGCGCCCGCCCTTCAGCCGGCGGACTGCCGAAACCGGTAGCCGAAACCGCGCACGGTCTCGATCCAGTCGCCCGCGTCGCCCAGCTTGCCCCTGAGCCGTCGCACGTGCATGTCGACGGTCCGCGTTTGGTCCCGAGCGGCGGTCGCCGAGTCTTCGTCCCATGCCTCGGAAAGCAGCTGCCGCCGGCTCTGGATACGCCCACGCCGCTCCATCAGCGTCGCGAGCAGTCGGAACTCGGTCGGTGTCAGATCGATCTCCCGGCCATCCAGGGTGACGATGTGCGCGCCCAGGTCGACCCTGAGCGAACCGGCGTGAAGGACCCTCCCGCCCCGGGCAACGGGCTTCAGCTCACCATGGGCGCGGCGCAGAATGGCGCCCACGCGCAGGGCGAGTTCGCGAGGGCTGAAGGGTTTTGTGAGATAGTCGTCGGCACCCAGCTCCAGGCCGTCGATACGGTCCCACTGCTCGCGTTTTGCGGTCACGATCAGGACCGGAAGCCTGCGCGTCGCGTCATCCGCCCTCAGCGATTGCAGCACCTCGTCGCCGGAGACGCCGGGGAGCATCCGGTCCAGGACGATCAGGTCCGGAAGGCGCCGCTGAATGGCATCGAGCGCTTCCGTCCCGTTCAGCGCCGTTTCGACCCGGTACCCCTCGCGGGTCAGGTGGAAGGCGACCAGGGCGGCGATCTCGACTTCGTCCTCCACAACGAGGACGCGGGCTGCCCCCCTGGGGTCGGCGTCCGGGGACGGCTTGCTCACGAGTTCGAAGTCCTCGTCATGGTATGGGAATATACTTGTATGCTCCGCAGACGTCGGGGAACTTGCACTCGGGCCCCGATCACCGTGCCGACCCGACCGGGAGGGCTTCCTCCGTGAAAGCACCGAGCGAACTGGAGGCTGCGGTGCGCCGAACCGAAGGCGTCCAGCCCTGGCGTCGGGTGTTCCATGCGGCATGCGGTATCGTCATCGTCGCCTTTGTCGAATACGGTCCGCTTGACGGAAGGATGGATCTGTTCTGCCTGGGCGCTGCGCTTCTGGCGAGCCTGGCCCTTGATTGGGTCCGTCTCGGATCCCGCAGGGCCAACATCGTCTTCTTCCGATGGTTCTCGGCGCTGGTTTCACCGCGCGAAGCCCGCAAGATCGCGTCGTCGACGTGGTACCTGACGGGTGCGTTCATCACCCTGCTCGTCGCCCCCCGGCTCTTCATGCCGGCGTTGCTCGTTCTGGCCCTCGCGGATCCCGCCGCGAGCGTCGTCGGCCGGCTCTGGGGAAGACATCGGCTCGGCAAGGGCAGCTGGGAGGGCACCGCCGCCTTCTTTGTTGTCGCATCCGCCGTCCTGGCGTCAATCGTGGGGCCCGGGATCGCGCTTCCGGCGGCTGCCCTGATCGCGGGCTTCGAGGTGCTCCCCACCGGAGTCGACGACAACCTGACCGTCCCCCCGGTCACTGCGCTGGCTGTCTGGCTGGTGGGTATGGGGAGTTCCCTACCGGTTCCCTAGGAATCCGTGGGCATCGAGCCCGGTGCGTCCGATACCACACCCCCGCCCGCAGTCAGATCCGCGACAGCGGCGACAAGCTCGGCTCTGCGTCTGCGGGGTATGAGCACATGGTAGCACACCTTCGCGCCAAACCTCGTCTCGTCGATGATCGCGTCAATTCCCCCGAGGGCCCGCCGGACTCGCTCGGCGGCCTCATACGCGACTGCCACCAGCACGGGCTCCCTGCCCACCCTCTCCATTGTGGGACACGCTTCAAGTGCCAGCTTCACCCCACCGGAGTACGCGCGGGCCAATCCCCCGGTGCCCAGCTTCACCCCGCCGTAGAAACGCGTGCAGACCGCGACCACCTCCCCGATCCTCGAGTGAAGCAGAACCGTCAGCATGGGCCTGCCGGCGGTGCCGCGCGGCTCCCCATCGTCGCTCATGCCAATCTGCGCGGTGGATCCGGGCGCACCGGCGTTGAAGGCCCAGCAGTGGTGCGTCGCGCCAGGGAAGCGGTCCCTGGCCTCCTGAACGAAGCGCGCGGCTTCCTCGCGGCTTGCGGCGCGGCCGAGTCGGGTGACGAACCGGCTCCGCCGAATCACCTCCTCCACCTCGATGGTGGCTGCCGGGACAGGGTATCGGTCACTCAACTCCGGGCTCCGGTCTTTCCAATTCGGATTCGCACACTTACTCTACTATCGTGCGGTACTGATTGAGAATCAGTCTCAATCTCATCCACTGCCGATTCACGCATTGCCACGACCCAAACGAGGGCAACCGCCCGCTGGAGGGGACTTGACCAGGGCCAACGATCCGACATCCGGGGAAGCCGAACGCAAACTGGCTGACGTACCGCTCGACGAGGAAGTGATCCTGGTGCGCATCGACGTGGCGGGCGAGGATATCGAGCCGCTGCTGGAGCGGGGCATCGTTCCCGGGTGCAAGGTTTGTCCCGTGCGAGTCTCGCCGGCGGGTGGGCCGATCGTGTATCGCGTGGACGGACACCTGGTCGCTCTCCGGAAGGAGACCGCGTCCTGCCTGTGCGTTCGCAGCGCGCTGGAGGCCGCGGGGGTACTCGACGCGAATTGAGCCCGGGGGTGCCCACGGCCATCCCTGAAGCCGGGGCCCTGGAAGGGGCCGTGGCATCTTCTTCCGACCCGCTGGTTGCGCTGGTCGGACCACCCAACTCCGGAAAATCGACTCTCTTCAACGAGTTGACCGGACTGCGCCAACGCGTCGCCAACTACCCCGGCGTCACCGTCGAGCGTAGATCCGGTGTCGTTGCAGAGCCGGCCGGATCGGTTGAAGTCATCGACCTGCCGGGAGTGCACGGCCTTTCCCCGCGCAGCCTGGACCAGCGGGTCACCCGGGACTTTCTCATGGGGAGACTGGACGGCGACCGCGCGCCGGACGCCGTGATTCTGGTACTGGACGCGACGCGCCTCCGCTCGCACCTGATGGTCGCCGATCCGGTGCTGGGGCTGGGGCTCCCCACCATCGTCGTGCTTACCATGGCGGACGAACTGGGCCGGCGCGGCGGCGCGCTCGACACCGAACTGCTGTCGGCCGAACTGGGCGTCGAGGTCGCGCTTGTGAACGGACGCGACGGCACCACGCTGGCGCCGGTGAGGCGTTTTCTCGCCGCCCTGCACACGGGAGGTGAAGAGGTGCGGGCCTGTCCCATGATCTCGGTTGCCGATTCCGTGGCGGCCGGGCGGGCGCAAAGGCGGCCGCTCCCGGTGATCGACCTCTTCGCCGAGCGGAGGAAACGGGCGCGTGAACTGGGCCGCTCGGCCGACTTCCGGAATCCGCGCCCTTCCCGGGCCACGAACCGGATCGACGCCGTGGTGCTGCACCGATTCTGGGGGCCGCTGGTGTTCGCCGCGACGGTCGCGCTCGTCTTTCAGGCCATCTTCACGGCGGCGGTGCCCCTGATGGACGGCACGGAGGCCCTGATCGCGGTGTCCGGCGAATTCGTCGCGGGTACGCTGCCCGACAGCTGGTTCCGATCCCTGCTGATCGACGGCGTATGGGCGGGCGTCGGCTCGGTGGTGGTGTTCCTCCCACAGATCCTCATCCTCTTCGCGTTCATCGCGATCCTCGAGGACTCGGGCTACATGGCGCGCGCGGCGGTGATCGCCGATCGGCTCATGCACCGGGTGGGCCTGCAGGGCAAATCCTTCCTGCCGCTGCTCTCCGCTTACGCCTGCGCCGTCCCGGCGGTCATGGCGGCCCGCACCGTGGAGGACGAGCGCGACCGCATCGCCACGATCTTCGTGGCACCCTTCATGACCTGCTCCGCCCGGCTTCCCGTCTACGCGCTCCTCATCGCGGCCTTCATACCCGCCACGCCCCTGCTGGGCCCGTTCCTGGGGATGCGCTCCGCCGTGCTGATCGGGCTCTACGCGCTCGGCCTCGTGGCGGCCATCGCAACGGCGGCCGTCCTCAAGGGCACGCTGCTCAGGGGACGGGCCACCCCCTTCGTCATGGAGCTTCCGCCCTACCGCGTGCCGGGCCTCCGGTCGATCGGGACGCGCCTGCTGGACCGCACCAGGGTCTTCCTGCGCCGCGCGGGCAAGATCATCATGACGGTGGCGGTGGTCCTCTGGATCCTCACGCAGGTGCCGGGCGCCCCCGGCGGCGGACCGCCGGAGATCGGCGACAGCGCATTGGGAAGGATGGGGCAGGTCATCGAGCCCGCGATCGAACCCCTCGGATTCGACTGGCGCATCGGCATCGGGCTGGTGACTTCGCTTGCGGCGCGGGAAGTGATCGTCGGCACGCTGGGGACCATCTACGGGGTGGAGAGCGACGACGAAACCAGCTTCGAGCTTCAGGCAGCCCTTCAGCAGGATCTCGACCTGGGGTCGGCGGTTGCGCTGCTGATCTTTTTCGTCTTCGCGCTGCAGTGCATGTCCACCGTGGCCATCATGCGGCGGGAAACGGGCGGGTGGAAATGGCCGGCGCTTCAGTTCAGCTACATGCTGGTCCTCGCCTACGGGGGGGCGTGGCTGGCAAACGCGCTGCTCTGACGGGGCCGTGGCACACGCCGGTCTCCGGTTCGCTTTCGTCGCGCTGTCGTTCGCGAGCCTGCTGGCCGTCCTTTCGGCCTGCGCGCCGGAGCGCCTCGAGCCGCCCGCCACCGGCGTCGCCGACGACGCTGGCCGACTCCACGATCCCGCCGAGCCCCGGCACCGGATCGTCTCGGTCATCCCGGGCGTCACCGAGACTCTGGTGGCGATAGGCGCAGCGGAGCGAATCGTCGCGCGCACCGAGTACGATGAGCAGCCGGAACTCGAAGCCCTGCCGGTGCTGAGCGCGCTGCTGCAGCCGAGCGTGGAGGCCCTGACCCGGCTCGATCCCGACCTGGTGATCATGTGGCCTTCGGGCGGGAATGGCGGGGCCGTCGGGGAACAGTTCGACCGCGTAGGCATCGACTGGTATGGAGCCGCGATCCAGACCATGGCCGACTTCAAGCGGCATGCCCGCAACTTCGGACGCCTTCTCGACCTCGAGCGCGCGGCAGATTCGGTAATCGCCGCCGTGCGGGCCGACCTGACCGAAGCGCGCGCCGCGTGGTCCGGCCGCGCCCCGGTCGCTGTCTTCCACGTCGTGCAGCTGGATCCGCCAATGACTGCCGGTCCCGGCACCTTCCTCGACTCGGTCTTCGAGGCCGGCGGCGCCGTCAACGTCTTCGCGGACATCGAGGGGAACTGGCCGCGCATCAGCCTCGAAGAGGTGCTGCGCCGCGACCCCGAATACGTGATCGTGCCGGTGGAGGGCTACGGGACGCCGTCGGTCCAGCCCGGCCACCGTGACCCGTCGCTCGAACGTCTGGCCAAGGCACCCGGCTGGGCTGCGCTGTCCGCGGTCGCATCAGGCCGCGTCATCTCGGTCGACGCCTCGCTGTTCGGGCGCCCGGGCCCGCGAATGGGAGAAGCTGCGCGGTATCTGGCACACCGGCTCCACGGCGGGCCTCGTCCGTAGGATCCGCCCCCTACGACACCCTCGGCGGCCGCTTCTTCAGCACGAAGAGCCCCTCCTTGATGCTCGACACGATGAGCACCCCGCTCTCGAAGTACGGGTACACGCTCCACGCCCCCGCGAAGCCCGCCCCGTCGTCCCCGAAGGGCACCGTGTCGAAGAAGCCCACCTCCACCGGCTCCTCCGGATCCGAGATGTCCAGGATCCGCAGTCCGCTGAGGTAGTTGGCCTGGTACATGAAGTCGCCGACGACGTAGAGGTTGTGGTCCGAGGCGCCCGTGGTTCCGAAGTGCTCCTTGACCAGGACCGGGTCGTCGAGCTCCTGGACGTCCCACACGAGCGTTCGGGTCCGCGACACGTTGCCGCCGACCTCGTCGGTCTCGTCGTTCATGTAGAAGTACCGATGATCGTCCGAGATCCAGCCCTGGTGCAGGTAGCCGGTGTTGGGATACGAAGCCGCGGAAAGCGTGACCGGCGCTTCCTTGTCCGTCACATCGGCGATCGACAGGGCGGTCTCGTTGGCCCCGAAGCAGATCTCGTGCCCGACGTAGGTCTCGTCGGGTCCGTCGTAGCGGACGCACTGCGCGTCGTGGCTGTAGCCCGTGCCGGCGTTGCCGGTGTTCGGGTCGGCGAAGCAGCCCGCGAAGACGGGTGCGGCCGGGTCGCGGATGTCGATCATGTGCAGGCCGCCCCCGCACGTCTCGCCGCCTCCCGAAGCCCCGACGACGTAGGCGAACCCGGTCTCTTCGTTGATGACGATGTTGTGCGCCGAGTTGATGCCGTCGTAGTGCGCGGTGGCCTCGAATGTGACCGGCGGTCCCGACAGGTCGCGGAGCTGGGTTAGGTCGAAGATCTGCACCCCGTGGGCGCCTGCATTGTCGGCAACGATGAAGGCGTGGTTGTCGTAGACCTTGATGTCGCGCCACATGTTTACGATGGCGCCCTCGGTGAGCGGCAGCTCGCCCAGGTACACCGGATTCGAGGGGTCGCCGAGGTCGATGAAGGTCGTTGCATCGGCGCGCCCCATGATCGCGTATTCGCGGCCCGTCTCGGGGTCGGTCCATCCCCACAGGTCGTTTGCGATCACGCCGCGGCCGCCGCCCGCCGCGTGGGTCGGCAGGAAGGCGACCAGATCGACCTCGCTACAGCTGAAGCCGCCCGCCGAACCCTCCTCGCACTCCCGTTCCGCGCCCAGGAGCGGGTCCAGCCCCGCGTTGTCGTCGATCAGGGTCCCCTCGGGCTCCCACCCCGACTCCGTACGGCGGAAGAGGAAGCCCGTGCCCTCGAAGAAGTCGGCGCCCGGTGCGCCCACGACCGCCATGTCGCCGTCCACGGAGACCGCGAGCCCGTAGAAGTTGAACGGGGCGCCCGGACCGAACGAAGCGACCTCTGCCCAATCGCCGGCCGCGTCGCGTCGGAAGGCCGCACCGCCACCGATCCCGCCGCCGACCAGCGGCATTCCCACGATCAGGTCGTCGCCCGCCGCCGCCACGGCCATGCCGAAGCCGGCGGGGATGGGCGCCTCGTCGGCGGTGATCGTGCCGGCGTGGCTCCAGCCATCGTCCGACGTGTAGTGCTGGACAGCGCCGGTTCCCGCCTCCAGCGGCGCCCCGGCGAAGATTTCACCGCCCGATACGGCGACGCTCCACCCCATCGCGCCGGGTGCGGCCCCGGGGGGCGCCAGGCGTTCCTCACGGGCCCAGCCCTCCCCTCCGCGCCGGAACACGTGCACCGCGCCGGGCAGCAGGACAGGCTGGCCGGTACCCGGAATGAGCCCGATCATCTCACCTGGTGCGCCCACCGCCGCCAGATCTCCTTCCATGTCGACCGAGGTCCCGAATCCGGCCCGGTCGGGCTCGTCGCCGCCGTCCAGGACAGCGCTCAGCGTCCAGCCGCCGTCGCCTGGGGCGAATGCCACCGCCGCACCGCTCCCCGAACCGGCCGCCGGTGCGCCGACCAGAACCTCGTCCCCGTTCGTGGCCACCGCCTGACCGAAACCGGTATCGGCGCCCCCGCCATCCCACGTCAGCCGTCCGTCCAGGGTCCACTCGTCGCCGGTCCTGCGGAATACGTACACCGCACCCGCTCCCTCCGTCGGTGCTCCAACGACCAGCAGGTCGCCGGCGGCGTCGAGCCCGCCGCCAAACCCGGTTGCCGAGCCCGACTCCGACGGGGACAGCGTCGCCGTTTGCATCCAATCGCCGCCTGACCGCCCGAAGACGTGCACGCCTCCCTGGCGGCCGGAGGGCATGGGGAAGAGGGAGATCCCGCCGGGCCTGCCGACGTAGATCTGACCGTCCTGGACCACGACCGCTGCCGAGAAGGCCGAGAGGCCCGCCGCGGGCGTGAGGCCCGTGGGCCGTGCAGTGGTCTGACCGAGGGCCGCAATGGGCGCGGTGAGCATGAGCGCTGTCGCAACGAGAGGGGATTGTCGGAGTCGCATGGGTCCTGATCCTGTCGCAGGGTGGGTTCCGCGCCGGGGCGGTGGCGTCACACGACGCCCGCACCGGCTCGTGCCTGGAAACATGAAGCCGAACGCCGCCGCTATCCAGTCCGGGGCCTGGCGATCCGGGGAACAAGTCTCCGTTGCTTGCGGACGGCGATGCATCCTCGCCGAGTGCGGCTCTTCGGCGCCCCTGGAATGTAATGACAACATTACAGAATGTCGTGTTGTCATTACATTCAAGCTCTTCCAAAGCGCTGCGCTGTGTTGCTCTTCGCTGAAACAGCGCCACTATTCTCGCTCATCGCGCCTTGCCAGATCGGTCCCCCGCCGTCCCCGGTGCGTGGCAGGGACTGTGCACGGACTATGACCAGGCAGGCGCACCCGGCCCAAAGCTGCCATCTTGATGCCCGCGCCACATCTCCGGGAGGCTGACCCATGACATTGACGCGCCCACGCACCCGCCGCCCAGCCATCGTCGCCACCGCCATAACCACGGCGGTCCTCACAGCCTGCGATTCCAATCCGGAGCCCGTCCACCTCGTCACGGCGCATCAGATGGGGCCGGTGGCCTATCGCGACCCGGCGGGCGCGGTGTCGCCGGACGGCCGCTCGCTGGCATTCACGCAAGGCCGCGACGTGATGATCATGTCGCTCGACGATCACGAGACGCGCACCCTCGGCACCGCACCCAGCCAGGTCCGATATCTGACCTGGCATCCCGGCAGCGAGAGCCTCCTGGTCCACGAGCGCTCCTTCGACCGGCGCCGCCAGGACTGGTTCGCCTACGACATCGATACGGGCGCCAAGGAGACGCTCTGGGGCGGCGACGGCGCCCTTTCCGGCGATCTCCCACCCCGCTCCAGCCTGCTGGAACTCACCTGGGCTCCGGACGGCGAGTCGGTGGTGGGCGTCGTCCGCTCCATGGCCGGGTCGCAGGTCTGGCGCATCTCCCGGGACGGCGAGTCCGGCGAGGTCGTCACCGAAGGGCAGCGGCTGTCGCTCCCGGTGGTGTCTCCCGACGGCGAAGTGGCATGCATCGAGCGGTCCGAGAGCACCCAGTACCTGCGCTTTCCGTGCGCCGAGGCTCCGGTGGACTGGCTCGAGGGTCATCAGCCCTACGGACACGTCGCGTTTTCGGGCGACGGACGGGAGATCTACTACGCCGCGCCGCGAGAGGACGGCCCGCTCGAACTCTGGGCGCGCCCGGTCGGCGGCGGTCCCGCCGAGATGCTGGATGCGGCCGAGCGGGATGTCTACGGACCCGGCGTCACCCGCGGCGGCGCCGTGGTGTATCGCAGCCAGTGGTACATGGTCTCCCTCTCGGCCGTACCCGCGGCCGGAGGCGATGTCACCCGGATCACCACCTTCCAGTCCGAGACCCCCACCTGGGACCCGGCCGGCACCGAGGTCTCCTTCACCTTCGGCGGCTGGCGCATCGCCACCGACGACGTGGACTACCCGGACATCGACCAGCACATCGGCATCGTCGCCTTCGACGGACAGCTCCCCAAGGGCCTTCCCGACCGCATCGTCCGCCAGTCGTACTCCGAGGACCAGGGGATGCACTGGTCTCCCAACGGGCGCTGGATCACCTATCACAGCCACATCGACGCCACCGACGACATCTACCTGATTGCCAGCGACGATCCGTCGGCCCCCCGGCTGATCTCGACCGACGGCCACGAGACGGGATGGCCGCGCTGGTCGCCCGACGGCCGCTGGATCGCGTTCCCGAGCTACACCGTCGATGCTTCGGGCGGGCGCAAGAGCCATCTCTACGTGATCCCCGTGGACCAGGAGACCGGCGAGGTCGCCCCCCAGCAGCCTGTGTCGATGGGTGACTTTCCGCACGACGCGCTGCAGGCCGAATGGACCCCCGACTCCCGGCGGCTGATCTTCGAGGCGGCCGAGGGACCAGGCCGGAAAGCACTGTACTCGGTGCCCCGCGAAGGCGGCGAGCCGCAGCGCTTCCACGAATGGGAGTCGAACCAGGTCCACTCCGGCATCGCCGTTTCGCCTCAGGGCGATTGGGTCGCCTACATCGGCCCGGGAAGCGAAGGCTTCTTCCAGGTCCACCGGGTCCCCTTCGGCGGCGGCCAGGCGGAGCAGCTGACCGTGGATCCGACGCAGAAAACCCAGCCCGCATACGATCCGACGGGCGAATGGCTCGCCTACACGGTGTTCAGCTACGAAGCTAGGTTCTGGCGCCTCGGGCGGTGAGCGAGGCGATCCGGCCCGGACGCATCGCCGGCCGAACAGCCGAGGAGGTTCCGGGTCGCAGGGAACCGACAGAAGATGCGATCCGGCACCACTTCAGGTGCTACCAGCGCCGCATCCTGCCCGTTACCTCGACCTCGACGGGAACACCGCCAGCCCTGCGCGGCAGCTTCGCCCGCAGCCGCGGGTCGTCCTTCTCCAGGTAAACCTTGATGCAGGGCTTGCCGCCGCTCATCCCCTGGGCTGTTCCGGCCACGCCCTTCATCCCGCGCACCTTGCGGTCCACCTGCCGCTGCGCCTTGCCGATCGCGTCGTCCACGGCGTCAGTTCCCGTCGATCGAGACATCGAACCGGGCGAGGACCAGGTCGATGGGGTTGGCCAGGGTGGTGGTCTGGCTGCCGGCGAAGAGCAGTCCGACGGGCCTGCGCTCCTCGGGCCCGGCGCCGCCGACGATGAGCGAACCCGAATCGCCGGGCCCCGAGAATCCGGCTCCCGAGATGACGATCTGGCCGGTAAAGCGCGCCGTGCGATCGCGGAAACCGATATTCATGGTGGCGTTGATCCCGGTGATCTGCCCCTTGGTATGGCCGGTCGTGCGTCCGTACTTCTGAACCGCCATGCCGAGCCTGGCCGCTGCGGTCTCGGTGCGCGGGGTGCCGTAGCCGTTGGAGGGCGTGCTGTTGCCCAGGTTGCCGGTCGTGGTCTCGGCGATGGCCGCGTCGATCCGGTTGCCGGGGCAGGCGGGGAAGGGCTGGCAGAACCTGATCGGCTCGAAGTCGTGCAGGGTGCCGATCGCGTCGGTCGGGTTGGCGCCACCATCTACCGTGCCGGGCTGGAGGATGTTGTCGCCCACTTCTGCCTGGTTCCGGTTCGCGAACACGTGATTGTTGCTGAGCGCGTAGACCTTCGAATCGGAGACGACCCGCGCGGCGATGGTGCCCGCGGTCACGTCGACCTGCCCGGTGGACACGCCGATGGGAACAGGGCGCGGGAAGGAGAGCTTCGGATTCGTGATGTCGCTGGGCGCCGCGAGGGCGGGTGAGCCGGGCTCTTCCGGATCAGCGGACGGCTCCTGCATCTCGTCCAGCGCCCGGAACGGCCCCGTCACTTCACTGACAACCGGGTGGCCGTCGAAGCTTGCCGGAAGTGCGAGGGCGCCGGGGTGGGTGAGGAAGACTTTCACCACCGGCTGGCCACTCAGGTCGAAGGCGACCGCGGTGCCGGCCACGCCGGGCTGGCTCAGCAGGTCCTGGTTCAGGAGCTCCTGGGCGGAGATGGCGGCGGCCAGGTCGCCGTAGCCGAACCCGCCGTCGTTTCCGAAGCGGGTTCGCAAATCGCCCACGGGGCGGAAGAAGAGGGCGTCCAGCACGATCGCTAGCGCCAGCGTGCCGTAGCGCAGGAATCGGTTGTCTGACATGGACCTCATCTCCCCGGGGTTCTGCCGACCACACCGCTGATGTATATGGTACTGGTCGCGCGCGGGGAAGGTTTCTGCGCGGGGTCGCGACGAATGGCGGCGACCGAATGCCACACGTCGCAGCCCCGGTCGGCCCGGCCGCGAGACCCGCTACCGGCCTACCCCTCCTCGGGGAACAGCTCTCCCTGGTGCTCTCCCGGCTGTGGCGGGAACCGGCGAAGCTCCGCCCGGCGGCCGTCCCAGCGCACCGGCATTGGAACGTCCACGTACTCGCCCCGGTCGTGGTCATAGCGCACCAGCATCCCGCTGGCGTCCGTCTGGGGGTCCTCGAGCGCCGACGCCACATTGTGGATGGGCGCCGCAGGCACTCGCTGTTCGCTCAGGCAGCGCAGCAGCGAATCGACCGAGTGCTGCCGCGTCCTTCCGGCAACGATCGCCGCAAGCTCGGCGCTGTGCTCCACCCGGGACGCGTTGTCGGCGTAGTCGCGGTGCGACTGCAGATCCAGCTCCAGCGCCCGGCACAGCCGCCGAAAGATGTCGTCGTTGCCGGCCGCGATCATCACGGAGCCGTCGCGGCAGGGAAACGCCTCATACGGCGCGATCATCGCGATGGACGTCCCCATGGGCCCGGGAAGCGGCCCGCCGGCCAGGTACCCGGTCATGTGATACGACATCCAGGCGAGGGACGTGTCCAGCAGCGAAGTGGTCACGTGGCAGCCGCGGCCGGTACGGTCGCGTTCCCGTAGGGCGCCGAGCACGGCGATCGCGGCCCACATCCCCGCGCCCAGGTCCACGATCGAGGTGCCGACCCTCACCGGCCCGCCCTCGACCTCGCCCGTCACCGACATCAGCCCCGACCGCGCCTGCATGAGCGGGTCGTACCCGGGCTCGCCTCGCAGCGGCCCGCTCTCGCCGTACGCCAGAATCGACACGTACACGACCGCGGGGTTGGCGCCGCGGACACTCTCGTAGCCGATTCCGAAACGCCGCGCCGCCCCCGGCCGTAGAGCCTGGAACACGACGTCGGCCCCGGTGGCGAGCTCGAAGGCGCGGGCCCGGCCGTCCTCCGTCTTCAGGTCCAGGACCACACTGCGCTTGTTGCGGTTCACGGCGTTGAAGAGCGTGCTCTGGCCCCAGACGAAGGGAGGGCCCCAGCGCCGGGCGGGATCACCACCGGGAGGCTCGACCTTGACCACGTCGGCACCCAGGTCCGCCAGGATCTGCGCGGCGTGGGGTCCGGCCAGGTTCTGCGAGAAGTCCGCCACCCGCACCCCGGCGAGGGGCGCGATGGCGGCTTCGGTCGGGCTTCCCTTGCCGGGATGTGACATGCGCGGCTTCTTTTACGGAACGACGACTCGAAGGACGGAACGATAGAAGATATGGACACGGTGAAGATCCCCAACAGCGCGACGTACTCGCCCCTCGCGCTCACCGACGTGATCTTCGCGGCCCCGCTGGCGTCGCGGCTCCTCCTGGGGGCGACGCTGCCCGGCAGGGTGATCCAGGCGGCCGCGGCGGGGGCGTACGCGGGCGCCGTGCTCGGGGACTGGGCCAGCCGGCGGGGCGTCAGGAAGATCGATTTCCTGGCGACGTACGCCGCCGATGTGAAGCACCTGGAGGAGATGCCCGAGGCGCGGCGAAAAGAGGATGTGCGCCGCTACTCCGACGAGCTGATGGCGATCTACGAGCCCGTCGCGCGCGACCGCGACATCCTGGCCGCCGACATCAACGAGCGGCTCACCTCCTACATCGCCAGCGTCACGGGCCAGCGCGTCGAGACCAGCAGCGCAGTGCGCGAGCTGACCCTCACCCGCCTCCTGGTGCCCTTCGCCGTCGGGAGCTGCGACATCCTCTCGGGCGACATTGCGGTGTTCCGCAGGACGGGGGTCTTCGAGCCCCACATCCTGGCCCACGAATTCTGTCACAGGAAGGGATACCTGAAGGAGCTGGAAGCCCAGGCGCTCGCCTACCTGGCGCTGTCCCGTTCGCGCGACCCGCAGCTGCGGCAGTCGGCGCTAGCGGAGCGGGTCTACCGCAACCTGCGCGTCCTCGATGGCGACGACCCGCAGCGCTATGGAGAACTGCTCGAGGAGACCCCGCTCTCGGGCCAGGTCCTCGAGGACTTCCGCCGCCTCCGTCCCCCGGACCAGCGATCGGGACTGATCTCCGACACGCTCAAGGAACTCTACGACTCGCGGATGAAGCTGACCGGGCAGAACGGCCTTTCTGACTACGACCGGGGATTCACCAACTTCCTGTACACCTACGAGACGGCGGTGGAGGACGGCCGGGCGCCTTAGCCGACGGGCCTCCCCCCCAGCGGAACCCGCAGCACGAAGCCGGCCTGCCCGCCTCCCACCCCCGGCATCCCGCGGAAACTCAGGCCATCAAGGCGAACCGGTACCCAGGCCTGCCGTTTGGCGAAGCGGCCCAGCACCAGACCGGCGGCCACTCCCACGGCGGCACCGACTGCGAATCCCCGAAGGGCAACCCTTCCCCCGGATTCGTTTTCCTGGCAGCTCGCGATGTTCAATCCAAGTTCGAGCGCAACCGGGTTGGCGTGACACTCGTCCTTGAGAGCCCACGAGAATGTTGCGCCTGCGAGTGCGGAGACGCCCCCGGCGACGAGCACCATCCGCTTTGTGTCCGTTACGGTCGCGCGCTTCTCCAACAGCTCGCCAGCGCCGAGCGGGATCCAGTAGACAGGCTCGGCGCCGGTCTCGAATAGCAGCGTGTCGCCCTGCATGCCGACGACGTTGCCCTCCAGCGTCACGGGGTAGATGGCGGGCGGGGACGCAGGGCCGCCCCGAAGGACGGTTGCACCCGTTATCCGCACGATCTGGCCCATCGACAGCTCTTCGGCTTCCTGGGCGGCGATACCGGGAGCGTCGAAGCCGGCACCCGCCAGGAGTGGCGCCAAAGCGATCGAGGCTCGCAGGGTCCGGTGCCGAATCTTCATGACGTCGCTCCTCGCTATCCGCTCCTCGACGCGCCTTGCCGCCACGGTTGCCCTGCCGCTCCGGGCGCGTGCGCGGGTGTTCCCACGAGTTTTCCTAAAGGTAAGGCCGAAGGACCGGAGAGACGCTGAAGACAACCTCGAATGCGCCATCCGTCATCCCCCACACCCCGTCGACCCGGATGATGTCGTGCAGGGTGGCCAGACCCGCGCCGGCGTAGCCGCGCAGCCCCGCGGTCCCCGCAACCTCCCAGCCCCCGGCCAGCGACGCGGGGGTGGCGCCGACGGCCCCCGCTCCCGCCAGCAGCCGGACCGACAGCCAGCCGGGCGCGAGAATGCGGGTCGTCTCGCCTCGGGCCAGCACGAATCGCCGGCCGCCGAAGGCACGGAACTCGTGCCCGGGCAGCGTGCCTCTGCCTCCGAGCAGGAAGTGGTGCTGCAGGGGCACGGATCCCCAGGCCATTCCCGCCTCGAGCGACAGTGACGTGTGGCCGGACAGGTCCGCGGGAATCCGGCTCACCTCGATCCGCCCCAGCAGCGTCGCGTTCCCGCCGCTGTTCCAACGGCCCGCGGTCCCGTCCAGCGCCATCCCTCCCTCCCATTCACCCAGGCCACCCCAGCGGCGCACAATCCCCATGCGAATCCCGCCGAACATGCCCTCGTCCGCGGGCCGGAGCGGTCGCCGCGATGCCGCGGCCGCAAAGGCGTCGATCGACGGCGGCCCCGACATCTCCTCAAACACCACGCCGACCCGGACCCCGGACGACTCCCCCAGCGTCCGATCGAGTTCCACGCTCGCACCGGAGGCGAACCAGGGATCGGTGTAGTCCAGGTCGCTGAAGAGGGTGGACAGGGTGTTCACGGCTCCCGAAGCACCCGAAAACGGTCCTGCATCGCGCAGCTGGTGCCGGTAGAGTTCGACCGTGGCCGTCGCCGCCTCCCGCGCGATCCACTGCCCGCGCAACCTCCCGGCCGGCGTGCCGCCGCCGATCCCGTACCCCGACAGCACATCCATTTTGACGGACTCCCGCGGCGCATACGAACCGCCGAATCCCACATACACGCCCTCCGCGCGGTTCGCGCGCAGCACCGACGAGACCCGGTCCGCATAGACGCGCACCCTCGGCAGCCCGCTCACCAGTTGCGCCCGGGCCACGCGCCTCGCTTGCGCCTCCACCTGCGCCAGGCTCGCCGGCGACAACCCCTCTTCCGCCATCCGGTCCATGAGGCCGTCGCGGAACACGGTCGAGTTGGCCGCGCCGTACGAACTGACCAGCAGGGCGGGGCCCTGGAAGAAGCCCGGCCGCAGCTCCGGGTTGAACTCGTAGTCGCTCACTTCCAGGGTGGCGCGAATCACCGTGCCCACCGGCAGATCGAGTTCCGGCACTTCCCTCCGCACCTCCACGACCTGGCGGTACGGGAGCGACACGCCCTCCTCCCACAGGGAATGCTCCAGACGCACCGTCACCCGGTCGGTCCTGGGATCCACGTACGAGGCGGGAGTGAAGCTGAACACCATCCGCACCAGCGCCCCCGTCTCCGCGTCCAGGAACACGCTGCCGACGAATCCCGGGCGATCCTCGCGGCGGGGCCTCACCTCCAGCTCGTGTACGCGCACGGGATCGGGCACGGCAGGGATGCTGACGCGGATCGAGTCGACGACGCGGTAGTGGTACGTCGTCTCGCCGTCGCTGCCGAGCGGGTGGGGCACGTCGCGCACATCGCGCCCTTCGCCGATCGCGATCCTGTCCCCGAACCCGTTCTGCACCGCCGTGAGCCGGTCGATGTAGTAGCGGAAATCCTCGATCGGCAGCAGTTCACGCTTTCGCAGCCCGCGGATGATCTGCCGCCTGCGGCCGCGCGAATCCTGGTAGAGGTCGACCGCCACCTGGTCCACGCGCATCGGGATCGACGCCCGCCCGTCGTCGCGGTCCAGGAAGAAGTAGATGTGACCCTCTGCCGCCGCCCTGTAGGAAGTGATCGTCGAATGCGTCAGGGGGAATTCGCGGAGTTCGCGCGCCCGGCGCACGAGGGTCAGCGCGGCCGGATCGTCGACGGCGGCCGCCTGGGCCGCGAGGGAACGACCCGGCATGAGATCGGCGACTGCCAAATCGGCGCTGACACACAGGAGGGTGAAGAAGACGATTTGCGTGGCGATGCCGGCCTGCCGGCCCCGCCGGATCAGATGACGTCGCTGAGCGGAAGCCCGTCTAGCAGCAGGAATCCTGGAGGCACGGCCAGCGCGCGTCTCCATCGCCGTTGCCTCCTGCTGCGGTCCCCTGTTTCGGGGTTCGGTTGACTTCCATTTCGGGCCAACCTAATCACCCAAGTCCCTGCCTCCAAGGGCGGTGGCCGTCGAGTCCGGGCCTGGCGAGGCCGAGGCTACGGGGGCGGCGGCGCTGTGCCGGCTCGATCCCGCAGGCGCTTGATCACCGCTGTATCGTCCTCGAAGATCTGACGCGAATCGATGATTCTCTCCGCATCCTTGACGGAGACCGCGTTGCGGTGGCGGCCATCGCGGCCGCGCACCTTGGTGACCGCGATATCGTGCCTGCGACAGTATCTCGCGACGGCGGCGGGAGTAATGCCGAGAATCTCGGCGAGGGCGACGATGGTGAGTTTTGACATTCCGCTTCCGCGCTGTGGGTCCGCTTGCTGCCGGATCAAATCGTGCGCATGAGCGTATCATATGCTCACAATAATGCGCATGACGACGATATGGACACTGTATCATGTGTCATTGTGCGGCATGGGGCCAGATGCTGTTCGTGTCCATCCTGCGTTGGTCGTATACTACCTTGGTTGGACGACCATGGGCTCATGGAAGCGCGCATTGTTTTGACGTGCCTTGTCGCGTCTAGTAATGTCCAGACGCTGTGGAAGCGCGGCCCCGCGCGGCCCGAAAGTGGCCGCCGAGGTACACCCAACATAGTTTGCCAGAGTGGGGAACTCGCCATCGAGTCGCGGCGTGTTGCCCACTGCCCCGAAAGGGAGAACAGGAACGCATGAGCAGATGGAGCACGCCAACCCGCGCCACGATCTCCACCAGCCCACCAGGCGAGGTCTCGGACATCCTCCGGCGCATCGGCAACAACCTCCGCACCGCCCGCTTGCGGCGACGGCTGCGCATCCAGGATGTCGCCGATCGCATCGGCACTTCCCGCTCCACGGTCACCAAGGTGGAGAAAGGGAAGCCGGGGGTATCCGCCGCGGCGTATTTCGGCGCGCTGTGGGCCCTCGGGCTCCTCGAGGACGCTGAACGGCTGGCCGACCCGGACCGCGACGAAGAGGGCAGGATCCTGGAATCGGCCCGCCTCCCAAAACAGGCGCCGCGCCGCGCCCTGCTCCATGATGACTTTTGAGCGCGACCGCTATGTGTTCGTCGCTCTTCCGGGACAGAGCAAGTATGTAGTAGCAGGCAGCTTTCGCGTGTCTGTCACCTCCGACGGCACCGCGCTCGGAGAGTTCGTGTATGGCCGCAGCTACCTTGACCGACCCAATGCGGTCGAATTGGATCCTGTCCAACTGAGGTTTGCGCGGCGCGTTCGCAGGACGGACGGCTTCAAGGGACTGTTCGGGGCAATCAGGGACGCTGTGCCGACCATCTGGTTCGGCGAGGTGATCGAAGGAAGCGGGGGTGAGGTTCCGGACGAATTGGACGATCACGTCCAGGGAAGGGACCGCCCGGGTGCCCTCGCTTTTGCTCCACGACTCGATCCTCCCCGTCCCCGGCGCCGGTTTCACTCGATTGACGACCTGGCGCGGCTTCAGACAGTCTTCGACAGTGTGCCCATGTCGGGCGATGCGCGCCAGAGGACCGGCACGGACCATGCTCAAGGGCCCGGCTTCGTGGATACGTCACACAGGATCCCCCGTCCCAAGGCAGTGGTCGAAGACGACTCCGCACTCTGGGTGGCCAAGTTCGTGCAGAAACCTGCGGCCTGGAATCATGCGCTGGTCCGCCACGCGACGATGCAGCTTGCGCGCGACTGCGGCCTTGACGCGGTTCCCAGCCGGATCGAGCGCATTCGAGGTAACGACGTGCTGCTGTTGCGGCGCTACGACCGTGAGTGGGTGGGCGATGGCTACGCCTGTGGCCGCGTGATCAGCGGTCTGACGCTTCTCAAGATGGACAACACGCCAGCGGAGAAGCGGCACTGGTCCTACCTGACCCTGGCGGACGAGGTTCGCCGCGTGAGTTCCCACCCTCGAGAAGACCTGCGCGAACTCTTCGGGCGCATGTGCTTCAACGCGGCCATCTCGAATCTGAACGACAACATGGCCTATCCCATATTGTTCGCAGAGGGACACAGCTGGCGACTCGCCCCTGCCGCCTCTGTGGCACCGAAACCGTTGGTCGAAGGCGAACGCGGCGATTTCACCATGATCTGCGGTCCACACGGGCGCACGCCGAGTCGCGAGAACCTCGTGGGTGGCGCGGGCCGGTTTCTTCTGGACCGCGCGACCGCCGAGGCCATCTACGACAGGATTTCCGCGACGGTGCAGTCGTCGTGGTACGATGTGATGCGCGGGGCCGGCGTGAGCGTACGCGACTGCGATCTGGTGCGTCCATCGATTCGCGGGGAAGGGAACCGCGATTTAGGGGCCGCGGTATGAACGGTGGAGACCAACCGGCCCCGAAGGGAGGTAAAGCGACGCATGAACACCAGGAGCGTGCCAGCGACCGCTCCACGATGACTTCTGGGTTTGACCGGTTCGTCTTTATCGCTCTTCCCGGACGGAGCGAGTACGTGGTGGCCGGCCGCTTCCGTGTGTCCGGCGGTGCAGCACACGGAGAGTTCGTGTACGGCCACAGCTACCTGAGTCGGCCCGATGCGGTCGAACTCGACCCTGTCCACCTCAGACTGACCGGGCGCGTCCGCAGGGGCAGCATCCATGGAGTATTCGGCGCGATTCGAGATACGATGCAGACTTCCTGGGGCCGGTTCATAGGTTCGAACGACTACAGTGGCGCTGTCGCTTTTGCTCCGAAACTGGACCCTCCGGCGCCAAGGCTCCGCTTCGACAACGTTGACGACCTGACCCGGCTCAAGGCGGCCCTCGAGTCGGCGCCAGCCGGGCAGGACGCACCTCCGGACGATGCCCTCGCTCAAGGGCAGAAAGTCACCGGGGAAAGCGCACCCAAGGCGATAGTCGAAGACGAACGCAAACTCTGGATAGCGAAGTTCCCGCGGGACGACATGATATGGAATCATCTCCGTGTCCGGCACGCGACACTGCAGCTTGCACGCGACTGCGGCATTGACGCCGTTCCCAGTCGAATCGAGAGCGTCCAGGGCGAGGATGTCCTGCTGGTGCGGCGCTATGACCGGGCCTGGGTCGGCGACGGCTATACCTGCTGCCGCCTGATCAGCGGTTTTACGCTGCTCGGCACGGACGATACGTCGCCCGCGAAGCACAGCTGGTCATACCTGGCCCTGGCCGACCAGGTTCGCCGCGCGAGTTCACACCCCAGAGAGGATCTGCGCGAGCTCTTCGGGCGCATGTGCTTCAACGCCGCCATCTCCAGTCTGACGGACGACCCGCGCCCTCCCATGATGGTCGCGAAGGGCACCGGCTGGCGTCTCGCCCCTGCCTCCTCCCCTGTACCAACACCGTTGGCCGATGGCGAGCATGGTGATTTCGCCATGATTTGCGGCCCACACGGGCGCACGCCGAGTCGTGAGAACATCGTGGGTGGTGCGGGCCGGTTTCTTCTGGACCGCGCGGCCGCCGAGGCCATCTACAACAGGATTTCCGCGACGGTGCAGTCGTCGTGGTACGATGTGATGCGCGGGGCTGGCGTGAGCGTACACGACTGCGATCTGGTGCGTCCATCGATTCGTGGGGAAGGGAACCGAGACTGACGGGCCGCGGGGCGGATCACGGCCCACACTGAGCCCCGCATATGCGATCGTTCGCAACCGCGCGGGCGGGCGAATTCGTCGGGCAGATGCACCGGTCGCAGGCATCATGCTCACGACCAGGCGCAGAGGCGCGTTGACGGCAGTAGCTACATGTAGCTACGTTGTCTCCATGAGATCCATCGGAATCAGGGCGTTGAACAGCCGGCTCAGCGAGTACGTGCGGCTGGCGGCCGGAGGCGAGACCGTTCTCGTCACGGACCGGGGGCGCGTCGTGGCCGAAATGGGCCCTCCGCGAGCGGAGAGGAGTCCCATCCTGGCGGACGCCATGCTTGCCGATGCGGTGCGGAAGGGCTGGTTGACGCCCGCACTTTCTTCGGGATCGGAGCCCCCCCGTGGCGGGCCTCCGGAGGCCGCGCTCTCCGTGTTGCTCAGTGAACTGGAAGGCGACCGAAGCGACCGGTGATCTACGTCGACACCTCGGTCGCCCTGGCCCACCTGTTCGCGGAAGACCGGCGATCCCCGGCTTCGTTCTGGGCCGAACCCCTCGTTTCGAGCCGTCTGCTCGAGTACGAACTTTGGACACGTCTGCATGCCCGGGAGGCAACGGCGTCGCGCGCCGAGGCTGCGCAAGAGGTGATCGCCCGCATCTCGCTGCTGGAGCTGGCTCCCCCGGTCTTGGCACGCGCTCTCGACCCGTTCCCGGTTTCCGTACGCACACTCGACGCACTGCACCTCGCATCGTGCCAGTTCCTCCGGGACCGGGGCCAGCGCGTCGAACTCGCCAGCTACGACCATCGAATGGCGAACGCCGCCGGCGCGCTGGGCATCCCGCTGCGGGATCTGCCCTGACCAACCGCGGTGCGCCCCGCCAGGCGAGCGCCTCACACTTCGTAGAACAGTCCATCGTAGAGCATCGCGTGCCGGATCACGTCGCAGTCCCTCTCGCTCACACCGTTGTCGCGCATGGTCGTGAGCCAGAACGCCCGGATCGTCGCGGTGATGCGATCGAAAAGGGCTTCCGCGTCGTTCCTGCGCAGGAGGAAGCGGCCGGCCGCGCCGAGCAGGTTGGCCCGGTTGGCCCAGCGGCCGGAGGGTCCGCAGGTCATCGCCAGAACGCGCCGCGTGACCGAAATCGCGGGGACTGGCGTGAGGTCGTAGGCCGGGCTCAGCCGCCACTGGCGACCGTGGGCGACGATGGCGTGGTTTCGCGGGTGGTCGTCGAGATTCGAGATCGCCGCATTGAAGCAGATGCGCGCAAACAGCTCGCGCAGATCCTCTCTCGGCTTCGAACTCGCGCGCCGCACTTCGTCCGCCAGGGCCAGATATGACCAGCGCCGCCGGTTCGTCACCTGGTCATCGGCCTGAAGCAGCGTGAGTGCACTGACCATGCGGCTGCGCGCATAGCCTGCGGAGCGCCTCTCACGGTCGAAGCGGCGCACCAGCAACACGTCGCGGTTGCCGATGCGCTCGACACGGCTGGACGCCACGTTCAGGCCGCATTTCCGCGCGAGTTGCAGGACCGCGTGTTCGACGAGGGGATCGTTCCAGCGATCCTCATCCCGGCCGAACTTCGCCACCCACAGCGCCCCGCCGTCCTCGACGACGGCCTTCGGGCGCGCACCACCCATCGACGTCCCCTCGAGCAGCAGCTCCCGCGCCCGGCCCCCGACCGTCAGCTGCTGGCCGCGTTCCCCCGCAAGCACGGAATCGGCCGCGGCCTGCAGCTCTCCGAGGTCAGGGACGGCGTTAAAGAGGCTCCGCTTGAAGGCGCAGCTGTCGCCGCAGACGTGCGGTGCGGAGGTTGCGGCCCAGCCGCGCGAGGGCCTGCGCGACGGCGGCGGGAGGCGATTGGGTGATGGCGCTGCGGTTTGGCATGACTAGTTCAATATACACAAAATGCATGCCAAGTTTATTTGATATGACTCGGCAGCGGGTGTGATGCCGAGGATATCGGCGAGGGCGACGATGGTGAGCTGTTTCGACATTCTACCAGGTAAGTCGTTGCATGGCATATGACTATGTGCTGTCCGCGATCATTGGCATCGCGTCTGGACATGTCGAGTGCTATCACGTGTATAATCTTACGTTCCGGCTATGCCGACATGTCACCAGAAGTACTGTCATGACTCGTCATAGTCCGTTAGCTTTTCTTGAGGAGAATCCACCGGACGGCGACTTCGAGTTGGAGGATGTCGCCGCGGGTGCATACACACTCGACCTTCCGGACGGATGGCGGGACAGGGCGCCCGCCGCGGGTGAGACGGCAACGAAGGGTGCCACTGGAATGATCGGACACCCAGCAACCCCGACAGCAACACCAGAGGGCACTGTGAGTGCGACCAACCCGTGGAAGTCCGGTACCGCGGTCGCTGTCACTCCGAAACCAGCGAGCTAACCACCCTTCAACCCCATCTAAAAGCGGGACACCCCAAGGATGTTCGGTGTTGAAAACGGATCCTGATGCGGCGCTATCTGGAAGCGGGGGTCAGCAAGTCCGCGACCACGCGGCGTCTGGGGATCAGTCGGCGCACCATGTACAACTGGATCGAATCCGGCGAGCTCGAGCGCGATCCCGACGACACGACGCTGGTCTACGGCCCCAGGGCCCCCAGGCCCACGAAGATCGACCCGTACAAGATGTACATCGAGCGGTGCCTGGCCGTCGAATGACGGGAGGATGCGCCGCGGAAGCCGGCGCCTTCCCGATGCCTCGGCCTGCGGACCGCTCCGCACGCTTCGTCCGGACGCGGGCTTCCTGCACGATGGTCCTCGCCGCTTGGCTCGCGGCCTGCGGAGACCCTGAGCCCACGCCCTCGGAACCGGCGAATCAGGCTCCAATGGCGGTGGGCAGCATACCTGCATTGGAACTCGCGAGCGGCGACACGCTGGTGCTGGATGTCGCACAGTATTTCAGCGATCCCGATGGGGATGCGCTGACCTACTCCGCATCGGTTTCCGACGTGGACGTGGCCAGCGCAACCCTGGCCGGCACGGTGGTCACGATCCGCGCCCTTCGGACAGGAAGCGCCACGCTCACGGTCAGCGTGAGCGACGGGAGCCTGAGCACCTCGCAGGAAGCCGCGTTGACGGTGTTTCAGCCCAACCGGCCCCCGGTCGCGGTGGACAGCATTCCGGCTGTGGACGTCGTGAACGGGGGCATGGCTTCGTTGAATGCCGCCTTGTACTTCAGCGATCCCGATGGCGACTCGCTGACCTACGCGGCTTCGGTTTCGGATTCGACCGTCGCGAGCGCCTCGGTCGCCGATTCGGTGGTCACGATCCGTGCCCTTCGGGAAGGAAGCGCCACGCTCACGGTCAGCGCGAGCGACGGGAGCCTGAGCACCTCGCAGGAAGCCGCGTTGACGGTGTTTCAGCCCAACCGGCCCCCGGTCGCGGTGGACAGCATTCCGGCTGTGGACGTCGTGAACGGGGGCATGGCTTCGTTGAATGCCGCCTTGTACTTCAGCGATCCCGATGACGACTCGCTGACCTACGCGGCTTCGGTTTCGGATTCGACCGTCGCGAGCGCCTCGGTCGCCGATTCGGTGGTCACGATCCGTGCCCTTCGGGAAGGAAGCGCCACGCTCGCGGTCAGCGCGAGCGACGGGAGCCTGAGCACCTCGCAGGAAGCCGCGTTGACGGTGTTTCAGCCCAACCGGCCCCCGGTCGCGGTGGACAGCATTCCGGCTGTGGACGTCGTGAACGGGGGCATGGCTTCGTTGAATGCCGCCTTGTACTTCAGCGATCCCGATGGCGACTCGCTGACCTACGCGGCTTCGGTTTCGGATTCGACCGTCGCGAGCGCCTCGGTCGCCGATTCGGTGGTCACGATCCGCGCCCTTCGGACAGGAAGCGCCACGCTCACGGTCAGCGCGAGCGACGGGAGCCTGAGCACGTCGCAGGAGGCTGCGTTCACCGTGCTTCCCAGATCGGTCGAGAGCGTGACCATCAGCCCGGACCGTCCCCGCGTATTCGGACAGGGCGAGGAGGTGCGGTTGACGGCCGGCGTGCGCGACGCCAGCGGAGTGGCCCTACCGGGGGCGCCCGTCGCTTGGTCGTCCAGCGCGCCTGCCGTGGCCGCTGTGTCGACCAATGGAGTGGTCGCGGCCCTGGCCGAGGGGGCCGCGACGATCACGGCGACATCGGACGGGGTGTCGGAGTCGGTACGGGTCACGGTAGGGCCTCCGGCGATCGGGAGGGAATACCAGGCGCTGCGCACGATATACGCGCAGTTGGGCGGATCGTCCTGGAAGGAATCGACGAATTGGGAAACCGATCAGGCGCTGGACACATGGTGGGGCGTCACAATCGATTCAGACGGCTTCGTGGCCGAGCTGCGACTGAACAAAAACAACCTCGCGGGCACTCTCCCCGCCGAGATCGGGGGCTTCAGGAGGCTCCGTCGACTGGAGATGGACGCCAACTACGGGATCACCGGCGCCATTCCCCCGGAGATCGGAGACTTGGAGTCCGTCTGGTTGCTGAAGCTCAGCTCGACAAGCCTGAGCGGCCCGATTCCCGCCGAGATCGGGAAGCTGCCAAAGCTGAAGCGCCTGGAACTCCACAAAACGCAGCTAACGACCCTCCCGCCCGAAATCGGAAGCCTCTCCGAACTGGTCGAGCTCATTGGGTACCAGAGCAGATTGACAGGGCCGCTGCCGGCCGAAATCGGAAACCTGAATAAGCTCAGGCACGTGCGGCTCGGCGGCAACAACCTCTCGGGCACCATCCCGCGCGAAATAGGCGGCATGACCAGTCTCGACCGGCTGCAGCTGCACGACAACGACTTCACCGGTTCGATCCCTCCGTCACTGGGCCACGCGGCCAACCTCACGGTTCTGCGATTGAGCAACAATCGCCTTGACGGGGAGATCCCCGGGGAGCTCGGCCGCGCCGGGCAACTCCGCTGGCTGGCCGTGGACGGAAACCGGTTGTCCGGTCCCCTGCCGGCCGCCCTCGGGGATCTGGTCAGCCTCGAGACGATGGAAGTGCAGTACAACGACTTCAGTGGACCGATCCCGTCCGAGTTCGGCAACCTGAAGCACCTCCGGGAGATGTCTGCCTCCCACAATCCCGGCCTCACCGGCCGGTTGCCCGTCGAGTTCACGGAACTCAAGGCCCTCCGGAAGCTGCTCCTCGGTCGCACGGGGCTGTGCGCCCCCACGGATCCGCAGTTTCTCGCGTGGCTTCGCGGTGTGGGTAACAGCTTCGTGGGGAGGTGCACGACCTCGATCAGAAGTGACGCATACCTGACCCAGGCAGTGCAGTCGAGGGAGTATCCCGTGCCCCTGATCGCCGGGGATTCGGCGCTGCTGCGTGTGTTCGTGGTATCGGCGCAGGGAGCGGCGGCAGGTGTCGCAATCCCTCCCGCGCGAGCGACCTTCTACAGGGGAGATTCGGAGGTGTATGCAGTCGATCTCCCGGGTGCGAGTACGCGTGTTCCCGCCAAGCTGGACGAGAGCGACCTGGACCTCTCGCTCAACGCGGTGATCCCGGGTTCCGTACTCGAGCCCGGACTGGAGATGGTCGTCGAGATCGATCCGGAGGGAACGCTTGATTCGGCGCTCGGGATCGGTGCGCGCCTCCCAGCCCAGGGCAGAACGTGGCTCAGCGTCAAGGCCGTACCGACCTACGAAATCACCCTCATCCCTTTCCTCTGGACCGCGCAGCCGGACTCCGCGTTGTTGGCCAAGGTCAACGGACTGACGCCCGACTCACCGCTCCTGTGGGCCACGCGGGAGTTTCTGCCGGTGCACGAGTTGAACGTGACGCATCACGACCCGATATGGATGGACGAGAAGCCGTCGGCCAGTACCATGGACGCGATCTTCAAAGTCACTTACGCCGCCCGGCAGGCCGAAGGCGGCAGCGGCCACTGGGTCGGCGTGTGGAGCGGATGCTGTGGAACCGCGAACGTGCGAACCCAGTCGGCCGGGGTTGGCCTCGAACCTGCGGGGCCTGACCACTTCTGGCAGAACAACAACGTTCTGGCGCACGAGCTCGGGCACCTGATGACCCTTTCGCACGCCCCGTGCAGCGTGGACGATCCCGACCCCGACTTCCCGTATCCGGACGGAAACATCGGCTCGTGGGGCTACGACATGCGCGTGGGCGAACTCCGCGCCCCGGACAGCCCGGAGTTCATGAGCTACTGCGGCGAGCGGGAGAAGTGGATCAGCGGGTTCTATCACTCCCAGGCTCTGGGTTGGCGACTCCGGGACAACGGATCCCGGGCGCGACCGGCGGCCCGGGTGCGGTCGCTCATGGTCTGGGGTGGTGTGCAGCCCGATGGGGAGTTGAGGCTTGAACCGGTCTTCGTGCTCGACGCCGTGCCCACCCGTACCGTTGAGCCCGGTCCGTACACAGTCACGGGGCGCGACGGACGCGGCCGTGCACTGTTTTCCCACTCGCTGGCCATGGGCTCGCTGCACGACGGCGGCGCTGCCTTCGCCCTCATGATTCCCGTGGAACCCGAGTGGGAGACAGCTCTGGACCGGATCGAGCTCACTGGTCCCGAGCGCCGCACTCAGGTCTCGCGGGAGGGGGCAACCGCCTCGGTCCTGCTGACCGATCCCGGAACCGGGCAGGTACGAGGGTTCCTGCGCCGCGCCCCGGACATCGCGCTCGCCGCGAGCGGCCGAAGCGACGAGGTGCTCCGAGCCCTGCTGCCGGAGCCGGGGTTGGTGGCTCAGATTAGCCGCGGGATTCCCGCCTCGCTGGACAGGAGGCGCCTGCCGTGACCGAACCCGATCCCGGCAAAGCGATGGACGACCGCGCGACCGGCGAGCACCAGTTTGAAGCTCCCGCTGGAGGCCGTCCGCGATCTACCCGATCCGTGCGCCAGGAACGCGTCACGGCCCAGGGCCCGAGGCTGTTCCTATTCTAAGCCAAGTCGGACAGGAACCCACCGGGCCTCCCCCCCAGGGGCACCCTCAGTCTGGAAGGAATGGCTGGACGGGACAGTTTCTACACTTCGTAGAACAGCCCGTCGTAGAGGATGGCGTGCCGGATCACGTCGCAGTCCCGCTCGCTCACACCGTTGTCGCGCATTGTCGCGAGCCAGGACGACCGGATCGTCGCAGTGATGCGATCGAAGAGGGCTTCCGCTTCGTCGCCGCGCAGGAGGAAGCGGCCTGCCGCGTCGAGCAGGTTGGCCCGGTTGGCCCAGCGGCCGGCGGGCCCGCAGGTCATCGCCAGATCGCGTCGCGTGACCGAAATCGCGGGGACCGGCGTGAGGTCGTAGGCCGGGCTCAGCCGCCACTGGCGACCGTGGGCGACGATGGCGTGATTTCGCGGGTGATCGTCGAGATTCGAGATCGCCGCGTTGAAACAGATGCGCGCAAACAGCTCGCGCAGGTCCTCTTTCGGCTTCGAACTCGCGCGCCGCAATTCGTCCGCCAGGGCCAGGTATGACCAGCGCCGCCGGTTCGTCACCTGGTCATCGGCCTGAAGCAGCGTGAGCGCGCTGACCATCCGGCTGCGCGCATAGACCGCGCCGTGCCTCTCACGGTCGAAGCGGCGCACCAGCAAGACGTCGCGGCTGCCGATGCGCTCGACACGGCTGGACGCCACGTTCAGGCCGCATTCCCGCGCGAGTTGCAGGACCGCGTGTTCGACGAGGGGATCGTTCCAGCGATCCTCATCCCGGCCGAACTTCGCCACCCACAGCGCCCCGCCGTCCTCGACGACGGCCTTCGGGCGCGCACCACCCATCGACGTCCCCTCGAGCAGCAGCTCCCGCGCCCGGCCCCCGACCGTCAGCTGCTGGCCGCGTTCCCCCGCAAGCACGGAATCGGCCGCGGCCTGCAGCTCTCCGAGGTCAGGGACGGCGTTAAAGAGGCTCCGCGGGCGGGGCGATTCGAGGTCCGTGCCGAACCCGAGCGCACCGGCCCGGTCGTCCGGCCCTTCGAGCAGGTAGTCGAACTCCTCGAGCCCGGCTGCCCCGAAGCGTCGTTCGATGAGCAGGCGTCCCCAGTAATCCGGCATGGAATCCCGAATCGCGCCGAAGAAGCCGCTCAACCGGGTTGTCTGGTACAGACGCCTGCTGAGCCGCAATTCGAGGGGATCCAGCTCGACCGCGTCGGGACGGCGCAGGTAGCTGCGCCCGTAGACGAACTCGCCCAGCGGCACGCCGTCCGGAGTCGTGGACACCCGAAAACGGCCGGCAACCACGAAATCGTCCGCGCCGGGCAGGACGACGAAGACGAAGCACTCGCGTTCAGAAGTCATTGTCGAGCCGGCGGCGGCGACGGCGGGCCTGTTGCGGCCGCCGGACACTCTCCAGGGCCTTGCCCTCGTCGTCGAGGTCGGGGTCACCCAGGTTGTCCGCCTGGCCCAGCAATCCGAGCGACCAGAGAGCCCCGAGGTATGCGGCGGCCGAGGCGCTGGGCTTGCCCTTCTCCAGGTCGGCGACCGTGAGCCGGGAAACGCCGAGTCGGTCGGCGACGTCTTGAAGGCGCAGCTGTCGCCGCAGACGTGCGGTGCGGAGGTTGCGGCCCAGCCGCGTGAGGGCCTGCGCGACGGCGGCGGGAGGCGATTGGGTGATGGCGCTACGGTTTGGCATGACTAGTTCAACATGCGTTAAAGGTATTATACGTATAGTATATATGACTCATTGGGAGTGGTCAAGCACGAGAGCGGGGGTGCATCCTCCAGTCACTGTCAGGGTCCGTGGATCCGGCAGGATGTTCCGACTCCGTGGCCGTCATCTCTCCCAGGGCGGTGGCCTGGACGCACGATCCCGTAGCCGGTCGATCACCTCGGGCGAGTCCGAAAACGGCCGCCGGCGGTCGATGATGTCCTCCGCATCCTCAACGGTGACTGCGTTCCGGTAGCGGCCGTCGGGGCCGCGGACCTTGGTGACCTCGATGCCGTGCCGCCGGCAGTAGCGTGCAACGGCAGCGGGTGTGATGCCGAGGATATCGGCGAGGGCGACGATGGTGAGCTGTTTCGACATTCTACCAGGTAAGTCGTTGCATGGCATAGGACTATGTACTGTCCGCGATCATTCGCATCGCGTCTGGACATGTCGAGTGCTACCAAGGTCGAGATATTAAGTTCCGCCGGTTCCGCCATGTCATAACACGTACTGTCATGACGCGTCATAGGCCGTTAGATTTCCTTGATGAGAATCCACCGGACGGCGACGGTGCACCCGTCGGCTCACATTGGCGCGAAGGCTCGGATAGAGCAGGGGGCCATGGTTGGACACCTGGCTTCAGTCGGCGAAGGTGCGCGGATCGGTCCCGATGCGATTGTCTGCCGGACGGGTATCGTGCGCGCCTACGCGAGACTGGGGAGCCGGTCTGTCGTCGGGCAGCACTCCGACATTCACACCGAAGCCGTCATCGAGGACCATGCCGTCATTGGAGAGTGGGTGGTCATCGGCCGCGGCGCGCGCGTCGGGCGGTACGCCACGATCGCTTCCCATAGCCACATCGAGGAAGGGGCAAGGGTCGGCCAGCGGACCCGCGTCGGCCAGGGGGCCGTGGTCGCGCACGGGGCCGTGATCGGCACCAAGGTCACAATCGGAGGCAGGGCGCTGATTGGAGCTGGCGCAGTGCTCAGCAAGAGAGTCGACGTGGCAGCCGAAGCCGTGGTGGGAGCGGATTGCCGCGTCGGAATCAACGCCCGCATCGGCAATCGGGCCCGAGTGCCAAACAACGGGAAGGTATTGAGAAACACGCGCTTTTCACTGCAGTAGTACCCCTCCGCCCTCCAGGAGAAACTTACAACCCCTTCTGACCCGTGGCTTTTCGTCTGTTCATGCGGCCGTCGGAGAATCGCAAAGGGAACCTGGTGGGCGGAGGGGGTCGGATTTCTGACCGTGGTGCGGATTTCCGATCGCTTGAGGGCGGCATGAGGCTGTAGACCCCCGCTATTGCGGGCGGCATGCGAATTGCGGTACACTGTTCGCGGATTCGCGGGAATTCTCTCCCGCCTCCCATGACCGCTCCACTCCTGGAGCAGGGGCGCTCCCACTACGAGGAGCGCAGCAAAGCCTTCGGTTTTTCCGGCTCGGTCATGGGGGATATCCGGTCCATGTCCGGGCGTTTCCTACCCACATCCCAGAAAGGATGAACCCGGACATGAAGAGACTCAAGCTACTCGCGGCAATCGCCGTGCTTGGGATCCCCCTCGCTGCCTGTGAGGAGGCGACTCCTCCACCGCCGGTCGGTTCGATCGTCGGTACGGTATCGATCGAGGGGACGGGGATCGACGGAGTGTCGGTCAACCTGAGCAACGGCAACACCACCACCACCGCGGGTGGCGGCAGCTATCGCTTCGACAATGTCGAGGGGGGAGCCTACACCGTCACCATCAGTGGATTCCCGTCGGACGCGACGTTCGACGCAACCTCGGCCGCGGCGACGATCTCGTCGGCCGGCCAGTCCGTGACCGTCAACTTCACGGGCGCGTACATCCGTACCGCCAGCGTGATGGGGACGGTGACGGTCGAAAACATGGGCCTGCCCGGCGTGACGGTTACGCTTACCGGCGTCTCCGACGCGACCGCGGTTACCGACGATGGTGGCCAGTACGTCTTCACCGGTCTGCGGATGGGCAACTACTCGGTCGAGATCTCGGGCTTCGACACTGACGAGGTCGGGTTCTCCGCCACCGCCGCCGCCGTTACGGTCGGCGTGGGCGAGAGCAAGATCGTCAGCTTCGACGGCACCTACCTCCGCACCGCCGGCATCATGGGCCGGGTGAGCGTGGAGGGCGAGGGCCTCGAGGGAGTCACGGTCAGCCTCAGCGGCGGACCGGACGGTGCCGACGAGACCACCATGACCGACGCCGCGGGCCAGTACAGCTTCGCGAAGCTGCGCGCCGGCGACTACGCGGTCGGTATCTCGGGCTACGACACCGACGACTACGAGTTCGAGGTCACGTCCCAGAACGTGACGGTCGCGCTCGGCGAGACCGCGAACGTTCCCTTCGAGGGCGTGCTCCTTCGCACGTCCGGCGTCAGCGGCCGGGTCAGCGTCGAGGGCATCGGCCTGGCGGACGTGATGGTCACGCTGTCGATGGCCGACGCCGAAGACATGACGGCCATGACCGACGGGGGCGGCCTGTACGCCTTCAGCGGCCTGGCGGCCGGCGACTATACGGTCGCGATCATGCTCTCGGACGAGCAGATGGCAGCCTACGTCTTCGAGATGACCAGCATGGACGTGACGGTCGGCGAAGACGAGACGCAGATCGTGAACTTCGAGGCCGACCACGCGGCGACAGCCAGCGTCACCGTACGGCTGTTCATCGACGAGGGCACGAAGAACGACATGATGGACGAAGGCGAGATGGCCTTCCCGACGCCCGAGTTGCTGGCGATCCTGGCCCAGATACCTGGCGGCGCCAGTTTCGCGTGGCCGATACAACTGGCGGGCCCGGGAGTCCACGACACGCAGAACGGCACCCTGATGCCGGACGGCAGTCTCGTCTTCGCGAACCTCAAGGCGGGCGCATATCAGCTGGTGGTCAGCGACCTCTCGGACGCGGTCAAGGAAACGTTCCTGGCCAGCCCCAATCCCGCGTTGCGCATAATTGCGGACCTGGCCCACGGCGGATCTGCCACCGGCTATCCGATCCCCCTCACCGTCGGCCAGGCGGCGATGCAGAACGTGCCGCTCGACATCACGCACACGACGGTCGCCGTTGCCGTCACGCTGAATGCCGGCGAGGACTATCCTCCCGGCGAGCCGATTCCCGGTGCCATGGTCACGCTGTATGCGGACGAGGACGGCGAGGACATGGTCGGCGAGGGCACGACCATGGCGAACGAGGAAGGCCACGCCTACACGTCCATCCGGTTCGAGCGCGCAGACACGGAAGACAATACAGTCTACATGGGAGTCTCCGCAGACGGCTACTGGATGGATCCGACCGCCGAAATGCAGGAAGTGACGTGGAATCCCATGTCGCCGGTGCACCCGATGCCCGGAGCGATGCCGCCCGCGGTGCTCAACGAGGCCATAATCCTCAACGTGAACGTCGACGTGATGGTCGGCGGTGCCACGGTCGAAACCGGATACGGCGGCGGCGACGCGCTCGCCGGCTGGGCCCTCGCGGTCGTGACCGGCGATCTGACCGACCCGACGAGCCTGACCCCGGTCGAAGGAGCGCCGGCGATGCTTGGCGCGGACGGCATGGTGGCCTTCAAGGACACCTTGGCCCCCACCGATCTACCGATGAGCTACGCCTTCGATGTCGTCCCGTTCGCACTCCAGCCCGATGCGCTGGACGGGGGTGAGGCATTCATGTCAACTCCGGTGCCGCACGTGCACACCGGCCTCACGCTGGACCGCACCATGGAGCCCGGCACGATCGAGGTGGAGTACACGACCCAGTCGCTCGTCGTCAGCGCACACCACGAGCGCGACCAGGTCATGGACTACACCGGCAACGTCCTCGGCGGTGACGTGAGGGACACCGCCGGGGTGGTCAGCCTCGCGGTCCGTTACATCGACGACAACGGACGCTCCCGTTCGTTCACGACGAAGGAGTGGGATGCGGCCAAGAACACGGACACCGAGGACGGCGTGACGACCTTCTCCGGTCTGCCGGCCGGTGCGAACGTCATCGTCCAGGCATCCGTCTCGGACACCTTGGACGTCATGCTCCTCGATCCCGACGAGCTCGCGGCGTATACGGCCACGGAAGCCAACGGCATCATGGGCGGCCACTTCGGTGCGCACGGCGGCTACAGCCACACGGTGTCGCTCTGCCCGCTGATGGACGCCAATCCGCAGAACTTCGACGAGTGCTCGTCGTTCGCGTACGTGAGCACGTACAGCGTGAGCGGACTGGTCTGGAAGAATCAGGTTCTGCTGGGCGACGAATCCGCCAACGATGACTCGTTCATGATGGGTCCCAAGGATGATGGTGGTCCCACATTCGTACCCGGGATTTCGGTCGGTCTGACGCCGGTCGAGGGTAAGAACCTCGCGGGCGAGGACCAGTCCTACACCACCGCGGCGGCCGACAACAAAAGGACGACGGCGCTTGACGAGACCCACCAATTCGCCTTCAACGACATCGCTGCGGGCGTCTACAAGGTCACCGTTCAGGACGGCTGGCGGGCGAGGCTGGGTCCCAAGAACACCGAAGTGATGGTCGGCGATGCCCTCAACCCGCTTGGGAGCGACGTCTCACTCGACGTGACGCCGGCGACCACGACCGTCTACGGTTACGTGAGGGACGAGGACGGCTTCCCCGTGGAAGACGTGACCGTGACCGCCAACGGTGTCGAAGCGATGACCGACGTACACGGCCGGTACATCGCGGAGTACGTGCCTTCCGCGAGCAACCCGCGCGGCAGAGTGCCGCACAGAAATACGATCGCTGTAGGGACCGCCCACGAAGGCAGCGAGAAGACGGATTCCATCTTTCCATTCGCCGCGAACGGCCGGCACCAGGTGGATGTAGAGATTTCGGGCGTAGGCAAGACCGCTTCGATCAGCGGTACGGTCACCGCATCCGGCAGTGGCGATGCGATCGCCGGTGTGCGGATCATGGTGGAGGGCCTGCAGAAATCGAGCTTCAACGCCAAGATTCCGGCTAGTGAAAAAACGAACAACGCCCTCGTGACGGACGAGGACGGCACCTACACCGCCGTCGTCGAAGCCAAGGATCTCGGCGAGAGCGTCGCGGTGACCGTGTCGAAGGAAGGCATGAGCTTCGCGCCTGCGACGCTGTCCGTTCCGGCCCACGCCGGTTCGGCAGTCTCGGGCATCGACTTCACCGGCTTCCTGCACGCCAGGATTTCGGGCAGGGTGAAGGGTCCGGACGGCACCGCTCTGGGTGGCGTTATGGTCACGGCCACGAACGTGGTCGCAGGCGGAGCCGGAGACGAGGTCGAAGGCACCAGCAATGCGCGCGGCACCTTCGTGCTCAGCGTGCCGTTCGGTACCTATGACATCGCAGCGGATCTTACGAACTACACCTTCAGCTACCCGAACAACCAGCAGAGGGTGAGCGTCGCTCCGGGTCAGGCCTTCGACTTCGGCGACATCCAGGCGATGACGTTCGGAGCCCTGAACGTCAAGGCGGTGCGTCAGCTCACGGCGGACGATGCCGCCACCACCGACATCGACGAGTCCGAGAGACTCGATGGGAACATCAGGGTGAGCTGGGACGCCAACGACTCGACCGCGGTGCCCGAGGGGTACGAAACGGTCACCTACCTGGTGGAGCACGACGGCGCCACTGCTGGCACCTTCGCTGACGCCAACGCCACGCCCGCCACCGATACAGCAGGGCTGGCCAGGTTCACTGCTCCGACGGCGCACGACACCACCTTCATGGTTCGGATCGTGGCCACGGCCACGGATACGGAGAACACGCTCGATCCCATCGTGATCAACTCCATGGCAGTCACGGTCGGTGCGGTCGATCCGACGACCAGTGGCGTCAAGGCGACAATGGATGTGACGACTGACACGACCGAAGCCGACACCATCGCCGTCACCTGGGGTGCCACCACGAACGGCAATTCGGACTTCCGGATCGCGGTTCAGGTGACCGTGGCCTCGCTGCAAGGGAGCAGCGTATGGGTCACCCCCAGCGTCGGAACTCCCACTAACCCGGACAACACCACGCGGGCGTGGACGTACGCCTTCGGCGTGAACAATGCCGACATCGACACGGGCTGGACCATAGCCCTGCCCGGCGGGACTGGTGCGGCGGTCGTCATCACCACGGCCGAGCTGCAGGCGGCCACCATGGCCCGTGTTGACTCGAGCCAGGGCACTGTGAGCGCGACCAACCCGTGGAAGGCCGGTGCCGCGGTCGCTGTGACGGCCAAACCGGCAAGCTAACCACCCCCCAACCCCATCGGCCTGGCCGGCTTACGGGCCAGGCCGATGGGCCGCAGGACACGTCACCCCCCGCCCTGGTCTCCGGGCGGGGGGTGACGCTCGCTACGGCAAATCCTGACCGGAATCGGATCCACGAATGTATGGAATCGAATTACGCATACGAATGAGGCGGTTGATCGAGCAGGGGATGAGCAAGGCCGCAACGGCGCGGACACTGGGGATCAGCAGGCGCACCGTCTACAACTGGATCGAATCCGGCGAACTCGAACGCGATCCGGACGACATGACCGTCCAGTATGGGCCCAGGGGCCCGCGGCCCTCGAAACTCGATCCCTGGAAGGCCACGATCGACGCCACGCTGGCCGAGCGTCCGTACCTGACCAGCGCGAAGCTGTTCCGAGAGATAAGGGCCATCGGATATCCTGGCGGTTACGGACAGGTGAGGGGCTATGTGAGCGGGGTGCGCACGGCGGTGCAGAACAGGGACACGGCCGGCTAGCCCATCGGGCTCGCGGGCGCGACGTCGGCGCCCGACACGCCGGGAAAAGCCATCACGGCATGCGGGCTTCACTGGCGCCGCGATCTTGTGCACTGGACATCCAAGCCCCGACTCCTCGGCCGGGAGCATGCAAAAGCAGCTCGCGTCGACCTCGGTGCGCAGCGCGGGATCTACATACTTCACTCCCCGAGCGGCGAACCCATCTATGTCGGCCAGGCCACGATCATCGGTCAGCGGCTCTCGCACCACACCTGGGACAGGCTCGCGCCCCGTTGGACGGCATTTTCGCTCTTCTGCGTATTGCCCATCAACAGTGACGGCAGTCCGGCTGGCGCGCCTGCGGACATCTCGGCGAAGGAGTTCGTCAACGCCCTCGAGGGTGTCCTGATCGAGGCGATGGAGCCGAGCCAGAATCGGCAGCACCCTCTCAGCGATGTCGAATTCCTCCAGGCGACGGACCCGCGGTTTCCGGGCTGATCGGCTGACACCCGAGTGTCGGGTCAGCACTTGGAACAAGGCGATGACCGACCGGGCGGCCGGCGAGCAGCAGTTGAAGCTCCTGCTGGAGGCGATCCACGATCTGCCCGATCCGTGCGCTAGGAACGCGTACTCCTCGTTCATCGTGTGGCTCTTCCGCGATTCCGGGGGGCCACTCGAGAACCTTCCCTGTGTTCCACGACATCGGAGCTAGAAGGGTCATGGCCGCCGCCCGCACTGTCACAGGGTTCTGCCTCTTCTCGCTGGTGCTGGCCGTCGCCTGCGACAACCCGCAGCCACCTGGACTCTGCGGCTCGATCCCGGAGCAGACCATCCTGGTGGGCGAGACCGTCATCGTCGACATGTGCTTCGACGATCCGAACGGGGACATGCTCGTTTTCAAGGCGTTCACATCCGACGCCGGCGTCGCCACGGTGCGCGCGACGGGCAGCACCGTTACCGCCACAGCGGTCTCACCCGGGCTTGCCCTGGTCACGATGGTCGCGACCGATCCCACGGGGCTGAAAGCTCAGCAGAGCTTCCGTGTGGTCGTGCCGAACCGGCCGCCAGTGGCCGTGGGGGCAATTGCGGAACTGGAGCTGATGGTGGGGGACTCGGCCGCATTGGACGTGTCCGCGAACTTCACCGATCCGGACGGGCAGCCGCTCGACTACGCCGCAGCCGTCTCCGATACCAGCCGGCTGACCGTGTCGGCGCAGGGCGCACTGGTGACCCTGACTGCGCTGGCGAAGGGCACCGTCAGCGTGACGGTGACCGCCACCGATCCAGGCGGACTCACGGCCACGCAGCGGTTCCAGGTCACGGTGCCCAACCGTCCTCCGGTAGCGGTCGACTCGATCCCTGCCCGCACCATCGAGGTTGGTCACGCCGACACCCTGGACGCGTCTCCCTTCTTCACCGATCCCGACGGAGACATGCTCTCCTACACGGTCGCGGCGTCCGACAGCGCGGTCATCGCCGCGGCCGTGTCCGGCAGTGCAGTGACCGTGACGGCGCTCGCGAAGGGCGAAGCCGAGGTGACGGTGACCGCGACCGACGGCGAGGGGCTCTCCGCCTGGCAGCGCTTTACGGTCACCGTGCCAAACCGTCCGCCGGTGATCGCCGATACGATCCCGCCCCAGGTCGTGGAAGTGGGTGTGCTGGGCAGGTTGGAGATGGCGCGCTACTTCAGTGATCCGGACGGCGATGCGCTCACATACACGGCTGTCGCAGAGAACAGCACGGTGGCCGTGGCGTCGGTGGACGGAAGCACCGTTGTGCTGACGGCCATTGCCAAGGGCGAAACCATCGTCGCGGTGACCGCAACGGACACCGAGATGCTCGCCGCGGTTCAGCGCTTCATGGTTACCGTGCCGAACCGCGCCCCCGTGTCGGTGGGATCGATCCCGGCACGCACGCTGCCAGTCGACTCCGTCGCGATGATCGACGTCACGCCGTACTTCAGCGACCCCGATGGCGACACGCTCGCGTATGCTGTGGCGACCTCTGCGGCGCATGTGGCCGTGGTCACCGTGGCTGGTGGCGTCGTCATTGTGACCGCCGTGGGCAAGGGCCCGGCCATGGTGACGGTCACCGCGACCGACACGGAGGGACTGGCGGCCACGCAGCACCTCGAGGTGACGGTCCCGAACCGGGCGCCGCAGCCACTGGGGACGATCCCCGCACTGCGCCTGCTGGCGGGCAGCACCGCGCGCTTCACGGTGGCGCAGTACTTCACCGACCCGGACGGCGACGACCTCCGATTCGCGGCCAGGAGCGCGAATCAGCGGGTTGCGACGGCGACGATATCTGACGGCATGGTCGTGGTGACGGCCGTGTCACCGGGAACGACCACGATCATTGTGACCGCGACCGATTCGGACGGGTTGAGCACCTCGGGTGAGGCCGGCGTGACTGTCACGGCCAACCGTCCGCCGAATGCGATCGGCTCCGTACCGAACAGGACCATCAGGCCTGGCGAGAGCTTCCGGGTAGATGCCGCAAGGCTCTTTCGAGACCCCGAAGGAGGCGTGCTGAGCTTCACGGCGACCAGTGCCGACGCAAGCGTCGCCACTGCCGGGGCCTCGGGCAGCATGGTCACGGTGATCGGGGTGGCCGCAGGCACGGCGCGGATCACGATTACCGCCAGCGATCCCGGGGGGCTCAGCGCCTCGGTGGGCTTCAGCGTTACCGTCGATGCCGGTGGTGGAGGCGGTGGAGGTGGTGGAGGTGGAGGAGGAGGCGGTGGCGGCGGCGGTGGTAGCAACCGCGCACCAACCGTCACGTCCGAGATAGCATCAATTTCGCTTCCAGCCGTCGAGACGCAGGCGACCTGGGATCTCGCCGACCACTTCAGCGATCCGGACGGCGATCCCCTGGAGTATGACGCGGTGAGTACCGCGCCATCGAACGTGCTGGCGGAAGTATCCGGCAGCGTGCTCACCGTGATCGCTGCAGGCCTGGGATCGGCCACCATAGTCGCCAGCGCAACCGATCCCGGCGGACGCAGCGCATCGCTGCAGTTCATCGTTACAGTGGGGACAGATCGTGGAACCAACCAGGCCCCAACCGTCGATGCAGAGATTGCAGGCCAGGTGCTGACCGTCGGAGACGCGCCATCCTGGGATCTCGCAGGGCACTTCAGCGACCCGGATAACGATGTGCTCGAATACGAAGCGAGCAGCTTCACCCCGGGGGTGGCCACGGCAACGTTGTCCGGAAGCACGATGACGGTAACGGCCGTCAGTGAAGGGAATGCCCTCATAGTCGCCAGTGTAACGGACCCCGGCGGGCTCGCTGCAAGCATTCTGTTCCAGGTTACCGTGGGGTCTGATGACGAAAGCAATCGAGCTCCCGTCGTCCTCTTCCAGGCGGCCGATCAGACGCTGGCTGTCGGCAAATCGAGGGGTGGGCGGATCGACGGGGTATTCAGCGACCCTGACGACGACCTGCTCACCTACGGTGCCTCGACTTCGAATCCCTCCGCGGTGACGGCGGACATATTCGAGTGGCCGCTGCTGCCTACCACCTACGGGTTCGAGGCGGTGGCCGTGGGCGAGGCGACAGTGACGCTGACCGCCACCGACCCCGGAGGGCTGACGGCGACGATGGCATTCAAGGTCACGGCCGCAATCCTGCCCAACAAAGCGCCCGTGGTGATCGCCACTATCCCTGATTTCGAGGTGAAGGTGGGCGAAGAGAAGGGCATTACGAACCTCAGGGACTACTTCGAAGATCCCGACGGCGATTCGATGACGTACGGTGCGTCGAGTTCGAATCCGGCTGTCGTGCGCGCCGGCCGTGCCCACCTGCGTGGGTTCTACGTTCGCGGAAGGGCGGTGGGCAGTGCGACCGTCACGGTCACGGCCACGGATTCGGAGGGCGAGTCCGCCTCGCAGGAAATCACGGTTACCGTGACAGGCAACTGACATGGAATTCGTGCGTCAGGTCCGCAACGTCGGTCTTCACTCTTCTGCCCGCGAGAAGGCGATGAGTGACGCTGGTTCTAGCGCCGCCAGGCGGGTGCGGCCGGGATCCCTCGGCTGAACAGCACCTCGAGGTCCGTGCGGGCGCCGAGTTCGACCATGTGGGCGCGCGCCAGCGCTTCCGAGGGCTGGTCGCGCAGAAAACCCCGCACCTCACCGGTGCGTCGATCGAGCATGAGCGCGACGGGAGGCTCGTTGTTCCCTTCGAGCGTGAAAGAGCCCCGAGGGCCGGCGACAGTGACCGTCTCCAACTGATCTGCCCAGTGGTGTTGAACGGGGAGTGTGAATGCGAAGGACGAACTTCCGTCGCCGTCAGCCGTTTCGAGCATGTCGAATGAAAACGCAAACAGTTCAACACCGTCCGGCGATCTTCCCGTAAGGCGATTCGCGCCGATCGACTGGGGAAGTTGCGGCGGAGCATCGACGACGAACACGGGTTCAAGGAACGGTTGTCCATCCGCCTTCGCGCCGCCCCACAGCAACAGCGAGGGGCCTGTCGCAGCCGCGTCGTACTGTGCCTGACCTCCTGCGACGGCGTGGCGGAATGCGGCCATCCGCGAGAACGTGTACTCGCCGATCCATTTCGGGTGGCAGTAGGACATCAGGTCGTAATACCCGTAGGGGGACAGCAGACTACCTCCTTCCCTGAAGTCATACCCCCAGCTGGCGATGAATCCGTTGGGGTTCGGATAGTTCGGATCACCGCGCGAATTCACGCACGGCGTGTGACCGAATCCGAAGTTGTGTCCGAGTTCATGGCCTATGACCTCGGGGTCATCGATCACGAAACTCACCTTCCCGCCGGGACGTGCCAAACCGGCGGAGCGCCCGCTGATCCTTCCAGAGATCATGCCCATGTAGTAGTTGGCGGCCCCCTCGATCCTGTAAATCGCCTCCAGCTCCCGGAAGAGGGTTTGCGCATCGTTGGCGGAACTCCAAACGGGCTCATGGGCCGTCACACCGAGTTCGCCCACGGGCAGCAGGTTCCGCGCGTGCCAGAGCATCTCGTGGTTTGCCGGATCCGCCGCCATGCTGGCGGCGTGCTGTACCGCGGCCGAGTCAGGCCCCCCGCGCCAAAGCAACGGGATCACGGTCAGATCGAAAAAGGGCATGACACGGACGTCGAGAGGCATGCGGCCCATCTCGGGGATTCGGGTGGCCACCTCCAGCGCCGGATCGAGCGTGTTCTCCGGATCGATTTCGACGACCATGTCCAGTTCCGACCGTACGATCCCCGGCCCGGGCTGGAGCACGGAACCCGGGATCACCGCATTGAGCGAGAGATCCAGATCACTCTCGTCCAGACTGTCAGGAACGGGTGTGCTCGTACCCGGGAGATCAATGGCAAACACCTCCGAATCGCCCATGTAGAAGGTCGCTCGCGCGGAAGGAATGGCGACACCTGCCGCTGCGGCCTGTTCCGATACGACGAACACTCGCAGCAGCGCCGAATCCCCAGCGATCAGAGGCACGGGATACTCCCTCGACTGCACGGCCTGGGTCAGGTATGCGTCACTGCCGAGGGCGGTCGTGCACCTCCTGACGACGGTATTACGCACACCGCGAAGCCACGCGAGAAACTGGGGATTCGTGGGGGCGCACAGCCGCGTACGACCGAGGAGCAGCCTCCGGAGGGCCTCGAGTTGCGTGAGTTCAGCCGGCAGCGGCCCGCTGAGGCGCCGGTTGTTCGAGGCGGACATCTCCTGGAGCTGCTTCAGATTCCCGTACTCGGGCGGGATCGATCCACTCAGGTCGTTGTTCTGCACTCTCATCGTTTCGAGGCTGACCAGATCCCCGAAGGCAGCCGGCAGGGGACCGGACAACCCGTTTCCGTCCAGCGCCAGCGAACGGAGTTTCACGGCGCGGCCGAGTTCTTCCGGCAACTCGCCGCCAAGGCGATTGTTGCTCAACCGCAGGGCCGTGAGGTTGGCCGCGTGGCCAAGTGAAGGAGGAATCGAACCGGTCAGGTCGTTGTTGTGCAGGTCCAGCCTGTCGAGACTGGTCATGCTCCCTACCTCGGCCGGGATGGTGCCGGAGAAGCCGTTGCGGTGAAGCTCCAGGCTCCTGAGCTTCTTCAGGTTTCCGATCTCGGGCGGCAGTGGACCCGTGAACTTGCTCTGGTACCCTCTGAGCACCATCAGTTCGGAGAGATTTCCGATTTCGGGTGGGAGGGCCGTGAGCTCCGTGTTATGGAGTTCCAGGATCGTCAGCTTAGAAAGCCCCCCGATCTCGGCGGGAACCGGGCCACTCAAGCTGGTCGAGCTGAACTTGAGCCAATCGACGGACTCCATGTCCCCGATCTCCGGGGGGATTTCGCCGGTGATCCCGAAGTTGAGGTCGAGATCCAGTCGCTCGAGCCTCCTGAAGGCCCCGATCTCGGCGGGAAGCGTGCCCGCGAGGTTGTTCCCGTCCAGTCGAAGTTCGGTCACGAAGCCGGTGGAATCGATCTTGACGCCCGACCAGGTGTCCAGCGCCTGATCCGTCCCCCAATTCGTCGATTCCTTCCAGGACGATCCGCCCAGCTGCTCGTACATCATGCGCAGCGCCTCGTATTCGCGCTGGATCGCGGGCGGCCCCACCGCGATCCGGACCGAATCCGACACCTGATCCGATGTCGCCTTTATCGTCGCGGCCCCCTCAGCCACAGCAGCGACCACTCCCTCCGTCGACACGGTGGCCACGGCCGGCGCGCTGGACCACCAGGCAACGGGAGCTGCCGGTAGAGCCACTCCACTGGTGTCTCGCACGACGGCGGTGAACTGCGCCTCCTCGCCCTGACCGAAGACACGGGGACGGTCCGGGCTGACGGTCACTTTCTCAACCGATCTGGGAAGCACGGTCAGCGCCGCTGTATGCGAGGCGCTCAGGCTCCCGTCGCTCGCGGTGATGGTGACGGTGGCGCTCCCCTCTGCACGGGCGCGGATCGTGACCACCGAATCCGCGACCGAGACAGTCGCGACGGCCGAATCCGACACCGACGCCGCGTAGGTCAGGGCGTCGCCATCGGGATCGCTGAAGTACGAAGCGGCATTCAACGAGACCAGGCCCCCGTTCACGAAATCCACAGCGGGAATGCCGTCCACCGCCACCGGGGGCCGGTTCGGCAACACCGTCAACCCAGCCTCCTGAGAGGCACTCAGGTTCCCGTCGCTCGCGGTGACCGTGAGCGTGGCGCTTCCCTCCCCATGGGCACGGAGCGTGACCACCGTGCCCGCCAGCGTTGCCCTGGCCACGCCCGCATCCGAAACTGATGCGGAGTAGGTCAGGGCGTCACCGTCGGGATCGCTGAAATACTGTGCGACGTTCAGCGTCAGCGTGTCGCCCCTCGCGAGTTCCATGGCAGGTATGCTGCCCACCGCCACCGGAGCCTGATTCCGCGGTTCTGGGGGCGTGGGCGTGGAGTCTCCGCAGGCTGCGAGCCCCGCGGCGAGGACGATCGTGCAGGAGGCTCGTACGGTCGGCCAACGGCTTCTGACAGTCGGCACATAACGGCCGATTTCGCCGCTGCGACTCGACAGCACGTTCCCCCCGATCGCTGATGGCGGCATTGAGCCATCCCCATTGGCCCGGAAGGCTAGCAGCCTATTGCAGTCTTGTCCAGTCACAACGCGACATGACGCAACGCGATACGACAGATAAACCAAGCGCTGGCGCGTCACTCAAGCGGATCAGTTTGCTTGTGACGGTAAACCGTCCGCGACGGGTTTCAAGGAGACTGCCGGCGCGACGCCGGGGCGGACATCTCGGCGAAGGAGTTCGTCAACGTCCTCGAGGGCGTCCTGATCGAGGCACTCTCGTCCAACCTGGCAGGGACGAGTGTACTCGTGCCTGGGAGATCAACCGCATACACCTCTGAGTCCCCCCTGTAGAGGTCGCGCGCAGGGGGAATCGGAACTCGACTTCACGGCAGTAGCATTTAGCCACCGGTTCGCCAAGGCGTAGCCCCCGCATCCGGACGAGCACCGCCGCCGTGGTCACGGCACCTGTCCGTTGCGCACCCTCTGGCGCACCTCGCGCACGTGGCGCCCCACCGACCCATAGCTGCCGGGATAGCCATCTTCCTGGATCTCCATGAAGAGCCGGGCTGCGGTGAGCTCCGGGTAGTCGGCCAGGCGCCGCTCGATGTAGATCTTGTAGGGGTCGATCTTCGTGGACCTGGGGGCCCTGGGGCCGTAGATCAGCGTCGTGTCGTCGGCATCGCGCCCGAGTTCACCAGCGTCGATCCAGTTGTAGATGGTCCTTCTGCTGATCCCCAGCGCCCGCGCGGTCGCGGCCTTGCTCACCCCCGCTTCCAGATAGCGCCGCATCTGGATCCGCTTTTCGATTCCAAACATCTTGGGGTCGTCCCGGTTCAGAATGTCCTCGCCAAGCCCGTCACCCGCCGCCCAGAGACCAAGAACGGGGGGTGACGGGGGACCCATCGGCCTGGCCGGTAAGTCGGCCAGGCCGATGGGGTTGAAGGTGATTAGGACGCTGCTCTCGCGACGACCGAAACCGGGTCGGAGCGCGTCCACTTCGGCCCGTCCTCCGTGGTGTCCGCGGTACCCTGCACCGACTCGATGGCGACCTTGATCGCCGCTCTGAGTTCGGCTGCGGTGACGGTCACACTGGCGCCCGTGCCACTGGGCAGAGCCACAGGCAGTGACTGGCTGTAGGTGTCTTCGATCTCCGCGGAGACCGCCGCCCTGTCGTTGGCTGTGGATTCCACCAGGACCACCCACACCGTGCTACCCACGGATGCAGGTGTAACCTCGACAACCATCCGGAAGTCGGAGTTGTCATTCGTTACGGCGCTCCAGCTGGCCTGGATGAAGTTGCCGGTCGCAGCTCCCTCATCCGAGTCCGCTGCGGCCTGACGCCTCGCCATCACACCGGTGGCCGACGGATCGACCGCGGCAACCGTGACCACTGTCGAGAAGATAGTGTCGGGATCAAGGGTGCCCTGAGTGTCCGTGGCTACTGCCTCCACCCGAACCATGAAGGTGGTGTCGTGCCCCGGGGCGGCGAACCTGGCCAGCCCGGCCGTATCCGTAGCGGCCGTGGCGTTGGCGCTCTCGAATGCACCGCCAGTACCTGAGTTGACCTGGACCGTGTACACGACATCCTCGTAGCCGCTAGGAATTGCGGTAGAGTCGTTGGCATCCCAGCTCACCCGGATCTGTCCATCGAGTCTCTCGGACTCGTCGATGTTGGCAGTGCCGGCGTCATCCGCCGTGCGCTGACGCACCGCCATGACGTTCAGCGCTCCGAACGTCATCGCCTGGATGTCGCCGTAGTTCACGTTCTGACCCGGTCCGACGTTGACCGACCGGATGTTGTTCGGATACGAGAACGTGTGCTCCGCCTCCGTGGCGTACATGTTGTAGTTCCCGAACGGCACGTTGAGCGTGAAACTGCCCGTCACTCCGGTGGTCATGGTATCCGCGGCCTGCCGGAATGAAGTTGCGCCCACCGGTAATGCCCAGATCTTGACACCCATCATGGGTCCGCCACCCGGCGCAACCACCCTGCCGGAGATGTTGGCGTTGAGGAACCCGGTGAAGGTGATGCCAGAGACATTCGACCCGGCATGGGATGGAACCGGTATGATGGTGGGCTGGAACGACATGCCGCTTTTCGACACGTGGATGCGCGATGTCCGACCCAGGGGCTGGGCCGGGATTTCCGCCGTGAAGCTGCCATCGGCGTCCGTCACGAGAACGTTCGGTACGCGAGAACCGCGCGTTCTCGCGTTCGGGTTGAGCGGAGCCCTGCCCTCCACCCAGACAAACACATTCGCAATGCCCGCGCCGGTACCGGAAGCCGTGACCGTGCCGCTGACCGTGGCGAACTTGGCCACGCCGCTGATTTCGACATCGTGCCTGATCGTCGTGTTTGCGGCAAAGGTGATGCTCGTCGAGTCCGGCTTGGAGGCGCTATAGCCCTGCCTCGAGGTGCTGAAGAAGACCTTGCCTCTCACGGGGCTGACGCCCTCGGCGATGTACCGGCCGAGCGCGTCGGTCATGGCCGTCACGTTGTTCACGGTCACGGTCACGCTGTCGAGCCCGAAGTCGTCGCTTCCCGTGACGCTGCCGTAGACGGTACCCGTCGCCGGCGTGACGTCGATCGAGACGTCTCCAGCCAGCGGGTCGAGGGCGTTGCCGAGCATTACGTCGGTGCCCTTGGCGCCCATCCTGGCTCGCCAGCCGTCCGGAACGCCGAGTTCATACACACCCGCGGCGATGGCGCCGAAGTCGAACTGGTGGGTCTCGTCGAGCACTTCAGTTCCCCTGGATGACTCACCCCGTGTTCTGACCGGCCTCTCCGTGGTGGTGGCGGACTCGGGATCACCCGCGAGGTTCTTGCCAGGGACCGGATCCAGGCTGACCGTGATCCCGGGTACGAATACGGCACCGGTCCGTGTACCTGGGTCACCGTCACCCCTCTCCAGGAAATCGTCGCCGCTCCTGACGACGTCCCTCTTCCACACCAGACCGCTAACGGTGTGCGTGTTGACGAAGGCGAACGATCCGCACTTGCCGTGATCCTGGCCTACGGGCTCAATGGCCACCAGCGGACAGAGCAACACCGTGTGGCTGAAGCCGCCCATGTCGCCGAACGCGCCGCCAAACACGCCGTTCGTTTTCAAGGCCGTGTACGTGGCAAGCTCGTCAGGATCGAGGAGCATGATGGGCAGCGGATTGCCCGCCGTATCGCTGGCCACTTCCGCCTGGACGATGATCTTTGCATCGGCCGGCAGGCCGGTGAAGAGCGTCACGCCCGGGTGATTGGCGGAGGTGACCGTGTTCCTGGCCGCGTTCCACTCGTTCGTCGTGAACGAACGGGAGCGTCCGGCATCGTCGATGTATCGGACCGAGAGGTCGACCATCCCGGACGCCCTGACGTCTCCGCCAAGTACGTTGCCGGTGTAGCCGTGGACCTGGTCGCGCTCGTGGTGCACGTAGACGGCGAGCGACTGGGTCGTGTACTTGACCTCGATCGTGCCGGCGTCCATCGTGCCTGCCAGCGAGAGGCCGGTGTGCGTGTATGTAACCGGGGTCCCTTCGTAGCTCTCGCCGCCGTCCAGCGCGTCGGGCTGGTCGGGCGCGACTCCGAAGTGGTAGACCGCCGGGAGGTCGGTCGGCATCACGGTCGCCATGAAGGCCGCCGTGCCGTCCGCGCCCAGCATCGTCGGCACGTCGTCGCCCGTGACCGTCTCCAGAGCGGTCGGATCGGCGCCCTGCTTGATGCCGATCACCCAGCCGGCGAGCGCGCCGCCGCCGCCGTATCCGGTTTCGATCGTGGCGCCGCCGAACATCACGTCGACGTTCACGTTGAGGATTATGGCCTCGTTGAGCACCGCGGGCGGCATCGCTCCGGGCATCGGGTGCACCGGCGACATCGGATTCCACGTCACTTCCTGCATTTCGGCGGTCGGATCCATCCAGTAGCCGTCTGCGGAGACTCCCATGTAGACCGTATTGTCTTCCGTGTCTGCGCGCTCGAACCGGATGGACGTGTAGGCGTGGCCTTCCTCGTTCGCCATGGTCGTGCCCTCGCCGACCTTGTCCTCGCCGTCCTCGTCCGCATACAGCGTGACCATGGCACCGGGAATCGGTTCGCCGGGAGGATAGTCCTCGCCGGCATTCAGCGTGACGGCAACGGCGACCGTCGTGTGCGTGATGTCGAGCGGCACGTTCTGCATCGCCGCCTGGCCGACGGTGAGGGGGATCGGATAGCCGGTGGCAGATCCGCCGTGGGCCAGGTCCGCAATTATGCGCAACGCGGGATTGGGGCTGGCCAGGAACGTTTGCTTGACCGCGTCCGAGAGGTCGCTGACCACCAGCTGATACGCGCCCGCCTTAAGGTTCGCGAACACGAGACTGCCGTCCGGCATCAGGGTGCCGTTCTGCATGTCGTGGACTCCCGGGCCCGCCAGTTGTATCGGCCACGCGAAACTGGCGCCGCCAGGCAGCTGGGCCAGGATCGCCAGCAACTCGGGCGTCGGGAAGGCCATCTCGCCTTCGTCCATCATGTCGTTCTTCGTGCCCTCGTCGATGAACAGGCTCACGGTGACGCTGGCTGTCGCGGCGTGCTCGGCCTCGAAGTTCACGATCTCCGTCTCGTCGTCGCCGACCGTGACGTCCATGCTCGTCATGTCGAAGACGTAGGCTGCCATCTGCTCGTCCGAGAGCATGATCGCGACCGTATAGTCGCCGGCCGCCAGGCCCGAGAAGGCGTATAGCCCGCCCGCATCGGTCATGGCCGTCATGTCTTCGGCGTCGGCCATCGACAGCGTGACCATCACGTCCGCCAGACCGATGCCCTCGACGCTGACCCGGCCGCTGACGCCCGACGTACGGAGCAGGACGCCCTCGAAGGGAACGTTCGCGGTCTCGCCCAGCGCGACCGTGACGTTCTGCGAGGTCATCTCGAACTCGTAGTCGTCGGTGTCGTAGCCCGAGATGCCGACCGCGTAGTCGCCGGCGCGCAGCTTCGCGAACGAATACTGGCCAGCGGCATCGGTCATGGTGGTCTCGTCGGCACCGTCCGGTCCGCCGCTGAGGCTGACCGTGACTCCCTCGAGGCCCTCGCCCTCCACGCTCACCCGGCCCATGATGCCGGCGGTGCGCAGGTAGGTGCCGTCGAAGCTGACGATCTTGCTCTCGCCCACGCCGACCGTAACCGCGGCGGCGGTGGCGGAGAACCCGACCTCGTCGGAGTCGAAGCCCGAGATCTCGACCGAGTAGTTGCCCATCCGGAGTCCGGTGAAGACGTACTGGCCACCATCGTCGGTAACCGCGGTCGCGTCGGAGACGCCGGTCAGCGTAACCGTCACGCCGGGCAGGCCCATGTTTTCGACCGTCACCGTTCCCATCACGCTGGCGGTACGGATGTACGCGCCCGAGAAGTTCACGGTAACGGACTGGCCGGGCGACGAGATCGTCGCCGCGGCCGAGGTTGCGTCGAACGTGGCGTCCGACGGGAATCCGCTGATGGTGACGGTGTAGGCTCCGCCCTCGACGTTGTCGAAGCGGTAGCTTCCGCCACCCGCGGTGGTGGTGGTGTTGCCGTTGCTCAGGTTGACCGACACTCCGTCGATCCCCGTCCCCTCGATCGATACCGTACCGACGATCGAACCGACCGGCGGTGGAGGAGTCGCCTCCTCACAGGCAGCGAGGGGAATCCCAAGCACGGCGATTGCCGCAAGTAGCTTGAGTCTACTCATGTCCGGGTTCATCCTTTCATGGATGGTGGGGTAGGAAGCCCGGACCGTGGAACCGGATAGCCACATGACCCGAGCCGGAAAACCAAGGCTTTGCGCGCTCCGCTTGAGAAGGAGCGCACTACCCCGTGGTGGGGCGGTCATGTGGGGCGGGAGATTTCCCGCAAGATCCACGTCGGGTGTTGCTGCAAGTCACATGCCACCGGCCAAAAGCCGGTGTTCCAGGCCCCACCCGCCCTGGAGACGGTCAGAAATCCGCACGGCGGTCAAAAATTGGTCGCGACGCGTTACGACAAGACTGCACATGACGCACCCTTTCGCACCCCAGGTTCCCTTTGCGACGCCACGGCTGAACAGACTCAAGCAAAGCGAAGCCGTGACCCAGAAGGGGTTGCAATGGTCCTGGGGGGCGAAAGGATGCTTCAATGGCTCGCATTCCGCGGCACCTTCCGCTTGCCCTGCAATCGGGCCCGGCTGCCGATGCGGGCGTTGACCCCGACGTGGCAGTGCGCCCCCACCACGGCTTCGGATGCCACGCCGACGCGCTTGCTGAGTACGGCGCCAGGGCCGATCCGGGCCCGACTCCCGATCGTGACATGGGTGCCGACTACCGCGCCACGTTCGACCAATGCCCCCCGGCCAACGCGCGTCCGCTGGCCGACCCTTGCTCCCTCCTCGATGTGGGAATGGGATTCGATCGAGGCGAAGCGGCCTATCACTGCGCCGCGGCCAATCTTGACACGCTCACCGATGGTAAGGTAATCCCCGACTACCGCTTCCGCGTGGATGTCCGATCGCCGTCCGAGGATGGATTTACTGCCGAGGCTGGCGTAGGCGCGTACGATGGCCTCGCGGCAGACCACAGCGTCGGGGGAGACCCAGGCGCCTTCGCCAACGGTGGCGAGGTGTCCCACCATCGCACCGTGCTCGACCGTGGCCTTTGCGCCGATGTGCGCGGTCGGGTGCACCGTCGCTGTGCTGTTGATCCGAGGCGGCAATGGGCGTCCCATCGAGGGCAGGGGGTTGCGTTCCAACGAGATCAATATAGCATGTCGCGCCGAGATACGACAGTACGCTACATGACGGGACACGTATCGTCACGCCCCACGCATAGTTGTCTTCCGCTCTCGATGTCAGGCGTCTCATGTGCGTTTTAGCGGACGCCCGTACTAACGGTCCGGCAGCTCACGGATTTCGGGATTCACCTCCGCGGCCGTGTCGCCGCGCTCGACAACGTCCGCCGGCGTCAGCGCGATGCGCCGCAGGTCGATGTCCACGTGGTGCGTCTGGCTGAAGTCTGCCACGATCTGGCGGTCGATCTCCAAGCCCGTCTTGTCCGCGTCGCCGATGTACAGGATCATCGGGTTGTCGCCGCCGTCGCACTGCTTGATACTGGACGCCGAGCCCGATCGTGACCGGGAGCGCAGGGCGCTCATCGGGTTCGTAGCGTACATCCCGACGGTCGATTCCCGAGCTCATTGATCAAGTCCCGTGTTCATGGCAAGCATGTCAATCCGTCGCAACATAGCGCGTTGTGTCACATCACGTTACCTGTTGTCGCGACGAGACGCAGATCGTTACCTTGATCTGGCTGACCGGAGGGACGCTCATGGCCGATGACGGTTGCAGGACCGCACGGGGTTGGAGGCGTTGCTGGAACAGCCGACGGGCGGGTGAAATGCTGTGCCTGGCCACGGTGGTCGTGCTGGCCTGCGCGGACCACACTCCCACCGCGCCCGCGCATGTGCGTGAACTCGACCGCCCGGTCACTTCGCCGGACGCGGTGGCCATGACCGACAGCACGGGCTCCAATCAGGGGCTCACCGCGAGCTTCGAGAAGCTGCCGGCGACTCACAACGGGGAGACCGCCTTCACGTTCGAGGTGCACTTCAGCGCCGAGCCGTTCGGCCTGAGCTACAAGACCGTGCGCGATTCGCTGTTCGACGTGACCAACGGGAAGATCACCGGCGCCGGGCGCGTCACGCAGGGGAGCAACCTGGCCTTCAGGGTAACGCTGGAGCCGTCCAGACTCAGCGACATCTCGTTCACCGTCAGAGGGACCACGGATTGCGAGGCGGACCACGCGGTCTGCACCGCGGACGGACGCAAGCTGGCGGGGGGCGAGAGCGCCACGGTGGACGCGGCCGACCTGATCACGATGCGCGTCGCGGACGCCGAGGTCGTGGAGGCGGAGGGCGCGACGCTCGACTTCGTGGTGAAGCTCAGCCGGGCGGCCAGCAGCGACATCCTTGTTCAGTACCGTGCGTATGACGGCACGGCGGAAGCCGGAGCCGACTACGAAGCGGTGAGTTCGAACTTCACCTTTGCGGCGGGCGATACGACCAGGACGATCTCCGTGGTCGTGCTGACCGACTCAGAAAAGGAAGAATCGGAGACCGTCAGGTTCTGGCTGGTGGGCGTTCGGGGCATGTCGGCCGCCCAGATCACGCGCCCCCACGCGGTCGGTACGATCCACGATTCCCGCCCGGGTCCCGACCTGGAGGTCGGCGCCTCGGTCGACGACGCCAGCCCGGAGCCGGGCGATTCGATCACGCTCTCGGCGACCGTCACCAACGCTGGCGACACGGCGTCGGTCTCGACCACGCTGCGCTACTACCGGTCGAGCGATTCGACCGTCACGAGCTCCGACACGCAGGTCGGCACGGACGCCGTGGGCGCGCTCGCGGCCGCAGGCACGAGCGCCCAGTCGATCGACCTGACCGCCCCGTCTTCGGCGGGCACCTACTACTACGGGGCGTGCGCGGACACGGTCGCCAACGAGTCCGACACCTCCAACAACTGCTCGGTGGCGGTCCGGGTGGACGTGGAGGAGCCGCCACCACCGGCCAGGCCCGACCTGGAGGTCGGCGCCTCGGTCGACGACGCCAGCCCGGAGCCGGGCGGATCGTTCACGCTCTCGGCGACCGTGACCAACTCGGGCGACGGGGCGTCGGCCTCGACCACGCTGCGCTACTACCGGTCGAGCGACTCGACCGTCACGAGCTCCGACACGCAGGTCGGCACCGACGCCGTGGGCGCGCTGGCGGCCGCAGGCACGAGCGCCCAGTCCGTCGATCTGACCGCCCCGTCGTCGGCGGGCACCTACTACTACGGGGCGTGCGCGGACACGGTCGCCAACGAATCCGACACATCCAACAACTGCTCGGCGGCAGCGGCGGTGCGGGTAGCCGACGACGACCCCGACCCGTTCATAACGACATGGAAGACCACCGCGGCAAACGAGTCCATCACCATCCCGGTCAACGGAGCCGGCGGCACCTACACCGTGGACTGGGGCGACGGCACCACCTCGACCGATGTCACCGGCAACCAGACACACCGGTATGAAGATCCCGGCATCTACACGGTCACCATATCCGGCGAATTCACAAGAATCCGGCTTGCCAGCGGGGATGCGGTCAACGCCCGGAAGCTGACCTCGATAGAGCAGTGGGGCGAGATGGAGTGGTCGTCCATGGAAAAGGCGTTCTGGGCGGCCTCCAACATGGCCTACAGGGCGTCCGACGCGCCCGACCTCTCTGGCGTGACCGACATGAGTGGCATGTTCGAGCAAGCGTCGTCGTTCAACGGCGGCATGTCGTCCTGGGACGTCTCCAACGTGCAAAACATGAACGCCATGTTCTTCGGCGCCGACGCCTTCAACGGCGACATATCGACCTGGAACGTCTCCAACGTGAGAGATATGAACGGCATGTTCGCCGGCGCCGACTCCTTCAACGTCGACCTATCGTCCTGGGACGTCTCCAACGTGAGAGACATGTACACAATGTTCGATCGCGCCGTCTCCTTCAACGGCGACCTCTCCTCCTGGGACGTATCGAGTGTGACCGACATGGGTGCCATGTTCTTCAACGCGTACTCCTTCAACGGCGACATATCGACCTGGAACGTCTCGAGCGTGACGAACATGTGGCAGATGTTCACAAGTGCCACAGCGTTCAACGGCGACCTCTCCTCCTGGAACGTATCGAGTGTGACCGATATGGAGCAGATGTTCGCGCGCGCCGCCTCCTTCAACAGCGACCTCTCCTCCTGGAATGTCTCGAGCGTGACAAACATGGAGCAGATGTTCGCCGGTGCCGTCTCCTTCAACAGCGACCTCTCCTCCTGGAACGTCTCGAGCGTGACGAACATGCAGCAGATGTTCGCCGGCGCCGTCACTTTCAACAGCGACCTCTCCTCCTGGAACGTCTCGAGCGTGACGAACATGCAGCAGATGTTCGCCGGCGCTGACGCCTTCAAAGGCGACATATCGTCCTGGAACGTGTCGAGCGTGACGAACATGCAGCAGATGTTCGCCGGCGCCGACTCCTTCAACGTCGACCTCTCGTCCTGGGACGTCTCGAGCGTGACGAACATGAGGCAGATGTTCACCTACGCCAGAGCATTCAACAGCGACATATCAGCCTGGGACGTCTCCAACGTGACCGACATGGAGCTCATGTTCGCAAGAGCCTCCTCCTTCAGGCAGAACCTCGGTCCCTGGTACGTTGTGCTTGCCGACACGGCAATGGCCGGTGCCGACGTTCCGGGAGTCGTCGACAGTATCGTCGCCCGGAACAGGCCCCTCAGAGATCACGGCCCGGTCTACGGCATAGGCTCGGGTGCCGACTCGGCCCGCTTTGAGATCGTGGACGGCAACCAGCTCAGGATGGTCTCGACGGACGCCAGCCAGGCAGCGTACACGGTCAACATCACCGCATCAGGCTCCGGTGTCTTCGAGAACGGAAGAAACCGGAAGGCCGTCCAGGTGACGGTGACGTGGGAGAAGCCACCGCTGACGGCAGCGTTCGAGGACATGCCGGGGTCACACGACGGAGAGACGGAGTTCGCGTTCCGCGTGCGTTTCAGCGAGGGCATCCGCAATTCCATCGCAGGGATGCGGGACAGGGCGTTCGACGTGACCGGCGGCAGCGTGGTCAAGGCAAGGCGTGTCAACGGCGACAACAAGTACTGGGAAATCGGGATACAACCGGCTGGGGACGACGACGTCGGGATCGTGCTGAAGCCGAAGGGATGCGGCTCCGGTCCATGCACCAGCGATCGTCGCCGCCTGTCCAACCGACAGGATGCGACGGTCAAGGGACCGGTGACGGCAGAGTTCCTGAACGCGCCGGCGACGCATGACGGGCAGACCGGCTTCACGTTCGAAGTGCATTTCAGCGAAGAACCGTCCGGTCTGAGCTATGAGACGGTGCGCGATTCGCTCTTCGACGTGACCAACGGGAGCATCTCGAATGCCGGGCGCGTCACGCAGGGAAGAAACCTGGCCTTCGTGGTTACGGTTGATCCGGCCGCGACCAGCGACATCTCCCTCACCGTCAGGGGGACGACGGACTGCGAGGCGGACCATGCGGTCTGCACCGCGGACGGCCGCATGCTGGCGGGGGGCGCGAGCGACACGATCGAGTTCGACCCGACCCCGGTGGTGACGAACGCCCTGGGGGATATCGCGGCGACGCCCGCGGAGCGCCATGCCGCGTATCTCCCGGATGTCTTCACGGATCCCAGTGGCGACGATCTCGCCTGGACAACCTCGTCCGGGGATACCAGCGTGGCCCGCGCCAGTATCTCCGGCGACTCGATCATCGTCAACACGGTCGCGGAGGGCACGGCCACCGTATCGGTAACCGCCACCAACCCGGGGGGCCTGTCGGCCACCGACGAATTCGAAGTCCAAGTGGGGCCTCCGGACTTCAACATGGATCTCCACTTTACCAGCAGGGTCTCCGAAGAGCAGGCCGCCGAGATACGGAAGGCGAGAGACCGTTGGGAGACGATCCTCGCGGGCACGGAGCTGGCCAACGTCACCTTCGACGATGAACTCCTGTGTACGGACAAATTCATCGAGTCCCCGGGAGTCGTGGACGACCTGCTGGTGATCGTGGATGTGGCCCCGATCGACGGATCTCCTGATCTCAACACGTGGGCCCAGGCTGAACCGTCGTGTTACGCCCGCGATTCGGACGGCACTCCCATCGTCTCCGGGGTGCTGTTCGACAGCTCGGACATCGATGAGGTAATGCAGAGCGGACTGCTCGAGGACCTGGCCATGCACGAGTTCGGCCATGCGCTGGGGTTTGTCGGAGACTTCTTCGAGGAAAAGGGTCTGCTGGGGAAGGGCGGTGACCCGCACTTCAAGGGTGCCCTGGCGAGCGAGGCCTTCGATTCCGCGGGAGGCGTCGACTATGACGGGGCGAAGGTGCCGCTCTCGACAAGATTCTGGCACTGGCGGGAGTCCGTGCTCGAAGGCGAACTCATGTCCGTCTTGATTGAGGCAGGCGCTGCGGTCAGCGCCATCACCCTGCAGGCGATGGCCGATCTCGGCTATGTGGTCGATCTGTCCCAGGCGGACGACTATGCGCTTCCGGTCGCGAGTTCGGCCTCCGATTCGGGCTCGGACCGCGACACGCCCGGCGAGGTCCTCGATCTGAGCAACGATGTGGTGATGGGGCCGGTCAGGATGGTCGACACCAACGGACGGATCGTTCGCATCGTTTCGCCATCGGACGGGGTGGTCGAGCCATCTTCTCCCCGCCGGCCAAACCGCGGTACGAAACCATGCGACTGAGACGCCTGCTGTGCCTGGCCCCGGTGGTCGTGTTGGCCTGCGCGGACCACACTCCCACCGCGCCCGCGCATGTGCGCGAATTCAACCGCCCGGTCACTTCGCCGGACGCGGCGGTCATGACCGACAGCACGAGCTCCAACCAGGAGCTCACCGCGAGTTTCAAGAAGCTGCCGGCGACTCACAACGGGGAGACCACCTTCACGTTCGAGCTCCACTTCAGCGCCGAACCGTCCGGGCTGAGCTACAAGACCGTGCGCGATTCGCTGTTCGACGTGACCAACGGCAGGATCACCGGTGCCGGGCGCGTCACGCAGGGAAGCAACCTGGCCTTCAGGGTAATCCTGGAGCCGTCCAGACTCAGCGACATCTCGTTCACGGTCAGGGGGACGACGGACTGCGGGGCTGACCACGCGGTCTGCACCGCGGACGGACGCAAGCTCGCGGGGGGCGAGAGCGCCACGGTGGACGCGGCCGACCTGATCACGCTGCGCGTCGCGGACGCCGAGGTCGTGGAACGGGCCGGCGCGACCCTCGACTTCGTCGTGAGGCTCAGCCGCGCGGCCAACAAGGACGTCCTTGTTCAGTACCGTGCGTACGACGGCACGGCGGAAGCCGGAGCCGACTACGAAGCGGTCAGTTCGAACTTCACCTTTGCGCCGGGCGACACGACCAGGACGATCTCCGTGGTCGTGCTGACCGACTCACAAAAGGAAGAATCGGAGACGGTCAAGTTCTGGTTGTGGGGCGTTCCGGGCATGTCGGCCGCGCAGATCACGCGCGCTCACGCGATCGGTACGATCCACGATTCCCGCCCCGGTCCCGACCTGAAGGTCGGAGCCTCCGCGGACGATTCGACCCCGGAGACGGGCGGATCGTTCACGCTTTCGGCGACCGTGACCAACTCGGGCGACGGGGCGTCGGCCTCGACCACGCTCCGCTACTACCGGTCGAGCGATTCGACCGTCACGGCCTCCGACACCCAGGTCGGCACCGATGCCGTGGGCGCGCTCGCGGCCGCAGGCACGAGCGCCCAGACGATCGGCCTGACCGCCCCGTCGTCGGCGGGCACCTACTACTACGGGGCATGCGCGGACACGGTCGCCAACGAGTCCGACACCGCCAACAACTGTTCGGCGGCGGTCCGAGTGGAAGTGTCCGCCCCGCTCACCGCCAGATTCGCGAACCTGCCGGCGACTCATGACGGACGGACCGTCTTCACGTTCGAGGTGCATTTCAGCGTCGAACCGCCCAGACTGAGCTACAAGACGGTGCGCGATGGCCTGTTCGACGTGACAAACGGGGGTGTCACGCATGCCGGGCGCGTCACGCCGGGAAGCAACCTGGCGTTCGCAGTCACGGTTGAGCCGTCCACGGCCAGCGACATCTCGCTTACCGTCAGGGGGACGACGGACTGCAAGGCGCATCGTGCGGTGTGCACCGCGGACGGGCGCATGCTGGCAGGTGGCGCGAGCGACACGGTGGACGCGGTCCACCCTGACCTGGAGGTCGCCGCGTCGGTGGAAGACGGCAGCCCGGAGCCGGGCGGATCGTTCACGCTCTCGGCGACCGTCATGAACTCGGGCGACGGGGCATCCGACTCGACCACGCTGCGCTACTACCGGTCGAGCGATTCGACCATCACGACCTCCGACACCCAGATCGGCACCGACGCCGTGGGCGCGTTGGCGGCCGCAGGCACGAGCGCCCAGTCGGTCGACCTGACCGCCCCGTCGACCGAGGGCACCTACTACTACGGGGCGTGCGCGGACACCGTGACCAACGAGTCCGACACCGCCAACAACTGCTCCGAGTCGGTCCGGGTGGAGGTGGAGGAGGACCGGTTCGACATCGATCTGTACTTCACGGACGATGTCGAGGACAAGTTTCGTTCGACAATCAGGCAGGCCGCCGAGCGTTGGGAATCCATCCTGGCAGAGACGGAACTCGACGATGTCACCTTTTCCGGACCGGTCAAGTGCATGGGGCTCACCAGCACGTCCCTCGGCACTGTCGACGACCACGCGATCATCATCCATGTGGACAGCCTCGATGGCTACCTCGACACTTTTGCGAAGGCCCGTCCGTGCCATGCTCGTGCATCGGACGGAACTCCCGTAGTCTCCGCGGTGATCTTTGACGAGAGGGACATAGGGCGCGTGTGGTGGGGTAGACGTCTGTACGCACTCGCCATCCACGAAGTGGCCCACGGCCTGGGGTTTGCCAACACCTTCTGGAAGGGGCACGACCTTTTCAACACCGGGACCGACCCACACTTCACAGGTGCTCTGGCCGTCGCGGCCTTCAACGCGGCAGGCGGGACGTCCTACACCGGGGCAAAGGTGCCGCTGGAGTCACGTTACAACCATTGGCGGCAGTCCGTGTTGGACAACGAGGTCATGACCCCCAAGCTTGCAGTGAGTGGCAGAATCCCGCTCAGCGCCATCACCCTGCAGGCGATGGCCGATCTCGGGTATGTGGTCGATCTGTCCCAGGCGGATGACTATGAGCTTCCGGGCGCGAGTTCGGCCTCTGATTTGGGCTCGGATCGCGACACGCCCGGAGACGTCTTCGATCTGAGCGACGATGTGGTGATGGGGCCGGTCAGAATGGTCGACACCAAGGGACGGATCGTTCGCATCGTTTCGCCGTCGGACGGGGTGGTCGAGCCATCCTTTCCTCGCGGGGTCTCTGGTATCGACCCACGAGATCGTCGCATGCCGGGTAAATGGCCGGACGCGTCACGCGGGGAAGCAACCTGACCTTCTGCAAGTCTTATGTGTGCCATGGTGTCATGACGCGTCGTATATTGTCGTGACGAGACGCAGGTTGTTACCTTGATTGGGCTGACCGGAGGGACACTCATGGCCGATGATGGTTGCGGGATCGCATGGGGTTGGAGGGGTTGCTGGTACAGCCCACGGTCGGGTGAAATCTGGGAGGGGGCGTGACGTGACCAAACGCCCCCAGTTCGTCACCGCCGTGAATGCGAGTACCGGGCCGTGATCACGAGATGAAGATCCGGAGCCACGCTGACTCGGACGCGCACTCATCGTGCCGTGTCCGCTGTGTCTGGAGACTTCCACGAGCCTTCAGTGGAAGTGCCATCCGCAAGGAAGGAACTGCATGCGACTGAGACGCCTGCTGTGCCTGGCCCCGGTGGTCGTGTTGGCCTGCGCGGACCACACTCCCACCGCGCCCGCGCATGTGCGTGAATTCAACCGCCCGGTCACTTCGCCGGACGCGGCGGCCATGACCGACAGTACGGGCTCCAACCAGGGGCTCACCGCGAGTTTCGCGAACCTGCCGGCGACTCACAACGGGGGGACCGCCTTCACGTTCGAGGTGCACTTCAGCGCCGAACCGTCGGGCCTGAGCTACAGGACCGTGCGCGATTCGCTGTTCGACGTGACCAACGGGGAGATCACGGGCGCCGGGCGCGTCACCCAGGGCAGCAACCTGGCCTTCCGGGTGACGCTGGAGCCGTCCCGACTCAGCGACATCTCGCTCACCGTGAGGGGGACGACGGACTGCGAGGCGGATCACGCGGTCTGCACCGCGGACGGACGCAAGCTGGCAGGCGGCGAGAGCGCCACGGTGGACGCGGCCGACCTGATCACGATGCGCGTCGCGGACGCCGAGGTCGTGGAAGCGAAGGGCGCGACGCTCGACTTCGTGGTGAAGCTCAGCCGCGCGGCCAGCAGGGACATCTATGTTGAGTACCGTGCGTATGACGGCACGGCGGAAGCCGGAGCCGACTACGAAGCGGTCAGTTCGAACTTCACCCTTGCGGCGGGCGACACGACCAGGACGATCTCCGTGGTCGTGCTGGCAGACTCGCAAAAGGAAGAATCGGAGACCGTCAGGTTCTGGTTGGTGGGCGTGCGGGGCATGTCGGCCGCGCAGATCACGCGCCCTCACGCGGTGGGTACCATTCACGATTCCAGTCCGAGTCCCGACCTGGAGGTTGGCGCCTCGGTCGACGACAGCAGCCCGGAGCCGGGCGATTCGTTCACGCTCTCCGCGACCGTTACCAACTCGGGCGACGGGGCGTCGGCCTCGACCACGCTGCGCTACTACCGGTCGAGCGACTCGACCGTCACGAGCTCCGACACCCAGGTCGGGACCGACGCCGTGGGTGCGCTCGCGGCAGCGGGCACGAGCGCCCACTCGGTCGACCTGACCGCCCCGTCGTCGGCGGGCACCTACTACTACGGGGCGTGCGTCGACGCCGTGACCGGCGAGTCCGACACCGCCAACAACTGCTCGGCAGCGGTCCGGGTGGATGTGTCCGTCCCGCTCACCGCGAAGTTCGCGAACCTGCCGGAGACTCACGACGGAGAGACCGCCTTCACGTTCGAGGTGCATTTCAGCGTCGAACCGTCCGGGTTGAGCTACGAGACGGTCCGCGATGCGCTCTTCGACGTTACCAAAGGGACGATCAATGGTGCCGGGCGCGTCACGCAGGGCAGCAACCTGGCCTTCAGGGTAAGGGTCAAGCCGTCCGAAGCCAGCGACATCTCGCTTACCGTCAGGGGGACCACGGACTGCGAGGCGGACCATGCGGTCTGCACCGCGGACGGACGCATGCTGGCAGGTGGCGCGAGCGCCACGGTGGACGCGGCACAGGCCGACCTGGAGGTCAGCGCCTCGGTGGACGACGCCAGCCCGGAGACGGGTGATTCGATCACGCTCTCGGCGACGGTAACCAACTCGGGCGGCGGGGCGTCCGACTCGACAACACTGCGCTACTACCGGTCGAGCGACTCGACCGTCACGTCTTCCGACACCCAGGTCGGCACCGACGCCGTGGGCGCGCTGGCAGCCGGAGGCACGAGCGCAGAGTCCGTCGATCTGACCGCTCCATCGTCGGCGGGCACCTACTACTACGGGGCGTGCGTCGACGCCGTAACCGGAGAGTCCGACACCTCCAACAACTGTTCAGCGGCGGTCCGCGTGGACGTCGAAGAGCCGCCGCCACCGGCCAGCCCCGACCTGCAGGTCGGCGTCTCTGTGGACGACGGCAGCGCGGAGACGGGAGGATCGTTCATGTTCTCCGCGACCGTGACCAACTCTGGCGACGGGGCGTCGGCCTCGACCAGGCTCCGCTACTACCGGTCGAGCGATTCAACCGTCACGAGCTCTGACACCCCGGTGGGCGCAGCCTTCGTCGAGGCGCTCGCGGCCGGAGGCACGTTCACCCTGTCGTTTCCCCTGCCCGCCCCCGCGTCGGCGGGCACGTACTACTACGGGGTGTGCGTCGACGCCGTCACCGGCGAGTCCAACACCTCCAACAACTGCTCGGCGTCGGCCCGGGTGGACGTGTACGTCCCGCTCACCGCGAAGTTCGCGAACCTGCCGGAGACTCATGACGGACAGACCGCCTTCACGTTCGAGGTGCATTTCAGCGTCGAACCGTCCGGGCTGAGCTACGAGACGGTACGCGATTCGCTGTTCGACGTGACCAACGCGAGCATCACGAACGCCGGGCGCGTCACGCAGGGAAGCAACCTGGCCTTCAGGGTAACGGTCAAGCCGTCCGCAGCCACGGACATCTCGCTTACCGTCAGGGGGACGACGGACTGCGAGGCGGACCATGCCGTCTGCACTGCGGACGGACGCAAGCTGGCAGGAGGCACGAGCGACACCGTGCGCGCGGGCTACCCCGATCTGGAGGTCGATGCGTCCGTGGACGACAGCGGTCCAAAGCCGGGCGGGTCGTTCACGCTTTCGGCCACGGTCACCAACTCGGGCGACGGGGCGTCGGCCTCGACCACGCTCCGCTACTACCGGTCGAGCGATTCGACCATCACATCTGCCGACACCCAGGTCGGCACCGACGCCGTGGGTGCGCTGGCGGCCGGAGGCACGAGCGCCCAGTCCGTCGCCCTGACGGCCCCGTCGGAGGAGGGCACCTACTACTACGGGGCGTGCGTCGACACCGTAACCGGAGAGTCCGACACCTCCAACAACTGCTCGGCGTCGGTCCGGATGGACCTGGGCGCCTTCGACATCGACCTCATCTTCGATTCGAATGTGAGCGGCGCCATTGAGTCGGCGGTCCGATCCGCGGCGGCCACCTGGGAGTCCATACTTTCGGCGAACGAGTTACCGGACCACGGTATTACTATTGTTGGCTACAGTGAGTGTGCCGGCGTCCAAATTCAATTTTCGTCTGTGGACGACCTCACGATTCTTGTGGGTGTCGGCGACTTGGATGATGGAGTGTTGGCCAATGCACGAGTGTGCTTTACACGTCAATCCTGGTTTCCTCTTGTGGGTGGAATTCTCTTCGATCCTGACCTGGCGCCCGCGTCCAGCCTGGAAGCCATTGCACTCCATGAGATCGGCCATGTCCTCGGTCTAGGCACACCCTGGGCTCGTCTGCTCAACGATCCATCGAGTTCGGATCCCGACGCGGACACGCACTTTACGGGAGCCTTGGCGGTCGCCGCGTTCGATGCTGCCGGCGGCACCGGGTACACGGGCGGCAAGGTGCCCGTCCAGAACCGGGGCGACGACAGTCATTGGCGTGAGTCGGTCATGGACAATGAAGTAATGACTCCATACCTGGATTACGGAGACGTGCCGCTCAGCGCGATCACGATTCAGGCGCTGGCAGACCTGGGTTACAGTGTGAACGTCGATCTCGCCGATGAGTACACGCTGCCATCGGCCAGGTTGGCGGCCGACGTCGCGGCCGACGTGCCAACTATCGATCTTCACGGCGATGTTGTCAGGGGGCCGATCGTCGTGGTCGACAAGGACGGGAACGTAGTGGAGGTCGTCCCAGGCGGGGCGGGCGGTCAAGCTCCGCCTCCTTGACGTCCCTTCGGCCAGTCACTCGTAAGATGGCGGGTCCGCGAGAGACCCCGCGCGGGCCCCGGGTGTGTCGCTCGCGCAGCGCGCGGCCCACGTGCGTGTGTTCACCGCCGGACGCACCGCGCAGGAGCTCGAGCCTGTCTGGACAGCGATACGGCGCGGCGCCTCAAGGCAACGGACCGGTGGGGGAGGCCCCGGGGCAACTGTGTGCAATCCGTGTCGGCACCTCAATAGTGGGCCACACTTGGCGTGGGATCTACGCCTATGACAGTCTGGCCGAGACAAGTCACGTCGCGTCACGATTGACAGTGTCCCCAGCCCACACGGGTAAAGCCAGCTTGACTATTTGCGACTCGCATAGGGCCGTCTGCATGTGTACAATGATGTCACGGATACTCTGTACGCAGTCGAGTGGGGGGTGTATGACCAGACGCCGGAGGTTGTCGCAGGGTGCCGGGGTCGCTGCTGCGATCGCCGTTGCGCTGCTCGGGGTCTCGTGCGAGGGTGGCCCGTCGGAGCCTGAGGTGGTGGCTCTGACGGTGGCGCCGGACCTGGTGGTTCTGACGTACGTCGGGGAGCGGGCGTTGTTCACGGTGGAGGTGACGGGCCAGGCGGGAGCGACGGGCGGGAGCGCTGTCACGTGGACGAGCACGGACACGACCGTGTTCACGGTGGACGGGCGCGGCGAGGTGTCCGCAGTGGCCAACGGGGAGGCGGAATTGCTGGCATCTTCGCCCGGGATGCTGAACGGCAGGGCGAGGGTCGTTGTGGCGCAGGAGGCGGCGGAGATGGAAGTCCTGGGCGCGGGACAGCGTGCAGGGGCGGGGTTTGCGCTGGTGGATTCGGTGGGTGTGCGGGTGTTGGACGCGGGCCGCACGGTGGTGCCGCCGACGCTGGTGCGGTTCGAGGCCGGCGGGGGTGGCTTGGCGCTGCCTGGCGCGGTCTACAGCGACAGCACGGGGGTTGCGCGGACGGTGTGGAGGCTGGGCCCGGAGCCGGGACGGCAGACGCTGGCGGCGACGCTGGCGAACGGGGTACGGACGGAGATCGCCGCGACGGCGCTGGGGCCGGAGGAAGCGGTGGCGCTGGTGGCCGTGCAGGCGGGGGGCGCACAGTTCGCGGCGGCGGGCGAGCCGCTGCCGGAGCCGGTCGTGGTGCGGGTGGTGGATGCATGGGGGCGGAACGTGCCGGGCGCGCCGGTGCGGTTCGAGCCGGCGCCGGGGAGCGGGCGCGTGGACCCGGTCGAGGCGGTGAGCGATGGGGGTGGACTGGCGGCGACGGCGTGGACGCTGGGGGAGGCGCGGGGCGAGCAGACGCTGGTGGTCGCGGCGGGCGGCGCGCGCAGAGAGATTGGCGCGACGGCGCTAAGCGACGAGGGGGTGTGCGGTCGCACGCCCGAAGTGGCCGAAGAGATCGTGCGGCAGGCCAACATTAACGGGGCCGGCGTGTCGGACTGCGCGGGAGTGACCGAGGCGCACCTCGGCGAGATCCGCAATCTGCGCCTTGGCGGACTAGGGATCCGGAGCCTGAAGAGCGGCGACTTCCACGGGTTGACGGGCCTTTTCGGCATGAGCTTGAGCAGCAACGAACTGACGGAACTGCCGCCGGACATCTTCAGTGGCACACCTGCTCTACGGAGCTTGCACATGAGTTACAACAAACTCACCGCGCTGCCGCCGGGGGTCTTCGCGGGCCTGCCGAAGTTGCATACGCTGAACGTCCGCGGAAACCCCTTGCGCGAGGTGCCGCCGGACGTGTTCGCGGGACTGCGGGAGCTCTTGACTCTGTACCTCTCAGTGCCCGGATTGACGGAGCTGCCGCCGGGGCTTTTCGCGGATCTCGGGGAGCTGACCGGCTTGGTCCTGGACTTCAACAGGCTGGCGTCGCTGCCGTCCGGCATCTTCGCGGGGCTGTCGAGCATTCGGGGTCTCACCGTAAACTACAGCGGGCTGGCCACGTTGCCGCCGGACGTGTTTCGCGGCCTGTCACGCCTTGAGCGCTTGGCACTGGACAACAATCAGCTCTCGGAGTTGCCGCCGGGGATCTTTGCGGGGTTGGAGCGGCTGGAGCGGCTGAGACTCAACAACAACCAGCTAAGGTCGTTGCCTACGGAGATCTTCGCGGGGTTGGAGCGGCTGGAGACGCTCGATTTGTCGGGCAACCGGGATCACTTGAACCTGAACACCCTGGTGCTGCCGGTGGGAATCTTTGCCGGGCTGTCGAGCCTGCGGGACCTGTCGCTAGGGCAGAACGGGATGAGAGAGTTGCCTGCGGGGATCTTTGCCGGATTGTCGAATCTGGAGGTTCTGACCCTGGACCGAAACGGCCTCCTGGAGTTGCGGCCGGGGGTGTTCGCGGGACTATCGAACCTGCGGCGACTGTCGCTGTGGAACAATAAGCTGAAGGAACTGCCGCCGGGCGTGTTCGCGGGTTTGACCAGCCTGGAGGAGGTGTTGGCTATGGACAACCCGGGCGCACCGTTTTCCGTGGCGGTGGAGCTCGCGCGTGTCGACGCCCGCGACCCTCTCGCGCCAGGCCCGGCGCGGGTGGCGATGCGGGTGCAGGACGGGGCGCCGTTCGGGGTGCGGATGCCGGTATCGGCGCAGTTGGGAACGGCGTCCGCGCGGTGGGTCCAGGTGGGCCCCGGGGACACGGTGAGTGCGCCTCTGGACGTTGGGCGGACGACAGGGAGCGGGGCCGTGCATGTGACCTTCGGGCCGCCCCCACCGCGACCGGGAGGCTACTCGGGGTTCGAGGTGGTGGCGGGGGAGGAACTGGTGCTGTTCTCCGAGTCGGACAACCGGACGCCGGTGTCTGCGGAAATGGTCCCGCCGTACTGGATGCCTGCAGGGAGCGCTCCGGCGGAGGTGGAGCTGTCACCGTATTTCTCGGACCCGGACGATGACTCGCTGGCCCACGAGGTGGCGTCCGGAAACGAGGAGGTGGTAACGGGCAGAGTGGAGGGCGGGGTCCTCTGGATCGAGCCGCGTGCCCGGGGCGAGTCGGAGCTGCAAGTGACGGCGACCGATCCGGGTGGCCTGCGGGCGACGCAGCGGCTCCGGGTAACGGTGGCGTCGGCGCCGGATCCGGACCGGTTCGACATCGAGCTGATCATCGGGCCGGGGTTCTCGGACGAGCAGAGGGCGGCGATGCGGCGAGCGGCGGACCGCTGGGAGGAGGTGGTCGTCGGGGACCTGCCCGACGTGCCGTTTGACGGACATTTTGGGGCGAGGGTCCTCCCGGACCCGGGTCCCCGCATGGTCGGGAGCATCGACGACTTGGTGATCCGGGTGTTCGGCGAGTCCCCTATGACCGGGGCGTGGGGGGGGCCGCACGACGAGTCCCGACTGTCGTTGTTTGGGATGATCGCCGTTGGCCCTACGTACCGTGGCACCAGCCATATGGAACTCTTCGAGGCGTTGATGCTGCACGAGATGGGCCATGTCCTGGGAATTGGCGGCAGATGGGGCGGGTTCGTGCCCAACACCCGGAGCTCCGACCACCATTTCCCGGGTCCGCTCGCAGTGAACGCGTTCAACGAGGCGGGCGGCCTGGCCTATGAGGACGACAAGGTGCCCATCGAGATGCACGGGGACTGGCCGGGCGTTCATTGGCGGTCATCGGTAATAACCGGCGACATCATGGGGTTCGGCTGGGGCCGCGGCATCGTGAGTGCGATCACGGTGGGCGCGCTCGGGGACATGGGCTACGAGGTCGACCTGAGCAAGGCGGATCCCTACACGCTGCCCGGCACGAGCCAGGGGGACTTGGCTGGCGGTGCGGTGGGGGATGACGCCGGTGGGCCGGGGTTCGAGTTTCCCGAAGAGGTGATCCTCCAGGGGCCCGTGATGGTGGTCGACGAGCACGGCGCGGTGGTGAGGGTCATCCGGCCGTGAGGGGACGCGCCTCCACGGTCCACTGATTGCACGGCCGGGGAGGAAAGTCCCCGAGGGCGACTGTGTGCACTCCTTGTCGGCACATCTCTTGACGGTGGCCCATTAGGCGTGGGATCGATGCCGATGACGGATAGTTGCGGGGTATCACGACGCGTCATGATTGATAGCATTTCCACTTACACGGGTAAAGCCCGGCTTGACTATCTGCTGCTTACATAGGGTTGTCCACATTTGTACAATGAAGTCATGGATACTCTGTACGCAGCCGGAGTGGGGGGTGCATGACCAGACGCCGGAGGTTGTCGCAGGGTGCCGGGGTCGCTGCGGCGATCGCCGCAGCGCTGCTCGGGGGCTCGTGCGAGGGTGGTCCGTCGGAGCCGCAGGCGGCGGCGACGCTGCGGATCGTTCCGGATTCGGTGTTGCTGACGCATATCGGGCAGCGGGCGCGGTTTTCGGCGGAGGTGACGGGCCGGCCGGGAGCGATGGCCGGGAGTGTCGTGTGGACGAGCACCGACACGACGGTGTTCACGGTCGACGGGCAGGGCGAGGTGACGGCCCGGGGCAACGGCCGGGCGACGGTTGTGGCCGGCTTGGAGAGCGATCTTGCCGACGTAGGAGTGGTCCGTGTCGAGCAGCAGGTGGGCGAGCTGGAGGTGCTCGGCGGCGGCCAGCGAACGGGGGCGGGACAGGTGTTGTTGGAGGCGGTCGGGGTGCGGGTAGTGGACATGGGCGGCACGGTGGTGCCGCCGACGCGGATCCGGTTCGAAGGGGGCGTTGGCGGCGGATCCGCGGATCCGGTGGAAGCGGAGAGCGACAGCGCCGGGGTGGCGTGGACGGCCTGGACGCTGGGCCCGCTGGCGGGCGCTCAGACGCTCGTGGCGAGGGCGGCGAACGGTGTGCGCGCGGAGATCGGGGCGACAGGCCTTGAGCCGGACTCGGTGGTGGGGGTGGTGGTGGCGCATGCCGGGGACCGGCAATGGGCGGTTCCGGGCGAGACGCTGCCGGATCCGGTGGTGGTGCGGTTGCTGGACGAGATGGGCCGGCGGGTGCCGGGCGCGGTGGTGCGGTTCGAGCCGGGTCCGGGGAGCGGGCGGGTGGATCCGGCAGAGGTCAGGAGTGACTCGACGGGTCTGGCTGCCACGGAGTGGACGCTGGGGGATGGGCCCGGGACGCAGACGTTGGTAGCCGCAGCCGTGAGAGGGCCGGAGGTGGAACTCACGGCAGCGGCGCAGAGCGACGAGGGCGTGTGCGGACGGCACCCCGCAGTGGTGGTGGAGATCGTGGTGCAGGCCAACTTGGGCGATGCCGGCGTATCGAATTGCGCGGAGGTGACGCAGGCGCATCTGGCGGCGGTGAAGAGACTCAACCTGCGGAGGAGAGGCATCCGCCGTCTGAACCGTGGCGACTTCGCCGGACTGATTGATGTGATGCGGGTCGACTTGGCACGGAACGCGTTCACAGACCTGCCAGAGGACATCTTTGCGGGGCTGTCCCGCCTGGAGGAGTTGATCCTGACCGGCAACCCGCTGGGGGAGCTTCCACCGTCGATCTTCGCGGGTCTTTCCGTGTTGCGTCGATTGTCGCTCACAGCTACTCGCCTCACCGAGGTTCCGCCGGGTATCTTCACGGGTCTATCCTCGTTGTCGAGCTTGTATCTGTCGAACAACCCGTTGACCGAGTTGCCACCGAACCTGTTCAGTGGTCTCGGCAACCTGCGGGCGTTGTCGCTGTCCGAGGTGGGCCTGAGGGAGTTGCCGCCGGGGATCTTCAACGGGTTGTCAAGTCTGGTGGACCTGCGGCTCCACAAGAATCAGTTGACGGCGCTGCCGCCCGAGGTTTTCTCGGATCTTGTCGAACTCGAACTTCTCTATCTGAACAAAAACTGGCTGACGGCGTTGCCACCGGGGATCTTCGACGGGCTGTCGAAGCTGGAGCGGCTGTGGGTGTATCAGAACCGGATCGCGGCGTTGCCGGCTGGGGTCTTCGACGATCTGTCGAGCCTGGAGGATCTGAGGCTGGGAGGGAACCATCTGACCGATCTGCCGGAAGGCGTGTTCGATGGCCTGCTGAACTTGACTGTGCTTGACTTGGCCGGTAACCGCCTGACCCGGCTGCGGCCGGGCGTGTTCGACAATCTGGCGAACCTGACGGACCTGGTGCTCTTCGGTAACCGACTCGTGACGCTGCCGCCGGGCATGTTCGCGGGCAAGCGGCGCTTGGAGCGCGTCTATGTGGACAACAACCCCGGCGCCCCGTTCCCGCTGGCAGTCGAGTTCGAGCGGGCGGACCTGGCCGACCCCCTGGCCCCCGGTCCGGCGAACGTGGTGATGAAGGTACCGGACGGGGCGCCGTTCGCGTTCCGCATGCCGGTCTCGGTCCAGCGCGGCATGGCGTCGGCGCGCTGGTTCTCGGTGGCCGTGGGGGACACGGCGAGCGAAGCGCTCGTGGTGGAGCGGCCCGCGGGGAGCGTGGAGGCGGTGCATCTGACCTTCGGTCCGCCGCCTGGGGACTCACACGAGCACAGAGGTTTCGCCGTGTCGCCGGGGGAGCAGCTGGCCCTGTTCGCGGCGACCGACAACCGCTCGCCGGTCGTCGGCGAGTCGGCGCCCTCCTACTGGCTGAAGGCACGGGGACGGGGGACGGAGTTGGCGCTTGGGCCGTACTTTTCGGATCCGGACGGGGACTCGTTGGCGTACGGCGTGGAGGCGAGCGACGCGGGCGCGGCGACGGCGAGGATCGAGGGCGGGGCGGTGTGGATCGAGCCTCGCGTCGAGGGCGAGGTCGAGCTCGAAGTGACGGCGACGGATTCGGGGGGACTGCGCGCGTCGCAGCAGGTTGCGGTCACGGTGGCGGCGGCGGCGGACCCGGACCGGTTTGACATCGACGTGGTTCTGGGCGAGGGGTTCACGGAGCCGCAGAAGGCGCTGATCCGGCAGGCGGTGGAGCGGTGGGAGGAGGTGGTGATCGGGGACCTTCCCGACGTGCCGTTCCCCGAGCGGGCCATTGGATATTGCATTGACGATGATCCGGGTCCCCGGATCGTGGCCGATGTCGACGACGTGGTGATCGCGATGGGCATGTTGCCCAGCACGTCCACGTCCTTGGGCACGGCCGGCGCGTGTGGGACCCGCGCCGCCTCCGGGTTGAACTTCGTGGGTGTGGTCAAGTATGCCCAACGACTGGCTGACCCGCATAGGGAGGGGGACATGTACGACACGGCGCTGCACGAGATCGGACACGTCCTGGGGATCGGACTGGGACCGACGTGGCGTCAGCTGTTGCGGAACCCCGTCCGTGACGAGGTGGTGTTGGACACGCATTTTCCAGGACCGCTCGCGATCGAGGCGTTCCATGCCGCGGGGGGGCTGCCCTATGAGGGAGGCAAGGTGCCGGTGCAGAACATCTTCGGGCGCGGTCAGAACGGCCACTGGCGGTTCGATGTCTTTCCCGGCGAGGTGATGACCTGGGGCGGCAGCGTGCTCAGCGCGATCACCGTGCAGGCGCTGGCCGACTTGGGGCACGAGGTGGACGTGAGCAAGGCCGACCCCTACACGCTGCCGGGCGCGGCCCAGGCGGCCGCGGCGGACGCGACGGCCGAGGCCGGTGAGCCGGCCTTCGAGTTCACCGACGACCTGATCCGCGGGCCGGTGATGGTGGTCGACGAGCACGGCAGGGTGGTGAGGGTCATCCGGCCGTGAGGTGGACGGGCCTTCACGGTCCACTGATTGCACGGCCGGCAGGGCAGCTCCCGAGGGCGACTGTCCGCAATCCCTGTCGGCACATCTCTCGATAGTGGCCGCGTCATAGGCGTGGGGTCGACGCTGATGGCGAATGGTCGCGGCGAGTCATGACGCGTCATAGTTGACATGGTCACGTGATCGCGTAGCTTCCGCGCGGCTGTTTTTGCCGGTGCTTCAGTTGACATAGCACGATTTCCACCCTCGCACACAGAGAGCATCGCGCGATGACCTCCACCTCGGCGTACACGTCTTCGCTTGTGCAGATACGTCGATGGTGACCGGGGCGGCGGCCCACGCACCGACCAGTGCCGGCGGTCCCCCCGGATTTACCTGCTGGACGTTACGTCGCTGAGCTCCAGCCCGTTTTGTAGCAGAAATTCGCTGAAGTTTCTGCTGTCCAGTCCGTTTAGTGACAGAAATCCGGGAGGCAGTCGTGGCGCGCGTTGCCATCGGCCTTGCCTCCTGCTGCGGTCCCCTGATCCGGGGTTCGGTTGACTTCCATGCAGGAAAGATAGGCGGGGAACCCGAGTCGTGTCAACTACTTACGTGGAACATCGGTGCGCGTCGGAATGGCGCAGGACTTGATGGGCCGCGGGCTACAGCGTCGCCGCCGTCATGCGCGCTGGCAGGTGGACCAGCCCCGAATGCGTCGCGCTGTACACCCGCGGGCTGGTGGCCGACCGGACCGCAGTCGCGACGGTCGATCTGCCGGATTACGACAGGTAGCCGATTCAAGGTCACAGGAACCAGCGGGGCGGATTTCCTGAAGGCGGGGGTCCGCCCCGCTGTCTATTCGTCAGTGCCCGACGACCGCGTCCAGCCCGGCGCCCCAGCTTCGCATTGAAGGGACAGGGGGGAATCGGGATGGCCCCCACATCGGAAGGAACCGCGCCACAGCCATGGGGACACTACCGCCCGCCCGTCCGCGCCGCTAGCTTGTGGGCGAAGCTGGTGTCCCGGGGACGGTCGGTCCCCCCATCCAGCCTGGCGTTTCGTCCCCAGCGCGCCATCCGGGGACTCGCAGTCATGGCACGGCGCGGCAGTTCCGATCACCCCGCCCTGGGGGGATTCCCTTTGGGCGGGCACTTGATCCATAGCCCGAAAAAAAGAATCCGTGCCACATCGAACGTACCCTCCACGCCGCCCACGGGCAGCCAGCGGCCCGCTACGCCATCGGACCCGCGCGGCGAACAGCTTCGCCGACTGACGCCCGAACAGCTAGAAGGCGATGGAGCAGTGCATCACGTGGTGAACCCCGCGCCCCAAGGCGCTTATCTGAACCCCCACGAAAGGGAATCGAAAATGTCAAGACGACGAAAGAGGCGACCAGCGCCCGCCCCCACCCCGAAGTTGCAGCGTGTTCCGCCACCTGGGGGACCGCCACCAGAAGACCCTGACCAGGTCGCGCTGAAGATCATCAGCGACCCGTGGTTCGCTGACATGCCCAAGCGAATCACCGCCCTTGCCTACACCGCCGCCCGCGCTGAATACGCGGAGTACCACAACCAGCGCGAAGCCATGGACTGCGCGCAGGTGGCCGCATGGAAGGCGGGCGGGCCCGAACCGTTGTGGCTTCGGAAGATGCGTCGGACGGGGCACATGCCCGTAGTCCAAATCGGCCGCGACGATGTAGCCGGAATCGTCAATCGTCACATCCAGGGCGCGAGCTACGAACAGATTGGCGCTGAAACCGGACTCGACCCCGATGTCATTCGCTACTTGATCGAAGAGGGCGACCCGGACGGGGACGATCCGCCCAAGTGACGGACTGACCACCTGTGCTTCCGGCACCCGGAAGGCGTCCGCGCGGCACCACGGGCCAACTGGTCCGTGGTGCCGCAGGACAAGCGGCAACAGGGTCGTCCCCATCGCCTTGGGTCCAGACCCCGTTCGTTTTCGTTGAAGGGAAACGGGGGCCACGGTGGCTGACACCAGGCGACTGAAGCTGCACCCCCTGTGCGCGATCTTCCCGAAGCTGGAAGGCGACGAATACCGCGCCCTGCTGGAAGACGTTCGGAAGCACGGTGTCCACGATCCGATCACCAGGCATGATGGTCAGGTATTGGACGGCCAGAACCGCTACCGCGCGGCGCTTGATGCGGGCATCGACGAAGACGATATCCCCATGACCGACTTGCCACCGGGGACCGATCCCGCGGCGTTCGTGCTGTCGCGGAACATCCAACGCCGCGAACTGTCGAAGGAACAGCGTGCGCAGTGCGTGGTGCGGGTCCGGGCATGGACCCCCAGCGGCAGACCGAAAAAGGGTGACACCACGTCATGCTTTACGAACGAACAGATGGCCGCCGAAGCTGGGGTCACCGTGCGCACGATCCAGCGCGCGAAGCGCATGGAAGATGAGGGCCACGGCGACGCGATCAGGAAGGGTGACACGACCTTCGCACAGGTCCGGCGGAAGGAACGGGACAAGCGGACCGACCCGAAGTCGAACGTCCAGCCCCGGACCAAGATGGAACGCATGGAACGGGCCAGGCGCGACCTGCAAGCGCGGAACGCGGAACTGGAAGGCAGGATCGCGGTCTTGGAAAAGGCGGTCGAAGCGGCGGGGAAGATGGACCTAGTGCAGGAAATCGACACGCTGAAAGAAGAAAACCGCCACCTACGCGTCAGCGGTGAATCGCAGCGTGGCCAGCAGACCGCAAACGAAATCCTTCGTGACAAGCTGAAGGAGTCGAACCGGGAACGTGACGACCTTCGCGGCAAGCTGACAGAATCAGAAGGGAAGTGCCGCGACCTTCAAGGCAAGGTCGAGCGGCTGAAGATGAAGCTGTGGGAAGCGAAGCGCACGGCGGAAGATGATGGCCCTTCGTGAATGCCTACCAGGGCGTCCCAGATCGCCCGTGTGCGCCTTCTGTGTGCGGTAAGGCGTCTACGCACCGGGAAGCGCCAGCGGTCGTTCTGGGACGCCGTGCGATAACGGTTATCATCCCGCCCCCCAACTGAACCCGAAAGGAACGAACCATGACGGAACCCCATCACACCCCACCCCAGTCCCGACCCGTCGATCCGTCCACGCTGCCGGACAAGGCGCTGCTACACGAAGTGACCGGAAGTGCACGACTCTGCGGTCCCTGTGCGTGGTCGGCCTTGACCGGGATGTCCAGCGACTCATGGCCAGATGCGCCAACGCGGGTGGACGCGCCCGCTTACGAGTTTGACCGACTACGGTTCAAGGCCGGGGCACCGTGGTATGTGGACCCGCTTCCCAAGGAGTTGATTGGGACTCCCCTGTCCACGTTCCGTGAACCTGGCCGCTGGTCCCTGTGCATCGAATCCGATGACTATGGAACCCATGCGGTGGCCCTTGGGGTTCGCGGGACGGAACGGGTGATCGCGGACAATCACATTCGCACTCCCATGGCTTTGGAATCCGCGATGAATCGCCAGGTACACACGCCTGAATCGGCGTGCTACCAAGAGGTGTACCGCACGGCGGTGGTCGTGTCCGGTATTCGACTCGTGCCGGACCAACCCGTGACCCCGGTCTACCGCTGACCAGTGATTCGACCGAATTGCCCACCAGGACGTCCCTGATCGATTCTGCGCGCCTTCTGCGTGCGGCAAAGGCGTCTACGCACCCGGAAGCGCCAGCGGTCGTTCTGGGACGTTTCAAGGGCGATAACGGTTATCAGCCACCTCCGGGTGGCGACAGAACGAACTGTTCGAACGTGTCGCTGTCGCGCTGGCCCAGCGACGCCTTGACCGTGCCGTCGTCCGCGACCTTGGCTGCGAACTGGAACCGTGCGTAGACGCCTGTCGATTCCAGCCATGACTCCGCGCGAAACAGCGTCTTCCCGGCGCTGCGGCGGGTTCGCGCCACCAGCGTCTTGTCCCTGATGACGAACCTTGGACCGTCAAGGGGTTCCGGTCGTGGGAAACCAGGGCGGTAATCGCGTACCGCCCCGTCCGCCCAATTCGCCACTGGAACAACGGTCCATCCACCAATCACAGCGTAGACCCGCAGCCCGGTACGCACCATGGATATGGTGGTCGGGCACGACGGTGCCCTGCTGATCCCAGCCCCGCGTAGATGCCACTTGTCACGCGGGCTGGCCTGCTGGCGTTCGTGTGATCCTTCGGTCGGCATGGTCTGCCAGCGCAGCCCTTCGAAATGCTCGTCAATCGCGGCTGTCGCCGCCTTCATCGTTTCGGGTGGCGGAAACACGTCGAAGTCTGGAATCTGCGGTCGGAAGTACCCGTGCGGGGACTCCGAAATGGGGATGCCATTGTAGGTCGTCACGGAGCAAGTCCTTTTGCGATCAGTTGCCATAGGAGCCACACCATAAAGGGTGGCGCGGTGGGCCACGCGAAGCAGTGGATCACGCGGTTTCTGCGGGCTTCGTGGCGTGTGCGGACAATCCGCCGTCGCAGGCGTGCAGCCTTCCACTTCACGGCCACCGTCTGGCGGGACCGCAGCCACCAGTGCAGCGCCGCAAGGGGCCAGCTATCGACGATGGCGAAGGTGCGGATCTTCCGCACATGCTCCAGAAACGCGTGATCGCTGGTGATGAAGGGCCTGCCCCATGGGTCGGGATTCCACAAACCTGCGTATGGTCCGTCTCCGACCCACACCAAGGTGTACCTTTCCCTGGTCGTCGTCTTCAAGACCGATCCGTGGTCCAGAACGTACTGTCGAAGCGCCTTCGCGCCGCCTTCGAAAAAGTCCTGTGCGGCATCGTATCGGCGGATGTATTCGGACCGCTGGCCCTTTCGGAAGACCCGCCCGTGGCGGTGGATCAGCACGGTCACCTTCACCCGGACCACGAATGGAACCCACCTGGACAGCCATGCCCGCACCATGGCGCGCCACAAGGTGCCGCACCATCCGGCCACCCGCTTGCGCCCGCCCAGCAGCCACACCATCGCGACTAGGAATCCCGGCACGGTCAACAGCACCAACACCACCTCAATCACTGTCACGGATGTGCTGTCTTCCATCCATTTTCCCCTGCGTCGGGCCAGTCGCGATCCACCTGTGAATCTACTCAACCGCCTGGGCGAAGCCGTATCCCGTTGAACCGCAGATAGCACGACCTGAACCGTGGACGACACCACCTGAACCGCTTAAATTGATAGTGCGCCCTGCGGCGAAAAAGGTTGAAAAACCCGCAGTGGCGTGGGGGACCGCCGACCGCGCGGGCCCCCCATGGAAGTCAATCCCACAGACCCGCGAAGGGTCGCACCGCGCAGTACGAGTGCTGGGTTCCAGCTTGACTTCCATTTCCAAGGGATGGCCCCCACCGATGTCGAAGCGCCGCCCACCCGATCCACACGATCCGCTTCAACTCCTCCGCCACGATGAAGTCGTCCAGTTATTGACGACTTCGCGCGCAGGGTTGTACCGACTGCGTGCGTCCGGCGGCTTCCCCGATCCGATCCGGGTGAGCCCGCGGCGCATCGGCTGGCCGCGATTCATCGTCGAACGATGGATGGCCGCGCAGTCGGGGCAGGGCGAATGACCGCCGCGGCCCCAAGGCCCCGCCGCCCGATACCAGGGTTGTCCCTGATCGGATGGTCACGACTGGCGGAATACAAAAAATGGGGTGCGCCGCCACGTCCAGTCCGGCGCTGCGCCTGCGGCGACCCCGCCGAACCTGATCAAGACGCGTGCTGGTTCTGCACCAGCCTGCGGGGGGACGACGATGCGTGAATCCCCGACCACCCACTTCATGCGCGGGGTAGGTGTAGACGCACAGACCCGTGAGGCGATTGAGGACTATGGTGCACTGAAGGAAGGCATTCACGTCGCGGGCTATTCGTTCCAGCGCGCCAGTGAACGGTTCTTGGGGCTGTTGCGGCAAGACCGCTGGAAGGCGTGCGGGTTCAAGACGGTCGGCAGCTTCATGGACTCGATCCAGTTGGGTGTCCTGCGTGCACCCGCTGAACAGCGGCGTGAAGTCGTCAAGGAAATCAAGCGGATCGAAGCGGAAGATGAAGCGCTGCGGATATCGCAGCGCCAGATCGCGCGGACGCTGGGAGTGTCGCATACGACAGTCCAGCGGGACATCGAACCGGGTGGCACATCTGTGCCACCCGCCCCCGAAAAGGCCAATGCTGGTGCGGACGAAAAATCGCCAAGTGGCACATCTGTGCCACTCACCGAATCTGCGGGGTCCGAAGCGACGGCTGAATCGGACGCAGGGCAGGCGGATAAAGCTGCGGACACCCCAGACCCGCAGCCGTCCGGTGAAGAGGTCGCGAAGGCGGCAGCGAAGCGGCAGGCGCAGGCCAAGTCGCGTGCGGAGCGGGAAAAGCAGGTGAAGAAGACCCCACCGCCGCCGAAGGGGCAGTACAAGGTGATCTACGCGGACCCGCCGTGGCGGTACAGCTTTTCGAAGTCACCGACGCGCGATATCGAAAACCAGTACCCGACCATGTCGCTGGACGAAATCAAGGCCGTGAAGGTTCCAGCGGCGGACCATGCGGTCCTGTACTTGTGGGTCACGAGTCCGAAGTTGGTGGAAGGGCTGGCGGTTGTAGACGCATGGGGATTCCGATACCGGACATTCATGGTGTGGATCAAGGACCGGATCGGAATGGGCTACCATGCCCGCCAGCAGCACGAGTCGCTGCTGATCTGCACGAAGGGCGAACCCGGAACGCCCGAACCTGCGAATCGCCCAGCTTCGATAGTGAACGCACCGCGCGGCAAACATAGCCGCAAGCCGGACGAGTTCTACGAAATCATCGAGCGTGCGTGGCCGGACCTGCCGCGGATCGAACTGTTCCAGCGCGGCGAACGCGAAGGCTGGGATGGCTGGGGAAGTGAAACCGTGAAGCGTGACGACCAGTGACCGACGAAGCCCCTGCCGACCTGCGCCGCTACGACAGGTTCATGGCCGCGATCCGCGCGCAGGCGCAGACCTTCACCGCATGTCGATTGCCGCAGCACCTGCGCGCCGCCATCGACCGGATCGCCGACATCGCCAGCGGTGATCGCGACCACGACGTGGCCCTAGTCACGGGCTTCATCGACTTCATCGAAGACCTGGGCTGGACCCTGACCTACGACGATCACCAGCCCGTCCACCGCAGCGCCGTCGAAGTGGCAGCGCGCGAATACACCGAACCCCGGAGGGAACCATGAAAAACGACCTTGTGGCGGACGGCACCATCCCTGGTCGACCCGAAGCGCCACCGTGAAATCTTCGACTGCATCCACAGGTTGCTGGTCGAAGTCGCAGACACGGTGGAGTGCTTCGTCGCAGGACTGGACGCCGAAGTCGCGGAGGCCATGGCGGAAGGCGACCTGAAGAAGGTGCGCGCCCGGACCAGCGAAGCAGAAGCTGCCGTCCGGCCGTTCCTACTAGGCACCGATGGGATCAACGCCCACTACCACGGGGGCCTGCGAAAGTATGACGCCTACCGCGAACTCGACCGAATTATCCGGCCACTTCACGGCAGTGGATCGGTCACATTCCACCCAGGGGTAATGTGACCGCTATCACGGGAAAACCGTGGACCGAAGCTGACGACGCGGTGATCAGGGAAGCGCCGTCGTTTCAGCACGCCGCCGACCAGCTTGGGCGCACCTACGCCGCCGTGCGCAAGCGCGCATCGCGGATCGGCGCGCACCGCTACTGGACGGAACGCCGCGCGACCGAATGGAACAACCTGCACGATCAGCCGACCGACCTGTGCTGGGTGAACCCGCGGTGGTGCGGCGGCTGGATGATCTACGATCCGATCCACGACGCCTTCCGGTGCAGCCAAGACTGGAGCCACGGACACCGATACTTCAGGAAAGGCGCTTGGGGTCGCGACGCACGTGACCAGACATGGTGGACACGGGGAGGGTAGAAGGTGACCCAGCGTAGAAGCTGGACCGCCGAAGACGACGCGGTCGTCCTGGGCTGCATGCCCGACTACCAGCGCGCTGCCCGCTTGTTGAACCGCAGCGCGGCCGCGGTCAAGCGACGTGCTGCGTCCTATCCTGACAGGTACGGTACTAGCACCATATTCGACTTCGACCCCGACAAGCGGGGCAAGTGGCCGGACCGATGGACGCAGCAACTGAAGCGCCAGATCGTCGATGCGCTGGCCCAGGACTGGCCGCAGTCCGTCCGCCACGTCTTCTACCTGATGACCAACCCGCGGCTGCCCGTCTACGTCCAGAAGGACCACGACGGCTACCGCAAGGTCCAGCGACTAGTGCTGAACCTGCGCCGCACTGGCAAAGTCCCCTACCACTACATCACCGACGCGTCGCGGGTGGGCTACCACGTCAGCACCTACCGCGATGCAGCCGACTTCCTTGCCCGCACCGCCAGCCTGTACCGCTTCAACCTGTGGGCGACCTGCCCGGACCACGTCGAAGTGTGGTGCGAGTCCGACAGCATCGCTGGCGTCCTGCACAGCACCTGCCGCGAACTCGCCGTGTCCCTGTACCCCGCCCGCGGGTTCGCGTCCGCGACCCTGCCATTCGAAGCCGCCGAAGCGATCAACGCCATCGGCAAGCCCTGCACGATCTACTACGTCGGCGACTACGACCCCGCGGGCGTGCTGATCCGCGAAAAGGTCGAAGAGGAGCTACGGAAGCACGTGGACATGCCGCTGGCCGTCGAATGGCTGGCCATCACCGAAGACCAGATCGTCCTGCACGACCTGCCCACCAACTTCCGCAAGCCAGGGGAAAAGCGTCGTCCCGACGTGAAGCTGACATGCGAAGCCGAAGCCATGCCCGCAGGCATGCTGCGATCCCTTGTCAGGAACGCCGTCGAATCCCACCTGCGACCAGGTGCCGTGCAGGCAGCCCGCGAAGCCGAACAGTTCGAACGCGCGGTCCTGGCAGGGCTCGCCGCCAGCCTGTGATGCGACGAACGACGCGCCACCGACGAAGCCGACCGCCAGCGGCTCCACGCCGTGGCTGCGGACTTCGCAGGGTAGTCTTCCCGCTATCTTTCTAGGCGAGATTCTGGCGGTTGCGCGGTTCAAGAGCGTTCACGGAATTAGCGGGGAAGGGGGTCGTCCCGAAGGTGAAATGGAGAAGGTGGCGCACGGCATTCGTGAACCTGTTGGCACTTACAGCGGATGAAGAGGCTCCGTTGGAAAAGGACGAAGCGGAGGCGATGCCGAAGGATGAAGGCGTCGCGGTGGAAGCGCGAAGTACGGACAACCGAAGAAGATCACCGAAGTGTTACGCCTGTGGGTTTCGGCTTTCATGGCCCCGACCGGGGCCGGGAGGTGGTTTGACTCTATATGAAGGCAATCGGTGGTATTGTCACCGCTGCGGGCCACAGCAGGGGCGGATTCCGCTGCATCAGCTTTCTGGTGAAAGGTGGCCGATGGTATTGAAAGCGGGGCTGGCGTTCCCGTCTCGCAGGGTGCGGGACTGGGTAAGGCGCAGACGGCAGGCAGACAACATTGGGCGGTCGCACTTCAACATTGACCTACCAGCCTACCAGTGTCGGCTTTGCGGAGGATGGCACAAGGCGTTGCCAGATGACCCACCACCTTGTTCCCAAGACCGGACGTGACAATGACCGTGTGGCTCGACCACCTCACTCCGTGGATGGTTGCCGGAACGCTGGTGGCGGCGGTGTTGGCGTTGGTGCTGACGGCGTTGATGTACCGCAATGAGCGGAGGAAGCGTCCTAGCGGGCTACCGGGGCAGTGGGTGGCCCGGTACAAGGGCAAGAACATCTACTGGAATCCCCCAGGACCGGGGTACGGTGAGTTCTATGTCGGGCATAGTACACGGACCCACGGAACCATGGACGAAGCAAAGGAGGCCATCCGCGACGGGTCATGGAATAAGCCCCGCGGTTGATCCGTGTCCATCCGTTCACAACCCTAGCTGATCGACCAACCCTTCGACCTGCTCCCGCCACTTGTCGCGGTCCTTGCGCACCCCCCGTAGCTGCTCCAGAAAGCTGGAACGGTCCTGCCTGCACTGGTCCAGTTGCTGCCGCAGCACTTCGTTTTCCGCCGCCAGCGCCGACGGGCTCGCATCCGTCGCGTCGATCCGGTCCCGCATTGCACGGTTTTCCTCTTCCAGCACCACGTTCGCCTGCTTCAGCTTGTCGTTCGCAGCGATCAACCGTTCCATCCGCGTCACTGGCCTGGCCTTCGATTCCCGCCGCTTGACCTTCGTGTAGCTGGTCTCGCCCCGGATGATCGCATCCCCGTGGCCTTCGCGATGCATTTCCTTCGCGCGCTGGATCGCGCGCTTGCTGACGCCAGCTTCCGCTGCCATTTCAGCATTCGTCTTCTGCTTCGGGAAGGGTGCCAACGTGTCACCCTTTGCGAAAAGGGTGCCAACGTGTCCGCCTTTCCGCGGCCTGCCCGTCGGTGCCCACTTGCGGCACTTCACCACACACTGCGCCTTCACCTCCTGCTTCAGGCTGCGGCGATGCCCGTTCTTCGCAATCACAAACGCCACCGGATCGACGCCTTCTGGCAGATCGACGATCGGCGCGTCCCGCCCCGCTTCCCGTGCCGCACGATACCTGTTCCGACCATCCAGTATCTGACCGTCGTACCTGGTGATAGGATCGCGCACACCGTGCACCCGCACGTCTTCGACCAGCCCCCGGTATTCGTCTTCATCCATCGGCGGCCAGATCGCAGCCAGCGGGTGCTCTTCCAGCCCGCCCGCTTGGTTGTTCGACCGCCCTTCGCTAACGTTCCCCTGCATCTTCTGAAGCCCTTTCCTTCAGTGGTTGCCATGCGATCCGGCCGCACGCACGCGGCGCGAATACGAATGAAGCCCCGCACAGGTGGGTGGCCTGTGTGGGGCTTCGTCTACCGCTGGGATTGCCTGCTCTACCAACCAAGATAATGCCTGTTCAGGCCCGCAGCGGCTCCTTGCTGTGCACGATCACCGACGGCTCCCGATCCGCGAACGGATCAGGCGGATCGTATGGGTGGTCCGGGTCCGTGACCATCAGAATGGCGGACTCGAGTTCGTGAACCGCAGCGCGTAGCCGCCGCACCTCCGGGCTGTCCGGCCCGTCCGGCGCATCCCCGCTGGCCACCAGCAACCGCGTGACCCGCGGGAAGTGATGACCCGTGAGGTGCGTCGGTGCCCGCGGCACCTGCTGAAGCCCGTCGATGGCCAGCGACGCTTCGCCCTTCGTCAGGCTGCCGTCGATGACCGCATCAATCAGCGCAGTGCAGTAGGCACGATCAGCCGCACTGACAGCCGTCGGATCGACACGGTACAGCAACGCCACCAGGTACGCCGTCTGCTTGTCACTGGCAGGTCCAGCCATCCACGCAGGCTGCAACAGCGTGAAGTTGCCGCCAGGTATCAGCCTGTCGATGCACTGCTCGCACAGCAGGCGGAAGTCGCGCCGATCACCGGGATCACCGTGAATGTGATAGACACACCGCTTCGCGAAGACACTGGTGCCTTCACACCCGTCGCGGCACCGCCCCTGACGAGCCCGCAGGACTTTCCGTTCCGGCGGCGCTACGTCCGGTCTGCGGTCAGCGGCGCGCTGGACCGCCTCCGGGCTGCACCGAAGGATCAGTGCGATGTCATCCACGGACAGCCCGTCGTCCAGCCTGCACCAGATATCCCGGTCAGTGGGCCTGTCGGACATTGAAATCCCCCTTGTTCGTTGGTGAAATGGCCGTCGAAAACCAGCACAGCCATGGTCTTGAAAGAAACTGGGCCCCGAAGCCTTGTGGCGGTTCTGCGGTTTGGTACTCTGGTTGCACGAAGGCCGTCAGCTACGCTTCCGCCTTCGTCATGCAATGCGCTTTCAACGTCGCCAGACGTTGAAAAGGGATGACGAAGACGTACTACTACCAGCACACCGCAGAAATCGCGGTTCCGCTTCAGGGCCCAGTGATCCGTTATCACCTTGACCGGACCCGGTTGAGCGCACCGCGCACCTTCTTGCGACCGACATGGCCGAACTGTCCACGACGCGTCAGAGTGTGCGCGATCCCGCGTTCGGACAGCCCACGCTGGTGCAGACACCGGACTTCCCGGTCGAACAGCTTCAGAACTTCCCGCCGCTGCCGTCCAGATTCGACACCACCCGCACGGCCCAGCGCTTCGTAGTCGGGTGAGGTCGACGCCGCCTTCCGCTTCGCCTGCTTGCGCGGCCGCCGTTCCCAGTGCATGCCAGCACGCTTGATCGCGTCGCGGACACGCCAGATCGAGCACCCGACTTCAGCGGCCAGCACCTTCTGCGTGTAGCCGCCTTGCTCGTAGCGGCACAGGATTTCGTGGTCCAGATCAGGGCACGGCGCACGCACCTCCGCGCTGTTCTTGCCACCCCGGCTGCGCGCGTTGTGATCCTTCTGCGCTTCACGCTGGCGCTGCGCTTCCGCACGCCCGTACTGGCGGACGTGGCCCCAGTCCACCACCGCCACGCCAGCATCCACCACGCACGTGCTGGTGCGACCTGGCGACCGCTGATCCCGCCGAACGCTGCCCACGACCGCCAGCGCCAGCGGCGGTTGACGCCCACCCTTTTCCAGGCGAGTTTTTTCCTGCATCGAAATGTCCTTCCCACTAGATCGATGCCGTCGTCCTGGCTGCGGCGAACAGCGCAGAACGCAGAACCCCCGCGCGCCCTACCCCAAGGGCCGCGGGGGTTCGACTTCCATGGCCCCCAAGATAGCACAGGATCCAACCGCCCGCCCGCAACCGCCATAGGGGCTGCAACCGGGACAGGCATAGCCGCGGGACTGGGATCCGCATGCCGCTGGGCAGGCCAGACCACTGCTTCGCCGACCTTCCTCCCGCCTACGCGCGCGAGTTTCGCGGGGATCGCCGGACCGGGGCAGGCGATAACGGTTATCGCCCCTGCGCTGGGAAGCCCCCAGGATCGCCGCTGTGCGGTCGGCGACCCATTAGTCGCGGAAGTCGGCGACGTGGCACACGGGCTACCTGGTGCGATCTGGTGGCATTCTGGTGCTGGACCACGAGCGATTCTGTGGCCGGATCGCGGGTGTCGATTCGGTGCCCTAGCCTGCGCAGGTGGAAGCCGGAAATCGTGACCTGCGATTTCATGCCATGGCCTGCGCAGGTGCGCGGTCGAAATCGCGGGTCACGATTTCGACCCCTGGCCTGCGGCACTGGACGGCAGAAATCGCGACTGACGATTTCGTGCCCTGGCTTGCGCGCGCTGGCAGCCAGAATCGTGATCGACGATTTCGTGCGTGCGCCGTGGAAAGGCGCGCCTTCCTTGCGGGTGCGAATCCCGCCCGGCAACTGTCGCTCCAGCCGGTAGCAACCGGAGCGGCTCATGGAGGTAACGACATGGGCTGAAGCACTCTGGGCAGAAGGGCCTCGCACGATATGCGACACCCTAAACGGGCACGAAGCCGGAAACGGCGGAGACGGCCAAGGGGGAAGCTAAGTCGCTAGGAGGCCCAGCGACCACGCGGGCCGAAACGTGAAGTGAACGCTGAGCAGGCCTCGAAACATCAAACGCGGGAGCCGACCCTCCGCAAGAAAGGGGAAGGCCGCCGACTGGCCGGGAAGAGAGCGACGGGGCAACCGGCTGGTTCCCGCCGGGGTAGTGGCGTCGGCACGTGTGGAAGATGGAAAGCGTGGCAACACGGGAAGCCCTGCCGGTGCCGTGCACGCGGCAACCGGGACCCCGCGAGGGGCAGGCCGGGCCGGCAGGGTGGCGGATGGGCCCGTAGTACTGAAGACGCGGGGTAATGCCCGCCGAGGAAAGGGGCCCTGAGTTGGGAACGGCAGGGAACGGAGGCAGGGACATGACCACTGGCGGAAGTCTAACAGGGTCGGCGAGCGTTCGGAAACTCCAGACCGTGCTACATGCGAAAGCGAAGGAAGAACCCGACCGGCGCTTCCACGCCCTTGTCGACAAGGTATGGCGGGAGGACTTCCTGCTGGCGGCATGGGCGATGGTCCGGCGCAACGGCGGAGCGGCCGGAGTCGATGGTGAGACGGTCGCGGATGTCGAGGCGCACGGGGTGAAGTGCTGGGTCGGGGAACTGTCGCGGGAGTTGAGGGAGGGCACCTACAAGCCGAGTCCGGTGCGACAGGTGTTGATCCCGAAGAAGCAGCCGGGGAAGTTCCGTCCCCTGGGCATCCCATGCCTGAGGGACCGGGTTGCACAGACGTCGGCGATGCTGGTGCTTGGGCCGATCTTCGAGGCGGACCTGGAGCCGGAGCAGTACGGATACCGGCCGGAACGAAGCGCCAAGGACGCGGTCAGGCGGGTCCACCGCCTGCTGCACGAGGGCCGCAACGAAGTGGTCGATGCGGACCTCTCCAACTACTTCGGCGAGATACCGCACGCGGAGTTGATGAAGAGTGTTGCACGGCGCGTGAGCGACGGGCGGATGCTCGGACTCGTCAAGGCGTGGCTGGAGATGCCGGTGGTCGAGGAAGACGGGGAGGGCGGCAGCCGCCGCACGAACCGGGCGCGGAAGGAACGAAAAGGGACCCCGCAAGGGGCTCCGATCTCGCCGCTGTTGAGCAACATCTACATGCGGCGGTTCATCCTTGGCTGGAAACAGCGGGGCTACGCCCAGCGCTTCGGCGCGGAGATCGTGAACTATGCGGACGACTTTTGTGTGCTCGGCAAGGCCCCGGCGGCGGAGATGCTGGCGGTGGTCCTCCGGCTCATGGAACGACTGAAGCTACCGGTCAACGTGCAGAAGACCCGATGCCTCCGATGCCCCGGGGAACCCATCGAGTTCCTTGGGTACCGCATCGGCTGGAACTATCGCCCAAAGGACGGGAGCCGGTACATCGGGACCCGGCCCAGCAAGGCGAGCGTTCAAAGCATACGCCGCAAGATCAGGGCGCAAACGGAGCCACGGTACGAGGGCTGGCCAGCGGAGGAGGTCGTAGGGCGCCTCAACCGGATGATGTCCGGATGGGCAAACTACTTCACACTCGGCCAGGTCAATCCGGCCTACGCGGCTGTGGATGCGTACGCGGCCCTGCGGCTGCGACAGTGGTTCTGCCGGAAGCACAAAGTGAAATCAGGAAAATACGTGCGATTTTCCCACCGATGGCTGTGGGAGGAATGCGGCCTCACGCGCCTTGTGCTGACGATACGACACCTTCCGTGGGCGAAGGCATGATCCCGACTGAGAGCCGGATGCGGGAGATCCGCACGTCCGGTTCGACGAGCAGGGGCTGGAAACGGACCTATGGGAGACGAACTATGCACCGACGCGAAAGCGTGCGGAGGACGCCGCGTACCCCTAAGGGCACCGCGCCAGCCCCTGACTCTACCGCTACCTGCGCTCATCCGGCGTCGAAACCGTGACCCGCGATTTCGGTCCCGGACCTGCGGTGGTCGAAGGCGAAAACCGCGGCCCGCGATTTCGTGCCCGCACCTGCGCTCGTGGACGGCAAGAATCGTGACCTGCGATTTCGTGCCACGACCTGCGCTCCTCCGGGGTCAAGATCGTGACCGACGATTTCGCTGCCGGACCTGCGCAAGCTGGCGGTCGAAATCGCGACTGACGATTTCGGTGTCGCACCTGCGGCCCTGACGGCGGGAAACCGTGACCCGCGATTCGGTGCCGCTACCTGCGCATGGTTGGAGGTGGCGCAGGCCGGACCGGGGGTGGATCGTCGCGCCAGTCGCGGTCCACCGATAACGGTTATCACCTGATCGCGTGGAAGGCTCCAGAATCGCCGCTGTGGGATCGGCACCCTACCAGTCGCGGAATCTGCCCACGTCCGCCAGGGGCTATCTGGGCTTGCCTGGTGGCGGTCTGGTGGTCTAGTCGGCGGGGCGGTGGTGGGTCTGTGTGCTGGCAGGCTCTTGACCGGACCGTTCCACGACATGAGTTGCCGGGGGTCGTGCATTCGTGTAAATTACCTGTAACCAGCTTACACCACCACGAAAGGACCACCTCATGGAAGCACGAATCGTCCAGACTGGCAGCGCCGAATGGCGGGTCCAGTACCGCCGCAGCGGCACGCATGCGCCATGGCGGACGCACCGCACGGTCTTCGACCTGCGTGCCCGCGCTGAAGTAGTCGAAGCGGCGATCCTTGATCCGACGCCGGACAAGATCAACGCCGCGCAGGCAGCCGTCCACACGCAGGGGCAGGCGTGGCTGGAGCGGGAGGTGCTGGCGCGATGACGACCATGACCGACCCTGTCCCCGGTGGCCACAACCACGCGCTCGAGTTCGGACCGCTGGATCATGTCAGCAGCTTCGGCCTGCGCATCCAGCTACAGGCGCTGCGGTGCCTGGTCGAAGACGGTCCCACTGCCATCGTCAGCCATGCCGCGCTGGTAGTGGCGCGCGAAGTCGCGCAGGTGCTGATCGACCGTGGCGAGCCCTACGACCTGATCTACGGCGCGCGGTCGAAGCACTGGTGGAAGCGGGTGACATCATGACGATCCAGTGGCGCAAGGTGGACACGGACTACACGACCGTGCGGTACCGCAGCGCGGACGACCGCTTCTGTATCTGCGACAGGTACTGGGACGGCACGGCGTGGTTGGTTGTGGACGCCACCAAGTACCGCACCCGCGGATACGCGACGAAGGCGGCGCTGGCTGCCCGGACGTTCCCGACGGTGGATGAAGCCATGGCCTACGCGGAGACAGTCCAGTGAAGACGCACTACCAGACCGACTACGACCGGAAGCACGGCTGGACCTACTGCGGGCGTGACATACGCGGATCGCTGGCGTACAGGACGAATCGCCGGAAGGTGACCACGCGGGACAAGGCGAAGGTGACGTGCAAGGCATGCCTGAACCGGATGCCGGACGCTGGGCGGGTGACATCGTGACGGGCGCGGCGAAGGGCCGGAAGGCGGTCGCGGTCCGCCACGTGAAGGGGTCAGCCGCCATCCAGAAGCTGGCCGCTGCCAAGGTGCAGCCGCTGGTGGACGCGCTGGAGGCGTCCCGGTCGGCAGGCACGCGCCGCGTCTACGCCAGCGCGCTTCGCCAGTACGAGCGTTGGCTGGCCGACGAAGGGCTGACGGACCATGCGGACGATCCAGAAGTGATCGCCCTGTACCTGGCGCACGTGGGGACCACGAAGTCGGTGTCCAGCGTCAGGGCGGCGAAGGCGTCGATCAAGGCTGCCAGTATCGCCGCTGGCAAGGCCGATCCGACTGCGGACCCGCGGGTCGGGCAGGTGATCGCAGGGGTGCAGCGCCAGCACGCGAAGGACGGTCGTGCGGCACCGAAGCGCGCGAAGGGGTTGTCGGCGGAAGGGCTGGCGGCGATCCGGGCGACGGCCTGCCAGCCCAGGTCGCGTTCGGACGGCCGGACGGAATCGGCGGAGCGTGCGAAGGCCCGCGGGCTCGTCGATGTCGCGCTGGTCTGCTTGGGTCGTGACGCCCTGCTACGCCGCAGCGAGCTAGAGGACGTGCGTTGGGGTGACCTGCACTTCCAGCCGGACGGGTCTGCGCGGCTGCGGCTGACCAGGGCGACGAAGTCGGACCAGACGGCGGAAGGCAGCACCCTGTACGTGGGGAAGCGCTGCGCGGCGGACCTGTTGGCGATCCGGCCAGACGATCCAGACCCGGATGCCAAGGTGTTCCGCGGGCTGACAGGCGAGTCCATCGCGCACCGGATCCAGCGCGCTGCGAAGGCGGCGGGGTTGGGCGACGGGTTCAACGGTCATTCGCTGCGACGCGGTATGTGCAGCGACTTGGCCCAGGCGGGCGCGTCGTTGGTGCAGCTACAGCAGGTCGGTCGGTGGAAGTCTTCGCGGATGCCAGCGATCTACGCGGCCGACACGGCGGCAGGGAACAGCGTGGTGGCGAAGTTCTACGGTGAGGACGGAAACGGTGGTGGTCAGTGAATCGCGCCCACGTACCCAACATGGATCATGCAGGCCAGCCCTGCGGGCACCGACCTTTTAAGGGAAACCGACCCAGACGAAAGGACGATCCAACATGACCAAGACTGACGGGCGCTACGGCGTCTTATCGACGTTCCGTGACCGCGACTTGCTGGCGGCGTGGCAGGTACTGTCGGCGTTGGCGGAAGAGGGTGACAGCCGCGCCATCAGCCACGGCGCGTACTCGGTGTCGATGGCGGTGGCCGCGGAAATGGCGGTGCGCGGCATGGGCGATCAGCCAGACGGGTCGCGGTCGCAGCGGTTTAGTCGGACGGTGGAGGTGGCGACGTGACTTCGGGTTCAGCGAAGCGACCAGCCATGACGACGTACCGCTGCCGTGTGTGCGGTAAGGGCACCTGCACGGTTGAGCGGCGCACGCCCTGCACGCACTGCGGCTTTGCTGGGATGATGGGGGCACCTTCCGCCGCCTGCGATCCGAAGACTGGTCAGCCGTACGGCGGCACCCCGGACACACCGGAGGCCAGGGCGCGCAACTTGCAGGTTCTGGAAGCCTATCGGTTCTTGGACGAAGGCGACGAACGGAACTTCCGTCGCCTGATGGAGGGCAAGCCAGCGAAGCCTGTGCGGCATCCGCGGCCTGACGATCCGCGACCGCCAGCGGGGTGATAACCGTTATCGCCTTGGGTATCGTGATTCCGATATCCACCTGGGGTCGCCTGTGCGGTGCGCGGGTGGGATGACGCACCGTCCACCTGTGTTCTGTGGCCCCTGCGTGCGGGGGGTTGCCGGGGCGGAACCCCATTGGGCAGGGCGTGGGCTGCCACGTCGATCTGGGGCTGGCTGGTGGCGATTCAGGGGTATCAGCGCGCTGGTAACCGGGGTGCGTATCTACGCGTTGTAGCGGCCCTTGGTGGGCTTCTTCGGCAGCACTTCCTCTTCGATGTGTGTCTGGATGTCGCGCGACAGCCCGTCGCGTAGCAGGGCTTCGATGTTGGCAAGGCTGGCCTGCATCTGCTGGATGGTCAGCACCAGCGCGTGCGCGTAGCGCAGGACACGCAGGTCGCGGTCTTCGGTGCCGTCGGGGACCGGGATGGCATTCATTAGATGGAATGGTAGGGCATGGCAGGGACGGAATCAGCCACCTGCGGTGCTGGTGGTCCGCAGGTGGCTGATTCTTGGATCATCCGAATCCGTCTATTGGAAAGGCTGGGGTGCGGGGCTCGCAAGGCCACCATCCCAGCGCGTTGCGGGTGAAAGGTAATCGGCGGGGGTGGCTGGCGTGCACCTTTTCCGGGCTGTCAGCGGCCTTCGTGGAACCGTTGCGGTGCGTCATAGCCGCGTCCAGACTACGGACATGCCATACGAAGTGGTCCCAACGCTGCCAGGTGCCTTGACGCCGTCCGTGAAGGATCGTGTGGGCCGGATTGCGCGGGACAACGGCGGTGAACTGATCGTCGAAGACATTCCGCTGCTTGGGCAGGTCTACCGGATTGATGCGGTAGACGTGGACGCGGGCTACCGCATCCGGGTCGCGCTGGAGCGGACTGGCGATCTACAGCCGGACGGCACGCTGGCCACGATTCCGCGCGTCCACAGCGAGCGCGTCTACGACTTCCCGGACGACCTAGAATGACGATGAAGCGCCCGCCGACACGTGCTGAACGCCGCGCGGTGGCCACGCAGCAGCACACGGTCGTGGCGGGTGCTGGACGGCCAGTGCACCGGAAGCGGGTCGCGAAGATCGCGGCAGAACATGGCGGCGAATTGCAGGAGTCAATGCTGCGCGGTTTCGGCTGGACGCACGCGGTCGTGGTCTACACGGAAGCTGCCCACCGCGCCCTGACGGAACGTCTAACGCAGGCTGGCCTGCTGCGGGATGGTGCACTGGCTGCGGAAGGGGACCGCCACGACGATGCGCCTACGACGCCGCCAGCTTTTCCAAGCGCCAGCGGTCCCCTGCTATCGTGAGCCCGCATACGCATGACGTGCTGGTGCGGATCGCGTCCGCGCTGGAGGCCATCGTCGATCTGCTGCGTGATGCGATGGAGCAGCCGCAGTCGGGCTGATCGATGCGGGCGGATACCCGTGCGCGTGCGAAGTCGTTGGCGGACTCGGTTCATGCGGTGGCGGGCACGTTGGAATTGACGACCGATTCGCCTGCGCCTGTTGCTGCGGCTGCGCGCGATCTACGTGTGGCGGCTGGCCTGCTGCGGCGCTGGCTGGACGTGCATCCGGGTGATCCGTGCCAGGGGTGTCTGCGTGGCAGTTACGGGTGCAGGGGGCAGGTCGCATGACGGGCGGACGGGCCGATAACGGTTATCAGCGTTCCACGGGCATGCTTCGCGCACCGATCCAGTTGGTCCTGATGAACACCGGGCACGTGGTGCCTGCCGGTCCGGTGTTGCCGTCGTTGGAGGCGCTGGCGCGTTTTCGGGTGGTGCACGCCGTCGGACGTGGGGTCGTGCTGCCGCTACCTGGTGCTGAACCGGGGTGGGGGTTCAGCGCGGTGGCCGAAGGGGAAGGTGGGCTGCTGGTACACGTGCATCCGCCTGTGGAATCGCCTCCTGCGGCGGTGATCGCGGTGGGCGGGGCGGCGGACATCCGTGCGTGGGGACTGGCGATGGCGGAACTGGATGCGGCGGGGTGTCTGCTGGACACGCCACCGCAGCGGCTGGTGGGTCGGTGGGCGGCGATGGGGCTGCTTCCGGCTGCGCGGGCATTCCGGCGGTGCGGGGTGTGGATCAGGACGACCGCCGAAGTGTTTGCGCATGCGTGGCATCTACCCGTCGGGTCGAAGGACGACCTGTTGGCGCGGGACGTGGACCTGCTGATCGATCTGGACGTGGTGGAACCGCGGCGGGGTTGGGACTGATGCCGCGCGGCGTCCGGGGCAATCGTCTACTTCCCAGCTTCGCGATCCGTGCGCGTCGGGAACGTGTGGCTGCGCTATCACGGAAGGGGCTGACCATGAAGCAGATCGCCAAGGAGTTGGGGGTCGGGGCGTCCACTGTTTGGCGGGACAGGCGTGTGCTGCTGGAAAACCTGGCGGCGAGCGAATTGGAGGGTGCGGAAGCGTTCCGTGACATGGTCATCGACCGTGCGGAGGCGATCCTTTTCGCTGCATGGGAAGTCGTGTTTGATCCTGAAAAGAATGACACTGCGAAGTCGGCTGCGCGGCGCGACGCTTTGAAGGCGCTGGAGTTGATGGCGCGGGTCAGGCTACCGCGCGATCCGCAGCCACAGGTTCACCTGCACGCGCATCAGGACGCGCAGCAGCCTGTGGCACCATTGCCGCCGAACGTGCGCGAAGTCTTGGGTCGTTTGCCGCCAGTCGAATCGCGGGACTACAACGGTGACTGTCCTACGCGGCCGGACGCGATTGACAGGCCGTCGTTGCCACCTGGTCGGGGCGATGTGGTGGTCGGACGGAAGCCTGTGTAGCAGCCGCAGGATCGCCCCGACGGGTCCGAAGACCCGCAGGGGCGATGATCCTGCTTGGCGTCTGTGGTCGATCAGGCTGGCGCGCCAGCTTCGGTCAAGAGGGCCACGTCCACGACTGCCAGCGCTTCCACGTCGGGGGCTTCGTCCAAGCTGTGCCAGCCACCTGCTGTCAGTGTCGCTGCGCCCAATAGCCATGGTCCGGCGGAGGGTTCGCGGAACGCGGGCGGTGTAACGATCACCAGTGCCCATCGGTCGCGTGCGGGTGGGTCGGCTGGCAGGTCGGGGTGCATGATGCAGCCAGCGCCTTCCATGACGCGTCTGGTGGCTCGCCAAGTCATTCGGCTGGCGTGGCCCTTGCCTAGTCCGGTGACGGCACCGACGCCGCCTGCCAGCGGTCCGTCTTCCGGTGCGCAGATGGCGACCACGACGCCGTTGGGTGCGGGCTGGCAGACCAGTGTCCAGCCTTCTGTGTTGATCTTGGACGGCATGCCAGAGGCCATGGCGTGCGAGACGGCTTGGCGCGCTGACGGCAGGCTGCCCAGGGCTTCGGCTTCGTCGGTGGTGAGCTTCTGGACGGTGCCGCAGTTGGCGAAGTATTGCCGCCACCAGGTCGTCATGATGCACCGCCTTGGTCGTCTTCGGGGTGGTCCCAGCGGACGGGCCTGCCAAGGAAATCGTCGCAGAAGCAGCGCAGGATGCGGCGCTGTGCGGCCAGGTGGGTGCCGCGGGCGTCTTCGTGGCCAGCGGCCCTGATCCACGTGCCGACTGCCACGTCAGACACGTCGAAGGCTTCGCCGACGATCTTCTGTGGCACGCCGTTTAGGTAGGCTTGGACGGCTTGGTAGCGTGTCGCTTCGTCGCCGCGCTTCGGCTTGGTCGATCCGGCGGCGGCGGCGTGGATCGCGTGGATGCGCGCGGTGCTCAAGCGGTAGGCTTCGGCGACTTCGCCTGCGGTGTGCCCGCCGCGCAGCAGCTCGACGATTTCGCGATTGCGCCGCTTCATGGCGTCCCGGTCGGCTTGGGGGCCTTTGACTAGGGCCAATCGTGCTGGCGGGGGCTTGGCGGCGGTGGTGGCAGTCATGGGGTGGTCCTTTCGTTGGGGTGTCCTGCATGGGTTCGGAGAGGATCGCGGATCCCGCTGGAACGGGCAAGGTGTGGGACGTAAAGCCCCGTGCCGCAACGCTATTCGGGCGCGCTTCGGGCGTCTTGGCCAGGCACGAAAAAAGACGCCACCGATACCCTAAAATCAGGGAGGGGGACGTCTGCGTCGCGCTGGTCCGTCAAAGGGGGCTTTCTGCTGTCAATGGGTTCCTACGGCTGCACTTCGTACCGCGAAACCTGAAGCGCGCGTCTACGGTCGCGAATCACTCAAACGGGTTACGTCCCCCGCTAGCGCGTGGGCCGCGCGCGCGACCAGCGATCCGTCTGTCACGTGTCAGCGGGGCATGCGCTGGCCAGAAACCACAGTTCACCGATGTGGCTGTTCTGGAATTCAGCCGGGGTGGTTTCAACTCTCGGTTCCACCTTCAACACCCCGCCATACTCATCTACTGGTACGATGGTGCAACCCACCAACCCCAAACGCCTTGCCGTCTCGCCGTCTTGAACCACCCTTTCCGTGATGTTCGAATAGAACACATAGGTGTCCTCACCAAGCCCCGGGAAGGCGGCGTAGCCATCAGAGTCTGTCGTCTGTACTTGAACGTGGACGGACGTGTCGGTTCCGTCACGGCAGACAAGAAGGTCGTCCCAATGACAGATTCGCACGGGGATATTGCTTATGGGGATCGCCGCCAGATTCCTTGGTGGCGCTTTCTCGTTCCCCCAATAGCCATCGCCCCTGCAATCGTATTGCACCACCGACGGGTCGTGTGACAGACACACCCTTACATGCGCCGTTGGGAGGACAACGGGCTCCTCACCAGCGGGCTTCGTCAACAAGTCGCATGCGCCTAGCGCAACCAGCGCCACGGCCATGATCAGATACCTCATTGAAAGCCTCATCGTCAGTTGCAGGTCACCGTGCGGGGTTGAGTCGGCTGCCTAGTATCGACGCCAGCGTGGCCCCGTTCAAGACGAACGAGCCCTGATTGCGCGGGGCAGGTTGGCACGTTGGACGGCGGCAAGGGCTTCTGGCGGTAGGGACTTCTTCAGTTCCTGCGCAAAGAACCAGATGCGGTCGGCGCGTATCCGGCTTTCGATATCGCCGCCGACCGCGTTGCGAAAGTCATTCAGGTCGTCACCCCACAGGTCCAACAGAAACAGGTGTATCCAGACCATGCGTTGTAGGGTGTCGATTAGCCCGTCTGGTTCGTTCTGTGGTGGGGTGAAGACTTCGTTGGCGATGGACGTGTTACGGTACTTCGACGAGTAGTAATCCAGAGCGGCGTGTACCTTGTCTAGGATCGGTTCATACTTCGACCGGGGTAGCAGGACCACTGGCAGGTTCGGGTCTTCATGCGCATAGAACTTGTGGCGCAGGTCTTTCAGGTGTTTGGATCCATACTGTTCGGCGTCCTTCACCAGTTCGGCAAGTCGGTCATCATTCCCGCGGAATGCCAGTAGGCTTCCGATGGTCAGTCTGCCCTGCTTTCGTGGCTCCACCAAGCGCCACAGCGACACCACGATATCTGCTTCCAGTGACTGTGCCAGCTTCAGCACAAACGGACTCACTGCCTCCAGCAGGGCTGGCCGTTCAGGGGTGGACAGTAGTGCCTGAAAATCCAGGTGCTTTCGCTTGGTTCGCACCCATGCAGCCCGCAGCTTCTTGAAGGTCTTTTCTGCGGTCAGTTTCCCCTTGCCTACGGACCAATGCACTTCGATTCCAGAAGCATCGACGCTGTGGTCTGTCATTCGGGTGTTCCTTTCGGCTGCGCTGGCCCCCTAGTTGGGCGCGGCCCCTGCGATGGCTTCAGTCGCACTTCACCGTGCGGGTGGTGTCCGCGGCCAGCATGGACGCCAGCGCGTCGCGTTCGGCTGGGTTCAGCGACAGGCCGTATCGCCGCTTGACCGCCACGACCTTCGACGCGAACCAGCCCTGGTTGCGCGGCGGCGTCCAGTCGCCTGCGTCGCGGTCGGACTTCTGGTGGCGGTTCACTGTGGGGTCGGCGATGGTCAGGTTGAGCAGGTCGGCGGCGAAGTCACGGAACCGTGATTCAGGCAGCCCGGAATCGTAGGCTTCCGCCAGGGCGACGATGTGTTCGATATCGGTGGCCGCTGTCCCGTCCGGCCGGATCGCGTACAGCGCGCAGGTGTAGGGTGTGTAGACCGAGTCCCGCACCTGCGGCAGGGCGTCGATGATGTCGTCTTCTAGGGTGCTGTACGCGCTGCCGAAGGCGTCGCGGTCGTAGCCTTCGCGTTCGGCTTCGTCGCACACTGGCAGTCCCATCCACGTCGGTGAATCGGACGGGCAGAATCTGTCCCCTGTGGTCGTCGGCGGTGGGACGGGGACGTAGCCGCCTGGATTGTTGCTGGACTCGCAGGCGATGCCGTCCCCGTCGGTGTCGCTGGACCGCCCGCGTTGCAGCCACTGGTAGATCAGCGCGGTCCCGTTGCGGTTGTCCCGGTAGGCCGGAAGTCGCAGTCCTTCGTCCCTGCCGCGGGCTTCGGTGCAGGTCAAGTCGCCATTCCCGTTCGCGTCCCAGTACGCGAAAGCGTCCCTGGGTCCGGGCGCGCGGGGCACGACCCGCAGGCTGGCGCTGGCGGTCGCGGTCATGGTCCTGCGGGTGATCGTCGCTGCGATGGTGGTGGTTCCAGTTCCGGTTCCGGTGGCGGTGCATCCACGACCCGTCACGTCAGTCGTGGCGATCAGCGTGTCAGCGGACGCGCAGGTCCAGACCGGATCAGCGGCTGGGTCCCCTCCCATGACTTGGATGGCGAACCGGACCGTCTGTCCGACTTCGACCGTGTCTGCGGCAGGGGACAGGGTGGCGGTCAGCGGCGGCGGGACCACGAGCAGGCTGGCGGACGCCATGGCGCTGGTGCTGCCGCGCGTGACGGTCACGTCGATGCTGGTGGTGCCCGTTCCGGTTCCGGTCGCGGAGCATCCGGTGTCGGTCACCGCAGCCGCCGCGACGGTGGTGTCCGAAGTGCAGGCCCACTCGAGTTCAGCGCTTGGATCGCCACCCGTGGCTTCGACGATGAACAGGGTGGTGTCACCGATCTGGACGGTGTCCGCGGCGGGCGTGACGGTGACCACCAGCGGCGGCGGGACGACCACTAGGCTGGCAGTGGCGGTGACGGTCGCGGTGCCGCGCGTGACGGTCGCGGTGATCGTGGTGGTTCCGGGTCCGACGCCAGTCGCGGCGCAGCCAGCACTGGTCCCGTCGGTTGTAGCGACCGTGGTGTCGGAAGACGCGCAGGTCCACGCGGGTTGGGCGTTGGGATCGCCGCCTGTCACCTGGACGGTGTACTGGACCGTCTGGCCCATCTGCACCGTGTCGGTGGCGGGCGCGATGGTCGCGGCCAGCGGTGGTGGCGGCGGCGGTGGGGGTAGCGGGTCTGGATCAGCCGCGGTGCACGCTGACACCAGCAGCGTGGCGATCAGGGGGGTCAGTCGGTTCAACTGGCCTTCAATAGTTCGTCCAGCGCTTCGATCATGGCGTGCAGGACCGCAGCTTCTGGATGTTCTAGGAATTCGGGTTTGGCAGTCAGGTTGTCGCGCATCCATTCGATGGCGTCGGCGTGCGACGTGATCCAGACCATCTTGTCCAGTCGTACACGGAACCGATGGCGGGTGTCGCCCGCGAAGTACAGGTGCTTGGTGGTCAGTACGGCGGTACCTGTGTCGGCGCGTTCCAGCGACTCTTCGGACACGCGTTCGCCACGGAACCCGCTAGTGCGTACCGACACGCCCTTGGCCACGCGGAAGGACATGCCACGCGATCCGCCAACATAGCGGGTGGTCGTCTTCGTCTTGTAGTACGTGACATCCGGCAGGATCCAGGCAGGCTGTTCGGACTTCATCAGCTTGACGCTTGGCATGTCGTTTTCCGCCAAGTTCCGCGCGCTGTAGGCTGCGGGGTCGTCGGCGATGTCGGCCAGTAGCTGGTTCAGGGACTCGATTCGCTGGCGTTCCGCGTCCTGCTTCGCCTGAAGCGCTTCCCGCTTGCGTCGCGACATGCCCGAAGCCATGCGGATCAACCCCAGGGCCAGAACGACGATGGCTACGATCAGGATGGTGTCTGCCATTATCCGACGCCCCCACAGCGGGTAGCGATTTCACCGCGCAGGGCGGGGATGGGGAACCTTCCGTATGTCGTGACCGGACCGCCGTAGGTGATCCCGACAACCAGCGTATCTGCGCCGTCTTCGATGATGTCTGCCCAGATACTGCGTCCGTGGGGTGAAATCGACACCATGACGCGCGGGTTGAACATGGTGTACAGTTCGTCCCCTGACCTGGGGGGCCATTCGATATCGTAGATCGTGCCTTGGTCGATTCGAACCACGCCGCCGACCGGGTACTGTAGCTTCGGTGCATTCACCAGTCTGACGGTGACACCGCCGAGTCCCATCGATTCAGTGCCGCCGCAGGTGGCGGTCATCGCCCAATGTGATTGCCGCAGCCCCTGTGGGATGGGTTCGTCTGGTGTCTGTGGCAGCAGCGGTGCGTCGTGTCGGTAGAAGTCGGGCATCCGCTGACCAAGTGGCGTTGTTTCGCCTGGGTTGACCATCCACCTGTCTGTCCCTTCGACGTACTGGAATCCAGCGGGTGGTTCGGGCTTGGTTTCGACGGGCGCTTCCTGCACCGGGGGCGCGTCAAGATCGCACGCTGCCAGCAGCAGAATGCCGATCAGGAGTAGGTGTCGGTTCACTAGGGGGTCGTCCTTTCTTCCGATGGGTTCCCCTTCCGTGCGAAGCGGCAAGGGATCGAAAAGATAGCGGGTGGGGGCCGATGGGGGAGTTTCCCCGCCAACCTGCCTGACCCCCCACCAGACCGCACGATCAGCGACGTACTGGCCCATCCGGTGGCCGGAAAGGTCACCTCCCCATGGGACAGGGTGGGACGGATTCCTTGACTGCCCTGACGGCGTAGCCGTACCCATTCCGCACGCACCGCTACGGGCGAGACGCCCGCCAAGGTCGAGACGACCAGGTGTTCGACGAACCGAACCCGTCTTGATCCTTGGAGCGGTAGATGCCCTACAGCGGTGGTGTCGGCAGTAGGCCGGTCGATCTAGTCCAAGTCCACGGCCTTCCGCGCGGCGCGTCCTTCACGCTGCGCGTCACTGGCGATGCGCCAGTCAACCTGATCGAACAGGCCACGGCCCCGTCGGTGGACACCAAGCCGTTCGTGCGCCTGAATCCGGGGCCGATGGTCCGCTACGAAGTGCCTACCAGCGGCGGTACCTGGGTCTGGTGCTCCGAAGGCGGCACGTCCCGCGTCGCATTGGGGGGTTAGCCCGATGCCTATTCGCATTGCTGGCGGTGGGCGTGGCGGTGGTGGTGGCCTGCACTTCAGACGGCCACCGGACATTTTCAGCGGGGCGACCCTGGCTGCGGCGCAGGCTGCGCGGACGCGGCACTTCAGCACGACCGCGACCGATGCGTGGCTTCAGTTCAGGACCGACAGATCGCTGGCGATCATCCTGCGCGCCACTGGCAGCGACGATGTTTTTCAGACGTATCTGGGCGGCGGGACGACCTACGACGATACGCAGTGGCTGAACCGTACTGACGCGATCCAGGGCAACCCTGGTGCGGACGGTGCGCAGGGCCGCTTCGAAGTCGCGGTCTACGACAACAGCGTGGGGCAGCCCACACCAGCGACGCCGACCGGGGGTAGCTACGTCCTATCGACTGGCGTCCTGACTGCGCCGACAGGGACGACCAGCACTCCCGCACTGCCGTCGGCGGGCGAACGGGTGTGGATCAGTGTGGCGGAAATCAATCCGCGCACCGCGACTTCGGACACAGTCACGCCCACCTGGTCCGAATGGACGCAGTGGTCCGGCGCGCAGGGCCGCTTCGAAATCTTCATCCACGCGAATAGCGCCGCCCAGCCGACGCCTGCTACGCCAGTGGGCGGCACCTACGATCTGGACACGGGCACGCTGACGCCGCCAGCGGGCACCACGGAAGCGCCTACGACGCCAGGCACAGGCGAAAACGTGTGGGTGTCGCAGGCCCTGATCGATCCGGCCACGCAGTCGGGTTCGGTGACGCCGCGCTGGTCCGAATGGGTCGAACGGTCGCACCTGTCCACGGGGCTGTCTTCCGTGGTCACGAGCGCGCCGATCACGGGGACGGGCGCGACTGGCGACCCTGTCACATTGGAGGCCGACGCGCTGGTCGCGAACCCTGGCGGCACGCCAGCGACACGGCTGACGACCGTGCAGATTCTGGGCACGGACTACACGCTGCCGGACGACGTGGTCGATGTGACAGGGGTGGGCGTGCCCGCGCTGGATGCGGACAACTACCGGGCCATCTTCGTCGATCACGACACACCAAGGGTCTGGGTCGGGCACCGCGAGAGGCTGGCTGGATCGCCAGCGACCGGGACGTTCAACGACTACGCGAGTGCCAGCTACCATGGCGCGCATGTCGATGACCCGCAGCCCGTACCGACGATGGCGGGCCAGCACTACTACAACACCGCGCTTCACCAGTGGCAGCGGACCTATCAGTTCGCAGGCGCGGACTGGTACTGGATCGGGGTGTCGTTCAGGACGGTCTTCACCACGGGCGTGTGGTTGGGCGAACAGCCCAGCGCACAGGCCGCGCTTGCCGCCATCGCCACGTTCGACGCGACACGGACCTACCTGTTCTACGACCAGACCATGGGCCGTGTCCGTCAACTGGACAACGCGACGTTCGTGCCCACAGGCGGGCAGCACATCTACCAGGCTGTGCCTGTAGTCGCGGACCACCTGATCGACGAACGCGTCTTCGAGTTGCTGGCCACCGCCACTGCGCGCACCGCCAGCGACGCCGACAGGTTCCTGATGCTGGACGATGCGAACCTGACGGAGGTCAGCGCGATCACCGCCACGTCGATCCAGTCCTACACGACCGATGCGTGGGCTCGTCCGATGAACACGGACCAGCTACCTGTCGCGAAGATCGGCGGCACTGGGACCAGCGGGCAGATCCTGTCCTATCCGTCCAGCGGCACCGACGCCGTGTGGATCAACGCACCGATGGGCGGTGGCAGCGGGTTCACGCTGCGCCATGGGGCCACCGCGCCGTCGAACGCGCTGGGCACCGATGGCGACTGGTACCTGCGCACGGACGATGGACAGTGGTACGAAAAGGTCAGCGGCGCGTGGGCGTCACGCTACACGGACCAGGTGGCCGCAGGTGGCGGTGGGCTGGCCGCAGTCGCGACCGACGCGACACTGTCCGGTGACGGCACCGCAGGCGATCCGCTTGGACTGTCCGCAGGCACGACCAGCCGCGCGAACGATGTTCTGACGTTCAATGGCACCAACTACGTGTGGAGCCAGCCCGCAGCGTCCGGCTTGCAGTCCGTGTCCACGACCAATGCCCTGACGGGCGATGGGACCGCAGGCAGCCCGCTGGGGCTGACGACTGCTGGTAGCGCATTCCCGACCATTCCGCTGGACAAGGGCGGGACAGGGGCCACAGCCGCCGCCGCGGCGCGCACGAACCTTGGGCTTGGGACCGCTGCGGTCGCGAATACGGGATCGACCGCAGGCACCATCCCGATCTTGTTCGGCAGCAATGGCACGCTGGCTACCGCACGACTGGCCCCAGGTGGCAGTGCGAACGACGTACTGACCCGCACGTCCGCAGGCATGTCATGGTCAGCGCCCACCACCATGGGCGGCGGGCTGACCGCAGTGTCCGCCACGACCGCGTTCACGGGCGATGGGACAGCAGGCAGTCCGCTGGGCCTGGACACAGGCGGCAGCGACTTCCCGACCATTCCGCTTCTGAAGGGCGGCACCGGGGCCAATGATGCACCGGGTGCACGATTGAACCTTGGGCTTGGGTCCGCAGCCGTCGCGGACACGGGCTCGAGTTCAGGCAACGTTCCGACCCTACTGACTGGTGGCGTCTTGGATGTGGCGCGCTTCGCCGCAGGCGGCACGGCTGGCCAGGTGCTGTCGTACCCAAGCACTGGCAGCGCGGCCGCATGGATCGACGCCCCGACAGGGCAGCGATTCGTCCTGCACTACGGTCCCGTGGCACCGCTTCCCGGTTTGGGCCGGAACGGTGATTGGTACATTCGCACAACGAGCGGACGGTTCTACAGCAAGGAAGGCGGCGCGTGGACTTCGCGCTGGCGCGCCAGGTCGGTGTTCATCGCGGATACTGCCAGCTACGCGGCCCTGACGGGCACGCTAAATCTGACGGTCAACGACCTGGGCGGTGCCGACCTGACGCTGGACGCTGCCCTAGTCTTCACGGTCCCGACCGGACTACCCGCGGGCGATGTCAGCCTCCTGATCAACAACACGACCACACGCGCTTGGTTCGACTCGTCTGGCACACGGGTCACCGGATCGTCGCTGCGCGCTGGCGAACGCGTCACGGTGTACCGCGACGGGGACCGTCTGTATTCGCTGGGCATCAATGCGGTGGCCACCGACGCGACCCTGACAGGCAGCGGCACGTCAGGCGATCCGCTGGGCCTGTCCGCTGGCACGACCACGACCGATGGCGATGTCCTGACCTACAGCAGCGGCAGCTACACCTGGTCCCAACCACCCGCAGGCGGCATCGGCGCGGTCCGCAATGTGACAGGGTTCGGTCCGCCTGTCCTGACCGACGCCAACTACGAGTCGCTGTTCGTGGACTACGACACGCCGCGGCTATGGCTCGGCCACCGCGAATATCGTGCGGCGACTTCCGCGACCGGGACGTTCAGCGGGTACACCAACGCCAACTATCAGGGCGCGCTGGCGCAGGATCCCGCCGCGCCCGCGAACGCCGACCAGTTCTACTACAACTTCCAGTCGCACACGTGGCGGAACGGATACGCCTTCCAGGGCGGCTTCATCTGGTCCACCACAGGGTTCGCCAACCTGTTCGGTGCGAACGGCAGGTGGTTGGGCGAGCATGCGAACGACACCGCCGCAGCAGGCGTCATCGCCTTCCCGTTCAACGCTGCGCTGACCTACGTCTACTTCAACACGACCAGCAACACGGTCGTGGTGCTGGACAACTCGACCTACACCGCTGCCACGTCCGCTGAAGAGGACTACGAAGTCGTCCCGCTGGGCGCGATCACCGAAGTGCTTGGCGGCAACGGGATCAACGTTCCGGGCAACGGCACCACTGGACAGGTCACCGTTGAGTTTGATGCCAGCAACGCACCAGCAGACGGCAACGTGCCGCGCTGGCGCACCGCGACCAACCAACTGGAATGGGGTGCGTCAGGCGGTGGGCTGGGCTTTTCGTCGCGCGGTAGCTACTCGTTCCCGAACGTGCTGGCCGCTGCGCAGGACGACTTGCTGTACGACACGGGCATCGCGCTCCCGACGGACAACAGCCGCATCCTGCGCCTGTTCTACGGTGCCAGCGATGTCGGCCACGAAGGGACCGCCTTCATCACGGTCGCGGAAATCCGTGCGCTGACGGCGGCGGCTGCCCCGGTCTACGTCGATACCACGACGATCGGGACCACGACCACAACGGACAACCAGTTGGGCCTGCCCTGCGGGAACAATCGTGCCATCCATGTAGGGATCACGCCAGCCGGAAACTTGTCCTTCGGTTACAGCGCGCCGAACCAGGGGTTCATCCACGTCTACGACGTGACGAACAGTACGCTGGCGAACGTCAACAACTATCCCGATTCGTTGGACCTGACCTACGCGTCGAACAGGCTGACGATGACCCTGGGCCGCGAAGGGCTGTCCGACCTGACCGACTCGGTCACCATCGCAGGCGGCACGGGCGGCGGGCGGTTCTTCGCGATCCCTGGCACTGGCGTGGGCGGCACAGCGGACGCCATTGAACTGACCACTGGCAGGTCGGTCACCCTCCAGAATGGCGACCGCTTCTTCTTCCGCGCCACGCAAGCGAACACCGGGGACACCACCCTTTCAGTCGATAATAGCTCGTCCATTTCGGTCGCACGGCAAGTCCAAGGGTCTGCCACGGACGCGCCGCTGGAAGCGAACACGATCCAGCCGCAGGGCTACTACACCCTCACGTACACGGACACGAGTGTGGCAGGAGGCACGGGCAGCGACCGCTTCGTGCTGACCGGGCCTACGCTATACACAGAGGCCACATCACTGGCCAGCGGTCCCGCAGCGGGCAACGTCTTGAGCTACGACGGCAGCGCGATGCAGTGGACCGCACCCCGGTACGACAGGTTCTTCGCAGTGCCTGGCACAGGGATCAGCGGCACGGCCAACGCCCTTACGCTGACCACGGGCCAATCCATCACGCTGACCCATGGCGACCGCTTCTACTTCCGCGCGACCGCTGCGAACACCGGGGATGTCACGATCAGCGTGGACGGCAGCACCGCGCTTGCAGTTGCACGGCGGTTCCAGGGCGCTGGTGCAGACAGCGGCTTGGCAGCGGATACCTTCGTGGCGCGCGGCCACTACATCGTGATGTACTTCGACGCGTCCGTGGCGGGCGGCGGCGGCAATGACCGCTTCGTGCTCATCGCGCCGCAGCAGTACATCAACGCAGGCGCGCTGGCATCCAGCCCAGCGGCGGGCAATGTGCTGTCCTTCGACGGCAGCGCGATGCAGTGGGTCACCCCGTCTGGTGGCACGGGCAGCGGGCGGTTCTTCCCTGTCCGCGCGTCGAACGTCGCAGGCACGGCGGACGCCATCGAACTGACGACTGGCCAGTCGATCACGCTACAGAACGGCGACCGCTTCATGTTCGCCCCGTCGGCGGACAACACGGGCCGCGTGTCGATCAGCGTGGACGGGTCCAGCCCGTTCAACGTGTTCAAGACGGAAGGGTACGCGCGGACCGACATCAATCTGGCGGGCAGTGACCTGGTCATGGACCAAGCGGTCACGGTGATCTACCAGGACACGAGCCTTACGCTGCACACGCCATCCCCGCAGGCCGACCGCTTCTACCTGACCGGACCGCAGGGCACCGCGGCCAGCTATGGCGTGGGCGTAGGCGACGATCAGATCCCTGTCCTTGGGGCTGGCGGTGTGCTGGCACCGCAGCGGCTCGCACCAGGAGGCACCGCTGGACAGACCCTGACGCGGACTACCACGGGCGCGCAGTGGGAAGACACCGGACCTGCGCACTACAGCGAAACGGATGTGGGGTCGTTCACCCTGTCCCTGGCCACGGGCCAGCGTTCCGAACTGTTCGTGACGAGCGTCCAAACCCCGTCCGACAACGGCTACTACAGGTTGAAGTTTTCGCATTCGACGAACGCCGCAGAGACATCGTTCGTCCTGTCCGCGGCGGACATCCGGTCGCTGCAAGCGCACACTGGCGTGGCGCGCATCGACGGGACGACAGACGGCGCGAGCATCGTTCCAGCCAGAGCCTTCGGTATTGGCGGGGGCGGTGCGACGTTCTACGTCGGTCGAAGCACGGGCGACCGGATCGCGATCGGGTGTTCCGTGCAGGGCATCATCACCCTGACGCTACGCCGGATCAGCAGCGACGGTGGCCACGTCGCAGGCGGGCTGCGGCAGGGCACACAGGTGTCGTTCGGTCCGCCGCTGACAGACTCCGGCGATGTCAGCGTCAGCCATGGACTGGGCCGCCATCCAGACTACGTGGAGTGCTATCTGGAATGCACGATAGCCCAGCACGGCTACGACGTGGGCGACCGCATCAAGGTCGGCAACCCGCCACGCTCTGGCGTGTGGTACGACAACACGGATATCGGGCTGGCGCTGGATGACGACACTTCCCAGTTCATCGTGCCGAAGGCAGGTGGTGACGACATCGAGCTAACCGCTGCCAACTGGCGGTTGGTCGCGGTGCCCTACGTCATCGAAGGCGCAGCGAACCTGAACCCATACTTCATCTGCACGCCGACCACGGACCCCACCACAGGCAACATCGCGCTGGATACGGGCCGCAACCTAGTCGTTGCCCCCGTCGGCGCACGCTTCTTTTTCCGGTCGGACCGGACCCTAGCGCGCCAGGTTGGACAGATCAGTGTGGACGGCGTGTTCGCTGCCGACGCACGGGTGCTGACTGGGTCCGGGCTGCAGCCCGCGCCAGCCGATTACATCCAGCAGTTCCGCGCCTACGTCGCCACCTACGATCTGGCGCATTGGTTGATCGAACCCGTCGGGCTGGCCCCGATCACGGCGATCACGACCGCGACCGATAGCGGGTTGCGCGGCGGGGTCGCGACGGGCGACGCGGACCTTGCGGTAGATAGTGCTTGGCTGAACACCAACCTGTCGCTGAACGCGAACAGGATCACCGCTGGCGAGTTCGTGCTGGACAGGCTGCCGACCGGAACAGGCGCGAGCCAGCTTCCGGTACTGGACGCCAGCGCGACCGCGCCTTCGGACGGACAGGTGCTGACCTACGTGGACAGCACGGACAACGTGCGGTGGACCACGCCCACAGGCGGCGGCACAGCGGACGGTGTGGTCAATGCCGTCACGCTGGCTGTCGATGCGAACAACGTCCTGACCACCACGCTGGGGCGCACGATCGGCGCGGACGTTTCCGGCACCGTGGACATGGACAGCCTGCGGCTGGACACCGCGTCGATCAGCAGCGGCACCTTCGGTCTGGCGCGGCTGCCCACTGGGACAGGCGCGAATCAGCTTCCGGTACTGGACGGCAGCGCGACCGCGCCGACCGACGGACAGGTGCTGACCTATGTCGATTCGACCGACAACGTGCGGTGGACCACGGTCACGGGCGGTGGCGGCACGGGTGACATCACGGCGGTGAACACGCCGAACGACGGCGGGCTGCGCGGCGGGGCCACGACAGGCGATGCGGACCTGGGGCTGGATTTCGACAACCTGCCGACCCTGCCGACGTTCAACACACAGGATCGGATCGCGCTGCGCGACGCGTCCGAATCGGGCGACAACAACGTCAAGTCTTCGACGTTCGGCGGCATGGTCGCGTTCATGTTCGCCCAGGAACCGATCCTGTCCACCAGCGCTTCGCGTGTGTCGGTCGTGGACGATTCGATCGGCGAAGTGAAGCTGGATATCCACAACGCGCCGACCACGGACCAGGTGCTGGGCTACACCAGCAACGGCATGGAATGGATCGCCCCAAGCACAGGCGACATCACTGCCGTGAACACGGCCGCGGACAGCGGCCTGGCAGGCGGCGCGACCACAGGCGATGCGGCCCTGACGCTGGACGTATCGAACCTGACGGCGGGCACGAACATCCAAACGACCGCAGAAATCGCAGTGGACGACGGGACCAACACGGTCAAGATGACGCTGGCCGAGTTGCAGACGCTGATCGGCGGCGGCACGCCACCCCCGCCGCCGCCCCCGACGCACACCAGCTACATCGGCTTGTCTGCGGACGCGGCGTTCACGGCAGCGGAGTTTCAGGCAGGCAACAGCTTCACCGGGGACACTGGCACGGTGCCCGTGTGGTCTGGCATGTCCTACGTAGGCTTCGCGCGCCCCGTCAGCGAAGGCACGATCACCGAACTGTACTTCTACGCACAGGGCGCAGGGCTGGGGAACAACCAGATCGGTGCGTGGACGGTGGAGTCGGCCACGCTGGATATCGGCGGCGAAGACCATTACGTGGTGCGCAGCGACGGACCACTGAACTACATCGCCGGACTCACGTTCGTGATGACGATTGTCTAGTGATAACCGTTAGCAGGGGGGACGCATAGCATGGCCATCCCGGCCGGGGGCACGCCTTCAGAGGTCCAGACTGGCGACACCGTCCATATCCGCGGCGGCATGGACATTGGATACCTGACCGGACGCTTCGTGAAGCAGGTATCATCGACCGGACTGGTGACGCACCAGAACGCCATGACGGGCGCGGACGACAACGTCCAGATCAACGGGATCGGCGGGGGTGGCGGGGCCACGGTCATCGAGTCCATCGCGGACTTGCCGTCGCCGTCCATGACGACGATCGGCGACGTGTACATCAGCAAGGCGGACCAGTTGCTGTTCGTCGGCATCGGCGACGTGCACGTGGTGGCCAACGCGACCGGGACGTTCAACACCATTCCGCAGCGCAGCGACCTGTCCGCCACCGACACGCTGATCACGACGCCCTACCCGCCCGTCAACAGCTTCTGGTACGACTACTACGACGGGCATTTCTACCAGGTGCAGACGATTTCCGGGCAGTCGCGCTACGTGCAGGTGACCGCCGCAGACGCGCTGGCCGCGTCCCGCACCGCGAACACCTATGACGTGGTCTTCTTGGGATCGAAGGACAGCGACGCGGACGCGTTGGGCGACATCCCGACTATCGACGCGGACACCGACTACTTCTACCTGCAGTCCACCGGATCGCTGCTGTTCCAGCGGCTGGACCTGACGACCTACACGGCTGCGACCACGGTCACGGACCACTACCGCTGGCTGACGATTGGGAGCGGCGCGCAGGGCGGGCGCGTGGGGCTGCTGACCGCCAACTTCGACAACAACCTGTCCAGCGCGGACGCGGACGTGCAGACGGCGTTCGAAACGGTGGACGACCTGGTCCTTGGCGACCTGCACTTGGCCGACACGTACGGGAACCTGCCAGCGCCTGGCGCGGACAGGGAAGGCGAAGTCTGGTTCATCGTCAACACGAAGACGCTGTACGTCTGCGACGGCTACCAGAGCTTCGGTACGCTGCCCACCGGGACGTTCAACGCGGTCACCCTGCCCAGCAACCGAATCATCGCCGATCGGCTGCCTGATGCGGGCAGCGTGGCCGCGGGCACATGGGCCTACGAAATCCGGTCGCACGACTTCTACCGCCGCTTCGCAGGCGGGTTCCAGCCGACATGGCTACAGGGCGCTGCGTCGATCTACCTGACCCCGCTGCTTCAGACCAGCACGGACACGCCGCACTTCCTTGGTGACTTCGACAGCGACAACGACGCGGTGGCGACGCTGGCCGCGCGTGCCAGCAACACCGAGTACTTCTACGTGCGCACGACCGATCACGCGATGCGCACGCTGGACAACTACACGGCGGGTGCGTCGCCCATGTCGCACTATTCGTGGGTGCCGATCGTCAGCGGCGATACGGTCTTCACGCCAGAAGACAGGGCGCTGCTAGAGGAAATCGCCGCCAACACGAACATCCACGAAAGCCTGTCGTTCGTGCGCGCAGGCACGGTGGAAAGCACCGAATATTCCACGGCGGCACGCGGGTACATCACGAACCTGGCCGAATGGAACGACGAGTTGTGGGTCATCTTCGACGATGGCACGGCGTCGGTCCGTAACGGCACGGACGTGAACATCTGGTCCACCAGCCACCTGTACCACGGCGTGGCCCGCAACGGCGACTTCTGGTTCATCGTCGATGACGACATGATCCATTCGATCAACGCGACCACGCTGGCCGACGACCAGCAGCACCAGTGGCGCACCAACCCCCGTAGCGGTTGGGAAGCGCAAGACCTGTACATCGAACAGTCCGAACCCACCATCCTGTGGCAGATGGTGTTCACGTCGCGCAGCGATCCCAACGGGACCGCCGACATGCACTTCTTCGCCTACGATGTCGCCACCGACGGCAGCCTGACCGAACGCGACGATATCACGGTCACGCGCGCGAACCTGAACGCGGCCATCGGGGTCAACTACCGCGACCTGACCAGCATCGCCGATGCCGTCGATGGCACGCGGCACCGTCCGGGTGAAGGCGTCATTTCGTTCGCTGTCGAAGGCGACCGCGTCGTCCTGTTCATCAGCGCACAGGCCAACGTCAACAGCCAGTCCAACGAAGTGCTGTTGGCCGCGTTCACGCTGGCTGGCATCCCTGGCGCGCGCACCCTGACCCCGACGCCGACCGAATTGGGCGTGCTCCCGACCAGCGCGCAGTCGTGGTCGATGCTGTTCCGTGACGACAACGACGATATCTACCTGGGCGAACCGCTGCGGGTCTACCACTACATCCCCAAGGTCAATGCGTTCAACGCACCTGGGCTGACCCACACGTACCGCGCCACCCCGGTGATCACGAACGTCGGCAATCTGGACATCAACGACACGGTCGAACCGGACCTGCCAGGCATCCAGCGCACCCAACTGTTCACCGACAGCATGCTGATTCTGGAAACGCCCAGTGACATATCCGGGCTGCCAGCCAGCGGCACGCTGCGCATCCAGATGTACGGCGGCGGGAGCTACGAATGGCTGGACTTCGACGGTGAAGGCGTCCAGCGGCACCAGATCATTCCCAGTGCGTCCTACCTGCTACAGTGGGACGGCACCAACTGGCTGTCCACCAGCCCCATCGACTACGTAGGCAACGCGATCAGCCTGCGGGACAAGCTGGATATCGGGTTCGTGCAGGAAGGCGAACACAATGACGCGTTCGCCACCATGGGCCAGATATACGAAGCCGGACACAACGGCGCTGAAATCGTCGAAACGCAGATGCGGGTCACGTCCCACACAGGCCGCACGTTCAGGGCTGTCATCCAGCGCGGCACCTACAGCGGGGGCACGTTCACCACAGGCGACGTGGTCTACGCCACCCCGACCAACCAACAGCACGATCCGGGGCCGCAAACCCTGTCCGTGGCCGACGCACCGCTGTCGCCCGTCACCTTCGCGCGCGGCGAGTTTTTCGCTGTCTACCTGGTCCGCACCAGCAGCTTGGCGACCGACACCTGCAACCACCGCAGGGGCAACACGGACCAGACTTCCAACTTCCAGAGCCTGTCCACGTTCAACTTGGACCTGACGGACGTTGGGTGGTTCCAGGTCGCAGCGAACACCCCGCAGGCCAGCGGGCAGGCGATCACGGTGAACACCGCGTCGTACCGCTTCCACCAGAACATCACCTACAACATCCCGCTGGTCGGCGGCGACGTGCAGGCCGTCCACGGCACGCCCGTAGCGGCCAACCTTGAGTTTCGCGGCAACCAGCCTTCGCTGGACACCCTGCGCATCGGCACCACCACGTACCAGACCCCTGCACGCCGCAGCGACGCAGGGATCCAGAACACCTTCAACGCACAGCGCGAAGTCGTCACGCCCACCGCCAGCGGGGTGCTCTACACCACCATCGACGCAGAAGGCAGCGGCTACACCGCAGCACCTACCGTGACCGTCACAGGGGGTGGCGGGACGAACGCCGCGTTCACGGCAGCCATCGACAGCGGCGCGGTAGAAACTGTGCTGCCCACCAATCGCGGCACAGGGTATACCAGCGCGCCGACCCTGACGTTCAGCGGGGGGAATGGCACGGGCGCGATGGCGACCGCCCATGTCGGCACCTACTCGACCATCACGCAGGACTTCACGGACGAGCTACAGACCAGCAGGATCGCGACCGCACACTTCGACCTGGCACGGTCGCTGACACAGAGCGACGAAGACAAGCTGTGCTACGTGTCGTTCAACGCGCAGCGGACCAACGAAAGCACCTTCGACTTCGTCCGGGTCTACTGCGCACCGTTCCCTGTCGAAGACTTCCTGACGCTTCCAGCTATCGCGCCAGCCGACGTGCCTGTGAACACCGTGTTCGATGAAACCAATGTGCCGTCGCTGTTCCTGAACACCACGCGCGCGGACGATCCGGGTAACCCGCCTAACGTCGGGGTCAATGGGCTGTGGCTGATCAAGTTGTCCGGTGGCGATGCGGACAGGCGTATCATCTTCGCACGCGGACAGGTGATCCGGTCTGCGGGCAACATCAGGTTTGAACTGCGATAGCGGAATGCCACGATGGGACAGCCGCGTGACCGAACGCTACGACTTGATCGCGGACCTGCGCTGCGACGGGTGGAAGTGGACTGAAATCGGCCGCGAAGTCCGGTGCAGCCGCGCCACGGTTTATCGTGCGCTGAAGCGGGCAGGACTGATCACGTCCGCACCTCCAGCGGCGCGCGCGGATCGCGATCAGCGGATCGTCCAGCTACGGCTGCGGGGATGGACATGGCAGGGGATCGCCGACGAGTTGGGCGTCAGCACGGCCATCGTCGGCGCAGCGCTGAAGCGGGCCCGACTAGTGCGCCAGTATGCAGGGACGCCCTGCTAGCTGCCGACCGCGGCACGACTGGCTGACGCCGCTGCCAGGTGATCCGGGCATCGCATGCGCACGCTGTGACCGCGTCCTTCAGTGGGACGAGCCCCTGAAGCTGTGGTCAGTCAGGCGGGCGTACCGCAGCGCCCATGGCGACAGGAAGGCCGACCACTTCGACCGCGCCATCGCAGCGGCGAAGGCAGCCCACTGGCACGCGGTCGCGCGGGAACGCTTGGGCCGCAGCGTGGCCTAGTCACGACCCCCCCAGACAGCGCCAGCAGGATGCGCCCGAGTCCGTCCATGGACAGCGGTCGCGGTGGCTGGCCCTGCGCGCGGTCCTGCCACGCGACCAACTGGTCGAAGCCAGCTTCGGCGGCGGTCAGATCGTCATAGCGGGCCACCAGGACCGTGCGGGCCACATCGCCATCGGCGATCAGGTGCTGCACGACTGCCCATCGCAGACGCGGAGCATCCACGATCAGGGTCTGCCGGACGGTGCGGTCCCCGATGCGGCTGTGGTGGGCGCGTTCGCCTTCGTGTGGCGTGCGGCGCGTACAGTGTTCCAGTCCGGGCCCCGGATAGGGGATGGTGGGTTGGTCCGTCACCTGTCGCCGTCTGCACGGAGCCCGTCCAGCGACAGCACCTTCCGCACCAGGTCCGACTGCGACGCGACCGCCTGCTTCCTGAACGCCGCCTTGAGTTGGGCGCGCACGGTGTTCTGCGACCTGTCCGTCATGTCGGCGATGGCCTTGACGCTGTGCCCGCTAGCCAGCATCGCCGTCACCCGCGCCTCCGCAGGCGTCAGGTTCAGCGCCGCCGCAACGATGTCCTGATCGATCAAGGGCCGTCGATCCGGGTCCACGACGAAGACTAGGGTCGCGACACGCCCCACCACCTGGTAGTCGGACTGCGGTTCGGGGACTGGTGTCACGTGAACCACCAGCCGTGACCGCGCCGCACGACCGATGGTCACCGAACCCGCAGTACCCTGCTGAACCCCGTGCTGCGGCAGCGCCGCCGCCAACAGGCCCTGAAGGTCCGCGTTGTCTGGTGGTGCGCTCGCCCGCAGGTAGCCGCCAGCGTCGATCAGACCGCTGCCCTTCTGTTGCAGCAGCGCGGTCGCGTGGTCGTTCGCCTCCACGACCTTGGCGTGGCGGTCAAGCTGGATCACCGCGATGCGGCGAAGGTCTAGAAGATCGGTCAGCGACTTGTTCAGCGCCTGCGTGTCGGCCAGCACCTGGCGAACCGCAGCGAAGTGGCGCAGATGCGGCATCAGCCGCTTGATGATGGTCTTCTGTGCAGCGGACCAGTCCCCGTCCACGCTTTCGCCAAGCGCCCAGACGATCTGTAGGGTGCTCTGCGATCCGGCGCGCCGCCCGTCCTGCACGTCCAGTCGCGCATGCAGGCCGCCGCGCATGTCGGTCCGCGCCATGAGGTCCGCGTAGGTCGGGGAAGTCTGTCGTTCGGACGCCGTGTACAGGTTGCGGGTCGGCACCAGTGCGCCATCGCCCAGCCGCCGCACGCGCGGAATCCGTTCGTCCGTCTTCCAGTGATCGCGGATGAACTCGAGTTCAAGGTCCGCGTATCGTTCACCGCCGAAGACGACGCGCCAGAAGCAGACGGAATCCCGCCGGACCGCTGGATGCGAACAAACCATCAGCGCGTTCCCCTTCGCGCCGCACGCCCTTTCGATCAGCGCGGACGCGGCAGGCCAGTCGTCCGGCTGTAGGGCAGCCTGCTGGAGGGCCACCAGAATGTCTTCCAAGGGGACCATTCCCGAACCTTCGTCTTCGTCTTCCATGGGCGATATACCCAGGTGGGTTAAGGAGGCCATCGGCCATGGCACCCGGACGTGGAGCCGGGCCATTGTCACCAGGCATCGTGGAACGAAGCGGTCCGCCCTATTCACCGTGGGCGGTCGTGGGAGCTACCCGCAGTTGCCCGTGTCATCGGCTGTTGTATTGAGGCGGTGGCCCGACAGGGCCACGTGCCCGGTGACTGGTGGGATACGGTAAGGGTTCGACGCCGAAAAGACCACCCGCGCCCCATCCCACCCCGCCGTTGGCTGACCCCTATTCCGTGCGTGCTACACCGACGGACGCCCTTCGTTTCATGCTCCTGCCGGGGTCCATACTTGGTTTGGGTGATGCGCCAGTTGCGGATCCCCGCATTCCTAGATAGAGTTGCCTTGTCACCCAAGGCAGTCGTGGCCCCCCCAAGTCGGGCCACCCCAATCAGCCTGCGTTCGGTAGCTCCGAAAAGGCAGGGCTGCATTGACAAGGCCCTAGTCGTTCTGCCCTCCGCGCGATCCGGCAGCCCCCCTGCGCTCCTGTGCGCCCCTACTGCGTCCTGTGGCCGGAAAACGCCGCCGTCGCGTGGTTGACGAATGGCTGGGAACCCAACCCAACCCCTGTAGGGAAAGGAACCCGACATGACCCGCAGAATCACCATCACCCTAGCCGCCGCAGTCCTGTCGGGCTGCGGCCTGTTCGGCCTGACTGGCTGCGGGGATCCCGACCCCGCTTGGACAGGCACCGTGGAACAGGACATCGACAACCTGACTGGCGAACCGACGGGGTACTACAGCACGTGGGGGCCGTCGGTTAGCGTGTCCGTCCATGGACGACCGACCACCGTGTCTGTGGGCTACTTCTGCTACCACGGTGATGCCAGGATCGCGTTGGACGGACTGGCCGTGCAGTTGGCGATGCCGCTGGACTCCACGCGCCTGCGGACACAGTTCGCCGCAGCGGCACCGAACATCCGTCTTGCAGTGGACCGGGTGCCGATCGCGTGGGACTTCGGGCTGTTCGCCACGGACACCACCGTCGCGTTCCACGCCCGCCCTGTGTTTCCCCAACCACCGAACCCCCCGCCGTCATCGACCGCAATACGAACCCTTGGCAGGACCGCATACTTGGACTGGGAACCCTACCGGGATCAGGTCTTGGAACTCGTGGCGACCGCCGATTCCGTCGGCTTCGACTTGGGCGACATCGGCAGCACGGTCGTGCGGTTCCCGGTCGGGGACATCACCGCCGCCGTAGACGCGGTCCGCTTCTGGTGCCCCATGCTGGAATCCCTAGACAGCCTGAACGCGACCAGAAACGAAACACTGGCGCGCGCAGACAGCCGCCGGGCGGACCAGCAAGCCCGCGACTCCGTCGCGCACGCCCGCCGCTTCGCGGAACGGGCTGAAGCGGATCGTCGCGCCGCTGAACGTCACGCGACAGCCCAGCGCAGGGAAGCTGAACGCCAAGCGGCAGCGGAACGCGCAGAAGCAGAACGACAGGCCAACCGCGAACGCACCCAAGCTGACACCCGTAGGTCCAGGCAGGCACGTGCAGCCGCGGAAACCGCGATGGCATCACCACTGCCGGACCTGCTGGCCGAATCCATGGAACTGACCGTTGTCCAGCAGCGCACATTCTTGGCGGTGGCCGCATGGCTGGACGTGGCGGTGTCCAGCGCTGACGATATCGCGCGCGTGTGCCGCGAAGACATCGACGCGGTCATGCAGCGATTCCGGGTACCAGGCATCCCACGTGAAACGCGGCAGGCGGTACTTGATGGCTGCGCGCTGGTGCTGCGGGAACGCGTGACGCAGGAGGTGCTGTCATGAAGAACCGTCTCATCCTTGCTGCCGCGTTCCTTCTGGGGTGCGTCGCCGTTGGTCCAGATTCCCACGACGCTGCTGACGTGTCGGGTACGTGGCGCGAAGCGCGCACGATGGCGGTCCGCACGCAGGCGAACGTCGCCGCGGACGCGGCCACGGACTCGGTAGCAGATTCGGTGGTCTACACGCTGCGGATCAACGATCAGGACGGGTTCGTGCACGGCACGTGGACCATCGAAGGGGACACCACCCTGCCCGTGGACCCATGGGAAGCGGTCGTCACAGGCGACCACACCGGTGGGCGGCTGATCACCGAATACTACGACCCCAGGTCAGGCCAGTGCCGTCTGGCTGGACCCATCGGGGACGACTACCACGGCTACGTGGCGGAACAGCGCTGCGCGGGCGACCAGTGGGCGGTAGCGGACACGTTCAACCTGCTACCCGTGACCGACACGATCACGGCGGACGTGATTCATCTTGGCGGCAACTATGCCCTGTTGTCCTACCGGGTGGCAGGCGACAGCACCAAGTACCCGCCGGACGTGACAGGCGCAATGGCCATCACGCAGGAGCAAGGCGACAGCACAGCCACGACCTGCTGGACGCTCACCCGCCCGGACGGTCTTGGCGGCACGACCACGATTGTGGACCGGGGCAACCTGACGATCGGCAGCGACAGCACGTGGACCCATGGGGCCAACCTGATCCGCGAAATCGGCACGTTCCAAATCGCGGGCGACACGCTGACCGTCCGCTACCCTGGCTATCAGAAAAGGCAGGTCACTATCGGTTGGCTGAAATCAATGGACGCGACCTGTCCGTGAACACGCGCAGGGTGACGGCGGCGGGCGATATCGAAGTCGAAGTCGCCATCGCCTACAATGGTGAGCGCCGCGTAGTCCGCGAAAGCAGCATCGACGCTCCTGGGCTGATCGCCACGCGGATCGCCTTGGGGATCGCCGATCAGGAGGCCGTCCAACTGACACCGGACGGCTGGTCGATCCACACGACACCCGCGCCGGACGGCGGCGGCGCGGTCGCGATCATCAACCCCGTGCGCGAAGTCGTGGCCGTGGTCGGGCTGGGTGCAGCAGGCGCGGACAGCGGCACCTGGCAGGCGATGCTGGCCGCGATGGAAGGCGACGCGCACCCGTCGCTGGCCGCAGGCCCGCCAGATCGACCTTGGGCGCTGGTGACCGCCGATCCGTCCGTCACCGAAGACGACCGCGACGCAGGGCAGGTCGTGACGATCATGGCCTGCGTCGCGGTCGCGTGGCACACGCAGGAAACGGTCTGGGACTGAACCCAGGGCGTCCCTGTGCGCCTCCGGGCGTCACAGGCGTGTAGTCCACCCCCGCAGGCCCTGGAATCGATCTGGGGCGACCTGCTGGCCGATAACGGTTATCGCATCCCCCGTTGGGCAGACCGGACCTTACTGCGCCGCCCCCGGTTCCAGCATCGCACCGAGTCTGCCGTTGCGAAGCTGCGCCACCGCGCCATGGCGTTCCTTGATGTGTTCGACGTAGCGCGAAGCGATTTCGCCGTCCTTCCAGCGGCCAGCCTGCTTCAGCGCGGCCATCGTGCACCCGTTTTCGACCAGGGTCTGCGCCATGCCCACGCGGCAGGAATGCCCTGTGTAGTCGCCTTCCAGTCCCGCGGCCTTGCAGGTGTCGCGGATGTGGACGCGGATGGTTTCGCCGGACCACTTCCAGATCCGTGCTTTGGGGTCGGGATTGGTGGTCGGCATGTAGCGCTTCAGGTCCGCCACAGCTTCGGGTCCGATGTACAGCGCCCGCGCTGACAGCGAAGTCTTCGAACGCCGGATGATGACGATCCCTGACCCGTCTTCGTGGAACTCGACATCGCCCCAGGTCAGCGCCGACGCCTCCGACCTGCGGAGCAGCGCATCCCGCATCACCGCGATCAGCGCCACCTCCTTGCGCCCCCGCTTCGTGGCGGTGCACTGTCGCTCGACACGACCGCTGGCGGTCTGGCGGGGTTCGCAGGCGGTGCGCCGGATCGCCTCCATGTCGGATTCGCTGATCCCCTTGGCCTGCCGCGGCTGGTGCGTGCAGTCGCGTTCGATCCCGTGCATCACCTTGCGGACCAGCGCGAACTCCAGCGGGGCCTTCATGTCCTTTTCCTTCGCGTAGTACCCGATGGCCGACAGCATGCACCGGATGGTCTTCGCGGTCAGCCCGCGCTGCTGCTGCTTCACGGCGAACGACGCGACCACGTAGGGGTCCGGCGGCAGGATGTCGTAGTCGTGGTCGACGCAGAATCTGCGGTAGCGCCGCCAGTAGCATCCATAGCTGTGGCGGGTGCCTGCCGCCAGTCGGTTCTGACCCTTTTCGACGATGGCCCAGACATCGGCCATGTCCATGTTTACCGGCGGTCCTTCTGGTTGCCCTTCCCGGATTTCGTGTCGTCCAGGCCCAAATCCCTGCGAGTGAGCCCGTTTTTCCGCAGGAATGCCGTCAATCCCATCTTGTCGATCGACCGCAGGGCGGAAGTGGAGACCTTGATCCGGACCGATTTGCCCAGTTCCGGCACGTAGATCCGCTTCTTCTGCAGGTTCGGCAGCTGCCGCTTCTTGGTCTTGTTGTGAGCGTGGGAGACGTTGTACCCGACCAGAGGCCGCTTCCCGGTGATGTCGCACTTGCGAGACATCGCAAAAATCCTCCGTTCTTACCCCGGACGCCTTACTTTTCTTCCTTGAAAAGGACGTGGCGGCGGAGGACCGGATCGTACCGCTTGAGCTCCAGCCGCTGGGGGTGGTTCCGCTTGTTCTTGGTGGTGGTGAAGCGATGGGGGCTCTCGGTGCTGGACATCTTGATCGTCACGCGAGGACCCTTCGACGACTTCTTCGCCATGGTTTCTCCTTGGTTCGACTGACCCCAGATAAGATAGCCGGTTGACCGCGATCGTCCAGTCGGAATAAAATTAGTGCTGCCCTTCACTGGCCGCATGGCCGCGGCCGACACCGAGCGACAACCCGGAAGACAGCTGTGAAGAAAGACATACATCCCAGATACCGCCCCGTCGTCTTCCAGGACGTCTCAACCGGTTACGCGTTCCTGACCCGCTCCACGATTTCGACCAAGCGCTCGATCGAGTGGGAGGACGGGAAGGAATACCCCCTGGTCACGCTCGAGATCTCGTCCTCTTCGCACCCGTTCTACACGGGGACGCAGCGCCTGCTGGACACGGCGGGAAGAGTCGAGCGCTTCCAGCGCCGCTACGGCATCGAGGAAGAGGACGCCTAGAGCCGGCCGAATCCGCGGTCTGGACGGCCGGTTCCGGGAGGCACCCGCGACTACCGTGATCGACCCGGCAGCCGACCATCTCGTCTACGTCGTTCCCGATCTGGGGGTCGCCGTGTGCGAGATGGAAGCCCGCTTCGGCGTACCCTTCACCGCCGGCGGCAGTCATCCCGGCCTGGGCACGCGCAACGCGCTGCTCCGAATCGGTCCGGAGATCTACCTGGAACTGCTGGGCCCGGATCCCGAGCAACCACGCCCCTCGGGTGGTCTCTGGCTCGCGGCCGAAGGGGCCGAGCGCCATTCCCTCGCCACCTGGTGCGCGCGCCGCGACGACCTGACCGAACTTGCGGCGGAATCCGGCGAAGGCCTCGTCGGCCCGGTGCGGGCGATGTCGCGCACGATGCCTGACGGCACCCGTCTTGCCTGGACGCTCACCATGCCGGTCGTCCCCTCGCTGCACGGCGGCCTCATTCCCTTCTTCATCGACTGGGGCGAGACGGCCCACCCGTGTAGTCGTCTCCGCGACTACGGCGTCCGGTTGAGCGCGCTGCGGGGCCGTCATCCCGATCCGGAAATGGTGCGGTCGGACCTGTCGGCCCTTGGAGTGACTCTGGACGTGCAACTCGGCCGCGCGGCGCTCGAGGCGTATCTGGAAGTTCCCGGTGGAGGCGTCGTGGCGCTGTAGCCGCCGCCGGCCGAGGCCGCGGGGCCGTTAGTCAGCGGGAGACGGCTCCTCCACCTGCGCGTAGGCGTCGTGCTCGTGGATCGACTCGAAGTTGACCACGTGCACGCTGAACCAGGTCACCTGGTCGAGCGCGCGCATCCGCAGCGTGATCTCGCGGACCAGGTCCTCCACGAACCGGGGATTGTCGTAGGCGTGCTCGGTCACCCACTTCTCGTCGGCCCGCTTGAGCACCGGGTACAGTTCGCACGACGCCGATTCGTCCACCAGCGCCACCAGGTCCTCGATCCACAGCTCCGCGTCGAAGCGAGCCTGGACCGTGACCATGCTCCGCTGGTTGTGCGCGCCGCGGCTGCTGATCTCCCGCGAACACGGACACAGCGTGGTGACCGGCACCTTCACGGTGAGGACGAAATCGTCCGTGGCCCCGCTGGAGGCGTCGAATACACAATCGTATGAGAGCAGGCCGGCAGAGCCGGTAACGGGTGCAGCCTTCTCCATGAAGTACGGAAAGGAGATGCGCAGGTGCGCGGTCGTGGCGTGGAGCCGGTCGCGCATCGTCCTCAGGATCAAGGGCAGGGCATCAACCGATATCACGCCGTCGTACGAGTTCAGGATCTCCATGAAGCGGCTCATGTGGGTGCCCTTGAAGTGGTGGGGCAGATCCACCGACATGTCGATCGTGCCGACCGTGTGCTGCGCGGTCTTCTCGCGGTCCTTCACGGCGATCGGAAAGCGGATGTTCTGCACGCCCACACGGCTGATCGGCACCTTGCGGCTGTCGGGGTGGGCCTGCACATCGGCCAGCGGGGCCGTCTTGAGAGTCTCTGTCATTCGTCTTGCGGTGCGCCCGGGGCTTCCGGCTCCGCCCGCCGCTGCGCGTCGATCCGCCGCATCTTTTGCGCAACGGCGCCCGCGAGGTCGATGCTGCGGCTGTTGGCGTAGTTCAGCAGCGCAATGCACACGTCGGCCGCCTCGTCCTCGAAGTCGGCCTCGTCGACCTTCCGTCCCTTCCACACCTTCTTTTCGAGGTTGGCCAGTTCACCCGTCTCGCCGGCCAGTTCGAGAGCGAAGAAACGCGGCGGGCGATGGGGGAACGCGGCCTGCTGGTAGCGGTCGAACTCGGCCTGCAGCGTGTGGAGCCCCCCGTAGCTGCCGGGCAGAATCAGGCTCGCGGAATCCCGGTTTGATTGTCGGTTCATGGGAATAGCCCTGGTTGTCGGCTCCGTCCAAACTAGTGAAAAAGGCCCGCGAGGGCCCATATTGTCACACATGAGCGACTCATCGGCAGGTTCGGGCGGGGCGGCGGTTCGCGTCGGCATCGTTTCGGTGTCGGACCGTGCTTCGCGCGGGGAATACGAGGACCGGGGCGGGCCGGCGGTTCAGGCGTACCTGGACAGGGTGCTGACGACCCCGTGGCAGATGGTGGGGCGGGTGATTCCGGATGAAGAGGACCTGATCCGCGCCACGCTGGTCGAACTGGTGGATGAGGAGGGGTGCTGCCTGGTCGTCACCACAGGGGGGACGGGGCCGGCGCCGCGCGATGTGACTCCGGAGGCGACCGCAGCCGTGCTGGACAAGGAGCTGGCCGGCTTCGGCGAAGCCATGCGGGCCGTGTCGCGTCCACACGTCCCGACCGCGGTCCTTTCGCGCCAAACGGCGGGCGTGAGGGGTTCTGCGCTGATCATCAACCTGCCGGGCTCGCCCAAGGCCGTCGGCGAATGTCTGGACGCCGTGTTCGCGGCGGTGCCCGACTGCGTGGATCTGATCGGTGGGCCGTACCTGGAGACGGATCCGGAGTGGGTGAGGGCGCACCGGCCCCACTGAGTCGCACAACTTGACTTGCAAATCGCGTCGGGCGACGATTAAAGGCTACACCGTGCATCCGTTCCCGGACGGACGCGCAGGAGCGCCGCCAGGACGCGCGGCGACAGCCGAACCCGCGACAGAGAAGCACTGAATGGCCAAGAAGGGCAAGCTGGAAAAGAACGACCGGCGCGCGAAGCTGGTCGAGAAGTACGCCGAGCGGCGCCTCGAACTCACGAAGATCATGAAGAGCGTCGAGGCGTCACCCGCAGAGAAGCGGGAGGCCATGGCGAGACTGCAGGCCCTTCCGCGCGATTCGTCGTCCGTCCGCTACCGCAACCGGTGCCAGATGTCCGGCCGTCCTCGCGGCTTCCTCCGCAAGTTCGGCCTTTCCAGGATCGCCTTCCGCGACATGTCGCTTCACGGGCTCATTCCGGGGGTGCGGAAATCGTCCTGGTAGGGCTTCTCACGTAGCGGCCGAGCCGGTCCACCAACTCCTCGACAACACGCTTTCGTTTCGGTGCCAGCCTCCTCGCCAGCCACAGAGTGCCGGCGCAAGGGCCACCGACGATCCCAAGCGAGGTAACCGCCACCAGCGGCGCCCCTGCGACACCCGCGAACACACCCGCAACCGTACCCACCACTCCGAGTGCCACCAGGACAACGGTCAGGTCGCCAAGCCCGTATTCGGCTTCGATCCGTGTTCCGCCCCGTCCGGAGTTGACCCTGACGCTGACCGGACGAGTGCTCGACGTCCAGTCGAGAGTCCTTCCGACCGTCGAAGCCTGCCCTTGTCCCATTTCGCGGGTGATGGTCTCGACGATTCGTTCATAGTCCTCGTCCAGCAGCGTACCGGACACCGACCGTGCCGCCGTGATCTTCAGGGGCACGCCCAACAAACGCTTTCCCGGCCCCCAGGCCATCGGCCGATCGATCAGCGATGCGGCCCTCTCCAGATAGTGCGCCTCGATCCCCACTTCCGCGGCCGCTTCCTGCACTTCCGCGAGCGTCATCCCCTCGCGCTCTTCGTCGATCCGAACCTCGGCCGCCTCCTGCATCTCGGTGGCGTGTCGGAGGAGTTGCCGAACCTCCTTGTCGGTGTATCGACGCGCTGGAACGCGCGGACCGTCGGAAGACATCAGTTCCGGGGCACCGAATGGCCTGGTTGGTGTGTGTCGGTCGAAGCGGGGTATCTTCCGACCTGCGCTGGCGTAGACTGACCCGAACAGGAATGAAGGCATGGTCCCGGGTTCAACCGAAAGCTCGACGGCGGCGCCGGACCGGATCGCCGGGTCATCGATGGCCACTTTCGAAACCCCGCTGACCGCGCACGCCGGGATCGGGGTGCCGCTGATCTGCGGCGCCATGTACCCGTGCAGCAATCCGGAACTCGTGGCCGCGGCGTCGGAGGCCGGCGGGATCGGGATCATGCAGCCTCTGAGCCTGACCTACGTGCACGGCTACGACTTTCGCGAGGGGCTGCGCCATATCCGGCGCCTGACGTCCAGGCCGATCGGGATGAACGCGCTGATCGAGAAGGGGTCGAAGCGGTACCACGAACGCATGTCCGAGTGGGTGGACATCGCGTTGGAAGAGGGCGTGCGCTTCTTCGTGACGTCGCTGGGGAAGCCGCGCTGGGTGGTGGACAGGGTCGCGCCGCACGGGGGTGTGGTGTACCACGACGTGACCGAGCGGAAGTGGGCGCTCAAGGGACTCGAGTCGGGCGTTCACGGGCTGATCGGCGTGAATCGCAGGGCGGGGGGGCACGCGGGGCCCAGGGCGGTCGAGGCGCTGATCGAAGAGGTGGGGGACCTCGGGGTGCCGGTGGTCTGCGCGGGAGGGGTGGGGTCGCCGGTCGAATTCGTCCGGGCGCTTGAACTGGGGTACGCGGGCGTGCAGTTGGGCACGCGTTTCATCGCCACGCACGAGTGTACAGCGTCGGATGCGTACAAGCGGGCTATCCTCGGGGCGGGTGAAGAGGATGTGGTCCTCTCGGAGAAGCTGACGGGCGTGCCGGTGTCGGTGATCAACACGCCGCACATCCGGCGCATGGGCCTCAAGGCCGGACCCATCGCGAAGCGGCTGCTGAGGGGCAGCCGCACCAAGCACTGGATGCGGCTCTTCTACGCGATCAAGTCGTTCCGGCAGCTGAAGCGATCGCTGCACCGCGAGGACCGCGAGCTGTGGCAGGCGGGAAAGAGCGTCGCGGGGATAGCCGAGATCGAAGCGGCCGGGGATATCGTGCGGCGGTATGCCGCGGCGCTGAACCCGAAGTCGGGCGACTAGCGGGATCCGTTACCGGGATTGCCCGGTGTCTTCCCCTCTCCCGCTTCCTCCGGGTCGACCACGACGGTCGTGGTATCGTAGAACTCGAAACGCCTCGACACGGGGACGATCTGGTTCGCCACCCGCATGAGCGGCTCCTCCACGAAACCATCCGCGGGTTCGAGCGCTTCCTCCGTGTAGCGGCTGCCCGGATTCCAGAGGATCCACTCATCGATCCCGACATCGTACGTGGCCTGGATCTGGGCGCGGATTTCGGGCGCGTCGTAGCGCGGAGGTCCAAGGTCGAAATCCTGGAGCCAGGGCCGGGTGGTGCCCGCGCCCGCGACCAGGGAGGACCGGTCAACCGCATCCTCCAGCGCAGCCCGTACGATCTCGTACGGATGCGAATTCGGCTCGTCGAAGCCGAAGCTCCCCTTCCAGTAGTGGCTCGGGTACACCATGGGCAATGCCACGTCGACCACGTCGATGAACGACTCCCACACCTGCCCGATTCCCACGTCGCGGTTGAACGATGTCGTTACGCCGAAGACGTCGGCGGTCACTTGCACGTCCAGGTCCGAAAGCGACTCGCGGCTGTAGGCGAGGAATTCGCGAATGGCGTCACGCCGCTCGCGACCGTCGCCGCCCGGGAAATGCGCGCGGTTCATCGCGGACTGCGGCGCGTCCGGGAACCGCACATAGTCCCACTGGATCTCCGGGAACCCGATCTCCGCGACCTCGCGCGCGATGGCGACGTGGTAGTCCCAGACCTCGCGATTGTAGGGGTTCAGCCAGACGATGCCCTTGTCGTCGCTCCAGGGGCCGCCCGCGGTATCCTGCACGGCCAGATCGGGCCGCGCCGCCGCGATGAGCGGGTCTTTCACGATGACGATGCGCGCGATCGGATACACGCCGGCCCTCTCGAGGCGGTCGAGCATCACTCGCAGATTCGGGATGCGGATCTCGTCGACCGCGCCGATCTCGATCGCCAGCGGCACCTCGGTGGGGTGGCTGATAAAACCCGTCGCGTCCTTGATGTCTACGACGAAGGAATTGATCTCGGTGCGCTGGGCCAGGGCGGCGAGGGCCGTGATGCGCCTCCGCGAACCGGCCGACCAGGCGTTGACGTAGAGGCCGCGGACGTGGTCGGGGCGGGGGAAGTCGAAGACGCGGCCCGGGCCGAACGGGTCCGGCTCCGGTGTCGTCGGTCGAGACTGCGCAGTTGCCGCGGCAACGTCGCCTTCACCTGGGGCGGCGGGCGAAGGGCCGGCTCCAGCCTGGCCGGCGGGTGCAGGGCCTGTTCCATCGTGGCCGGACCCCGCCTGCGAAGTCCGTTCCGTCTGCGCCGGCGTCGCGGAAGGTGCGTCCTCGGGCGTGGAGTCCGGGGTCTCGTGCCGACGGCCGTCATCGGCTGTGCAGGCTGACGCGAGGACCGCGATGAGGATGACCTGCAGGACACGTTTCATGGCCTAATCTAGCGCAAATCGAGTCCGGTGTCTCTTGACGCCGCCGGCGGGAGCCGCAAATCCACAATTCCGCCTCAGACCGGGCTGCGCTATCTTCTGTGCCGCCGGCATGCGCCGGCCTCGGGGCCATAGCTCAGCTGGGAGAGCGCTGGCTTTGCAAGCCAGAGGTCACCGGTTCGATCCCGGTTGGCTCCACTTCGCCCAAGGGCTTTGACATCTGCCGGAGACCGGACCCATGATCCAGCTCCCCCGTAGCATCGGTTTCCTTCTGTTCGGCGCCCTGGTCGCCGGGTGCTCCGACCCCTCCGACTCCTCCCACGCCGGGCTCGTCTCCGAATTCGGCCGGTACGAAGGCTACTCCGAGCCGATCTACGATAGCTGGGTCAACACCTCGCGCTACGTCGAGATGCGCGACGGAGTCAGGCTGGCCGTGGACGTCACCTTTCCCGCGATCGGCGGCGAAGCCGCGCAGGGTCCGTTCCCGGTGGTTTGGACCCACTCCCGCTACCACCGCAACCCGGGCCAGCTGTTGGAGTTCTTCGCCCCGGAGGGCGCCGACGTGCCCGAGGTCAACTCGCAGGTCGACGCCAACGGAGCGCTGCAGCTCCTCGTCATGCACGGCTACGTGGTGGCGGCGGTGCAGGTGCGCGGCGGCGGCGCGTCCTTCGGAACCTACCAGGGCCTGTTCTCGGAAGCCGAGACCGACGACGCGCGCGAGATGATCGAGTGGTTTGCCGCCCAGCCGTGGAGCGACGGCAACGTGGGGATGTACGGAGGTTCCTACCTCGGGATGACCCAGTACATGGCGGCCTCCGAGATGCACCCTGCCCTCAAGGCCATCTTCCCCAACGTGGCCGGACTCGATCTGTACGACCAGCTGCACCCCGGGGGCATCTACCGCAAGGACATGATCGACCACTGGGGCGGCCTGACCCGCAATCTGGACATCAACTGGGCCGCACCGCCGGTCGACGAAGACACCGACGGGTCGCTGCTGTATGCCGCCATCGCCGAGCACGAGGACAACTGGGATGTAGCGGTCGAGTACGCCGCCGGGCGTTTTCGCGACCACGACATCCCGACCCTGACCTGGACCGAACACGGGGTTTCGGGCGTTCTGGACGAAGTCAAACAGGCGCGCGTGCCGGCGTACCACTGGAACGGCTGGTACGACATCTTCGTCCTCGACGCCGTGCTCCTGTGGGCCAACTACGACGGGCCGCAGAAGCTGGGTGTCGGCGCCTGGTCGCACGCGGGCATGCCCGACAGCCTCCTCATGGTCGAGAGCGCCGAACTCACGGCGGTGGAGCAGCTCCGCTGGTTCGACTACTGGCTGAAGGGCATCGAGAACGGGATCATGGACGAGCCCCCCATCCACTACGCCGTCATGAACGATCCCGGCGAGTGGAGCTGGGCATCGGCAGACAACTGGCCTCTCCCCGAGGCGGAGGAAGCCGTCTGGTACCTGGCCGAAGGACCGTCGGGGAGCGTCGAGTCGGTCAACGACGGGATGCTGTCTCCAATCGCGCCTGCGGGTGACGATGGAGCCGACAGCTACACCGTGGACCTGACGACCACCACCGGGACCAACACCCGATGGGACAACGCCGTCGGCGGCGCTCCGCTGATGATCTACCCCGACCTGACTCCCAACGACGCGAAGTCGCTCACCTACACGACCCCCCCGCTGGACGCCGACCTGAACATCACCGGCCACCCCGTGGTGACGATGTGGTTGTCGTCATCCACGAACGACGCCGACGTGATCGTGCTCCTCGAAGAGATCGACGCCACCGGCGTCTCCCACTACATCTCGGAAGGCGTCCTCCGGGCTTCGCACCGCGAACTCGCCGAGGCACCCTGGGACAATCTCGGGCTGCCGTTCCAGCGCAGCTTCGCCGAGGACGTTGAGCCCCTGCCCGACGGCGAGCCCGGAGAACTGGTCATGGACCTCCTGCCCACGGCCAACATCTTCAACGCGGGCCACCGCATCCGGGTTACGATCATGGGGGCTGACGCCGACAACATCGAGCTGCCCGCGACCGCACCCACGATCCAGGTGCACCGTACTGCGACCTATCCTTCGCGAATCGTCCTGCCTGTAGTCCGCTGACGGACACCCGCCGACCCACGAACTATCCGGCGAGCGCAGCGGACCGGAGGGAATGCCTCGCCGCTCGAAATGCAGCGGGGAGTTCGTCCGAAGGCCCTTAGAACCGGTACGTGTAGTTCATCTTGATCGCGCTGCCTCTTGACAGGGTGATCAGGTCGCGGTCGTTGAGGATGTCCAGGCCCAGGTTCCGCCAGTTGTGCGTGTAGACCAGGAACACGTCGTTGCCCGGCCTGACGATCCAGCGCAGCCGTGCGAACAGCCCCACGATGTCGCTGTCGTTGTCGTAGCGGATCTGATTGGTGATGCTGACCCACTGGTTGGGATTCCACTCGCCCTCGATCTCGTAGACATCGGCGGTGAAGTCGCCCCGCGGCAGCGACACCTCGTTGTGCTCGAAATTGGTCGAGATGCTGATCCCGGGATTGGGCCTGAACGAGGCCCGGGCGTTCATCCGGGTCCGGTTGCCGTCCCAGAAGCCACCGCGATTCACTCCGCCGAACATCGACACGCGGCGGTGGCCTGCCGTGCGGGCCTGCAGGCCCCATTCCCACATGGTGTAGTCACCCGGGAGGATGTCGATCCCGTCGCTCACCTCGTACCCGTAGTCCAGGTATTCGCGGACGCGGGTCGCCTCGATCTCGATGTTGTCGCCGCTCTCGAAATCGATCCCGAAGATGTCGAACTGCCATTCCCGCTCTTCGAGCACGCCGGTGTCGATGTTGGTGAGATTGCGGAACTGCACGGCGAAATCGAACTGCCGGATCCAGTCGATGCTCTCGGGCCTGGGCGCCCAGCCGATGCGCGGCTCAACGCGGCGGAAACCGTTGCGGGGCACGAAGCCGAGGGTCGGTCTGTAGTCGTCGCCGAACTCGCGGTACGAGATGTGGGCCGTCCAGATGTCGTTCGGGAAGTTGAGGCGTAGTCCGCGCGCGGTGAGGTCGTTGAGCGATCGGTCGATGGTGGGATCGGGGTTGGAGTTCCAGACGAAGAACGCCTCCATCTCCAGGCGCTTGTCGCCGAAGAAGTGCCGCGTGTTGAGCTGGGCGTCGATTCCCACCGTGTGTCCGTCGGCGATCGTCAGGCCGTCGAGGCCGGCTGCCGCGGCTCTGCGAGTGTAGATCGCGCCGATGGTCGACTGCTCGAAGATCGAGCGCTTCACGCGGGCGACGGTGAAGGTCTCCCTCGGAATGTTCACGTCAGCCAGACTGCTCTCGCTGAAGAAGGAGTGAGCGGCGGTTCCGATCTGGTAGAAGCCGAGTTCGTACCTCCCGGCCTGACCCGTGAGCCTGGTTCCGTACTGGATGGGTATCTGCTGCCCCGAACTCAAGCCGATCCGGCGCGAGAAAAAGGGCGTGGGGCCGGAGCGCGGAGCGAAGCTGAACACCCCCGATCCCTCGAGAAAGAAGTCCCGGCGCTCGCGAAAGCGCTGGGGGAACCGCGTGAGGTTGACCCGCCGCTCGTCGCTCTCGACCTCGGCGAAGTCCGTGTTGATGCTGGCCGATGCGCGCAGGCTGGAGGTGAGGCTGTAGTTGACATCGAGGCTGACGTCGCTCGGAAACGTCGTCGGATCGGTGTTGTCCGGGACGTTCTTCCAGGTCGCGACCGCCGAAGGCCTGGCTTCCAGCCCCATCCCTTGTGAAAGATTTCTCAAGCCTGTCAGGTGCCCCGCGTTCACGGGTCGGAAGAGCCCCTCGTTGCGCCGGTAGCCCCGCCAGAGGATCTCTTCGTTCCGGTGCCGGATCGTGCGCTGGAAGTTGATCCCCCAGGTGTCCAGTTCCGGATTGAAGTTGAGGGTCCGGAACGGGATCCGGATCTCGGCCGACCAGCCGTCTTCGCGCTGGGCCGTGCGAGCTTCCCAGATGCCGTCCCAGGCCTTGCCGCCGCCACCGCCACCGCCGCCACCGCCGCCCCAGCCTCCGCCGCTTCCGGTCAGGATCCCGTCCCCCATCAGCCCGGCCGGGTTGATCTCGAAGAAGTATCCGGTACGTCCGTCGAGGAAGGTGTCGAGGATCCACATGAAGCGGTCGTCGGTGCGCAGGCTGGCGTCCCGCTGCCGCTGATATGCCAGGATATCCGCGGGGTCGCCGTAGAGGACGGCGCTGATGTAGAGATTGTCCTCGTCGAAGACGACGCGCACCTCGGTCCGCTCGGACGGGACTCCCCCTTCGACCGGCTCCTGCTGGGTGAAGTCGGTGATCGGGGTGGCGGTGCGCCAGATGTCCTCGTCAATGCGCCCGTCCAGGTCGATGTTCGCGGCAGAGGGGAGGGCCACGGCTTCGAGCACCGCTGCTGCCCCGTTGTCGCCGTTGGATGACTGGGCGGCGACCTCGCTCGGGGGTGCCGACAAGGCCAGAAGGAAGACTGCCGGGGCCATGAACCGGGGCAGATGAGTTGACAAAGATTTCATTCGGATTCGACTTCCCGGGTCGTGGGCCGGATACGCGGTTGGTCCGGCCCAGGGATTGTCCGGCACTACGGAAAAGACACCTTGGCCGCGGCATTTGTTGGCGGTGTTGGCCCAGGGTCGGCCCAAGCGCTTCCGGAATCGACTTGACTTGACCCCGCCGCCCATGGATCTTCGGAGCTAGTTGAGAATGAGTCTCATTTCAGTCTGGATTGTGCTCGACGCGCGTGTGACGGCACACGCAACCGGGCCTGCAACACCAAACGGAGGAAACATGTTTCGCAGTCACACAGTGCCACTCGCCCTCCTCATGATTCCGGCGCTATCGGCCGGCTGTGGAGGGGGTGGCGATTCGGCCGAGTCTGCACCCGCCGCCGAAGAAGCCATGGAGGCCATGGATGAGATGGGCGCCGCCGAGGCCACGGCCGCTCTGCTCAACCCCAACCTTGCGACCGAAGACGAACTTGCTTCCGTGCCGGGGGTTACCACGGAGGTCGTTGCTGCCGTTGTCGGCGGGCGGCCCTACCTGCGTGCGGCGGATCTGCACTTGGTGCTGTCGGGGGCGATCGGAGACGAGGCGGCGCTGGCGGCGTACGGGTCGCTCTGGCTGCCGATCAACCTCAACGACGTGACGACCGACGAGATTCTGCTGATTCCAGGCGTGGGAGATCGGATGGCGCACGAGTTCGAGGAATACCGCCCCTACGTGGACATGGGCGAGTTCCGCATGGAGATCGGCAAGTACGTGGACACCGACGAGGTCGAGCGGCTGGCGGGGTACGTGTACGTCCCCATCGACCTGAACACCGCGACCCGCGAGGCGATCATGGCGGTTCCGGGAATGAGCGATCGGATGGCGCACGAGTTCGAGGAATACCGGCCGTACACGGATCTCGACCAGTTCCGGCGCGAGATCGGGAAGTACGTGGACGAGGACGAGGTCGCGCGGTTCGAGCGCTACGTGACCTTGAACTGAGGCAGCGAACGATGGCGCGCGGCCGCCCCGGGCAGGGGCGGCTGGATTTTGACGCCGGCGCCAGGTTGGCCGGCGCCGCCACCGGCCGGTGTGCATCGGCGCCGCATCGCGGGGCACGGGAATGATCCGGGGATTCGTCTTTCGCCTGCACCTGTGGGTGGCGGTGGCCGCCGGGCTGGTGATCCTCATGCTGGCGGTGACGGGGGTCATCCTGTCGCTGGAGGAGACGGCGACGGGGCTTGCCGAGCGACGGTATTTCGTGGACGCGGTCTTCGGTGAGCCGCGGCTGGCGCCGGAGGAGATCCTGGCGGCTGTCGCGTTCGAGGCTACCTCCCTGCAGTACCGGGCGCACCCCCGGGCGCCTGTCCGCGTCCACGAGGGGCGGGACCGCTACGCCTACGTCGATCCGTATACGGGTGATGTTCTGGGCGAGGGTCCAGGCCCGCTCGAGGGCTTCTTCGAAGGCGTCCACAACTGGCACCGGTGGTTCAACGTGTCGGATGGGTCGGTGCGCCGGGCGCGGGCGGTTACCGGAGCGGTGAACGTCGCGTTCGTCTTTCTCCTGTTGACGGGGCCGGTGCTGTGGATCCCGCGGCGGCTGACCAGGAAGGCGCTCGGCAACACGCTGTTGCTCCGTCCCGGGGCGAAGGGGGCGTGGCGCGATCTGAGCTGGCACCAGGTGGTGGGGATCTGGTCGGCGGTGCCGCTGCTCGCGATCGCGGCGAGCGGCGTGACGACCTCCTATCCCGGGGTAGGCGACCGGGTGTATCCGGTCGTGGGAGCGGCGGTTCCGGCGGAGGCGTGGCCGGATGCGGTGGGCGAGATGGAGGTCGCCAGTGCCGGTGCGCTGGGAGCCGTCCTCGCGACAGCCGAAGCGTGGGTGCCGGAATGGCGGACGCTGATCCTTACATTGCCGCTGGGTGATAGCCGCGAGGCCAGGGTCGAGGTGCAGGCTGGCCGTGCGGGGCAGCCCCAGAGGATTGGCTATCTCACCGTCGACGCGGCCACCGGCGCCGTGCGTCAGTGGGAGTCCTTTGCCGATGACTCACCGGGCCGGCGGGCGCAGCAGTTCCTGCGCTACGCGCACACCGGGGAGTATTGGGGGCTGGGGGGACAGTTGCTGGCCGGCCTGTTCTCGCTGGCTGCCGCGGTGATGGTGTGGACCGGGCTTTCGCTGGCGATGCGGCGCGCGCGGCGGTTCGTGCGGGGTCTGCGCGCCCGGCACGGGTAGGGGTCTTCGGAATCCAGGCGGTTCCTGCAGCCCGCGCGGTCTAGGCGGGCTTCGGCGGGCTCGAGAGGTCCCCGGGCTCCCCGCGCTCAGAACGAACCCGGGTAACGAAACGGCAGCACCGTGGTGGGCCGCGTCGTTTCGTAGTGGATCAGGACATCGAACCACTCGGCGGCGGGCACTTCGTTCCAGTAGCGGGCGGATGCACCCGGGTCGTAGCAGCAGCCGATCGTGCGGAATTGGCGGGGGTTGGACAGCCACGCCGCCCCCGCCGCCCCGAGGCTTCGGTTGCGGAGATCGAGGAAGAAGCGGGGTGCGCTCGCTGACGACAGGTAGTGTTCGTACGACAGGTGACGCACACCGTCGAGGACCATCTGGTCGAGCCCGAGATAGCTCGAGCCGCTTTGGCGCACGCCGGTGAAGGTACCGTGCTCGTGCGTGAAGCCGAGGACGACCATGGCGTCGCCGTAGGTCTGACGGAGGAACCACCCCTGGGCGCCCGGCTGCGTGGAGACGTGGAAGTTGTGAGCCCAGAGAACCAACCGCGCTTCGGGGCCCAGACGGCGCTGGAGCCAGACGGTGTTCTCGGCCATCGACTGGTCGCGGCTCTGCTCCCCGTTGATCGACAGGTGGTACTGAATGGCGACCCGCATGCTCTGCAGAGCCAGCGCGAACGCGTCTTCGCCGGCGACGGCCTCGTAGTCGCCCCGTCTGTCGGTGAGATGCTCGTGCACCTCGTTGAGCGAGACCGCGCAGGAAGCGCGGTAGTCGGCTGTCTGCGCGCGGTAGTCGGGATCGGGCGTGCGCCCCGACGGGTCGTTGGCGTAGCGGGCCAGGCAGTCGAGTTTCGCCGCCACCGAGTCGGTTCCCTCCGCGTCCACTTCGCGCAGGTACTCGATCACGGTGTGCAGAGCCATCCCGGGGTATTGCATGTCGAAGCCGTAGAAGCCCACGTCGCCGCCGGCCTCGTTGTGCGACCGGATCCACTCGATCATCTCCAGCACCGACTCCGTGTTCCAGGTCCAGAAGTACAGCCCCGACAGCAGCTCTGCGGGGTCGCCCTCGCCAGTGCGGACGTAGGCGTCGAGACGGTTGGCTTCGGGCCAGGTGGCCTCGATCACGAAGGCGTCGAATCCCATCTCCTCGACGACGAAGCGGAGGATGCGCGCCTTCATCTCGAAGAAATCGCGGGTCCCGTGGGTGTTCTCGCCCAGCGACACGATGCGGGCATCGCCGACGAGGCCGCGCAGGAACTCGATGTCGTCGTGGGGCAACGAGAGGTGGGAGCCGTCGAAGGGGACCGCGTTGCTCTCGATCCAGGCGGTGGCTTCGGCGGGGACGGGGGGTGGTTCGCGGTCGGGCGGCTCGACGATGGGCTCCGTCGTGTCTCCGCCGCACGCCGCGCGCGCGATGAGCACGCCGGTGATCCACCGAACCGGGCTGGTGCGCGCGGTCGTGTTGCCGCCGGTCGCCGCACATGCGCCCGGCCGGGTGGCAAGCCAGCGGACTACACCCTTGCCTGCCGGACGCCACAGCCACCGTGAAGATGTCGTCACCGGGACGAATCCTCCGTCCTCACGTTCCGAAGAAGACCTCGCTGAACTCGAGAGCGCCGCCCTCGGACAAACTTGCGCGCTGCGAATACCCGACCTCCCCGTCGAAGGCCACCAGGAGCAGGATCTGCGCGACCTCGGAGCTGTGGTTGGTCAATCGCACATAGAACCTGTGCGTGCCCTCGATGTCATAGTCCCTGGTGAAGTCGGGCTGCACAAGAGAGGTGTCCGCGTGCACGAGCACGGTGTACCTCGCGCCCTGGTCGAAGTCGGCAACCCTCTCGAAGTTGTCGGAGACCACCAGTTCCAGAGGCTGGGGTGCGCTGCCGGTAATCTCGACGCGCGCAATGCCTGGAAGCTGCTGGTCGTCGTCGAGGATGTTGCAGCCCGCAAGACCCGCGGTCGGCAGCGCCGCGGCCAGTACGCCCACAACGAGTCCCCGCCGCCGACGCGGGCCCCGGATTGCCGAGCCACGAGGGGGCGCGGCGACTGCTGCCGCCGCACCCCCTCGATTCAAGCGCTCAAACACGCTTGCCCACCATCATCCCGACCGTCAAGGAGGTGTCAGGTTCGGGTTGCCTTCATACTCCTCGAGTGGGAGCGGGAAGCACGTCGCGTCCCCGTACATGCCCCATTCCGTAACCGGGTGGACTCCGGTGGGGAAGAAGTTGCCCACGCCCTGGTTCATCCAGCGGCGCAGGTCGCCCAGGCGGAAGCCGCCCAGATACATGTCCCGTCCACGCTGTTGGCGCAGCTCGGCCATCAGATCGGCACCCGAGAGGTCGACCGCCTCCTGATTGCCGACGGCGCGCCGAGCGTTGACGAAGTCGAGCGTCGACCCCGCAGGACCCATTCCATCCGGTCCTGCCGCCTCGTAGTAGTGATGCATCGCTTCAAGCCCGGATCCCATCCTGATGTCCGTGCCCCGCTCGTAGAAGTTGGGCGAGCCGCCATCCGCGATCGCTTCGCCGTTGTATCCGCTGAACGGCAGCGACTGATACGGCTTGTAGAGGCGCGTCAGGCGGTTGTGGCCCAGTGACCAGCTGGTCGTATGCTGCACCCGCGGGTCGGTCTGGCCGGCTATGAGATCCTGGGTGCCGAACTCACCGCCCAGGAAGTTGGGATGCACGCCGAGCGAGTGGTTGCCGCCGTTGATCCTGCCCCATAGCACGAGGTCCGTGCCGGTCGACGAAGTCTGTTCGTATTCCACCCAATGGACGAAATCGGCGGGAACTTCGCCGGCGTACTGCATCACCTGGCTGTGGTTGCCGAGGTTGAGATGCGAGCGGGCAAGGCCCACACGGGCGAGGTTGACGAGGTCCTGCCGTCCGGCGGCTCCAGCCACCTGCATGCCCTCCTCGAGTCGGGAAAGGCCGCGCTCGTAGATCTGCGCCTGTGACGAGATGGTCTCGCCCACGTCGAACACGGCCTCGCACATGACGTCGCCCAGAACGATGTGGGAATAGCCTGCATAGATGAGCGCAGTCGCCATGCGCTCATCCGCCGCCGAGTTGTCGAGCAGCGTGCGGAATCGTCCCGCAACACTGTCCGACAATGCGCGGGCGGCACTGATTGCCGAGAACATGCCGTCGGTGGGACCCTCGTCGAAACGAACCAGCCGCTGGTTGATCCGCGCTGTCTGTTCCCAGTTGATCCCGGTGAGCTGTTCGTCGGTCATCATGCTGCCCGTCCAGATGAACGGATTGTCGTACATGCCCGAGAACTCGCCGATGACGCTGTTGGTGAGCACATCTACGAGCAGCGCGTCGTTCAGTGCGTCCTCCGAAATGCGCTCGGGGTTGTTCGCTACCAGGAGTTCGTCGAGGGTGTCGCATCCAGCGACCGGACCAACGACGGCCAACGCGGCCAGGAGCCGCAGCGTCTTGCTGTATCTAGTCATTTGCTTCCTCCTTTCAGAACTGCAGGGCGATCGATGCCGACACCCTTCGGGTCATCGGCGTGGACGCGTAGTCGAGCTCACTGAACTCGCGCGTGCTGTAGAAGGTGACTTCCGGATCGGAAGTACCTTCGTATTTGGTCCACATCCAGATGTTTCGGCCCGATAGCGTCACCGTGGCTCGATCCGCACGGAAGGCGTTGCTCAAATCGGCCGGCAGCGTGTAGCTGACGGCGATCTCCCGGAACTTCAGGAAGTCTGCCGGGAACAGGTGCGTCTTGGTCTGGCGGCTGCGCCACACCAGGACCTCTGTCGGGTCGGCGGCAGGGTTGTTCACCTCCCAGCTGTTGCGGTCGATCCGGTTCCGGATCGAGCAGATCGCGCACCACTGGTAGTGCCCGCCCTTGTAGTCGAACTGGGCGAAGAGCCGGAGGCTCCCCATAAGAGTGAACGTGTTCGACAACGCGATCTCCCGCGTTGGCAACTGGGGCCCCAGGTATCCCTCGTTGTCGTAGTCGACCGTCACGCCTCCGCTCGGGGTGAGAACGGGATTGCCGCTCGCGTCACGCACGACGTCGACATACCAGTACCCGCCGAGCGGATAGCCCTCGATGTGCTTGTGCACCTGAGCGAACGCACCGAACGAGATCTCGTCCAGGGCGCCACCGAACGAGATGAGTTCGTTCGAGTTGGTGTAGAATGACACCGAGGCGTCCCATTGAAGATTGCGCGTGTAGATCGGGGATCCGGTGAGCAGCACCTCGAATCCGCTGTTTGCGATCTCGCCGATGTTGACGAAGTGGCTGCCGCTGAACCCGCTCGACGGCGGATCGGGAACCGAGATCAGCGCATCGGTGGTGCGCTGGTTGTAGTAGGTGACTTCAAGTGCGGCGCGACCCTGCAGGAACGACGCGTCAAAGCCCAGTTCGATCTCGGTACCCGTCTCGGCTTTCAGGTCGGGATTCCCGTATGAGGCGGTCGAAAGCTGGTTCACGGCCTGATCACCGATCACCGTAACGTCCGGCGCGTACGCCCGGTCCGCGGTGAAGGGAGCCGGTGCCTTGCCCGCTTGGCCCCAGGCGCCCCGAAGCTTCATCTCGTCCACGTACGGCAGACTGAAGAAATCCTCGTCCGAGATGATGTAGGACAGCGAGGCCTTCGGGTATACCACAAGTGAGAAGTCATTCCCGAATGCGGAGTTGTCGTCGACCCGCACGGCCACAGTGCCGTACAGACGATCTCGCCAGGCCGCCTGTTCCTGCAGATACACTCCCAGCGAGGTCTGCTCGATGAACGCCTGTCGAGCCAGCGTCGTCGCGGCAGTCCCAATGAGGTTGAGGTTGTTGGCCACGAACCCCTGCCCCTCGACGTAGTGGGAAGAGAACTGCTCCCGCACCAGCTGCGCCCCGAAGGACAGCGACGAAGTGACGTCGTCGGTTATGTCGGTGCCGACCGTACCCGCGTAGTCGGCGGTCCACGAATGATCGACGGGCAGGTCGCGCTGAACCACGCCGTTGGCACGGACGGCTCCCCAGGGCTGGGCACCGGTGGTGTCGATCTCGTAGACCTCGGAGTTGGTGCGATCCTGCTTGTCCATCCCCAGCGTCAGGCGATTCGTGAACCAGTCCCACGGCTGGTAGTTGACGGTCATTGCGATCGTCGTACGCTCGGCCTCGGTCTGATTGTCGTACTGGTTGGCCAGCGTGGGTCCGAAGCCCCGGAATCCCTCTTCCCAGGGCGGGGACGACCCGGGCCTGCCCCTGAACCCGTTCCGCAGAATCGAGTTCGAGGAGTTGTTCGCGAACGGCATCCGCACGTGGGTACGGGCGTACCCGACGTTCACCGTGGTCGAGAACGTCTCGGTGGGCGTAAACCCGAAGTTCGCGCGCCCCGAAGTCCGGTTGGAGAAGTTGTTGTAGTAGACGCCTTCTTCGCCGCTCTTCTCGAACGAGAGGTAGTAGTTGAAGGCTTCGCCGCCGCCGCGCGCGGAGAGGTTGAAGGTGCTGAGATCGGCGTACTCGTCGGTCCCGCCTTCATTCTGACGAAGCGCCATCGGATGACGCTTTACCGGGTCGTCCATCAACACGGTGTTCTCCGCCACGCCCGAGCACCCCGGGTAGACGCCCGGGTTGGAGATATTGGACGCGGTGCACCTCCAGTAGTTCGTCGGGGTCTCGAGCGCCCACTCGTTGTAGCCGGTCTCGAAGGAAGCGTTCCACACCAGTCCGGATCCGGCACGGCCCTTCTTGGTGATGATCTGGATGACGCCCCCGGCCGCATCGGCCCCGTACAGGGTGGAGGCCGCCGGGCCCTTGATCGTCTCGACCGACTCGATGTCCTGCGGGTTCAGGAAGTCGAGGGCGTCCGTGCCCTGCGCGCCGCCCCAGCCCACGTCCAGGCCTCCCTGCGTACCCGATTTCATGCGGACTCCGTCAACATACACGACGGGCTGCAGCCCCGCGGCCAGGGATCCCGCTCCCCGGATGCGAAGCTTGGAGCTTGCGCCCGCCTGACCGGAGTTGGCGACCAACGTCAGTCCGGGAGTCCGGGCGGTCAGCAGTTCCTGCACGGTGCTGATCGGCGCGATCTCCACGATCTCGGCTGCATCAATCGTGGAGACCGTGTTGCCGATCGATCGCGCCTGGGTCTCCTGGGCGGTTCCGGTGACCACGATCTGGTCCAGCTGGAGCGCCGCCTGGGCGAGTTCGAAGTCAAGCTCTGCGGTCTCGCCGCTGGTTACCGTCACGCTCTGCGTCACGGTGCCGAAGCCGATGAACTGCACCCGCACTTCGTGGTCGCCGACCGGAACGTTGAGGAGGAGATACTGCCCCGAGGTGTTGGTCAGTCCACCACGGACGGTACCCACAATCTCGACCTGGGCGCCTCCAACCGCCCTCAGGGTGATCGCGTCGACCACCTGCCCCCTGATCGAGCCGGTCTGGGCCTCGAGAGCAGAGGGCAGGGCGAGGGCAAGCGTCGCCAGAACGACGACTCCCCAACCGCTGCGCGGTCCTTTACACTTGCCTTCTTCCATGGGCGTCCTCCTTTGGACCGGGTTATGGATTCCAGAGTGTATACACTCCGGTGTGGGTGCAATCTCTCGCCTCAGGCCCTACTATGGGTTCCGAGACACAATACTACGTACGCAACGGTCTGGCGAGCATTGCGTACAATGGGTGTCGAGGGGGTTCACGTCAGGGCCGGAGGTGCGAATGGAGTGGACCTGGCGCAATCAAACGCGGTGCATGATGGTGGCCGCGGTGTTTGTGTTTTGCGGGATGCCGTCGGCCGGTATGGCTCAGGCCGGGGCATCCCTGTCCGGGCGTGTCGAGGATCAGGCCACTGGTGCGCCCGTAGCCGACGTGGAAGTGTGGATCGACGGTGTGGGCACGAGGGTGACGGAGGCCGACGGTTCCTTCTCCTTTGCGAGCGTGCCCCAGGGAAGCTGGGTGCTCACGGTCAGCCATGTGGCGTTCGGGGCACACTGGGAGGAGGTGGAGGTCGGAGACGAACCCCTGAGCCTCACGATCCGGCTGACGCAGGCGGGGATCACTCTGGCGCCACTGGTGGTGGAAGCCACGAGCCGAGAGGGGCGGGAGCGCAGGGCGGCCGGCCGCCAGCTGAACCGCGTCTCTCGCGAAGAGATCCAGAGATACGAGGACACGGCGATGACGCTCGTCGAACTCCTCACCGCCCAGGTGCCGGGTGTGCGGATTACCCGCAGCGGCGTGGTCGGACAGCCTACCTGCGTGGAGTTTCGAGGCGCCCGTTCCGGTAACTTCATTCGCGGTCTGAGCAGCAGTGATCCCGGTTGCAACTCCCCCGAGGTCTACCTCGACGGCGTGCTCGTTCGCAATCCGGCCACGCTGTACGCCACACTGCCGATCGAGACGATCGAGAATATCGAGGTGGTGCAGCCGTCGGAGGCTGGCGCGCGCTTCGGGACCGGGTCTCTTTGGGGGGCGCTGATCATCGAGACGCGCAGGGCCGGGCGGGATCCGGACGAAGCACCCAGGCGGCGGGTATACGGTCCGCAGAGGTACGATTGGTCGCTCGAGGAGGCGCCTCACCGCGCGGGCAAGGTCTTTCTGGGCTCCGCGGTGGGCAACGCCGCCGGGCTGGCTGCGGGCGTCTGGGTGGGGAGCCGATGTATTGGATTCAAGGGGCCGGACGACGACGCGCTGTTCTCCGACTGCAGCGCGACCACCACCATGGCAGCCGCGGCTGCAGCCGTGGCGCTGCCGGCGCTGGGGTCTGCGCTCGGTGCCCGGCTGGGGGGACGCACGGACCGGTCGCGCGGCTCGCTGGGACCGGCCCTGATCGGCGCGGCCGTCGCCATCATCCCCGGATACGCCCTGGGAATCTCGGGTCAGCGCGAAGAAACGAGTTTCCTGGAAGGTCTGGGGGTGGTGACGCTGACGGCGGCCGTCCCGCTGGTGGCCATGGTCACGGACCGGCTGTTCCGCTCGGAGCGTGAGGAGCCCAGATAGGCTTGGGCTGTGCTCTGGATCGACAGAATGTAAAGGCAGCAGGACGGCGTGTAATGTTGCATTTACGATGTGAACCGGTCACTCGAAGGGGTCGAAGGGCATCAGCCGCATGCGTGAATCGTTCAGACGTTCGATGAAGAACCTGGTGTAGACATGAAGTTCGCCGCCGGCGGGCACCCAGTCCATCGAGTGAATGTGGTCAGCGGGGAACATCTGCAGTTCCATCATGCCACCGAGTAGCGGTGCCTCGTCCAGCAGGACTCTCACCCCTTTCACGCGCCCCCTCCGGTCGTAACAGCCGAACGGCATGTCGGAGGGACCCCAGTAGCACGACCGAAGGGGCACCCTGGTATGCTGGCTGAAGATCGCGACGGGATCGGGATTGATCGCGTTGGCAATGTCCTGGGGCGAGATGTGGTCGACACGATAGGGATAGCGGCGGCGCCTCCGATCGAGGAGCCCGTCGGCCCGCGTCCGCACACGCAGGCCCTCCAACGCGACGGGGTCCGGGTTCAGTCGCAGGACGAGGCCGTTTCCCTCTGCCACCGTGAACGATCCCTCCAGCGTGTGGTATCCGAGCATCTCCACGACGACTTCCCACGTTCCCGCGGGAAACTCACGGATGGTGAAGCGCCCATTCACGTCGGAGAAGACGTAGCGCTGGAGTTCGGGCAGTTTGACCACGGCCGAGATCACGGGCCGTTCGTTGACCGCATCGACGATCTGGCCGGTCAGAGTGAAGGTGGAAGGCGCCGCAATGCTGTCCTGGCCGGTCGCGCCCCGCCACGGTGCCAAGCTCGCCAGCAGGACCAGCGTGACTGCCCGCGCTGCGCCTGGAATCCTCATCGCGGTGCCCCCCTTTGTCACCCTATCGGCCACTTGAACGGCGCCAGTCTCGTTCCCGAAGTGTTGAGACGCTCGATGAACCAATGCGTGTAAACATGGAGTTCGCCGATGTCCTTGAGCCAGTCCATCGAGTGGATGTCCCGGGCCGGGAACATCGACAGTTCGTTCATCCCGCCCATGAGTTCCCCTTCATTGAGGAAGACCCTGATCTGCGTCTTCCGGGCTCTCCTGTAGTAGCAGGCTCCCAGTGTCAGAAAGCCGGAGCGGTCGATACACGAAGTGACGAAGGAGTTCGAATTCCGCCTGAAGATCGCGGCCGGATCGGCATTGATGGTCTCGGCGATCGCCTGAGGCGAGATCGTGGTCACCCGGAACGGATACCGGTGCCTCCGGCGATCGAGCAGGCCGGCGGACCGCGTCCGAACCTCCAGCCCCTCCAGGGCGACCGGGTCCGGGTTCAATCGCAGCAGCAGGCCGTTTCCCTCCGAAACGGTGACCGAGCCGTCAAGAGTGTGGTATCCCAGCATCTCGACCACGATCTCCCAGGTCCCTTCCGGAAAACCGGCGAACCGAAAACGCCCATTCACGTCGGAGAAGACATAGCGCCTCAGTTTGGGGACCTTGATGACCGCGGAGATGATCGGCCGCTCGTTCAGGGCGTCGACGATCCGGCCGGCGAGGGTGAAGTTCGGCACCGGCGGAATCGTGTCTTGACCGGTCGCGACCCGGGCCAGCGCGGCGGTGGCCACCACGGCAATCCATACTGCCCGCGAACCTGACCGCACCCTCATACGATGGTCCTCCGGGTTCCGTGGCTGCCCTTCCCGCGCTCGGTTCCGCATACGCCGACCGGATGCGCCCGCTTACGGATACACCAGCGGCGACAGGCTGATTCGCGTGTTGTCGAGCCGTTCGATGAAGTACCTGGTGTAGATGCGGAGCTCGCCCATCTCCGGGATCCAGTCCATGGAATGAATGTCCTCCTTGGGGAACATCGCGAGTTCGACCATGCCCGACTCCAGGCGCCCTTCGTCCAGGAAGACCGTAATCTTCGCGGGTCGGCCTCGGCGCCAGTAGCAGCTTGGCGCCATCTGCTCGCCGGCGTCTTCGGCGGTCTCGGAGCAGGGCAGGATGTACGAACGGGAGTTGCGCCGGAAGATCGCGGTGGGGTCGGGATTGATGCTGTTCGCAAAGATGCCGGTCGAGATGGTCGTGACCCGGTACGGAATGCGGCGCCTGCGGTCGGATAACAGTCGCTCCGAGCGCGTCCGCACACGGAGCTCCTCGAGCGCGACCGGATCCGGGTTCAGGCGCAGTAGGAGGCCGTTTCCCTCCACGACGGAAATCGACCCGTCCAATGTGTGGTACCCGAGCATCTCGACCACGATATCCCACGTCCCCTGGGGAAACTCAGGGAAGCTGAAGCGCCCGTTCACATCCGAGAAGGAGTAGCGTCGGAGCTCCGGCACCTTGATGACGGCAGAGACCACGGGTGCATCGTTCAGCGCGTCCAGGATCTGTCCGGTAAGGTTGAACGTCGGCGCGTCCTGGGCAGCCGCACGGGTCGGTGCGACGAGCCCGACACCCGGCAGCGCCACAAACACGCTGGCGACCGCCACCCACCACGCCGACCGGACGCTCACAGGGTCCCCGCGGTCTCTACATCGAGCCCATCGCCGCCCGGATCTGCCGTACGGCCGCATCCACCCGCATCTCCATGCCGACCCGGCCGTACTCGGCGGAGGCCCGCGTCGGATCCCCCGAAACGCCGCTCCCCTCGAAGCCGCCCCCCGGTGCCAGCTGGTCCTCGCGGATGTGCTTTGGCTCCACGTACAGCAGGATCGACGTATCGGATATCCCCGCATGGCGCCCGATCGTCTCGTCGGTCTCCCCCTGCTCCATGAGCCAGTCGCGGAAGCCGTTGTTCGCGTAGTAGTCGCCGATGAAGTGCACCGTTACGCCCTCGCCGCCCCACTCCTCGTTCAACATCTCCGCGACCGCCTGCATCCCTCTCTGGTTCCCGCCGCTGTCGCCGATGAACACGATGTCGGTGAAGCCGTGGATGCGGAAACTGCGAGCGGCGTACTCGACCAGCTTCATGAAAAACTCGTTTGGGAGCGTGATCGTCCCGGCGTATCGCATGTGTCCCGAGGGCGGATCCACGTCGCCCTCGGGCACGTAGGTCACCGTCGGCGCCACCAGGGCGTTGCCGAGTTCGCGCGCGATCCGGTCGCTGGCCTCCTCGATGATGTAGCGGTGCTTGCCCATCACCATGTGGGGCCCGTTCTGCTCGGTGCCGGCGGTCGGCAGGATTACCGTGGTCATACCGCCGTCGATCGCGTCCCGGATCTCCGTCCAGGTCATCTCCTCGATGAAGACGGTGCCGGCGGTCCCCGCCTCGGCGTTTGCCCCGCGTTCAGCTTCGGACGCGTCCTCTGCAGTGCATGCCGCAAGCGCCAGCCCGGCTACAGCCAGAGCTGCCGGCGAGGGGACAAGGCGCGCTGCCGGGGGCACCCCGGCCGGGCCGCGCACCCGCACCCGCCGGCTCACATCCCCGCCGCGAAGCAGTAGTAGAAGCCGTTCCCGCCGGTGCCCTGCAGATTCTCCTGGCTGCAGCCCCGCGAGGCGTGGGCCGAGTTCCACGAGGTCGGGTTCTGCCCGCCGCCAATGCGATCGTGATGACCCACCGCCGCGCTCCCGTCCTCGGCGTTGCTCATCCAGTTGCCGCAGTTGTCGTAGTCCTCGCCGGTGTAGGCGGTCCCGTCCATGTTCGAACCGGTCAGGATGTCGTGCATGTTGGGATCGTCGCCACGGCCGTTCACCATGTCGCCGTTCTCGGTCAGAATCGTCTCCTTGGTGAGGCCCGCCGCGTCGGAGTGAAGCTCGTCGACGTTGTTGGCGATCAGCACGCCGGCCTGGTTGTGCCAGGGACCCATCCCGATCCGGTCGCGCGCGTTCACCGCCGCGCTTCCGTCATCGTTGATGGTGCTAAGGTAGGCCATCCAGCCCATTCCGCCCGCACCCACGGCCGATGCCAGCGTCTCGCAGTGTGCGTCGGCGCCCTCGAGTCCGCCGAGGTTGGCGCCGTCTCCCGGCCCCGCACTGGTGATGAAGAAGGTCATGGGGGCTATTTCGGCCTCGGCCTCCGGCGCATCGCCCTGCGCACAGGCCCCGACGATGAGCGCGCCAGCCAGCGCGGCGCAGGTGGAAAGTGGGAAGGTCTTCATGGTGTCACCGCTCCTTCTGCTGGTGTCCGTTCCTGCTCTTGTCCATATCGCGCATGCGGCGTCGGTATCGCGCACGCTACGCTTTTCAGCGCGGTCGTCCCGCGCCGGTCAGCCCGCCCCGCGCTAGTTCCCCGTCGGCCACGGCGCTCCCTGATGCTCCGCCGTCACGGAACCCATCCCCATGTAGACGAATTTCTGGACGCGCTTCCCCTCATAGGTCTCGGTCGTGAAGATGTTGCCCTGCGAATCGGTCGCGATCGAGTGGACCGCGAAGAAGAGTCCCGGCTGGCGCCCGCCGTCGCCGAAGCTGGTCAGGACCTCCAGGTTCAGCCGGTCAAGCACGTACACTCTCATGTTTTTTCCGTCGGCCACGTACATGTACTGCTGCTCCGGGTCGCGTGAGAAGGCCACATCCCACGTTGAGCCGTCACCCAGGGTCCGCGGCGCCAGCTGGACCTCGTCCACGAACGTCCCGTCCGTGGTGAACACCTGGACGCGGTTGTTGGGACGGTCGCATACGTAGACGTGCCCGTCACGCGACGGATCGGCGCAGTGCACGGGGGTGCGGAACTGCTGGATCAGCGGCGCGTCCGGATCGTAGGGCGGCGTCCGCGTGTCGTCCGGCTCGTTGCCGTAGGCGCCCCAGTACCGCTTGAACTCCCCGGTCGACGCGTCCAGAACCGCCACCCGCCGCCCCCCGTACCCGTCGGCCAGGTAGGCCTCGTTCGCCTCGGCGTCGAACGCCAGCTTCGCGACCCGGTTGAAGCGCGTCGTGCTGCGGCTGTCGGCCGGCCCCGCCTCCGGTTCCCCGTAGGAAGCCAGGAACTCGCCGTCGCGCGAGAACTTGAGAACGTGCGTGTCGTTCGGCCCGTTCCCGCCGATCCAGATGTTGTCCATGTGGTCGACCGTGATCCCGTGGTTCGACGCAGGCCACACGTAGTCGTCCGACGGCCCGCCCCACGAATTCACCAGGTTCCCCTCGGGATCGAACTCCAGCACCGGCGGCGCGGCCCGGCAGCACTCGCCGATCGGCGGATCCGCGTCGGCGCCACCCTCCGTCCGCTCGGTCAGGTTCCCGCGGTGCACGATGAACACGTGGTCACGCGAGTCCACGCCAACCCCGATCGCCGACCCCAGCACCATGTGGTCGGGCAGCGGCTTGGGCCAGAACGGATCGACCTCGAACACCGGGGCCATCACGCCGTCCGACGCCGCGGTCTGTTCGGCACTGTCCTGGGCCACGCACGCGACGGCGATGGCAACGGCGATGGCGGCAACGAGAAGCAGCTTGCGCTTCATGACGATCTCCCTTGGTGGGACGCAGAGTTGGGGAAGGGGGGCAAAGTACGGCATCAGCCGCTTGTCAGCCAAGGGTCCAGGGTAGACCGTTGTTGTGGTTCCCGGCTCCGCCGGGCAGAGCGACCCCTTCGGAGACAGTGAATGAAGCGTCACGCAATGCCGGGTCTCGTCGCACTGGCAGTGGGGATGATCGGCCTGACGGTTCCGGCAACCGGCACCGCCAAGATGGCCAGGGTCGCTGCGCTGCCCGCAGAACCGGCGACGCTCGCAGGACGCGCCCTTGCCGCAGGCCTCGCTCCCGCCCCCCACGAAATCCCCGCCGACGTGGTCGTGCGCGCCTTCGTCAGGGCCGAGGACGGGATGCTCCGCCTCGTCGTGCGCGTCCCCCTGACCTCCATGCGCGACGTGACCTTTCCCGTCCGCGGCCCCGGCTACGTCGAAATCGAGGAGGCAAGCGCGCTGCTGACCGACCAGGCGACCATCTGGATCGCCAGCTATGTGGCGCTCTACGAAGAAGCGGCCCTCCTGCCCAGGCCGGTCGTTACCGCCACCCGCATCTCGCTCCCCTCCGACCCCTCCTTCGCCGATTACGACCGGGCGCTCGCCCACGTAAGCACCCCGCCGCTTCCAGCCGGCATCGACCTGGTCCTCGATCAGGCCATGCTGGACGTCGTGCTCGAGTCTCCCATCCAGTCCGCCGAGTCGCGCTTCTCGATCGATCCCGCCTGGGCCCACCTGGGCATCCGCACCACCACGGTCCTGCGCTTCGTCACCGCGGAAGGCGCGGAGCGCGTCTACCAGTACACGGGGAATCCCGGGCGCGTCCGTCTCGACCCCCGATGGCACCAGGCCTTCCTCCGCTTTGTCGCGCTCGGCTTCGGCCATATCCTCGACGGGATCGACCACCTGCTCTTCCTGCTCTGCCTGGTGATCCCGCTGCGGCGCTTCTGGCCCCTCGTGTCGGTCGTGACGGCGTTCACGGTCGCCCACTCGATCACATTGGGGGCTTCGGTCCTCGGCATTGCTCCCAACACGCTCTGGTTCCCGCCGCTGATCGAGACGCTCATTGCGGCTTCGATCGTCTTCATGGCCCTCGAAAACATCGTCGGCAAGACGCACGGGCGGCGGTGGATGTGGGCATTCGGCTTCGGTCTCGTCCACGGCTTCGGCTTCTCTTTCCAGCTCCGCGAGTCGCTTCAGTTCGCGGGCTCGCACCTGTACACCTCGCTGCTGGGGTTCAACGTCGGCGTGGAGTTCGGCCAGCTCTTCGCGCTGCTGTTCATGGTTCCGGGGCTGGCGCTGCTGTTCGCGAAGGTGATCGCGCCGCGCGTCGGGGCCATCCTCGTTTCGGCGCTGGTCGCCCACACCAGCTGGCACTGGATGGCCGAGCGCTGGGGCGTGCTGACCGCCTACGATTTCCAGGCGCCGGCGTGGGATTCGGCGTTCTGGGCGGTCGTGATGCGGTGGGTGATTCTGCTGCTGGTCGTGGCGGGGGCGGCGTGGGGGCTGGCAGAGGCGTACCGGCGGCTGGCGCGGCGGATCGGGGTGGGGGAGAGGGGCGGTGAAGAGGGCGCGCGGGCGCCGGAAGGAGAAGCCGCCGGGGCCGCGGATGGTGGGTAGGGGCAGCGGCCTGGGAGCCGGTAAGTGCCCGCGCAACAGGGTCGTATAACGGGATGGCGCGCCCGGATCTGAGCGGATTCCTTGGCGCTGGACAGAGATGAACCGGATTGTCATGTAATGTCAACATTACAAAATGTAAAGATTTGTTTACATATCACCGGAGCGCTGATTTCGGTGCCCGTTCACGCCCAACAGATCATCCAACTACCCGCCGAGGATCGCTGGTTGGACGCCGACTTCGAGGAGGTCTACCGCGTCGGGTCGATCGAAGGCCCCGAGTGGCAGTATTTCGGCCGGATCATCGACGCAGCCTTCGATGGTGCAGGGAATCTCTACCTGCTGGACATCGATGCGCTCACCGTCGTGGTTGTCGATCCGGCCGGCGATCTCGAGAGGACGATCGGGCAGTCCGGAAACGGTCCCGGAGAATTCGACTTCCCCCGGCATCTCGCGGTCATGAAGGACGGCCGGGTCGTCGTCAGCGACGTTCCACGGCATCGTGCGTTCCAGATGTACGAGAGCGATGGCACGTTCGACCGAAACGTGCGGGTGGGTGACGACCTCCTCGGCATAGCGGGCGACATCTACCCCGGCGGCGGCCAGGGCGACGCGGTTGTCCTGTCCGGGTACCTGGCAAGCATCGAATCCATGCGGCCCGCCAACCTTGAGCCGCCGCCCGGAAGGCGTCCGATCCTTCGGTTCGGGCTCGAAGGCGACCAGGTGGTCAGGGAGGCCATCATCTGGGCCTGGGCACCGCCATCGGCCGGGGTGGTCGAGTTCCGCCTGGGGGGACGGACGATCAGTACGGAAGGCCAGGCTCCGCCGCCTCGGACCTTCGATCCGCCCCTGTTGGTGGGAGTTCTGCCGGGCGGTGGAGTCGCGTTTTCCGACTCGTCCGCCTACGCGATCAAGATCCTCGACCCGGACGGCGCCGTGTTCCGCGTTCTTGCTCGTCCCCTTCACCCCGTGCCGGTCACCGACCGGCTCATCGATGCCGAAATCCAGCGTCAGCTCGACGAGGAGGCGGCCATGGCCGAAGCCGATGCAAACCGGCCGAGGACCATCATGAACGCCCGCACCGGCGAGACGGTCCAGGGCACGCTGTCGCGAGAGATGCGCGAGTCCGCGATGCGGTCGAGGCGAGTCTTCCTGGAAGCGCTGCCGGTTGCGGATGAGGTCCCGGTCGTGCGCGATCTGCGAACGACCTGGGATCGCGAGATCTGGGTGCGGCGTCGGGGCGACGACCTTCTGAGCGACGGCCCCATCGACGTGGTCACCCCCGAGGGCCACTACCTGGGGAGTTATCCGGGCACGGCCCCGATGCCGGACGCCTTTGGACCGAACGGACTGGTGGCGTTTCTCGAGACCGGTGCACTGGGCGAGTCGATCGTGGTGGTCAGGCGGATTCCCGCGTCATCGAACTGACGGATGAAGGTAGCCGGGGGCCTGCAGCCTTTGGCCGCGCACGCTTGCCACCCGTCTGCCGACCTCCGCACTATGAACGGGCTAGACGTGTTTCACCAGCGCCCGTGCTCCCCAAGGAGGTCCCATGAACCGCTCGCCCCGTCCCTGGACCCGCACCGCCGCTCTCCTGGCGCTTCTCCTCGCCCCCGCGACGAGTTGCGCGCAGTCGGCCGATCCCACCGGAGACCCGCGCTTCCAGCAGGCGCTCGACCTCTTCGAGGTCTGGCTCGATGCCAAGATGGACTACGAGAAGATCCCGGCTGTGTCGGTCGGGCTCGTGCACGACCAGGATCTCGTCTGGGCGAAGGGCTACGGGCATGCGCACCCCGAGGCGGGTGTCGAGGCGACGCCGTCGACGATGTACTCGATCTGCTCGATTTCGAAACTGTTCACCTCGATCGGGGTGATGCAGCAGCGCGACGCGGGGAAGCTGCGGCTCGACGACCCGGTGTCGGACGTTCTGCCCTGGTACGATGTCGAGCAGGTGTATCCGGACGGTGCGCCCGTGCGCGTCGAGGGGATCCTGACCCATTCCTCGGGGCTGCCGCGCGAGTCGGCGCAGCCGTACTGGACGGGTCCCGATTTCCCCTTCCCAAGCCGGGAGGAGATCATCGACGGGCTCTCGACCCAGGAAACGCTCTATCCGGGCGAGCGCTACTTCCAGTACTCGAATCTGGGAATGGCGCTGGCGGGACAGATCGTGGAGCAGGCGTCGGGGATGACCTACGACGACTATATCCGGGCGGAGATTCTGGATCCGCTGGGCATGTCGGACACCTACACCGACATCCCGGAGCAGCACAAGGGAGGCCGCTACGCCACCGGCTACAGCCGGCTCAAGCGCGACGGGATGCGCACGGAGTCACCCTTCTTCCAGGCCCACGGCATCGCGCCGGCGGCGGGGTTCTCGTCGACGGTCGAGGACCTGGCACGGCTGGCGTCGTGGCAGTTCCGGCTGCTGGATAACGGCGGGAACGAGATCCTGGACGTCAACACGTTGCGCGAGATGCATCGGGTGCATTGGGTGGATCCCGACTTCGGCACGATGTGGGGACTGGGCTTCGCGGTCTCGGAGCGCGATGGCGAGCGCACAGTGGGACACGGCGGCAGCTGCCCCGGTTTCAGGACGACGTTTCAGCTGAAACCCGCGAAGAAGCTCGCCGGGATCGCGATGATCAGCGCGCAGGGAGCCAGCCCGGATGACGTGTGGTCCAAGATGATGTCGACGTTGGGTGCGGCGCTGGAGTCGATCCAGGACGACCCCGGTGGTGGCACGGCGCGGCCGGCTTCACTGGTCGAGTACGAGGGCCTGTACGAGTCCAACTGGAGCGAGACGGCGATCCTGCGCTGGGACAACAGCCTGGCGGCGGTCGGAGTGCTGAGCAACGATCCGATGGAGGCCATGACCAAGCTGCGAAGGACCGGCGAAGACACCTTCCAGCGCGTCCGCGACGACGGCGAACTGGGCGAGGCGTACGTGTTCCACCGGGACGACTCCGGCGCGATCGAGAGCTACACGGTGCACGGGAACTTCTCGAGGAAGGTGCGTTAGCCCCCCCGCCGCTCCTGTACCGCCGACCGCAACATCAAGATCGCCGCATAGAGCACGACCGCGACTACCAGCCAGCGCATCGCGTTCAGCGGCAGCGATTTGACAATGAACGCCGCGATGAGCACGGCCGGGATGCCCCCGATCGCCAGCCCCAGCGCCGCCTTCAGTCCGTAGCGTCCCGCTTTCAGGAAGCGCACCCCCGCCACGGGCATCAGGAATGCCGATGCGCCCATCATGATCGGGAAGGCGGCAACCGGGCTCATGCCCATCAGGCTGACCACGATCATCGTCGGGGCGTACATGCCGATGCCGATGGTCATCAGCGCGCCCAGAACGAACATGACCGCAACCGCGATTGCCAGGTTCGTGCCGGAGAGACCGGTCGCCTCGCCACCGACCGCGGTGATCTCGAAGATCGCGAGCACGAAGGTCACGGCCGCGATGAGGAGCGCGACGCCCATCCCCACCTGGATCTTGTAACGCGGCAGCCGGGCAACCACACCCGCGCCCAGCCAGGCGCCCAGAACGGCGGCGATGAGCATCGCGACAAGGGTCACCGGATCCACCGAGATGATCGCGATGAAGATGAAGGCCTGGATCACGACCGGTGGGGCGTGCCCGATCATCATCGTTCCCGGAATCTCTTCGTCCGGCACCACCTTCTTGAACTTGAAGAGGGAAGTCGTGGGTGCGAACGAGCCGATTCCCAGCGTGTCGAAGAAGTTCGTGACGAAGCCCACCCCGGTCTCAAAGAGGTTGGGCGGGCCGCTCCACCCGTCACCTGGGCGGCCCGCGCGGGTTGCGGCGGCCGCCGAGCGGTACCAGGCGAAAAGGAGGCAGGCGGTCAGCAGCGCCAGGGCGGTGAAGAGGAAGAGTCGGGGGTCCATCGAGTCGGGCAGGCTTCCTTGCTGGGCAGGTTGGGGCGGTTGGCGGACGCCAGCCCCGGTCAACGATCAGTCGGGCGGTAGGGTATGCCGGAAGCGACCCGGGCGCCAGCGAAGCCGATAGCCGGAACCAGCCGGGCGGCATTGTCCGGGCTGCACGCCGGGCCCGCCACACGCGCGCTTGAACGCGCCCGCGGCGGGGCCTACGATTGCCGTCCGTCCCCAAAAGCCAGAGGAGCCTCCCCCATGAAACGCCGAGACTTTCTCGCCGCGTCCGCCGCTGCCGCCGGTACCAGCCTGCTGGCCTGTGAACCGTCCTCGAGTCCGGGCGGTGACCCGGGCTCGTCCGAAGCCTACAGGCCTCCGGACACCGGACACCTTGGCATCGCGCACGGCAGCGTCTGGGGCCGCCGCGGCGTCACCGCCGCGGCCGACTACTACGCATCGCTCGCCGGCACCACGATCATGATGCAGGGGGGCAACGCGATCGACGCCATCGTGGCCGCCGCCGCGACGCTCAACGTCTCCGAGCCCTACATGTCGGGGATCGGCGGCTTCGGTGGCTTCATGGTGATCCACCTGGCGGAGGAAAACCGCGTGGTCGGTCTCGACGCGATGGGCAAGTCGCCCGCTGCCTCTTCGCCCGGCACCATGACTCTCGACGACTTCGACGCCGGCTACAAGGCGCCCATCGTTCCCGGCGCGCTCAAGGGCTGGGCGGCCGTCCTGGAGCGCTACGGCACCATGAGCCTCGGCGACGTCTTCGAGCCGGCGATCCAGCTTGCCGAAGATGGCTTCGTGATCTCGAAGTTCGACCAACTCCACACCAACGGCGCCGCCGACAAGCTGGGCCGTTTTCCGTCGACCACCCGTGTCTTCTTCCCGCATGGCCGCCCGCCGCGCATGGGCGAGGTCATCAGGCAGCCCGATCTGGCAGCAAGCATGCGACACCTGGCCCGCGCCGGCGCGGACGACTTCTACAAGGGCGATCTCGCAGACCGGGTCGTCGCCTTCCTCGCCGAGAACGGCGGGCACATGGCGAAGGCCGACCTCGAGTCATACGAAGTCGAATGGAGGGATCCGATCATGACCACCTTCCAGGGCCACGATCTCTACGCGATGCCCCCCGGGTCGTGCGGGATGTCGATGTTCCAGGCGCTCAACATCATGGACGGCTTCGACCTTGCGGGAATGGACCTTTACGGCAGCGAGTTCGCACACCTGTGGCTTGAGGCGTACAAGCTGGCGATGGCCGACGACGACCGGTACAACACCGGCAGGGATGTCGAAATCCCCGTCGACCGCATCATCTCGAAGGCGTACGCGGACGAACAGCGCGCGAAGATCGATCCGGCGCGCGTCGCGTCCTTCTCCGGCGACCCGTTCCCCTTCTTCGGCACCACGAGCCTGTCCGCCGCAGACCGCTGGGGCAACGCCGTCGCGTTCACCCAGTCGCTGGTGAGCATCTACGGCAGCGGCGTCATCGCTGGCGACACCGGCATCTTCCTCAACAACGGCCACACCTTCGGCTTCGTGCTCGAGGAAGGCCACGTCAACCACCTCGAGGGCGGCCAGCGGGCCAAGGGCGTGATGACGCCGTGCGTGGTCATGAAGGACGGCAATCTCGTCGCGGCGGTCGGCGCAGCCGGCGGCTACACGATTCCACAGACCGTCGGGCAGACGATCACGAAGCTCGTGGTCGGCGGCATGGACATGCAGCTCGCGATCGCCTCGCCGCGTATGGCGATCAACCGCGGCGGAGGCCGGACGCCGATCCCGGAGGACTCGGTCACCTACCTCGAGGCCGGATTCCCGCCCGGCGTGTACGACGATCTGGCCGATCGGGGCCATCATCTGGTCGAGCCGGGCAATATGGGAGGGGTTCAGGGGGTGTATAGAGATGCGGAGACCGGGGCGCTGGCGGGTGGGTCGGATCCTCGCCGCGACGGTCACGCAATCGCGTGGTGATGGTCGGGTTGGGGGGCTCGGTGGGGGCGCGGCGTCTGGCTGCAGGCCGGGGCACGGCTGCGCCGTTCGCGCCGACCACCCTGGCGCTGGCGGTGACCCTCGGGTTCGCCGCCGCGTGCGCCGATGGCGACGTGCCTGCCAGGGCGGGGGACGCCTCTGCCGGTCGCGCGGGCGTGGAGGGCCCGGTCAGCACGCTCACCCGCAACCAGGCGCTGCACATTCCCATGCGCGACGGCGTGAGGATCGCGGTCGACGTGTGGCTTCCCGACGGCATCGAGGAGGGCGCCCTCCTCCCCACCATGATCCGGGCAACACGCTACTGGAGGGCCCGTGGCTTCGTCGACGCCCCGCTCGAGAGCGATTCCAACTTCGACGAGGCCGAGCGCTGGAACGCCGCCGGGTACGCGCTGGTGCTCGTCGACGGACGCGGCAGCGGGGCTTCGTTCGGGATCCGGCGTTTCGAGCTCGCCGAGGACGAGGTGCTGGACTACGGCGAGGTCGCGGACTGGATCGTGGCACAACCGTGGTCGAACGGGCGGGTCGGGGCATACGGCGTGTCGTACGCGGGCAACACGGCCGAGATGCTGGCGGTCAACCGGCACCCGGCGGTAAGGGCGGTCGCGCCGCTCTTCAACGACTTCGACAACTTCGGCCACCTGGTCTTTCCGGGTGGCGTGCTCACGGTGGGCTTTCTGGAGAACTGGTCGAACCGGACGCGCATGCAGGATCTCAACGACATCTGCGGTCTCTCGGGCGTGAACGGGGCGGAGTGCGAGGATCTCCGGGGGCAGGTCACCGGCGTAAAGCCTGTTGACGCGGATGTGGACGATGCGCTGCTCGCGGCTGCCGTGGCGGAACACGAGGCCAACACGGTGCCCTTCGGAGCCGCGCTGGAGTACGAGTACCGCGACGACCCGTTCGGCCGCTACGCGGAGACCAACGTCGGACATCGGCGGAGTCCCTCGGGGCACCTGCCCCAGATCGAGGAATCGGGTGTCGCGATGTTCGTCCGGGTGGGATGGCAGGACGCCGGGACGGTGAACGGCACGCTGGGGCGCTACAATACGATCTCCAACGCGCAGCAGGTCTTCATCGGGCCGTGGGATCACGGGGCGCGCAACGACGCCGATCCCTTCCGGCCGGACGACACGCCCGTCGCTCCCGACGCGGACGCGCGCTTCGCCGAACTGGTCGCCTTCTTCGACGAGCACCTCAAGGAGGACGGGTCAGGGACGACGCCCGCCGAGATCAACTACTACACGCTCGGTGCGGATCGGTGGACGCGGACCGAGGCCTGGCCTCCCGGCGGTTTCGACGACGTGACCTGGTACTTAGGTGCAGACGGCACGCTGAGCCCGGAGTCACCCGCCGATGCAGAGGGCGCGGACAGCTACACCGTCGACTTCACGGCGACCACGGGCACCCGCAATCGCTGGTACACCAATGGCGGCGGCGGCGATGTCGTCTACGGAGACCGGCGGGACGAAGACGCGAAGCTGCTGACCTACACCAGCGCGCCCATGGCGGTCGACACCGAGATCACGGGCCACCCGGTGGTCACGCTATGGATGTCGTCGACCGAGAGCGACGGGGCGTTCATCGCCTACCTGGAGGATGTCGCGCCCGACGGCACGGTGAACTACATCACCGAGGGTCAGCTGCGCGCCGTGATGCGCGCCGTCACCGACGACCCGCCGCTCTACCGCAAGTACGGTCCCCACCGCTCCGAACTGCGTGCCGACGCGATGCCGCTCGTGCCGGGCGAGGTGGCCGAGATCAGCTTCGACCTCTGGGCGACCTCCGTGCTGATCAGGGAAGGGCACCGTATTCGCGTCGCGGTCGCGGGGGCCGACGCCGACACCTTCCTGCGCTACCCGCGCGACGGAAGCGTGCCGGTGCTGTCGGTGCAGCGGAACGCGACGTATCCATCGGGGATTGTGCTGCCGATGAAGGAGTTGAGGTAGGGGATTACCGGCCCGCCGGATTCGTTCGTTTGCCAGATCACGCCCGTTCCAGGAGATGGTAGGCCGACTTGACCGCCGTCGCAATCGCTTTCCTCAGTACCATCCCGTATTATCCCGACTCCCGGTTAACATTGCCAACGCCCGGGTCCCTGTACACCGGCAGTCCCTGCCCGTTTCCCTAACGCCGATCCGCGCTGGCCGACTGTAATGCTGACATTACGTTTTGTAAATTCGCGTTTACAGTATGCATGCTGCGCTCTGCCGCTCGCGCTGCTGCCGGTGACTTCCGCGGGCGCCCAGCAGATCATCGAGCTCCCCGCTGAGGACAGCTGGCTGGAGATCGACTTCGAGGAGCTGTACCGTCTGGGCACCATGACGGGCGAGGATTGGGAACAGTTCGGATACATCGGGAGTGTTGCGTTCGACGGGGCGGGCAAACTCTTTCTGTTCGACCGTCTCATGGAGACTCAGATCGTGTTCGTGGTGGGTCCGGACGGGCGACTGGCCCGGCGTTTGGGCGGACCGGGTGAAGGTCCGGGTGAGTTCGGCAACGCGGGCGCCATGGCGGTCTTCGCCGATGGACGCGTGGCGGTCGCGGACCTCGACCGCCGCGGTTACCACCTCTTCGCCCCCGACGGCGAATTCGAGCGCCTGGTGCGCATGGCCGAGCCCACTGCCATTCCCCGCGTCGGACGTGTCGTGGTCGCGCCCCGGACGGATGTGGTCATCGGCGTGCCCACGCTCGCAACCGCCTGGACGATCTCGGGGGCGTCGTTTCGCACACCGGTCAGGTTCCCCACGTCACACCCGTTCGAACGCACGATACTGTCGGGTGAGGAGACCATGACGGACACGGCCGCGGAGGCCTGGATGCCCCCGGTCGACATCAGCGATATGGACCAAACGGACCTGGTCAACACTGCGCCCAGGCCCACGTCGGAGCTCCCCGAATTCAGCCCGGAACTCCACTGGGGAGTCCTTCCCGACGGTCGCGTGGCGTTCTCGGACTCGGCGACGTATGCGGTCAAGGTCGTCGAGGCGGGTGCGGGAGTCGTGCGAATCCTGACCCGTCCCTTCCTGCCCGAGCCGGTGACCGGCGGCATGATCCGCGCGGAGAGGCGCCGCCGCGTGGACAGGCTGGAGCAAAACGCCCGGCCCGGCGCAAACCTTCAGGCACGGCGCAGGCGCATAGCGGAACTCGAATTCCACACCGAATTGTCCGTGATTCGAGGGCTGGCAACGACCTGGGACGGACACATCTGGGTGCTGCGGCGCGGTGACGGTCCCCTGGACGACGGGCCCATCGACGTACTCACGCCGGACGGCCGCTACCTGGGCAGCTATCCTGCCGGAACGACGGTGGTGCCGGCCGCGTTCGGTCCGGACGGTCTCGTTGCGTTCGTCGAGGCAAGCGAGCTGGGTGTGCAGACGGTGGTGGTGAAGCGGATGGTGGCGAACGCGCCATAGGCGGGCGGGCAGTCGGAGCGTTTGCGCCACCGCCCCGGGGACCGGACTTTTCTCGGACAGCCAACCCACCTGATCCCTGGGGTTCATCCGATGAAAACCGCCCGCATTCTCCTCTTCCTCTCGGCATCAGTCCTGACCGCCATTCCCACCGCCGCCCAGACCACCCTCGAGACCGCCATCTCGCACCTGCAATACCGCGAGATCGGCCCGGCGCTCATGGGCGGACGCATCGCCGACCTCGCCGTGGTCGAGTCGAAGCCGCAAGTCTTCTACATTGCGACGGGAACCGGCGGCGTCTGGAAGACCGAGAATCACGGCACCTCGTGGACGCCGCTCTTCGACGACCAGCCAACCAGCTCCATCGGCGACGTCACCCTCGACCAGTCCAACCCGAACCTTGTCTGGGTCGGCACCGGGGAACCGCAGAACCGGCAGTCGTCGGGCTGGGGCAACGGCGTCTACAAGTCCACCGACGCTGGCAACACCTGGCGCCACATGGGCCTGGGCGCCACAAAGCACATCGGGCGCATCCTCATCCACCCCCGCAACCCCGACATCGTGTACGTGGCTGCTGTTGGCGACCTGTGGGGCCCGAACGATGAACGCGGCGTCTACCGGACCCACGACGGCGGCGAAACCTGGGAGAACGTCCTCCATATCGACGAGCACACCGGCGCCATCGACCTCGCCATGGATCCCGGCGACCCCAACACCATCTTCGCCGCGATGTACCAGCGGCAGCGCACCGGCTGGGGCTTCAACGGCGGCGGCCCCGGCAGCGGCCTCTACCGCACCTTCGACGGCGGCGACAGCTGGACCGAGCTCACCGAGGGCCTCCCCGACGGCGATAAGGGCCGCATTGGCGTCGACATCTTCCGCCAGGACGGCAACGTCGTGTACGCGCTCATCGAAGCGGACGCGCGCGACCCCGACGCAGGCTTCTTCGGCGGCGGCAACCGCCAGTCCCGCAGCGGCCTCTTCCGCTCCCTCGACCGCGGCGACACCTGGGAGAAGATGTCGAACACCAACCCGCGGCCCATGTACTACTCCCAGGTCCGCATCGACCCGACCAACGTCGACCGCATCTACGTGCTCGGCACCAACCTCATGGTCTCCGACGACGGCGGCCGCACATTCCGCAGCGACGGCGCCTCCCAGGTTCACGTCGACCACCACGACCTCTGGATCAACCCCGACGATCCCGACCACCTCATCCTCGGCAGCGACGGCGGCGTGGTCGCCAGCTGGGACGGCACCGCCCACTGGCGCATGTTCGACAACCTGCCGCTGGGCCAGTTCTACGCCATCGGCTTCGACATGCGCGACCCGTACTACGTCTGCGGCGGCCTCCAGGACAACGACCCCTGGTGCGGGCCCTCCAACACGCGCTCGTTCCACGGCATCCGGCATCAGGACTGGTACGAAACCGCGTACGGCGACGGCTTCTTCACCATCGTCGACCCCACCGACTCGACCATCGTCTTCTCCGAGTCCCAGAACGGAAACATGAACCGGTACGACCTCACCACCGGCGAGAAGACCCCGATGCGCCCCATCACCGGCCCCCGCGCCGACGGCGACACCGCCAAGACCTACCGCTTCAACTGGAACTCGCCGCTCCAGCTCTCGCCCCACGACCCCGCGACCGTCTACCTCGGCGCCAACTACCTCCTGCGCTCCCGCGACCGCGGCATGTCCTGGGAGGAGGTCGGCGGCCTGGATCTCACTCGCCAGATCGACCGCGACGCGCTCGAGATCATGGGCGTCCCCGGCTCCGAGCCGCAGATGTCGGTCAACGACGGCATCTCGACCTACGGCAACCTGACCGCCTTCGCCGAGTCGCCGCTCACCCCGGGACTCCTTTACGTCGGCACCGACGACGGCAATGTCCAGGTCAGCCGCGACGACGGCGCCACCTGGACCAACGTCGCCGACCGCATTCCGGACCTCCCCGAGCGCACCTACGTGAGCCGCCTCGAGCCCTCACACCACGCCGAGGGGCGCGTCTACGCCAGCTTCGACGGGCACCGCAACGCCGACTACGCCGCATACGTCTACGTCAGCGAGGACTACGGCGACAACTGGCGCCGCATCACCGACGGCCTGCCCGACGGATGGTCGGTCAACGTCGTCACCGAGCACCATCGCGCGGCCAACCTCCTCTTCGTCGGCAACGAGGTCGGCGTCTTCGTCTCGGTCGACCGCGGCGAGCAGTGGGTCCAGCTCAAGAACAACCTCCCCGTCGTCCCCGTCGACGACATCCTCATCCACCCCCGCGACAACGACCTGCTCGTCGGCACCCACGGCCGCTCCTTCTGGATCCTCGCCGACGTCAGCCCGCTCGAGCACCTCTCGGCCGAGACCCTCGCCGAAGCCGGCCGCATCTTTCCCCAGGCCCGCGAGACCATCATGTGGGCCCAGCGCGGCGACTGGCCCTTCACCGGCGCGACCTACTCGGCGCCGAACCCCCCGCGCGGCACCCTGATCCGCTACTACCTGCGCGACGAGTGGACAGCTCCTATGGCCGAGGAGGAAGGTGAAGAGGGCGGCGATCCGGGCGACGGCGACGATGCCGGCGACGAAGACGGCAGCGACATGGCCGACGGCGCGCCTGCGGAAGATCCCACATTCGCGCTGACGATCACCGACTCGAACGGTGGGCACATCCGCACTCTGGAAGCCCCATCCGAAGCCGGCGTCAACGAGGTCGTGTGGGATTGGCGTATGGACGCGCCCTACGAGCCGGAAGGCCCGCAGCAACCCGTCGGATTCGGCCAGCCCGGCACCCCGCAGGGCCCGATCGCCATGCCGGGCGTCTACACTGTCAGCATGGAGGTGGGCGGGCAGACCTGGTCTTCGACCGTCGAGATCCGGGCCGACCCGCGCCGTCCGATGACGCGGGCCGACCGCATGGCCCGCCAAGGAGCGCTGATGAGCCTGCACGCGCTCGCCGCGCCGATCTACGAGGCCGGCCGCGCGATCGACCGCCTCGAGGAACAGCTCGACGCGGCCGAGGAGCTGATCGACGGCGTCGAGGAGCCGCCCGAGGGCGTCAAGGAAGAGCTGGAGGCGATCCGCGAAGCGCTCGAAGAGGTCGACGACGACGTGGGCGATGCGCGGCGCAACGCCGGCGTGGCCACGGCCATCCAGGGCTCGTCGACGCTGCCGACCGAGGACCAGATGTGGCAGATCGGCCGCGTCCGGGAGCTGATGGAGGAGCTCGCCGGCCCGCTCAACGAGCTGATCACGTCCCGCGTGCCGGCGCTGAATGCGCAGCTCTACGCCGAGGGCGTGAGGCCGAAGCCGGGTGAGGAGGTGGTGGTGCCGGAGCGGTGAAATCCGTCACCCGGGGAGTCCGTGCTACATCACCAGCCACCACGGAACGGCGAGGACTTCCGGGGTGAGCCACTCCACAGAGTCCCCACCGTGGAGAAGCAGACCCGAACGGGCCGCGAGGCCGTATTCCTTTCGGAACGTGCGCAGGTTGGCCGCGTGGGCGAGCCGGGGTCGCTTTGTCGCCTTCACTTCGATAGGCAGCAGCGAGTCCCCGGTCTCTATCACGAAGTCCACTTCCTCGCCTGTAGTCGCCCGCCAGTGGAGCACCTCGGTGCGAGGAGAACGTGAATCTCGCCAGACCAGAAGGTCCTGCAACACGAGATTCTCAAGGTGAGCACCCCGCGGCTCGACCTCCTGCGACAGGTGCATCGCCAGACCGGTATCGGCCCAATAGAGCTTCGGTGATTTGATCAGCCGTTTGGTCCGGTTCACCGCGTAGGCCGGGACGCGCAGCAGGAGGTAGGATGTTTCGAGCAGGTTGAGGTATCGGTGGACCGAAGGCTGACTAAGCCCGATGTCGCGGCCGAGCTCGCTCTGATTCACGGTTGAGCCGATGCGCAGGCACGCGGCGCGCATCAGTCGGCGGAAGTCGGGCAGCGAGTCGATCGCTGAAAGCGTCTGGAGATCTCGCTCAAGGTACGTTCTCACGTAGCCGTCAAACCAGATCGCCCGCTCCTCGTCCGTGCCGAGGTGAACGGCCGGGAACGGAAATCCTCCGCGTCGCGCCAACGGGCTCCAGTCCTCCCGCCCACCGGCGTCAGCTGCCACGACATCCAGCCAATCCCGGTCGGGAACCTCGATCAGCTTTTCCCAGATGCCGCACTGGCCGAGTCCCAACTGCTCCCGTCGAGTCATCGGCCACAGGGTCAGGTAACTGGCGCGCCCGGCGAGTGATTCCGAGACGCGGCGCATCAGAAGCAGATTCGCAGACCCGGTGAGCAGAAAGCGGCCAGGTCGGCGCCCCCGGTCGATCTCCCGCTTGACCGCGCTGAGGAGATCGGGCTGACGCTGCACCTCATCGAGGGTTACCGGATGGGAGTTGCGGACCAGAGCATCCGGGTCGCGCCGGGCAAGGTCGAGTACGTCAAAGTCGTCCAGCGACAGGTACCGTCGGCCGGGAGGCGCTGTTGGCCCGCGTACGTGCGTGGTCCCCGCCTCGCCGGTTGCGTGTGCGGTCTCCCCCCGCCCGACAGCACGCGCGAGGGTACTCTTCCCGGTTTGACGCGCTCCCGTGACCACGACGGCGGGCATGACGCGCAGCGCGGCTTCCAGACTTGCGGAAACCGTCCGCGGCAGAACAAAATCATTCATTCTGTGAATGATAATCATTCATAGCATGAATAGGTAGGGTTTCACCTGAAACGTTTTCGGGGTGTCCCCTATCACGCGGTCCTGACGGCTTCGGGACGGTTCAGCTTCCCTCCTCCAGCAACTCGAAGATCCGCTGCACCGTAACCGCCGGAACTCCCGCCCCGCTGATCTGCGGATAGTCTTCCGCGTGGTCCGACATGTCGATTCGGGCCGCGGCTTCTTCGTACGACAGCCCCTGGGCGTGCAGTTCGACGGCCTGCGCCTGGAGGTCCCGCATGTATTCCTGCTGATGGGTGATCCGCTCCCTGTCCTGGAACGGGTCGCCGTGGCCGGGAAGCACCCAGTCGAAGTCCAGCGACTTGAGGTGCTCCAGGGTGTCGTCCCACTCGTCGAGGTACCCGTCGCCCATGTACGGGAGCCCGGGGAGCAGGAGGTCGCCCGTGATCAGTACGCCGTCTCCGGGCAGATGCACCACGACGTCACCCCCGGTGTGTCCGCGTCCGAAGAAGAGCAGGCGGATCTCGCGGTCGCCGCGGAAGAGAGTCATGCGCTCGGACAGCGTCGTGTTGGGGCCCACGGGCACGACGGCTTCCTGGCCTGCCAGGTAATTCCGCATGAACGCCAGCTGGCCCTCCAGCCCGGCGCGCTCCTCCTCGTCCTCGGCCGCCGCAACCTGCTCCTCGAGCGCGGCGACCTGATCCGGCAGGCGGCCGACGAACATCTGGAACGAGCGTCCCATCGAGCCGCCGTTTTCCAGCATCTCGCGGGTGACCTCGTGCCCGATCACGTGCACCTCGGGCGGGTAGATCTGGTTGCCGTGCGCGTGGTCGAAGTGGTAGTGCGTGTTGACCACGTACCGGACGGGCTTGTCGGTGAGCGCCTCGATCTCGTTCACGACCGCGTGCGCGGCCGCGGGCGAGATGTGCGACTCGACCAGCAGCACATCGTCCTCGTTGACGATCACGGCGCCGTGCGATCCGACCGAGAGGTTGCCCGTTCCGCGTACGTGGAAGATCCCCGGCACCACCTCCTCGAACTCGAACGCCGCGCCTTCGAAGTCGGATCCGGGCGGTGCGGCGGCATCCTCGACGGGTGCGTCGGCGGGCTGACAGGCGGCGAGGACGGACAGGGTGGCAAGTGTGCCGAGACGTGCAATTCGCATGGCGGAGACTCGCGTTTCGGGTGGTGCTGGAAAGTGCCTTACACTTGCGGCGCGAACCCTGCGCGGCAAGATGAAGGTACGCGCATCAACCGTGTCCCGTTCCCGGTAGAGAGCAATGAACCGATCGCTGCGTTGTGACCGATCGGCCCGAGTGGCTGCGGTTGCCATGGCCGCCCTCTTCTCCTCCTGCACATCCGGGGCCGCGCCCACCGGCGACGAACGCGCACGGGTCAGCGCCGAACCCGTCGAGCTCTTCGACGGCCGCGTGATCCCGGGGATGCCCGAGCTGCTGGGCATGCGCGCGCAGTACGAACTGCGGTTGGAGTGGCTTGGGGAGAAGCGCGCCCTGCTGCTCGACCAGATGCGGACCCACGGGATCGAGATGTGGATCGTGGTGAGCGAGGAGTTCCACCAGGATCCGGCGCTGTACTACGTTGCACCGCCGCTTCAGTATGCCCGTCGACGCGACGTGATGGTCTTCATTGACGCGGGCGACGATGGTCTGGCGGCCTACTCCGACTACTGGCGGCCCACGGCCGACTTCCACCGCTTCTTCGAGCCGATGCCCGCCCTCCGCAACGCGCGCGGCATCCAGGACACCCGCTCCGGTCTGCAGGTCCTGTGGGAGCGCTACCGGCCCGCGACGATCGGCCTGGCCATCGGCGGCAACCGGGGGCACGACAGCAGCCTGACGCACGACAGCTACCTGTTCCTGGCGGACGCGCTCGGCCCGGAGGCGGAGTCTCGCTTCGTCTCGGCGGCGTCTCTCATCGAGGAGGTCTTCGACACCCGCCTGCCTGGGGAGTTGGAGCACTACCGGCAGCTCGTCCTGGCCACCGACGTGATTGCGCAGACCGCGTTCTCCAACGTCGTGATCAAGCCCGGCGTCACCCGGGCCGAAGACATCAAGTGGTTCTTCGACGAGACCATCGCCGAGTTGGGCGTGGGCGGCAAACCCTGGTTCGAGATCCACGTCGCCGTCCAGCGCTTCGACGAGACGAACGGCGTGATGATCCCCTACATGCACCCGTCTCCGGACGACCTGGTCTTCCGGCGCGGCGACATCATCCACCTGGACTGCGGCTTCGACTACCTGGGTTTCGCCAGCGACTGGCAGAAGGTGGCGTACATCCTGCGCGAGGGAGAGGACGATGTCCCCGACGGGCTGAAGGCCGCGCTGGCCAACGCCAACCTCGTGCACGAGGCATTCGCGGCGGCGCCCCGTCCCGGCATGACCGGCTGGGAAGCCACGCTCGCGATCGCCGCCCTGCTCGAAGGCGTCGACTTCCTTCCCAGCCTGTACTCGCACCCCATCGGCTACCACGGCCACGCGCTGGGTCCGGCGATCAACGCCCGCGACATGGATCTGTCGGGGCCGCCCGAGTGGGATTCGCACCTGCGCGACGGCTCCTACCGCTCGATCGAGTTCAGCGCCACGACCGCGATCCCCGAGTACGACGGCGGCAGGGTCAGGATTCCGATGGAGGACGACGGCTACCTTACGCCCGATGGCTACAAATACTTCCGCCCGTATCAGACAGAGTGGTACGTGATCCGGTGAGGCAATCATGATCGCAGACACGAACCCCGGCCGCAGCCGAGCTTCCCGAACTCTGCGCCAGGCCCATGCGCGCGCTTGCGTGCCGCTTGGCTCCCTGTTCAACCCCGGCCTGCTGTGCGCCGCCATCCTTTTGGCCGCGTCCACGGTCCCCGCCGCCGCGGTGCAGCCCCCCGACGGCGCCATCGCGATCGTCGGTGCCACCATCATCGACGGCAACGGCGGCCCACCACTCTCCAACGCGACGATCGTCGTGGAGGGCAGGCGCATCACCCAGGTGGGCCCGCGCAACACGGTCGATATCCCCGCTGCAGCGCGCATCATCGACGGCACCGGCAAGTACGTGACTCCCGGCTTCATCGACACCAACGTCCATCTCAACCTCTCCTTCAGCTGGGACGAGACCAACGCGCGGTACTGGCATCGCAACGCCGACATCACCCTGCAGGCGGCGCAACTGCACCTGAAACACGGGGTAACGACGGTGCGCGACAGCTACGGGGCCCTCCGTCCCGGAATCGAGGTGCGCGACGCCATCGCACGCGGCGAGGTGCCAGGGCCGCGCATGTACGTGGCCGGCAACATCGTGGGGTGGGGCGGTCCCTACTCCGAGACCTTCTCCGGCATGCCCGAGTCCGAACTGACTCTCTTCCAGGAGCAGATCAACGACTCGATCACCCTCGGGACCGGCGAAGAGCTCATGCACATGACGCCCGAGGAGCTCCGCGTCGCCATGAACGCCTACCTCGACCTCGGCCCCGACTTCATCAAGTACGGGGGCACGTCTCACATGTCGTACCCGGCGGGGATCATGTTCTCGCCGCGGGCCCAGCGGGTGATCGTCGAGGAGACGCACAAGCGGGGGCTGGTGGCCGAAACCCACTCGGCCACCCTGGAGGGACTTCGCCTCTCGGTGCTGGCGGGGATCGACCTGATCCAGCATCCGCGCAGCCTCGGGCGGCGCTACGTCACCGACGAGCTCCTGGACCTCATCGTGGAGCGCGGCGTCATCTGCTCCGGCCTCCAGAACACGATCACCGGCGAGGCGTGGCAGTGGCACCTCGAGCAGCGGGCGAGTGCGGAAGCGGCCCAGGAAGAGGCGGCCGCGCGCGGACGCCGGGCCCCTGTGACATCCGCCGAAATCCGGCGCAACCGGGACGCTGCCGACATGGCCCGGGCCATAAAGCGCAGCAACGCCGAGAAGCTGATCGAGGCCGGGTGCATCACCTCGGTCGGTACCGACAACCTCACCTTCGGCCATCGGTCGGCGGCTCCGGAGTTCGAGCGTGAACGGCATGTTCTCTGGGAGCACCAGGCGCCGGGGATCGGCACGATCATGGCGATCGAGGGCCTCGTCGAACTCGGCATGAGTCCGTCGGAGGCGATCGTCGCGGCCACAAGGCACGGCGCGCTGGCCTGCAGGGCCCTCGACGAATTCGGAACCCTGGAAGTCGGCAAGCTCGCCGACCTCCTGGTCCTCGGCGCCGACCCCCTCGCCGACATCTCCAACATCCGCGAGCTGGAAGTGGTGATGAAGGAAGGGCAGGTGATCGAAACCGGGAGCCTGCCCACCGATCCCGTTGTTGGCCCATGGGGAGAAGCCCCACGCCGCTGATGGAGACACCGTCGCCAGCGTCCGCCCGAAAGACCCGGCCGGTCGTCCCCTACGCCATGTCCTGGGAGGAGCCGATCCAAGCCCGCGCCGAGGGCTACGACTACGACCACGAGGTCCTGGTCGCGCTGCCCCCGTCCTACCACGTCTCGCCGGAACGCAGCTATCCGGTGGTCTGGTCGATGGATGGAGCGATGACGTTCTCTGTGACGTCTGGTGTCGCGAACCTGTACACGGTGGGAAAGCGCATCCCCGAGATCATCGTGGTGGGGGTCGGGCATCGGAGCGAGGACGGCATGCTGGGAATGGCCAACCGCACCTTCGACCTGTTTCCGCCGGGCAGCGTGTGGTCGGACCCGGGTCTGGCGCAGGACTTCATGGAGGACATGGGCTTCCACTTTCGCATGTCGCTGCCGTTCATGAAGGGCGACCTCTTCCTCGACTTCCTGGTGGACCAGTTGCGCCCGTCGCTTGGCGAGAGGTACCGCATGGCCGACGACCACGCGCTGTGGGGCCACTCGGCGGGCGGGGGCTTTGCGAGCTACGCGATGCTGGCGCGGCCGGGCGCGTTCGGCCGCTTCATCATCGGCAGTGGGACGAACGGCCTCACGATCGACCTGGAGGCGGAATATGCCGAAAACCACGACGACCTGGCGGCCAGGGTCTTCATCGGCATGGCGGACGGCGAGATCAACCACGCGCCGCTCTGCGCCCAGCGACTGGTCAGCCGCACGACGCTGCTGGCCGAAAACCTGCGGCTGCGCCGCTATCCGGGGCTGGATCTGCGCACCCGGTTCTACGCCGACCGCGACCACTTCACCGTGATGCCGCAGATCATCGGGGACGGGCTGCAGCACATCTACGCCGACCTGATCCCGGATCTGCCGAAGCCGAACTGGTAGGCCATATGCCGTCCTCCCACCCGCAACCGTAATACTAAACAAATATGTTTAGTGTCCGCGCTTCCTTTCCATGATCAGACTCTGCCAACGGAGCTTGCCTATGATCTCGACGACGCGAAGGTGGCTTCCGATCCTCGCCTCGGCGGCGCACCTGGCAATCCCGGGTTCGGCCGCGACCCAGGACACCGGTGCGCCCGCTGCGGAGCCCGCCCAGGTCGTTCCCTACGCGATGACCTGGGAAGAGCCCCTCCACATCCGGGCCGAGGGATACGACTACGACCACGAGGTGCTGATCGCTCTGCCGCAGTCGTACCACGTTTCGCCCGAGAGGAGCTATCCGGTGCTCTGGTCAATGGACGGGGCGATGGCGTTCTCCATGACCGCCGGCATCGTCAACCTGTATGCGCTCGGCAGCCGCATTCCCGAGATCATCGTGGTGGGGGTGGGGCATCCCGGGGAGGAGGGGATGGCGGGGTTGGGCAAGCGCACCTTCGACCTCTTCCCGCCGGGGAGCGTCGTGGCGGAGAAGGGTGTCGCGGCGGACTACACGAGGGAAGTGCTGGGCATGGACTTCGCGACGATGGAGCCGCTGCTGAAGGGCGACCGGTTCCTGGAGTTCCTCGTCGATCAGCTGCGTCCTTCGCTGAGCGAGCAGTACCGGATGGCGGACGATCACACGCTGTGGGGCCACTCCGCCGGGGGCGCGTTCGCGGGCTACGCGCTGCTGGCGCGACCGGGCGCCTTCGACCGCTTCATCATCGGCAGCGGGACCAACGGGCTCACGATCGAGCTGGAGGCGGCGTACGCGGAGGAGCACGACGACCTCGCCGCCAGGGTCTTCATCGGCATGGCCGACGGCGAGATCAACAACCCGGGACTGTCCGCGCAGCGCCTGGTGAGCCGCACCTCGCTGCTGGCCGAGAATCTGAGGTTGCGACAGTACCCCGGGCTGGACCTGCGCACCCGGCTCTACACGGATCGCGACCACTTCACCGTGATGCCGCTGATCATCGCGGACGGATTGCAGCACGTGTACAGGGACCTGATCGCGGATCTGCCGCAGCTGCCGTGGTAGCCGCGTCGGTGCCGCGACAATGCTCTCGTCCCGTTTGCAATACTTAACATATTGGTTTAGTATCTTGACTGCGTCCGGATCGACGCTCTTCATCCCCTCAAACAACGGAGTGATCAGATGATCTCCACCTTCAGCCTGTGGCTTCCCGTGCTGCTGTCGGCCGTGCTCGTGTTTGTCGCGAGTTCGGTCATTCACATGTTTCTCAACTGGCACAGGGACGACCTGCAGCCCGTCCCCGACGAGGACGGTGTCATGGACGCGCTGCGCGGGTTCGATCTGCAGCCGGGCAATTACATGATCCCGCGTGCGGCGAGCACGGAAGAGATGAAGAGCGAGGCGTTCCAGGCCAGGGCGAAGCGCGGCCCGTGCGCGTTCATCACCGTGCTGCGGGCCGGGGACGCGTCCGCGATGGGCAAGCAGTTCGTCCAGTGGTTCGTGTACTGCGTCGTCGTGGGTCTGTTTGCGGCTTTTGTGGCGACTCTGGCGCTCGGCCCGGGCGCGGAGTACATGGCGGTGTTCCGGATCGTGTCGGTGACCGCCTTCATGGGATACGCCCTCGCGCACGCCCAAGACGCGATCTGGATGTCGCAGGGGTGGCCCGCTACCGTCCGCAGCATGGTCGACGGGCTGGTCTACGCGCTGCTCACCGGAGGCGCCTTCGGGTGGCTGTGGCCATGACGGAACTGGTCGGACGGACGTGCGAGGCGTGTCGCAAGGGCGCGCCGCCCGCCACCGGGGCCGAGATCGCCGAGTACAGCAGGCAGATTCCGGAGTGGGAGATCGTGGACCGTGCGGGGATTCCAGCGCTGGAACGGGTGTTCGCACTCCCGAACTTCGTCGCGGCGCTGGAGTTTACGAACCGGGTCGGAGAGCTGGCCGAGGAGCAGGGTCACCACCCCGCGCTGCTGACGGAGTGGGGGCGGGTCACGGTGGCCTGGTGGACGCACAAGATTCGCAACCTTCACGTGAATGACTTCGTGATGGCGGCGAAGACGGATAGGGTGTGGGAAGAGACATAGCGACGAGGACTCACCCATGAGACTGCCGGGAACAGCTCTGGCCATTGCACTGGCGCTCAGTTGCCAGGCGGACGACCCCGGGCTCCGGACGCTGGCCCCTGAACGTGTCGGCACGGCCCAGATGCCTCCCGATACGCGTGGCTCGGTCGCGCTGCTGTCGGACGAAACCACGGCCTGCGTGACTGAATCCTTCGACTACCTCGTCCACTGCTTCGACCGCAGCGGAGAGGTCGTCGGGGTGTTCGGAGGCGAGGGCGAGGGCCCCGGCGAGTTCGACATGGCCAACGTGCTTGTTGGCGGACTCGACGGCACCCTCGGCGTGTTGGACTTCGGCTTGAATCGATTCTCGATATTTGAGCCGTCGGGAACCTTGGTGACCGGAATGCTGCTTCCCGGTGCCGCCGCAAGAGACCTCATACCTGTGTGGCGGTTCGGCGAGAGCGTTGTGGGTGTGGCGATCACGACCTTCGATTTCGCCAAATTCGCGGCCGGGGCGGGAGACGGCGGGTACATGAGCATGTTCGAGATCGACATCGCATCGGGGACGCTGGTTCGGCAGGAGGAGCTCCCTCCGGTTGAGGCTGAAATCGACTGCGAGAGAGTCGACTACGGTCTCCCCGATCCAGGGGGTGGATGGGTCTTCACCGCCTGCGAGGGACATTTTGTCTTCGTCGCCGACGACGGCGAGGCGGTCGTGATCCGAGCGCCGACCTACGCGGCGAAGTTGCCGTCGGAGCGGGATATTGCGGACTGGAGAGAATCCCAACGGTCGTTCGGACGGGCCGAAGACGAGGAGGCCCTGGAGCTGTTCCGGAACACGCCCAAGGATTATCACCTTGCCTGGAAAGAGAAGTTCGACGAGCAGGGCCGATTCTGGATGGCCACCGAGCGGGATCGGGACGAGTTCTCGTACCTGGATGTCTACCTGCCGCGTGAGGGGACGTTTTTCGGGAGCGTCAGGGTCGCGGATCGCGTCCTGGGGTTCGATGTGGCGGGGTCCACGCTGGCGGTGCTGGTCGAGCGGGCACCGACGCGGGAGGACCCGGAGGGGATTCCCACCCGTGCCATCGATTGGTATGACATCGGTGGGTGGCGGTAGGGAGTGTTGAAAGCCTGACCAATTCGGAGTGTATTCCGAATCAGTTCAACTGTTTCGGAATGTCCTCCGAATTGGCCGCGTCACAGGCCGCTTCCGAGCAGCAACGAAGTTCGCCACGCGCCCAGCACCTGCTCGGTGTACTGCCGTTTGAGAGCCCGGCGTGGCCGGATACCCACGGAACTGGCCAAGGCTTCGAGCGAAACCACGTGATCAAGCAAGCCGAGCGCATTGGCGGCCACTACCGCGGCTTTGTCGCAACAACAGAGTTTGAAGTCGCCTTGAAGGGATGACGCCAAGGCCAGCAGGTCGCGCTCACCGGGATCAAGACGGTGGGCGTCAGGATAGTTGAGCTGGAACTTGGCCCTGTCAGCGTCGGAGAGAACTACCACCTCGCAGCGCCCGATGTCCACGTCGGTCACGGTCACGTATCCCGGCGTTGCCGGGTCTCCACGGCGCAGTTCGTCTTCGCACTCCTGCACCGTCACCACCCGCTTCTGGCCGGTGATGGCGTTCCAGCAACCGGTGTCCACCGCCTCGATGACGATCATCGTGTCGACCAACACGATGCCGACCGCGGCCACTAGAACGCCCTCAAGCCTCGAAGTACGTCTCATGACCGTAAGCGTGCAGGATCTCGGCCAACAGCGTCACGGACACCCCGAGAAGAGCCGCAGCTCGCTTGACCGACAACCGACCCCCGTCGAGGGCGACGCTCAGCCTCTCCACGAATGATGCGCTGAATGGCGGGCGTTCTCGGTCCTCGCACCGCGCGTTGCCGTTCCTGGAAAGGCGCCAGTCATCTATCCCGTCCAGTTCTCGTTTGGAGAGCAAGTTGAGGTTGAATAGCCGCCACTTGCACGCCTGTGAGGAAACGCTGAACTGGCTGGCGATCCTGTTGATCCGGACGTGCATGTCACCGGTACTCGCTTCCGAGTCCCAAGCTGGCTTCAGAACCGGCGCAGGCATGAGCAGCGCCGCCGCGAAGTTCTCGGCCAGCTTCTCCACCCGCCATTCCTTGCCGCGTCGACGCTTGTCGACCACCGTCATCCGCTTGGGCGGCAGGGCGTCCCAAGTGACCAGGTGGAACAGTTCGTGGGCCAAGTCGAAGTTCTGCCGGCCCTCCGACTCCTGGCAATTGACCAGCGCACAGTCCAGTGTGGGCACTCGCGAAGCCGCACCCGAAACGCCGTGGGGCATATCAACGTTTAGCACCAGCACCTGGAGCCGATCTTCCATCACGGATCGTAGCCGCGCCGCAGGGCAGTCGCCGAGTTCCCAAAGTTCAACCGCCGCCTCGCCGGCAGCCTCGGCATCTTCAAAGGAGGAGCGCGTACTCAGATTCAGCTTGTAGCCCAACCAGCGAGGTGGGTGACCCTGCTCACGCGACAACTCCCTGTACATCGCGATCCATTTCCCGGCACGCCGCTCGAACCGATCAAGCACCTGTGGCTCAACGTCCCCACTCGTCCTGAACGAGAACTGTCCCTCGCCCACCAACAAGAAGGGATCGGTGAAATAGTCCAGGTCGACGGAGAGGACCTCCATGGCGCGGACCAGTTCTGTGGCGCTCAGCTGGCGCTCGCCGCTTTCGATGCTGCCCACAGTCTGACGGTGATGCAGCCCGAGCGCATCAGCCAACTGCTGTTGCGTCAGTCTGGACCGCTCGCGGGCCACTTTGAGACGCAGACCAATGCGGACTAGGGATTCCATCGGCATGGATGCAACCTAATCTTGCTTCGGCGATATTGCAAGAAATGTTCCGGCGACCACTACCACGGCGGTGCCAGTCGCGGCCGCTTTCCGCCACCTCCCTACCGAAACCGCTTCTGCAACCCCTCCAGCTTCTCCGCCCCAGGACACAAATCCTCGAACGGATAGGTCGTTAGCGGTTCGTCGACCGTGCCCTGGATCCCGTGGAAGTCCGAATGTTCAGCCTCCTCCGGCGCCGGCTCCACATACAGCAGCCCCGTCGCCACCTCACCCGCCCGCTGGCGCTCCCTGATGTAGCTGTACACCTGGTCGCGGTCGGTGGGGTCGTAGTCGTCGGGCACTTTGCGGAACTGGATCCGGCTGCCGTCGTGCATCGCGACCGAGCGGACATCGCCGGCCTCGATCGACGTGGCGATCTCTTCGGCCGGCGGCACGAAATCCGCGTACACGAGCTGGTTGTAGTTGTCGCGCGTGTACTGGTAGCTCTTGGTCGACCCGTGGTGGTCGTTGAAGGTGACGCACGGCGAGATCACGTCGATCAGCGCGAATCCCCGGTGCCGCAGCCCCGCCTTGATGATGGGGACGAGCTGCTCCTTGTCGCCCGAGAAGCTCCTCGCCACGAACCCCGCGCCCAGGTTCAGGCTGAGGAGGACGGAGTCGATGGGGTGCTCCCGGTTCACCTCTCCGCGCTTGGCCGTCGAACCGACATCGGCAGAAGCGGAGAACTGCCCCTTGGTGAGGCCATAGACGCCGTTGTTCTCGATGATGTACAGCATGTCCACGTTGCGCCGCACGACATGCGCGAACTGGCCCATGCCGATCGAAAGGCTGTCGCCGTCGCCGGAGACGCCGATGCACACGAGTTCCCGGTTGGCGGCGTGCGCTCCGGTCGTGATCGATGGCATGCGCCCGTGCACACCGTTGAACCCGTGCGCTTCCTTGAGGAAGTAGGTGGGGGTCTTGCCGCTGCACCCGATCCCTGAGGTCTTGGCCACCTGGTGGGGCGCGATCTCGAGCTCCCAGAAGGCTTCGATGACCGCCGCGGTGATCGAGTCGTGACCGCACCCGGCGCACAGGGTGGACATGGTGCCCTCGTAGTCGCGCCGCGTGAGTCCGAGGCGGTTGCGGGTCAGGCCCGGGTGGTGGATACGGGGCTTCTTGATGTAGCTCATGGTGCCGCTCCCGCTTCCAGATGGGACCGGAGGCCGTCCATCACGTGGTGGCAGCTCATCGGATAGCCGCCGTAGTAGCGAATCGACTCCAGCGCGTCCTTTTCGGCTCCCGTTTCGGCGATCAGCAGCTTGCGCAACTGCCCGTCGCGGTTCTGCTCGATGACGAAATTCACCTCGTGGGCGGCCAGGAAGGGTTCGACATCGGGATGGAAGGGGAATGCCCGGATCCGCATGTAGTCCGCCTCGACACCGAGTTCGGCGAGTTCGTCCACCGCCTCCAGCACCGCGCCGCGGCATCCGCCGATGGTGACCAGGCCGATCCGGGCCCCTTCCCGGAGCCGCATCTCGGGCGCGGGCAGGTGCGCGGCCGCTCGCTCGATCTTGCGTCCCACGCGCGCCAGGACGTCTGCATACGGCTCCGAGTCCTCGGTGTAGTTGCCGTAGCGGTCGTGACCCGACCCGCGCGTCAGGTAGGCGCCCTTGGGATGCACGCCCGGCAGGGTCCGCCACGGGATCCCGTCGCCGTCCACATCCAGGTACCGGTGGAAGGGCCCGGTTGCCGCCTCCAGCTCCTCGGCGGTGAGCACCTTGCCGCGGTCCGGCTGGTAGGAGTCGTCCCATTCGAGCTTCGGGATGACCCAGTCGTTCATGCCGATGTCGAGGTCGGTAAGGACGAACACGGGCGTCTGGAAACGCTCTGCCAGATCGAACGCCTCAACCGCGAAGTCGAAACACTCGTGGGGGTTTGCGGGAAAGATGACGATGTGCCTGGTATCGCCGTGCGACGCGTAGGCCGCGAACTGGATGTCACCCTGCTGGGTCCGCGTGGGCATCCCTGTCGACGGGCCCACCCGCTGCACGTCGAAGAAGACCGAGGGCACCTCGGCGTAGTACGCCAGCCCGAGGAACTCGCTCATCAGCGACAGGCCCGCTCCGCTGGTCGACGTGAAGGCGCGCGCCCCCGCCCACGCGGCCCCGATCACCATCCCCGCGGCCGCCAGTTCGTCTTCCGCCTGAATGATCGCGAAGCGGTTCTTGCCCGTCTCGGGGTCCTTGCGGAACTGGTGGCAGAAGGCGGTGAACGCATCCACCAGCGAAGTGGAGGGCGTGATCGGGTACCATGCCGCGACCGTCGCGCCGGCGTAGACGCACCCGAGCGCGGCCGCCGTGTTGCCGTCGATGACGATCGAGTCCTCGTTGCCGTCCATCGGCTCGAGGTGGATGGGCAGGGGACAGTCGAAGTGCTTCAGCGCGTACTCGTACCCGAGGTCGATCGCGAGGTAGTTGGCGTCGAGGAGCTTGGCCTTGGCCGCGAATGTCTCCTTCAGCAGCCCGCGCACGATGTCGATGTCGATCCGCAGCAGTGCCGCCAGCGCCCCCACATAGCAGATGTTCTTCATGAGGATGCGCACCCGCGATCCCTTGAAGTTGTCGACCGTCATCTTCGCGAGCGGGATGCCCAGGAAGGTGACGTCGTCGCGGTTCAGTTCCCGCGGCAGCGGCCAGGTGGAGTCGTACATGACCCAGCCGCCCGAGGTCACCTCGGCGACGTCGCGGGCGTAGGTGGCCGGGTTCATCGCGACGACCAGGTCGAAGCGTGCCGTACGCGCGGTGTGCCCGCTCGCGTTCGCCCGGACCTCGTACCAGGTCGGCAGCCCCTGGATGTTCGACGGGAAGAGGTTCTTGCCGGACACGGGGATCCCCATGCGGAAGATCGCGCGCCGGAGCAGCCCGTTCGCGCTCGCGGACCCGGTGCCGTTGACGGTGCCGATCTTGAAGGCGAGGTCGTTGATGCGGGGCTCCGGAGGTCCGCCGTTGGTGCTCGCCGGAGCGTCGCCCGGAACCACGGACTCGATTGTCGAGCCTGCGGCCTTGCTTCCCGGGGCCAGCGAAGTGCCGGGGATCGTAATCGCCATCAGCCGATCGCAGTCCCCGCCAGAACCACGGACAGCGGGCTCGGGTGGGCGCCGCCCGCCTCAAGCCCCGCATAGGGAATCAGCAGATCCGATTTGCGCATGTCCCAGGCCGCAGTGGGGCACCGCTCCGCGCACAGGCCGCAGTGAATGCAAAGGTCCTCATCCTTGACCATGATCCTTCCCGTCTGCGGCAGATCCTCCGAGATGAAGAGGGGTTCGTCGGGATTGAGGAGCGGTGCCATCAAACGCTGGGAGAGGTCTTCCCGCGTCCCGTTGTGGGTGATCGTCAGGCAGTCGAGGGGGCAGATGTCGATGCAGGCATCGCACTCGATGCACAGGTGCGCCTCGAAGTGCGTCTGGATGTCGCAGTTGAGACAGCGTTCGACCTCGGTCAGCGACTGTTCGATGTCGAACCCCTCCTCGACCTCGATGTCGAGCCGCTTGAAGCGCTCCTGCAGGTCCACATGGCGCATCTTCACCCGCTGCGCCTCGTCGTAGTCGTTCGAGTAGGACCACTCGTGCAGCCCCATCTTCTGGCTGACGAGGTTCATGCCTTCGGGCGGGCGGTCCGTCAGCGACCTGCCCTCGCAGTACGCGTGAATCGAGATCGCCGCCTGATGGCCGTGCTCCACCCCCCAGATGATGTTCTCCGGGCCCCAGGCCGCGTCGCCCCCCATGAAGACGCCGGGCACGGATGTCATGAAGGTCGTCTTGTCGACGATCGGCATGTCCCAGTCGTTGAAGTCGATGCCGATGTCGCGCTCGATCCACGGGAAGGCGGTGTCCTGCCCGATGGCGAGGATCACTTCGTCGCACTCGATGGTCTTGCTGCCGAGCTTCTCGGCGCGCAGGCGGCCGTCCGCGCCCTCGTGCCATTCCACGAGGTCGAAATCCATCCCCCTTAGCTTCCCGTCCTCGATGATGAACCGCGACGGAGAGTGGTTCTCCAGGACATCGACCAGTTCCTCGATCGCATCATCCAGTTCCCACGGAGACGCTTTGAAGTAGGGCTTGGTCTTGCGCGCCATCACCTTGACGTCGCTCGCCCCAAGGCGCTGCGCGGTGCGGCAGCAGTCCATGGCGGTGTTGCCGACGCCGATCACCAGGACCCGGTCGCCACAGCTCTCGATGTGCCCGAAGCGCACCGACTCCAGCCACTCGATGCCGATGTGGATCCGGTCCGAGTCCCAGCGCCCGGGCAGGTTCAGCTCCTTGCCCTTGGGTGCGCCCGAGCCGATAAAGAAGGCGTCGTAGTCCTCCTCGAGCAGCGCGGCCAGACTGTCGATGGGGCTGTTCAGACGCAGGTCCACCCCCATGTCGGTGATGTAGTCGATCTCCTCCCAGAGCACCTTGGCCGGGAGCCTGAACTCGGGAATGTTCGTCCACATCAGACCGCCGGGCTTGGCCAGCTTCTCGAAGATCGTGACTTCGTACCCGAGCGGAAGGAGGTCGTTGGCCACGGTCAGCGAAGCGCATCCGGCCCCCACGCACGCGATGCGCTTGCCGTTTTTGACCTCGGGGATCGTGGGAAGGAACCCGGTGATGTCGTCACGGAGGTCCGAGGCGACCCGCTTGAGCCGGCAGATCGCAACCGGCTCGCCATCCAGCCGCACGCGACGGCAAACGGGTTCGCAGGGGCGGTCGCAGGTGCGCCCGAGAATACCCGGAAAGACATTCGACTTCCGGTTGAGCAGATACGACTCGGTGTATTGCCCGTTGGCGATGAGCCGGATGTACTCGGGGACGTTGGTGTGGGCGGGACAGCCCCACTGACAGTCGACCACGCGGTGGTAGTGATCGGGATTGCGTGTGTCGGTCGGTTTCAGCAAAGGGGGCAGCGCGGCTACGGGATCATTTCCGGACGGCAACCGCCCGCGGGGAAACGGCGATCCGGCGTCAAGTCGGTGGCCATCCTATCACTCCTTCAGCCCGAGCGACAGGGCGAAAACGCGGAGTCGCATCCCCGCCCCGCCCGCAACCCGCACCAATGTACGCAGGGTGGATTGGGGACGGTAGGGGACTGGGCAATGGGTTTCCATGGCGATCGCGTGGGTGAGCACGTCGGTCGGGACGCTGATCGATTCATGACGTCGGCAGGATAGGATGGTCAGATAGCAAGGCCGCCACGCCCTCGCCACCCAGTCGCCGGGAAGTCAAGGCTCGTGAATCCCAATCACCTGCTGGATGCCGCGGACCACCTGGTTTCGGAAGGTCGTCCCGGCGCTCCCCGCCAGGTCAACCTCCGAAGGGCGGTCAGTACCGTGTACTACGCGTTGTTCCACTGGATTGCCGGATGTACCGCGGACTCGCTCGTCGGAGTGGCCGAAGCCTACGGCGACAGCTGGACGCGTGTCTATCGGGCGCTCAACCACCGCGATCTACGGCAACGATGTCAGAAAGGCCAGGTTCCACCTGCAACGCCGTACCCCCTGCGGCAGCTTGGGACGGCACTGGTACGACTGCAGCACATACGCAATGGGGCCGACTATGACCCCACCGTCAGATTCGCCAAGCAGGATGTCCTCGCCCATGTCAACGAGGCTCGCAGGATCCTTGAGAATCTGGAGAGGGTTACCCCGGCCGACAGGCGCGCGTTCACCGTTCATGTGCTCTTCAAGGAACGGCGTGACTAGTCTGCGCCGCCACACTAGATTCTTCAACACAGCCCTCCGGCGGGAGAAGCGGCAGTGGTGAAAAAGAAGGAATTGGCGAAGATCGAGAAGATCGTGAAGAAGGCCTGGCACGACCACTTCGGGGACCATCCGGTCGAAATCCGGGTCGAGCCCGGGACCGACTTTCTGTACGGCAGCGATCTCGTGGATGTCTACTTCGTATTCGATGTCCTCCCGGAGGAATTGGGCGGCCCCGATTGGGAGAACTTCCGGGGGAGGAAGTCGTTGGATTTCAAGGGGCAGATCGACGATATGATGGTGGAGGAAGAGTTGTTCACCGATACGGTCTACTGGTACCGGCACCCCGAGGACTTCGAGCCGGCTATCGCCGACGACCGGGAGATGTAGTCCCCGGCTTCGCCAGTAAGCGCAGCTGCCCGATACATCCGACTGAAGCCGCCCTCGTTCCACGGCGCCTCCCATGATTCGGCGTTGCCGCGCAACCCGGGGTCACGTACCCTGACGTCGGTATCCCCTGATCCTCCACCGTGAACCGGAGCCCCCGTGTCCGAGTCATCCAACCCTTCCTCCCCCTCCTTCGACGACCTGAAGATCCCCGACATGAGCCCGCGCAGCCTGCTGCGCCAGTTCGGGCCAGGGATGATCCTCATGATGACGGGGATCGGCACGAGCCACCTGGTTACGGCCCCGACCGCGGGTGGACGCTTCGAGTTCGCGCTGCTGTGGTGCGTGCTGCTCGCCTACGTCTTCAAGTACTACGGCTTCGAGCTGGCCTTCCGGTTCACCAACGCGACGGGCAAGAGCCTCATGGCGGCGTACGCGACTGCGCCGGCGAAGCTGCCGGTCTGGTACGTGCTGCTGACGACCATCGTGCAATGTGCGGTGGGTCAGGCGGGCCGGCTGATCGCGGCAGCCGCCGTGCTGTACTACCTGTTCTCGGCCCAGCTCGGGCTGCCGGTGCCGCTCTGGGGCTGGGGAGCGTTCCTCGGAACCCTGTCGGTCATCATACTGCTATGGGGCAGGTACGCCGCCCTCGAGGCGGGTGCCAAGATCGCGGGTGGGCTGCTGTTCGTCTCCGCGGTGATCGTCTACTTCGTGCGGCCGGCCCCGATCGGCGAACTCGAGCACTTCCTGATCTTCGACGCGCCGGAGGGGTCGTGGCTGGTGATCGCCGGCTTCCTCGGCCTGCTTCCTACGGGGATCGACGTCTCCCTGCAGGCGTCCGAGTGGGGGAAGGCGAAGCGCACCGGGATGGCGAAGATCCGGGACCGGCTCGAGGCTGCGGGGCTGGCGCCCACCTTCGATCCGTTCGCGCCACGGATGGCGGATCTGACCGTCGATGTCCGCAGGTTGCCCGAGAGGGCCGTGGAGTACAGCCGTCGCTGCTTCAGGATCAGCATCTGGGACTTCCGGCTCGGCCACGTAATGTCGTTCATCATCGCGACCATCTTCCTGTTGCTTGCGGCGGTCTGGCTCTATCCCAACCCGGTCGAGGGGCAGGCGGTCATGGGCGAGATCGCTACGATCTTCACCGAGAGCGTGGGCCCGTGGATGATGACGATCTTCATGCTCGGGGCGTTCGCGGCGACCTTCTCCACCGCATTCAACTACTTCGACGGCTGGCCGCGGATCGTGGGCGCCTGCTGCCGCAACCTGTTCCGCCCCACGGCGGCACTGGCGGGGACCGCGGCCGACGAGGTCACCCGGGACCACCGACGCACGTGGTACTCGGAGTACAACATCTACCGCGCGACCATGCTGTTCTCGCTGGTGTCCGCGGTCGCAATCATTGCGGGCATGCCCCGGCCGGTGTATCTGGTGCTGGTGGCCTCGGCGCTGGCCTATTTCGTCGCCCCGGTGATCTTCATCCTGAACTTCTACTACTGCCTCAAGGTGATCCCGAAGGACGACCCGCACTTCTACCCGTCGACCTTTGCGCGCGCGTTCACCTGGATCAGCATCGTCGTGTTCACGGGAATGAGCCTTATCCTCATACTGGGCAGGATCTTCGACGTGGCGCTCTTCGGGGCGTAGACGAAGCGCGCATCAAAAAACGTTGCGCGGCGCGCGGGTTGTTCGCGTCCGTCCCGGACTCGCCATCCACGGCCAGTCCTCGATCGCGCCGCCCGTCACCAGGTTCGCTTCACCGCAACCGACCACTCGAACGGCCTTCCATACACCTGCTCGATGTAGGCCGCGGCAGTGCCCCAGGCGGATGTCCCGGTCAGGAGATAGCGCTCGTCCGTCAGGTTGCGGAACGCGGACAACACCTCCCACCTGCCGTCCGCGCTCGCCACGCCGACCGTGGCGTGGAGCAGGTGATACCCCTCCTGAAACAGTTGGGGCGTGTTGACGGGGTCGTGATACTGCGACGCCGTATAGGTCCAGTGGAGCCGGGGGGTGACGGGCAGACCGCGGGCCTGGAATGTCCTGCCGATCCCGAGTGAATGGTTGAAGCGGGGTGTCTTGGTCAGCTTGTAGTCCGGCTGCAGCGGGTTTCTGTTCTCAAGCACGGCGGCGCTCAGGCTGTCGTACTCCGCACTCAATAGACCGACACTGGCCGCGATGTCCCACCCGCCGGCCGGTATCCACGCCGCCTCCAGTTCGGCACCCTGGAGATCGGCCGACCCGCCGTTGACGGTGATGGGATTGATCGACTCGCGGATGACGACCTGCAAGTCCTCGTAGTCGGCTCGGAAAAGCGCCAGATTCAGCCTGAGACGACCATCGCCGGTACTGGACTTCAGGCCGATTTCGTAGCTGGCGACCGTTTCGGGCTCGTAGTCGGTCGGGGGGGCGTCGGGCGAATTCGGTTCGTAGCCGGGCGGGGGAGACGGAACCCGCGCGTCGAAGCCGCCGCTCTTGAATCCCTCGGCGAATCCGACGTAGGCGATCGTGTTGTCGTTCAAGCGATGGGCGAGGTTGGCCATGACGGTCAGCGCATCGAAATCCCTGGTGAACGCCTTGTTGGCGAGGATGCGGTCTCCGGGGTTCATCGGCCCGGTGGCGGCCCGGAAGATCCCCCTGGCCAGGGGCCATGTGGGTCCGTGGGGGCTTCCCATACCCTGCGATGCGTCACCCACCGCGTAGACATCCGGCGTCACACTCTTCCAGTCTCTCGTGTAACGCGCGCCGACCGTCAGCGAAACCGCCGCCGACACGTCGGCCGTGGCCTGGGCGAACCCCGCCATTGACGAGTTGACCAGGTCCCAGTGGCTGTCGAACGCCCCGGTCGGGAGCGTCACGGCGCCCAGATAGTACCCCGTTTCGCGCACGAGGTAGAGGCCGGTTTGCCAGTGCATGCGGTCGTCGAGGCCCAGGCCGCTCAACTGCAATTCCTGGCTGAGCTGCTCGGATTCGACCGCGATCTGGATCTGCAGGACGTTGGCGGGCGTGTTATCGGCGTCCCGGGAGTTCCACATGTCCAGTCCCCGGTAGCCCGTGAGAGACCGGAGCGTGACGCCCCCGCCGAGCGACCAGGAGACCCTGGCGCCGGCGCCCCACGAGTCCAGATCGGCAAATTCCGGAAAGGTGGCTTCCGAGATGAACGCGCCGGCGAAACTGTCGGGCCCGTAGCAGCCCTTGGCACCTCCCGCGCCCTGTCCGGGCGGGGGGAAGGTCGGCGGCCCCGTACCGGGGAAGTTGGGGTTGACGGTGATCGCGGTGCAGCCGGGCAGCGCTCCGTTGCCGAACGTCCCGAAGGCCTGCTTGTCGTTGAGGCCCCCGTTGACGGTGGGCGCCCCGTTCTCCCGTCTGCGGGAATAGTCGGCCGTCGCAAAGACCTCGAAGGCCGCCGAGGGACGCCACAGGATCGCGCCGCGGGCGGCCTGTCCGTTGTCGTTGCCCTTGTCGAGCCCGTCGTGGATGCGCGTCACGTACCCGTCGCGCTTGCGCAGCGCCAGCGACACGCTCCCGAACAGCCCGTCCCCCAGGGCGCCGTTTGCCGACGCGGTCAGGTTGGTCATCCGGTCGTCGCCGAACTGTGCCCGGATGCTTCTGCGCGCTTCGGCGTCCGGCCTCCTGGAGTGCACCGACACGGCTCCGCCAACCGCGTTGCGCCCGAAGAGCGTGCCCTGCGGTCCGCGCAGCACCTCGACGCGTTCCACGTCGATGAGGTCCATCACCGCTCCCACCGAGCGCGGCATGTATATCCCGTCGACGTAGACCGCAACGCCGGGATCCGTCACCGGCAGGAAGTCACGCTGCCCCACGCCCCGGATGTAGAACTGCGCCGCGGATTTCGTTCCCGAGAGAGCGCCGGAGTGGTTGAAGTTGACGTTCGGCATGATCTGGCCGAGCCGATCGGTCGTTCCGACCTGGCCAAGCTCCAGATCACGACCGGAGATGGCCGACACCGCCAGCGGGACGCTCTGAAGGAGTTCCTCCCGGTTCCTGGCGGTCACGACCAGCGGCTGCAGCCTGACCACCGAGTCGGGGTCGGGCGGCGGGGGTTCCTGCCCTGACGCGGTGGGCGTCGAGGCGCAAACGGCGACCAGCGTGCCTCCCAGGATCAGGAGGCGTCGCCGGCTCGCGCCAGCAGCCCTGTTAGGGCCCACCTTCGAGGGCGACGATATCGCGGGTGAACGATCCCTTGGCCGTGGACAGAGCCTGCTGAATCTCGGGATCGCCGTAGTGTGCCCAGGAGGAAGCCGCGTCGGGAAAGCGCACGAGCAGGATGCGGGTGTCTGCGTCGCGGTCGTTCTGGAAGAGAACTTCACCTCCGTGTCTCGCGGTTGCCGCCGAGGCCGCCTCGGCGAACGCCGCGTACCCGTCGGCGTCGTGAACTCTGATGCGAATCATCTTGTAGACCGCCATCAAAATGCCTCCTCTGGTGGACGAACGCACGCAGCCCACAGAGAGCTGCCGGTCACCCAAGTTGGGCGGCCTGACGTGGCAAGGCAAGGAGAGCCCACCATTCCGGCGAGCAGCGGCGCCATGGGGAAATAAATGTAAACAAAACATGACAAAATGTAAATATAACATTACAGTGTAGCCGGGTCTGCGAAGCGGCCCAACGCGGATGCATCGCCCCTCGAATACGGCGGGGTCGTTGGACGCCCCACCGCCGCCGCATCGCGCTACCCCGAATACAGGCCCGCCACCTCCGCCCGCTGCCGCACCAGCGCCAGCACCACGTCGATCGTCGGCGTCGCCACACCGACGAGCCGTCCCAGCTCCTGCACCGATGTCACCAGCGCGTCGATCTCCATCGCGCGGTTCCGCTCCAGATCCTGCAGCATCGACGTGCGGTGCGCGCCCACGGCGGCCGCCCCGTCGATCCGCCGCTCGATGTCGATCTTGAAGCGGATGCCGAGGGCCTCGCCGATCGCGCGGGTCTCCTGCATCATGGCCCGGGCGATCCCGCGCGTGCCGGGCTCGGTGGCGACCCTGTCCAGGGTGGCCAGGGTGAGAGCGCTGATGGGGTTGAAGCAGACGTTGCCCAGCAGCTTCACCCAGATCTCCTGGCGGATCCGGCGCACGGGTGCACGTACGCCGGCCCCGATCAACACCCGGCTGATCGCCCTGATCCGCGCTGTCTTCTCTCCGGACGGCTCGCCCAGCGTAAAGCGGTTCCCGTACAGGTGACGGATCACCCCCGGCTCGGCAATTTCGGTCGCCACGTAGACCACGCAGCCGATGGCGCGCTCGGGCCCGATGCCGTTCCACTGGCGGCCGCCGGGATCGACGCTCTCCAGCCGCGTGCCCTCCCAGTCGCCGCCGATCCCGTGGAAGTACCACCACGGCACGCCGTTCTGCGCCGTGAGGACCGCCGTGGCGGGACCGAGCAGCGGCTGCATGGCGTCGACCACGCGCGTCGCCGAGTGCGCCTTCAGCGTGATGATGACGAAGTCGTGGGGGCCGGCCTCGGCCGGGTCGTCGGTGCAGAAGGGGCGCGCGACGAGTTCATCGCCATTGATGAGCAGCCGCACGCCGTCGCGTTGCATCGCTTCGAGGTGGGGGCCGCGCGCGATCAGGGTGGTGTCGACCCCGGCCAGCGCCAGCTTCGCTCCGAGGTAGCCGCCCGTCGCTCCCGCGCCGTAGATCGCAACCTTCATCGCAGGCGCACCTGCATGGCCAGACCGACGGTCCTGGCCGATGACGCAGCCGCGTCGCAGACCGTCGTCCTCATCCCCTCATCCTCCCGACCCCAGACCCAGCTGGTCCGCCAGCCCGATCCGGCGCAGCTTGCCCGTCGGGCCCTTCGGGATCTCGTCCAGCACGACCACCTTGCGCGGCACCTTGAACCCGGCCAGCCGCCCGGCCGCGAAATCGCGCACGTCGCCCGGACCCGCCTCGGCGCCGTCCCGCAGCACGACCGCCGCCGCCACCTCCTCGCCCAGCTTGGGGTGCGGCATCGCGAAGGTGACCACCTGCTGCACCGCCGGGTGATCCATGAGCACCTCGTCGACCTCGCGCGGCGAGATCTTCTCACCGCCCCGGTTGATGATCTCCTTGAGGCGCCCCGTGATCGTGAAGTACCCGTCCCCGTCGCGGAAACCCTGGTCGCCGGTGCGGAACCACCCGTGCGTGAAGGCCTCGCGATTCGCGGCTTCGTTGTTCTCGTAGCCCGGGGTGACGTTCGGCCCCCGGATAACGATCTCGCCCTCCTCGCCCGGCGCGAGGTGGTTGCCGTCCGCGTCCATCACCGAGACGTCGGGGCCCGCGGCGATCCCCACGGTGCCGGGCTTGCGGGCCGCGGGGGGCAGGGGGTTGCAGGTCATCTGGTGCGCGGCCTCGGTCATTGCGTATGCCTCGACGACGGGCGCGCCGAACAGCTCCTCCACCTCGGCCATCACGCGCGACGGGAGTGCAGCCGACGAAGACCGGATGAAACGCAGGCGCAGCCGCTCGACGATCTCCCTGTTCCGCCCCCCGCGTGCCAGGATCGTCTGATGCATCGTGGGCACCGCCGAGTACCACGTCGGGTCCGCATCGGCGAGCCACCCGAACATCCTGAGCGCATTGAACCCCGGCGCGCAGTACACGCTCGCGCCCACATGCAGCGTCGACAGCACGCACGCCATCAGCCCATGAATGTGAAAGAGCGGCATCACGTTCAGGCAGCGGTCTCCGGGCTCGAGCCGAAGTGTCTGCCGGATGTTCTCGGCGGTGGCGCACACGTTGCGGTGGAGCAGTGGCACGATCTTGGGTCGCGACGTGGTGCCGGAGGTGTGGAGGACGAGCGCGACGTCGTCGGGCCCGGCCATGCCCCCATGCACTGCGGGCTCCGCCTCGGGCTCGCCCACGAAGGAGAAGGAGCCCGCCGGACTGCCCGGCTCCGCGCGGATGTCCATGGCCGGCACCCCGAGCGCGGCGGCTGCCGCCCGGGCGGGCGAGGCGTCGCCTTCGGCCAGCACCAACGCCCTCGCCCCCAGATCCTGCAGATAAAACTCGAATTCGGGTTGACGGTAGGCGGGGTTGAGGGGCGCGGTGGTCGCTCCCGCCGCGATCGCCACGAAGGCGCTCGCCATTTCGGGCCCGTTGGGCAGCACGATCGCCACCCGGTCGTTCCGCCCGATGCCTCGTTGGTTGAGGGCGGCCACCGTGGCCTCGACGTGGCGGCGCAGGCCGTCGTAGGTGAGGTCGGGGCGATCCGGTGCCGAGAAGGCGATGTCGCCGCCGGCTCCGGTGCGGAGGAGTTGGGGAATGCGGGTGGGTCTGGTCATGTGCGTCATTCCGGCAGGGCCAGCGCCACCAACTCCGCCGGATGCCGCCGCGCCCCTACGGCCACCACGATGTACTGCCGCCCCTCGTGCATGTAGGTCATGGGGAGGCCCGTCTGGTTGGCGGGCAATTCGATCTCGGCGAGCACCTCACCCGTGGCCTTGTCGTGGCCGCGGAACTTGTTTCCTCCCGAGCCATACGCGGCGAACATCCCGCCACCTTCCCCGGCGAACAGCAGTGCGCTCGTAACCAGCAGACCGCCTCGATCCGGCCGCCCCGTCCTCCCCACGTCGATCCCTTCGAGCGCGGGGTGGTTCTTCACGTAGTCGGGCGCATCGCCGTTCGGCACCTGCCACGCGATCTCGCCCCGGTTGAGGTCGATCGCGGTGACTCGGCCCCAGGGCGGCTTGAAGAGCGGCAGCCCCTGGGGGCCACCGCCCTGCCGCAGCCGAAGGCCCCCGCCACGAATGTAGTCCATGTCCGAGACTTCGGGCTCGTTGATCAGCGAGATGACGCTGGGTCCGGTTGCCGACTGCACGTAGAGGTATCCGCTCTCTGGATCGAGCGCGCCGCCCGGCCAGTTGGCACCGCCCAGGGAACCCGGCACCATCAGCGTGCCCCGGGTGCCACCCTCCACGGGTACCGTCGGCGGCTCGTACAGCGGGCCGTAGTGCAGTTGCGACAGGATTTCCTCGGCCTCGGCCCGCAGTTCGGGCGTGAAATCGATGAGGTCGGCGGGGTCCACCCCCTGCCGGTCGTACGGCGGTGGTTTCGTGGGGAAAGGCTGCGTCGGCGCGGTCCGTTCGCCCGGCACGTCGGTCTGAGGCACGGGGCGCTCCTCGATCGGCCAGACCGGCTCGCCCGTCCGCCGGTCGAAGACAAAGGTGAAGGTCTGCTTGGTGATGAGTGCGACCGCCGGTATCTCGCGTCCGTCGACTATCAGGTCGGCCAGGATTGGTGCCGCGGGGGGGTCGTAGTCCCAGATGCCGTGGTGCACCGTCTGGAAGTGCCACACCCGTTCGCCCGTGGAGGCGTCCAGGGCCACGATGCTCTGCGAGAACAGATTGTCGCCCAGGCGGTGGCCACCGTAGTAGTCGCCGGTTCCCAGCTCGACGGGCAGGTAGACGTAGCCGAGTTCGGGGTCGGCGCTGAGCGCTGTCCACACGGCCGCGTTCCCGGTGTATTGCCAGGAGCCGTCTTCCCAGGTCTCGTGTCCGTATTCGCCGGGTTGCGGGATCGTGTGGAAGGTCCACCGGAGTTCGCCGGTGTAGGCGTCGTACCCCCGCACGTGCCCCGGCGGCATCTGGCGAGAACGGGGCGCGCTGCCGGAAGGCAGTGCCGACCCCACGACGATGACGTCGCCGACGATGATCGGGGGCGAACTGGAGCCGATGGGCGCATCGATCAGGTCCAGTTCCCGGCCCAGCCCGAGACGCAGCTCCACCACGCCGCTGTCGCCGAAGTCCGGGACCGGACGGCCCGTAGCCGCATCCAGCGCGACCAGCTGGAAGCCCGGGGTCACCATGAAGATGCGCGGGGCGACACCGGGCGATTCCCACCACGCAACGCCTCTGCCCGAGTTCCGACGCGGCGCCGCCCGATCTCCTTCGTCCAGGCGATACGTCCACAGCGTCTCACCCGTGCCTGCGTCGATCGCCACGACGGTGCGACGGTACCCCGCCGTTGCATAGAGTACGCCGTCCACCATGAGCGGAGTCGTCCGGTAGTTGAATTCCGGTTGCGGACCGAAATTGGCTGCCTGCCAGCGCCAGGCGATCTCCAGATCGGCGACGTTGTCCGGGTTGATCTGATCGAGCGGGGCGTAGCGCGTGCTGCCGGCATCGCCGCCGTAGTAGCGCCACTGCCCGTCTCCGGCGCCGCTCTGGGCATCGGCAGCGCCCCGCGCTGAGAGTACGGCCATCGACAAGGCCGTGCAGGCGAGCCTGAGGGTCCTGGAACGACTTCGCAAGGTGGGCTCCGGTCCGGTGTGAGGGGTGTCCGGCAGTCGACCGCAAGGGGAACTTGCCGGGCCATCCGCGGGTGAAGATGATGCGCGCAGGGCGCGTAGAAAAGTATTGTCCACCAGGGAGGAGGACATCGATGCTCGCAGCCTACATCTTTTCGCTCGTCGTGGGGGGAGGCCTTCTGGCCCTCACGCTCTTCGGCGACTTCTTTGACAGCGATGTCGATGCCGACGCCGGAATCGATCTCGACGGCGATGCGGATGTTGCCGTGGACGGCAGCGAAGTCGCGAAGCTGCTTTCGCTGCGGGCACTCGTCTACACCCTCTTCGGTTTCGGGGGCGCGGGCGTGGTGCTGAACTTCATCTGGGGCGGCGCACAACCCGTCCTTACGGCTGCGATCGCTGCCGGGATGGGTCTGGGGTCCGGGGCGCTGGTCAGTACGGTCTTCGGCTACCTGAGGCGCACGGAGGCGGGGGAGATTCAGGGAGAGTCGTCGCTGGTGGGGCTGCGCGGCGAGGTTGTGATGACCATTGCCGCCGGCGAGACCGGCGAGGTTCGGATCAGGAGCGGCGAGCGCCAGTACCGGATGCGGGCGCGATCCGACGAACCCACCGAGGCGGCCGGGACCCTCGAAACAGGTCGACCGGTCATGGTCGTGGACGTGAAGGACGGGGTGGCCCATGTCGCTCCCGTGGGGATGAAGCTGCTGGAAGACTGAGCACGACAAACGGGGCTCGAAGGCCCCTTTCCACAGGGCGCAGGCCCTTCAACAACGCTGGCCTCTTCAACAACAAGGAGTAGCAAAGTGGACCCCATAGCCGCATTGGGACTGGGCGCCGTCGCCGTCATCGTCATCATCATGGTCATCGTCACCATAAAGAACCTCATCGTGATCGCCCCGCCCAACGAGGCCGCCGTGCTCACGGGGAGAAACCGTCTGCTGGGCGACGGCAACAAGGTCGGCTATCGGTCGATCTCCGGTGGGCGGACCTTCCGGGTGCCAATCATCGAGACGGTTCAGAACATGAACCTGGAGACCATCCCGATCGAGGTGATGGTCAGCAATGCCTTCTCGAAGGGGAACATCCCGCTGAACGTGGAGGCGATCGCCAACGTGAAGATCGCGTCGCAGCCGGAATGGGTCTTCAACAACGCGGTCGAACGCCTGCTCGGGAAGACCGAGGACGAGATCCGCGCACTCGCGCAGGACACGCTCACGGGGAATCTCCGCGGCGTACTCGCTACGCTGACACCCGAGGCCGTGAACGAGGATCGGCTCGGCTTCGCGAAGGCCCTGTCGGAGGACGCCGGGGAGGACCTGGCGTCGCTGGGGTTCCACCTCGACGTGCTCAAGATCCAGAACGTGAGCGACGAGCGCGGCTACCTGGAGGCGATCGGCCGCGAGAAGTCCGCAGAGGCGATCCGCCAGGCCGAGATCGCGGAGGCACAGGCCGAGGCGGATACGCGGGAGGCGCGGGCCGAGGCGAGGCGGAGGGCGGAGGTACGGGAAGCCGCCGCGTCGATCAAGGTGGCCGAAGCGCGCAACTCGCTCCGGGTGCGCCAGGCCGAGCTGGATCGCGAGGGTGACACCGCCGAAAAGATCGCCCGCGTCAAGGCGCAGGAAGCGGAGGTCGAGGCCGAGAAGATCCTCGAGATGAAGCGCGTGGAGCGGGAGGAGCAGCGTCTCCGGGCCGATGTGGTGGAGCCCGCCAAGGCGGAGAAGATGGCGGCGTTCGCGCGGGCGGAGGCGGAAGCGGCGCCGATCCTGGAGCGAGGCAAGGCACAGGTGGAGGTGCTGCGGCGCCTGTACGGCGAGGTTCGGTCCGGGGGCGATGCCGCTTTCGCTGTCTTTATGGCCGAGAAGCTGCCCGAGCTGCTGGAGATCGCCGTGGGAGCCGTCGAGGGCGTCGACATCGACAGGGTAGTCGTCATGGACGGGGGCGAGGGCCAGGGGGTCTCGAACGCGCTCAACCAGCGGGTCAGGGGCGCGTACGGGACGCTGGAGGGGCTTGCGTCGGTGCTGGGCCTGGACATCCAGGAAGTGCTCGAGAGGGCTGTCGGCGGCGCTGCGGAGGAGGGGAGCGCGGCGCTCTCATCCGGCTGAGTCCGCCCCCCGGCTCGCTACACGATCGATCACAAGTTTACCGGGCCGCGATCACGCTGTAGCCATTTCGTGACACTTCTCCCGTTTCTTGTAACGGTGCCGCAATGCCGGCGCTGTCGATCGGGGTCACGATCGCGCCCGCGAGTCTCCCGTCCGGCCAACGTGTCTACTCAAGGAGACGAAAAAGCTCGTGATCAGGATCCCCGCGCTCCTGGCGGCCCTCGCAGTCCTTGCCGGCGCAGTCCAAAGCGCGCAGGCACAGGTGGAGATCAGTGCCCGGAGCGCCGACGTACGCTTCGGGGGACGCCTTCACTCCCAGTTCGCGACCAGTTCGGCCGAAGGTGGCAAGGCGACCGACTTCTTTACCCGGCGCGCACGCCTCACTCTGGACGTGTCCGTGTCGGATCTGCTCGATGCGCGTGTACAGCCGGACTTCGGCGAGGGAGAACTCGATCTCAAGGACGCGTACTTCCGCCTGAACCTGGACCGTGGATTCAGGTTCTCGGTGGGCCAATTCAAGAGGGCGTTCGACATCTTCGAACTCGACAGCTCGACCGATATCGTAGTGGTGGAGCGGACCGGGCGGATCAACGGGTTGAGCGCGTGCGGCGGGCCGGGTGGCGTCTGCACCCTGAGTCGCTTTACGGAGAAGCTGGGTTATTCCGATCGTGATATTGGCTTCAAGGCCGACGGTTCGATCGGCGAGCGGTTCAGCTATCTGGCTACCCTCACCAACGGGACCGGCACCAGGGGCGCTGACGAGAACTCGGCGAAGACGATCGCGGGACGGGTTTCACTACGCCTGACCGACGCGGTTTCACTCTCGGCCAACGTCTCGCGGCACGACTTCGTGCGCGACGACGGAGGCACGGGCGCGGGGGCCGCGTACGGCGCCGACCTGGAAATCGGTGGCTTCCGCGATGGAACACACCTCCAGATCGGGCTGATCGGCGGTGCGAACTGGCGCCTGAAGGAGTCCGCCGGAGGCGACATCCCACGCTTTCTGACAGGGCAGGCCATCCTGAGCCGATACGTGGGCCTGGAAGGCGAGCGCCTGGCGGGAATCGAGCCGGTTGCGCGCCTGAGCTGGGGTGATCCCGACCGGGCCGTCGCGAACGATGCCGGCCTGCTCCTTACGCCGGGACTGTTCCTCTACATCCGTGGCAAGAACCGGATCGGTGGCAATCTGGACATCTACAGCCCCGGGTCCGGGTCCACGGAGTTTTCATTCAAACTCCAAACCTACCTCTACTACTGAAGTCATCGTCCCGCAAGTGGTTCAATCACAACACGGAGTGAAGCAAGCATGAAGAAGTTCCTCTCCTTGGCAGCCATGGCGATCCTGGCTTGTAGCGGTGGCGACCGCGACCAGCGGGCGGTCATTCAGAACAGGGGCTCGGACACCCTGTTGAATGTGGCCCAGGCCTGGGCCGAGGCATACGCCGCGGTCAACGCCAACGTGGCGGTTGCGGTCACTGGCGGCGGGTCCGGCACGGGAATCTCCGCGATGATCAACGGCACCGTTGACATCGCCAACGCATCGAGGAAGATGCGTGAGTCGGAGATCGAGCTGGCGCGTGAGAACGGCGTCGAGCCGATCGAGTTCATCGTTGGCTACGACGCGCTGGCCGTTTACCTCCACGAGGACAATCCCATCGGGAGCCTCAGCCTGGCCCAGCTCAAGGGAGTCTACGGCGAGGGGGGAACGATCACGCAGTGGTCCGACCTGGGCGTGACCGTGCCCGGCTGCGACTCCGACGAGATCGTGCTGGTGAGCCGCCAGAACAATTCGGGTACGTACGTCTACTTCAAGGAAACGGTGCTGGGCGACGACACCGAGTACAAGCTCGGGTCGCGCGACATGCACGGCTCCAAGGATGTGGTCGACCTGGTGGAGAACACCCCCTGCGCGATCGGGTACAGCGGACTCGCCTACGCGACCGAGCACGTGGGCATGCCGTGCGTGACGGTCGAAGAGGGCGGCGATTGCGTGGAGCCGACCGTAGCGACCGCAGTCGACGGCAGCTATCCTATCGCGCGCCCGCTCATGATGTACACGGCGGGGCAGCCCCAGGGCGCGGTCAAGGACTACATGGACTGGATCCTCTCCGCCGACGGCCAGTGCGTGATCCTGGAGCGCGGGTATGCACCTCACACGGAAACGGAGTGCGCTTGAGCCTCTACGAAGAGCGGCTGGAAGCGGACCTGCTCGAGATTCGGGCCAGCCTCCGACGGGTCGCGGAACAGGTCGAGGACAATCTCAGGCACGGCGTCCGGGCGGTCCTCGATTCGGACCCGCGCCTTGCCAACGAGACGCTGATCAAGGACCGGGCGGTCAACCAGGACATCCGGGATCTCGACCATCTCTGCCATCTGTTCGTGGCACGGCACCTCCCGAGCGGGAGCCACCTCCGATTCATTTCGGCCGTGCTCAGGCTCGCCGTGGCCCTGGAGCGCGTGGGCGACTATTCCGTGGCGATCTGCCGGGTGGCGCGCCATGTCGAGTCACCGCTGCCCGACACCGTCCGGCACAACATGGAGATGATGAGCGACCATGCGGGCAAGGCGCTCGGAACCGCATTGAAGGGATTCCTGGACGGAGATCCCGACAGCGCGCGCGTCTCACGTGGAATCGCGTCGCAGACGGTGGCAATCTATCCCTACGCTCTGGAGATTCTGATCGAGGCGGCAGAGTCCGATCCCCGTCCCACCCGTGACCTGTTTGCGAACCTCCTGGTCTTCCGGCTCCTGGAGCGGACGGCGGAGCAGGCGGACAACGCGTGCGACATGACCCTCTTCGCCGTCAAGGGCAAACGGAAAACGGAAAAGCGCTACCGGATCCTCTTCGTGGATGCGGACCACTCGCTGGCGAGCAAACTGGCTCAGATCGCGCTCGAAGAGAGTTATCCGCATGCGGGGCGCTTCGGATCGGCGGGCCTGGAGCCCGCGCCCGATTTCGACGTCAGGCTCGTGGGCTTCTGTCAGCGCAGGGGAATCGAGATGCCGCAGGGAGACGCGACCCGCTCCTTCGACGAGGCGCTTGACGTGGGCCCTCACTACCACGTCGTTGTGGGAATCGGCGTCGACCCATCTCCACACTTCGACGTTCCCTATCGGACGGCCGTTCTCCAGTGGGATCTGAACGAAGACGGCGTGACGGCCGATTCGGCGGTGGAGGACCTGTACCGCAGCCTCATGGTCCGCGTCCGCGGCCTCATGACGACCCTCGGAGTGCGGGACGACGAGTGACACCGGCGGATAGTCCCGGCGCCGTGGGGCTCGGCGCAATGGATCGCAGGGACGCGGCGTGGTATGTGGACCGTGCGGCCCGGGTTCTCGTATTCGTCGGCGGGATTTCGGCGATCGTCTTCATCATCGGGATCTTCATCTTCATCACCAGGGAGGGTCTCGACTTCGTCCTGGGACCGCTGAGCCTGGGAGAGTTTTTCACGTCGATTGCGTGGCGGCCAACCTCCAACAACCCGACCTACGGGGCTCTGGCGCTCATTGTGGGTACCGCGAGCGTGACGGGCTTCGCGATGCTGTTCTCGGTGCCCCTGTCCCTGGGGGCGGCGCTCTTCATCGCGGAGTTCGCCACGGGCAAGACGCGCGAGACGCTGAAGATCCTGGTGGAGATGCTGGCGGCCATTCCTTCGGTGGTGTGGGGATTCGTCGGAATGTCGATCATGAATCCCCTGATCATCCAGGTTTTCGATGTACCCCTGGGACTTGGTGTGCTGAATGCCGGGCTGATACTCGGGCTGATGGCGGCGCCGATCATGACCACGATCGCCGAAGACGCGCTCAAGGCGGTCCCCGATACCTACCGGGAAGCGGCGGAGGCCCTGGGGGCGACGCGCTGGGAGGTGATCTTGAAGGTGGTCATCCCGGCGTCCCGGAACGGGTTGCTGGCGGCTGTGCTGCTTGGAGTGGGGAGGGGATTCGGGGAGACCATGGCGGTGCTGATGGCTTCGGGGCACGCCATCAACCTTCCCACGAGCGTTTTCGATTCGGTGCGCGCCCTGACCGCGACGATCGCCTCCGAACTCGGGGACACCGTCACCGGGGGCGCTCACTGGGGCTCCCTGTTTACCCTGGGAATCCTTCTCTTCGTCGTCACCTTCCTCATCAACCTCACGGCGGACATCGTGGTCCGCGGAATACGGAAGAAGTAGGCAGCCAGTGGAGAGAATCCGCCCGGGCATGTTCACTGCCACGCCTCTGAATCGGCGGAGCTACCGCAACCAGAGCCTCGCGAAGGCCGTGTTCTTCCTGATGACGGTGGTGCTCGTGATTCCGGTGCTGCTTATCGTGGGCACGCTGGTGGTCAAGGGCGCGCCGGCGATCTCCTGGGAATTCCTGTTCACGGCGCCAACGAACAACATGACGGCGGGCGGCATTTTTCCCGCGCTGGTCGGGACCATCTGGCTGGTGGTGGTCGCGCTTCTGGCGTCGGTGCCGGTCGGGGTGGCCGCGGCCCTCTATCTCAGCGAATACGCGCCGGACAACCTGCTGACGAGGGCCATCAACCTCGCAATCATCAACCTGGCAGGTGTGCCGTCGATCGTGCACGCACTCTTCGGATTCGGCGCCTTCGTGCTCTTCTTCAGGATGGGACAGTCGATCCTTGCGGCCAGCCTTACTCTGGCCGTCATGACGCTGCCCGTCGTCATCGTCGCTACCCGCGAGTCACTCCAGGCGGTGCCGCAGGCGTTTCGGGAAGCGTGCTGGAACATGGGGGCGACGCGCTGGCAGACGATCCGCAAGGTGGTTCTCCCCAATTCGATCAGCGGGATCCTCACCGGGGTGATCCTGGAGGTTTCCCGGACGGCCGGAGAGACCGCTCCCATCATGTTCACGGGGGCCGCCATGTTCGTGCCCTTCCTGCCCGAGAGTGTCTTCGACCAGACGATGGCGATGTCATACCATCTGTACAACGTCGCGACCCAGCTGACCGACGTACCCGAGGAGCTCACCTTCGGCGTGGCACTGGTGCTGATCTCGATCGTGCTCCTGATGAACGCGGTGTCCATCGGGTTCCGCGTCTATCTCAGGGGAATGAAGAAATGGTAGGTGCCGCGCCCGAAGGGGTTGCCGCGAACGGAGGTCCGGGCCCGGCGTACGACGAGCCGCCCATCATCGAAGTCCGGGATCTGTCCATTGCCTACCGCGGCAAGCCAGCCCTGAGCGATGTCACCCTGGACATCTACCGGCACGAGATCTTCGGCATCATCGGACCGGCCAACAGCGGCAAGACGTCCTTCCTGCGCGCGCTCAACCGCATGGACGCCTTCAACGCGGCCATGGAGGTGGCGGGGAGCATCCGCATCAACGGGAAGAACATCAACGACTGGCGCAACGAGTACGCGCTGCGAAGCCGGATCGGGGTCGTATTCCCGCTGCCGGTGGGGCTGCCGCTGACGGTCTACGAGAACGTGGCGTTTTCGCCACGCCTGCGCGGGATTCGCAAGAAAACCGAGCTCGACGAGGTGGTTGAGAGGTGCCTGAAGCGCGCCGCGCTCTGGGACGAGGTCAAGGACCGGCTGGACTCGCTGGGGAGCCTGCTTTCCGGAGGGCAGCAGCAGCGCCTCACGATCGCGCGCGCGCTGTCGCAGGAACCGGAGCTGCTGCTCCTCGACGAGTTCTCGATCGCCGTCGATCCGGTCACCACCATGCGGATCGAGGACGTGCTCAAGGAGCTGCGGTCGGAGATGACGATCGTGCTGGTCACGAACCTGGTGCAGCAGGCGCGCCGCCTGGCGGACCGCACCGCCTTCTTCCTGATGGGCGAGCTGGTCGAAATCGGGGCCACCGAAAACCTGTTCGAGCGCAAGGTGAAGGACGAGCGCACCACGGGCTACATCGAGGGACGCTTTGGATAACGGTCAGCCGAGCGACTACGCCATCGAGACCCGGGGCCTGAACCTGTGGTACGGGGACTTCCAGGCGCTCTACGACGTCGACCTGGGAGTGAAGCGGGGGATCATCACGTCGATGATTGGCCCCTCGGGGTGCGGCAAGACCACTCTGCTGCGGACCTGCAACCGCATCATCGAGCGGCTCGGCTACGTACGCACCACCGGAAGCGTGAAGATCCTCGGCCACGACATCTTTGCCGACGATGTCGAACTGGTGCAGGTGCGCAAGCGCATCGGCATGGTCTTCCAGCGCCCGAACCCGCTGCCCATCTCCATCCGCGAGAACGTGCTGTTCGGATTCAAACTGCACGAGGCGCGCACCAGGAAGGTCACGGCGAGCGAGGAGGACGAGATCCTGGAGTCGTCGCTGCGGCAGGTCCTCCTGTGGGATACCGTGAAGGACCGCCTGGACAGGCCCGCCACCGGACTGTCTCTGGAGGAGCAGCAGAAGCTGTGCATCGCGCGGCTGCTGCCCGTGAAGCCGGAGGTGCTGCTGATGGACGAGCCGTGTTCGGCGCTGGACCCGGCCGGGACCGAGGCGGTCGAGGAGCTGATCTGGCAGCTGCGCGGCGACTACACGATACTCATTGTCACGCACAACATGGCCCAGGCTCGGAGGGCTTCGGACGAATGCGTGTTCATGCTTTTGGGACGGATCATCGAGCACGGACGCACGGAGGAGTTGTTCCTCGCGCCCGAGAACACCGAGACTGCCGACTACATCGAGGGACGGTACGGCTGAACTGCAAGCGCACCGTACTCCTCGTCGCCGCCATTCCCCTCTGCCTCGCGGCGTGCGCTCCGCCGGTGCCCGACCCGGCAGACCTCATCGTCCACAGCGGTCTCGTTCACACACTCGACGAGCAGTTCGGCACCGTCGAAGCGCTGGCGATCGGCGGAAGCCGTGTCGTTGCTGCCGGGACGGACGACGAGATCCTGCGACATCGCGGCCCGGAGACCGTGGTGGTCGACCTGGGTGGGCGTGCCGTCGTGCCCGGGCTCACGGACAACCACTTTCATGCGCTGGGGGGCGGTCCAGGCGTCGACCTGTCGGGTGCGCGCACCATGGCCGCGGTGCTTGGCGCGATCTCCGCCCGCGCCGCCGCCACTGAACCCGGCGGGCTCGTCGTCACGAACAGCAACTGGCACGAGGGCCAGTTGGCCGAACAGCGGCTGCCGTTGCGGGATGACCTGGACCGGGCCGCGCCTCATCACCCGGTGGTCGTGGTCCGCGGCGGCCACGAGTTCATCCTCAATTCGGCCGCTCTGGAGCGGTTCGGGATCGCCGAGGACGCGGTTTCTCCCCCCGGAGGCCGGATCGGCCGTTACGATGACGGCCGCTTGAACGGCGAGCTTGTGGACCGGGCGAAGGATCCGGTTCGGCTGCCGGCGGCGGAGTTGGAGGGCGAGCCGGCCGCGCGGCTGCTGGAGCAACTCGCGACCATGAGCGAACTGGGCGTCACGTCGTTGCGGATTCCGGGCGGCTCGCCGCAACAGTTCGAGCTATTCCGCCGCCTGGCCGATGAAGGGCGCCTGCCGTTGCGGATCGAATTCCTCTTCCGTGTGCGCGGCACGGCGCCCGAGGATGTGCGCGCCACGGTGGAGTCGTGGGGGGTCGGGCCCGATTTCGGCACCGGACTCCTCACGGTGGGCGGGGTGAAGCTGGGGGTGGACGGAGGGTTTGAAGGAGGGTGGATGCGTGAGCCCTACGAAGAGCCCTGGGGCAGGGGGGGCACCTTTTTCGGCCTCCAGACGATGCCCACCGATGTCTTTCACGGGGTGGTCCGCGAGCTGAACGACCTCGGCTGGCGCGTCGCCACTCACGCGGTGGGGGATGCGGCGATCGACCTGGTGCTCGACGCCTACGAGGAGGCCGACGCCCGGCGGCCCATCGGTCAACGGCGGTGGACGATCGAACACGGGTTCATCCCCGCGCCGGACCAGTTCGAGCGCGTGCGCCGCCTCGGCCTCACGGTCACCGCCCAGCACCACCTCTACGTCGCGGCCCCCAGCCTGGTCGACTACTGGGGCGCGGCGCGCGCGGCGCTGACCACCCCCGTCGGCCTCTATGTCGCCGAGGGGGTTCCGGTCTCGCTCGGGACGGACTCGCCCGTCATCCCCTACAACCCCTGGCACGTGCTCTACCACTTCGCCACCCGCGGCACCCTCTCGGCGGGCACGATGGGCGGGGAGCATGCGGTCACGCGGGAAGAGGCGTTGCGCCTCATGACGTCGGGGTATGCGTACCAGGTCTTCGCCGAGTCGGTGCGCGGCACGCTCGCGCCCGGGATGGAGGCGGACCTGGTGGTGCTCTCGGGCGACTACATGACGGTCAGCGAGGAGCGGATGCGCGATGTTGTGGCGGTGGTCACGGTGGTGGACGGCCGGATCGTCCACGATGTCCGTTAGCGTCCCGGTCGCTCCGCCGCCCAGACCCGGAAAGGCCCCCGGTCGGCGACCGTTCGCACCTTGCGGAACGATCGCACGAGCAGCGCCGGAATCGGGAGGCGCCGCTGGGCCACCAACATCATTACCCCCCCGGGGAATAGCATTTCCGGAGCGTCGCCGATCAGTGCCGATACGGTTTCCAGGCTCTGCGCGCGGCCCGCATGGATCGGCGGATTGGACACGATGAGGTCGAAGCGGCCCTGCACGTGGCCGAGGCCGCTCCCCAGAACGAGAGTGCCTTCCGGCACGTTGCGCGCGGCGGCGACGAGTGCGATGGCGTCGCTCTCCAGGAGCACGACGCGCGCGCCGGGGCTGCCGGCGAGCATCGCCGCCGCGATTACTCCGGTGCCCGCACCAAAGTCCAGGACGCGGGCGGCCCCGGCAACGGGCGGAAGGTGCTCGATGAGCAATGCGGTGGCCGGGTCGACGCGGCCGCTTGCGAACATGCCGGGGTAGAAGGTCCACTCGCGCTCGCCCGCACCCCAGTCGATGGAGGTCCGTATCTCCCAGCTGTCGAGGCCGTCCTCGCGTGGCGGAGCGGCGGTTCGCGTCGACGCGAGGACGCGGCAGTGACGCTTGATGAGGACGGGGGAGGGTGGCGCGGTGCCCGCCGGAAAGTGCCGGCCGGCCGAGCGGATGCCCTCGTTGCCGGCGCCGAAGAGGTACAGCTGCGCGCCGTGTTCGATCCGGGCCGCGGCGGCGTGGAGGAGCATGGCCGCTTCCAGCGAGGACCGGGGCATGCGCACCCAGACTTCGCCGAAAGGGCCGGGAGGGGGCCAGGGCGAGCAGATTTGTCGGCCATTTTGGGGCGAAAGTGGCGGACAACGGCGTTCCCGCGTGAAGTGGCGGCTCCAGCGGGTGACGATGTGACCACAATCGTGCAGGGCGCGGGCGAGGTGGGGGGAGGGGTCGCCCAGGATCAGGGAGGTAGCCGGGGCGGGGGGGTGGTGGGGGCGGGATTGCGCCCACTCCGCCGCCACCTGCGACGGGATCTCACCGCTTCGGCGGCTCACAGCAGCGGGCTGAAGAGACCGGCCACGTTCTCCACCAGCCGCCTGTGCCAGCGGCGGGCGGCCCATTGTCGCGCGTCCACCTTGCGGCAGTCCTCCAGATACCGCTTTTGCAACAGACGCAGCTCGGAGGCGAAGTCGCTGTCGTAGACCAGCGTGCTCAGCTCGAAGTTGATCTCGAAGCTGCGCCGGTCGAGGTTGGCCGTGCTGACCATCGCAAATTCGCGGTCCACCGTAATGGTCTTGGCATGCAGGAGCCCCTTCGTGAACTCGTGGATCTCGGCGCCCACCTCGAGGAGCGGCTGGTAGAAGCTGCGGCTGGCGAGCGCGACGATGGGGGAATCATTGCGCTCGGGCACGACCACGATGGTGTGCACACCGCGCACGGCGGCGGTCGTAAGCGCCGCGAGCGTCCCCTCGTCCGGCACGAAATAGGGGGTCGTGAGGATGAGTTCCTCGCGCGCCATGTGAATCGCCGACTGGATCACCCGGACCAGTGCCTCGTTCTGAGAATTCACGCCGGTGCCCACGACCTGCACGGTTCGCCCACCGTCGAGTTCGTCGGGCGTCAGTGCGATGAGATGATCCAGGTTCTGTGCGCTGTCCATGTACCAGTCCTCGACGAACAGCACCTGCAGGTCGCGGACGGTCGGCCCCTCGATCCTGAGGGTGGCGTCGACCCAGGGGGCGAAGCGCGGCTTGGGATGAAACGCCTCTTCCGCGATGTTGTGGCTGCCGGTGTAGCCGACCTTCCCGTCGAGTACCGCGATCTTGCGGTGGTTGCGCATGTCGAAGCGGATCGACGCGATCTGGGCGATGCGCGTCGGCAGCGCCGCCACCACTTCGACACCGCCCTGTCTCAACTCCCGGCACAGTTCAGACTTCAGGAAGTCGCTCGATCCGACGTTGTCGACCAGAAGGCGGCACTCCACTCCCCTCTTCTCGGCGCGGACCAGCGCATCCGCGATTGCGCGTCCGGCGCCGTCCTCCAGGTAGACGTAGAAGAGCAGGTGGGCGTGGTCCTCGGCGCGGTCGATATCCCTGACCAGTGAGGTGATGAATTCCTGGGCACCCGCGAGCAGGGTCAGCCTGTTCCCGTGGCGGGGCGGCGTGTCGCTCCCGAGCCGAGCGAGCCGTGCGATCGACTCGGTGCCCCGAGGGACCACCGCCGCGTCCTTCGGGTCGCTCCAGGTCTCGCTGAGCACCTTCCGGATATTCGCCAGGATCGTCCTGTGCCGGCGCTTCCGGCTGCTTCCCGGACGCACCTCTCCGACCACCAGGTACAGAACGATCCCCACAAAGGGCACGGCGACGATGAAGAGGATCCAGGCCATCGACGAGTTCTGCCTGGACCGGGGACGCAGAAGCACGTAGACGACGAAGAGCAGGTGGAGCGCGTACGTGCCCGCCGAAAAGGCGAACGCCGAGATGTTTCCTAGCATTCTCTGGCCCTCGAGTGCGTCCCTTCGCCTGTCGGCGCCGCTGGCGCCATGGGCCTATCCGCCCGTTGGCGGCACGATCATGATGTGGGCGCCAGGCGTGCCCGGGTCCATGATCCAGGGCCCGCCCTCCTGGGGCAGGACCGAAAGGCCTGTCGATTCCGCAGTGGCTCCCGGCACATAGATGACCCAGCGGACCATTCCGGTTGCGGTCCGCGTGTCGGAGTCCCACGTCCCGTCCAGCACATATTGCGTCGCCGACATGACGGGGTTCGCGAGACTGCCCGCCTCCATCTCCTCGAAGCGGATGCGGTAGCGGTCGGCGCGCGAAGCACCTTCGGCGCTCAGTTCGCGGCCCCTGGCAAAGTAGGGTTCGAGCGATGCGTGATAGCACGAACTCGAAAACCGCTCGTTCGCCGGATTCGAGGCCAGACAGATGAAGTCGTTGGAACCCGATCTCAGCTCCACCACGCTGCCGTCGGTCGCATATCCGAGTACCCGTGCGCCGTCGGCCTTGTCCTCCGGTGCCGCGGCCAGGGCCTGGGCGATCTGCTCTTCGGGATTGGCCACCTGCGATGAAACACAGCTCCAGGAGGCCGAAACGGCGAGGGCGGCGAGACTGAAAGAAACACGTTCGATGAGCATTCATCACTCCTGGCTGCAGGGAAAGGAGCCCGTCAATCCGCTTCCGGGACTGCCGGGCAACGGCGCGGGACATCGTGGTGTCCAACATATGGGCCGCACGCGGTTTTCGCCCGGCGGTCGCCGGCAGTCAACCGGGGCGGCTGCGCCCGCCCGACTGGCGCTCGTTACGGTTCAGGCTTCAGATTTCATATGTGGATGAGAAAGATAACTTCGTGACGGAGCCTGCACTTCGTGCCCTTTCGGCGGGTTGCGTGAAGCCGCGTCGCATGTCCCGGTCCCTGGCGGCGCCGGCCCTGGCGCTTGCACTTGGAGCCTGCACCGAAGCCGCGGTCGGCCCGGGGGCCGACGGGCCCGTCGACATCGACCTCGCGCTGCCCTGGACCACGGCCACCGTCGCCGAGGTGGGCGGCTCGCCCGAAATGGTGGCCCGGGGGGTCGAGAGGGCCGGCAGGAACCACCGCATGCGCAGCCTGCTTGTCGTCAAGGACGGGCGGCTGGTCGTCGAGGAGTACTTCGGCGCCGGCGGCCCCGACGACCTGCACGACGTGCGCTCCGTGACAAAGAGCGTGGTGTCGGCGCTGACGGGGATCGCCCTGGCCCGTGGAGACATTCGCAGCCTCGACGACCCGATATCGGACTACCTTGGCCCGGTCGTTCCGGACCTCGAGCCTGACAAGGGGGCCATCACCATCCGGCAACTGCTGACGATGACCAGCGGCCTGGAGTGGGATGAGTCGGGCGGATTCGGCTCCTACAACGAGTGGATCCGTTCCGGCGACCACCTGGGATTCCTTCTTCGGAGGCCGTTCACCTCGCCGCCCGGGGCCGAGTTCACCTACAACTCGGCGGCGGTTCACCTGCTCGGCGTCGTGCTGGAGCAGGCCACGGTCATGCAACTCCCCACGCTGGCCAGGTTCGCGCTCTTCGAACCGATGGGGATTTCCATAAGCCGCTGGGAACCGTTGGGCGGGGGCTACTACAACGGCGGAGCCGGCCTCGATCTGCGGCCGCGCGACCTCGCCCGCTTCGGGCAGCTGTTCCTACAGCGCGGCTCGAGCGGCGGACGTCAGATCATTCCCGCCGACTGGATCGAGTTCTCGACCGAGGAGCGGTTCGACTGGCGCATGCATTCGGGCGCGCTCGCCGGGATCTCCTACGGTTCGCTCTGGTGGGTGGTTCCGGGGACGAGCGAGCCGCTCTACTTCGCGTGGGGATACGGGGGCCAGTACGTGGTCGTCGTCCCGGAGCTGGAGCTCGTGGTCGTGGCCACCAACGACTGGTATCGCGTCAGCCAGGACGGGGGCAACGAGCACTACGAGCGCCTGACGATGGACATGCTCGTTCAGGACGTCATCCCGGCGTTTCGCTAGCGACCCGCGGCCGACCCGGGAGACGCGCGGCCCGCTCAGGGAAACCGGATGATCCGGGGCGCGTGACCCTCCGCTTCAAGGAAGCGCAACAGTCCGGCCCTTGAGATCGTGGTGGTCCTGGAGTTGTCGAGGGGATGGAAGTTGAGGGGTTCCGATTCGACCAGCTCCTCGTCGAGCGCCACGCGCACCACTCCGCCCACATCGTTGAGGACCGCGAACGGGGATACGGCGCCGCGCCGGATACCCAGGTAGCCCGTCAGGCGGCGTTCACTGCAGAAGGTGAGGCGCCTGGTCCCGAGGGCCCCGGCGAGCCATTTCAGGTCCACCCGACGTTCGCTGAGGCAGGACACCAGCCAGTGGCTCTCCTTCTTGTCGCGTACGAAGAGGTTCTTGGAGTGGGCACCATCGATGCGGCCCCGGAGTCGCCGGGCCTCTTCGACAGTAAAGACCGGGGTGTGATCCATGGTCTTGTGCGCGATGCCGAGTTCGTCCAGCCGTCGAAAAAGATCGGCGGCCTCCCCCGGATTGCCTCCGTCGATCAGCGGCGGCAGATTGTGGGCCATCGAAAGCGTCCTTTCTTCCGGATGCGCGCCCGCTGGTGTCCGTTTGGCGGGTGCTGCGGCGTCTGGTGGCGGGCACGCCGCCACCTTACGTTGTCACCCAGGTTGCCGGTTGTCCAAGAAGGGCGCTCCGGGATCCCGCGACCCTGCGCGCGATCTTTGACCCGACGCTGGAGGAGATCCGTGACTCGTTCGAGGTGCAGCAGTGTAGCCGGTCGCCTCTTTCCTCTCCTGGCGTGCGCGGTGCTGGCCACGGCCTGCGGAGGCGAGGATCCGGTCGAACCCGACAATGCCCCGCCCGACCTGACCGGTACCTATTCCCTCGTTTCCATCAATGCGCTGGTGACCGGCGGCCAGGTGATGATGCCTCCGGACGTCAGCGGGACCTTTTCGCTCCAGCAGTCGGCGCCGACAGGAGACCAGGCGTCGGGCACGATGACGATGGACGTCACGATCCCGGATGGCTTGGGCGGCACGACCAACATCGTCGATACCGGCACCTTCACCGTATGGACCGATGGAACCTGGGAGCAGATGGGGAACCTGGTCCAGGCAAGAGGAACCTATACGTTCGTCGGCAACGTGCTGACCGTGGAGGTGACCGAGCCGGCCATCAACGTGTCGACCACCGTCTGGCAGCGGCAGTAGCGGTGGGCGGGAGGGTCTTGCGGCGGACCGTGCGCCGGGAGGACTCCCGGGGTACGCCGGTGTGGGTAAGCCTCCTGGCAGTCGTGCTGCTGCAGATTGCAGTTCTGGTTCCGTTGTCCTCGGCCGGGCAGGAGACGAGTGCGATTCGGGGGCGGGTCGTGGATGCCGAGTCGGGGGAGGGGATCCCGCAAGCACAGGTGCTCGTGCGGTCCACTCAGTTGCGCGCCCATACGGGGGCCGATGGTGCCTTCGAGCTCGAGTTGCCGGAAGTCGGTGACCACGTCCAGCTGGTCGTAGTGGCCGCCGGGTTCAGGACGCTTGAGCACCCGGTTGATCCGCTTGCCGCGCGCAGCGCCCCGGTCACCCTGGCGCTGGAGAGGACGCTGTTCGAGGTGCCGGGCGTGACCGTGACGGCCAACCGTGGCAACGCGCAGCCGGGCGAAGCACCTGTGAGCGTCGCGGTCATGAGCGGGGCCGAGTTGCAGCGCAGGGATGTCACCAGCCTCAACGAGGCGCTTCCCTACGCCCAGGGCGTGACCTTCAATGCGGGCCAGATGGACATCCGCGGGGCGAGCGGAATCGCGCGCGGAGTGGGAAGCCGCGTGCTGATGCTGCTCGATGGTCACCGGGTGCTCGGCGGAGTGGGCTCGGCTATCGACTTCGGCATGCTTCCGATCCTCGACGTGGAGCGCATCGAGATCGTCAAGGGGCCCCATTCCACGCTCTTCGGAACCAATGCGATGGGCGGCGTGGTCAACGTAATCACCCGCCCCCCGATCGACGGTCCGAGATCGGTCGTGCGTGGCTACTACGGCGTGTACGACACGCCCGGCGAGATGAGCTTCACCGAAGAGCGGCTCAACATGCAGGGGCTGCAGGTCCAGCACGCGCGCCGGATCGGCAGCGCGGATGCAACAGTCATGATCGGACGGGAGGGCTCGGACGGCTTCAGGCAGAATGGCGATCTGCAACGCTGGCGCATGAGAGCCAAGACGGTTTTCGGCGCGGAGTCGCTCAGCCCGTTGGAGTTCTTCGTGAGCTGGAAGCGGCAGGACGCAGAGGAGTTCTTCACCTGGCGGTCCCCGGAGCGCCCACTGGAGGTGGAACCTGCTCAACTGGGCGACTGGGTACGCACCACAGACCTCGTCATGGGCGTGACGGCCAATCCGATCGTGACCCCGCTGCTCAAGGTGCAGTTCCGTCCTCAGGTGCATCACGTCCGCTCGCAGAACCACTTCCACGACAACCGCGACTTCCACCGCTCCACCCGTTACGGCGCGGACCTCCAGGTCTCGCGATTCACGGATGGGCGCCACTCCGTCACCACGGGTGCCGAGGCCGCCTACACCAGGATCTCCTCGAACTTCCTTGAACCGACGCCCAACGTCACCGATCTGGCCGTCTACATCCAGGACGACATCGAGTTGTCCGGGCGGGTGCGTGGAGCCACGGGAATCCGGGTCGAAATGCACCGGGCCTCCGTCGTGGAGGACGACCTGTCCATCAATCCCAAGGTCGGCCTCGTCTTCACGCCCTCCGATCGCGTGAGCCTGAGAACGTCGCTCAGCCGCGGATACCGCGCACCCAGCGTGGCAGAGCAATACAGCTCGACAACGGTCTTCGGGTTCCGTGTCGTCCCAAATCTCGAACTTCGCGGCGAGTCGGCGTGGGCAGCCGAAGTGGGCGCGACCATTGCCCCCAGCGACCGGCTGTGGTTCGACGCCGGGTTCTTCTGGAGCGAATACGAGGGACTCATCGAGGTGTCCGCCGCCCCGCGCCAGATCCTGACCTTCCAGTTCCGGAACGTATCCAAGGCACGGGTCCGCGGCCTCGATCTCGGAGCGCAGTTCGGCCTCATACCCCGGAAGCTCAACCTGCGGACCACCTATCTCCTCCTTGACTCCAGGGACCACCACACCGAGCGGCCCCTGGTCTACAGGTCGACCCACAATCTCACCACCACGCTCTCGGGCTGGACGGATCGCGTCGCGCTCGACGTGCGCTACCGCAGCCGGGCCGACCAGGTCCTGGCCTTTCCACTCGACGAGAGGGGCGACATCACCGTGGTCGACCTGCGGATGAATGCCACCCTCAGGGATATGGACATCCAGGCCAAGGTCGCCAACCTGCTGCAGGCCGAATACGTGGATGTCCAGGAACGGAATCCGGGGGCTTCCCGCAGCTTTCGGATCACCGTCACATCCCGCTTCTAGACCCCGGATCAACACCGAATGAAGAACACACCCCTCCTCGCCCCCGCCGTGTGTGCTCTGGCCATCTCCGCGGCACCCGCCCATGCGCTCGCGCCCTCCCCGCCTGTCCCCCAGGAACCGCGCCTGCAGACCACGCCGGTCGATCCGCTGGTCGAGGTCGACTGGCTGCTCGGCCACATCGGCGACGAGGACGTGGTGGTCGTCGAAGCCGAACGCCGGCCGGGCGAATTCGCCGAGGAGCATATCGCCGGAGCGCGCCCCCTGCGCTTCCAGGAAATCACCTGGGAAGGCGAGGAGGGTTGGATCGTGGAGTTCCCGGAGGTGGATGAGATCGTCGACGCCCTGCGCGCGGCGGGCATCCGGCGCGACTCGAAGGTGGTGATCTACGGCACGAGCATGACCGCCACCGCCCGGACCTGGGTCACATTCGAGTACCTCGGCCTGGGCGACCGCGCCTTCCTGCTGAACGGTGGGATCGCGGACTGGAAGGCGGCCGGCGGCCCCGTCGAGAGCGGCCCGGCATCGCCGGTGGAGCCGGGAGACGTCGAGCCCGTCGCACCGGTGGACTTCCGCGTTTCCGCCGACTGGATCCACGAGCGGTTGGACGACCCCTCGGTAGTGCTCCTCGATGCCCGCCCGGACGACGAGTACACGGGCGCCGACGGGGGGCTCGGCAACGGCGGGAGGCCCGGACACATCCCCGGCGCGGCCCAGCTCTACTGGGAAGAGCTGATGGATCCCGCCAACAACACCCGATTCCGGACGCGCGCCGAGATCGCCCGGATCCTGGAGCGCCACGGCGCCGGCGAAGGCAGGACCCACGTCGCCTACTGCATGATCGGCATGCGGGCCAGCGTGTCGTACATGGCGGCGCGCATGAGCGGACTGGACGTCCATCTGTACGACGGCAGCTGGCGCGACTGGGGGGACCGGCAGGACCTCCCCACCGAGCTAGGACCCGACCCGCGGGATCGATCAAAAATGTAATTCTGTCTTTACAATATGTAATGTAAAGCTTACATTGTGACCTGAACTCGTCCGCCCACGATCCGATGCTGCACCATCGCCAGCGCGGGCACGATCATCATCAGCACCACGGTCGCGAAGAGGATCCCGAACCCCAGCGACGCCGCCATCGGGATCAGGAACTGGGCCTGCAGGCTCGTCTCGAAGACCAGCGGCGCTACACCCAGGAACGTCGTGATCGACGTGAGGAGGATCGGGCGGAAGCGGGCCTTGGCACCCGCGATGATCGCCTCGCGGCCGGGCATGCCCTGGCGCAGGCGCTCGTTCATGAAGTCGATCATCACCAGCGAGTCGTTCACCACCACGCCGCTCAGGCCGATGATCCCGAACAGGGACATGATCGCCATCTGGAGGTCGAGGATCACGTGGCCCAGGACGGCGCCGATGATGCCGAAGGGAATGGCCGCCATGATGATCAGCGGCTTGGTGTAGGAGCCGAAGGGAATCGCCAGCAGCGCGTAGATCGCCAGGAGCGCGAGGGCGAAGCCGCCGCCGAGGGCGCCAAACGACTCGACCTGCTCCTGCTGCTCGCCGCCGAATGCGTAGGTGAGACCGGGGTTGCCGGCGGCCAGTTCGGGCAGGATCGAGCGTTCCAGCAGGCTGGTGACTTCGTCGCCGGTGACGACGGAAGTGTTCACGTCGGCGGTGACGGTGAGGATCCGGTAGCCGTCCTTGCGCTGGATCGTGGTGGGCGAATTGCCGAAACGGACCGATGCGACCCGGCCCAGCGGCACCTCGCCACCGCCCGGAGTGCGCACGAGGTAGCCTTCCACGTCGGCGATGGCGTTGCGCTCGTCTTCGGGCAGCCGCACGTAGACGCTCATTTCCTCTCTTCCGCGCTGCACCCGCAGGGCTTCGTCGCCGAAGAAGGCGGAGCGGACCTGCCTGGCCAGGTTGTCGAGGGTGAGCCCCAGCGTGCGGGCCTCCGGCAGCACGTCCAACTGGATCTCCCGCAGGCCCTGTTCCTGATCCGCCTGTACGTCGAAGACCCCGGCGAACTCGCGGAGCCTGGCCACCAGGGTGTCGCCGATCGCGCCGAGGCGGTCGGGATCGGGGTGGGAGAGTTCGACGTGCACCGGAGCGCCGAAACTGATCAGCTCGGCCGAGATCGTCAGCGACTTGGCTTCCGGAAGGGGGCCGACGGATTCGCGCCACGCCTGTTGCACCTCCGTGGCCGATATGTCGCGTTCGTCGGGGCTCACGAGCTTGAACTCGACCGCCGCGATATTGGCCCGTGGACGAGTCGCGCTGGCGGCATCGCCCCCTGGCCCGCTCTGTCTGGCCGGCAGGCCGATCGTGACGTTGACGCCGGTCACGAGATCTTCGACGCCCTCGTCGCTCTCGGCAGCCAGCCGCTCGATCGTGGCGTATCCCACCGATTCCAGCCGGCCGGCTACCTCGGACGTCCGCTGAACCGGCGTGCCCTCCGGCATTTCCAGGCTGGCGGTCACGAGGTCCGCCTCCACCGCCGGCATGAAGTCGACCCTGATGATCCCCGCCGGAATCATCGCAACCGAGACGATGATCATGGCCACGCCGACGGCGATCACGGTTCCGGGGCGTCCGGTGGCGACCTGGAGGCTGCGGTCCAGCGGTCCTTCGATGACCCACTTCAGCCCCGCTTCCACCCGCGACTGAATCCGGTTGACGGCGTGCGGCTTGCGTCCGGAAGAACCACCCCGGGGGGGCGGCAGGTGGGAGAGGTGGTTCGGCAGTACGAGAAGGGACTCGATCAGCGAGAAGACGAGCACCGAGATGACGATGATCGGGATCTGGCCGACGATGCCTCCGATGGAGCTGGGGATGAAGAAGAGCGGACAGAAGGCGACCACCGTGGTAAGCACCGCGAAGATCACGGGTCCGGTGATCCTGCGGGTGCCGCGGATCGACGCAACGACCCCCCTGTTGCCTCGCTCCCGCTCCGCGTAGATGTTCTCGCCGACAATGACCGCGTCGTCCACCACGATGCCCACCGCGAGGATGAAGGCGAAGAGTGACATCAGGTTGATGGACACGCCCAGCGCGGCCATGACGCCAAAGGTGCCCACGAACGAGACGGCGATTCCCACCGCCACCCAGAAGGCCAGCCTGATCTCCAGGAAGAGCGCCAGCGCGAGCAGCACGAGGACGAGCCCCAGCAGCCCGTTCTTTACGAGCAGTCCGAGGCGGTCCTGCAGAATGTCGGCGTCGTTGTTCCAGATCTCGAGCCCGACCCCCGCCGGGAGCGACGGAATCACCTCGTCCTCAAGGTGGTGCTCCACGGCGTCGACGATCTCCAGCGCCTTTTCGTCGGCGGTCCTGAAGACCTCGACATAGGCGGCGGGCTGTCCCCTGTACCGGCCGATCAGGTCGACCTCGCGGAAGCCGTCCTGCACGTCGGCGATATCGCCCAGGCGCACGACGGTGCCATCGGCGCGGCTGACGACGATGATCTCCTCGAACTCCTGCTGTGTGTAGTTCTGACCCGTGGTGCGGATGCGCACTTCCTCCTCACGGGTGTCGATGCTGCCCGCCGAGAGATCCAGCGAACCGCCGCGCACGGCGCTCGAGATGTCCCGGAGGGTGAGGCCCAGGGCCCGCAGGCGCTGAAGCGGCACTTCGATCGAGATTTCGTACTCGCGCACGCCGGTGGTCTCGACGTAGGAGACTTCTTCCAGCGCCGAGAGCGCGTCTTCCGTGCGGTAGGCGAGTTCCTTGAGGGTGCGCTCGGCAACGTCCCCGAAGAGCACGAGGCGGATGACGCTCTGCCGGTTGGTCACCTCCGTGACTTCGGGGCGTTCGGCACCTGCGGGGAAGGTCTGAATCCTGTCGATCTGGGCCTTGATGTCGTCGAGGAAGCGACTCAGATCCGCGCCCCGCTCGATTTCGGCAACGACCGACCCGCCGCCCTCCGATGCAGTGGACCTGATCTGCTTCAGGCTTTCGACGCCCTCAATCTGTTCCTCGATCTTGAGGATGATCGATTCCTCGATCTCGTCCGGAGTGGCGCCGGGGTAGGGGACCGAGATATGGACGCGGTCCAACGAGATCTCGGGAAAGACCTCCTGCACGAGGGTCGTGAGCGCGAAGAAACCCGCGATGAGGATGAAGAACATGAGGAGGTTGGCCGCGACGCCGTTTCGCGCCATGTAGGCGATCGGTCCGCGTTTCTCCCGCGGCCGGAGGCCGCCCTCCCTGTTCACCCGGAGATTTCCTCGTGCGTGCAGGCGCGCCCCGTCATTCCGCCCCGGTTCGCACCGCCATCCCTTCGGTGGCGATCTGGATGCCGGTCACCACGACCTGCTGCTGATCCTCCAGACCACCGGTGACGTACACCCGGTCGTCGGCCCTTTGCAGAACACGCACCGGCACGATTGTCACCATGTTGCCGCCCCGCAGGGCCCACACTTCGTTGCCGGTCCGGAGTCCCGCACGCGGGATCGCGTAGTACGTCTCCGGCGCCACGCCGTCGATCTGCACTTCCACGAACTGGCCGACCAGAAGTGGAGGGGCGTCCATCATTTCGTCGGCGCCGGAACCGCCGCCCTCGCGAGTCCCTCCGGCCATCGGATCGGGGATGCGCACGACCACGTCGATCGTGCGGGTCTGTTCGTCCAGCGCGGCTTCGGCGCGGTCCACGTAGCCCGCCCATGTGTATACGCCATCGCCATAGCCGGCGGACACCGTGGCCCGCACGCTGCGATTGCCGTCTCCCGCAACAAGGTCCCAGAGCCCGGCGATCAGGGCGGCGTCGGCGTCCGAAAGCGGCACTACGACCTCGACGGCGTCGTCGGCGTACAGGCGCCCGACGCCCTGTCCCGGACCCACGAACTGGCCCGGGTCGACCGATTCGACGCGCACGATGCCGCTGAACGGCGCCTTGACCTCGGTGCGCGACAGGGCCAGTTCGGCGTCGGCCAGCGCGGCGCTGTCCCGCGCCAGGGCGGCCCGGGCGGCCGCCAGCTGGGGCTCTCTCAAGGTGAGCGGACTTGCCTCTCCCGACCCGGCGCCGTCCGACCGCCGGCGCTGGAAGCCCTCGTACTCGGAGCGCGCAATCCGCGCCTCCTCCTCGGCCTGCAGGAGGGCCACCTGCTGTGCGGCCACGTTGGCACTCGCCTGCTGCACGCGGTTGAGGTAATCGGCGTCGTCGATTCGGAAGAGAACCTGTCCGGCGTCAACCCGGCCGCCGCTCTGGAAGGCCGGGTCCACCCATGCGACCTTGCCGTTGATCTGCGCCGCGACATCGATCTCGGCGCGCGGGCGGACGGTTCCGGCGCCGAACACGGGGATCGAGCCTTGCAGCGCCTGGGCCGGGGCGGTGGTTACGAAGGGAAGCCGTGAGGGCGGTTCCCGCAGCGGCGGTTCGGGTCGGAGGCGGATCATGATCGCGGCGACCACGACCGCACCCATGAGGATCCCTCCGGGGAGCAGCAATCTGCGAAAGCGATTCATCTATCCGTTCCCTCCATGCGGGTTTCCATTCGTATCGTCCGACCCGTTCGCGGGCGTCATGCGCGGTCCCTCGAGGACCTCCGGCGGTGCGGTCCATTCACCTCCGAGCGCGCGGTGGACGGCCAGGCGGGCCAGGGCGAGATCCCTCCGCGCTCCCGCGAGCGTCGATTCGACGTTCAGCAGCGAGCGCAGCGCGTCGAGATAGTCGGTGTAGCCCCCCACGCCGGAATCGTACCGCTGCGACTGCAACGCCACCGAAGCAAGGGCTTCCTCCCGCTGGGAGCTGAGGAACTCATGGCGCTGCCCTTCGTTGTCCAGGGCCGCGAGTGCGGCCTCGACCTCGTGCACGGCTGTCACCACGGTCCTCCCGTAGGCGGCCGCCGCCTGATTGAAGCGGCCCTGCGCGATAGCGATGTTGTTCCTGATCCGGCCTCCCTGGAAGATCGGTGCGGTCAGGTTGCCGAGCAGGTTGCGGAACCACTGGTCCACGCTGAACAGGCCGTCGACCTCGGACGCCTGAACGCCGATCGTGCCTGAGAACGACAGGGAGGGGAGCAACTCGGCCCGGCGGGCCCCGATGGCGTAGCGGGTGGCCTCCAGACGCAACCAGGCCGCACGAACGTCGGGCCGCTGCAGCAGCAGGTCGGCGGGCACCCCCGCGGCAACTGGATCGCTCGCCGTCATGGGGGCCAGCGAGTCCGGCAGGATCGCGTCCAGCTTGCCGCGGAAGCCCCCGAGCAGGACCGCGAGGCGCCCCTCGGCGTTGACGAGCGCGCTCTCGAGCTGGGGCAGCCCGGCCTGGGTGTTGCGCAGCTCCTGCCGCACCTGGTAGAGCTCGAAAGAGGTGACGAGGCCGCGATTGTACCGGGTCTCCGCCAGCTCCTCGCGCTCGAGCAGAACGTTGACGGACTCGCGGGCGAGTGTGGTGCGGCGGCGCAGGTCGACGATCTCGAAATAGGTCGTGATCGTCGTGGCGAGCACCCCGATGCGGGCCGCGTCGTAGTCCGATTCGGAGGCCAGATAGTCCATGCCCGCCGCCCTGGCGTCGTTGCGGGCCCGGCCCCAGAAGTCGAGTTCGTACGCGAAGTCGGTGCCGAGCGAGTAGGTGGTGACCCCCAACCGGTCGGGGAACTGGAAGCCGCCCGGCAGAGGGCTGTCGTCGCTGCCCGCCAACTCGCGGAACTGTTGGCCGAATCCGGCGTTGCTGGGACTGTCGCTGTCGGTTGCCGAGGCGCTGGCTCCCACGCTGGGGAAGAGCGCGGCGCGGGCGATCCCGGCCTGGGCCCGGGCCTGCTGCACCCGGGCCACCGCTTCGGCCAGATCGAAGTTGGCGGCCAGGACCGAATCGATCACGGTGTTGAGGACCGGATCCTCGAACGCCGTCCACCAGTCGCGTGCTTCGTATGTGCCGGCTGCGCCGCGCTCCTCGAAGGCTTCCGGCAGCTCGGCGGCCGCTTCGGGCACTGCGGGCGGAGGCGCAAAGGAACACGCCGCGAGCAGAAGCACAGCGGCGAGCCCGGTGCCACATGCGTTGCGGGGCGTCCCCGAAACGTTGCGGCGCGTCCCCGATACGGTGCGGGGCACCCTTGCCCTGGTGGCCTCGGCGATGCGTGTCTCGTGCATGATCGCTCTCAAGGTTGCTTGATTGGGCGCTGATCCGTCGGCAGCCTGTGCAAAGCTGGTCCTGCGGCGCGACCTGGCGCAAGCGTCCGCCGGGTGAGCGGCCGCCTATTCGATGTGATAGTCCAGGGCCAGTGTGTGAGTGCCGTCCGCCTCCACCGCAATCTCCATGGTGCCAGAAAGCCCGGCCAGGTCGCCGGTTGCGGATCCCGGGACCACGTGTCCGGCCGTCCGCGGCGGCGCCCCTGAAGCCGCGATGCCCCAGTGCTGCAGCACGAACGTCCCCTCGCGGTCCCCGAGCCGCCCCGTGACCCGTTCCGAAGCGATGTAGCCCGCGTCCTGCAACGGACCCTCCCGGCTGGCGCGACACATCAGGATGCGCGCACGCGCTTCCCCCTCCAGGTCGCCGCGGTACTCCTTCACGACCAGCGCCTCGGAGAGGTGGGGGCCGTCGCCCTCCTCGCCGTAGGGTGTTTCGTCCCAGCCGGTGACGTCGAAGCGGGCGGTCGCCTTCATGTCACTCGTGGCCGCTACGCACCCACGGCGCCGGCCGGCGCACCCGCCGCGAGAACCTGTTCCAGCGCCGCCGCGAAGGTGTCGACGGTCCGGTCGATGTTGCCCAGCTTGTCGAGGCCGAAGAGCCCGAGCCGGAAGGTGTGGAAGCCGTCGGGCTCGCCGCATCGCAGCGGCACTCCGGCGGCAATCTGCAGGCCTGCCTCGGCGAAACGGGTGCCGTTGTGTATGGACGGGTCGTCCGTATGGCTGACCACAACTCCTGGAGCCTCAAAACCGGGAGCCGCCACGCTCTTGAAGCCGTTCTCGGCGAGGAGCGAGCGGATGCGATTCCCCAGCTCCCACTGGCGGGCCCTCGCGTTCTCGAGTCCGAAGGCGCGGGTCTCGAGCATGACCTCGCTGAAGAACCTGAGCGAGTCGGTGGGCATGGTGGCGTGGTAGAGCTGCCCGCCGTCCACATACGCGTCCATGACCCTTAGCCACATGTGGAGGTCGGCGGCGAAGCTGGTGCTCCGGGACGCTGCGGCGCGCGCGCGGCCCTCGGGCCCGACCATGACCAGCCCGGCGCACGGCGATCCGCTCCACCCCTTCTGTGGCGCGCTGATCAGCACGTCGACGCCCGACTCCTCCATGTCCACCCAGAGCGCGCCCGACGCGATGGCATCGAGCACGAAGATCCCGCCCGCGGCGTGCGTGGCGTCGGCGACCGCCCGCACGTAGTCGTCGGGCAGCAGGATCCCGGCGGAGGTCTCCACATGCGCCGCGAACACGACATCCGGGCCAACGTCGGCGATCGTCGAGACCACCTCGCCGATGGGTGCGGGCGCGAAGGCCGGCGTGGGGCTGTCGTCGGCCGGGCGCGCCTTGAGCACGACCGACTCGGCCGGGATGCTTCCCGCGTCGAAGATCTGGGTCCAGCGGTAGCTGAACCAGCCGTTGCGCAGCACCAGGCACCGCTTCCCGGTTCCGAACTGGCGCGCGACCGCCTCCATCGCATAGGTGCCGCCCCCCGGAACCACCGCCACGGCGTCGGCGTTGTAGGTATCCTTCAGGGTCGCCGAAATGCCGCGCATCAGCTCGCGGAAGCGCGACGACATGTGATTCAGTGATCGGTCCGTGAAGACGACCGAGTACTCCAGAAGTCCATCGGGGTCGATGTCGGGTAGCAGCCCGGGCACGCCTGCCTCCTTGGGGTGGGGTGAGCGTACTACATTAGCCGGTCGCGCGAGGCACCGGAAGCAGATGAGGCGAGGATGAAGGTTGCAATGTTGGAGAAGGGGACTGACGGGTCACGGTTGGTGGCGACATCGACGACGGCGGACGGCGGCAGAACGTGGGCCCTGCGGCGTGCCGCAGTGGCGTGGAGTGCCATGCTGGCACTGGCCATTCCGGGCTGTGAGTCGGCGTCGGTCCCCGAACTCGGCTACGAAGTGCAGCGGACCCTGCCGCACGACCCCGGGGCCTACACCCAGGGCCTGGTCATTTACGACGGCGCGTTTCTGGAAAGCACCGGCCAATACGGGGAGTCCCAGCTTCGCCAGGTCGATATCGCCACCGGCGAGGTCCGGCGCAGCCACATTCTCTCGGACGAGCACTTCGGCGAGGGCGTCGCCGTGGTCGGCGACCGGATCATCCAGCTGACCTGGAAGGCCGGGCTCGCGTTCCTGTACGACATCGACACCTTCGCGCCGGTGGACACGCTCGAATACGACGGCGAAGGCTGGGGGCTCTGCTACGACGGCGGGTCCCTGTACATGTCCGACGGCTCCGGCACCCTGCAACGGCGCGACCCCACAACATTTGCCCTCCTCGGAGAGGTCCGCGTCACGCGCGACGGGTTCTCGACCCGCAACCTCAACGAACTGGAGTGCGTGGGCGACGACATCTGGGCCAACATCTACATGGAGAACCGCATCGTGCGGATCGACAAGGCGACCGGCGAGATTACGGGGGAGCTGGACGCGCTGGGACTCGCGCTGGCCAGCCGCCGGCCCTCGGATCCGGGCGCCGTCTTCAACGGCATCGCGTACGACGCCGCATCCGGGACGTTCTATGTCACCGGCAAGCACTGGCCGGAGATGTTCGAGATCGCGATCGGCGGGGGTTAGGGGCCGAACAGCACTTCGCCCATCCCCCGCACCAGCCCCGTGACGTCGCCGACGCGCCTGGCGGCCAGGAGTGTGCCCGCCACGTAGGGCTGGGGGCTGTTTCCAGCGTCGTGGCGGATGGTCAACCGTTCGTCGGGAAGGCCGAAGAGGGCCTCGACAGCGATCAGGTAGCTGGGCAGCCGCAGCGAATGCACCTGGGTGCCGCCGATCGAGGCGCCGCGCGTCGCGGGCTCCCCGAGCGTCTCCTCCACCGGCAGCCCCATCTCGTTGGGAGAAACGGTCGCCAGGTATTCGGCCAGTTCGAGCGCAGTTCCGCTGGGGGCGTCGGGCTTGTCGGCGTGCGAGTAGTCGACGATCTCGCGGTGCGGAACGTGGCGGGCGGCGATCCCGGCCAGGTGCTTGAGCAGCGCCGCCGTGAGGGAGAAGTTGCCCGCGGCGATCACCCCGGAGCGGGCGGCAAGGGCCGCCGCCGTGATGTCGCGGTAGTCGTCCTCGTCGAGGCCGGAGGTGCCGATGACGACTCGCGTCCCGGCCTTGAGGGCGGCCAGCGCATGCCCCTTGACCGCCGCGGGATGCGTGTAGTCGATCCATACATCGGGCCCCGGCGCCAGCGCATCGGCCGGATCCGCCGTGATCGATACGCCGACCGGTCCGCCGCGGCCGATCGCCGGTCCGACGTCCTGGCCGACCGTCGACCGCGCCACCGCCGAGACCAGCTGGAAGTCGGAGGAGTCGATCACCGCCTCGGCCACCGCCCGCCCCGACCACCCCGTCACCCCCGCCACGCAGACCTTGATGCTCATGCGAAGAGTCCCTCCCCGCCCCTCGCCGCCTCGCCACTCACGAACCCGGCGAACCCGGAGGCGTCCCCGACCGCGTCCGCGATCCGCGCCACCCCGCGCCGGATGTCGTCCATGCTGTTCGCGATCGACATGCGCAGGAAGTCCTGTCCCTCAGCCCCGATCCGCCCGAACGAGGCCCGGTCCATCGTGGCCACCCCATACCGGTACAGCAGGAACATCTGCAGCATCCCCGCCGGCGTCGTCCGGCGCCGCGCGTCAGCCCCCAGCGCGGCATGCGCCTCATACACCCCCAGCCGGTCGCACATCCCCGATACGTCAGGGAAGACATAGAACGCGCCCTTCGGCGTCCTGCACCCCACCCCGGGGATCCCGTTCAGCGCCGGCACGATCCAGTCCCGCCGCCTCTCGAACGCCGCGACCATCCGCTGCACCTCCACCGCCGAGGCCGGGTCCTCGTACGCCGCCACCCCCGCCTCCTGCAGGAACGGCGGCACGCACGACACGATGTTGATGTTGATCTGCTTGAACAGCGCGGCCTCCTCGTCGGTAGGCAGCACCGCCCACCCGAGCCGCCACCCAGTCATCGCGAACCCCTTGGAGTGGCCGCTCGCGATCACCGTCCGCTCCTCCATCCCCGGGTGCGACGCGATGCTCTCGTGCTCGAGCCCGTCGAAGAGGATCTGCTCGTAGATCTCGTCGGAGTAGATGCGGACGTCCGGGCGGCACTGCGTCCGGATCAGCTCGGCGATCCCCTCGAGCTCGTCGCGCGACAGCACCCCCCCGGTCGGATTCGACGGCGAGCAGAGGATGATGACCTTGGTCCGCTCGGTGATCAGTGCGGCCAGGTCGTCGGCCGTGAAGGCGAAGTCGCGGTCGTCGGAGAGCGGCAGCGGCACCGGGACCGCGCGCACGAACTGCACCCACGACTCGTAGATGGGGAAGCCGGGGGAAGGGTAGATGACCTCGTCGCCCTCGTCGACATACGTCTGCATCGTGTAGCCGATCGGCGGCTTGGCCCCGGGCGTGACCACGACGCGCGAAGGGTTCACGTCGATCCCGCGCGTCCGCGTCACATGCGCGGCGATCGCCTCGCGGAAGGGCAGGATCCCCGCCGGATCGCAGTAGCCGGACCGCCCTGCATCGAGCGCCTCCATCGCAACCCGGTTCAGGTGCGGCGCACTGCGGAAGTCGGGCGCACCCAGGTTGAAGCGGATCACGTCGAGGCCCATGTCGACGCAGCGCTGAATATCGTCGCCCAGCTTGAAGGCGTTCTCGGTGCCCAGCTGGCTCATGCGGCGGGAGATGACGGCCAAGGCGGTTCTCCTTGTTGACGGCCCGGTGGTTCTCGGCGGCCCCGGACGGGGCGGCCACTGGCAACCGAAGCTGCGCCGCCAGTATGATCAAGACAAGCGACAGTCGGCCACTGCCCGGAGCCAGTCCCATGAAGCGACAAGCCAGCCGCCGCACCTTCCTCACCGAAATGGCCGCCGGAGCCGTGGTTCTGCCGGCCGCGCTGACCGGCACCCGCGAGGGCGCGCCCGGCGAGGCCGTGGCCCCCGCGCTGCCCGCCGACGCCCCCACCCCCCGCGACGAGGCCTGGTGGGAGATGGTGCGCGCCCAGTTCTCCTTCACCGAGGAGCGCGTTCCCATGAACGCGGCCAACCTCTGCCCCTCGCCCCGGTCGGTGGCGGCGCGGGTGGAGCAGCTGACCCGCGACATCGACCGCGACTGCTCCTTCAACAACCGCGCCAAGTTCCGCGGCCTCACCGAGCAGTCCCGGGCCGACGTGGCCGCCCAGCTCGGCGTCACCCCCGACGAGATCGCGATCGTCCGCAACACCAGCGAGGCCAACAACACGATCAACAACGGCGTGGACCTGCGCACGGGCGACGAGGTGGTTCTATGGGATCAGAACCACCCGACCAATAACGTGGCGTGGGACGTGCGGGCGGCACGCTTCGGTATCACGGTCACGAGAGTACCGGTGCCGCGCCACCCGGCTTCCGCCCAGGAGCTCATCGACCCCTTCGTCGCCGCGCTTACCGACCGGACCCGCGTCCTGTCGCTCACCCACGTCTCGAACGTCAGCGGCATCCGGCTCCCCGTTCGCGAGCTGGTCGAGGCGGCGCGCCCCCGCGGCATTCACGTCCACGTCGACGGCGCGCAGAGCTGGGGCGCGCTCGACGTCGACCTCCAGGCGCTCGGCTGCGACTCCTACTCCGCCTCAGCGCACAAGTGGTACATGGGGCCGAAGGAGGCGGGCCTGCTCTACGTCAGGGAAGACCGCATCCCGGAGGTGTGGCCCAACATCGTCGCCCCCGGCTGGGGCAACGACGCCGACCCGGATGTAAGGGGCGCCCGCAAATTCGAATCACTCGGCCAGCGCGACGACGCCTGTCTGGCGGCGGTTGGTACTACGGCGGAGCTCCATGCCGCCATCGGCGGGGCCGAGACGGAGGTGCGGATCGCCGAGTTGGCGACGCAGCTGAAGGAGGGCCTCGCCGAGCTCGGCATGAGACTGGTGACGCCGATGGAGCCGGGGCTGTCCGGCGGCGTGTGCATCATCGAGGCGTCCGGCGACCGCGGCACCGCCCTGCGCCGCCTCTACGAGGAATACGGGATCGCCGGGGCGGGGACGGGTGGGCTGCGCCTCTGTCCCCACGTCTACAACACCCGGGAGCATGTGGCGCGCGCGGTCGAGGGTGTGAAAGCGCTGCGGGGAGTGATTCTGGGGTAGGGGCAGTAGGCGCGATGGCGCCTGCAGGCCGAGTATACTAAACAATAATGTTTAGTGTGGGGTTTCCCCGGAAACGGCCGGTCGACCGCTCTTACCCCCTTCCGGCTTCCCGCCCTCACCTCCTTCCCTGAGGAACCACGCCAGCGCCCAGTCCCAGTCGACCCGCCCGCCCAGCCACTGGGAACTGCCAGTCCACGCATCGATGCCGCGCTGGCCATGCCAACGAGCCAGCCCGAAGTCCCGCGTGGGGAGGGCCGCTGAGCCTTTGGCGGCGGGTGCCGCCAGCGCGTCGTCCGGCACCAGGTTACCCACCTCCGGGGACTCCGGCACCACCGGCACGGGCACGCCCAGCGGATTGAAGAAGCGCGGCACCCCCAACTCGTCCATCTCCACCCGCCAGCCACCTTCGTGCACCGCCCGATGATGGAACGGACAGAGCAGCACGAGGTTGTCCATGGCCGTCTCCCCTCCTGCGGCCCACGGCGTGATGTGATGGGCATGGTTGCGCATGCGCGACCCGCATCCGGGGAAGCGACAGCCGCCGTCGCGGGCCTCGAGGGCCTTGCGCAACCGCCATCCCACGGTCCGCCGGCGGCGTCCGACATCGAGTACCGAGCCGTCCGCTCCCCGCGCGATGGGCACCACCTCTGCATCGCAGCAGAGCCGCGAAGACGTTTCAGCTGGAACGCGCGCGCCGTCTTCCGTGACCAGAGGACCAGCCACTTCCCCCTCCTGCAGGTCGCGTCCGCCCCCCTCGAACGAGTGCACCACGAGCTGGACCTGCGGCTTTGCGCGCTCCTCCAGCCACAGCCCCAGGGCATCGGCCCGGCGCTGTGTCCGCGATGTCCTGCCCTCGATTCCGGCTTCCCGCTCGGCGCGGTAGAGCCGGTCCTCGGCGACCTCGAGCGCCTTGCGGAGCAGCGCGCCCACCTCGGGGCTCAGCCGGCCGCGCACCTCATAGCTGCCGTCGTCGGTGAGCCAGAGCGACAGGCCCCGGCGCTCCGCGCGGGCCGCCTGCGCGTCAATACCCTGATCGAGCCGCCGCCACTCGCGCACGAGGCGCTCGACGTGGGCGGTGGTGCCGTCGCGTGCGAAGCCGAGGAGTTCGGCTTCGTTGTCGGGGGTGGCGACCCGGGTCATGGCCCGGACTTTCGAGTACGAGACCTCTCCCCTGGCGAGCGCTTCGGAGATCAGCGGCAGGGTAGGGAGGCGGCGGGCGACGCGGATCTTCTCGCGCGCGGGCCCCATCGAGATGCCGGTCCGCCAGGAGAGCCAGTGGGCACACGAGCGGAAGCCCTCCCAGCGCCCTTCTTCGTCGTAGCGCCCGAGGAGTCGGAGGAGCTGGCAGGTGGCGGCGTTGATGTGGGCGCAGAGGAGGGCGATCTCGTCGCCGAGGGGGTCAGCGTCGGGGTTCGGGGTGGGCGAAGGAGGGGTCGGAGCTGAAGCGAGCGAGGCCGGAGAGGCGGAGGCGATGGACATTTCGTGCATCCCGAGTTGTTGCGATGGTTGGTTGCCGGTTCACCTCCTTATACACCTTAATTCGGTAAAGGTTCGGTAATACAAATACTAAACACAAACGTCTAGTGTTGTTGCCGGACCCCCTCGGGAGAGCGCTCGTGTCGGGACCTACCGCCTGACCGCCGTCCCCATTACCTCGAACCTGGCCCCGAAGAGGAGCGGCCCGGATCCCAGGAACGCGCGCGCCGGGTACTCGCTGGTGAAATAGGTCCGGTAGACGTCGTTGAAGGCGGCGTAGTCCGCGACGTCGGAGGCGTACACCTGGACGACCACCAGGTCATCCATCGTCAGCCCTTCGCCCTCCAGCACGGCCTTGATGGCATCCAGGACGTTGGCGGCTTCCTGCTCGGGAGTTTCGGGGACCTGGCCTCCCTCGAGACCAAGCATACCCGATACGTAGAACGTGTTGTCGACCCATACCGCACCGCTGAAGGGCGGAAGACCCTCGCCATCGGCCGGCGAACGCGGGTTGACGAACTGGACGGCCGGCGTCGCGTCGTCCATGGCGTCGTCGCCGGGCATGTCGCCGGCTTCGCAAGCGACCGTCGACATGAGGAGGGGGGCGACAAGCGCGCCGGGGGCGAATCTGCGGGAAGCTGCGGGGGTCATGGAAACTCGCCTTTCGCGTAAGTAGGAGTTGGGCCCCGGTGATCGGAAAACGGGGACCGCGGCCCGGTCTGTCCAAAGTGGGTGCGGGGATGCCGAAGCGGGTGCGAGGATAAGGTTGGCTCGGCCGGTGCGGCAAGTCCGGACGGGAGCGCGAATCATTGGCGAAGCAATCGAAAGGCGGGAAGGATGCGACAGGCGCTGTGCGGATGCGCGATGCTGGCCGTTGTCGGCTGCGGCGGTGAGGACTCGTCCGGTGTGCCGGAGGCCCAGGTCACCGATTCGGCCGGGGTGACGATCGTGACCAGTCGGCCCTCGGACGCGGTGTACGCGCGCCCGGCGGAGGAGCCGGCTCTGTCGCTCGGCACGCTGGAGGGCGCCGATGAGCTCATGTTCGGGCGGATCGCGTCGGTGGCGCGGGACACGGACGGCAACCTGATCGTCGCCGACAACGGCGCAGGGGAGATCCGCGTCTTCGACGCCGGCGGGAGTCATCTCCGCACCTTCGGCCGCAAGGGGGAAGGCCCCGGGGAGTTTCAGGTGCTGAGCGGGGCATGGCCCGGCGCCGATGGAACCGTGGTCGCGCTGGACCGGCGGCAGCGCCGCATCACGCAGTTCGACTCCGGGGGCTCGCTGGTCGGGACCGCGGAGTTCGCCGGCAGCGGCGGAGCGCTCAACATGAGGGGCCTGGCCGGCCCGGAGGCCGTCCTGAGCCAGGTCACGGACTTCGGCATCACGCCGTCGTTCGACGCATCGGCCCTCCAGGACCTGGCGGACGCCGTGGAGGAGGACGGGTCGCTGGTCCTGTTCTTCAGGCACCGGCTGGACGGCGAGCTGGTCGACACCCTGGCGCAGAGGCAGGGTCAGTCCATGTCGATGTCGACGTCCGGCAGCGGCGCGCAGATGAGTCTGCAGCTGCTGGTCGTTCCCTTTTCCCGCCAGCCCACCGCCGTGGGGTCCCCGCAGGGAGTCGCGATTGCCGGGGGCAGCGAGTACGAGGTCGCTCTCTACAACCATACAGGGGCGCTGCAGCGGATCGTGCGTCTGGGCCTGGCGCCGCCGCTGCGCACGGACGAGCACCTCGAGGCCTACGTCAGGAACTCCGGCAGTCCATTCAGCGACGAGGCGGCGATTCAGGCGAGGATCGGCATGTACCGCGACATGTCCATGCCCGAGCGGCTGCCCGGGTATGACGAACTGCTGTTGGCGGATACGGGGGAGCTGTGGGCGCGGCGGTACCGGCAGCGGGGCGCCGGCATGGCCCATTGGGACGTGTTCGGCACCGGTGGGCACCACCTCGGCCGGGTGGAGATACCGGCCTCGTTCCGCCCGGAGGAGGTGAGCGGGGGACAGCTGGTCGGCGTGTCGACGGACGACCTGGGGGTCGAGCGCGTGGAGGTCCGGGATCTTATCTTGGGAGGCGGATGACTCCGACCCACCCCGACATGTGGAGACCCCCGATGAGCCAGACCCTCGAGTGGCGCTACCATCGCCCCGGCTGAACCAGCTGCAAGCGCACGCAGGAGTTTCTTGCGAAGAACGACATCGAAGCGGCTGAAACCCGAAGCGCGAGCAAGGACCCGGTGGCGAGGGACGAGGCGCTGTCCCTGCTCGACGGCATGACCGAACTCTGCGTCGCGAAGGGCAGGAAGCTGGTGCGCGTGGACCTGACTGCGGACGACCGGCCGGCGGACGGCGAGCTCGTCGGCATGATGGTCAGCCGCTGGGGCAAGCTGCGGGCGCCCGCGATGAGGGTCGGGACCACGTTCGTGGTCGGCTTCAACCAGGATATGCTGGCGACGGTCTTCGATACGGCGGGCGACTGAGCGGATCCGCCGCGCGCCCGGGCCGGTGGCCGTGGTGGCACAAGTGGGTGGCCCGGCGACGGCCCCCGCTACTGGCGGCCCGGACCGATCCGGTACAAGCTTTGTCGCGAAACCTGAAGTCCTCCAACCGGAGATCCGGACCATGTCTTTCCCGCGTTCATTCGCCGCGCCCCTCGCGCTCCCGTTCGCTTTCGTCGCCTTCGTCGCGTTCGCGGCCGCGCCCTCCGCTGCCCAGCAGCGCGCCCTCGACCACGAGGACGTCCTCCACTGGAACACGATCGGCAGCCCTTCGCTCTCACCCGACGGCGCGTGGCTGGTCTACGTGCTGACCGCGATGGAGGGCGATCCTGTGCTCACGATCCGGGCCGCGCGCGAGGGGGCGACGCCGCTCACGGTGCGCGGAAGCAGTCCGGTGTTCACCTCCGACTCGCGGTTCGTGGTGTACGAGGTGCCGCCGGTGGAGGCCGTCGTGGATTCGCTGAGGCGCGAGGGGAAGCGGGGCGATGCGCTCCCGAAGGACTCACTGGGCGTGATTGCGCTGGGTGGCGAGGGCCCCGAGGCGCGCACGGTGGGGGCCATGGATGGGCGCAGGGTGGCCGGAAGCGGTGCATGGGTGGCGTACGTGCCGGTCGAGGAGGAGGAAGAGGGGGAAGAGGAAGCCGGCGAGGGTGAGGAGGAGGCCGCGGCTGAGCCGGAGGCCGAGGCCGGGCCGGAGGCCGAGGAAGAAGGGGAAGGGGAGGACGACGGGGACGAAAAGGAGAAGGATGAGGGTTCGCCGCTGGCTCTTCTGAACCTGGCCACGGGTGAAGAGACGCGGTACGAGAAGGTCACCGACTACTTCTTCGCGGACGAGGCCGCGGTGTTGACCTTCGCCACCTCCGCGGAGGACGGCGAGGGCGACGGCGTGTTCGTGATCACGCTCGACGACATGTCGCGGCACGCGGTGCTGGAAGGCCTCGGCAACTACGAGCAGCTCGCGATCGCCGACGACGGCTCGCAGGTGGCGTTTCTCTCCGACCGGGACGACTACGAGGCCGAGCAGGCCGAGTTCACGCTTTTCCACGGGGTCGGACCGTCGTGGGCGGGCGCCGCCGTGGCCAATTCGGCCACCGAGGGCGTCCCGGACGGGTGGTGGGTCAGCGAGAACGGCAACGTCAGCTTCTCGGACGGCGGGGGCCGCGTTCGCTTCGGCACTGCACCGAGGCCGGAGCCCGAGGAGGACGACCACACGCTGGACGACGACAAGGTTACCCTCGACGTGTGGAACTGGAGGGACCCGTACCTGCAGTCGATGCAGCTTGTGCAGGCCAACCAGGAGCGCAATCGCACCTATGCGGCGGTGGCGCACCTGGACGGCGGCGTGGTCGTGCAGCTCGGCACGCCGGATGTGCCCACCGTACGCTTCGCGGCCGAGGGGGACGCCGACTATGCGATCGGTGCGACAGACGTGCCGTACCGGCAGCTCATCTCCTGGGACGGGCGCTACAACGATGTCTACGCGATCGATGTGGCCACTGGTGAGCGGCGCATGGTCGCGGAGATGGTGAAGGGGTTCGGTGGCGCGTCGATCTCGCCGATGGGCGGCTACGGGTCATGGTGGGACGGCGAGGCGCGGCATTGGATGGTGGCAGCGCTCGCGGGCGGCGACGCGATGACAGCGAGCGCCGATGTCCCGCACGCGGTCTGGAACGAACTGGACGACCACCCGGACCTGCCACCCCCCTACGGCCCCGCCATGTGGACCGAGGGTGACGACGCCATCCTCTTCTACGACCGCTACGACGCCTGGCGCTTCGAGCCGGCCACCGGCGAGACCACCAACCTCACCGGCGGCGCCGGCCGCGAGTCGGGCACCCGTTTCCGCTATGCCCGGACCGACTTCGAGAACTTCACCATCGCGGAGGGCGACGCGCTCTGGCAGTCCTTCCACTACCTGAACAAGCAGGGCGGCTTCCACCGCGGGCGCACCGACCGGGCCGTCGCGCCCGAGCCGGTCGTCGTGGCCGAAAAGACCTTCCGCATCCGCGGCAAGGCGGACGATGCCGACCGCTGGCTGGTCACCCGCGAGGACTTCCGCGAATTCCCCGACCTCTGGGTGACCGGCGGCGAGGGCGTGGACATCGCCTTCGACGACATGGTGCGGATGTCCGACGCCAACCCCCAGCAGGCCGAATACCGCTGGGGCTCGGCGGAGATCGTCGAGTGGCACTCCAACGACGGGACCCCGCTCCAGGGCATCCTCTTCACCCCCGACGGCTTCGACCCGTCCACGCAGTACCCGATGATGGTGTACTTCTACGAGCGCATGTCCGACGGCATCCACCAGCACCGGTCGGTCCGGCCCGGGGGTTCGTCGGTCTCGGTACCCTTCTACGTCAGCCGGGGGTACGTCGTCTTCATCCCCGACATCCCCTACGAGATCGGCTATCCGGGCGAAAGCGCCCTCGATGCGGTGGTGCCGGGCGTGCTCAGCCTGGTCGCCCGCGGATTCGTCAAGGAGGACAAAATCGGTGTGCAGGGCCACTCGTGGGGCGGCTACCAGATCGCCTACATGGTCACCAAGACGAACCTCTTTGCCGCGGCCGAGGCGGGCGCGCCGGTCAGCAACATGACGAGTGCCTACGGCGGCATCCGCTGGCAGTCCGGCATGAGCCGCATGTTCCAGTACGAGCGCACCCAGAGCCGCATCGGCGGCACCCTGTGGGAGTCCACCAGCGAGTACCTGCACAACTCGCCGGTCTTCTACGCCGACAAGATCCACACCCCGGTCCTCATGATGCACAACGACGAGGACGGCGCCGTGCCCTGGTATCAGGGGATCGAGATGTTCGTCGCCATGCGCCGCCTGCAGAAGCCGGTCTGGATGCTGAACTACAACGGCCAGGGCCACGGGCTGAGCCGCGAGGCCGACCGCAAGGACTGGGCGATCCGCATGCAACAGTTCTTCGACCACTACCTGATGGACGCGCCGGCGCCCGTGTGGATGGAAGAGGGAGTGCCGGCGGTGCTGAAGGGGAAGACGCTCGGGCTGGAGGTGCGGAGGAAGGTGTCGTAGGATTCAACCCATGCCGATCTACGAGTATACCTGCCGGGACTGCGGCCTCGACTTCGAGCGGCTGGTGCTGGGCGGCAGGACGCCCACCTGCCCGGAGTGCGAGAGCGAAAAGCTGGAACGGCGCATATCGCTGCCTCGCGTGAAGTCGTCCAGCACCCACGACATGGCCATGCGCGCCGCGAAGAAGCGGGACGCGGCCCAGGCTCGCGACCGCATGCACGAACGCATCCGGTACGAAGAGAGCCACGACCGGCACGGCTGAACCTTGCGCCCAATTCGCGCCCTCGCGCTGCTCGCGCTTGCATCCGCACCGCTCGGATGCGTCCGCGAGACGGCCCCGCAGGATCTCGCAGCTGCCGAAGAGGGGGCCCGCGCCGCCATCGAGGCCTACGTCGAGGCGGCGAGCGCACTGGACCTCGATTCAGCCGCGAGCTTCTACTCGGGCAGCAACGACTTCCAGTGGCTGGAACAGGGCGTGGTCCGCTATGGATCGGCGGAAGCGGCGCGCGAGTCCTTTGCCGGGCTTGTGGCGATGGCATCGTCGGCCAGGCTCACGCTGTCGGATCTGACGGTAACGGCGCTCGCCCCTGACGCCGCGGTCGCGACCTGCCACTTCGTGCAGGAGATCGGGATCGACGGTGGAGCGGGTTTTTCCTTCTCCGGCGCGATGACCATCGTGCTGCGCCATGAAGGCGGCCGCTGGGTCTTCGTCTCCGGTCACAGTTCGTCCGTGCCGCCCGGCCAGGGCGGGGCGGCGGCCCCAACTCTGGAAGGACGCACATGACGAGCGGCGACAGCGGCGGCAGACAGTCCCCCGGGCTCAGCCGGCAACTCGGGCTCCTCGGGCTTACCGCAACCGGGATCTGCGCGATGCTCGGGGCCGCGATCAACCTGATCCCGATCATGCTGCAGAGGAATGTGCCGGGGATCGGGCCCCACGTCCTCTCGTCGTATTTCTTTGCCGCGCTTCCGGCGCTGGTCGCCGCGCTCGCCTACGCCAGCCTGTCCTCGGCGATGCCTCGGGCGGGGGGCAGCTACATCTACGTGAGCCGGTCGCTGAGCCCCTTCTGGGGATTCGTCGCGAGCTTCTCGCAGTGGTTTGGGCTGTCGATCGCGATCGGCGTGGTGTCGTACGTCATCGTCCCGTTCCTACGGGACATCGCAGGTGCGATGGGGTGGACCGCGACGGCGGAAGCGCTCGATACCGGTCCGATCCGGGTGGGGATCGCCCTCGCCTTCCTCTGGACCTTCGTGATCGTCAACCTGCGCGGCCTGGGCATCTACGAGCGCACCCTCGTGCCGATGATGTTCCTGATGTTCGCGCTCGGGAGCGTGGTCATCGTGGCCGGCTTCCTCTTCGACCACGGGGACTTCGCAACGGCGCTCATGGCCACCGAGGGTCGCGCCGTCCCGCCCGAGCCCGCGGCCCCCTTCCGACTCGGCCCCTTCCTGGCGGCGGCCGCACTGCTCTTCTCCAGCTTCATCGGCTTCGACTCGATCGCCCAGGCGGGCGGCGAAGCCCGCGACCCCGGCCGCAACCTCCCCCTCGCGACCGGCCTCGCGGTCGTCACGGTCGGCACCTTCTACCTCCTCTTCACGGCCGCCGTCTATCACGCCGTCCCGTGGAGCTTCGTGGCCGAGGAGGCGCAGCTGCGCGACCTCACCGCGCCCGGCCTGCTGGGCTATCTCCTCCCCGTGGGCTGGACGGTGGCGATCGTCGCGGGAGCCGCGGTCGCCCTCATCAACGATCTCCCCGCCATGCTGCTGGCCGTATCGCGCCTCATGTTCGCGTGGGCCGAGGACGGGATCTTCCCACGCGGCATCGCAGCCGTCAACGCACGCTGGCGCACCCCGCACGTCGCGCTCGTGGGCAGCGGCCTCATGGCCACGGTGGGCATCCTGGGAAGCCACCTCGCCGGCGACTTCTTCCTCGGCATCGACATCCTCGTCACCGCAATGCTGGTCAACTTCCTGCTGATGTGCCTGTCGCTGCTCAACCTGGCGCGCCGCAACCCCAACCGCGCGGCGAAGATCACGGTGCTCAAGGGACGCACCGGCCAGCTGGTCGTCGGCACGGCCGGCGTCATCCTGCTCACCGTCTTCCTGGTCGTCCACATCAACAAGGACCTGACCGCCGACGTGGGTGCCTGGTACTTCCACTCGACCTGGGTCTGGCTCGGCGTGATGGCCCTCGCGTCCACGATCTTCGTCGTGCGAGTCGGTCGAATGCGGCGGGAAGGCACCGACACCGGGGCGCTCTTCCGGGAGCTTCCACCGGAGTGACGAACTGAAATGGGCGCATCAGATCGCCCGAGGAGCCGCCAGGCCGCGGCCGAGCGCACCCCCCTCGCCCCCGGCCTCGAGATCTCCCGCGTCGTCACCGGTCTCTGGCAGGTCGCCGACCAGGAACGCGGCGGCACCCCCCTCGACCCCGACGCCGCTGCCCGCGCGATGAACCCCTACGCCGACGCCGGCCTCACCACCTTCGACGTGGCCGACCACTACGGCTCGGCCGAGATCATCGCGGGCACCTTTGCGCGCCGACGCAGCGACATCCAGCTCCTCACCAAGTGGGTCCCGGAGCCCGGACCGGCCAGCGAAAAGGCCGTAGCCGACGCCGTCAACCGCGCCCTCGCCCGCCTCCAGACGAACACCATCGACCTCCTGCAATTCCACGCCTGGAACTACGCCGACCCAAGCTGGCTCGACTGCCTCTTCATGCTCGCCGAGCACCAGGCCGCCGGCCGCATCCGCCACCTCGGGATGACCAACTGCGACGCCGTCCACCTCGACATGGCCATCCGCAGCGGCGTCCCGATCGTCTCCAACCAGGTCTCCTTCTCGCTGATCGACCGGCGGGCCGCGGGCGCGCTGTCCGAAGTCTGCCGCACCCACGGCGTCAGGCTGCTCGCCTACGGAACCCTGGCCGGCGGCTTCCTGAGCGAGCGCTGGCTGGGCCGCGAGGAGCCCCCGATCGACGAATCGCTCACCTGGTCGCAGATGAAGTACCGTCGTTTTATTGATCAGAGCGGCGGTTGGGAGCGCTTCCAGCACCTCCTGAGGACCGTCGAGCGAGTGGCCGCGGTGGCGAGTGAAGCCCACCCTGACGTTACGTCAGGGTTGTCCATCGCCAACGTCGCCTGCCGCCATATCCTCGACCACCCGACCGTCGCCGGAATCATCGTGGGCGCGCGCCTCGGCGAGACCGACCACATCGACGACAACCTCGACCTCTTCCGCTTCTCCCTCGACGACGCGGCGCGCACCGAGCTGGACGCCGCCTGCGCCGAACTCGACCCCATCGGCGGCGACTGCGGCGACGAGTACCGCCGCCCCCCCTTCCTCACCGCCTCGGGCGACCTCAGCCACCACATCACGCACTTCCCGGCGCCCTACCCGGTGGAGAGCCGCGGCCCCGCCGACCTCGTCTCCACCGGCACCCCCTGGGAGGCGCTGGCCGGCTACAGCCGCGCGGTGCGCAGGGGCAAACGCATCCTCGTGGCCGGCACGACCGCCTCGCACGGCGGCCGCCTCATCGGCGGGTGCGATCCCGGCGCGCAGACCCACTTCATCATCGACAAGATCGAGGGGGCGCTGCAGTCGCTGGGCGCCGCGCTCGACGACGTGGTGCGCACCCGTGTCTTCATCCGCGACGCCGTCGACTGGGAGCCGGTCGCGCGGGCCCACGGCCTCCGCTTCGCGAACATCCGGCCGGCCAACACACTCGTGCGCGCCAACACCGTGGGCGACGATCTGCTCGTCGAGATCGAGGCCGAGGCGGTGGTGGGATGAACCCGCGCCCCGAGGCCCCCGCGATGAAGGCCGTCCTCTTCGACCTCCTCTCCGCGCTCGTCGACTCCTGGTCGCTGTGGGACGACATCGCCGGGGGCGAGGCGCCGGGCCGGCGCTGGCGCATGGAGTACCTGCGGCTGACCTACGGGACCGGCGCCTACGTGCCGTACCTCGATCTCGTGGCCGACTCGGCCGAGGCCGTGGGGATGCCGCGCACCCACGCCTACGAGCTGGAGAGGCGCTGGGACGAACTCTCCCCGTGGCCGCCCGCGGGAGCGGTGCTGACCGAACTGGCGCGCGAAAGGCCGCTGGCGGTTGCCACCAACTGCTCCGAGGCGATGGGGCAGCGGGCCGCCGCTCTGGTCGGCGCGCCCTTCCGCGCGGTGGTCACCGCCGAAACCGCCGGGTTCTACAAGCCGGACCCGCGTGTCTACCTGGCGGGCGTCGAGGGGCTCGCCGCCGGGGCGGGCTCCCCGGCGCCCCGAACCGACGAGGTCCTCTTCGTCGCGGGATCTCCCCTGGACATCAGGGGCGCAACTCGCGCAGGCCTGACGGTCGTCTGGCACAACCCGACGCGCATGTCCGGGGGCGGCGCCGAGGTGCTGGCGCTTTCAGTCATACACGACCTGCGGGAGCTGCACTCGATTCTGTCCTGAGCGCCCTGATTCTCGCCACGCGCGCGCGGCGGGTTACATTCAGCGCCTGCTGTTGACATCCCGCAATCGAGGAAGCCCGTCATGGCCATCCGCCGCGCCGTTCTTGCGATCCCTTTCCTGGCCCTGGCGGGCTGTCTGCCCGAGGCTACGCTCGACACCGACACGCAGAAGGCCAGCTACGCGATCGGCTACGACATGGGACGGTCGCTCGCCGAAATCTCCGAGCACCTGGACATGCTCGCGCTCACGCAGGGGATGACCGACGCGCTCGGCGGGCTCGACCCCGCGCTCAGCGAACACGAGATCGAGGATGCGATGCACGCCTTCAACGATGTCGTGCAGACTGCGATGGAAGCGGAGGCGGCGCGGGAGCTGGCGGCTGGTGAGGCCTTCCTCGAGGGGAACGCCGCGCAGGAGGGGGTCGTGGCGACGGAGTCGGGGCTCCAGTACATCATGCTGCGCGAGGGGGACGGCGGCTTTCCGATGCCGGGCCAGGAGGTCAGGCTGCACTACCGCGGGACGCTGCCCGACGGCACCGAGTTCGACAGCTCGTACGACGGCGAGCCCGTCACCTTCGGGGTGGACGGGGTCATCCCCGGCTTCGGGGAGGCGATCCAGCTGATGCAGGTGGGCGGCCACCTCCGCGCGTTCATCCCCTCCGGGCTGGCCTATGGCGCGTCCGGAATGCTCCCGAACATCGGCCCCAACCAGGTTCTCATCTTCGAGATCGAGCTGCTGGGGATCGAATAGCCACCCGGTACAGCAGCAGCCCCGCGCCGATCAGCCCGCCCGCGATCAGCGCCTCCACCGGCCGGTCGCGCGCGATGAACACCAGCGTCCAGAGGGTCAGCCCGAGGTACACGAGTGGGGTGAAGGGGTAGCCCCAGGTCCGGTAGGGGCGCGCCAGCTCCGGCTCGCGGATGCGCAGCACGAAGACGCCGGCCACGGTGAGGAAGCTGTTGAGCCCGAGGATGAAGCCGGTGAACACGAGCACCGTCTCGAAGGATGCGGTCAGCGCGAAGACCAGGGTGAGCCCGGTCTGCGTGAGTATCGCCACCGCCGGGATTCCGTTGGCCTTCCGGCGCCCGAGCCGGCGGAACAGCGGGTAGTCCTCGCCGATCACCTGCAGGACGCGCGGGCCGGCCAGCACCATCGCGCTCACCGTCGAGACGAGCAGCAGCGCCAGCGTCACCGCCATGATCGCGGCGCCGGCCGGACCGAAGATGTGGTTCGCGGCGACGTACCCGACCTCGATCCTGCCCGCCATCTCTTCCATGGGGGCCGCCCGCAGGAACGACCAGTTCAGCGCCACGTACAGGACCGTGACGAGCAGCGTGCCGAGCCCCAGGACGCGCGGAAGCGTGCGCTGGGGGTTTTCCAGTTCGCTGCTGAGGTAGGTGGCGGCGTTCCATCCGGTGTAGGCGTAGGAGACATAGATGAGTGAGATGGCGAAGGCCCCACCGAAGACGAGCGTTCCGTCGCCCACGGCGGGGGTGAGGGACACGGGCCGGGGGGAGTCCGCCAGGGTGGCCGCGGCGAGGCAGAAGGCCGCGATCAGCGCGACTTTCACGGTGGTGAAGCCGCTCTGCAGGAGGCTGGAGTTGCGGTGATTGGTCGCGTGCACGGCGGCCATCACGACCACCAGACCGGCGCCGAGCCAGGTGGGCGAGAGGGAAGGGAAGACCGAGGCGAGGTAGGTGCCGAAGGTGATCGCGGCGAGGGCGGTGGGGGCCGCGAAGCCGACCGTGGCCGACACGCAGCCCGAGACGAAGCCGGCGGCGGGGTGGTAGACGCGCGACAGGAAGGTGTACTCGCCGCCGGAGCGGGGGATGGCTGCGCCGAGTTCAGCGTATGAGACCGCGCCGCAGAAGGCCGCCGCACCGCCAACCACCCAGAGGAGCAGCAGCGGGAAGGTGGACCGGATGTCGAGGAGCTGGAAGCCCAGGCTGGTGAAGACGCCGGTGCCGATCATGTTGGCGACGACGACCGAGATTGCGGCGTAGGGGCCGTAGCCCTTTCGGGCGCGCGGGGAGGCGCCTGGACGCGGGGAGGCGCCTGGGCGTGGGGCGGCGACTGGCTGCGCGTCCGTGCCGGGACGCATTGCATCGCTCGCGGCGGGCCGGATTGGCATGAACCTCCAGGAAGGCGAAAGTTGAAAGGCGAGAGACCGAGGACAGCCCTCCCCCATTCTATCCTGCCATGAACCGCCTTTCGCAAATGAACCGCCTTCCCATTGTCGGCGTGATGGGCGCGGGGGCCCACGCCCATGAAGACCTGGCCGTGCCCCTGGGCCGCCGCCTCGCCCGGCTGGGAGTCCACGTACTCACCGGCGGCGGCACGGGGGTGATGACTTCCGTCTCGCGCGCCTTCGCCGAGGTGGAGGACCGCACGGGACTGGTGATCGGCGTGCTGCCGCTGGCCGTGGCGGACGGCGGACCCGCGGCGGGCGGCGACTACCCCAACCCGTGGGTGGAGGTCCCGATCCGCACGCACCTGGGGAAGCTGGGCGCGGACCCGTCCTCGCGGAATCACGTCAACATTCTGACTTCGGATGTGGTGGTGGCCCTGCCGGGCAGCGTCGGCACGGCTTCCGAGGTCGAGCTGTCGTTGCGATACGGACGCCCCGTCGTGCTCTTCGGCGCACTCGACCGGGCGGACACACTGCCGCCGCAGGTTGCGACCGCCGACACCGTGGACGAGGTGGTGGCCTTCGTGCGGCGGAGTGTGCCGCCTCACCTGGCGGCCAGGCTGACGGCGCCATGACCGGCTCCTCCTCCCGCCTCGGCGACGTCGTCGGCTTCTCGATCGACCGCGTCGCAGCGGCAGCCGAAGCCGACCCCGACGTCCTCCGCCTGGAAAACCTCGACACCGACATCCCTCCCCCCGCGGCTGCCATCGCCGCCACCCGGGCCGCCATCGGCAAGGACGACGCCAACAGCTACCTCCCCTTCCTCGGCAGCGACGCACTCCGCGCCGCGGCGGCCGCCCACGTCAGCCGCCTCAGCGGCGCCCCCTGCGACCCCGACACCCAGGCGATCATCACGGCCGGCGGCACCGAGGGGCTCTTCAACGCCCTCCTCGCCCTCATCGAGCCCGGCGACGAGGTCGTCGTCACCGACCCGACCTACGCGGGGATGCTCTACCGCGTCCGTCTGGCCGGCGGGGTCGCCCGCTTCGCTCCCTTCGTGGTGCGGGACGGCGGCTGGGCGCTCGACCTGGATCGCCTCCACGATGCCGTCACCGACCGCACCCGCGTCATCTTCCTCATGAACCCGTCGATTCCCTCGGGCGCGGTGCTCTCCCGCGAAGACTGGGAAGCGATCGCCCGCGTCTGCGACGAGCGCGGGATCTGGCTCCTCTACAACGCCGCGATGGAGCGCATCCTCTTCGATGGCCGCCCCTACATCCACCCCGCCAGCGTGGGCGGACTCGCGGACCGGACGATCACCGTCGGCTCCGTCTCCAAGGAGTACCGAATGATCGGCTGGCGCGTCGGCTGGGTGACGGGGCCGCGCCGGGTGATGGACCGGATCGGGCTGGTCAGCATCTACAACGTGGTGACGCCCGTGGGCGTGACGCAGCCGGGCGCGCTCGCCGCGCTCACCGACCCGGGCGGCGCGGGTGTGGCGGATGCCGTGGAGGAGTGGGAGCGCCGCCGCAATGCGGTGCTGGCCGAACTGGACGGCCTGCCCGTCGTGCGCGGCGACGGCGGATGGTCGCTGCTCATCGACACCGGGACGCTTGGCTTCGACGGGGCTGCCGCCTCGGAGCGGCTGCTCGAGCGGGGGAAGGTTGCCGCCACCCCCATGACGCACTGGGGCCGGGAGAACGCGGCCCGGTTCGTGAGAATCGTGTTCAGCAACGAGTCGGTGGAGCGGCTGCGGGGGCTGGGGGAGCGGGTGAGGTGGGCGTTGGGCCGTAGTATCCCCCGCCGGCCAGATATTTAACATAATTGTTAACTGATTTCAGCTGAAACGCCGTGAAACCTTGCAAAGGCGCCACCTGGACCGGATCACGGGCTTTCACGGGGTGTAATACTAAACCATTATGTTTAGTATTCGGCGTCCGCCAACTCGTCCATCCATGCCTGGATCGCGCGCTGGTAGTAGTTGGGGCTGAACATCACCCACTCGCCCAGTTCGGCGGGCACCTCGTAGCTCTCGGCCGCTTCGTCGGAGCTGATGCCGCGACTCCACGCATAGCGCGCCGCCTCCTCGACCGAGTCGATGAGCGCCACGTAGCGCGCCATCGCCCCGGCATCCGCCAGCGGACCGTGCCCCGGCACGAACACGCCCGCCTGGATCGCCTGCAGCGCCCGCACCGAGCGCGACAGCCTGGACGGCACCGCGTCCATGTAGTTCGGGAACATCGCGTTCCAGACCAGGTCGCCGCACCAGACCGGGCCCTCGCCCCCGTCCACCTCCACCGAGAGATCGCTGGCAGTGTGCCCCCCGCGCGGCACGACCGACACCACGCGGCTGCCAAGGTCGATCTCGAGCGGCCCGTCTTCGGGCACCACTACCACGTCGGCCCACGGAGCCTTCGCGGCCGCGTCCCCGGGCGACCCCTCCACCAGATCCCGCGTCGCCCCCGTGGCATGCAGCGCCGGGGCTGCCTCGCCCCCCTCCGCGAAGCCGACCGGCCCGGCCGAGTGGTCCCCGTGGTAGTGGCTCACCACCACCTGGTCCGGCCACCGCCCCGTCAGCGCCCGAGCCTGCCCGGCCGCCCACGCCGCCCCTTCCGGCGTCGCGAACGCCTCCACCACGACCGTCCCCGACGACCCCCCGATGATCCCGCCGTTGCACACCGTGGTGAAGTCCCCGTCGAGCGGCGTCGAGATGATCGCGAACGTCCCCTCGCCTACCTCCTCGATGCGCGCGAACGGCGTCTGCACAACCACCCGGCGCGCCCCCATCCCGCTCCACCGCCCCAGCGCCGGCGCGGTCAGAAACGGCCCGGCCGCCGCGAGGTATGAGGCGCAGGATGCGGAGGCGGCAACGAAATGGCGGCGGCTGATGCTCATCGTGATTCGGTCCAGTGCAGGTACAGGTTCGAGGCGATGCGTCCCACGAGGAACGCGACCAGGGCGGCGGTGGCGCCGACCCATCCCAGCCCCCACGCCAGAATGGGGAAGACCGCCGCGATGCCGACCAGCCCCAGCGTCGTGGCCATCGTGATCGCCTTGGTCCGCCGCTTCAACACCATAACCGCGCTCTGCTGGGCCAGCCAGAAGCCGAGCCCGGGCAGCGGGATCAGCACCAGCGCCGGGATCCGGGCAAAGGCGGCCAGTTCCGGAGTGAGTCCGGAAATGCTCTCGAACCACACCCCGAAGAGCGGAGTAACGACGATCAGCGCGTACCCGACCGTGGTCGCCAGCCCCATCCCCAGCGCGAACCGCCCCACCTCGCGCCGGTGCTCGAACTCGTTGCCCATCAGCGCGATCGCCGCTTCCTGGTAGCTGAGCCCCATTGCGCGGAATAGGAAGGACAGCGCGTGCACCACGGGCAGAATCGCCAGCGACTCCAGCGGGTCCCGCGACCGCCCCACGAGGAAGGTGAGGATCGGGTGGGTGCTCAGAGCGACCAGCGACGTAAGCGCCAGCGGATAGTAGAAGGACGCGATGCCCCGGAAGCTCGGCGCCGGCTTGCCGCTCGCCTCGGGAGACGTGGCGCGAATGCGGCGAATCGCTCCCGCGGCCATGATGCGGGCGGCGAGCGCCTCCACGCACACCCCCACGGTGAGGCTGGCCGCGCCGACCCACGCGCCGGGCAGGTCGGTGAGAACCGGCAGGGTGAATGCGGTCCCGGCCATGGCGAAGAGGCGGAAGACCGTGCCGAGTGCGACCTGGCGCGTCTGGCCCGCGCTGATCATGACGCCGTGGATGAAGCGCCGGTAGCCGATCGCGCCGGGCCAGGGCAGGAAGATCCACAGCGCCCCGTAGATGAGGTCGGCGATGTCGCGGGGCAGCGCCAGGAGGCCGAGGACGAGCGGATCGAAGACGAAGGGGAGCAGCAGGAGGAGGACGAGCGCGGTCGCGAGCACGTTCAGCCCCTGCGCGAAGACCCACAGCCTGCGGAAGCTGACGCGGTCCTTCACGAGCGCCGTCGCCGCGGTCATGAGCATGATGACCGGCGCCTCGACGAGGATGGCCATCGCGAACACCACGCCGTGCGCCGCCAGGTTGAGCGTGGGGTCGGGAAGACGGGCGATCGTGGCCGCGATGAGCGGGCCCTCGAGCGCCATCATGATCCAGGTCGCGGCCAGGGGGGACCAGAACCGGGCGATGGTCCCGGAGTCGAGCGTCCCGCGGGGTGCGGGGTTCATCGGCTGGATTCGTCTCCACGCGGGCCTGGTGCCCGCTTTGAAGTGTTCGGCGCAAGCACCTACGATAACCCCGCGACAAAGACTCTGAACGAGCGCGACAGGCATGGGCGAAGATCGCCTGGACAACGAAGACCGGTTCGACGACGCCGATCCCTGGGGAACGCATCTTCCCCACGGCTGGGGCGCCTTCTGGCTGTCCGTCGCGCGCGCTTTCCCGGGCGCCTGGCCTTGGAGCCGCTTCGCCCTCCTCGCGCGCCGGGCGGCCCGCCGCCACCTGACCGGCCCCGTCGACACCGAGGTCTGGGGCCAGCGCCTCCGCCTCTTCCCGGACCGCTCGGTCTCAGAGGCCAGGATCCTGTTCCTGCCCCGCGCCTGGGACCGCCCCGAGCGCAGGGTGCTGGCCGGCTGGGTGACGCTCGGCTTCACCTTCGTGGATATCGGCGCGAACGTCGGCGGCTACCCGTTCTGGGCGTTGTCCCGGCTGGGTGCGTCCGGACGCATCGTGGCGGTGGAGCCGAACCCCGCCCTGGCCCGTCAGCTGTGCTTCAACGTGGGCACCAACGGGGCGGAGGAGCGCATAAAGGTCGTTGAAGCGGCGGTGGGGGCGGAGCGGGGCACTGGCACGCTGCTCGTCGGCGCGCGCAACTCCGGTGAGAGCTGCCTGGCGCGGCGGGATGCCGAAAGCGGAACGAGGCACGACAGCTCGATCGATGCGGCTGTGGACGAGGCGGAGGCTGGGGCTGAGGAGATCCCGGTCGATGTCCTCACCCTGGCGGATGTAGTGCGCGAAGCCGGGCTCTACCGCATCGACTGTCTCAAGGTCGACGTGGAGGGGCTCGAGGCCGAGGTCATCAAGCCGTATCTGCGGAGCTCGCCACGGGCGCTGTGGCCCCGTCATCTGATCGTGGAACTCTCGCAGGCGCGCCGGGACGGGCCGCCGCCGGCACTGGAGGAGTGGCTCGTCGCGCGGGGTTACCACCCTGTACTCCGCACACGACTCAACGGGCTGTTCACGCTGGCGTCCGGGTACGCAGGCGTGCTATCGTAGACCGTACACGCGCGCCGGTGGGGGCGCGGCGAACCCGGGGAGCTGCCGCATGAAGCCTGTTCGACTTGCCACACTTGTCGTCTCCGTTTCGATCTTCAGCGCGGGCTCGCCGATCGCGGGATCCGCGCAGGCCCGGCCCGGGACGGTCGCCAATTCCGCGCAGCCGGACGGCTGGGAGGTCTCGTTCGCGCCCCGAGTGGGGTTTTTCCTGCCGCAGGGCGCTGCAGGTTCTCAAAGCGCGGTGCGACGGCCCACCTACGGGATGGAGCTGGCCGTGAAGCGCAAGGACTCGTGGTACGGCGCGCGGGCGCTTTTCGAGCGGTCGACGGGGTGGAATCCCCGGCAGGACCTGACGACTGAACTGCTCGGCAACCCGTCCTCGCCGCGCAGCTCGTCGGAGTCGGAGTACTTCGAGACGGTGGTGGTGGACGCCGTCTTCTACACGCCGGTGCATCAGGGGGTGCGCGGCTACATGTTCACCGGCTACGGCTCCAAGATTGTCGGATCCCCGGACGACGGCATCCCCATCCTGCCGTATTCCCTCGTCGGCGCGGCGCGCGAGCGTGCCTGGCACGGCGGTTTCGGCATCGAGGCGCCGCTGGGGGGCGGCTCCGCGCTCTTCGAGGTCGGTGACTACTACGGCAGGAACGGCGGCGATGTGCGGGTGCACGACTTTCACGTCACGCTGATGGCCCGGATTTCCGGGGTCCCCGAGTTCATCAAGACCCTCGTCACGGGGGACGAATCGGACGGATAGCCGGTCCGCCCGGCGGGTGGCGGATCGTCCGTCACGACGGTCCCCGCGAGTTCCTCCACCGGGCCGAGGCGTGGCTGATGGAGCGGGAGGCCGAGAACAACCTGCCGCTGGGGGTGGCGGGGGCTCTTGTGCGGGGTGGTGGCGACGGCGTCGGCGGCAGCGGGGGCTCGGGTCGCCACGCGACAGCTTCCGCCAGCCGGCCTGCGGCCTTCGAGGCGCCCCTCTACTTCGCGACCATCGAGCAGGGCGGCGACGTCCGGGGGTGCGCCTTTCGCACGCCGCCGTACAAGCTGGGCCTGACGCGGATGCCCGTCGGCGCGATCCCGTCGCTCGCGGGCGACGTGGTCGAGGTGTACGACTCGATCCCGGCCGTCCTCGGCCCCAACGGGGTGGCGCGCACCTTCGGTGAGGCGTGGGCCGCGCTCAGGGGGGTGAAGGCCGTCGCCGGGGCGCGGCAGCGCATCCATGTGCTGGGGGACGTGGTCGTGCCGCCGGTGACGGCTCCGGGAGCGATGCGGCCGGCCGCGCGTGCTGATATCCCGCTTGTCGCCGGCTGGCTCGAAGCCTTCTCGCGGGAAACCGGGCTGCCTGTGCCGGGAGACCCCCGCACGCGGGCGCGCCGTCTCACCGGTGGCAACGGCGGCGACCCGCTGCTGGCGCTTTGGGTGGACGGCGTCCCCGTGTCGATGGCGGGATTCCCCGCCCGCACCCGCCACGGCGTGCGGATCGGCTATGTCTACACGCCGCCGGAGCACCGTCGCCGCGGCTACGCGACGGCGCTGGTCGCGAAGGTGAGCCGCCAGGTCCTGGAGTCGGGCTTCAGCCACTGCGTCCTCTACACCGATCTGGCCAACCCGACCTCGAACAGCATCTACCGCAGCATCGGCTACCGCCCGCTGCTCGACGTCATGAATGTCGACTTTGTGTGAGGCCGGGACTTGATCCGTGCCCTCGCTTCGGCATAGCGTTGCGGCATGATCGATCTCCGCAGCGACACCGTCACCCGGCCGACCGCCGCCATGCGCGAGGCGATGGCCGCCGCCCTCGTGGGCGACGATGTCTACGGCGACGACCCTACCGTGAGGCGCCTCGAGGCCCGCACGGCGGAGTTGCTCGGCAAGGAGGACGCCGTCTACATGCCGACCGGGTCGATGACGAACCAGGTGGCGATCCGCGCCCAGACCGAGCCCGGCGACCGGGTCATCATGGACATCGCCTCGCACGTGGTGCGCTCGGAGGGCGGCGGTCCGGCGGCGCTCTCGGGTGCGACCGTGCAGCCGCTGCTGGGGGACCGCGGCATCTTCACGGTTGCCCAGCTGCGCGACGCCCTCGGTGTCACGCATTCGGGATCGCCCACCACCCTCACGCCGCCCGCAACGCTGCTTACCGTCGAGAACACCCATAACGGCGGCGGAGGGAGCATCTGGCCGCTGGAACTCCTCGACGACGTGGTCGCGACGGCGCGCGCGGCCGGACTGCGCTGCCACCTCGACGGCGCGCGGGTCTGGAACGCCTCGGCGGCAACCGGCATCCCGCCGGCCCGCTACGCCCAGGACTTCGACAGCGTCTCGGTGTGCTTCTCGAAGGCGCTCGGCGCGCCGGTGGGGTCCGCGTTGGCGGGCTCGGCCGCGCTGGTCGAGAGGGCCCGCCGCTTCAAGCAGCTCTTCGGCGGCGGATTCCGCCAGGCGGGGATCATCGCGGCGGGGGCGCTGTACGCGCTGGAGCACCACCGCGACGACTTGGCCCACGACCACGAAAAGGCGGGCTGCCTCGCCGATGTCCTGGTGTCGATCCCGGGCGTCGAACTGGAGCGCGAGCATGTGGAGACGAACATCCTGCGCTTCAACGTGCCGGGCACCGCGGCGGGGTTTGTGGACGCCTGCCGCGCGCGCGGTTTGCTCATGCTGGTGTCGGGTGCGCGCGCCGTGCGGGCGGTGGCGCACAGGGACGTGTCGATGGAAGAGGTCAGGCGGGCGGGGGAGGTGGTGCGGGAGGTGCTGGCGGGGGCGGGGGCGTAGGGCAACCGCTCCAGAAATGTCATGTTTACATTACATTATGTAAACACTAAATGACTTTATTTAGTATTGGATGGATTGAGCCAGCGGCCCGCGGGGCTTCTCAGTCCTTCGGCGAGTCATTCCCGTGCCCGCGGGGCGCCTCATCGACTTTCCTCAACAGCCCCTCGATCTCGGCGATCCGCTCACTCGCCTCCGGAAACCCCGTCAGATAGGCTCCCCACGGCGCCACCTGCCGGAAGAGCACCGCCGCCTTGGCGAGAGACGACCGCGCCAGTTCCGGCTCGCCCTCGTGCAAACGGTTCACGCCGTCGGTCATAAGCGCCTCGGCCAGCACCCAGCAGCGGGCCGGCTCGACCTCGCCCGTGGGCGCAACCATCGCCGGCAGCGCCTCGACCGACACCGCACGGGCCAGTTCAAGCTCCATCCCCGCCTCGCTCGCCGCCCGGCGCAGCGTAGCCTCCACCTTGCCCGCCGGGGCCCCGCCCCCGAGGATCGCGTTGCGGAGCGCGACCAGCGCCGCGCCGAGCTCCTCGATCAGGCGGAGTATGTAGTCGCGCTGCGCCATTCCGGTATCGCTCCCCGCGTTGTGTCGCTCGCCATGCTCGCGTTGCCTCGCGCCATTGTTCCGCGTCTCATTGTGCCGCGCCCGCCGGCGCACAAGGTTGTCCGGGCATATGCATACGATAATCACACCGAAGAGCTGGGCGGTTTTCCTGGCCCGCGCCATCCTGGGGCTGATCTTCTTCGCGGCCGGGTTCTGGAAGGTCTTCAGGCTTGGCGCGGTGGAGCACGCCCGCGGCCTGTTCGTGGAACCGTACGCGTCGAGCCCGCTGCCCGAGTGGTCGCTGTGGTTCACGGGCGTGGTCGTCCCTCACGTGGAGCTGATCGGCGGCGCGCTGATGCTCGCCGGATGGAAGCGCTTCGCGGCGGCGGTCGGCCTCGGCATCGTGCTGATGCTCGTCACCTTCGGTCACCTCCTGGCCGAGCCGCTGTACGCGTTCCACACCCACGTGATCCCGCGCGCGGTCTTGCTGGTGGTGGTGCTGGCCATGTTCGACGAGGACCGCTTGAGCCTCGACTCGTGGCTGTCCTGGCGGCGGGAGGCCGCCTCGGCCGCGTCATGACCCGCCGACACCGGCGGTGCCGGAGAGGTTCCGGCGATGGAACCCCGCGACATATGGCAGGGTAGAAGCTGACAGCCAAGATTGGTTGGTGTCACTGACGTTGGTTTCGAAGGAACCTGCCCCTTCCGGGCCGAACAGGAGATTCGATCAGATGGGTCGCAACGACATGTCCGTCGGAGGTTGGGCGCTCCGGGAGCCGCCTCGCATCGCCCTGCCGGTACTCTTCGCCTGCTTCACCCTCGCTGCCGCGGCGTCCGCGGGGACACTCCAGGCACAGGAAACTCCGCAGGGCGAGGAGACGGTCCAGCTGTCCGTCCGGGTGTATGACCCGCACAGCGAGGTGGTGGTGTCCGAGGCCGTGATCGTGTTTACCGGCATGGACGGCCGGTACGTGACCGATGCGGACGGTCGCGCCGCGATCGACATCCCGACAGGCCGTTACTGGGTCAGTGTGAGGAGGTGGGGATACGACAGACTGACGGGTCATCTGGATGTAGATCAGGCAGGTGAAGTGACGCTGGACATGCACAGGACGAGAGACATCGATCTGGAAGCGCCCGGCGCTCTGTTGGTAAGGGTTGTGGACGGCGAATCCGGAGATCCGATCGAGGGGGCTCTGGTGTCCCTGGCGGAGGGAGAAAGCCGCTTCAGTGACCTGGACGGGCTGGCTGTGTTCAGGGATCTGCGGGACCCCGTGATCCAGTTCGAGGTGGAGTCGGCCGGCTACGGCAAGCGCGCCGCACCCGTGGCGCTCAGCCCGGACCTGACCACTGCTGCAAGGGTCGAGATGATGGCCGAAACGGCTGCGCCCAGGCCGATCGAAACCGAAATGCGTTCCCGGCACATGGCAGGGGACGGCGTTCATGACAGGCTGAACCGATACAGCAAGCGGACATATGTGGTCACCCGACCCATGCTCGACCAACTCGCCCCCGCCCAGCTTACCGACGTGTTCAGGAAGGTGCCGGGCATTCGCGTCGGTGCTCTCGCATCGGAGTCGCCCGACCTGTACCTCGGACAATGCAACAAGCGCGTCTCGCTGTTTGTGGACGGGTTCTCCCGGCGGACCAGTGGCCGCGTTCAGGGCAAACTGTTCATTGACGACATCGCGCCGGAATCCGTGGAGTTGATCGAGATTTGGGAGAGACGCCGAAATCGGGACTGTGGAGGTACGGTGCTCATCTGGACCACCCGGGAGGGCGCGGGTTGACCGGCCTCCGGACCCGATAGGTTGGCGACCCGAACCGAAGCCTTCGCCTGGCGACTCCGGGGGCACCTCTATCGCCGGATCCGCGACAGGGGGACGGTGCCGGCCCGCGCGGAGCTTGCCGCCGAACTCGGTGCGGCCGGCGCCGAGATCGACCGAGCCCTCCATTTCCTCGCGGAAGCCTTCGTGTTGGCGCTCGACGAACGCGGCGAAGTCTGGATGGCCCACCCTTTCTCGGCGGTGCCCACGCCGTACCGGGTCGAGACGCCGATCGGCGCGTACTGGGCCAACTGCGCGTGGGATGCGCTGGCGATTCCTGTCCTTCTCGGCACCAATGGCCGGACGCGCACCAGTTGCCCCCATTCGGGCACGCGTTTCGACCTGACCATGACGCGCGGGCGGGCAGGGCCGAGCGGGGCCGTAGTCCGCCTGGCCGTGCCGGTGCGCGACTTCTGGGACGACATCGGCTTCACCTGACGCAACATCGTGGCCTTCCGGTCGGAGGGGGACGCGGGAGCCTGGGAGCGGGGGCGCGGCGGGGATCCCGGCGCCATCGTGCCGGTCGAGGTGCTGGGTGAGCTGAGCCGACGCTGGTACGGAGGCCGGCTGGACGACGCATGGCGGCCGTATTCGGCCCAGGCAAAGCAGGCGCTGCTAAGGGATGCGGGGTTAGGCGGGGAGTTCTGGGGTCTGGGGTGATTGCGGGGTCGCGATCGATCAGTCCAGTAAGGGCAACGTCGCCACAGTAAGAAAGATTTATCTTGGGAAGGACGGAGCGGGGGACTGATTGTGATTGCAGACGATGCGACATCGAAGCATCGGCTGGAAGGCGGCCCCTGAAGGCGGGAGAGGCAGCTGCCGGCGAGCGCTTCCGCGCATTATTCGCCGTGGAATGCGACTGAAAGTGCGATTCGCGCATTGTGCGCGCATTGGTGACCGGAAAGTATCGCGAAATGCGAGTCGAAATGCGAGGAAGTCGTCCCGTCGGCACTGCATGCGCCTCAGGGGCCGTTACTGGGTGCGCCGCGGCCGGGGCAGCGTCGAGGGGCGCGCCGTGCAGGTAACGCTGAGGCGCGTCCCATGACCCCTCTCCTCACCCCCGCCGAACTCCAGACCGTTCTGTCCCGCGGCGAAGGCCAGTTCGTCGAGTTCAAGTCGGCGTGGGACTGTGGCTCCACGCCGCGAAGACTCAGCGTCTCTGTCAGTTGGGCGGCAATATGATCGTCAGGGCGGCATTTGTGCGCACATTGTAAATCACTACCAAACAGTAACTTACAGAGATATACGCGCGAGGAGTGCCAGTTACGCGCGCGTGTGGTTACCGACGCCGAAGGCCGCGCCGCGCGCACCGTCCAGCGTCAGCCCCGGACCCCCGCACACGTGTTCTCGTCGGCGCGAAGCGACATCTGCAAGCCCAAGACGCGGCGGGGTGCCGGTTCGGCGGTGATTGCGGGGTCGCGCCACCGGAAGCATCCTTCTAGCTGCCGCGCCAACCGCCCATTCAGCTACAACCGAGGCCACGCATGAGTCGCTTCACCGCCGTAGCCACCGCCGTCTTCCGCAGGCCGCCCGCACCCCTGTCCGAGACGATGCGCGCCCGGGGCCATGCCGCGCGCCAAACCACCGCCCTCCTCCCTCCCACCACAGCCGCCGCACTGGCACTGGCCGCCCTCTGCACCACGTTCGCCCCGCTCCAAGCCCAGTCACCCACTCCCCCCACCATCGACGAGACCCTCCTCTCCGCCCTCGAACTCCGAGGCATCGGCCCGGCCTTCATGTCCGGCCGGATCGCGGACGTGGCCGTCGACCCCACCAACCGGAGCGTGTGGTACGTTGCCACCTCCTCGTCGAACGTCTGGAAGACCGAGAACCGAGGCACCACCTGGACGCCCATATTCGACGACTATCCGGCCTATTCCACCGGCTCCATCGCCATCGATCCCACCGACTCCAACGTGATCTGGCTCGGGACCGGCGAAAACACCAGCCAGCGCAGCGTCGGCTGGGGCGACGGCGTCTACAAGAGCCTGGACGGCGGGCGCATCTGGACAAACACGGGCCTGGGCACCTCCGAACACATCGGCCAGATTCTGATCGATCCGCGCGACCCGGACGTGGTGTACGCGGCGGCCATGGGCGGTTTGTGGGCACCCGGAGGTGACCGGGGCCTCTTCAAGACCACCGACGGCGGTGCCACCTGGACCCCGGTGCTCGAAATCAGCGAAAACACCGGCATCGCCGACGTGCACCTCGACCCGCGCGACCCCGATGTGCTATATGCGGTCGCCTTCCAGCGCCGCCGCCACGTCGGTGTCCTCGTCGCCGGCGGCCCCGAGTCCGGCGTCTGGAAGAGCACCGACGGCGGCGGGACCTGGCGCGATATCACGAGCGGCCTGCCCTCCGGCGACCTCGGTCGCATCGCGCTCGCCGTCTCCCCCATCGACCCCGACGTGCTCTACGCGAATGCCGCCGCCACCGAGGACCGGAGCGGCTTCTACCGATCGCCCGACCGGGGCGAGACCTGGGTGCGCATGTCGGACTACATCGTCGTCGACCCCCAGTACTACGGCGAACTCTACCCGGACCCGCACCGGATGGACCGTGTGTACGCGGTGGACGTGATCATCCACGTCACCAACGACGGGGGCCGCACCTTCGACCAGGTCAACACGCGCTTCAAGCACGTCGACAACCACGAGATCGTCTTCGACCCGGACGACCCCGACTACATGCTCGTCGGCAGCGACGGCGGCCTCTACGAGACCTTCGACGGCACCCGCACCTGGCGCTACGTCTCGGGCAACATGCCGCTGATGCAGTTCTACCGCGTCGGCATCGACAACATGTCCCCCTTCTACACGGTGTACGGCGGCACGCAGGACAACTCCTCCGTCGGCGGCCCGTCGCGCACCGACAACGTGTACGGGATCCGCAACAGCGACTGGTTCATCACCCACGGCGGCGACGGGTTCCAGGCGCGCGTCGACCCCGACGATCCGAACATCGTCTACACGCAGTCCCAGTACGCGGGCATCGTCCGCTACGACCGGGCCAGCGGCGAGGAGCTCGACATCCAGCCGCAGCCCGAGGCGGGGGAGGGGGCGCTCCGCTGGCACTGGGATTCGCCGCTGATCATCAGCCCGCACAACTCGCGCCGCATCTACTTCGCGGCCCAGAAACTCTTCCGCTCCGACGACCGCGCCGAGACGTGGACAGCCGTCAGCGGGGACCTCAGCCGCGGGCTCGACCGCAACCAGCGTCCGGTGATGGGCCGGATCTGGCCCCCCGAGGCCGTGTGGAAGAACGTCTTCACTTCACCCTACGGGACGATCGTGGCGCTCGACGAGTCGCCTCTGGTCGAAGGGCTGCTGTATGTAGGGACGGATGACGGACTCGTGCAGGTCAGCGAGGACGGCGGTGGCGGTTGGCGCCGGCACGAGACGTTCCCGGCGGTGCCTGCGATGGCCTACGTGGCCGATGTGGTGGCGTCCCGGCACATGGCGGACCGTGTCTACGCCGTGTTCAACAACCACAAGGAGGGTGACTTCGCGCCGTACGTGGTGCGGAGCGACGACCGGGGCGCGACCTGGACGAACATCACGGGGGACGTGCCCGACGGGCAGTCGACCTGGACGCTGATGGAGGACCACGTCGACCCGGACCTGCTCTTCCTGGGCACCGAGTTCGGACTCTTCGTGACGCGCGACGGGGGTGCCTCGTGGGTGCGGCTGCGCGGCGGGCTGCCGACGATCGCGGTGCGCGACCTCGAGATTCAGCGGCGGGAGGATGACCTGGTGCTTGCCACGTTCGGGCGCGGATTCTACATCTTGGACGACTACTCGCCGCTGCGTGAAATGGACGAGGCGGTGGCGGGGGTGGCCGCCCACCTGTTCCCGGTGAAGGACCCGTGGGCCTACATCCCGGCGCGGCCGCTGGGTGGGCAGCAGAAGGGGACGTTTGGCGACTCCTTCTTCACAGCGCCCAACCCCCCCTTCGGCGCCGTCCTCACGTACTACCTGCCGGACAGCCACGAGTCGCTGAAGGAGCGGCGCCAGCGCATGGAGCGGGAGGCGCTGGCCCGGGGCGAGGACATCGCGTATCCCGACCAGGCCACACTGACTGCCGAGGACATGGAACGGCCTCCGGAAGTGTTCGTGGTGGTGTCCGACGCGGCCGGCGATGTGGTACGGCGCGTGCCCGCACCGAGACGCGCCGGGCTGCACCGCATTGCCTGGGACCTGCGGTACGCGTCGCTGCAGCCGCCGTCGCCGGGCGGCGGTGAGGCGGATGGCCCGATGGTCGCGCCCGGCGAGTTCTCCGCGCGGGTCGTTCTGGCCACCGGCGACGGCCACGAGGATCTCACCGCCCCGCAGTCCTTCACGGTCAGGCCGCTCGGCACGGCCACCCTTGCCACCGCCGACCGGGACGCGCTGCTGGCCTTCCAGCGCGCGGTCGCCCAGCTGCAGCGGGCCGCCATCGCCACCGACCGCGCGGCGCGCGAGACCTCCGAGCGGCTGGAACTGCTCCGCCGAGCCGTGCGCGCCGCCCCCGGCCTGGACGCGGTGCCCTACGAGACCCGCATCACCGCGTTCGAGGCGCGCCTCTTCGAGATCGGCCGCGTCCTGTCGCGCGACCGCACCGTCCTCGACCGGGCCGAGTTCGCGCCCCCGTCGGTCATGCAGCGCGTCTCGCGCATCGTGGGCGCGCAGTTCCGGGCGACGTCCGCGCCCACGACCACCCAGCGCGACAGCTACGCGGTGGCGTCGGCGCAGCTGGCCGAGATGTCCGAGGCTCTGCGGGCGCTGGTTGAGGGCGACCTGGCCGCACTGGAGGCGGAGCTGGAGGCCGCGGGCGTGCCGTGGACCCCGGGGCGGCCGATCCCGAGGTGGCCGGGATGAGGGGGCTGATACCTGTATTCCTGCTGGTAGCCGCCGCTCAGCCGGTGTGGGCGCAAATGGATACGCTGGACCTGTCCGGCGACCCGGTCGCCACGATTGTGCCCGCGGAATACGACGGCGGCTTCTTCGCCAGGATCGGAGACGTCGTGGTAAACGACCTCGGAGTGTGGGTCGGAGACACCGGGAACAATGAGATCCTCTGGTTCGACACGGGCGGCAACCTGCTGTCCCGGTACGGCCGGGAGGGCAGCGGACCCGGCGAGTGGTTGACCCCGGGGATCGTCAGCATCGACTCCATACTGACTGTCGGCGATTCCCGACAAGGTCGGTACGTCCGCTACCGGCTGGACGGTCGCCACCTGGAAACCGTGCGGGCGCGACACTTTCCCGACCCCGGCGGCGGGGAGCTGCCACTCACCGACGCGGTGCCGCTGGCGGGTGGCTTCACCGTCGGCATGGTTCCCGCGCGGTATCGGGTCTCCTTCTCTCGGGACGTCGTCTACGACCTGCGCCATCACGTCGTTCTCCTGGCCCCCGAGGGGGAACTTGCGGACACGCTCCTCTCCTTCCACTGGGGAGCAGCGGGTTGGACGACAGACGTGGTGGGAGCGGTCGCGTCCACCCATTTCGGCGCGGCCGGAGCCTGGGACGTTCTCGGAGACACCGCTGTCGTTCTTGCCGACGGCGTCGCTGGTCGACTCACGATCGTCTCACCGGGAGCGGCTTCGATCCGAGCCGACACCGTCGACCTGGAATTCAGTGGACGAGCAGTTACGGAGCGGGACCTGGACGACCTGGAAGAAGACATCAGGGAAGGCCGCCGAGATCTTCCGCGGGAAATGGCAATCGACGCACCGGGATACTGGTCCGTCGCGGCACACGTCGTCCCTGCCGGCGATCGCGTTTTCTGGCTGCGTCAGGGCGTCGACGACGCACGAGGACACTGGGTCGTCGTCGATACCGGGACCATGCGGAAGCGGGTTGTGATTCTCCCCGAGCGATTCCGGCTCAGGGACGTGTGGGGCGACCACCTGTACGGCGTGGCCAGGGAGGAGCTGGATGTCCCCAGCGTGGGGGCGATGGTCAACCCGGTCACGGCCGGCCTCCGTCCGGAGCCGGAATGACCGGCCCGCGTCCTTGCCTCGGGTGCGGAGCGTCCGCGACGGCCATCCTCCTGACAGCCGCGGCCTGCGACACCGCTCTTGCGCCAATACACACCATACACACCGACTCGGCCGGGATCCCCGTCGCCACGGGTCTTGAACCGCTGTGGAGCCCCGGCGAGGGCTGGGCAGTCGAAGACGAGCCGGTTCTGGCAATCGGCTCGCTGTCCGGCGCCCTCGAGTACCAGTTCAGCGAAGTGATCGCGGCGGTGCGCCAGAGCAACGGCGACATCGTGGTCGCGGACCGGGGCGCGTCGGAGCTGCGGAGCTACAACGCCTCGGGCGACTTCCAGTGGACTGCAGGCAGGTTTGGCGAAGGGCCCGGCGAGTTCGAGAGCCTGGATTTCCTCGGAACCACGGCTGGCGATTCGCTCGTGACTTACGACGAGACCTTGATGCGCGTTCAACTCTTCGACGCCGAAGGGCGCGTGGCGCGGAGCTTCGACGTGCGCCCCCAGCGATTCGATTCCGCCGGCGCCGGCTTCGCGCCATCCCCCGAGGACCTGTCGGCCCCCGACAAGGCCGTGGGCATTGTGGGGCGCTACCTGATCGTTCGCTTCCTCGAACTCGGCGACCGGAGGACAAGCGGTGTCGTTCGGTCTCTCAACGACCGCCTGGTGGCCATGCGATTGGGAGACGGCTCCGCCAACGACCTGATCGTGGTCGGCAGTGAGGAAGAGCAGTTGCGCGGCGGCCGCTCGCAAGGGCGGTACGCCTTCGGCAACCACCCGGAGTTCGGAGCCGCGGCCGACCGCGTTGCGGTCATCGATACAGAAGCCTACTCGGTTCGCGTACTGTCCCCGGTCGACGGCGCCGTCGAGCAGATCGTCCGGCGGGACGTTGAGCCGCGGGAGGTGACGGACGCCCTCTTCGAGGAGCACCTGAACGGAATCCTGGACATGATCGGCGGCGTTCCGCCCGAGGAACTCGATCGCGTGCAGCGGATGTGGCGTGACTTCCCCAGGGCTCCCGTCCTCCCGGTTCTTCGCTCCGTTCACGTCGACGCCGCAGGCAACCTCTGGCTGGCGCCCTACCACGTTGTCGGCGCCGAGCCTCCACCCTTCGAAATCCACGCTCCCGACGGCACCTGGCTCGGCAGTGTCGCATTGCCCCCGGGCCTCGAGCGCGCGTTCATCCAGTACCAGGCCCCCTACATGGAGATCGGCGAGGACCATGTACTGGGGGTCTGGACTGACGACCTGGACGTTCAGTACGTGCGGATGTACCGGATCAGCAAGTAGCCGGTGTGCGAGCGGGGGCGTTTCAGGTGAAACGCTTTCGGGCTTCGCACGCGGTGCCCCGGCGCTGTCGGAATGTGCCCTACCCCGACGGCGTCCTGTCCAGCCGGATCAGCTGGCTGCGAATCCCCCAGTCGCGTCCGCGGCGGATGAGGACGGTCATGTGGATGCCGGTCAGCGTGCGCGACACCCTTCCGTTGCGGATCTGGAAGGTCAGGAGTCCCGTGATCACGCCCATGCGGCCGCTGGCGTCGAAATCGGTGAACGACGCCTGCACCTCGCCCGACTCCTCCAGCAGCGACGTAAGCTTCTCCCGGATCGCGTCCCGGCCCCGCACCGGGTCGTCCTGGTTGAAGATGAAGTTGGCGTCCTCGGTGTAGAGCTCCAGCAGCGTTTCGAGGTCGTCCGCGGCCCAGGCGCCCCGCCACTCTCCCAGCAGGGCGTTGGTGTGCAGCATCACGTCGGCGTAGTACTCGGCGCGGTTCGATGCGGCGGAAAAGCCATCGCTGCCCGGTGTGCCCGTAAAGCGGCGCGCCCGCTGTGCCGATCCCGCATCGACATGGGCAAGGAGGGCGCACGCCACCGCCAGACAGGAAACAGTTGTTCGCACCATTGACTCGGTCCTTCGCCCTCCCGGGGTCTGCACGCGCTTTCAAGATAAGGTTCGCTGTTGCGCGAAGGTAGTGGCCCACATGGGTTGCGCAATGATTTAGGCTTGCCTAACTTTTTGCGATCCAGGGATACCGCACCCCGAGCTCAGGGCGCTCCAGAATGCCCAACCCAGCCGTTGCGCTATTGGTCTTCTTCGCACTGCTCCTGGCGAGCGTCGTGATTCTGTGGCCCGGCCGCGGGATCGGTGCGCGCCTGAGGCGCCTGGCCCGGCTCACCGAACGGGTCCGCATGGAGGATGTCCTCAAACAGCTCTACAAGCTGGAATACGACAAGCTGCCGGCGACCGCCGAGAGCGTCGCGGGAGGTGTGCAGATCTCCAGGCAGCAGGCGATCCGGCTCCTGCAGCGCCTGGAGGAGCGGGACCTGGTGACCGCCGGTGCCGCCACCTTCGAGCTGACCGAACCCGGCCGGGCGCAGGCCCTCCACATCGTCCGCACCCACCGGCTCTGGGAGCGCTTTCTGGCCGACCGCACAGGGACACCGCCGGAGGACTGGCACCCTCAGGCCGAGGCGCGCGAGCACCTGATGTCCGTTGCCGAGACGGAGGACCTGGCCGCCGCGCTGGGCCATCCGGTCTACGATCCGCACGGTGACCCGATCCCCACCCCAGCCGGCGAGATGCCCTCGAGCACGGGGGTGCCGCTCTCCGCCCTCGCGCCGGGCGAGCGCGGCCTCATCACACACCTCGAGGACGAACCGCGCGAGATCTATCGCGAGATCGTCGCCCTGGGGCTGGGTCTCATGACTCCCGTCGAGCGGCTGGAGGGCGAGGCCGGGCGGGTTCGCTTCCGCATCGGGGGAGAGCGTCTGGAAGTCTCCAGTGCGGTGGCGCGGAACATCACGGTGGAAGCGTCACAGGATGTGAGCGACCCGAGCTGGACGCGCACGCTGGCTGATGTCCAGCCGGGAGACTCCGCCACTGTGGCCGCGATCTCCCCGCTCTGCCGCGGGCCCGCACGGCGCCGCCTCCTCGATCTCGGCGTGGTGCCGGGCACGGTCATCCACGCGCGCATGCGCAGCGCCGGCGGTGATCCCGTGGCCTACGACATACGGGGCGCCCTGATCGCGCTGCGGCGGGAACAGGCTGCGCAGATACAGGTGGTCGGCGGCGGCCTTGAACAGGCCACGGCCTCGTGACGCTCCGGACGACTGCCGGGGCGGCCGAGCGCGCCGCCGCAACTCAGCCGCACACCGGCTCAGCCCCCCAGCGCTCCCGCAATCTCGTTCGACTGGGGCTGAGTCCGCATCGCTGGGACCACCTGATCGCTCTGGCGGGAAACCCGAACGTGGGCAAGACGACCGTCTTCAACGCGCTCACGGGGCTTCGCCAGCACACCGGTAACTGGCCGGGCAAGACGGTGGTGCGCGCCGAGGGGGCGTTTGTGCACGACGGCCGCAGGGTCAAGTTGGTGGACCTGCCCGGCACCTACTCGCTGCAGGCGGGCAGTGCCGACGAGGAGGTGGCGCGCGACTTCATCCTCTTCGGGCAGCCGGACGTCACGGTTGTGGTCGTCGACGCGTCCCGGCTGGAGCGCAACCTCAACCTGGTCCTCCAGATCCTGGAGATCACGGACCGCGTCGTGGTCTGCGTGAACCTGGTGGACGAGGCGCGCCGCCATGGGGTGACGGTGGACACAGCGCGGCTCGAGCGCGAGCTGGGGGTGCCGGTGGTCCCGGCGGTGGCGCGCCGGGGCGAGGGGATGGACGCGCTCCTGAAGGCGGCCACCGGGGTGGCGACGGGGGTCAGGAAGAACCGCCCGCACCGCATCCGGTCGCACCCCGCAGCGGTCGAGGACGCCATCGACGCCATCGAGCCGCTGGTCGAGAGGGAGTTCCCGACGCTGCCCAATGCGCGCTGGGTGGCGCTGCGGCTCCTCAACGCGGACGAGCGGGTGACCGAGGCCGTGCGGTCGGGCGAGATCGGGCAGCTCGGGGGCAGCGGCAATGGCGTCTCGGCCGGGGGCGGCTCTGCGCCGGCCGCGAGCGAGGACGCCGGCTCCGGCGGGCGTCGACTGCGTTCGGGTGCCGGAGCGGGATCGGGCCGATCGTCGGCTACCCGAGAAGGACGCCAACGCATCCTCCAGGCTTCCACCCGCCACCGCTGGAACCTGCGCCCCGGATTCCACGACGCGCTGGCCGAGAACATCTACGCCGAGGCGACGCGCATCGCGGACGCCTGCGTACAGAAGTCGCCGCAGCGGACGGGAATCCGTCTGGACCGCACCCTCGACCGCTGGCTCACCAGCCGTGTCTTCGGATTCCCGCTCATGCTGGCGATCCTCGCGGTGGTGTTCTGGCTGACGATCGCGGGTGCCAACGTTCCCTCTGCGATGCTCGCGACCCTCCTCCTCGACAACGTGCACCCGCAGCTGCTGGCCTTCGGCGAGTGGGCCCGAATGCCCTGGTGGCTGAGCGGCTTTCTCTTCGACGGCGTGTACTTGGCGACTGCATGGGTGGTGAGCGTGATGCTTCCCCCGATGGCCATCTTCTTCCCCCTGTTCACCCTCCTCGAGGACTTTGGCTACCTGCCACGCGTCGCCTTCAACCTCGACTCGCTCTTCCGCCGCGCGGGCGCCCACGGCAAGCAGGCGCTGACGATGAGCATGGGCTTCGGGTGCAACGCCGCCGGAGTGGTGGCGACGCGCGTGATCGACAGCCCCAGGGAGCGGCTCATCGCGGTCATCACCAACAACTTCTCGCTGTGCAACGGGCGCTGGCCGACCCAGATCCTGATCGCGACGATCTTCATAGGCGCGCTCGTGCAGCCCCGCCTCGCGGGGGTGGTCGCGGCCGGGGCGGTGGTGGGGATCGCCCTGCTCGGCATCGCCTTCATGTTCATCACCTCGTGGGGGCTGTCGCGCACCGTCCTGAAGGGCGAAGCCACCACCTTTTCGCTGGAGCTGCCCCCCTACCGCCCCCCGCGCATCCTGCAGACGCTGTACACGTCGGTCATCGACCGCACCCTGATCATCCTTTGGCGCGCGGTGCTGTTCGCGGTCCCGGCCGGCGCTGTCATCTGGCTCCTCTCGAACATCGCCGTCGGGGGGACGTCGCTCGCAGCGCACGGGATCGCCCTGCTGGACCCGTTCGGGATCCTGCTGGGGCTGAACGGGGTGATCCTGCTCGCCTACGTGATCGCGATCCCGGCCAACGAGATCGTGATCCCGACCGTGCTCATGCTGACGGTGCTGACGCTCGGCGACCCGGCGCTGGGAGCGGGCGCCGGGGTCATGTTCGAGTCGGACTCGGTGGGCGAGATGGAGGGGCTCCTGCGGGCCGGAGGGTGGACGCTCCTCACCGGCGTGAACCTCATGCTCTTCAGCCTGCTCCACAATCCGTGCTCGACGACGATCTACACGATCTACAAGGAGACGAAGAGCGGGCGCTGGACGACGCTGTCGGCGCTGCTGCCGCTCGCGATGGGGTTCGCGGTATGCTTCCTGGTGGCGCAGGTGTGGCGGCTGGCGGGCGGCGGCTGACCGACGGTCGATGCTGATCTGGTGGCGGCGGCTGATCGGAGGCGGCCCACCGACTGACTTAGCTAATAATCTAGCTAAGTTGTGACTCCTGCCGCCTCAAGCATTTCCTCGACCGAGCAGAGCTTGACCCGCGGCCGTCCCTCGGCCTTGCCGCGCGCGGTCTCGTGTTCGTCCAGCCGCCTCCACGCAGGCTCGTCCACCCAGCGGACGCCGCGCTGCCGCAGCAGGTCGGCCAGGTCGGGATCCGCACCATCCCGCAGGCTCCCCGCGGAGATACCGGCCTCCCGGTCCTCGCGCATCAGGGCCACCGTGGCCGCGGCGTCGCTCTTGTTTGTCCCTATCACCCCCGACGGACCTCGCTTGGCCCATCCCACCACGTACTCGCCCGGCACCGTGCCGCCCCCGGCCCCCAGCACCCGGCCCCCCTCGTTCGGCACGATCCCGCGCCGCTCGTCGAAGGGCACGCCCAGGATCGGCTTGCCTCGGTATCCCACGGAACGCACCACCATCCCGCACGGCACGACCTCGGTCTCGCCGGTGCCTTCGGCGCGCATGTAGCCGTCGGCCTGGCAGACGAGGCGGTTCCTCTCGACGCGCACGCCCGTCACGCGCCCGTCCCGGCCCAGGATCTCGACCGGCGAGACCAGGAAACGGAAGTGCACCACGCGGTCTCCGTCGTCGGGCGCGGCCTCGGCGTAGCCGCGCAGCGTGTTCATGTTGCGGGTCCTGACCGCGTTGCCCTCCAGGGATGCCTCGCTCGCCGGGTCGAGGTCGAGCTGGGCGGCGTCCACCTCGGCGCCCACCCCGTCCAGCCGGCCGAACTCGCGCAGCTCGGGGTTGGTGAAGGAGGCCTGGGCGGGGCCGCGGCGGCCCAGCAGCGTCACGCGCCTGACGCCCCGGTGACGCAGCGCGGCGAGGGCGTGGTCGGCGATGTCGGTGGTGGCGAGCCTGTCGAGCGACAGCACGAGGATCCGCGCCACGTCGATGGCCACGTTGCCGTTGCCGATCACCACGACGTGCTCGCAGTTCAGGTCGAAGCGCGCGTCGCGGTAGTCGGGGTGGCCGTTGTACCAGGCGACGAACTCGAAGGCCGCGTGGCTGCCGCGCAGGTCCTCGCCCAGGATGCCGAGGCGGCGGGCGCTCTGGGCTCCCACCGCGTAGACGATCTGATCGTAGCGGGCGCGGAGGTCGTCGACGGACAGGTCGCGGCCGAGGGTGACGTTGCCGAAGTAGCGGATCTCGTCCCGGGCCAGGAGCTTGCTGTACACGCGCGCCACCGACTTGATGGCCTGGTGGTCGGGCGCGACCCCGTCGCGGACGAGGCCGTACGGGGGAGGCAGCCGGTTGATGATGTCGATGGCTGCCGCATCGCCGCCCTTCAGGAGTGCCTCGGCAGTAAAGAAACCGGCCGGTCCGGCGCCGACGATCGCGATCCGCGGATGGCTTTCGGCCATTGTGGTCTGGTCCCTATCCCGCGCGGGTCCGCGGGTGGTTGACCGCTATTGCGCGCATCGGCGAGCTTTCAGAGCGAAACAGGTGAATTCGAACCATGTGCGGAATCAAGATAATGACCATGCAAAAGACGTGTGCGCTCATGCTTGCCGGATCGACGGTGATGGCTCTCGGGTTTGTGGCCGGCTGCGGCGGCGGCGATTCGAGCGACTCCGGAGCGTCCGACCCCGCGGCGGCCGCCGGTGCGGATTTGACCTCCCAGGGTACCACCCAGGCTGCCGCCGACGCGCCCCTCTCGATCGACCCGGCATTGCTGCCCGAGGGCGTGACGGTGGAGATGGTGCAGGAGGGCAGGGACCTCTTCAACGGCGGCGGCATCTGCTTCACCTGCCACACCGTCGAGGCGACCGGCGGGCCGCTGGCGCCCGATCTGACCGACGATGTGTGGATCAACGTGGACGGGGAGTATTCGTCGATCGTCGAACTTGTGAAGACCGGCGTTGCGCAACCGATCGAACACCTCGGCGCGATGCTGCCGCGGGCGGGCATGCCGCTCACCGACGAGCAGGTGAATGCCGTCGCGGCCTACGCGTACATGCTGAGCCGGATGTAGGCTCGCCCCCCGGCGCGGACCGCCCGGTCAGAACAGGTCGCCCTGGACGCCGCCGCCGCGCCGGAAGGCCGCGGTGGAAAGGGGCGGCGGCTTCCGGTCCACGCCCGCCTTGCGCACAGCCGCGCGGAAGAGACCCCGGATCTGCTTCGCATACTCGCCCTGGCCACGAAAGCGGCGGTGGAAGGCCGGATCGTTCAGCCTGCCGCCGCGCATGTCGCGGATCCTGCCCAGCACCTTCTCCCTGCGCTCCGGAAAGTGGGCCTCGAGCCATTGCGTGAAGTGATCCGCCACGCCCATGGGAAGCCTGAGCAGGAGGTAGGACGCGTAGCGGGCCCCGGCGTCTGCAGCGGCCTGGACGATCGACGGCAACTCTTCGTCGGTGAGCCCCGGGATCACCGGCGCGACGAACACCCCGACCGGGACTCCGGCCTCGGCGAGCGTCCGGATCGCGTCGAGGCGCCGTGCCGGGATCGAGGTGCGCGGCTCCATGACCCTCTGAAGCTCTTTTCGCAGGGTGGTGACCGAGACCGTGACGTGTGCGCAGTCGTGGGCGGCCATCTCGGCGAGGATGTCGGCGTCCCGCGTGACCAGGTGGTTCTTGGTGACGATGGTCACCGGGTTGCGGAAATCGCGCAGCACCTTCAGGCAGCCGCGCGTCAGCCGGAGCCTGCGCTCGACCGGCTGGAAGGCGTCGGTGACGCCGCACATCCCCAGAACCTGCGGGCGCCAGGAGGGCCGGGACAGAGCGTTGCGCAGCAGTTCCGGCGCGCGGAGCTTTACGAGGATCTTCCGCTCGAAGTCCAGGCCGGAGGAGAATCCGAGGTACTCGTGGGTGGGTCTGGCGTAGCAGTAGACGCACCCGTGTTCGCATCCGCGATAGGGATTGACCGAGGCGTCGAATCCCACGTCCGGGCTCTGGTTGCGGGCCACGATGGAGCGCGTGGCGTCGGCCAGGAACTCGGTGCGGGGCTTCTCCTCGGCGTAGTGTCCGGGTTCCATTTCGAGGTGGACCGTTTCGAAACGGTTCGGAGGGTCGTAAGCTACGCCCCGGCCCTTGACGGGAAGAATACGCATCCTGCAATATTCGGTATTTATTCGGCATCGCGCAAGAGGACTGCCTCGGCATGACGATCGAACAGCTGGAAAAGCGGCTCAACGCTCTGGGCGACCGCACGCTGCGCTACCACTACATCATTCAGCTCGGCAAGCGGCTCCCCCCGATGGACCCGGAGCTGAAGACGGAGCGCACGCAGGTGCGAGGCTGCATGAGCCCGGCCTGGCTGGACGGCTGGCTCGAGGACGGCGAGCCGCAGACGCTGCGATTCGTCGGCGACTCGGAGTCGGTGATCGTGAAGGGGCTCTTCGCGATCCTCGCCGGGGTCTACAACGGCCAGCCCCCGGAGGCCGCCCTGGCGGTGGATCTGTCCGACATCTTCGAGCGCCTAAAGCTGGGGGAGGCGCTGAGCCCGAACCGCCGCAACGGGTTCTACTCGATGGTGGAAAAGATTCGCCGCGTCGCGCTCTCCCTCGCGTGACGCGGCGAACTGTTTTTTTTCGGGGACTTCGTAGAGCCTAGACCGCCTCGATCTCGTATCCCACCCGCCAGTTGGACATGTTCTCGGGATCGTCGGAACCCTCGTCGCCCGGCTGAATCAGCCGGCAGTGGTCCGCGATCGCTCCCGTGAAGGTGCGGGTGTAGAACTCCAGCTGGTCGTTGCCGCTGAGCTGGTCGAGTTCCTCCCCGCGCAGTTCGATCGCCAGGTGGTCGGTCACCTCGCCCTCGAAGAGCACCTTGTCGAGGTTGTTCAGCCTGTTCCAGCGCGGGTGATCGGAAATCGGATAGTGTCCCTTGCGCGGCATGCGGGTCTCCTGCGCATGGCCGCCGTCGTTGTCCGTCCAGACCTTGGCCCAGAAGACGAACTCGCCCTTGTCCTTGAAAAACGGCTCAAGGTCATCGAGGATCTGCAACCATCGCAACGTGACTCTGATCCGGGTTCCGCCCTGTCCGCTCATTCACTCAGCTCCTTGGTGACTTGTTCCGGCGATTCGCTCGGAAACGATTCGCCGCAAGGTATTGCGATCCCGCTTGTCTGTCCAGTGTGATCAGGGCTCCCAACCGGCTCGAAGCGTTGCAGCATCGCGCGGCGCAACTCCACCGCCATCGCCTTTCTGTCGTCAGACCGCACGGGGTCCTCGCCGAACCGCACGGTGCAGTGAATCCGCCTGAGCGCCAGCAGGCCCAGCACGTGTGGCACGAAACCGATGCCGCCCCACCAGCAGACCCGGTTTCGGGCCGGTGGACTGCCGGCCGGCGTCCGGTACGACACGGTCAGCCAGTGCACGGGAGTTCCCTCTGCGGCAGCGTCGGCCAGGAGCGCGGGCTTCAGCGGAAGGATCGTGTCGCCGGCGGTGCTGGTGGCCTCCGGGAATACGATCACGCTGTCCCCCCGCGCCTGCGCGGTGCGCATCTCCCGGCGCACCCGCAGCACGTCGCGCCTGGTCGCCCGATTGACGAAGATGGTCCCTCCGGCCGCAGCCGCGAATCCCCAGAACGGCCATCGCCGCAGCTCGGCCATGGCCACGAATACCATCGGGACCACCGCGCTCAGCACCGGGATGTCGAGATACCCGAGGTGGTTGGACACAACGAGCGCCCCCGGCGGAGGCCGCGGTCCGTCGGTCTCCACCCTCACGCCGCAGGCGCTCATCATGCCCCATCCCCAAAGCTGCCGGGCCCGGCGCTGCACCCTCGCCTTCACGACTCCGCCCGACCGCGCCAATACCCGCGCCGGCAGCGCGGCCAGGAGCACGAGCCCAACCATTGCCGCGGTCCACACAAAGACCGCCAGCGCGCGGCACACCACTCGGGGCCACTCGAACGGACCGATCATCGCCCCCATTCCGCGATGAATTCCTCCGGCTCCACGCCGAGTCCGTCCGCGATCCGCGTGATGTAGTTGAAGAACCCGATCACCTGGGTCGCATCGTGGATGCCGCGGTCGTCGAGGCCTGCCCCGCGCAGCCGCTCGAGGTCTTCGCCCGACATCGCCTGCTGGTTGCGGGTCAGTTTGACCGCGTACTCGCACAGCGCCGTGTCCACGTCCGACAGGCCGGCGGTCCGCCAGTCCCGGACGATGTTGTGGATGAGAGCGTCTGCCTCTTCGGCGTCTGCCCCGGTGGTCTCGACCTCGGCCCGGAGGTCATGCGCGTGCGCCTGCGTTCAGTAGAAGCACCCCACTTCGGCCGAGACGACGGTCGCGAGCAGCTCCCGCTGCACCCGGGACAGGGGCGACGGCCCGAACATGATGGCGGCGTACTGACCCATCGTGGCCTTCAGCACGGGGGCATTGAGGCTCATCACCTGGACGATATTCCACACCCGGCCGGACCGCTCGACCGCGGCGTCGAGTTCGCGGCGCAGCAGCCCCGTGGCTTCCTGGCGGGGAATCTCGGTGATCCACGACATGTCTGACGCCTCGCGTTACGGTTGCCGCCCGGGCCCGCGCGCGAAACAACCGCGGGGCTCGCTCGTAGACTCTGATATTGGTAACAGATGCCCCCGGCCCCGCACAGGGAGAACGACGATGTCGGATCCGTACGAAGAAGCCACCCGCCACGACCGCAGACGCCTTCCGACCTTCGCCAAGGTCATTCTCGTGGGGGGCGGACTCTTTGCCGCTGCCCTGGTCACCCTCGCCGTGGTGGGGCTGATATTCGCCCGCAAGATGGCTGACGACTTCATCGAGGGGGCCGACGTCACCTTCGCGGGGATGGAGTTCGAGGCGACCCCCGCGGAGACCTTCGCGAACATGGCGGAATCGTTTCTGGGCGAAGAGCTGGCGTTCGTCGAGACCGATGGCGCGGACCAGTCGGTCACCCTGCGCCTCGCGGACCAGACCGACGACATCCACATCGACTTCTCCGATCTGGGCAACTGGCTGGAGGAGGGGATCGGGTCGGCGCTCGAGGAAGCGGCGGCCGAGGGCATTCGCGTCGACGGCAGGGCGGACAATTCGGGAGGGTTCCTGCGGATAAGGAGCAACAACGGGCGCACGATCCTGGAAATGCGGGGCGACGACAAGGGCGGCACCTTGAGGATTACGGGCCCGAGGCGGATCAGCCTGGGAGCCGGAGAAGATGCGGGGCGGCTGCCGAACTGGGTGCCGATGCACCCCGGTGCCAGCGTGGAGTTCGTTTTCTCGGGTGATTCCCGGAACGTCTCGATGGGCGGGGCCGTGCTGAAGACGGACGCGAGCCCCCTGCAGGTCTACGAGTGGTACGTCGACAACCTGCCGGGGGCGGGCTTCGGCATATCGACGTCAAAGACGCACTTCGACCGGCGCCGCGACAGGGGCCGGATTCAGGCGGAGCGCGAGGGACTGGGCCCGGACCGGAAACTGGCGGTCATGATGTCCCGCGACCGAGACGGCCAGACCTCCGCGTTCCTGATGCACAGGACGGAGAGGTAGGGGCGGCTCGGCGCCCGGTGGCTCGCCTCGTCAGAACGCGGTGGCCAGCCCGGCGTGGGCGCTGAAGACGCGATGCCTGGCCGTCTCGCCGATGTACTTGTCGATGTCCTGAAGGCCGTGGTTGTAGAGCAGCCCGATGGTGATGTGCCGCCCCGCACCCAGGCCCATCTCGAAGCCGAGGCCGCCTGACAGTCCGAAATCGAATGGCTGTGTGTCGAAGTTCGCGTTTGCGCAATCGTCGCTGGCGGTGAAGCGCCCCGTCCCGGCCGTGGTGCCCAGGGCAATGCGGCAATCGGTCTCAAAGGCGACGTAGGGGCCGATGAGCGCGTAGAAGGGCAGATCGGGCGCCGCCGGAGGCGATACCCGGGCCAGCACCGTGACATCGATGCTCTGGAAGGTGACGTCGGCGCTGGTGGTCAGGTCGTTCACTCCCGCCGTGACTCGCGCGCCCTTCTGCGCCCACTGCGCGGCCAGCTGGACGCCGAGAAACCCGTTGCCGATGGGGAAGGAAACGCCGACTCCCCCCGCCATGCCCGTGTATTGCGACGCATCGAGGGTCAGCGGCCCGCTGGTCCCGAATGCGATGTTTGCCGCGTTCACGCCCACCACGGGGAAGAGCAGGGTCAGGCCGCTGCCGCTCCCGGCGGGTTGAGCGACGGGCGCCGGCGCGGGCGCCGCGGGGTTGGGGGCCGGCGCCGCGGGGTTGGGGGCCGGCGCCGCGGGGTTGGGGGCCGGCGCCGCGGCACCTTCCGCCCGCATGCGGGCCTCGTCGAGCAGCACCAGCGCGGGCATGTACTGTTCGCTGACCTGGCCCGTCTCCTGCAGATACCGGGTTACCGAGTTGATGGCCGTTTCGGGGTAGCCTGCGTCCAGCGCAACCTGTGCATGTTTGAACCAGAGTTCCACCGGCGTCTCCAGGCCGTTGTTGGCCTGCAGGAGCAGGACGATGTCCAGGGACTCCAGGGCCGCCGCGAAATCCTGGCTCTCGATCTGTCGATCGGCACGCACCAGGTACAGGTCCACCTGTATTTCGAGCGGCAGTTCCTGGGCTGCCGCTATCGCCGGTCCGGCCGGCCCGGCCAGCCCAAGCACCGCTCCAAGGATCCAGGGATTCAGTCTGCCCATTGGAAGGCTCTTTCGTTGTTTGGTTTACAAATGCGGCCCGAGTGTTCGCAATGTACCCGCGCGGTGCGGGCTGTCAAAGAATTCAGTCTCTGCGTTCCTTCGTCGTCCAGAGCATGAGTGCGCCGTTGGCGGCCCGGGCGCCGTAGCGGGCGAGGGCTTCGAGGGGAGGCAGCACCTCGACCCTGTCCAGGTCCGTCGGCGTAATCGCCGAAAGGACGTTCGCCGGCTCCGAAACCGGGAAATCGTCGATGTAGACCGCCATCATGGCGCACGCATCGGCGCGTGCTTCGATGTCGTCCTGCGTCGCGAAGCCCAAGGGGTCCGACGCCGGCCTCAAGCGACTGGCGGTCTTGGCCAGCACGGAACGGTTTCGCCCCAGTTCCACGCACACCCCGGTCTCGGGCGCACCCGTCGAGAGCGCGTACCTGCGGGCGCGCAGTCCCGGGATGTTCATGGTCGCGAGCAGCGAGACCATGTCGCTGCGGGGGCCTCGCGCTTCGATCTCGGCCCGGGTGAGGCGCCCGACCAGCGTGCCGCGGTGCCGCTCCGGCATGATCAGGCCGCGCAGCCGTCCCGCGTCTGGGGTATTGCGCGTCGAGACCACGGTCAGCGAATCGAGGGTGACGGGGTCGGGGGGCAGCAGGATGTCGAGAGTGATGTCCACGCTGCCGAGCGCCAGCCGCGGCGTGATCGCCTGCTGATAGCCCAGCCCCGTGACGCCCACCATGTAGCCTCCCGGACCGGGCGGTGCGAGGGCGAAGGTGCCGTCCGCGGAGGTGAACACGGTGGCGACGCGCTCGCCGTCGTCATTGACCATGACCACCAGCGCGTCCGCCACGACGGTTCCCGACGCGGGGTCGGTGACGGTCCCCCGGATCGTCTGCGCCGCGGCGGGGATGGCGACCGCCGCGGCCAGCGCGATCCCGGCTGTCGCGCCGGCGAGCGTGGGCAGTCTGCACGCGATTGTCGATCCGATGGCCGCCGCCCTCCCGAACCGGCGGCGACTACTCGTGCTGTCCTGTTCCATGGCACCACTCCCGCGCGGCTGAGCGGCCGCGCCCCGGTTGCAGTCTCAAGGTAATCCCTGCGGCGGACCTGCGCCCGGATTGCCGCGCGTGGACGACCGCACCGCCCGATGCCTACCTTCGGACCTGCCGCGCCGCCCGGCCCGGGACCACCGCTCCGCCGACAAGGAGAACACCATGCGCCGCCGACCCACCCTGCCGGCTTGCCTCGCGATCCTCCCGCTCCTGGTATTGGCGGCCTGCGCACCGGACGCTGCCCGGGACTCCGGCGACGCGCCCGAGGCCGCGGCCGAGGCTGAAGCCGCCCTCGACTTCGGCGCAATATCGGCGCTGCTCCTCGAACGGATGGACCTGCAGCCGGGCGAGCGGGTCCTGCTCGTGGTCGGGCAGGGCGGCGGCCGCTGGGATGCGCTGGTGCCGATGCTGCGCGAGGGCGTCACCGCGGCGGGCGCCACCGACCTCGGCGCGGTCGACATCTACGGCGGGGCGGTCGCGGGAGCGGAGCCGACCGAGTTCACCGCCGGGCTCGGCGCCGGGCCCGAGTGGTGGACCGAGGCGCTGGGCGGGGTCGACGTGGCGGTGAAGCTTCCGGGCGCGACCCCCGATCCCTTCGTCCCGACCGACATCTACCGCGTGCTCCAGGACGTGCTCCGTGGCGGCAATGGCCGCACCGTCCACTTCCACTGGGCCGGCAAGACGTCTTTCGAGATGGAGGAGCTGCCGATGGATGTGCCCGCCGACGAGGTGTACCAGACCGCGCTCCTCGATACCGACTACGCGGCGTTGGCCGGGTCGCTGGCCGCGTTCGAGGCGGCAATGCGCGCGGGAACCGTGCGGGTGACGACGCCCTCCGGAACCGACATCAGCTTCGAGGTGGGCGACCGTCCGGTGACGCGGCAGGACGGCGACGCCTCCGCCGCGCGCGCGACGGCGGCCCGCAACCTGATCGACCGCGAGGTGGAGTTGCCGGCGGGGGCCGCCCGCGTCTCGCCCATGATCGAGACGGTGAACGGCAGCATCGCCTTCCCGCCCGCGATGTGGGGCGGGGAGCGGGTGGAGGGGCTGGTGCTGCGCTTCGAGGGAGGCCGGGTCGTCGGCGTCGAGGCCGAGGCCGGGCGGGACGGGGTCCTCGCGGAGATGGAGGCCGGCGGCGAGGCCGCAAGCACCTTCCGCGAACTCGCGGTGGGGCTCAACCCCCTGCTGGCGATCCCCGAGGGCGAGGAGTGGATCCCGTACTACGGCTACGGCGCCGGCGTCATCCGGCTGTCGCTCGGGGACAACACCGAGCTGGGCGGCTCGGTCGGCGGGGGCTACGTGCGCTGGAACTTCTTCACCGACGCGACCGTCACCATCGGCGGGGAGGAATGGGTGCGAGACGGGACGCTGGTAGAGCGGCCCTCTCAGCGATAGTTAACAATAATGTTAAGTATTTAGGACGCCAGCCCGCGACGCTCCGCTTCGAAGAGTCCGTCTACTTCGTCCGACTTGTAGCCGGGCGTGAACCTGGCCACCGCCCAGTAGGCCGCGAACGACAGCACCACCCCCGGGAACACCTGGTGGATGCCCCCGTTCCAGGGGAGCCGGTTCCAGAGGAGCAGGACCACCAGCCCGGTCACGAAGGACACGACGGTCGCCGTCCCGTTGCCGCGGCGCCAGTAGAGCCCCATCAGCAGGGCGGGGCCGAAGCAGGCGCCGTAGATCGCGCCCGAGAGCGCTGTCAGCCCCACGATCCCGTCGGGAGGATTGAGTGCGATGATTGCCGTGATCAGCGCGAAGAGCGCCACGTAGAGCCGCGTCCCGGCGAGCACCGAGCGCTCCGAGTGCGACCCGCCCATCATGCCCACGATGTCGCGCTGCGCGGTCGAAGCCATCACCAGGAGCACGCTGTCGAGCGACGACATCGCCGCCGCGACCATCGCCAGCAGCAGGAAGGCGCTTGCCCCGGCCGGGAAGACCCCCGGCGTGGTGAGCAGCTGCGGCACCACCAGGTCCGTGTCGGCCAGGCCGCCCGGGATGATGTTGCGCGCGTACAGCCCGACCGGAATCAGCAGCGAGTAGACTACCACGAAGGCGATGGTCGAGATCCACACCCCCTTCCGGATCGCCGCCCGGCTCTCGAGCGCATAGAAGCGCGAAAGCTGGCGCGGCTCCACGGCGAACTTGACCGTCCCGGCGAAGACGACCCCCAGCGCGAGCGGCACCGCCACCCCGCCGCCCCAGCGCAGCAGCGGCTCCGTGGCCGGATCCTCGGCCAGCACCGCGTACGACCCCAGTCCTCCCGACGCCGACACCACGCCGGTGAAGAGCAGCACGGCCGCGACGACCATGGCCAGACCCTGCACCGCGTCGGTCTTCACCACCGAGATGAAGCCGCCGACCACGGTGTAGAGCATCACGATGAAGAACACGACGATGATCGCGGCCCGGTAGGGGATGTCGAGGAACACCTCGAGCAGGTTGCCGATTCCCTTGAACACCGCCGTCATGTAGAAGAACGACGAGAAGAGCACGATGACCGCCGCGAACACGCGGGCGGCCGGGCTGCCGAAGCGGAAGCCGATGAAGTCGGGGATCGTCAGCGACCCCAGCGACTCCGTGAAGGTGCGCAGCCGCGGCGCCACCGCGACCCAGGCGAAGAGCGACAACCCCACCACGAAGGGCACGAGCAGGAACCACGTCACGCCCCAGTCGTACGCCTGCCCGGAGAAGCCCACGAAGGAATTGGTGCTGGAATACGTCGCGAAGAACGACAGCCCGATCGCGATCGGCCCCATCGAGCGCCCGCCCACGAAGTAGTCGGCCACGCCGCTGGTCTTGCGGTTGCCGGTCCAGGCGTGCCAGGCGAGCAGCCCGGTGTACAGGAGCAGCAGCAGGTGCACGATCCAGTAGGTGCGCAGGTTGTCCAGGATGGCTTGGATCAAGGGGGCTCCTTGGGCTCGATTGACGCCTGCGGGGCGCTGGCGGGTGGGGCGGCCGGCGATTCGGAATCGCGCTCCATGAACATGCGGGAGACGGCCGCTTTCTGCACCTTGCCCATGGCGTTGCGCGGCAACTCGGGCACGGCGGTGAACTCGTGGGGGACCTTGTAGGGGGCGAGGCGCTCCTTGCCCCAGGCCCTCAGCTCATCGGCGGAGAGGGCGTTGTCCTCGCCGGCGGGGACCCAGGCCGCGCGCAGCTGCTCGCCCCATTCCGCGTGCGGAACGCCCACCACGGCCAGGTCGCGGACTGCGGCGTGCGTGCGGTACAGCTCCTCCACCTCCAGAGCCGACACCTTGTACCCTCCCGTCTTGACGATGTCGACGCTGCGGCGCCCGAGGATGCGGTAGTAGCCGTCTTGGCCGATGCGCGCCTCGTCTCCCGTCCGGAACCAGCCGCCGCGGAAGGCCTCGGCGGTCTCGGCGGGACGTTGCCAGTATTCGCGGAAGACCTGGGGGCCGCGCACCTCGATTTCGCCGTGCCCGCCGGCGGGGACGGGGCGGCCCGCGTCGTCGACGACCCGCACCTCGACGCCGGGCAGCGGCAGGCCCACGTGCCCCGCGCGCCGTTCCCCGACGAGCGGGTTCGACAGCGCCATGCCGATCTCGGTCATGCCGTACCGCTCGAGGAGGGTGTGGCCGGTGATCTCGCGCCAGCGCTCCAGCGTCGCCACCGGGAGGGCGGCCGAGCCGGAGACCATGAGCCGCGGGCGGGCGGCTCCCCGCGACCACCGCCGCCGCACCTGCGCGGGGGCCGCTTCCCAGGCGCGGATCAGCCGGGCGTACACGGTGGGAACCGACATGAAGAGCGTGATGTCTCCCGACGCGAGGCGGTTCCAGGTGGAGGCCGGCGCGCCGGAGCCGAACTCGCAGGCTGCGCCGGACCAGAGCGCGCAGGCCAGGGCGTTCACGACGCCGTGGATGTGGTGCAGCGGCAGCGTGTGGAGGATCCGGTCGCTGGCCGACCAGGCCCAGGCGGTGGTGAGCGCGGTGATCTGGGCCGCGAGGTTGCGGTGGGTGGTCAGCGTGCCCTTGGGGCGGCCGGTGGTGCCGCTGGTGTAGATGAGCAGGGCGGGGTCGGTGGCGCAGGGTTGGGGAGGTGGGGTGTCGGTGGCCGTGCGACGGGCGTGTGAGGAAGCCGCGAGGTGGGGAGGGTCGGAGGGAGACAGGGTGACCACGGCCGCGCGGCGGGCCCGGGCAGCAGCCGAGAGGTGGGGGGCGTGGGGGAGGGAGGGGTCCACCACCACGACGCGGGGCTCGGCGTCGTCGAGTACGTACTCCAGTTCGCGGGGAGGGTGGGAGACGGCGAGCGGCACGGCGATCGCGCCGCCGGTCCAGATGCCGAGCTGCACCGCGACGTGGGCTCGCCCCGGGGGGACGAGGCAGGCCACGCGCTGGCCGGCCAGGACGTCGCCGGCGGCGCGGCACTCCTCCGTCAGCCGGGCGGACCAGGCCAGGGCCTCGCGATGGAGGTCGCCGTAGCTGGATGGTCGCCCTTCATCCACCACCGCAATCCTGCCTGCGAGGGAAGCGCGCCCGATTCGGGCGGGAAGGGTCGATGGGACGTTGTCGGTGTGCAGGATTGGCGCGGGGTCGAGGGTGGCCTGGCTTCGTGGAGGGGGTGGAGCCGCCGGAAAGTGTAGCCGATCGGGCGGGTGCGACAACCCGGACTTGGCGCGTCCCCGGAGCCGGGCGCATGTTTCTCGCAGCCGACGGGGCGATGCCCTGCGACTTCGCGCCAACCTGGAGGCATCATTGAGCGACGTGGCCGACCGGGGCCTGCTGGCCAGGATGTTCGGCGCCGCCATGCTGAGGGCGGAGGTCTATGAGGAGGTGGAGGCGGATCCGGGCGCGACGGCACAGGCGGCCCTGGTGGTGCTGGTCGTGTCGCTGGTGACGGCCGTGCAGGACTACGAGCTGGGATGGCTGGCGGTGGCTTCGGCAGGCGTGACGAGTCTGCTGCACTGGCTGCTTTGGGCGGGGATCACCTGGCTGATCGGGACCAGAGTCTTCGGGGGGACCGCGACCTGGGGCGAGCTGTTGCGCACGCTCGGCTTTGCGCGCACGCCGGGGCTGCTGATCGTGCTGGCTCCGGTGGTGGGAGGGATCGGGTTTGTGGCGCAGGCGTGGATGCTCGCGGCAGGGGTGATCGCGATCCGGCAGGCGCTCGACTTCGGGACCTGGAAGGCGGTGCTGACGGCCCTGCTCGGGGTGTTGCCGTACTGGTTCGTGTTGGCGCTGGTGCTCCATTGATGGGTGCTCCTTGATGGGTGCTCGATCGGCGGAGGGCGCGAAGGTGGTTGCCCGGGCTGCCGCCGCGGGAGTGTTCGCGGCTGCCGGGGTTGTGGCTCTGGCTGGCTTCTTCGCGCCGCGGGTGGTGGAGGAGCCCCGCCGGACGCTTGGCGATACCCGTCAGATGGCGTTGGCCCCATCGCTGGAAGAACCGAGTCAGCCCTCTCAGGAGGTTCCGGAAGGGCGGCAGCTGGTCGAGGCGCTTGGTTGCGCGGCGTGTCACGCCGGGGTGCCGGACGGCGGGACGATTCGTGAGGCGGCGCGGCCGTTTGGCGGGGGCAGCCCCCTCATTGCGCCCGCCTACGTCTTCCACTACATGGCCGAGCCGCAGACGGTGCGGCCCGACATCGCCCCGGCGCGCATGCCGCGCTACGAGCTCGACGAACGGCAGCGTGTGGCGCTCGCACTCTTCGTGACCAACGACGAGGAGCTGCGGGGAATGGACGACGCCATGCGCGCGGCGATGGCCCGCCACCCCGGGGCGGATCGGGCAGCCGGGGCAGTGCTCTTCGAGACGCTGAACTGCGCGGGCTGCCACGCGCACCCGGAGGTCGAGCCGCGGGTCACGGCCCCGGATCTGAGCGCGACTGGATTGCGGGTGCAAGGGGATTGGCTTGCCGAGTACCTGTCCGCGCCCGTGACGATTCGGCCGGCGGGGCCGGTTCCGGGCCGGGGCGGGCAGATGCCCGACTTTCGGTTGGGCGCGGCGGAGGCAGCCGCGATCACCGGCTTCCTGCTGCAGCAGCGCGGCGCGGATGTCCCGGCGTGGGAGCCGCTGGCGCTCTCCCCCTTTGCCAGCGCCAAGGCGGCCACGCTCCTGCGCGATCGCTGGAGCTGCCTGGGTTGTCACCAGCTCGGGGAGGACGGCGGCCGCATCGGGCCGCGCCTGGACGGCATCGCCCACAGGCTGCAACCCTCCTACGTGCGCGCCCTGATCGAGGATCCGGAGCACCTCGCACCGGGTACCGTCATGCCCGCCTCGCTCGAGCAGCCGGACCGGATGGACCTGATCGCGTCTTTCCTGGTGCGCCGGGAGGGGTCGTGGGTGGGGAGCGAGGCGGTGGCGGGGATGCCCGCGCTGCCGGTCGTGGGAGCCGTGGCCGTGCTCGGCGCCGTGCCGCCCGGGGCCGCGGTGGACGGCGCCGCGCTCTACACCGCGCAGTGCGCCGCCTGCCACGGCGTCGAGGGCGGCGGCGACGGCTTCAACGCGCCCTTCCTCCCGGTCGCGCCGACCGTGCACGCCGACTCGGCGGCCATGTCCGAGCGCCCCGACGACACCCTCTACGACGGCATTCACGCCGGCGGATGGATCCTCGGCAAGAGTCACCGCATGCCCGCCTTCGGGGCGTCGCTGAGTCACGAGCAGAAGCGGGCGCTGGTGGCATACATCCGCGTCCTATGCCGGTGTGAGGGGCCGCCCTGGTCGCGCGACGGACGGCGGGGGCGGTGAGATGCGCGGTGGTGGGGTGGTCTGCGGTCACACGGTTGGGACGGTGACGCGGTCGTGGCGGGACGCGGCCCGGTGGATGGGACAGCGTCGGAGGCGCGGCGCGGAGGTGAGTGTCACACTGGCCACGCTGTTCCTGTGCGCTGCCTGCGGCGACCGCGCGGGCCCTCCGGGGGGCCGGGGCGGGGGGGGGGGGGCTGCCCAGCAGGCGACCGTGGCTGTTTCGCCGGATGACTTCGTCGGCTCGGGCGCGTGCGCCGGCTGTCACGCGGACCAGTACGCCGAGTGGGAGGCATCCACACACGGCCGCGCCGGCGGCGAACCCGGTCCCGGCACCGTCATTGCGCCCTTTGACGGGACGCCGATCGTCTTCCGGGACGGGACGGTGCTTCCCGTAGTCGACTCGGGCGGCGACTACATCTTCGTGGTCCGGCAGGAAGGGCGTCCGGAGCAGCGCGTCAGGGTGGACGGGGTGATCGGTGGAGGTCACATGCTTGGCGGAGGGACGCAGGGGTTCGTCAGCCATCTGGCCGATGGCACCGCCCGATTCCTTCCCTTCGACTATTCACGTCAGCTGGATGCGTGGTTCTGCAACACCGGCAGCCGCACCGATAAAGGATGGGTCCCCATCACCGCCCAAATGGCGCTGGCGGACTGTGGCGACTGGCCGCCGGCACGGGTCCTCGGCACGATATCGCGCTTTGCGAACTGCCAGTCCTGCCACGGTAGCCAGATCACTGCACGGCTCGATGCGGGCGAGGGCGTAACGACGCGCTGGACCTCACTGGATATCAACTGCGAGTCCTGCCACGGGCCGGCGCGCCGCCACGTCGAGCTGATGTCCGGCGGGAGCGCGGGCGGTGTCGCCTTCGTGGCCGACATCGGGCTGAAGAGCCGGGTCACCGATGGTGTCGAGGAGTCCCTGAACGTCTGTTTCCGCTGCCACGCACTGAAGGACGTAGTGCAGGAGGGATACCTGCCCGGCGCGGACCTGGCCGACTTCTACGCGCTCAAGCTGCCCGTTCTCGGCGATGATCCCTACACTCCCGACGGGCGCGTGAGGTCCTTTGCCTATCAGGCGACGCACCTCTCATCGTCGTGCTACGTCGACGGCAACATGACCTGTGTGAGCTGCCACGAGCCCCACGGACTCGGCTACTGGGACGTCAACCGCCAGCCTCTGGCCAACGAGGCCGATGACCGGCAGTGCACATCCTGCCACGCCGCCAAGGCGGCGGACCCGGAGGCGCACACCTTCCATCCGGTCGGGTCGCGCGGGGCGATGTGCGTATCCTGCCACATGCCGTACCTTCAGCATCCGGAGGTAGGCCCGGCGGTCCCCTTCGCGCGCTCCGATCACACCATCCCCTTGCCGCGGCCGCAGCTCGAAGGTCGCCTCGGGCTGGTCAGCGCCTGCCGCGGCTGCCACTCGGACCGCAGCGAGATCGGTCTGCAGGCGCAGGTGGACGAGTGGTGGGGCGAGACGAAGCCACACGATCGAGTGACGGCGGGGCTGCTGGCCGTCACCGACGGAATGGGGGCCGAGCAGGCGGCCCGGATGCTCCTCCACCCCAACGAGCCCGGAACGATGATGCTGTTCCAGGGGCTGACCCGGTTCTTGACGCAATGGGTGCGTCCAGGGGCCGGACTCGGGGTGGATGCGATGAGGCGGGTCACCCGACTGGCCGGGTCGGAGGACGTCGATCTCCGGGCGCTGGCGCTGGCGACGCTGGTGGTCGCGGGAGCGGAGGGCGCTGACGAGGGATCCGGCGTCCCCACTGGCGCTGGCGCCGCGGCAACTTCCACTATCGCCGACGAGCCCCTCGCGCTGCGCCGGCGCGTGACCATGATCCTCGGCTTCCTCTCCGACGAAGCGCTCGCGCGCGACGACGCAGGCACGGCCCTCACCCTGCTCGACCACGCCCTCGCGATCCTGCCCGACGATCCGGACATCCTTGGCTCCCGGGGTCTCGCTCACAACCAGACCGGCGACTACGCCAGCGCGATCGCCGCGTTCTCCGAGAGCCTCGCCATCGATCCCGGCCAGCCGCTGGTTCGCGTCAATCTCGGGATCGCGCGCGCAGCCTCCGGTGATGCGGCCGGAGCGATCCGCGAGTACCGGGCGGCGATCGCGATCAACCCCACCGAGCCGCTCGCCTGGTTCAACCTCGGCAACATCCACCTGCGCTCCGACGACCTCGCATCGGCGATCCGGTTCTATGAGAACGCGGTGGCGGCGGGGCCCGAACTGAGCCGCGCCCACCTCAACCTCGCGATCGCCCTGGCGCGGGCCGGACGCGTGGAGGAAGCGATTCCCCACGGCCGCTTCGCAGTGGAATTCGCCCCCGGCGACGAGACCGCGCGCGGCGTGCTGGAGCAACTGGAAGCGGCACGATGAAACGGGTGCTGCGGGTGCGCGACGGGCTCGCAATGACGGTGGGGATCATTATCGGCGCGGGGATCCTTCGCACTCCGGGTCTGATCGCGGAATACCTGGGCAACGGGTGGCTGATCCTCGGCGTGTGGGCGCTGGGTGGGATGGTGGCCGGACTCAGCACGCTCGTGCTGGCCGAAATGGCGACCGCGATGCCCAGGGCCGGCGGCAAGTACGTCTACGCCCGCGAGGCCTATGGCCCGGTGGCCGGGTTCGTGGCGGGGTGGTCCGAGCTGCTGGTGAGCCGCGCCTTCTCGGGGGCGATCAAGGCCGTGGCCATCGCCGAGTACCTGATCATCCTCGTGGGCAGCGGGTCGGTGCGGATCCTGGCGGTCGGGGTCGTGGTCGGCTACGTGATCATCCACCTGGGCGGCCTCAAGGTCGGCACCACCTTCCAGAACATCACCACCGCGATCAAGGTGGTGGTGCTGGTGGCGATCGCCGCAGCCGGGATCGCCGCCGGAGATGGCAGTGGCCTGCTTGCAGCGCCGACGGTCGAGCGCGCATCCCTGCTCGGATTCGCCCTTGCCTACCAGTCGGTGGCCTTCGCCTACTACGGCTGGGAGGACGCGGCCAAGATGGCCGAGGAGATCCGCGACCCGGGCCGTGCGCTGCCCCGCATTCTCATCGGCGGCGCGGTGGCCGTCGCGATCCTGTACCTGATGGTCAACACCGCCTACCTCGCGGCCCTCACCCCGGACGAGATGGCCGGCTCGGAGTTGGTCGCCCGCGACGCTGTCCGAGGCGTGTTCGGCACCACCGCGGCGACCTTCGTGGTCGTCGCCAGCCTGATGATCCTCATCAGCTCTCTGAACGTGAACTTCCTGGGCATGCCCCGCGTGGCGTTCGCACTGGCGCGCTCGGGCCTGGCCCCGAGGATCTTCCGGCACGTGTCGCCGCGCGGCACCCCCATCGCCGGCCTGCTGTTGGTCGGCGTGGTCATCCTCGGCCTCGCCTCGACCGCCGCGCTGGAGTTCCTCATCCAGTTCATGATGCTCGTCGCGATCTCGGTCGACCTCATGGTGCTTTCGGCCTTCTTCCGCCTGCGCCGCACGCGCCCCGACCTCGAGCGCCCGATCCGCGTCCCGGGCGGCACCTGGACGGCGGGCCTGACGATCCTTCTCTACCTTCTGATTCTGGGGATCATCGTGGGGACGCAGCCGTGGCTGGCGGTAGGCGGGGCGATCATTCTGGGTGGGCTGGCCGTAGCTGGAGCAATAACCGCAAGGCACTCGAACGCGTAGGAGTCAGGCATGAGCGTCGCAACAATGTTCGTCCTCCTGATGGCCGCCGCATTGCTGGTGGGGACCCGACAAAAGCGATCGTGGGGGACCCGGTTACTGGAGCGGGTCAACAGGCTGGAAGAGAGAATCGATCGGCTGGCGGTCGGGGGACGGGGGGCGCGGGAGGACTACCAGGCCGACGAATTGCAGCGTCTCGAAGAGCGGGTCGACTTCCTGGAGAGGCTTCTGGAAGAACGTCCTGCAAGGCGGTCGCTACCGAGGGACGATCCCTAGAACTGCCAGACCCCCAGCAGCTGAACCACGCTCTCGTCCACCTCCGTCCCCAGCTTGTTGCGCCAGTACTGGTACTCTATGCCGACGAAGAGGCCGTTCTGTCCGCCGATGTCCCAGCGGAGCTGCGGCTGGGCGAGGATGGACGCGGGGACGTCGTTGCCCAGTTCGTCGGTCGTGGCCGCGGCGTACTCGGCGTGGCCGGTGATCGAGAACGACTGGCTGCCGAGGCTGAAGGGCAGGAGTCCGTTGATGTCGATCACCACGCGGCTGTCCTGCTCGGGCGGACTTCCGCCGTCCAGGCCGTCGGTCCCGTCCACCGACATCATGAAGTCGGTATTCAGGAAGATGAATCCCGGCAGGTTCCATGAGATGCGCGCGCCCGGCAGCCACTGGAGCACATTGGCGTCCATCCCCATGGCCGCTCCCATGAAAAGGCCGAAGTCCGCGAAGGGACCGAAGCCGAGATCACGTCCGCTGAGCTTCCCCAGGCTGAAGTTCGAGTACCACTCCCCGTAGGCGTCCTTGTCGTTGAAGCCGTCGCCAACGCCGTCGTCCGTCAAATCGATAAAGAAGAAGTTGTCGCCGAACCTCCAGAAGGACGCGTGTTGAATGGTGAGCACGACGGTGCCGGTCGAGGTTTCGGCGAACGGGTTGGTGAGACTCCCGTACTGGAAGTGCATCTCGGTCTGAGCGTGGGCGAGACTCGGTGCGGCCGCCAGCAGACCCGCGGCGAACGCGGCGCGCGACCGGAGCCCGACCCTCACGATTGGTCTCCGCCTCCTATGGTCCCCGGCACGCGGATGCGGTCGACAAGCTCGCGGACGCTCTCCGGCGGGGACGGCGTGAACTTCGACACGGTGAACGCGACCGCGAAGTTGAGCAGCATCCCCACAGTGCCAATCCCCTCGGGCGAGATGCCGAACCACCAGTTCTCGGGCGAGTCTGCAGCGGGGTTCACGAAGCGGAAATAGATGATGTAGGCGGCGGTCAGGGTGATCCCCGACAGCATGCCCGCGATCGCCCCCTCCCGGTTCATCGTGCGGGTGAACGTGCCCAGAATGATCACCGGGAAGAACGACGAAGCCGCGAGCCCGAACGCGAACGCCACGATCTGGGCCACGAATCCCGGCGGATAGATCCCCAGCAGCCCCGCCACCACCACGGCGAAAGCCGCGCTGATCCGCGCTGCCAGTAGCTCGCCCTTCTCCGATATGTCCGGCTTCCACGCCCGCTTGAGCAGATCGTGGCTGATCGCCGACGAGATCACCAGCAGCAGCCCCGCCGCCGTCGACAGCGCCGCGGCCAGCCCGCCCGCCGCCACCAGCCCCACCACCCAGTTCGGCAGCCGCGAGATCTCGGGGTTGGCGAGCACCATGATGTCGCGGTCGATCGTGAGTTCGTTCGCGGCCGCGTCGCCCACGTAGCGGATACTTCCGTCGCCGTCCTTGTCGTCGAAGGTGATGAGCCCGGTGTCCTCCCACTTGCTGAACCACTCGGGCATCTCCGCGTAGGGCTGGCCGGCTACCGTGTCCAGCAGGTTGGCGCGTGCGAAGACCGCCACCGCCGGCGCCGTCGTGTACAGAATCGCGATAAAGAGCAGCGCCCACCCCACCGAGATCCGTGCGTCACGCACCTTCGGCACCGTGTAGAAACGGATGATCACGTGCGGCAGCCCGGCCGTCCCCACCATGAGCGCCGCCGTGATGAAGAACACGTCGATCATCGACTTGGTGCCGTCGGTGTAGGCCGTGAAGCCAAGCTCCCGGTGCAGCCCGTCCAGCTTGTCCAGGAGGAAGACCCCGGTCTCCGGATCCGCCCCGCCGAAGCCCAGCTGCGGGATGAACGTCCCCGACAGCATGATCGCGAGGAAGAACGCCGGCACCATGTAGGCGAAGATCAGCACGCAGTACTGCGCGACCTGGGTGTAGGTGATCCCCTTCATCCCGCCCAGCACGGCGTAGAAGAAGACGATCCCCATCCCGATGACCACGCCGACCGTCACGTCCACTTCGAGGAAGCGGCTGAACACGATGCCGACGCCGCGCATCTGGCCGCTCACATACGTGAACGAGACGAAGATCGCGCACGCCACCGCCACCACCCGCGCCACTTGCGAGTAGTACCGCTGCCCCACGAACTCGGGCACCGTGTACGCCCCGAACTTCCGCAGGTACGGTGCCAGCAGCATCGCCAGCAGCACGTAGCCGCCCGTCCACCCCATCAGGTAGACGGACCCGTCGTACCCCATGAACGAGATCAGCCCCGCCATCGAAATGAACGAAGCCGCCGACATCCAGTCTGCCGCGGTTGCCATGCCGTTGGCGAGCGGCGACACGCCGGTGCCGGCCACATAGAAATCCTTCGTCGAACTCGCCCGCGACCAGATCGCCACCCCGATGTAGAGGGCGAACGAGACCCCCACCATGACGAAGGTCCAGAGGCGGACGTCCATCGGCTAGCCCCGACCCCTCGTCCCGCCGGTCATCCCGCCAGCCTCATTCCTCGGCCACCCCGAACTCCCTGTCCAGCCGGTTCATGAGTCGAGCGTACACGAAGATCAGCACCACGAAGACGTAGATCGACCCCTGCTGCGCGAACCAGAACCCGAGCTTGAAGCCGGTCCCCGGAATCCGAATCGCGTTGAGGGCGTCGGCGAACACGATCCCGAACCCGTACGATACCACGAACCAGATCGCAAGCAGGATTCCGAGGTAGCGCAGGTTGCGGGACCAGTAGGCGTTGGAGTCGGACATGGGGGAGGGTTGGGGGGGGTGAGACCGACGGAATCAGGCAGCCCCCAACTTGGGCCAGCGCCGTGGCGTTCGCCAGCCCCGCGGCGAGCGGAGGACGACCCTGCTCGGCACGGCGCCGCGCTCGCACACATCCACGGGAGCCAGCAAATGTCAACTACGCATTACATCATGTAATGTAAAGATTACAATGCCACGTGAATGGGACACGGCGCGTCGGGTACGGTGTGGCCTGCTATATTCCCACATCGGTTTCCCCAATTCACATGGAGTGGATATGCCAGAGGACTCGCGGAACGTCCCGGTGGGCCACTCCTGGCGCCCCATCGACGATCTCCCCGAAGACTGGCGACGGCTCGTCGACTCTGATCTCCACCGGGTGGCCGACTACTGGAACGAGAACCGTGAAGAGCCTGGCGCAAAGGGAGCCATCGCCGATTTCAACGAGCGCCTGAAGCGCGAGTGGGCGATCGAGACGGGCCTGATCGAGCGCGTCTACTCACTCACCCGGGGCATCACGGAAGTTCTCATCGAGCACGGCCTGCGCGAGGAACTCATCCCCTCTTCAGCGACCGACCGGGATCCGGGGCTCGTCTTCGACATGATTCAGGACCATGCCGCCGCGGTGGACGGGCTGTTCGACTTCGTCAAGCGGGAGCGCGAACTCTCCACGAGCTACATCAGGGAACTCCACTCGGTGCTCCTGGCCCATCAGGACACGGCCAATGCACGAGACATCTTCGGGCGGCGCGTGGAGATGCCGTTGGCCAAGGGCGAGTACAAGAAGTGCCCGAACAATCCTGTGCGGCCGGATGGTCTGGTCCATGAATACTGCCCTCCGGAGCAGGTGGCGTCGGAAATGGACCAGCTGCTCGCAATGCATCACGCGCACGGAGAAAGGGAAGTACCGCCCGAGGTTGAGGCCGCCTGGCTTCATCACCGCTTCACGCAGATTCATCCCTTTCAGGACGGAAACGGCCGTGTCGCCCGCGCGCTGGCCACCCTGGTGACGATTCGCGCCGGCTGGTTTCCGCTCGTGGTGACGGACGCCGGCCGGCCGGACTACATCGACGCTCTGGAGATGGCGGATGGCGGTAACCTTCGGCCGCTGGTGCGCCTGTTCGCCGGCATTCAGAGGCGAGCGTTCGAAGGCGCGATCAGCATCGCGCGTGACGCGACGGCCGGGTAACCGTCCCCGGACCACCTTGTAGCACCCATTCGACCGGCGATTGAGGGTTCCGGCAGCGGGGTGTCCCAATCGAGCATCGCCGTGTCCCTGCCCGTTTCCGCGGGACCGAATCGCGCGGTCGCGAGGGCCAGTCGGCGAAAGCGGTGTCCCATCTGAGCATCGCCGTGACCCACGCAATCCCCGCGGAACCACGCTGTCCCCCGCGGAACCACGAGCGTGCCCTCGATCGAGCTTGCCCGTCGTGGCGTCTACTCCCTGACCAGCACGACCGGGGAGCCGCCCCCATTCGGCCGCAACTCGATACGTCCCGCGTCGACGATCTCGCCCGCGTAGATCAGCCGGCCTTTCTCCAACCAGTCCTCCCAGACGCGCACCCGCCCGGAGTCGACCTCGAAGTGGTGTTCGGCATCCCCGTCAGCAAACCGGAAGACGGCCATGAAGGCGCGATTGTATTCGAAGAACACCTGCTCGAGCGGGCCACCGCTGTCCTCGACCGTCCATACGCCGTCGATCGGCGTGGGCTCGCGATTGGTGTAGTTGGCGGTCCAGTACGTGAGTCCCCATGCTCCTGCGAGCACGGCCACAACAGCGGTCGCCCGAAGCGTCACGGCCCTCCGGGACGGCTTGAAATCGAGGAGCACGCTCTCCGCCAGCCGCTGCGCGTGCGGCCGCAGGATGATCAAGAGACAGATCAGGACCGCTAACGAGACCGGCAGGGCGCCGACAAGGAAAAGGATGTCGGTCAGGATGATGTTGCCGACGACCGGCAACAGAACAAGCGCGCCGATCAGGGAGGTCCGCGGCCAGACCAGCAGCAGCCCGCCGCCGATCTCGACCAGGGCGATGATCGTCATGTAGAAGGTGGAGTATCCGAAGTAGTACCAGGTCAGCCAGAACCCGCTGACCTCGCCCATCGGCTTCGTGAGCTCGGAGTCCAGCACGGTGAACTGGGACCCGTTCAGCTTCGCGAAGCCGTAGACGATCATGATCACCGCCGCCAGCCATCTGGCGACCCGCACGCCCCTGGTCATCCGTACCCCCCCTACATCAGCCCCGAGATTACCCCGTCTTCGTCGATCGTCATGTTGAGCGAGGCCGGCCTGGCGGCCAGCCCCGGCATCGTCATGATCGACCCGGTCTTGACCACCACAAACCCCGCGCCGGCCGACGGCGTGACCTCGCGGACGGTGATCCGGAAGCCGCGCGGGCGTCCGAGCAACGCGGGATTGTCCGAGAAGGAATACTGCGTCTTGGCGATGCAGACGGGGGCACCCGCCAGCCCGAACGACTCGAGACGCTCGAGTTCTCCGGGGACGGCGGGCGCGAAGTCCACCCCCGAGGCGCCGTAGATCTCCGTCGCGACGGTCTCGATCTTCTCCTTCAGCGGCATCTTGTCGGGGTAGAGGGGCCGGAAGTCGGCGTCCCCGCTGTTCGCGATCTCCCAGACCGCGTCCGCCAGGTCGACGCACCCCGCGCCGCCGCCCCCGTGCGGGTCTGCCTCGACGGCGTGGATCCCGCGCGCGGCGCAGCCGTCCAGGACGGCCGCGACCTCGGCGGGCGTGTCGCTCGCGAACCGGTTGAGCGCGACCACCGCCGGGACCCCGAACTTCGCCACGTTCTCGACATGGCCGTAGAGGTTCTCGAGGCCGCGCCCGAGCGCCTCCACGTCCTCGGTCGCGAGGCTGTCCTTCGATGCTCCCCCATTCATCTTGAGCGCACGGATTGTCGCGACGATTGCGACGGCATCGGGGCTGAGCCCGCCCAGGCGACACTTGATATCAAAAAACTTCTCGGCCCCCAGGTCGGCACCGAAGCCCGCCTCGGTGACCACGATGTCGCCGAGCTTGAGCCCCGCGCGGGTCGCGATGAGCGAGTTGCAGCCGTGGGCGATGTTGGCGAACGGGCCTCCGTGGATGAACGTCGGGGTGCCGCCGAGCGTCTGCACGAGGTTGGGGTCCAGCGCGTCGCGCATGAGGATGGTCATCGCCCTGTGCGCGCCGATGTCGCGGCAGCGCACCGGGTCGCGGCTCCGCGTGTACCCGATGATGATGTTGCCCAGCCGCTGCTCGAGGTCGGCCAGGTCGCGCGCGAGACAGAAGATCGCCATGACCTCCGACGCGGCCGTGATCATGAAGCCGTCCTCGCGCGGAATCCCGCCGAAGGGTCCGCCCAGGCCGACAATCACCTTGCGGAGCGCCCGGTCGTTCATGTCGACGGCGCGGCCCCAGGTGATGCGGCGGTGGTCCAGCCCCGTGCTGTTGGGCCGGAAGAGGTGGTTGTCGAGCATGGCCGACAGCAGCGAGTGCGCCGACGTGATCGCGTGAAAGTCGCCGGTGAAGTGGAGGTTGATGTCCTCCATCGGCACGACCTGCGAGTAGCCCCCGCCGGCCGCCCCGCCCTTGATCCCGAACACGGGACCCAGCGACGCCTCACGGATGCAGAGCACCGGGTTGCGGTCACGCAGGTTCAGGGCGTCGGCGAGCCCCACTGACGTGGTCGTCTTGCCTTCGCCGGCAGCGGTCGGGCTGCAACCTGTCACCAACACCAGCCTGGCGCCGCGGTCCGGCCGCGCCTGGATGACGTCGAGGGGGACCTTGGCCTTGTAGTGGCCGTACTGCAGAATCTCGTCTTCGCCGAGGCCGGCCTTGGCGGCGATCCCGGCGATCGGCTTCATTTCGTGGGCTTGTGCGATTTCGATGTCGGAGCGCATGGGTGTCCTGTGTGGGAGCGGGGCTGGGGAAGGGCAGACGGGAAAAAAACGGCCTGCGAAGTCTGACGCTGGACCGGCTCGCGGGGCAAGTCGCGGCGCGGGTCCGAGGGATTTGTGACTTATCGGGAGGGCAAACCATGTGGGGCGCAATCATTGGTGACATCGTCGGTTCGGTATACGAGTGGGACCGGATCAAGACGAAGGACTTCGAGTTCTTCAGCGAGGAGGGCCACTTCACGGACGACTCCGTCTGCACGGCCGCGGTGGCCGACATCCTGCTGCACGACCTCCCCGAGGCGGCGACGCTGCAGAAGTGGTGTCGCCGGTACCCCGACAGGTCCTGGGGAGGCTGGTTCCGGCAGTGGATATGGCGGGAACCCCCCGCGCCCTACAACAGCTTCGGCAACGGCGCGGCGATGCGCGTGTCACCCGCCGCGCTCCTCAACCGCGACGATCTCGCCGCCGCCCTGGCCGCCTCCGACCGGGTCACCGCGATCACCCACGATCACCCCGAGGGGATGAAGGGGGCGCGGGCCGCCGTCCACGCGATCTGGCTGGCGCTGAACGGCGAGGATCCCGCCGCCATCCGGGCGACCGTCGAGGCCGAGTACCGCTATGACCTATCCCGCACCGTGGACGACATCCGGCCCGGCTACGCCTTCAACGAGACCTGCCAGGAGACCGTTCCCGAGTCGATCACCTGCGCGCTGGAGTCGGTATCGTTCGAGGACGCGATCCGCAACGCGGTCTCGCTGGGCGGCGATTCCGACACGGTGGCCGCGATCGCGGGCCCGATCGCGGAGGCGCTGCACGGGATCCCGGGGGAGATGAAGGTGACTGCGCGGGAGCGCTACCTGGAGGACGCGCCGGATATCGTGGCGTTGATGGAGGAGATGTATGAGGAGTGAGGGCGCGCTGGCCTTGACCGGCGCTTTTCGTTATCTAAATGTAATGTACAGTTTACAAAATGGAGCTGCCCCGATTGCACGGACAGTTGGTTTTTTGGGTTGATGGTGTCTGAAGTTATTGCTTTTTTCGCCCCAGCGACGGTGGAGAGAGGTAACGAGCGACGCCGACGGAACGAGCGAGCAGGAGAAGTCCGGAGATGGTCGGACGTCGGGTGCGGGTTTGCTTCAGGCCGCATGGTTGAGTTTCTCGAAGTTCGTGGGCGAGTTGTAGCCGATCGCGGAGTGGAGTCGGCGGGTGTTGTAGAAGTTCTCGATGTAGTCGGGGATGTGATACCCTGCGTTCCAGTCCACGTCAAAGCGCTTACGGTTGATGAGTTCGCACTTGAGCGTCGCGAAGAAGCTCTCGCACATCGCGTTGTCGTAGGCGCTCCCGGCCGAGCCCATCGACTGCACGATGCCTGCCTCGCGGCAGCGCTCCCCGAAGGCCAGCGACGTGTACTGGCTAGGTTCAAGCGGTCGTCGCAACAGTACTGTGTTGAGGGGTTTTCTTGCGCCTCCGGTCTTGCTCGACATTAGGCTGCCGAGGGCGACGGAGTCGAGAGTGTATAGTGCCCCCGATTTCTGGACAACCATCCGGAGTCCAAGAGTGAGGCACCGGGTATCTCGGCATACAGAAGAACAGAAGGGCGCGGGCAGCTTTGGGGAGGCCGGCCGGCCTCCCCAAAGCTGTGGAGCATTCAACGCACGGTTCAGGTCTGGCTCGTTGATGATAGGAGATCTTCCATAGCTTCCGCCGGGGTTCTCCAACCGAGCGTCTTTCGGGGACGGCTGTTGAGTGCAGCTGCGACAGCAGCCAGATCGTCAGCGGTATGTCTGCTGAGGTCAGTGCCCTTCGGAAAGTACTGTCTCAGCAGACCGTTGGTGTTTTCGTTCGTGCCGCGCTGCCAGGGGCTCCGCGGATCACAGAAGTAGACGGCCAACCCAGTATCGATGCGCAGCCGCGCGTGCTGAGCCATCTCGGCTCCCTGGTCCCATGTCAGAGACCGTCGGAGTTGTTCGGGCAGGGTGGTGATCGACGAAGCGATCGCGTCCCGGACGGCTTCGGCACCGTGCCCAGCCAACGCTGGACCGTTTTTGGTCCTGGTCTCGCCGTGTTTGTCAGAGCGGGGGAGGTGGAGCAGCATCGTGAACCGAGAGGCCCGCTCGACCAGCGTCCCGATCGCCGAACTGCCCAGCCCCAGGATCAGGTCGCCTTCCCAGTGCCCGGGAACGGCGCGGTCGTCTGCCTCGGCGGGTCGCTCGCTGAGCATGATCCCAGGGTGAACGAACGTCTTGCCCCGTCCGCGGGTGCGAGCTCGAGGCACCCGTAGCGCGCGTCCAGTTCGAAGGCACGCTGTCAGCTCCCGGCGCAACGCGCCACGGCCCTGGATGTAGAGCGCCTGGTAGATGGCTTCGTGGGATATACGCATTGACTCATCGTCGGGGAAGTCGACCCGCAGCCTGTTGGCGATCTGCTCGGGACTCCACGAGACCGCCCACCGCCGGTCCTGTCGGCGACCGCGACGCCGTCCGATCCAGCGCACATTCGGCCCCGGCACGACCGTGCCATCTGGAGTCCGGATCAGGCCACCAAGGCGATCCTGTACATACTGCCTTAATTTGCCGTTCGTCGCGAGCTTCGCAGCCTTGGGACGCTTCGCTCGCCGCTCCGCGTGCCATTGAGCGGTGGTAGCTCGATACTCGAGATTCCCTCCTCGTGTCGCTGCGTTCCGCCGCAGCTCTCGCGAGATTGTCGAGGGCGAGCGGCCCAACTGCCGGGCGATCTCGCGTACGCCACGACCACGGGCTCGAAGAATGGCGATCTCTTCTCGCTCGACGAACGTGAGATAGCGCCGCGACCGGGGACCATGCTTGAGCGGTGACATGCCACCACATTCGCGGAACCAGCGCGTCCCGACAGCCTGCGACACACCGGCGGCCGCGGCAGCCTCCTCGCTCGACAGACCCCGAGCGACCTCCTTCCAGAACCTCTCCCGATGCTCCCGACGCCCCACCGGCGGGCGGCCTGGTGACCGCATCCGTGGACGTAGAGCTCGATCCGACCGTCGCCGTCTGCTCGCCTCCATCGCAACTCCTTTTCGAGGTGTTGCGACGACCGCTTGAATTCACCCTGCACGCCCCGGTCGGAGTGATGGATCACCTGCCCTGTGGGCTCTCGGTTCGAGATCGCTCTCGCCAGTGCATCCTGCACCAGTTCGGTGCGCGGGTGGGAGCTTGTTGCCCAGCCCACGACGCGACGGCTCCAGGCGTCGAGCACGACCGCGAGGTACAGCCAACCGTACCAGGTGCTGACCTGCGTAATGTCGGCGACCCACAGCCGGTTGGGGCCATCAGCCGAGAAGTTGCGTCTCACCAGGTCGGGCGCGTACCGGGCCTGGATGATCTTGCGCCGCCGTGCCGTGGTGGAGCGCCGCCGCGTAACGCCCTGAATGCCCATCCTCCGCATCAGTCGCGCCACACGTTTGCGGCTCACCCGTTCGCCTGCCGCCCGCAGCGCCGCGTGGATCCGCGGAGCGCCGTAGGTCTTCCCGCTGCCGGTCCAGATCGGCAGCATCAGCGCCTGAAGCTCGAGGTCGCGCCGCGCCCGCGCCGAAGGCGGACGCTTCAGCCAGTCGTAGTACCCGCTGCGGGAGAGACGCAGCACCCGGCACATGGCTGTAATCGGAAAGATGGCCCGGTGCGCCTTCATGAACGCGTACCCCCGCCGGGGTTCGAGTCGCTCTCCCTGTCGAACCAGGCCGCGGCTTTTTTTAGGATGTCCCGCTCCATCCGCAGCCGCTTGTTCTCCCGCTTCAGACGCCGCAGCTCCCGCCGCCCCTCCGTCGTCATCCCGTCGCTGCGGCGCCCTTCGTCCAGGTCCGACTGCTTGACCCAGTTCCGAATCGTCTGCTCCGAGACCCCGATCTCCCGGGCCAGCGTTCCCACGCTACGCCCGCTTCGAACAAGCTCGACGATCCGACGCCTCTTTCCCGGCGCTAACTGCCGTCTCTTTCCCGCCATGGCTCACCTCCTTGGTTGGCCCAAACAAAAAGGTGTCCGTCAAAGCGGGGCAACTCCAAAATGTAATCTTATCATGACATCTCATGCACCGATTCAGCCCTGAAGGAGGGAAGCCACGTCTCGCCACAGCTTGTCGAAGGAGGGAGCAGCACGGGCTGCGTCAAGGTCGAAAACGGCCGTCAGCGCGGCCTGATCCAGTGTTGGCCGATATGATCTGCCAGATGGCATCTGCGCGCTCAACCAGCCCTTGGCGTCCCTGATCGATTCCGGATCCGGCGGAGGACTGCTTCGCGTAGCGATTTCCCGGCGTCCCGCGACCGAACGGGCGGCAGCAAGGAACCAGGACTCGTACTCCGACTTGGCCAGCACCACTCGGCTGTGAATGTCCGGACGAGCCTCCCCGGCACGCCGCACCAACTGCGGTGCGAGACTCGCCGGACAGTCGGCTTCCGCATCCAGGAGCACCAGAATGCGACCTTCAGATCCTGCCCTTAGTGCTGCCAGTTGAATGGCCTGTTCCAGTTCGCCGGGCTTGATGACCCGTTGCCGCGGTACTCTGATCGGTCTGGGCAGGTCGAGAACGAGATCCGGGCGCTGACGCCCGCCGATTCTCCGCAGCAGGATCGGGACTGCTTCTACCTCGCCCTTGCCTTCGACTATCGTGACGATTCTGAGCACGGCTCAGGGCAGGGGCCCGAAAAGGTCGAGTTGATTCGGATCCAGCCGGGAGAGGTTCGGGTCTGGATCCAGCTGGTTCATGCGCAGGAGTTCTCCGGCGGTGTAGAGATGATCCCGGAGTGCCGATCGCCCTACTTCATCCAGAGGCCCAATCCGGGTTTCGCCGTCTTCGGCCAACACTGCAATGATCGCATCGGCAGCTATTTCGGGGTCGTCCAGGAGGTCCGTACTGTGACTGGTCACGACGACCTGGGCGTGTTCCGCCGCGTCGCGCAGGCTGTCCACCAACACAGCCGCCGCGGCCGGGTGCAACGCGACTTCAGGCTCCTCGATTCCGACCAGCCAGGGTTCCAGAGCGTCACTGCCTGCTCGCTGGAACAGGGAAAGCAGGACCCCGCATGCCCGTAGCGTCCCGTCCGACATGCTGCTCGCGTAGAAGCGCCAGGGATGCCGTGCACCGCGCACTTGCTGACGGAACTCAAGCGTCTCGCGTGGGCCCGCCGATACCCGGCTGACCCCTGCGACGCCGGGTACGATCTTCGCCAGGTACTCCTCGATCCTCAGCTTGACCCGGGGCGACCGCTTGGCCAATCCGGCCAGGACACTCGCAATATTGCTTCCGTCACGGTTGAGCAGGTCCCCGGGATCGGGGGGTTGAAGGTCCCGTATGGCTTCAGGTCGCAAGTTGTAAAACCCGGTTCCCGACAGCGCGTCATACACGCTGCGCAGGACCCCTATACCGGAAGCGCTAACCAGAAACAGCCGATCCCTGGCAGTCGCGGGCCCATGGACCAGGCTGGTCTTGACCATTTCTCCGCGCTCGACGCAGTAGTACTCCGGAGTGTCCCCGTTCCTCGGGACGACATAGCACTCTTCACGCTGGATCTGGTGACCGCCCTTCGGTTCGGCGCCGATCCTGAACGCGTAGTGCCCAGTAGATTCGCCGAGATTGAACTCCAACCGTATGCCAAAGTGATTCGGGTGTCCGCCGGATCGCCGGCGTACCTCCTTGATCCCACCTCGGTCCCGCAACGAGTGATCGATGGAGTACCGCAGGGAGTCCGCCACAAAGCGTATGGCGTCGAGAAAGTTGCTTTTGCCCGAGCCGTTCGGGCCGACGAGAAACGTCAGCTGCGCCGGTGAAACGTCACACGCGGCGATGCTCTTGTAGTTCCGCAGAACGACACGCGTAATGAGGCGCCGATCCTGGTTCATCAGGCTAGGCCACGAGCCCGACCGACACCTAGATTCGGCCTGGCGACATCGACTCCACCCCCACCTGCCCCAACGCCGGCGGCGGCCCCACGGCCTTCAGCGCCACCGGACACGCCTTCAACGCCGCCGTCTGCGTCACCGGGTCGTACCCGCCCCCCGTCAGCACGTTCACCGGCACGTCCTCGAAGGCGAACGACGCGAACACCGTCCCCTTCGGTGACTTCGTCGTCGCGCGCACCTTCACGTGCAGGCACCCGCGCGGGTTGCTCATCTCGGCCCAGCCGCCGTCTTCCAGCCCCAGCTGTGCAATGTCGTCGGGGTGCACCTCGAGCGTCTCCTCCGACAGCAGGTAATCGATGCCATCCGACCGCCCGGTCTGTGTCCGCGTGTGGTACTGCGGCAGCCGCCGGCCGGTCGTGAGCCACATCGGATACTCGTCCGAAATGGTCTCCTCCGGATCGCGGTACTCGAGCATCTTGAAGATCCCGCGACCGTTCTCGAAACGCTCCTCGTGCAGCCGGGGCGTCCCCGGGTGATCGGGCGTCGGCACGGGCCACTGGTACTCGCCACGGTCGATCCGGTCCCAGTCGAGGCCGTTGTAGAGGGGTGAGAGGGCGCAGAGCTCGTTGAAGACCTCCCTGGCGGACGCGAAATCGAAGCCTTGCCAGCCCATGCGCCGAGCGAGTTGCGTGAGGATCCACCAGTCGGGCTTCGCTTCGCCTGGCGGCGGCACCGCCGCACGCAACCGCTGCACGCGGCGCTCGGTGTTGGTGCAGACGCCGTCGGTCTCGGCCCAGGCCGTGGCCGGGAACACCACATCGGCCACCTTCGCCGTCTCGGTCATGAAGATGTCGATCACGACCAGGCAGTCCAGGCTCTTGAGCGCGTGCTCGCAGTGGTGGCGGTCCGGGTCGGTGACCAGCGTGTTCTCGCCGTCGATGATCATCGCGTGGATGCCGTCGCCGCAGAGGTCCAGCGCCGTGACCTTGGTCATCCCGATCTCGGCGTCGACCTTGCGCCCGTAGGCCTTGTGGAACTTCTCCTGGTGGGCCGGATCGGTGACGGTCTGGAAGCCGGGATAGTTGTTCGGCAGCGCGCCCGCGTCGCCGGCGCCCTGAATGTTGTTCTGACCTCGCATGGGGTTCACCCCCGTGCCCTCGCGGCCCAGGTTGCCGGTCATCAGGGCCAGGTTGCAGAGGCTCTGGACGTTGTCGACGCCGCAGATGTGCTCGGTGATGCCCACCGTGTAGTAGATGGCGCCCCGATCGCCCCCGCCGTACAGCAGCGCCGCCTGCTCGATGTCCTCGGGGTCGCACTCGCAGATCTCGGCCGCCCACTCGGGGGTGTACTGGGCGACGTGCTCCATGAAGTCCTCGCCGTGGGCGGTGCGCTCGTCGATGAAGGCCTGGTCCGCGAGACCCTCGCGGGCGATCACGTGCGCCATCGCCAGCAGCAGCGACACGTCGGACCCCACGCGGAGCGGCAGGTGGACGTCGGCGATCTCGGCCAGCCCGATCCGCCGCGGGTCCGCGACGATCATCTTTGCGCCGCGCGCGAGCGCCTTCTTCAGGCGCGTCGCGGCCACGGGGTGGCACTCGGTCATGTTGGTGCCGATGCAGAAGATCACATCGGGCTTGTCCATGTCCGCGAGAGGGTTCGACATCGCCCCTCTTCCGATTGTTGCCGCCAGACCGGCGACTGTGGGGGCGTGTCAGGCACGGCTGCAGTTGTCGATGTGATTCGTCCCCAATCCCGCCCGTATGAAGCGCTGCATCATGTAGGCGGCCTCGTGGGGCGCGCGTCCGGAGGCGATCCCGTAGACGGCGCGGCGCCCGTGGTCCTTCACCACCTTGCCCAGCTTTCCGGCGGCGAAGTCCAGCGCCTCGTCCCACGACGCGGGGCGCAGCTCGCCCGATTCGTCGTCGCGCACGAACGGGGTGGCGAGGCGGTCGGGGTGGCTCACGAAGTCGAAGGCGAACTGCCCCTTCACGCAGAGCGCTCCCTCGTTGGCAGGCCCGTCCATCGCGGGGAGGATGCCCACGATCTTCTCGCCGCGCGTCATGACGTCGACCGAGCAGCCGACGCCGCAGTAGGGGCAGATCGTGCGCGTCGTCTCGGTTTCGCCGGGCACGTCCCGGTTGGCGAGCGCCTTGAGGTCGCCGAGCGCGCCGGTCGGGCAGGTCTGGATGCACTGCCCGCAGAAGGTGCAGGCCGAGTCCTTGAGGAGGCCGCCGAACTCGGTGGTGATCTGGGTGTGGAAGCCGCGGTTCATGACCGAGATGGCGTAGTCGCCCTCCTGCTCGGCGCAGACGCGCACGCAGCGGTAACAGGAGATGCAGTTCTCGTAGTCGCGCTTGATGAAGGGGTTGTCGTCGTCGGGGCGGCTGGTGCCTGAAACCGCGCCCTCGAAGCGGCCCGTGCGGGCGTCGTAGCGGTCGAGCAGGTCGGCCATCTCCTGACTGGCGTAGCCGTGCGTGGGGTCGACGTCGGTGTCGCGGTTCTCCGAGGCCACCATCTCCATGAGGATGCGGCGCTGGACCTCGAGGGCCGCCGTGCGAGTGCGGACCTCCATGCCGGGCTGGGCCTCCATCGTGCACGACGCCACCGGGTTGCGCGCGCCCTCCAGTTCGACCACGCAGAGACGGCAGCCGCCGAAGGGCTCGAGCCGCGGGTCGTAGCACAGCGTCGGGATCTCCTTGCGGTGCCGCTCCGCAACCTCGTAGACCGTCTCGCCGCGCGTGAAGGCGACCCTCTCCCCGTCCAGCGTCATCGTGAGCCGGGCGCCGTTCGTGGCGGGGGTACCGTTTCTGTTCATCGTAGGTCAGCCTTTCCCTGGCGATCCGTGACCGTGGCCACGGCCCGCTACATGCCTGCGAACCCGCTCGGGGAAGTACCGGATCAGGCTCTCCGTCAAAAGTGGGGCCGCCTGGCCCAATCCGCACGCACTCGTCTTCTTCATGACTTCATTGAGGTCGGTCACTTCGTCGACCCAGGCCTCGATGGTGCGGGGCCCATCACCTTCCAACCGCTCCACCAGCCGCTGGGTTCCGATCCGGCAGGGGAAGCACTTGCCGCACGACTCCTCCGCGAAGAACTCCATCGACTCGCGGGTGACCCGAATCATGTCGCGGGAGTCGTCGAAGACCATGATCCCGCCGGCTCCCAGGAAGCTGCCCTTCGAGCGGATCGAGGGCTCGTCGAGGGTGACGGCCAAGTCGGCGCCGGCCAGGAAACCGCCGGACAGCCCGGCCATCGTGACGGCCTGGATCGAGCGCCCGGGCGGCGGCCCTCCTGCCCAGTCGTGGAGCAGTTCGGCCAGCGGCAGCCCGATGGGGACCTCGTAGTTGCCCGGGCGTGCGATGTCGCCCGAGAGGCTGATGACCTTCGTGCCGGCGTGGTCGCCGTGCCCGAGTCCGCGGTACCAGTCCGCGCCGTGGACCACGATCGGGGGCGCGGAGGCGAGCGTCTCGACGTTGTTCACCACGGTGGGCAGGTTCTCGTAGCCGTGAGTGACGGGGAAGGGGGGGCGGTTCCTCGGGAACGGATGTTTGCCCTCGAGCGAGTTGAGCAGCGACGTCTCCTCACCGCAGATGTAGGCGCCGGCGCCGCGCCGGACCCGCAGGTCGAACACGAAATCGGTGCCCAGGATCCCGTCACCCAGGAGCCCCGCCGACTCCGCCTCCGCGATCGCCCCCTCCAGGATGTCGCACGTCTCCGGATACTCGTAGCGGAGGTAGATGAAGCCTCGTACCGCGCCGGTCGCGTACGCCGCCAGCGCCATCCCCTCGATCATCCCGTGGGGATCATGGTCCATCAGCAGCCGGTCCTTGAAGCAGCCGGGCTCCCCCTCGTCCGCATTGCTGACGATCGTCTTCGGCTCGCCCGCGGCGTCCGCCACCGCCCGCCACTTCCGCCCGGTGGGGAAGCCCGCCCCCCCGCGCCCCGCCAGCCCGCTCGCGTCGATCACGTCGATCACATCGCCGGGGGTCATTGCGGTGACCGCGCGGCCGAGCGCCTCGTAGCCGCCCTCGCTCCGGTACCCGGCCAGAGTCGCCCGGCCCGGATTCCGGATCCCCGCGAAGACGCACTCCTCGACCCCGTCGGGCGCGGGGGGCGGCAGCGGCGACGGCCCGCTCACCAGCGTGCCGGCGGTCCGGCCGGTCAGCACCGTGCCCCCGTGAATCACCGGCACCGGCTGATCGCAGCGACCGGGGCAGGGCATGGGCTGCGGATCGTGCCCGGCGGCGCGCAGGCTTGCCGTGAGCACCTCCGCGCCGCGCATGCTGCAGATGGGACCCGTGCAGACGCGCGGCCGGTCGAGGCCGGATTCGTCCCGCGAGAAGTGGTGGTAGAAAGTGACCGTGCCGAAAAGGTCGGCGATGGGGATGCGGAGGCCGCTGGAAACGGCTCGCAGGGCGGCCTCCGAGAGATGCCCGTCCCGCTCGTGAAAAGCGTGGAGAAGCGGAAGAAGGGGTGCGGGTTCGTCCTTCCACCGCGCCACGAGTTCTGCGTTGGTCGGGACTGGCATCGAGTGGCTGCGTTTGAGGTCGAGTCGGGGGGACAATAGATATAGAGATCGGAAACATTTGGCGAGTCTCGACCGGAGAAAGTCTCGAAGGGACGAGGACTCGAGCCCGGGGAGTACTGCCGATGGCCGGTGGGACAGGAGGCGACTGATGGCGAACCGCAGGACGGGCCGCTCATGACCACCATGTCGCGGCGGCGCGCTGCCCGCGTGCGCGTGGGCCGCATGCGGGGCGGCTGGTTCACGACCCGCGGCGACAGCGTGGCGGTAGAGGAGCCGATGGAGGTGCGGCTCGAGGTCCCCGGCGACGGAGGAACCCGCGAGCACCCCGTCTCGGTCACCATGAGGACGCCGGGCGACGACTTCGAACTCGCGGCGGGGTTCCTCTTCACCGAGGGGGTCGTGACCGACCCGCACGCGCTCGCCGACGTGCGCTACTGCCGCAACGTGGACCCCCAGGAGTACAACGTCGTCACGGCGTCGCTGCGCGATCCCACCGCCTTCGACGCGGCCAGCCTGACGCGCAACTTCTACGTCACCTCGTCGTGCGGCGTGTGCGGCAAGGCGTCGCTGGAGTCGGTCGAGGTGATGGGGTGCCAGGCCGTCCCGGACGGCACTCTGGCCGTCCACGAATCCGACCTGCGCGCGCTCCCCGAGCGACTGCGTTCAGCGCAGCGGGTGTTCGACCGCACCGGCGGGATCCACGCGGCGGGCCTCTTCGATTCCGCGGGCGGGATCTCCCTGGTGCGTGAGGACGTCGGGCGCCACAACGCGGTCGACAAGGTCGTCGGAGCACTGGTGCTGGCGGGGGGGCTGCCGGGGTCGGAGACCGGGCTGGTGGTTTCGGGGCGGTCGTCCTTCGAGATCCTGCAGAAGGCCGCGATGGCCGGCTTTCCGATGGTGGTGGCGGTGGGCGCGCCTTCCAGCCTGGCGGTGACCTTCGCCCGGCGCTTCAACATGACGCTTGTGGGATTCGCGAAGCGCGACGGGTACAATGTCTATTCGGGGGGTGAACGGATCGAGGGGATGAAGGGATGACCGAATGAGCCTGGTGGGCGCGATTCTGGCCGGGGGCGGCAGCCGCCGCTTCGGCGCGCCGAAGACTCTCGCGCGGCTGCACGGCAGGCCGCTCTGGCAGGTCGCCGCGGAGCGGCTGGGGGAGGTGTGCGACGATGTGGTGGCCGTCGTGAACCACCCCCGCGTGGCCCAGGAGGTCGAGGTGGAGACCTTCCCCGACCAACGGCCCCTGATGGGTCCCCTGGGCGGGATCGAAGCGGCGATGACCCACGCGCGGCGAGAGGGCCACAAGGCGGTGTTCGTACTGGCGGTCGACATGCCGTGGGTGGAGCGCGACGTGCTCAGGCGACTGGCGGAGGAGTGGCGGGACCACGGCAGGGCGTGCGTGCCCAGGACGGGGCCGCCCTGGGGCTTTCACCCCCTGTGCGCCGTGTATCCGGTCGATTCGACTCTGAAACCACTCAACCGGGCGCTGGCGGCGAGGAGGCTGGAGAGCGGTGCCTTCGTGCGTTCGCTCGACCCGGACGTGGTCGACACCGGCGTCCCGGCCAGCACCTTCCGCAGCGTGAACCGACCCGGTGATCTGCCCCCGCCGGCGTTCGCCATCATCGGCAACAAGAATTCGGGCAAGACGACCCTCTCCGTCTCCGTCATCGCCGAGTTCGCGGCCCGGGGGCGCCGGGTGATGTCGGTGAAGCACGGTCATCACTTCAGGCTCGATGCGCGCGGAACCGATTCCTGGCGTCACCGCCACGAGGGCCGGGCGGAACGGGTCCTCATGGCCGGCCCCACCGAGTTCGGACTCATCGGCGAATGGGGCCGCGAGGGCGATCCGTCGCTGGATCTGCTGCTGACCCGCCACCTGTCAGAAGCGGAGATCGTGGTGGTGGAAGGCTTCCGGCACGCGGCCGTCCCCAAGGTGGAGATCTACCGCCACAGCTCGCAGCCCGAACCCGTCACACCACCGGAGGAGGTGCACCAGCGGGGCATCCTGGGCGTGGTGACCGACCGGCCCGATCTGCCCTGGAACGTCCCCGTCTTCGACCCGGAGGATCCCGGCGTGGCCGCCCGGGTTGCCGATCTCGCCGAGGGATGGCTCCTGTGACCTCTCCCTCCGGCCACCCCGCCCCCGGCCGCCTCACCTCGCTGGACGCCTTCCGCGGCCTCGCCATCGCCGGGATGATCCTCGTCAACAATCCGGGGAGCTGGTCGCACGTCTACGCACCACTTCGCCACGCGGTCTGGCACGGCGCCACGCCGACCGACCTCGTCTTCCCCTTCTTCCTCTTCGGCATCGGCGTGGCGATGTCCTTCTCCTTCGCGGCACGCGCGGCGCGGGGAGATTCATCGAAGCGGCTCTGGGGCCACGTCGCGAAGCGCGCCCTCATCCTCTACGCCCTCGGCCTCTTCATGGCCGCGTATCCCCGCTTCGACTTCGCCACCGTCCGTCTCGTGGGGGTGCTCGCGCGGATCGCCATGGTGTACCTGGTCGCGGGCACGCTCGTCCTGTTCCTCTCGCGGCGGGCCGTCTTCGCGGCAATGCTCGCCTTCCTGGCGGTCTACTGGGCCCTGCTGGCCTGGGTGCCCGTCCCCGGTTTCGGCGCCGGCGACCTCTCGCCCGAAGGCAACCTGGGCGCCTACCTCGACCGCATCATCCTCGGCGTGCACATGTGGAGCGGCGGCGGAGGGGTCTACGATCCCGAGGGGCTGCTGAGCACGCTGCCCGCGGTGTCGAGCACCCTGGCCGGGCTCTTCGCGGGCGACTACCTGCGCACGCTGCAACCCGGCGGGACTCCGGAGGACCGCGCCGGCCGCACCGCCACCGTCCGCCTGCTGCTGCTCGGTGCGGGCCTCGTGCTGGCCGGGCACGCCTGGGACCTCGTCTTGCCCATCAACAAGCCGATCTGGACCAGCTCGTACGTGGCCTACACCACCGGCTGGGCGTTGCTGACCCTCGGTGCCCTGTACTGGGTGATCGACGTTCGCGGCCGCCGCGCGTGGGCCCGTCCCCTGGTCGTGTACGGCGTCAACGCAATCACGGTCTTCGTGGCTTCGGGCCTGGTGGCAAAGACGCTGGTTCTGTGGCGCGTTCCCGGCAGCGGGGGCGAAACCACCTCCGCCTACAACTCCCTCTACGACACCCTCTTCGCGTCCTGGGCCGGCCCCCTAAACGGCTCATTGGCCTTCGCGGCCGCCACGGTCCTCTTCTGGCTGGGGGTCACCTGGGCCATGTCCGCGCGCAGGATCTTCATCAAGGTCTGACCGTCCCGAAACCGCAAGACGTGGTTGCGGCCAGGCGACGCTATGCCCCGTCGGACCCGGGCTCCGGCGCGTCGTCCTCTCCAGCCGTCAGCGCGGCACCCCCGCCGGCCCGCAGCCGGGCGTCGAACTCCGACACCTCGACCAGGCGGCTCAGCGACCCCTGCACATCCTCCAGCTGCTGCTCCAGCAACTCGAGTCGCCTCTCGACGATCTGCACGGACTCCTCGGTGCTCCTGCTCTCGATCGCGTTGGAGATCACGGTCACGATCGGCTTGAGCGCGTAGCGGGCCGTGAGGCCGATCACCGGAACCAGCACCACGGAGATCCCCATGATGACGGCTGCGAGCCCTACGAGGTCGACGGGTATCACTTCCATGGTGACTCAGCTCCTGTGTGTCTGAAACCGTGCATGGGCCGCGGCCCGTAGTCCTCCCAGACCGACGAAACCACGCCCGCAAAGGATAATGAGAAGATGACGAAGTCGACGACCCTGCGGTTTCCCGTGGCTGCGGCACTGGTCCTGTGCGGGGCCGCACCCGGTTCCCTGATCGGTCAGGAGGAATACCGCCTGGCCGGCCCGCGCGTCGCCGTGTACAACCTGGCGGGCGTGGTGGAGGTCGTGCGGGGCGAGGGGTCCGAGGTGGTGGTCGAGGTGGCCCGCGGGGGTGCGGATGCGAGCAGGCTCTCCGTCGCCACGGGACGCATCGGCGGCGCCGAGACGCTCCGCGTGATCTATCCGGATGGCCGGGTGGTTTACCGCGAGGCCAATCGCTGGTTGAATGCGACCGTGCGCGTGCGAGGCGACGGCACCTTCCTCGGCGGACGCGGTGGCGGGGACAGGGTCCGGATCTCGGGCCGGGGGAGCGGGCTGGAGGCGCACGCGGATCTGACCGTGCGCGTTCCGCGCGGGGTCGAGATCGCGGTTCACCTTGCGGTGGGAGACGGGCGCGCCGGCGATCTGGCGGCCGATCTGTCCTTCACCACCGCCTCCGCGAGCATCGGCGTGGCGGGCGTGGAGGGTGACGTCAGCCTCGATACCGGCTCCGGATCCCTGACGATCTCGAACGTGAACGGCGACGTCTTTGCCGACACCGGCTCGGGCGCGATCGAACTGGAGGGCATCTCGGGCTCCGCCGTCATCGCCGACACGGGTTCAGGGAGCATCTCCCTCGAAGATGTCTCGGCGTCCCGCGTGACCGTCGACACCAGTTCCGGCCGCATTACCGGGCGAGCCCTGTCCGCCGAGGAGGTGGTGCTGGACACAGGGTCCGGCGGAATCGAGGTGGAAGGCCTCGACGCTCTCCGAATCAGCTGCGATACCGGCAGCGGCTCGGTGCGGCTGGGCCTGGCGGCCGACGTAGACCGCCTGATCGTGGAATCGGGGTCGGGCGCTGTGGTGGTGACGGTACCCGCCGGCTTCGGCGCCGCGCTGGAGCTCGACTCCGGCAGCGGACGCGTGTCCGTCGATGTCCCTCAAGTCCGCACCACGGAGGCGAAGCGGCGCTACTTCCGCGGCACCGTCGGCGACGGCGAAGGCAGAGTCCTGATCGAGACCGGATCGGGGGGAATCAGCGTCAGACCCAGCTGACGCGCCCCGTCAGTTTTGGCGCGCGACCGGAATCTCCACCCGATAGCTTTCCCAGGTCAGCACCAGGGTGGCTGCGTCGGCCGACGCGTTCTCGAAGGCCATCGTCATCGTCTCGACGTGGTCGTTGGCCATCGCGGGGGCCATCCCCGAGCCGACATCGTTGCCCTGGACCTCGTCGGTGATGGGGATTCCCCACCGCTCGACCACGGAGTTGAGGTGGATCCCCCAGGAATCCTCCCCCGGAACCGTGTACAGCGAGTAGGAGCCGGCGGGCACTGCGGCTCCGGCCACCGTCGCCGCGAAGGGCAGGTGAATCGAGGTCGCCTCGTTTGCACCCGTGCGCCAGGGCTGGCCGAACGGGTGGAATTCGTCGCTGCCCACGAGCATCCGTCCCCTGGCCGAGGGCGCGCCGTAGCAAACCTTGACCATGTCGCCGCCCATCGCGACGACGGCGGAATCGAGGGGACTGGGGCGGTCCGACGCATCGCCGCGGGCGATCCAGCAGTTCTGTGCCTGCAGGGTTGCGGGGCCAAGGGAAAGTGCGGCACCAAGGGCGACCAGTGCGAGTAATGCTCTCTTCATGTCTTCGTCTTCCTTCCGGTGGTTTGCCGACCGAGCCGCCTGTGGCCCGGCCGAAGGTGGAACCGGAATCTGCAAGCGCGGAGCCGGTGCGTCCAGACTCGAACTGGACCGCATGGCTGGGACCGCCGCGGCCCGCGGCTCCACTGGCCACCCGCAGCCCCGAGATCGTCCCGCGAGGAACAGGGGATCTTTTCGGCGCGGGCGTGGTATCAAGTCGTCATGGAACCCGTCCGGGTATCAGGGCGACCGTGATCCTCCTCATGTTCCTTGACCTTGCACAAAAGGCAGGCATACATTACTCAATCTTCCGCCGAGTTTTCAGCGGAACCTCGCGCCGCCGTGCCGATCCCTGGCAGATCCGTCCGGGGTTGGCCCTGCGGCTGTTGGTTTAGCATGACATTTGGACCCTGTCCCCAGATGATACGGAGAAAGACAGACATGAGGAGTTGGCTACGGATCGCGACAATGGGCGCGGGCTTGCTCGCAGTGCTGGGCAGTCCCCTCCTGGCAGAGCGCGCGAGCGCCCAGGTCGAGGAGCGCCGAAGGGTCATGGTGACGAACCTCCAGCCCATCAACGATGCCGACAAGGACTTCGGAAGGGACCTGGCCGAGGAGCTTCGGGACCTGATCAACCAGGTGCCCGGGTTCCAGCCGGTGGACGAGGACGAGGTCAAGGATGCAGCCGATGACTACGACATCGAATACGACGAACTGAACTGCATTCAGGCGTTGCAGCTCGCCAACATCGTGCGCGGGTCGCTCGTCTTCTGCGGAGCCGTGACCGAGAACGAGGACGAACGCACCTTCTCGCTCAGCGGAATCCAGTTCGCGGCTCCCGGCGGTGTTTCCTTCACCATCGACGACAAGACCTGGGGCAGGGACGACGCGGAGCTGGCGGCGCAGGAAATCGCCGGGTCGTTCGACGACTACGTAACCCAGTCGCGCCACGCGACGTTCTGCGGCGAGGACTTCGAGTCGCAGAACTGGGAGGGCGCCATGTCGAACTGCACCCGGGCCCTGGAGATGAACCCCGGTGACACGCAGGTGCGGTTCGTCTACGCCAATGTCCTGCACGGGATGGATCGGCTGGAGGAGGCGTATGCCGAAAACCAGCGCGTAATGGAGGAGGATCCCCTGCACGAGCCGGCGCTCCAGCTCGCCGGCTACCTGGCGGCGCAGCTCGGAGACGACGATGCGGCCCGGCAGCACTACTCGAACTACCTGCAGCTCAACCCGGGGAATGCCCAGGTGCGGATGCGGGTCGCATACGATCTGGCCACGGCGGGAGACCCCGAGGGGGCCATGCTGCTGATCGAGGGGGGGCTGGAACTGGAACCCGACAACGTCGACCTCCTCGAGCAGCACGCGGGCTTCGCCACCGGAGCGGCTCAGGAACTGGTCGCGGCCGCGGAGCCGGGCGCGCCCCTTTCGGTCGAGGCGGCCGGGTTCTACCAGAAGGCCCAGACATCCTACCGGGCCGCCTACGAGGTGCGCGGAGTGGAGATGGAGGTGCCCCGCCTGCGGCAGATGATTGCGACGTACAGCGAACTCGACCAGATCCAGGAGGCCGTCGAGATCACCGAGCGGATTCTGGAAACGCACGCCGAGGAAGCCCAGTTCTGGTCGGACTACGCCAATGTGCTCCGGAAGGCCGACCGCGTCGACGAGGCCATCACCGCACTGGATGAAGCCGTCGCGCGCGACCCGGACATGGCGAACGTCAAGGTTCGCCAGGGAACGTGGCTGGTCGAGCTGGGCCGCGAGGAGGAAGCGCTCCCCTACCTGGAAGGGGCCGTGGAGAACGGCGAACGGTCCGCGGACCAGGCGGCCCTGGTTTTCTTCGCGCAGGGTTACAACAACGGAATCCGCGCCGAACCGTCCGACCTCGCCTACGGCCTGCGGCTCATTCTGCTGGCCAAGACCTTCGAAGCGGAGCTCTCGGAGGGTCAGGCCGGCCAGATCGACTTCTGGCATGCCTACGCGCTCTACCAGCAGGCGACCGAGGAGGAGACGCCGCAGACGCTCCAGACTGCGCAGCGGACCCTTCCCAAGTTCCAGCAGGCCGCGCGGCTCTTCGCTCTTCCGCGGGTCGCGGAGTATGCGCAATCGAGCGGCATCGGGTTGCAGCAGTTCCGCGATGCCACCCAGCAGTACATCGAGATCCAGGAGGCGATAATCCAGCGCGGTCGCTGATCCGAACTGGCAGAATTGTCGCCCCGGAGGGGCGTCGCGGGGTAGGCAAAACCCGCGGCGCCCCTCTTTTTTTTTGCCTGAAATGCTTGCGGGGGGGATGTTCGTGTATTAATGTGGGATGCCGTGGGATAAAATGGGATGAAACGCCATGCACGGTTTCCTTGGACGACACGAGTACCAGATCGACGAGAAGGGCAGGGTCAGTTTTCCCTCTCCCTTCCGCCGGGTTGTATCCGGAGGCCCGCTTGTCCTGCTCCAGTGGCAGAGCAGCCACCTGGACCTGTTCCCGAGCGAGACTTGGGCCGAAATCCAGAAGAATCTGCTCGCGCACAGGAGAGCGCAGCGGGACGGCGGCGCCTATGTGAGGCGAATCACCGCAAGTGCGGTTGAAGTCGAGCCCGATGCACACGGGCGCATCCGCATTCCCCCATGGCTGCGCGGGCGGATCGGGCTCGACGACACGGTTCTCTTCATCGGCGCGCTGGACAGGATCGAACTGTGGAATCCCTCCAGCTTCGACGAGCAGCTTGCCCAGGATGTGGACGATGACGGGTTCGCGGCGCAAATCTTCGGATGACGGGGCAGACGATGCGCGCTCTCCCGAATACCACCGCCCCGTCCTGGTGGACGAAGTCATGCGGTACCTGATCGGTGGCCGCGGCCTCTACCTCGACGGAACGGTGGGCGGGGGAGGTCATGCGCTTGCGCTGCTCGAGCGCTGTCCCGGGTGCCGCCTGGTGGCCTTCGACCGCGACCCGGAGGCGCTCGTCGCCGCGCGTTCCCGGCTGGCGGCCTTTGGCGACCGGGTCCGTCTCGTGCGGGGATCGTTCAGGGACGTGGCGAAGGACCCTCGGCTTCGAGTCGAGGGCCTGGCGGGGGCGCTCCTCGATCTGGGCGTGAGTTCCCGGCAACTCGACAGCGATCGCCGCGGCTTCACCTTCCGCCGCGGCGCCGCGCTCGACATGCGCCTGGATCCCGCGGGCACGCCCACCGCTGCCGCCTTCCTCGCGACGGCGACCCGCGCCGAACTGGCGGACGCGCTGCGCGCGGGACAGGCCCCGCGGCCGGGCGCGCTTGCGGCGAGAATCGTCCAGCGCCGGGCGCGCAGCCTCCCGCGCACCAGCGACGACCTGGTGGCCATCCTCGAATCGGTGCTGTCCCGCCGGGCGGCGCACGCGGAGAAGGCCCGCCTCTTCCAGGCCCTGCGGATTCGGGTCAACGACGAAATCGAGGCTCTTAAGGGGGCGCTTCCGGCGATCCGCGACCTGCTGAACCCGGGCGCCGTGCTGGTTGTGATCTCCTACCACTCGATCGAGGACGGGGTGGTCAAGCGGGCATTCCGCGAGTGGAGCGATCCGTCCCACGGACTGCCGCCGCGGCTGCCGGTGCGCGCCGCGGAGCTGACTCCGGCGGGGTCGGTGCTGACGCGCAAGCCGGTCACTGCGGCGAGGGAGGAGATCGAGGCCAATTCCAGGGCCCGTCCGGCACGGTTGAGGGCGTGGAGGAAGGCGGCATGAAGAACGGCCGGGTGCCTCCGAGAGCGATCTTCGCGCTGGCGATTCTGCTCGCGTCGCTCACCGTCGTGGCCTGGCGGCAGTCAACCACCCGGGAGACGATGGCGGAGCTGGACGCGGTCGAGCGGGAGCTTGCCCTCGCCGCCGATGAACGGGAGGAGCTGGCGCGCAAACTGACCGGGCTCGAAAGCCGCCTCTGGATCGGCGCCGAAGCGGCCAGGCGGCTCGGCATGCGTGCACCGAGCGAGCACGAGGTAGTGATCACCTCGGGAGGTTCACGGTGACTCGGCGGGTAAAGGGAGGGGACGCGTCGGGAAGGGTGCACCTGCGGCGAAGGCTCCTCCTCGCGACCTGGCTCGTCCTGGCCGGGATCATGATCGGCCGCTCGATCGAGGTGCAGGTGGTCGAGGGTGAAGCGTGGGCCCGGGACGCCCTCAGGCAGCATCGGATGACTCGCGCCGTGCCGGCGCCGCGGGGGCGAATCCTCGACCGCAACGGCGGCGAGCTCGCGGTGAGTCACTGGAGGGCCAGGGTCGGAATCGCGCCCGGGGAGATCGTCGACCGCGACGAGGTGGTGCGGGCGCTGACGGCCAGCCTGGGGGTTCCGGGAAGGACGGCGCGCCGTGTGTCCGGCCAGACACGGTCGTGGCACGTGGTCCCGGGACGGTACTCCATGACGCAGGTGGCGGCGCTGCGGGGGCTGCGCGGTGTGCATATCGAGGGCGAGCTGCGGCGGCTTTATCCTCGGGAAGGACTGGCCCGCGGATTGCTGGGGGTGGTGCTGGACGGAGTCGGCAGGGAGGGAATCGAGCAATCCATGGATTCGGTTTTGGCGGGCCGGTCGGGCCGGGAGGTCGTCGCGCGCGACAATCGCGGCCGCGAGATACCGGGGCAGGTCGTCACGGTGGAGCCTCCGGTGGCCGGACGCGACGTGGTTCTGACCATCGACCAGGACCTTCAGGCGATTGCCGAGGAAATGCTCGCCGGCGCGCTGGAGTCCACCGGGGCGAGGGGGGGCGAGCTCGTCATCACCGATCCCCGCACCGGAGAGATCTTCGCGCTTACGTCGGTCTTGAACGGGTCGTCCGCTTCCCTGTCGGCGGTGAACACCACCTATGAGCCCGGTTCCACCATCAAACCGTTCACGACCGCCGCGCTTCTGCGCCACGGAGCGGCGGAGCTCGGTGATTCGGTGGACACGGGGGACGGCACCTGGACGGTGAACGGCCGCAGGATCACCGACGTGCAGAGCAGCGGGTGGATGACGCTGCACGACGTCATTCTGGAGTCGTCCAACGTCGGGATCGCCAAGTTCTCCACCCGCCTGTCGAGCGCGCAGCAGTACACGACGCTCAGGGACTTCGGGTTCGGCACCCGGACGGGGATTCCCCTTCCGGGCGAGGCGGGCGGCGTCCTGCGCAGGCCGGAGATGTGGTCGGGTCAGTCGGCTCATTCCCTGTCCTTCGGATACGAACTGTCGGTGACGTCGCTGCAGATGGCGATGGCCTTCGGTGCACTGGCCAACGGCGGGCTGCTCATGGAGCCGCGGCTGATCAGGGAGGTGCGAAACGAGGCCGGTCGACCGGTACGCTTCGGGAGGCCGCGGGCCATTCGTCGCGCGATTCCCGAACGAGTCACCGAAGCCCTGACCGAAGTGCTGGTGGATGTCGTCGACAACGGGACCGGGACCCTTGCGCGGATGTCGGTCTTCCCGGTGGCGGGAAAAAGCGGGACCGCGCGGGCCACCGGGAGCGACGGGCGATACGAACAAGGCGCGTACTACGCCTCCTTCGGCGCCTACTTCCCGGCGGACGACCCGCAGTTGCTGCTCTTCGTCAAGCTGGACCGGCCGGACGGCGCCTACTACGGGGGCGCCACGGCGGCTCCGGTCACCCGCGCGACGCTCGAGAGCATGCTCTCCGCACGCCAGTCGCCGCTGGACCGCGCCGCGCTCGCTCGCTCGCAGCGGCGCCCGCCCCTTCCTCCGTCGTCCGAGCCGCTCGTCCGCTTTGCGTCGGTGACGGACCAGCCCGCACCCGTGGAACGGAGCACGGCGTCAGTGTGGCCCGACCGCGATGAGCCGCCCGGCATTCGTGCCCGGGGAATGACCGTGCCCGACCTGGAAGGGGCGCCGCTGCGGGTCGCCCTGCGCAGGCTCCACAAGATGGGGTTGAGGATTCGCCTCGAAGGGGGCGGAACGGTCGAGGCAACGGAGCCGAGTGGCGGCACGGAGATCTCTCCCGGAGACACGATCCGCGTGGTGGGGCGGGGGAGGTGAAGGTGAGCATGTCCCGGGTGGTGGCCGCACTGGAGGGAGCGGGAGTCGGCGTACGGGAGATCGCGGCCGGCGAGGGAACGCTCGAGCGGCTCGAGGTCGGCGGCGTACAGCAGGATTCGCGCGTGGTCGGGCCGGGGGATCTCTTCGTGGCCTGGTCGGGGTCGGCGCACGATGCGCACGACTACCTCCCGGCGGCGGCGGCAGCGGGGGCCGCGGCGGCGATCGTGGAGCGCCCGGTGGCGGGAGCGGACATCCCGCAGGTTCAGGTCGACAACGCACGCCTGGCCGCTGCGGTGGCCTCGGGCTTCGTGGCGGGGTCGCCGTGGAAGGCGCTGCGCACAGTCGGCGTGACCGGGACGAACGGCAAGACCACCACCTCGCTGCTGCTGCGCGGACTGCTCGACGGGGACGCTCCGGCCGCCGCGGTAGGCACGCTGGGTGTCGTCGGACCCGGCGGCCGCGTGGTGGAGGGGACGGAGGGGCTCACCACGCCGGGGCCCGTCCAGATCGCCGAACGGCTCGCGGGTCTCGCGCGTGACGGTGTCCGCAGCGTGGTGCTCGAGACCTCGTCCCACGCGCTCGACCAGTTCCGTCTCGACGGCGTGCGGTTCGACGCGATGGCCTTCACCAACCTGACGCGCGACCACCTGGACTATCACGGCACCTTCGCGGGCTATCTCGCGGCCAAGGCCCGCCTGCTGGAGCTGGGCAAGGAGGGGGCCGCCGCGGTGATCAACGCCGACGATCCCGCCTGGAGCGAACTTCGCCCGCCCGGCCGGGTGCTGACCTACGGCCTGGTCCCGAACTCCGACGTCAGGGCGGAGGGACTCACGCTCTCCGCCGGGGGCTCGCGGTTCGAGCTGGTCGCTGGGGGCAGGAGGGCGCCGGTCCAGCTGCCGCTGCCGGGAGGATTCAACATCTCGAACGCGCTCTGCGCCGCGGCCTGCGCGCTCGCTCTGGGACGCCCGCTTGAAGCCATCGTGGCCGGGCTCGGAGATGCGTCCCCGGTCGCCGGGCGACTCGAGCGCATCGTGCAGGGGGCGTTCGACGTGTTCGTGGACTTCGCTCATACGCCGGACGCGCTGGAGCAGATTCTCAAGACCATGAAGCCGCTGGTCGCGGGGCGGCTCATCGTGGTCTTCGGGGCCGGGGGAGATCGTGACGCGACCAAGCGGCCCGAGATGGGAGCGGCGGTTGGGCGGCATGCCGACGTCGCGATCGTCACCTCCGACAATCCGCGCACCGAGGCACCCGGCGCGATCGTGGCTCAGGTCGCGGCCGGCGTGCGCGGATGCGACTCACTCGAGATCGTGGACCGGCGGCAGGCGATTCACGCCGCCCTGGACATGGCCCAGCCCGATGACGCCGTCATCCTGGCCGGCAAGGGGCACGAAGCCTGCCAGATCATGGGCACGACAAGGCTCCCCTTCGACGAACGGCGCATCGTGCTGGGCCATCTGGCGGCGAGGGGGTCCTCATGAGCAGGGCCCCCTTCCGCTGGAGCGCCGCCGAAGTGCGGCGGGCGCTGCGCCTGAGCGCGGGCGACGCCGGGGCGCGCTACCGGGCCATATCCACCGATACCCGCACGTTGCGCCCGGGCGATGTCTTCGTGTCGATCGCGGGCGAGCGCTTCGACGGTCACGACTTCATTCCCCGGGCCATCGCGGGTGGATGCGCGGCGGTCGTCTCGGAGCGGGATCCGGGAGACTGTCCCGTCGACGTGTACCTGGTCCCCGACACGCTGAAGGCTCTGGGGGATCTGGCGCTCCACCGGCGCCTCCAGGCCGACATGCCCGTTGTCGGAATCACGGGCTCATCGGGCAAGACCACTGTGAAGGATCTCGTGATGGGGGCGCTCGGCTCCGCCCGGGTCCCCCACGGCACCGCCGCCAACGAGAACAACCGCGTCGGCACGCCGCTCACCATCCTGTCGATGCCGGACGACGCCACGGCTCTGGTGCTGGAGCTCGGTACCAACGAACCCGGCGAGATTGCAGAGCTCGCCCGGATCGCCCGTCCCACCGCAGCCGTGGTGACCACCGTCTCCGAGACGCACGTCGAGCGCCTCGGCGACTTCCGCGGGGTGCTTGCCGAGAAGCTGGACCTGCTTCGCGGCGCTCCCGCGGCGGTGCGCGCGGTCGTGGGCGACGAACCGCCCGAGCTGGCGGAGGCGGCCCGCACATTGCATCCCGATGTCGCCGTGAGCGGATGGTCAGGGCGGGCCGACCCCGAACTTCGCCCGCGGAATGTGCAGCTGCGGCGCGACGGCACCTACGCGTTTTCCTGTATGGGCGCGCGCGTGGCGCTTCGGCTGCCCGGCGCTCACAACGTCCATAATGCGCTCCTGGCGCTGGCGGTGGCCCGCTTCCTGGATGTCGAGCCGGCGAGCGCGGCCGCGGGTGTCTCGGCGGTCGAGCCTGCGGCCATGCGGAGCGAAGTGCGCCGCCTGCGCGAGCTCACCCTGCTGGTCGACTGCTACAACGCCAACGCGGCGGGGGTCGAGGCGGCGGTGCGCACGCTGGAGGACATGGCCGCCCCGGGACGCCGCATCGCCGTGCTCGGGACGATGCTCGAGCTGGGGGAGCGCTCGGCGGCGATCCACTGCGAGACCCTGAAGCGCGTGCTTCGCGCCGGCATCGACCAGTACATCGTGACCGGGGCGTTCGCGCGCGCGGCGCGGTGCTACAAGGACGATCGCATCCACCGTGTCGAGGAGGTCGATGAGCTCGCACGGAGCCTGCCGTCGCTGGCGCGCCCCGGCGACACGCTGCTGCTGAAGGCATCGCGCGGGGTCCGTCTGGAACGTGCGATTCCGGCGCTCGAGTCCCGCTACGGAGGCAGGGGGGCCTGATGTTCTACCACCTCCTGCCGCGCCTGGAAGACCTCCACATCGTCTTCAACCTCTTCAACTACCTGACGGTGCGCTCCGCCGGAGCCATGGCGACCGGGCTCGTCATCACCCTGCTCCTGGGCGGCCGCGTCATCGCCTGGCTGAAACGGCACCGGATCGTCGACGTTCCACGGAACCAGCTCGACGAGCAGGAAGCCAACGGCCACAAGGCCAACATGGGCGGCCTTCTCATCGTGGGCGTGGTGACGCTCACCACTCTGCTGTGGGCCGAGCTGACCAACGCCTACACGGTCATCGCGCTCGTGGTCATGCTCTGGATGGGCGCGCTCGGCTTCCTCGACGACTATCTGAAGGTCGTCCGCGGCTCCCCGCGCGGCCTGGTCCAGCGCTACAAGTGGGCGGGATCGATCATCCTGGGGCTGGCGCTTGGCGCGTACCTGGCATTCTGGGGCCCGGATTCGCCGGTCGGGCCGACGACCACCAACCTCCCGCTCTTCGACGAGTGGCAGCTGTGGATCGCCCCGCCCGCCTACCTGCTCTGGGTGACCCTGGTTCTCAACGCAGCCACGCACGCCGTGAACATGACGGACGGACTGGACGGACTGGCTCCAGGGCTCGTCGCCATCGCGGTCGCGACCTTCGGCGTGTTTGCGTACGTGATCGGACGGGTCGACACCTCGGCCTACCTCGGGCTGCTGTACCTGCCGGGCGCCGGCGAGCTGGCGGTCTTCGCGGCCGCGATCACCGGCACCGTGCTGGGATTCCTGTGGTTCAACGCCCAGCCCGCGCGGGTGATCATGGGCGACACGGGCTCGCTGGGTCTGGGCGGCGCGATCGGCGCGATCGCGGTGCTGCTCAAGGCCGAGCTGCTGCTGGTGGCGGTGGGGGGCGTGTTCGTCGCCGAGGCGGCGTCGGTGATCATCCAGACGCGGTACTTCAAGTACACGAAATGGCGCTACGGCGAGGGCCGGCGCGTCTTCAGGTGCGCTCCGGTGCACCACCACTTCCAGATGATGGGGTGGAAGAACGAGCAGGTCGTAGTCCGGTTCTGGATCCTCGGAATCCTCTGCGCAATGGTCGGCTTCGCCACCCTCAAGCTGCGCTGAATTCGCTGAAGACGTGAGGGAGAAACATGAAAAGGTTGCTGTCATCGGGCTGGGAGCGAGCGGAGATGCCGCGGCGCGACTCGCCCTGGCGAAAGGAGCGGATGTCCATGTCACGGACTCGATCAGTGACGACGCAACTGCAGCCCGTGGTGCAGTCCTCCGCGGTCTCGGAGCCGACGTTCGGCTGGGGGGACACTCCGTGGAGGAGGTCGCGCAGGCCGACACGATCGTCGTCAGCCCCGGAATACCCCCGTCCGCGCCCGTGCTCGCTGCCCTACGTGCTCGGGGCGTCGATTGGATATCGGAGCCTGAGTTCGCCAGCCGGTTCATCGCGAGTCCACTGACGATCGTGACCGGGACGAACGGGAAGACGACCACGGCGGCGCTCTGCGCGCACCTGCTCTGCGCGGGAGGCGTCGACTCGGCGCTCGGTGGCAACATCGGCGGAGGGCTGGGACCGCCGGCGTCGACCCTCGCCCTCGCCGACCCCGCGCCGGAGCGGATCGTCCTCGAGATGTCCTCGTTCCAGCTGGCGGACACCCGCGACCTGACCCCCGATGTGGGGGTGATGACCAACCTCGGCATCGATCACATGGACCGGTACGGCTCGGTGGCCGACTATCACCGCGACAAGCGGCGCCTCTTCGAGGCCGGCGACGAGAACACCACCTGGGTGCTGAACGGCGACGATCCGACGGTGATCGCGATGGCTGCAGGATTCCCGGGCAGCCACCTGCACTTCTCGCTGCGGGGCCCCGCGATCCCGGGCGCCTGGCTCGATGGCGACGCGCTGGTGCTCGACCTCGGCGGCCACCCCCGCGATGTCTCCCGCGCGGCCGACTTGGCCCTCCTTGGCCGCCACAACCTGGCGAACGCCCTGGCCGCACTGCTCGCCGCGGCCACGTCCGTGGGAGCGCACCCCGCCTGGGATGCGGGTTCGGCTGCCGCCGCGCTCGGGTCCTTTCCCCCGCTCCCCCACCGCCTCGAGCCGGTCGGGACGGCGGGCGGCGTCCGGTGGGTCAACGACTCCAAGGCGACCAACGTGGCCGCGGCGGAGAGCGCGCTGCGCAGCCTCGACGGGCCCCTCGTCCTCCTCCTCGGCGGGACCGACAAGGAGGAGGACTTTCGCGGCCTCCTCCCCGCGATGAGCGGCAAGATGCGGGCCGTGGTGGCCTACGGTGCCGCGGGGGGCAGAGCCGAGCGGGAACTGACCGCCCCCGCTGCAGGCGGCGTCCCGGTGAAGCGCGTGGACGGGCCCTTCGAGGCGGTCGTCGCCGCGGCCCGTACGCTGGCCCGGCCTGGCGACACCGTGCTGCTGGCGCCCGCGTGCTCCAGCTTCGACATGTTCGAGAACTACCAGCACCGCGGCGACGCCTTCCGGGCCCTGGCCGGGGCGGCACCATGATGAGCCCCTTGCGGCCCCGGCGGCGACTGCGGCGCGGAGCATGGGCCTTCGACGTCGCCGCCCGCGCGCCGCGATCCCTCCCGGAGACCGGGCTGGGCAGAGGCTGGGAGGCGCCTCTGATCATCGGACTCACGATCACGCTGATTCTCTTCGGCCTCGTCACCCTGCACAGCGCCAGTTCGGTGATGGCCGAGCGGGGCGATCTGCCGCACTACTACTACGTGGCCCGCCAGGGGGTGGGCGTGCTCATCGGACTCGGCGCAATGTTCGCGTGCGCCCGCATCCCCACCGAGTGGTGGAGCCGCGCGGCCCACTGGATCCTGCTCGCGGCCGTGCTGCTGCTGGTGGTCGTCATCCTTCCCTTCACGGAGTCGATCGCGCCGGTCGTCAACGGCGCCCGCAGATGGCTCCGCATCGGCGTCACCATTCAGCCGTCGGATCTTGCCAAGGTCGCGATCGTCATCTGGACCGCCTCGGTCGCCGTGCGCAAGCGGGAGCACTTCAGGAGTCTGGGCAGGGGGCTCGCGCCCTTCCTGGTGGCATGGTCGGTGGTCCTGGTGCTGATCGCGCTGGAACCCGATCTCTCGACGGCGATGCTGGTCGCCGCACTCGGGGTCATCATCGTCTTCGTGGCCGGCGCGCGGATCTCGCATTTCGTGTTTCTGGGCCTGCTGGCGGCACCCTTCATCGCGCCCGCCGCGACCACCGGATACCGCCGCGCGCGCTGGGACTCCCTGCTGCTGAACCCTGGCGGACCGTCGGACGGCTCCGCCTACCAGAGCTACCAGAGCCTGGTCGGCATCGGCTCCGGCGGCGTGACCGGAGTCGGGTTCGGGGAGGGGCAGCAGAAGTTCGGCTTTCTCCCCGAAGCCCACAACGACTTCATCTTCGCGATGATCGGGGAGGAGTGGGGACTTGTGGGCACCCTGGCGGTGATCGTGTGCTACCTGGCGCTGATCGTCATCGGCTTCCGGGTGGCGCGGCGCGCCAGGAATCTGTTCGGCGAACTGCTTGCCGTGGGGATCGCGTCGCTGATCGGACTGCAGGCATTCCTGCACATCGGCGTGGCCCTCGGCGTCTTCCCGGCGACGGGGCTCTCGCTGCCCTTCATCTCCTTCGGACGCACCAACATTGTCACGATGATGGGGGCGGTGGGCATCTTGCTGGCGGTTGCGCGCGAGACGCCCGAGGGCCGCAGCGGGCGCGTCGCCCCGGTGGGAGGGTGATGTGGTGATCGTCTTCTCCGGCGGCGGAACCGCGGGGCACTTCCACCCTGCCTGCAACATCGCGGAAGCACTCCGGGACCTTCTTCCCGGTGCGGTGCCGTATTTCGTCGGGACCGAAGGACGGATCGAGGCGCGCGAGCTCCCCCGACTCGGCTACGACTACAGGCTGCTTCCGGTGGCCGGACTCAGGCATCCGCTCCGTCCGGGCCGAGTGCTCGCGGCGGCGGCCGCCAACCTCAGGGCGCTGTGGCTGCTGATGCTCGCGGTCTGCAGGCTGGTGCCGGACTTCCGCAGGCGGCGCGCACGGGCCGTGGTGCTCACCGGCGGCTACGTGTGCGCCCCCGCCGGCATCGCCGCACGCCTGCTGCGACTGCCGGTCGTGCTGCAGGAGCAAAACACCCACCCGGGCAAGACCACCCGCTTCATCGCCCGGTGGGCACGGCAGATTCACCTGGCGTACCCGGAGGCGCGAACGGCGCTGCCCCGCCGCGCCCGGACGAGGGCCCGCAATACCGGCAACCCGATCCGTCCGCTGCCGCCGCCGGCCGCCCGCGACCGCGCCGCCTCCCGCCGCGCCCTGGGGCTGCCCGAGACCGGCTCCGTCGTGCTCATCGTCGGAGGAAGCCAGGGCGCCCGCAAGACGAACGAAGCATCGATCGAGATACTGCAAGACGATATGCTGATCGATGGCCAGTTCGTCTTGTGGATCACGGGGCCGGCGCACTATGAAGCCGCCTGCGAGGTGCTGGCGGGCATCCCGCGGGAACGGTTTGCGGTGGCGCCGTACCTCGAGCCGGCCAGGATGTACCAGGCGCTGGCCGCGGCCGATCTCGTGGTGTCGCGCGCCGGGGCGATGGCCACCTCCGAGTTCCTCGCGTGGGGCCTTCCGGCGATCCTGGTGCCGCTGCCGACCGCGGCGGGCGACCACCAGACGGCCAACGCGCGTGCCCTTGAGGCCGCCGGCGCGGCGGTGCACCTGCCGGAGCGCGACGGGGAAGGGCGCGAACTCACGGGCAGGACGCTGTGGGCCGAAGTGACGAGGCTGCTCCGCGCCCCGGAGACCCTCGCCGGGATGTCCCGCGCGGCCACGCGGCGCGCCCGCCCCGGCGCGGCCCGCGAAGTCGCCGCGGCGGTCGCGGAGCTGGTATCGTGAGCGCCGTCCCCGGCCTGCGCGCCCTGGCCCGGAGGGGCCCGATCCACTTCATGGGGGTCGGCGGCGCCGGAATGGCCCCCCTCGCGGAGATGGTGCTGCGCAGCGGAGCAGTGGTGACCGGCTGCGATCTGGTGGAGAGCCGGGCGGCCACGGCGCTCGCACGCCTGGGAATGCGCTTTGACCTGGGACACGATCCCTCACACGTCGATGGAGTGGCCGCGATGGTCGTCACCTCGGCGGTGCCGCCGGACCACCCCGAACTGGCCGCTGCAGAGGCCGGGGGAGTGCCGATCCTGAAGCGGGCGGAGGCGTTGGGCCAATGGGTCAACGACGGCCGCGTGGCCGGGATCGCAGGCACGCACGGCAAGACCACGACCACTGCGATGGCCACGCACATCCTGGAGGAAGCGGGCATCGACCCGACCGGTGTCGTGGGCGGCGAGGTGTCCGCCTGGGGCGGCAACCTGCGCCCGGGTGCCTCCGACGTTTTCGTCGTGGAAGCCGACGAGTTCGACCGCTCCTTCCTGACGCTGCGACCCGACGTTGCCGTCGTCACCAACCTGGAGGCCGACCACCTCGACATCTACGGGGACCTGCGCGGCGTCCGCGCCTCCTTTGCCAGCTTTGTGGACCGGCTCGCGGCCGGAGGCACCCTGTGGGTCTGCGGCGACGACCCCGGCGCGGCCCGCGCCGGAGTGCCGTGCGGCGGCCGCACCCGCAGTTACGGCCTCGCCCCCGGCGCCCAGCTGCGGGCCGTCTCGGTGCGCGTACACGGCGCGGGCAGCACCTTCACCCTCATCGAGGACGGCGTCCGCGCCGGCGACTTCACGATGGCGGCCCATGGCGTCCACAACGTCCGCAATGCGCTGGCCGCGGTGGGAGTGGGGCGCACCTTCGGCGCCGGCTGGGACGCGGTCCGCGCGGGCCTGGCGGCCTTCGACGGCGTCGGCCGGCGGTACGAAGTCCTGGGCGAGGCCGCGGGCGTTCACGTCGTCGACGACTATGCGCACCACCCCACCGAGATCGCGGCCACCCTGGCGGCCACCCGTGCGGCCAACCCCGGCCGGCGCATCGTGGCGGTGTTCCAGCCGCACCTCTACACGCGCACCCGCGACTTCCACCGGGAGTTCGGGAGCGCGCTCGGGACCGCCGACCGCGTATGGGTGACCGACATCTATCCGGCGCGCGAACAGCCGATCCCGGGCGTGACGGGCGCGCTGGTCGCCGACGCCGCGGGTGGGTCCGGGTCGCGTGCGGCCTACCACGCCGAGCTGGAGACGCTGCCGGAAGCCGTGGCGGACGACCTGACGGCCGGCGACGTGTGTGTCCTGATGGGTGCCGGATCGATCGAGACGGCCGGTCCCCGGGTCTTCGCCCTCCTGCGCGAGCGCGCCGCCGGAAGGGACGGCCCGCGGTGAGACGCCGCCCCCGCCCGCGCACGATTTGGCGCACGGTCATGAAAACCGCCCGCCAGAGGACGACCCGGCGCGCCATCCTCCTGTTTGCGCCCGCGGCCGCGGGCGCTGCGATCGTGCTGGTGGAGGTGTCGCGCACCGACCGCGCCCTCCACCCGGCGCCGCACGCGGCCGCGCAGCCGACACCCGTCGGACTGGTCGCTTCACCCCTGGTCATGGCGGTCGACCGCCGCGGCGACATCCTCCCGCTCGATCCCGCCGATCCGGTCCTCGATCTGCCGGTGCTGCGCGTGATGACGCCCGGCGCGGAAGCCCTCTGGGGCCTGCGTCTCCTCGCCCGCGACGTGGCGCGCATGGCCGACGCGGCCCCCGAGGTGTTCGCCGTGATCTCCGAGGCGCGCATCGGCGACCGGGACATCACCCTGCTGCTCGGCGATTCCGAGGTGCGCGTCAGGTACCGGCCGCCGATCTCGGAGATGCGGCTGCGCGAGGCGATCGTCGCCCTGAACCACGCCGTCGCGAGGCTGGATGCGCCGCCGCGCGAGATCGACCTCCGGTTTGCCGACCAGGTCGTGGTGAGGACCCGATGAGATCCGTGCTGATCACCGGGCTCGACGTCGGCTCGGCGCGCACCCGCGCGGTCATCGGCGAGTACGTCCGCGACTACCGCCGCCCCGAAGTCAGGATCCTCGGAATCGGGTCGACCCCCACCGTGGGGGTGCGCAAGGACGTGATCACCGATCTCGATGCCGCGACCGAGTGCATCCGCGGCGCGGTGGCCGAGGCCGAGGTCATGGCCGGCGTGCGGGTCGACCGGGCCTACGTGGGCATCGCCGGGGATCACGTGGCGGTGGAGCGCTCTGGCGGCGTGGTGGCGGTGGCTGCCGAAGAGGTCGTCCTGCGCGATGTCGACCGGGTGAACGCGGTGGCCCAGGCGGTCCCGCTCCCCTACGACCGCGAACTGCTGCACGCGATCCCGCAGGACTACAGTGTCGACAACCAGGGTGGCATCCAGGATCCCGTCGGCATGATCGGCACGCGCCTCGAGACCGAGCTGTGCCTCGTGACGGGGTGCTCGGCCATCGTCGGCAACCTGACCCGCGCCGTCGAGAGGGCCGGCTACCGGGTGCAGGACCGGGTGCTGGAGCCCCTGGCCGCGGCGCGCGCGGTGCTGGCGGAGGACGAGAAGGAGCTCGGCGCGGCGCTCATCGACATCGGGGCCGCTTCCACCGGCCTCTCCCTCTACTACGAGGGCAAGATCCGCGACCTGGCCGTGCTGCCGTTCGGCGGATCGGCGATCACCAGCGACCTGATCCGCGGCCTGTCGGTGCCCTTCGCCGAAGCGTCGGCGATCAAGGAGGCGCACGGCGCGGCCCATCGCCGCGTGGTGGACCCCGAGGAGAAGGTCAATCTGCCCGCCACGAACGGCCGCGTCCGGGTGGTGACCCGGCAGTACGTCGCCGAGCTGATCGAGCAGCGCCTGCGCAACATGTTCCTCCAGATCCGGCGGCGGCTGAGCGCCGTCTGCGCGCCCGGATCGCTGGGTGCGGGGATCGTCATCACGGGCGGCGTAACCGCTACGCCCGGCATCGGTCACCTGGCGGGCGACTGCCTCGACGCGCCTGTGCGGATCGGGGTTCCCCACGAGGGGCTGCGCGGCCTGGCGGACCTGGTCGCCCGTCCTTCTTTCGCGACCGCAGCCGGCCTCGCGCTGCACGGGGCCGACTACTTCATAGATACGGGAGAGGGGGCGTCCACGGTGGCTTCGGGAGTGGTCACCCGGGTGGGCGCATGGCTCAAGGAGTTCTTCTAGAGCGGCTATCGACGGATTGTTCACGGAATCGGGACTGGGTCCCGGAGGAGATGAGACGATGATGTTCGAATTGGACGATGTACCTCGCAGATCCGCGAAGATGAGGGTGATCGGCGTGGGGGGCGCCGGCGGCAACGCCGTGAACCGCATGATTGACGAGAGCCTCGACGGGGTCGAGTTCGTCTCGGCCAACACCGACGCACAGGCGTTGTCGAGATCGAAGGCGGCCCACGTGATCCAGCTGGGCAAGAAGCTGACTCGGGGGCTCGGCGCGGGAGCCCGTCCCGGGATCGGCCGCCAGGCCGTGGCCGAGGACGCCGACGATGTCCGCCGGACGCTGGAAGGGGCGGATCTGGTGTTCATCGCGGCCGGGATGGGAGGCGGAACCGGGACCGGCGCCGCGCCCGTGATCGGCGAGATGGCCAGGGAGATGGGCGCGCTGACCGTAGCCGTGGTGACGCGCCCGTTCTCCTTCGAGGGGAAGAAGCGCATGCGCCAGGCGGAGCAGGGCCTCTCCGAACTGGCCCGCACCGTAGACACGATGATCGTGGTTCCCAACGACCGCCTGCTTGCGGTGGTCGGCAAGGGCACGTCCTTCCAGGACGCTCTCAAGAAGGCGGACGAGGTGCTCCTGCACGCGACCCAGGGGATCAGCGACCTCATCCGCGTGAGCGGCGAGGTCAACGTCGACTTCGCCGACGTGCGCACGGTCATGTCGTCGTGCGGGGCGGCGCTGATGGGCACGGGCGTCGGCCGCGGCGAGAACCGCGCGCTGACCGCCGCACAGGACGCGGTCACTTCACCCCTCCTCGACAACGTCTCCATACAGGGCGCCCAGGGCGTGCTGATCAACATCACGGGGGGATCGGACCTGGCCATCGACGAGGTGACCGACATCTCCACGATGATCCAGGAGGAAGCCGGCGACGAAGCCGAAATCATCTTCGGCGCGGTTCAGGACTCCACCATGGAGGGCGAGATCCGGGTCACCCTGATCGCCACGGGATTCGATGACAACGCCGACCGCCGCGGGGCCGGATCGGTCATACGGCCCCAGTTTGGAGCCAGGCGGCGGGCGCAACGGATCCCGGTCACGGAGCAGCCGGTCATGATGCGGAAAGCCGTTGGCGGCGCTCGTCAGCCGCGGATGACCACCGTCATGCCGGTCGGCGACGAAAGCGTGGGCGGCGCGACCCGGCCGGCAACTGTCCAGCCCTCCTTCAGATCCAACCCCGACGGACACCCTGCCGACGCCACCCTGCCGGCCCGCGCGGGCGGCGGAGCGGGGCTCGGCGCGAATTCCGGCGCTTCGCCGCTGTCCCGGGGGCTGCGGGCGCCCGCGGGAGGCGCGCATGCGGGGGCCGGTGATATGTTTGGAGTGAAGGAGCTGGAGCTTCCGACCTTCATCAGGAGATTCAACGCCTGAAGATCCACGCCGTCAGAAAGCAGGCCATCGCGGTGGCCGCCGCCGCGGTCGTCGTCCTTGGTGTCGTCGTGTCCGGACCGGATGTTCCCGAGTCCGGCTCGCTGGAGGGCGTGTACGCCGCCGCCCCCTACCGGGAAGAGGTGCACCGGCTGTCGTCCGGGCTCACGCTGGGCGGGGTTCTGACGGACGCGGGGCTGGACTGGTCCGAACATCAGCGGGTCCTTCAGGCGTTCCGGGAGCGGTTCAACCCGCGCAGACTGCGCGCCGGCACCGAGATCACGATTCGCCGGCACGCGGACGAGGAGCTGATCGAGCGGATCGCGGTCGGCCTGAACCGCGACAGCACCATCTTCCTCGACCGCGGGACGGGAGGAGGGTGGAACCTGGCGGTCACGGTGCTGCCCACGACCGTGGACACCGTCTACGCGTCGGGAGAGATCACATCGACCCTCTGGGAGGCGGTCATGACCGACCCGGTGCTGGCGGCGATGCCGCGCGGCGACCGCCTCAACTTCATCGACCGCCTCGATCGGGTCTTCCAGTGGCGGGTCGATTTCACGCGCGCCATCAGGGTGGGCGACACCTACCGCTTCGCCTTCGAGCGCGAGAAGCGCCCCAACGGCAGCATGCGCTCGGGGAGCCTTCTGGCGGCGGAACTGGTCAACGACGGCAGGCCCTGGTACGCCATCTGGTTCGACCCCAACGGGGACGGACGCGGCACCTGGTACGACGAGGAGGGCGAGTCGGTCCGGCGCGCCTTCCTGATGCGCCCCATCGCCTTCAGCCGCATTTCGTCCCGCTTCACCAACCGCCGCTTCCACCCCGTCCTGCGAACCTGGCGGGCGCACCGGGGAGTGGACTACGCGGCCGACTCCGGCACGCCCGTCGAGGTGACCGCCGACGGGGTCGTGACGCGCAGGGGGTGGAACGATACCTACGGCCGCGTCATCGACGTCAACCACGCGAACGGCTTCCTGACCCGCTACGCCCACCTGAGCGGCTTCGCCGGCGGGATCGGCGTGGGCACCAGGGTGACCCAGGGCCAGGTGATCGGCTACGTGGGCATGACCGGCCTCGCCACCGGACCCCACCTCCACTACGAAATGCACCGGAGGGGGAGCCCGCTGGATCCGCTGTCGATCGAACTGCCCGCCGACGATCCCGTACCCGCCGCCGACATCGATCGCTGGATTCTGGAAAGCACCTCGCGGCTGGCGCTGCTGGAGCGGCTTCCCGGCCCGGCGACGCTGCCGTCCGTGCGAGCGCAAGATTAGCAGCGCGTAAAATTTGGCCGGACTCTTCCTTCTTCTCGCGCTGATCCTCGCCGGGGGATTCTGCGCCTGGGTCTACTACAGGCGCGAGTTCGAGGTGCGAAGCCGCGCCGTTCTCCTGGCGGCCAGGGCGATCGCCGTGACCGGAGTGGTGGCGCTGCTGTGGAACCCGGTGGTTCCCACCGGGCCGCGCAGCGACGGTCCCGACCGCTACGTCGTCCTGGACGCGAGTGCGTCCATGGGCGCCCGCTCCGCGGATGGCGGTCGGCTCTGGGACGCGGCGTTGGTGCGGGCGCGGGCGCTGGCCGCCGCCGACGCGCGGATTCTGGTGGCCGGCGCCGCTCCGCGGACGGTGGACGCCGCAGCGCTCGATGACCTGGATCCAGCCGGGGTCGAGTCGGTGATGGCCGAAGCGGTCACCGTCGCGGCCGAGGCGGGCGCCCGCGAGGTCGTTCTCGTGACGGACCGCAGAGTGCGCGATCCGGTAGCGACGGCGATGGCCGCGCGCCGAATGGGCATTGGGCTGGCAGTGGACACGCTCGTGCCGGCGGGGGAGAACCTGGGCGTGGGACGCCTGGTCGTGCCGGCCTCGGCCGCGAGCGGCGAGATCGTGCGGGGCAGGGTGGAGGTGGAGGGAGGGACGCCCGGCGCCGACTCGGTGACGATCACCGTGAGCGTCGACGGCGAGCCCCGGCACACGCTCCGCCTGGCGTCCCCGTCGCCGGGCCGCACCAGCGGCGCGGATTTCACGCTGGGCCGACTGGCGGCGGGCACGCATGCGGTGACTGCGCGCATCGCCGATGCGGACGCCTTCGCCCTCGACGACGAGCGCACCGCGGTCGTGCAGGTCGACCCGGAAGAGACCGGGGTGCTGCTGGTGTCGTTCGCGCCGGACTGGGAGCCGCGCTTCCTGCTCCCCGTGCTGGACCAGATCACGGGGCTGCCGGTGCGGGGGTACCTGCGCACCGGGCCGGACCGCTACCAGCCGATGGAGGCCGCGACGGCCGATGCCGCCGCGGCGATCGACCAGGCGGCCGTGGAGCGGCTGCTGCGCCGCGCCGAGATGGTGGTGGCAATGGGGGTGGACGGCTCCAGCGTGGACCTTCTCGAACGGTCGACCGCCCGGACCCGCAGGCTCCTCCTCTTCCCCCTCGACGGGGCGGGGGCCGCGGCGGGCGGCGTCGCCACGGCGGCCGCGCGGACCGGGGAGTGGTACCTCGACGAAGCGCCTCCGTCGCCGGTCGCGGGCGAGGTCGAGCAGTTCGTGGGGGCGGGATTGCCACCGCTCACGGGAGTCCTTCCGGTGGTGGGCGAGGATGGGGGCGCCGCGCTTCACCTTCGTCTGGGTGGGGCGGGCGAGGCCGAGACCGCCCTGATCCTTCGCGCCGAGGGCCGCCGCCGCGCGGGTGTGGTTCTGGCGCGCGGGTTCTGGCGCTGGGCTTTCCGGGGGGGCGAGCCGCGCGAGCACTATCGGCGCCTGTGGGCGGCTGTCGGGGGGTGGATGATGGCCGACGAACCTCTCGCCGCCGGGCCGGGAGTGCGCCCGGCGCGGCAGGTGCTCCGGCGAGGCGCGCCCGCCCCCTGGCTCGCACGCGGGTACGAGGGCGAGGAGATCGCCCTGACGGTCGCCGACGCGGCGGACGCGGTCGTCCTCGACACCACGCTGATCGTGCCCCCGGGCGGACGCTTCACCACCGCCGCACTCCCGGCCGGCGCGTATGCCTACACGGCAGCCGCCGGCGACACCATCGGCGGCGCCTTCATCGTCGAGTCGTTCACCGACGAGATGCTGCAGATCCCCACCGGCGCCGCCGAACTCACGGTGCGGGCAGCCGCCGGCGACGCCTCCATGGAGGGCAACCGGCCGCTGCGCGCCTGGCCCTTCCCGTACCTGCTGATCCTGGGCGCCCTTTGCGCGGAGTGGATCGGCCGCCGCCGGGCCGGGCTGCGCTGACCATGGGTGCATCGGTGTGGGCGCGCGCGCTGCGCCGCGTGATCCCGCCCGCGTTCCGGCGGGTCGACGCAGACACCCTGGAAGAGCTCGAGGAGCGGCTCCTCATGGCCGATTTCGGGGTGCAGGCGAGCATGCGCTTCGTCGAGATGGTCGAAAGGGAGGCGCGATCGGGCGGCATGGCCGATGAGGCCGCGCTGCGGCGCCTCCTGGAAGGCGCGATCCGCGACGTCTTCAACGGGGACGGCGATGCGGGCCTGGCGGTAGCCGCCGCGCCGCCGACCGTCTACCTCGTGGTCGGCGTGAACGGGGTCGGGAAGACCACCACCATCGGCAAGCTCGCCCACCGCCTCGTCCGGGAGGGCCGCAGCGTGATCGTCGCCGCGGCCGACACCTTCCGCGCGGGCGCGGTCGAACAGCTCGAACGGTGGGCGGAGCGCGCGGGCGCGGAGTTCGTGCGCGGACAGCCCGGCGGCGACCCCGCGGCCGTCGCCTGGGACGCCATCGCGGCGGCGCAGGCGCGCGGCACCGACGTGGTGCTGATCGACACGGCCGGGCGCCTGCACACGCACGGCGGCCTCATGGAACAGCTCGGCAAGGTTGACCGCGTTGTTCGGCGGCGCCTCGAGGGCGCCCCGCACGAAACGCTCCTCGTCCTCGACGCGACGGTGGGGCAGAACGGCCTGGTCCAGGCCCGCGAGTTCTCCCGTTTCGTGACCGTGACCGGAATCGTGCTGGCGAAGATGGACTCGACCGCGCGGGGAGGCATTGTGGTGGCGCTGCGCGAGGAGCTCGGGATCCCCGTGAGGATGGTGGGCGTCGGCGAGCGGCCCCGGGATCTGGAGCGCTTCGACCCCGGCGACTTCGCCCAGGGGGTGTTGGCGGCCGGCGCGCCGGGTGCGCCGCGCGCCCCGTCATGACGCTGACGCGGCTCGACAAGCCCGTCCAGTTCCTCAAGGGAGTGGGGCCGCGCAGGGCCGAATCGCTCCAGCGAATGGGGATCCTGACCGCCCGCGACCTCCTCTACCACGTCCCGCGCCGCTACGACGACGCCTCCACCATCACCCCCATCGCGCTCGCCCAGGTGGGGATGGACGTGACGGTGGTGGGGGAGGTGCGCAACAAGGGCGTTCTCCCCACCCGCCGCGGCCTCCGCATCTTCCAGGCCGTCATCCAGGACGATTCGGGCATGATCACCTGCTCCTGGCCCGGCCAGCCCTGGGTCGAGCGCAACGTCCGCAAGGGCGACCGCATCCTGGTCACCGGCCCCGTGCGCTTCTTTCACGGTCGGCAGCTCCAGCCGCGCGAGTACACCCTGCTGTCTCGGCAGAGCACGTCGGCCGACACCGCCGACGCCCCCCACGACCCCCCCGGCACCATCTTCGCCACCTATCCCGCCTCCGAGGATGTCCCCCAGTGGGTCTTCCGCCGCCTCGTCGACCTCAACCTCGAGTGGCTCCTGGGCCAAATCCGTGCCGAGGAGCACCTGCCCGCCGCCGACCGGGGCGAACTCGGCCTGATCGAACTCTCCGCCGCGCTGCGCGACCTCCACCGCCCCCGCACCCTGGCGCACGTCCAGACCGCCCGCCGCCGCCTCGCCTTCGACGAGCTCTTCTTCCTGCAGCTCCTCCACGCGCGCGTCCGGCACGACGCCACCCGCGAGCGCCCCGGGATCGCCCACACCCGCACCAACCGCCTCATCCGCGCCCTCCACTCGTCGCTCCCGTTCCGCCTCACCGGGGCGCAGGCCCGCGTCCTCCGCGAGATCTACGCCGACATGACCTCCACCCGGCGCATGAACCGCATGCTCCAGGGCGACGTCGGTGCCGGGAAGACCCTGGTTGCGCTCTTCGCCATGCTCCTGGCCGTCGAGGGGGGCCGCCAGGCCGCGCTCATGGCGCCCACCGAGATCCTCGCCGAGCAGCACGCCCGGCGGATCGGCGACTTCCTGGGCGACCTCCCCTGCACGCTCGAGATTCTGGTGGGGTCAGCGACCGGCCGCCGCCGCGAGGAGGCACGGGCCCGTGTCGCGAGCGGCGCGGCGAACCTCGTCGTGGGCACGCACGCGCTGATCCAGGAGGGGGTGGAATTCCGCGCGCTGGGACTCGTCGTGGTCGACGAACAGCACCGCTTCGGCGTGCGGCAGCGGATGGCGCTGTCGGAGCGCGCACCCCGCCCCGACACCCTGCTGATGTCGGCCACCCCCATCCCGCGCTCCCTCGCGATGACGCTGCACGGGGAGCTCGACATGAGCATCATCGACGAGCTTCCCCCGGGGCGCCAGCCCGCCACCACCCGCATCGCCGCCCCCGAAAACCGCGCCGCCATCTTCCAGGAGGTGAACCGCCGCCTCGCCGCCGGACGCCAGGCGTACCTGGTCTACCCCGCGATCGAGGAGTCGGAGAAGACCGACCTTCGCGCCGCCGAAGCCGAGTTCGAACGCCTCCGCACGGAGGATTTCGCGGGCCGCCGACTCGCCCTGATGCACGGCCGCCTCCCCGCCGAAGAGAAGGACCGGATCATGCGCGCTTTCCAGCGGGGCGACATCGACGTGCTGGTCGCCACGACCGTGATCGAAGTCGGCATCGACGTGTCCAACGCCACGACCATGGTGATCGAGAACGCGGAGCGCTTCGGGCTCTCCCAGCTGCACCAGCTGCGCGGCCGCATCGGGCGGGGGGACGAGGGGGGGCTTTGCGTGGTGATTCCGGGCGGGGAGGGCGCGGGCACGGGCGCCGCCGCCACCACCGCCCGCCTCGCCGCCTTCGCCCGCACCAGCGATGGCTTCGAAATCGCCGCCGAGGACCTGCGGATCCGTGGGCAGGGCGACTTTTTCGGCGCCGAGCAGCACGGCCGCGGGACCGAACTGAAGTTCGCGGACATCGTCGAGCACGAGGACCTGATCGGGCCCGCGCGCGACCGCGCGAGAGGCATGATCGACGCCGACCCGCAGCTGGCCGACGACCTGCACCGGGTCGTCCGCACCCACCTCGACCGCCGCTACGGAGACCGGGCGAAGCTCTTCGGGGTGGGGTGACGGTTGACGCGGTCCGGCAATCCAATCGAGACTTCGTGGCGCTGAAGACGGGATGGTCGGCGATCGCCCAGGCACGGAGCCATGATGGGACAGGTTGAGCACAGGGACGGCCAAATCACCGTCGGTGCAGGCATCCGTCCATACGATATGCACAGGTTGTGCGCGGCGCTCCACCAATCCGTGCGACCAGCGGCCGCGAACGTTACGCTGGATTTCTCTGCCTGCACCGGCATAACGCAGGCCGTCATGCTTCCCCTGATGCCCATCATCACGACGTACCGCGAGCGCCATGGCGTGGCGTTCACGCTGCTCCTCCCGTCCGATGAAGGACTGTCAAGGCTGTTCGTCAACGCGAACTGGGCTCACCACATCGATCCCGAACGATTTCAGCCCAATGTGTACCAGGGCGGCCACGTTCCCGCCCTGCGCTTCGAGGACGATGGTGTAAATGGTCAGGATACAATCCTCGCGAGGGTCATGGAGCTGATTCTGCGCAATCTGGAGACGAGCCGCGATACGCTGAAGGCCGTTGAATGGTCACTCGGCGAAATCATGGAAAACGTGCCGATTCACGCGGAATCACCAGTGGGGGGGTTCGTGCAGGCCACTGCCTACAGCAACGGCAACGCGGTCGAGTTCGTTGTCGCCGATGGCGGGATCGGGATCCCCGCAAGCATGGGCACCGCGGACGACCAGTCAGCGCTTAGGGACGCAATCACCGAAGGAGTTACGCGTGACCCGCAGCGAAATGCGGGAAACGGTCTGTTCGGCAGCTATCAGGTCGCTGTTCTCTCGGATGGGATCTTCGAGCTTCGTTCCGGGTGGGGAACTTTGTCGCGCAGCGGCGATGGCGATCTGAGGACCGAGCAGTCGACCGCACCGTATCCGGGAACGTCGGTTCGCTGCCGCATCGGTCTGGGAGATCCGGGGCTGCTCGCGCGGGCGCTCCGGTTCAGGGGACAGTCGCACGATCCGCCGCGAGACTATCTCGAGCGGGAGTATGAAGACGATGACGGGGCACTGATCGTGAACATGAAGGAAAAGGCATCTCTGGACTTCGGCTCCCGTCGCGGCGGAAGACACGTGCGCCGGATGGTGCGGAATCTCCTGGTCGGACATCCCTCTGTCGTGCTGGATTTCGAAGGTGTCGGAATCATCACGAGCAGCTTCGCGGACGAGTTCTTCGGACGCCTGTTCGTCGCGATGGGACCGCGCGCCTTCATGACCCGCATTCGCCTGGTCAATGTGGATCTGACGGTCGAGGGTCTCATCGACCGGGCGATTCTGCAGCGCTCCAGGCTCGGAAACAGCGAGGATTGAGTCCAATGACCCATCAAGTCCGAGATCTGGCGGATCACACCGGCGCCACGGTCACCATTTCCGGATGGATTTCGGCGCTGCGCGTGCACGCCCGCGTCGCCTTCGTCGTACTGCGCGACGGGACGGGCGTGGTCCAGGGCGTCGTCGTCAAGTCGCAGGTGCCCGCCGAGGTATGGGAACTTGCCACCTCGCTTACCCAGGAGAGCTGCATCGCGCTCACCGGCCCCGTCCGAGCCGACGCGCGCGCCCCCGGCGGACACGAGCTGACGGTCGAGGCGATCCAGCTCATCGGCGCCAGCGACGAATACCCCATCCAGCCGAAGGAGCACGGGGTCGAGTTCCTCCTGGACCACCGCCACCTTTGGCTCCGTTCGAGCATGCAGCGGGCCGGTTTGCGTGTGCGAGCCGAGGTCGAGCAGGCGATCCACGATTTCTTCTACGAGCGCGATTTCGTGCGCATCGACACGCCGATCCTCACCGGCGCCATCGGCGAGTCCGCGGGCACCCTCTTCGAGACCGACTACTTCGGCGACCGCGCCTTCCTGGCCCAGACCGGCCAGCTCTATGCCGAGTGCGCCTGCCCGGCCTTCCGCAAGGTCTACTGCTTCGGCCCGACCTTCCGCGCCGAGAAGTCCAAGACGCGCCGCCACCTCACCGAGTTCTGGATGATCGAGCCGGAGGTGGCCTTCGCCGACTCCGACGACAACATGGACCTGCAGGAGGAGTTCATCTGCCACATCGTCGGGCGCGCGCTCGATCGCTGCGGGCCGGAGTTGGAGGTGTTGAAGCGCGACCCGGCCACGCTGGAACGCGTCGCGCCGCCCTTCCCGCGAATCAGCTACGGCGAGTGTGTAGAACGCCTGAACGCAGAGGGCCGCGACTTCGAATGGGGACGCGATCTCGGCGCCGTCGAGGAAACCACCATCTCCAGCTGGTTCGACCGGCCCGTCTTCGTCTACAACTACCCGAAGGGGGCGAAGGCCTTCTACATGAAGGAGAACCCAGACGATCCCCGCACGGTTCTATGCAACGACCTGATCGCGCCCGAGGGCTACGGCGAGATCATCGGCGGCAGCCAGCGCGAGGACGACTACGACCGGCTGCTGGCCCGGATCCGCGAGGAGGAGCTCCCCGAGGAGGCCTACGACTGGTACCTGGACCTGCGGCGCTACGGGACCTTCCCGCACTCCGGCTTCGGCCTCGGCCTCGAGCGCACGGTGGGGTGGATCACGGGACGGCCCCACATCCGCGAGCTCGTCCCCTTCCCGCGCCTGATCAACCGCCTCAAGCCCTGAGCGGCGCGGCCGCCTGAGCCCCCGCATGGCCACCCTCGTCATTGATCTGCGCGACCGGCGCCCCATCTGGGAACTGCCCGACAGCGCCCGCGAGGCGATCACCGCGGCGCTGCCGCCCGGCTGGACCCTGCAGTTCATGGAGACGCTGGCCGACGCCTCGGGTGACGGCATCCCCAACGTGACCGACGAGCTGCTCGAAGCGGTCGCCGACGCGCGCGTCTACATGGGTTACGGGATCCCGCCAGAGGTGCTGGAGGCCGGGCCGCGGCTCGAATGGGTGCACTCGGGCGCCGCCGGGGTGGCCACGTCGCTGCACCCCGCGATGATGTCGCGGGACATTCTCTTCACCAACTCCGCCGGGATCCACGCCGTGCCGATGGCCGAGACGGTAATGGCGATGATCCACTACTTCGCGCGCGGACTCGACATCGCCGTCAGGTCCCAGCGGGCCGGCGATTGGGGAGCGCCCGCGTACTGGGCGGCCGACGCGCCCGTCCGAGAGATCGGTGCTTCCACGGTCGGCGTCCTCGGCTACGGGGGGATCGGGCGCGAGGTGGCCGTGCGGGCGGCGGCGCTGGGGAGCAGCGTGGTGGCGGTGCGCCGGCGCCCGCGCTCAGGCCCGCCCGCCGCCGGCCCTGGCACGCTCGCCGGCCCCGCCCGGATCCACGTCGGCGCGGGCGGCTCCATGCTCGAACGCGCCATCACCGAGTCGGACTACCTCGTGCTCACCCTTCCCGAGACCGACGAGACCCGCGGGATCATCACGCGCCAGCGCATCTTCTCGATGAAGCCGGGTTCGGTGCTGATCAACGTCGCGCGCGGCCGGCTGGTCGACGAAGACGCACTCCTCGAAGCGCTCGGGGCCAACGGCCCGCTGCGAGGCGCCGGCCTCGATGTCTTCCACGAGGAACCGCTCCCGTCCGGCCACCCCTTCTACAGCCATCCGCGGGTCCTCATGACACCGCACGTCTCCGCCACCACGCGCGGTTTCTGGGCACGCCAGACAGCCCTGATCACCGAAAACCTGAGCCGCTTCGCGCGCGGCGAGCGCCTGCGCAATCTGGTGGATAGGCAGGCCGGCTACTAACTCCGGGAATCTCCGGCCTTCACCTCGTCCCAGATCCGGTCGAGCACCTCCAGCGGCGTGCCGGGCATGGGCAGGTCCCGCTGCCGGGCCACGCGCTCGACCTCCGCGAAGCGCATCTCGAACTTGCGGATCGCGCGCGTCAGCGCGGGCCCCGGATCGACGCCTGCCAACCGCGCGATGTTGACCACGGCGAAGAGCAGGTCACCCACTTCCTCTTCCAGATCCTCCTCCAGGCCGACCGCCCGGCCTTCCGACTCCAGGAGCGAGGCGACCTCGCCGGTTTCCTCGCGGACCTTCTCGAGGGCGTCCGCCGGGTCCACCCAGTCGAAACCCTTCAGGCTCGCGTTGTGTTGAATGGCGAAAGCCGCCGCCAGTACGGACTCGGTAGATGCATGCATGATGGGTGTCCTATGCAGCGAAACATGGAACAATCTCGAAGCTGGAGGTGTCACAAACACTCGATTCGCATCCTCTCAATCCCTGCTCGTGCTTGCCTGAACCGCCGACAATGAACCGCGCAGCTGCAAGAAACTGGATCACCAGATACCTCGCCGAGTCCCTCGGACACAAGGACGGGCTTGCGGCCGCGCTTCCCCTGACCCGGCGCCAGGTCGTGGAGGAAGACCCTGCCAGCGGTCCGGAACTGTCCAGGCACCCGGATTGGGCTCTGACGAGGAACGGACCGGGCAGCGTCATTCTCATCTGGCTCGATTCGGACGAGGAGGAGATCATCGAGATCGGGCCGTTCCCGCGGTAGGCCGGTCGCCGCCCCCACCTCCTTCCAGCCAGAACCACGCCAGGGCCCAGTCGAGGTCGGGGCGTTCGCCCTGCCACAGCGTTGTACCGGTCCACGGACCGATGTCGTGATGGCCGTGCCAGCGGGCCAGCCCACAGTCCGGCCTGCCGGGCAACAGGCCCGCGATGTCCGGAGCCTCGGGCACGTGTGGCATGTGCACGCCCAGCGGGTTGAAGAAGCGCGGAACGCCCCCCTCGTCCATCTCCACCCTCCAGCCGCCCTCGTGGACCGCGCGGTGATGGAAGGGGCAGAGCAGCACCAGGTTGTCCATCGCCGTATCGCCGCCCTGCGCCCAGTGCCTGATGTGGTGAGCCTGGGTGCGCAGGCGCAATGTGCATCCGGGGAAGCGGCACCCGCCGTCGCGCGCATCCAGAGCCTTGCGCAGCCGCCACCCCACGGTCCGCTGGCGGCGCCCGACATCGAGCACGGAACCGTCGTCTCCCCGCGCGATGGGAACCGCCTCGGCATCGCAGCAGAGCCGCGAAGACGTTTCAGCTGAAACGCGAACGCCGTCTTCGGTGACCACGGAAAGCGGCGCGTCGGCGACATCCGGGACTTCTTCGCCGGCCGCGGTTTGGAACGAGTGCACGACCAGTTGGACCTGCGGCTGAAGGCGCTCTTCCAGCCAGAGTCCGAGCGCCTCGGCCCGCCGCTGGGCCACGGATGTCCTGTGCTCCGTCCCGGCGGCGCGCTGCTCGCGGTAGATCCGGGCCTCGTCCACTTCGAGCGCCTTGAGCAGCAGAGCACCCACCTCGGGGCTGAGCCTGCCGCGGATCTCGTAGTCGCCGTCGTCCGTGGGGTAAAGCGAGAGTCCGCGGCGTGCGGCCCGGGCCTCCTGACCGGCGTCGGCGGCTTCCAGACGGCGCAACCCCCGGACCAGACGCTCGACATGGGCCGTGGTGCCGTGACGTGCGAAGGTGAGGAGTTCGGCCTCGTTGTCGGCGGTGGCCACCCGGGTGAGAGCCCGCACCTTCGAGTACGAGATCTCCCCCTTGGCCAGGCTGGCGGAGATCAGCGGCAGGGACGGAAGGCGGCGGGCTACGCGCACCTTCTCGCGTGCGGGCCCCAGCGAGATGCCTGTGCGCCACGAGAGCCAGTGGGCGCAGGAGCGGCAGCCCTCCCAGAGTCCCTCTTCGTCGTAGCGCTGGAGCAGGGAGAGGAGCCGGAAGGTGGCGGCGCTGATGTGGGCGCAAAGCGCGGCGATCTCGTCGCCGAGGGGGTCGTCGGGAGGAGGGGTGAGAGTGGCGGGAGAGGCCGGGCCGCTGGAGTCGATGTCGGTGGTCATTCTGATCTGATTCCGGAGTCTGGAGGTGGTCGACTATTGCCTTACCTCCTTATACACCGTAATTCGGTAAATGTTCGGTTATCGTCCTTGCGCCGCTCCAGGCGGGGGGCCGGCACCATCCGTCCGTGCCATATTGATGACATGCCCCCCAACCCCCCGCCCCCCCTCGACCCCCCCCGCGACCGCGCGTGGGTCGAAGTCCGCACGGCCGCCCTGCGCCACAACCTCGACCGCGTCGGGGCGTCGGCCGGACCGGACGTCAGGCTCGTCCCCATGGTGAAGGCCGGCGGGTACGGCCTCGGCGTCCGCCGCGTCGTCGACGCCCTCCGCCCGGCCCGCCCCTACGGCTACGGCGTCGCCACCGTCGAAGAGGGCCTCGAACTGCGGCGGCTCGGCGTGCGCGCCCCCGTGATCATCTGCGCGCCCGTCCCCCCCCAGACCCTCCCCCGCGCCGTCGAGGCCGACCTCATCCCCTCCATCTCCGACCTGGACAGCCTCACCGCCCTGGGCGACCTCGCGTCCGCGGGCCACCTCGCGGCCGCGGGCGCCCGCACGCCCTTCCAGCTCGAAGTCGACACCGGCATGGGCCGCGCGGGCCTGCCGCTTGGCCACGCCCCGCCCCACGCCCCGCCCCCCGCCCCGCCCCCCTGGTGGCCCGCCATCCGCGCCGCCACCCGATCCGGCCTCCACCTCCACGGCATCTTCACCCACCTCCACTCCGCCGACGCCCCCGACCTCGCCAGCGCCCGCCGCCAGATCGCCCTCTTCGACGCCTTCATCGAATCCCTCCGCGCCGCCGGCCAGCTCTCCACGGCTGCCCTCGTCCACTGCGCCAACAGCGCCGCCGCCCTCCGCCTCACCTCGCGCACCGCCAACGCCGCCCGCCCCGGCATCTACCTCTACGGCGCCCCCGCCGGCGACGCCGACCGCCTCCCCGAGCCCGTCGTGGCCGTCCGCGCGCGCGTCCTCCTCGTCCGCGACGTCCCCCCCGGCACCACCGTCGGCTACGGCGCCACCTACCGCGCGCGCACCCGCGAGCGCTGGGCCGCGGTCGGCATCGGCTACGGCGACGGACTCCCCCGCGCCCTCGGCAACCTCGGCTCCGCAATTCTGCACAGCCGCCGCCTCCCCATCATCGGCCGGATCTCCATGGACACCACCGTGGTACGAATCTCCGGGGATCCGGCGCACGCGCGCGCGCACCCCCCCAGCCCCGGAGATATCGTTACCTTTATCGGCTGTGACGGAGGAATCGAGTTGCCCCTGGAGGAGGTCGCGGAGCAGGCGGGCACCATCCCCTACGAGATCCTGACGGGACTCACCCGGAGATTGCCCAGAGTTTCGGTATAGTTCAGATGAAGCAGCGTTCCCTCGACCGCCTGGCCGAGCTCGCCCGCGGCATGCTCGCGCACTCCTACGCGCCCTATTCCCGCTTTCGCGTGGGGGCCGCCCTGGAGTCCGACTCCGGCGCCGTCTTCACCGGATGCAACGTTGAGAACGCCTCGTACGGTCTCACCATCTGTGCGGAGCGCTCCGCGGTGGCGCGGGCGGTCGCCGAGGGACACAGGCACTTCCGCCGTCTGGTCATCGCGACCGATTCGGACGCGGCGGTGGCGCCCTGCGGCGCCTGCTGCCAGGTGGTGGCGGAGTTCGGCGTCGACACGGAGGTGTTCAGTTTCGGAAACACGGAGCAGGCGCGCTGGCGACTCAAGGATCTGATCCCCAATGCCTTCAATCTGGTTGAGATGACAGCTGTCGACGGCAGGGACGGCGGGCCGTGACCGTGCGCACCGCCACTGGCTCCCCCCGGCGCTCGACCACCGGCCGCGCGGCGCGAATGACCGGCCGGAGTCTCCCCCTCCTGCTCCCTCTGGCGGCCCTCCTCCCCGCGGCCTGCCAGGAGGTGCTCCCCACCGCCGAGAGCGAAGACCTCGTGCGGGCCGGCGTCGCCATCGAGGTGACCCTCCCCGCCGGCGACTTCATCGACCGCGCGCGCGTCTACGGCGGATACGGGCGCACCTCCGAGCTGGGCGGGGGGTTCATCGCGCACCGCTTCGGCGCCGGCACCGGACCCGACGGCGCCGACGACCCCGGCCTCGAGGCCGCCACCCTCCTGCGCTTCGGACGCTACCCCGCGGTCGTCACCGTGCCCGACACGGCGGGCACCAGCCGCCCCGACTCGTCGCTCACCTTCCTGAGCGGGCGGATCGTCGCGCGGTTCGACACCATCGGCAGCGTGCGTCCCGGGCCGGTCGCGGTCCGGGCCCACGCGCTCACCGAGCCCTGGGACGCCGTCAGCGCCAGCTGGGACCATGCCGTCGACACCCTGCTCAACCGGGTGCCCTGGTCGAGCCCCGGCGGCGGCGCCGTCGAGTATCTCGGCGAGGCCGTCTGGGACCCCGCCGAGGGCGATTCCCTGGTGATCCCGATCGACTCGGCGCGGGTGGCGGCCTGGGCGGACAGCACCGACCTCTCGCGCGGCGTCCGCCTTACCACGCAGGTTCCAGGCGTAAGGCTCCAGCTCCGGTCGTCGCTCATGTGGATCGAGACGCTGCCCAGCCTCAACCCCGACACCCTCATCCAGGTCCTCGCGGGGACCGAGAACACCACCTTCATCTACAACCCCCTGCCGACCCCGCCCACCGACGGCCTGCGCGTCGGCGGCGCTCCCGCCTGGCGGAGCATCCTCGACCTCGATGTTCCGGCCGCCCTGAACGGCCCGCCGGCCCTCTGCGCGGCGCTGCAGTGTCCCGTCGCGATCACCGAGGATCATGTGTCGTACGCGGCGCTGCGCCTCACCACGCGCGCCGAGCGGGCCGCCTTCGCGCCCTCCGACACCGTCAGCATGGACCTGCGCATGGTCACCGTGCCCGACATCCTCCCGAAGTCGCCGCTGGGACCCTCCCTCGCGGGGCTGGCCGGCATCGTGCTTTCGCCGGAGTGGTTCGCGCCGCCCGCCGGCGAGGTCGTCGAGGTGCCGGTCACCACCCTCGTCCGCGATCTGCTGCGCGGCGAGACCCTCGACGGAGATCCGGTGACGGGCACCGTGGCGCTCCTCTCCGCCTTCGAGCCGCTCTCGATCGAGTACGTGTCGTTCCTCGGGCTGGGCGGCGCGGCCGGCGGCGGGGGAGCGGACGGAGCCCCCGAACTCCGCCTGATCCTCAACTTCGCGCGGGGGAGCTGACCATGGGCCGCGCTATCGTTGCTCGCGCTATCATTGCCTGCGCTATCATTGCCTGCATCGCCCCCCGGGCCGCTTCCGCCCAGTCCTTCCTCGGCTTCCGCGCCCTCGGCGTGCCGGTCGAGGCGGTGGGCGGACGCGCGACGTCGCTCGGCAACCTCGGGATCGGCCTGTCGCTCGTCGCCGTCTCGCCCACCGACCCCGCCGCCGCGGCCCGCCTGGCGGCGCCCACCATCACCGCCTCCATGCAGCCGTCGTGGGGCGATTTCGCGATGGGCGACCAGAGCGGCACCACGCGCACCACGGGCTTTCCCTTCATCGCGATCGGCTACCCCGTCGGCGCGACCGGCGGCACCGCGACCGTCTCCGTCGCGGGTCACATGGAGCAGCGCTGGGCGGGCGAGCGGACCGAGGAAATCCGGCTCGGCGGCGTCGATGTCCCGATCAACGACCGCTTCGAGACCGACGGCGGCACCTCGGTCGCGCGCCTCGGCTACGCCCAGCCCTTCGGCGAGCGGATCGCGCTGGGGGTGAGCGTGGGGACCTACGTCGGGCGGCTCAACCAGTCCTTCGACCGCAACCTGGACTCTCTCGTCGTGGGGACCGACGTGCAGCCCTACAGCGAGGAGTACCTCTGGGACTACGGCGGCTACACCTTCGCGGCCGGGATCGCCCTCGACCCCCACGACCTGGTCCACATCGCCGGCGCGGTCGAGTGGTCGACCGACCTGGAGGAGTCGCCGCGGGGCGAGACCGTGGGCGCGGCCAGCAGCTACGGCATCCCGCTCAGGCTTTCCGCCGGCGCGACCGGACGGCTTACCCAGCGGCTGCTCATCAACACGTCGCTCGTCTACCAGGACTGGTCGAGCGCCGGCGGATTCGCCGGCGGCGTCCTCAGCGGCAACAGGATGAGCTACGGCGTGGGGATGGAGTGGCGCGCGATCCAGCAGGAGTCCCGGAGCATTCCGTTCCGGGTCGGGTACCGGAGCGGGGCGCCGCCCTTCCGCTTCGACGCCCAGGACCCCTCGGAGTCGGTGTGGACGGCGGGGATCGGCCTCAACCTGGTCGAACTCGACGGGCTGCCGCTCGGCTGGATGGACCTCGCCGTCGAACGGGGCAGCCGCACGAGCCTGCCGCTCGACGAGAACTTCTGGCGGGGCACGATCTCGATCGGGATCTCGCAGTTCTAGCGGAGGCGGCGGAAGGAACCCCGATGCGCCTCCACTACAAGACCTTCGGCTGCAAGGCGAACCAGTACGACACCGAGCGCATGCGCCAGCTGATCGAGGCGAGCGGGCCCGCAGTGCGCACCTCGCCGCTCGAGCGCGCGGAGGTGTGCGTGGTGAACACCTGCACGGTCACCAGCCAGGCCGACGCCGACGCGCGCCGCTTCGTTCGCCGCATCGCGCGCCGCAACCCTCGCGCGCGGATCGTGGTCGCGGGGTGTTCGGCGGTGCTGCGCGCGGAGGACTACCGCGCCATGGATGAGGTGGGGGAGGTGGTCGAGGGGCACGATCCGGCCGCCGTGCTGGCCGCGGCGACGCGCGGCCGCAGCGCCGCCGGGCTCGTCCAGCTCCGGCGCGGCCCGCTCCGCCGCCGGGCCGGGGCCACCCGCGGCTGGCTCAAGGTCCAGGACGGGTGCGACCGCAAGTGCGCGTTCTGCGCGACCCGCCTGGCCAGGGGCGCCAGCCGCAGCCGCGCGCCGGATGAGGTGGTCGCCGAGGCGAAGGTGCTGGCCCGCAGCCACCCCGAGCTGGTCGTCACCGGGATTCACATCGGCCACTACGGCCGCGATCTCGATCCGCGCGGCTCGCTCACCGCGCTGGTGCGCCGGCTCCTCGACGAGGTGCCCGGCCCGAGGTTCCGCCTCGGCAGCATCGAGGCCACCGAGATCGACGACGGCATGCTCCGCCTCCTCGCCGAGTCGGACGGCCGCCTCGCCCCGCACCTGCACATGCCCCTGCAGAGCGGCGCCGATGCGGTCCTGCGGGGCATGCGCCGCTGGCACACCCGCGAGCAGTACCGCCGCCGCGCCCTCGAAATCGCCGACACCGTCGCCCCGATCGGCCTCGGCGCCGACATCATCACGGGCTTCCCGGGCGAGACCGCCGCCGACCACGCCGACACGGTCAGCCTCGTCGAGGAGCTCCCCTTCACCTACCTCCACGTCTTCCCCTGGTCTCCGCGCACCGGCACCGCCGCCGCCGACCTGCCCGGCCGCATCCCCCAGCGCGTCTCGTGGGAGCGCGCGCGCGAACTCCGCACGCTCGGCACCGACAAGGGCGAGTGCTACGCCCGCAGCCGAGGCGGCTCGCAGGTGGAGGTGGTGATGGAGGGCGACGGAGGCACCGCGCTCACCGGTGACTATCTGAGGGTCGGGATCGGATCGCGGCGGCCTGCGGATCCCCGCCATCTCCACACGGGACGCCTCTCGCCCGACGGGTCCCATGTAGCCATTGACGTGCCCGCCGGCCCCGCCACATTTGCACCGTCATGAACGCAAGCGACCCACGGGACCGCCCCCGCGCCTACGTCGAGACCTACGGCTGCCAGATGAACATCTCGGACGGCGAGCTCATGGAAGGCGTGCTCGAGGGCCACGGCTACGAGATCGTGGACGCCCCCGAGGGCGCCGACGTCGTCCTCGTCAACACCTGCGCCATCCGGGAGCACGCCGAAACGCGCGTCCTGGGCCGCGTGGGCCAGCTCAACGCCCTCAAGCGCGACCGCCCCGGCATGATCCTCGGCGTCACCGGCTGCATGGCCCAGCGCATGGGCGACGACCTGCTCGAGAAGGCGCCGCACGTCGACCTGGTGATGGGGCCGGACGGCTACCGCGGCCTGGGCGCGGCGCTGGAGCAGGTGCGCCCGCCCGCCCGCCCGGCCCATGCCCCCCGCAACCGCCTCTCCGTCCTCGACCTGTCGCTCGACGAGAACTACCGCGGGCTCGAACAGCGCCGCCGCTCGACCGTCACCGCGTGGATCCCCATCCAGCGGGGCTGCAATCACCGCTGCACCTTCTGCATCGTGCCGTACGTGCGCGGGTCGGAGAAGAACCGCGACCCGGAGGAGGTGCTCGCCGAGACGCGCCAGGTGGCGCGGGACGGGATCACGGAAGTCACGCTGCTGGGCCAGACGGTCAACTCGTACCGGTGGGGCGGCGCGGGAGCCGGGGGCGGCGCGGGCAACGGGGCCGACTGGTCGTTCGCGCGGCTGCTCCAGGCCGTCGCGCGCGTCCCCGGCATCCGCCGCGTGCGCTTCACGTCGCCGCACCCCAACGACGTCACCGAAGAGCTCGTCGAGGTCATGGCGCGCGAGGAGACCGTGTGCGAGCAGTTCCACCTGCCGGTGCAGTCGGGCAGCAACCGCGTGCTGCGCCGCATGCTCCGCCGCTACACCGCCGAGTCCTTCATGGAGAAGGTGGCGCTGATCCGCGCCGCGCTCCCCGGCGTGGCGCTCTCGACCGACGTCATCGTCGCGTTCCCGGGCGAGAGCGAGGACGACTTCGAGGAGACGCTCGCCCTCCTCCGCGAGGTCAGGTTCGACGACGCCTTCACGTACAAATACAGCCCGCGCGACGGCACGCCCGCGACGCGCCTGCCCGCCCGCCAGTTCATCGGCGACGAGGTCGGGCAGCAGCGGCTCGAACGGCTGATCGCGACGACGCGCGCGATCCAGAAGGAGATCAACCGGGGTGAGGTGGGCCGCACCGAGGAGCTGCTGATCGAGCGGGCCGCGCGCAGCGAGGGGATGGTCCTGGGCCGCACCCGCCGGGCCAAGGCGGTGGTGGTGCAGGGGTCGGAGGATGACATCGGCCGCTACGTCACGGCGCGCCTGACGCGCACGACGGGGCCCACCTTCGTGGGGGAGCGGGCGTGAGCGCGGCCGGGGGCATGAACCGCGTCGCCACCTGGCTCGGCCTCGCCGTCATCATCGTCCTCGCGATCGGCTTCGCGATGGCCAACGCGGGGCGCCAGGTCTCCATCGACTTCGGCCTCTTCGCCCTCTACGGCGTTCCGGTGACCTTCGTCGCCTTCGGAGGCATGGTCGTCGGGATGGCCGTCGTTCTCGTCGCCGGGATCAACGCCGACCTCAAGGTCCGCCGCCTGCTGCGCGAACGGCACATGGAGGACCGCGAACTCGCCGAACGCGCCGAACAACACCTGCCCGGGCCCGCGGAACCGCAACGGCCCGGCGACCCGACGAAGGGAGAGACGCTTCTGGAGTGAGGGGCGCGCCCCCGATCCTGTGGACCGCCGTGGGCTTCGCCGCGGGCGCGGCAGCCAGCACGGCGATGGGGTTCGACCGGACCCTCCTCTCACTCCTGATCGCCGCCTGTCCCATCCTGCTATGGCGCGGTCCCGAATCGCGCGGTCTGTCCCTGCTGCTCTGTTTCGTGGCGGGCCTCGCCTGGGCCACCGCCGACCGCCGCGCCCTCGAACGATGCGCGCCGGCCGTCTCGGACGGCGCTACCGCGCTCGTCACGGGCTATTTCACCGCCGTCAGCGCGGAAGGGGCGTCGACTCTGCGGGCGAGCGGGCCCGCCGGCTGCCGAACCGAGATCAGGGTCTACACCCGCGCCGGCGAGCCGCCCGAGGCCCGACCTGTCACCGTCGAGGGACGCTGGTTCAAGTCGATCCGCCCGGACGGGAGCGAGGCGGTCTACCTGAGCGCGTCGAAGGTGGAGCCGCTCGGGAGGATTGGCGATGCGCGGACCGCCACTCCGTCGAGCCCCGCCGCCGCGGCCGCCGCCCCCGACATCCGTGTTCCCTGGTCCGTCCGCGTGCGCGCCGCCATCCGCGGCCGGGCCGCCGAAGCCCTCGAGCGCAGACTCGGCACCCAGGCCGGCGTCGCCTCCGCGCTGGTCCTCGCCGAGCGCGACGGCATCCCGCGCGAGCTCTGGGACGCCTTCGCGCGCTCCGGCACCGCCCACCTGCTCTCGATCTCGGGCTTTCACGTCGGGGTGATCGCCGCGCTCCTCGGCGGCATCCTCTCGGCCGCCGCGCTGCCTCCCCGCCGCCGCGCCGCCGGGATCGCGATCGGCGTGTGGGCGTACGTCCTGGTCATCGGCGCCCCGACCTCGGCCACGCGCGCCGCCTGGATGACCTCGGCCTTCGTGCTGGGGCGGCTCCGCCAGACGCCGGCCCGCACGCTCGGCGCCCTCGGCCTGTCGATGCTGATGATCTCCCTGCTGCGCCCCTCGGCCGTTTCGGGCGCCGGCTTCCAGCTCACCATAACGGGGACGGCGGGGATCCTCATCATGACGCGGTGGATCATGATGCATTGGCCGGCGCACCGGTACCGGGAGTGGATCGCGTCGCCCGTGGCCGCCGGCATCGGGGCGTCGGTCTTCACGGCCCCGGTCCTCGCGTACCATTTCGGGCAGATCCCGCTGCTGTCGCTGCCGGCGTCGATCCTGCTCACGCCGATGGTGGCCGCGGCGGTGCCCGGTGTCATCGCGGCGATCGTGATGGATGTGCTGCACGTCCCCGGCGCCGCCGCCGCCGGGATGGGCGCGGAGGGACTGCTCCTGGCGGTCACCCGCATCGCCGCGTGGCTGGGCGCGCTTCCCGGCACGGTCGCGCTGGTCACGCCCCGCGAAGCCGCCCTCCTCACCGCGGGCGCGATCGCCCCCCTCGCGCTCGCAACCGCCGCCTGGCGGACCCGCCCCGCCGTCCGCGCCGCCGTCTCCACACTCACCGCCCTTGCCACACTCTGGGCCGGGCAGGCCGCGCTCTCCCTCGCGGGGCGGGGGACCCTGCAGATCACCGCGATCGACGTCGGGCAGGGCGACGCCATCGCGATCCGCACCCCGCGGGGCCGCTGGCTGCTGGTGGACGCCGGACCGCGCGGCTTCGGCGGCACTGACGCAGGCTTGACGCGCGTGGTGCCCTACCTGAACGGGCAGGGAGCGCGCCGCCTCGAGGCGATCGTCCTCTCACACCCCGACGAAGACCACGCAGGGGGGCTCGGGGCGGTGCTGCGCAATGTCTCGACGGGCGCGGTGCTCGGTCCGGGCCTGGGGAGCGGGCAGTCCGGGCACATGCTGGGGCTGGCCGAGGCGAGGGATGCGGGAGTGCCGTGGCGGCGCACGGTGGCGGGCGACGTGTGGACTACGGACGGGGTCGTGTTCCGGGTGCTCAACCCGCCGCGGCCCGGTGGGACGGGCGACCCCGGAGGTCTCCTCACCGGCCCACCCCTCGATCCCGGCGAACCCAACGACTGGTCCGTCGTGATCCGCGTCGAGTTCGGCGACTTCACGGCGCTGCTGATGGGCGACGCGAGCGACGACATCGAGGCGCGGGTGATGGGGGAGGGGGCGGACGCGGACGCCGCCCGCGACATCACCCTCCTCAAGGTCGGCCATCACGGCAGCATCACCTCGAGCGCCGAAGCCTTCGTGCGCGAGACCTCGCCCGAGTACGCCCTTATCCCTGTGGGTGCGCGAAACCGCTACGGGCACCCGGACCCCGTCGTCCTCGCGCGGCTGCGTCGCGTGGGCGCGCGCATATTGAGAACGGACACGCAGGGGACGGTCACCGTGATCGCGCGGCCGGATGGCAGCGTCAGGGTGAGGGCGAGCCGGGAGTAGGGCGGGCCGATCGATCGAGGCGCGCCGCCTGTCCCATTCGAGCATCGGCGTGACGCAGTCGATTTCCGCGGGACCAGATCCGCGATGGCCCAAGCAGCAAAATGTAATGTTTACACTACATATGTAATGTAAACACGACACGTTGTAAAGTCTCCCGCCGTGACGCAATCCAACCTGTCAGTTGAACTTGACGGTATCGAGATGTCTGCCGACGTAACCGATTTCAATCACTCGCCCCCGGGGCGAGATCCGCAGGTGTATCCTCCGGCTTCCCGCGGAGACATGGAGTTCGTAGGTTCTGCGCTGCCCTTCAGCATCGCGAAAGATCCGCTGATCGCCGAATTGCTCCATGGTAGGCTGGCTCTCCGGGCGTAAGCCGGGAATCATCGGTGATGTCGCTCCAGGGTCTCGGCGCCACGTTCGAGCGGCGTCGTCTAGAGCGATGAGCTTTCTTGCTACCACGGTAAGGTGTCCTGACCGCAACCTGGCGAGGTGTCGGTCCACGTCTTGCCCGAAAGACAGGTGAGGAAAACACTCGTGTTTCCTTCTGGCCAAAGCCGACGCATCACCAGTGAGACCCTGTTGGCGCCGGTCGAGGAGGATCTCGGCCAACCCCTCGACCTGACCGGGCTGGGAGATGTTCAGGGCCTCAACGGTCTTCTCACTTTCGCGGCAGTCTTCGTCCAGCCATCGGTGCAAGAGCGGTATTCGAAGCTCCACCCACCGCTGTTCCGAAAGAAGACTTACTCCGATTCCGTCAAGCAGGTGTGCGGCGCCGAGGCCGCGGGCGTCCGTGGGGGTTGTTGAATCGGGCCCCTCAAGGGGAATGAACTCGGAGCAATAGAATCGTTCACCCAGGGCGTGGCGCACTTCGGCGGGCAATTCGGTCTTGTCGGCAATGCGGCCAAGAAGTCCCTTCCGATCACGGTCGGCGATCGCCCACCAATCCCCTACGGAGCAACCGGGGGCGAGCAGCGCCTCCCAGAAATCGGGTTCCCCGACGGAGATCAATTCCGCAGCACGGCCGGCCATCACGGTGGCGACTGCATCTACCATGTCGTCCAATCGCCTGCGCCCTTCCTCCACCGTGTCGGCTGGCAGGCGGGCGGAGAGTTCGTTGAAGACGAACCTCAATGGGCCGAAGCTCGGGGTCACCGTGGGGTCAGAGCGACCCGGAGGAACTCGGTAAACCAACCAGGCGAGAGAGATTCCTCTCGTGCTGGTCGAAGAAACCTTCCGGCCAGAAATCAAGTCGCCCGGTACGACTTACAGCCGGTGTAGCGACCCGCACATCGAGCCCCTCGCGCTCAAAGTAGTTGATGACTACCTGATCGGGCTCCAGGATCCCGTCGCGCACCGCGAGCCGGACTCCATCCAGTACATGATCGCTGTGCGTCTCCAGGACAACTTGTGAACCGCCCGCGGCCGCCCTGGCAGCGAGTTCGGCCAACAGGGTCTGGCCCGCCGGGTGGACATGTGCTTCGGGGTTCTCGATCAGGACGAGGTGGTCGGCCGAGTGAAGGTGGTCACGCTTGGGCGCGAGCAGGGCGACAATCGGTGGCAGTGCGTAGCTCACGCCGAACCCGACGTTTCCGGCCCTGAAGGCACGGCTCGGCACATCCGCGGGCCGGGCATACCGGTAGGTGCTGATCGCGCAGTCTGCCTCGGGCACCACCCTGATCCGCAGTTCGACACCAGGACTAACAAGCCCCAGCCATGTATTCGCCTGGGCGGCCAGTGTATTCTTGGATTCATCGGGATGCCGCACGGTCTGGTTGACAGTCGCATGACCTGACCGGGCCAGGTAAGAGAGCACATACTCGCCACGATTCCCCAGGGGGTTGGCGGGAGCGTCTTCCTGTTCAGCGTAGGGCAACGTCTTTCTGGGACCGAGCCGGTCGGCTGACAGATAGAAGATGGCCTCAAGCCTCTTTTGGGCACCGATAGCGCATTCCCCATTTCCGCTCTCGCCCCTCGATCGGGGGGGATAGTCCTCGAAGTATGCCCGGCCTTCGCTCCCGAACGATGCCTCAAGCCGAACGACATCATCCTTGGCGTCGTCGTGGAGAACGTCGCGGAATGAACCGAGGTCGACCAGCGGACCTCGCCACGGCGAGCCTCCATCCGCTCCCCACTTCTGTCGAAGGGCGAGAATGGCCTGCACCACGCTGCTCTTTCCCGAGCCATTCAGTCCAGCGAGCACGGTCAGGCCACCGAACGGTACGGTGTGCGCACGAAAGCACTTGAAGTTCCTCAGGCGCAGATGTTCAATCACGACAGAATCCCCAGGACGAGTCGGCGCATGCGTCCGAAGCGAAGGTTCACCTTCCTCGTCGCCTGCGTCCCGACGGAAATGCTCTCATGGAAATCCGCATCGGCCATGAGCTTGTTGAGGCCGTCCACGATGTCCTCCCTCCGGTTTCTCAGCATTTCAGTCCGGTCCTCGGAAACCTCGGCCAGGGCGACGGCCACGCTTTCGAACAGAGCCTTGTTGACCGGACTCCTCGGGTAGCCCGGAAGACTTGGCTTCCGAAACGCCTCTCGCCCGAAGATGTCCGATGAAAGCGACATGGCGCGTCGAAAGTCGGTGCTGAGCGAGGAGTGCCTGCCCGGTTCATCGTTCAAGAATCTCATCGCGCTCATCAGGAAATCATCAAGCTTTCCTGAGTACGACCCCTTGTCCAGCGACCAGAACGCCAGAAAGCGCAAAACACACTCCCGGTCGGCCATCCTCTTTGGGTTGACGGAGCGGTCGGTTGCAGACAGGAACTCGTCGGATGCAGCCAACTCTCGGAGCAGCGCACGCGCCGGACCCGGATTCAGTGCGTGGCGAATCTCCTGCTTAACGAGCGGCTTGCCCTCCGTGTTGATCCGCTTGAAGACATTGAACATGACCTCCGGCGGAGTGCCCGGTTCGATTACGTGACACGAGAGCTGGGTCTCGTCGATACGTCGTTGCATCGGCCGGGGCAGGTCGTCATAGGCTCGGTCTTCGTACTGGCTCAGATACTCCAGCCCGCGCAAATGAAGGCTCTTGTCGAGCACGAAGTTCTTCAGCGCACTGAGCCTCTGAAGCCCGTCCACCACCTGCCATTTGTCGTCCTTGTCGGCGGCCATATAGAACACCGGAAGGGGGATCCGCAGCAGCAGGGACTCGATCAGGCGGCTCTGGGTAACCGGAGGCCAGATGTTTCCCGCCCTCTGGAAGTCAGGCTGCAAGTCGATTTCGTCCCTCTTTATCCTCTCGAGAACCAGGTAGACGGTTGGCTGCTTGCTCGTAATCTTGATCCTGGTGGGATCGAACGGCTCGTTTATGCGTGCGTCATCCGACTCGGTGTCGAATTCCTCCCGTTCCACCCCTTCGCCATCGGATTCACCCTCTTCCCTGATCGCAGTCACGGATTCGAGAAGCGCCGGCGGCTCATCATCCGGCGCCGAGGCGATTTCAGCCGCAGGAACCGGTCCAATTTCCTCAGCCGGTTCAGTGCGCTGTACCTTCATGCCCGCCATGACCGGCTCCCTGACCATATCCCGCGCCGGGGGCGGCGAGTGGAGCCCGTCGGCAGGTTTCTTTTCACGCTCGTGCATATGATCGCTGGGGACGGAGTACTCTTCGGATCGGCTATTCCGAATACTCCCTACGGCGACCCAGAGGGTCAAGCACACCCCCCCACCTTGCCCCCCACCCCGCCCCCGGGCGACCTTGGACGCCATGCGGAGCAAAGTCGTCACCATCGACCGGCACATCATCGACCAGGAGCGCCTGCACCCGGGCGCTTCGGGCCGCTTCTCCGCGCTCCTGTACGACATCGCGCTGGCCGCGAAGCTGATCTCGCGCGAGGTCAACATGGCGGGGCTCATCGACGTGCTCGGGCGCACGGGCGAGGTCAACGTCCACGGCGAGGCGGTCGAGAAGCTCGACGCCTTCGCCCAGGAAGTCATCTTCAAGGCGATGGACCACGCCGGGCACCTCTGCTGCATGGTGTCGGAAGAGTGCGATCACATCATCGCCATCCCCGACCGCTTCGAGCTCGGGCCCTACGTGCTCCTCTTCGATCCCCTCGACGGCTCGTCGAACATCAACGTCAACGTCTCGATCGGGACGATCTTCTCGGTCCATCAGCGCATCACGCCGCGCGGGCGCCCGGGCACGATCGAGGACTGCCTGCAGAAGGGGTCCCGCCAGCTGGCCGCCGGCTACATCGTCTACGGCTCGTCGACGATGCTGGTCTACACGACCGGGGTCGACCAGGGGGTGCACGGGTTCACCCTCGACCCGTCGATCGGCGAGTTCCTGCTCAGCCACCGCGACATCCGCATCCCCGACCCGCCCGCGAAGATCTATTCGGTCAACGAGGCCTACTACGCCCGCTGGTCGAGGAACCAGCAGCGGCTCGTCGACCACTTCCGCGGACTGAACGGCGAGGGGGGTGGTGGATACAAGTCCCGTTACATAGGTTCACTGGTCTCGGATTTCCACCGGACCCTGCTGCAGGGCGGGATCTTCATGTACCCTCCCGACTCGCGGGCGCCCGGCGGGAAGCTGAGGATGTTGTACGAGGCCGCGCCTCTCGCCATGGTCTGCGAGGCCGCGGGGGGCAGGGCCTCGGACGGAGGCAGGGACATCCTGGACATCGAGCCCGAAGGGCTGCACGACCGGACGCCCCTGTTTCTGGGGTCCGCGAGCCTCGTGGACCTGGCCGAGGATTACCTGGCAGGACGGGTCGAGAGGCCCGGGAAAGAGGCGGATAGCTGAACGAAAGGTCGGAAAGCTGAACGAACGTTCGATTTTCAGGCGGCCGAGAGGGTGGGCATGAGGGTCATGTCGTTGATAGTCAATGACTTGCGCCTGAATGCCTTTTTGGCATCGTTCTTGCTATAACCATCCCCGACCCAGAAAACCGGGTCGAAACTTGACAATCCCTTGGCAATCGTCCCTCGGACGGGCCCGCGCGGCTCGCCAGGGACGCGAACAATAGATTCGGTCAGCCCGAATCCCACGGCACGAGGCCGGGGAAGAACCGGGACGACCAAACCCTTCCATCAAAGGAATGGACGACAGCATGAACAGACTCAAGCTACTCGCGGCAGTTGCGCTGCTTGGGATCCCCCTCGCTGCCTGTGAGGAGGCGACTCCTCCACCGCCGGTCGGTTCGATCGTCGGTACGGTATCGATCGAGGGGACCGGGGTTGACGGCGTATCCGTCAATCTGAGCAACGGCAACTCCACCACCACCTCGGGTGGCGGGAGCTATCGCTTCGACAACGTCGAAGGGGGAGCCTACACCGTCACCATCAGTGGATTCCCGTCGGACGCCACGTTCGACGCAACCTCGGCCGCGGCGACCATCTCATCGGCCGGCCAGAGCGTTACTGTCAACTTCACGGGCGCGTACATCCGTACGGCCAGCGTTATGGGGACGGTAACGGTAGAAAACATGGGCCTGCCCGGCGTGACGGTTACGCTTGCCGGCGTCTCCGGCGCGACCGCGGTCACCGACGACGGCGGCGCGTACGCCTTCACCGGACTCCGGATGGGCAACTACTCGGTCGAGATCTCGGGCTTCGACAGTGACGAGGTCGGGTTCTCCGCCACCGCCGCATCGGTTACCGTCGGCGTGGGCGAGTCCAAGATCGTCAGCTTCGACGGCACCTACCTCCGCACCGCCGGCATCATGGGCCGGGTGAGCGTCGAGGGCGAGGGCCTCGAGGGCGTCACGGTCAGCCTCAGCGGTGGACCCGACGCGGCCGACATGACGACCGAGACCGACGCCGCCGGCCAGTACAGCTTCGCGAAGCTGCGCGCGGGCGACTACGCGGTCGGCATCTCCGGCTACAACACCGACGACTACGAGTTCGAGGTGACCTCGCAGAACGTGACGGTCGCGCTGGGCGAGACCGCGAACGTTCCCTTCGAGGGCGTCCTGCTTCGCACGTCGGGCGTCAGCGGGCGCGTGAGCGTCGAGGGCATCGGCCTCGCGGACGTGATGGTCACGCTGTCGATGGCCGACGCCGAAGACGCGACGGCCATGACCGACGCGGGCGGCCTGTACGCCTTCTCGGGCCTGGCGGCGGGCGACTACACGGTCGCGATCGCGCTCTCGGACGAGCAGATGGCTGCCTACGTCTTCGAGATGACCAGCATGGACGTGACGGTCGGCGACGACGAGACGCAGATCGTCAACTTCGAGGCCGAGCACGCCGCCACGGCGAGCGTCACCGTGCAGCTGTTCGTCGACGAGGGTGCCAACGGCCGGAACGACATGATGGACGAGGGCGAGGGCACCTTCCCGACGGCCGACATGCTGATGATGGTGGCCGAGCTCGGACTGCCGCTGGCACTGCCGATTACCCTGGCGGGCCCGGGCGTCCATGACACGCAGGACGGCATGGCGATGCCCGACGGCAGCGTCGTGTTCTCGGGGCTCAAGGCGGGCCAGTACCAGGTGATCGTCACCGACATCCCGGCCGAGGTGCTGGCCGGGCTCCCGCCCGCGTTGGGTGCGGTCCTGCGCGACTACTCCTACGGCGGACCCGCCACCGGCTACCCGATCGCCCTGACCGTCGGCCAGGCGGCGACGCAGCACGCGCCGGTCGACATCACGCACACGACGGTCCACTTCGGCGTCACGCTGAAGAACGGCGAGACGCGCGGCATGCCGCTTCCCGGCGCGATGGTCACGCTCTACGCGGACGCCATGGGCGAGACCAAGGTCGGCGAGGGCATGACCATGGTCGACGAAGAGACCATGCACGCCGCGGCGTCGATCCGGATCGCGCGTGAAGGCACGAGCGGCAACATGGTCCACGCGGGAGTCTCAGCGGACTCCGCCTACACCGTGGCCGACGGAATGACGGCCGTGATGTGGGATCCGCAGAAGACCTACACCATGGGTGCGAACGACAACGACATCGTCAACCTGAACGTCGACGTCACCTTCGGCGGCGCGACGATCACCACCGAGTACGGCGGCGGCGACGCGCTCGCCGGCTGGGCCGTCAGCGTTGCGCACGGCGACACCATGTACGCGGACACGCTGGACACCGACGGTATGGCGGCGTTCAAGATGACGGTCGATTCCGCTGGCGCCCTGCCCGCGATGTACAGCTTCTCGGTCGACACCATCCAGGACAACAAGCTGGACGGTGGCGAGGACTTCGAGGGCACCTCGGTCGACTACGTGCACACCGGACTGACGCTCGCTGGCACGATGGACGCCGGCACGATGGAGGTCAACTACACGACCCAGTCGCTCGTCGTCGGCGCGCACCACGAGCGCGACCAGGTGATGGGCTTCACCGGCAACGTCCTCGACGGCGACGTGAGGGACGACGGAACGGTCAGCCTCGCGATCCGCTACATCGACGGCAGCGGGCGCTCCCGCTCGTTCACGGCGAAGGAGTGGAATCCGAAGGGCAACATCAGCACCAAGGACGGTGTGACGACCTTCTCGGGTCTGCCGGCCGATGAGAACATCATCGTCCAGGCTTCGGTCGCCGAGGATGCGGGCGTCATGCTCCTCGATCCCGACGAGCTCGCCGCCTACACCGGCACGGAAGCCAACGGCATCACCGGCGGCCACTTCGGCGCGCACGGCGGCTACAGCCACACGGTGTCACTCTGTCCGCTGCAGGACGAGAACCCGCAGGATCACGGCGAATGCTCGTCGTTCGCGTACGTGACCACGCACACCGTGGCCGGGCTGGTCTGGAAGAACAGCGTCAGCAGGAAGGGCGACGACTTCGAAGAGGCAGAGAAGCCCACGTTCGTGGACGGGGTCTCGGTCAGTCTGGATCCGGTCGACGGCAAGAACCTCGCGGGTGAGGCGCAGGCTTTCACCACGCTGAAGAAGAACGACGCCAAGAGCGATCACCCCAACGACACCCACCACTTCCAGTTCAGCGATGTGGCGGCGGGTGCCTACAAGCTCACCATTCCGGATGGCTGGCGGGCACGTAAGGGCGATGGAGTGGTCGTGAATGACTCCGTGAATGAGATCAAGGGCGCCACCGCGATGCTCGGCAACGCCCTGAACCCCCTCGCCGACGATCTCGGAATCGACGTGACGCCGGCGACCAAGACCGTCTACGGCAGGATCAGCGCTAGCGATGGCTTCAGCCTCGACAGCGTGGAGGTGACGGTGAACGGCGTGACGGCCATGACCGACGCGCTTGGCCGGTACATCGCGGAGGGCGTCAGCCCCGAGACGCGCAAGATCGGCACCGTGACGCATACGAACATGATCTTCGTGAAAGCCACGCGCGACGGAAGACAGGCCGCAGACTCGATCATCGGGTTTGCCGCAAACACCCTGGAGCGGGTCGACCTCACGCTTGCGGGCGTGTCCAAGACGGCCACGGTGAGCGGCACGGTCACGGCTTCCGGCACCGGCGCGGGGGTTGCAGGCGTTGAGATCAAGGTCGATGGCGCCGCACCGGAAAACAAGGCAACCAGCGGTACGAACAAGGGCAAGCTCGTGACGGGAGCCGACGGCAGCTTCACCGCCATCATCCCGGCCAAGGACCTGGGAGCGACGTCCAACCTGACCGCGACGAAGAAGGGCATGAGCTTCTCGCCAGACCCGTTCCCGGTTGCGGCCCACACCGGGGCGAACACCTCGGGCATCAACTTCACCGGCTACCTCCACGCCTCGATCTCGGGCAGAGTGGTGGGCGTGGGTGGTGGACCCATGGCGGGCGTTGCGGTCACCGCCACGGGAGACGCCGGCTCGGATGCCGACACCACTGGCGTGACGGGTACCTTCTCGCTCAGTGTGCCGTTCGGCAGCTACATGATCGCCGCCTCTGCAGCTAACGTCACGTTCAAGTATCCGACGACCGGCCAGACGGTTAACGTCGGTCCAGGCCAGAGCCTGAACTACGGCGACATCCAGACGCTGACCTTCGCGGCCGTGGGCGTCAAGGCGACGCGGATACTGGTGCCGGTCGATGTCGACGGTGACGCCGCGACAAACGACACCATCATGACATACGGCAACATCCGTGTGACGTGGTCGGCTGACTCGACTGCGGTGCCTGACGGGTACGCCAACGCCAGCTATGTAGTCCAGCACAACGCAACTGGTACGTTTGCGGACGTGACAGAGGTCGGCACCTCCGATTCGTTGCGGGTGGCTCAATTCGCGGCCCCGGCGGAGGGAGACAGCGTCTTCATGGTTCGCGTCGTGGCGACGGCTGCGGATGCCGATCCCGGCACCGATCCAGCGCTTGAAAACGAGGTGCGCAACACCGACGCAAGCGTTGCCGCAGTCGATGCGGCGGCCACAGGTACAATGGCGGTAATGGATGTGACGACTGACACTACCGTTACCGACACCATTAGCATCACCTGGGGCGCCACGACGAACGACCGTTCGGACTTCCGGGTCGCCGTCCAGGTGACCGTGGCCTCGTTGCAGGGGAGCACCGTATGGGTCACCCCCAGCGTCGGTACACCCACTGACCCGACCAACAGCACGCGGGCGTGGACGTACGACTTCGGCGAGAACAATGCCGACATCACTACCGGCTGGACCATTGCCCTGCCCGGCGGGAATGGTGCGACAGTCGTCATCACCACGGCCGAGCTGCAGGCAGCCTCCATGGCCCGCGTTGACTCGAGCCAGGGCACTGTGAGCGCGGACAACCCGTGGAAGGCCGGCACCGCGGTCGCTGTGACGGCCAAACCAGCCGGCTAACCACCTCCAACCCCATCGGCCTGGCCGTCTCACCGGCCAGGCCGATGGGCCGCAGGACACCTCACCCCCTGTCCGGATTCGCCGGGCGGGGGGTGAGGGCTTGACGCCGGCGCACGAAACCGGACTCCCATTCCTGAAATCGGACGACCACATGTTCGGAATCGAAACGCGGGTCCAGATGCGGCATTACCTGGAGCAGGGGCTGAGCAAGACGGCGACCGCCCGGCTTCTGGGGATCAGCAGAAGGACCATCTACAACTGGATCGAAGAGGGAGAGCTCGAGCGCGATCCCGAGGACACCACACTGGTGTACGGGCCCAGGGCCCCCAGGGCCACGAAGATCGACCCCTACAAGATCTACATCGACCGGCGCCTGTCGGACTACCCGCAGCTCACCGCGGCCCGGCTCTTCCGGGAGATCCGGGAAGATGGCTACCCCGGAGGCTACGGACAGGTGAAGCGCTACGTCCGGGACCTCCGGGAGACCGAGGCGAACGGGCAGCGGCCGGACTGAGGCGCGACACCGCGGGGGCGTTAGGTTGGCAGGGAAGTCGACTCCCAGCCTTCACCCGCACCGCAAGGATGCCGCCATGATCCGCTTCGCCACTGTGGCCGCCGCATTGGCCACCACCGCCCTCATCCCCACCAACACCGCCGCCCAGGCAGGCGATCCCGCTTCGGCTGCGGAACCGCCGCCCGTCTTCAAGGTGCGCAACTACCTGCCGCACATGACGCGGCCCGAGGTCGAGGATCTGCTGACGCGGACGGACATGGTGATCATTCCGGTGGGGGCGCTCGAGCAGCACGGGACGCATCTGCCGATCGGGACCGACCACCTGAACGGCGTGGAGCGCGCGAAGCGGATCGCACTGCGGGCCGACGTGCTCGTGGCGCCGATCCTGCTGGCCGGGCAGTCGCCGTACCACATGGGGTTCGCGGGGACGGTGACGCTGCCCTCGACCCTGATCCAGGAGGTGTACGTCGAGGCCGCGAAGAGCCTGATCCGGCACGGCTTCAAGCGCTTCCTGATGCTGAACGCGCACGGGGGGAATCGCGCGATCACGAACTTCATCGTCGACCGGATCAACCAGGAGACGGAGGGGATCGCGGTGGAGCTGGGGGCGGTCGCGGGGCCGCTGATGGAGCGGGGTGACGGCGCGGGCGCGGGCGAACAGGCGGCGCCCGTTCTCGACCGGCACGGCGGCACCGGCGAGACCTCGAATTCGCTGTACCTGATTCCGGAGCTGGTCGACCTGGACGCCGCCTACCCGGCCGAGCTCTCCATGCCCGCGCACCTGGAGGCGATGGTGCCCGAGGTGCTGGCCGGCGATCCCACCGCGCTGGCGGTTTTTCTGGCCGAGGGCCTGAAGGACGAGTCCACCGGCAAGGGCACGTCGTCGGCTGAGCTGTCGACGACCGGCGTGTGGGGAGAGCGGGATCCGGCCGAGGCGACGGCCGAGCGCGGGAGGGTGACGACGGAGCGGTTCGTGGACGCGGCGGTCCGGTTTATCGAGCGGTGGAACGAGTTGCGGCCGCCGGGGACTGGCTGATGGGTCCATCGTCCGGTTGTCCGGTCAGTCGGCCCTTGATGAACGACACGTCCTCGCTTGTGCGCGCAAGCCTGACTTCGAGGCTCTCGATCCGTCCTCGCAGCTCGGCTCCCTGAGCGTCCATACGCTTCCCGATGTCGCTGCGGAGGTCGTCGATCCGTCCTCGCAGCTCGGCTCCCTGGGCGTCGATTCGCAAGCCGATGGCGTCATGGGCCTGCTGGTTTGCGTGGGTCAGGGCGTCGATGCGCCGGTCCATGTGGCTTCGCAGGTTCCCTATGCTGCGGACAACCAGCGCGGCCATGGCCGTGACGGTCAACAGCACCGTGCCGAAGCCGGTCACCAACACGCTGATGATTGTCGTGTCCATCGGCCTAGCGCACCCCGCGTCGGCGAATGCTCTCGGTGGTCCTTGCGTGCATTTCCCCTCCCGTAACGAACATGATGACATCGCTGCCAGGTGGCAAGAGCGGGAAAGCTAACGTCTGGAGCACGGGCGGTTCCATGGCTCAATGGGACCGATTGTGCAGCGGGGCCGCGTCAGCAGAGTTCTTCGGAAATGTCGTGTTTGCTATACAATATGTAATGTAAACATGCCATGTTTTCGCCCCCGCGGGGAAGCCTCAGGGGCAATTCGCGACATTCCGCTTGCCCACCCCGCTCAGCCACGTCTGGAACGCCGAGTCGGTGGGCGCACAGAGGCTGGTGTTCTGCGTCTCGAACCAGGACAGGCTCGTGAGAGACGTGAGGGCGCCGGGGAGGGTGCCGGTGAGGCCGGAGTTGCCGTTGACCAGCAGCTCCTGCAGGTCGCCGAGGCTGCCGAATTGGGTCGGGATATTGCCCGTCAGCGAGTTGTCGTGGAGCCATAGGGACCTGATCCGGCTCAGGCTGCCGAGGGCTGTGGGGATCGCTCCCGTCAGGCTGTTTCCGTCCAGGTAGAGGCCGTAGAGGGACAGGATGTTGCCGAGTTGTGACGGGATCGTGCCCGAGAAGCTGTTGTCTCCCAGGTCCAGCCAGTCGAACCCGCGATCGTCGATCCGGGTCGGAATCGATCCGGTAAAACCGTTCCCCCGGAGGTCGAGCCCTCCGAGGAGCGGAAGGTCGAGCAGTTGGGTGGGGAAGGTGCCCGAGAGGTCGTTGTCGTTGAGCCAGAGCCACCGGAGCGCGGTCATGGTGGTCCAGGTGCTCGGGATGCTCGTGAAATCGTTGTCGCCGAGCCTGAGGGACCTCAGTTTGGTGAGGCTGGTCAGGGCGCTGGGGACGGCGCCCGACAGCTCGTTGCCCGACAGGTTGAGGCTTTCCAGGTTGCTGAGGCTGCCCAGCTGCGTGGGAATCGTGCCCGTGAGGCCGTTGTCCGCCATGTGCAGCACCCTGAGGTTCGAGAGGCTGCCCAGCTGGGTCGGGATCGAGCCGGTCAGGCCGTTGCCGGAGAGGTTGAGGTACTTGAGGCCGGTCATGCTGCCCAGCTGGGTCGGAATCGAGCCGCTCAGGTCGTTGCGGTCGAGGTTGAGGTACTCCAGCCCCGTGAGGCTGGCGAGTTCGGTGGGGATCGTCCCGCTGAAGCTGGCGCGGGCCAGATCCAGCGTGTCGAGCTGGGTCAGGTTGCCGAACGTGGTGGGAATGGTGCCCCGCAGGAGGTTGTTGCCCGACAGGTCGAGGACCCGGAGGCTGTCCAGGTTGCCGAGGGTCGAGGGGATGCCGTTGAGCCCGTTCGTGGACAGGTCCAGGCGCTTGAGGTGGACCAGGCTGTCGAGCAGGGGCGTGGGCGTGTAGCGGAGGCTGTTGCCGGGAAGCACCAGTTCCACGACGTTGCCGTCGTCGTCCGTGACGACGCCGTGCCATTCGTCGACCGGTTTGCCGGTCAGCCAGTTCGTCCGGTTCTCCCAGATGGGTCCGGCCGTGGTGTTGTAGAAGATGACGAGCACGCCGTACGCGGGATTGCGTTCGCCGCCGTCGTCACGGGGCACCAGGTGGAAGTCGAGGGTGTCGTCTGTCGTGGCATGCGATGACGCCGCGCCGGCGTACGCCGCGACCGCGCTCGACTGGCCCTCCACCTCCACGAAGTACCGGTAGCGGACCTCGTCGTCACCCGGCGGCGTGCCGTACTCCCACTCCGGGGATGGCAGGTCCACCGTCACCTGGTGGAATCCCTCCCGGAGTTCCTCGGCTTCCCAGGTGCCGTCGTCGTTGGTCTGAACCGTCACGCGGTTTACGTTGAAGCGGCCCGGCTGGCAATTGTCGGCATCGGCGGGCACCTCGCAGTAGTCCACGTTGACCGTGAGCCCGGCGAAGGGATCGGGGTCGCTGTTGCCGTCGGTCGTGCCGCCGTCGTCGACCCGCGTGACCTGCCCGGACAGCGACCCGACGGCGACGCCGGCGTCCCGCGGCACCAGGTGGAAGTCGAGGCTGTCCTCGGCTGCCGACTCCCCCCGCAGCTGCGGGAAGTAGCTTCGCACGGGCTCGGTGCTGCCGGGCGGTGCGCCGTACTGCCATGTCGCGGCGGGGAAGCTCACGGTGACCAGGTGGTAGCCCTCTCTGAGGCCGGTGGCTTCCCATGAGCCGTCGCGCCGGGTGGTGACCGCGACCCTCTTGCCGAATCGGTTTGGCTGGCAGCGGGTCCCGTCCACGACGGCCTCGCAGTAGTCCACGCGCACGCTCAGCCCCTCGAAGGGATCCGGGTTGCTGTCGCTGTCGGTGGTGTTGCCGTCGTCGGGGCGCGTCACCCTGCCCGACAGCGATCCCTCCCCGAAGAGGACGATGAAGTCGGCGTCGGTGAAGTCGGCCGCGTCCGACTGGGCGCCGGTCTGCCCGGCGTCGGCGTCGATCAGGCCGGTGGCGTGGTCCCAGACGGGGAGCTCGTCGCCGCTGGTGATCTCGCGATGCGCGGGCCGCGCGTCGGTGGTCAGCACCGGCGAGTGGTCGATGGGGATCGTGTTGGTCCCGGCCACGAAGTAGTCCTCGTTGGACGCCTTCACCACGTACGGACCCTCCCGGATGTCGGCGAAGGAGAAGGCGCCGACGACGTTCGTGGTGTCCCTCCGGCCCGTGGCCACCGAGTCGACGCCCTCGACCCGCAGGAGTTCGACCTCGATCCCGCTGGCGGTCTCGGCGTAGGCCACCCGGTTGTCGCGGTTCTTGTCGTTGACGATCGTGCCCGAGATCGAGGTCTTCAGGTACGGCACCGTGACGCTCAGGGCCCTGAGCGTGCCGGAGTCGTCGTCCTCTTCCTGGACCAGCAGGAAGCTCGGCGCGCGGACCGATCCCCATTCGTCGTTGCCGGTCACGGACAGGCTGTAGCGGCCGGTCGGCACGCCGCTGAAGCGGAACTCGCCGTCTCCGACCACGAACTCGCCGGCCGGGGTCTTCTCGCCGACTTCGGTGCTCGCGTCGTAGGCGAGCAGGCTCCCGTCGTGGTTGAGCGACACGTCCAGGCCGTTGGCGAAGACATCGGGCGCGCTCACCCCGAAGCGGTCGGCGATGGTGTCGTTGGGGGTGGGATCGCCGCCGTAATCGGCCGACCCGGCCCATCCCCAGACCACGCCGTTGGTCCACAGGTAGGCGAAGGTGGAGCAGGCCGACAGGCCATGGGCGGTGGCCTGCGGGCAGAGCCGCACCTGGGGGCCGCCGCCGCTCCCGGAGCCGAAGGCGCCGACGTCGTAGGCGCCCAGGTCCTGCCAGCTCTGGACCAGGCCGCGGCTCACCAGGTCGCGGTCGGTGCCGATGTCGGCATCGACGGTGAACTCGACGTCCGCGGGCAGGTTGCGGAAGACGACCAGGCCGTTTTCGCCGGGGTGCCGCGGATGGCCGTTGACGTTGATGTCGTGGTCCGGGTCGTCGCTGCGCCAGGGGAATAGGTGCCCCGGGCCGTCGCCCACCAGGAGCGAGATGTCGATGGCGTCGCGTGACCCGCTGGGCCGCTCGTCGCCGTAGACCCCCTCGGTCGTGTACCCGGCCTTGTGGTCGCGCTCCCAGTGCACGCCCACGATCAGCGTCTGGGTGGTGAAGCGGACCTCGATCTCGCCCAGGTCGAGCGTGTCGCCGGGGAGGCGCAGCCCGTCGTGGGTGTAGGTGAGCGTCACGGCGCCGCTGTCCGCGTCCTCGCCCGGGAGCGGCGTCTGCTTGAACTGCTCGCCCATCGCGCCGGCCTGATCGGCGGCGAGGCGCACGGTGTAGCGGACCGGCAGGTCGGCGGCCTCGGCGAGGACGTGGAAGGCCACCTCGCCGAGCGAGTCGGTGGGCTCGAGCCCAACCGGGGTTGCGCCGGCGCCCGCGCTGCTGCCGGGGTCGCCCGCGACGTACTCCGTGTCCCAGTCCTCGAGCGGCCCGCCGCCGCTGCGCGCCGTCTCTATCGTCCTGGCGCTGAAGCGCAGGTCGGCGCGGCGGTTGACGAGCTTGACGTACTCGGGCGCGGCGGTGGTCCGGTGCCGCAGCGGATAGGTCAGCTGCATGCGCGAATTGGCCGTCACGGCGAGGTTCTCGTTCGGCAGCGCACTCACGCGGGCATGCACGAGCCGGTCGCTCTCCACGCTGCGCGCGAAGGTGAACGACGCGGTGCCGACGCTGTCGGTTATCGCCGACCCCAGCGGATCGGTCTCGGCGTCGGCGTCCGCGCTCGTCGAGTAGAGATCGATCTCCACCCCCTCGACCGCCGGCCCGGTGCGGGCGCCCAGCCCGAGCACCGCCTTCACGGTGATCGTCTGGTGCGTGATGTCGACCGGGAGGTGGACCTCGGCCCCCGCGCCGCCCGCGACCGTGACGGCCACACCGGTGGGCGCGCCGCCGTAGGCGTAGCCCTCGGCGCCCAGTGCGTCGACGGCGGCGGGGGTGAGGTCGGGCACCACGCGGTAGGTGCCGGCCGTGAGCCCGGTGAAGACGTAGTGGCCGTCGGCGTCGGTCCCGCCCGCTCGCGTGTCGGCCGCGCCCGGGCCTTGCAGGATGAGCGGGAACCCCGCGTGCGCGAGCAGGTCCTCGTGGCCGGACTCGAAGCGGTCGTTCCTGGGGTTCTCGTCGATGTACAGGTAGCCGGCGATGCTCGCGGACTGGGTGGACGTGCCGAGGAAGTCGACGACCTCCGAATCGCCCGCGGCCAGCGTGATGGCGGGAGAGGCGGTCGAGACGAAGTTGTAGCTCGCCGTGTCGAAGCCGGAGATGGCGACCCGGTAGTCTCCGGCCGCCAGCTCGGCGAAGGCGTACTGCCCGCCGCCTGCGGTGGCGGTGGTGTCGTCCTCTGCGCCCGAGAGGACCACGGTCACGCCGTCCAGCCCCGCGCCGTCGACGCTGACGCGCCCGCTGATGCCGCCCGCGCGCAGGTGGACGCCGTCGAAGGGGACGTTCGCGGTCTCGCCGCCGGCGAGGGTGACGGTAGTCGAGGTGACCTCGAACTCGTACGCGCCGGCGTCCCAGCCCGAGATGTCGATGTGATACTCGCCGGAGCGCAGTTCGGTGAAGGTGTAGTGCCCGCCGGCATCCGTGGTGGTGGCGTCGGCCGCGTCCGCGGGGCCGCTCAGGTTCACCGTGACGCCCGCAAGCCCGGCGCCCGCCACGGTCACCCGTCCGGTGATTGCGGCGCTCCGCAGGTACTCTCCGTCGAAGCTCACGACCCGGGCTTCGTGGGGCAGCACCGTGACCGGGATCTTCGTACTTGAAAACACCACATCCGAGGTCGGAATGTTCGAGATCTCGACGGTGTACTCGCCCGCCCGCAGGTTCGAGAGCACGTACTCGCCGTTGGGCGTGGTGATCGCGGCGGAGTTGGAGGGACCGGTCAGCCGCACTTCGACGCCGCCGATGCCCCGGCCTTCCGCGGTGACGCGGCCCCAGATGCTCGACGTGCGGAGGTAGGTGCCGTGGAAGTTGATGTTGTGGGTGGATCCGTCGGCCAGGATGATGACCACGTCGGAGGTGCGCTCGAAGACGGCATCGGATGGATAGCCGCTGATGAGCACCTGGTAGACGTCGGCCGGGACGTAGGCGAAGAGGAAGGTGCCGTCGTCCGCGGTGATCGCGGTGGTGCCGTCGCTGAGGGTCACCGTGACCCCGCCGATGCCCGTTCCCTCGATCGAGACCTGGCCGCCGATGGTGCCGAAGACGCCTTCGAGTTCTTCGCAGCCGGTGAGTGAGATCGCAAACAGAGCGGCGGCGGCCGCGAAGCCTCTGGCTCGGTGCATGCCGAAGTGTCCTTGTCGGAGTTTGCAGGCCCGCTGTACCGCCGGTGAGGCCCGTTCGCGTCATGGAATAAACATTTGTTTATAAGATAGAAGAAACGTGCACCGCGACAAGGCCAGGGGTGTAAGAATTTGGAAGGGCGCGAGGGTCAGGTGAGGAGGCTTTTCAGCCTTGCTCGGCAATGCCCGCCAATTCGACCGGGGGACGGTCGGGGAACCTCGCTACCAACGAGAGGCTGCCTCCCATTGCTTCGACGGTCCTGCGAAGCGTCGACAGAAGGAGATCGCTACGCTGTTCCAGGCGGGAGACGCCTTCCTGACCGATACCAAGTTCGTGCGCCAAGCTGACTTGTGTAAGGTGCCGCGCCTTCCGGAGTTCCCGCAGCGTCATCTCCTCCGCGATAAGTTCCGCGGCGCGCTCTTCGACTTTCCTGCGCCGCTCAGGATCGAGCCCCGCAATCACGTCGTCGACGTTCTGTGCCATCATGATTCCCCTTCGTCCATGAGCCGGGCCAAGTGCCGCTTGAATCGCTCGTCGGCCTTGCGGATGAGTGCGCGGTAAAAACGCTTTCGAACCAACGCTTGATTTGTTGCCTGCGACGAGAAGTACTGCGCTGCGCTGTGGGTCGAAGGCGAACGCAACCCGCCACTTCCCGTCGGCTACATCCAATCTCAGTTCCTTCATGTTTGCGTAGTTCGATCCATTGAGCGTATCCACTCTGGGTCGTCCGAGATGCGGCCCGAACTGCTGCAGGACCCGGGAAGCGGCCAGAATCGCGTCCTGCACCTCGTCCCGCAACGCGTCGAATTCCGCTACGAACTCCTCAGTGATCTCGACCGTCCAGCTCACTCAATATGTCTCTGAAAGCATATCTACACAACTTCAATCGTTGGGTTCAGGCTGGGGGTTCTCGATGCACTTATAGGGTGAAACCGAGCCGCGGGCAGGGCCATGGCTGGATGGGACTGATTGAGTCTCAACGGCTGAAGGCTCGAAACTGTAATGTTTACATTACACTATGTAATCAGGACATTACCATTTCCTGTCCCATCCGAACATCCTCGTGTCCCGGTCGATTCCCGCGGGACCATCGGGCGGCGCCGACAGCACGAGCCCCTCCTGAGCCGTCAGGAGCTCCCCGACAGCACAAGCCCCCACCCCCGCTCCGGTCGCTCCGCTCTTTTACCATGGGTCAGCGCTCGTGACGTATGATTTTCAGTATACAGTATCGTATGACTTTCCATAGATACAAACGTGCAATACTGTTGAAAGCGTGGAACTGTTCACTTTCATCCAAACGAAAGGCTCACCCCATGACCACCTCCATGAGCGGAGTACTCCAATGGAGAAAAGTTGCTCTCGTCCTCGCCCTCGGACTGGTGGCCTGTGAAGCCACACATCCACCCGAACCGAGGGTCATGCGATGGGAGGGCGTCGCCGTCCCCATCGAAGCCGCCATGATGCCCACCGAGGCCGCCATGATGGCGGATACCGTCGAAACGGACACCACCCTCATGCGAGTGGAGTACGAGCACACCTCCACGACGGATCGGATTCTGGCAACGTACACGATTTGGGAGACGGATCCCGACCCTTGCGGGCTGGATTGGTTGCCGGAGGGCGAGGTCGCTTGCTGGTACATGACCGAGGCCGAGGGAGTACAGACGCCCTTCGAGATGCCGACGAGCCGGGTTATCAGTTTGGTCCTGCCGGAGCTGGGCAAGTGCACGCTGGCCGGTTGGATTCGCTATCCCAGCGAGGACTCCGAGGAAACGCACATCGCGTGGGATGCGCTCATGCGGTGCGGTGACGATGCCGCCAGCGTCTTTTCCGTCAAGCTCCTCTACAAGCCGGAATACCGGTGAACCCCGGCGGGGGCCGTCGCGTCCGGCGGACCACCGGACGCGCCCGGAGTCGCCCCTACCGCAACCGCAACCTCCCCCGGATCCCCACCGTGTGCTCGGCCGCGCCGAGCGCGCTCTCGCGGCGCGTTCCCTCGATGCGCAGGCCGAGTCCCCCGCGCACGTTGTAGCGCAGGCCGCTGCTGAAGGCGCGCGCGCCGGTCTCCGTGAGCCGGAAGCCGGTGTAGGGCCGGCCCTGGAATCCGGGGAAGCCGTAGGCCAGCTCCCCGTCCACGTTCGCGCCGGCGGTCAGGTCGCGGCCGTGGACCGCATCGGACACGCCGCGGTCCCAGAGCTCGTTCAGGCCGCTCGCGGCGTCGCCGTACGAGGGCGCCAGCCGAATCGAGAGTCCCTGCCCGCGGGTCGCGGGGTCGAACTGGATCATGCCGCCGACGCCCCACTCCTCGTAGCCATTGCTGCCGGAGACCAGCATTCTGCCGCGGCCTTCGGCGGTGAGGCCGAGATCAGGGTTCCGGTAGCGGAGACCGCCGCCGACTTCCGCGCCGACGCCGTTTGCGCCGTCGCCGTTGTCGTACCGCATGCCGCCTTCGAGCACGAGGCTGACCTCGCTGCCGCCGGGACTGCGGTAGCCCTCGGTCCACTCGAGCGCGAGCCTGCCGCGCTGCATGTCGAGGGTGACCGAGTCGATCCGCTCACCGCCGTCGACCATCGTGCGGCCGGCCCAGCCCTCGGCCTTGAGGCGCACGCCGCCGATGCCGGTCGCGAGCAGCTGGTAGCTGCCGCCCGCCGCGCCGGTCATCATGCGGGCGGGACTGGTCCGAAGCGCCTCGCGCTCGTCCTCGACCTCGATGTCGCCCCAGCCGAAGCCGCCCGTCGCCCACACAGCGCTTCCGCGCTCGTCGGCGAACCAGGCCAGGTAGGGGTTCACGCTGGACATCGCGGTGCCGTAGGTGCCGGTCACCGGGGATGCGCCGGTCCTGTCCGTGAAGTCGAAGGTGCCCAGGGAATACGAGGCCGCGACGCCCGCCAGGATGTCCGGCGTGACCCGCGTGTCTGCGCCGACGTGGGCGCTCATCAGGTTCCCGTCCCACTCCAGCGTGCTCGAGCCGGGCTCGCCCAGGCTGTGGTACTCGCCCGCGCCCCAGGCCGCCACCTGGCTGAGGCCGGGGGAGATCTGCGGTGCGCCGCTCGCGCCAAACGGCATCTGGAACGACGAGCCGCTGAAGAGGATGGCTGCGCCAGAGCGGCCGCGCCGGCCCGGCCCCATCGCCGCACCGCGGGACCGGAAGCTTGCGGCCATCGAGTTCAGGCCGCCCATCTCCATGCTGCGCTCGAATCCCCGCCCGTTCGCCACGGCGTCGATCCGGTCCGCGATCGCGCCGACCGTGCTGGAGGTCATGGCCGCCGCCACATGCGGCAGGACCCTGGTGTTGAGCCTGCCCGCGCGCTCGACCGGGTCGTCCGTGGCAGCCGAAGCCACCCCTGACGGCTCGCCCGTGCCCGCCACGTTGATCGCCGAGACGCGGTAGAAGCGCCTGGACCCGGGGATCAGTCCCGTGTGCGCGTACGACGTGTTGGTGACGTTGGTGTTGGCCACCAGATCGGTCCACGCCGCGCCCGTCTCCGAAACCTCGATGCGGTAGCCGCTGATCGCCGCGCCGCCGTCGTATTCGGGCGCGGCCCAGGCCAGGTCGATCTGCGTGGGCGAGGTCGCCTCGGCCGTCAGCCCGGTGGGCGCGTCGGGCACGGTGGCGTCGGTCGTCGCGCTGGTCACCCGCGACCGGTGGCCGGGGCCGATCCGGTTGATCGCCGCGACGCGGTAGTGGCGCGTGGTGGCGGGCGCGAGGCCGGTGTGCGTGTAGCTGGTATTCGTGTTGCGCGTGTTGGGCACGAGCTGGTGCCAGGTCGCGCCCCGGTCGTCCGAGACCTCGATGCGGTAGCCCTCGATCTCGGCGCCGCCGTCCGTGGCGGGTTCGTCCCAGTTGAGGTCGATCCGCGAAGTGCCGTCGGCCTCGGCGGCCAGGTTGCGCGGCGGGCCGGGCACGGTCGCCAGGGTGGTCGCGCGCGCGACGTTCGATGCGGCCCCGACCCCCTGCGAGTTGATCGCCGAGACGCGGTAGTAGCGCGTGGTCGCGGGCTGCAGGTTCTCGTGCGTGAAGCGCGTCGAGGTCGAGTTCGTGTTGGAGCGGAGGATCCTCCAGCGCCTGCCGTCGTTCGACTGCTCGATGCGGTAGCCGATCACCGCCGCGCCGCGGTCGTTGGTCGGCGGGATCCAGGCGAGGTCGATCCGGGATGTGCCGCGGGGCCGGGCCGTGAGATTGGTGGGCGAGCCGGGAACGTCGGCGGTCGTGGTGGTGCTCGCCGTGACCGACCGGGGGCCCTCTCCCGCGGAGTTGACCGCCGTCACCTGGTAGCTGTAGCTGGTGGCCGGCAGGAGGGCGCGAGTGTCGGTGAAGGTCGTGGTCGGCGCCTCCGTGGTGCCCTGTAGAATGAAGCCGCTGTCGCGCGGACCCTGACGGAAGATCCGGTAGCCGGTGATGTCGGCTCCGCCGTCGCTGAGCGGCGCGCGCCAGGAGATGGTGATGCTGCGCGGCCCGTTCGCTCTCGCGTTCACTGCGACCGGCGCGCTGGGCTGGGTGGCCCGGGTCATGCCGCTTGCCACGTCGGAGAACGGGCTCGTGCCCAGGCGGTTGATCGCGGCGACACGGTAGAAGCGCGTGGTTCCGGGAGGCAGAGGGCTGTGCGTGTAGTTCGTGACCGCGTTGCGGGTGTTCGCAACGACATCGGTGAATCCCGAAAACCGGTTGGTCGACACCTGGATCCTGTACCCGGTCACGGAGCTCCCGCCGTCGTTGGCCGGCGCTGTCCAGGACAGCAGGAGGCCGATGTTCTGCCCGAAGCCGCTCGGTTGCACCCTCAGGTTCCTCGGTGCGTCCGGTGCGCTGCCCTCGGTGGTCGCGCTGGCGACGTTCGACGGACTGCCCTCCCCCGCGCTGTTGATCGCCGAGACGCGGTAGTAGCGGGTGGAGCCGGCGGGGATGCCCGTGTGGTTGTAGAAGGTGGATCGGGATCGGGTATTGTCCACGAGCACCGTCCACTGGCCGGTCGTGGAGGTCCTCATCTCGATCAGGTAGCCGCTGATCGGCCCCGCCGTCCCGGACGCGCCAGCCTGCCAATCCAGGCGGATGCTGGACGTGCCCCTGGTCGTCGCGGTCAGCGCGGTGGGCGGGTTGGGGACGCGCCCCTGGGTCGCACCGCTGGCGACGTTGGAAGCCGGTCCCTCGCCGATCTCGTTGATCGCCGAGACGCGGTAGGAATAGGTGACGCCCACGGTGAGGCCCGTGTCCCGATAGGCGGTCACGGTGTCCCCGGTGTTCGCCACCTCGCTCCGCCACGCGCCGCCGTCCTGCGAAATCTCGATGTGATAGCCGGTGATCGGCTCGTCGCCCGGATCCTCGGGCGCAACCCAGTCCAGTTCGATCACCGAGCCGCTGATGACCGTCGCCTCGAGGTCTGTCGGTGCATCGGGCGACCCGGCCCCGGGTGCGGTATTGTTTGTGACCCGGACATCGACGCCGAACTCCTCGCCGATGTTGCCGACCGTGTCCCGGACGGCGGTCACATCGTCGTTCTGGTAGAAGAGTTCGATGATGTCGTCGTGGCTAACGGTCTTCGCCAGCGTGAGGGTCACCGAATCCTTGTCGACCACGACCAGGTCGATCTGTGCGCGTTCGATGTCGTTGTCGATGTCGATCACATCCACCCTGAATAGGTCCTCGTCCGGGATGATGGTCTCGTCGAGGTCCTCGTTCCATTCGATCACGAGCTTGTTGCGGTTGACTTTGGCCCTGGTGGCACTTGGAGCCCTGGTGTCCACCCGGAAGGTGTACGACTTCGAGACGCTATTACCGCCGGTCCCCACGCCCGCGCCGCTGGGCACCAGGATGCGTACCGAGCCTTCGTAGTCCTCGCGGGTTTCCAGGTCGAAGGTGAAGACGCTCACTTGTCTGGTCCCGCCGACAAAGTTGGAGCCGGTCCCATTGGTGATCCTGATGTCGGAGAACGTGAAGTCGTCGACGGGTGCCGAGAACGTGATGGTGATTTCGAAGCTCTCGTGGGGGACGTCAGCCGGGCCGGTCGCCTCTTCCTCGATCGTCACCGTGGGACGCTGTGCGTGTGCGTCAGCGGGTGCAAGCATACTGCCGCAAGCCATCGCGGCGGCGAGAAGGAAACGGACAGGTGCGCCAAGCTTGGTCGGATTCATGAATCGCCGCCTCTATTGCGGTGGTATAGCCATTTGTTTGCTAACCTAGGAAGAACCCGGGTCGCGAGAAAGGTTCCGGCGGCTGTCGATGGTGACCCGGATCACCGAGTCCGCCCGCGCGGCGGCCTCGCCGGGACGGAGCGGCGGTGGGGGCAGTGCGCCGTCCACACCCGGCACGACCCGCATGACGTTCCCCTCGGCATCGATCTCCATGACGGGGCCCCGGTAGACGTCGTGGCTCAGGTCGAACACCTCGGCGTCTTCGATGATTTCGCCCGCGATGTCCGGCGAGGGCAGCGAGTACGCCTCGGCGAAACCGGGGTTGACCCGGTATCCCAGATCGGCCAGCGCCTGGAGGGTGATCGCGCTCAGGGGCTCGGGCACACCGGGCGTGGTCCTTGGCGTCATGAGCTCGGCACCCATGACCGATTCCCGCCAGTGAGCGTCGTCGCCCCCGCTTTCCGTCGGCACCTTGCCGCCGGTGTACCCGGTTCCGCCGGCGGCGTTGAAGGCGGCGACGGCCAGAGATCCAGGGAAGTGCGAGTCGGCGTCAAGGTCGATAATCGATGGATTCACGAGCGAGCGGTACCAGTCAAGGCTCGTACCTATGCCGAGGACATGGGCAATCTCGTGGAGTGCCGTCTCGGTCAGACGGCCCGACGCGCTCAGTCTGCCGACATCGGCGTTGTCGAACAGAATGATACCCAGGGCGGGGTCGCCACCTGGAGCGCGGGTCACGCATACGGTAGTCGTGGCCAGGATACCGCTGGGTCCGTCAATGACGCCGCTTCCGACAGCGACCGCCAGGTCGTCCAGGTACCCCAGGTACGCATTGAAGGTCGATCCCCTGAGCCTGCAGAAGTAGGACCGATTGGCCGTGACATCCGGGAACTCGGTGGCCGACAGGACCGCCTTCCACGTCGCCGCCGCGCTCCGGACAGCCGATGCGAGGGTGGCGCTCACGTTCGAACCGAAGGCGAGCAGGATCTCGAAGCCGGGGTCGTTTCTGGTGACCTCGACGGTGAACTGCTGCGTGGCCGTGCGGCCGTTGGGGTCGGAGGCGATGACGGTGATCGTGGCCGTGCCCGGGCCCTGTGCCTCCACCTCGAGGATGGCGCCGCTCATGGCCACCGTCGCGATGGCCGTGCTCGACGTGCCCGCCGTGTAGCTCAGGGCGAGCCCGTCGGGATGGGTGAAGTACGGCGCCATGTCGATCTCGATCTCTTCGCCGTCCAGGGTGCTGTCGTTCGGGACCGTGCCCACGGCCTCGGGTGCGCTCGGGGTTGCCTTGACCTCCACCTCGGCGGACCGGGACGCCGAGAGGCCGCCGGGGTCGGTGGCCGTGATGGTCAGGGTGGTGTTTCCGGTCGCTACGCCCCGCACGGTGATGATGCTGCCCGATGCGGAAGCGGTGGCGACGGTGGGGTCCGATGTGCCCGCGGCGTAGCTCAGGTCGTCGCCGTCGGGGTCGCGGAAGTAGGGCGCGACGTCGAAGATGTCGGCCTCACCCGCCTCGATGTATACCCCGTCCAGGGTGCCCACGGTGACCGGGGCCCGGCCCGCGGGCTCGACCGTGGCCGAGAACGACTGAGAGATCGAGAGGCCGTCGGAATCGGTGGCCGTGACGGTCACGGCGGCGCGCCCCACGGCCACGCCCGTCAGCGTAACGTCGCTCCCCGACGCCGAGGCCGTGAGGATCGCCGGGTTCGACGACGAGGCGGCGAAGGACAGGCTGCTGCCATCGGGGTCCTGGAAGTGGCCGGCCACCGGGATGTCTCTGGCCTGGCCGACCTCGACGCTCTGGTCGGGGATCGGGGCCGCCGCGACCGGTCCCTGCCGGGGGGCCACGACCGTGACCAGCGCGCTCAGGGTGGCGGAGTTGTCGTCGGGATCGGTCGCCGTGACGGTGAGTGTGGTCCGGCCGGTCGACACGCCCGTGATCGTCACGCTCGCGCCCGCTGCGGATGCCGTGGCGATGTCCGGGTCGCCGGTGGACGCGCCGTAGGTGAGGGGATCGCCGTTGGGGTCCTGGAAATGGCCCGCGACGCCAAGCCTGCGGGTGCTGCCTTCGGCGATGGTCTGGTCGGGGATCTGGTCGACCGCCGCGGGTGAGTCGTCCTGGCCGACGACGACGATGCGGGATGTCTGGGTGGCCATGAGGCCGTCGGGGTCGGTAGCCGTGAGCGTCAGGGTGGTCTGGCCTTCCGCCACGGCCGCGAGGGTGACCAGGTCGCCGCGCACGTCGGCCGTGGCGACGCCGGGCTCGGAGGTGCTCGCCCCGTACTCGAGGGCGTCGCGGTCCGAGTCGCGGAAGTAGGGGTCGAGGGGGAGGGTGAGCCGCTCGCCGCGGCCGAGTTCGAGGTCGGGAAAGGTGCCGACCGCCACCGGCGCGCGGTTGCCCACGGTGACGGCGAAGGTCTGCTCGACGGCCAGGCTGTCGGAGTCCGTGGCCGTGACGGTCACCTCGGCCGCGCCCTTGCGCACCGCGGTCAGGGTGAGGCTGCTGCCGCTGACCCGGGCGCGCACGAACCTGCGGTTGGACGACACGGCCGAGTAGGTGAGCGCGTCACCGTCGGGGTCGCTGAAGTGGACGGCGAGGTCCAGGGTGTGGGGTTGCAGCCGGAAGATGGTCTGGTCGGGGATCGAGTCGGCAATGGCGGGCGCCCGGTTGAGCACGGTCACCGTGAAGGCCTCCCGCGCGGAGAGGCCGCCCGGGTCGGAGGCGGTGACCGTCAGGACGGCCTGACCCTTCTCTCGCGCCCGCACAAGAATCGTGTCAATTGTCACAATAGCTGTGGCAACAAGGGTATCGGTCGACTCGATCTCATATGAAAGAGTGTCGCCGTCGGGATCGGTGAAGTACGGGATGAGGTCCAGCCGCGCCGTCTCGCGCTTGTGCAGCGTCAGGTCGGGTATGGTGTCGGCCGCCGCCGGGCTCCGGTTGGGGACCGTGACCGCGAAGCTCTGGCGTGCGGTCAGGCCCTCGGTGTCGGTGCCGATGACGGTGACCACCGCCTCGCCCTGGGAGAGCGCCGTGACGGTCAGCGTGCCGTTCGCCCGGGAGAGTGCGAGGGCGACCACGGTGCTGTCCGACGCCTGGGCGCGCCAGGTGAGCGGGTCGCCGTCGGGATCGTTGAAATGGCGTGACAGATCGAGCGTGTCGGCCTCGCCGCGGAAGAGCGTCCGGGCCGGGATCGTGTCGGTCGCCATCGGCGGACGGTTGGGCACGGTGACCTGGAAGCGCTGCGCGGCCGTCAGCCCCTCGTCGTCGGTGGCGGTGACCGTGACCGTCGCTTCGCCCTTGGCGAGGCCGGCGACCGTGAGGGTGCTTCCGGTCACGCTCGCCGCGGCCACCGCGCTGTCGGAGACGGCGGCCACGTAGGTCAGCGGATCATCGTCCGGGTCGCTGAAGAACGGCAACAGGTCGAGGGTGTCGGCCCGGCCCACCATGATCTCGCGGGCCGCGATCGAGTCGACCGGCACCGGCGGGCGGTTCGGAACAGTCAACTGGAACGTCTGCGTGGCGGTGAGGCCTCCGGGGTCTGTCGCGGTGACCGTCACCGTCACCGTGCCCTTGGCCAGCGCCACCACGGTCACCACCGCGCCCTCGACCGAGACCGCGACGCGGCTCGAATCCGAAGGCGCCGCCGAGTAGGCGAGCGGCTGCCCGTCGGGCTCGCTGAAGTGCCCGGCCACATCGATGACGGCCACCTCGCCCACCATGAGCTCGCGGTCGTCGATCGTGCCCACGGCCTCGGGGGGCCGGTTCGGGACGACGACGCGGAAGCTCTGCTGCGCCTTCAGCCCGGTCGGATCGGTGGCCACGATCGTGATCAGCGCCACGCCCGGCGAGAGCGCCGTGACGGTGACCGTGCTGCCCGTCGCCGTCGCGGCCGCGACCACGGGATCGGAGGTGAAGACCTCGAAGGCGAGCATGTCCCCGTCGGGGTCGTCGAAGCAGGCGTCAACGGTGACCGTTTCGCCCACAGGAATCGTCTGCTCCGGGATCGACCCGCACAGCTCGGGGTACTGCGGGCTGTCGCAGGAGGCGATCCAGACGACGACGGCCAGGGCCAGGGCGACCCGGGCGACCGGGGGGCTCATTCCACGCATTCGCGGATCCGATTGGAAGCAGGAGTTGCCGCAATGAGCGTCACCCCCCGCCCGGTCTCCCGGACGGGGGGTGCGCTCACCTGCGACCATCAGTCAGGCTGTGCGCCCGGCTGATGGTGTTGAAGGGTGATCAGGATTCCTTCGCAGCGACGGCTACCGCAGTGCCCTGGCGATCCTCGGTCCAGGTGTCGGTCGAGCCGTCCTCGCCCTCGTCAACGCCGTCCTGTCGCGCGTCGACGCGCACCATGAGTGCCCCGTTGAGGTCGTCATCGGTGACGGCGACCGTCTGCGTGCTGCCCACAACGGTCCAGGTCCCGGTGAAGGCATCAGTGACCTCCAGGCTCCACGACCGCATAAAGCCGGCACCGGCGGGTACGAAAGTCCCACCGCCGGCGACGAGCGTCACGGTCGATCCACCCAGAGACTCCACCGCCATTTCGATGACGACCCGGAACTGCGAGTTGTCATCCGAGTCGGCGTCCCAGCTGGCGTAGAGGAAGCCGCCGTCCGCGGCTGCCACGGTGTCGGTCGCTGTGGCCTGACGCCTCGCAATGACGTTGCTGGCCGTCGGATCGATTCCGGCAACCGTTACCGGAGTGCCCTCGATCTCGATGTTCGGATTGTCCGTGGTGTTGGTACCGTGTTCCGCCTCGGTGTTCACCCGGACCATGAAGTCGTCATCGCTCGGGGACGGGATGGTGAAGCTGCCCGGGATGTTCTCGCCGCCCTCAGTGGTTACCTGGGTTCCAGCAACGTCTGTCCAGTCAGCGTCCATACCAGTGATATTGGTCTGGATCTGGTACGTGGCGTCGTTGTACCCATCCGGCACATCCTCGGAGCTGTCGGTGAAGCCCACGTTGATCGTGCCGGTGAACCGTTCGGACTCGTCGATGTCCTCGGTGGTGTCGTCGTCATCCGCGCGTTGCCGCGTCGCGACGAGGTTCCTGGCGCCAGGTGACATACCCTGGATGTCGCCGTAGCTCACGCTCTGGCCCGGACCGACGTTGACCGTCTGGACGTTGTTCGGATACCCGAACGTGTGGTCATCCGCCGTGGCCGCGACCGTGTAGTTGCCGAACGGCACGCTGAGCGTGAAGGTGCCCGTCACACCGGTGGTGTCGGCATCCTCGGCCGCGGTGCCGCCTGCCGGCGTCGCGGAGACAGCGACACCCATCATGGGTCCGCCACCCGGCCTGACCACCCTGCCCGAGATTGTGGCGTGGAGATAGCCGGTGAAGGCGACGCCCGAAGTGGTCGCCCCGGAGTGGGCCGCAACCGGGTACGACTCGGGCGTGAAGCTCATGCCGGCCTTCGAAGCGGACAGGTTGGACGTCATACCCAGGTCCTTGGCCATGATGATCGCCGTGAAGCTGCCGTCGTCGCCCGTCAGGAGCCCATTCTTGCCAGCGTTCTCTGGATCGCCACCGTCCACCCGGATCCTCACGCCCCCAACTCCCTCGTTGGTGCCGGAAGCCGTGACCGTGCCGCTGACCGTGGCGGTCTTGGTCACGCCCTGAAGCTCGATGTCGTGCGGCACCAGGTTGTTCATGGCGAAGGTGATGCTGGTCGAGTCCGGCTTGGCGGCGCTCTGATAGCCTTCCCTGGAGGTGCTGACGAAGACCTTGCCTCTTACGCCCGCCACGCCCTCGGCGATGTACCGGCCGAGCGCGTCGGTCATGGCTGTCACGTTGTTGACGGTCACTTCCACGCTGTCGACTCCAAAGCCGTCTGCGCCCGTGACGAAGCCGTAGACGGTCTGCGTCGCCGGCGTGACGTCGATTGCGACATCGCTAGCCAGCGGGTTCAGGGCGTTGCCGAGCATGTCCGTGGCATCCTTGGGGCCCATCCGCGCCCGCCATCCGGCCGGAACGTTGAGCTTGTAGGCACCCGCGGCGATATTCGCGAACTCGAAGGCGTGGTCATCCGTCGCACCCGACTTCGAAGGCTTCGCCAGGGCGTCGAATTCCTGGTCCATACCCGCGAGGTTCTTGCCCTCGACCGGCGTCAGGCTGATGCTCACTTCGTCGGAGAAGTCGGGATCCTTCTCGTTGAAGTCGTCGCCGCTCCTTGCGACGCTCTTCCGCCACACCAGACCGCTCACGGTGTGCGTTTCCACGTACGCGAACGCGGAGCACTCGTCGAAATCCTGCGGATTGGTGGCCATCAGCGGGCAGAGCGACACGGTGTGGCTGTAGCCGCCGTGCGCACCGAAGTGGCCGCCGGTGATGCCATTGGCTTCCGTGGCAGTGTACGCCGCGAGCTCGTCGGGATCGAGAAGCATGACGCCCGCGTCGGCGTCGACCGAGGCCTGGACGATCACGTCCGCATCGGCAGGCAGACCCTTGAAGGTCGTCACGCCGTCCTCGGTGCTCGTGTTCTTGGCCGCATCCCAATCGGCCTTCGTGAACGAACGGGAGCGTCCGTTGTCGTCGATGTAACGGACCGCGAGGCTGACCATTCCATCGTCTCTCGCGTCGCCGTCGAGGACGTTGCCGGTGTAGCCCATGACCTGGTCGCGCTCGTGGTGCACGCCGACCACGAGTGACTGGGTCATGTAATCCACCTCGATCATGTCGGCTTCCATCGTGCCGGCCAGCGTGAGTCCGGTGTGGGTGACGGTAGACGTCGTCCCTTCGTACTTCTCGCCGCCGTCCAGTGCGTCGGGCTGGTCCGGAGCGACCCCGAAGTGGTAGGTCGCAGGCAGGTCGGCAGGCGTCAGTTCCCTCGTGAAGGCCGCCATTCCGTCCTCGCCCAGCATCGCCGGCACGTCGTCGCCTTCGACCGCCTCCAGGGCGGTCGGGTCGGTGCCCTGCATGACGCCGATGATCCAACCGGCGAGCGCATCGCCGCCGCCGTAGTCGGTGGTGATCGTGGCGCCAGCGACGCTCACGTCGACGTTCAGGTTGAGGATGTTGGCGTCGTTGAGCACCGCCGCCGGCATCGCTCCCGGCATCGGGTGCATCGGCGACATCGGATTCCACGTCACCTCCTGCATGCCGGCGGTCGGATCCAGCCAGTATTCCTCCGGCGGGGAGACCGACATGTGGACCGTGTTGCCGGTCGTGCCTGCGCGAGCGAAGCGGATCGACGTGTAGGCGTGGCCGGTCGCTTCGTCGGCCTTGGTCGTGTCCTCGCCAACCTTGTTCTCGCCATCCTCGTCCGCGAAGAGCGTGACGGTGGCGCCGGGTACGCCCATCATGCTGCGGCCGACTACGCCATCCAACTCGCCCCGGAGCGTGACCGCGACGTTGACCGTCGTGTGCGTGATGTCGACCGGCGCGTGCTGCATCGCCGCCTCGCCCACACCCAGTGTGATCGGATAGCCGGTGGCAGGTCCGCCGTAGGCGTAGTCCCGCAGGACGTGACCGATTGCAGGCGGCAGCGCGGCCAGCACGTCGGCCGGGATGTCGGTGATCAGTACCCGATAGTCGCCTGCCTTGAGGTCCGAGAACACGACACTGCCGTCCGCCATGGCCATGCCGGGCATCGGCGGGTCGTTGACCCCCGGGCCCTGCAGGGTGATCGGCAGCGCCAGGGGCAGTCCGAGCTGAGCTACCGCCGCCAGCATTTCAGCCGTCGGGAACATCATCTCGCCTTCGTCGTGCATGTCGTTCTTCATGGCCTCGTCAACGAACAGGCGTACGGTGACGCTCGCCGTCGTGGCGTGCGTGCCCTCGAAGTTGACGATCTGCGTCTCGTCGTCGCCGACCGTGACGTCCATGCTGGTCGACTCGAAGACGTAGGCGGCCATCTGCTCGTCGGAGAGCGCGACCGCGACCGTGTAGTCGCCGGCCGCCAGGCCCGAGAAGGCGTAGAGACCGCCCGCGTCGGTCATGGCCGTCATGTCTTCGGCGTCGGCCATCGACAGCGTGACCATCACGTCCGCCAGGCCGATGCCCTCGACGCTCACCCGGCCGCTGACCCCCGAGGTGCGAAGCAGCACGCCCTCAAAGGGAACGTTCGCGGTCTCGCCGAGCGCGACCGTCACGTTCTGCGAGGTCACCTCGAACTCGAAGTCGTCGGTGTCGTAGCCCGAAATGCCGACCGCGTAGTCGCCGGCGCGCAGCTTCGCGAAGCTGTACTGGCCCGCGGCGTCCGTCATGGTGGTCATGTCGGTCGCGTCGGGGCCGCCGCTGAGGCTGACCGTGACGCCCTCGAGGCCCTCGCCCTCCACGCTCACCCGGCCCATGATGCCGGCGGTGCGGAGGTAGGTGCCGTCGAAGCTGACGATCTTGGACTCGCCCACGCCGACCGTAACCGCGGCGGCGGTGGCGGAGAACCCGACCTCGTCAGTGTCGAAGCCCGAGATCTCGACCGAGTAGTTGCCCATCCGGAGTCCGGTGAAGGCGTACTGGCCGTTGTCGTCGGTGACTGCGCTGGCGCTGGAGACGCCGGTGAGCTGGACAGTCACGCCGCTGAGCCCCATGTTCTCTACCGTTACCGTCCCCGGCTCGGAAGACAAGTGACGCTCTCCGAAACATTTGGCGGGGTCGACGCCGACGCGCCACAACGAGGAAACACGCTTGCCCGCCGCGACGACCAGTGACAGCCTGAGCCCCGCCGCCCGGCTCAGGAAGGGAACCTGGAACCCCCGTGGAACCGGGAACCCGCAGGGCGCCCGCGCGGTAGCCGGACCCATGACACGACGCGCAATCGCCCCCGCCCGGCCCCTGTCCGACCTCCGTTCGCGCTACCTGGACGCGATCCTCGCCGCCGTCGAGGAAAGCCGCCGCCCGGAGACCCGCCGCGTCTACTTCGGGGCCTGGAAACGCTTTCAGTCATGGGCGGATTCGGAGGGCCTGCAGTCGCTCCCGGCCGACCCCATGACCGTGGCGGCCTACCTGACCGACCGCGCGGGCCAGGGGCTCTCCCAGTCCACCCTGTCGCTGGACCGCAAGGCGATCAGCCACTACCACCGCGCCGCCGGCGTGCCGACCCCGACGATTTCGGAGGGGGTGAAGCTGACGCTGGCGGGACTGAGGAACAAGGCGGCGGAGCAGGGACGGGGCGAGCCGCGGCAGGCCAGGGGGCTGACCGGCAGGTGCCTGGAGAAGATCATCGCGACCGCCCACCGGAGGCGGATCGGGCAGACCGGCCGCCGGGAAACGGTCGTGGGTGCACGCCGCCGGGGCGACATCGACATCGCAATCGCCTCGGTGATGCGCGACGCGCTGCTGCGGCGGGGCGAGGCCGCGGAGCTGCGCTGGGGCGACGTCGAGTTCTGCCCCGACGGCTCGTCGCTGATCACGATCCGCCGCTCGAAGACCAGCAACGCGTCGGCGGTGCAGTACGTCGGACTGACCGCCACCGGGGCGCTGCGCCGGATCCGCCCGCCGAGCCCGCACCCCGAACGCCGCGTCTTCGGCCTCCGGTCAGGCCGCTCGATCTCGAACCGGATCGCCGCGATGACCCGGGCGGCGGGGCTCGGCCCGGGGTTCAGCGGCCACTCGCCCAGGGTGGGGATGGCGCAGGACCTGACGGCGGCCGGTGTGGGGCTGGCGGCGCTGATGGTGGCGGGGAGGTGGAAGTCGGAGCGGATGCCGGCCCACTATGCCCGGGGCGAGGCGGCGCGTCGGGGCGCGGTCGCGCGGTTCCACCGGGAGGGCAGCTGGGGAGCGGGTCCGCAGGGGCGGCGCGACGCGGGGTAGGAAAAGCGCGAGGGACGTTTCAGCTGGAACGTTTTCCGTCCGCCGAATCGCACGATGTAATGTTAACACTACATTATGTAAAATAAACATTACATTGCCGCCCGAATCATGTCCCCGTACTGGTACGAGGACGGGGAAGAGAAGGGCATCAAAGAAGGTCGAGTGACGCTCTTGCGGCAGTTGGTCGACAGGAAATTCGGGGCTGATACCGTTAACGAGTTGTTCGGGGCTCCAGGCCGACTCTTGGATCAGGACCGGATCGACGCGCTCGCAAATGCGGTGATCGACTGCGACACGGCCGAGGAGCTTCTCGCGCGGGTGGGCGACGGGGTGGCTTGGAAGTCCAGCTCGCGCGGGTGAGCGAAGACGTGGCGTTCATCAAGGGGCGGATGACGGCGCAGCCGGACGATTGACCGGCGTTCCCGCCGGGTTTGTCCGCCATTTTCGGCCCAAAGTGGCGGACAAACGGGCGCCGGGCGAGCTTTCGGGCCATGATCTCCGTCAGCGGGCTCGAAAAATCGTTCGGCGACCGGACGCTCTTCCACGACGCCACCTTCGTCCTCAGCCCGGGGGAGCGCTACGGGCTGGTGGGCGCCAACGGGTCGGGCAAGACGACGCTGCTGAACATCCTCGCAGGCGACCTTGAATCGAGTGCGGGATCGGTGTCGGTTCCGGGCCGCGTCCGGCTGGGCGTCCTCCGTCAGGATCAATTCCTCTATGAGGACCAGGAGATCCTCGACGTCACGCTGATGGGCAACGAGGAGCTCTGGCGCGCCACCACCGACCTCAACGAGGTCCTGGCCCGCTCGGACGACCACTTCGACGCGGCGCGCTTCTCGGAGCTCGAGGAGATCGTGCAACGCCACGACGGCTACACGGCCGACTCGCGCGCGGCGGCGATCCTCGAGGGCCTCGGCCTGCCCGCGAAGGTGCACCGGCAGCCGCTGTCGACGCTGTCGGGCGGGTTCCGGCTGCGGGTGCTGCTGGCGCAGGTGCTGGCGAGCGCTCCGGACGCTCTGCTCCTCGACGAGCCCACCAACCACCTCGACATCCTCTCGATCCGGTGGCTGGAGAAGTTCCTGCGCGACTTTCGCGGCCCGGCGGTCGTCATCAGCCACGACCACCGCTTTCTCGACAACATCGCCACGCACATCCTCGACATCGACTACGAGAGGGTGATCGCATACCCCGGCAACTACACCCGCTTCCTCGGCCAGAAGGCGGCCGAGCGGGAGCGGCGGGAGAAGGAGATTGCGCAGCGGGAGCGCGAGATCGCGCACCACCGCAGGTTCGTGGACCGGTTCCGGGCGAAGGCGTCGAAGGCGCGGCAGGCGCAGAGCCGGGTCCGCATGATCGAGAAGAAGGCCGAGGGGCTCGAGGAGCTGCCGCGGAGTTCCCGCCGGTATCCGACCTTCCGCTTCGGGCAGCGGCGGCCGAGCGGGCAGGAGGTGGTGCGGGCGCGCGGGGTCTCGAAGTCGTTCGGGGACAACCGGGTGCTGCACGAGGTCGACCTGAGGGTCGGGCGCGGCGATCGGCTTGCCATAGTCGGCCCGAACGGGATCGGCAAGTCGACGCTGCTGAAGGTGATGATGGGCGAGCTGGAGCCCGACGCCGGCACCGTCGCGTGGGGGTACGAGGCGCATCCGGGGTACTTCGCGCAGGACCCGGGCGATCATCTGCGCACGCCCAGGCGCACCGCCGAGGCCTGGATCGAGGAGTTCTGCGCGGGGAAGGGTCTCGGCTTCGCGCGCGGCAAGTTGGGCATGGTGCTCTTCAGCGGAGACGACGCCGAGAAGCGGCTGGAGGCGCTCTCCGGCGGCGAGTCGGCCCGGCTGGTGCTCTGCAGCCTGATGATCCGCGAACCCAACGTCCTCGTCCTCGACGAGCCGACCAACCACCTCGACCTCGAGTCGATCGACGCGCTGGTGAAGGGGTTGCGGGACTACCCCGGCACGCTCGTCTTCGTGTCGCACGACCGCTGGTTCGTGGAGCGGCTGGCCAACCGGATCGTGGAGATCGGCGAAGACGGCATCCGGGACTACCGGGGGACGTACAGCGAATATGTGCAGTTCTGTGGCGACGATCACCTGGATGTCGCGGCGGTGGCGCTGCGGGCGCGGGAGGGTGCCCGCGAGGCACGGCAGGATCGCAGGGAACGGCGGGGACGGCCCACGCGCCCGGCGCGGCCCACCTACCGGCAGCGCCAGCTGGCGGCGCGCGGCGAGGAGCTGGCGGCGCGGGTCGAGGCCGCGGAGGCGCGGGTCGCCGAGATCGAGGGGGTGTTTGCCGAGCCGGCGTTCTACGGCGAAGCCGGCCCGGCCGAGGTGCAGGCGCTGGAGGCCGAACGCAAGCAGCTGGTGGACGAAGTGGCCCGCCTGATGGAGGAGTGGGAGGGGGTGGAGGGGGAGATGTGAGTATTCGTGGCGTGCTCCACGAAGCCGAACTATGTTGGAAGCCTGGAGGGTGGAGGTCCGAGTGTCGTGAGTGGAACCAGAGTAGCGGTCGTGAAGAGGGTGTGGTACGCGATGATCGATGGACGCATCGACGAAAAGCTGACGACCCATTTTGGGGGGTGGGAGGACAGGTTCGGCGTGGGGCAGGCACGCCTGGAGGACAGGATCGACGCGACGCGCGTCGGACTCCAGCGCGGCCTGGAGGCCGCCCGGGCAGAGTCGAAGGCCGACCTGGCAGCCACGCGCGCGGAGTCGAAGGCGGATCTGGCAGCCACGCGCGCGGAGTCGAAGGCGGATCTGGCAGCCACGCGCGCGGAACTGACGAGCGAGATCGCGAGCACCCGCACGGAGTTCCGGGAGGAACTGGCGAGTACGCGCGCGGAACTGAAGGACGAGATCGCGAGCACCCGCGCGGAGCTGAAAGACGAGATCGCGAGCACCCGCGCGGAGTTGAAGGACGAAATCGCGCACACGCGCGCAGAGTTCAAGGGCGAGCTGGCGAGCACCCGCGCCGAGCTAAAACAGGATCTCCAGGGCATGGAGTCACGGCTGGTGGCCCAGATTGCCAGACTGAGCGAAGGACGGAACGGGCACGGTGATGCCGGAAAGGACGGGGAATCGGTGCATGAGGGCTAGAGTCTGCACCTTTGCATTTGCCACGGCCCTGACCGCCTGCTCGGACGCGTCCTGGCCCCGGGCGGAGCCCATCGACCCCGAAGTCCTGGCCGCCGAGCACGAGGAGTGGCGCGCGAACCGGCACCGCAGCCTCTCTCGCCCGGACGCCGGGGTGATCAGCTGGGGCGGACTGTGGGAGCTGGCCGAGGGGGCCAACGCCTTCGGGTCGGACCCGGCACTCCCAATCGTGCTGCCGGAGGAGGATGCGCCGCCGCACGCCGGGACGCTGCATCTGAGTGGCGGCCAGGTGCGGCTGGAGCCCGCCGCGGGGAGCGGCCTGACCCTTCGCGCAGGCGACCCTGTGAAGTCCATGCAGATGCGCGACGACCGGTCGGACAGTACGACGATCCTCGCTCTGGGCTCCCTCGGCCTGCGGATCCACGCCGAACGGGGGACCGACCGGCTCTGGCTCCGGATGTGGGACACCGACGCGCCCAGGGTCGCCGCGTTCGAGCTGCCGCCGTATTTCGCGGTCAGCAACGAGTGGCGCGTGGCGGCGCGTTTCGAGCCCTACGACGAGCCGCGCACGGTACCGCTGGCCGATGTGACCGGCGGGATGGTGTCGAACGAGGCGCCCGGCGAGCTGGTCTTTCGCGCGGATGGCCGCGAGCATCGGCTGATTGCCTTCGCGACGGCCACGAGCCGCAGCTACTTCGTGACGCTGTGGGACTCGACCGGGGTCGCGGATACCTACCAGGGGGGACGCTACATGCGGGTGCCGCTGGCGGACGACGAGGGCTGGACGACGATCGACTTCAATCGCGCCTACAACCCGCCGTGCGTGTTTACGCCGTATTCGGTGTGCAGCCTGCCGCCGCACGAGAACCGGCTGGCGCTCGCGGTGACGGCGGGGGAGCAGCGGCCGACGGGCGCGCCGTACTGATCTACACCTCGTCGAGGTACTCCGCCGGGATGGGCCCCGCGTCGGGCTCGTGCTGCCAGAAGATGGTGAGGATCCACCAGCGCTCGCCGTCGTAGAGGTACTGGAACGAGTTGATGCCGCGGTTGAAGGGCTCCTCGTCGGGGTCGTCGGTGAAGAAGGACGCGTAGGCGCTGAAGCGGTGCGCGATGTCGCCGTAGGTCTCGGTGACGCTGCCGATCTCGACCTCGTAGAAGCCGTCCTGGGCGAAGCTGTCGCTGGTGCGCATGACGAAGTCGTCGGGTGACATGCTGCCGACGCTGCTGGTGCGGCTTCCGTCTTCGCCGTGTTCGCTTGCCACGGGCATGAGGCGCGCGCCGGGGGCGAAGAGGGAGCGGAATCGATCCCAGTCGCGCGGCACCCCGGCATCTCCCGAGATGGACTCGTAGACGGCCGTGGTGATGGCGTCGATCGAGGCGACGTCGGCGGGGTCGGCCATGGGCGCGGGGGGCATCTCGGCCACCTCGGAGGCGGCGGGCTCGGCGTCGGTCATGGCGTCGTCGCTGCCGGTGTCGGGCGCGGCGCACCCGAGCGCGAGGGCGAGGATCGCGGCAAGGAACGGCTGCCTGATCGTGTCTCTGGGGAATCGCATGTTGGGTCCTCCGTTGCTCGGGAAGGGTCCCGGTCCGCCCGGGGGTCCCGGCGACCGCGCATGCGTCAAGGTTCGGGTCCAGCCACCAGCGGGGCAAGTACCGGCGTCGGTTGAGCCTGTGCGGGGGACACTGGCCGGGCTGGCTGACGCTGGTGCGCGGAGGATTCCCGCCACTGCACCAGAATCTCCTCGAGCTCTCCGGTGTTGCGGCTCTCGAAGAACCAGGTGCGGCCCCGCACGGGTCGAATGTAGATGCCGGGTCTCCGAATGCCGAAAGTGAGCGGCAGACCCCGAAAGAGCCTGCGGGTCAGCCATATGCTGCGGAATCCACGGAGCGTGATCTCGGCGATCTGGTCGGGCTTCAGAACCCTTGAACGCGAAGTCCGCGACCGGAGGCGGAGATGGTCGCGCGCCACGACCAGCTCATGCGGAACCCAGGCCAGCACGCGGCACAACAGCAGGGAGCCCGCGACGAAAACGGCGGCGTGAACGGTGGCCTGAAGGGCGAAGTTGTCGATCGGCGCGAGCCACAGGGACACCGCCATCTCGTACGCGGTGCCCCCGGTGACCACAGCGACGAAGAGAAAGGCTCCCAGAGCGGCGGTATAGCCGGCACGAAGTGCCAACGGAATGCACATTCCCGCGATGTAGAGAATGTCGTCGGGGCGCACGCGCTCTCCCGGCTCCCACTTTGCAAGGGCCAGCGCGACACCCAGCAGGACCAGCGCCCCGAACCACACCGTCGCGCGGCCCCCGGGCACGAGACGCCGCACCCGCGTCACGCGGTTGGAGTCGGCGAAGAGCCGTGCCGCGAAGGTGGCGACCTCGTCCTGGGTGATGCTCGTGTAGAAAGCGGGGAGGTTCCCGACGTCGGTGTGGATTGCCCGGTTCTGGAAGCGTCTCGAGGCCAGGCGCCCAATGTTCCAGGGCGACCGGTTGGCGACCAGCGCCGTTGCCACCAGCCTCGCACGGGTGGCCTCGAACCGGGATGGATCGAGGGTGCCGGTTCGCAGCATTTCGATCTCGTCTTCGATGGCCTGTGTCGCGAAGTCGTATTCGTCGGCCGTCACGTCGACCGCAATGTCCAGGGTGCCCGTCGCTCCTCGAAAGTCGAACGCCACGGTCACCTGGTAGGCGACCTTGTTCTCACCGAAGCGGAGCCGGTCGTCAATGCGAGCCTTCAGGAAGGCGCGGACGAAATTCGTCAGTAGAACGTCCTCGGCGGACGGGTGGTAGAGCTTGTTTCGGATCATGTAGTAGTAGTCGGCCGGGACGCCTGGAGGCCGTCGCTCGGACGCGAAGTGCCAATAGTATTGCCCGCGGCCGCTTTTCGGGTCCACGACAGGTGGGTCCCAGCGGTGCACGGTACGCGGCGGGATGGAGCCGAACGTCCGTTCGGCCAGGGCCAGCACCTGGTCGCGATCCAGATCCCCCACGATGGTGACCGTCATGTTGCCGGGAGCGTAGTACCGGTCGTAGAACTCCTGAACATCCTCGGCCGAGAGGCTGTGCAGGCTCCTCCAGAGGTCAGGAGAGCGGTCTCGCCGCCAGGCGGGCCCGAATTCGCGCTCCCAGAACAATGGCACGTCGAGCCACGAAGGCCTCAGGAAATCGACCGTGCGTTCGATGAGGTCGGGTCGTCGGAGACCGAGTTCGATTTCGATTGGACGACGGTTGCGCTCGACAAGTTCGGACTCCACCCGCCGTGGCGAAATGACCCCGGCCAGCCATTCGATGGCGAAGAGCCCGTGCTCCCGGCCAACGGTGACGTAGTACCAGCTCTGGTCGTAGCCAACGCTTCCGGTGATATCCCCGCCAAGCCGCTTGATGGCGTCCCTGAGCTCCAGTTCGGATTGACCCCCGCGGTCAGACAGGAGCACATGCTCGACGAGGTGGGCCAACTGTTCCTTGCCGATCGGATCGGAGAGCCTTCCTGCGAAGACTGCCGCGCCTGCGAAGACATCGGGGGCGTTGGCGAGCCGATTGAAGAAGACCCTGATCCCGTTGGACAGGTAGTGGGTCTCAAACCCGTCAAAGGGGTTGAAGGCGAGGCGGTCCCGTCCCGAAGCCGGTTCCTGGGCGACCAGCGGAGGCGCGAGCAGGGCTGCCGAAACGGCCCACAATGAGCATCGCGAGCAGCGTTTCTGGTGTACCGTTTTCAGCATGGCAGAGGGATTGCACGGGACGCCGAAAGTTGATATCCTATCGCCGATTCCGGTTCCCGGCAAGGGTCTGAGCGCCGGTGCGGTCGAAGAAGCTGCGCCCCCTGCCCGGCCGGACATGCCCGCCAATTCTGTCGCCCGGTGCGGGCTGCCGCCATATTGGCGCCGCGAGCGGCGCGCTCGACCAGTACGTCGCTCTGCTCTTTGAACAACTCGATTTGATGCACAGAGGAGGCAAGCCCCCATGGCGATCCAACCCAGCCGAAGCGGTCCCGACGTGCGTTTCGAGCCCGACGAGAATCCGAGTTTGCCCGTCACGATCGGACTCGCGCTGCAATACTGCGTGCTGACCCTGGGACCGATCGTGCTGACGGTTGCGATCGTGGTGCGGACGGCCGGCGAGAGCGAGCTCTTCCTGTCGTGGGCGGCGTGCGCGGCGCTGCTGGTGAGCGGCATCACGACGATGGTGCAGGCGTGGCGGGTCGGGCGTTTCGGGGCGGGGTACATTCTGCTGATGGGCACGTCAGGGGCCTTCATCGCGGTGGCGGTGGCGGCGCTGGTGCAGGGAGGGCCGGCGCTGCTGGCGACGCTGGTGGCGGCGTCGGCGCTGTTTCAGTTCCTGTTGGCGACGCGGCTGTCGTTGCTGAGGCGGATCATCACGCCGACGGTGGCGGGGACGGTGATCATGCTGATCGCGGTGACGGTGATGCCGCTGGTGCTGGATCTGGTCGAGCGAGTGCCGGAGGGGGCGGCGCTGGCAGCCGGGCCGATGACGGCGCTGGTCACGCTGGGGGTCACGATGGTGATCGTGCTGCGCGCGGCCGGGGCGATGCGGCTGTGGGGTCCGGTGATCGGGATCGTCGCCGGGAGCGTGGTCGCGGGTTTCTTCGGCCTCTTCTCGTGGGACGCGGTGGCCGCGGCGCCGTGGTTCGGGCTGCCGGTCGAGGGCTGGCCCGGGTTCGACTTCAGCTTCGGGCCGGTGTTCTGGGCGATGCTGCCGGCGTTCGTGTTCGTGACGCTGGTGGGGGCGATCGAGACGATCGGCGATGCGGTGGCGGTGCAGCGCGTGTCGTGGCGGGACGAGCGGGCCACGGACTTCCGCGGCGTGCAGGGAGCGGTGATGGCCGACGGGCTGGGCAACTTCCTTTCGGGGCTGATGGCCACCGTTCCCAACACGACCTACTCGAGCAGCGTGTCGATCGTGGAGATCACGGGCGTCGCGGCGCGGCGGGTGGGGGTCGGGGTCGGGTTGGGGTTCTGCGCGCTGGCGCTGATGCCGAAGGTCGTGGCGGTGATCCTGTCGATCCCCGACGCGATCATCGGTGCCTACGTCGTGGTCTTGATCGCGATCCTCTTCGTGCTGGGCATGCGCATTGTGGTCGGCGACGGGATGGACTACCGCAAAGCGGCCATCGTGGGCGTCTCGTTCTGGGTCGGGTCGGGCTTCCAGAACGGCGGCCTCTTCATCGATCAGATGACCCCCTTCTTCGCCGAGATGCTGGGCAACGGCATGACTTCGGGAGGCCTGACGGCGCTGGTGCTGTCGGTGTTCGTGGAGCTGGCGGGGCCGCGCCGGAAGCGCCTGGTGACGACGCTCGGCGTGGATGCGCTGCCGGAGATCCAGACGTTTCTGGAGGGCTTTGGCGCGCGGGCGGGGTGGGGCGGCGAAATGCTCCAGCGGGTCCAGCTGGCGTCGGAGGAGGCGCTGGTGAGCTTGATGGGCGAGGCGGGCGGCGCGGGCGGCGTCGACGGACCAGCGCGTCGGCTGCGCCTCAGCGTGGGCTCCGAACGCGGGGCGGCGGAGCTGGAATTCCTCGCCGTGTCGGGGGAGGGGAACCTGGAGGACCGGATGGCGCTGGCGGGGGAGAACTCGGTGGAGATCGAGGCGGAGCACGACTTCTCGTTGCGGCTGCTGCGGCATCTCGCCGCCTCGGTGCGGCACCAGAAGTATCATGACACGGATATTCTGACGGTGCGGGTGGAGGTGCCGGGCGGGTAGAGGGTGGGGTGTCGCCCTGGGGGCTGGCGGCGAGCAATGCTGTCCCATTGAAGCATCGAGCTGTCCCGGTGCGTTTCTGCGGGACCGTGATCCGGTCCGGGTGTCCCAAATCGCCGACTCGCAGGCCGATCCAGCCATGGAGTTTCGGGGGCTGGTGCCTATACTGAGCATACCGAATATGACCCGAATACGCATGATGCCCTGGAGGACCCATGATCACCAGCTCCCCGCACACGGCCGAAGAACTCGGCGAGCGGATTGCCAACTTGCTGCCCGTATCAACGTCGCGCGCTACGAGATGCTGACCCTCATCGCCGAGTTCGACCGCCGCGACGGCTGGGCGGAGCTGGGCTTCTCGTCGTGCGTCGACTGGCTGGCGTGGCGCACCGGGGTGACGCCGATCACCGCGCGGCACCAGATCCGGGCCGCGCATGCGCTCGCAGGCCTGCCGAAGACGTCCGAAGCGATGAAGCAGGGGCTCGTCTCCTACACCAAGGTGCGCGAGATCACGCGGGTGGCGACGCCGGAGACGGAGGCGGAGCTGCTCGCGTACGCGCAGAGCGCCTCGGCCGTGCAGCTGCAGGCCTTCGTGCAGGGGTGGAAGCGGATGGAGCGGGAGGACGAGATCAGCGCCGAGGAGAGGCGCCACCGGAGCCGGAAGCTGTCGGTCGTGGTCGACGGTGAGGGGATGTACGTGGTGCGGGGGCGGCTCGAGCCCGAGGCGGGGGCCGCGCTGATGCGGGCGATCGAGGCCGCGCACGATGCGATCTACCGCGACGAGGAGGCGGAAGCGCGGCCGAGGGGCGAGCAGCGGCGGGCCGATGCGGTGGGCCTGGTGGCCGAGCGGGCGCTGGCGGCGGGGTTCGGGGGGGTGGAGTCGGGGGCGAGGGCGGAGCGGTACCAGGTGGTGGTGCACACCGAGGCCGCGACGCTGGTGGAGGAGGGCGAGACGGGGCGCTCGGAGCTGGACGGGGTCAGGGTGTGCGCGGAGACCTCGCGGCGCATGGCGTGCGACGCGGCGGTGGTGCGGATGACGCACGGACGGGGCGGGGAGGTGCTGAGCGTGGGGCGCAAGACGCGGACGATCCCGCCGCACATCCGGCGGGCGCTGGAGGAGCGGGACCGGGGGTGCCGGTATCCGGGTTGCGGGAGCCGGTTCACGGAGGCGCATCACGTGAGGCACTGGGCCGACGGCGGGGAGACGAGCCTGGCGAACACGGTGCTGCTGTGCCGGCGGCACCATAGGCTGCTGCACGAGGGACGGGTGAAGATGGCGCTGGACGGCAGCGGCACGGCGGTGTTCTTCACGCGAAAGGGCACGCCGGTCCGGAGCGTGCCGCCGGCGGCGGCGGGGGCTGCACGGAGGCTGCCGCGCGCGCCGGGGGAGCCGTGGGGGCGGTTGTGGAATGGGGCGGGGCGGCATGCGAGGGTGCCCGGGCGCACCGAGATCAGGCTGCGTGAGGCGCTGGAGGGGAAGCTGAAGCGCGACGACCGGGACGGCGGCGGCAAGTCCGGAGACTCGGGAGGTTAGCTCTCAGCCCGCGGTCCCGCGGAACCGGCCCGGGTCACTCCGAATGCTCAAATGAGACAGCAGATTCAAAGCTGGCCAATAGAAAGGTATGTAAAGACAACACGACATTACGTAAGCTAAACATTACTTTCCCGCTATGCGCGCGATTCCATCGCTCCTATACCGACAGACAGCTTGTCCGCGCCGATCTCTGGCGGTACGATGAGCCCATCATCGACAAAGGGAGACTCTAAGTCCATGAGGAGCCGACCAATGAGCGAACCGCGCGCCGTCGCGCTACTTGCCGAGCTTCCCGGCCGCCGCAACGTTTCGCGACGCGGGTTCATCAAGGGTGTGATCGCGACCGGCGCATCGGTCTCGGCGATCTCGTGGTTTGCTGCCCCGGCCGCCGCACCGCGTCAGGGGCCGGCGCGCGGTGCGGTCGGGCGGCTCGTGTCGCTGGAGGTAAACGGGCGCACGCGCCGGGTCGACGTCCTGCCCCAGGAAACGCTCGCGATGACGCTGCGCTACAAGCTTGGCCTCACCGGCACCAAGCTCGGTTGCGACCGCGCCGAATGCGGGGCCTGCACGGTCATGATCGACGGGATCGCCCACTACTCCTGCTCGACGTTGACGCACCGGGTGCGCAGCCGTGAGATCACGACTGTCGAAGGGCTGGAGGGCCCCGGCGGTGAACTTCACCCCGTGCAGAGCGCGTTCATCGAGGAGCTCGGCCCCCAGTGCGGTTTCTGCACGCCAGGGCAGGTGATGGCCGCCGCCGCGCTGCTGCGCGCCAACCCCGACCCAACGCGAAAGGAAGCCCGCCGCGCCATGTCCGGCAATCTCTGCCGCTGCGGTGCCTACGACCACTACCTGAACGGGGTGATGCGGGCTGCCGCGGAGGTCTCACATGCCTGACCTGATCGGGAAGGACTTCACACCCCCGGACGTGGCCGCCAAGGTCACCGGGAAGGCCAAGTACGCCGAAGACTTCCGCGCCGACGGGATGCTCTTCTGTCGCCTCATCACGAGCCCGATGCCGCACGCCCGGGTGCTGGGAATCGACGCCTCGGAGGCGCTCGCGATGGAGGGGGTCGTGGCCATCCTCACCACCGCCGACGTTCCCGAGATCCCCGCGCCCGGAAACCCCATCCTCACCAACACCCCGCACTTCGTCGGCGAACCGGTCGCCGCGCTGGCCGCAGTGGACGAGACCACGGCCCAGGACGCGATCAAGAAGGTCAGGCTGGACCTGGAGCCTCTTCCGTTCGTGGTCGATCCGCTCGAGAGCCTGCGTCCGGACGGCGCAAACGCACGCGAGGACGGCAACACCGTGGTGCGCCGCGAGGGCGTGTCCAAGATCAAGTGGACCGACGCCGACTTTGCCGCCGCGGCCGACGGCCAGCTGCCGATGGGCGAGGTCAACAACGAGTGGTCGTACGGTGACCTGGAAGCCGGTTTCCGCGAGGCGGCGGTGGTGCTCGACGAGAGCTTCGTCACCGCGGGCACCTCGCACCACTCGATGGAGCCCCGCTCGGCGATGGCCTACTGGCAGAACGGCAAGTGTCATGTCTTCGGCTCCAGCCAGAGCCAGAGCGCGACGCTGGGCAGCCTCGCCCGCTATATCGGGATCGACCCCGCCGACCTGGTCTTCGTGGCCGAGTTCTGCGGGGGCGGGTTCGGGTCCAAGGGCAGCGCGTACCCGGTCATGTCGATCCCGGCCCACATGTCGCGCAAGACCGGCCGCCCGGTCATGATGCGCATCAGCCGGGCGGAAGAATACGCAATCGGGTCGGCCCGGGCGGGGTTCCAGGGCCGGATCCGCATGGGGTTCCGGGACGACGGTCGCATCACGGCCGTGGACCTTTTCATCGTCCAGGAAAACGGGCCCAACAGCGGGTTCGGCGACCTCGGCAGCGCCGCTGGAGCCGTCTCCATTGTCTATACACCGCTCGCCATGCGCTTCCGCGGGATTCCGGTGCTCACCAACACGCCCGCTCGGGGGGCGCAGCGCGGGCCGGGGCAGAACCAGATCGCCTGCGCGGTCGAGCCGATCCTCGACAAGGCAGCCACGCAGCTCGGGATTGACCGGGTGGCCATACGGCACATCAATGCCCCCGACAGCAACTCGCGCTACGGCGGCAGCCAGGGCCCGGTCACGAGCGCGCACCTGCGCGAAGCGCTTGATCTGGGCAGGAGCAGGTTCGGATGGGATGAGCGGCTCGCGCGCAGCGGCGTGCGGCAAGGGTCGAAGGTGACCGGCGTCGCGGTGGGTCAGGCCTACCATTCCGCCGGGATGAGCGGCTTGGACGGCTTGGTCCGGATCGCCCCCGACGGCAAGCTGCACATCCACTGCGGGGTGGGCAATCTCGGCACATACTCGTATGCGGCTGTCTCACGCGCGGCGGCCGAGGTGCTCGGATACGACTGGGAGAACTGCGTGATCGTCCGCGGGGACTCGTCGCGCAACCTGGCGTCGGCGAGCCCGCAGGTGGGGAGCAACACGACCTTCACCATGACCCGCGCCGCGTACGTTGCCGCCATCGACGCCGTCGAGAAGCTGAAGGCGATCGCGGCGATCGAGCTGGGCGGCTCGCCGGAGGATTACGAGATCGGCGGCGGCAGCGCCAGCGGCGAGGCCGTCTTCGCCCGCGCAAACTCCTCGCGGCGGATCAGCTACGCACGGGCGGCGGAGCGGGCGATGCAGCTCGGCGGGCGCTTCAGTGGCCACGAGGTCCCCGACGACCTCAACCCGATCACCGCGGCCTCCGTCGCAAACCTCGCCGGCACAGGCCTGATCGGCGTCGCGCGCGACAACCTGCCCCGCGACGGCACCGTCCCCGCGCTCGCGGCCGGCTTCATCGAGATCGAACTCGATGTAGAGACCGGCGTCTTCGAGATCATCGACTACCTCGGCGTCGCCGACTGCGGCACCGTCGTGCACCCGCAGGGGCTGGCGGCCCAGGTCAAGGGCGGGGCTGTCATGGGCTTCGGCATGGCGGCGCTCGAGCGTCACGTCTACGACCGCCGCTACGGCGTCGCCGGGAACATCGGTTTCCACCAGGCCAAGCCCCCGTCCTACCTCGACGTGCCCTCGCACCTCGACTGGGCCGCCACCGACATCGCCGACCCCCAGAATCCGGTGGGTGCAAAGGGCGTCGGCGAGCCGCTGATGGGCTGCTCCGCCGCCGCGCTGCTCTGTGCGATCTCCGACGCGCTCGGCGGGCACTACTTCAACCGCATCCCGGTGGTCCCGGACATGATCGTCAACGTGCTCGCCGAGCAGGCCCAGTCGCACCGGCCGCTCGAGGTCAACACGCAGTGAGGAGGCGGCCATGATGAACGACATGATGACCGGCTTCGAGCTGCTCCAGCCGGCGGATCTCGACACCGCGCTCGATCTGCTCAGCCGCCACGGCGCCGACGCCTGGCCGCTCGCCGGAGGCTACGACAGCTTCGACTGGTTCAAGAACCGCGGCAAGCAGCCCGGAGTCGTGATCGACCTCGAGGGGGTTGATGAACTGAGGGGGGTGAGAGAGGGCGGAGATAGCCCCGCCGGCGACGGGATCACGATCGGCGCCATGACCACGCTGGCCACAGTGGAGGGTCACCCCCTCGTCCGGTCACGATTCGCCCTCCTGGCCGACGCGGCGGCGCAGGTCGCGAGCCCCCAGATCCGCAACGCGGGCACGATCGGCGGCAACGTCTGCCAGGACACCCGCTGCTGGTACTACCGCTACGGCATGACCTGCTACCGCGCCGGCGGCAACACCTGCTACGCGGGCGCCCCGGGCGCGATGAACCGCGAGCACGCGATCTTCGGCGCGGACCGCTGCGTCGCCGTCACGCCGTCGGACGTCGCGCCCGCGCTGGTGGCGCTCGACGCCGAGATGACGGTGCATAGCGCGCGCCGGGAGCGGGTCGTCCCCGCGGCCGGGTTCTTCATGCCGCCCGGCGTCGACATCACCCGCATGACCGTGCTGGAGCCGGACGAGCTCCTCACCGCGGTCCGCATCCCGGGCCGCTGGGCGGGCGCCGACTTCCACTTCGAGAAGGTGGCCGACCGGAAGACCTGGGACTTCGCGCTGGTCAGCGTGGCCGCAGCGGTGCGCGAGGTCGAGGGCACCATCGAGGACGCCCGCATCGTCGCCGGGGCGGTCGAGTGCATCCCGCGCCGCCTGACCGAGGTCGAGGACCTGGTGCGGGGACGTCCCCGCGACGAGACGACGGCCGAGCTGGCCGGTGAGCTGGCAGTCCAGGGCGCCGACCCCCTCGACTACAATCACTTCAAGATTCCGCTGCTGCAGAATCTTGTGAAGCGCGCGGTGCGCCCTACGGCCTGAAGCGCACGCCTACGGCCTGAACCGCACCCACTTCGTGATGCGGCGCTGGGACACCTCGGCGCCGTACACGTTGCCCTCGTCGTCCACCGCGACGCCTTCCGGCCCGCTGAACCCCATCACGTTCGCGCGGTCGTCCGGCAGAAAATGGTGCACCCACCCCATGCGGGCGTCGCCGATGCGGATGCCCTTCTCCCACCCGGCGTTGCGCTGCCCGGTGTACTGGTTGGGCGCCGGGCTCGACTCGGAATCGGCCACGTAGATGTTGTCGTCGGCGTCGATGTAGAGGCCGCTCGGGCGCCCGAACTGCGTCCAGATCGCGAGGAACTCGCCCTCCTGGTCGAAGATCTGGATGCGGTTGTTGTAGCGGTCGCCCACGAAGATCCGCCCCTGCGAGTCCATCGCGAGCGCGTGCGGGTCGCGGAACTGCTTCGGCCCGTAGCCGAGCTCGCCCCAGGTTTCGATGTAACTCCCGTCGGCGTCGTAGCGGACGATCCGGCCCCGGGTGCGGTCGTGCGAGTCGGCGACGTAGATCTGCCCATTGGGAGCGACCAGCACGTCCGACGGCTGGGTGAGGTGGGTGGGCGGGTCACCGGCTTCGCCGGGAACCCCGATCGTCATCAGCAGCTCGCCCTCGGGAGAGAACTTGAGCACCGTGTTGCCGGTGGTGGTCGCCATCGACCGCCACGCGTCGGTCACCCAGACGTTGCCCTCGTGGTCGATGTCGATCCCGTGCGGCCATGCGATCAGGCCGGCGCCGAAGCTGCGCAGCAGGTTCCCCTCCTTGTCGAAGAGCAGGATCGGATCGACGTCCGAGCCGACACATGTGTTGGCGCCGCAGCGCTCCGCGACCCAGATGTTCCCGTCCGGCCCGATTTCGACGGCGCTGGTCGAGCCCCACTCGCGGCCCTCGGGGAGCTCGCCCCAGCCGTAGATGGGGCGGAAGGGGTTGCTGGTGTCGTGCTGGGCCTGGAGGGGGGTGAGCACGGCCGCGGCTGCCATGACGCCGATGCTTGCCGCACGAATCGATCTGCTCATTGCTTCGTCTCCGGGTTGAGGGGGGCGAAGCCAGCTTAATCGGGTCGACGTGCAGCCGCCACCGCCCTGCCTATTTCCTGCGAACCCTCCAGGCCGCGTCCAGACTGCGGTCGAAGGTCATGAGGTTGTGCGCCTTCCGTCGGAGGCAGCAGGCGAGGTGAACGAGGTCGCGGGCCTCCAGGCCACGGTGCTGCTCCATCAGGGTCCGGGCCATCTCGACATCTGCCCGCTCCACGGGCCAGACCTGGTCCACGCACCGATCAACCAACACCCAGGCATCGTCGAGGACGGAGTACCGTCGGGTACGCAAGTAGTAATGGAGCAACTCCTGCAGGACCTCAGCCGACGTGACGAGGCGGTCGCCACGACGGAGCGCGTCGGCCACGAAGGCACGCGCCTGGTCACGCAGGGGATGTGCGCGACCGACATGATGAATCAGGACGTTCGCGTCGAGGAAGATCGTCACTCTCCCAGCCCCGCGATCTTCGAGGCTGCGATGATGCGCTTGGCCTCGTCCCAATCGGGCTCGGGAGCGTCGGATCGCCGGGCATCGCAGGCTGCGTTGAACTCACGCAGCTCTTCCAGGGTGAACCTGGCGGGACGAGCTGCGGCCAGCTTTTCGTCGGCTGCTTCACGGAGCCACTGCCCGAGGGACTTGCCGTCGCGCCGGGCCTGGCTCCTGTACGAGGTCTTGGCGGTCTCGCTGACTACGAAGTGAATTCGGGCCATGGGATGCCATCAGGCTGGGGTGAATTGCACAAGATGATAACACATCATGGCTATCTTGCACAATGATATTGCACAATACTCTCAGCGCAACCGGTCCAGGAACGCCGCCACGTCGAGCAGCACGATGTCGTCGCGCTGGCGCAGCTCGCGCAGGAACGGCCCCTTGTGCCCGGCGCCGTAGGTGAGCAGGAAGCGCGCACCCTCGCCCCGGTGCCGGTCGAGCGCGCGCTCGATGTTGGTCCAGTGCGAGGCGTTGATGGCGTCCCAGCCGCCGGGGCCGAGGTCGGCGTCGAAGAGGCGCGCGTAGACCTGCATGCGGATGTCGTAGGCTTCGTCGTAGGCGTCGGTGTGGATCCAGTAGGGGTCGTCGGTCGCGCCGCCGGCCGCGAGGGCGTTGGCGGAGGCCGTGCTGGCGGCCTGGTATTCGGCCGATTCGGTGGCACGGTTCGGGTCACGGGCATACGCGTCGAGGTAGCCGGCGCGGAAGTCCGACATCGGTTCGGTCCAGCCCGCCGTGGGGATCACCTCGAACCTCATCTCCAAAGACAGGGGGAAGAGCACGTCCATGTACTCCGGGAAGCGGCGCACGCGGGGCTCGTCGACGGTGCCGGTGGCCTCGAATTCGGCGCGCGCGCGATCCCAGCGGTTGGGCGGGATCTCGGTGAGCCAGTAGTCGGGATCGATCTCGCGGACGAGGTCGCGAACGACGTCGAGGCTGAAGCGGTCGCTGTCGAGGTGGCCGCTGTGGAGCATGCCGAGGACGACGATTTCGGTAGGGGCGTAGGGGGCTTCGGGCGACTCGGCCCGAGCATCGGCGGCGTCGACGGGCGCCGGCACCAGCTCGACGAGAGTTCCCGCGATCTCGTTGGCCACGAAGACGCGCTCGCCGTCCGGGTGGACGCGCACGACGATCGGCTGGGCGCCGACCTCGATGGTTTGCCGGACGGTGCGGGCTTCGATGTCGACGACCGAGACGGTGCTGCCGCCCGCGTTGTTGACGAGCGCGTAGCGGCCGTCGCCGGGGACGGCGACCGAGAAGGGGCGGGGGCCGAGGCCGGAGACGCGGCCGGTGACCCGGAACGATGCGGTGTTGATGAACGCGATCTCGCTCGTGCCGCCGCAGGCGACGATGTAGGTGGTCTGGTCGGGGGTGAGGGCGCCGCCGGGGGGGCCGGGGCAGACCTCGACGGTGGCTTCGGTCTCGCTGTTGAGGAGGTCGATGACGGAGACGGTGCCGTCGTCGAGGTTCGGGACGAAGGCGTGGGAGCCGTCCCACATGACGTCGGCGGGGTAGGGGCGGTCGCCGGTGGGGTGGGATGCGGTTGGCTCGCCGGTGCGGGTGTCGATGACCCAGAGGCGGTCGGAGAACTCGGTGGTGATCCAGGTCTGGCCGCGAACGGTGGTGGGGGTGAAGAGGGAGGGGCCGGGGGTGACGGTGTGGGTGGCGTCGGGGACCATGCGGCCGGCCGCGTCGAGCCGGACCAGCGTGGAGTCGCGGAACTGGCTGACGAGCCAGCCGCCGTCGAGCCGGATGAGGTCGAGGGGGGCGTCGCCGGCGTCCCACCGGGCGATGACCGCCGCGGCCGTGAGGTCGACGACTGCGATGCGGCCCTCGCCGCTCAGGGCGACGTATGCGGTGTCGCCGTCGGGGCTGAAGCGGATGCCGTGTGGGGCTTCGCCGACATCGATGGTCGCGCCGATGCGGAAGGGTGGGGCGGGTCCGGTGGGCTGGTCGGGCGGTGCGCACGCGCACGCCCATGCGAAGGCGGTCGCCGTTGGCAACAGGACCAAAGCAGCTCTCATGCGCGCAGTCCAATCGAGGGTTGTGGTGAATGCCGGCTGGAAGGGATCATGCAACACCTTCAAGGGTACAATAGTGATGCGCTTTCTCTTGCCACGCACCGGCTTCATGCTGGTGCTGGGTCTCGGCGGGTGGTCACTCGCGTGCAGCGACGGAACAACGGAGCCGGCGCTTCCAACGGATCCGGCGTCGCTGGAGCGTGCGGTGCTCGGGGCGCTCTACCAGGCCACGGGCGGCGGCGACTGGACCCGGAACGACAACTGGCTGAGCGCGGCGCCCATCGGCGAGTGGTACGGCGTCACCGTCGGTGCGGACGGCCGGGTCACCCGTCTTCGCCTGGCGACCAACAGCCTGACGGGCTCGATCCCCACCGAACTGGGCAGCCTTGCCTCACTGGAGGAATTGTCGCTCTCCCACAACGACCTGAGCGGCCCGATTCCCCCCGAACTGGGCAACCTGTCTTCCCTTGCCGGGTTGTTCCTCCACAACAACCGGCTGAGCGGCGGAATCCCGGAGGAACTGGGCCGGCTCTCCCTGGAGCGGCTGATCTTCGACTCGAACGAGTTGAGTGGCCGGATTCCGCCGGAACTGGGCGGGCTCTCGTCCCTGCGTCAGCTGGTGCTCTCGCGGAACGACCTGACCGGCCCGATTCCGCCCGAATTGATCGGCCCTGCCCTGGAGGAATTCTCCCTCGCCTACAACGACCTGACCGGCCCGATTCCACCCGGGCTGGGCAGCATTCCTTCCCTGACGCGGTTGTACCTGGTCGGCAACCACCTGAGTGGCCCGATTCCGCCGGAGCTGGGCCGGCTCACTTCCCTGGAGCGATTGTACCTCAACAGGAACAATCTGACCGGCTCCATTCCATCCGAACTCGGCAACCTTGTGGCACTGGAGCATCTGGCGCTGTCGCGCAATGAGCTGAGCGGCCCTGTTCCGCCCGAACTGGGCAACCTTTCTTCGATTCAGCGGCTGTGGCTCTACTCGAACACTTTGAGCGGCCCGATCCCGCCGGAGTTCGGCAAACTTCCCCACCTGGAGCTCCTGCGGCTCGAGTCGAACAACCTGCGGGGGCCGGTGCCGGCCGAGCTGGGGCAGTTGGCGGCACTTCGTGAACTGGCGCTCTCGAACAACGTCGGCCTCTCGGGCCGGCTTCCGTCGAGCTTCACGGCGCTTCATGCGCTCGAAGAGTTCCTCGCGGGAGGCACGGACCTCTGCGCTCCGTCCGACGCGGACTTCGTGGAGTGGCTGGCCGGAATCTACAAGCTGCGCCTGGCCCGGTGCGACGCGGGAGCCGGGGCCGCGGCCTATCTGACCCAGGCGGTCCAGTCGCGGGAATACCCGGTGCCGCTCCTGGCCGGCGAGGAAGCCCTGCTGCGCGTGTTCGTGACGGCCGCGCAGCCCGGCAGCGCCCTTGTCCCCCCCGTGCGCGCGACGTTCTACCGGGAAGGAGCGCAGGTGCATGTGGCGGACATCCCGGGCAAGTCGGTTGCCATCCCGACATCGGTCGTCGAGGGCGACTTCAGGACTTCCTCGAATGCCAGGATTCCCGCGGAGGTGCTTCAGCCCGGCCTCGAAATGGTGATCGAGATCGACCCGGGGGGCATGCTGGATCCCGGGCTGGGCGTCGTCGCGCGGATCCCCGAGTCGGGGCGGCTGGCGGTCGACGTGCGCGCCATGCCGGTGCTGAACCTGACGTTGATTCCCCTGCTCTGGTCGGAGCAGCCGCAGCGACGGGTGGTGGACCTGGTCGGCGAGATGGCCGCCGATCCTGGTGGCCACAGGTTGCTTTCCGCGACGCGTTCGCTCCTGCCGGTGACGGGCCTCGCGGTCACGGAGCATGCACCCGTGACCACGTCGACCAACAACTCCTCGCGTCTGCTCGGAGAGCTGAGGGCCATACGCACGATGGAAGGCGGGAGCGGCCACTACATGGGAATCATGGCGCGCTTCGAGGAGCAGGGCGGGCGCGCGTACCGTCCCGGGCGGATCAGCGTGTCCGTCCCGAATCCGACAACGATGGCGCACGAACTCGGGCACAACATGAATCTTCAGCACGCGGCGTGCGGGGGAGCGGACAACCCCGATCCCTCGTTCCCCTACGGCGGAGGACGGATCGGTGCCTGGGGCTTCGATTCCCGTCAGGGCGGCGCGCTGATGTCCCCGGGCCTGTTCGACCTGATGTCGTATTGCAGCCCCCGCTGGATCAGCGACTACCACTTTGCCAACGCACTCGCCTTTCGGCTGCGGGACGAAGCTGACGACAGCGCGTCGGCAGGTCCGGCCCCGGTCAGATCAATGCTGCTGTGGGGCGGGGTCGACGCTCGGGGCACGCCATACCTCGAGCCCGCCTTTGTCGTTGACGCCCCGCCCGCGCTGCCCGATTCCGCCGGCGAGTACCGGTTGGCGGGCCGGAATGCGGACGGACGGGAGATCTTCTCGCTCGGCTTCACCATGCCCGAGGTGGCCGACGGCGACGGGGGATCCAGCTTCGTCTTCGCGCTGCCGGTGCGCGCCCGGTGGGCTGGGAACCTCGCCGCAATCACGCTCTCCGGCCCCGGCGGCACGGTCACGCTGGACGGCGACACGGATCGCCCGATGGTGATTCTTCGGGACCCGCGGACCGGCCAGGTGCGGAGCATCCTGCGCGGCGCCCGGGCGGAGGAGTTGTCGCAGCCGGCCGCGGTGGCCGGTCGGAAGGCGGAAGCAGGGCCCACGGTATTGAGCAGCCGGGGGATTCCGAATGCGGACGGCTGGAGGCCGTAGACGCGGCTCGGGCGGATACCCCAGATTCCCTGCGGGGGCAAGAACCACTCGGAAAAGGATCCGCATGTCCGCGTCCCGCTACGACCTCCACCTGCACGAGCAGCTCCTGCTCCTCGTCCTGCGCGACCGCAAGGGCACGGTCGACTACCGGGCCGGGCACTACAACCTGGCGATGGGCGGTGCGATCCTCGCCGAACTGGCGCTGGACGGCTACATCCGGATCGACGAGAGCAGGAAGGCACGGGTCGAGGCCGTGCGTGGCCTGGGCCGAGTGCGCGACGAGGTCATGAACGAGGCGCTCGATCAGGTGCGCGGATCCAGGCGGAGGCCGGCCGCCTCGTGGGTGCAGCGGTTCGGCTCCATCAAGCGCCTGCGGCACCGGACCGCGGTCGGACTCTGCCGGCGGGGCATTCTGCGCACGAGCGAGTCGCAACTGCTGCTGGTCTTCAGCCGCAAGGTCTACCCGACCGTCGATCCCGAACCCGAACGGAGGGTGATCGCGGCGCTGCGGGAGGCCGTGATGGGCGACGGAGAGATCGACCCCGGCCTCGGCGTCGTCCTGTCGCTGGCCCACACGACCGGGTCGCTCAAGATCCACTTCGAGCGCAAGGAACTCCGGGCGCGCAGGAAGCGGCTCAAGGCGATCGCGGCGGGTGAGGCGTTCTGGGCGAGCAGCCACCCGGTCGTGGCGGCTCAGAAGGCGGTGAAGAGTGCTGTGGCGGCGGCGCAGGCGGCGGTTGCCGCGACGAACGCGGCGGTTGTGGTGGTGGCTTCGTCGTCGAGCTGACTGCCCTCAGAAGTCGTACCTTACCCTCGCCACCAGCATCCTGCCGATCTCCGGCGCACCTACGAACTCCCGGTGCAGGTTGCCCAGGACGTTGTTCGCGGTCAGCGAAACCTGCGTGCCGGGCTGGAAGGGGAGCCGGTATCCGATCTGGACGTCCAGAATGCTGTACCCGTCCACATCACCCCTGTACACGCCGGAGTTCATCGGAAAGGCGGTGGTCATCCGCACCTGTCCGCCGAAGGAGAAACCTGCGGCCCGGTCGTCGAAGGTAAACCCTACCGATCCCTTGTGACTGGGGGCATTGAGCGCGATGTCGTCCGAACTGGTGCACAGGCCGTCTTCGTCGAAATCGAAGCATTCGTCGCTCTGGAAGGAGTAGTTCGCATTGATCCGCAGTCGGTCCGATGCGAGAATCTGCGCTGCAAGGTCCGTTCCCCAGAAATCCACTTCGCCGAAGTTCCGATACGTTACGATGAGGTCGGCGGACTCCGACTGGTCCGGCACGACGGTGCCCAGCGGCGCCGAAGCGAGGAGTTCGGCGATTCCCAGAGCACTCTCCCGGGTGATGAGGCCCGCGCGGATGAGCGGGGTCAGACGATGGACGATGAATGCCCCGGTGCTGGCGGGATCGAGGAACACGTTCGGCGTGATGATCTGCAGCGGGCCGATGAAGTTCTGCACCCGGCTGAACCAGGCGTCCACGGACAGGCGCACCCTGTTCCTGATCAGGCCCTTGTAGCCGACCTCGTAGGTGTTGTTGACGGTCGCGGCGAGTTCGGCCCCGTTCTCCGCCGGCGAGTTGTCCAGCGCAAACCTCATGGAGGGATCGGTGGCCGACTGGTCCAGGAGGCGGAACACCGTGCCGAGCGCCGGATCCCCGGGGCGTGCCCCCGGGTTCTTCAGGAAATTGACGATCGGTGCCGTACGGGGATCGAGCGAGGGCAGCAACTGGAGGAGCGTCTCCCAGAGCAACGCGGCGTTTGCCGGGACAGCACCGGCAACCACGGGCGAGCGCATGCAGTAGGACATGACGCCGCCCGGGCACTGAGCCCCGAAGGTGAAGCCACCCGAGGGCACGCCGAGCGCGCGGATGTTGTAGCTGATGTCTCCGGCCACGGGGATCCGCGCCGCGATGATGTCCAGAAAGAGATTGGTGGTGGTCGGAGTCGCGAAGGCCCGATTCCAGGTGACGCGGAAGTTCTGGTTGTCGGCCGGGCGGAGCACGAGGGCGGCACGAGGGGAGATGTTCACGTCGGCAAGGCGGTTGTGATCGTCCAGGCGGATTGCCGTGACGAGGTCCACCCGGTCGCCCAGGGACGTCTCCGAGTGCAGATACGTGCCGGCTTCGGAGACGATGTCGTCGTCCTCGTTTTGCCCGGAGATCGTACCCCCGGTGCGCGGTTCGGTCCGCTGCCAATCGATGCCGTAGATGAAGCTCTGCCAGGGTCCGACATCGAAGCTGTATTGAAACTGGGCCGCCATGGTGCGCGACTGGTCCACCACCGGGCCGCCGGTCCGCAGCAGGAATGTTCCCGTTTCGGCCGATCCCCCGCCTGCGGTGCTCCCGGAGTTCGTCTGGTTCAGGAAGGCCTGGGCGAAGAGCCGACCCGTCGACAGGCGGGTCTGGACGAAGTTGTAGCCCCAGTTCTTCACCTGGCTGGCACCGATCCGCGTCATTGAGATGCCGCTGCCGATCTTGCTGGTGCCGGTATTCAGGATGAACGCGCCGTCATCGCCGAAGCGCACGTCGAACCGGGCATCGGCACTGTACCTGGACGTTTCATAGTCGCGAGAGACAATCTCGAACGGATCGTCATACTCCCAGTCTTTCCCCCGCTGGTACTGTCCCGAGATCTTGACGCCGAAGTTCTCGGAAGCGGCATGGGCGGAGCGGAACTGACCGTGGAAGACGGAACGTTCACCTCCCGCCAGTGAAATGGTGGAGCCCTGCCTGTCGAGTGGCGACGAAGTGATGAGATGCATCACGCCGTTCGATGCGTTCGGGCCGTAGAGCGCGGCTCCCGGGCCCAGTGAGACCTCGATTCGCTCGATGTCCAGATCCGTCGTCGGAAACAGGCTGTACGCATTGAACCGAAGCGACGGAATGCGTGCATAGCGGTTGTCGATGATCGTCAGCAGCGCGCCGGAGGACACGTTGTTGAACCCCCGCGCCACAAGCGCCGTCCGACTCAGTCCCGTCTGGGCCGCGTCGATCCCGGGCACCGTACGCACGTGTTCCGCAACGGTGACCGCCGCCCTGCGCGCCACTTCAGTAGATGAAACGGTGGAGATCGACGCCGGCGCGTCGAGCGCCTTCTCCTGGCGGCGCGACGCCGTGACGACGATGGGATTGAGGAGCAGCGCCTGCGAGCGCAGCGATACGGAGACTTCCGCAGTGCCGCCCGCGACCACCTCGACACCATCGATGCGGGTGGTTTCGTATCCGATCAGCGTGACCACGAGCGTGTGCGACCCTGGAGCCACACCAAGGCTGAAACGTCCTGCCTGGTTGGTCGCGATCGGCCCCGCCGCCCCAAGCGCCTCGACCGCCGCATCGGAAAGGGCCTCTCCCGTTTCGGCGTCCGTGACCTGGCCCGTGATCGTCCCCTGCTGGGCCTGGGTGCCTGCCGGAATGACACTCGCTGCAGCGAACGTCAGCGCGGAAACGACGAAAACGAGACCTTCAAGCCGTGATGGGGTTGTCATGGGACTCCATCCTCGTGTGCTGGGCCGCATGCGCCGGGATCCGCGGATGCCGTGTTGCTTCGGCTCCCACAATGGTGTCATTTGCCGACTGTCAATACCGGAAGGTAAGGGCCGACGCCGCGGACGGCGAACCCCGTGCGGGATGCCGGCGGCAGACGGGTGGAGCGAAGTTGTGATTGTTCACGGAAGCGCTTAAGCTGGCTGTCCGACCCCTTCACAACGCAATGGTTGAGAGATGCCAAGCGATTCTGCTGACGGAAATGTCCGACCGAGGTGGCGTGGGTACGCGCAACTAGCCCTTATCGCGATTCTGGTCCTGGTCGCCCTGCGCATGGCCCGTGCGCCCGCCCGAGTCGAAGTCGACGTGGGTTCCACGGCCGCGGCCGAATCAGGGACGCCCACGGTCAGCACATTCGACCCGGTCGTGACCAATGAGTCGATGACCGTGGAACTGACCGGTGAGGTCACACTCGCGGACCGCGTCTCGGTGATGGCCGAGGTGGGAGGCCGCGTGACCTGGGTATCTCCGGAGTTCACCAACGGGGGAAGACTCGCGGCAGACGAGCCCTTCGTGAGGATCGATACGGCCAGGTACTCGCTCGAGGTAGAAGCCGCGCAAAACGCGGTTGCGGAGGCCGAGGCGCGACTGTCGACACAGCCCGGGCCCGTCTCCGAAGCCGCGCTCGAGAGTGCTCGGACCGCGCTGCGCCTGGCCGAGCTCGCGCTCAGCCGCACAGAAATCTCCCTGCCCTACGAGGCTCGCGTGATCACCGCGGATGTGAGCGTGGGCGAACTGGTCGGCCCGCCGGAGCTGGTCGGCCCTCAGGCGGTGCTGGGCATCGTCTACAGCACCGAAGCACTGGAGGTCAATGCACCGATCGAAGTGGCCGACCTGGCCTATCTGGCCCCGGCAGTTGGCCGCTCCGCCCGGGTATCGACGGCGTCCGGCGTCCATGCTGCGAGGATTGTCCGTGTCTCATCCGTGCTTGCGCCACGGACGCGTCTGTCTACGATCTTCCTGCGTTTCTCGTCCGGGCAGCGAGCGAGCTCGCTGCTTCTGCCGAACACCTTCGCCGAAGTTGAGATCGAGGGCCCCCCATACCGAAACGTCTATCTGCTGCCGGAATCGGTTCTGCAGCAGGACGACGCCGTGTGGGTTGTCGAAAACGGTGCCCTGCGCCGGTTTGTGCCCGACGCGATCGGGTGGACCAGCGAGGGTCTGGTGGTCGAGGCATTTGATGCGGCCGACGGCATCGTCGTCGGCGCCCTGCCTGGAGCACGGGAAGGACTGGCGGTCGAGCTGGCGGGCGCAGGGTCCTAGGGCCTGTGAAAAACGGGCTGATCGCATACTTCGCCGGGAATCCGGTCGCCGCGAACCTCCTTATGGTGTTCTTCATCGTCGGCGGCCTGATCGCGGGCTCCAACCTCCCTGTCCAGAACTTTCCGGAGATCGACCTCCGCAGCGTCTCCGTCTCAGTCAGGTCGCCCGGTTCCTCGCCCAGGGAGGTTCGGGAGGACATCGTGCGGCGGCTCGAGGAAAACGTGGTCGGTCTGCCAGGGGTGGAGCGTGTCGTTGCAACGGCCTATGAAGGGCTTGCCCACGTCACGGTCGAACTGGCCACCTTCGCGGACGCCGGCGCCGTCCTGAACGACGTCAAGAATGCCGTGGACCGCATCGAGAATTTTCCGCCGGTTTCTGCGGAACAGCCCGAGATCGAATACGACCGGGTAGAGATCGAGGTTCTGACGCTCTCCGTCTCGTCCGCATCGGCCACCGAGAACGAATTGCGGCTGGCCGCCCAGGCGTTGCGGGAAGGGCTGCTCGAGCTGCCGTCCGTTTCCCAGGTGACGCTCCTCGGCACGCGGGATCGTGAGATTTCAATCGAGTTGAGCGAGGTGGAGCTGCGCCGCAACGGACTCTCCATCAAGCAGATCACGGATGCGATTCGGCGCGCCTCGCTGAATTTGACCTTTGGCGAACTGCATACGGACGCCGGAGGCCTCGTGCTGCACACCGTCTCAAAGCGGCAGTTCGGCGAGGAGTTCGAGGACATTCCGGTGATCACCCGGCTCGATGGCTCGATTCTCACCGTAGGCGAGGTTGCGCAGATTCGTGACGGGTTTGTGGGCGAAAGCATCATCACCCGAGTTGATGGAGACCCCGCCATACTGATTCGCGTCGACGCGACCGGGCAGCAGTCGATCGTGACCATGGGCGAGGACATCAGAAGCTGGCTTGCGAGCTACCAGCCTCCTCCGAACGTCGAGGTCGGCATCTGGAGCGACCGGGCGGGCGATGCCGTCGACACGATATCGTCGATCGTCGGAAACGCAGTGGTGGGCACGATACTGGTCCTGCTGTGCCTTGTCGTGTTCTTCGACCTTCGCGTAGCCACCTGGGTCACCCTGGGCATTCCCCTGTCGTTTCTGGGTGCCCTGATCTTCTTCGGAATGAGTGGCCTCACGCTCAATCTGGGAACGATCTTCGCCTTCTTCCTCATGGTGGGCATCGTCGTCGACGACGCGGTGGTCGTCGGCGACAGCATTGCGGCCGAACGAGAGAGCGGGAAGGAAGCACTTGAGGCCGCGGTGTCGGGCGCACGCGCCATGGTGGGGCCCATCACGATCGGCGCGGTAACCACAATGCTCGCGTTCATCCCGCTTCTCTTCATCACCCCCGCTCGACTCCAGATCGTCAACGTGTTTCCGTATGTGGCACTCTTTGTCCTGACGGTCTCGCTGATCGAGGCATTCTTCATATTGCCGGCCCACCTGTCCCATCCGGGGCGCTGGAGCCTGCCGCCGCTGTCGGACATTCAGCATCGGGCACACGTTCGCTTGCAGTCGATTCGCGACATGGTCGTAGTGCCCGCGGTCTCCTGGTCGGTTCACCGCCTCTGGTTTGCGCCCGTGCTGGGAATCCTGCTCGTCCTGTTCGCACTCGTGCTCCTCCGAGCCGACGTGGTGCGCGTCGTCTATTTCGACGAAGTGCTGAATGCCTCCGAGAACGTTCAGGCCGATCTTACGCTGCCCGTGGGCACGCCGTTCGAGGTGACGCTCGCCGCTGCGGAGCGATTCTCAGACGCGGCACTGGCGGTGAATGAGCAAGGCGAAGGAACGTCGGTCGAGGCGGTCAGCATCATCGCCGGCAACGTCCTCTCGCGCCGGAGAGCCGATGCCGGTCCCAACAGAAGCCACCTGGCATCCGTAGTGGTCCATCTGCATGAGCGGCCGACCCGGCGCATGTCGGTACTGGGGATCACCCATCAATGGCGTGAAAACATCGGCGATGTGTCGTACCTGGAAAGCGTCGCCTACTACACGCAGCGCACGCAGTCCGAGTCGGGCGTGGCCTACGCCCTGAAGCACGACGACCTGGACAGCCTGCGAGCCGCCACGAACGAGCTGACCGCATCGATGGCGTCCATGCCGGGGATGTACGGAATCTCCGACAATCTGGCGCTGGGCAAGCGTCAATTCGAGATCGAACTGACGCCCGCGGGAAAGGCGGCGGGGTTGACGCCCGCGGGGATAGGCGTACAGCTCCGTGCCAGTTTCCATGGGGCGGAGGTCCAGCGCATTCAGCGCGGCCACGATGAGATCAAGGTGATGGTGAGATACCCCAGGGAACGGCGCCAAAGCATGCGCGAGCTTGCGAGCGAACGGATCCATCGGCCCGGCACCGGGGAGGATCGCGCCGGCTCGCCCCCCGGGGCATCCGGAGGAGAGGTCCCTCTCTCAACGGTGGCCGATCTGAGCGAGCGGCGCGAACTGGCTGCACTGGTCAGCATCGACGGCCAGCAGACCGCCCTCGTGAGCGCCGAAGCCGACCCTGCGCTGCTGACGCCCCTTCAGGCCAGGCGCGAGATCAATGAGAGCTTTATTCCGGAGCTGCTCGAGAGATACCGAAATCTCCGAATCGAACCGCACGGCAGCGCCCGCACGGAGGGCAACCTGCTTGGGACCCTGGCCGTGCTGATTCCCCTGCTGCTCATCGCGATGTATGTCCTGATCGCCGCCTTCCTCCGCAGCTACTGGAAGCCCGTGATCGCCGTAGCCGGCATTCCGATCGCGTTTTCGGGCGCGGTCGTGAGTCACTGGATCCTGGGATGGGACTTCAGCGCCATGTCGCTGTTCGGGGTGATCGGAGTCGCGGGCGTCATCGTAAACGACGCGCTCGTGCTGATGGATCGCTACAACGTGCTGCGTCGAGAGAGCAGCATGCTCCCGGCGATCGCCGCCGCATCCGCCGCAACCCGCCATCGCTTCCGGGCCGTGTTCCTGACCAGCCTGACGACGATCCTGGCGCTCGCACCACTGCTCTACGTGCGGAGCGAGGAACTGATGATTCTCGTGCCATTCGTTGTGAGCATGCTCGGCGGATTGGTATTCGCCGGCTTCTTCATACTGTGCCTGCTGCCGTCGCTGGTCATGGTAGCAGAGGCCCGGGCGGAATAGGCGACCCTTTCGGCGCGCCGCGATCCTCAGATCTTCTCGTTCAGCTTCACCATGCCCGAGGTGGCGGATGGGACGCGGGGGCTCCAGCTTCGTCTTCTCGCTGCCGGTGCAACAGATCACCCCGATACTCGAAGATGCCGTCCCCAATGTCGTCCTCCCGCTCGGACCTCCACCTTCACGAGCAGCTGCTCCTCCTGGCCCTGCGCCAGCGGAACGGCATCGTGGACAACTCGTCCCTCTTCCGAACCACCTTGGGCGCGGCGATCCTTGCCGAACTCGCTTTCGACGGATGGATCCGCATCGACGAGGGCAGGAAGGGGTTGGTCGACGCCATCGACAGCAGACCGGACCAGGTCGGCGACGAGATTCTCGACGAGGCTCTGGCGCTCGTCCGGGAGTCCAAGCGACGCCGGGCCACCACGTGGATTTCGGCTTTCGCATCTCTGAAGCGAATGACGCACCGCACCGCCGAAGGACTCTGCAACCGCGGCATCCTGCGCAGCGAAGAGGCGCGGACGCTTCGATTCTTCCCCTACAAGGTCTACCCGACGGTCGACACCGACACCGAACACCGGCTGATCGCCGAAATCGGCGGCGCCGCAACGGGCGACGGAGAGGTCGATCTCCGACCGGGAGTCATCGTTTCACTGGCTCACGCGACCAGACTGCTCGGAGGTCGCTTCGAGTACGACTCGTCCGGGCCGCCCAGAGCGCGTCGCCGTGCAATCGCGGCGGGCAAGCACCTGGTCGACACCGCGCATCCCGCCTTGCGCATCCATCGGTGGGTGAGGAAATGGGTCATCGCCCGGCGGGTGATGGTTTTCGCTGCGGTGATCACCCTGTTGACCATCGTCATAGAGCAACTCGACCGGTTCAATATCGGGTTTTGAGGGTTCGGAAGTTCAGCGTCGGAGCGTCTCTCCCGGCAGCGCGGGCGCGTGGACCGGGTCACGCCTCACACGGGTCGCCTGCTCGAAGGCATACCCGAGCGCGAGCAGCCTGGCCTCGCTGAAGGGGCGCCCCAGGAACGAGATGCCGACCGGGAGGCGGTCGCCCGTGTAGCCGGCCGGCACGATCAGGTCGGGTAGCCCGCTCAGGTTGGCCAGATTGGTGGCGGACGGAGCCGGGTTCGGCGCCGACGAGCCGCGGTAGACGCCTGCGGGACCGGGCCGCGTCGGCGAGGTGGGGTACACGATCGCGTCCAGGTCGTTGTCGTCCAGCACGCCGACGAGCAGGTCGCGCACGAGCGGCAGACCGTGGTCGCGCATCGCCGCGTACTCGGAGTCGTCGAGCGATCCGCCGCCCAGCTCCTGCTCGAAGAAGCTCCAGCGGGTGGGGTTGGGCCTGCCGCCGTCGGGCATCGGGGCGAGGATCTGCTTGGCGCGCTCCGCGATTTCCTCAAGGGTTCGGGGATAGCCCGGTGACAGGGTGGCCAGGTATGCCTCCAGCTGAACCGGGAACTCGCGGAAACGGATGGTCTGGTAGAACGCGGCCTTGGCGTCGAGGAGCCACGGCGGGTAGCGCACGTCGACCACCGTCGCGCCGGCCTCGCGCATGCGGTCGAGCGCGGCCTCGATGATCCAGTCTACCTCGGTGTCGTAGCCGAAAAAGTCCCGCGCGATGCCGATCCGGGCGCCGGCAAGCGCGCCGTCGTCGAGGGCCCGGGTGTAGTCGGTCTCGTAGCGGCCTTCGCTGGCGGCGGTGGCCGGGTCGGCGGGGTCGACGCCCACCATCGTGCCCAGCATGGCGGCCACGTCGTACACGTGGCGGGCCATCGGTCCCGCGGTGTCGAACGAGAGCGCGAGGGGCACGATCCCGTCGCGGCTGAGCAGCCCCAGCGTGGGCTTGAGTCCGGCGATGCCGTTCGAGGTGGAGGGGCCCCGGACGGAGCCGCCGGTGTCGGTGCCGATGCCGAGCTGTGCGTACGAGGCCGCGATCGCGACGCCGGTGCCTCCGGAAGACCCCGAGGGCGTGCGGCTCAGGTTGTGGGGGTTGAGCATGGGGCCGTCGATCGAGCTCATCTGTACCCCCGAGGCGAGCTCGCTCATGTTGGCCTTGGCCAGGATGATGGCCCCGGCGTCGCGCAGCCGCCGCACGATGAAGGCGTCGTCGGGCGGGATCGAGCCCTTGAGCAGGATCGAGCCCGCAGTGGTCGGCATGTCGTGCGTGTCGACGTTGTCCTTCAGGATGACCGGGATGCCGTGCAGCGGCGACCGCGGTCCGCTCGCGCGGCGCTCGCGGTCCAGCTCCCGTGCGGTTTCGAGGGCGCGCGGATTGACCGTCAGCAGCGCGTTCAGTCGCGGGCCCTGGTCGTCGTAGCCGGCGATGCGGGCCAGGTACAGCTCGACAAGCCGCTCCGAGGTCAGGACCCCTTCATCCATGGCCGCGTTCAGATCGGCTATGGTGGCGCCCGAAAGTTGCAGCGGCTGGGCGGCCGAGCCTGTGGGAAAAAGAAGAAGGGCAAGGCAGAGTGGGATGGCGAGTGGTTTCATATCAGCGTACCAGGGCCAGAAGGCTGCGGGGGTCGACGGTGGTGCTTCCGTAGCGGACGACCCAGTGGAGGTGCGGGCCGGTCACGCGCCCCGTTGCGCCCACGCGGCCGATGGGGGTGCCGGCGGTGACGGTGTCGCCGGCCTCGACCAGCTGCTCGCTGAGGTGGAAGTAGCCGCTCAACACGCCGCCGCCGTGGTTCAGGTAGACAAGGTTGCCCGCGTACAGGAAGCCGTCGACTAGGGCGACCACGCCGTCCGCCGCGGCCACGACCGTATCGCCGGTGAAGCCCTGGAGGTCGAGCCCCATGTGGCGGCTCGAGATCTGGCCGTTGAACTCGCGCCCGGTGCCGAATTCGCTGGTCACGCGGTAGGGGCGCGGCATGACCATCGCGGACGACCACAGGCGCGGGGTCGCGCGGGCGTCGCGGGACACCTGGGCGGCCTTTTCGCGGTCGCGTGCCAGGCGGGCCTGGTCCTCGGCGTTGGGGGGCGAGCCGAAGCGGGGCGCGACGGTGAGGCGCTCGTGCTCGTAGGTGCCCTCGACGATCGGGATGCGCAGCGAGTCGGCCTGGGTGCGCCCGTCGGGGTAGGTGGCCTGGACCCACGCGTCGATCGAGTCGGTGGCGTTGATCGGCACGGGGGCGAAGCTTTCCAGCGTCGAGTCGGTGGCGTGGAAGTGGAGGGTCTCGCCGCCGGCCTCGCCCGTCGCGGAAACCGCCCCGGAATCGGGCGGAGCGGCGACGCGGATGAGGAAGAGGTGGCCCTGGGTGGGCTCGGCGGGCGTCCAGGTGACCACGAGGGGCGGGAGCGGTGGTGGGGGCGGTTCGTAGAGGAGCGCGAAGGTGGCCGCGGCGGCGAGGATGAGGGTGGCCAGCGTACCGAGGGTGATCCGGGCAGTGCGGCGGGGGTGGGGTGCCGGGTCGTGTGTGGTCATGAGTGCGAGGCGTGCGAGTGATGCGGTGGCTGCGTGGTGAGCTATGGGCGGAAGGGGGCGGCGTCAAGGCTGGGCGGCGAGCGGGCGTGGTCCCGCGGAAACGGGCCGGGACAAAACGATGCTCGGATGGGACAAGGTTGGCCGGTCACGGCGGCTGCGTTGCCCGGTAAACGCGTTCCTCACGAAGCGTACATGCAACCATATGCCTGGTGAGATGACCAAGTGTACCGGTACTGATCCAGACTCTCTGGCTAAGCAAAGGGGACCACCGTGATTCGACTGACCGCCCAATACGCACTTCTTCTGACGGGGATGGCGTTCACACTTGTGCCGAACGGTGAACTCCTCACGGCTCAGCAGGTGACCGAGCTTCCAGCCGAAGACCGGATCCTCGACTCGGATTTCGAGGAGGTCTACCGCGTGGGCTCGTTCGATGGCGACGAATGGGAGACCTTCGGCAGCGTCATCAGTGTGGCGTTTGACGAGACCGGGAACTTGCATGTGCTGGACAGTCAGGCTGGGCGGATCGTCGTTGTAGGCCCGGCGGGAGAGTTCGTTCGCGAGTACGGACAGATCGGCGATGGGCCGGGGGAGTTTGCCGGGAATACGAATACGGGGATCAGAATCGCCATGCTCCAGGGAGCACGACTGGTGGCTTTCGATCCGGGACACGGGAACTTCGCGTTGTTTGGACCCGACGGCGTATTCCAACGCAGCGTCAGCATACCGGGAGCGGCACTGTATGTGATCCCGAACCTCGAAGCGGATCGCAGCACCGAGACCGTGCTGACGACCGGACTCACTGGCATGACAAGTCGTGGTCGCGTCGGCGATCCCGAACCGGGATCCAGTCCCATCCTGCGGCTGATTCTGAGTGGCGAAGAGGTTGTTCAGGATACGGTGATCCGAGCGTGGAGGCCGTTGGGAGATGCCAGTGGTTTCAGACCGCGCCTGGTGGCCAGAGCGCTGCCGGACGGTGGCCTGGTCTACTCGGACTCGTCCGCCTATGCGATCAAGGTGGCTACCCGGGACGGCGTGCTCACTCGAGTGCTCACCAGGCCATTGCGGCCCGAACCCGTGACCGATCGCATTGCAGACGAGGAGAGGGAGCGCCAACTGAGAGAACGCGAGAACCGAAGCAACGAACCGGTGCGAACGGGCGGTCGGATGGCCGCCATGCGAGCCCAGTTCGATGAGATGGCTCTCGAGCGCATCCGGTCCATGGAGTTCTACCGCGAGGTGCCGGTTGTCCGCGACCTGCGAACAACTTGGGAAGGGACTATCTGGGTGCGTCGGCGTGGCGAGGAGCCGGCCAGCGATGGCCCGATCGATCTGCTGACCCCGGATGGCCGTTACATCGGCACGTTGGCGACCGGCGCGACCGCGATGCCGTCCGCTTTCGGCCCCGACGGCCTGGTCGCTTTCAGGGAGCGGGACGAACTCGACGTGTCCACCGTGGTGGTGAAGCGCCTGCCGGAGGAAATCAGATAGCCGGCCGGTGGTTCCGCAGAAACGAGCCGGGACAAAAGGATGCTCCGATAGGGCAGGACCGGCCAGCGCCGTCGTAAGACACACGTTGCAGGTCGTGACTACGGTAGGTCAACGGCGGCAGCGGTTCGGTCGAATCGACTACGCGGCTACTGGGTCGGGTAGCCCACCTACCAGATACGCCGCACTCCATATCGGTCGAAAACCGATTCATTCGACACAAACGGCAGGTCGTGCGCCAGCGACTGCGCGGTCAGCATGCGGTCGAAGGGGTCACGATGTGGGCCTGGGAGCCTTCCCGCTCGCTCTGCGTGTGCGACCGTGATCGCCAGCGGCTCGAAGCCATGACCGTCAATGGTCGCCATCACGTCGCCGGCGACTTTGGCCGCACCCGGCAGCTTTCCGAGCCGGTGCTTGGTGGTGATCTCCCAGGCGGAGGCGGCGCTCACCAGGACCCTGTTGCGCGGGTCGTCGATCACATCGCGGGCGGCTTCCGACATTCTCCGGTTGCCGGCTAGCCACCACAGGAATGCGTGGGTATCCACCAGGACTTGCATGTGGACTCAGCCCTCCCACGCAGCGAGTTCAGATTCGGGCAGCGGATCGAAAAAGCTGTCGTCCACGGTGAGATGCCCTTTCAGCGACCCAAACCGACGAACGGGACGGCTGGTTTGATATCCGACGAGACGCGCCACCGGCTTGCCGCTCCGGGCAATGACGATTTCTTCGCCAGCCTCCACCCTGACCAGGAGACGCGAGAGGTGGGTCTTGGCCTCGTGAACGTTGACTGTTGACATCCAGACTCTCCCGTGGCTTAGTCAGAAATATGACTAACTCGCCATCGCCTTGGCGTCAACAGTAAACTCCAGCGTCACACTACCATCACCACTTATCTGGAACCACAATGCACGACCACCGTACACGCATGCCCCTTCGCGGCAACGCCACACGCCCGCGCGACCTGCCGGGCCGCCCGCTCACTCTCGCGGCCCTGGTCGCCACGACGCTGCTCGCACCCTTCGCGTCAGCCCTCCCCGCCCAGCAGCGCGGCGGCGGTTCCGGCGGCGACGAAGACGCCCCCGCCGAGCTCAACGCCGGCCTCCTCTCCTCCTTCCGCTGGCGCAGCATCGGTCCGGCGACCGCTTCCGGCCGCATCGCCGACATCGCGATCGACCCCACCGACCGCAGCACCTGGTACGTCGCGGCTTCGTCGGGGAACGTGTGGAAGACGACCAACGCCGGAACCACCTGGACGCCGATCTTCGACAACTACGGCTCGTACTCGATCGGCGCGATCGCGCTCGACCCGAACGACCACCTCACCCTCTGGGTCGGCACCGGCGAGAACAACGGCCAGCGCTCGGTGGGGTACGGCGACGGCGTCTACAAGTCGGTCGACGGCGGGCGCTCGTTCACGAACATGGGGCTGGAGACGTCGCGGCACATCGGCATGATCGCGGTGCATCCCGACGACTCGCGCACGGTGTTCGTCGCGGCGCAGGGCCCGCTCTGGGCCGAGGGCGGAGAGCGCGGCCTCTACCGCACGACCGACGGCGGCGAGACGTGGGAGCGCGTGCTCGAGATCGACGAGCACACCGGCGTCAACGAGGTCTACTTCGACCCGCGCAACCCGGACGTGATGTACGCGTCCTCGTGGCAGCGCCGCCGGCACCAGTGGACGATGATCGACGGCGGCCCCGGCTCGGGCATCCACAAGTCCACCGACGGCGGAAACACCTGGCGCGCGATCAACCGCGGGCTGCCGGGGGGCGACAAGGGCCGGATCGGGATGGCGATCTCGCCGATCAACCCGGACGTGCTGTACGCGATCGTCGAGGCGTCGATGGGCAACGGCGGCACCTTCCGCTCCGAGAACATGGGCGAGAACTGGAGCCGGACCTCGCGCTACCAATCGGGCGCGGCGATGTACTACCACGAACTCTACGCCGACCCGCACCGCTTCGACCGCATCTACTCGCTCGACACCTTCGTCGAGATGTCCGACGACGGAGGCAACACCTGGAGCCGGCTGCCCACGCAGGGGGTGCACGTCGACCATCACGCGATCGCCTTCGACCCCGACGACCCCGAGCACCTGATCCTGGGGAACGACGGCGGGCTGTACGAGACGCATGACTTCGGCGAGAGCTGGCACTTCTTCCCCAACCTGCCGCTGACGCAGTTCTACAAGGTCGCCACCTCCAACGACGAGCCGTTCTACTACGTCTACGGCGGCACGCAGGACAACAACACGCTGGGAGGCCCGTCCCAGACGCTGGGCGGCGGCATACGCAATTCGGACTGGTACGTGACCCTCGGCGGCGACGGCTTCGACCCCGTGATCGATCCCGAAAACCCCGACATCATCATCTCGCAGCTCCAGTACGGGGTAATCTCGCGCTTCGACCGGGGCAGCAAGGAGCGCCTCGACATCCAGCCGCAGCCGGACCCCGACGGTCCGCCGCTCCGCTGGTACTGGGACGCCGGGCTGCACATGTCGCCGCACGACAACAACCGCATCTATTTCGGCGCGCAGATCCTCTTCCAGAGCGACGACCAGGGGACCAGCTGGCGCGCGATTTCCGGCGACCTGTCGCGCAACATCGACCGCAACCAGCTCGAGGTGATGGGCCGCGTGTGGAGCGTGGACGCCGTCGCCAAGAACCGCTCGACCTCGTCCTTCGGGCACATCGTCGCGGTCTCCGAGTCGCCTCTGGTCGAGGGGCTGATCTACGTGGGCACCGACGACGGGCTCGTGCAGGTCACCGAGGACGGCGGCGAGAACTGGCGCGCCGTCGAGAGCCTGCCCGGCGTGCCGGACACCAGCTTCGTGCACGACGTCGAGGCCTCGCTGCACAACCCGGATGAGGTCTTCGTCGTAGTCAACAACTTCAAGCGCGACGACTTTCGCCCCTACGTGCTCAAGTCCACCAACCGCGGCGTCGACTGGACCATGATCACCGGCGGCCTGCCCGACAACAGCCCTTCATTCTCGATCGTGCAGGACCACGTCGAGCCCGGGCTGCTCTTCCTGGGGGCCGAATTCGGGGCCTTCGTGTCGGTCGACGGGGGCGAATCGTGGATGGATTTCGACAGCGGCCTGCCCACGATCCCCGTCCGCGAGCTCGAGATCCAGAAGCGCGAGGGCGACCTGGTCGCCGCCACCTTCGGCCGCAGCTTCTACGTGGTCGACGACTACACGCCGCTTCGCGAGCTGGCGCGCACCTCCGACGAGATTCTGGCCGGCGCCGGTCACATCTTCGAGGTGGCCGATGGAGACATGTTCGTGCCCTGGAACCCCGGCGGCGCGAACGGCAGCGACTTCCACCAGGCCGACAATCCCCCGCTGGGCGTGAGCTTCACGTACTGGGTGGGCGAGTCACTGCGGACCCGTGAGGCGGAAAGAAGGGCGGCCGAGCGGCGCGCGCAGCGTGCGGGCGATGACACACCGTATCCCACATGGGAAGAGCTGGAGGCCGAGGATCGCGAAGAGGCCCCGCGTGTCTTTCTCACCGTCCGCGATGACGGGGGCAACGTGGTCAATGTCGTGAATGGCTCGACCAGCCGGGGCGTTCACCGCGCGACGTGGAACTACCGCTACCCCGGTTACAACCCGGTCACGGGTGGCGGCGGTGGGGGTGGTTTCGGCGGGTTTGGCGGCTTCGGCGGCGGCGGCAACGGGCCGATGGCGCTCCCGGGCGACTACACGGTGTCGCTCGCGCAACGCGTCGACGGCGAGGTGACGGAGCTGGCCGGCCCGGTCACGTTCACGATCGCGCCGCTCAACACACCCGCGATCCCTCAGCAGGACCGGGAGCGCATTCTCGCATTCCAGCGCGAGACGGGCGAGCTGCTCCGCGCAGTCACGGGCAGCCAGCGCGTGGCCGCGGCGGCCGCACAGCGGATCTCGGCCATCAAGCAGGCGCTGCAGCGCTGGCCGGCGGCGCCGGGCGAACTCATGACCGAGGCTCGCGCCCTGGAGCTCAGACTCCTCGACCTCCGGCAAACCCTCGAAGGGTCGCGGACCCGGACTTCGCGTGCGGAACCCGACCTGCCGGGGATCACGGGGCGGGTGAACCAGATCGTGCGCGGCCACTGGAACGGCATGCACGGGCCGACGGGCACGCACCGCGAGCAGTACCGGATCGCGCGGAGGTTGTTCGGCGGGTTGTATCCCGACCTGCAGCAGCTCGTCGAGACCGATCTGCCGGCGCTCGAGGCACGGCTGGAGGAGGCTGGGGTGCCGTGGACGACGGGACGGGCGCTGCCGAGGTGGCCTCCAGAGTAGGAGAGATGTAAGCTCTGATTGTCATAATGTAAAGCGCAGTTTACAGTGCGGCGGGCTGGAGCTCGGTCCTTCGGCGCGCGCGTGTCAATTTGATGCATCGCGTCCGTCGCCGCACGTGAACTCGAACCCCCAGTGCCGTCCGTCGCGCAGCAGCATGAGTCGAGTCCGGCTCCGCGCTGGGTACGGTAGAACCAGGCGTCGTGGTCCCCGTGCGCGAGAAGCGTCTGTTCCAGCGCAAAGCCCTTCCAGCTGGTGGCGTGGAGCCGGGTGTGCCGCCAGCCGTACCGGGCCGGTATGTGGTTGAGGCCGTATCCTAAAGATTATTGTTGAATATCATCCCATCACAGCACGATTTTCAACGATAATATGTCGGATTGGTTGGCTGAAGGCATGGGCAACCCGTGGTGCTGCGGCACGCTCGGGGCTACGGATCCTCCGCGGGCGACGGAAGCTCCGAAAACCCCTCCGGCGGGCGCCTATGCCGCGTCCCCCGCTCGTACGCGTAAGCATAGCGGAATAGCAGCCCCTCGGCGTAGGGACGAGCCAGAATCTGCAGTCCCGCTGGGTGCACGCCTTCCGTGAAGCCCATCGGCACCGTGATCGCGGGCATCCCCGTGGCGGGGGCCACGCGCTGGGAGTTGTCGCCGCTGTACTCCTCGCGGGCGCGGTCGATGTGCGCGGGCGGGCTGAGCCAGGTGGGGTAGACGACGACGTCGAGATCGAGGGCGTCCATGGCGGCCACCAGGTCGGCCAGGTAGGCCTGTCGGCCCTCGTTTTCGAGATAGTCGGGGCAGGGGAGGTCCCACTCGGCGGGCGGCACGTCGAGGGGCGAGTCCTCGGCCCGGCGTAACGAGCCCTCGACGTAGTCGGAGTATTCGCCGGTTTCGAGGACCTGCACGATGTCGGTGATGGGTGCCGCGTCGCCGAGCGAGTTGAGGTACACATGCATGTCGTAGCGGAACCGCCCACAGAACATGTTCTCGCGCTCAAGCTGGGCTTGCACGTCGAAATCGAACGGGTCGACGATCTCGGCGCCCAGCCCGGCGAGTTCGGTGAGCGCGCGCTCGAAGACGGCGACGATGGCCGAATCGGCGTCCTCGGTGTCGACCAGGGCGCGCAGCACGCCGATGCGGGCGCCCTGCAGGCCGTCGGGGTCGAGGAAGGTCGTGTAGTCGTCTTCCCGGCGGCCACGGCCGTCCTCGGTGTAGGGATCGGCGGGGTCGTATCCGGCCACGACATTGAAGACGCGGGCCACGTCTTCCACCGTGCGGCCCATCGGCCCCGCGATGTCCCGGTCGTAGGAGAGGGGAACCACTCCGTCGCGGCTGGTGAGCCCGATCGTCGAGCGGATGCCGACCAGCGCGAGCCGCGACGAAGGGCCGCGGATCGAGTTGCCGGTGTCGCTGCCGAGACCGATCAGGCCGAAGTTGGCGGCGACGCCCGAGGCGGTGCCCCCGCTCGAGCCGGCCGGCACGCGGTCGAGGGCATAGGCGTTGCGGGTCGTGTCGAAGGACGAGCTCACCGACTGGCGCGCGCTGAAGGCCCACTCGGCCATGTTGGTCTTGGCCACCACGATCGCGCCCGCCTCCCGGATGCGGCGCACCATGAAGGCGTCGTCGGGGGGGATGCTGGTGGCGAGCGCGATCGAGCCGGCGGTGGTGATCATGTCGTGCGTGTCGAAGTTGTCCTTGACGAGCATCGGCACGCAGAAGAGGGGGCCGGGCGGCTCGCCGCCGGCCAGGGCGGCGTCGAGTTCGTCGGCGCGGTCGAGGGCGGCCGGGTTGACCACCGTGATCGCGTTGATGAGGTCCTCGTACGCCTCGATGCGGTCCAGGTAGGACTGCACGACCATCCGGCAGGTGGTGGCGCCCGAGACGATGGCCTCCTGCACATCGGCGATGGTGGCCTCGACGATGGGATTGGGGGCGGGGTCGGGGCGGTCGCAGGCTGCGCTGAAGAGTGCCGCCAACAAGATGCCCGCGGCAATTCGAGCTGGTGCGATGGGTATCGTCATTGTATGCTCTTAAAGGCCATTGATGTAAAGTTACAAATGGAACTACGGGCTCCTCGTACTACCATTTCACACACCATCAACCCCAAGAACTGACCGTCCGCGAAAGCGGGGCATGTCCCCAAAAGGCAATTCCTACGAGGGTCCAAGACCCACTGTGGGGACTCCTGTGACGACTAACGCCAATACTCATCTGTCGACTGCCCCCTCTGAGTTTGGGCGGCCCGCAGGCCCTTTCGCAATAGGCCGCTTGGCCGCCGTTGCTGCCCTCGCGGCTTTGTCCGTCATCCTGACCTGCGAAGCTCCCCTGGCACCCGCCGTCTGCGGATCGCTTCCGCAGCAGACCATCACCGTGGGTGAATCAGCGTCGGTGACTGCGTGCTTCGACGATCCCGGCGGGAACACGCTCTCCTACAAGGTATGGAGTTCGGACCCGGGCGTGATCGCGGTTGCCGGATCGGGCGCGACCGTAACGGTCCGCGCCGTCAGCCCCGGCAGCGCGCTGGTCACGGTGCTGGCCGACAACAACTACGGCCTGAAGGCGCAGCAGAGCATGAGAGTGCTCGTCCCCAACCGGCCGCCGCTGGCCATCGGCGCGATCGAGAATCGGGAAGTCATCGTGGGCGACTCCGCGACCGTGGATGTGTCCGGCTATTTCAGTGAACCCGACGGGCAGGGGCTCACCTACGCGGCAGCAGCCGACAGCAGCGTGTTGAGCGCGTCGGTCGAGGGAACCGTCCTCACGGTGGTCGCGATCGCGAAGGGGACAGCTACGGTCACTTTGACCGCCATGGATCCGGGCGGCATGAAGGCGGTGCAGAGCTTCGTCGTGCTGGTGCCCAACCGGCCGCCGCTGCCAGAGGGTTCGGTACCCGGGCAGACGGTCGAAGTGGCCGACAGCGCGACGGTCGACATCTCGCCCTTCTTCAATGATCCGGATGGGGATGCGCTCTCGTACTCGGTCGTTGTCAGCGACACGCTGGTTGCGGCAGCCAGTGTCGCGGAGAGCATGATCACTGTAGCCGCGGTGGCCAAGGGCCAGGCCACGATCACCGTGACGGCGACCGACACGGAAGGGCTCACGGCCGCGCAGAGCTTTGCCGTGATGGTTCCCAACCGGCCGCCTCTCGTCATGGACACGATAGCGGCGCAAGTCGTGAAGGTGGGCAACACGGGCGACCTCGACATGACGCCGTTTTTCAGCGATCCGGACGGCGACCCGCTCACCTACACGGCCGTGTCGGCAGACCGGGACATCGCCTGGGCGTCGGTGGTGGAAAGTTCCGTCAGCGTTCTTGCGGTCGCGAAGGGTGAGACGACGATCACCGTGACCGCGACCGACACGGAGGGCCTGGCCGTTGCCCAGGACTTCCCGGTCACGGTACCCAACCAGACCCCGTTGCCGAGGGGATCGATCCCGGCGCAGACCGTGCGGGTCGACTCGGTGTTCAAGGTGGATGCCACCCCCTACTTCAGCGATCCGGACGGCGACGCCCTGACGTTTGTGGCCGCAAGTTCCGATTCAACCGTGGCCACGGCAACGGCCGCCGGCCAAACGGTCACGGTCACGGCGGTCGCGAAGGGCCAGGCAACCGTAACGGTGACGGTCACCGACACCGAAGGGCTCGTTGCGACGCAGACTTTCGCGGTTACGGTACCCAACCGGACTCCGGTGGCGACCGCCGACATCGAGGCACAGCGCCTGGAGGAGCGGAAGACCTTGCTGGTCGATCTTGCCCCCTACTTTAGCGACCCGGATGGCGATGTCCTCATCTTCGAAGCCGTGAGCTCGGCGGAACGCGTCGTGACCGTCACCGTGGTGGACGGCGAACTCGAGGTGACCGCCCGGAGGCCCGGAGCCGCAACGATCACGGTAACCGCCCGGGATTCGGAAGGACTGCGCGCAACGCTCGAGTTCGATGTGAGGGTAACGCGCTCGGAGCCCAACGACCCGCCGGTGGTGAAAAACAACTTCGCCTCGCAATCGATCGTCCCGGGCGAGGACTTCTCCACCGATCTGGATGATCACTTCGATGACCCGGACGACGACCCGTTGACCTTCGGCGCGTCCAGTTCGAACGAGCGGGTGGTGACGGCCGATATCTCGGGTCACATGCTGATGTTGAAGGCGGTCGACGTAGGCACGGCGAATGTAAGGGTCACCGCTCGCGATCCCCAGGGAGGATCGGCCTCGACGCAGTTCCAGGTAGTCGTCGACCGATCCGGAGGTGCGAACCGCCCACCTGTCGTTGCCGCGCGGATACCCGACCAGCACGTCGCCCCCGGAAACAGCTTCTCGGCGGACCTCCGCAACCACTTCAGCGACCCGGACCGGGAGGCATTGAGTTTTGATGCGGAAAGCGCCAATGAGAGTACTGCCAGCGCCGCGGTTTCCAGCTCCACCCTGACGGTCACGGGAGTCGCCAACGGCACGACTTCCGTGACAGTGACCGCCTCGGATCCCGGTGACCGCTCGGCCACGCTCACCTTCAGCGTAACCGTCGAGACCCAGGGCAGTGGCAATCGGCGCCCAATCGTCTCTCGGGTAATCTCGTTCGTCGAACTCGACCCGGGCGATGCCTTCGAGACGGATCTGAACGGCCACTTCAGCGATCCGGACAACGACGAGCTGACCTTCGGCGCGTCCAGTTCGAACGAGCGGGTGGCGACGGCCGATATCTCGGGTCACATGCTGATGTTGAAGGCCGTCGACGAAGGCACGGCGAACGTAACGGTCACCGCTCGCGATCCTCAGGGAGAATCGGCCTCGACGCAGGTCCAGGTAGTCGTCGACCGATCCGGCGGTGCGAACCGCCCACCTGTCGTTACCGCGCGGATACCCGACCAGCACGTCGCCCCCGGAAACAGCTTCTCGGCGGACCTCCGCAACCACTTCAGCGACCCGGACCGGGAGGCATTGAGTTTTGATGCGGAAAGCGCCAATGAGAGTACCGCCAGCGCCGCGGTTTCCAGCTCCACCCTGACGGTCACGGGAGTCGCCAACGGCACGACATCCGTGACAGTGACCGCCTCGGATCCCGGTGACCGCTCGGCCACGCTCACCTTCAGCGTAACCGTCGAGACCCAGGGCAGTGGCAATCGGCGCCCAATCGTCTCTCGGGTAATCTCGTCCGTTGAACTCGACCCGGACTATACCTTCGACACGGATCTGACCGGCCACTTCAGCGATCCGGACAACGACGAGCTGACCTTTGGTGCGTCGAGTTCCAATGACGCGGTGGCCTCGGCCGGGGTCTCCGGCCGCTACCTGATCGTAACCGCGGTCGCAACGGGGACGGCGACGATTTCGGTTTCTGCCGAGGATCCGGGAAGTCTCTCCACCGGGTTCAGCTTCGACGTGACTGTCAAGGCGCCAACGACGGGCAACCGGGCGCCGATACTCACCAGCCTCCCCCCGAATCGAGTGATCGTGCAGGGCAGGGCCCTGCCGGTACAGGGCTGGCGCTACTTCGATGATCCTGATGGCGACGAACTGACCTACAGCGGGAGCAGTTCGGATCCGACGGTGGCCACGATCGACCAGAGGTCGGAAATCTATTTCGAGGTGTTCGCCAAGTCTGATGGAAGCGCGACGATCACGATTACGGCGCGGGATCCAGGTGGGCTGACGAACTCAACATCCTTCATCTTCACGGTCGGCAACAACGCTCCGACGGTGATTGCGCAGGTTCCGGACCTGACCTCGTCGCCGGGGCAGGTCGATACCGTGAAGATGAGTCGGCACTTTAGAGACGGCGATGGAGGGGACCAGCTAACCCTGAGGACCTCTTCGTCCAACACGAATGTGGTTGCCACGTCTGCTGGATTCAGCGGACTGTTCGGGCACTACGCCAGTATTCGCGGGGTCGCGGTGGGACAGGCGACGGTGACGATGACCGCGACGGACCTGGGGGGTCTCTCGGTGTCGCAGTCATTCGTGGTCACGGTCGATTCCAACCGACCGCCCAGAGTAACGAGCACGATTGACAGCATTCTCAAAGTCGAGGTCGGAGACACACTCTCGTATGTGCTCTCCGAGTATTTCAGCGACCCCGATGGGGATGATCTCACCTATTCCGCCCGGGTAGGCTTCTTTGCATCCGTCGCCGTTGAGGGTGACACCCTCCATATCATCGGCACGTCAGTCGGCATCTCCCCCGGCACCGTCACAGCCACCGATACCGGAGGCAAGAGCGCCAGCTTGACGTGGATCGTGCGCGTCCTCGAGCCAGTGTCTTCACGGGACATGGACCATGGGGCGGGATTTGCGCATGCGCCGGGGGCGACAAAGCGGGTCGGGGGGTATGCGGGCGTGGCGGTTGCGGTACGCTGGCGAAGACGGGCTGGCCGGTCGTCAGGAATTGTCCCTGCGCAGGGGAACCGTCTGGGGCGCTCCTGTGTCGCTCCCGGGGCCGGGGTGCCCAACGAGCCGTAGCGGCCATTCGTAAACGGCCTCCAACGCTTCGCGCGCGAGCACATCTGCCGGCGCGCCGCGGGCCATTGCGCGTCCGCGGTCGAGGAGCAGCAGCCGGTCGGCGAAGCGTGCCGCCAGGTTGAGGTCGTGGGTGATGACGAGCACGGCGAGCCCGTCGGCGCGCAGTTCCCGGAGCAGGTGAAAGAGCTCCATGCGGTAGCGCAGGTCGAGTCCGGCGGTGGGTTCGTCGAGGAGCAGAATGGGCGCCTCCTGGGCGAGCGCGCACGCGACCCGGGCCCGCTGGCGCTCGCCTCCCGAGAGCTCACCGAGCTGGCGGTCGGCGAGTCCGGCGACGGCGCACCGCTCCAGCGCGCGGTCCGCGACGGCGCGGTCGTGTGCCCCGGTGCGCTCCCAGGGGCCGAGATGCGCGTAACGCCCCATCCCCACCATCTCTCGCACCGTGACGGGGAAGGGCGAAGACTCCGACTGCGGCACGACCGCAAGCGCACGCGCCCGTTCGCGGTCGTCGAACTCACCCAGCGGGCGGTCGCCGAGCCGCACTTCGCCCTCCTGTGGCGCGAGCGACCCGGTGAGGAGCCTCAGCAGCGTGGTCTTTCCCGCGCCGTTCGGGCCGACGACCGAGAGAAGGTGCCCGGGTTTCACGGACAGCGAGACATCGCGGACGGCTGCCTCCGGCGCGCGCGGGTGCGTGAAGGTGAGGCCGCGGCCCCGCAGCACGGGGCGCCCGTCGCCCGGTTGCGCGCCCGCCCCCCGTGCCTGCCAGCCCCCCCTCACCGCCGCCCCCCGCGCATCAGCAGCGCCACAAAGAACGGCACCCCGGCCACCGCGGTCACCACCCCCGTCGGCAGCTCGGCCGGCGCGACCACCAGCCGCGCCACCGTGTCCGCCACCAGCAGGAACGCCGTCCCGGCCAGGAACGACGCGGGGAGAAGCATGCGGTGGTCGTTCCCCCATGCCAGGCGCACCGCGTGCGGCACGATGAGCCCCACAAAACCGATCACGCCCGCCGCCGCGACTGCCGCGGCCACCATCAGCGACGCCGCGAGGTACGCGGTCAGCTTCACCCGCTGCACCGACGCGCCCAGGTAGTGGGCCACCTCCTCGCCACGCGACAGGAGGTTGAGGGCGCGGGCCAGCGACAGGACCGCCGCGCCCGCGGGCACGAGCAGCAGCGCCAGCAGCGCGGTCGAGCCCCAGTCGGCGCCCGAGAGGTTGCCCATCATCCAGAAGATCGCCGAGCGGAAGGACTCGACGTCGGCGATCGAAAGCGTGAGGAGGATCATCGCGTTGAAGAAGGCGCCGATGATGACGCCGGAGAGGATCAGCACGCGCGTGTCCATCCGCCCGGGCGAGGCTCGCCGCGCGACCGAAAGGACCAGCGCCATCGCGGCCAAGGCGCCGAGAAACGCGCCCACCGGGAGCGTCCAGGGCAGGATGACCCCGATTCCCGTCACAACGACCGCCACCGCGCCGACCGCGGCTCCCCCTGAGACTCCGAGCACGTACGGTTCGGCAAGGGGGTTGCGCAGGAGCGCCTGAAAGGTGCAGCCGCTGAGGCCGAGCGCACCGCCGACGAGCGCGGCCAGCGCGGCGCGGGGCAGCCGCAACTGCAGCAGGATCGATCGCGCGGTGGGGTCGCCGTCGGCCGAAAGGGCGCGCCACAGGTCGCCGGGGCCGAGGCCGGAGGCACCGAAGGAGACGCTGAACGCGATCGCGGCGAGTACGCCGAGCGCGAGGAGGGCGAGCCGCCGGGGTGTGCGCGTCACCCTGGGCCGTGCAGGAAGCGGGCCATCAGACGGGCCACCTCGGCCACGCGGGGTCCGGGGCGATTGAACAGGTCGCCGTCGACCATGAGATAGCGGCCGGTGCGGACCGCTTCCAGGTCACGCCAACCCGGTCCCTCAATCCACGGAACGCCCTCTGCATCGGGCGCGTGGCGGGCGATGACCAGCGCGTCGGGACTGCGCTGGACGATGGCTTCCACGGACACCCGCGGCCACGAGCGGGTGGCGTCGGCGAAGATGTTGCGGCCGCCCGCGTGCTCGATGACCTCGTCGATGAAGGTGCCGGGGCCGGTCGTCTGCGGGGGATCGTGCCAGACCGAGTAGTAGACGTTGACAGGCTCGCGCCCGTGGACCAACGCGGCCACACCCGCCAGCGCGTGGTCGAGCGAGTCGATCAGCGCTTCGGCCGGCTCGGCACGGCCCAGCAGCGTCCCCAACCGGTGAAGATGGCTGCGCACGCCGGCGATTGTCTCCACCTCGGCGCGGTAGACGGGGATGCCCAGCGCCTCGACCCGGTCACCGAAGTTGCGCTGGTTGGCGTCGGCCCACGTGATCACAAGATCCGGCTCCAGTCCGGCCAGGGCCTCCAGGTTCGGCTGGATCGTGCCGCCCAGGGAAGGGAGGTGTGCGAGTTCAGGGGCGCGGTCGAAGCGAGTGCGGGCGATGAGGACGCCGGGATCGAGCGCGGCCACCGACTCGGTAAGCGACGGGATCAGCGAGAAGACGCGGCGGGCCGGCGCGAGGAGAGAGACGGTCCTCCCGGCGTCGTCGGTGACCGAGATGGCGCGCGGCTCCGCGCTCTCGGCGGGAGCGCAGGACACGAGTGCCCCAGAGGCCAGCACGATCAGCGCCAGCGGGCTGCGTTTCGCGATGTACACCGGGTCCCCTCCCTCGAAGGATGGTGCTCTCAGGACGAGGGAACCGCGTCTCCTGGCTCGAGGCGACGTCGCTCGCCTTCCCGGGGGAGCTGATCCCCAGTGGCCATCGAGCGCGTCGTGCCGGATCCACGATGGATCCGGGCCTCCTACAGTGGCGGGGCCGCGTCGGCTTCTGACCGAACTTCCGGTGGCCCCCTCGCGTCAGGGGGGCAGGATAGCGGCATCGGTGCGGGCGGGCAACCGGCGCGGCCGTGCGAACCGGCGCTGTGTCCCATCCGAGCATGCGGGTGTCCGTGTACGGTTCCGCGGAACCACGGCGGGCCCTGGCATGCCCTCAGCCGAGCGCCGGCAGGGTGACGAAGCCCGCGACCGCGAAGTGGTGATCGAGCGTCAATGCATCACGAATGCCCAACTCTGTCATGGCCACGAAGCTGCAGGCATCGGCGAGAGAAAAGGACTGATCGGAGAAGCGTGCGAGCCAGCGGCGGATCGCCTCATCCTCGCGGTCGGGCGTGATGTACTCGATCCGGTTCGGGGGCTGCCGGACCGCCTTGAGGAATGCGAGCGCGGCGCCCTGGCCGGCGCGACGGAGCAGCAGTGCATGCGTCTCGGCCACGATCAGGTTGGTGGTCACGATCCGCGCCCCGTGGCCGATCTGTTCGCGCAGAGTCCGGGCCAGCACGTCATGATCCCCGTGCGCCCGGTCGGCAATGGGATACCACGCGCTGGTGTCGACGAACAGGCCCTTCACTCCGACCCGCGCCCGCCCCGTCGGCGTGTACCCTTGAACCAGGAGGCGATTTCGGTGTCGGCGAGATACCGGTCGTGCTCGCGCGCGACATCGATCCCCGCGTCATCGGCCGTCGACACGATCCCTATGATCTGCAGCGCCGGGTGGCGTTCCGGATCCGACAGCTGACTCTCCAGAGCCTCCAGGCCCCGCCGCAGGACATCGGACTTGGTGGTGTCGAGCACTGCTGTCAGCCGCTTGAGGCGCTCCCGTTCGGGGGGTCGGAGATAGACCTGAACCGGCTCCGAAGCACGCCGCCTGCGTGGCGTATCATCATAACTATTCATGATATCATGATAATGCATCATGCATATGGCCGCGAGTGCCACCGGCCGCAACGGGTCGGTAGCGCGCGAAGCTTGCGCTTCCCCGTCGGACTTCCTACCCATTGTTGACAGTTCACAGACGGAGGGGCGCTCGGAAGTCCGGTTAAAGTCCGGCGCGGCCCCGCCACTGTAAGGGACACGGAGCCTCGGTTCCGCAAGGACCCGCTCGATCGAGCCACTGGGCAGCGATGCCTGGGAAGGCGAGCGGATCCGTCCCGAGCCAGGAGACCTCTCCTCCGTCACTGGATCAACACCCTCGAGGGAGGGCGTGGTCCCGCGTCCGCGCCGCAGCGCGGATGTTCGGCCGTGCTTCTCCCCGTCCGGAGAAGACGGGGTCGAGTGAAGTCCGAGTTCATGATGATCGTGGTGGCCGCCGCCACCGCCGTCCTGGCACCCCCGGTGCGCCTGCTGGATGCGCAGGTTGCCGCGACGGTGCAGGTCACGGTGCGCACGACCGAGCCTGTCCCCGGTCCCGCCGCTGCCACCATTCCCGTGCGAGGTGCTTCCGTCGTCGCTCGGGGCTCGGGCCTCGCCGGGTCCACCGATTCGCACGGGGTCGCTGTCCTGCGCGGCCTCCCCCCGGGACGGCACGCGCTCGTGATCTCGGCGCTCGGCTTCGAGGAGGCCGCGATCGAGGTCGAGGCCGTGAACGGGCGGGTCACGCGTGCGAGCGTCGTGCTCGATCCCGCGCCGTTGCGGCTGGCCAGGCTGGACGTACGGGCCGCTTCCCGTGCGGGGATCCTGGCGGCCACCGTGGTCGAGACGGCGAGCCTGCCTCCCGGGGTCGCTGACCTTCCCGCCGCGCTCGACCGGGTCCCGGGAGCGACGGTCGTGCGGCAGGGAGGCGCCGGCGCCCCTGCGGTCGTCCAACTGCGCGGCTCAGGCGGCGATCAGGTCCTGGTGCTGCTCGACGGAACGGCGATCAACTCTCCCCTGACCGGGGTGGCCGACCTGAGCACGGTGGATCTCGCGTCCATCGCTCGCATTGTGGTGATTCCAGGGGCGCAGTCGGCGCAATACGGACCCCGTGCACTCGGGGGCGTAGTGCTGCTGGAAAGCCGGGACGTGCATAGGGCCAGCGGAGCCGTCTCTGCCGGAGTCGGCTCCTGGTCCTCCGTCGAGACGGCGGTCAGTGGGGCGCACGCGCTCGGGACGGGGTCGGTCTACGGCGGCGCGCGTTGGCGGCGTTCGGACGGTGCGTTCACCTACGACGTCCCCGACTTCCGGGGCGGGGGCGAGGCAGCCCGGGAGAACGCAGGCTTCACACAAGCGGGCGGCGACGTGCGCATTGCCGGACGCGGTGCGGCGAATCCGTCGCTGAAGGTCCACCTCAGCGATGTGGAACGAGGCAGTCCCGGCGGAATCGGACAGCCGTCGCTGAGTGGCCGCCAGCACCACCGGCGTTGGGGCCTGAGCGCCCAGGTCGAGTCCGCCAGACAGGCATCGACCCGCTTCGGAGGCTCGGCCCGCGCCGACTTGCAGTGGCAACGCGCGGAGTATAGCGACCCCTCGCCGCCATTCGGCCGGGCTTACGAGACGCTCACCCGGGTCCGCAGGGCCGAACTTGCGCTCGAGGGCTGGTGGCGCCCGGGCGACGGGGGTGATGGCTTGCGGCTCGGCCTGCAGACAACCCGGCTCGATGTCGACTCCAGCGTTCTGACTTCACGCGCCATTGCCCTCGACGAACTCGGGGCGTGGATGCGAGCCGGGCACGCCGGAGAGCTGGGGCGCGGCGTCCACCTCGATGTCGGCGCCGCCATCCGCGCCGACCAGCACGAACTCCTGGACGGCGTGACCGCATCGCCAGCCATCGACGCCACCCTGACCCGCGCCGGCCTCACCCTCGACCTCCGGTGGGGCCGCGGCTTCGCTCCCCCCGGACTCGGCGACCTCTTCTTCCAGGAAGGCGTGCTCGTCGAGCCCAACCCCGACCTCAGGCCGGAGCGCATTCGCGGCGAGCTTACCGCCTCCCTCGCGCAACGTTGGTCGCTTGGCACCGCCACCGGTGAGCTGCGCGCTACGGCCTACCGCGCCGACATCGACGACATGATCCTCTGGTTTCCGGACCACCGCTTCGTGTGGAGCCCGGACAACTACGATGTCGCGCGCCGCGGCCTCGAACTTGGCAGCACCGCAGACCTTGTTGCACTCGGGCGCATGCACACCGTCAGCGCCAACGCCGCCTGGTCCGAGGTCGAGTACACCGGCGCCGTGCTGGACGGCCAGGTCGCCTACCGCCCCCGCTTCACCGCCGATCTGTCGCTCGGCATAGGGCTGCCCGCAGGGATCACTCTCAGCCCATCGGCCACGCACGTCGGCGAGCGCCGCACCGTACCCGGATCCCCGCTGAACGCGCTCGTCGGCTACACGCTCTTCGACGCCGGGATCGCCATTCCGCTGACGCTCGGCAAGCGCACCGGGCGGCTCGACCTCGCCCTCACCAACCTCCTCGATGAACGCGCCGCGCTCCTCGCCGACTACCCCTTGCCGGGACGCGGATGGTCGACGCGCATCCGCATCGGAGCCGGGCGATGAGCGCGGCCCTCCCTCCGCACCGCGCAAACACTTAACCACTTCATTAACTATTGGAGCGACTTCTCATGACTCACACCGCCCTCCGCCCCACCACCCTCCTGACCCTGTTCGCGCTCACTGCATGCGGGGACGAAGCGCCCACCGAGCCGGTCGGACCCTCCGCCCCCACCGCCGTCATCACCTCGCCGGCCTCCGGACTCGCCGTGCGCGAAGGAACGCCCGTCAGTCTCGCCGGCACCGCCACCGATCCACAGGACGGCACGCTCGGCGACGCCGCGCTGTCCTGGTCCAGTTCCATAGACGGCGCGCTCGGCACCGGTTCGTCGCTGGAGGTGGCGTCGCCTTCGGTAGGGGTCCACACGGTCACGCTGACCGCCACGGATTCGGACGGGAACATGGGCGCCGCATCGGTTTCGGTGCTTGTCGAGGAGCTCGAATTCCTGGACGGCACCCTCGGCGATCCGCAGGTCGGGGTCGTCGTGAACTCGCTCGGCAATGCGATCCGCCTCTTCCAGCTCGGCGATCCGGAGGAGCGGCATGACATCGCCCTGGGCGCGTCGAGCGCGGTCACGCCCACCGGGCTTGCCATCGGGGGTGAGAATGCGGTGGTGCCTCTCGGGAACGCCGCGTCGGTGGCCGTCATCGACCTGCGCAGCCGGCAGATCGACGCGTTCTTCCTCTTCGAGTCGGGCAACGCGACCGGTTCGGCGTTCGTGGACGAGCGGACGGTCCTGGCGGCAAACCAGGAGACGGACCAGGTGGGCAGATTCATGCTCGGACAGGCCGGCAACGCGATCGGCGATCTGGTTTCGGTCACTCCGTTTCCGACCGCGATCGTGCCCTACGCCGACTCGCTCGCCTTCGTGATCTCCGCGAACCTGGACGACAACTACGCTCCCGCCGGCGACGGCGTGGTGACCGCGATCGATCCGCGCACCATGACCGTCACGGCCGAGATCGAGACCGGCGGCACCAATGCGCAGTTCGGAGCCATCGGGCCCGACGGAATGCTGTATGTGATGAACACCGGCGACTACGTCACTGCTTCGACCCTGGCGATCATCGATCCCGCTTCGCTTGCGCGGGTCGAAGTAGCCGGAGGATTCCCCGCGGGTTCGGGACACGTGCATGTCTCTGCGGGCGGCACGCTCTTCACTTCGGCGTTCTTCGCGGGCACCGTGGCTTGGAACACGGCCACGAAGGCGTTCGTGCGGGACGTCTCCGACCCCATTTGCGCGCCGCTGGACGGCGGTGGGTGCCGGGGTGCCTTCACCGCGTACACGGCGGCAGACGGGGCACTCTACCAGACGTTCTTCGGCAGCGCCTCGGCGGGCTTGCCGCCGCAGGTCTTCCGGTACGCGCCGGAGACGTACGCGCTGACCGACAGCATCGACTCGGGCTCGGGGCCGGTAGGGCTCGAGATCCGGAGTTTCCGGTAGGGGTCCGGGAGTTGTGCTTCTGCAGGAAGTATAAGTTATGATAGCCACAAATGTGCAAGTTTTAACATGCCTCCAGCAAGAGCAAAACGCACAAGGCCGACGCACAAGGCCGACCTGACACCGCGTCCAAACTGAACCCGGGTAGCGCACGTCTCCTAACGTGCTTAGTGTTGCGTCATGTTTTGGACCGATTCAGGAATCGCCAAGGCGCCGATGCGCGAGGTGAGCACAGAACCCCGTTACGCGGTAGGTCGTATGAGGATCCTGCCACTGTCCTGCGTGGCGCTGTCGTGCACCGCCTGGGCCTATGCATGCGGCGGCGACGGAGGCACGGGGCCGCCAGAACCACCACCCGATCCTCCGCGTCCGGCCACCGTCACGGTGAGCCCGGCGACGAGTGAGCTGACCGCCGTTGGAGCGACCGTCCAGCTTTCGGTCGAGGTGCGCGACCAGAACGGGCAGGTGATGGTGGCCACCGTAGCCTGGGTGAGCAACAACACGTCGGTCGCGACCGTCAGCACGTCCGGCCTTGCGACGGCTGCGAGCAACGGAACGGCCACGATCACCGCGACCGCGGGGACGGTGTCGGGAAGCGCGACGGTGACGGTCGCCCAGCAGGTGAGCGCGGTGGAGGTCACTTCCGCCACCGGCATCGTCTTGCCGGGCACCACGCTGCAGCTGGCTGCCGAGGCGCAGGACGCAAACGGCCATGCGGTCGCGGGATCCGGGTTCGTTTGGGCGTCGAGCGATACCGCGGTGGCGGTCGTGGACTCGACGGGGCTGGTGACGGGGATCGCGTTGGGGGAGGTTGAAGTGTCGGCCACATCGTCGGGGGCGACCGGGGGGGCGCAGCTGGAGGTGGTAGAGCCCGCGCCCACGACGGTAGCCGTAAGCCCCGACACGGTGGTGTTCGACGCGCTTGGCGACACCCTACGGCTGGCGGCCGAGGTGCGGGACCAGGCCGCGCGGCCGATGCCGGGTGAGGTGGTCGTGTGGGCGGCCAGCGACACCTTGGTGGCAACGGTGACTGCGGCGGGTCTGGTGACGGCGGTAGCGAACGGCGCCACGACGATCACCGCCACTTCGGCGACGCTCTCGGCCGACGTGGCCGTCGAGGTGATGCAGGTGGTTCGCAGGATGACGCTGTCGCCCAGGGCGGACACGCTCATTCTGGGCGACAGTCTGCGCCTGGCAGCCGAGGCGCTGGACGGCAACAGGCACCCGGTGGCCGGTGCGGCGTTCACGTGGTCGTCGAGCGACGCAACGATTGCGACTGTGGACACCCTGGGCGTGGTGCAGGGCGTGGGCGAAGGGACCGCCGAGATCACCGCGGCGACCGCCACCGTCCAGGAAGTCACCCGGCTCACCGTGTTCAACCCCGACCGGGCACCGCTCGTGGCACTCTACCACGCCACGGACGGTTCCAATTGGGTCGAGGCCGACAACTGGCTGACGGACAAGCCGCTTTGGCGGTGGGAAGGCGTGGGCACCAACGCCCGCGGCCGGGTCATCTGGGCGGATCTGAGTGGCCAGCGGGACCCCCAGGGCAACTGGAGGCGACGTGGCCTCAAGGGCACGATTCCACCCGAACTCGGCCGCCTCGACAAACTCGAAAAACTGTGGCTCTACGGCAACGAACTCGAGGGCACGATTCCACCCGAACTCGGTGGCATGGAGAGCCTTGAGCTCCTGGATCTGTCACACAACGAACTGGCCGGTCCGATTCCGCCCGAACTGGGGGGCCTGGTCAAGCTGAAGGACCTCCTGTTCCACAACAACTCCCTGGAAGGTTCACTGCCGCCGGAGCTGGGCAGCCTCGCCGAACTGGAGGTTCTGACCCTCCACGGCAACGACCTCTCCGGACCGCTTCCGGCGGCGCTCGGTGACCTGGCCAGCCTGAAAAACCTGAACCTGGTCAACAACGAGTTCAACGGCCCCATCCCACCCGAACTGGGCAACTTGGCGAGTCTGAGGCAACTGTACCTCTACAACAACGAGCTTACGGGCTCGATCCCCTCGGACCTCGGAAGACTGAGCAATCTGACCCGGTTGTGGCTCAACGGTAATGGCCTTACCGGCCCGATCCCTTCCGAATTCGGCAACCTAACGCAGCTCCAAGGGCTGGTGCTCTCCGGCAACGACCTCTCCGGCCCGATACCGCCCGCACTCGGAAACCTGACCAGGCTGGATCGCCTCGGGCTCTCGAACAACAGCCTGACCGGTCCGATTCCTTCCACACTCGGGAATCTGGAGAAACTGGCCCACCTCGAGCTGCAGAGCAACGCGCTGACCGGGAGCATCCCCGGCGAACTCGGTGGCACCGCTCTGGAGACGCTCGATCTGCGCGCCAACGAGCTTTCCGGCCCGATTCCGCCGGAGCTGGGCAACCTGACCGGGTTAAAGGTCCTTCGTGTCGGCGACAACGGCCTGACCGGCTCGATTCCGCCCGAGTTCGGGGATCTTCTCGCAGTGACCCGGCTGGAGCTTGGCGGCAATGCGCTGACCGGCCCGCTGCCGGCCCGTCTCGCCGAACTCTCGGCCCTGACGCACCTCTTCCTGGAAGAAAACGATCTCGAGGGCCCCGTGCCCTCCGAGTTCAGCGCGCTGACGGCGCTCCGCGAGTTCAACCTGACGAACAACGCCGGTCTGGCGGGCATGTTGCCTCCGGGACTGACGGCTCTTGCCCGCCTGGACGTCTTCCTCGCCGGGGGCACGGAGCTGTGCGTGCCCTCTGAAGTTGACTTCGAGACGTGGTTGGGCGGCATCTACAGGCACCGGATCGCCCGTTGTCCGGATGCGAGTCCGTCGACGGCGTACCTCACCCAGACGGTGCAGTCGCGCACGCACCCCGTGCCGCTGGTCGCCGGCAACAGGGCTCTCCTGCGCGTTTTCGTGACTGCCCCGCAGACCACCCGCGAAGGGATTCCGCCGGTGCGGGCACGGTTCTTCGTGAACGACCAGGAGATACATGTGCAGGATATCGCCGGCAGGCGGTCGCCGATCCCCACCAGAGTCGACGAGAGCCGTCTCGGCAGGTCGGCCAACGCCGTGATTCCGGGACGCGTGATCCGGCCGGGGCTCGAATTGGTGATCGAGGTCGATCCTGCCGGGACCCTGGATCCGGGCCTTGGCGTCGCGAAGCGAATCCCCGAGACCGGCCGCTTGCGGGTCGACGTGCACGAAATGCCCCCTCTGGAGCTGACCCTGATCCCGTTCGTGTGGGAGGAGAGCCACGACTCGTCGATCGTGAAGCTGGTGAGGGAAATGGCGGCCGACCCCGCGCGCCACGAGCTGCTCCACCGCACCCGGACGCTGCTGCCGATTGCGGATCTCGATGTGAACGCCCACGAACCGGTGCTTACCTCCACCAACAGTTCGGTGGAGCTCCTCACGGAGACTCGTGTGATTCGCACCATGGAGGGTGGAACCGGCCACTACATGGGAATGATGGACTACCCGATTACCGGGGTGCCCGGAATAGCCTATCAGCCCGGCTGGTCCGCCTTCGCCGTGCCCCACGAGCGTGCAATGTCGCACGAACTCGGTCACAACCTGAACCTCGGTCATACCCCGTGCGGGCCTCTGAGCCTCATCGACCCCACATACCCTCACGCAGGCGGAGTGATCGGCGCCTGGGGGTACGACTTCCGTGAGGCCAGCCTGGTGCCGCCGTCCACCCTCGACCTCATGGGCTGCGGCCCGCCCAACTGGACAAGCGACTACCACTTCAACAACGCCCTGCGCTTCCGTTTGAGGGATCACCGGCGCCCGGCGTCGGCCGACCGGGCCGGCGCGGACACGACGTTGCTGCTGTGGGGCGGCGCGGATGCGAACGGCGCGCCCTTCCTGGAGCCCGCGTTGGTGGTCGATGCTCCGGCGTCGCTTCCGGATGCCGCAGGCGACTACAGACTGACCGGTCGAGATGCCGACGGCGCCGAACTCTTTTCACTGAGCTTCGCGATGCCCGAGGTGCCTGACGGCGATGGGAGCTCCTCCTTCGTCTTCGCCGTGCCGGTGCAGTCGTTCCGGGCCGGGACGCTGGCCCGGATCGTGCTCTCGGGCCCGGGTGGTTCCGCAGCGCTCGAAGACGACACCGACCGTGCCATGGCGATCCTGCGCGATCCCCGCTCGGGGCAAGTGCGCGGAATCCTGCGGGGCGCGTCCGCGGAGGACGCGTCCCAGGTGGCGGCGATGGCCGGGCCGGGGGCCGAAGGGATGCTCGAGGTGCTCTTCAGCCGCGGGTTGCCGGACGTCGGTGGTCCCGGCCGTTAGGTCGGCCGGCGCGCGGCCGTCCTCGAGAACCGCTTGGCCTGGAGAAAGTCGAGCCGCTTCTCGATCGTCTCTTCCCAACTGAGACCGTCGGCGATCACATCGAGACAGTGCACCACGCCCGCGTGGGCCATGAGGAAGTGAGCGCCGGGCGGGAGGTCCCGCCACCACGCCGCGACCCTTGCGGTGAACGCGGGGACGCTCTCACCCTCCGGGGGCGAGCGGGTCTGCCAGTCGGCCATCCACTCGTCGATTTCGGCGCGGGGCACGGCGTCCCAGCCCTGCCCCTCCCAATCGCCGTAGGACATCTCGCGGACCCGCTCTTCGATGCGGTGGCGGACGCCGAGCCGCTCCGAAAGCAGGGCCGCGGGCTCGCGGCAGCGAACCGCATCGGACGACCAGATGGTGTGCGGGGCGAACTCGGCCACGGTCGGCTCGATGCGCGCGGCTGCCTCGGCGGTGGTCAGGGTCGTGGGCACGTCGGTCTGTCCGTAGAAGAGGCGCTCGACGGTGACGGGGGCGTGGCGGATGGCGAGGAGGTGGATCACGAGGCGATCCCTGCTACCTGCGCCGCGAGGATTGTGAAAAGGATCACAATCTCGTTCACCTGCTCCGCGGCGCCGAGGAAGTCGCCGGTTACGCCGCCGGCCCGGGCGCGGAAGCGCCAGCCGCAGAGGGCCGTGGAGAGGGCCATGGCGGCGAAGGCGGCGAGGGCGGAGGCACCGTTGATTCCGGCGATCAGTCCCCATCCACCGCTGCCGGCCCCCTGACCGGCGGCAACCACGGCCGCTGCGCCGGCCGCGCCCCCGGCTGCCACCAGGGCCACCGGCACGGCCATGCCGACCGCGGTCGCCAGTACGCCCTGTGCCACCCCGCCGCGCGTCACCTGGCGGCTCTTCGCGGCAGCGTCGCTTACGTAGGGCATCGCGACCATCAGCCAAACGGGTCCGACCCTCGCCAGGCAGTGCGCGAGGAGCAGGGCGGCGGGCGCCGTGATTCCCAGCTGCGCGAGCAGCACCAGCCGGAACGCGATCGAGATCACAAGTGCCAGCGCCCCGAAGGCGCCGACCCGCGAGTCTTTCAGGATCACGAAGATCTTCGCGCGGTCGTACGCTCCGCCCAGCGCGTCGGCGGTGTCGGCGAGTCCGTCCTCGTGGAAGGCGCCGGTAAGGAGGATCGACGCGACGAGCACGGTGAGCGCGGCCACCCAGGGCCCCAGCGGCGCGACCAGCCCCCACACGACCGCGCACACTCCTCCAATCATCAGCCCCACCAGCGGGAACCACGCCGAGGCCCAGCGCCACTCTTCGGCCGAGTACGGGAATCCGCCGACCGGCACCCGGGTCAGGAAGACGAGGGCGGCGCGCGCGCCCCGGAGAGCGGTCCTCACTTCAGCCGCGTCTCGAGCCCGGAGACCATGAGCACCACCTGATCCGCGGCGGTGGCCAGGCGCTGGTTGGAGATGCCCAACCCGTCCTGGTACCAGCGTCCCAGCGCGGTGGGTGGATGCACGCTCCAACCCACCTCGTTCGTCACGACGATGAGCACGCCGCTGCGTGCCTCGCACGCCTCGAGGATCCCGTCGATCTCGGCGGCCATCGCGTCCAGCGCGGCGGCCTCGCTCTTCGCGCCCGCACGCCCGATCGCCGTCCCGGTGAGCACCGTCACGCAGTCCAGCACCACCGTGTCCGTCCCGGCGGCCAGGATCGCCTCTCCGGCCCGCTGCGGCGCCTCGATGGTGCGCCACCCGGCGGGCCGATCCCGGCGGTGGGCCTCGATTCGGTCACGCATCTCGTCGTCGACGGCTACTGCGGTCGCGATCACGGTGACTTCCTCGCCCCCGCGCACCAGCGCCTCGTCCTGCGCCCACCGGCTCTTCCCGGAGCGGACGCCCCCCGTCACCACGATGAGTTCCATCAAGGGGCGGCCTCGCGCAGATCATCGCCCGGCCCCGAGATCCCCGCCGACTCGAAGGTTGCCATCTCGCGGAGCAGCGCGCCGGCCGAACGCACGACCGGGATGGCGAGCGCGCACCCGGTCCCCTCGCCCAGCCGCATCTCGAGGTCGAGCAGGGGAACGAGGCCGAGCGCGTCGAGCACCACCGCATGGCCCGGCTCCGTCGAGCGGTGCGACGCGACGAGATACGGCGGCAGGGCTGGGCACAGGCGGCAGGCCACCAACGCCGCGGCAGACGAGATGAACCCGTCCACCAGCACGAGTGCGCCCCGAGCCGCCGCCCCGATCATTGCGCCCGCCATCGCGGCGATCTCCAGGCCGCCTGCGTGGCGAAGCACCTCGAGGGCGTCGTCGCGGCGATCTTCACGGCGGGCCACCCGAACCACCGCCCGCTCCACCACGTCGCGCTTGCGCGCCAGTCCGTGATCGTCGACCCCCGTGCCGCGGCCGACCACCCCGCGCGCCGCCGCCCCCGTCAGGCACGCCGTCACCGCCGCCGCCGCAGTGGTGTTCCCGATGCCCATCTCGCCCACGCCCACGATCCACGCGTCCGCAGCCCCCGCCGCCTCCACCCCCACCGCCAGCGCGTCCGCGACCTCACCCGCCGTCATCGCGGGCCCGGCTCCCAAATCGCGCGTCCCCGCCCGAACCTTCCGGTGCTCGATGCCCGCGAGCCCGGCGACATCCCCCGCCACCCCCACGTCGACCACCCGCACCTCGGCGCCGCACGCCTGGGTGAGCACGTTGATCGCGGCACCCCCACCGGAAAAGTTGGCGCACATCTGCGCCGTGACCTCGGCCGGATAGGCCGACACCCCCCGAGCGGCGACCCCGTGATCTGCCGCGAACACGAACACCACTGCACTATCGAGAGGGGGCGGCGGATCGCCCAGCACGCAGCCCACCTGCAGGCCGAGCTCCTCCAGGCGGCCGAGGCTTCCCGGCGGCTTGGTCAGCGCGTCGAGGTGCGCCTGGACGGCGGTCCGATCGCCGCAAGGAGCGCGCACGCGGCCGATCGCGGCTTCCAGCCGGGCACTGGCGTGTGTACTCACGGAAAGGGTATCCGTCAGCGGCCCGGCGCGCCGCGGATCAGCGCACCACCGCCGTCATCTGGATCTCGACACCCAGCCGGCCCACCAGAGGCAGCCCCGCAACCGTCGGATTCGGCCCTCCCTCGGGCATCGCCTCGGCAATCACCCCCAACACGGCTTCCGCGTCGCGCACGTCGGTGAGATAGACCCATACGTCCTCCACATCTCCGAACCCCAGCCCAGCCGCCTCGAGCGTCGCCTCCAGGCTGGCCAGCGTCGCCCGCGCCTCGCCCTCGGCGCCGTCCCCGCGCGCGAGCATCCCGGACAGCCACACCCGCTCACCCGTTGCGATCGCGGGCGACAGCGGCGAGCGCCCCAGTCGCTGTCCCTCCCGCAGCACCACCCGCCGCTCGTCCGACGCCTCGGCCACGCACTGGATCTCGACCAGAAACGCCGGATTCATCAAACCGCCGCGCACCGCCGCCCGCGCCGGAGGGTCTTCGGCCGTCACGAATTCGCGGTAGGCCGCGTTCATGTCGCCCCACAGCCGCACATCGTCGAGGAATACCTTGCACGCAACCAGGTCGCCGTAGTCCATTCCCGCCGCCTCCAGCACCATCCCGATATTGCCGAACACGCGGCGCGTCTGGGTCTGCACGTCGCCGCCGACCGGCTGATAGGTCTCGGGATCGCGGCTGGTCGCCCCGGCGACAAAAAGCACGTCGCCCGTCCGGATGCCCCACGAATACGGCAGCGCCGGCGACTGCAAGCCCGCCGGCGAGACCACCTCGACCTCGTCCGGCGTCGCCACCGCCGAAATCTGCACCAGCGCGTCCCGGTCGGGGAGGTCGGCCTCGACCGTGGCGCGCGTCGGCGGGTCGGTGGCGAAGTATCCCCGGTAGACCCCGTTCATCGCCTGGAAGTGGCGGGTGTCCCGGAGGAAGACGTTCATCGCGACGACGTCTTCGTAACCGAGGCCCTGCGCCTGGAGCTGCTCGCCCAGAGCGTCGAGCACGCCGGCCGTCTGCTCCTCGATGGTCGTGAGCGGCCCGCCATCATGCGAGGTGGCGGTGATGTTGGAGAGGTAGACAAGTTCGGGCGTCTGGGCAGCTATTGGCGCAGCGGCGAAGAGGAGGGGCAGTAACAGGATCGGGGTGCGCCCGTCGGGTCGGCGCGAACGAGTGTGGTTCATGGCAAGTGATGGGCAAGCGGTGGACGAGGGGGATGCGCTCAATATTAGCCCGGCGACGTCGTGGCCTGGCAAGGGGAGACTTGCGCGGAGACTGCACACCCATTGTACGATGATCCAATGTACCGTACGTATCTGCGGATTCGTCTTGAGCATCTCTTCCTTGCGCTGCTCTCCTTGGTCCTGCCGCCCACTGCTGCCGCCCAGGAGGAGGACCAGCTTCTCGGACGCATCGAATTCGAGCGCCTGCGCCTCTATTCGGGTCGCCAGATCGATGTTGCGACCCGCATGCGGAATGTGCGGGAGGCGGCGAAGGCCCTCCGCGGACTCGGTGCCTTCGGAGCACCCTCCATTGCCTGGCGACCACTCGGGCCCGATAGGGTCGACGACCCCTGGCGGGGGGAGGTGGCGGGTCGCGTGTCCGCCATCGCGATCCATCCGCGCGATGCCAACATTCTCTACGTAGGCGGCGCCCAGGGCGGCGTGTGGAAATCCGAGAACCGCGGGCTTTCCTGGACGCCGCTGACAGACCACGAGTGCTCGCTTGCAATGGGTTCGATCGCCATCGATCCGGTCGATCCCCGGATCATCTACGCAGGGACGGGCGAACAGCACTTTTCCGGAAGCAGCTTCTACGGCTGCGGCCTGCTGCGCTCGACCGACGGCGGCACGACCTGGGAGAGGCTGGGCGAAACCACATTTACCCGGCCTGGCAGGGGCGGCGCAAGGATCGCGCGGGTGGTAGTCGATCCCGTAACCGCCGGGTCGCTCGGCGCGACGACAGTGCTGGCGGCCAGCGACTTCGGGCTCTTTCGCTCCACGGACAGCGGCCGCAGCTGGAATCTGGCACTCCCCGGGATCGCCACCGACCTCGTCATGGATCCGGCCGATCCGGCGATCCTGTATGCCGCTTTCTATTCCCGCCCGGGCTTCGGCAGCTGGGGAATCCACAAGTCGACCGACGGCGGCCGCTCCTGGCGACAAGCCTCCGCCGGGCTCCGGGATACCGATATCCGGCGGATCAATCTGGCGATCGCACCCTCCGCGCCCGAGGTGCTCTACGCCGGCATCGTGAACGTAGGAGACGATCGGCAGGCCCGTCGAGGCCTGCTGCTCTACCGGACCGACGACGGGGCATCGACGTGGCGGGAACTCGAAGCGGACGGGGCCAGTTGCGGCTTCCAGTGCTGGTACGACATGACCCTTGCAGTACACCCTCTCGACCCGGAGAGACTCCTTTTCGGCGCGGTAGGCATGTATCTCTCCGAGGACGGCGGGCAGACCTTCGAGGACAGCCACCCGGACAATCTGTACGTCGACCAGCATCTTCTGGTCTTCGACACCCTCAGCGGACCCGATGTCGTGTATGTGGCCAACGACGGCGGCGTCTACCGGTCCATGGACGCCGGCGAGACATGGTTCTCGCTGGCCGCCAACCTGGCCGTGGCGCAGTTCTACCCGGGCATCAGCCTGCATCCGTCCGATGTATCCGTGGCGCTGGGTGGCACACAGGACCAGGGCACGTTGCGGTCCTCGGTGGGAACGGCCATCTGGGCCAAGGTGGTGGGAGGGGACGGCGGGTTCACGGCCTTCGATGTCGAGGACCCCGACGTGTGGTATGCGGAGACGCAATGGAACCGGCGCCTTGGCGGACCGAGGAAGACGGGCGAGCGGGTCGTAAACGGGATCGACATGAGCGACCGGGCGGCGTTCCTGCCGCCTCTCGTGATGGATCCGATCGACTCGAGACGGCTCTACTTCGGTACGCAGAGCATCTACCGGACGGACAATTGGGCGAATCAATGGGTGCGCATCTACAACAGTCCCCGGCGCGCGACCGTAAGAGCCCTGGCCGCTGCTCCTTCGGACGAGAACACGGTCTATGCCTCGGTTCTGCGCCGCTGGGACATGTCACGGATCGCGTTCACACACGATGGCGGCCTGACCTGGGAGGAATCCGAACTCGGCCTGTCGGATGTCAGATACATCGGCGATCTGGCGGTGCATCCCGAAGACTCCGACGAGGCCTATGCCGTGGTCGGCGGCTTCGGCACCGGACACGTCTTTCAAACAACCGACGGTGGCCGCATCTGGCGGGATCGCACCGGCAACCTCCCCGACCACCCGGTCAATGCCGTTCTCTACGACCCCGAAGACCCCGACGGGATCTACATCGGCACCGATCTGGGCGTCTACCATTCCCCGCGAGGCGGCGACACCTGGGAGATGCTCGGCGACGGTTTGCCCACGGTCGCGGTCTTCGACCTGGCGGCCCGCCCGGGAACGGGAAGACTTGTGGCCGCGACCCACGGGCGGGGCATGTTCGAGATACCGATCGAGGTGCCGCTCACCGCGCGGGTGCGGCCGGAATCCGTGACCGACACGATCCTCATCGGCGTGCACCGGCAGCGAAACGGTCGCGTGATCGTGGCGCCGCGCGGGCGAAGCGACCACATGGCCGGATGGGACGCGGCGGTCTCCGGCTCGGCGCCGTGGCTCACGCTGACCGGGGGGGCCGGTCAGGGTCGGGGGCGGTTCAGCTATGGCATTGCGGCAGCCGACCTCGTCCCTGGGGACCACACGGCCGCCATGGAGGTCACGGTGGCCGGGGTGGCGGAAGCACTCACGATCCCGATGGCGGTGCACGTCGCCGCGCCGAAGGGACACATGACTCTGGCCCGTACCACAACGGAGAAGTCCGTGCTGGTCTACGAAACGGCTCCGTTCGGGGATTCGGTCGCGGTCACTTTCGAAGGCGCCCAGGCGGCCACCGTCGAGTGGCGCGCGACCCAACCGGGGAACAGCCGCTGGCTGGAGCTGGGGACCGACTCGGGCGTCGGGGATGGATTCGTGACCTGGACCGTGGCCCCGGACAGCCTCGACGAGGGCGTCTACACCGACTCGGTGGTGATCGCGGCGAACCTCGCGACGGGCAGTCCCACGGCCTTGATCTACACGTTGTCCGTCGAGCCGCCGCTGAGCATACCCGCGCTCCGCCCCGTCTCCAGCTACGGCGTGACGGGGTGGTCGTTCGTCTCCACCGACTCCCTCGCCGCCGGACTTGCAGGTTTCGGTGCCGACCAGGCGACCTGGACCGCATCGAGCCAGGGTTCGGAATGGCTGGAAATCGAGCAGGGCGAGGGCGGCCGGGATGATCCCATCGTGTGGACCCGCACCTCGCACGCCCTCGACCCCGGCGTCTACGAAGACACCATCACCATTCGGGTCAATGGCCGGCCGGACCTCCTGGGGCGCATCGTGGACCGATTCGAGGTCGTGACGCCGATGAGCGTCGAGGACGCGGCCCACCACCTTCTGGGGCTGGAGCGCCTGGCGCCCGGGCAGCAGAAGTTCCTCGACTGGTTCGGCAACCGCGACGGATCCTTCAATGCCGGAGACGTACTGAAGTGGCTGGACCATTGCGCGGCAGCCGGCCAAGGCTCGGGTTGTCAGCCACCACCGGGCGAGCCACCCTCAACGCCCGATCCGGTTTCGCCTGCCCGGCGCGTCCCCGATCACGGTCCGGCGCAATCCGCCCCGAACAGGAGTGAGCAGAGATGAAGAGGATCGCGCTCCTGATTCCGGCGACCCTCACCGTTGCCCTGGCCGTCTACTCGTGCGGCGGCGACGAGCCGGTCGCGCCCCAGCCCCCGGCGAATCGCCCACCCATTGCTACCGGCACCATCCCGGCGGCGCGAATCTTCGTGGAGGAGATCATCACCGTTGATGTATCCTCGTACTTCACCGACCCGGACGGCGACCGCCTCGCCTACGACGCCACGGTCTCGCCCGGCACGGTCGCTTCGGCATCGGTCGCGGGAAGCATCGTCACGGTCGTCGGTGGGGCGATGGGTCAGGGAGTCGTCACGGTGACCGCCCGCGACCCGGGCGGGCTCTCGACCCAGCAGCAGATGAGCCTGAGTGTGGAAGACAGGTTCGGCTACCTGAACGTCGCCATTCAGACCAGCCAGACCGACTGGGGCGCCGTCGTCCTCTTCGTCGTGGGCCCCCGGTTCGATTCGCTGCAGGCGGCCCCGGACCTCACGCTCTTCCAGGCCCCGGCGCAAGGGGGAGTGCAGGTCTTCGTCGCGGGCGAGATCCCGCAGTCCGGAACGCTCTTCCGCTTCTGGACCGACGACCGCACCCGCATCCGCGAATACGGCGGCCGGGTCGGACAGGTGGCCGCGCGGACCTACGAACAGCGCACCCCCGGAAGCGCGACGATCACGGTCGAGCGCTGACGCGGTGCCCCAGCTCAGAAGTCGTACCGCACCCTTACCATGGCCAACCGCCCCAGCTCCGGCGCGCCCACAAACTCCTGGTGCCGGTTGTTCAGCGCGTTGTACACCGTCAGCTCCAGGCGCGCATTGGGCTGGAAGGGCAGCTGATAGCCTGTCGTCACATCCAGCACGTGGTACGCATCCACGGTGCCCGCAAACACACCCGACCGCATCTCGAAGCCGTCGGAGAAGCGCCAGCGGGCGTCGAACAGGAAGCCCCTGGCGCGATCGGTGAAGGCGAGCCCGAGGGAGCCCTTGTGACTGGGAGCGTTCAGCGCGAGGTCGTCGCTGCCGGGGCAGTCCCCGTCGTCATCGAAGTCGAAGCACTCCTGGCTCTGGAACGAGTACCCGGCGGTCAGGCTCAACCGGTCGGAGGCGATGACCTGGGTGGAGAGGTCAGTCCCCCAGTAGCTGGCCGAGCCGAAGTTGCGTGAGGCCATCACCAGGTCCGGCGAGTCGAACTGATCCGGGGTGACGGCACCGACCGGCACCGCGGCCAGCCCCGCTGCCAGCGCCGCGATCTGTTCGGACGTGACCAGCCCCGCCTGAACCAGCGGCCCGAGCCGGGTGGCGAGGAACGCACCGGACGAGGCCGGGTCCAGAAACACGTTCGGCGACTCCACCTTCAGTGCACCGACGAAGTTCTCGACGTTCGCGAAATACACGTCGGCGGCCAGCCGCACGCGGTCCCGAATCAGCCCCTTGTACCCCGCTTCGATGCTGTTGAACACCGTTGGCACCAGCGCGGGCAGGTCGCCGGGGCCCGGATCGAGCGGGAACACCTCGCCGCCCGAGGGTCCGAGCGCATCCGTGTTGAGGCGCCGGAACACCGTCCCCAGCGCGGGGTCACCGGGTCGGCTTCCGGGACCCAGCAGGAACGGCAACAGCGTCGCCGGCGCGAACTGCCCAATCAGCGCATCCCAGAACAGCGCCGCGTTGGCAGGCAGCTGGCCCGGCATGAACGGCGAGCGCATGCAGTGCCCCATGAGTCCGCCCTGACAGCGGTCGGCGAACGTCAATCCTCCCGCGGGCACCCCCACCGCACGCAGCGTATAGCCGACGCCGGGCGCGATCGGAATCATCCCCGTCGGGATGTCCAGGAACAGCGCCGACGTCCCGGGCGTGGCGAACGCCTGATTCCAGGTCAAGCGCAGGTTGTGTCCCTCGGCGGGGCGGAAGACGAGCGCGGCCCGCGGCGAGACGTTGACCTCGGCCAGACGGTTGTGGTCGTCGACCCTCAGCGCAGCCACCAGGTCCAGGCGGTCACCCAGCCGCGTCTCGGAATGCAGATAGACGCCGGACTCGATCAACAGGTCGTCGTCCTCGTTGCGCCCGTAGATCGTGCCCTCGGAGCGCGGTTCGATGCGCTGCCAGTCGAATCCGTAGGTGAACCGCTGCCGCGCGCCCAGATCGAATCCATGCTGCAGCTGCGTGGCCATCGTGCGCGACCGGTCGACGATCGGCTCCCCGCTGCGCAGCAGGTAGCTGTTGTCGCCCGAATGCGTCTGGTTGAGGAAGAACTGCGCGAACAGCCGACCCTTCAGCAGCCGCGCCTGCCCGTACCGGTACTGCCAGTCGTGCGTCTGTGCTGAGCCAACGGTGGTGAGGTTGATGCTGCTGAGCGAGTTGTTGAGACCGCCCGAGAGTATGAATTCGCCGTCGTCGGCAAACCGGAAATCGGTACGGATATCGGCGAAGTAGCGCTCGTTGACCGGATCGCGCACCCCGATGCGCGGGTGACCCGGGTTCTGCTCGCGGGCCGCCACCTCCCACGGGTCGGTGTACTCCCAGTCGGTTCCCCGCAGGTACTGACCCGAGACCTTCAGGCCGAAACGCTCCGACACCGCGCTTGCGCTCCGGAAGAGCAGCTGGAAGAGCGACTGCTCCCCGCCGGCCATTGAAACCGTGTTCCCGGGTTTGTCGATCGACGAGGCCGTGATGATGTGCATGACGCCCTCGGCCGCGTTGAGTCCGTAGAGCGCGGCCCCCGGTCCCCGCGCCAGTTCGATCCTCTCGATGTCCATATCGGTGGTGGGGATCATGTTGATGGCGTTGATCCTCAGCGCGGGGATGCGCGCACAACGGTTGTCCACGATGCTCAGCAGCCGGCCGGAGGAGACGTTGTTGAATCCCCGCACAACCACGTAGCTCTGCGTGAGCCCCGTGGCCGCGAGGTCGACCCCGGGCAGCGTCTTGATATGATCGGCCGGCGTGCGCGCGATCATCCTCGAGATCTGCTCGCCGGTGAGCGTCGACACGGAAGCCGGCGCGTCGAGTTCCTTCTCCTCGCGCCGCGACGCGGTGACGACGAGCGGGTTGAGCGCAAGCGCCCGGGAGCGGAGTTCGATCGTGACCGTCGCGGTTCCCCCTGCCGCGACCCCGATGCCGTCGATGCGGGAGGTCTCGTAGCCGATCCGCGTGACCACGATCGAATACGTGCCCGCCGGGACGGCGACCTGGAAGGCACCCGACGCGTTGGTCATCACCGGTTCCGACTGCCGGCCGATAACCTCGAGGGCGGCGTCCGCCACGGGTGCGCCCGTCTCCAGGTCGGTCACGCGTCCAGCGATCGAGGCCTGCTGGGCGAGGAGGTTCAGGGGGCTGAACGCCGCCAGGGCCGCGATGGCGAATACCTGCAAGGCGACAGCCCCCTTTGCACATTCTTGACCGTAGTCTCATGGCGCGTGACCGTTGTGAAATGGGCGATGTCAATTCAGCCTCGGGCGGGACCCGTGGCCCAACCGAAGTCGGGACAATAGCCGGGAGACCAGGCGTGAGCCAGAACGTGCGCGGTCCCCGGATCGTGCTGCACTGCTCCATCTGCCCTGGATCCGGCGAGTTGCGGGCGGCCGCAACCAGGGCTGCAATGGCGACACGTGCGAGCTGTGACCCGCTTCGCTGTATTAGAAACGACAAGTAGAGTTGTCAAAGTGTAAACACTGCTTTACATTCGACCCACTCTACACCCGACTGAAGAACACTCTCTCGGCAAGCCTGCGGAAGAGGTTCCGGGTCAGCAACCCGGCTTCCAGCGCGCGCGACACGGGCAGGTGGTCGAAGCTCCAGCGGGCAGCGCGCTTCCACGCATGGTTCGGGTACGCACGGCGGATGATCCGGCCCGGGTGCGGCGCGCCGCCCTTCAGATGATCGGCTATGGCGTCGGCGGCGAGCCGGCCCAAACGATACGCGTTGTGGATCCCGCCCGCGGTCAGCGGCGACACCATGCCCGCCGCGTCGCCGATGAGCAGGACGCGGCCGGTGTGGAATCTGCGCAGCAGCCCCCCGATGGGAATGACGCCCCCGCGCTTCTCGAGCACGGCTCTTCCGGACAGGCCGAAAAGCGGGTCGATCCGGCCGATGAACCGCTGCATGTCGGCCTTGCGGTCGCGATGGACCGCGAGCCCGACCTGGGTGACCTTCACCCCAGGCACGACCCAGCCGATGTACCCGGGCGCGCACTCCGGGTCGACGAAGCAGTGCAGGCAATCGCCGTCGTCCGGCGCGGGCTCGAACTCCCACTCGACCCCTTTCAGCACCCGGAGGTTGCGGTCGAGACCGAAGCTCTCCGCCACGCGGGACCGCGCGCCGTCGGCGCCGACGAGGAACCGGCAGGCGACGCCGGATCCCTCCAGGCTGAACGCGGTCCCGTTTCTTGCCGCGCCGAGGTATTTCTCGCCGAACCTGATCTCGGCCCCCGCGTTGCGCGTCTCGTCGGCAAGATGCCGCATGAGCGAGCCCGTGTCGGTCGCCATGAAGAAGTACCGGTCACCGTCCAGCTCCACGAATCGGTGGCTCGGCGTGTAGACCCTCACGCGGCTGATCCGCCTGACCAGCGGGGCAGGGGCCGCCCACTCCTCCCAGGCCTCCCTGACCAGAATCCCGGTCGTGTGGATGCGCTCGCCCGGCCCCGACTGCCGGTCGAGAACCACGACGGAGAGCCCGCGCTCCGCGGCCCGGCGGGCGCACGCCAGCCCCGCGAATCCGGCGCCGATCACGGCGATGTCGTAAGTTGCGGCCATGTGTCGAATGATAACTCGCCCAGCCATTCGCGGAGGAGCTTTCGCCATGCGCATTTTCCACGGCCTTCGGGCCGATTCCCACGGCTCTCCGGCCGGTTCCCACGGCTCTCCGGCCGGTTCTCGCGGCTCTCACGTCTTCGCACTGCTGCTCGTTCCAGCCGTCTCGGCCGTCATCGCGACGGCGCTTTCCGCGCAACAACCGGGCACCCGGTCCGGTGAACACCTCGATCCACCGCCCGGCTACGTCCTCCCGCCCGCCCCCGTTGCCGACCTCTTCGCCACCGACCCCAACTTCGCGACGCTGGACCACATCAGCCCGGACGGCAACCACTTCGTCATCCCCCTCTCGACCGAGCTCTCCACCCTGGAGGATGTCGGCGAGGAGACCCTCCGTCTCGGCATGCTCGAGCTCCGCGCGCGCACCGACCGGCCCTGGCACCTGGACATCTACGGGCTGTACGGGCTGCGGTTCTACTCGCTCAGCGAGCGTTCGTTCACCGACGTCGAGTTGCCCGACGGCATCCATATCAGCGACCTGATGTGGTCCCCCGACGGGTCGCAGCTCGCCTTCCTGGCGCACTTCGAGGACGCTACCCAGGTCTGGATCGCTTCGCCCGGCGACGGCTCGGTCCGCCCGGCGGGCGACACCCACGTCATCACCACGATCGGGACCTCCTCGCGCGGCCAGGGCTCGGCCCCGTCGAACATGCTGCAATGGACGCCCTCCGGCTCGCTCATCACGCTGGCCGCGCCTGCCGACCGGGGCGCGCCCCCGCCCGCCCCCGCGCTTCCGTCCGGCCCGCAGATCCGCCACACCCGCGCGGAGGCCACCCCCAACCGCACCATGCCGTTCCTGCTGCAGGACGATCACGACGCCGACCTGTTCAACTACTACACGCGCAGCCGGATCGTCGAGCTGGTTCCGGGCGGGGCCGCGCGTCCGATCGGGGCGCCGGGCATGTACGAAGCCGTGTCGGTGAGTCCCGACGGCCGGCACCTGATCGCCACACGGATCACGCGGCCGTTCACATTCATCAACAGCTACAGCGGCTTTCCGCGCGTGACCGAAGTGCTGGATGTGGCCACAGGCGAGGTTCTGGCCACCCTCGAGGAGCGCGAGCTGCGGGAGGGGCGGGGCGGCGGGTCGCAGGATGGCCCGCGGGCCTGGCGCTGGCGGCCCGACGGGAGCGGGATCTCGTACCTTCACCTCGTGGCTGCGGACGACGGCGAGGCCGCGGACACGGACGCGTCCCGCGGGGACCGCATCATGCTCCTTCCCCCACCCTTCGGCGACGGCGACGCAATCGAGGTTGCGCGCAGCGAGCACCCCGTGAGCGATGTCGTCTACTCGGCGGACGGGCGTCACGCGTTCGCCTCGGTCAGCCGGGACGGCGACGAAGGGCTGGTGCACTACGCGCTTGATCCGCCGATCAACACACCCGCCGAGGGGCGGGTTCTGGTGCCGTTCCACGACCCCGGCGACGCGGTTGCGCTGCCCGGCGAGCTGCTGACCGCCCGCACCGGCAACGGGATCGAATTCGCCTGGATGTCGTCGGACGGCGAGAGCGCGTTTCTGCGCGGCGACGGGTGGAAAGAGGACTTACAGCCGCAGCCGTTCGTGGATCGGCTGTCGATGACCAGCGGGGAAGCGGAGCGGATCTTCGAGGGCTCGCGCGACAGCTTCGACCGACCGCTGGTGCCGCTCGACGCGGATCTGGAGCGGATGATCGTCAGCCGCGAGGGGAAGAACACGTTCCCGGACAGCTATCTGTGGACGCGGGGCGGGGGCGGCACCATGGAGAACCTGACCCGCAACGTGGATCCGTTTCCGGAGTTGACGGCGGCCAGGCGGATCGACTTCCAGTTCACCCGCCGCGACGGCCTCGAGATCCAGGGGCGGGTGTCGCTCCCGGTCGGCTACGTCCACGGCACGAAGGTGCCGGCCATCTTCTGGACCTATCCGCGCGAGTACCGGAGCGAGGACGACTTCGACAACGCGACCATCCGCGCCCGCAACCACAACGCGCACACGCGGCTGACCTGGCTCCGCTGGTCGGACATCTGGCTGACGCAGGGGTATGCGCTGGTGTATCCCGACATCCCCATCGTCGGTGAGAACTACAACGACTACTACATCTCGAACATGGTCGACGGGATGTACGCGGCGATCCGCGCCGTCGACGGTCTCGGCGTGATCGACATGGACCGGATCGGGCACGGAGGGCACAGTTACGGCGCGTTTGCGACCGCCAACTTCCTGGCGCACACGCCCTTCTTCAAGGCGGGGATCGCGGGCAACGGCGCTTACAACCGGTCGCTTACGCCGATGGGATTCCAGGCCGAACCGCGCGACATCTGGGAGGCGCCGCACATCTACATGGAGATGTCGCCCTTCTTCAAGGCCGACCAGATCAACACCCCGCTATTGCTCTACCACGGCGCCGACGACAACAACTCCGGCACGTACCCCATTCAGTCGCAGCGGTTGATCCAGGCGCTGACCGGGCTAGGCAAGACGGCGGTGCTGTACGAGTACCCCTTCGAGTCGCACACGCCCCGCGCGGTCGAGAGCAACCTGGACATGTGGGCGCGCTGGATCGAGTGGTTCGACCGGTTCGTGAAGGGGGAAGGCGACCCGAAGCCGGCCGCAACGCCTTGAACCTGCTGACAGAGTTGGCACCATGAACACGACATTGTGCCTGCTGCGCGACGGCCTGATGTATAAGAATAATGGTCTGAATTGTTCAATATGAAAAGACCATACTTGTACAACTTGAGGTAGCCCTCAAACCCCCAAAAGACACAAGACTGGAATACGGGTGGCGCACACCATCTTCTGAATTTAGTCTTGCGCTGTCTTGTTGACCGATCCTCCAAACATCGCAAACAGGTTAGGCGCGGATGCGCAGCGAGTGCGAGACCAGGAAAGGACCTGGCCGAGTCCTGCCTCTGGCCCCTGCGGCACTGGCGTGTTTTTGGGCCTACGCATGTGGCGACGGAGGCACGGAGCCGACACCACCCCCCGATCCACCGCGTCCAACGACTGTAACGGTGACCCCGGCCACGAGCGAACTGAGCGCCCTGGGCGAGACCGCGCAGTTGAGCGCCGAGGTGCGCGACCAGAACGGGCAGGTGATGGTTGTGAGCGTGACCTGGTCGAGCAACAATACATCGGTCGCGACCGTGAGCACGTCGGGCCTGGTTACGGCAGCCGGCAACGGAACGGCCACGATAACCGCCACGGCGGGATTGGTGTCGGGGAGCGCGACGTTATCGGTGGCCCAGCAGGTGAGCACGGTCGAGGTGACTCCTGCCACCGGTATCGTCCTGCCGGGCACCACGCTGCAACTGACCGCAGAGGGGCAGGACGCCAATGGCCATGCGGTCGCGGGTTCCGAGTTCGTGTGGGCGTCGAGCGACACGACGGTGGCGGTCGTGGATGGGACGGGGCTTGTCTCGGGGATCGCGCTCGGGTCGGCGGAAGTGTCGGCCACATCGTCCGGGGTGACCGGGCGGGCGCAGCTGGAAGTGGTGGAGCCTGCGCCCACGACGTTGGCCGTAAGCCCCGACACGGTGGCGTTCGACGCGCTTGGCGACACCCTGCGGCTCGCGGCCGAGGTGCGTGACCAGGCCGGGCGGCCGATGCCCGGCGAGGCGGTCATGTGGGCGGCCAGCGACACCCTGGTCGCAACGGTGGATGCAACGGGCTTGGTGACGGCGGTGGGAAACGGCACGGCGACAGTTACCGCGACTTCGGGGGAGCTCGCGGGCGATGCCGCGGTCGAGGTGATGCAGGTGGCGCGCAGGGTGACGCTGACACCCAGTGCGGACACGCTGATTCTGGGTGACAGTCTGCGCCTGGCGGCCGAGGCGCTGGACGCCAACGGGCACCCGGTGGACGATGCGGCGTTCACCTGGTCGTCCAGCGACGCAGCGATTGCGACCGTGGACACCCTGGGCGTCGTGCGGGGCGTGGGCGAAGGAACGGTCGAGATCACGGCGGTGACCGACAACCTCCGGGGAGGCGCGCGGCTCACCGTGTTCAACCCCGACCGGGCGCCGCTGGCGGCGCTCTACAACGCCACGGACGGCCCGAATTGGATCAGGAGCGACAACTGGCTGACGGACAAGCCGCTTCGGCATTGGCAAGGCGTGGGCACCGACGCCCACGGCCGGGTCGTCTGGATCGATCTGAGTGGTCAGCGAGACCAACGGGGCAACTGGACGCGTCATGGTCTCAAGGGCATGATTCCGCCCGAACTCGGCCGCCTCGACAAACTGGAAACACTGTGGCTGTACGGCAACGAACTCTCGGGCACGATTCCGCCCGAACTCGGTGAACTGGCCAGCCTGGAACTCCTGGACCTGTCACACAACGAACTGGCCGGTCCGATTCCGGCCGAACTGGGCGGCCTGGTCAAGCTGAAGCACCTCCTGTTCCAAAACAACTCCCTGGAAGGCGCACTGCCGCCGGAGCTGGGCAGCCTCGGCAAACTGGAGATTCTGAGCATCCACGGCAACGACCTCTCCGGACCGATTCCCGCGACTCTCGGTGGCCTGGCGAACCTGACCATTCTCAGCCTGCACGACAACGAGCTTACCGGCCGCATCCCACCCGAGCTGGGGAATCTGGCGAGCCTGACGCAACTGTACCTCTCCACCAACAAGCTGACCGGACCGATCCCTTCCGAATTGGGGAACCTGAGCAATCTGGCGCAGCTGTGGTTAGCCAGGAACGGCCTGTCGGGTCCGATCCCTTCCGCACTCGGCAACCTCACGCAGCTCCAGGGTCTGGTACTCTACGGCAACGAACTCACTGGCCCGATTCCGCCCGCGCTCGGGAGACTGACCAGGATGGATCGCCTCATGCTGTCGTCAAACAGCTTGACCGGTCCGATCCCGGTCGAACTCGGGGAATTGACCGCACTCGTCCACCTTGTGCTCCATACCAACGAACTGACCGGCCCGATTCCTGCCACACTCGGGAACCTGGAAGAGCTTGCCGTCCTTCAACTTCAGGACAACGCCCTGACCGGCGGTATCCCGGCCGGACTCGGTGGTACCAGCCTTGAGACACTCGATCTGCGGAACAACGACCTCACCGGCCCGATTCCGCCGGAACTGGGCAGCCTGTCCGGGTTGAAGGCCCTGCGTTTCGGCGACAACGACCTTGCCGGCCCGATTCCGGCCGAGCTGGGCAATCTCCACCTGCTGAACCGGATCGAGCTTGGACGCAATACGCTGACCGGCCCGATGCCGGATCGCCTCGGCGAACTCACGGCCCTGACACACCTGTTGCTCGAAGACAACGATCTCGAGGGCCCCGTGCCCTCCGAGTTCGGCGCCCTGACGGCGCTCCGCGAGTTCAACCTGACGAACAATGCCCGAATGACGGGCATGTTGCCGGCGGGACTGACGGCGCTACCCCGGCTTGACGTTTTTCTTGCCGGCGGCACGGAGCTGTGCATGCCCTCCGAGGTGGATTTCGAGACTTGGCTGCGCGGCATCTGGAGACACCGGATCGGTCGGTGTCCGGAGGCGAGTCCTTCAACGGCCTATCTGACGCAGGCGGTGCAGTCGCTGGAGTTCCCGGTCCCGCTCGTCACGGGCGAAGATGCGCTGCTCCGCGTATTTGTGACGGCCCGCCAAACCACCCGCGAGGGCATTCCGCCGGTGCGCGCGCGGTTCTTCCTGAACGACCAGGAGACGCATGTGCAGGATATCGCCGGCACGCGGTCGCCGATCCCCACCAGAGTCGACGAGAGCCGTCTCGGCAGGTCGGCCAACGCCGTGATTCCCGGACGCGTGATCCGACCGGGGCTCGAGATGGTGATCGACGTCGATCCCGACGGGACGCTGGACCCGGGCCTGGGGGTTGCGAAACGGATCCCCGAGACCGGCCGCTTGCGGGTCGACGTTCACGACATGCCAGTCCTGAACCTGACCCTGATCCCGTTCCTCTGGGAGGAAGATCCGGATTCTTCGATCATCGATCTGGTCGGCGAAATGGCGGCCGATCCCCGGAACCACGAAATGCTCCACCTGACGCGGACGCTGCTGCCCGTCGCAGCGCTGCGCGTCCGCGCCCACGAACCGGTGCTGTTCCCGACGACCAGCACAAATGAGATGCTGCGGGCAACGCGGGCCATACGGGTCATGGAGGGCGGAACGGGCTACTACAAGAGCATGATGTCGGGGAACCACGGAGGGATCGCGTTCAGACCCGGGTGGTCCAGCTTCTCATCGCCGGCTGGGGGAGTCCTCGCGCACGAACTCGGCCACAACATGAACCTCCGGCATGCGCCCTGCGGCGATGCGCCGGCCCCCGACCCCGCCTATCCGCACGACGAAGGCGTGACCGGTGCCTGGGGATTCGACTTCCGCAGGCGTGCACTCGTAGACCCGTCTACCCCGGATCTCATGACCTACTGTGGACCCCCGGACTGGGTCAGCGGCTTCTACTTCGGCAACGCGCTGCGATACCGCCTGAGGGCCGAGGGCCACGCGGCGTCGTTGGACCGGGCTGGGGAGACGCGGTCGCTTCTGCTCTGGGGCGGCGTGGACCCTGACGGCAATCCGTATCTGGAGCCGGCCTTCGTCGTGGATGCTCCGCCGACGCTGCCGGACGCCGCGGGCGACTACCGGCTCACAGGCCGGACCGCCGACGGCGCCGAACTCTTCTCGCTGGCCTTCGCGATGCCCGAAGTGCTCGATGGGGACGGCAGTTCAGGCTTCGTGTTTGCGGTGCCGGCGCAGTCGTCGTGGGCGGGGGCGCTCGAGAGCATCACGCTCACGGGACCCGGCGGGTCGGTCATGCTCGATGGAGACAGCGACCGAGCGGTGGCCATCGTGCGCAATCCCCGCTCGGGACAGGTGCGCGGGTTCCTGCGGGATGCGCGCGCGGAGGACGCGCTTCAGGTGGCCGCGATGGCCGCGCCCGGCGCCAGGGAGGCCGTCGAGGTGCTCTTCAGCCGCGGGATACCGGAAGCCGCAGCCTGGCGCCGGTGAAGATATGTAAACTAGGCATTACAAAATGTAATGTACAGTTTACATCGCAATTCCCTCAGCAGCCGCAGACGCTCTCGGTGCCGACCTGCGCGGTTTCGCCAGCCGTGGCGTAACCGTCGCGCTTCCACCAATCCAGACCACCTATCAGCTCGCGGACCTGGAAGCCAAGGGTGAGGAGCTTCAGCGCCGTCTTGGTGGAGGCGTTGCAGCCGATCCCGTCGCAGTAGCAGACGTACAGCTTCGACTGGTCGAGGCTCGCGGTGGACTCGGCGCTGATCTCGCGGTGGGGCAGGTTCACAGCGCCGGGAATGTGCTCGCGGGCGTAGGCCTCGGCGGATCGGCCGTCGACCACGACCACCGGCTCGCTGCGGGAGAGTGCTTCGTAGAGGTCCCAGGAATCGGTTTCGAAGGCCAGCTTCTGCTTGTAGTGATTGGCCTGATCGATGCTCATGGTGGATCCGGGGGTGGCGTGATCGTATGGAGTGAGGCCTATTCGTCCAATCTATATTGACACCGCACAATATCCCCCTCCCACGAGGATTCCGAAATGGCATCCGAGCCAGGCAGGGCAGCACACGGCGTCCGCTACCAGCCCGACGAGAAACCGCCCTGGCCGCTGGCCGCGGGGCTCGCGCTACAGTACTCGGTCCTGGCGATCGGGGGTGTGGTGCTCACCGTCGCGATCGTGCTTCGCAGCGCGGAGAGCAGCCCGGCCTACCTGGCCTGGGGTGCCTTCGGTGCGCTCCTGGTGAGCGGCGTGGCCACCATCGTGCAGTCGTGGCGCGTGGGGCGGCTGGGGTCGGGCTACGTGCTGATGATGGGCACGTCGGGGGCGTTCATCGCGGTGTCGGTGGCGGCGCTCCAGCAGGGGGGACCGGGGTTGCTGGCCACGCTGATCATCGTGTCCTCGCTCTTCCAGTTCCTGCTGGCGGGACGCCTGTCGATCCTGCGGCGGATTCTGACGCCGACCGTGGCGGGCACCGTGATCATGCTGATCGCGGTCAACGTGATGCCGTTCCTCTTCGACTTCATGGACAACGTGCCGGCCGAAGCCGGGCCGCTGGCCGCGCCCGTCACCGTGCTCGCGACGCTGGTCGTGACGCTGGCGGTGATGCTCAAGTTCACCGGGCCGGTGCGCCTGTGGGGGCCGTTGATCGGGATCGTGGCCGGGTGCATCGCGGCGGCGTCCTTCGGGCTGCTGGACGGCGGGCCGGTGAGGGAGGCCATGTGGGTGGGCGTACCCGTGGCGGGCTGGCCGGGCGTGGGGTTCGACTTCGGTCCGGCGTTCTGGGCCATTCTGCCGGCGTATACCTTCGTGACCCTGGTGGGCGCGATCGAGACCATCGGAGACGCAGTGGGGATCCAGCGCGTGTCGTGGCGGGAGCGGCGGGCCACGGACTACCGGTCGGTGCAGGGGGCCGTTGCGGCCGACGGGTTCGGCAACCTTCTCTCGGGGCTCTTTGCGACGGTGCCGAACACCACCTATTCGAGCAGCGTGTCGGTCGTCGAGATCACGGGGATCGCGTCGCGGCGGGTGGGGGCGTGCATCGGGCTGATCTTCTGCGTGCTGGCCTTCCTGCCGAAGGTCACGCAGGTGCTGCTGGTCATCCCCGATCCGGTGATCGGCGCCTACGCCATGGTGATCATCGCCGTGCTCTTCATGCTCGGCACCCGGATCGTGCTCCAGGACGGCATGGACTACCGCAAGGCCACGGTTGTGGGGTTTTCCTTCTGGGTCGGGGTCGGCTTCCAGAGCGGACAGATTCCAACCGACGGCCTGACGCCCTTCCTGCAGCAGCTTCTTGACAACGGGATGACCTCGGGCGGCCTGACCGCGCTCGTGCTGACGGCGTTCATGGAGCTGACGGGGCCCCGGCGCATGCGCATGCAGACGGAGCTGCGGGTGGAGTCGCTGCCGAAGATTCACAAGTTCCTGGAGGACTTTGCCGGGCGCCGGGGGTTGGGGGACGAGACCGCAGGCCGGCTGGCGCACGCGGCCGAGGAGACGCTGCTGCTTCTGATCGGGGAGGGGGAGGGCGACGAAGCGGCCGGTGCCGCACAGCGCCGGCTGCGGCTCACGGCGCGAACCGAGTCGGGTGGCGCGGAACTGGAGTTCCTGGCCGCCGGCAGCGAGGGCAACATCGAGGACCATCTGGCGGTGGTCGGCACACATGCCGTCGACGCGAAGGAAGAGCACGAGTTCTCGCTGCGGCTGCTGCGCCACCTGGCATCCTCGGTGCAGCACCACAAGTACGAGGATATCGATGTGGTGACGGTGCAGGTCGATCCGGCCGGATAGAGGGCGTGGAGAGGCCCCTGCGTCGCACCGGGGGCCGAATGCGGCGGACTTTTCCGCGGACTGCTACAGCAGGCCCGGGATGAGCGCTTTCCGCTCTGGCGGGTAGTCGTCGAACCGCTCCCTGTACCATCGATGGTTGGCGAGTGCCCTCGGGGCGAGATTGGCAGCCGCGTAGCAGAAGAACGCCAGCCCGGCCAACGACCACGTCGCCAGGGCCCAGCCGCCCCATTCCACGATCTCGCCGAGGTAGTTGGGGGAAGAGACGTGCCGGAACGGACCGCCGCGGGGGATGGAGTAGCCCGAGTCTCCGTGCTTGCGCAGGCGCAGGAGGATGTTGTCGGAGCGGATGTTGAGGGCGAGTCCGCCGAGGAAGACCGAGGCTCCCGCGATGAATCGCGGATCGGCGAGCCACTCGGCGCCGTACTCGCCGAAGTGCGAAATGAACCGGGCGTTGACGTACGCGTTGAGCACGTTGAAGGCGAAGCCACTCATGACGACGGCCAGGGGCATCATCTTGCCGGATGTGCGCGTGCGGAAGGGGTAGACGAAGGTCCGGTTCAGATAGTGGCACTGCCACATCGCGAGCAGGAGCAGCGGGACGACCTCCCTGGCGGCCTGTCCGGTGAGGTAGATGTACGTGAACAGGACCGTCGCGGGGAGTTCCATGAGGACCCAGCCGAGCCTGTTCGGAACGGCAGGTCCCCAGCCACTGCCGTCGTAGTGGCGCCCGTATGGAGCCTTGAAACGCAGCAGGACCGCGAAGGTCAGGGCCGCCAGGACGAAGAGGGCCCATACGAGCGCGCGGTGCAGCGTTGCCTCGGTCATTTCGTCAGCATATCCCGCGGCTTGCGATTCCCGCCATATGGCACCGATTATCCCCGATGTGCACTGGGAGTACGCTGTGGCCTCCACACGCCATGGGATGTCCATGAATCCGGTACTGACGCCAACGTTGCAGGACCTCGCCTCCGAGGCGGCTGCGCGGTACGTGGCGGCGAATCCGCTGAGCCAGGCGAGCTTCGAGCGCTCCACGCGATTCCTTCCCGGGGCGGACACCCGGACCGTCAACCACTACGCGCCCTTCCCGGTCACGATTGTGAGAGGGGAGGATGCCCGGCTGTACGACCTCGACGGGCACGAGTACGTCGATTTCCTGAACGACCATTCGGCCGGCCTGTACGGGCACTCGAATCCCGTTATCCAGGGCGCCCTCGCCGAGGCGGCCACGAACGGCCTCACACTGGGCGGCCCCACGCCGAACCAGCAGGCCCTTGCGGAACGCATCTGCCGGCGGTTCCCGTCCGTCGAACGCGTGCGGTTCACGAACTCGGGGACGGAAGCGAACCTCATGGCCGTGAGTCTCGCGCGGGCGGTCACGGGACGCGGCGGGGTTCTCGTCTTCGACGGCGGGTACCACGGCGGTCCCCTGAGCTTCACCGGACCGGATCGCCGTCTCAATCTGCCGTTCCCATGGATGGTCGCCGAGTACAACGATGCGGAGGCGGCTCGGTCGCTGATCGCGGAACACGCGGCCAAGCTCGCGTGCGTCCTCGTCGAACCGATGTTGGGCGGCGGTGGCTGCATCCCGGGGTCCCGGGAGTTTCTGAACGCACTCAGGGACGCGACATCGCGCCATGGCATCGTGCTGATCTTCGACGAGGTGCAGACTTCGCGCCTCGCCCCAGGCGGCCTCCAGGAGGCGCTCGGAATCCACGCCGACCTCACCACCTTCGGCAAGTACCTCGGCGGCGGCGCGTCGTTCGGCGCGTTCGGCGGCCGGGCGGATCTCATGGACCGGTTCGATCCGCGCAGACCGGACCACTTCAGTCACGCCGGAACGCACAACAACAACGTGCTCACGATGGCAGCGGGTCTGGCGGGGCTGCGCGACGTGCTGACGCCCGCGGCCGTGGGCAGGCTCAACCGGCGCGGGGCAGCGCTGCGCGCCGCCCTGAACGCCGTCTCGATCCGGCTCGACGCCCCCGCCCGGGTGACGGGCCGGGGTTCGATCATGAACGTGCACTTCCAGCGCACGCCGATCCGCTGTCACGCCGACCTGGCCGCGACACCGCAGGCCGCGCGCGACCTCTTCCACCTCGAGATGCTGCTGGCCGGATTCTGGATCGCGCGCCGCGGCTTCATCACGGTCTCCCTCGCCCACGACGACGAGGACTGCGACAGGATGGTCGCCGCCTTCGAGACGTTCCTCGCGCGGTACGGGGACGCCATCGAGAGCCGGCCGCAACACGTTCCGTCGGCGACCGGCCCCATCCCCTGCACGAACGCCATCCATGACCTCTCCTGACACGCGCCAGGGCCTCCGCTTCCAGGCCGACGAGACGCCCAGCTACCCGGTATCCCTCGGGCTGGCCTTCCAGTACGTCCTCCTCAACATCGCGGGTATCGTGATCACGGTGGCGATCGTCGTGCGCGCCGGGGGAGGCAGCGAGACCTACCTGACATGGGCGGCGTTTGCCGTGCTGATCGTCTGCGGGATCTCGACGCTGATCCAGGCCAGGCCGATCGCGGGGAGGATCGGTGCCGGGTACATCCTCCTGATGGGCACGTCGGGGGTGTTCATCGCGGTGTCGGTGGCGGCGCTCCAACGCGGCGGGCCTGCCCTCCTGGCCACGCTGATCGTGGCGTCGTCGCTCTTCCAGTTCCTGATCTCGTCGCGGCTGTCGCTGCTCAGGCGGATCATCACGCCTACCGTGGCGGGTACCGTGATCATGCTGATCGCGGTCACGGTAATGCCGATCGGCTTCGACCTCCTCTTCCAGGCCCCCGAGGGCGCCGCGCCCGCGGCAGCGCCATTGACGGCCCTGGCGACCATCGTGATCACCATCCTGATCGTGCTGCGGGCGAGGGGAGCCCTGCGGCTGTGGGGATCGGTCATCGGCGCCGTCGGAGGCTGTCTGGTGGCGGCCGGGTACGGGATCTACGACATGGGCATCGTGGCCGACGCGCAGTGGTTCGGGGTTCCGGCAGCGGGGTGGCCGGGGTTCGACCTGAGCCTGAGCCCGGCGTTCTGGGCGATGCTGCCCGCGTTCATCTTCGTCACGCTCGTCGGCGCCATCGAGACCATCGGCGACGGGATGGCCATCCAGCGGGTGTCCTGGCGGAAGCGGCGGGCCACCGACTTCCGCGCGGTGCAGGGCGCGGTCGCGGCCGACGGGGTGGGCAACCTCCTTTCGGGGCTCCTCGCCACCGTCCCCAACACGACCTACTCGAACAGCGTCTCCATCGTCGAGATCACGGGAGTCGCCGCCCGGCGGGTGGGGGTCTGCATCGGTCTGATCTTCATTGCGCTGGCGTTCTTCCCCAAGGCCACGGCAGTCCTCCTGGCCATCCCGAATCCCGTGGTTGGGGCCTACATCATCGTGCTGATCGCGATCCTCTTCGTGCTGGGCCTCGAGATGGTCACGCAGGACGGGATGGACTATCGCAAAGCCACGATCATCGGCGTTTCGTTCTGGATCGGTGCGGGCTTTCAGAGCGGCCAGATACCGTCCGAGTACTTCGGCTGGGCAGGGCAGCTGCTCGAGAACGGAATGACCTCCGGCGGGCTGACCGCGATCCTGCTGTCGGCGTTCATGGAGTTGTCCGGGCCCAGGCGCCGCCGCATCGAGACCGAACTGAACGTCGCCGCCCAGCCGAAGATCAAGGCATTCCTGGAGACATTCGGCGCACGCTCGGGTCTGAGTGACGATCTGGTCAACCGGATGACCCTGGCTGCGGAGGAGACCCTCCTGGTCCTCCTCGATGAGATTGCCGAGGACGACACCCTGGGAACGCGACGCCTGCGGGTGACCGCCCGCGCCGAAGGAGGCGGGGCCGAACTCGAATTCCTGGCCGCTGCGGGGGAGGGCAACATCGAGGATCGCATGGCCTTCATCGGCGGAAGCGCGGCCGAGGTGCCCGTGGAACACGACTTCTCGCTGCGCCTTCTGCGCCACATCGCGACGTCGGTGCGGCACCAGAAATACCACGATACGGATATCGTAGCCATTCGCGTCGATCCGCAGTCGGCGTAGCAGTCGCGCGCCGTCCGCGCACCGCACCCTTCTTCCCACTCTCCGAGGAGCTTCCATGAGGCTTGCCTATCTCGGTCCCCAGGGGACCTACAGCGAAGAGGCCGCGCTCCAGCACGGCGGCGGCGCCCGTCCAGTGCCCTTTTCCAGCATTCCGGCAGCCGTCCACGCAACCGAAGAAGGAACTGCGGACGCGGCCATTGTCCCGATCGAGAACAGTCTGGAGGGCGCTGTCACCTACACCACCGATCTCCTGATCCACCGTACGCCGCTGAGGATCCGCAGAGAGATCATCCTCCCGATTCATCACTGCCTGCTGGTCCAGGACGAGGCGGACTGCGATGCCGTGCGTGTCGTCTACTCCCATCCACAGGCACTGGCCCAGTGCAGAGGATACCTCGCCCGCAAACTTCCCGAGGCCGAGCCGGTGGCCTCGCTCAGCACCGCCGGCGCGGTTCGGGACATGCAGGAGAGTGACCGCCCCGCCGCTGCGATCTCGAGTGCGCGGGCGGCGGAGTTGTTCGGCGCTGTCGTATTGGACCGCGATATCGAGGACGTGCCCAGCAACGAGACGCGCTTCATAGTGCTGGGTCCGAAGGATTCGCCCAGGACCGGACGCGACAAGACGTCGATCTGCTTCGACTTCAGCGAGGATGCAGCCGGCATCCTGCACGGGGCGCTGGGCGAACTCGCCTCCCGCGACATCAACATGGTCAAGATCGAATCCCGCCCCGACCGCCGCAGCCTCGGCCGCTACATCTTTCTGATCGACATGGAGGGACACCGCGAAGACGCGATCGTACGGGAGGCCCTGGACGGGATCCGGACTCGGGCTTCGATGTTCAAGGTGCTCGGGTCGTACCCGCGAGCTGCAGGTGGATCGTCGCACATGGGGCGTATACGTCTACCCAAGCGACGTTCAATGTAATGTCTACATCACATAATGTAATGTCTACATTACATATTCGTTCGCCTTTCCCAGCGAAAACGTTTCAGCTGAAACGTCGAGCCATCACTGGCGGACCAAGCCTGTTCCTCGCACCAGAGCGATCGCGACCCAGCCCGGATGCATCGCCGTTCCAATGCCCGGAGGATCCGTGCACGGGCGGCTACTCGCTGTTCGTCCGCCTCAGCAACCGCCCCGGCTTCGCGTCCGTCAGCTCCCCGTCGTCGATGACCAGCTCGCCGTTCACGAAGAGGTAGTCCACGCCCTCCGATTGCAGTGTGGCGTCGGCGCCGAAGTCGGCTCGATCCCGCAGGCGCGCCGGGTCGAACACGACCAGGTCCGCGGCCATCCCCTCCGCGACCACCCCGCGGTCCTCCATCCCCAGACGCTGCGCCGCCAGCGAGGTCATCCGGCGGACCGCCTCTTCCAGCGTGATGACGCCGTCCTCCATCACGTACTTGGCGATGACGCGCGGGAAGGCGCCGAAGGCGCGGGGGTGGGTGCTCGACACCGAGGCCGGGTTCACGGGCGACGCGTCGGTGTCGATCATCACGTAGGGCGCCCGCAGCGCGGCCCACTTCTGCTCCTCGTTCATGCTGAGCGGGTTCACGCTGACGCCGCCCGCCTGCACGAGGTCGAAGAAGGCGTTCCAGGGATCGGTGCCGAGGACCTCGGCCGCCTCGGCGACTGAGCGGTTCACGACGTCGGGGTCGACGGAAGCGGGCGCCGAGACGATCAGCACGTTGTTCCAGTCCATGCCGACGTGCTGGTACCAGTTCTCCCAGTCGGGATCGGTCTCGACCTCTTCGCGCAGCCGGGCGCGCAGGTCGGGGTCGCCGAGGGTGGCCAGGAAGGCCCCGGTGCCGCGGGCGTAGTGGCGCGGGTGCAGGAACGAGCCCAGGCCGATGCCGTTGCGGATGTAGGGGTAGATGTCGGCCGTGACGTCCATGCCGGCGGTGCGCGCCGAGTCGATGAGCGCGAGGGCCTCGTCCATGAGGGGCCAGTTGCGCTGGCCGGCCGCCTTGAGGTGGTAGATGTGGACGGGCACGCCGGCGCCTTCGCCGATGGTCATGGCCTCGCGGATGGCTTCGAGGACCGCGTGGCTCTCGTTCCTCATGTGCGTGAAGTAGACGCCACCGTACTCGCCGGCCACCGCGCTGAGGGCGATCAATTCATCCGTGGCCGCGTAGATCGCGGGCGGATAGATCAGGGACGTGGACACGCCGACCGCGCCGTCCTCCATCCCCTCTCTCACCAACGCCTTCATCTCTTCGAGCTGCTCGGGCGTAGGCGCGACATCCTCGTTGCCGAGCACCACGCGCCGCACCTGGGTCAGGCCGACGTCGTGGACCACGTTGATCGGGATCCCGTAGTGCTCCATGATCGCGAAGTACTCGGAGTAGCGGCGCCAGCGGAGGGTGTCGCCGTCGATCACGGGCGGATTGCTAAGCGTGGCCTCGCTCTGGGGCGCGGCCGAGCTTCCCTCGCCGGAGAGGTAGGTGGTGATGCCCTGGCGCAGCTTGCTCTCGGCACTCGGCGGATCGGTGATGAGGACGAGGCTGGCCTGGCCCATCATGTCGACGAAGCCGGGGGCGACCACGCGGCCGGCGGCGTCGATGGTGCGGGCGGCCTCGCTGCCGGAGAGGGCGCCCACGGCGGTGATCCGGTCGCCACGGAGGCCGACATCCGCGTCCACGGGCGGCCTGCCGGTGCCGTCGATCACGCGGGCATCGGTGATGAGGATGTCGAAGGGGCCGGTGTCGGCCGGAGGAGCGGCGTCGGTGCAGGCGGCGGCGAGGAAAATGGCGCCTGCGGCGAGGGCGGCGGCCAGGGCTTTGCATCGGGCGGTCTTCATGCGGTCGTCTCCGGCTCGGGAACTCGCTGACGCGGGGGCGGGTCCGAACATCGTAGGCTGCTCGGCCCGGGGCGGCCATAGTAGTGCGGTGCCACTCATCCGCTTCCTTTGCGTAAATGTCTGGACTGGACCGAACGCGGAGCCAAATGCAAAGCCTTCAACTGATGCGAGACACCGACGACACCCGGCGGACCACTGGCGGCGACCGTCTCGACCGTCTCATGCCCGCGATCAAGGGCGGGTCGTCGCGGGCGCTCGGCCGCTTGATGAACCTCTGCTGGGAAGAACTCGTGCGCTATGCGGCGCGCCAGCTGGGCGACGTGGAGCTGGCCCGCGACGTCGTACAGGAGGCGTTCATCCAGGTGTGGGAGCGGAGGCGGGGCTGGCGGCCGCGTGGATCCGCGCGCGCGTACCTGTACAGAATCGTGCGGCACCTGGTGATCGACGAGAAGCGGAAGCAGGGCGTGAGGCGGCGCTGGGCTGAACGCCAGCAGCTCGTGGATGCGCCGCGGCCCGCAACCCCTGCCGAGGAGCTGGACGCGAGGGTGCTGGCGGATGCGTTCGAAGCGGCCGTCGCGTCGTTGCCGGACCGCCGCCGCGAGGTGTTCGAGCTCGTCGTTCAGCGGGGGCTGAGCCACGCGGAGGCGGCGGCTGTGCTGGACATCTCCGTGCAGACGGTGGCCAACCAGATGAGTGCCGCGCTGCGGAGCGTGCGGCTGGCGATCAAGGAGGACTAGATGGACGAATTGCTGCTCCGGCATCTGCGCAGGCAGACGACGGAAGAGGAGAACGCGGCGGTCGCAGAGTGGCTGAGCGGCTCGGCGGAGCGCGAACGCGAGCTGGCCGAACTGCGCCGCGTGGTCGAGGCCGGGCGGATGGCGGATCGTCGGATCGTGCCCGGCGAGGTGCCGGCCGCCGAGGAGGTGATCTGGCGGGCCGAGGCGCGGAGTGCTGGTCCGGCGGGTCGGGGTCTGACGAGTCTCGGCAGGAGGCTCAGACTTCCGCGCCCCCGGCGTCGATTCGACCTCGTCGCTGCGGGGGTCGTGGCTCTTGCGGCCTCAATGGTGTTCCAGGTCTTCGTCGGCGGGACCAATGGCGGCAACGTGAGCCAGCCCGCCTTGTACGTGACCGGCCCTGGAGAGACCGAAATGGTACGGCTGGGCGACGGCACGGTTGTTCGTCTCGGGCCGGAAAGCCTCCTGAGCGCGGTAGTAGGCGAGACGGCCCGCGACGCCACGCTCCAGGGCCAGGCCTTCTTCGCCGTAGCAACCGACGAGGCGCGCCCGTTCACCATCGTCACCGACGCCGGCACCGCGCGCGTTCTGGGCACGCGCTTTCACCTCGCGGTGCACACCGACGAGCTCGCCGTGACGGTGGTCGAAGGGCGCGTCGCACTGTCCGGGCCGGACCACGAGGTGCAGGTCGGAGCGGGGCAGGCCACCAGCCTGTTGAGCGGGGTGCCGTCGCCGATCGAAGCCGCCGCGCCGATCGAAAGCGTGGCCAGCTGGATGGATGGCTTCCTCATCTTCCACGACACGCCGCTGGACGCGGCGATGAACGAGGTCGAACGGCACTACGGCGCCGAAGTGGTCGTGGGCGACGCCGCGCTCCTCGACCGAACCCTCACCATGTGGTTCGACTCGAAGTCGCTGTCCGAGGTCATGACGGTCGTGTGCAGCGTGATCGACGCCCGCTGCAGCATCGACGCAGGGGTTGTGAGGATCGAGTCCGCCGACCGGGGAGCGGCCTCGTGAGGCGGGCAGGGTGCGGTACCCGGACCCTGCGACGCGTGCGAAGGATCGGGCGGTTCCTCGCGGCCCGCGATTCGCGCCTGGCCACCGAATCGCGCCTTGCCGTTCGCGGCGCGCTCGCCCTCCTGCTCCCCGCCGTCATCACTGCTGCGTCATCCACGCTCGCCCTCACGGCGCTCTCCGCACAGGACACCCAGGTCCTGGCAGCACTCCGGGGAGAAACCGGCGTGGATCCCGACCCGGGCACCCTCCTCGCGACCATCTCCATGCTGTCCGTCGAAAGTGCCCCGCTGGGCGATGCCCTGGTGCGGCTCGCCGAACGCTCGAACGTCCAGATCGCCTTCAGCCCGAGCCTCCTCCCGGCCGACCTGCGCGTCGACTGTCACTGCGCGGCGCTGAACCTGGCCCGGACATTGGACCTGCTCCTCGCCGACACCGACCTCGGATACGTCGAACTTGGGTCGCAGGTGGTGGTCGTCCCCAAGGCGGGCAGCGACCTTGCGCCGCCCGATGGCCTGTTGCGCGGCCGCGTGCGATCCGAAGTCGCGGTTCCCATCGAGGACGCCACCGTACGCCTGACTCCGGCGGCCGACTCGACGCGAGGGCACATCACCGGGACCGACGGGCTGGGGTACTTCGGCTTCCACGAGTTGGCGGCCGGTTCCTACATCCTGAGTGTGGTGCACATCGGCTACGCCTTGCATCAGCAACACCTGGACCTGGCCCCGGGATCCGATCTCCAGGTGGACATTGCGCTGGTCGAACAGGCTGTCGAGCTGGTCGGCGTGCTCGCGGAGGGCCCCAGGAGTCGAAAGCGCGACCGCTTCGAGAGGTCCGGGGGCCTGACGGTCCAGGAGATGAATCGCCGGGAACTCAAGGCGATCCCGGGCGTCGCCGAACCGGACCCGATGAAGAGCGTAGAGGTGCTGCCCGGCGTGACGCGGGTGTCCGACTTCACCGCCGCCTTCAACGTCCGGGGCGGGTCGGCGGACCAGAACCTGATCCTCCTGGACGGCATGCCGATCTTCAACCCCTTCCATGCACTGGGGCTCTTTTCCGTCTTCAACGGCGACATGGTGCAGCGGGCCGAGCTTCACTCCGGAGGCTTCCCCGCGGAATACGGGGGGCGAACGTCTTCGGTGCTGAAGGTCGAATCCGATCTCGGGGACGGGGAACTCGGGGTCGACGCGGGCGTGAGCCTCATCGCGAGCAGGGCGGCAGTGAAAGGCGGTCTGTCGGAGGACTTGCGGGAACGGCTCGGACTGGCCAGCGCGCGCTGGCGGGTATCCGGCCGCCGCAGCTATCTGGACGTGCTGACCAGGCCCTTTCTGGAAGCTCCGTTTCCGTATCGCCTGAATGACTTGCAGGGCGCCTTCGAGGCGTGGACCAGGGGGGGAGACAGGATCAGGATCACCGGCTATTCGGGCCGGGATATCATCGACATCACGGATGTGGCGATCCTTCAAGGGTTCGAGCCCGAGGAAACCCGGGACGGCAACCCATTCAGTCCCGAGTGGCGGTGGGGAAACGACGCTGCCGGCGCCTCCTGGACACGCCCGCTGCCGGATGGCGGAGCACTGGATCTGTACGGTTCCTTTTCGCGCTTCGACAGCAAGTTCGAATTCGACGAATTCCGGGACATACACGTGACGACGCAGATCAGCCGTGCCGCCCTCGGTGGCGACCTGGAGCGCCGCCCCGCCCCGCGTCTGAGCTGGAAATCCGGATGGGTCGTCGGCCGGCTGACACACCGCAACGTCATCGCAGGCGGGATACCCGAGACGTTCCCGACGGGACACCAAGAGGGCGTGGAGGCAGGCGTCTACTCGCAGGTCAGCTGGAACCCGGACTCGCGCTGGCTGCTGGAGAGCGGGCTGCGGCTGGATCACTGGCGCCCCGGCGATGCTTCCGCCACTACGGTGGTCGCACCGCGCTTCGCCCTCAAACGCTTCCTGGGCGACGGCTCGTGGGCCGTGCGGGCGGCGGCGGGGCGGTACTCCCAGTTCATCCTTTCGGTGCGGGACGAGAAGCTCCCTGTCAGTCCGGAATGGTGGATGCTCTCCGGAGCCGCGGCGCCCGTGCTGGTCTCAGAGCAGCTCCAGGCGGGCTTCGAGGGATTCGCGGGCACGAACGACGTCTGGTTCGTCAGTCTGGAGGGCTACTATCGCCGCTTCGAGGGGCTGGCGGCTCAGGACTGGGCCGACGATCCCGACGATCCCAACGACGACCTGATGTCGGGCGAGGGACGTGCCTACGGGGCCGACCTGATGATTCGCAGAGACCTGGGCGAGACCATGGGCTGGCTTTCGGTGTCGCTCCTCAAGGCCGAGCACACGTTTCGCGACACAGGGTCGGGCCTGGATCCGGCGCCCCTGATCAGGTACGCCCCGGTGTTCGACCGCCGCCTCGACATCGATCTGGTGCTCCGCCGCAATTTGCGCTGGGGCGTCGAAACCGGCCTGCGCTGGAACTTCGGTACGGGACTCCCGTACACCCGCCCGCTCGGCCTCTTCAGCATCTACCGCACCCAGATGGTCGACCTGCTGGTCGATCCGACCTTTGCCAACGGCGTGGTGCTCGGCCCCAGAAACGGCGAGCGCTACCCGGTGCAGCATCGGTTGGATGTGACATTCCGCCGAACGTGGCAGAAGGAATGGGGAAGCATCACTCCCTACCTCAACGTGATCAACGCGTACAACCGCAAGAACGTTCTCTTCTACTCCTTCAACTACCGGCCGGAGATACCGGTTCGCAACGGAGTCTCGATGCTCCCCATTCTCCCCACCATCGGAGTGGAGGTGTCGTACTGATGCGCGCGAACAAGTCGCCGAGATACGGCAGCACGAGGATTGCCGGAGCCGGCCAGGGCGGGTGGGTGGCGCTGTCAGCCGCGCTCCTGCTGGCCGCTTGCGAACTCACCGATGTCCAGGTCGAACCCCTGCCGGATGTCATTGTCGCGGGCGTGACCGTGGTCGCTACCATTGATCCGCTCGATCCCTCCCGGATCGATACGCGTGCCACCGCGCTGATTACACGGTTCCATCGCCAGCAGGAGCACGAAGTGCCGGGCGCGAGCGTCCGGATCGTCGGCGAGTCGGGGCGAATCCTGGATCTTGCGGAGGAGTCCGACCCGCTCACGACGTGCATTACGCCGTACCCGGTTGCGGGTGGGACCCGTCCTCCGGCGGGCTCCTGCCATTTCGCCGCCGCGCTCGAAGGCTGGTTCACCCCGGGCGAAGAACTGACGCTGCTGGTCACGCTGCCGGACGGCGGGGTGCTGACCGGTGAGAGCAGGATGCCGGGCCTCTTTACTCCATCGAACATCTCGCTCGAGAACGGACGTTGTCGCCTGAATCCGGACACAGGCTATCGCTTCGAATGGACCCACTCCGAGGGAAGCCGGGCCTACATCGCGGAAGCAGGATTCGCGGGGCTTGGCGAGCTTTGGTCAAACGAGTATCCCCTGCACCTCGTGGTCACCCTGCGAGGCGCGGCCGAAACCGAGGTGGCCTTCCCTCGTGGTTTCCTTTTTGAAGCGCTGGATGATCTGTACGCCGGCGACCTTTATCGCGCGTTGCGTGAAGGGCTTCCCAATGGGGCAAGCGCCGAGGTCGCCATCGGTGCCGTCGACCGCAACTGGGCCAACTGGACGCGCCTCGGGCGGATTGATACCTACGGCGAGGTCAATATCCCTTCTGTCTTCGGCGACGGCACGGGGTGGTTCGGCAGCGCAGTTCGCTGGAGGCTCTCGGTGGAGTCTCGCGAGACAAACGGCGACGATGACCTTCCGCTGTGCGGGCTCCCAATCGGTTGACGCAACACCAGCGATCGCAAGTCCTTGGTGTAACTGACCATCGGTTCGCTGCCGCGCATCAAAAAACGTTGCGCGGCGCTACCCGCCGATCATTGAGGTCCGCACCAAAAGTGCCGTGACAAGAATCACGACCTGAGCGACCACCAGCTCCCGCATTGCGTTCCGCCGGATCGGGGCGTCACTCCCCTCGCCCACAAGCAGCGGCGTCAGCCGCCGCCAGTTCATCGCGCCCAGGACCATCACGAATAGCGCGAGCGCAACCTTGGCCAGCAATAGGCGCCCATAGGTAGACGCGAAGAGCGCACCCACCGACTCGACGTGGACGAACGACGCCAGGACGCCCGTTGCGACCAGCAACCCTGCCGAGGTGAGCGCCACGGGCGAGAACACCGGCACCACGTCGGCGAGAACGCCGTCGCCATCGCCTCCTCGGCGCCTCGCCGCCGCGTCTGCAACGAGAACGAACAACAAGCCGCCGATCCAGCCTCCGGCCGCCATGACATGGAGGATGTCCGCGGGGATCAGCAGCCAGCGCAGGCTTTCACTCCTGGCCGCGTGTCCCGTCAATGCCGGAAAGGCACACATTCCGGCGGCCACCACCGTGGCCAGAACCCACGATGCCCGGCTGGCGGCGCCACGGCTCGCCGTGGAAGACGCCGCCAGAAAGAGAGTGGGCGCCAGCACCGCGCCGGCTGCTCCCAGCACCCACGCCCGTCCCCACTCCGTTGTGAGCAGGATCGCGGCGTCTTCCCGCAGCGGCACGAAGGGATCGCGGAACTCGGCCAATTGGCGCCAGAACACCAGCCCCATGGCAACGGCGAGCACGGCTGCAGCCACCATCCCCACGTGCCGGGCGGTGCCGATCAGGTTGTCCTGCACGCGCTCGGAAGCACGGGGTACGATCAGCCACCGGCTGGATACGGCTCCCCAGACGGCGATCAGCGCCGCAAAGTGAAGCCAGCCGATGGCGGCGGCCGGGAGTGACCCAGCGTCCAGTCGTCCCCCCTACTGAACCACGACGGAGAACGGAATCTCGCCCCGCACCACGTGGCCGTCCTGGGCCATCCCGCGCCAGGCGATCGAATATGCACCGGCGCCCACGGCGTCCTCGATGGCGACGCTGAAGACCTTGCCGTCGTCGGGGTCCTGCACGGCGGGCCCGGATTCGACCAGTTCCTCCCCGGCCATCAGGCGGATGGAAATCGAGTTCTCCTGCGGCAGCTGCGTGAACCAGAGGCGCAACTCGCCGGGCGGAGCGACGGCCGCGTCCTTTGCCGGCTCCGACCTGCTGACCCCGAAGTGCAATCCCTCGCCGCTCGTGCCGGCCGGGTCCGCCAGGGCAAAGAGGCCCAGCAGTCCCAGGATCGGCACACTTCTCCTCGCTGCCGTGATCAGGCTCCGAGCCACCCTGGCCCGTGCGCTGGCGGATCCGAAGACGTCGCCCTTCATCCTACCCTCCCAAAAGGTTGAACTGTCTTGTGAACTTCACGATGAACGAGCGCGCCAGCGTGCCGCTCTCCACGAACCGCCCTGCATCGTGATTGAGTCCGTCGGGATAGTCCAGGCCCTGCACATCGTTGTAGACGATGAACAGTCCGGTCCCCGCGGTGTTGAGCCAGCCGAAGCGAAGGTTGGCCGACCAGCTGTCGACCTGGTTCGAGTACTGCACCAGCGACTGCAGGTAGATCCGCGGCGTGAAGAAGTAGCCGAAGTTCATTCCCAGCAGCACGGTCTCGAACTCGCCCTGCGGCAGGTTCACATTGAAGTAGTTGATGCGCGCCGAGGTGCTGAACGACGGGTTGGGGCGCCAGGTGAGCGAGCCGTTGCCGCCCGCCCGCGAGCCGCTGAGGAAGTGCCCGAAATTGATGCGCGAAGTCGCCGAGAATCGGGAGATGGGGTTGCTGTTGAACACCAGTTGGGACTCCCAGCCGCGGTACGTCCCCACGGGCACGGTCACGTCGGTGCCGCGGATGGTGAAGGGCGCGTAGATGCCTTCGGTGACGAGGTTGATCCCGGTATGGATCTGCGCTCCCGAGTGCCACTCCCAGTGGGAATCGATATGCAGAAAGCCCGATTCCTGGAAGCCCGCCTCGACTCCGCTCTTGCGGCTCTGGTAGGTGTAGTACGAGATGTGCGGCCGGATTTCGCGAAGCCACTCCGGATGGATCCTGTACATCACGTAGGACTGGTAGTAGCGGTATCCGGCGCGGGGCAGGAAACCCACTTCCGGGTTGAACCCCTCCCCGATCTCCCGGGCCTGAGCCGTCCAAACGAAGGTCCGCGTGTTGAGGTTGCCGGAGACGTCCCAGGCGTATTCGTTGTTGCCGGCTCCGGGACCGTTGGTGGTCGCGACGAAGCCGCCCAGGGCGAGCGCCTGTCCCACGCCGACCGAGGCATCGACCGCCTGGGTGCGGTTGAAGTCTCCCGCGGGCCCGCTCTTGTTGATGAACAGGCCCCCGACGCGGGACCGATTGGGGAGCTCCCTGGCGAGCCGGACGACCGAGTAGCCGTGCGCGTCCGCCCCGAGCTCGCTCGCTCCGCCGGTCTCGATGTGCAGCAGCCCGACGTTCATCCCCGCGGCCCGGCCCGACAGCCGGGCACCGCCCCTGATCGGCACCGGCTGGCCCTGGTGGATGCCTATCGCGCGGCTGAAGAAGAGGTCCGCGCCTCCGCCTCCGACACTGAAGAACCCGGCGTTCTCGAGGAAGAACGGCCGTTTCTCCGGGAAGTTGAGCGCGAAACGCGTGAGGTTTAGCTGCTGGTCGTCAACCTCGACCTGGGCGAAGTCGGTGTTGTACGTCACGTCGAGCGTAAGCCCCTGGGTGACCTGGAACTTGACCTCGCCGCCGATATCCCCGTCCTGGCCGAAGCCGGTCTCGCCGGGGTTGGTGTAGTCGCGGGCCGTGGAGGCCAGCAGGTAGGGGGTGGCCGTGGCGAAGCGCCTGAAGGGGGGCGTGAGCCCCTCGAGGTCGCCGGCGTAGTTGAGCCGGTACAGGTTGAACTCGCGCGGCACCGGGGTCCAGAACGATTCCTCGTTCAGGCGCCGGACGCGGCGGGAGACGTTGAAGCCCCATCTCCGGGCGTCGTTGCCGTAGCGCAGGGTGCTGAAGGGGATGCGGAACTCGGCGTACCAGCCCTCTTCGTCGACGGTGGTGGCGACGGTCCAGCTGCCGTCCCAGTTCTTGTTGAAGCCGCCGCCGGATCCGGACTGGAAGCGCCGCCGGGAGTTGAATCCGCCTCCCTGGAAGCGGCCTCCCCCGCGTCCCTCGTTGGCGACCTGTCCGTCGTATTCGATGCCGGTGGGGGTCGTCCCGAAGACGAAGCCGTTCTGGTCGTCGTTGTAGGTGTCGAGGACGAAGACAATGGCGTCGCTCTGGTTCACCTCGTAGTCGCGGATCCGTTCGCCGTAGGTGATGGCGTTGGCCTGGCGGTCGAAGGCCCAGACGCCGACGTAGAGCGCCTGGTCGTCGAAGATCACGCGGACTTCGGTGCGCTCGCTGGCGGGTTGCCCGTCGAAGGGCTCGCGCTGGGTGAAGCCGGTCATCACGCCCGCCTGCTGCCAGACCGCCTCGTCCGGGCGACCGTCGATGACGGGGGCTTCCGTCACCTCCACGGCCGTTGCGGTCGTCGACATGGCGCCGCCCGAATCCCCGTTGGCCGATCCGGCTTCGGAGTTCTGCGCGTGGACGGGACCGGTGAGGACGAGCGCTATCGCAACGGCAATGAGCGCGGGGGAGAATCTCATGAGGCGGCCTGATCGCGGGGTGCAGGATAGACCTTCAAATCTCGTTACGACCCCCGGATTTCGCCAGATAGGCGGGACGCTCCCGGCGCTTGCTCTTGAGCACGCATCCAGGCCGTCTATCCCCGCTCGCGGCACGCGGCCGCCCGACCGAGAACCGGTGTGACCTGCCCGCCCCTGCTCAGGGACTGTACACGTAGACGACCGGCAGAGCCGAGATGTCGGTGACGCCCGTGTTCGTGTGGTGGTAGATGTTCATCCGCCCCGTGCCGCAGTCGCCGAACCGGTCGCAGGATACCGTCCCGACCAGGCCGCTCATGGCCGTTGCTCCCACCGCCTCGCGCAGCCTCGCACGGTCGATGAACAGCCTGTCGCCCTCCTCCACCGCAACGGACTCGATGGCCGACAGTAGCATCGTGGTCGCGTCGTAGGCGTGCGCCCAGTAGGGTGACTCGGGGAAGCCGCCGTGCGCGGCCTCGAATGCGGCCAGCACCTGCTCGCCGCTTCGCCCCGTCACTTCGTTGACGTTCGCGCTGAAGTCCGATTCCGGTCCCGCGAAGTACATCCCCTCCGACTGCGGCGTCTCGAGGAACGCGGAGACCAGCAGCGCGGCCGCCGAGATCAGGGTCGTTCCCTCGAGTCCATCGAAGCTGCGCGCCTGAGCGGCGAAGGCCGATCCCTCCGTGACGAACAGAGGAAAGAAGATGGCGTCCGGCCCGGCGGCCGCGAATTCGGCCAGGACATCCGTCATGTCGGTCTCGCCCTTCTCGATCCGTGCCCCGACCGGGACTTCGCCGCCGAGGGCCGCGAACGCGTCGGCGAACGCCGCCACCAGGGCTGAAGTGTAGGGGTCACCGTCGTGCAGGGTGCCAACGCGCCTTAGTTCCAGTTGGTTGTAGACGAAGTCCGAGAGGGCGCGTGCCTGGTGAAGGTCGTTGGACGCAATGCGAAAGTAACCGGGGTGATAGTCCGTGTCCGGGTTGCCGGCCAGGTCCGAAGTCAGCCGTGGCGAGGTGTTGCTCGGTGAAATCATGACCAGTCCCGCTCCGCTGACGACGGGCGACGCAGCGACGGCGGCGGCCGAGCAGTTGGTTCCGATCAACCCCGACACCTGCGGGTCCGACACCACTCCGAGCGCACCCGCGCGGCCGCCCTCCGGCGAACAACTCGTGTCGACGGGATCGCCCAGGTCGATCTCGCGTCCGCGGACGGTCCCGACATCCCCGGCGGCGAACTCGGCGCCCTGACGGGACACGGCCGCCAGCGTAGGCGCGACCGTGACCGAGGCCAGCATGCGGATCCGCACCGCATCGCCCGGCTCCAGCGTGACCGCCCCGAGCGGCCCCGGCTGGAATCCCGGAGTGTCGGTCAGCGTGTTGCACGATAATGTCGCCAGGACGACGACAAGGGACGCACACAGAGAGATCATTCGCTTGCTCATTGAACCGGCTCCATTCAATCACACACTGCGCATTTGACGTTGCCAAAAACCGGAAACACCTACACCAGCAATCCTAACCCGTTGGATCGGGTCTGCACCATCCAGCCGCGTCGGCCGCTCCTGTTCCGGGCACCGCAACCTGCGTCCGCTCGCGCCCCAACAGCGAAGGGACAATTGCGAACCCGCTTATAGACCCCGATTCTGCATGCAGCGCCGGCCCCCCGGCCCATGCCGCCGATCCCACGGCGATGCTGCCGGCCTGCCGGTCCCAGTTGCGACCCCCCGGACCCGGAGCGTCATCATGCGTCACAAGTCGATCCCCGCGGCACTCCTCACCCTGGCTCTCCTGGGCTTCCTGGCCCCCGTCGCCGAAGCCCAGCCCGAGCGCCGACCCTATCTCTTCAAGGACGCCCGCGGCGAACTGGCCCAGGCCCGGGTGCGCGGCGACGCCGAGGTCGTCGTGGTCATCGCGTCGATGCCGGGGCGGAACGCCCGCGTGGCCGCGGCGATCGAAGCCATGGGCGGGCGCATCGGCTTCCGCTTCGACCAGGTGGACTACGTGCGTGCCTGGGTCCCGGTGCAGGGCGCAGAGGACCTGGCTGACCATCCCGACGTCCACAGCATCGACGTATCGATCACAAACCGGTCGCGGTCCTTCGGGCTGGCTGGCGGAGCCCCGGCCGTGGAAGGGTCCGCGCTGCCGCAGCACGGTGTCCCGCCTGGCCCGGTGTCGCGGCCTTCCGCGCTCGGGCCTGCCGGGGAGTCGAAGCCAACCGCAGCACAGGCCGCCGACACCGTCTGGCCCCCGGTCCTCAGCGACCGCCCGCTCTCCAACCGCTACAGCCCGATCGGCGACCTGCGTGCCATCGAGTTCCGCGAAGAGAATCCCACATTCGACGGCCGCGGCGTCACGATCGCCCAGATCGACATGTTCCCGGACATGCTGCTCCCCGAGCTGCAGACCGCGTACACGCTCGACGGCCGGCCCGTGCCCAAGATCGAGGTCTACCGCAACGTGCTCGACCCCGAGATCGAGGACGACGGCCGCTGGATCGACATGGACGACATGGTCGAGGCGTCGGGCGGCAGCTTCACATACCGCGACTCGACGTACACGGCCCCGCGCGACGGTGTTTTCCGGATCGCGATGTTCGACGAATCCAAGGCCGATTCCGCGGGCATCTTCGGGTTCCAGGGGCTGGATCTCGACGTCAACCGCGACGGCAATCCCGAAGGGTCCAGTCACTTCTTCGCTGTTCTGTGGGACGAGTCCACCGGAGACGTATGGGTGGACACCGACCAGGATCTCGACCTGACCGACGAATCCACGCTCGGGGAGTACGACGAGCGCGGCGAATTCGGCGTCTTCGGCACCGACGACCCCGAAACTTCGGTGCGCGAATCCGTGGGATTCGGCGTCCAGATCGACGCGGACAAGGAGCGCGTCGCCCTCAATCTGGGCATCGCGCGCCATGGAACGCTTGTCGTAGGCGCGTCGGTCGGCAGCCGGGGCGAGAACGGCCGCTTCGACGGGGTCGCCCCCGGGGCCCGCCTGGCCGCTGTCGGTGAAGGCGGCTCGGCGTACGGCCAGACCGAGGCCACCATCGTTGCCGCGGCGCACCCCTCGGTCGACGTTATCTACTTCGAGCAGAGTTCGAACATCACCCACAACTACCTGTTGCGGGACGGTCGTCTGGTCCCCTCGGTCATTGCGGACCGGCTGGTCGAGCGCTATGGCTCCTCGATCCTGTCGCCCACCCACAACTTCCCCGTCCTCGGCGCCATCGACGACATCGTGATGGGGCGGGGGGTCATCGGCGTCGGCGGCCACGAGGGCAAGGACAACTTCTTCATGAACCACGGGGTGCGCGTCGAGCACGACGACATGCTGCTGATCACCGGCGGCTACGGCCCGATGGGCGACGGGACGCTCAAGCCGGACATCATCTCGCCGTCGAACTACGTGAGCACATCGCAGGGATTCGTGGACGGGCGCGCGATTCCGGGCCTCTTCGAACTGCCCCCCGGCTACACCATCGCGGGCGGCACGTCGACGGCCACGCCGACCGCCTCGGGCGCCGTCGCACTGCTGATCAGCGCCGCGCGGCAGTCCGGCATGGAGGTCGATCCGCATACGATCAAGTACGCGGTGCAGCGCGGGGCTCGGTACGTGCCCAACATCGCCGCCTACAAGCAGGGCAACGGCGTGATCAGCGTGGCCGGCGGGTGGGAGATCCTGCAGGAACTGCACGCGGGCGGCATGACGGTCGACATCGAGAGCCGCTCGTCAATCACTACGCCGTACAGCCACATGCTTCCCACTCCTCACGAGGGCTTCGGCCTCTACGAGCGCAGCGGCTGGAAGAAGGGGGTGCGGCGCGAGCGCACGGTCATCCTCACGCGCACGTCCGGCCCCTCGGGCCCGATGACCTTCGACATCAGCTGGGAGGGCAACGATCACGGCACCTTCTCGTCTCCGCTGACGGTCACGCTGCCGCTCGGCGCCCCGGTCGAGTTCCCGGTCACGGCGACCCCGCCCGACCACGGCGTGCACACCGCGCACCTCACCCTCGACCACCCGGACGTGACCGGCTACGCGCACCGCATGCTCGCGGCGATCGTGGCACCGGAGCCGCTCAACGCGGCCGGCGAATACACGGTGAAGAAAGAGGTGAAGGTCCCGCGCCCCGGCATGCAGAGCCATTTCTTCGACGTGCTCGAAGGGGTGACGGCGCTGAAAGTCGAGGTCAGCTGGGAGGACCGCGCCGTCGCGCTCGCGGTGGCCAGGCCGGACACCCGGTACCAGAGGGGCGAGATCGTGCAGAGCGGGGGGGCGGGGATCACACAGGTGATCGCGGATCCGGTCCCCGGAACCTGGGAGGTGCGGCTGGCCGATATCGACGACACGCGGACCTTCGACTGGCAGCAGGCCAAGAAGGACGAGCCCGTGCCGCCCACGCCCGCGACCCTCACGGTGTCGGCGCTCGCCGTGGACGTGGACGTGGTGACGACCGAAGCCGTCGCGGACAACGGCAATGGCAACGGCACGGCGAACGGCGCGAGCCACCAGGTGTGGATGACGAACCGGATGGCCGCCTTCGAGGGCGCCGCGGTCACCACGCCGGTGGGGAGTGCGCGGCGGGCCCGGCAGGAGATCGGGCCGCGCGAGCAGCAGGTCTTCGAGATCGAAGTGCTCCCGGGTTCGACGGCGTTGATGGCGCGGACGGTGGTGCGGGGAGAAGAGGGCGGCGACCTCGACGTCTACGTCTTCGATTGCACCGGCGACGTGTGCTCGGCCGCCCGGGCGGACGGCGACCCCAAGGGCGACGAGTCGATCGTGGTGCACAATCCCGCCGCCGGGATGTGGAAGGTGGTGGTGGACGCCGCCGCAGTGGCGGAGGAGGGGGCGACGTACGAGTACCTCGACGTCGTCTTCAACCCCGCCTACGGGACGGTCAGCTCGATCGACATGCCGCAGGAACGCGCCTCGGGTGCCCGGTGGACCACCACGGCTCACGGGTGGGCGGCCTCGGCGGCTCATGCAGAAGGGCGCAGGCCGTACCTCGCGGTGCTGGTGGAGGGACGCAAGGGCGGCGAGAAGTACTGGGTCGGCATGGGGGAGGTGACCCCGCGGTAGAAGGGACCCACCGCGGCTGCGGTCGCCCATTCAGCGCGACCGCAGCCGCACCCCCGGTTCTCCGGTAGGAAACTGTTGACATTCGCGCGGCATCCCCGTACACTGCGTACAAGACAACTCATCGAGACCGGTTGAGGGACAGGCCCGTTGAAGCCGGGGCAACCTGTGGGAAGTGGCATTCCCACAAAGGTGCCAACTCCTGCGAAGGATCCTGAGTCCTTCGTAAAGATGAACCGCCCACCATCCTTCGGGGTGGTAGCCGGAAGTAACAGGGTGTCGAATCTCCGGAGTCCGATGAGGCGAACTCGAGACTCGGAGAGGTCATCATGGCCAACTGCTCTGCCGCTCGCGTTGCCTCGCATGCTGCGCCCGCGCCACGCGCGCCCGCCACGTCGAAGACCGTTTGCTCCGGCGAAGTTGGCGCCGTCATACCCTTCGATCACCTCGGAGAGCGTTCCGTGGAGATCGCATACGAGGCCCAGGGGCCGGCGGCTGCACCGGCGACCATCGTCCTGGGAGGCATCTCGGCGGGGCGTCACCTGGCGTCCACGGCCGACGATCCATCGCCGGGATGGTGGCCCGGAGTGGTGGGGGAGGGCACAGCGCTCGACCCGGCGCGCCAGCTGCTCATCGGCATCGACTACCTCGGCGGCAACACGGAGGACGGCCTCCTCTGCCCGGTGACAACCCACGACCAGGCGCGTGCCCTCGCGGCCGTGCTCGACCACCTCGGCATCGCCGCGGCCTCCTTCGCCGGCGCCTCATACGGCGGGATGGTCGCGCTGGCCTTCGCAGCACTCTTCCCGTCGCGCGTCGCGCGGCTCGTCATCCTCTGCGCGGCCCACCGCACGCACCCCATGGCCACCGCCGTCCGGTCGGTTCAGCGTTCGGCCGCGGAGCTCGGCGCGGCGACCGGGCAGGCGGGCCGCGGCCTTGCGCTGGCCCGCGCCCTGGCGATGACCACCTACCGCAGCACGCAGGAGTTCGAGGAGCGTTTCGAGTCCGGCCCGCTCGGCGTCGGCGGCCCCGGCGAGCCACCCACCCGGTTCCCCGTCGAAGACTACCTGAACGCGCGCGGCGCCGACTTCATCAAGCGGTTCGACACCGAGCGCTTCCTCGCGCTGTCGGAGTCGATCGACCTGCACCGCTCCGACCCGGAGTCGCTGCTACCGCACGCGCTCCTGGTGTCGTTCGACACCGACGTCCTGGTCCCGCCCTGGCTTGTCGACGAGCTGGCCACGCTCAGCGGCCGATGTCCAAGACATATCACAGTGCCCACCCTGTTCGGGCACGACGCCTTCCTCAAGGAAGTTGACGCGGTGACGACTCTCCTCGAGGCAGACACCCCGGAGGTGGTACGATGAGCAAGCTGAACGGTTCCCGTCCTTCCACATCTCGCGTCACCCGCGCCGTAAGGGCCGGACTCGGCGCCGACACGACCCATCGCGCGGTCATGCCGCCGATCCACCTCTCCACCAACTTCTTCTTCGACGCGCCCGGCGAGTACGGGAAGTACGACTACACCCGCACGGCCAACCCGACCCGCGATCTTGCGGCCGAGACCATCGCCGAACTGGAGGGCGGGTGCGGCGCTGTCGTGACCTCTTCCGGGATGTCGGCGATCGCCGTGGCCACGCGCCTGCTCTCGGCGGGCGATCTGCTGCTGGCGCCCCGCGACTGCTACGGCGGCAGCTACCGACTCTTCGCGGCGGAGGCGAACCGCGGATCGTACCGGGTCGAGTTCGTCGACCCGTGGGATCCCGAGTCGCTGCAGTTGGCCCGCGAACTCCAGCCCCGCATGATCTGGATCGAGACGCCGAGCAACCCGCACCTGCGCATTACCGATATCGCCGTTTGGGCCCGCCTTGCGCGCGACATCGGCGCGATCTGCGTCGCGGACAACACCTTCCTTTCGCCCGTCAACCAGCGTCCGCTGGAGTTCGGCGCCGACCTGGTCGTGCACTCGACGACGAAGTTCCTGAACGGGCACAGCGACGTGGTGGGCGGCACGGTCGTGGCGACGGACGAGGACCTGCTCGAAGAAGTCGCGTGGTGGACCAACGCCATGGGCGTGTCGGGCGCCCCCTTCGACTCGTACCTGACGCTCCGCGGCATGCGGACCCTGCACGCGCGCAGCCGAGTACACGAGGAGAATGCACTCCGCATCGTCGACGCGCTGGTCCGCAGCGAAGCCGTGTCGCGGGTCAATCACCCCAGCCTTCCGGATCATCCGGGACACGAGATCGCCTCCCGGCAGCAGACGGGGTGGGGCAGTCTCATTTCCTTCGAGCTCAGGGGAGGACGGGCGGCGGTGGACGCCTTCGTGGACGGGATCGAGCACTTCGCGCTCGCCGAGTCGCTGGGTGGGGTGGAGAGCCTGGTCACCCACCCGTGGACGATGACGCACGCGTCGATGGACGAACCTGCGCGTGTGGCGGCCGGGATCGGCCAGGGACTGCTGCGCCTGTCGGTAGGGATCGAGGCGTGTGAGGATCTGGAGGCCGACCTCGGGCGGGCGCTCCGCCGGGCTGAGGCGACGGTTGGAGACGCAGCGGAATCGGACTCAGGGGCGATCCCGGGAGCAGCCATCGGGACGACTGCGAGGGCGACGGCAGGGGTGCCCGTGTGATGGAAGCGGCGCTGCGGCTCCGGGGGCAGGGGCGGGCGCGATGCTCGCCGGCGGGCGATGTCCACGTCCTCAAGTTCGGCTCCTCCGTCCTGGCTCGCCCCGAGGACTATCCCGTCGTCGCCGAGGTGATCGGGCGCGAGGTCGCCCGCGGACGAAAGGTCGTCGCCGTCGTTTCGGCCATGGGCGACACGACCGACTCGCTTCTGGCGGCGGCTCGCTCGGTGACGCCGGCGTCGCACGACCGGTTGATGGGCGCGCTGCTCGCGACCGGCGAGGAGGCGTCCGTGGCGCTGCTCACCCTGGCACTCGCTGCCAAGGGAGTCCGCGCGGCTGGTCTGAACGCCTGGCGCCTGCCCGTGCGGACACGCGGATCGCTGAGCGACGCCGATCCCGTTGCCGTGGACACGGGACAGATCAACGCAACCCTTTCCAATCACGACGTGGTCATTTTCCCAGGCTTTATCGGAGTGGACGTGACGGGTGTTCCCTCTCTCCTCGGGCGGGGCGGCTCGGACCTGACGGCGCTCTTTCTGGCCGACGCACTTGGGGCCGCGGTGGTCCGTCTCGTAAAGGACGTGGACGGCATCTTCCCTGCGGACCCGCGTCGTATCGCGGGGGCCGAGCCGTACCGCCACGGACCGTCCCGTCCACTCCGCCGGGCAGACACAGTCGAGTGTACAGCGGTCGGCGACGAGCCCTACACCACGCTGAGCTGGTCGCAGGCGCAGGCGATCGGGGGCGCGGTGGTGCAGTCGAAGGCAATCGACTTCGCGGAGCGCCGGGGGCTCGCCTTCCGGGTCACCGGGCTGACGGGGAAGGGGACGACCGTGGGCGGGCGAGTCCCGTGGCAGACGACGCGCTGAGCGGCCGGAAGCCCGGCAGACACGGCACCGCAAACGGCAGGATACCGGCAGCCGTCCTCGGCGCCACCGGGATCGTGGGGCAGCGCCTGGTGCGGATGCTCGAGGGACACGCGCTCTTCCGGCTGGCGGAAGTCGCAGGCTCTCGGCGGCGCGCCGGTCGACGCTATGCGGAGACGACTCCGTGGGCTCTCGGCGGCGATCCTCCAGCCGCTGCGGCCGCGCTCGAACTCCTGGCTCCCGGCGAACCGCTGCGGAGCCGGCTGGTGCTCTCGGCCCTCCCGTCGGCCGCTGCTGCCGAGACGGAACCCGCCCTTGCACGGGCCGGGCACGTCGTTTGCACAAACGCTTCGGCCCATAGGATGCGGCCGGATACGCCGCTCATCGTGCCGGAGGTGAATGCCGAGGCGATCAGCGGACTCGCAACCCAGTCGTGGTCGGGGTCAGGGGGAGCGCTTGTCGCCAACCCCAACTGCGTCGTCGTGGGGCTGGCCATGGCGCTCGCCCCGATCGAGAGGGCATTCGGCATCGAATCGGCGACGGTGGTGACGCTTCAGGCGCTTTCCGGGGCCGGGCTCAGCGGCCTCAACGCGGTCGAAGTTGCCGGCAACGTCATCCCGTCGATCCGTGGGGAGGAGGAGAAGATCGGTCCCGAGCTCAACAAGATCCTCGACGCCGATATCGAAGTCGCGGCGGCGGTGAACCGCGTGCCCGTGCTCGACGGCCACACAGCACACGTCTTCTGCAAGCTGCGGGCACCCGCCACTCACCCAGACGCGGCGCGGTTGCTGCGTGACTTTCGCTCGCCGCTGGAGCCCGGTTCACTGCCGACGCTTCCCGTGCGGCCGCTTGTCCTGCGCAACGAACCCGACCGACCCCAGCCCCGCCTGGACTCCGACACCGAGGCGGGGATGGCTGTGACCGTGGGCCGAATCCGCCCGGCGCCTCCTCCGCACGACCTGGCCCTGGTGGTGGTTGTCCACAACGGGATCCGTGGTGCGGCGGGAGCCTGTCTTGCCAACGCAGAGCTGTGCCTGGCCCACCTGGGTCCAGGGGCCCTGACACCGGCGGGCGAAGCGACTGGCGACCAATATGTAATGCCAACATTACATAATGTAATGATTACTTGACATATCAAGATGGACGCGCTCGCCCCCCGGGTTCGGCTGCCGTACCTTCCGGCATTGCCAACGGATCCTCCACGCCCACATGGGATCCTCAGCCCTGACAATATCCGGCGATGCAACCCGTTCCCTTCGAGCTCTTCGGCACCGCGCACAACGTGGTCATGGTGCTCAACGTGGTCGTCGCCGTCGGCCTGGTCTGGCTGGTCCGCCGCTGCGATTCGGAGCGCGTCGCGAAGAGAGTGTGCATCGGCTTCGGCGTCATCCTCATGGGAAACCAGATTGCGAACTGGTGCTACCGGTACGTAGTCGACGGACGCGAGCTCTTCATTCAGGAACACCTGCCGCTGCACGTCTGTGGAATGTCGGCCATCCTTGCGGTGGTGGTGCTGCTGACCCGGAACCGGCTTGCGTACGAGCTCGTCTTCTTCTGGGGTCTGGCGGGAGCGACCAACGCCGTCGTCACCCCGGCGCTCGACGCTGGCTGGCCCGAGTTCCACTTCATCCAGTACTACATCTCCCACGGCGGGATCGTGGTCACGGCGGTGCTGATGACCTGGGGACTCGGAATGCGGCCGACATTCAGGTCCCTGCTCAGGGCATTCTTCATTCTGAATGCAATGGCGGCCGTGATGACCGGCTTCAACCTGCTGACCGGGGCCAACTACATGTACCTGAGCGAACAGCCTGTCACGGACTCTCCCTTCCTCTTCTTCGAGTGGCCGTGGTACATCCTTTGGCTGGAAGTCCTTGCGTTCGGTTTCTTCGCGCTGTGCTACCTGCCAGTGTACCTGGAACGGAAGTGGGGCCGGGCGGGTACGGAGGTGCGCCGCGAACCCGGTGGCGGCCAGGGTTTGGAGGCGAGTAGCTGATATCATGTCCCGACTCTAGGATTGGCGGCGCTCTCGGGCTATTCTTCGGGAATCCCGCCAACCGTATCAGAAGGAACTCGTCCGAGATGACCAGATCCAGGCTCACGTTTCTCGCATCATTGTCATTGGTCACCCTTGTCAACGCCTGTGGCGGCGGAGACACCGGTCCCTCGACCCCGCAGGAGCCCCCGCGGCCGGCCACCATTACGATCAACCCGGCCTCGGCATCGCTCACCTACATCAGCCAGTCGACGGCCTTCACCGCCACCGTGCGGGACCAATACGGCGCCGCGATGGCCACGACGGTTACCTGGTCGAGTTCGGACGAAGGCGTATTCACCGTGGACGGCAACGGACGGGTGACCTCGACCGGGAACGGGTCGGGGACGCTAACCGCGGCTGCGAGCGGATTGACTGCGACCGCGGACATCAGCGTGCAGCAGCGCGCCGCGGCGATCAGGGTGGTGTCGGGGAATGATCAGGAGGCGTTGCGGGGCACGCAGTTGCCCGAGCCGGTGGTGGTGCGGCTCGAAGACCGCGGCGGGCACGGCGTGGCCGGGGTCGAGATCGGGTTCGCGCCAGGCGCACAGAGCGGATCGGTTAGCGTGGAGTCGGTGACGAGCGACGACAGCGGCGAAGGATCGACGGAGTGGACGCTCGGCAGCAAGTTCGGGTCACAGGAGTTGGTGATTTCGGTGCCCGGCGGCATCCAGAACCGGGCGCGGGCCAGGGCTACGTCCGACACGCCGCTGCCGGACCTCAGCGTCGAGAGCCTGACGCTCTCGCGGGACGACCCGACCAGTCTCGAGACCCTCGACATCACTGCGACGCTGACGAACAAGGGGGACGCGGCGAGCCCCGACACCTTCATGGTGCACCTCACGCTGGACGGGATCGCGCAGGACAGCGTCAAGGTCGCGAAGCTGGAGCCCGAGGGGACGACCACGCTCGAATTCACCGCCGGACCCTTCGACGCCGGGAACCGGAGGCTGGCGGTCGTCATCGACCCGGAGCGGGGGATCGACGAGTGGGAGACGGAGAACAACACCAGGAGCGAGAACCTGACCGTCCTGCATCAGGCGATTATCGCCCCTGGGCACACCTCCATGATTTCAGCTTCCCTGGACGACGTCCTGTACTTCAGGATCGATGTCGAAACCGGGTCGAAGGAAGCGCTCAACGTCGAGGTTGGAGCCGCAGCGGGACAGGACCCCGACCTCTTCGTCAACTACGGCCACCGTCCGGACCACTACTACAAGTACAGCTGTCTGAGCGGTGCTCAACCGGGTGACCGTGAACTCTGCCAGCTTCTCCCCGCCCGCACCGGCTCCTACCATGTAGCCGTTCACGCCTACAGCGCCTTCAGTTCGCTCGAACTGAAGGTTACGGTGGGCGGCATAGAGGTGGAGAGTTACGACATCGATGTCGTGTTCGTCGAGCATGGGACCAACGAGCAGGACAACGTGGTCCTGGACGCTGCCGAGAGATGGGAGTCCGTGATCGTCCAGGGCGTCACCGACATCGATCTGACGGACAATCCGATTGATGCCGGCCAATGTGGGACAAACTCGCCGGTCATCAATGACGTGGTTGACGATGTGCGAATGTTCGTTCGCATCGATTCGATCGACGGACCGGGCAAGATCCTTGCGCGGGCGGGGCCGTGCGTGTGGCGACTGACGCCGTTCATAGGTGCCGAGGACATCCCCCGCACGGTCATCGCGGGCGGGATGGAATTCGACGAGGACGATCTGACGCGCCTGTCGGCCCAGGGTATCCTCATCTCCACGGTCTTGCACGAGATGGGGCACGTTCTCGGCTTCGGGACGATGTGGGATCGCTTCGACCTGCTGGAGAATCCCTCGACCCAGGGGAACCCCAACGCCGACACCCACTTTACGGGTCCCCTCGCCACGAGGGCCTTTGAGAGGGCGGGGGGCCGCAACTATCGGGGTGGTGCCATCGTGCCGGTCGAGAATGGCGGCACTCTGGGCTCGGCTGACTCGCACTGGAGGGAGTCGGTCCTCGGGAACGAATTGATGACCCCCTATCTGGCGGCGGGTATTGAGCCGTTCAGCGCAATCACGATCGAGTCGATGGCCGACCTGGGATTCAGCGTCGATCCGACCGTGGCCGACAGCTACCGGGTGTCGGCGGCCGCTGCTGTCGGGGCGGATCTGGATCCGGAGTCGGTGATCGACCTGAGCAATGACATCGCCGACTACCCGATCACGTTTATCGACCAGAAGGGCCGGGTTGTAAGGACGGTGTACCCAAGGCGGTGACGGGACCGGCGCGAGCGGCACGCCTTCGGACGCGGCCCGGACGGCATGGTCAGGGTCGCGTCGCGGAGAGCGTCGCGCGCCGGCCGGCCGACAATGGCCGACCCGGCGCCGTTCGCCGATCCGCCGCTACTTGCCGATCCGCGGGTGCTTGTCGACCCGCCCCTACTTCACCACGAGGATCCGTTGCGTCACCGGGTACAGCCACTCCACGCCGCGCTCGGTGACCACCGCATCGTCCTCCAGCGGGATCCGCACCTTGGCGCCGCCCCACTCGGGGTTGGCGGTGTAGGCGAAGAGTTCCACCGCGATCAAGGTGCCCGGGCGCAGTTCGTAGGTGAGCTGCGTCGGATTGAAGAACGCGAGCGACGGGCCGATTCCGTGCCCCCAGTTGCCGACCGAGTGGGGCCCGATCACGACGTCAGTGACCTCCGGGTCGTCGGTGGGCTGGTTGAACTCGATGCGGTTGAAGCCGGCCGCCTCGATCGCGGCCCAGGTGGCGTCGAGGGCCTGCTGCGCGGTGGGCGCGGGCTTGATCGACGCCTTCATGACGTCGCGCACTTCCATGGCCCGCTCGAAGGCGTGCCGGATGCCCGGCGGCGGCTCGGTCTCGCCCTCGCGCAGCACGTAGGCCACGCGCTTCATGTCGGTGTAGAAGTCGAGGAAGCCGACGCCCCAGTCGATCATGAGGAGGTCGCCGCGCTGGATGATGCGGTCGGACGAGGTGGCCTCGATCCCGGTGGGGCCGGTGATGTAAACCGACGGCATGTCGAAGGACGAGTCGAGGCCGCGCGCGAGCAGCTGGTCCCACATCCACCAGGCCACGTCTTCGAGGGCGGTGACCCCGGGGGTGATGACCTCGTTGGAGAAGGCGCGCTCGGCGATCTCGCGGCTCATCTCGCCCGCCTCGGCGAATGCGGCGATCTCGATTGCGGTGCGGGTCGCGCGGAAGTCCGAAACGAAGCGCTCGGCCGAGACCAGGCGGTCGGCCCAGGGCGCGCCGAGCACTTCGCGCAGGTGCAGGTAGGAGGTGTGGGAGAGGCCGTCGGCGCCGCCGATGGATTCGGCCATGTTGACGCCGATGCGCTCGGGGTCGCGCTCTGCGACGTAGTCGCGCAGCGAGGCGGCGCTCCCGAAGTGATCGTAGACGCCGCACTGTTCGAGCATGTACCCGCCCACGCCCAGCGCGGCCCGCTCGGTGCGCTCGCCGCGGTCGGTGAAGACGTAGTACGCCCAGTCGCCGACGTAGCCGCGGCCGAGCGCGTCCCACAGGGGGTCGAGGAGGCCCTCGCGCATGACCACGATCCACATGTCGAGGTCGTTGTCGTGCATCGCGTCGGGCAGCACGAGGTCGAACTTCTCGGCCCTGATCTGGCACATGCGCTCCCAGCGCCGCCGGGCTTCCTGGCCGTCGAGGGGTGCGGGCCAGGGGGTGGCGAGCGCCGCCGCGAGGACAATCACGATCGTTCCCCCGCTGCAGCGACCATGGCGCCCCGCCCCCCGCGACCACCGCCCCGCGCGGCGACCGTCGCCCTTCATCCACCACCTCCTCGGGCCAATCATCGTACTGCCGTCCAGCCGGACCGCACGGTGCCACCCTTGTCCGATTCCACCGTGACCCGCACCGCACGCTCGCCGCCCGTGGACCGCACCACCCACGTCACCGTGTGAGACCGCTCCGTCGCGGCCTCCAGGAACGGGTTCGACCCGGCGAGATGGGGGATTACCGTGCGCTTGCGGCCCTCGACGATCTCGAGCCCGGGGTGGGTCAGCGTCACGGCCGGCGCCCTCACCACCTGGCGGTCCACGGTGCCGTCCGCACGCTCCCGCCCCACCGCGCCCCGGTCGGTCACGCTGGTCGGCAGGAATCCCGTGTTGGTCACCGTGACCGCAACACGGAAGGTCCCGTCGCCGACTGCCGTCACCACCGGGTCGCTCACCTCGATCAGCGGGCTCTGCTCGGCCAGGTAGAGGATCCAGTGCAGCTGCTGTTCGGTCTCTTCCTCCAGGAACTCGGGCGGTGGGTTCTGCCCCCAGAACTTGGCGTGCCAGCCCCCGATCTCGACGGCGCCCAACTGCGGGTGGTCATGCCGCGTCCAGTCCGAGAAGTAGCGGCTGCCCAGCTCCTCGTCGTTGAAGCGGTGCTGCTCGGCTTCGCTGATCTCGCCGTCGCTGTCGTAGTCGGTCACCCACGCCTCGGGGCCGGGCGAGAACTCGGGGACCCATCCGACTATGCCGTGGTCCCAGTAGCCCCAGGTGATCAGCGTCCCGTAGCGGTGCTCGGTGGGGTGCGTGGCGCTGGGCACCACCGGACGGCCGGTCGAGCGCGTGTACTCCTCGCCCAGGTGGATGATCAGCGACAGGTCGATCTGCGGAAACAGCGACGGCGCCGACGCCGACGGCAGCCGGTAGACGAAGCCGCCCGAGGTGTGTCCGGCATAGATACCCGTGATGTTGCGGTGCGCGTTGATGAACTCGACAGCGGCCCGCGTTTCGGGCTCGGAGAGCGGGTAGTCGCCCGCGCCCGGCTGCCTGTGCGCGCGTTCCCAGTTGCGCGGGAAGTTGCGGTTCATGTCGAGCCCGCCGATGCCGTCCTCGTTGATCTGGCCGTCGCCGTCGTTGTCGACGCCCTCACGCATGGTCGAGAAGCGCAGGCCGGCGCGCTCCATCGCCGGGTCGCGCACCATGATGCGGTCGTCGTCCGGGTCCGCCACCCAGATGCCGTCCGGGTCGGGGACGCGGATCTGCGTGATCCAGCCGTCGCCGTCGAGGTCCTCGGGCGGATCGTCGTCCGCGACGCCGTCCTCGTCGTCGTCGAAGGGGTGGGGGGTGCTGCGCAGGAACTGGTCGTCGATCAGCGCCAGGTCGGAGCCGTCGGGGTTGAACTTGGGGCGGACATAGAAGGCGCGGGTGTCGAGGAGCGCGGTGACGCGGGGGTCATTGCCGTAGCCATTCAGGAGGTGGCCGATGAGGTGGGTGGCCACGGCCGAGGCGGTGAGCTCGCCTGCGTGGATGCCGCCGTCGACGTAGAGGGCGGGCTTCTCCGTCGCCGGGCCCGTCGTCTCGTTGGTGATGGTCATCGCCATGAGGGGCTGACCGTAGTAGCTCTCGCCGAGGTTGTGGAGCTCGGTCAGTTCGGGGTACAGGGCATGGAACTCGCGCAGGATCTGGTTGGTCTCGGCGGCCGTGTAGTAGCGGTTCCAGTCGACATCGCCCGAGGGCGATACGAGGCTGGAGGACTGGGCGGCGGCGGGGGAGGGCAGGCCGGCGATGATTGCCGCCGCGACCCCGGTCAGGATCAGGCGGGCCGCAGTGGGCCGGCCGGCCTGGACGGGGGTGGGCGGGCGGCGGAGTTCGCCCCGGTCGGGGGGGTGTCCATCAGCGGTGTGTCGGGTGCGTCGGTGCATCGTTCCTCTCAGGAGGGTGTCCAGATGATCCAGTAGTCGTCGATCGAGTCGTCGTCGTCGGCCAGCTCGCCGGGGCCGGGCGGCAGGCCGTTGAGCTGGAAGATGTAGGTCAGGGCGTCGGTGACCTGCTCGCGGGTCAGGCTGCCCGGGTTTCCGTGGGGCATCCGTTCGTAGATCCAGTACCAGAGGCGGAAGACCGAGGCCTCCTCCCACCGCTCCAGAAAGGCGGGCTCGGTCCAGTCGGCGGGCACGTGACACTCGGTGCAGATCCGCTCGAAGACCTGCCGGCCCCTGGCCGCCTGCGCCTCGGAATAGATCCCGTCGGTCGTGTTGGGTTCGTCGGCTTTGCTCGGCCGGGACGTGTCGCCGGATTCGACGGCCGGCGCGGGTTCGGTCGCCAGCCCGGGCGCGGTCGACAGGGTAGGGGATCCGGCCTGGCATGTGGAGGTGACGAGCGCGACCACGGCAATTGCGGCAGCCGCTCCGGCGCGCGCGGGGGCGGTCAGCTCAGACCAGCGAGAAGGAAAACGACGGGAGCAGATCGGCTTCGACCTGATACGTGGTCCCAATTCGCGCCTCCACGAGGGGGGTGAGCGTTCCGGTCGAGACAAGGTAACCCCCGGTGCGATCCGGTGCGGCGCCCGCGCGAGCATTGCCGCTCATGCGCGAAACACGACTGCCGCCAGGCTCCGCGTCCGCGGTCACGCCGTAGCCGGCGATGCGCCCGGCCAACGGTCCGTGAAGCTCCGCGAGCACATTAGCCGGACCGTCGAGAACCGCGTTGCCCCTGCCCTCGGCCAGGCGCTCCCCACCGGCACGGAGCGAGACCGCGATGTCGCGCATCTCCGCTGCCGCGCCGGCATCCACGGGGGTGACGCGCGGCCCCACCACCAGTCCCGCGTGCAGTCCGAAATCGGCTACCGCGTCGGCCGGGTGGAGCCTCCATCCCCGGTAGTGGCAGTCCACCAGCTCCGCGGCGAGCGCGATCCAGGCCGGCGCGCGAGGGCGCCCTTCCGCAACCGCGGCTCCGTCGAATCCGAACACCACCTCGACCTCGATCATGAGCGCCGCCCGGCGCCCTGCGGGCACGCGCACCGGTCGCCTGGCGAGAGCTCCACCGCCACCGGCACCTGCATCGAAGACGGTTTCGGCGTAGACCGGCCCCACGATGGGCTGGTCCAGTCCCCATTTCGACCAGATCCGCCGGTTGGTGAACCCGACCTTCCATCCGCGGAAGCGCCAACCCCCGTCGATGCGGCTCCGGGCGATCGCGGCGCCGATGCGGTAGGCGTCATCCAGCGTCAGCCCATCGCTGATTGACGGTGGATCCACGAAGGCTGCCGAGGCCTGGGCGTAAAGAAAGGTCTCCGCCAGTGCGTAGAGGCGCTCAGGTGACAGGGGGTCGCAGGGTGGGCTCATCGACGCAACCTGAGCCGCGGAGCCGCGGGGGTGCAAGTCGGTTATCTTTTGGTTCCGCTCGCGTCCCTGTCCTCGTGTCCCCACGGGGCTCCGCCTTGAGATGCAACACTTTAGCCAAGGAGCAAAGAGGATCGAATGGATGCGTTCCTGGACCTGTTTTCCTTCGAAGGACGGGCGAACCGCGCCCGCTATTTCTGGCATGTGGTGCTCGACGATCTGGTGGTCTTCACCACGGCGGCCACGACGGTGTTCATGGGCATGTTCACCTCGCTGGCTGCCCTGCCTCTGGTCGGGATCGGCCTGGCGGCGGCCTGGGCGGCGCTGGCGATTACCGTCAAGCGGCTCCACGATCTGGATCGTCCCGGTTGGCATGTCCTGCTCTTCATCATCCCCCTGTACAACATATATCTGTCGATCGTTCTGTTTGTCGTCGAGGGAACGGTCGGGGACAATCAGTACGGACCGGATCCCCTGGGCGGCGCGTACGGGGCGCGCCGCCAGGTGACCTGATCCCCGGGGCGCTTAGCTCAGTTGGTCCAGAGCGCCTGCCTTACAACCGCTCAAAGGGGACGTGAATCCCGGCAAGAAGTCGTCTAAGTCTAATCAGGACTGCACGATCTACGTTTCTTGCTGTGAGACCCTGACCGTGTCCGTCGTGCTTGGATAGCGGGAAAATCGGCTCCAATAGCGGGAGTTCAGCTGGACCGTTGACGCTGCATTTCGCGTCGGCGCGGTTCGCGGTCCGACTAGCCAGAGGTCCAGATCCATCGTCGGCTGGCGTCGGCGTTGAACGCAGCGCTAATCTTCCGGTTCCGAACAGCCAACGCCGCATTTCCATGGAAACCCGACGAATGACCGGTCGGCGAACCCTCGCAATCGCAGCAGCCGCCGTGACGGCCGTCCTGTGGGCCTACGCGTGCGGGGACGGGGGCACCGAACCGATCACGCCGCCTCCCGATCCGCCCCGGCCGGCGACGGTGACCGTCACCCCGGCGACGGCTACGCTGGGGGCGCTGGACGAGACCGTCCAGCTAAGGGCTGAGGTGCGGGACCAGAACGGTAAGGTAATGGCGGTGGCCGGCACCGCGTGGTCCAGCAGCGACGCTTCGGTGGCAGGGCGCGGCGGAGATCACGGTCGAGAACCCGGACCGCGCGGCGCTGGTGGCGCTTTACAACGCGACCGATGGCCCGAATTGGATCAACAGCGACAACTGGCTGACAGACGCGCCGCTGGGAGAGTGGTACGGGGTGCGCACGGACGCGGGTAGGCGAGTGGTGGGGCTTGATCTCAAGGGGAGTTGGGACGATTGGCCGGAGGTTATACCCCATGGACTCAAGCGCCCGCTCCCGACCGAGCTCGGAAACCTCTCCAATCTGAGGCACCTGGACCTCGCGACCAACGAGCTAGCCAGCCCGATCCCGCAGGAACTCGGCGCCCTTGCCAACATGACCCGGCTGGATCTTGGCGACAATGCGCTGACGGGCGAGATCCCGTCGGAACTGGGCACGCTCGCCAACCTGGTAACTCTGCGCCTGAGTTACAATGGCCTGGCGCGCGAGATCCCGCCGCAACTGGGCGGCCTCGCCAACTTGCTCGAGCTGGATCTGAGGCAGGCTACTCTTGCCAACCAGGTCACCGTACCCTCCCCAGACAACGCCCCACACCCCGCTCTCAGCACACTACTCGGCCACCGTGTGAGAAACGCGGGCTAGCAGGCTCCGGAGCGGTCTCGCGGAACGCCCGGAGGTCTGAACCCGAGAAGGATCGAGGTGTGCGGGATCGATCTCTCGTCCCGAACGCGCCGCCTAGCGGGGAGGGGGACAGCCGGACGGCGGGTCCTCGAGATCGACGAGGGAGAGGGTGGAAAGCCAAATGCGGCTCGCGACGCGGATCTCCACGAGGGTCGACGTGGAGGTGATGTGCAGGCCGCTGTGGCCGGGCACGAAGTGGACCTCGGACGACCCGACGGGATCGATCGCGAACTGCAGCTGGGCGTTGAGATACGTGGCCGCGCGGAGGCTGAAGCTCCCGCTCCTCAGCCCCTGCACGTAGAGCTTCTCCCCCACGGCGATCCCGTTGACGTAGGGGCGGATGTTGACGTCGAGGAACTGGTCGTTCCGCACCTCCACTCGGATGCAATGTTCGGTGGTTGGAGCGAGCTGGCTCCTCGCGTCGGGGGGGGCCACGAAGAGAGCAAGGAAGACGAGCATGCCCGAGGACCGGCGGACCGGCGCGAGCGCGCCCGGGCGGGGGTGGTTGACTCGCTGGTCCGTCACTGCATTCGCCCCTGCACGAGGGAAGAGAACGCGAGCCCGTCCCTCGGGGCCCCGGGCTCAGATACCCTGGGGCCCGGCGAGCGGTCCGCCCCGCCGAGCCCCCAGGGCCTCATGCCACTCCAAGCGCCGTGCTTCGTCAGCCTGAGAGGTTCGGGTTGTTGTCGATCTCGCTGTCCGGAATCGGGAAGCACGTCTGGTCGCGGATCGGATCGAAGGGCTGTTTGTGGTACTCGGCACCCGGCACGGGCATGGCCCTGATCGCAGCGGGATGCCGCCTCGAGTCGGCCATGCGAGTGCCCTCGAAGTAGAAGTCGAGGGACTTCTGCCAGAGGAACTCCCCGAGCACGCTCTGAGCGTCCATGGCCCCGTCATAGGCGGGCTGATCGTTCGCCATGCGCCTAGCCTGAATCATGTCGAGCATCGCCGAGGTGCCCTGCGCCTCCGCCGCGATGTAGTCGGCCAGCAGCTTCGAGGCCAGGCGAATCGGCGCGTCCCACGCCGTGTACTTCGTCTGGGTCCAATAGGGAGTCACGCCGTCCCGGGCGGGGATGCCGTGCTCCTCGGGCGGGATCGCCCTGACCCGCGGATCGTCGAGACGAAACGCCGGGGCGACCGACAGGCTCTTGTCTCCGTCGTAGGTATGGTCGTACAGAGGGTTTCCGACGCGCGGGTCCTCGGTGCTCCGGTCGGCCAGGTCGGAGACGTAGGTTACGTCGAATTGGAAGCCGGCGGGCACCGACGACGCGTCCGCCAGCGCCTCAGAGGTACGGCCCGCCTGGAGGTGTGCCCTCGCCCGGCCGACCAGAGCTGCGTTCGTGAAGGAATCCGCGGCCATCGTCCCGGCGGAGCGCCCCACGCTGATCGCGTTCGTCAGATGCACGACCGCCGAGTCGAGGAGAGCGGGCGGATCGATCGCCGGGCCCTCGGCGACCGTGGCCCGGCAGAAGGTCTCGGCCAGCATCAGGAACGAGTAGCCCGCCACCGTCGATGCGACGGCGGTGTTCTGCTCCTGGCCGGCAACCCCGGCCAGCACCTCGAGCAGCGACTCAGCGGACGTGCGCGAGATGTTCATGCGTCCGAAGATGGTGGTGAGGCCACCCTCCTCGCCCTGGAAGTCCCTTCGGGCCGCCCGGTTGATCGAGGATCCGATGTCGGCGCCCATCATTTCGCCCGTGAAGTACGAGGTGTAGAAAATCTGCCACGGGTACGCCGCGGCAAAGTCCTGCATCGTCGAGCCGGCCAGAAGGTCGGCATCGCGTGCGGGATCGATCTCTCGGGCGTCGATCACGTTGGGGTTCTCGACCTCGAGGAGCCCGTCCTGCAGACCGCACCCGGTCGTGGCCGCCACGAGCACTGTCGTTGCGAGCACCGCCACGCGGGTCGTGAGCCTTTTCGTCATGGTCTTCATCGTCTTCATCCTCCCCTCAGAACGCGAGGCTGATTCGGGTGATCAGGCGCCTTGGCGGCGGGAGCGTGAAGAAGGAGTATGAGCCGAACGAGGCCCTCTCGCTGTTGAGGATGTTGGGTGTCGTCTCCGGATCCACGCCCTCGTAGCCGGTCCACAGCGCGAGATTGCGACCTCCGACGGTGAAGCGCCCGCTCTGGGCTCCGATCCGAGCCAGGACCTCCTGGGGCAGCGACACGCTCACCGTGAGCTCGCGGAGCCTGAGGAAGTCCCCGTCCTGCAGATAGACGGCATCCGCCTGGCTGATCGGCACCGGAGACCCCGACTCGCTGTAGAACGGACCGTAGCGCCTGCGCCGCTCCTCCGGCGAAAGGACGCTCTCGTCGAGCCGCTCTCGCGCCCGAACGATGCTCGTCTCCCGGAACTCGTCTGTGGAATTCCGGATCTGGAACCCGGTCTTCCAGTCGAGCTGGCCTCGGATGTCGAGCACCTCGAAGAGCGTCAGATTCGACTGGAAGCTCCCCTCGAAGTCCGGAATTCCGTCGCCACCGTACTCGAGCGTGTCGGACACGATCGTGCGGTCCGCCTCCACTCTACGGATCGTGCGCACGAAGGCCGATCCGAGGGGGAGCCCCTCGACGAACCTCCGGCCGCGGTTTCCGAACGCCTCGAGCCCGCCGAGCGACACCAGCTCGTTGTAGAGCGTGTTCATCCCGACATTGACCGACCAGGCCAGGTTCGGCCGGCGGACGATGTCGCTGCGCACCGCCACCTCGACGCCCCGGTTCAGGACTTCCCCGATGTTGACGAGGGGGTTCTGGAGGAATCCGAGCGAGGGGGAGACGGGCTTTTCGAGGATGAGATTGTTGGTGGTCTTGTTGAAGTAGGTGAACTCGACCCCGAGCCGGTTCCGCAGGAGGGCGAGATCGAACCCGGCCTCGAACTCGGTGCCCCGCTCGGCCGTCAGGTCCGGGTTGCCGGGATTGGCGAGCCGGACCCCCGGAGCGATGCTGTTCGGGCCGCTGACGTAAGGAGCCGGGTCGTAGGTCCGGAGCGCGACTCCCTCTTCGGGCGCGCGGCCCGTCGTGCCCAGAGCCCCGCGCAGGCGGAACTGGTCCATCCAGGGGAACGTCTCGCGCCAGAACGGCTCGTCGGAGAGCACCCAGGAGATTCCGACCTTCGGGAGGAAGAAGACCGGCGCGGCCTCACCGAACGAGGAGTTCTGGTCCCACCTCGCGCCCACCTGGAGGAAGAGCCGATCCCGGTAGCCGAGCTGATACTGGGCCAGGTAGCCGAGGGACCGGTTATCCTGGAACCATTGCGCGCCCGCCCTCTCTGTGGCCGCCGATACCGTGCGCGCCGTATTGGTCGTGAGGCCGACGCCGGTGGAGACGACGAACTCCTCGCGCCTCCGGATGAACTGGAGCCCGGCCGAGACGTCGCTCGACCACTGGTCGTCGCCTCCGAACGAGAACTGGGCGTTGGCGAGGTAGTCCACGGTCACGTTCTCGAACGAGTTGCGGTTCTCGTCGACGTATCCCGAGTTGATCTCGCCGAAGTACCAGCCCTGATCGTTCTTCGGGAAGAACTGCCGGCGCTCGGTCCGCGTGAAGTCGCCGCCGAGCGTGAGCCACTGGTTGAACCAATCCAACGGCGCGTGCCGCGTGGTGAGCGAAAGCGTGTTCCGCAGCGTGCGGACATAGTGCTCGGCCTCGAGGATCCCCACGCACTTGCCGAAGCCGCATCCGTCGTCGTCGGGCGTCATGAGGCTCAGCGGGTTCCCCAGATACCCGCTCGTCGGAATGCCGAGCGGGCTGTGGTTACTCATCGGCAGGTTGTTGTCGATCTTGCCGAGCGCGTATCCCGCCTCGAAACGGAGGGTCTCATGGGGCTGCCAGTCGAAGTTCAGGCGGCCCTTGAGGCTCTCCAAGTAGTTGTTCGAGATCGTGCCGTCCTCGTCGATCCAGTTCAAAGAGGTGAAGTATCCGTAGCCTTCCCCGCCGCCCCGGCCGCTCCACGAGGTGCTCCATCGATTGCCTTTCCGGAACGCTCCGGCACGCTCGAGCGGGTTGTCGCTGACGAGTGTGCCGACGGCTTGGCCCCGGCACAGATACGCGCCGGCGTCGATCGCCGCCTGGGTGCACGCGGCCCAGTTCTCCTTGAGGTCGAACGACTTGTCGATCGAATTGAACTCGACCTGGATGTTCTGGCGGAAGTCGCCCTCTCCGCCCCGCTTCGTGATGATCTGGATCACCCCAGCCGAGGCATCGGCGCCGTACAGGGTGGCCGCCGCCGGCCCCTTCACGATCTCGACGCTCTCGATGTCGTAGGGGTTGAGGTCGTTCAGCCGCCCCGCCGCCCCGCCGCCCGTCGCGTCGAAGCTCGTCGCCGGGCTCGATTCCTCTCCGTCGGGACGCGCCACTTCGTTGCGGGAGTCGATCCGGACGCCGTCGATGTAGATCAGCGGTTGGTTGGAGAGCGAGATCGAGGAGACCCCCCGAATGTGGATCACCTGCCCCGCTCCCGACTGCCCGTTCCCCTGCTTCATCGACACTCCCGGGAGCCGGGACTGGAGGACGTCGGCGACGTTCGAGATCGGTGCGAACTCCGTCAGGGCGGCGGCGTCCACCTGAGCGATCGTCGCCGGCTGCTCGCGGCGGAGGCGAACGCCCGCCGTTCCGGTCACCACCAGTTCGTCGAGCTGAAGCGCCGTCACCGACAGGCTGAAGTCCGTGATGGTGGTCTGTCCGGCGACGACCGTGACCGGCTGCGTGGAGGCGGCGAACCCGATGAGCTCGGCCTGCAGCTCGTACTCGCCGACCGGAACCTGAGCCAGGAGGTAGCGGCCCTCGGAGTTGGTGAGCGTGCCTCGACCGGTTCCCAGGATGAAGATCTGGGCCGAAGCGATCGGCCCTCCGGTCGCGGCGTCGGTCACCTGACCCGTGAGGACGCCGGCATCCTGGGCGGCAAGGCCCGGCGGCAGGCTGGCCATCAAGAGAGCCAGCAGCAAGACTGACGTCGATCGCTTCATGGGTTGTCCTCCTCCTGCCGAAGCTGTTCGACCTCTGCGCGGCCCGGCGACATTTCCTGCGAGGACCGCATCTATCTGCCCTTACGCCCGCGCGGCTTTCGGCGTATGGTAGGGTTCCGCCGAAGCAGTGTCAAGCGAGCGTCCAGGCCCAGGCGCCACGCGTCCCGCGCCGAGAGTGGAGGTTCGCCGGCAGCTCGCGCACTCGAAGGAGCCCATCCATGCCGAAGTTCACGCCCGCCCTCTGCCTCGTTCTCCTCGCTTCGCTCACGCCGACCCGAGCGGCGAGCGCCCAGTCCGCCGCCTCGCTCTCCGCCGAGGTCCTCGAGTTCGTGAGCGTCTCCGAGCCCTCGTTCGCGCTCAGCGGAGTGCGCGTCGTCGACGGCACGGGCGCGTCTCCGCTCGACGACCAGACGATCGTGGTGGCCGACGGGCTGATCACGGAGGTGGGTCCGAGGGCCGAGGTCGAGGTGCCGGACGGCGCGCGGGTCGTGGACCTCGCGAATCACACCGTCATCCCGGGCATCATCGGCATGCACAACCACACGGACTACGCGGGGGCCAGGGGTCGGCTCACGCTCGGCTTCAGCGCGCCCCGCATGTACCTGGCGAGCGGCGTCACGGCCACGCGCACCACCGGGAGCATGTCGCCCTACATCGAGCTGAACCTCAAGCACTCGATCGACGCGGGAGAGACGTCGGGTCCGCGCATGTACATCACGGGCCCCCGCCTCTCCGAAGGGCTGGCCAACTATTCGCCCACGGGCGAGGAGCAGGCCCGGCGCATCGTTCGCTACTGGGCCGAGGAGGGCGCGAGCTGGATCAAGGCTCACTCGCGCATCACCCGTGCGAACTTGGCGGCGGCGATCGATGAGGCGCACAGGCAGGGGATCAAGTTCACGGGACACGTCTGTTCGGTCACCTATTCCGAGGCGATCGACATGGGGATCGACAACCTTGAGCACGGCGTCTTCGTCTCCTCGGACTTCGTAGCCGACAAGGAGCCCGACGTCTGCCCGCCCGATCAGTGGGAGAGCCTCGTCGACCTCGACGTCGAGGGCCCTGAGGTCCAGGCGCTCATCCAGAAGGCCGTCGACAACGGCGTGGCGATTACGTCCACCCTGGCCGTCATCGAGCAGCTCACGCCCGACCGTCCCGTCGAGGACCGCGTACTGGAGATGATGTCGCCCGAGGTGCGGGAGGCGTTCCTGGAGCGGCACCGGATGCTGCAGGAGAGCTCGGCGTCCTCGGTGATGGGACTCGTGTGGAACAACGCCCTCGCCTTCGAGAAGGCGTTCGTCGACGCCGGCGGGCTCCTGGTCGCGGGGGTCGATCCCACCGGCAACGGAGGGGCGATTCCGGGCTTCGGCGACCAGAGGAACTTCGAGCTGCTGATCGAAGCGGGCTTCACGCCCCTCCAGGCGGTCGAGATCATGACGGCCAACGGAGCCAAAGTCCTGGGCGAGTTCGAGCGCGTCGGATCGATCACGGCCGGAAAGTGGGCGGACATGGTCGTGATCTCGGGCGATCCCGTGAGCCGGCCGGCCGAGATCCGGAACGTTGAGATCGTCTTCAAGGACGGGGTCGGATACGACGCCGCCAAGCTGCTCGAGTCGGTTCGGGAGTCGGTAGGAGCGCGCTGAGCGGCCGTCCGCGCCCGCGCCATCGCGCCGCGACCGGTCCGGCGTGCGGTCGCTCCTGATGCCGGGCAGAGCGGGCTGCGGCCGGCCAGCCGGGGTGGCGAAACGGTAAACGCAGAGGACTTAAAACCTCCTGGGAGCAATCCCGTGTGGGTTCGAATCCCACCCCCGGCACTGGAGCTTTGGGTCGCGCCCGCCCCCTCGCGGGAGCGTCGGCGGGCGCTCGGCCCGGGGTTCGCCCGCGCCGAGCACGACCTGTTCACTCGGCTCACTCAGGACAACGAAAACCCAACCCTTGACAGAGGGCCCTTCCATATCAGGTGTTTCGAAGTAAGCGGCGCGCCTGAGCGATTTGTAACTTGTACACTTGTTCAGACAGTTTTCTAGGTCTCCACTGCGAAGCCGGGCCTTGACCTCGCCGCAAGCATATGTGGTCTCAACCGGCAGGACCTGAACGCCCCGAAGTGGGAAAAACTGGGGCGCGTCCAACCGGTCATAAAGGATGATGTCCATCTGCTTAGATCGTCCGCCGAACGAATCAATGACAAACCCATGACCGACTCCGACCTTTTCTGGAAGGATGTCGCGCAGTCCGGATCGAATGATCCTTTCTATCGACGCACCCTTTTCGCCCGCGTGGTCCAAGACTTGCCGGGACGTCCTGATCGACTGCCGCATCCGGTCGTGAATGTCGTCGGGTACCGGTTGTGAGTCTGGCCCACGATGCTGTCGGCCCATCATCGATCCATCATCTCCCACCCACGAGATCGTACCCGGACCGAGCGGCCGCCGCAACTGTGATCGCCGAGCGCACTGATCCACTCCGCGAAATCGGAGCTTGGCGACCCCTCGAAGCCCCATCCTTGCCAGCGGCCGCTTCCCGGTTCTCAGCGGTTTCTGCCTCTCGATCTCCCGATAGAGGCGCCGCGTGCTCCGCCGTGAGGGCTCGCCGCCCTAGTCCTCCCGGTGGAACCGGGCCACGGCTCCCTTCGAGGCCAGTTCGCCACGGGCGTAGTGCGCCGGCATCTGGGCGGAGGTCCAGCGTCCGGCGACCTGGACAGCGGCGAGTCCCTCGCCGGAGGCCACCAGATCGCGGGCCATCCCGACCCGCGGCGAGTGTCCCGAAAAGCGGCCGACCAAACCCGCGGCCTTCGCAGCCAGGGCGATCCGGTTCGACACCGCGCGACCGGAACGGAGCCCGAAGACCCGGGCTTCCGGTGAGGCATCGGCACGATGGATCGCTTGCAGATCCGCCGCCGCCGCCCTCCCGACGTACAGGGTGACGCCTGCGCCATCCTGGTCGCCCTTGGAGCGGCGAACGGTGACGCGGGCGGACCCGTCGGGACGGAACTCGACATTGGCCCACCTGAGGGCGACGGCCTCGGAGCGCCGCAGCAAGGCGTCGCGCATGACGGATGCGAGCGCGATGTCCACCCGGCCGCGGCGCCGGGCCGTGCGGGCGCGCTCGCGCCGGCCGCGGGGGCCAGTGCGCGGCAGCTCGGCCGTCGCGCGGATCGCGGCCAGACCCTCTTCCGTCAGGGCGGCGGCCTGCCTCGGAACGCGGCCCTCCCACGCCGCCTGGCGGGTGAGTCCGCGGAGCACCCGGCGCACGCCTTCGCTGTCGGCCGGGTTCGGCTGTCCGGCTTCGGTGTGACGGTAACGGATGGCGGCCCGGTCCATGCGGAGCGACGCGGGCGACAGCCCTTCGCCGGCCCGCCAGGCAAGGTACGCCGCCACCGTTTCCGGGGCAGCGGGCATGGCCCTCAGACCCTCCCGGCCGGCCCACGCCTCGAAGCGGCCCCAAGCGGCCTCGTAGTTGCGGCGCGTGCTGGCGTTGTGGGAAGCCCGGGCCGCGTCAACGACCCGGCGAACGTGCGGCTCCCGGAGCCCGTTGAAATCGGGTTCACGCGCAGCAACGGCAGTCACCTTCCTCATCCCTCCTCCCCACTCATCCCCTTCCCTTGACGGAGGTCGCAAGATGTGTGCCGCTAACCGACGTTAACGGCAGCTATCAAGTTGCCGCAAGACTGCCTCGGGGGGAGTCCGAGCCGGTGAGTGGGTGGGAGATTCAGCTCACTTTCGTCTTTTCAAATCTGCACGGTCCGGTCCGCAATCAACTCGCTGGCGCACTGTACGGGAACATTGGGGACCACTATACCACACACAGTGTAATGCGGATAGTCCGATGGCGTGCCGACTACGTTTTTGGCTGCCCCGGACAGAACGTGGATCCTTGCGAGTCCAGCGCTGGCACCGGATTTAGGACACTGCATTCCCGGGTCAGTACGGCAGGGAACAAGGAGATCCACCACTGGACGATCGAAGTCCAGCAGACCGACTGGACGCCTGGGGCGAGGGGACTGGTGAGTCTCCTCAAGGGTGTGGGAAGCTTCCGATAGCGTCGGCTAGCGGAGTTCTACGGTGACGCTTGGCGGCATCATCAACATCGCTGACCGCAATCACTGGGGTCTGACCGTTGAATTGGAGTGCGCCGACATCGACTGATGTAACGAACCCCTAACGGAGCAACCTCCATGAATCTGCGAATCGCATTTTTGACCTCTCTCACCGCTGTGTTTGTGGCAGTGCTGTCTGCCTGTACGGACCTCCCTCTCGGGATGACCGAGCCGGAGTCCTTGGACGCCAGTTTGGACTCGGACCGAGAAGTGGTGGTGGCCGCGGCGCGCGCGCCGGAGATCGACGGGACGACGAAGCGCGGGACGAACCACCACGGCTGGGAGAAGATCCGGATTGACCTCCCCTCGGGCACTACCGACGCCGACGCCCGCCGCAGAAACGGCACCGTCGTGCAGTCCGACGGGGTTGACATGGCGTGGGACGGCGGACGCATCATCGCCTCGGTCACCGAGATTCGCCCATGCAAGTACGAGGCGAAGTATGGCTGCCTCGACGAGCGGCGGAGCTTCAAGCGGGGCACCTCCAGCAAGATTTTCACCTTCTGGAAGACCCACTGGCGGAAGAGTGCGACCCGCGAGGGCGGCGCTCGCTACATCGTTTCGTTCATCGAGCGGGCGCACGGAATGTGCGTGAACGGCAACCCCAACGCCCCCATGTGGGTGTCTCGCGGCCACTACCGGTTCCCGGAGGGCACGAAGCACTACCGCGATTTTGGGGGCACTCTGCGAACCGGCGGCTACGCCACCAACCCGCGCCTCCCGAACAGCGCGCAACCGTGCACCGGATGAGGACTAGCACTGCCCTGTGAGCGACGTGCTCACCGCGGGTTGGAGTGCTCGTGGGACCTCTCGTCCAGCGTCATCTCAAGCGCATCCGACTGGAGAGAACCCAATGCGACTGAAACACCTGGTGTACTTGCCCCCGGTGATCGCGCTGGCCTGCACGGACCACGTTCCCACCGCGCCAGCACACTTGAATGAAGTCACCCGGCTCGAGACATCGCCGGACGCGGTGGCCATGGCCAACAGCACAGGCTCCGACCAGGAGCTAACCGCGAGTTTCGCAAACCTGCCGGCGACTCATGACGGACAGACATCCTTCAGGTTCGAACTGCGATTCAGCGTCGAACCGTCCGACCTCAGCTACAAGTCGGTACGCGATGGCTTGTTCGACGTGACAAACGGGGAGATCACCAGTGCCCGGCGCAGTACGAAGGGGAGCAACCTCGCTTTCGTGGTCACGGCGACACCGTCCGAAGCCAGCGACATCACCCTCAGCGTCAAGGGAACTACCGACTGCGAGGCGCAACATGCGGTGTGCACTGAGGACGGACGCAAGCTGGCAGGGGGCACGAGCGCCACGATAGCCATGGCCGACCTTGTCACGATGACCGTCACGGACACCGAGGTCGAGGAAGCGGAGGGTGCGACCCTCGACTTCACCGTGACGCTCAGCCGTGCTGCGGCTCAGAAGATTGAGGTCTGGTACAAGACGAATGACGGCACGGCCAAGGCCGGAGCCGACTACGAAGCAGTCAACTCACGCTTCACCTTTGCACCGGGCGAGACGACCAAGACGATCTCTGTGGTCGTGTTGGACGACGCACAAGAGGAAGATTCAGAGACAGTCAAGTTCTGGTTGTGGGCCTTTCGGGGCGTTTCGGCTTCCCAGGTGACGGACCCCCATGCGGTCGGGACCATTCGGGATTCCCGCCCGAATCCCGAGTTGCAGGTTGGAGCCTCTGTCGACGACAGCAGTCCACAAGAGGGCGGATCGTTCATACTCTCGGCGACCGTGACCAACTCGGACGATGCGGCGTCGGCAGCGACCACGCTGCGCTACTTCCGGTCATCGGACGCGACCATCACGACCGCCGACACCCAGATCGGCACCGACGCCGTGGGCACGCTCGCGGCCGCAGGCACCAGCGACCAGGCGGTCGACCTGACCGCCCCGTCGGCGGCGGGCACCTACTACTACGGGGCGTGCGTCGATTCCGTGTCCAACGAGACGGACACGAGCAACAATTGTTCAAGTGCGGTCGCGGTCAAGCCGAACCACGCCCCCCGCCCTGGCGGAACGATCCCTGACGAGGGGATGGCCCAGAACAACGAGGTGTCGGTCGACGTGGCGCCGTTTTTCACCGACCCGGACGGGGATGAGCTGACCTACACGGCGGAGTCCTCGGACACGGCGGTGGCCTCGGTCAGCGTGTCGGAAAGCACGGTCACCGTCGCGGGTGTAGCGCAAGGTGTCGCGACGGTCACCGTGACCGCCACCGACCCCGGGAACCTCTCGGCCACCCAGAGCCTCTCCGTCACGGTCGTGCCCAACCGGAGACCGGTCGTTACGGGCGTGATCGAAGATGTGTTCCTTACCCCCGGCGAGCGTCATAGAGCGCAGTTGCCGGATGTCTTCACGGATCCCGATGGCGATTCGCTTACCTGGACCACCTCATCCTCCGACAGCGCCGTGGCCGAGGCCACGATCTCCAGGGACGAGATCACTCTCCAAGCGGTCGCAGTTGGCACGGCCACCGTATCGGTAACCGCCACCGACCCGGGAGGCCTGTCCGTCACTGACGAAGTCGAAGTCGAGGTGACGGCGGAACGGTTCGATATCCAGCTCCATTTTAAGAGCAGCATGCTTCCCCGTTGGAAGGCGAGGAAGCAGATCAAGGCGGCGAGAAGCCGATGGGAACAGATCCTCGCGGCCACGGAGTTTGCCGATGTCAACTTCGACGACTCGATCGAGTGTAACGGCGCCCCCGTCGCTAGTGTGGAAACGGTTGACGACCTGTTGATCATTGTGGAGGTGCGTAATTTCGCAGGACGTCCAGGCACGCTTGCCTACGCCACCCTCTGCCATGTGCGCGAAACCGGAGGCACTCCCATCGTTTGTACGGTGGTATTCAACTGGGAAGTGCTCGACGATCTGATGCAGACGGGAGAGTTGGAGCATCTGGCGTCCCACGAGTTCGGCCATTGTTTAGGGTTTTACGACTCTCACTTTCGGCGTCGCGGTGTGATAAGCAACAACGGCGGGGACGCGCACTTCACAGGCCAGTTGGCGATAGAGGCGTTCGACGCGGCGGGCGGTAGGGATTACCAAGCAAACAAGGTGCCGACCTCATCGGATTTCCAACACTGGCGGGAGTCCGTGTTCGGAAGCGAAAACATGAGTGCCTTGTTCGTAAGTGGGGAGGCCCAGCAACTCAGCGCCATCACCCTGCAGGCCATGGCTGATATGGGTTACACCGTTAACCTGTCCTTCGCGGACGACTATGAGCTTCCGGGCTCGGTGGGTGCAGATTCCAGCGCGGACCGAGAGATGTTCGACCTGAGCGGCGATGTCGTGTGGGGGCCGGTGAAGGTCCTGGACGCCGACGGCCGGACCGTTCGCGTCATCCCACCTCCGTCGGCGAACGGGACCTCGGCGAGGCGCAGATGACCGCGCTCGGCCGGCTGGGCAAACCCCGGGAAACGGCCGCTACGACCTGGGCCATGGATCGAGCGCTGCCGGCGGAATCAAGGTCGATGCGGGAGTTCTTCGACCGATTCCGTCCCGCATCCTCCGCCGCCCTTTTGAGCGCCGTCGCGGCCGGACGTCCCCGGGCACTCCAGGCGGCGCCATCGGCGTTCTGCTGGAGTTGGAAGGTTCCCGGCATTGAAGCCGTGCAGGCTCCCAGTCTTCGAACTCTCCCATTCCGCCGCCTCCGAGCGGCAGCGCACCGTCGTCGCGGGCCCGCTGGAGGAGGGTCCGCTCGTCGGTTCCGCGTGCCGGACCGCGACCGACTCTGGGCTGTACATGGTCCGCGTGCTCCAGGTCACGCGCGAAGGACTGTGGGCTCCGGGACCCAGCGGCGTACCTGGGCCGTGATCTCGTCGAGCGACTGACTCCGTCGGGCACGCTCTTCCAATTTGCGGAGATTGGGGAAGTGCATCCGTCGTGCTGCCAAACGGTCTTCGCGCCGATGCCGCCATTTCATCAATCGGGAAGCTCGGCGAAGAGTTGACCAAGGATGCCGCAGTTCTTGGTGTTGGTCACGTTGCGGGGCTTCTCGCCGACTGGGTGAAGGGCGAGCCAATGAGGTATCGCACCTGTCGAGTGGTTGCGCTCAACCTCGATCACCCCCTCAATCCGGTCCCTGGGATCGACATCCTCCCGCTGCCGCTGTCTTCGGATGCGCTGCAGGTGGGGCTTCCGTCCCCGGCCCACATCGATGCTCAATGGTGCTTGGCTCTTGGGCGCGGACGCCGTCGGCCGGCACGAGGCTTGGCACACCCTGCACAAGACGTACAAGACAGCCTCCGCGCTCGTCCACGGGGGTAGGGTGAGGAAGAAGGAGGACGCCGTTACGCTGCTCAAGGCAGCCCAAGAGCTCTGCAGAAAGGGAATCCTACGTGTACTGGATGAAGGCCCCGTCACAGATTGGCAAAGCCTCATCCTGGATGCGCAGGGCATCTAGGTCACCAACTGATGCGGGCAGCGTGGACCGGGCGCCCACGCATCTCCCTGGTCAAGGAAAAGCCCAGAGGGCTCACGGGGCCGGAGACCAGGCGTGGCCCCGAGTGGCACCGGTGAACGCACAGGGCCGACGAGGTTCGCCTTAGGCGGGGTCTCAAGTAGCCTCCTCGGGCTGGTTAGGAGCCCATTTGGCGAACACGATTCGCGAACACGATCTACCCAGATCCTATAAGTTCAACGGGGCGCTTAGCTCAGTCGGTTCAGAGCGCCTGCCTTACAAGCAGGAGGTCGCTGGTTCGAATCCAGCAGCGCCCACTTTTCACCGGAACTTGCGAGGCGTGAACAGGGTCTTACAATATGTGACTGTTCACGTCAACTTTTGCAGGTGAGTTCCAGTGTCAAGAGCTATCCCCACCGCCTTCTCCCCACTGGTCTGCATGCTGTTGCTGGCCGCCTGTGGCGGTGAAGAAGAGTCCACCGTCGCACCGCCCCCGCCGCCCCCACCCCCTCCTCCGCAGGCGCCCAACGAGCTTCCGACCGCGTCCTTCACGCTGGACGTCGATCGTGGGCAGGCTCCGCTGGAGGTGAGTTTCGACGGGTCGGCTTCCTCCGACCCCGACGGCAATCTGGTCTCCTACGAATGGACGTTCGGGGATGGCGGGACGGCGTCCGGCGTGCGCGTCACCCACACCTACGACGGGGCCGGGGTGTTCGAGGTCGAGCTCACGGTCAGGGACGACCGGGACGGCGAGGCCTCCGACGAGGGCGAGGTGACGGTGGCGAGCCCGGCAGGCAGCGGTCCAAACATCATCCATGGGACGGTCTGGTTCGACCGCAACATGGACGAAGCCATCGACGCTGACGAGCGCTCTCTCGAGGGCTTCACGGTCTTCCTCGACCTGGACGGCGACGGTACATACGACAACGGCGAGCCCCTCACATTCTCGGCCGCGGACGGCACGTACGAGTTCGCGGGTCTGGATGCCGGACGAAGCTACACGGTCTCCCAGATCCTGGAGTTCGGGTGGACCAGCACCTTTGCCGGGCCGTCAGCGACGCCGTCCGGAGCCTTGCCTCCCGGCGTGGCCGCGATCGTCAACGGCGAAGACGCAGACATCGAGGACTTCCCCTTCCAGGTCGCGCTACGCACCAGCGACACGCAGTTCCAGTTCTGCGGGGGAACCTTCGTCAACAGCCGCTACGTGCTCACCGCCGCGCACTGCGTCTTCGGAGCTCCTGCCGGCGAGATCGAGGTCTACGCCGGAAGCGCCGATCTGACCACGGGTGGTGAGCAGATCAGGGTCCAGGCGGTACGGTCGCATCCGGAGTTTGGCCAGACGATCGACTACGATGTCGCCCTGTTGCGCCTCGAAGGCTCGCATCTCTACCCCCGCGTGTACCTGCAATCTCCCCGCCAGCCCGAATACTCGAACCCGGGAGACACGGCCACGGCGATCGGCTGGGGACAGGTAGGGGAAGGCACCGACGGTCTGGATACCGATATCCTTCAGCGGACGCCCTTGCCCCTGATTACCAACGACGACTGCGACAAGATCGCGGGAGCATCGTTCGGGAGTATCACCCAACGGGTCATCTGCGCCGGCGCGGAGCGACTGGGGCGGGGCGTATGCTTCGGCGACAGCGGCGGCCCGTTGCTGGTGCCCTACGAGGATTCGTGGATGGAGGTCGGAATCGCCAGCTTTCTGGTCAACCGCGACCAGTGTGGCAACATTCCCGCCGCCTTTGCCCGGGTCTCTGAACTCTACGACTTCATCGTGGGGGTCGCCCGCATCGAGGACTCACTGTCGTACGAGGTCGATTGGAGCGAAGGGACGACGGTCCGGGTGGACTTTGGCAACTTCCACTAGCTGCTGGCTTGGCTTGGTTGGGCGTTGCTAGAATGTAAAGATAACACGACAAAATGTAATGTTGTCATTACATCAACGCCAATCAAGAAAGGTAGGCCCGCAGCTTACGCACCTGTTCGTCCTTGCCGAGGACGATCACATCGTCTCCCACGCCGAGTTCGGTAGCCGCGTCGGGGTTGAAGTCGACCTCGTCGGGCGCGCGGCCGTCCTTGCGGATGGCGATTATCACAAGGCCCGTGGCGTCCGGAATACGCGCCTCGGCCAGCGTTTTCCCGGCAAGGGCCGACTTCGCACCCACCGTCGCGTGGTCGATCCGGCGCGATACGTTGTGCCTCGGCCCGGTGACGTTCAGGAGCGCGGCGACCGACGGGCGCACCAGAACCGACGCCACCCAGATTGCGCCCGTCACATTCGGGCTGACCACGTGGGTAGCGCCCGCCCTGTACATCTTGTCGATCGCGGGCTTCCCCTCCGCCCGCGCGATCACGGTGAGATGGGGGTTGAGGTGGTGGGCGGTGAGGCAGACGTAGAGGTTGTCCGCATCCTCCGAGAGGCACGTGACCAGCCCCTTGGCGCGCTCGACTCCGGCCTCCTTGAGGGCCCTGTCCTTCGTGGCATCGTCCGCCACGATCAGTGCCTGCGGGTAAGCCCTCTGCAGCGATTCCGCGGCTTCCTCGTCCCGCTCGATGACCACGAAATCTTGCCCGGCGTGGTCCAGTTCGTGAACGATCTGAAGCCCCATCCTCCCCGTGCCACACACAATGACGTGGTCCCTGATGCGCCGAAGCCTCTTCATGGTCTTGCGTTTCCCGTTGTTGCCGAGGTCCATCCTGACCATCGCCGCGGTGACGAGGGCGAACCACATGCCCAGACCGATCAGGCCGCCCCCCAGCACGAAGGTCGTCCAGGTGCGCCCCGCGCTCGTCAGCGGGTGCACTTCGTGAAAGCCCACGGCGGTGGTCGTGATCACCGTCATGTAGAGGGCGTCGTCCCAGCTCCAGCCCTCGATCCACCGGTATCCGGCAGCGCCCACCGCGTTCAGGACGACGATGAACACCAGGACGACGATGACCTGCGATCGTCGAAAGATCACCGGCGACTAACCGTCCTCAGTGCCCACGAACGTCCATCAACGGGCGTCTGCCGCTCCCGCTCCAACGCCACGTCTACCGCTGCCGCTCGAAGATCAGGCCGCGCACCCGGGCGCCCGTCACCGTAAAGCCGCTCACCCGCCCTCCGCCATCGCGCACGAAGCGCACCTCGGGCAGGAACCACTGATCGCCCGCAAACTCGTCGGCGCCCGTCGGCGACAGCACGCTCGGGTCGTTGCGCCAGTGGCCGGCCACGAGACGTCCCTCCGCATCGACCTCGAGATCGTAGGTACTGTCCAGTTCGGGACTCCGGTAGCTGCCCGCGTATTCCTGCAGCTGCTCGGCGCTGAGCATGGGCCCTTCCGCCTCTGCCTCGGCTTCCGGGGTCTCCGGCTCGGGCCCCATGAGGTCGCCGATGAAGACCTCGGCCACCCTGCGCGCCCGCCCCGACGGATCGCAGTCCGAGACGTTGCAGAACACCGCGATCGAGAGGTTCTGTTCCGGGAAGCTCACGAAGTTGGTCCGATAGCCCACCCACGAGCCTCCGTGCCCGAAGGTCGGCAGCCCGCGGTAGTCCGCCACGGCCAGCCCGTGCGCGTAATCCAGCGTGTCGCCGCCCGTCAGCACGCCCCGCTGCACCATTGTGCCGAGCATCTCCTCGCCCCCGACCTGTCCCGTTTCGTAGTTGCGCATCCACAGGATGAAGTCGTCGATCGAGGTGTGCAGCGACGAGGAAGCGAGCGCCGTGAGCTGGTTCGGCATCCGCTGGAAGCCCCCGTCGTCGATCGGGTTGTACGATTCCGCCCGTCCCGGCACCACTTCCAGGTAGTCGTCGGAGAAGTGGGTGCTCGTCATCCCGAGAGGCCCGAAGATCCCCGACTCGGTGTATTCGCGGAACGTCATGCCCGACTGCACCTCGATCACCCGCGCCAGCAGGTTGTAGCCCGTGTTCGAATACGCGTACTCGGAACCCGGCTCGAAGTTGATCGCCTGCTGGTGGTAGAGCATCCGCAGGATCTTCTCGAACGAAATGACGTCGGTGAAGCCGATCCCGCCGAGCGCCATCGTGTGCGGCCAGTCGCGGATCCCGCCCGTGTGGTGGATCAGTTGCCTGGCCGTGATCGCCGCGCCGAAGTCCGGCAGTTCCGGCACGTAGCCACGCACATCCGCATCGAGGTCCAGTTTGCCTTCGGATTCGAGGAGGAGAGCGGCCATGGCGCCGAACTGCTTGGAGATCGACGCGATATCGAAGACCGTTCCCGGCCCGATGGGAATGCCGTGGTCCATGTGCGCGGTGCCGTATCCCGCGCGGTGCACCACCTCACCATTCCACAGGACCCCCACCGCCGCACCGGGACGGTCGCCCTCGAGGTCGGCGAAGATCGCGTCGACTTCCGCGTTGGTGGGCCCGCCGGACCCGCCCGTCGTCGGGGTGCACGCCGGAAGGAGCAGGGGGATGAGCGCGGCCATGGTGGCCCGCGCTGTCATGGTTCGCCGTGTCATCGTTTCGTTCCCTTTCCGTCAGGATCCGCTGGGGCAAGGCGGTCCGAGCCGCCTGACTCGACGAAGTCACGATGACGGCGCGGAAGAGCGATTGCAAGCGACGGGTCGGGGAGGCCGCTAGTCCCCCTTCACAAGGCGGTACCGAACGATGTATTCGACATCGAGTTCGTCGCTCTCCACGCCCCAAACCACGTTTCCGGAAATCGCTCTCACACTCAGGCCGGACGGGGTCAGGGCCCGGGCCAGCGGGGCCCCGTCCAGGTCGAGCACCCACCACTCGGTCATCGACTCGCCACTTTCCGACACGATTGGATCGAAGCGCTGCAGCCAGATCGTGCCGTCTTCGGCCTCCATGATCGCATCGACCGCCGGCAGATACTCCGGTCTGTACATGGCCTCCCGGACATCCGCCGCAGTGGCGCTGAACCGGCCGGGACGATTGGTCCAGCTTTCGGTCCAGGCGGCCAGCACCGAGTCGAAGCGCTCGGCCGGGAGCGGCACGGGTTCGTAGGGTATGGCCGCCGTGAGGAGGGTATCTCCGTTGAAGTCGATCCTGCTGACCCGAACGGAGGGCTCTCCGGTTCCCGTCCAGACCCTGCGCTCGAGGACGAGCAGGCCGCGCTGGCCCACCGTTGGCATGAAGCCGTCTCCGAACGGCTGACTCGAAAACGAGCCGCCCACCCCGTCGTCGGCGAGGATTGCAAAGACGTCACGCGGCAGGTACGGCATCGACCAGATCGTAGCCAGTCGCCGGCCGTCGCCGTCCAGGTGAGCGTACGGCGACGCGGTTAGCGTACCGGTCGCGATCGCGTGCGACCAACCGGGTGACACGCCCAGGAAGGTCCCGTCGCGCAACGGGCTGGACGGGCGCGGAGGCGATTCTTCCCTGGTGCCCATCTCGACCCTTGGAGACACCGACCCAAGGAAGTTCGCTTCCATGTCGAAGTAGCTGACCCGGTAGCCGCGCCGGTCCCAAACCCAGAGCGAGTCCCCGAAGAACCCCAGGCCGCTCACGGCCTGGAACTCGCCGGGCCCTTCGCCTTCTCTCCCTACCGCGCCCGCCGGAGTACCCTCGGGAGCCCAGCGCCGGATCACCGCTTCTCCCCAGTGCATCGAATGCAGCACTCCGTCCGGACCCTCGGCAAGCCCGATGACCGGCCCGAAGACGTAGTCGGGGTCGTCGAGGGACCCGATGCGGACCTCGGGACCGTCAAGCGTCCAGGGCGCACCTGCGAAGGGATTGACGGCAGAGTCCGCGCCGCCTCCGCAACCCGCCGAGAGGACGCTCGCGAGGGTGACGGCCAGCATCAGACGGAGTGGACGGGAGAGCTCGCCGGGCGCGTTCGAGGATAGACCGCGGGGAGATGGTGAAGGGTTGGGGCGGGAGCTCTTCAGGCACGGAGGTGACATGGGAAGCATGCGGATCCGCAGCCTTTCCGGTTTGGGCGTTCGCCCCTGGTGTGCGCTATTGCGCCGCCGGGGCGTTACGGTGATCATATCGCGACCCCGAACGTTTTCGGAGTGAATTGACATGCTGAATTGTGCAGCCGAACGCGGAAACAGATGCGGCCGGCGTCCGTCCGTCCGGTCTCGCTTGTACAGCAAACCACATCGTCTTATATACACCGCCGCGGCGCTGGTGTTGCACCTGCTGCCGGTCGCCGCTGCGGGCCAGGGGGTGCTCGAAGGCACCGTTCGCAACGCCGCAACAGGCGCCCCGCTGGCCGGTGCCCAGGTCGCCATCATCGCTCTCAACCTTGGCGGGATTACCGATCCGGGGGGGTACTTCGAGGTCACCGACGTCCCCACCGGGACCCACACGGTGGAGATCAGTCTGATCGGCTATGCGACCGCGACCCGCGAGGTCACCATCGCCCCCGGCGGGCGCGCGCGCCTCGACGCGGAGTTGAGCGAGACCGCGCTGGCCCTCGAAGGGCTGGTCGCCGTGGGAACCCGGTCGCGCCCCCGCACGGTCACGCAGTCGGCGGTCCCCATCGACGCCATCTCGTCTCAGGACTTCATCGAGCAGGGAGACACCGACCTGAACGACCTGCTCCGCACGGTCATACCGTCGTTCAACGTCAACCCACAGGCCACGGGAGACGCGGCCAGGATCATCCGGCCTGCCAGCCTGCGCGGGCTGGCCCCCGATCACACGCTGGTGCTGGTCAACGGCAAGCGCCGCCACCGCGCAGCCGTGATCACCTGGATCGGGGGCGGGTTCGCCGACGGCGCCCAGGGGCCGGACATCTCGTCGATACCGGCGATCGCGATCCGGCAGGTGGAAATCCTCCGTGACGGGGCGTCGGCCCAGTACGGCTCCGATGCCATCGCCGGCGTGATGAACCTCACTCTGAAAGACTCCCCCTCGGGCGGAAGCCTCGAGTTCAGGACCGGCACCTATTGGGAGGGCGACGGGGAGTCGTACACCGTGGCCGGCAACATCGGGCTGCCGCTGGGCGAGAACGGCTTTGCCAACCTGAGCGCGGAGTTCGGAGAGTCGAACCCCACGAGCCGCAGCGTGCAGCGCGACGACGCGGCGGCCGTGATCGCGGCGGGCAACACACACGTCAAGGATCCGGCACAGATCTGGGGGGCGCCCAGCGTCGACAACGATCTCAAGCTGTGGGGGAATTTCGGACGCTTCCTCGGTGACGGTTTGCAGCTCTACGGCCACGCCAACTACGCGAGCGAGACCGTCACGGGCGGGTTCTTCTTCCGCAACCCGAACACCCGCGGCGGCGTCTTCAGCCTCGACGGGGGCGAAACGCTGCTTGTGGGCGACCTGCTCGACGCGCAGGACGGGGTGCTCGACGGCTCGGCGGGTTGTCCTCTGGTCAGGATCACGAACTGGGCGCCCGACCCGGTCGCGCTGGCGCGTGTGTTCGACGATCCGAACTGCTTCACCTTCCAGGAGATGTTTCCCGGAGGCTTCACCCCCCAATTTGGGGGGGATGTGCTGGACGCGTCGGTCGTGGCGGGGGTTCGGGGCGACACGCAGGGCGGACTGTTGTGGGACGTCAGCGCCAGCTACGGTCGCAACGCGATCGATTTCTTCATCGACAACACGGTGAACGCGTCGCTGGGGCCCGATTCGCCGTCGTCGTTCGATCCGGGCATCTACCAGCAGTCCGAGTTGAACCTCAACGTCGATCTCAACTACACCGTCAGCGACATGGTGAATGTCGCCGGTGGCGCCGAGTTCCGTGACGAGCACTTCGAAATCGGGATCGGAGAGGCGGACTCGTGGCGAATCGGTCCGTTTGCCGCGCAGGGCTTCAGCGCCGGCTCCAACGGCTTCCCCGGATTCAGCGACATCGCGGCGGGCGACTGGCACCGGACCAACTTCGCCGCCTACGGAGACATGGAGGTGCGGGCCAGGGACGACCGCTGGACGGTCGGCACGGCGCTGCGGGCGGAGCGGTTCGAGGACTTCGGCACAACGGCGAACTGGAAGGTGGCGGCCCGCTATGGCCTCACGGACGCCTTCGCGGTCCGCGGCAGCGCAAGCACCGGGTTCCGGGCGCCCACGCCGGGCCAGCAGAACGCGTTCAACGTCTCGACCCAGTTCGACCGGGAGCTGGGAGACCTGGTCAACAACGGGACGATCCCGTCGACGTCGCGTGTGGCCGAGATCAAGGGGGGCAAGCAGCTCGACGCCGAGAAGTCGCTGAATACCAGCCTGGGGCTCGTGATCGACGCGGGAGTGTTCACGGTTTCGGCGGACTACTTCCGGATCGCGCTGTCGGACAGGCTCGCGCTGAGCAGGGTATTCGCGCTCGACGCGGCCGAGGCCGAACGGCTCATCGCGGAAGGGATCACCAGCGCGAAGAACCTCGCCAACTTCCGCTTCTTCACCAACAACTTCGACACACGGACCCAGGGCGTCGACGTGGTGGCGTCGTTCGCACCTGCGGGGATGAGCGGCACCGACTTCAGCTTCGCCCTCAATCACACGAGTACGAAGGTGACCCGTCACGACCCCGAAGTTCTCAGCGATGTCCGCATCCACCAGTTGGAGGACGCGCTGCCGGGCACCCGCTGGACGGCGTCGGGCCGGCGAACCTGGAGTGGCGTTTCCGCGCTGGCGCGGCTCAGCTACTACGCGGGCTGGTTCGACTCGCGCGACGACCGGTCCTACCCGGGCGAATACGTGGTCGACCTCGAGGCGTCGTACGCGGTGAGCGAGTCCGCCGCGATCACGATCGGCGGCCAGAACGCGCTCAACCAGTACCCGGAGGAGAATCCGAACGCTTCCGCGGTGTCAGGGAACCTCTACAGCCCCGCGACGCCCTTCGGCGCGAGCGGCGGGTTCTACTACGTCAAGGCCTCGTACCGCTGGTAGGGCGGGGGGTCAGCCTCGGGTGCTTGAGTCGGCGTCGGGCGGTTCGGCCCGATCGGACCGGTGCCTGTGCAGGAACTCGTCGGCCCCCTCCGGCAACAGGAGATTGTCTGAAATCTCGGCAACCTCTTCCGCTTCTTCCCACGCGCGTTCCAGCAGCCAAAGCTCGCCCTCAAGCGCCCGACGCTCCTGCTCCTCGTGGAGCGCCATTTCAAGGGCGAGTTTGGTCGTCTTGGGCATCTTGTTGATGTAGCCGGGGACGCCCTTCTTGTCCTGGTAGGCGTTCCTCCCGGCAATGTCCACCAGGAAGCGCTCGGGATGTCCGCTCGACTCGATCTTGTCGACCGCGACCTGCACGGTGTCCTTCCTGCCGCCCGCCGCGTTGATCCTGGGCAGGATGGCTCCAGCGAATCGCCGTCCCTCGTCGCCATCATGCCAGGTCGTCTTCTTTCTTTTTCTGACCTGGACTCTGAAGCCGTTCTCGTCGTCGGAAGGCCGAATACGCGTGCCGAGCAAGTCCTGGTTGTTGAGCCTGATCACTTTGCCGTCGCGCGGATGCAGCTTGACCAGAGTGCGGTGTTGCGTCCACAGGTTGATCCACGTTCCGGTCTGGCTGAGCACGGTGCCGCTCAGGACGCCCGTGGCGATGCCACCCACAGCGAACCCTCCAATCACGACAACCGCACCCCGCCCCGTACAGGATCTGACGCCGCCGCCTCCGCCCGAACTGGTCTCCATAACGCCACGCCGCGAATTCCGGCCGCATCGGCTCGCCGATCCGCACCAGCGTGAGCCCCTCCGGATGCCGCGCGAGCCCGATGTTCTCGGTCGAAACGCGGATGCGCGTGTCCCGGAAGATGCGCTCGCAGTCCTCGACCGCCTCCCAGCGCTCCTCGAGCGGCGTCAGGTTCCAGCGTTCGCATTTCCTGCAGACCACCCACAGCCGTCCCCGCGCGGCGTCGAAGGCGAGTCGTCGCCCTACGGGGAAGGACTCGACGACCTGGTTGGTACCGAGGGGCTTCCGGCAGAACATGCAGGACTTGTACATGGGTTTCCGGCCCGCTCAGGTCACGAGGTCGCAGAAGAGTTCCAAGAGATCATTGCAGCAATTCGACACCCTCTGTTCGCGCCGCCTTCCGATCGAAGGTATGGAGCGGCCGCGCCCCAGACCGGTCCGCCGCGGCAAGGATCATGAGATCCGAGAAACCCGGGCCACCCGCTCGGTAGCGAAACGCGGCCCGGGCCACATCTGCCGAGGCCTCGACAACCAGACTCTCCGTGGCCACGAGTTCCTGCAGGATCGTCGCAATCCGTTCGCGGGAAACCCCGTAGGCCCGTTCCAGGACCCAGACGAGCTCGACGACAACCTCTCGGCAGGCATAGCCCGGACGTTCGGCGGTAAGCGATTCCAACAAAGCGCGGGCGGCCTTCGCCTGCTGCTCGTCGTCGCGCACGAGGTAGCGCACGAGGACGTTGGTATCGAGGGCGATCATTCCTCGGACGCGCCGTCGGCTGCAGCTCGCTCCATGTCCCCCAAAGAGACGTGTGGGCCATCGTGCTTCAACGCGCCGAACAGCCGACGGATGGGCCGCACGGGCAGTAAGCGCACCTCGCCGTCGAGCACGATGTAGCGCACGCGGTCACCGGCCTGCACATCCAGCGCGTCCCGGACGGGCTTGGGGAGCGTGGTCTGTCCCTTTTTCGTTACCGCAGATTCGAGCATGCCAAGTATCTCCTGTTTCCTTACAATTTGTTATCTCGCCTTACCATTCACAATAAGGTAAGCGATTCTCACGTGGGCTGCGCCGACGCTCCCCTACATACACGAGGGGAAACCCCGATGGAAGCGAGCAGAGCCAGTACACGCCCATCCTTGTTGCCTGGGGTCTCGCGCCACAATATGCATCCGGCCTTACGCGACCGCACCGCCAGCAGGCTGAACGACTGACCACAAGGGGGGGCAAGATGCCGCAGGAGACCACGGCGCTGATCACCGACCCCATGGGGGTATTCGCCTTCCTCGCGGGACTCGTCGCGCTGATCTTCTGGGTCTCGGAGCTTCCACGCTGCAAGAAGCTCTTCGAAGTCGTGCCCCCGGTCATCTACGTCTACTTCCTGCCGATGCTGGCGACCACCGCCGGGGTCACGCCGGCCGCGTCGCCACTCTACGACTGGACGGTGCCTTACCTGCTGCTTTTCGCCCTGCTGATGCTGATGGTCTCCGTCGACCTGGGCAGCGTCGCCAGGCTGGGACTGGTCGCCCTCTTCATGGTGGCGGCGGGCACTGCCGGGATCGTGATCGGCGGGCCGATTTCGCTGATGCTCTTCGGCGGCATGCTGCCCGCGGACGCCTGGACGGGGTTCGCCGCGCTCTCGGGCAGCTGGATCGGGGGGACGGCGAATATGGTGGCCATCGCGGAAAGCGTGGGCACCTCACCCGACGCGATGGGACCGGTGATCGTGGTGGACACCGTGGTGGGGTACGGCTGGATGGGCGTGCTGATCGCGATGGCGGGGCTACAGGGCCGTTTCGACCGCCGGACGAAGGCGCGCACGGACGCCATCGAGCAGACCAATCGTCGGCTGGAGGCGATGAAGAGCGAACGGCGCCCTCTCACACTCCGCTACGCAGTGGTCATGATCGGCTTCGGGATGGCGTGCGCGGTAGCGGCGCAGCGTCTGGGACAGAGGTTCCCCGCAGTCGGCGACCCCACGGTCATCAGCGGCACGACATGGGCGATTCTCATCGTGGTGACCGGCGGGCTGGTTCTCTCGTTCACCCCGCTCAGGAAGCTGGAGACGGTGGGCGCTTCGCACCTCGGCTACACGGCGCTGTACCTGCTGCTGGCCGGGATCGGGGCGCAGGCCGATCTCCGGGCGGTACTGGACGCGCCGGTGTACCTGCTGGCCGGCGCAGTCTGGATCGCGATCCACCTGGGCATCCTCCTCCTCGCCGCGAGGATCGTGCGCGCGCCCTTCTTCTTCGTCGCGACCGGGAGCATGGCGAACATCGGCGGAGCGGCGTCGGCGCCGGTCGTCGCCGGGGTGTACCACCGCGCCATGGCCCCGATCGGGCTGCTGATGGCGGTCGCGGGCTACATCCTGGGGATCTACGCGGCGATCGTGTGCGCATGGCTGTTGGCGCTGGTGGGGGGATAGGGAGTCCCGGCCGATCGCTGCCGCATGAGCAAAATCAGGGTTGAATACCACGGACCGGCAGGCCCGCCCGGAGAGACCAAGGGCGACCGGGAGCCTCACGGGTACGGAAAGGCCCGTCGGCGCTCCCTGCCCGCGAGGCTCTTCCGCTGGGGGCTGCTGGGCTTGTTCCTCGCCGTCCTTCCCTTCTTCGTCCTCATTCGGGGGGGCGTCTTCGCCTACCACGTCTGGGGGCTGGGCCCGTGGCTGTCGCTGTCGCTCTCGGCAGCCGCCACGATGATGCTGCTCGCGCTCTACGCCTGGGGCCTGAGCCGACGGATCGGAGCCGGCAGGGGGCTCAGGAGGCTCTTCACGCGCGCGGCGGCGGGGCTCGCGGCGGCCTGCGTGGCCTGGTCGCTGGTGTTCATTGCCGGCGCCAACGTGAAGTCCGAGGAGGTGCGGGCGGAGTACTCCAGCCTGCATCCACTGCTGCGCGTCGCTGCAAGCGCGGTCATCCTGGCCGACCCCGGGGCGGTGATCACCGGAGCGGGACGCACGCCGGACTTCTATCGGCGCCTTGGTCTCTCGCCGAACGAATCATCTCTCCACTTCGTGCAGGATGACGGATTCGTGCACGCCCTGGATCTGCGCACGCTCGGCCGCCCCGAATGGAGGAACCGCGCGGTTGAAGTTGCGTTCCGAGTGATGGGCTTCCACTGCCTGCGGCACGTGGGGACGGCGGATCACCTGCACGTGTCGCTCAGGTTGCCGGGATAGCGACCTTTTCGGGTGAGCGACCGTCTGCCGGCCTCAGGCGCCGGCGGCTGGACGGCACTCCCGGCGCGCCAGCCTGGAACCTATGGAAGGGCCGGCCCCTCCATAGGTTCTAGAACCGGAACGAGGCATCGGGCGCGACGCGCCCTGCAGCCTCACCTGCCGCCGTGAACACCGTCAGGTCCACCTGCACCACGTCGGGCAGGATGTCCGCGAACCGCAGGCTCGCCGGTCCGATGGGCTCACTGGAACAGGTGAGGGAGGCGAGGAGGCGCACCTCTGTGTGTTGGGGACCCTCATCCTCTGTGTGCTGGTGGCTCTCATCCTCTTCGTGCTGGTGGCTCTCATCCTCTTCGTGCTGGTGGCCCTCATCCTCTTCGTGCTGGTGGCCCTCATCCTCTTGAGCGTGCTGGTCCTCGCCCTCCTGGTCACCTGCCATATCTTCGGGAGCCTCCACCTCCGCCGAATCCAGCGCACAAATCGCCCCGTCCGGAAAGGCGATGAGACCAGCGCCGCCGGTTCGGAGTCTGTCGAGGGCCTCCGCTACGGTGGCCCTCTCCTCCTCCGAGCGGGGGGCGCGCTCGAAGCCGAACACGGATTCGGCGGGGAGTTGCAGGTCGACGGTGAGGCGGGTGCCGTCCACGGCCAGGCCCAGTCGAGCGATGCCGTGTTCGTGGGCCCCGGTCGTCCCCAGCCGTTCGCCCTCGACCAGGGGAGGATCAGGACGCGCGGAGGATGAGTCGCCGCATGCGACGCACAGCAGAAGACACGGGATCGCCCACCCGACGAAAGGGGTGCGGACCAGGGGTCGATCGAATGTGAGGTAGTTCATGGGATGGAACCGGTGCGGGTTGCGTGCGTACGGAGAACGGATGCAGATGCGTGAATGATACTATATTCTCATTATCATATCGTCGGTTCTTACGAAGGGCCAGAACCCCTGTCAGATGCCAAAGCCGCGCTCCCGATTCCCGATCCCCTGGAGACACCTCCAACTGGCTCTGGTCATCATGGGCGGCTGGCTTGCGCTCACGTCGGGGCCCCGCTCCCTGCTGGCCGATCCGAACGATGGAGCGCGGATCCGCGCGGCCGGTGTCCCGCGCGACTCCGCCGAGGTGGATTGGCAGCTGCTGGCATCCCTGGACTACCGCACGGGCGAGATGTCCAGGGAACTTGAGTCGGTCGCTGGGCGAGAAGTGAAGGTGCCCGGATACATGGTCCCCCTGGAGGATTGGGCCGGCGAGGTCTCGGAGTTCCTCCTGGTCCCGTACGTCGGGGCCTGCGTGCACACCCCGCCCCCGCCCCCCAACCAACTGGTCTACGTCAGGATGGAGAACACTCAACGCGTGCCGGTCTCCTTCTGGGATCCCGTCTGGATCCACGGCACCTTGACCGTGGAGACGACGACGAACCTGTACGGATCGGTGTCCTTCATGATGGCTGGCACCTCGATTACGCCCTACGAGTGGTGAGGGCCGCGGCCCTTCTGCCATCCATCCCTCGCGCACCTGTCAGTTGTGCTCGTGCCCCGTCTCGTAGTGCCGCGCCAGCGCGTCGCCGCCGAAGTCGTTCTCCAGATCGCGCCACACCGAGTGCACGTGGTTGGCGTTGCCCTGCGTGTTGTCGTACTCGATGAGGAACGAGGCCGCGTGGACGCGGTAGTAGTGGCCCTCTCCGTACTCGGTGGAGCCAGCCCAGGCGAAGTAGAGGTCGTCGGGGGAGATCTCGTTTTCGATGCGGGCCATCCAGGCGTGCGCGGCGGCGGCGTCCATGTTCCACACGTACTCCCCGATCACGCCCATGAGCACACCGCGTTGCGCGTCGGTCAGCGCTGAAGCGGGGATTCCCTCGAAGCCGTCCAGCCGCGCCTCGCGGTCGTTGCCCGTGATGATGTCGCGGGGCGCCTCGTCGGCGATCATGGCCATCTCGAGCTGCTCGGCGGTGAGGCTCTGCACGAGGGAGCGCGCGAGGTCCTCCTCGCGGCCGAGGGGGCGCCAGCCTGCCTTCGGGCCGGACGGGACGGTCGCCGGGTTCGACCCCATGAAGGCGGGCCCGGTGATGGTCAGCTCGTTCGACGGTGAGGAGAAGTTGAGCGACAGGTGGTGTCCTTCGAAGCGCCACGCCCAGGGCCCGCCCGCGGTGGGCGTCCCGAAGATGACGACGTAGTAGTCCTCCGGATCTCGCCGCTCGGGACGGCCTTCGATGACGCCGAGGATCCGTTCCAGCTCGATGATCGCGTTGGCCTTGTGGTATCCCTGGCTGCTCAGGGTCGCCTGCAGCATGGCGTGGGCCGCGGTTCGCTGCTCCAGCGTCATGTCCTTCAGCGGGAGGCCGTTGCGGGACACGGGCGTGAAGGCCCAGTTGAAGCGCTCCTCGTCGCCGAGGTCGTAGGTTGCCCGGTCGAGGGCGTCGCCCTCCAGTAGCGACAGGAAGGTCGCTGCGGCCCCCGCAACGCCGTCCTCGCTGGCCGTCGGCGCGGCGGCGGTGGTGTTCGGCATGGCTTCCCATGCCACCACGGCCAGCGCCGCGACGGCAAAGCCCGCCATGAACAGTCTGGTGGTCTTCGTCTGGCTCATTCTCTTCCTACCCTTCCTCTGCTTGAATCATCGCTGCGACGTCCTGCACCTCGTCGAGAACGCGAAGCAGGTTGCCGCTCCAGAGCATGCTGATCTGTTCCTCGGTGTAGCCGCGCCGGACGAGCTCCAGCGTGACGTTGAAGGTCTCCGACGCGTCGTCCCAGCCCGCCACGCCGCCGCCGCCGTCGAAGTCCGAGCTGATGCCGACGTGCTCGAGGCCGATGAGGTTGACCATGTAGTCGATCTGGTCGACGAAATCGGCGACGCTGACGTCGGGGGGGATGTCCATGTCGGCCGCCCGCTGCGCCGCCGTGGCCCGGACCTGGGCCATCTGTGCCTGGTAGGCCTCGCGTTCCTCGGGGGGAAGGGCGAACATTCCGCCCCGTCCGAGCATTTCGACGCCCATTTCGGCTGCAACCTCGGCCTCGATCGCATCCATGGCCTCGCGGTGGGCCGCGTTTCTGGTGGTGTTGACGAAGGAGCGAAGCGCCACCGTCTGCACTACGCCGCCGTTCGCGGCCACGGCGTGGAGCTGCTCGTCGTCGAGGTTGCGGCTCACGTTGCTCAGGCCGCGGGCGGACGAATGGGACGCCATCACGGGCGCGCGGGTCAGCTCCAGGGTCTGCATGATCGATGGCTTCGACGGGTGCGAGATGTCGATCATGATTCCCAGCCGGTTCATCTCGGCCACCGCCTCGCGGCCCATCTCGCTCAGGCCCCCGTGCAGGAAGTCGCCGTCATTCTCACCGGAATGCGCGTCGGACAGCTGGTTTGGGCCGGTGTGCGCCAGCGAGATGTAGCGCGCGCCCCGCTCGTGAAACTCCTCGACGCGCGAGATGTCGGTGCCCAGCGGATACGCGTTCTCGACCCCGATCATCGCGACCAGCTTGCCCGAGGCCGCGATCCGGCGCACGTCGTCGGAGTTCAGCGCCACCTCGATCCGGTCGGGCGCATACTCGTTCGCCATGCGGTGGATGGCGTCGAACTTGTCGACCGCGTTCTCGTAGGCCGTCGCGTAGCCCTCGTCATTGAGGAGGCCCTGCGAGGTGTAGACGACGAACCAGCCGACATCGAGCCCGCCTGCCTCCATCTTCGGCAGCGTCGCCTGCGTAGGCAGGTCCATGGTGTAGTTGCGCTCGGCGGTAAAGTTCGACGTGCTGATGTCGATGTGGGTGTCGAGGGTGATGACCCGGTCGTGGATCCCGCGGGCGCGTTCGATGAGCGCCTCCTCGGACTCTTCGACGGGGCCGTCGGCGGGGGTGCAGGCGGTGCCGGTGACGGCGAGCGCGAGAGCCAGTGAGAGTGTGAGGCCTCGTGTGACGGGGCGGGGAATGGTCATGCGTGCTGCTCCGATATCCGGGTTGACGGCGGTACCGCGTTCAAGATAGGGCTCCGGGCGGCGGGCGGCATCCCGGCGGGCCTGCCCGGCATCTCGGTAGGTTGTTGGACGCGACTTCTGTTGGACAGACTTCTCGAAACCAGCCAGCCACCGGACGGGACCTCACCATGGGAATCATCGACTCCACACGCCAGCGCCGCTTCTCTCCCGCCAAGATGCAGAAGCTCAACCTCTTCGAGACCGACCAGATGTTCTGCGACGTCTACTGCCTCGGTCCCGGGCAGGCCCAACACGTACACACGCATGCGGGCGCAACGAAGTTCTATTATGTGATCGAGGGCGAAGGCCGCTTCACGGTGGGCGACCGGAGCGAGATCCTGGGCCCCGGTGCGGTGGCGTGGTCAGAGCCGGACGAGCCGCACGGCGTCGCCAACGAGTCGGATGGCGAGCTCGTGTTGCTGGTGGCGATGGCGCCGAACCCGAACCGGTAGGGGGCGGGCGCATGTCCAACATCCTTTTCGGCGTCGCCGTCCTGATCCTCCTGGCGGCCATCGCGGGAGCAGTCTGGTCGGTGGCCGTCCCGGAAAGGCGACTGTGGCCCCCGCCGAGCCGTGGTTCCTGGCCGTACCTGCTTAACTGGCTGGGCTTCTACGTCGTGTGCGGGATCAACCTCCTGTTGATACTCATGTACTGGGACTCCTGGGTGTTCCAGGGCCCGCTCCGCTTCCTCGTCGGCGTGCCCCTGGTGGTGCTCGGCGGCTCGCTGGCGCTGTGGGGGACTGTCGCGGCGGGTTGGAAGAACACGAGCGGGTTGAGAGACGGGTTCGTGTCCTCGGGCCCCTACCGGTTCTCGCGGAACCCTCAGTATGTGGGGCACATCGCGTTCTTCCTGGGCCTGAGCGTGCTGGCGAACGCGCTGCTCGTGTGGATCACGCACCTGCTGATGGCGCTGCTGTTCGTGCTCGCGCCGTTTGCCGAGGAACCGTGGCTGGTGGAGCAGTACGGCGACGCGTATCGGGAGTATCGGAAGAGGGTGCGGCGGTTTCTGTAGAGGGGTGGGGGGTGTGGCAGGCCCACGGAGTGTGCCTGCTGCCTCCCCAAAAGTGGTCGTGGATCCGCCCCTTACGTACAGCTGGATCATATGATAGTATTCTTGAGTACAATAGCCGGACCAAAGAGGTAATACCAGTTGAATAGAATTCATATGATTGGATCAGTGAATGGACCTTGTCTGGACTCCGACCGACGAGCACCCAGATGGCAATCATCCGGAAACCCGGCGGCAATTGGTCGACCTTATCCGAAAGGGTCGGCGACGGTCTTCCTTCACGAAGCACCGACCGGTCGAGGTTCGCCCTTGGGAGATCATCCAGCCGGATACAGGCCTACCGCTAACGAGTGCCGGAATGTGGAGGGTGATTGCGATGTTTCTCGATGCAGGAGCCCCGTTGAGAGAACTTACCCTGCGACAACCGCCTGGCGAGAAGGCTTGGGTGTTCCTTGGCCGGCTCTGCCCAGAATCGGCACTCATCTACGTAAAGCTCCAGATGTTTGGGTCGAGTGTTCTCCTCCGCAGCTTCCATGAAGCAGAGTACGATGATGGATAGAGTCGCTTCTCCACCGACCGTTCTTGGACTGTACCCCGGACCGGAGTCCTGCGAGCTGTGCGAAGCTCCGGGGCTCCGGACGGAATTGGTTCGAGATCCGTTCATCTATGGTAGTGGGGTGGACGCCGTGGAGCTTACTGCGGACGTACCGGTTCATTCCTGCTCGCAGTGCGGGGAATCGTATACGGGAGAGGAAGCCGAGATCATTCGGCACGAGACCGTGTGCCGACACCTCGGAGTGCTTACCCCAGCCGAGATTCGGGCAATCCGCCAGGAGCGCGGAATGTCCCGAGCCGCCTTCTCGCGACTGACCGGCTTCGGGGAAGCGACCCTGGCTCGCTGGGAACGCGGCGAGGTGATCCAGAATACATCCAACGACAGCTTCCTGAGGTTGCTGATGAGCGAGACGGTCCTGCGCCGACTTTCGTCGCTGACTCAATACGAAGACAAGCTGGGGCGCGAATTCAGCATGATCTTTCACAGTCTGAACAACGACTGGGCCTCGGCTCTTGTGAGGTACAAGGAGTTCCGGGAACTGTTTGGCGCCACTGAGCGGGTACACCTCTTGAACGCGATCGGCGGCGGGTTGTTCTGGGATATTCAGCAGACGTTCTGGCGTGACTTGATGCTGCGCTTGACGAGATTGACGGATCCCAAGGAGAGCGCTGGCAAGGACAACCTTACGGTTCAAAGGCTGCCGGAAATGTGTGAGGAGCCGGATCTGCGGGAGGAAATTGAACGTCTTGTACGCGAAGCGGTTAGCACAACTGCGTTTGCTCGCGATTGGCGAAACCGGCGCATCAGTCATTCGGACCTTGCACGGGCGATTGATCCGAGTCCGGAACCGTTGATGGAAGCTACTCTCGAGAAGGCGAAGGCAGCTCTCGATGCTGTCCATGCGGTGCTAGATACGATCAGCACGAGACTGCTTCGCACAGGCATCGAAAATGACGTTGTCACTCGACCTCGTGCCCGCGCGTTCATCGCGTACGCCAGCCAGCTTGTTGGAGCGGTGCAGTACGTGGACTCGACCATCGATCCGCGTGGCGAAAAGCCGATCACGGATCTGGCAGCAGCGGAGACTTTCCTGCGGAAGCTCCATCGCCGACCCACCTGGCAGAACACGAAGCAGGTCTTCGAACTGCGGGAAGCGGCCCGCCGCTTCCCAATGAAGGCATGAAACCAGCCTGAGTGCGGGGTTTCGTCTGGACGAACGAAGTCTAGTCCCACCCCACCTGCCCCGCCTGCCCCACCGCCTCCACCCGAATCGCCAGGATGTCGATATCGTGATACTGCTGGTGGCGGATCGACGACGCGTAGTGCCGGAGCAGCCGGAGCGGGGTCTCTGCTTCGACGGAAACGCTTGCTGCCGCCTCGCTGAGCATCGCCAGCTGGTCCTCGATGTTGGTCGCGTCGGTCGTCGCGATGAACTCCAGATCGGCCGCGTTGCCGTCGCTGCGCGCGATGAGCAGAAGGCGGCGCTCCTGGTCTGCCGTCTCCTCCGCCTCGCCCCCAGTGAGGATCTGCATCGTCTCCTCGCCCACTGCACGAAGCCGCGTTTCCATCTCCTCGCCCCAGCGCTTGCGGGCGGCGAACTTCGACAGGAACGCGTCGACCTCCGGCCATGTTTCGGCGGTCAGGCGGGTCCTCAGGCGTGATCGGCCTCCGCCTCCGATCTCCCCGAACACCGTCAGCAGGATCACGGTGAGGCCGCCGACGGTCATGCCGTTCCCGAGCAGTTCGCCCCACGCGCCCTGCAGGTACTCCGGGTAGATCCAGTCGAACTGGAAGGCGATGCCGAGCCAGAAGGCCACTCCGACCACGAGGCCCTTGCGATAGTCCAATCCTTCCGAGAGCAGGATCTTCATCCCGAAGACGAAGATCAGGGCGACGAGGATGATGTAGTACGCAGCGACCACCGGCCCCGGTATCGCCACGATCAGCGTGACGAACTTGGGCAGGAAGGCGAGGACCACGAAGACGGCGCCGACGCAGATTCCGATGCGGCGTGCCGCGACCCCGGTCAGTTCGGCGACCGCGATGCTCATGCCGTACGTGGTGTTCGGGACTGTGCCGGCCAGGCCGGAAAGGAGATTGCCCACGCCGTCGGCGCCGATCGCACCCTGTATCGAGCGGAAATCGACCGCGCGAGGCTTGCGCCAGGAGACCCGCTGAATCGCGATGGCGTCTCCGAGTGTGTCCATCGCCCCCACCAGCGTCACCATGATGAAAGAGGGCAGAAGGGCCCAGAACTCGGGCCGGAAACTGAGGTCGACCCCGGGATACGCCAGCTCCGGCAGACCGATCCAGGCGGCTTCGGCGACGGTGGTCATGTCGTACATCCCGAAGCCGAGGCCGGCAACGAGGCACCCGGAGACGATACCGATGGCAGGCGCCCACAAACGCAGCACACCCGAGAATCGAAGCGGTATCAGGAGGGTGACGAGCAGCGTTACACCGGCCGTAACCGCCCCCGCCGCCGGGGAGGCATCTGCGGGCACCTCGGCCAGCTTACGCAGGATGAGCGGCGTGAGGGTAATCGGAATGAGAATCAGCACGGTGCCTGCGACCGTCGGCGTAAAGATCTTGCGCAGGAGTGCCATCCGCGCTGCAAGCACGAACTGGATCAGCGCCGCGGCGATGATCAGGGTGGCCAGCATTCCCGGCCCGCCCCGCTCGATGGCGGTCACGCTGACCGCGAGAAACGCGCTGGTGCTTCCCATGACGAGGATGTAGCCCGCCCCGATGCGCCCCACCTTGCGGGCCTGGATCATCGTGGTGAGGCCACTGATGACGAGAGCCGCGAACACCGCCCACGAGAGGTACTCGTCGGTGCCGCCCGCCAGGGTGATCATGATCATCGGGGTCAGCACGATGCTCGCGATGCAGAGCATGGCGTACTGCAACCCAAGTCCGACGGTTATGGGCAGCGGAGGCCGGTCGTCGGGCTGGTAGCGGACGTCCTGGCGGGCCTCGGCGGGGCTGGGGCCGCTCATCCACTTCCCCCTGCGGCTGCCACCGTCGGGCGCCGCCGTTCCGGGTAGGCCTCAAGCCGTTCGAGGGCCTCGCGCAGCACCACGAGCGCCAGATCGATCGTGTCGAGGTGCGTGCGGAACGCGAGCGCGGCCATCCGCAGCATGAATTTGCCGTCGACCGTCGTGGAGGACATGAAGACTCGCCCGTCGCGGTGCGTCTCCTCGACGAGCGCCTGGTTGAAGGCGTTCGCGCTGCCGGACTCGGGCACCCACCGGAAGGTCACCACGGTGAGATCCGGATCCGGCCCCACCTCGAAGCCGAGCTTGCCGATCTCGCGGTGGAAGTACTTCGTGAGCTCGAGCTTCTCGCGCAGGCAGGCCCGAAACGGCTGCTCACCGTAAAGCAGGAGAGGCAGCCAGACGCGGAGCGCGCGGAAATGCTTGGTCAGTTCGGGCGAGACGGCGGCTGGCGAGCGGCCACCCCCTTCGGACTCGACGGTGTCCTGCAGGTAGCTGGCGTAGTAGGCGTGCGCGTCTTGAAGGGCGTCGCGGTTGCGGACCAGCACCGCGCCCGTTCCGTAGGGCAGGAACATCCCCTTATGCGGGTCCAGGACCACGGAGTCCGAGCGTTCCATTCCGGCGAGCGCGGGCCGGAACTCCTCGAGCAGTGCGAAGAAGCCGCCATACGCGGCGTCAACGTGGAACCACAGGCCCTCGCGCTCGGCGATGTCGGCCATCCGGTCCAGCGGGTCGATCGCGCCGGTGTCGGCGGTGCCTGCCGAGCCGAGGACGAGCCACGGACGAAGTCCCCGGGCACGGTCCTCGGCGACGAGTTCGGAGAGCGACCGGGGGCAGAGGCGGAAGCCGTCGTCCACCGCGACGTCGCGGCGCACGGTTTCGCCCATGCCGGCCACGCGGATCGCCTTGTGCACGCACTGATGGATGTGGGGCGTGGCGTACACGACGGCCCGCTCGAAATCGCGGGCGCGCAGGCCCGCCGCTTCCCGGGCCGCGACGATCGCGGTCAGGCTCGCGATGGATCCGCCAGAGGCGAGGTTCCCGTCGGCGGTCGCGGGGTATCCGACGAGGTTGGCCATCCAGTCGAGGATCAGGTCCTCCATCTCGACCGATCCCGGTCCCACGAAGCGGACACCGGCGTACTCGTTGGTCACTGCGGCCAGGTAGTCGCCGAGCGACGATGCGTAGATCCCTCCGCCGGGAATGTAGGCCAGGTGGCCAGGGTGGGAGGGGACGAGGCCGGCCCGGACCACCGACTCGTCTATCCGCGCGATGAGCTGTTCGATGGGCAGGGAACCGTCCCCGAAGGGCAGCTTGCGCAGTTCGGCGACGGCCGACTTGTCGTGATGGTAGGCGGGCGTTTCCGTGAGTTCGTTCAGGAACCGCTGGACGTAGCCATGCGTCTGCCGCATGAGTCGTTCGCGGCCGGCCGCATCGGGGTCGAGCACCCGCGCGGCCGCTTCGAGTTCGAGGATCCGGGAGCGTAGGCTCATGTGCGGGTCGTCGGGTGTAGACGGTGTGAGTGTCGCACTACCACGGATCGTCCGGAAGCACCACGCGCGGCCCCTCGCCGCGCTCCTCCATCGCGTCCATGTGGAGGAAGTATTTCCCGACCCCAGCCGCGCCCTGCATGTGCCCGGTCTGCGCGATCAGCAGTTCGGGCTGGACGCGGTGCTCGGCCTGGGTCCACTTGCGGCCGTCGCCGGCGGGCGTGTCCACGGTCGAGGCGCGGCCAAGCAGGTCGGCGTTGAGGCGGTCGACGAAGGCCTTGTACTCGGAGTTGCCGGTGGTGCGGTACAGCGTCAGGAAGTGCTCGGCCGCGCCCGTGGTGCCGCAGCACTGGCTGATGTTCTCCCAGAACCCGGGGGTGCGCCGCTCGGGGATGCCGGTGGCCATGACGCCGCGGGCGCCGCGGGCCACCCAGTCGCGCCATCCGTCGTCGCCGGTGGCCCCGGCGAGCTGGTGGAAGAGGCGGTTGGTGCCGACCGGTCCGTGGCACCAGGAGAGGTAGTAGAGGTCTTCGCCGCCAGGGCGGGAGTGGAAGAGGCGGTAGCCGGTGGCGTGACCGCGTGGGGCGGAGCCGGGTGCGGTTGCGGAGGCCGTGGGAGCGGTCGCGGCACCGTCGTCCAGCGTGGCCTGCGAGGTGAGGTAGCGGGCCCCGGCCAGCGCCGCGTCCAGGAAGTCGCGCTCTCCGGTGGCGCGGTGCAGGGTGGCGAGGAAGTAGGCGATCCCGGCGGTCCCGTGTGAGAAGTTGGGCATCTCGCGCGCATAGCCGGGCCACATGTCCCAGCGCAGGCCGTTGTCGGTCTCGATGGCGCGTTCGAGAAGCCTCCTTCCCGCTCCCTCGGCCGCTTCCAGCGCGCCCCGGTGACCGAGCGCGCGGTCGAGTTGGAGGAGGGCAAGGCCGGTGCCGGCGGTGCCGCTGATGATGTCGTTGGATTCGACCGCGTCGTCGCCGGAGCCCCGGGGCCAGGCAATGCCCGCGCCGGCTGTGCGGGCGCGGTCGACGAGGAGCTGGGCGGCGAGGCCGGCGTGGGACCGGTGCATGTCGAGATCGGTCGCGCGCCAGGTCTCGGTCAGGACGAAGGCGATGCCGGCGAGGCCGGTGTAGAGGCCGGCGCCGGGGACGTCCGAGAGGGTGGCCGCGAGGTGCGCGGCGCCTTCGACCGCGGCGTCCAGGTACTGCTGATCGCCGGTGGCGTAATGGAGCTCGAGGGCGAAGGGAAGGACGCCGGGGCCGTGTGTATACAGTGTGTATCCGGTGAATTCCGGGTCGGTCGGGTCCGAGGGCCAGGTGGCGCCGCGGCCGGTGCTGATGCGGGACGCGTCGACCCAGTTCCAGGCCTCGATCGCCATCTGGAGGAAGGGGCGATCGGCGCGGGGGCGCCGGCTGGCGCCGCGGTCCTGCGCGGCCAGGTCGGCGCCCGCCTGACCGTCGCCGGGAACGAGCGCATGGAGCAGTCGCGGCGAGATGGCCAGCGCGGCCGCCGCCCCGGCCGTCCCGGCCACGAAGGACCGGCGCGTCCAGTGTGTATCGTGTGTATGGCACAGTTTGCACATGTCAGTTGCCCTCCTCGCCGGGCATTTCGCCGGTGCCCCCTCCGACCCCAGGCAGATCGCCCGGTTCGTTGTCCCACCACCACATCGGCCCGATCTCGCGGTCGCCGGGGTACTGCTCGGCGAGCGTTTCGGCGTCGAAGAGCCGGCCGTTCATCATCACCATCGCGATGCGATTGGTGTTGCGGATGTCGTCGAGCGGGTTGGCGTCGAGGATCACCAGATCGGCCAGCTTCCCGGCCTCGATCGTGCCGAGATCCTCGTCGAGACCGATCGCCTCGGCGCCCAGGATCGTGGCCATTCGGAGCGCGTCGAGTTCACCGATGCCGCCCGCGGCCATCGCCCACAGCTCCCAGTGGTACCCCAGCCCCTGCAGCTGCCCGTGGCTGCCGACGCCCGCGCGGCCCCCCGCCTCGACCAGGTCCTTCACGAAGACCGCGTGGTCGGCGAAGACGTGCTCCTCGTCGCGGAACCACTGGGCGCGGCGGCGCGTCGCCGAGTCGATCACCGAGTGGGGGACGAAGCGGCCCAGCTTTTCGTCGTCGTGCGGGTTCTCGCGGCTGAAGAAGTAGTTCTCGGCCCACGGCCCTCCGTAGGAGACAAGCAGGGTGGGGCTGTAGGCGCGTCTTGTGGCCGCAAAAAGCTGCACATAATCGTCATAGACGGGATAGATCGGGATCGAGTGCTCCAGCCCCGGGTACCCGTCGATGGTCTCGTTCAGGTTCTGGCGGAGGTTGAGCGAGCCCTCGGTGGTCGGCATGAGTCCCAGTTCGCGGGCCGCCATGATGATCCATTGGCGCTGCTGGCGGTTCCCCGCCACGTACATCTTGATCGTCTTGGTGTCGAAGTAGTTCGCGTACCTGGACATGATGTCGTGCGCCTCGTCCGCGGAGCCGATCATGTGCTGCCAGAAGACGCCGGGGCCGGTCGAGTACACGCGCGGGCCGACGAGGTCGCCGGTACGGACGAGGTCGGCGTAGCTGAGCACGTCGGTAGTGCCGGTCTGGGGGTCGCGCGTGGTGGTGACGCCGTAGGCGAGGTTGGCGAGGTAGGGCCAGACGTCGGCGCGGTGCAGGTCGCGCGCGGGGCGCATGTGGGCGTGGGTGTCGACGAAGCCGGGCACGATGGTCTTGCCGGAGACGTCGAAGACATGGGCGTCGGAGGGGACGTCGAGGGAGCCGGAGGGCCCCACCGCCGCGATGCGGTTGTTGCGCACCAGAATGTCGCCCCGCTCGATCGTCCCCGCGCCGGCGACGGTCACCACGCGCGCGCCGGTCAGCAGCGCGGTACCGCGGGGAATATCACGCTCGGCCTGAATGTCGATCCACACCTCGACGGGCGTGTAGCGATCGTCGTCCTCGTCGGGGTCTTCGCCCTCTTCTCCCTCCTCCTCCTCTTCTTCACCCTCCGCTTCGGCTTCGCGCGCCTCCTCCTCGGCCTCGCGTGCCTCCTCGAACGCCTCCGCCGCGTCGAGATCGTAGGTGAAGAACGCGCGGCCCAGCGACCAGTGCACGGCGCGCCCGCTCGCGGCCCAGACAGGGAACTCGCCGCCCATGTCGGTCAGGCGCCGGGCGGGCATGGAGGCGCTGCCGGGATTGCCGACGTTGATGAGCGGGGCCTCGCCGCCCACCATCGGCACGGTGGCGGTGTAGACCTGCCCTTGGATGAGCGCCATGACCTGGTCGCCACGGGGTGCCATGCGCAGCACGGCGGGCGTGAGCGCGTTCCGGGATCCCGGGGGGGTGCCTCCGCGGATGCGCACGTGTTCGCGCTCGTCGGTGCCGTCCCAGCGGATCGAGACCAGCACGTCGGGGCTCCTGTGCAGGTAGATGCGGTCGGGCGAGGGACCGTCCGCCGTGCCGGCCGCGCCGCCGCCCGCGAAGTGTGGACCCTGCCGGGTGTCCACCGGGGCGATCAGCGTGGCCGCGCCGGGGCCGTCGCCATCGGCCACCCAGACGATCTCGCCGGGCTGGGGCGCGCCGGAACCGAACCCGCCCGCCGACTCCTGGAAGTCGCGCGCATGGCTCCGAAGCGCCACGATCCGGTCGCCCGCGGGGGACCAGGCCGGCATCACGTAGACCGCCCCGCGCCCGGTCAGCCGCACGGGATCGCCGCCGCCGTCCGACGGGGCCTTCTGCAGATGCCCCGCCTCGCCGTCCCAGGTGGCGTAGGCGATCCAGGCCCCGTCCGGGGACCAGGCGGGGTAGTGCTCCGAGTGGTCGTCGGTGGTGAGGCGGCGGGGCGCGGTGCCGTCGGCGCCCGCGACCCAGAGGCGGTCGAGCGCGGTGAACGCGATCCGCGAGCCGTCGGGCGAGGGCACCGCGTCGCGGATCTGGCGCACCGTGAAGGTGGGGGTGTCCTCGATGGGGTAGTCGAACTCGACGAGCGGCCCGAGTTCGATCTCGTTCCGGACGCGGAAGGGGATCTCCTCCGCGCCGCCGTTCTCGATGTCCAGCTTCCAGATCTTCCCGCCGTAGCTGGCCACGAGGTGGCGCGAGTCGGGGGTGAAGGACATGCCGGGCAGCACATCGAGGGTGCCGCGCGACTCCTGGTCGTCGTGCTGGACGGGGAACGCCAGCCAGCGCTCGGCGCCCGATTCGAGGTCGCGGATGATCAACCCCGTGCGGTCGTCGTGGCGGGTGCCGTAGACGAGCCAGCGGCCGTCGGGGGAGGGGGTGGGGCGGATGCCGGAGCCGTACCGCGAGGTGCGGCCGTAGGTCTGGCCGGTCTCGCGGTCGTAGACGGCGAGCTGGTATTGCGGGAACTGCGCGTTGTAGGTCCAGTCGCCGGTCCGGCGCGCGTGCCAGATGTAGCGGCCGGTCGGATCGAAGGCGGCGCCCAGTGTCTTGAGGTTGTCGGGCTCGCTGATGAGCTGGACGCCGGAGCCGCCGCCGACGTGGTGGAGCCAGAGCTTCGGGAGGCCGCCGCCGCGAAAACCGCCCTTCGACGAGACGACATACTCCCCGTCGGGCGCCCAGTCGGGCGATTCGGTGCGGTTGGCCCCGCCCGTGGTGACCTGGGTGGTGTCGGATCCGTCCAGCGCGATGATCCAGACGTTCTGGCCGCCGCTCCGGTCGGACGTGAACACGACGCGCGCGCCGTCGGGCGAGAACCTGGGCTGCGCGTCGAAGGCCATGCCGGAGGTGAGCTGGGTGGCGTCGCCGCCGGTGATCGGCACCGTGAAGAGGTCGCCGAGGTGGTCGAACACGATCGTCTGCCCGTCGGGACTCACATCCAGCGAGATCCACGAGCCTACCGTCATGTCGATCGTGAGCGTGCGTTCGGGTTGGAGGGGGAGGGCGGCGTCCCCGTCGCCGGCGGAGTCCTGGGCGAGGATGCCGGCCGGGGTAAGGAGTGCGGCGGCGAGGAGAATGTTTCGCATGGTCGCGCTGCTTCCTTGATCTCACGTGGCTTGGCGGATTCGCGGCAGTCGCGCATCGGGCCGTAATATGCGGTCGCGAGTCGCCGTGCGGCTACCGTGCGGCGGCACGGGCGGGCGGGCGCGGCCGAGCGGCATCGACTTACGCGACCTCTTTCACCAGGCGGCATCACGATGGCGAACCTTGAGCTCTACCGGCTCTGCGACGCGCTCTTCGTCGTCTTCCACACCGCGCTCATCGCCTTCAACATGCTCGGCTGGGCCTGGCGCAGGACCCGGCGCCTCCACCTCATCACCATCTCCGCGACGCTGCTCTCGTGGTTCGGCCTGGGGGTCGCGTACGGATGGGGATACTGCCCGCTGACCGACTGGCACTGGCAGATCAAGCGGGCGCTGGGGGAAACCGCGCTGCCGGCCTCGTGGATCAAGTACTACCTGGACCGGATCACCGGGATCGACTGGAGCGCGGGAGTCGTCGACGCATTGGTGGTGTGTTCAGCGCTCGGGGCGCTGGCGGCGTCGATTGTGCTCAACGTTCGCGACCACCGGAGCGCACGCCGCCGGCAATCACGCTGACGAATCGCGTCGGGGTCCGGAGCATCTCCATCCCGTCCAGGACCCCAAGCCTCCCTGTATCAACCTCCGTTACGGCCGTTTGACCGTAACGCCAAAGGTGACCGTGGTCGACAGTCCGCCCTTGTCCGTTGCAGTCGCGGATATCGTCGCCGTCCCGCGCGACACCCCCGTCACTTCGAGATAGGGTCCGATGGCACTTCCTATGGTGACAGTTGCTACCGACTCGTTGCTGGTCGATACCTCGAAGGTCATGGAATCGCCGATGTCGTAGTCCCGGAATATCCCGGCCTCGTGGAAAACAAAGAACGGACCAAGGAATCTGCTGAAGGTACTGTCCGGTTGGAGAACTACATCTCCGGGCGGATTGTATGCCACGGGCGGGTTGTTGCCGACCGTGTGCACCACCGATACACTGGCCGAAAGGCCATCCGGGTCGGTTGCGGTCATCGTGATGGTTGCGGTTCCCTCCGCTATCGCCCTCATCCTGAATGAGGGGGCGTCGAAACCTCTCGGAATGGGGAGCATCCAGGCTCTCATAACCTCCGGGGCGGATGATGTCACCGCATAGTCAAGGTCGCGCCGGGCGTCGTCCGGATCCTCGATGTGGAAGTAGACGGCGCCGATCTCTTCGGCGCCCACCACGAACGTGAAGGGTTCGGGTTGGCGCACGACCCTTGGCGGTCGGTTGGCCGCGCCCGTGACTGTGACCTCGAAGCCGGTACTGGCCGACAGTCCTCCCGGGTCCGTGGCGGTCACCGTAACGGTTGCGGTACCCACGTCCACGGCCTCCAGTACGACGATGCCGTCGGAGAACGCGGCGGTCACGATTCCGGTGTTGGAACTCGCGGCCGAGAACGTCAGTTGGTCATGGTCGGGGTCGTTGAAGAACGGGACCACGTGCACGGAGGTCGTCTTCTCCTTCCTGAGGGTCAGTGCGGGGAACCCGCTGCCGGCGAGATAGGGAGCGCGATTCCCGGTGCCGGCTTCCCGGACCGTGACCTCGAAGGACTGACCGGTCTCGAGCCCCCCGGGATCCTCCGCGGTAACCGTCACCGTCGCGGTGCCCTCGGACACTGCCTGCAGTTCGACCACGGTACCGACGATCGTGGCGGTAATGACCCCTGTGTTGGAACTCACGACCGAGAACGCCAGTTCGTCGTCATCGGGGTCGGTGAAATAGGCAGACAGGTCCAGTGAGCTCGTCTCCTCCTTTGCAAGAGACTGTGCGGCAATGGTACCGAGTACGGCGGGAGCGCGATTCCCGGTGCCGGCTTCCCGGACCGTGACCTCGAAGGACTGACTGGTCTCGAGCCCGCCGGGATCCTCCGCGGTAACGGTCACCGTGGCGGTGCCCTCGGACACCACCTCGACTTCGACCTCGCTTCCGGAAGTCGTCGCCTCGACCACGCGGATGTCGGAGCTTTCGGCCGAGTACGCCAGTTCGTCATGGTCGGGGTCTTCGAAGTACGGCGAGATCTCGACCATCATCCTGTCGCCTTCCCGCAGGTCCTGCGACAGGATGTCGCCCACGGGCAGCGGCGGCCGGTTGGTTCCACCGCCCGCGGACACGGTGACCGCGAAGGACGCGGCGGCGGTTTGCCCGCCCGAGTCCTCGGCGATGATCGTCAGGGTCGCAGAGCCCACGGCGACCGCGGAAAGAGTGATTCTGGTCCCGGACACCTGTGCCGCAACCACCCCGGGGTCGGAGCTGTAGGCCGTGAAGCTCAGCTGGTCGTCGTCGGGGTCCTCGAAGTACCGGGTCGCGGACAGCGTCCTCGTGTTGCCCAGGCCCAGGTTCTGGTCATGGAAGGTGCCGACCAAGAGCGGCGGCCGGTTGCGGAGGGTCACTGTTACCTCGATGGACTGCTCCGCGGTCAGTCCCTCCGAATCCGAAGCGGTCACGGTGACGGTTGCCGTCCCGCGCTCCCGCCCCCTCATCGTGAGCAACCCTTCTGCCACCGTTGCTTCAACCACCGTCGGGTCCGAACTCACCGCCTCGAAAGTCAACACGTCTCCGTCAGGATCGGAGAAGAACCCGGCGAGCGCGAGCGTCTGCGCGTCCTCGGCCATGATGTGTTGCGCCTCGAAGCGGCCCGCCGCGAACGGCGCTCGATTCGGCACCATCACTGCGAAACTCTGGGTCGCCGCACTCCCCTCCGGGTCCGTTGCGGTAACGGTCACGGTTGCCGCTCCCTTGGCCACGGCGGCAACGCTCACGGCCACACCCATGATGACGGTTGCCCTGGCCACGGCCGGGTCGGAGCTGGCAGCCGTGTAGACGAGCGCGTCACCATCGGCGTCGGCGAAGTAGGGGGAGGCGTTCAAAAGGACGATCGAGTCGACCTGCAGGGTCATTTCGGGGACCGATCCCACCGGATCCGGCGCGCGGTTGGGCACCGAGACCGCGATGTCCTGGGTCACCGAGACACCATCGGTGTCGGTCGCCGTCACCGTGATGGTCGTCCGGCCCTTCCTCACGGGTGCCACCACCAACGCGCCGTCCGAGACCGACACCGACACAGTGCCGTCCGCCGCCGCGGCCGCAAAGGTCAACGGGTCCCCGTCGGGATCCGTGAAGAACGGTGTCAAATCGACCGTGACGGTCTCGCCCATCGTGACGACCTGTGGAGGAATCGAGTCAAGCGCCAGGGGGGGCTGGTTGGGGACAGTGACCCCAAAGCTCTGCTCGGCGGTCAGGCCCTCGGTGTCGCTGGCGGAGACGGTGACGACTGCTTCGCCCTTGGCGGCTGCCACAACCGCCAGGCTGCCGTCCAGAATCGCGACCTCGACAACGGCAATATCGCTGGCGATGGCCGAGTAGGTGAGCGCGTCCCCGTCCGGATCCATGAAGAGGGGCGAGATCTCCACTTCCGTAGTGTCGCCGACCTCCAGGGTCTGCGCATCAACAGTTTCCGCGGTTAGCGGCGGCTGATTCGGCACCGTGACCATGAAACTCAGGGTCGCCGTCATTCCCCCGGGGTCGCTCGCGGTGATTTCGACCGGGTTTGCACCCTTGGCCACCGCTACTACCGTCAAGTCGGCGCCCGAGACGGACGATCTCGTGACTGCGGTGTCCGACTCCGCCGTGTAGACGAGCGTCTGGCCGTCGGGGTCGCTGAAGTGAGCGGATACATCCAGCATCACGGAGTCTCCGACCGTCACTTCCCGGCCCTCGATCCCGGCGAGGACTACCGGCCGCCGGTTGGGTACCGTGACCCGGAAGCTCTGCTGCGATTTCAGACCGTGCCGGTTGGTGACGACGATCGTCACGAGCGCGTGCCCGGGACTGACCGCCGTTGCGGTCACGCTGCCGCCCGACCCGGTGATCGTCGCTACAGCCGGGTCGGATACCCAGGACTGGTAGGTCAAGGCGGCCCCGTCCCGGTCTTCGAAGCACACCGACACCGTCGCAGATTCGCCGACGGTGACTGTCTGCTCAGGGATGGCGCCGCACACACCAGGCGCTGTCGGAGCCTCACAGGTGAGCAGGGCCAGGGACGCCGGCAGGATCGCCCATGCGAGGGGCATCCCGGACCGAGCGTGCGGAGCATTGGGCAGGGGCCGTGCGGGTCGCATCGCGTTCTCCTTCGCCTTCTCAAATCTACCCATTACTGGCAAACTGTAAAAAATAGACAGATAGAAAATTCATACGTCAATAGCGGCGACCTCGCCGACCGGTCTCAGCCGCCGGTTCTCGATAGCTTTGATGTCTGGCGGGAGATGATCGGAATCCGCCAAATTGGCCACGACAACCTCCACATTCAGCCAGAGCATCAGGGAGTAGCCAAGTGAATACGAGCCGGACCGTCCGCCTTCTGCCCTTCGTCTTCGTCTCGAACCTCTCGCTCGCGGGTGCTCCGGCGAGCGGCCAGGAAGCTGCCACAGCCCCGGATCCACAGCGCTGGGAAAGCAGCCACTCGATCATGGTCGCCGGCGAGACGGTCGAGTACGACGCGGTCGTCTCGGGCACGACGCTGACCAACGACGGCGGCGACCCCGCCGCCGAGCTGTGGTACACGGCGTACTTCCGCACCAACGGCGCACCCGCGCGGCGACGGCCGATCGTCTTCTCCTACAACGGAGGCCCGGGATCGGCCTCCTTCTGGCTGCACATGGGGATCATGGGGCCGCGGCGGGTGGTCACCCCCGATGTGGGACCCCAGGGCGCGCCTCCATACCCGCTCGAGGACAACGCCTACACGATCCTCGACATCGCCGACATCGTGATGGTCGATCCGATCGGCACGGGGTTCAGCCACACGCTCGGCGACACGCCCGGCTCGGACTACTGGGGGATCGACGAGGACGCGCGGTCGCTCACGCAGTTCATCCGGCGGTTCCTGAGCGAGCACGACCGCTGGAACTCGCCGCGCTACCTGCTGGGCGAGAGTTACGGGACGACCCGCTCGGCGGTGCTCGCCCGCCATCTGCAGGGCGCCAACATCGACCTCAACGGGATCGTGCTGGTCTCGTCCGTGCTGCAGTTCAACACCATCCAGTTCGCGCCGGGGGACGATCTGCCGTACATCGTGAATCTCCCGTCCTATGCCATCACGGCGCGGTATCTGGACGCGCTCCCGGGCGAGAATCCGCCTGATCTGGAAGCCTTCATGGCCGAGGTGGAGGAGTGGTCGCTCACCGAGTACGCCACCGCGCTGCTGGCCGGCGGCACCTTGGATGCCGACACGCGCACCGCCGTCATCGACCGGATGCACCGCTACACCGGGCTCAGCCATGACTTCATCGACAAGTCGGATCTGCGCGTCACCGCACCCGCCTTCGAGGCCGAACTGCTGCGCGACGAGGGGCGCATCGTGGGGCGGCTGGACGCGCGCTTCACCGGTCCGGCCGGGGACCTCCTCGGCGGGCGGCCCTCGCACGATCCGCAGTCGACGGCGATCAGCTCGGCCTACACCTCCGCCTTCAACGCCTACCTCCGCTCGGAGCTGGGCTACGACGGAGAGCGCGAGTACGTGCCCAGCGGCGGCACCCGCAACTGGAACTGGGGCCGGCTCGGCGGAGGCGGGGCGTTCGTGCGCGGCGGCGGCACGCCCAACGTCGCGCCCGACCTTGCCACCGCCATGAGGCGCAACCCCAAGCTGGAAGTCCTCCTGATCAACGGGATCTACGACCTGGCCACGCCGTACTTCGCGGCCGTCTGGACGATGGATCGCATGGGGCTGCCGGCGGATCTGCGCGACAACATCGAGCGCGCGGACTTCGCCGCCGGCCACATGATGTACGTGGACCAGTCGCTACTGCCGCAGTGGAAGGAGACGCTCGACAGCTTCATCCTGCGGACGTCCGGCGGCATGACCCCGGTCTCCGAGTAGGCCGGACCGGACCCGCACGGGCACCGGCGGCGCACACCGGCGCCCCGGCGCCGCGCACCCCATGCCACCGACCGCCCTCGCCCTCGTGCTCGGAGCCGGACTCCTGCACGCGTCGTGGAACCTGATTCTGAAGCGCACCACCGAGCGCCTCCTCGTCGTGGCATGGGGGCTGCTCGCCGGCGCGGTGGCCTTCGCGCCGGCCCTCGTCCAGGCGTGGCCTCCGCCACCGGCCGTGTGGCCTTTCGCCTGCGGCAGCGCACTGGTGCTTCTGGGGTACTATTCCTGTCTGGCGCGGGCCTACGACCGGGGCGACTTCTCGCTCGTCTACCCGGTGGCCCGAGGCACCGCCCCCGCCATGCTGGCCCTCTGGGCGATCGTCTTCCTCGGCGAACGCCCCTCGCCGCTCGGATACACCGGCATCGCCGCGATCCTGGCCGGACTGGTGGTCCTCGGCGCGGCTCCCCTCTGGTCCCTGCGGCGCCGCGACCCCGCCGCCCTGACCGCCCTGCGCACCCACGCGCGCGGATCGGGCCTGGCCTTTCTGGTCGCCTTCCTCATCTCCACCTACTCCGCCCTGGACGGCGCGGCCATGCGCCACTGGGACCCCATCCCGTACCTCGTCCTCGTCTTCGGCCTCTCCGGCTCCCTCCTCATCCCCCTGCTGGCTCTTCGCCGGGGCGGCCGCGTCGTCCCCGTCCTGCGCACGCATTTCGTCCCGATCGTGGTCATCGCGGTGATGACGCTCGCGGCCTACTCCCTGGTCCTGCGGGCCTTCCAGATCGCGCCCGTCAGCTACGCCGGCGCGGCACGTGAGGTCGGCATCGTCTTCGGCGCGCTGGCCGGGTGGCTGCTCCTGGGCGAGCGCTTCGGCGGAATCCGCACGGCGGGCGCGGCCCTGGTCTTCGCCGGTATCCTCGTGCTGGCGATGGCCCGATGAGCGCCTCGACGCGCGGCAGGCCCGGCGAGCCGTCGGCAAGCGACCTGAACATCCTGCCGGTCGATCCCTCCCGCTGGCCCGACTTCGAGCGCCTGTTCGAAGCGCGCGGGGGACCGAAGACATGCTGGTGCATGCACTTTCGCCGAGACGAGACCGGCCGGACGCCGCGCGCGAAGAACAACCGCAAGCGCGCCATGGAGACGCGGATCAGGTCGGGGATTCCGAGCGGCCTGCTGGCGTACGACCGGTCCGGCGAGCCCGTGGCCTGGTGCTCGGTCGCGCCCAGGGAGACGCTGGTACTCCACGGCGGCGTGGACCTGCCGGAAGAGAATCCGGCCGCGGTGTGGGCGATCACCTGCTTCTACGTGAAGAGCGGGATTCGCGGCCACGGCACCATGGAGAGGCTGATCGAGGAGGCGGCAGCGCACGCGCGGCACGGCGGCGGGACCAGCCTGGAGGCCTACCCGGTGGCGCCCGATTCGCCCAGCTATCGCTTCTGCGGCTTCACCCCCGTCTTCGAAAGGCACGGGTTCGTGGAGGTGGGCCGGGCCGGGCTGCGCCGCCACGTCATGCGCCTGGCGCTAGTTTAGGAGCCCATGTACCAGCGCATTGTCTGTCTGACCGAGGAGCCCACCGAGATCCTCTACCTCCTCGAAGAGGACCGGCGCATCGTGGGCATCTCGGGGTTCACGGTCCGTCCGTCCCGGGCGCGCAAGGAGAAACCCAGGGTCTCGGCCTTCACCTCCGCAAAGATCGACCGCATTCTCGACCTCGAACCCGACCTGGTCTTCGGCTTCTCGGACATCCAGGCGGACATCGCGGCCGAGCTTGTCCGGAGCGGCGTCGAGGTCCACATCTTCAACCACCGCTCGGTGGCCGAAATCCTGCGCACCGTGCGGGCGATCGCCGCGCTGGTCGGGTGTCCGGCGAAGGGCGACCGCCTGGCCGCGGAGCTCGAGGCGGGGCTGGGGCGGATCCGGGCCCGCGCCGCCGAGCTGCCCAGGCGGCCGCGCGTCTACTTCGAGGAGTGGTACGATCCGCTGATCTCGGGGATCCGGTGGGTGTCGGAGCTGATCGAGATCGCGGGCGGGGTGGACTGCTTCCCCGAGTTCCGTGACGGGTCGCTCGCCAGGGACCGGATCATCGCGGATCCGGGCGAAGTCGGACGCCGCGCGCCCGATGTGATCATCGGATCCTGGTGCGGCCGCAAGTTCCGCCCGGAGAGGGTGGCCGCGCGGCCGGGCTGGGAAACGATTCCCGCCGTCGCGGGTGGACATCTGCACGAGATCAAGTCGGCGCTGATCCTGCAACCGGGCCCGGCCGCGCTCACCGACGGCGTGGACGCACTCCACGGAATCATCAGCGCGTGGGCCCGCGGCTCGTAGTGCCGCCCGCCGTGCCCGCTCCTCCTGCTTGCGCGGTGTTGGCGACGTGTGGAATGTTGCTGGTGGTGTGGTGCGGGCCACCGCCGAGTGAGAGGTAGCCATGGCACAGAAGAACTTCAGGGCCTTTGAAGAATGGCGGCGGCACGAGCAGTCCAGGCGGTTGAAAGCCGCCGCGGGAAGAGTGCCCGCCGGGTTTGAAATCAGGCCCGGGGCACGTTTGAGTGTGCGAACCGAGTTGGCGGCCGACGTGAGTCCGTCGGTCGTTCACGAGTGCCGCGCAATTGTGCTGGATTGGGTGCAGGGGACAGTCGGACACAGGCTGCCGCGAAGGGCCTGGCGCTCCCGCCCGTTTGCCTTGACCGGGGAGAGCGCGAGCTGCCAGGCCGTTCACGTGCGCGACCGGCACCGCGACCTGTGGTCTGCGCAGGTCAAGCAAACGGTTGCCCGGGACCAGGAAGTGGTTACGGATGTGTCGGTGGCGAGTCCCCACAGGAACGCCTGTCAAATCGTCATATCCGTGCAGGACCGTTCGACGCTCCCTGCCGATGGTGTGGAAGCCTATCCCGCCGGCATGCTCGCCGACCTGGCTGAACGCGTACCCCTGATGCAGGGCGGACGGAGGCTCGCGCCGGGACCCATCGTTGTGGACTCGGAGACGACGATGGGTGCCTTCGTTCGCCTCCTGGTCGACCCTGGCCGCGTCGTTCCGTTCGCGGTGATTTCGGCTCCCCCGGAAGAGGATGACCCTGGTGAACTCGAGCTGCAGGCGCGCATGCTCGCCCGCGCTCTGACGGGTCTTGCCGTGACGTGGGTTCTCCCCGCGGCGATGACCTACCGCCTGAGCGACACCGTCGGCAAGCCGCTCTCGGTCTTCCTGGGTGCGTGGAGGTTCTATCGGCCCGGTTTCGACGAAGATGCCCGCAAGACCGATCATCCGCTGATTCTGAAGAACCGGATGATGGAAGAAAAAGCGGTAGCGGGCGTGGTCAGGATGTTCGTGCGAATGGCGGCGGCCGAGACGATCCGGGTTGCCCCGGCGGGTGACGAGCCCTTTGGGTTCGAAGCGATCGCGCGCGAGGCCGCAGGAGTGCCGCGGGGTCCCGCGCGGCTCGTTACCTTCCTGCGCAATTCGCTCGGCGGGGCAGCGTACGGGGATGGGGGCACCGGAGCCCCCGCATTCGTGAGCGAGCCCTCAGCAGCCGCCGAGATCGCGGACGCCGACCCGATCCCCGATCCGGTGGCCTTGCAGCGGCAGCTCAGCGCCGCCCGGGAAACGACGAAGCGGCGAACCCGGCAGTACGAGCGCATCAGGTTGCGGGCCGAGCAGGCGGAACGCGAGCGTGACGAAGCCGTCAGGCGAGCCGAACAGTTGGCGGGGCTGGTTCGCACGATGGGCGGCGATCCGGACACTTCGGTCCCGTTCCCCACCACCTGGGACGAGTTCGGCACCTGGTGCGACGAATGTCTGGCTGGACGCGTGGCCCTCACCGGATCGGCCCGGCGCGAATTGAGCGACGCCGAATTCCGTGACGTGGGACTCGCCGCGCGCTGCCTGCACTGGCTCGGCGGCGAGTACCGCGACGGACGTCTGAAGGGAGGGAGCCCGCAGCTGCACGGCCGGATCGGCGAAATCGCGGACAGCGTCTTCAACGTCCCCTGCGGGGGGGATGCCTTCGACTGTTCGTGGAGCGGAGAGAACCATAGCGTCGATTGGCACATCAAGGTCGGCGGGAATACGCGCGACCCCCGGCGCTGTCTCCGCATCTACTACTTCTGGGACGAAGACACGCGCCAGGTGGTGGTCGCGTCCCTGCCAGGGCACCGGAGAAGCGCGATTTCGTAGGCGCGGGCGCGGCCGCGTCGCCGCTCGAGCATGGAGAGCGGCGCGACAGCCGCGGTCCGACGCGAGGGGTCCGCCCCCGCTCAGCGCCCCGGGCGCTCCGCCACGCGCTTCTTCTCGTCTTCCAGCGCCTCCAGCGGCACCCCGTCGGTGATCCACGACGGCGCCGGCTCGCCCTTCAGGTAGTGCCCGAACCACTCCAGGATGCGCCGGTGGTAGTCCCGCTGGTTCGCCTCCTGCCGGAATCCGTGGTCCTCGCCCTCGTAGACCAGCAGCACCATCTGCCTCTCGGCCCGGCGCGCGAAGTTGAAGAATTCGGTCCCCTGATCCCAGTCCACGACCCCGTCGTCATCGCCGAACGCCATCAGCAGCGGCGTCTCCATGTTGTGCACCTCGTGGATGGGCGAATTCCGCCGATGCGCCTCCGGATCCTCCCAGAACGGCACCTCCATCCGCGCCTGGCCGGTCTCCCAGTGGCTTACCTCCGCGATCCCCGGATTCCAGTGGATCTGGCCCATGAAGCTCACGAAATCCGTGAGCGGCGCCCCCGCCACCGAGGCGGCGAAGATGTCCGTCCGCGTGGGCAGAAACGTCGCCTGGTAGCCGCCCCACGAGTGCCCGATCAACCCGACCGCGTCCGGGTCCGTCACCCCCATCTCGACGGCCTTCGCCACGGCCGCGCGCACCGATTCCAGCGCGCTGACGCCCGGGTCCCGCGCACGGTACACGATGTCGGGCAGCAGCACCGCGTACCCGTGCTGGGTCCAGGCCGTGTAGTTGTAGTAGTCCCGCTCGCTGGGGACGCGGAAGAAGTGCATTTGGGGGGAGAGCATCTCGTACGTGTACACGATCGTGGGGACCGCGCGTCCCTCCTCGTGGTTTGCGGGACGAATGAGGACGAACTGGAGGTCGCGGCCCGATTCGCTGACGAAGTCGACCAGTTCCGCGCGGCCCCACGCGACCTCGTTGATGAAGGGGTTGAGGCTCGTCACTTGGGTGGGGTCGCCGAGGTCGGGGCCGGCGGCGAATGCGTTGTGTGGGACGTCGAAAGCCATGGACTCGAACATCATCACGTCGGTGCTGTCGGCCTTGCCGAGTGCGCCTACGTAATGGTTCTCGAGGAGGAGTGTCTCGGCCGAGTTCCGGTCGCGGGCCTCGGCCCAGCCGCGGGCGAGGCGCCCGTAGCCGCGCTCCTCGGTCTTCTCGTTGTAGAGCGAGAGGTAGGGGCGCGAGTCGGGGTCGAGGCCGGGTGTGTCATCGTCGTTGATGTAAGAGGTCACTCGATGAGTGATGCCGGTTTCCGTGCCGCGGGTGAGCCGCTCACCGCCCGAGCCGTCGGGGGCGACCCGCCAGATGTCGTGCTTGTCATAGAGCAACACCGCATCGTCGTCTTCAAGCCAGGCACCGGGGCCGAAGCCGCGTGGCGGGGTGACATCGGTGGGCGTGTCGTAGTCGGTGTCGGCGAACTCGGCGGCCAACCCTGACGTAACGTCATGCTGCTCGCCGGTGGCGATGTGGAGGCTGTGGTAGGCCGAGCCGTCCCACGAGAGTAGCCAGTCGCCGCCCGCGCTCGGCCATTCGTAGCGTACGCGGGTGAGAAGCTGGTGGCGCTCCCCGGTGTCGGTGTCGACGGCCCAGACGTCGTGATAGGGACGGCCGAACATCGCACCCCATGGGTACGGCTCGCTGATGTCCTCGAGGGCGTACTCCCAGCCGTGCAGCAATTGCGCGCTGGCCATCAGGTCGGAGCCCAGCTGGACGACGCGGTCGTCGTCGAGGTGCCAGACGGCCAGCAGCGATCTGGCGTCGTCGCGGCCCCGCGAGACCTGCTGCTCCGGGAAGAGGCGGACATCCTTCGTGTGCCAGATCTGCAGGTCGGGGAGGTCGGGCTCGTCGTCGGTGGGTTCCTGCGCGGGACCGGTTTCCGCGTCCGGATCGCCGCCCTCCTCGCGCTCCGGGTCGACGGACGGGGTCTCCGTTGGCTGACCCTGTTCGCCGTCACCGGGGACGTCGGCCTGCTTCTCTTCCTCCCCCTCCACCGGTTTCAGCCCCACCGAGATCATGCCGCCGTCGTCGGACCACGCCGGGGCCCTGTGACGGACGACTTCGAGGGTGTCGGGAATGCCGGTGGCGCCGCCGTCGAGCACGGCCATCTCCACGCGGCCGTCCAGCTCGCGCCAGGCCAGTGCCTCGTAGGCGGTGCCGTCGGCCGAGGCGTCGTCGCGGGAGCGGAGCGCAGCGAGATCGTGGGAATCGTCTCGCCACACGAGGCTCCGGTAGGCGGATCCCGACGCGTCCAGAGAACGCAGCATGCCGGCGGCGGCGTCGTATAGTTGGACGCCGTTGCCTAGGTCGCTGCCGGTCGCGATGGTCAGCGCGAGAATGGAACCTGTCGGGCTCCAGGCGACCTCGCTCACGTTCCCGAAGGTGGTCTCGGCGCCGGTGGCCAGCTCGACGACGCGAAGGTCGGCGCCTTTGCCGTCCGGTTCGTCAGGCGGATAGCCGTGGAGTGTAAGGAAACGGCCGGAGGCGTCGAAGCGGTACTCGGACACGGCGTCGAACCGGCGGGTCTCACCTGTCCGCAGGTCCATCACCACCGCATTTTCACGGACCGGCTCGCCATCCACTTCGAGCCGTTCACGTTCCTCGGGCGGCAGGCCGACAGTCCACGCCAGCCAGCGACCGTCGGGCGAGTAAAGGATCGGCGGGGAACCCCACGGAAAGACGCGCGTGGAGTCCTCGTCGAGCTTGCGGACCCGCAGTTCGTACGTTTCGTCGACACGGGTGACGCCATACGCGACCCAGTCGCCAAGCGGGGATAGCTCCAACCCTCGCATGTCCTCCCAACGCCCGTAGTCGTCGGGGGTGACGAGCGGACGTTTCTGGGCGGATGCGGGGGAGGGGAGCGCGAGGGTAGCCGCGATCAGGACCAGGAGTCCACGGGCTCCGAAGGCAAGGGGGCAGGCACGGATCCGGGCGAAGGGACGTGGCATCGTCGATTCCAGGTTGAATGAGTCGGGGTCACAACGTGTACCACCATACTGCTCCCGCAGACGACGACAAGCCCACCGTGTCCACCGGTTCAGAGGAATGCCGGGGATTCAGTCTGGCGAGGCTCGCCATCCGGATGGTGCGGGAAACCAGTCCGGCATACGGAGGATCGCTGTCCGGTCTGGACCGGGTTCGCAAGTCCGTAGAGGAAGGGCTGCCCGCCGAGGCCGTCAAGGAGTTGCAGGCCCAATTGAAGGGCATGGGTGTACGGCGCGCGTCGGAGTTCGTCAACAGGATCGTTTCGAGAGCGACCTTGCAACGGCGAGACCGGCTGACGAGGGAAGAGGGCGAAGCCGTGCTGCGGGTCGCCGCGGTCATTGCCCTCGCTACGGACGTCTGGGGCTTGGAGAGAGGTGCCGCGGCCTTCCTTACGACTCCGCACATGCTCCTGGGCTACAAGGTGCCCATTGAACTGGCGCGTTCGGAGGTCGGTGCTCGGCAGGTCGAGTACATGATCCACGCGCTAGACCACGGGCTTCCGGTATAGGACTCCTGATCTGTGGACCTCTACAGGATTCACGGTCGCCGCTATACCCCCCTCGATGGTTGGGGGGCCGCTCTCTACGGAGGACGCTGGAACCCTCCGGGAATTCAGTTGGTCTATGCCGCTGTGGCCTACGAAGGGGCGCTGCTGGAGCAGCTTGCCCGTCATGGCCCGGGCGAAGCTCCCGCCGAACGCATAGCGTCGCGAATCTTCTTGCCTGAACGGTGTGAGATCCAGGTACTGGAGGAGGCCGATCATCCGGATTGGCGCAACGGGATCAAGTCCCGCAGGATCGGGCGAGATTGGGTTGCATCCGGCGCGTCGGTCGCCATGCAGGTGCCTTCGTACGTGGCTCAGCCATGGGGCCGCAACGTGATCCTTAATCCGCTTCACCCGGACTTCAGTCGCGTCAGGGTGGTAGACACCGTCCGTGTAGACTGGGATGGTCGACTGTTCTGACGGTGTCAGCCGGCAGTCTTTCTTGAGACGGCCCATGCCAGGGGGTGCGCTGCCGCCATGCCCGGCGGTATAGTCCACACGCTGCACGACAGACTCGGCAAGCCCAAACCCGCGGCACCCTCCAACCGCATCCCCCGACCCCGGAGCCTGCCCCTTGCAATACACCCTCCTCGGAAACAGCGGCCTCGTCGTCTCCCGCATCGCGCTCGGCTGCATGAGCTTCGGCAGCCGCACGTGGCGCCCCTGGATGCTCGAAGAGGACGAGGCGATGCCCTTCTTCCGGCGCGCCGTCGAGCTCGGCATCAACTTCTTCGACACCGCCGACGTGTATTCGCTGGGCGTGAGCGAGGTGATCACCGGCAGGGCGGTGCGCGAGTACGCGGTGCGCGACGAGGCGGTGGTGGCGACCAAGTGCCGCATGCGGATGGGCACCGGGCCGAACCGCGGCGGCCTCTCGGCCAAGCATATCGTCCAGTCCTGCGAGGCCTCGCTGCGGCGCCTCGGGCTGGACCGCATCGACCTCTACCAGATCCACCGCGCCGACCCGAGCACGCCCGTCGAGGAGACCCTCGCCGCACTCGACCGCCTCGTCCAGGACGGCAAGGTCCTCTACCTGGGCGCGAGTTCGATGTTCGCGTGGGAGCTGATGAAGATGCTCTCGGTGTCCGAGCGCAACGGCTGGGCCCGCTTCGTCTCCATGCAGAACCACTACAACCTGGTTTACCGGGAAGAGGAGCGTGAGATGATGCCGTTGTGTGTGGATCAGGGCGTCGGAGTCATTCCCTGGTCGCCCCTGGCGCGTGGCCTGCTCACCGGCAAGCGCTCCCGGGGGATGCACGAGGCCTCGGCGCGGGACGAACACGACGCCCCCCTCGCCGACGAGCTCTACGACCACGACTCGGACTGGGATGTGGTCGAGGCGACGGCGCGCGTGGCCGAGCGACGCGGCGTCCAGCCGGTGCAGGTGGCGCTCGCATGGCTGCTGTCGCGGCCTGCGGTCGCGTCACCCATCGTCGGCTTCACCAAAGTCGAGCAGATGGACGCGGCGGCCGCCTCGGTCGACCTCGTCCTCACCGACGAGGAATGCGCCGAACTCGAGGCGCCCTATCGCCCCCACGAGGTGCGCGGCTGGCTCGGCGGCCCCCTCAAGCTGCCGGGAATCAGCTCATGATTGCGATACCGGGACTGACCCTCACCAGGGACGACTTCGAGGCGGCATACAGGAACGTGGGCCCGCACGTCTACCGCACCCCCCTGCTGACCAGCCGCTCGCTCAACGAGACGTGCGGCCTCGACGTGCGCCTCAAGGCCGAGCTCTTCCAGCGCGGCGGCTCCTACAAGGTGCGCGGGCCGCTCAACAAGATCGCCCGGCTGACCGACGAGGAGCGCGCGCGGGGCGTGATCTGCTCGTCGGCGGGCAATCATGCGCAGGGTGTGGCGATCGCGGCGCGGCACTACGGCGTGAAAGCGGTGGTGTGCATGGCCGAGAACGCGACACCGGCGAAGGTCGCGGCCACGAAGGGGTACGGCGCGAGCGTGGTCCTGCACGGCAGCATCTGGGACGAGGCCAACGAGAAGGCGCTCGAGCTCGTGGAGACGGAGGGCTACACCTACATCCACCCGTTCGACGATCCCGACCTGATCGCGGGGCAGGGCACCCTCGGGCTCGAAATCATGGAGCAGTTCCCCGAGGTGGAGTTGGTCGTGGTGCCGATCGGGGGCGGAGGTCTGATCTCCGGGATTTCCATGGCGGTGAAGGCATTCAGGCCGGAGATCCGCGTGATCGGCGTCGAGTCGTCCGGGGCGCCGGCCATGAAGCGCAGCGTGGAAAAGGGGTCGCGCGTGACCCTCGACCGCGTCGACTGCGTCATCGACGGACTCGTGGTGAAGCGGGTGGGCGGGAACACCTGCTCTGTGGTCTCCCGCTTCGTGGACGAGATCGTGACGCTACCAGACGAGCACATCTTCGAGGCCGTGCTGTGGCTGATGACCCGCGCCAAGCTGGTGACCGAGGGCGCGGCCGCGTCGCCGGTGGGTGCGCTGCTTCAGGGGCTGGTCGACGCGCCCGCGGGCACGAAGACCGTCTGTGTGCTTAGCGGCGGCAATCTGGACGTGAAGAAGCTGCGAGGAATGTCCTGGAACTGAGTTGAGCCGGGGGTCGCGGGTCGTGCGGTCTTGCGAATTGGATGTCAGATACGATATACTGTTTCTGACATTAATGACCAACGAGGAGAGAATCGTGCCCAGTTTGCCACGCCAGGTCATGGCGTACGCCGAAACTCTGCCTGAAGGCGCACCGATCTGCCCGAGCGGCCTTTTACACATGGGTAACCGCGCCGCGATAGATCAGGCATTGTCACGCCTGACCCGCCGCGGACAGCTTCTGCGAGTGTGCCGAGGCGTCTACATGCAACCCATCGAAACCGAATTCGGTGTCCGTGCACCGTCCGTCGAGAAGGTCATCCCGGCATTGTCAGCCCTTTGGGGCGAGACAATCGTGCCCTCCGGGGCAGCCGCGGCGAACGTGCTCCGACTAACTACACAGGTACCGATACAACCGGTCTACCTGACATCTGGACCGACGCGCACACTAAGGCTGTTCGCTCAAGTCATCCGGCTGCGGCACGCTCCGCGATGGCAGTTGGTTGCGCCCGGACGCCCAGCCGGTCTCGCTGTTCGAGCGATGGCATTCCTGGGCCCGAACGAAATCGAGGATGGCCTGGGCGCGATCAAGCAGTCGCTGACGCAAGGAGATCTTGACGAACTCGCCGCAACCCGGGCTATCCTGCCATCCTGGCTGGCCGAGCCGATAAGCGAGCTGGTTTCTCATGGGTAAGACCCCGTTTCATTCCCTTTCGGCCGAGAGGAAGCGCAATGCCCTGGAGGTTGCTGCCAGGCTGGGAGGCCATAGGGCATACCTGCTCGAAAAGGACATCTGGGTTGTTCAAACCCTGTCGGTACTGTTCGAGGCGCCCTTCGGCCAGGACCTGGTGTTCAAAGGGGGAACATCGCTGTCCAAGGGCTATCGGGCCATTCGCCGGTTCTCGGAAGATGTCGATGTTACCTACGACATCCGGCGCTTTGTCCCTGAACTGACGGCCGACGCAGGCCACGAGGCGCTCCCACCCACAAGGAGCCAGGAGCAGCGTTGGACCAAGGCGATCCGAAGCCGTCTCGTGGAATGGACACGTGAAGAAGCAGTGCCGGAACTCAGGGACGGCCTGCTGCGTGCTGGATGGCCCGTGCAGCTTCGAGCCGACGCGTACAGAATCCGCGTGCAGTATGAGCCATTGTTCAGCGGTTATGGCCTTGTCCAACCCGAAGTGCTGGTCGAGTTCGGTGCCCGCTCGACCGGCGAGCCTCGCGAGCAGCTGCGAGTGGAATGCGACGCGGCCAGGTTTGTGCCCGACATCCGCTTCCCCACCGCAAGACCTCAGGTGATGCTGCCCGAGCGCACCTTCTGGGAGAAGGCAACAGCGATACACGTCTTCTGCCGCCGGGCACGCCACCGAGGGACACGTCTGTCCCGGCATTGGCAGGACCTGGTTCGGCTGGACGATGCCGGCTATGCCGAGTCGGCGCTGGCTGATCGGGAACTGGCGCTCGCCGTCGCCCGTCACAAGGCGGTTTTCTTCAGGGAGAAGGACACCTCAGGGAACTGGATCAACTACGAGGCGGCTGTCTCCGGCGGTCTCCAACTGATACCCGTAGCTCCGTTGTACGAGGAGCTCGCAGCCGACTATGATCGGATGGTTCGCGATGGTATTCTGCTCGACGCCGTCGATACGTTCGAGGACGTCATCAACCGGTGTGCAGAAATCGAGGCGAGGGCCAATGCGCGCTGACACCCCCACGCCCGCCGAAGAGTCTTCCGCAGCGTCCTCACGCCCGCGCAACAGTCAGCTGGGTGGCTCGCGTGAAGCCCACTACCTCGTCCGCATCGCCGCCGAAGTCGCGAGCAAGTCCAACCGGACGCGCCGCCGCTTCCAGAAGCAGCTGGTCCGCAACCTGAACGACGCCCTTCGCTCCACCGGCGCCACTCCGCAGATCCGTGACCGCTGGAGCCGCCTCTTCATCACGCTGGCGGAGCCGGGTGGGGCATCGCCGGCCGGCGATGCGATGGCGGCAGCGACCCGCGTCTTCGGCCTCAGCTCCTACTCAAAGGTCGACGCCGAGATTGACGCCGACCTCGACGAAATCGTCCGCGTTGGGCACGACCTCTATCGCGAAGCCGTTACCGGCCACAGCTACGCCGTTGCCCCCCGCCGCACCGGTCGCCACTCCTTCTCATCGCGCGACATCGCCGTGCAACTCGGGGCCGCGCTCAACCCCTACGGCACCGTCGACCTGACCACCCCCGAGGTCACCGTCCACGTCGAGGTGCGCGACCACCGGGCCTACCTCTTCAGCGGCCGCACCGAGGGCCCCGGCGGCCTGCCGGTGGGCGTCCAGGCCAGGGCCGTCTGCCTGATCTCTGGCGGCTTCGACTCGGCCGTCGCGGCATGGCTGCTGCTCAAGCGCGGCGTCCCGCTCGACTACGTCTTTTGCAACCTGGCCGGGCCGGCGTTCGAGCACTCGGTCATCCGCGTCACCAGGGTCCTCGCCGACCGCTGGAGCTACGGCGACCGGCCGCGCATGCACATCGTCGACTTCGACGAGCCGGTGCGCGAACTCCAGAGCAGCGTGACCCCCCGCTACTGGCAGGTCGTCCTCAAGCGCCTGATGTACCGCGCCGCCGAACAGGTGGCCGCCGAGATCGGGGCCGACGCGCTGGTCACCGGCGAGTCGCTGGGCCAGGTGTCGTCCCAGACGCTCCGCAACCTCCGCGCGATCGAAGCCGCCGCGACCCTTCCCGTGCTGCGTCCCCTGGTCGGTTTCGACAAGGAGGAGATCATCCGCATCGCCGAGCGGATCGGGACCGCCGCTCTCTCCGCGCGCGTCAAGGAGTACTGCGCGATACTCGCGGGCAAGCCGGTCACGGCGGCCAGGGTATTGGCGGTGGACCGAGAGGAGACGCCGCTCGACCCCGGCCTCGTCGACCGCGCCGTCGCCGCGCGCAAGGTGCTGGACGTGCGGAAGCTCGCCGACTCCGACCTCCAGCGGGACTACCTGTGGGTCGATTCGCTCCCGGCGGGAGCCCTCGTGATCGATTGCCGCCCCCGGCAGCAGGACGACGGGTGGCGTCATCCCGGCTCCCGGCGTGTGCTGCCCGGTGATTTCCCCGACCTGGTTGCAATACTAAACAAAGATGTTAAGTATGTGCTGTTCTGCGACAACGGGATTCAATCGGGGCAGTTTGCAAACCTCTTGCAGACAGTGGGTTACGAGGCTTATGCATTGAAGGACGGGACGAAGGCGCTACGGGGATGAGTCCACACACTTGTTTGTGCATAGTCGCCCTGTCGCTGTCGGTTCTCGTCGGTTGCGGCTCTCCGGACGGCCCTGGCGACGCCGCGGACGAACTCATCATCGCCTGGCCCGCTTCCCGCGAACCCGCGTCCCTGGACGGTCACATCGAGCCCTACCAGACGGCGTGGCTCATCGACTACATGATCGCCGACCCCCTGCTGATCATCGGCCCGGACGGCGGGTTCCACGCGGCACTCGCGACCGGCTGGTCGTCCAACGAAGTGGCCGACGAGTGGACCTTCACCCTGCGGAGCGATGTCGTTTTCCAGGACGGCACGCCCTTCGATGCCGAGGCCGTCCGCTACAACGTCGAGCGCATACTCGATCCGGCCACGCGGTCCGGCGAAATGGCCGCTCACGTCGGGCCCGTCGAGCGCGTGGAAGTCGTCGATGACACGACCGTCACACTGCATTACGAAGCGCCCTGGGTCACCGTGCTCGACGCGTTCCGGCGCGCGCCGATCTGGTCTCCTGCGGCGGCCGAGCGCTGGGGCATCGAGGAGTTCGACCGGCACCTGGTGGGCGCAGGACCGTTCCTGCTGGAAGAATGGGTTCCCAACGACCACGTCACCGTGCGGCGCTGGGACGGCTACGGCGGCTGGAACTCGATCAGCCAGGAGCCCGGCCCGGCGAAGGTGGAACGGGTGACCATACGGTTCATCGGCGAAGAAGCGGTCCTGGGCAACATCGTCCGAACCGGCAACGCCCACATCGCCATGAACCTGCCGACCGCCTACATCGACGACTACCGGGATGCCGAGGGGTTCTCGCTGCTGACGGGCTACCAGGCGGGGACGGGCCTGCAGATGGTCATGAACACGAGGCGGCCGCCCTTCAACGACATTCGGGTGCGGCGGGCGCTGTTGCACGGGACCGATCAGCAGGCGCTCAACGACCTTCTGTACGACGGTCACTACCTTACCGCCGACGGCCCTCTGAACACGGTCCACAGCTGTTACTGGGATGGCAACGCGGACTTCTATCCCCTCGATCCCGAGACGGCGATGCGGCTTCTGGAGCAAGCCGGATATACCGACCGCGACGGCGACGGCATCCGCGAGGCCTACGGGGTCGACGGCTTCGAAGACGGCACGCCTCTGCGCGTCCGCTGGACAATCCTCGACCGCGAGGAGATTGGCGAAGCCGTGCAGGCTCAGTGGCGTCCGCTGGGCATCGACCTCGCCATCGAGATCGTGCCCGGACCGGTGCAGCTGGAGCGCGTCAACGCCCGCGACTTCGACCTCATCTACGAGCGTCAGCGCAGCCCGGATCCATTACTCATGGACATGCTTTGGAACTCGGCCCACGATGTGGTTGGGGGGTGGGCGTGGACGGGCTTTGTAGAGGGGGAATTGGACGGCGTGGTCAGACAACTCCGGGTGCTTCCCGACCAGGCGGCGCGGTGTGAGCTGGCCCGGGAAGCACAGCGAATCATCATGGACAACACGTTGATGCTGCCGACGCTGAGCGAGCCGATTTTCTATGCGGTGTCAGATGAAGTGCGGGGGTTTCAGCTGGCTTCGGAGGGGCAGTTCTACTTTGTGCACAATGCGGCGTTGGTGCGCAAGTAGGTAGCGACAGCTCCCTGCACACTCCCTTCGCCTCAGCTACAGCCGTTGCATGAACCACCAGTGATGCCCCTCGAGGTCCTCGGCCTCGTAGGTCCGCTCTTTCCAGTACCCCTCCCCGTAATCCTGGGTGGCCGGTTCGGTCGCAATGACCGCGCCGGCAGCGCGCGCGGTTTCGCAATGGGTGTCGACATCGGTGACGAACACGGCCAGTGCCTGTGTATTGGCACCTCCCAACGCTCTCGGTGATCGCGGATAGGTCCGTCCCGGCGTGAGGCCCGCCTGTCCGACCATGATGAGGCCGCCGTTCATGGCGAGCTGGGAATGCACGATCTGTCCCTGATCATTTTCTACCCTCACCCGCACCGTGAATCCAAAGGCGCGGGTTAGCCAGTCGATGGCAGCCACGGCGTCATCGTAGAAAACGGCGGGCACGATTCTCGGCCAACCATCGGGCGGGTTCTTCATGTGCTCATGCCAACCCAGGCCAGGGTTGCAGTCAGTGAGACGCGGCCGGTCGCCCTCGGCCCGCGATCCTCGCTCGCACTGATCCTACCAAGTAGTTTCCCGCCCGAAAACCGTGCCTCCCACCCCAGGCCGCCAACCATCCGCATGCTCGCCAGCTACCTCACCCGCCGCCTCGCCCAACTCGGCGTCGTCCTGCTCCTCGTCTCGCTGGCGGTTTTCTCCATCATGCACGCCCTTCCCGGGGATCCCGTGCAGCTCATGCTCTCCGGTGCCGAGAGCGGGTCTGTCACCCCGGAGCGCCAAGAGCAGCTTCGCGAGGAGATGGGGCTGAATGACCCACTCCCGGTGCAGTACGGCCGCTTTCTCGGCGGAGCCGCCACCGGCGACCTCGGCACCTCCGTCCGGCTTCGTCAACCCGTCCTCGACCTCATCCTCGACCGCCTCGGCTCCACCCTCGCTCTCAGCCTCGGCGGCATCCTCTTCGCGGTGCTGATCGGCGTCACCACCGGCGTCCTCGCCGCCCTCAAACAAGGCTCCTGGATCGACGGATTCAGCCGCGTGCTCGCGTACGCGGGTGTCTCGCTTCCCCTCTTCTGGCTCGGCCTCCTCCTCATCCTGGCCTTTGCGTTCTGGCTGCCGTGGTTTCCCCCGGCCGGCTCCGGAGGGCTCCGCTCCCTCGTCCTTCCCAGCCTGTCGCTCGGACTCGTCTCTGCAGGCGTCATCGCGCGCCTTACCCGCGCCTCGCTTCTCGAGGTCCTGGTCCAGGACTACATCCGCACCGCCTGGGCCAAGGGCCTTCCGAAACGCATCGTCTACCTGCGCCACGCGCTCCGGAATGCCCTGATCCCGGTACTCACCATGCTGGGCCTCCAGTTCGGCGCCATGCTTGCCGGCGCGGTCGTCACCGAGACCGTCTTCAGCCGGCCCGGGCTTGGCCGCCTCGTCGTCAGCGCGATCCTCTGGAAGGACTATCCGCTGGTGCAGGGGATCGTGCTGTTCATGGGGACGATGTACGTCGTCGTGAACCTGCTGGTGGATCTGCTGGCGGCGTGGCTCGACCCCCGCATCCGCGACGAGGCCCCGGCATGACCATCGGCGGCCGCAAGCTCACACCCGCTTTCATCACGGGGGCGGCAATCCTCGCAAGCTGGGTCCTGCTCGCCCTCCTCGCACAGGCCGTCGCACCCCACGATCCCCTCGCCACCGTCTCGGGCGCCCGCGAGGCCCCCTCGGCCGAGTTCTGGTTCGGCACCGACCGCCTCGGTCGCGACGTCTTCAGCCGCGTCATCCATGCCGCGCGCGTGTCTCTAGTGCTCGGCTTCATCAGCGTCGCGATCGGGGCCGCCCTCGGCTCCGCGCTGGGCCTCGTGTCGGGATACTACCGGGGCGCCATCGACACCGTGCTCATGCGCATCGTCGACGCCATGTTGGCCTTCCCGGGCATCCTTCTCGCCCTCGTAGTCATCGCCGCGCTCGGCCCCAGCATCACCAACGTGATGATCGCGGTCGGCGTGTCCACGATCCCACGCTATGCACGCCTGGTCCGCAGCACCGTGCTCACGGTCCGTGAGGAGGCGTACATCGACGCGGCTCGGCTCATCGGTGTGCCGGACTTCCGGATCATGCTGCGGCACGTGCTCCCCAACACCGCGGTGCCGCTGCTCGTGCTCTCGACCCTCGAATTCGGTCACGCCATCTCGGTGGGTGCCGGACTGAGCTTTCTGGGCCTCGGCGCTCAGCCGCCGACACCCGAATGGGGGCTGATGACAGCTGCGGGCCGCGACGTGCTGGGAAGGGCCTGGTGGATTTCCACCTTCCCCGGACTCGCCATATTCACGGTGGTGATGGCGACGAATCTTCTGGGGGACAGCTTGCAGGAGATGCTCGATCCCAGGCTGAAAGCGAGATGAGACAAAGTCGCGCGAGGCCGTGTCGAACAGTGGGACTGCCGCCTGTCCCCGGGCTACTTACGTCTGGGTGCCGACCGGGCTAGCTGTGTGGCGGCCGGGGCACCTGCAGGCGCACCCGTGTTGTACCAGGTGCCGGAGCAAGTCCCGGCGCTTCACGCCGTGACGGTGATAGGCTCTCTGATGACCGTACCGCCGTCGGCGTCTTCGCGGGCCATTTCGCGGTTGGCTTCGATTACCAGGGCGACGGCTTCGCGAAGATTCTCCCGGGCTTCCTCGAGGGAAGCGCCTTGGGTGTTGGCACCGGGAAACTCCTCGATGAAGGCGATGTAGCCTTCAGGAACTATCCGAAACACCGCCGTGCATTCCAGGTCCATGCGTTGATTCCTGAGCGGTCTTGGGGCTGGCGACTGGGGACCCCTTCCGGTCTTGCAGGGGCCGCAGCACAAGGCCGGCCAGTTCGGCTCCGCGTTGCGTAACCCCTCCGAGCTGGCCGAGGCCTTTGGTGCCGCTCTACGAACCTAATGCGTTTCACTCTCCCGTGGACCTCCCATGAAGCCTGGCGGGGACACTGGCCCCAGGATCGAAAGCAACGTACCGTGCGCCAGAGCGACGACCCAGGAGACAAGGAGAATCATCACCAGTGAGCGACCGGTGCGTAGGCGTCCAGATCGGACCCGCCAGCTTCGTCGACGAGGGCGTGGACACCGTGCTTGACACCCTCCAGCAGCGGGTGGGCGTGAATGTGGTCTTCCTCGGCACGGTGAGCTGGCTCGGCCTCAAGATCGGGCGCAGCATCTCGTGGAAGATCGACGGCTGGCCGGACCACGGCGTGCCCGAGTCGCTCGAAGTGCAGGGGGGGTCCTACCTGGCGGACCACCCCGAGTTCTACCGCAACACCTCCGTCACCAACTTCCGCGCGCCAGACGAACTCATGCGGGACCGCGACATACTCGAAATGGTCATCCCCGGTGCCCGCGCCCGCGGGATGAAGGTGATCCCGGAGCTGATGGAGCCGCTCTTCAAGTACGCGGGGCACGGATCGGCCAATACCGTGCAGATCCCCAACCTGGTCCAGTACATGGAGGTGGACTACCTGGGCCGGATCAGCGGGGCGCCATGCCTGGAGAACCCGGACTACCGGACCTGGTGGCACTCGCTGATCGAGGATCACTGCCGCAGCTACGACATCGACGGCATCATGTGGTGCAACGAGAGGCGGAGCCCACTCGACCAACTGGTCACCGGGATGGCGCCGGGGTGCTTCTGCACGCACTGTCTGGCGAGCATGGGGGCTGGGGGCGTCGACGCGGAAGCCGCGCGGAGGGCGTGCAACCTCCTTCACAACTACTTCAAGCGCGCGCGTGCGGGCGAGCACTTCACCGATGGCGCCTTCATCACCGGTCTGCGCACCCTGCTCGACAACCCCGAGTTCTTCCTGCTCGAGAAGCACTGGGTGGAGCGCAACAAGGACCTGGACCGCGAGCTCTACGGGCTGGTCAAGTGGTGCGATCCGGCGCTCGAGTTCGGACTCAACGTGTGGAACCGCAACCACTTCAATCCGTTCCGGAAGGCGCAGTGGCCGTGGGCCGAGACGAAGGACTATGCCGACTGGGTGAAGCCGATCACCTACCAGCATCAGTCGGGCGGGATCTACCTGGGCGAGATGAAGCAGCTGCACGCAACGCTGCTGCGCGACCTGGCGCCGGCCGAGATGACGCCGATCATGTACCGGATCCTCGGGCTCGAGGAGGCGCCGTGGGACGAGCTGCTTGGTGCGGGGATGCGCCCATCCACGTATGTCGGAGGCCAATGCCGCGCCACCATCGAGGCGCTGGATGGCGAACTTCCCGTGCTGATGGGGGTCGGCGTCGACGCGCCGCGCTCCAGCCCGGACCAGGCCGTCTGCACGCCCGAGATCGTGTACGAGAGCGTGCACGCCGCATACTCGAATGGGGCGGCCGGCGTCATCTATTCGCCCAACTACGCCAGCATGAAGCTGACCAACCTCGACGGCGGTGCCCGGGCGCTGGCCGAACTCGGTATCTGACTCGCGGGGGCCGCCACCGACGCACGAGCCAGCCGCTCCACTTGGACCAGGGAGACACACACCATGCCCGAAGCACCAGCCTGGAAGTTCCAGCCGGTCCTGCAGGATCTGGCGCCACGCGAGCCCGCATCGGTCACGCTGAAGGGCCGTGTGATCACGGGGGTGGGGGATGAGGTGATTGAGGACGGCCACGTCACCCTGCACGAGGGTCGGATCACGTCGGTCGGGGAGTGGAGCGCGGTCGCGGAGGATGGTCGGGCGGTCGTCGCGACGGGCGGTACGATCCTGGCTGGGCTGATCAACAGCCACGCCCACCTCGCCTGGGACGGCATCCACGACCTCGCGGCCCAGTCGATGAACGACGCGCCCGAGATCAGCGCCTACAAGGCGGCCGCCAACATGCTGGCCTGCCTGCGGGGCGGGATCACGATGGTGCGCGACCTGGGAATGAAGCAGAGCGGCGAGTTCGCCAGGCAAGCGGTGGAGCAGGGGGTGTTCGCGGGGCCGCGCCTGCTGATCTGCGCGGAGGCGATCGTGCAGACCGGCGGCCACACCTACTGGTGCTGCCGGGAGGCCACCGGCCCCGACGAGATGCGCCGCGCGGTGCGGGACCAGGTCAAGGCCGGCGCCGACCTGATCAAGATCATGATGTGCCACGACCTGCTGGAGTTCACCGACGAGGAACTCGAGGCGATCGTGGACGAGACCCACCGCAGCGGGCTGCCGGTCACCGCCCACGCCACCTTCGACGCGGCGATTGAGCGGGCGGTCGACTTCGGCATCGACACGGTGGAGCACGGCGGCAGCATGTCGGACCGGACGATCGGCAAGCTGGTGGATAAGGGCGTGCCGATCATCACCACCTTCTCGCCCGTTGTGATCCAGTCGAAGCCGGAGGTCGCGCGCCAGTACAACATCCCCGAGTGGAAGATCCGGGAGCGGCAGCGGGCGGTCGCGGACAAGAGCCGGTACGACGGCCTGTTGCGGGCGGCGCGCGCAGGGGTGCGCATCGTGTTCGGGACCGACGCCGGCAGCCCTGCCGTGCGGCACGGGGTGGTCGTGCCCGAGATGGAGTTCATGATCGAGGTGGGCGTGGTGGCCGACAATCACGCGGCGATCATGAGCGCGACGCGAGAGGCGGCGATCATGAACCGGATGGACGACCGGATCGGCACGCTGGAGGCGGGGAAGGAGGGTGACGTGATTGTGGTGGACGGCAACCCGCTGGAGGACTTGAGCGACCTGGAGCGGGTGCGGATGACGTTCGTGCGCGGGTGCTGTCTGTACTCGCGGCCGCGCGTCTGATGAGTGCCCGTTCGCACCGCCTGCCGGGCGGCCGTTTCCACCTGCTTCCGGGCGCGTGAGCCTGATGGCGCTGCCGACCCCCGGTTCCCATCTAGCCGCTCGCGCCGTAAGCGTGAAGTCGAGCTTCCGCACGCGAATGCTCGAACTGGCCGGGGGCCTCGACGACATCATCGCGCTCGGCCGGGGTGATCCCGACTTCGAGACGCCCCCCGCGATCGTGGCGGCGGGCGCGGACGCCCTTATCAGCGGCTACACGCACTACACCCCGCCTCCCGGCCTTCAGGAACTCCGGGAAGCAATCGCGTTTCAGCTGAAACTTAACAATAATGTTAAGTATTCGTCCAAGCAGATCATCGTCACCAACGGGGCGCAGGAAGCACTGCTGATCTCCATCCTCGCCCTGGTCGATCCCGGGGACGAGGTCGTGCTGCAGGCTCCGCGCTTCAACGCCTTCGACTACATGGTCAGGCTGGCCGGCGGCCGCATCGTGGACGTGCCGGCGCGCGAACAGGACGACTACGCGCTCAAGGCCGACGCCATCCGCGACGCATTGACCGAACGCTCGAAGCTCCTGGTGATTGCGAACCCGAACAACCCCACCGGCGGCCTCACAACGCGCACGGAGCTGGAGCGAATCGCCAGGCTGGCGGTGGAGCGCGACCTCGTGGTCATTTCCGACGAGATCTACGAGAAGCTGATCTTCGGCAGCGCCGAGCACGTCAGCCTCGCGGCGCTGAATGGAATGCCCGATCGCACGGTCACAGTCAACGGCTTCTCCAAGGCGTACGCGATGACCGGCTGGCGCGTCGGCTACCTCGCCGCACCCGCCTGGCTCATGGAATCGGCCGTCGAGATCAAGCACACGCTGAGCATCTGCACCCCGCCGGCGCTGCAGCGGGGCGCCCTCGCGGCCCTGGAGAGCGGCGATGCGGCGGTCGCCTCGATGCTGGCCGAGTACGAGCGGCGCCTCGCCCTCGTGCTCTGCCGCCTCGACGACATGGGCATCTCGTACGGACGCCCGGGCGGCGGCATGTACGTCTACGCCAACATCTCGAGCACGGGGCTGGACGCCGAGACCTTCTGCCTCGAACTGCTGCGCCGGGAGCAGGTGATGGTCTTCCCCGGCACGATGTTCGCGGATCCGGCCAACCGGCACATCCGCATCACGCTGCTGTCGCCGTTCGAATCCATGGAGGAGGCGCTGGAGCGGATGAAGCGGTTCGTCGGGCGGGCGCGCGGGTCGTGAACGTCGATCGCAGCCGCGTCCTCCTCGTCGGCGCCGGGGTACGCGGGGCGATTTGGGCGCGTGTGATTGCCGAAGCCCGTGGTGCGACGCTGGCCGGGATTGTGGACCTCGACGAAATGCGGGCCCGGCAAGCCCGCGATGCTCTCGCCCCAAAAGCCCTGGTCGCGCGCAACTTCGACGCTGCCCTGGATCGCTCCGGAATCGCGGTCGACGCGGTAGTCATCGCCACCCCCCCCGCCACCCATCACCGCCTCGTCAGCCGCGCACTCGCCCACCGCCTCCACGTGCTCTGCGAAAAGCCGCTCAGCGAGGATCTCGACGAAGTCGTCGACCTGATCGCGCAGGCCAACGCAGCCAGGCGCCACCTCCTCGTCGGGATGAACTTCCGCTACCTCCCCTCGTCGCAGCGCATACGCCGCTATGTCCGTAACGGACGGTTGGGCGCGCTGAGTCATGCGCACTTCACCTACCACAGACAGCGCGACGGAAACAGGCACGACCTGAACGACTACGTCATGTCGATGGCGCATCCGATGCTGCTGGAGCAGAGCATCCACCACTTCGATCTGCTACGCTACTGCTACGACGCGGAGGTAGAGGCCCTCGTGTGCGACACCTGGCGGCCGTCGTGGAGCACGTACGCCGGCGACTGCTGCGTCTCGGTGCTCTTCCGCTTCGAGAACGGGGTGCGCGCCAATTACCTGGGGACCTGGACCGCGGCGTGGAACCGGATGGACTACCGCTGGCGTAGCGACTTCGAGCGCGGGAGCCTCATTCAGCGCGAGCAGTTCGACGACCTCGTGCGCGTCGATTTCGATCGCGGGCTGGGGCTGCGCGGGCCCAACTTCAAGGGGGCGGACGAGGCCGAGGTCCCGGTCGAGGAGCCGCTGCGGCCGTGCACGCCGTTTGTGGACGACACCCGCGAGCTGCTGAACGAATTCCTGCGGGCCATACGCGGGGAGGAAGAGCCTGTGACAACGGGCGGCGATCACCTCGAGAGCCTGCTCCTGGTGCATGGCTGCATCGAGTCTCTGGAGAGAGGGAGATGGGTGGAGATGCGTGAGCTGCGGGATAGCTTTGCCTGGTCACCCGAGGCGGCGCGGGGCACCGGGGACGGTCCGGCGCTCGGCGGCACCCAATGACGGGCGGGCGAACCGACGCCCTGCTCCGGGTCCGCGGCCTGCGCACCCGCTTCCTGACCGACCACGGCGCCGTCCACGCGGTCAACGGCGTGAGCTTCTCGGTGCGGCGCGGCGAGACCCTCGCGCTGGTCGGAGAGAGCGGCTGCGGCAAGACTGCGGCCATGCTCTCCGTGCTGCGACTGCTTCCCGCCGGCCGGGCGCGCGTCCGGGCCGACGAGGTGAGCTTTCGCGGCCGCGACCTTCTCTCGCTCGACGACGAGGGGATGCGGCGCGTGCGGGGCGCCGAGATCGCGATGATCTTCCAGGATTCCCGGGCGTCGCTCAATCCCGTGCTCACCATCGGGCGGCAGATCGCCGAGAGCCTGCGGGTGCACCGCGGTCTGGGGCGACGCGAGGCCCGGGAGCGCGCGGTCGAGCTGCTCGATTCGGTCGGCATCCCGCGTGCTGGTGAGCGGATCGACGACTATCCGCACCAGTTTTCCGGCGGCATGTGCCAGCGCGCGACGATCGCGATGGCGCTGGCCTGCGATCCCGACCTGCTCATCGCCGACGAGCCGACCACTGCGCTCGACGCGTCCGTGCAGGCGCAGATTCTGGAACTCGTCACCGAGCTGACGGCCGAAAGGCGGATGGCGATGATCTGGATCAGCCACGACCTCGGCGTGGTGGCGAGCCTGGCCGACCGGGTCGCGGTGATGTACGCCGGTTCAATCGTCGAGACCGCGTCCGCGGGGCGGCTGTTCGAAGCGCCGGCGCATCCCTACACCCGTGGGCTGCTGGCGTCGCTGCCCGCGCTCGGAGACCGCGGCCGGAAACGTTTGACGGCGATCCCGGGCCAGCCCCCCGATATGACTACCCCCCCGGGGGGGTGTACTTTCACCGAGCGATGTCCGCACGTGTTCGAGCGATGTCGGCGGGAGGCGCCGCCGCTGCTTGCGGTGGGGGAGGAAGCGTGGGCGGCCTGTTGGTGGGATGTGGGGCCGGGGCGGGCGAGGGACGTAGCCGGCAGTGGTGAGGGAGAGGTGGCGCAAACCCGCGAGAGCCATGCCCGCTGAGCCCCTCCTCGAGGTCACCGACCTGAAGAAGCACTTCCCCGTGCGGCGCGGGGCGATGCTGCGCCAGACGGGATCCGTGCGCGCGGTCGACGGCGTCAGCTTCGAACTGAGCCGGGGCGAGACGCTGGGACTGGTCGGCGAGAGCGGATCCGGCAAGACGACCGTGGCCCGAGCCGTGCTGCGCCTGATCCCTCCAACAGCCGGCCGCATCGTCTTCGACGGCACCGATCTCGGCCAGGCGACGGCCGCTGAACTGCGCGCGCTGCGCCCACGCATGCAGATGATCTTCCAGGACTCCTGTTCGTCCCTCAATCCGCGCCTCAACGTGGGTAGCTCCATCGCGGAGCCGCTGGTGGAACACACGAGTCTGGGCCGCGTGGAACGAGCGGAGCGCGTCGCTGAGCTGATGCACGACGTCGGGCTCGATCCCGCCCTCGCCGCGCGCATGCCGCACGAGTTCTCGGGCGGGCAGCGGCAGCGCATCGGCATCGCACGTGCCCTGGCGCTGAGGCCGGATCTGATCGTCTGCGACGAACCCATCTCGTCGCTCGACATTTCGATCCAGGCCCAGATCGTCAACCTGCTCGCCGACATCCAGGAGCGGTTCGGGCTGACCTACCTCTTCATCTCCCACGACCTGAGGATGGTCAAACACCTGTGCGACCGGGTCGCGGTGATGCGCCGGGGGAAGATCGTGGAGACTCAGCCGACCGAGATGCTCTTCCGCGACCCGGAACATCCTTACACGCGGGTGCTGTTGTCGGCGGTGCCGCGCAGGCCGGGGCGCGCGTCGTGAAGACCGCTGGCGCCATCTCCAACTTCGGCGGGAACATCAGTTTTGCCCCCCGGCACAGCTACCGCCCGCGCACTGAGGAAGAGGTCCTCCGCATAATCGAAGAGCACCGCGGCGGGACGGTGCGCGTGCTCGGAGCCGGGCACTCGTGGAATTCGGGGATCGAGACCTCCGACGCGCTCGTGGACCTGCGGCACCTTCGTCACATGGCCGTGCATGGTGATCGCAAGCGCGTGACCGTGGGAGCCGGGGTCAGGATCGGCGCCCTACTCAAACACCTGTCAAAGCGAGGTCTGACGGTGCCCGCGATCGGGCTGATCGACCGCCAGACAGTGGCCGGTGCGGCCGCGACCGGCACGCACGGTTCGGGACGGCATTCCATGTCGCACTATGTCGAGTCCATGCGGATCGCCTGCTACGGAAGGGACGGGAGGGCGCGGGTCCGCACCGTCGACTCCGGCACTGGAATTCGGGCGGCGCGATGCTCGGTCGGGGCGATGGGCGTCGTCCTCGAGGTGACGCTGCCCTGCGTGCCGCAATACTACGTGCGCGAACGGTCCGCCTGGCGGAGCGATCTCGATGCGGTGCTGGAGTGCGAAGCGGGCTCGCCGCTGCAGCAGTGCTATCTCATGCCACACGCCTGGACCTGGCTCGTGCACGAGCGGAGCGTGGCGCAGGAGAACCGTCGGACGGGCGGCGCGGCGTTCTACCGGCTGTACTGGCTGACCGTGATCGACGTGCTGCTGCACCTCTGCGTGAAGTTCTCCGCTTCGCTGATGCGGAGCCGTCGCCTCGTACACCTGCTCTATCGGCGCCTTCTCCCGGCGTTCATCTTCCCGCGGTGGCGGGTCACCGACCGGAGCGACCGGCAACTCCTCATGCGTCACGACCTCTTTCGCCACCTGGAGATGGAAGCGTTCGTAACGCGCGAGCACCTCGCGGCGGCGGTCGATCTTGTGGTGAAGGCTCTGCGGCAGGCTGACGAGCGCGGTTCGTACGTGCACCACTACCCGATCTGCATCCGTCGTGTGCTGCCCGACGACACACTGATCTCGATGGCCTCCTGCCACGGCCTCGAAGAGCAGGACTGGTACGCGATCAGCCTCATCACCCTGACCGAGCCGTGGGAGCCTTTCCAGCGCGTGGCGGCTCTTCTGGCCGAGAGCCTGTCGTCGCTCTTCGGCGCGCGCCTGCACTGGGGCAAGTGGTTCCCCCCTGGTGGGGTCGGGGTAGAACAAGTCTATCCGGGACTGGGTGAATTCGAAGCGACGTGCCGCGAGTTCGATCCGCCGGGCGTCTTCCGCAACCGGTTCCTCCGGCGAAAGCTCTTCCGCTGAGGGCTGCCAAACCAGGGCGTACGGCGCTTGACGCGGTGCATCCAGACTTGCTAGAACCAACTGCATGAGCCGCTTCCGCAAGCCCCTCCTCGTCTGCATGGTTCTGGCCGGTGTCGCCTGGGCCGTCGGCTGCGGCGACGACGCGATCGAGCCTCCAGAGCCTCCCCGCGCGACCGCAATCACGCTCACGCCGGCCGCGGCCACGCTGACTGCGCTGGCCAACACCGTGCAGCTGAGCGCCGACGTGCGCGACCAGCACGGCCGGATGATGGCCAGGGCCGCCGTGTCCTGGTTGAGCACCAGCGCCGGAGTGGCGACGGTCGACGCGACCGGTCTGGTGACCGCGACGGGGAACGGGACGGCGACGATCACCGCGACCGCGGGCGGGGCGTCGGGGAGCGCGGCCGTGACGGTGGACCAGAAGGTGATCGGGATCGAGGTTCTGCCCGCCAGTGGAAAGGTGTCCGCGGGCGATACGATCCGCATGACGGCGGAAGCCTGGGACGCCAACGGCTTCACGGTGCCGGGCAGAGAGTACGCCTGGACGTCGAGCGATTCCTCGATCGCTGCCGTGGATGGATCGGGTCTGCTGCACGGCATCGTCGAAGGTGCGGTATTGATCACGGCGACGCGGGCCGGCGTGATCGGACAGGTGCTGATGACAGTGGCCCACGAAGACTGGGGCGACCTGGTGACGTTCTACGAGGCCACGGGCGGTCAGGGCTGGATCGAAAACGACGGCTGGCTGTCCGACCTCCCGATCGGGCAATGGCATGGGGTCACCACGGACGAGACCGGCCATGTCACCGAGTTGATCCTCTCTGCGAGCGATCTGAAGGGACCGATCCCGCCGGAATTGGGGAACCTGACCCGCCTGGAGGTGCTCAATCTGGAGCGGAGCTCGCTGAAGGGGTCGATCCCCGCTGAATTGGGCAAGCTGCGCAACCTCAGGGCGCTCATCCTCGGGGTCAACGACCTGAAGGGATCGATCCCGGCCGAGATCGGTGACCTGACCAACCTGGAGGTCCTGAGGCTTCGCAGAAACGACTTGACCGGGACGGTCCCGCCCGAGCTGGGCAAGCTGCGCAACCTCACGCGGCTCGGCCTGGACTGGAACGACCTTGCCGGGCCGATGCCGCTGGAGCTGATGGGCCTGGAGCGGCTTCGCGTCTTTCACTTTCCCGGCAACGAGTCGCTCTGTGCGCCCGGGTCCCCGGACTTCGGGGCATGGCTCGCGCGACTCGATGTCTACGTGGGGCCACTGTGCAACGAGGCTGACAGGGAGGCCCTCGCAGCCCTGTACAACGCCGCCGGAGGAGAGGACTGGGATCGTTCCAGCGGCTGGCTCGGCGACGGCCTCCTGGAGGATTGGCACGGCGTGGGCACCGATTCGCTCGGACGCGTCGCCGCGCTCGACCTTTCGAGCAACGGTCTGGCGGGGCGCGTTCCGTCAGTGCTGGCACAACTTGCCGGCCTGACTTCGCTGCGGATGGAGGGCAATGCCGGCCTGACCGGTTCTCTGCCGCTGTCGCTTTCCGCGCTTCCTCTCCAGGAGCTTGGGTACGAGGGTACCGGGCTCTGCGTCCCACCCGAGGACGCGTTCGGCGAATTCCTCGCCGCCATCCCGACCCACGAGGGAACGGGCGAGAAGTGTGCGCCCCTCTCCGACCGGGAGATCCTCGAGGTCCTGTACGCTGCCACCGGCGGTGCCGGCTGGGAGAACAGCGAAAACTGGCTGTCCGACCTCCCTCTCGGCGAATGGGGTGGAGTGACGACCGACGACGAAGGCCGAGTCGTCGGGCTGGCACTGCCACGGAACCAGCTGGGGGGGACGATTCCCCCCGAGCTGGGCCAACTCGCCAACCTCTCCGAGCTGGATCTGAGCGTGAACGACCTGGCGGGATCGATCCCGGCGGAGTTGGCCGATCTGGCCAACCTGTCGCAGCTGAACCTTGCCTTGAATGAGCTTGCGGGATCGATACCGCCCGAACTCGGCAGCATGCCGGGCCTGTCGTGGCTGATTCTCGGTCGCAATCGCCTGACCGGGACGATCCCGCCGGAGCTGGGCGGCCTGACCAGCCTGACGTTGCTCTACCTGGACAACAACGGGCTGACGGGCCCGATCCCGCCGGAGTTGGCGAGCCTGTCCGGCCTGTTTGCGATGAATCTCAGCAACAATGACCTGACGGGCCCGATCCCGCCGGAACTCGGCACCTTCCCGCAAATGTCGTGGTTGCGACTGAGCGGCAACCGCCTTACCGGGCCGATTCCATTGGAGTTGGCCAACCTGACCGCTCTGGTTGAGCTGTACCTCCAGGACAATGAATTGACGGGGAGGATCCCGCCCGGGCTGGGCAGCCTGTCGCTTCTGGAAGATCTGATCCTCCACGACAATGACCTGACGGGATCGATCCCGGCCGATCTGGGGGCGGCGCCGAGCCTGTCGGCCTTGACCCTCGGTCGCAATCGCCTGAGCGGGCCGATCCCGCCGGGGCTGGGCAACCTGTCGAACCTGGAGTTCCTGTCCCTCACCGACAACGAGTTGACGGGACCGATCCCGGCCGACCTGGGCAGACTGTCCAGAATGCGGACGCTGCACCTCGACGGGAACGCGCTGAGCGGCCCGATCCCCGCCGAATTCGGCAACCTGTTCAGCATGTGGACGCTGTACCTGGACCGAAATGACCTGACGGGCACCATTCCCCCCGAGCTCGGCAGTCTGTCGAAGCTCCAGACCCTGTCCGCCATGGAGAACCGGCTCGCGGGCCCGCTTCCGACGGAGCTGGGTGGCATGACAGGGCTGCGGCGGCTCCACCTGACCGGCAACGCCGCGCTCTCCGGTGTCCTGCCCTCGGGGCTGACGACGCTCCCCCGGCTGGACGAGCTCCTCCTGGGGGGTACCGGTCTTTGCACGCCCGCGGATACCACCTTCCAGGAGTGGATGACCGGGCTCAGGCTCGCCCGAGTGCGCCACTGCGAGGCCCCCGCCGTGTCGTCCGCCTACCTGACGCAGGCGGTACAATCCCGGGAGGTTCCGGTACCGCTCGTGGCGGGCAGGGAGGCGCTGCTGCGGGTCTTCCCAACGGCCTCGCGGGCAACAGAGGAGGGCATCCCGACCGTGCGGGCGACCTTTTACGTCGACGGCGCGGAGACTTACTTGGTCGAAATCCCGGGCTCGAGCATTCCGATTCCCACTGAAGCCCAGGACGCCGAGAGCGCACTTGAGAAATCGGCGAACGCGATCATACCCGGATCAGTGATTCAGCCTGGTCTCGAGATGGTTGTCGAAATCGATCCTGACGGCAAGTTGGATCCGGAACTCGGAGTGGCCACGCGGATCCCCGAGATGGGCCGAGCCGCCGTGCAGGTGCAGCAATTGCCCGCGCTGGACCTCACCCTCGTACCGTTTCAATGGATGCGGGATCGGGATTCGCTGATTGCGGATGTTGCGAATGCCATGGCCGCCGACCCCCAAAACCATGAGCTGCTGGCGGATACGCGGGCCATGCTCCCGGTCGGCAAACTCGATGTGAAGTCTCATGATCCCGTGCTGACCTCGACCAACAACACCATTGAGCTGCTGATCGAGACCAACATGATTCGGCGCATGGAAGACGGAAGTGGCTACTACATGGGCATCATGCCGGAACGCATCGTCGGCGGCCAGTCGGGGGTCGCGTATCTCGGTTACGGGGCAAGCTTTTCGGCTGCCGACGGGTTCGTGATCGCCCACGAACTGGGACACAACTTTGCTCTCTACCACGCTCCATGCGGCGGTGCCGGCGGCCCGGACCGGGCGTTCCCTCAGTCGAACGGGTCCATCGGCAGCTGGGGGTACGACTTCCGCGACGGCGGCGTGCTGGTGCCGCCACAAGCCCGGGACCTGATGTCGTACTGCGGCCCCCCGCGGTGGGTGAGCGACTACAGTTTCGCCAGGGCCCTGGGCTATCGGGTTGCAAGCGAGAGCAGCACCAACCCATCGTCCGCAGGCGCTCTCACCCGCTCCCTCCTGCTCTGGGGTGGCGTTGACCCACACGGCAATCCGTTCCTGGAGCCTGCGTTCGTGGCGGACGCGCCACCGTCGGCTCCGCCGATCGCCGGGGACTACGAGCTGACCGGCCGAGCCGCGAGCGGAGACGAACTGTTCTCGTTGAGCTTCGACATGCTGGAGATGGCCGATGCCGAAGGATGGTCGTCGTTTGTGCTGGCGCTGCCAATGCGAGACGAGTGGGTGGGCGCGGTGGAGAACATCACGCTGTCCGGGCCCGGCGGCTCCACCACGATGGACGGGACGACCGACCGGCCCATGGCGATCCTGCGCGATCCGGACAGCCGCCAGGTACGCGCGATCCTGCGTGGCGAGGACGCAACGGACCTGATCGGTGTGGCTGCGGATACCGCTGGCCAGGTCGCGGCCCCTCCCCAGGTGATCTTCAGCCGCGGAGTTCCAGATGCGCTTCTGTTGCGGCGGTAAAAACGTCCTATGTCGTCTACATGTCATCCTGACATTACATAATGTAATGTAAACATGACGTAGTTTCGCTCCGAGCGTCCCTACACCCCTTTGAGCGCGTAGCCCGGTTGCTGGCCACGGGCGCTGCCCGAGTTCCGGACGGTTTGCGATGGCTTCGATCTGCTCGTGGGTGTTCCACAACCACTTCCTCAGCCAGTCGGTCTTCGCCAGTAAGGCGTGATTCTCAAGCGCCGGCGCGGGCTTGACGCCCGCCGATTCGTTGTGTTAAGTCGTCTCATTGTTGCTAATCAAGTCGTATCATGACTGATCACGTCGTATCATCACTTATTAAAACGTATCATAGTCCGAAACGTCCAGTCGGAGTTGACAATGAGCCAGCCGCGCAGCCTCATCCTGCTTCTGATCCTGCTGAGCAGCCTTGCCTGGGCCGCCGGCTGCGGCGACGACACGATCGAGCCGCTCGAGCCTCCCCGCGCGACCACGATCACGGTCGCTCCGGCCGCCGTCACGCTGGTGGCGCTGGCCAACACGGTACAACTGAGTGCCGAGGTGCGTGACCAGAATGGCGCAGCAATGGCCGGAGCCACGGTGGCCTGGCAGAGCGCGGCTGTTGGGGTGGCGACGGTGGACGCGACCGGTCTGGTGACGGCCACGGGGAACGGGACGGCGACGATTACCGCGACGGCGGGCGGAGCGTCCGGCAGCGCTGCGGTGACGGTCGCCCAGGAGGTCACGAGGATCGAGGTGTCGCCCACCGGCGTAAAGGTGTCCGCGGGCGATACGATTCGCGTGACGGCGGAAGCCTGGGATGCCAACGGGTTCGCGGTGCCGGACGGTGAGTTCGCCTGGGCGTCGAGTGATACCGCGGTGGCCACGGTGGATGCGTCAGGTCTGGTGAGCGGCATCGTCGAAGGTGTGGTATCGATCACCGCGACACGGGACGGTGCGCACGGGGAGGTGCTGATGACCGTGGCCCACGAGGACTGGGGCGACCTGGTGTCGTTCTACAACGCCACGGACGGACAGGGCTGGATCGCAAACGATGGCTGGCTGTCGGACCTGCCGATCGGGCAGTGGCACGGCGTAACCACGGACGAGACCGGTCATGTCACCGTGTTAAAACTCTCCGCGAGCGATCTGGCGGGACCGATTCCGCCGGAATTGGCGAACCTGTCGCACCTGGAGACGCTTGATCTCGAGAGAAACTCGCTGGAGGGGTCGATTCCCCCCGAATTGGGCAAGCTGCGCAACCTCAAGTCGCTGATCCTGGGGGTCAACGATCTGACGGGATCGATCCCGGCCGAGATCGGCGACCTGACCAACCTGGAGGTGCTGAGACTTCGCAGAAACGATTTGACCGGCACGGTCCCGCCCGAATTGGGCAAGCTGCGCAACCTCACGCGGCTCGGGCTGGACAGCAATGCCTTTGCCGGACCAATTCCTTCCGACCTCACGGGCCTGGCGGGGCTTCGCGCCTTTCATTTTTCCGGCAACGAGTCGCTTTGTACGCCCGGATCGGCAGACTTCGCGGCGTGGCTGGCGCGACTCGACGTCTACGTGGGGCCGCTGTGCAACGAAGCCGACAGGAGGACTCTCGGGTCGTTGCACGGGGCAACCGGGGGAGAGGGGTGGCACCGCTCCACCGGTTGGCTCGGCGACGGCCCCCTGGAGGATTGGCACGGCGTTGAAACCGACTCGTTGGGACGCGTTGCTGCGCTCGACCTTTCGGACAACGGCCTGGTGGGCGGCGTTCCGGCAGTCCTGACGCAACTTGCCAGCATGACTACCCTGCGAATGGGCGGCAACGAGGGCCTGACCGGGCAGTTGCCGCTGTCGCTTTCCGCGCTCCCGCTCAGTGAGCTGCGATACGCGGACACCGGGGTTTGCGTCCCGCCCGACGAGTCGTTCGGCGAGTGGCTCACCGCCATTGCGTCCCACGAGGGCACGGGCCAGGCGTGTGCGCCCCTTTCCGACCGGGCCATACTTGAGGCCTTCTACCATGCCACCGGCGGCCACCAATGGGAGAACTCCGAGAACTGGTTGTCCGATACTCCACTTGGCGACTGGCGCGGAGTGAGCACGGATGACGATGGCCGCGTCGTCGGGTTGGACCTGAGTTGGAGCTATCTGAAGGGGTCGATTCCCCCCGAACTGGGCGGCCTGACCAACCTGTCGAAGCTGGACCTGAGCTGGAACGGCCTGACGGGACTGATCCCCCCCGAGTTGGGGAGCCTGCCCGGGCTGCAGCTACTCTACCTCGAATACAACAGGCTGACTGGACCGATCCCGTCGGAACTGGGCAACCTTTCCACCCTGGCAGAACTCCGCCTTGACGGGAACGCGCTGACTGGACCGGTCCCGTCGGAACTGGGCAACCTTTCCACCCTGGCAGAACTCCGCCTTGACGGGAACGCGCTGACTGGACCGATCCCGTCGGAACTGGGCAACCTTTCCACCCTGGCACAACTCCGCCTCAACAACAACAGGCTGACCGGACCGATCCCGTCGGAACTGGCCAACCTTTCCACCCTGGCAGAGCTCCGCCTCAACAACAACCGGCTGACTGGGCCGATCCCGTCCGAGCTGGGTACGCTGCCGGGAATGTCGATCTTGCGCCTCAGCAGCAATCGGCTAACCGGGCCGATTCCGACGGAGTTGGGGAACCTGGCCACGCTGGTTGAACTGCAACTCGCCGACAACGAGTTGACGGGGCCGATCCCGCCCACGCTGGGCAAGCTGTCGCTCCTGGACGACCTGATCCTCCACGGAAACGAATTGGCGGGACCGATTCCGCCCGAGTTGGGCACGGCGCTCAGCCTGTCGTCGTTGACCCTTAGGGACAATCGCCTTACCGGGCCGATCCCACCGGCACTGGGTAATCTTCTCTCCCTCGAGACCCTGTCACTCAACAACAATGAGTTGACGGGCCCGATCCCGGCCGAGCTGGGCGGGCTGTCCAACCTGCGAACCCTGCACCTCCACGGGAACGAGCTGGCGGGCCCAATCCCGGGCGAGTTGGGCCAGCCGTCCGACCTGCGCACCCTGTCCCTGGATTGGAACGAACTGACGGGCGCCGTACCCCCCGAGCTGGGCGGGCTTTCGCGATTGGGGCTACTGTCGGCCATGGGGAACCAACTGACGGGACCACTCCCCACCGAGTTGGGCGGCATGACACGGCTCAGGCGGCTGCACCTGACCGGGAACACCGAACTTTCCGGCGCCCTCCCCTCGGGCCTGACGGATCTCGCCACGCTGAACGAGCTGCTGCTGGGCGGAACGGGGCTGTGCGCCCCTGCGGACACAGCCTTCCAGGACTGGATCTCCAGGGTCACGGTTGCCCGGGTGCGTCCCTGTGGGCCCGCGGCCGTGTCGTCCGCCTATCTGACGCAGGTGGTACAGTCCCGGGAGCTACCGGTCCCCCTCGTGGCTGGCCGGGAAGCACTCCTGCGTGTGTTTCCGACGGCCTCACGGCCAACCGACGAAGGCATCCCGCCTGTCCGCGCGACCTTCTACGCCGATGGCGTGGAGATTTACGTGGTCGAGATCCCGGGCTCGAGCGTTCCCATCCCCACCGAGGTTCGGGACGCGGAGAGCGCGCTCGAGAAATCGGCCAATGCCGTCATGCCCGGATCAGTAATCCAGCCCGGTCTTGAGATGGTGATCGAGATCGACCCGGACAGCACGCTGGATCCGGAACTCGGTGTGACAACGCGGATCCCCGAGGCGGGCCGTGCGACGGTGCAGGTACGGCAGCTGCCCGCGTTGGACCTCACCTTCGTACCGTTTCAATGGATGCGAGACCGCGATTCGTTGATCGTGGACCTGGCCCGTGCCATGGCGGCCGACCCTGAAAGTCACGAGATGCTGGCCGATACCCGGACCATGCTCCCGGTCGGCGAACTGGGTGTAAAGGCCCATGAGCCCGTACTGACCTCGACCAACAACCCCGTTTCGCTGGCCATCCAGACCTGGGTGATTCGGGACATCGAAGGCGCCGACGGCTACTACATGGGCATCATGCCGGAGCGCATCGTCGGCGGCCAATCGGGCGTAGCCTACTACGGCGGCAAGGCTGCCTTCTCGGCTGCCGATGGGTTCGTAATCGCCCACGAACTGGGACACAACTTCTTCCTCGGCCACGCTCCGTGCGGGGGTGCCGGCGGCCCGGACCGGGCGTTTCCGCAGTCGAACGCGTCAATCGGTGGTTGGGGATACGACTTCCGCGGCGGCGGCGCCCTGATCCCGCCGCACGTCCGGGATCTGATGTCCTACTGCGGTCCGCCACGATGGGTCAGCGGTTACAGTTTCGCCAGGGCCCTGGGCCATCGCCTGGCCCACGAAAGCGGCACCAACGGGTCTGCAGACGCTCCCGTATCCTCCCTCTTGCTCTGGGGCGGCGTCGACGCGCAGGGCGAGCCGTTCCTGGAACCCGCGTTCGTGGTGGGCGCCCCGCCTTCAGTTCCCCAGCCTGACGGCGACTACGAGGTTGTCGGCCGGACCGCGCGCGGGAACGAATTGTTTGCGGTGAAATTCGACATGATGGAAATGGCCGACACCGACGGGCAGTCGTCGTTCGTACTGGCGCTGCCACTGCGAGACGAGTGGGCCGGCGCCGTCGAGAGCATCACGCTGTCCGGGCCCGCCGGCTCGACTGCCATGGATCTGCTCACCGATCGCCCAATGGCCATCGTGCGCGATCCGCAGAGCCGGCAGGTGCGCGCGATCCTGCGCGGAGAGGACGCGACCGATCTGGTCGGGGTGGCGGCGGACGCGGTCGGTCAACCCGGCCCGCCCCTGCAGGTGATCTTCAGCCGCGGAATACCGGACGCGGAGGCCTGGCGGCGGTAGCTACTCCCGCCAGGGATACGGCGGCCGCCGCAGGTGCCAGTCCGTCTCCCGCTGATACGCCATTCCCAGATCCAGCACGCTCTGATCGTCCATCGGCGAGCCCACGATCTGCAGCGACAGCGGCAGCCCGTCCTCGTCGAAGCCGCAGGGGATCGCAAGTCCCGGGTGCCCGACCAGGTTTGCGATGTAGTTGAGGCGCGGGGTGCTGGCGCTGACCTCTCCGGGGGGCTCCCACTCGTTGCGTGCCGGAATCGGCCAGCCGTCGCGCACCTCGCGCATCGCCGCCCCGTTGGGCCAGGTGGGCGCGATCACCGCGTCGTAGCGCGACAGAATCTCGTCCGCCTCGCGCACGAGCTGGTTGCGGATGCGCTGGGCGGTGAGGTAGTCGGCGGCGGGCATCATGCGGCCGGCCATCCACCCGGCGCGGCGGTCCTCGTTGAAGGAGAACATGTTGGCCGCGCTGCCGTCGTCGAAGAGCGACTTGAAGTTGGTGCCGCTCTCGACGGTGACGATGGTGGTAAAGAGGGCGCCGGTGGGCCGCAGCGGCAGTTCGATGTCCTCGACCTCGACCCCCATCTGAGCGAAGACGTCGAGCGCCTCCTGGAAGACGCGGCGGGTCGTCTCGGAGCCCGACAGCTCGAACTCGGCGCGGTGGACGCCCAGCCGCCGGCCCCGCATCGCCCCGGGGTCCGCGCGGAACACGAACGGCCGGTCGACGGTGCAATTGTCGCGCGGATCGTGCCCCGCGATCTGCTGCAGGATATGCCCGCAGTCCTCGGCCGAGCGCCCCACCGGGCCGATCTTGTCGAGGCTCCACGACAGCGCCATGCAGCCGAAGCGGCTGACGCGCCCGAAGGTGGGGCGCAGGCCGGACGCGCCGACCGCCGAAGCCGGGAAGACGATCGAGCCGCCGGTCTCCGTACCGATGCCGAAGCCGATGAGTCCCGCCACGGCAGCCGAGACCGTGCCGCTCGACGACCCGAAGCTGGTGCGGTCGAGTTTCCAGGGGTTGAGGGCGGAGCTCGTGTTGCCGCCGGCGAATTCGCCCAGGGAGTTCTTGGCCATCATCACGGCGCCGGAGGATTCCAGCAGGTCGATGACGGCCGCATTCCGCTCCGGGATTCTGTCGGCGAAGATCCGCGACCCCCACGTGGTACGGATCCCGCGCGTGTCCAGCAGGTCCTTAACGCCATACGGGATGCCGTGCAGGATGCTGCGGCGACGCCCCGCCGCGAGTTCCCGGTCCGCGCGCTCGGCGGCCTCCAGCGCGTGGTCGTGCGCGATCGTGACCATGGTGGCGAGCTTGCCGTCGTGGTCGGTGCGCGGCTCGCTGGGCAGGTCGAACGGGGGGACGTCGAGGGCGTCCGCACGGTCCAGGTAGGCCTGCGTGAGCTGGGTGGAGGTCACCGCACCGCTGGCCAGCAGGTCGGCGAGCTCGCGCACCGTGAGGAAAAGGGTGTCTTCGCGGACGGGGCCGGTCGGTTCCTGGGCGGCGCCAGCCGACGTGCCCGCGACACCGACTGACCCTGCGGCGGGAGACTTGTTCATCGCTCACCCCTCCAGAAGACGGTGAGGGGCGGCTCGTCGGGATCCAGCGGAAACTCCCGCAACTGCCGCTGCACGTTGATCATGTTGGCCAGCGCGGCGCGGAGCCGGTCGAGTTCTTCGGCGTCCTCGTAGATGCCGCGCGAGCCCTGATGATCCAGTAGTGTCTGCGCGGTGGCCGCCGAGACCTCACCCGTTTCGGCCACCTCCGTGCAAGCCTGCTGCCACAGGAGGGCCATTGCGCCTGCCCCCGTGGCGGCGGCGAACTGTCTGCGGTCCATGGTCATGGGTCGTCTCTCGTTAGGTTGATCCCTGCGCCGCAAGCTACTTGGCGCGCAGCGCCATTGCCAAACCTTCCCCTCCGACAGGCCTGTCGGCCCCACTTCCAACCTGAATCCCATGAGAATCCAGTCAGCCGCAGGCAGACCCCATCGTCCGGTCGGTGCCGCATCATCCAACGGGCTGGATCCGGAAGAGCGCCTCGATCCGGCAGACCTGCAGCGCCGGCAGCTCGCCCGCCTCCGGGTCATGCTGGAACCGGTCCTGCGCAGCAACGTGTTCTACCGCAACAAGCTGACCCGCGCCGGGGTCGACACGGCCGACGACCTGTCCAGCCTGGACGCCCTCCGGCACCTGCCGTTCACGACGAAGAACGAACTCCTGGAGGACCAGGTGCAAACCCCGCCATACGGCACGCTCCCGACCTACCCGCTCGAGCGATATGTCCAGGAGCACCATACCTCGGGCACTTCGGGCCAGGGGCTGAGGTGGCTTGACACCCGCGAGAGCTGGGAATGGCTCGCGAGGTGCTGGGTCAGGATCTTCCGCGCGGCCGGTGTCACCCGGGCCGACAGCATCTTCTTCCCGTTCTCGTTTGGTCCATTCGTGGGCGTATGGAGTGGGGTCGAGGGGGCCCGGCGTCTCGGCTGCCTTGTCCTTCCGGGGGGAGGCAAGAGCTCGCTCGGGCGCGTGAACGCCATCGTGCTGGACCGTCCCACGGTGATGGTCTGCTCGCCCACCTATGGGCTGCGGTTGGCCGAGGTTGCCGCGGAGGCCGGAATCGACCTCGCGCGATCCGCATTGCGCACGACCATCCACCCGGGCGAGCCGGGGGCGAGCATCCCCGCCACCAGGACTCGCCTCCAGGAAGCCTTCGGGGCCGATGCCTTCGACCATCCGGGCGCCACCGAGGTGGGCGCGTGGGGCTTCGAATGCCACGCCCAGGACGGCGTCCACTTTAACGAGGCCGAGTACATCTTCGAGATCGTCGATCCCGTCACCGGGGCCCCGGCGGAGGAGGGAGAACTTGTCGTCACCAACCTTGGCCGCGTCGGCATGCCCGTCATCCGGTACCGTACGGGTGACTTCGGGCGCCTGCACGGACGGCCGTGCGCGTGCGGCAGCAGCTACCGGCGCCTGAAGGGGGGTGTCGTGGGCCGGCTGGACCAGAGGCTGAACGTCCGGGGGGTCGAATTCTATCCCGGCGAGCTCGAGAACGTGATCCGGGAATTCCGGGAAGCGGGAGAGTTTGCGGTAGATGTGCGGAGGCGGGAGACCCGTGACGAAATCGAGCTGCGGGTCGAGTTGGGGAGCAGCGATGCCGACGGGGTAACAACGCGAATGACCAGAGCCCTGAGAGTTGCTTTCGGGCTCCGGTTCGACGTGTGGGCCGTGCCGCTCGGGGCGCTGCCACGGTTCCCGGTCAAGGCGCGGCGCGTCACCGACCACCGTGAGCCGATCGATACCTAACGCGTCAACAGGGCGAGGTCCTTGATCACGGCTGAAATCCGTACATCGCCTCCGGAAGGAAGGTGGCGATCTGCGGCACGAGTGCGATCAGCACCAGCAACGCCAGCATCGCGAACCAGAACGGGATGATTCCGCGGTAGATCGCGCCCATCGGAACATCCGGGGCCACGCTCTTCACCACGAACGTGTTCAGGCCGACGGGCGGCGAGATCAGTCCCATCTCCAGGGTGACGACGATCAGGACGCCGAACCAGATCATGTCGACGCCGAGCGAGGAGAGGATCGGCTGAACCAGCGGGATCGTCAGGACGAGCATCGCGAACCCGTCCAGGAACGTCCCGAGCACAATGAACATCAGGAGGAGCAGCGCGACCACCTGGGCCCCCGACCATCCCTGCCCGGCCACCCAGCTGGCCGCGGCGAAGGGTATTTCGGTGAAGCCGAGGAAGACCTTGAACACATAGGCCCCGATCAGGATCAGGAACACCGTACCGCTCGCCCGCAACGTGGATTGGACGGCCTCGCTGAAGCCGTCGCGACTGAGGGAGCGACGCGCCAACGCCACCAGAAGAGTCAGGAACGCGCCCACGCCCGCCGCTTCCATGGCGGAGAAGAAGCCCGCGTAGATCCCGCCCAGGGTCACCACGACCAGCCCCAGGATCCAGTAGGCCCCCGCGGGCGCCCGCTGCCGTTCCAGGGTCGGGTTCGCAGGCTCGCCGGTCGGCACCTTGTGCGGTTGAATCCTCACAACCAGGAAAACGGTCAGAACGAAGAGAAGTGTGAGCAGAATCCCGGGTATGACTCCCGCCATGAAGAGGCGGCCGATGCTCTGCTCCGTGAGTATTCCGTAGAGCACCAGCCCGGCAGATGGCGGAATCAGGATGCCGAGGGTTCCACCGGCGGCGACGGCCCCCGCCGCGAGCGACTTGTCGTAGTTGAACCGCCGCATTTCGGGGAGCGCGACACGTCCCATCGTCAGCGCTGCGGCCAGCGACGATCCGGAGAGGGCCGAAAACCCTGCGCTGGCCACGATCGAGGCCGCGGCGAGCCCACCCCTGAAGCGACCCAGCCAGAGGTTGGCCGCGAGGTACAATTCCCGGCTCATCCCCGAAACGACGGCCAGATTCCCCATCAGCATGAAGAGGGGGATGATGGTCAGTGCGTAACGCGACGACACCGCGAACGTCTCCCCGGCGATGACCGGCAGCACGGCCTGGGGACGGATGAGAGCGATGCCGGCCGCACCGGCGATCAGCATGGACAGCCCGACCGGCACCCGGATCAGGAGAAGAACAAAGAGGGCTGCGAGCCCGATGAGCGCAACGGTTGAACCGTCCATCAGACGTCGTGCCCCCGGTGGTCATCCGCGTCGGATGCGGCTGGCCGCTGGACCATCCGCGACGCCAGAAGCAGGGAGTACGTCGCCATGGACGTCCCCAGCGCGTAGTAGAACGGGGTGTGCGCGATGGCAAGGCTCCCTGTGACCTCGCCGCACTCCAGACCGCAGCTGCCCTTGGCGAAGAGCGCAAGGGCCGCGATCGCTGTCGCTCCTACGCACAGAAGCCGGGCGAAGGCATCGGCCGCTCGCCCGGCGCGGCCACCGCCGAAGCGCCCGACCAGGTCGACGGACACGTGTCCGCCCTCCTGTGCCGCGTAAACCACCGCCCCCGCCACCAGCACCGTGAGGCTCATGGTGACGAGATCCTCGGCACCCAGCACGGAAACCCCGACAAGGTGGCGCGCGACAACCTCGGCCACGGTGATGCCCAGAAGCACGAGGAGCGCCGTCCCTCCGGTAATCGAAAACGCGGTCGTCAGACCCCGTTGGAGCCCCTCGCCGACCCGGCTGCGATCCCGACCCGGTTTGCGCTCCAGACCAGTCACGTTCCGCGGAATCGTTCGATCACCTCGGCCACGGTCAGGTCGCCGAGTCTGCGGGAGAGTTGCACCTCCAGGGTGCCGGCGACCGCGTCCTTGAAACGCGCCTTCTCCCGGTCCGGGAGTTCGATGAGTTCGACACCCGACTCGCTGGCCACCCTGAGTCCGCGGGCAGCGGTGGCTTCGTATCCGTGGGCTCCCGACAGCGACAATGAAGCGTCGGAAGCCCGGTCCACCCAACTCCTCTCGATCGCGGAGAGGGACGCATAGGTGTCCTGGTTCATCATGAGGACAAATGGGAACGCGGAGAGGGGCAGCCATGTCGTCGCGTAGGCAGCCGCTTCCTGCAATTGGTATGGAAGGATCCCACCGGCGGTGAGGACGACCCCGTCGATGACCCCGTTGTGCAGATTCTGCTGAACCTCGGATATCGGCTGCATCACGGGGCTCGCTCCAAGCGCTTCGATAAAGGGGATCTCAAGCCGCGACGACACCCGCAGCTTGAGCCCCTGCATATCCTCCAGTTTGCGGACGGGCCTGTCGCGGGTGAGCAGCACGGGGGGGGTCGCGGACCAGATCGCCAGCACCTTGGCCCTGTATTCGCCCTCCAGCACCGGGCGGGCCCGCTGCAGCGCCTCGGTGCAGTCGAGCGCGCTGTCGCAGACGCCCGGATAGAGGCTGACCACGGTCATGGGGAACACCGCGGAAGTGTACCCCGGAAGGGTGGCGACAATGTCCGCCACGCCGTCGAGCAGCATGGAGTAGTATCCTCGCGGCGAAGAGCCGAGAGCCCCTCCCATGTACTCCGTCACCGTCAGCCTGCCTTCGGAGAGCTCCGCCAATCGCTCCGCAAACGGGACCACGACATCTGATCTCACGCTGCTCAATGGCGACATGAAGTGGGCCAAGACCAGGGCCCTGCCGTCCGGATCGCGATCGGGCCCGGGTGAACAGCCCGAAACGACAAGGAGCAACAGAGGTGCCAGCGTGACGCTTGGAAGCCGCCTTGAGTTCGACACGTCAGCGCTTGCTTTCGGCCCGTCGCTCGGCCGCAACCTTCAGGGTGACGATATCCACGTTGCGAAACTGTTGGTGCCTAACCGACGATGCCAGATGCCGAAGCAGCCTGAGCGAGATTTCCTGCTCTTCCGGCGCACTTTCGGCCTCGTCCCCGAGCCATTCCAATCGATCCTGCAGGTTCAGTTCTTCCTGTCCCGGGGCGGCCGCCTTGAATTGCAGAACGGCGTGTCCATCCTCCCTGGACGCGGTGATCAGCAGCGTGCGCTCCTTCTGCTCGATGTCGTCGGCCTCCTGCGTTCCGGCGTCCCGGGACTCGAGGAGCATCAGCAGCGTCTCTTCACAGGCGGCCTCCATGCGCTCCGCGGACGCCTCCAACCCGTGACGGCGGGCGAAGCGGGCGATGAAGTCTCTCATCCCGGGCAGTTCGGCCACGTCCAGGGTTCCGCTGAACCGTGCCACGCGCGGCATCGTCAGGGTCGCGAGCAGGATCGCTACCAGGCCGCCCGCGGTCATCCCGTTGCTCAGCAGGCCACCGGCCAGCTCGGCCAACTGGTCCGCGAAGACCAGGTCGAACTCGACGGCAAGGCCCGTCCACACCGAGATCCCGGCGATGAGACCGTTTCTCGGATTGGTTCGGGTTCCGGAGACCACTTCGCGCATGCCGACCACGAACAACATGCACATGACGACAGCGATCGACGCCGCCGCGACCGCGTCCGGTATCGCGAGAATCACCGCGACCAGCTTGGGCAGGCACGCCAGCGCGATCAGCGCGATCCCGGCGGCAACACCCACGCTTCGAGCTGCCACGCCGGTCGTCTCGATCGCGGCGATCGGCGTGGGATGCAGAGTGTTGGGAATCGCACCCGTCAGGCCGGCCAGGGCGTTCCCGACCCCCTCGGCTGCCAGGGCGCCCTGCACCGAACGAAAATCCACCGCGCGCGAGCCGCGCCATGATACCCGCTGGGTGGCGACAGCCACGCCTACCGACTTGGTGGCCCCAACGAGCGCAATGAAGAGAAAAGCTGGCAGGAGCGCCCAGAAACCCGGGCCGAAACTCAGATCCAGGCCCGGCGGAAGGTCCCCCGGCACGCCGATCCAGGCCGCATTCGCCACAAGCCCGGTTTCGTAGATTCCGAAGAATGCGCCCACGACGGATCCGGCGGCGATCCCTGCCACGGGTGCCCACCGGCGAAGCCCTCCGGTTCCCTTCAGGTAGATCCCCGCGGCCGTTGCCAGCGTTGCGAGCGCACACAGGAGACCAGCCGTTGGCGGGGCCCCGCTTGGCACCTCGTCAATCATGCGGAAGAGAATGGGCATGACGGTCACGGGCAGCAGCATGATCACCGTGCCCGTCACCACGGGTGTGAGAATCCGGTGCAACAGGGCCAGACGCTCGGAGAACGCCGCCTGCGCCAGCCCCGACACCAGCACGAGCGTCGCGAGCATCGTCGGTCCCCCCTGCAGCAGAGCGGCGACGCAAACGGCGACGAAGGGCGAGGAGGCCCCGTGGAGCATCAGGTATCCGGCGCCGAAGCGCCTCAGCCTGACCGCCTGCACTATGGTGATGATGCCGCAGGTCAGCATGCCGGCGAAGACCGCCCATAACAGGAAACTCTCCGCGTCGGCGGCACGAAAGACGATGGTGGGCAGCAGCACCGCCGAATTCAGCGTAAGAACGGCGAGCTGCAGTCCGAGGCCGAAGGCGAGGGGCCGCTCGATCGGGTCGGACGCTTCGTAGCGGAGGGTTTCGTCTGGTCTCATGTACCTGCTGTCAATTGGACGACGGGGGCGGGTGCCGCGATTGTCGCTCCGGCGACTTCATTCGTGCGGACTCGCGCGTGTTCTCGCTGGCTCTACTACCTTCCGTTTCACCCTGACGGCAACCATAGCGAACGAGACACTGCCTTGCGACCCCTGCACATCGAGCCTCTCCCGGAGTGGATCCGCGGACTCTTCCAGCGAACCGCCCGAGAAACGGGGATCGAGATGGCCTGGGGCGGGGAGCTGCGCGGTGCCCGGCTGCGCGACGCGGCCGCCGAAGCGGACGCACTGGTCACGGCCACGCGGCGGATCGGCGGCGATCTGATCCGGGCGGCGGGACGGCTGCGGCTGATCCAGGTGCAGGGACGGGCCCCGTGGGCGGTCAACACCGAGGCCGCGGCGGCGGAGGGTGTCCCCGTGTCGGTTCTTCCGCACCGGGGTGCGATAGCGGTCGCCGAGCAGACGATCGCCCTCATGCTCGGCCTCTACCGGAAGCTGGTTCCGGGGCACCTTGGCACCCGGGATGCGGACTACACGGGCCTGGGCGTCGAGCCCGTGCGCACCACCGAGCGCAAGATCGCCTTCAACTGGCTGGGTTACGACGATGTGCGGCAGCTGCACGGCCGGGTCCTGGGCCTGGTGGGGCTAGGCGGCATCGGTCTCGAGGTAGCACGGCGCGCCCGCGCGTTCGACATGGAGGTCGTGTACCACAAGCGCTCGCCGCTGCCGCGCCAGCACGAGGAGATGGCGGGCGTGCGCTACCTGCCGCTGCCCGAACTTCTCGCCGCCAGCGACATCGTCAGCCTGCACGCGCCGCACACCGGGCACACCGAGCACATCATCGACGCCGAGGCGCTGCGCCTCATGAAAAGCGACGCGATCCTTGTGAACACCGCGCGGGGCGGCCTGGTCGACGAAGCCGCGCTCGTGGACGCGCTACAGGCGGGTCGGATCGCCGGCGCCGGGCTGGACGTCTTCCTCGACGAGCCGCTTCCCGCTGGCAACCCGCTGCTCGACGCGCCGAATGTGCTCTTCTCCCCGCATGTTGGCGGAGGCACCGGGGGCGGCCAGGTTGGCATGGCCCGGGACGTGGTGGCTAACCTCGTAGCCGTACGCGAAGGGGGCGAGGTGCGCGGTCTGGTCGGCGCGCCGACCGCATCGCCCTGAGCGCAGCGACCCCTGAAACCCCAAACGCACCAACGGTGAACCCATGATAAGAGAACCCGTCCTGGTCCTGGCATTCATGCTGGCGGTGGTGGCGTTCGCGCGCTGGCTGGAGGAGCGGTACGACGCAATCAAGAAGATCAGCTCGGCGGTGGTGTGCACGCTGCTCGGGATCACGCTCGCCAACGTGGGGGTGATCGAGCACACGGGGCCGGTGCACGAGGGCGTGTTCACCTTCGCGATCCCGTACGCGATCGTGCTGGTGATCATGGGGACGCAGCTGCGGGAGCTGGCCGCGGCGGGGCGTCCGCTGCTCGTCGCGTACCTCGCCGCGTGCGTGGGCAGCCTGATCGGCGGCTTCGCGGCGGGCATCACGATGTCCGGATGGGTCGGGGCCGAGACCTGGAAGCTGGCCGGGGCCTTCTCCGCGGCGTTCGCGGGCGGCGGGATGAACTTCGCCGCGGTAGGTCAGGGGTTGGACACCGATCCGAGCACCTTTGCCGCGGCCGCGCTGGCCGACAACCTCTCGACCGTGCCCTATCTGCTGCTGCAGGTGTGGCTGGCGGGGGTTCTGGCGTCGATGTTCCTGCGGCGGACGAAGCTGGCGGGGGCTTGGGCCAGGACCGGCGCGGACGTGGGCGCGGAGGGCGATGCCGCCGACGAAGAGGCCATGCGCCGCCGCTGGACCGATTCCGACATGAGCATCACCGACCTTGCCATCCTCGGGGCGCTGCCGCTGCTGGCGCTCTGGCTGGCGCGGATCCTGAACGGGATATGGCCTGTGATCCCCGAAGTGCTCTGGCTGACCACGATGGCGCTGATCGTGGCGCAGCTGCCCTGGGTGAGAAAGCTGCGCGGCGCCGAGGTGCTGTCGTACTTCGCGCTCCACATCTTCTTTATTGTGCTGGGCGCGGCGTCGGAACTGGGCAGGGTCGTCGAGGCGGGCGCGCCGATCTTCACCTTCATGATCGCGATCATTGCGGTGCATATGGTGGTGGCGTACGGGATCGGGTGGCTTCTGCGCGTGGACCTGCCGACGGTGTCGATCGCGAGCCAGGCGGCGATCGGAGGGCCGGGTTCGGCGCTGGCGATCGGCATGGCGATGAAATGGCACCGGCTGGTCGCGCCCGCGGTGATCGTGGGGATCTTCGGGTATGCGCTTGGCAACTACCTGGGATTCACCTGTGCGTGGCTGGTCCGGGCGCTGGTGGGATAGGGGCGCGTGGCGGAGCGCAGTGTGACGACTGCAACAAGGGGCGGCGAGGTCGGCGGCGGCCAAACCCTAACGTTACGTCAGGGTCGTTTTGCGACAGAGAGGCTCGAGGGGGTCGACGTGCTCGTCACTGGGGCGGGGCGGGGGCTCGGGAGCGGGATCGCGGCCGCGCTGGCAGCGGCAGGGGCGCGGGTGTGGCTGGTGGCGGAGGTGGCGGACGAGCTGGAGTGGACCGCCGGGGCGATTCGCGGTGCCGGAGGCCGGGCGGAGATGCGTGTGGCCGATCTGTCGAAGGACGCGGGGGTTGAGAGCGTGGTCCGGTGGGTCGGCAACCGGGCGGACAACCTGCGCGTGATCGTCAACAACGCCGGGGTGCTCGAACGGCAGCCGCTGGAGGCGCTCGACCGGGCCCACTGGGACCGCACCATGCGCGTGAATCTCGAAGCGCCGGTGTTCCTGACGCGCGACCTTCTGCCGACGCTGCAGCGCCGCGGCGGCTCGATCGTAAACATCTCGTCGCGCGCGGGGGTGGAGGGGTTCGCAAGGCAGACGGCGTACTGCGCGTCGAAGTTCGGGATCGAGGCGTTCACGCGGTGCCTGGCCCTGGAGCTGGCCGGGACGCGGGTCAGCGTGAACGCGGTCACACCGGGCATCCAACTGAAGCCGACTTCGCTCACGCGGCGCCAGGCGGAGGCTGCGGACGAGGCGACGCGGGCGCGCTGGGAGGATCCCGTGACGCTCGGCCCCGCGTTCGTGTTCCTGGCCGGGCTGCGCGGCGAGGTCTCCGGGTGCCGCTTCGACGCGCACGTCCTCACGCAGGCGTTGGAGAGGTGGGGGAAGGAGGGCGTCGTTGGCCGTGTGCATGACGTGGCCGATTACGTGCCGGAGAGTGGGCCGTGAGGGGCCGGGGGGAAGGGGGGCGCGGGTGAGCGCGGTGGAGAGGGCGCTGGCGTGGCGGGCGCGAGCGGCCCTGGACGCCGGGCGCGGGGCGGTCCGGGCGGCCACTCCGGCCCGCAGGGGCACAGGGTCCCCGACGGTCAGCGGCGGGCAGCCCACCTCCCAGGTCCCATCAGCCGAACTGCTGGACAGCCTGCGCCACCACCTGCTCGCGGGCGAAACCCACTATCCGGATCGTCCGGGCATGGTGGAGCTGCGCCGCCAGGTGGGCGCCGCGCTTCCGGGCATCGGCTTTCCGCAGCGGGACCCGGACGGCGTCCTCATCACCGCGAGCGAAGGGGAATCGCTGTTCGTGACCTTGCTCGGCGTGGGTGCGGGGAAGGGTACACACTTCACGGGAGGCGCGCCGGGACGGCATCAGGCCCTCTTCGACTGGCTGGGGCTGGCGAGGGCAGAGTCGGATGCCGCAGCGTCGCTTCACTACCGCGACACAACCGGGAAGGGGGAGACCGAACCGCAGGCGGGCGGCCATCTCGACCAGTCCATGCCCTGTGTCCACGCTGTCGGCGATTCTCTCTTCGGGTCACGGGGCTGGACGCCGCCAGATGACGTCTCCGCCAACGTGATCGTGATCGGCTCCCTGGACGGTCTCGACGGGATGCATCCCTTCCGCCTCGGCTTCGTGGCGGCCGAGCCCCGGACGCTGGCCGGGATCACCAAGTGGAAGCAGGCGTCGTCGATCTGCTCGCCGGCGCCGTCACAGCGGGCCGCGCTGTGGGCGCTGGGGGTTCGGCCGTGACCGGGCGCCGCGCTGCTGCCGGCCGCGACGCCCTCCGCAAGGGCGAGCAGGGGACCTCGCTGCGCTACCGCATGATGGCGCTGGCGAAAACCCGCGGGGATGTGATCTCTCTGGGGCGCGGAGATCCCGATATCGACACCTCGCCGGCGATCGTCGAAGGGGGGCTGGCGCGGTTCGCGGGGGACGCTGCGAGCGAGCCTGGCCCTGTCCGCGGCTTGACCGCCCTGCGCGAAGGCATCGCGCGCCGTTACGCCAGCGAAAAAGGCGTCGAGATCGATCCCGACCGCGAGATCGTGGTCACCAACGGTGCTCAGGAGGGACTCTTCCTGGCCATGCTGGCAATGGTCGACCCGGGCGACAGGGTCGCCTGCCAGGACCCGCGCTACAGCTCCTACGACCAGGCGATCGGGGTGGCGGGGGGTGAGATCGTGCCGGTTCCGACCGGCGGGGATCGACCGTTCCTGCTTGGAGAGGGCGAGCTGCGCAAACACGCCCGAGGCGCCAGGGTGCTCGTCTTCGTCAACCCCTCCAATCCCACCGGCGCATGTGTGGAGGGAGAAGGGGTCGAGGCGCTCGCCCAGGCCGCGCGCGACCTCGACCTGATCGTACTCTCCGACGAGATCTACGAGGACGTGGTGTTCAACGACACGCCGTTCCGGTCGTTTCTGGCGGTGGACGGCGTACGCGACCGGACCGTCGTGCTCTCGGGCTTTTCCAAGGCGTACGCGATGACGGGCTTCAGGGTGGGCTACCTGATCGGGCCACCGGCGTTCGTGGACGCAGTGGAGGCGCTCAAGGGCACCACTTCCGGGCCGTGTCCGGCGTTTTCGCAGTGCGCCGCACTTGCCGCGCTCGAGGCGGACCCGGACCCGAGGCCTGCCTACCTGGCGCGCTATCGGGCCCGGCGGCGCGCGCTCATGGACGGATTTGCGCGGATGGAGATCCCGCACGGTCCCCACGGCGGCGGTCTGTTCATGTGGGCGGACGTGTCCGGTTTCGGGATGGACGCGGAGACCTTCTGCTACCGCCTGCTCGACGAAGCAGGGGTCCTCATGTTCCCCGGGAACGCCTTTGGGCGGCGCTGGCGGGGGTGGGTGCGGGTCTCGCTGCTGGCCCCGAAGGCCGAGATTCTCGAAGCGATGGAGCGCGTCGAGGGGTTCGTCGGCGGACTGCGGTAGCGCGGGACCGAAGCGTCTTGGTTATCATGGGGGCGGATGCCACCCCCGCGCCCATTTCGCGCGAGCAGCTGTTTACCCGCCCAAAGAGGACCACAGGACCGACGATGACACTGCGAATCAACGATGTAGCTCCAGATTTCCAGGCCGATACCACGGAGGGTCGGATCAGCTTCCACGACTGGATCGGCGATGGATGGGCGATCCTCTTTTCACATCCGAAGGACTTCACGCCCGTATGCACCACCGAGCTGGGGACGGTCGCCGGGCTCAAGGCCGAGTTCGAGCGCCGCAACTGCAAGGTGCTTGGGATCAGCGTCGACGGGGTGAGCGATCACCACGCCTGGTCGAAGGACATCGAGAGTTCACAGGGGCACGCGCTCAACTACCCGCTCGTAGGCGATCCGGAGCTGAAAGTCGTCAAGGAGTACGACATGCTTCCCGCGGACGCGGGCGACTCCAGCGTCGGCCGGACTCCGATGGACAACGCGACCGCGCGGTCGGTCTTCGTGATCGGTCCCGACAAGCGAATCAAGGCCACGCTGACCTATCCGATGAGCACCGGCCGCAACTTCGCCGAGATCCTGCGTCTGCTCGACTCGATTCAGTTGACGGCGGCGCAGCAGGTGGCCACGCCGGCCAACTGGGAGGACGGGGACGACGTGATCATCCTGCCGGCGGTGTCCAACGAGGCAGCCCGGGAGAAGTACCCGGACGGCTGGGAGGCGCCGCTGCCGTACATCCGCATCGTGCCGCAGCCGAAGTAGAGACAGCGAGGGTGTGTTCCACCTTGCTGATCCCGAGCCTGCTGGCCTCGTTCAGTGGTTGGACCGTTGCCCAGAATGGTGGCCCGGATCTGATTTTCCTTGACAGCCTCGTGCTGGAGGAGACGGAGGAGCATTACGTTGGGAACCCCTTGGCCCTGTTCGTTGCCCCCGATGGGTCTCTGCTGGTGTCGGATGGTTTCGCCGAAACGGTTCTGCGTTACGATGCGACCGGTCGATTGATCGGGCGCTTCGGGAGAAGTGGCGGTGGCCCCGGAGAGTTCAGGAATCTGGGTGGTGTCGGCTTTGTAGCGGCGGAGATCGCCGGATTCCTCGACGAAGCCGGTGAGTTGAAGCTGTTCGCTTTGACTGCAGATGCTCATCCCGGGAGCGTGCGATTGGATATCGACAACCGTCCTTCGGCCTTTGCGGTCAGGGATGACTCGCTCTGGTTTGCCGGCATCAACCCGGTATCGCCGGCTACGCACGGGGCGATCGCCATAGGGGATTTGATAAGCGCGGCGAGCACCGGCGGCCAATCGTTGCCGATCGTGTTCGACCGCGGAACTCCACCCGCACCATATACCGAGAGTCATGCTTTGGCGCGAACGCTTTCGCACACCTTCTTGGATGTAGGTGACGGTGGTGTGGTGCTGGGATTTACAGCGAGCCCATTCCTTCTTCGTTCCGATCATTTAGGTGATGTGGTCGACACCGTTTGGATCTCACGGGGGAATCGGCGCGGTGAACCCGAAGAAGACGAGCTTTTCGAGCTCATGCAGGGAGACCAACCGCAGAGTCCGAAGGAGATGCGGGCCTGGATGTTTCAGTTGTTCGGGAGCGTGTCGTTTGTTCGAGACCTGTCGGTAGACGAGGGCGGCAACGTCTACACTCTTCATCAGGACAGTGACCGAGACGCCGCTGGCACGATGACGGGTTTGAGGCTATACGCAGCAGTGTCCCGCTTCGATGGCAGTGGAGGCTGTCCCGGAGACACGTTGATTCCCACCTCGGATGTCGGGGCACCGATTCCGTTCCTGCAAGGAAGGACGCTGTGGTTACTCGAACGGCAGTTCGAAGAGGGTGGGATTTCAGGCATCTCAACGGTCGTGCGACGATTCACGATCAATACGGAACGATGCACGGGTACAGTTCGTTGAGGGTGCTCCTTGGACTCGCGATAGTGGTTGGGCTGTCGACCGGACGCGCCGATGGACAGAGTGGTACGATCGTCTACGAGTGGGTTGCATCGCTGCCTGTTGTTGAGACACGCGGGGAAATGGCTGAGGTAGGGGAAGTGCTGACAGCACTGCGGAACATGCCGTTCGTGCTCCACTTCACTCCAGCAGGTTCCCTGATGGTCAAAGACACGCTCAGGCGCCGCGACTACGTTTCGCCCGCATCATTTGATGCGACCTATGGTACCCTGGATGACTTGGTCCGCGTTCTCGATGCGGTGTATGCGACGGAACCGAATGTGCTTCATCTGGCATATGTCGGGGAGGACGGCTCGGGAGTCAAGGTACTTCGCTCGATGGACGGCGAGATGCATCGTGTCGATGCGAGGGTTGCTCCAGTCGCGTGGCGAATCACAGGGGAGCAACGTGAGCGCCTGGGATACCGAGTGACCAGGGCAGTCGGCGAGGTCGGCGGAGATCAGGCAGAGGCATGGTTTGCGCCGGACATTCCCGTGTCGGGCGGCCCGGCGCTCTACGGAGGGTTGCCCGGGATGATTCTGGTACTTTCCCTGAATGGGGGCCGGACCGCCTACGCTGCCACGGAGATTTCACTGGACGGCGTGGCAGATGGAGTCATCCGCATGCCAGAAGTCGGTGAGGCGAGATCGGAGGAAGAGTACCGGTCGATGGTTGCCACCCAAATCAGGCAGGTGAGACAATCCGTTCGCGGTATGGTGCGCGCGTATCGGGAAGTGGAATGCACAGTGGGGTTCCGAGGTAGCCAGTTGCGCTGCCTGCAGTCCCGGTGAAACACGTGGGGATGAGGCTGGTGATCTTGCACGGTGAGGTTCCAGATCTGACGAACAAGAGCCACTCTGCCGCTTTCCTAGTTGAAACGGCAAACGTGAAGTCTGCCCTCTCCGTTGGGTACGCTTACTCGATGGTCGCGCTTGCCGCCATCAAGAGGCACTTCGGGCTAGAGGACTCCCTGCCGTGATTCATACCTCCTTGACCCTGACGTAACGTCAGCCTTGTGAACGAACTCCTGATTGTGGGTGGCACCATCGTTACCGCCGATCATATGGGACCCGGCGATGTGCTCGTCCGCGATGGGCGCATTGCGGCGGTCGGACCGGACCAGGACGCGAACGGGGTGTTCGATCGCGACACATTCGAGCGTCAGGGCGGCCGGATCCTCGACGCCAGGGGGCACTGGGTGATGCCCGGGGGAATCGACACGCACACCCACCTCGCCCACCCCATCGACCGCCTCGGAATCATCACCGCCGACGACTTCCATTCGGGCACCGTGGCGGGCGCCTGCGGCGGGGTGACGACGATCGTCGACTTCTCCCTGCAGCGCCGCGGCGAATCCCTGATCGAGGCCCGGGATCGCCGCTTGGGGGAGATTGAACCCGACGCAGTCATCGACTACGGCTTCCACACGATCGTCACGGATGTACGCGCCGATGTGCTAGCCGAAATGCCTGTACTGATTGACGATGGCTTCCCTTCCTTCAAGGTCTACATGACCTATGGGGACAAGATTGTCCACGACGGTGGGCTGTTGGACATGCTGGAGGTGACGGCGGACCACGGAGGGCTGGTCTACGTCCATTGCGAGAACGACTGCGCCGTCACGCACCTTATCGAAAAGCACCTCGAGACGGGCAGAACTGGGCCAGCGTTCCACAAGTCGAGCCGGCCGCCAGTGGTCGAGGCGGAGGCTACGCACCGCGCCATCATGCTGGCCGGGGTGGCGAAGGCGCCGCTGTGCATCGCGCACGTGACTTCGGCCGGGGCGGCGCGCCATGTGGCCGACGCGCGGGAGCGCGGGGAGGCGGTGGTGGCCGAGACCTGCCCGCAGTACCTGGTCCTCGATGATTCGGTGTACGACCCGGAGGGGGGATTCGAGGTGGCGAAGTTCGTGTGCAGCCCGCCGATGCGCAGCGCCGCCCACTGCGACGCGCTCTGGGACGCGCTGGCCGAGGGGGCCGTCCAGCAGGTGTCGTCCGACCATGCGCCTTTCCACTACCGAAACCAGAAGACGACGGGGCGCGAGAACTTCACACGCATCCCGAACGGCCTTCCGGGCATCGAGACGCGGCTGCCGCTGGTCTTCACGGGGGGCGTGACGGCCGGACGGCTGACGCCCCAGCAGTTCGTGCAGATCACCGCGACCAACCCGGCCCGCATCTTCGGGCTGCACCCCCGCAAGGGGACGCTCGATGTCGGTGCAGACGCGGACGTCATTGTGGTCGACCCCGAGGCCGTGGTCGAGATCGACGCGGCGGGGCTGCACTCCCGGATCGACTACAGTCCCTACCAGGGGATGAAGGTCGGCGGCTTCCCGACCTGGACGTTGTCGCGTGGCGAGGTGATCGTGGATCGTAGCGAGCCCAGGGCCCCCCGAGGGAGGGGTCGGTTGGCGCCGAGGGGGAGGATCACGGCGGAGGCGCTTCCCTGACCCACGGGTTCTCCGTCACCTCCTCGATGATCCCGAAGAAGCAGCACCACTCGCCTTCGAGCACGGCCGGGCGCGACCGCAATCCGAAGACGACGCCCTCCACGGGTGCCGCTACCTCCGCTTGGACCTCGCCGTAGAGGTCGTACACGCGCCCGAGCGGTGTCCCCGCCGGTATCTCCGCTTCGAATGGGACGTCGGCGTTCCCGACCCACATCCCCGACGCCGGCGCCAGCAATGCCTGCTGGTGCCCCATCCGCAGTTGCCGGGCGTAGCGAGCGTCCCCGTCGAGCATCCCGTAGTGCCGCAAAACGTTCTCGTAGCTGCCCGCCAGATCCTCGGCCACCGCGTGGAAATCGGAGGTCAGTGTCCGGCAGTTGCCGCCGAGTTCGACCGTAGTCCCCGCCTTGCCGCGCTCGGCGATCCTTGACGATGGGTTGGCGCCGCCGACGCCGCTCCGGAAAACCAGGTCCCACTGCGGCCCCATCGCCGCGGCGAGCTCGAGGCTGGGGGGACTGTCGGCCGCGAAGATCATGTGGGCCAGGTAGGAGTGCTCGCCGCCGGAGTGGATCGCGATCTGCAGGTCGCAGGAATCGCGCATCGCCTCCCAGTGGGCCCACGCCGCCCGCTCGGTGGGGTATCCGTCCGCGCGGCCGGGGTAGATCCGGTTCATGTCGTGCGAAAAGGTGTCCAGGGGATCGCCGCGCTTGCCCGCCTCGAACGCGGGCACATTCATGGCCGGGACGCCCACCACGGTCCCGCGGACTTCGCTGGGGTCGAGGATGGCAAAGAGCTTGAAGATCGACAGAGCGCCTTCAGGCTCGTCGCCATGGGTCGCTCCATTGACCCAGAGGACGGGACCGTCCACCTCCCCCCGGCAGATCAGGACCGGGATCTCTCGCGTCCGCCCGGAAGCGTCGAGGCCTACCGGTATCCCACCTCGGGCCATCGTACCCCTGGTTGCCCTGGCCGTCCCGACCGTGAACACGTCGGACATCATCCCTCCATGGTGGGAACCGATGACGGTTCGAGCGAAAATGGCACCCCCAACTCGGCTGCGAGCTCACGCAGACCCGCCGCCGTCTTTCCGTCTACCGGCACGCCATACCGGAGCCGCTCCCGCGCGCGCCGCTGCTCGGCCGCTCCGGGCAGCTGCACGGGGCGATCCGACTCGAGCGGCGGTGCCGCCAGCACCTCAGCGACCAGCGCTTCGAGCCGCTCTTCGAACCGCGCCCGCGGCATGAACGCGTCCGTGTCGATCGCGATCATCGAATGGGCGACGTCGTAGTCGAGATCATCCTGGAATACCTGCCCACCGAAGAGCGATCCCGTCAAGACGCCGGTCAGGATGTCGGTGACGAGGCTCAAGCCGTAGCCCTTGTAGTCGCCGATCGGGAGCAGGGGACCGTCCATCGCGGCGCGGGGGTCGGTGGTTCGGGCGCCGTCAGGGGTGAGTGCCCAGTGGTCCGGCATTGGCAGGCCGGCGCGTTCCATCCAACGCATCATCCCCTTGCCGGATTGCGTGAGCGCCATGTCGAGGATGATGGGATCGCGGCCGCCTGGGCGCGGCACCGCAATCCCCCAGGGGTTGGTCCCGAGCACGGCGCGGGCGGATCCCCACGGCGCCATCTCGGCACCCGCGTTGGTCATGGCGACCCCGATCAGCCCCGCTTCGGCGGCGCGCTTGGCGTGATAGCCCGCAATCCCGAAGTGGTTGCTGTGGCGCACCGCCACCATGGCCACCCCGCTCGCGTGGGCCATCTCGATCGCCCGGTCCATCGCGCGGCGTGCCGCCACATAGCCCAGGCCCTTGCCGGCGTCGAGCAGCGCCGTCGCGGGACCCTCCCTGACCCACCGCATCGATGCGTCAGGCTTGATCCCCCCACTGCGCATCCGCCGCGCGTACCGAAACAGCTTCTCCAGGCCCTGACCCTGACCCGGATGCCACCAGAGCGACGCCGTAACCACGCCGTCGGCGTTGACGCGCGCCTCCTCCCCGTTCGCCCCGAGCGCCAACAGCACCGACTCGGCGAAGTGTCGCAGGGAGGGCTCGGTGAAGCGCTCTACCGGGACGTGGTCGTCGAGTTGGTAAGCGATGGTCGTTTCCTGTCGACTATGTAATTGGTCGGGACACCGAATGTAATAACAACATTACATAATGTAATGTATACCTTACACCACCCCTTACGAATGGACTCCCGCGACTGTCCCATCCGAGCATGCCCATGTCCCTGTCCGTTTCCGCGGAACCACTCAGGGAATCAGCTGCCGAGCCCGCGGCCGCACGATGAAAAGCCCCTCCCGACGGCTCGACAGCAGGATGCTTCCGCTCTCGAAGTACGGGTAGACGCTCCACGTCCCGTCGAATCCGGCCTCGTCGGCACTCCACGGCGTCGTGTCGAAGTGACCGAGTTCCGTGGGGTTCTCCGGGTAGCTGATGTCGAGCACGCGCAGCCCCGCCCGGTTGTTCGACATGTAGAGCCGGTCGCCGTGGACGTAGAGGTTGTGGTCCGTGGCTTTGGTCGGGTTCATGTACTCGCTGAGGAGGAGGGGATCGTCGAGGTCCTCCAGGTCCCAGATCAGCGTGCGGGTGGCATCCACAAGGCCGCCCACCTCGTCCAGCTCATCGTTCGAGTAGAAGTAGCGGTGATCCTCGGTGAGCCATCCCTGGTGGGCGTAGGCGACGTTGGGGTAGTCGGCGGCGGCGACGGCTATGGGGTCGTCCTTGTCGGTCACGTCCGCAATGGAGAGCGCGGTCTCGTTGGAGTTCACGCAGATTTCGCGGCCGGCGTAGTCCTCGTCCGGCCCGTGGTAGATCACACACTGGGTGTCGTGCGAGTTCCCGGTGTTGCGGCGCCCCGTGTTGGGGTGAGCGAAACAGCCCGCGAAGACGGGGTTGAGCGGATCGTTGATGTCGACCATGTGCGAGCCGCCGCCGCAGGTCTCGCCGCCGTCCGACGACCCAACCAGGTAGGCGAACCCCGTCTCCTCGTTGATCGCGATGTTGTGTGACGACGCGATCCCGTCGTACATCGCGGTCGCCTCGAACTCCTGCGGCTCGGTGACGTCTCGAAGCTGGGTGAGGTCGAAGATCTGCATGCCGTGCTGGCCCGCACCGTCCGCGACCACGAACATGTAGTCCCTGAAGACCTTCATGTCGCGCCAGCTATTGGCCCGACTGCCCTCAGTCATGGCCAGGTTGCCCAGGTAGCGCGGGTTGTACGGATCGGTCACGTCTACGAAGGCGGTTCCGTCCATCCGCCCCACGAGCGCGTACTCCCGCCCGGTCTCCGCATCCGTCCATCCCCACACGTCGTTGAGCCGCGCGCCCCGGCCGGCGCCCAACTCCCCCCACGGGACGAACGAGAGCAGGTCCACGTGATCGCAATCATAGCCGGCGGCATCCCCGTCGTCGCAGGTAACTTCGCCACCGTTGATGGCAGGCAGGGGAGCATAGTCGGGCATGAGGCGCCCCGATCTCGTCCATCCATCGGAAGCGCCGGAAAACACCGTTGCCGCTCCCATCCCGAAGTCGGCCGTGGGCGCCGCAAGGACGGCAATTCCGTCGTCCAGGGTGACCGTTGTCTGCGTTGAGACCGTTTCGTTGGAGCCTTCGTCGAAGATGGCCGAGGCTCCGGCGGGGACCCAGTCACCGTTCTCGCGCTCGTAGGCGTACACCTGGCGCGCGCCACCCACCATCAACGTCGATCCATGCACCGCCAGCGACCATCCGAACCCGATGTGCATATCGCTCTCCTCGCCGAAGGGCTCGATGGTCCCGACTGGTGACCACTCCCCGTCCACCCTGGCGTAGCGATGCACGACATCGCCCATCAGTGTACCTACCAGGACTTCTCCGGCGACCAGCGCCACCGAGGTGCCGAAGATCGGGGCGCCTTCGGGAATCGACTCCGATTCGGGCGCGGTCACCACTCCCGCGGGCATCCATCCGCCTTCCTGTTGCTCGAAGACTCGAACGGCTCCCTCCTGCGGATCGGCAACGACCAGGCGCTCTTCGCTCCAGCCCAGCCAGTTCGGCCCCATCACTCCGGCCGTCTCCTGGATTTCGAGCGCCCCCGCGGGAGACCAGTCTCCACTTTCGTCGAGGCGGAATCCCGTCAGCAGACGCTCGCCCTCTTCGTTTGCGGCGCCAACCATGACGCTGCCGTTCGATGCCGCGAGAGACTCTCCGAACCTTACCAGTTCCGGATCGCTGAGGGTCTGTACCGGACTGACGTCCTGGCCGCCGAGATCCGCCAGGGGATACACGTAAACCACCCCACCCGTCTCGCCACCGGCGCCAACCAGCAGGAAGTCATCGACGCGGGCAAGCGCTCTGCCGAAACCATCCCGTGTGGCCGGCTCCGGCGCGCGCAGGGACCAAACCTCCGTCCATTCGCCGTCGAAGGAATAGCCGCGCACGGTTCCCGGCTCGCGTTCGTGAGCGGCTTCGCCGACCAATACCTGGCCGTCGGCTACGAGGACAGAGCCACCAAAGGCCTGGGCTGCGACCGACGCGGGGACGCCGGCGATCAGCCCGCCGAGGAAGAGAACGACAATCGCGCGCGGCACCTGCAGGAAGCACGCAGGGGCGGACGGTTGAGCAACGGGTTGTGGAACGGGCATGGGATCCTCCGAAACGTCGAACAGGCGGCAACAGAATTCACTGCACAGGGAATCTATGCCGCGAAGCCGGGTAAGGAATCCCCGCAACACGACAATGGCTTCACCGAACCGCGCGCGGGCGCAGCACGAACAATCCCCCGCTGCGGCTCGATACCAGCACGTTCCCGCTCGCGAGGAAGGGATACACACTCCAGGCGCCGTCAAAGGTGGTCGCGTCCGAAAGGGGGCCCATGCTCACGGCAGCTGTGTCAATCGCGGGCGTGTCACCTGTGGGCGTCGTGTCGAAGTACCCCGCCGCGACCGGATTCGCGCGCTCGCTGATGTCCAGCACGCGCAGGCCCGACCGCTTGAGCGCCAGATAGAGCCGGTCGCCGTGCACGTAGAGGTTGTGTTCCGGGTCGTCGTTCGGGCCGATGTGTTCCGCGAACAGCACCGGCTCATCCAGGTCCGTCATGTCCCAGATCAGGGTGCGTTGACCGTCCACCAAACGGAAGGCTTCATCCAGTTCGTCGCCCATGTAGAAATGTCGGTGATCGTCAGCGAGCCACCCCTGATGGGCATAGCCCACGGCCGGATACGACGCGTGAGAGACCGCGACGGGACTGCTCTTATCGGTCACGTCCGCGACCGACAACGCCGTTTCGTTGGAGCTGACGCAGATTTCCCGGCCCCTGTAGTCCGCGTCCGGCCCGCGGTACACGACGCACTGGGTATCGTGCGAGGTTCCGGTGCCCCGCCGTCCGGTGTTGGGGTCGGCAAAGCACCCGGCGAACACGGGGTCGAGGGGATTCCCGATATCCACCATGTGCAATCCGCCGCCACAGGTCTCGCCGCCCGTTGAGCCGGTCAGATAAGCGAACCCCGTCTCCCCGTTGATGGCCACGTTGATCGCCGACCCGATCCCCGTGTACACGGTGGCTGGCGTGAAGTCGCGGGGCTCGGTCACGTCCCGGAGCTGCGTCAGGGCGAACACCTGCATCCCGTGTCCCTCCGTGCCGCCCGCGACAACGAACGCGTGGTCCCGGAAGACCTTCACATCGCGCCAGATGGTGATCGGGCTCCCCGGAGTCCCGGCCAGACTGCCCAGGTAGCGGGGCCCGTGCGGATCGGTCACGTCGACGAAGGCGGTACCATCCATCCGGCCCACCAGGGCGTACTCGTGGCCGTCGCGGGGATCCGTCCAGCCCCACACGTCGTTGGGCTTGACGGTGTCGGTCGCGCCCAGCTGCTCGCGTGACAGACGGCCCAGCAGGTCCACGCGATCGCAGGCGTAGGCGCCCGCCTTCCCGTCGACGCACGGGATCGTGCGGTCGGCGTCCTGGGCCCACCCCGGCGCCGCGGTGATCAACAACTTGAGGCCGAGCGCAACGGACGAGGCCAGGGGAGGGGTCTGCGAACCCTTGATGTAATATAAACATGACATTATGTAATGTTCTCTTTACGTATTGTCCGGTCAAGCGTGTCGGTACAGGCCGCTACGTCAACTCCACCAACTCGACCGCCATCCCCGGCAACTCGTCAGGGTGGACCACCGCCACAGCGCCCTCGGCGAACCGATGGATCCTGTCGCCGAGGATGCGTACGCCCCGCTCGCGCAGACCGGCAACGTCGCGTTCGATGTCGCTCGTCTCCAGCGCAATGTGTTCCAGCCCCTCGCCCCGTTCCCGAAGATACCTTCCCGCCCGCGAGGCGGGATCCCGGGGCTCGAGGAGCTGAAGCGAGCATCGGTTGTCGAAGTGGATATACGCCTCGCGCATCGCCGGGCTTTCGCTGTCGGCCGGATGCCTCGCGGCCAGACCGAAATACCGCTTGAAGCGCCGCTGCGCATCGTCCAGGTCGTGCACGCAGAGGCCGATATGGTGCAGGCGGGTAACGCCCAGCGACGTGCTCACCGGTTCGCCCACCGCTTCGGACGGATAGACCCAGCTGCGGTCGTGCGACTCGATGAGCTCGACGGTCAGCCCGGGCAGCTTGTCGGGGAAGACGAACGCCTCGTACCCGTCGTTGGCGTCGAGAATGCGGTCTTCCCAGACGCCGACGCCGATCTCCCGGAGATGCTCGACATCCGCCTCGATACTGTCGGTCTCGATGCAAATGTGTTCCAGACCCTCGCCGCGTTCGCGCAGGAAGCGGTGGACCCGCGTTTCCGGGTTCCAGTTTTGCACCAGGTGGAGCCAGCACTCGTTGCCGAGGAGGATGCGCGCATCGAGCTGCATCCCCTGGCCCTGGTCGTCCCGGAAGTCGCATGCGGGGAGGCCCAGGACGCGCTCGAAGCGGTCGCAGGCCTCGTGCAGATCGCGAACCACAATGCCGATGTGCTGCACGCGGAGGATCATCGCCCGGAGCTCCCCGCAACGGCGTCGTCGCGATGCAGACGCCCCGCGCGCATGACGAAGACGATCCGCCCGAGAGCCTCGATGTCGACGGACGGGTCGCCCTCAACCCCAATCAGGTCCGCCTCGAATCCCTCGGCACCGGACACCCACGCGATGGCCGCGATCACCCGTCGATTCATCATGCTGCGGTACATCTCCTGGCTGAAGGTCATCGTCGATTCAGTTCCCCCGGCGCTCCGCCGGCTTCCGCCACCGGCCTGATTCGTCGCCCGCCCGTACTCTGCCAGCCTGCAAGGCGGGCGTCAAAGGACCCGCGGCGATTATCTTGCATGGACAAAGGCGTGGACTTGACCTTCACGTCGAGGGTTTCGGCCTCCCATGCGGCGGCCACCACCGCAATGTCACGAGGATCCATCCCATGCGAACCGGTTCGAGCACCCTGCTGTTCCTGGTCCTGGCGGCCTGCGCCGGGCCTCCACCGCCCGCCACGCCAGCCCCGCCGCCCGCCGATCAGGCCGCTCCGCCGGCCGAAGCCGAAGCGCCGACGCCCGCCGCCGCGCCCGCTGAGCCCGCTCCGCCTGCGCCCCCGGCCGCCCCCGCCTGGATCGACACCGTCCAGGCCGGCGCCTTCGACAACGGCAAGATGTGGACCTTCGACGCGCCGCCTACCGCGTACCTCGAGGAGATGTACGCCTTCTCTCCCGACGACGACTGGTACGCCCGGGCCCGCCTCGGCGCCCTCAGGATCCCCAACTGCTCGGCTTCCCTGGTCTCGCCCAACGGGCTCGTTATGACCAACCACCACTGCGCCCGCGACTTCGTCACTCAGGTCTCGGAGGAGGGCGAGAACCTCCTCGACGACGGCTTCTACGCGGCGACCCTGGCCGACGAGCGCCCGGTGACCGACTTCGAGGCCGACCAGCTCATCGAGATCGTGGACGTCACCGCCGAAATCCGCGCGGCGGTGGACGCCGTGACCGACGCCGAGGCCCGGGGCGAGGTGCGCGACAGCCTCACCGAGGCCGTCTCGGAGCGGATCGCGGCCGAGCGCGGCGGCGAGGATGCCGGGATCGAGGTCGAGGTGGTGTCCCTGTACAACGGCGGACTCTACTCCGCCTACGTCTTCAGGCGCTACAGCGAGGCCAGGCTCGTCATGGCTCCCGAGCTGCAACTCGGCTACTTCGGCGGCGACCCCGACAACTTCACGTATCCGCGCTACTCCCTCGACTTCGCATTCTTCCGCCTCTACGGCGACGACGGGCAGCCCCTCGGCACCGACGACCACTTCCGCTGGAGCGCCGACGGTGCCGCCGCGGGCGACCTGATCTTCATCATCGGCAACCCGGGCAGCACCTCGCGCCTGCAGACGGTCGCCGAGCTCGAATACCGCCGCGACGTCGAGACGCCCGCCCTGCTGGCCTTCCTGGACTCCCGTATCGAGGCGATCCAGGGCTACCTCGAGGGGCGCGAGGACGAGCCCGGGATCGACGAGGTGCGCAACAGCGTCTTCGGCCTGCTCAATTCGCAGAAGGCGTACCGGGGGATGCTGCGGGGACTGCAGGATCCGTACGTGATCGCTCGCCGGGCCGCGGCCGAGCGCGACTTCCGCGAAGCCCTCGCGGCCGACCCGATCTTCGCCGAGACCTACCTGCCTCTCTTCGACCAGGTGGCGGAGGTGCAGGAGCGGAAGGCGACCATGGCTGCCGAGGTCAACGCCTTCGCGGCCTTCGGCAGCCCGGACTACGAGGCATCGGTGATCCTGCGCGGACTGGCCGCGTTCCAGTACCTGATCGGGCAGCAGCAGGGCGCCACCCAGGAGGAACTCGACGGCTTCCTCGAGGAGCTGCGCGGAGTGGAGAACCGTCCAGCCGCGCTGGACGAGGCGCTGCTGCGCGCGCGCTACGCCGACCTGGCCAATGCGTTCGGCCAAACCGACCCGGCCGTCGGAATGCTGCTTCAGGGCCGCAGCCCCGAAGTCGCCGCCGCGTCTCTGATGGCCAATTCCTTCATGGCCGACTCGGCCGGCGCGGAGCAAGCCGTCGTGAGCGGCACGCTAGACCCCGCATCCGAGCCCGTATTCGCCTTCCTGCAGGGTGTGTTCGCCCGCTTCGGCCCCTACCAGGGACTCATGTCGACGGCGTTCTCCGAGGAGGAGGAGATCGCCGCCCAGCTCGGTCGGGCCCACTTCGAGGTCGACGGCACCCGCGTGCCCCCCGACGCCACCTTCTCCCTGCGCCTCGCCGACGGGGTCGTCTCCGGCTACCCCTACAACGGCACGATCGCTCCCGCCCACACCACCTTCTACGGCCTCTACGACCGCCACTACTCCAACCCGGGATCCGAGGAATGGTTTCTGCCGGAGCGCTGGCAGAACCCACCCGCGGACTTCGACCTGTCGACGCCGCTGAACTTCGTCAGCACGGCGGACATCATCGGCGGCAATTCGGGCTCTCCCGTGGTGAATCGCGACCTCGAGATCGTGGGGCTGGTCTTCGACGGCAACATCCAGAGCCTGCCGGGCGACTACATCTACCTGCCCGACCTCAACCGCTCGGTCGCGGTGGACGCGCGCGGCATCCTGGAGGCGCTGGAAGACATATACGGCGCGGAGAGGATCGTGGAGGAGCTGACCTCGGGAAGCCTACACTAGCACCCCGCCGCCCATGCCGTTCCATCGCCCTCGCCCGGGCCACCCCTTCTTCGGCGGGGCACCGCTCCTCATCGCGCACCGCGGCGGAGCGGCGCTGGCGCCGGAGAACACCATGGCCGCCTTCGATCTCGCCGTGAACGGGTGGGATGCCGACATCCTCGAGATGGACGTGCGCCTCACCGCCGACGGCCGCCTCGCCGTCATCCACGACGAAACGGTGGACCGCACCACCGGCGGAACCGGGCCGATCCGCGGCATGACCTGGCCGCAGGCCCGCGAGCTGGACGCGGGATACCGATTCCGGAACACCGGCGGGCAACACGCCTGCCGCGGCACCGGCGTCCGCATCCCCCTGTTCGAAGAGGTGCTCGCCAGCTTCCCCGATACCCGCATCATCGTCGAGCCAAAGGCCGCCGAGGCCGCCGGGCCCCTCGTGGCCGCGATCCGGGCCCACAACGCCGAGAATCGCGTCCTGATCGGCGCCGAGCACGAGACCACCCGCGCAGGCGCCCGCGGCTACTCGGGCCCCTGGGGCGCATCCCGCCGTCACGCGACCTGGTTCTGGAGCCTGCACCGACTGCGTCTCGCCGGCCGCTGGTACGTGCCGCCGGTCGACGGATTCCAGCTTCCCGAAACGTCCGGGCGAATCCGCGTCGTCACCCCTTCGTTCATCCGCGCCGCGCACGCCGCGAACATCCCCGTCCACATCTGGACCGTCGACGACCCGGCCGACATGCGCCGCCTGATGGGCTGGGGCGCCGACGGGATCATGACCGACCGGCCGGACCTCCTGGCCGAAGTGCTCACCGAAGTCGCGGGCCGTCCTCCAGCGCCCGCGCAGTCCACTGGACCGAACTCGTGAGCGCGCTCGACGAACGGCTGGCCGCCCATCTGCACGCCACCGGCCTGCTCGACACCGCAACCGGCGCAATTGTCGGCGTCTCCGGCGGACTGGATTCCATGACCCTCCTGCACCTGATGCGATTCGGCGCCGCCGCGCCCCCGATCCCCGTGCGAGCGGTCCACATCGATCACCGCATGCGCCCCGGCAGCGGCACCGATGCCGAATGGGTGGCGTCGAAGTGCGCGCAGTGGGGTGTGAAGTGTGATGTACACAGGGCGGCCGAGCCGGTCACGACCGAGGCGGCCGGAAGGACGTTGCGCTATCGGTGCTTCGAGGAGGCGAGGACGCGCCTCCACCCCGGCGCGGTGACCGTGACCGCGCACACCGCCGACGACCAGGCGGAGACGGTTCTCTTCCGCGCCGCGCGGGGAAGCGGTCCGCGTGGCCTATCGGCGATCCGGCCCCTGCGCCCCCCGGCCGTGGTGCGGCCGCTGCTCCCATTCGGGCGCGCCGAACTGGAGGCCTTCGCCCGGGAGCGCGAGATCCCCTTCCGGGACGACCCCACCAACCGCGACCCCCGCTGGACGCGCAACCGCATCCGCCACCACGTCCTCCCGGCCCTGGAGGAGGCCGTCCCGGGAGCCGCCCGCGCGCTGGCCGCCCTCGCCGACACCGCCCGCGACCACATCGCCGCCCTGCAGGAGTTGCTGGACGAGCGTCTCGCCGCGCTCGCCGCGACGGGACCACGCCACGCCGGCGAATCGCCCCAGGCCGGCCAGTCTCATCATTCCGGGGAGCCTCCCCACGCGACCGCAGCATCCCCCGCCGCTGCGGCACGCGCCGCCACCGATCCCTCCGAGCTGTCCCTCGACCGCGACGCCCTGGCCACCCTCTCCGACCCCGTCCTCGCCCTCGTCCTGCGCCGCGCGGCGGCCCGTCTTGGCGGCGACCCCGGCCGCGCCGCCACCGCCGGACTCGTGCGCTTCGTGCGCGAGTCCCAGAGCGGTCGGCGAGTGGCCGTCACGGGCGGCGTCACCGTCGAGCGGCATCTCGGCACGGTGCGCATCCGCCGCTCCGAGGACGCGCCCAGGCCTCGCGAATCGGCATCCACATCGATCCCCGCTCCGCCCCGCGTGTACATCGATGCACGCGAGTGCACCCGCGGCGAGAGCACCCTCGTCCGGGACGGCGGTGCCGCACGGGTGGCGTGGGGCCCCACCCCCCGCCGCGGCTACCCCCACGTCGCGCGTCTCGCCCCCTGCGACGAGCAATTCCCCCTCGTCCTCCGCCCCTGGCAGCCCGGCGACCGCATCCGGATGCCCTACGGACACAAGAAGGTGAAGAAGCTCCTGCTCGAGGCCCGCATTCCCGCCCACCGAAGGAACCGCCTCGTCGTCCTCACCGACGCGTCGGGCCTCGTCCTATGGATCCCGGGCGTGACGGACCCGCCCGCCGCTCGCACCGGGGGGACGGGCCGAACCTGCTGCGTCGAGGTATCTTTCGACGATGACGACTGAACAGCTTGGACTCCAGCCGCTGCGAAGGGTCGTATTCAGCGAAGAGGACATCCGCAGGCGAGTGGCCGAACTGGGCCGCGAGATCGGCGCCTGCTACACCCCTGAAGACAACCTGCTCGTGCTGGGGCTGCTCAAGGGATCGTTCATCTTCGTGGCCGACCTGGTTCGCCAGATTCCGCACCCGATTCACGTCGACTTCATCGTCGCCGGGTCGTACGGGAAGGGGCAGGTGAGCAGCGGCGACGTCCAGCTGATGTACAACCCTCGGGCAACGATCGAGGGTCGAAATGTCGTCCTCGTCGAGGACATTGTCGACAGCGGCAATACGCTCAGACGGCTCATGCCCGTGCTATTGGAAAGGAAACCCGCGAGCCTCGAACTCTGCACGCTGCTGCACAAGCGGCTGATTCGCCTTCCCAGGGAAGCCAGGTGGGTCGGATTCGACGCGCCGCTGGAGTTCCTGGTGGGCTACGGGTTGGATTTTGCCGAGGATTTTCGGCACCTTCCCTACATCGGTTCGATCTGATCCCGGGATCAAGACCATGTCGGAACAACAGAAAACACCCCAGAAGGACCCGAAGCTGAAGCGTGTGTCGCGCGCGTCCGTCTGGTTCCTCTTTGCGCTCATGTCGGTGCTGATCTTCCAGTTCATGCGGGGGGATGACCGCACCGCGGGCCAGATCACCGTCTCCGAGCTGTACCGGCAGATCGAGAACGACAACATCCTCGAGGTCACCTTCCAGGGCGACACGCGCGTCGAGGGCGAACTCAAGAACACGATCACGGTCGACGAGGCCGATGTGAACGAGTTCGTCACCGAACTGCCCGCCGCCGAGGTGACCCACGAACTGGTCGGGCTCATGCGCGAGAAGGACGTCGAGATCACCGCCCAGTCCCGCGGACTGGGGTGGGGCACCCTCATGATCTCCATCCTGCCGGTCTTCCTCTTCATCGCCTTCTGGATCTGGATCTTCCGCGCGATGCAGAGCGGGGGGAACCGGGCGTTCCAGTTCGGCCGCTCGAAGGCGCGGATGATCAGCCCCGACACGCCCCAGGTCACCTTCGCGGACGTCGCCGGCGCCGAAGAGGCGAAGGTCGAGCTCGAAGAGATCATCGAGTTCCTCAAGGACCCGCCCCGCTTCTCGCGACTGGGCGGGCGCCTCCCCAAGGGCGTGCTCCTGGTCGGCCCCCCCGGCACCGGCAAGACGCTTCTGGCGCGCGCCGTCGCCGGCGAAGCGGCCCGCCCCTTCTTCCAGATGTCCGGCTCCGACTTCGTCGAGATGTTCGTGGGCGTCGGCGCCTCGAGGGTGCGCGACCTCTTCGAGCAGGGAAAGGCCCACGCGCCATGCATCATCTTCGTGGACGAGATCGATGCCGTGGGACGGCACCGGGGCGCCGGGCTCGGCGGCGGTCACGACGAGCGCGAGCAGACGCTCAACGCGCTCCTGGTGGAGATGGACGGATTCGAGGCCAACGAGGGCGTCATCCTGCTGGCCGCCACCAACCGTCCGGACGTGCTGGACCCGGCGCTGCTCCGGCCGGGCCGCTTCGACCGCCAGGTCGTCGTCGACCTTCCCGACGTGAAGGGAAGGGAGGGCATCCTGCGCGTGCACGCCAAGAAGCTGCCCCTGGCGGAGGACGTGGAGCTGTCGCTCGTGGCGCGGGGTACGCCCGGGCTGAGCGGGGCCGACCTGTCCAACATCTGCAACGAGGCGGCGCTGTTCGCGGCCCGTCGCGGGGTCGACCTCGTGGCAATGGAGGACTTCGAGCAGGCCAAGGACAAGGTCATGCTCGGGACCGAGCGCCGGAGCATGGTGCTCACCGATTCGGAGCGGCGCCTGACCGCCTTCCACGAGGCCGGGCATGTCGTGATCGCGGTCAAGGTTCCGGGTCTCGACCCCGTGCACAAGGTCACGATCGTGCCGAGGGGGCGCGCCCTGGGGCTTACCGCCTCGCTGCCCGAGGAGGACCGCCATTCCCACACCCTGGACTGGCTGAACGGCCAGCTGGCCATGCTCTTCGGCGGCCGCGTCGCGGAGGAGCTGGAGTTCGGTCCCCAGAAGGTGACCACGGGCGCCGGCAACGATATCGAGCGCGCCACCGCGATGGCGAGGCGCATGGTCACCCGGTTCGGCATGTCCGACCGGATCGGCCTCATGGCCGTAGGGGACAGCGAGCAGGAGGTGTTCCTGGGCCGCGAGCTGGTTCAGCGCCGGGAAGTGTCCGACTACACCGCGCAGCAGGTCGACGAAGAGGTGAAACGCATCCTCGACGACGCGCATTCCAGGGCGCGGACGATCATCGAGGCGAATCGCGACCTGCTGGAAGCCATCGCGATTGCCCTCCTGGAGCGGGAAACCCTGGACTCGGCCGAGATCGATCTGCTCTGCGAGGGCAAGACGCTGCCGCCCGTCACGAGCGACTTCGAGTCCGACCAGCCGCCGGAGGCCCTGCCGGGCGCCGCGCCTCAGCCGGCGACCGTGCCGCAGCCCGGGCTGGGAGGCGCCGACCCACTGCCTTCACCCGGCTGATCGGGCACACCCGGCGGACGGCCGGGGACATGGGCGCGACTTGGCAGCCCGAAGGCGTGAGCGCGTGGGCGGTCATCGGCGCCCGCACAACAACCGGAGGAGCCGCGGATCCCGGCTTCTCCGGGTGGCTCAGGCGGACTCGAGCGGCGGTACGGCGGCCAGCGCGGACTGCGGAAGCGTCCGCTCCAGCAGCTGCCTGAGCCGGTTCCCGTCCACTCCCAGTTCGATGCCGCCCCGGTAGGCCACCGAGATCCGCGATGTCTCCTCGCTCACCACGATCACGATGGCGTCGGTTTCCTCGCTCAGGCCGATCGCTGCCCGGTGACGCGTCCCCAGCGAGCGATCCCGCACCGGATTCTGCGTCAGGGGCAGGATGGCGCCGGCGGCCTTGATCTGGTCGCCGACGATAATGACGGCGCCGTCGTGGAGGGGAGATTGCGGCGCGAAGATCGTGCCGAGCAGCTCGGCCGAGAGCATCGCCTCCACGCCGCTGCCGGTCTGCGCATACTCCTTCAGGCCGGTCTCGCGCTGGACCGCCACGATGGCGCCCACCCCCGACTGCGAGAGCTGCTCGACTCCCTCGACCAGCCGGTCGACCATTCGCTCCTGCCGCGCCGATCCCAGCATCCTCACCAGCCGCGTCTGGCCCAGGCGCGCAAGGGCGGCCCGCATCTCCGGCTGAAACACCACCAGCGCGGCGATCGCGCCGTACTGGAGCAGGGCCTCGATGAGCCGCCGGATCAGCGACAGGCCAAAGATCACCGACATCAGGTAGAGCCCCGCGAGAAGCAGGATGCCGAAGAGCATCTGCATGGCCCGCGTCTGGCGAATCAGGAGAAGGATCCTGTAGATGAGCAGCGACACGATCGCGATCTCGACCAGGTCGGTCCATCCCGGGCTCAGGAACTGCAGCTGCTGAAAGAATCCGTTCATGACTCTGAAGAGTAACAGCCGGAGGAAGGTCGCGGCTCCCGACGTGCGAAGGGATGGGGTGGCGCCGGCCGCGTGCGACCCGCACGTTGTCGTTGACTCGAACGCACGAGGCGCCTACATTGGCGCCTGTTGCGGATTCCTTCCAACCCGGCTCAACGGAAGCAGACGTGGAAAGCTACGATCTACTTACCCTTTTTGCGGACGGCGGACTGATGATGTACCCGCTCGTCATCTGTTCACTCATCGGCCTCGGGGTCATCATCGCCAAGACCTGGACTCTATGGGTCGCCCACCGGAGCGCGGTCCAGGTCATCGAGCAGGTCGAAGAGGCGGCGATGGCCGGCCGGGTGGACGAGGCGATCGAGGCCGCGGCTGCGACGCCGGGTCCCGCCGCCGCGATCCTGCTTGCGGGGCTTCGCCGGATCAAGCACCTCACCCTGAACAGGGGCGAACTGGAGCAGGTCATCTCGACCACCGGCGCCATCGAGCTGAGCTTCCTGGAGCGCGGTCTGGTCGTACTCGCGACGATCGCCAACGTGGCCCCGCTGATGGGATTCCTCGGGACGGTGGCGGGAATGATCGTGGCCTTCGAGTCGATCGCCGCGGCCGGCGATGTCAACCCGGCGACGGTGGCGGGCGGCATCAAGGTGGCGCTGCTGACGACCGCGGCCGGGCTGACCATCGCGATTCCGGTCAATATCGGCTACAATTATTTCGTGTCGAGGATCGACAAGCTCGTCGTCGACATGGAGGAGAGCACCCAGAAGGTTCTCAACATCGCCTGGGATATGGAGCGCGAAGGGAAGCTGACGGTACTGTCCTGAGGCCTCGCGGCCTGGGGCGGGTTCCCTCCGGGGAACCTTTGACCTGTGGGGGCGGTAGCAAGACAATAGAAGCGGCAAGCGGTAACAAGCGGTAGCAAACGCACGGGAGAGCACTCATGGCGGTTCTGGGCGGCAAGAAGTCGAAGGTCTCCGACGAGATCCCATCCTCGTCGATGGCCGACATCGCGTTCCTCCTTCTGATCTTCTTCCTGGTCACGACGACCTTCCCGAAGGACAAGGGGCTCGCGATCGTCCTCCCCGAGCAGGGCGAGGAGCAGGAGGTCAGCCAGAAGAACATCCTCCACATCCTCATCAATCCCACGGGCACGGTGACCATCCGGCGGGGCGAGAGCCAGCAGGAGCAGTCGGTGCGGCCGGGCGACGTGGAAGCCATCTGGCGGCAGGACGTGGCCCAGAACGAAAACCTGATCGCCGCTGTAAAGACGCACCCCGATGCGCCGTATCGTTTCATGATCGATGTCCTGGATGCCCTCCAGTCGGCGGGCTCCGAACGTATCTCGCTGCAGCTCCTGGAGTAGCTCACAATGTTGAAAGGCGGAGGATTGCAACGGAAGTCCAAGGCGTCGCAGGAGATCCCTTCCTCCTCGATGGCGGACATCGCGTTTCTGCTTCTGATCTTCTTCATGGTCTCCACCGTGTTCCAGAAGGACACGAACCGGACCATCGAGTGGGCACAGGCCGAGGCCACGGAGAAGATCGACCAGAAGCAGAAGAACATTCAGAACATCTGGCTTGAACCGAACGGCGACGTCTACATCAACGACGTGCAGACGGCGATGGAAGAGGTCAGCGCCATCATCGCCCCCATGTACCGGGTCAACCGCGAGCTGGTGGTGTCGATCCGGTCGGACCGGACGGTTCCGTACCAGTACATCGACGCGGTGCAGCAGGAGTTGGTGGCAGCAGGTTTGTTGAGGGTCGTATTCGCGACCGAGTTGGAACAAGACATGACGAGGGAGAGACGATGAGCGAGCAAGTCGAACAGACCACATTCGTCACGGAAAGCGCCAACGACCGCTTCAAGAGTTCGTTCTCGACGTCGTTCTGGGGCTCGATGATCACGGCCACGCTGGCACACTTCGTGTTCTTTGCCTTCCTCAACTTCGGTGAGCCCGAGGATGTCAGCATGAGCATGGACGAGATCATCACCATGGACATCCCGCCCGAGATCGAGATTCCGCCTCCGCCCGAGGCGATCGCCCGCCCGGCCACGCCTGTGGTGACCAGCGCCACGATCGACGAGGACATCACGATCGCGCCGGTCACCTTCGACGAAAACCCGGTCGAGAACCTGCCGCCGCCGCCGGACGAGGTCGAGACGGACATCGGAGCGGCCCCGGTCTTCACGCCCTATACCGTGAAGCCAGACTACACGAACGCGGCAGAGGTGCAGCGAGCGCTCGAGCGCGAGTATCCGCCGCTGCTGCGCGACGCCGGGATCGGCGGGACAACGGTCGTGTGGTTCTTCATCGACGAGCAGGGTGTGGTGCAGAACCAGCAGGTGCAGGCCAGCTCCGGTCACCAGGCGCTGGACGACGCCGCGTTGCGCGTGGCCCCGGTATTCAAGTTCACCCCGGCGCTGAACCGCGACAAAGCGGTTCCGGTCTGGGTGCAGCTTCCGATTACCTTCACTACCAGGTAGCGCGCTCGGCCTGTGACGAGCGGGCAGCGCCCCGCCGGCCACTCGGCCGGCGGGGCGTTCCCTTGTCCGGCTGCCGCCCCACCCGAGTTACGAGCGTATGACTGGGCACGAATCCTACCACCGCGCCGTCGCGGAGAACCTGCCGCGCGTGCGGGATCGGATCGCCGCGGCCGCCGAGCGCAGCGGCCGCGATCCGGGCGAAGTGCGGGTCGTTGCGGTCACCAAGGGCCATCCGCCCGGGGCGATCGAGGCCGCGCTGGCGGCGGGGCTGCGCGACATCGGTGAGAATCGCGTGGAGGAGCTGCAGTGGAAGGCGCCGATGTTCGGGGCCGGGACGGTCACCTGGCACGCGATCGGCCACATCCAGCGCCGCAAGGCGGCCGGCGCCGCCCGCCTCGCCGCCCTGATCCACAGCGTCGACTCCCTCCGCCTCGCCGAGAAGCTGTCGCGTCTCGGCGAGGCGGAGGGACGGCGCATCCCCGTCCTCGTCCAGGTCAACGCCTCCGGCGAAGCCACCAAGGGCGGCTTCCCGGCGGCGCATGCCCCGGACGAGGCCGTCGCCGGTATCGCGCGGGTGGCGGGGCTGCCGGGCCTGCGCGTCGAGGGCCTCATGACCATGGCCCCGTTCGTTGCCGACGAGGCCGGCCTGCGCGCCACCTTCCGCACCGCGCGGGCCGTGCTCGAGGCCGCGTCGGAGTTCGACGGCGTCGAGGGGCGCGAGCTGTCGATGGGCATGTCGAACGACTACGAAATCGCGGTCGAGGAGGGAAGCACGATAGTGAGGCTGGGCACGACGCTGCTGGGACCGAGACCGAGGTAGCGCCGCCCGGGACTCCACCGGCGACCGATCCATCCGAAGCTCTCCGCCACCACGGGTTCCTTGCCGGCCAGCCTTCCCAGGTTCCTTCCGGGGAACCTTTCGGACGCCGGCGTGGTAGCAGGATCAAATGCGGCGATGGCCGCTGTCGAACCAGGCTTGGGCTGGAAGGAGTCAAGGCAATGAACGGAATCACCACGACGCATCCATCGATGAAGACGCAGAACGCCAACAACCGTTTCAAGAGTGGTTTCTCGTCATGGTTCTGGGGCTCGATGATCCTGGCCACCGGCACACACTTCGGGTTCTTTGCCTTCCTGGAATTCGGAGAGGTTCAGGACGTGAGCATGCGGCACACTCCTTTGCCGGTGATGCCCCCGCCCAAAGTCGAGATCCCCGAATCACCCGAACCCCTGTCCCGTCCCGCCATGCCGGTGGTTACGGACGCCGTGATTGACATTGACATCACGATCGCTCCGATCACCTTCGAGAAGAACCCGGTCAGGAACCTCAAGCCGCGGACCGGCGAAGTCGAAACGGACATCGGTGTGGCTCCCGTCTTCACGCCGTACACGGTCAAGCCCGGCTACACGAACGCCGCAGAGGTGCAGAGGGCGCTGGAACGCGAATACCCGCCACTGCTTCGCGACGCCGGAATCGGCGGCACGGTAAAGGTGTGGCTCTTCATCGACGAGCATGGGGACGTGCAGAACCAGGTAGTGAACGAGTCCTCCGGACACGAGGCTCTCGACGCGGCCGCGCTCCGGGTGGCACCGGTCTTCAGGTTCACTCCGGCGCTGAATCGCGACAAGGCGGTTCCGGTCTGGGTGTCGCTTCCAATTACCTTCAGAGCCAACTAGCGCGCTCGGTAGCCCACGCGCGGGAACGCCCCGCCGGCCGAGTGGCTGGCGGGGCGTTCCCTGTTTGGCAATGGAACCACGTACATGAATTCACATAGCGAGATGGACCGGATCCGCGAGGCCGCGCTGGCCGTGCAGAGCAGGGGGGCGACCGCGCCCCGCGTGGGGATCGTCCTGGGCACGGGGCTGGGGGGGCTGGCCGATGCCATCGAGGTGGACGCCGCGATCGACTACGAGGACCTGCCGCACTTCCCGGTTTCCACCGTCATGTCCCATCAGGGCAGGCTGATCCTGGGGACGCTCTCCGGATTGCCCGTCGTCGCGATGCAGGGCCGCTTCCACCGCTACGAGGGGTATACCCATCAGCAGATCGTCTTTCCGATACGCGTCATGCGGCTGCTCGGAGCCGACACCCTGATCGTGTCGGCGGCGTGCGGCGGCATGAATCCACTCTGGGGACCCGGCGATCTCGTCCTCCTCGACGACCACATCAACTTCATGGGGGACAGTCCGCTCATCGGCCCCAACCTGGACGAGCTGGGACCCCGCTTCCCGGACATGTCGGCGCCCTACGACGCGGACCTGCGCGACACGGCCGCTGCCGTCGCCCTCGAGAAACGCATCCCGCTGCGGCACGGGGCATACGTGGCCGTCGCGGGCCCTCAACTCGAAACGCGCGCCGAATACCGCATGCTGCGGGCCATGGGCGCGGATGTCGTGGGCATGTCCACCGTGCCGGAGGTTATTGCCGCGCGCCACATGGACATGCGCGTCATGGCCGTCGCCGTGATCACCGACCAATGCCTGCCCGACGCGCTCGAGGAGGTGAACGTCGAGAGGATCATCGCCACGGCGACGGCGGCGGGGCCGCAGCTGACCCGTCTGGTCGCGGGAGTAATCAAGCGGCTGGCCAAAGAGCCGGTCGGCCTCGACGGCCCCGACATCGCGCCAGCCGACCCGGCCCGCGTAGCACGCGAGTCCCCGGGCGGCCCCACATCGGACTCTGCCTCCTGATGCGCTATCCCGACCTCCCCTCCGACATCGTCGCGCTCGAAGAAGCCGTCCTCGAGCGCTGGCGCGAAGAGGACACCTTCCGGCGCACCCTCGAAGCCACCGCCGACGGCGAGCAGTTCGTCTTCTACGAGGGCCCCCCCACTGCGAACGGGCGCCCTGGTCTCCACCACATCATCAGCCGCGCGATCAAGGATCTGGTGTGTCGCTACCAGACGATGCTGGGCAGGCACGTCACCCGGATCGCCGGCTGGGACACCCACGGCCTCCCCGTGGAAATCGAGGCGCAGAAACGGCTCGGAATCGAAGACAAGCACGAGATCGAGGAGCGCGGGATCGCATGGTTCAACGCCCGCTGCAAGGAGTCCGTCTTCACCTACAAGGACGAGTGGGAGCGGTTCTCGGAGCGGATCGGGTACTGGCTGGACTACTCGCGGCCGTACGTCACCTTCCACGCCGAGTACGTCGAGTCGATCTGGTGGCTGCTCAGGCAGATGGCCGACAGGGGACTACTGTACAGGGGCCACAAGGTTGTGCCATGGTGCCCATCGGATCAGACCGTGCTTTCGTCGCACGAACTCTCGCTCGGATACCGCGACGTCGAGGATCCGTCGCTCTGGGTCACCCTCGAACTCCTCGACGGATCGGGGCGCAACCTGCTGGTGTGGACCACGACGCCGTGGACGCTCGTCTCGAACGCGGCGCTGGCGGTGCATCCCGAGATCGATTACGTGGAGGTCGAGGACGGGGGCAAGCGGCTGATTCTGGCGCGAAGCCGGGCCGAGGTGCTCTTCGGCGAGGACAGGATCGGGGGTGCGGTGCCGGCTTCGGGGCTGATCGGGGCAAAGTACAGGCGGCCGTTCGAGTTGATCCCGGCCGACCGGGTGCGGGGGCGCGCGTGGGAGATCGTCACCGGCGACTTCGTGTCCGACGAGGAGGGATCGGGGATCGTGCACATGGCGCCCGCCTACGGCGCCGACGACTACGAGGCGGGTAAGGAGTACGGCCTCAAGGTCATGGAACCGGTGCAGAGCGATGGCACCTTCGCGGCGGAGCTGCCGCTGATCGGCGGAATGTTCTTCAAGGACGCCGACGAGCACCTGGTGCGGGATCTGGAGGAGCGCGGGCTGGTTTTCGCCTGCACGAGCGAGTCGCACTCGTATCCGCACTGCTGGCGCTGCGATGCGCCGCTCGTCTACATGGCCCGGCACAGCTGGTTCGCGCGCACCTCGACGCTGAGGGACGAGCTGCTGGCCAACAACGCGCAGGTGAACTGGCACCCGGCGCAGGTCGGCGAGGGGCGTTTCGGCGAGTGGCTGAAGGGGAACGTGGACTGGGCCCTCTCGCGCGACCGCTATTGGGGGACACCGCTTCCGGTCTGGATTTCGGAGGACGACCCCGACCGCGTGGAATGGATTGGCAGCTTCGCGGAGCTGGCCGAGAGGGCGGGGGAGCTGCCGGAGGATTTCGATCCTCACCGCCCCTACATCGACGAGGTGACCTGGCGCTGCGCCGAAACGGGGTCGGTCATGCGCCGCAGCCCGGAAGTGATCGACGTCTGGTTCGACTCGGGCGCGATGCCCTGGGCGCAGTGGCACTACCCGTTCGAGAATGTCGAGGAGTACGAGCGGCACTTCCCGGCCGACTTCATCTGCGAGGCCGTGGACCAGACGCGCGGCTGGTTCTACTCGCTGCACGCGATCTCGACCCTGCTCGGCCTGGGCCCGGTCTTCCGCAACGTGATCGTCAACGACCTGATCCTGGACGCCCAGGGGCGCAAGATGTCCAAGTCGCGCGGCAACGTGGTCGACCCCTGGGACGCGGTCGCGGATCACGGCGCCGACGGCGTGCGGTGGTACATGATCACGGTGAGCAATCCGTGGCTGCCGACCCGCTTCGACCCGGACGGCGTGCGCGAGTCGGCGGCGCGCTTCTTCGACACGCTGCTCAACACGTACCGGTTCTTTGCGCTTTACGCGAACCTGGAGAACTGGGCGCCGGGGGCGTCCGGGTCGGCCGGCGCCTCATCCCGTCCCCCGCTCGACCGCTGGCTCCTGTCGCGCCTCCACCGCCTGGTCCGGACGGTTCGCAGCGAGCTCGACGGCTACAACCCCACCCGCGCCTATCGCGCCGTGGCGGCCTTCGTCGACGGCGAGCTCTCCAACTGGTATGTGCGGCGCTCCAGATCGCGCTTCTGGGGCAGCGCCGACACCGCCGACTCGGCCGCCGCCTTCGCGACGCTGCACGAGGCGCTCCGCGTCACTGCGCTGCTGATCGCGCCGGTCACGCCCTTCACGTCGGACTGGCTGCACCGGGCGCTCACGGGCCGCTCCAGCCACACCGAGTCTTTCCCCGAGGCCGACGAGGGGCTGATCGACGATGCCCTCGAGGCCGACATGCGCCACGTGCGCACCCTCAGCACCCTGGGCCGGGCCGCGCGCGAGGAGGTCGGCATCCGGGTGCGGCAGCCGCTCGGGCGCCTGCTCGCGGTGATCCCCGGCGCGCCCCCCGCCGACGACGTGCTGGCGCTTCTGCGCGACGAGATCAACGTGAAGACGATCGAGTTCGCGGCTTCGTCCGAAGGGCTGGTGACGCTGGCCGCGCGCCCCGGCTTCCGCGCCCTCGGCAAGCGCTTCCGCAAGCTCACGCAGGAGGCGGCCGCGCAGATCCGGGGGCTCGACGGAGAGGCGCTCGCGGCCGTGCGCGGAGGCGGAACCGCTCGCATCGTGGTGGCGGGCGAGTGGCACGAGGTTGGCGCGGACGAGATGCAGGTGGTGGAGGAGGCGCAAGGCGACTGGGTCGTGCGCAACGAAGGCCGCTGCACGGTCGGGCTCGATCCCGCCGTGAGCGACGAGTTGAGGATGGAGGGACTGGCGCGGGAACTGGTCAGCCGCATCCAGCGCCTGCGGCGCGACTCGGGGCTCGCCGTAACCGACCGCATTCGCCTCGGCATCGCCGGCAGCGAGGTGGTGTGCGCGACGGCCCGCGAGCACGGCGACGCGATCGCGCGCGAGACCCTTGCCGTCGCCCTCGACATCGATGCGCGCCTGGGCGGCGACTACGATCACCACAGGGAGGACGGGCTGGACGGCGAGGCCGCGGCGCTGGGGCTTTCCGTCTCGGCCGCCCCGTGACGCGGCACCGGTGGATTGCGAGCCCCGACGCCGGCGGGCGCGTGGACAGCTACGTGGCGGGCGCGGTGGGTCTCTCGCGCAGCCGGGTGGCAGCCCTGGTGGCCGCGGGCGATGTCCTGGTCGACGGACGGGTCCCGAAGAAGTCCGATCCCGTAGGGCCCGGTCAGCACCTCGATGTGCGCGTTCCCGAGCCGGCTCCTGCCACGGCCGAGGCGCAGGACATCCCGGTGGAAATCGTCTTCGAGGACGCGGAACTGGTCATCGTCGACAAGCCGGCCGGGCTCGTGGTACACCCCGCACCCGGCCACCCCGACGGGACGCTGGTCAACGCGCTCCTGCACCACGTGGGCGACCTCGCAGGGATCGGGGGCACGCTACGCCCCGGAATCGTCCACCGGCTGGACCGCGACACCTCGGGGCTGCTGGTGGCGGCGAAGACCGACCGCGCGCACCAGGCGCTGTCGGCCGCGCTGAAGGCGCGCCGCGTGAGGCGCACCTACCTGGCCGCATTGTGGGGGACGCTCAGGGAGACGAGCGCGGTGGTGGACCAGCCGATCGGGCGCCATCCGCGGGACCGCACCCGCATGGCGGTGGTGGCTGGCGGGCGGCGGGCGCGAACCCGGTTCCGGCATCTCGAGCGCTGGGAGGCCGCCTCCCTGTGCGAGGCCGAGCTCGACACCGGCCGTACGCACCAGATCCGTGTGCACGCGGCGGCGATCGGGCACCCCGTGGTGGGCGACGAGCTTTACGGGGCGGGGCGCGAACGCGGGTTCGCCGGACCGCAGCGGCCCTGGGCGGCGGCGCTCGCCCGGCGCACGGCGCGGCAATTCCTGCATGCGCACAAGCTGGGGTTCGACCACCCGGTCAGCGGCCGGACGCTGGCTTTCGAGGCGCCGCTCCCGCCTGACCTGGCCGCGGTGCGCGACTGGGCGCTGGCCGGGGAATAGGATGCGGTGGGCGTTGCGACGGCGGTTCCGGGTCCTGATGTTGGTGATGTGCAATTCCTTTGTGCATGCACAATCAGATGGTGCAATGCCGTCTGTCGTGCAACAGGACAGCACATCCCGGTGGCGCTATTTGCAGGGGGCCGTCGCGACCGCCCGTTATCAGGGCCGCGATTCCCTGCGGGCAGCGCGGGCGGTGGCCACCCTCGACGCGATAGAGCCACTGCCCGCTCTGGGCAACCGCACAGGCGCGGACGATCCGGTGGGACAGCCCGGTTCGGCGCGCGCGGCCGATCTGCATGTCACGCTTACCGTCGCGCCCACCCGCGAGGTGATGGATTCGCTGGTGGGCGGGCAGGTGCCGGAGTGGGCGGGCGCAGTGGCGATCTCCGAGCGGATGGAGATGATCGTTCCAAGCGGCGGCTTCTGGCCCGGGTCGCGAGAGGAGGAGGTACGCGTGCTGCGCCACGAGTGGGCCCACCTGGCGCTCGCCCATGAACTGGGCCGGCTGCGGATCCCAAGGTGGTTCAACGAGGGCTACGCGGAGTGGGCCGCGGGCAGCTGGCAGGAAAACGGAAGCCTCAAGCTGGGTCTCGCGCTCGCATTCGGGGACACTCCGCCGCTCGACTCCCTCGCCCTGACATGGCCCCGAGACCGCGTATCCGCGGAGGTGGCCTATCTGCTGTCGGCGTCCGTCATCCACTACCTGGTCGAGTCGAGCGGCGTCGCGGGGCTGGAGGCCTTCATCGCGGAGTGGAAGCGCGGCAGCTCTTTCGACGGTGCGATGCGCGTCGTCTACGGCGCGACTCCCGGCCAGCTCGAGACCGACTGGCGCGGGTGGGTGAAGCGGCGATACGGCTGGCTGGTCGTCATCTCCCACTCGTCCGTGTTCTGGACCGCTCTCGTGGCCGCTCTCGCGGCGATGTTCCTGGTGCGGCGACGCTATCGGCGTGAACAGATGGCCCGATTGCGGGCGGGCGAGCCCCCCGATACGCCGGAGTACTGGACCGGCGGCTGACACGCGCCGGCGCCCGAACAGAGGGTTGGCCGAATCACGGCCAGTGCCGTTTTCCGGTTGCCCGCCGAACGCTCCCGGTTGACCTCCGCTCCCCGTCTCGGTAGCGTCCCATCATGGCGCGACAAAGGCAGAAACGCGGTTCCGAGCCGACGCTGAAGTTTTCGAAGGTCAACCTCTGGTTCGCCCTCGGCGGATTGGCGGCGATCGCGCTTGGCTACTACCTCCTGGCGCAGGGCTCGATCACGCTCGCGCCGGTGTTTCTGGTCATGGGCTACGTCGTTCTTCTGCCCCTCGCGATCATCCTTTGATGGGAAGGGTGTCCTGCGGCCCGTCGGCCCCGGCCCTCCCGACCCTGTTCGTCCTGGCCCTGTCACTGCCGTCCCTCCTGACGGGCTCGCGCGTGGCGGCCCAGGATGCGCCGTGGCGCTGTCCCGATCCCGCATCGGTGATCGGCGGCTTTGACCACACGCTGGCGCACGTCCGCTACCTCGCCGACGACCGGCTGGAGGGCCGCGCCGTCGCGACCCGCGGCGCACGGTGCGCGGGCGACTACATCGCGGCCCGGTTCGAGGCGATCGGCCTGCGGCCGGGCGGGCAAGACGGCACCTGGTTCCAGAGCTGGACAGTCAGCAGCGACACCCCCCACGGCGGTGCGGTGAACGGCGAGGCGCGCAACGTCGTCGGGGTCCTGAGCGGCTCCGACCCACACGGCACGCAGTCGCTGGTCATCGGCGCCCACTACGACCACCTGGGGCTCGGAGGCTTCGGGTCGCTCTCTCCCGACCAGGCGGGGGAGGTGCACAACGGCGCCGACGACAACGCATCGGGCACCGCCGTGCTGATCGAGGCCGCCCGCGCGCTGGCGTCCGGCCCGCCCCTGGCGCAGGACGTCATCTTTATCGCGTTCACCGGCGAAGAGCGCGGCCTGTGGGGCTCCGCGCACTACGTGGCGTCCCCGCTCTTCGATGCCGATGCCGCGGTCGCGATGCTGAACCTCGACATGGTGGGCCGCGTGCGGGACGACTTGCTTACCGTGCTGGGGACCGGCACCGCCGAGGAGTGGGAAGCCACCCTGGAGCGCGCCAACGCCCGCATCGACGCACCCCTCGACCTTCGCTTCATCAGCGACGGTTTCGGTGCGTCCGACCACACTTCGTTCTATGCGCGGGGAATTCCGGTCCTGCATTTCTTCTCCAACACCCACCCCGATTACCACCGCGTGGAGGACGACTGGGAACTGGTCAACGCCGAGGGGATGGACCGGGTGACCGCACTCGTCGCGGCGGTGGTGCGCGACGTCGTCCCGGCTTCGGGTCTGGCCTCACTGACCGTGGTGGAGGGCGCGGGGAATCCGCACGGTGTCCAGTCGGGCGATGAGAACAGCATGCGCAGCGGATTCCGGGTGCGGCTCGGGACGATTCCCGACTATTCGCGCGAGTCGGGCGGGATGGCGATCACCGCGGTGCGCGCGGGGAGCCCGGCCGCCGACGCGGGCATGCAGGGCGGCGACGTCATCGTGCGGTTCGGCCCGCACGACGTGGACGATGTCTACGACTACATGGCGGCGCTGGGCGAATTCGACCCGGGCGACGAGGTCGAGATCGTCGTGCTGCGCGACGGCGAGCGCATGACCTTTATGGCCGTTCTGGCAGCGGGCGGGGGCTGAACAGGGCGGAATCAAGGCTTCGCCTTACCCTTGCGAAGCCCACCCATCTCCAGCAATATCCATGGGACGTGTGTCCATATATATAGGGCACATGCAGTACGGATCCGGACATGGAGTACAGATCCGCCCACTGACCACGCATTCGCCGACATGACGAAACTCGTCCCAGCGCTCCTGCTCGCAGTGGCTATCCCGACGGTCTTCGTCACGAAGACCGCGACTCCTCCCGTCACCGAGTACGGAGGGGACTTCCTCCATGTGGGCGGCTATCCGGGTGGGGACGCAGCCGCCGGCGGAGCCGCCGCCAACGAGGACCTCGTTCAGGAGTATTGCGTCCGCTGCCACAACGAGCGGCGCCTGCTCGGCAACATGTCGCTTGAGGACTTCGACGCCGCGAACCCGGTTGCCAGCGCGCCGATCGCGGAGAAGATGATCCGCAAGCTGCGGGCCGGGATGATGCCGCCTCCGGGGGTCAGCCGTCCGCCCCAGGAGGAGATCACCGCGTTCGTGAACCGGCTCGAAGGGGATCTGGACGCGGCCGCCGCTCGCAACCCGAATCCGGGAAGCCGCACCTTCCAGCGCCTCAACCGCGCGGAGTACGCCGCCGCGATCCACGACCTGCTCGGGATCGACATCGACGCGTCGGCCTACCTTCCCAACGAGACCGTCAGCGCCGGATTCGACAACATCGCCGATGTTCAGAACCTCTCGGCGACGCTGCTCGAGTCGTACCTGACGGCGGCGAGCGAGGTGAGCCGCCTGGCGCTCGGCGATGCCGACGCGACGCCGTCCGAAGCCACCTACGAGGTGTCGCGGTACGCCGAGCAGCGCGAGCACGTTCCGGGCACGCCGTTCGGGACGCGGGGCGGGATCTCCGTGGTTCACAATTTCGTGGCCGACGGCGAGTACTTCTTCCGGCTCGCCTTCCAGCACGAATCCACCGGCAACTTCTTCGGCCAGACCGCGCCGTTCGACGAAGAGGTCGAGGTGTCGATCGACGGTGCACGCGTGGCGCTCATCCCGCTCGACCGGTGGATGCACCGCCAGGATCCGAACGGCGTCGAGGTCGTGACGGACCCCATCCCGGTGACCGCCGGGCCGCACCGCGTTTCGGCCGCGTTCATCAAGGTCACCGAGGGGCCGGTGGAGGACCTGACGTCGCCCCACGAGTGGTCGCTCGCCGACAAGAAGATCGGGTACTCATACGGGATCACGGGCGTGCCGCACCTGCGCGACCTCACGATCGGGGGGCCGTACAACGTGACGGGCGTGGCGCGCACCCCGGCCTGGGAGCGGGTGATGACCTGCCGTCCGTCCGGCGCCGCCGAGGAGCCCGACTGTGCGCGCCGAATCATCGGGGAGCTGGGGACGCGGGCCTTCCGCCGCCCGGTGACCGAGGCCGAAGTCGACGGGCTCATGGGCCTCTTCGAGCAGGGTGCCGCCGATGGCGGTTTCGACATCGGCGTCCGAACCGCCCTGCAGGGGATCCTCGCGAGCCCCGACTTCGTGTTCCGCTTCGAGGAAGCGGCGGCCGGCAGCGCGGCTCCCAGCGGGATGCGTCGGATCAGCGATGTCGCGCTCGCCTCGCGCCTGTCGTTCTTCCTGTGGGGACGCCTCCCGGACCAGGAACTGATCGACGTTGCCGCGAGCGGCGGGCTGTCCGATCCCGGCGCGCTGGAAGCCCAGGTCGAGCGCATGCTTGCCGACCCCCGCGCCGGGGCGCTGGGCACCCGCTTCGCCGCGCAGTGGCTGCGCCTGCAGGACCTGGACAAGGTGCACCCGGACGCGCTCCGCTACCCGGACTTCTACGACCAGCTGGCGCGCGACATGCGCCGTGAAACCGTCACCTTCTTCAATTCACTGATGCGCGAGGGCGGAACCCTCTGGGACCTGCTCACCGCCGACCATTCGTACATGAACGAGCGGCTGGCCAGGCACTACGGCATCCCGGGGGTGACAGGCGAGAACTTCCGCCGGGTGCAGTACACGGAAGATGCCAGGCGCGGCCTCCTGGGCCACGGCAGCATCCTCACCCTCACATCACACGCCAACCGCACCTCGCCCGTGCTGAGGGGGAAGTGGGTGATGGAAGTGTTGATGGGAACGCCTCCGCCCCCGCCTCCGCCCGACATCCCGGAGCTGGAAGCGACCGCCGAGGCGACGGACGGCCGCTTCCTCACGGTGCGCGAGCGACTCGAACAGCACGCGGCCAACCCGACCTGCAACTCCTGCCACCGGTTCATCGACCCGATCGGGATCGCGCTTGAGAACTTCGATGTCACGGGGACCTGGCGAGTGCGCGACACGGGCACGCCCGTCGAGACGCTGGGCGAGCTCTACGATGGAACGCCGCTGGACGGGCCCGGCGACCTGAGGGCCGCGCTGCTCAGACGCCCCGAATCGCTGTCCAGGAACTTTACCGAGAATCTGATGGCCTACGCCCTCGGGCGGAGGATCGAGTACTACGACATGTCGGCCGTGCGGAGCGTTGCAAGAGCCGCCGGCGAGGAGGACTACCGGCTGGCGGCGTTCGTCAGGGAAGTGGTGCGGAGCGATCCGTTCCGGATGGCGAAGGCCGATGTGGTCGTGGAGGAACCGGCTGAACGCGAGGGGCCCCGCTGAGGGCCATTCGAGGAGAAAGAACCAGATGCAATATCTCACGGGTGCAGCGATTCCCCGCAGGACCTTCCTGAAGGGCGTCGGCGCTTCCATTTCGCTTCCGTTCCTCGACGCCATGGTGCCGGCGGGACGGGGCTGGAGCGCGGCGGCCGAGGGTCCGACCCGCCTGGTCGCGATCGAAATGGTGCACGGCGCCGCGGGCAGCAACGCGTGGGGCCGGACGCAGAACTACTGGTCTCCGGCCGCGACGGGACGCGACTTCGATCTGTCGCCGAGTTCGCTGAGCCCGCTCGAGCCCTTCCGCGACTACCTGACCATCGTCAGCGACACCGACATCGAGCCCGCCGAGGCTACGAAGCCGAAGGAAATCGGGGGCGATCACTTCCGTTCCAGCGCGACCTTCCTGACGCAGTCTCATCCGCGGCAGACGGAGGGGTCCGACATCTTCGTCGGGGAGTCGCTCGACCAGATGTTCGCGAAGCGCTTCGGGCAGGACACGCCGATCCCGTCGATGCAGCTGTGCATCGAGAATGTGGACCAGTCCGGTGGGTGTGCCTACGGGTATGCGTGCGTGTACACCGATACGATCAGCTGGGCCTCGCCGACCGACCCGCTGCCGATGGTGCGGGATCCGCGCGTGGCCTTCGATCAGCTCTTCGGCGCGGGCGGCAGCCCCGAGCAACGGGCCGCGCGCCGGCGGGTGAACAAGAGCATCCTGGACTTCATCACCGGACGGGTGTCGGAGTTGAAGCGGCAACTGGGACCGGCGGATCTGGTCCGGCTCGACCGCTACCTCGATCACGTGCGCGAACTGGAGAGGCGGATCGAGCGGGTCGAGGCGCAGAACGCCAGTGGCGAAGGCCGCGAGTTGCCCGAGGCGCCCGCCGGGGTGCCGGACGCGTTTCGGGAGCACGTGGAACTCATGTTCGACCTGCAGGCGCTGGCGTTCGCGTCGGACGTGACCCGGGTCTTCTCCTTCAAGATGGGACGCGACTCTTCGGCCCGCGTCTTCCCCGAGAGCGGCGTGGAGAAGCCCTTCCACCCCGCCTCGCACCACGGCGGCAACGAGAACAACATCACGGACTTCGCGCAGATCAACCGATATCACGTCGGGATGCTGCCGTACTTCCTGGAGAAGCTCGAGCGCACGATGGAGGGGGACGCGCACCTGCTCGACCGGACGATGATCATCTACGGATCTCCCATGGGGGACCCGAACATCCACAACCACAAGCGCTGTCCGCTGTTCGTGGTCGGCGGAGCGAACGGCGGGCTGGAGGGCAACCTCCACCTGCGGGCCGCGCCGGGAACGCCGATGGCGAACGTCATGCTGAGCCTGGCCCACAAGCTCGGGCTCGACGACATGAAGCGGTTCGGGAACAGCACCTCCGACTTTTCCCTGACGGTCTGAGTGTCGTGTCCCGGGAATTCCACGGCTATTCGAGCACCGATGCATCCGGCCCTGCGGCGTTTCTCCTCCTCGAAATAGCTCTGCTATTCCTCGTCGTCGCGCCTTGCAGGATCCGGTGCCTCGGCACTCTCGGTAGCTCGCGGACTTCCGGGACACGACACTGGCCACGAAAGGCGCGCCGATGAGAGCGACGCGAAGGACGCGCGGCACGGCGGCCGGAGGGCGCGTTCCGGGTTTGAACGGCTGGGTTTCCGCGCTGCTGCTGGTGGCGTTGGTGCCCATGTGGGGTGGTGCCGACAGTCCCGTGGCCGACGCGGCGATGCGCGGCGACGTGGCGGCGGTGCGTGCGCTGATCGCCGAGGGGGCGGACGTGAACGCGGCCCAGGGCGACGGCATGACCGCGCTGCACTGGGCTGCGAGCAATCGGGATCCGGGGCTTGCGCGAGCGCTTCTCGAGGCAGATGCGAACGTCGCTGCGGGGACCCGAATCGGGCACTACACGCCGCTGCACGTGGCGGCCCAGGCCGGTGCCGGGGAGGTTGTGGATATCCTTCTCGGCGCGGGAGCGGATCCCGAAAGGCCCATCACCGCGGGCGGCGGCGCGCGTCCTCTTCATCTGGCGGGCGCCTCGGGAGATGTTAGGGCCGTCGCGGCGCTGGTGGCCGCGGGTGCGGACATCGACGCGACCGAGGAGTCGTGGGGCCAGACCCCGCTGATCTTTGCCGCATCCAAGGGCCGGACCGGGGTTGTGCGGACATTGCTGGAGGCGGGCGCCGATCCCGGCGTCCATACCCAGGTGATGGACGTCACCGAGCGGGCCGTCTACGACCGGATCGAACGCGCCGAGCGCAACAGGCGCATCCGGGAAGGACAGCCGTGGGGACCCGGGATCGCCGCGGAAGTGCGTATGGCGCATGAGGAGGAGAGCCGCCGCCGCGTCCTGGCGGAGGCCGCGTCGGCCGTGGAGAGCGAAACCCGGATGATCGAGGAGCCGGAGCCGCTTTCCTACGGCGAGCTGGTTGGCGGTCACGGCGGCCTCACCGCGCTTCTGCACGCGGCCCGCGAGGGCCACGCCGAGACGGCGCTCGCGCTGGTCGAAGGAGGCGCCGACATCAATCAGATCAGCGCGGGCGACGGCACCAGCCCGATCCTCATGGCCACGATCAACGGGCACTATGATCTGGCCATGCGCTTCCTGGCACTCGGCGGCGATCCCACGATCACCAGCCATGCGGGCGCCACCCCCCTGTTCGCCGCGATCAACACGCATTGGGCGCCCAAGTCGCGCTATCCGCAGCAGCACATCTACATGCAGCAGGACCACACGTACCTGGAGGTCATGCAAAGGTTGCTCGATGCGGGCGCGGACCCCAACGTCCGCCTCACCAGGCACCTCTGGTTCATGTCCTACAACTTCGACCTGCTGCAAATCGACGCGAAGGGGGCGACAGCCTTCTGGCGTGCGGCGTACGCGCTCGACGTGGAGGCGATGAAGTTGCTGGTCACGCACGGGGCCGACCCGTCCATCCCGACCGAGAAGGTGCCGTCGCGGCGCTACGGACGGGGAGGAGACGACACCGATCATTCCGGACTCCCGCCGATCCCGGTCGGAGGACCCGCCGTCTACCCCATTCACGCGGCGGCCGGAGTGGGCTACGGCCAGGGCTTTGCCGGCAATGCGCACCGCCACGTGCCCGATGCCTGGGTTCCGGCCGTGCGCTATCTGGTCGAGGAACTGGGAGCCGACGTCGACGCGCGCGACAAGGACGGGTTCAGCCCCGTTCACCATGCGGCGGCCCGCGGCGACAACGAGCTGATCCTCTATCTGGTGGAGCAGGGGGCCGACGTTACGCTGGTCAGCAGAGAGGGCCAGACGACGGTCGACATGGCCAATGGGCCCGTGCAGCGGATCCAGCCGTTCCCCGAGACCATCGCCCTGCTGGAGAGTCTCGGGGCGGTGAACAACCACAACTGCGTTTCCTGTTGAGTCGGCGATGCTGAAGTACGCGGCTCCCGTCACGGCGGCCAGCGCTGTCGCCGTCGCCATCGGGGTGTCGCTGGGGCCGCCGCCTTCCGACCGCGTCTCGCAGGGATCGGCCCTCCTCCTGCCGGCGCCGGCCCCCGTCGTCGCCAGCGCCGCTCTCACCGACAACGAAGTCATCCAGCAATACTGCGTGCGCTGTCACAACGAACGGCGCCTGCTCGGCAACATGTCGCTGGAGGAGTTCGACGCGGCCGACGCGCCTTCGAACGGCGAGCTGGCCGAGAAGATGATCCGCAAGCTGCGCGCGGGGCTGATGCCGCCACCCGGGACAAGCCGTCCGGACGACGAGACTCTCCACGGCCTGATTGAATCGCTGGAGGGACAGATGGACCGCGCCGCCGCCGCGAACCCCAACCCGGGGCGCCGTACCTTCCAGCGCCTCAACCGGGCCGAGTACCAGGCGTCGATCCGCGACCTGCTCGACCTCGAGATCGACCCGGGCGCGTATCTGCCCCTCGACACGAAGAGCGCCAACTTCGACAACATCGCGGACGCGCAGCTTCTTTCCGCAACGCTGACCGACGGCTACCTGCGGGCAGCCGCCGAGATCAGCCGGCTGGCGCTCGGCGATCCTCATGTCACGGCGAGCGAATCGACCTACCGCGTGTCGCGGTGGGATTCGCAGAGCGAACGCGTCGAGGGGGCGCCCTACGGCACCCGGGGCGGCGTCTCCGTCCTGCACAACTTCCCGGCCGACGGCTACTACGCCTTTCGCGTGTCGTTCCACCACGAGACCACGGGCGCGCTCGTCGGCAACGGCCGCAACGCGCTCCACACCGAGGATGGCGAACCGGAGCTGCTGGAGATCTCGATCGACGGCGAACCCGCGGCGCTCCTCGAGGTCAACCGCTGGATGCACACCTCGGATCCGGACGGGGTGAACATCCGCTCCGAGCGCGTCTTCGTGCGGGCCGGACCGCGCCAGGTGTCGGCCGCGTTCATTCGGCGGTCCGAGGGGCCGCTGCAGGATCTGATCTCGCCGCACGACTGGTCGCTGGCGAGCACCAGCATCGCGGGCAGTTATGGCTTCACCGTGCTGCCGCACCTGCGCGACCTCGCGGTCGGTGGGCCGTACGACCCGCAGGGCGTCTCCGATACGCCGAGCCGGGCGGCGGTGTTCTCCTGCCGTTCCGAGCCCGGCGCAAGCGACGCCGAAGCGCGGGGTTGCGCGCGCGAGATCGTCACCAGGCTGGGCACCCGGGCGTACAGGCGGCCGTTGACGGAGGACAACGTCGCCGCGCTGATGGGGCTTTACGAAACAGGTGCCGCGGCCGAGGGATTCGAGGGCGGGGTACGGATGGCCCTGGAGGGGATCCTGGCGAGCCCGCACTTCGTCTTCCGGATCGAAGAACCGGCGGACGGAGCGACAAGCAGGAGCTACCGGATCGGCGACCACGATCTCGCGGCCCGGCTCTCGTTCTTCCTGTGGGGCACGGGACCCGACGAGGGCTTGATGACGCTGGCGACCGCGGCCCGGCTATCGGACGAATCGGTGCTGGTGGACCAGGTGCACCGGATGCTGCGCGACCCGCGCTCCACGGCCCTCTCGACCCGGTTCGCGGGCCAGTGGCTGCGCCTGCAGGACCTCGAGAAGATCCAGCCCGATGTGCGCGTCAACCCGGACTTCGACGAACCGCTCAAGCGCGCGATGCTGGAGGAGACCGGGATCTTCTTCGACAACCTGATCCGCGAAGACCGGTCGATCATGGACCTGTACACCGCGGACTACACCTTCGTCAACGAACGGCTGGCGCGTCACTACGGGATCCCGGACGTGGCCGGAGGGCGCTTTCGGCGCGTGGACTACCGGCACGACGAACGCCGCGGCATTCTGGGCCACGGCAGCGTCCTCACCCTCACGTCGCACGCCGGCCGGACCTCGCCGGTACTCCGCGGCAAGTGGGTGATGGAGGTCCTCCTGGGCACGCCCCCGCCGCCCCCGCCGCCCGACGTTCCCGAACTGGAAGAGGAAGCGGTGGGTGACGGCCGCTTCCTCACCGTGCGCGAGCGGCTCGAGATGCACGCGGCCAACCCGACCTGCAACTCCTGCCACCGCATGATCGACCCGATCGGCCTGGCGCTCGAGAACTTCGATGTTTCGGGCGCGTGGCGCATCAAGGACCAGGGCGTGCCGGTCGACGCGGCCAGCGATTTCTACGACGGGACGCCGATCTCCACGCCCTCCGACCTCCGTGCTGCTCTGCTGAAGCGCCCCGAGCCGCTGGTTCGCACCTTCACCGAAAACCTCATGGCATATGCGCTCGGGCGCCGGTTGGAGTATTATGACATGCCGGCCGTGCGCCGGATCGCGCGCATGGCCGCCGAAGAGGACTACCGCGTATCCGCGTTCATCGTCGGGGTGGCGACCAGCGATGCATTCCTCATGAAGGCCGCGCCGGTCATGGTCGACGAAGAGCCGGCGAACGGAAACGGAGGCTGACCGCGATGCATGTCATCACCGGGCGACACCTGCCACGCCGGACCTTCCTGCGCGGCCTTGGCGCAACCGTCGCGCTGCCGTTCCTGGACGCGATGGCCCCGGCGCGCGAACGCTGGGCCGTCACCCGCGCCCGCACCGCCCTGGATCGCACCCGTCTCGTCGCCATCGAGATGGTCCACGGCGCTGCGGGGAGCAACGCGTGGGGCGCCAGCCAGCACCTGTGGTCGCCTCCCGAAACGGGCCGCGGATTCGACTTTGGGCCCAGCGTCCTGAGTGCGCTGGAACCGTACCGCGACTACCTGACGATCGTCAGCGACACCGACGTGGAGGGAGCCGAGGCGCGCAAGCCCAAGGAGATCGGCGGCGACCACTTCCGCTCCAGCGCGACCTTCCTGACCCAATCCCACCCCAAGCAGACCGAAAGCTCGGATGTCTGGGTCGGCACCTCGATCGACCAGCTCTACGCCCAGCGTTTCGGCCAGGACACGCCGATCCCTTCCATGCAGCTCTGCATTGAGAATGTGGATCAGGCTGGCGGATGCGCGTACGGCTACGCCTGCGTGTACACCGACACCATTTCGTGGGCGGCCCCTGACCAGCCCCTCCCCATGGTGCGGGACCCGCGCGTCGCATTCGACCAACTCTTCGGCGCGGGCGGCACCGCCGAGGCGCGGGCGGCACGGCGGCGGGCCAGCGCCAGCATCCTCGACTTCATCGTTGGCGAGGTTAACGCGCTGAAGCGCGAGCTGGATCCGGTCGACGGCCGCCGCGTGGACCGCTACCTGAACGACATCCGCGAGATCGAGCGGCGCATCGAGCGTGTGGTGGCCAGGAACGAGAGCGGCGAGCAGCGCGAGCTGCCCGGTGCACCCGCGGGCGTGCCCGATTCCTTCGACGAGCACGTCAAACTGATGTTCGACCTTCAGGCGCTGGCCTTCCAGGCGGACGTGACAGGCATCTTCTCGTTCAAGATGGGCCGGGACGCCTCGAGCCGCGTCTACCCGGAGAGCGGTGTCGACAAGGGCTTCCATCCGTCGTCACACCACGGCGGCAGGCCCGACGCCGTGCTCGAATTCGCCGAGATCAACCGCTATCACGTGGGACTGGTCCCCTACTTCCTGGACCGGCTGGCCGGCATCCAGGAGGGTGACGGCAGCCTCCTCGACAAGACGATGGTCGTGTACGGCTCGCCGATGGGCGACTCGAACGTGCACAACCACAAGCGCTGCCCACTCTTCGTGGTCGGGGGCGCCAACGGCCGCATGGACGGCGATCTGCACCTCCGCGCCGACGCCAGCACGCCAATGGCCAACGTCATGCTCAGCCTGATGCACAAGCTGGGGATGGAAGACATGAAGAGCTTCGGCGACAGCACCGGGGTGTTCCCGCTGTCGATATGAGGATGTTGCGTGTGGACTGGCTGGGAGTTGTTCTCCTGACTGCGCTGGCCGGTCTGGCCGGCGATCCGCGCATCGACTCCCCGGTCGCCGACGCGGCCATGCGGGACGATGTCGCGGCCGTGCGTGCCCTGCTGGCGGAAGGCGCCGACGTGAATGCGCCCCGTGGCGATGGCATGACCGGGCTGCACTGGGCGGCGCTGCACGGCAACGCGGAAATCGCCAGGCTGCTCATCGGCGCCGGTGCCGATCCGGAAACGGCTACGCGCATCGGTGCCCATACGCCCCTCCACGTCGCTGGCAGGGAGGGCAGCGGCGAGGTCGTCGCGATCCTGGCCGAGGCGGGGGCGGATGTGGGGGCGGTGACCGAGACGGGAGCGACACCGCTGCACTTCGCAGCCGCGTCGGGCGATGTGCGCGCCGTCACCGCGCTGCTGGACCATGGTGCGCAGGTCGACGCGATGGAGCCCGAATGGGGACAGACGCCGCTGATGTTCGCGGCCGCGCTCGGGCGCACGAACGCGGTGGTGGCACTTCTCGAGGCCGGGGCCGACGCGACCATCACCGCCCGGGTCATGGACCTCGTCGAGCGCGACATCCTCGACCGCTTTTCGGAGCGGCGGCGGCGTACGGAGATCGCGGCGCTGCGGGGCGGCGCGGACGTCCTGAGCTACCCGGTCGAGTCGGGCGTGGCGGGCCGCTCGCCCCAGGGGTCGACCGCCCCGCTCACCTCGCGCGAAGAGCAGGCCCGGCAGGCCGCCCAGGAGGCGCTCGAAGCGCGGCGCCAGACCGGCGAACCCATCCCCCTGAACTACGCCGACCTCGTCGGCAAGCACGGCGGCCTCTCGGCGATCCATCTCGCGGCCCGCGAGGGCCAGACAGCCACCGTGATGGCTCTTCTCGACCACGGCGTCGCCATCGACATGCCGAGCGCGGCGGACAACACCACGCCGATGCTGATGGCCGCCATCAACGGCTATTTCGATCTCGTTGCCGACCTCCTCCAGCGCGGTGCCGACCCCAATCGCGCAAGCGACGCCGGGGCCACCCCTCTCTACGCCGTCCTGAACATGCACTGGGCGCCCAAGGCCCGGCATCCCCAACCGCTCGAATACGAGCAGCAGGAGACCGGCTACCTGGAGCTGATGCGCGCCCTGCTGGAAGCCGGCGCCGACGTCGACGCCCGCCTCAACCGCACTCTCTGGTTCACCACCTACAACCGGGATCTGCTCGGCGTGGACCGCACCGGCGCAACTGCCTTCTGGCGCGCAACCCACGCGACCGATGTCCCCGCGATGAAGCTGCTCCTCGAATACGGCGCCGACCCCCACCTTCCGACCATCAGGGTGCCCCGGCGCAGCTTCGGCCCACGCGACGACACCGACCATTCCGGCCTGCCCCCCGTGCCGATCGGTGGCCCCGCGGTCTATCCCATCCACGCGGCCGCAGGCGTCGGCTACGGCCAGGGCTTCGCCGGCAATTCCCACCGTCACGCGCCCGACGGCTGGATGCCCACCATGAGGTTCCTGGTCGAAGAGCTCGGGGCCGACGTCAACGCCCGCGACCTCAACGGCTACAGCCCGGTACACCACGCAGCCGCTCGCGGCGACAACGAGATGATCCTTTACCTGGTCGAGAAGGGCGCCGACGTCACCGGCGTGGCCCGCAGCGGCCAGACCACGGTGGACATGGCGAACGGGCCCGTGCAGCGGATTCAGCCGTTCGTAGAGACGGTCGCGCTGCTCGAACGCCTGGGGGCGAAGAACAACCATCGCTGCGTGAGCTGCTGAAGCGCCGCTGCGCGGAGGCCGTGCACCTGCAGCCGTGCCCGCAGCTCGGGCTTCTGCGTGGCGATCCCGACGTGGTTGTTGGCGGACGTGGCAGGATACGGTTGTCAGAGTCGGCCCGGGGACTACCGCCGTTCGTGGTGCTCCTCGTAGTGCTTGCCGAGCCAGTCCTCGCCGTAGTCGTTGCCGGGATCCCGCATGATACTGTGCACATGGTTCGCCGGGTTCCCTCCGACGCCCTCCTCCACGATGTACTCGATCAGCACCGAGGGACCGTGGACCCGGTAGTAGTAGCGTGCCGCCCGGTCGTCCGTGGGGCCGATCCAGGCGAAGTGCAGCGCGGCCGGCCCGTCCGCCCGGATCCTGGCCAACTGGGCGTCGGCAGCACCGTGGTCCGCGTTGGCGGCGAACTCTTCCACCAGCTCCCACAGCAGCCCTCGCTGAGCCTCGGTAAGCGCGGAGGCGGGGATCCCCGAGAACTCGCTCAGACTCCCCTTCCGCCCGGGCCCGGTCAGCACGTCGCCAGGAATGTCGTCGCCCAGAACCGCGATCGCCCGCTGGCCCTCGTCGAGAGCCTGCACCAGCCGCCAGCCCCGTTGTCCCTCGTTGGCGAGGACCCGCCAGCCGGCCTCGAGCCCGCGCTCGATCTCGTGGGGCTCGGCGCCGAGAAAGAGCGGCGTGAACGCGATCCGGTCGCCGACCACGGTGAAGCTGGCCGCCATGTGGTGGCCATTGATCAGCCAGCCCCAGTTCGAATCGCCGGGCTGCCCGAAGAAGGAGACCCAGTAGTTGGCCGCGGTCCAGCTCTCCAGCAGCCGCTCGGGCAAGCGACGCTCTCCAGCAGCAACGGCGGCTGACGCCTCCTCGTGCAGCACTTCGTCCAGCCGGATCGCACCGGCGATCTTCTGGTACCCCTGGCTGCTTGTCGATGCGCGCAGCAGGTCGTGAAGGCGCCGCCTCTGCTCGTCGCCGAGATCGCCCAGGCGCGCCCCGCTTCGCTCCACCATCGAAGCCGGCAGGTTGCTCCAGCGCGTTCGCTCCGCGTCGGCGTCAAAGGGGAAAGCAGCGGCCTCGAGTTGCTGGGATGAGAGGGCGGCGAGGAAGTCGCGGGCGGCCTCTGCCATGCGCTGCGGAGAGGACTCCTGTGCGGCTGCCGTGGAAGATGCCGGACGCGCCACTTCATCGGCGTTGCCCAGTCCCTGGGCGGGATCTTCGCCACAGCCGGCCAGGGCCACTGTCGCGATGACGCCAGGGATTGCGAAGAAGAGGCACCTTGGATGATTGCGCATTGTGTTCTCCCAGACTCTCGGACGGAGGGGCGGCCATCCCCGTGAGCGGTGCAGCGGATGGTGGGCGGTGACCCTAGCGGTGTGGGCTGACGCCCGTCAATGCACTCTTGCGGGAGCGCGCCCGCCCGCGTGCGTGATACTTAACATAAATGTTTACTATTGACGAAACGCGGTTTCGACCCCGACACTTGCCCTTGTGCAACAGCGGACGCCTCGAGAACCGTGCGATGGCCTCCCGCACGGATTGCGCGGTGCCGTGGCCGGATGCGGCACACCTCCTCCCGACCCGGTACCATTCCTCCGGAGACCTCGCATTGATTCTGCCACGCTCGCGACGCCGCCCTCTCTTCTCCCTCCTGCTCTTCCCGCTTGTCACGCTAGCCGCGGGCTGCGGCCTGGAGGAGTTCATGACCGCGTACGCGTGCGCCAGGCCCGCCAACGAGATCGTCGCGGAGAACTGCCTCGATGGGCATCCGGCGACCGAGTGGGACATCAACGGGTACGGCGATCCGAGCATCCAGGGCTTCGGGACCGACATCGCGATCGCGCAGGGGGAGACGATCGAGTTCAAGGTCGACACGGACTCCGACGACTACCGGGTCGACATCTATCGCATGGGCTACTATGGGGGCATGGGTGCGCGTAGGGTGGACTCGTTCGAGCCTTCGGCGAAGCTTCCCCAGGCGCAGCCCGAGTGCCTGCGGGGTCCAATTCCGGTGCTGGCCGAGGGGGGCGGGATGGACACCTGGCCCGCGCCGCTCGTCGACTGCGGCAACTGGGCGGTGTCGGCGTCGTGGAGCGCGCCGGAGGACGCGACTTCCGGGATCTACTTCGCGCGACTGGTGCGAGAGGATCCGGTCGAGGGGTGGGTCAAGAACGACCGGTTCGGGCCCACGCCGCTGCCGCCGACGGGGCGGGATTCCCTGTGGGAGGCCGACGGTTTCCGCGCGGTCATGCGCAACGCGCTGCGTGAGCCCCGCGCGAGCCACGTCTACTTCGTCGTGCGGGACGACGACGGTGCGTCGGATCTGCTCTTCCAGACGTCGGACCTGACCTGGCAGGCGTACAACCGCTACGGTGGCCACAGCGTTTACGGGCGGCTCCACCCGGAGCGGCTGCGGTTGCACGGCGGGGAACCGCGTGCTCCGAAGGTCAGCTACAACCGGCCCTTCGAGACGCGGCACTACCGGGCGGTCAACATGCCCTTCAATTCCGAATACCCGATGGTGCGCTGGCTGGAGCGGAACGGCTACGACGTGAGCTATTCGTCGGGGATCGATACGGACCGGCGCGGCGAGGAGCTGCTGGAGCACAAGGTCTTTCTCTCGGTCGGGCACGACGAGTACTGGACCGGGCGGCAGCGGCGAAACGTTGAAGCTGCGCGGGCCGCGGGCGTGCACCTCGCCTTCTTCAGCTCCAACGAGGTCTACTGGAAGGTGCGCTGGGAGACGAGCATCGACGGCTTGGGCCGGCCATACCGAACACTCGTGACATACAAGGATTCGCAGGACCACCGGCGCCTCGATCCGGTGGAGTGGACGGGCGAGTTCCGGGATCATCGCGCGATCAACGCCGAGGGCGCGTGGCCCGAGAACGCGCTGACGGGGACGCTCTTTACGGTGAACGCCTGGCGGAACGACCCGATCGTCGTGGACGCGGCGTTCGCGGGGCTGCGCTTTTGGCGGAATACAGAGGTGGCGCGGCTGCGTCCCGGCGAGCGCTACGTGTCGATCAAGGGGATCCTGGGCCACGAATGGGACTCGGACATCGACAACGGGTTCCGGCCGCCGGGGCTGTTCCGCGTGGCGGCGAGCACCTTCGACAACGTGCTGTACTGCGTGCATCCGGGGCGGGGGTGCGAGACGGGATCGGCGACGCATCACGCGGTGATGTACCGGCACGAGAGCGGGGCGCTGGTGTTCGGCGCGGGGACGCTGCAGTGGTCGTGGGGGCTCGATGCGCACCACGACACCGAGACCGGCGTGCCGCCCGAGAGGCAGAACGGCAGCGACACGCGGGTGGGCATGGACCCTCACGGTCCGGACCGGGTGCTGCAGCAGGCGACCGTGAACCTGTTCGCGGACATGGGGGTGCAACCGGCGACGCTCGAGGCGGGACTTGCAGCGGCGACGGCTTCGTCGGACGATGTCGCGCCGACGTCGTCGATCGACACGGTGTCGATCGTGCGGGACGGCAGCAGCGTGGATGTGTTCCTTACCGGATCGGCCGTGGACACGGGCGGCGGCGTGGTCGCGGCGGTTGAGGTGTCGGTGGATGGTGGCGTGACCTGGCACCCGGCAGAGGGGCGCTCATCCTGGAGCTATCTGTGGAGGCCCGACCCGGACGCGGGCGCGGTGTCGGTTCTGCGCCGCGCGGTGGACGACAGCGGCAATCTCGAAATCCCGGGCCGGGCCACAACGGTGGAGATCCCGTGGCCGACGCGGTGAGAATGATGGCAACACGGAGGGAGGTCCGATGAAGCTGCTCCCATTGACACTCGGTGCGCTGGTCGCGCTCACCGCATGCGACGCCGTGCTTGATGCCGGTCTCGCCGTGGACCCGAGCGCGGGAGCGCCGCCGACGATAGAAGCCGAAGCTGTTCTCAGTGTGGGCGTTGTCACCGGCGATACGCTCCAGGAGTTCGATCGGGTCGTGACGCCGTTTGTTCTGCCCGACGGGCGGCTGGTCGTGCCGCTGGGCGGGAGCAGCGATATCCGAGTATTCGGCCGGGATGGGGAGTTTGTCGGGCGCCTGGGTGGCGAAGGCGAAGGCCCCGGCGAGTTCAGGTATCTGTCGGCTGCGTGGCCGCGTGGAGACACGATCGAGGCGTTCGACAGCCGTCTGCGGCGGATCAGCCGCTTTCTCCCGGATGGTACGGTGGAAGTCGTCGGGATTGCGAGTGGCGAGTATCCCGACATGAGTGTCGCAGTCGGCCCGTTGGCGGGGGGCTGGGCGCTGGGTGGCGTCGTGGCTGGGGGGTACGGCGAACGGGACGGGATCGTTATTCATCACTTTGACCGCGACGGCGCGCACCTGGGTGAACTCGGCTCCCTCAAGGGCTTCGCGCGCTACTACGCGGCGGGGGGCAGCCCGCACCCTGTGTCCCCGCGGGCTGTGTACGCGTCGGACGGGACTCAGGTCTTTCTTGGAGACACCGAGATGCCATCCATCCGCCGTGTGCATTCTCCGGGAGCGGCGACCGGCGAGATCGCGTGGGAGCTGGCTGAATCGATCTCGGGCGATGCCGCCCTGGAACAGGTGACCGAAGCCGCGCTGTCACGGGATGTGGCGGATCAGGGCTTCTTCAGTCGCGAGAGACTCGAGGCCGCACCCGTTCCCACGCAAGTGTCGGTGTTCTGGGATTTCCTTCCGGATCCGGACGGCTACCTGTGGGTCCAACCCTACGAACTCTTGCAGCATGCCTTTGCGCTTGGGGCCAGTCTTGCCGGGCCCGGCACCAGCGGGGGCGAGTGGTGGGTGTTTACGACCGACGGCCGCTACGGCGGATCGGTCGAGGTTCCGGAGGGCCTCGCGGTCACGCAGATCACGGGCGCGGCGGTGGTCGGGATCCGCCGAGACGAATTGGGCGTGGAAACGGTGCATGTCCACCGCGTAAACCGACGGAGTTGAGGCGAGTGGCTCCGTTATCCATGGCACGCCGGCTGCCGGTCCTGCTCTTGACCGCGCTCCTGGCGACGGTCGCTGGCGTGACGGCCATGACCGCGGGCGCCCAGCAATCGAAAACCGGCCCCCGCATCGTCATCAGCCCTGACTACCTCGTCAGCCGTGACGGAGACCGTCCGCATGTCGAGGTGATGGCGGCAGCCAACCCGCGCAACCCGCAGAACCTGGTGGCTGGCGTCATCACGTTTACGCGCCCCGACGGCGGTCCCGCCACCAAGGCCTACGTCAGTCGTGACGGTGGCCTTGTGTGGGACGATATCAGCTTCCCCGAGCAGAAGGAGACGGGCGGCGGCGATCCGCAGGTCGCCTTCACCGCGGCGGGAACCGCGATCTTCGCCACGCTCGCGACGGGGCCCGACGAGACCGGACGGACGCGGGCCTTCCTCCACTCGTACAGGTCCGAGGACGAAGGGCAGACCTGGTCGGGCGTCTACAACCTGGGCGCGTCCTACGACCATCCCATGCTCGTGGCCGATCGGACGACGGGTCCCTTTGCCGGCCGTCTCTACATGAGCGTTCTGTACGGCGGCATCGAATACAGCCTGGGCGTGTTCCGCTCGTAGGACGACGGACGGAGCTGGATCGGACCCGTGAAATTCATCGACGGGGCGGGGGAGCGCGGGCTCAACGTCGATCCGATGCTTGTCTTCCACGATGGCGGCATCATGGTCCCGTTTGTGGACTTTCCGTTCACGCCGGAACAGACGGCCGCCTGGACCGGGTCGCGCATCTGGACAGTCGTTTCGGAAGACGGCGGGGTGACGTTTTCCGAGCCGAAGGCAGGGCCCGTGAAGATGACCGGCAACGAGTTGCGCGAGGCGCGGGAACGCACCCCCCGGTTCATGGGCGGCTCATGGGTAATGTATGCCGTCGACACGAGCGAGCGTTTTCGGGACCGGGTGTACGCGGTGTGGCCCGACTACGCGGAGGGTCCCCCGCGCGTCGTGATCTCGTGGTCCGACGACCGCGGCTCAACCTGGCGCGATCCAAAACCGGTGGCGCCGCGCGGGGCCGAGGGCGCCCAGCAATTCCAGGCTGCCGTTGCCGTCAACAGCGACGGGGTCCTCGGGGTGACCTGGTACGACACGCGGGACGCCCCGTCCGAATTCGCGTTCCACCAGTACTTTGCCGCGTCCCTCGACGGGGGTGCGACGTTCACCGAGCCGCATCGCGTGTCGGGGGCGCTCTCCAGACCGCTCGGCTCGGGGAACCTGCTACCCAGCCCGACCACCTTCGGGGGACCGGAGGGGGAACTGCGCGTCGCGCTGCTGTCGGCGGCCTCGCGCTGGGTCAACGGCGGGGACTACATGGGACTCACGGCGTCGGTCGACGGCCACTTCCACCCCGTCTGGGCCGATGCGCGGTCGGGCACCTACCAGGTGTACACCGCCCGTGTGCGAGTCGAGAACGAGGCTCCGGCACCGCCACCACCGCCTGCCGGGGAGCCGGCCGACGTCACCGACCGGATCGAACTGGTAGCCGACCCTGGGCGCTACAATGCGGAGACCGGCGAACTCACACTCTGGATCCGGTTGCGGAACAAGTCGGCCGCTCCGATCGTGGGACCGATCGAGGTGGAGATCCGCAAGTTCGGAAGTGGCATGGGGGACGTGCTGTCCGAGCTGGCCCCCGAGGTCCTCAACGCCGAAAACGGCGTTCGCGGCAACGGGGCGCGGTTCGTGTACGACGACGCGCTGGGCACCGAAGGCGTGCTCCCGCCCGGTGGCGTGAGCGGTGCCATCCCGTGGCGGCTCAGGCTGCAGGATCCGGTGCGAGTCCCCGATATGCATGTGTACGTGACCGGACGCGAGGAGGAATAATGCGATCCATCCAAGTCACCACGGCGCTCCGCGTAGCCACGCCCGCCGTCGCCGCCGTCGCCGCCCTTGCCGCCATCACGCCCGCGCTCGAAGGGCAGGTCGTGCGCGTGGACGTCGAGGAGCGCGCTCCCTTCGCCGGCGGGCACGCGTTCGGCGACACCGGCCCGTACGAAAAAATCGTCGGCAGGCTCCATATCGAGGTCGACCCGAACGATCCGGCCAACGCACGCGTGAGCGACCTTGGGCTCGCACCCACGAGCGACCGCGGACGCGTCGAGGTCTGGACCGACTTCTTCCTGCTCAAACCCGTGGATCCCGGGCGTGGCAATGGCCGGTTGCTCTATGACGTGGCCAACCGCGGCAACAAGGTCGCGCTCGGGTCGTTCAACGGAGGGGCCGGCAACGATCCGACCACGCTCGAGGATGCCGGCGACGGGTTCCTGATGGAAGAGGGCTACGCGATCCTGTGGAGCGGGTGGAGCGGGGACGTGCAGGGAGGCAACGACCGGTTGCAGATCGGGGTGCCGGTCGCGCGCCACGCCGACGGAAGCGCGATCGTCGGGCGCATCTACGCCGAGATGGAGTCGACCGTCTACGGGCTGTATGTCGCCAACGTACTGGAACCGAACAGCGACGCGGCGCGGCGCAGATACCACAGCCTACCCTTCGACTGGGGAAGTTCGCGGCCCTATCCGTCCGTCTCACTGAACAACGACAATGCGACGTTGACGAAGCGGCCGCACCGCGACGCGAAGGGGGTGGAGATTCCGCGAGACGAATGGAGCTTCGGGCGCGTGGAGAACGGGGTGGTCGTACCGGACCCCAACCGGGTCCATCTGGAGGAAGGATTCGAGCCGGGGTGGCTGTACGATCTCGTCTACGAAGGGCAAGACCCCAGGGTCACGGGGCTGGGACTGGCGGCCACGCGCGATGTCATCTCGTTCTTCCGCTATGGGTCCGACCAGGACGGACCGCGGGCCAACCCGCTCGCCGGTGCGGTCGATCATGCCTACGGCTACGGAGGATCTCAGTCGGGTCGATTCCTGCATCACTTCGTCTACGAAGGGTTCAACGCGGACCTGCAGGGACGATTCGTGTTGGACGCCATCATGCCCCACGTCGCGGGCGCGGGGAAGGGCATCTTCAACCATCGCTTCGGCCAGACCACGCGCCACGGAAGCCACCACGAAGAGATGCTCTATCCGTCGGATTTCTTCCCCTTCAACTCCGTCCATCAGGAGGATCCGGTGACCGGAGCCGGCGGGTCGATGCTCGACCGGGCGCGCGCGAGCGGTCACGTCCCGGCGATCTTCTTCACGCAGACGTCGACCGAGTACTGGTCGCGGGCCGCGTCGCTGCTGCACACGGATGTCGAGGGTACGGTCGACGCTGAACTCGACCCCTCGGTGCGCATCTACATGATCTCGGGTACCGCGCACAATTCGATGACCGGCGGCGTCCATCAGAGTCCGGTGAACCGCGCCAGCACACGGCCCGTGCTCCGGGCGCTTCTGGTAGCGCTCGATCGGTGGGTCGCCGACGGGGTCGAACCGCCAGAGAGCCGATATCCCCGCATCGACGACGGGACGCTGGTGGACCTGGCGGCGTTCCGGGCAGGTTGGCCCAGCGTCCCCGGAGCATTGGCGCCCGAGGACTTCTATCGGCCGTTGCGTCTGGATCCCGGTGCCCGCTGGTACACCGAGGGGATTGCCGACCACGTGCCGCCGAGGACCGGGCCGGCATTCCGGACGCTGGTTCCCATGGTCGACGCGGACGGCAATGAGATGGCGGGGATCCGGCTGCCGCATGTGGCGGTGCCGCTGGCGACTTGGACCGGCTGGAACCTGCGGGACGCTTCTTGGGGAGCCAGCGGTATGCTCACGCGGTGGATGGGGTCGTACCTGGCGTTCCCTCAAACCGAGAGGGAGCGGTCGAGCCTGGGGGACCCGCGCAGGTCGGTGCAGGACCGGTACCCCACGCACGAAGCGTACGTGTCTCAGGTCGAGCGCGTCTGCCGGGAACTGGTGGCTGGCGGGTATCTGCTGGAGCGAGACGTGGCGGCGCTCGTGCGGGAGGCGGCGGACCGGGAGTGGTGATTGGCGGTGCACGGCGGGTCGGGCGGGCGCCCGAGTGCGACGATCATCGGCCAAGACGGCGAACGAGGCCCAGACGGAGGAGAGCGAAACGCTGGTCGAAGTCGTAGCGGCAAGGGCTTGGGAGCCCGCTCGGTCCGCAGACGCCGGCGTTGACGCCAAGCCGGTTCTCCGCCTGGTGGACGATCTCACCGAAGTCCTTGTGAAGGCCTTCGAATCGGAGGGCCCAAGCGCCGGCCACCGGCATCTCGATGCCGACCCCGGCGACCCACCCGACCAGCGTCGGCCGCTCGCCGAAGGAATCGTCGGGGTCCAACTGCATGCCACCGTCCATTCCCGGATCGAGATCGGTGAACGAGTTGGAGACTCCGGCGACCGACACGCCGCCGGCGACGAACACGCCGACGCGACCGAGGGACCTCCGAACGCCGATGCGCGCCGTCCCAACCCAATGCAGCTCCGCCGCCACCGTTTCGTCCAGTCCGACCGGATCCACTTGTTCTGCAATCGCCGGAAGACCGACGAACGTGCCGTCCGCCTCGATCAGGAGCTGGACCCGCCGCAGGCGGAAGTACCGTCCTGCCATCACACCGGCGACGAGTCCGGTGTCGTCGTATTCGAGTATCTGGCCGGGGATGCCGTTCGACCCTGTAAAGCCGTCGATGTCGGTCATGCGGACGTCCAGTGAGCCCGGTCCTGCGAATGCGCCGATGTAGCTTCCCGCCCGACCGGAACCGTCCGTTCCGTCCTGGGCCTGCGCGGTGCCTGCGACCGCCAGCAGGCTCAAGAGCGCGGAGGCAAGCGCGTGCCGACTCAGTATACTTAACATTATTGTTTAGTATTGTGTGCGCAGTCAGGGTGGACACGCTGCAGACACTGCCGCACCGCAGTCCGGACCTGGCTCATGGAGATATCCGGCTGGTCCGCCCGCTCGGCCACCCGGCGGGCGATGTCGTCCAGCGTGCGGCGGCCGTCGATGGACGAGACCACCATACGGATCATGGAGGCTTCGGACCAGAACAGCGCCTGGCCCTCGAACGTCGGAATGGGCAGATGTCGAAAGACCAGCCAGGGCGGCGGACCGGTGTCCGCGCGTGAGCCGGTCTCCGGCGCTTCGAGCCGGGTGGCCGAGAACGCCAGCACCCACTCCACCTTACCTCGGCCGTTCAGCCTGGAGACCAGATAGGGCACGGTCGCGGTCTTCGACGGCCCCACGCGGAACCCCGCCCGCTCGGCGAGGTCGAACAGTTCCGCCCTGGTGAAGCGGCGCGAGACGGCAACGTCCAGGTCGTACTTGAGGGGACCCAGGTTCACCCAGCGCCCGTCCGGCCTGAGCAGCCGATGGAGCGTGCCGATCAGGTCGCGGACGTCTTCGGGTCCCTGATCGATGAACCACGGGGTCAGCACCGTGTCGAAGCCCCCGGCGTCGAGTGGTGGGTCGACGGCATCCGCGATCACGAAGTGGAATCGGGCATCGTCAACCGGGCCCTGCGGCGCCGCCAACGACCACTCCTTCACCGCCTGGGTCATGTCGCCCATCTCGAGATTGGCCTCGCGGATGGTCAGGGACTCGCCATGGGTCACCGCGTGGGCCGTCGCAAAGAGGACCGGGTCCAGATCCATCACCATGATCTCCGAATCCGGGTGGCGTTGGTGGATGTCGTAGGCGAGCCGGCACGCGCCAGCGCCCATGACGAGCATACGCCCCGGTCCGGCGTCTCCCAGCATCTCCTCCACCATGGACAGGGCCCTCTCGTTTTCGCCGTCTGGTTCCGACGGCCAACCCCAGTCCCGGTAGAGGTACGGCAGGTGATGCAGCGTGGCGGGCGCTGCCTCGGCCCGGGCCGGGGTGCCGCGCGGCGGCCGGGTCTCGGGCCGGGGTACCGCGGGGAGTCCTGGCTCGAGGATGGCACGAACATCCGCCAACTGCCCGGCGATCGCGTCAATCGTGGTCTCGCAACGCTTCCGGGTGAGTGGCAGAACGTCGGCGGCCTGAAGCTGCTCCCGGATGTCCCGGACGGTTCGCTCCACCTGTCCCTCCAGCCGGTCCAATTGACGCCGGCACGACGCGAGGTAGGCGAGCGGCTGGGAGAGGAGCACGGGAATGCAGCCCAGCCGGGGGTAGACCTGTCCGCACCTGCGGCATCGGAGCGTCGGCGCGCCGAGGTCGAGGTCAGCCGAACACCTGGGGCAGAGGACGGCGTGCAGAAGGTTGTCGACCTTCGCCCCCGAACGGTGTCCTGCGCCTTTGCGCGGTGGTGTCCTGGACATCGATTCGCCTCAAATTGATTTGTGACCGTGGGGCCGGTAGCCTAGAATGTTGGTATCCGGCGGCGGATACAAGGCGTTCAACGGGGGTGCGATGGCTCCGAAAAAGCGGAGGGACGCGGGCCCGTTGGTCACGCGCCAATTCTGTGGGACACGAGGTCAACTGACCTTCGCGAGAGCCTGGGCGCCAGGATTGACCCTTGGCGGGCTGCTGCTTCTGTCGTGCTCGACGCTCCCGTCCCCGTCGGCGAGGGGCGAAGGCGAGTCGGCGGCGAACGCGGCTCTTCGGATGGCCCAAGCGCCCGTGAAAAACGCCCCGCCCATGGCCACGGGTGCCGAAGCCCAGGCCATGGTCGACGGGTACTGTGTGCGGTGCCACAACGAGGTGCGTCGCACGGCATCCCTGGAGCTGGACCAATACGACGCCGCGAACCCGGCGGTCCACCCGCAGGTCTGGGAGAAGGTGGTAGGCAAGCTGCGCGCGGGGGCCATGCCGCCGGGCGGGGTGCGACGGCCCGGTCGACAGACCTACGACGCGGTGGCGGGTTGGCTCGAGTCGGAGTTGGACGCCGCGTGGGCGGGGAGTCCGAACGTGGGCCGCGTCAACGCGGTGCACCGCCTGAACCGGACCGAGTACAACAACGCCGTGAACGACCTGCTGGGACTGGAGGTCGATGTCATAGACGCCTTGCCCGGCGACGAGACCATGGGCGGCGGGTTCGACAACGTGGCGGACGCGCTCAGCATCTCGCCGCTGCACATGGAGCGGTACCTGTCGGTGGCCCGGATGGTCACCCGGCTGGCTGTCGGGTTGCCGCCGGCAGGAGCGGGCTCGTCCCGCTACGCCGCCGACGACGCGAAGCGCCAGAACGTGAGGATGAGCGACGATCTGCCTCTCGGCTCACGTGGCGGCATGGCGATCCGTCACACGTTCCCGGTGGACGGCGAGTACCGGATCCGGGTCCGTCTTCAGAAGAACTACGCGGGTTATGCCCGCGGGCTGGCGTGGAGGCAGGAGCTCGAAATCCGCATCGACGGAGCCCTGGCGGCCACGCTCGCGTTCGGCGGGGAGGGGCTGCAGCATCGGCCCGTGGCCAACAGCTATGCCGGGGCGGGTGGCGGTCCGGGCTGGCCCGGGTCTCCCGAGTGGGAGGACTACGCGAAGTTCGGCGCCGAAGCGCCTCTCGCAGCCACCGTGCGCGTCGAAGCGGGGAGCCGAATCGTCGGCCTTTCCTATGCCAGGGATCTGGGCTACGGCGAGGAGTACCTCCTCCCGCAGGTTCCGGTCCAGACGCGCGGCCAGATCGACTATTTCAACAACGAGCACTTCGGTTTGTCGGGCGTGCTCGGCGTGGAGATCGACGGCCCCTTCGGCGAGACGGCGGTGGCCGACAACACCGGGAGCCGGGAGACGATCTTCGTCTGCGAGCCCGCGTCCACCCGCGTCGACGAGGCTTGCGCGACGGAGATCCTGACGGCAATGGCACGGCGCGCCTACCGCCGGCCGGTGACCCGCGAGGACGTAGAGGTCCTCATGCGCTTCTACCGCATGGGCAAGGAGGAGGGCGGGAGCTTCGACCACGGGATCCAGCTGGGACTGGAGCGCATCTTCGTGGATCCGGACTTTCTGCTGCGCGTCTACCGCGAACCGGGTGGGTCACCCGAAGCCGACAACGGGCGGAGTCCCTATCCTCTCAGCGACCTGGAGATCGCGTTCCGGCTTTCCTTCTTCCTGTGGAGCAGCATTCCGGACGAGGCGCTCCTCATGGAGGCCGAGGCGGGTCGGCTCACCGACCCCACGGTCCTGAGGGAGCAGACCCGGCGAATGCTGAACGGCCCTCGAGCCCGCGAGACCCTCGTGGACGACTTCGCCAGCCAGTGGCTGAAGCTGCGCGAACTGGACGACCGGCTTCTGCAGGACGACATCTACCTGGAGTACAGTCACAACCTTCGCGAGGCCATGGAAGAGGAGACCAGGCTCTTCCTCGACTACAACATCCGTGAAGACCGGAGTGTGCTGGAGCTTCTGAACGCCGACTACACCTTCGTGAACGAGCGGCTGGCCGACCACTACGACCTCCCCCGCGTCGCCGGGAGTCACTTCCGACGGGTGCAGCTTCCCGATCTGGAGAAGCGGGGCGGTCTTCTGGGCCACGCCAGCATCCTCACGGTCACCTCGTACCCTGAGCGGACCACTCCGGTGCTTCGGGGCAAGTGGATTCTGGAGAACATCCTGGGCCGTCACGTGCCGCCGCCCCCGCCCGGTCTCGACACGAGTCTGGAACCACCCGGGGAGGATGGGAACGCGCGACAGCCGACCATCCGGGAGCGGCTCGCCAGCCACCGCACGGATCCGACCTGCGCCAGCTGTCATCGGACGATCGATCCCCTGGGCTTCGCATTGGAGGCCTACGACGCCGCGGGTGGCCGCCGCCTCATCGACGAACTCGGCAACGCGATCGACGACACCGGTCTGTGGCCGGAGACCGACCAGGAGATCCGGGGGCTGGCGGGTCTCCGCGGTCTCCTGCTGGAGAACAGGGAGCAGTTCGTCCGCACCGTGACGATCAAGCTCATGCAGTATGCGCTGGGGCGAGATGTGGAGTACTATGACCAGCCGACGATCCGCACGATCATGCGCGACGCGGAGGCGGAAGACTACACCTGGTCGTCCATCATCCAGGGGATTGTGGAAAGTCCGCAGTTCCTGATGAGGATGAGCGCGCCCGCCGCGCCGACGACCGGGCCGCCAGGCCTGCCGAATCGTGAATCCGGAGGGGGAAGAAATGGACCTGATCACCGGTAGGCACATCTCGCGGCGCACCGTCCTGCGCGGCGCCGGGGCGGCGCTGATGCTGCCGTTCCTGCAGGCGATGACGCCGGCCCGTCTGACGGCCGTCAGTGGCCCCAGGCGCAAGTCTCCCCACAGGTTCCTCGCCTACTACACGCCCAACGGTCAGTCCATGCCCTACTGGACCCCGGCCGGCGCGGGCCGGGACTTCACGCTCTCCGAAATCCTGGGGCCGCTGGAGCCCTTCAGAAACAGGATCATCATCCCGACCGGCGTGAACGCGTCGTGGAACTTCAACCACGCCGGCGGTCCCACCAGCTTCCTGACCGGCATGGTGGGACGGTCGCTCGGCGATATCGACGCGGTCGACAACACCGACATCATCGCCGCGGAGTCGATCGACCAGATGCTGGCGCGCCAGTGGGGCAGGGAGACGCAGCTGGGATCGCTGGAGCTGTCTCTGGACGGCCCGCCCAACGCTGGAACCTGCGCCATCCTGAACTGCGCCTACACGCACACGATCTCCTGGCGGACCCCGACGCAGCCGCTACCGATGGAAAACCATCCGCGGACCGTCTTCGAGCGGCTCTTCGGCGATACCGGAACGACCGATCGCGAGCCGCGAGAGCGGCGTCTGCACCAGCAGAAGAGTCTGCTGGATTCGGTCAACGACAAGTTGCGGGCGCTGCGGCGCGAGCTGGGTCCCGAGGACCAGCGCAGCGTCGAGCAGTATACCGAAGCGGTGCGGGACGTGGAGCGGCGGATCGTGATCGCGGAGGAGCAACTGGACGTGGACCTGCCCAACATGGAGCAGCCCCAGGGCATCCCGGAGACGCTGGAGGATCATCTGGAGCTGCTGCTCGACATGCAGATCCTGGCCTACCAGGCGGACATCACCAGGGTGTCGACGATGATGATCGGGCGCGAAGTGAACGCGCGGCCGTATCCGCAGATCGGCGTGCCGGAGGCATGGCACCCGCTGTCGCACCACGGGAACCGGCCCGACCTGGTGAAGTACGTGGCGAAGATCAACCGGTACCACGTGGAGCTCTTCACGCGCCACCTGGCCAAGCTGAGCCGGACGCCGGACGGGGACGGCTCGCTGCTCGACTCGATCACCGGGCTGTACGGATCGGGGATCTCCAACAGCCAGCGTCATGCGGGCGACAACATCCCGCTGGTCGTCTTCGGCGGCGCCAACGGCAAGCTGAACGGTGGACAGCACATCAGGTACGAAGGCGGACCCACGCACGCGAACCTGCTGGCCACGCTCATGGACAAGATGGACATGCCGATGGACAAGGTCGGCGGCAGCACGGGGCGGCTTCCCATCGACACCCTCGGCGAGCTCTGAGCCGCCGGCGAGGCTGTGGCTGACCGATGCCGATCTTCGAGTATCGATGCCGGGACTGTGGCCAGCAGTTCGAGTGTCTGGTCCTGCGCTCGTCCCGTCCGCCCCGATGCCCCGCCTGCCACAGCGAAGACCTGGAGAAGCTGATTTCCCTGCACACGGTCAGTTCCGAGCATTCGAGGAAGCGCGCGCGGCAGAGCGCCCGTGCGCACGCCAGCGGAATCCGCCGTGAAAAGCGACACGAGGACCACAAGGTGTTGCACGACCACCTGGCGGACGATCACTGATGAGGAGCGTGGTGACCCGGACGGCGGTGGGAGGGCTGGTGGTCGCGGTTGCCTCGGCTTGCCAGCCGGCTGCGGATGGGGATCGTGCGGCCGCGCCGGCCATGGGCTACGAGCTGGTGGAAGGTTGGGGGGGCGCCCACGAGGACATGGGGACCGTCACGGCAGTGGACGTCGATGACGACGGCAACGTCTACGCCTTCCGCCGGGGCGCCAACGATGTGTTGAAACTCGATGCCGACGGAAACCTGCTGGAGGAGTGGGATCAGGACTTCGCTCAGTGGGCGCACGGCATCCGCGTCGGGCCCGACGGGGCGATCTGGACCGTCGACGGACAGGGGCACCAGGTCAAGAAGTGGAGCCGCGACGGCCGGGAACTCCTCATGACCCTGGGAGACTACGGGGTGGCCGGCGAGATGCCGGGTCGCTTCAATCGTCCCACGGACATCGCCTTCGGCCCCGACGGGGAGTGGTTCATCTCCGACGGCTACGGGAACAGCCGGGTGGTGAAGTACGACCGCAACGGGGAGTTCGTCACGGCATGGGGCGAGCCCGGCACCGGGCCGGGACAGTTCGACCTTCCGCACACCATCGTGGTCGACGCGCGGAACCGGGTGCTCGTGGGTGACCGTGAGAACGCGCGCATCCAGATCTTCGACCTGGACGGCAACCTCCTCGAGGTATGGGACCATCTGGGCTCGCCGTACGGTCTTGCGATCGACGACAACGACCGGCTCCACGTGGCCGACCTCGTGAACGCCAGGATCTGGATCGCCCGGGCGAGCGACGGCGAGCTCCTGGGGACCATCGAGGATACGAAGGCCATTCACTGGGTCGCGGTGGACGGACGGGGGACCGTGTACGCCGCGACCCCCGCGCCTTCCGACAGCCAGTTCTGGGATGACGCTTCCGAAGTCTGGTATCTGAGGAAATACCGCAAGGTCGGGGACCCGTGACCAGGCCGGTTGCCATGGTGCCCGGGGTAGTGGCCGCCATCCTGAGCGTTTCTGCTGCCTCGGTCGGGGCACAGGAGGGCGCTCACACCCACATTCTGCAGGTGGTCAATCCCGAGGCGGCTTCGGTGGCCGAGCTGGGATTCCTGCGGCAGGCCCTGGGCGAGGCGGGCACCGCGGCGGAGTACGCGTCGTTCGCGGCGGGCGGGCAGCAGCGCCCCGGCGATCTTGGGGCCATGAAGACGCATGCCGGCAACGTCCTGCACGCCCTGGACCCCACCCGGGTGGATGGCGGCCCCGGCCTGGGCTTCGGGCTCGTGGAAGCGTCCCGGCAGACCATTGCGCATGTCCGAATGGCCGCCGACGCTCCCGACGCGACAGATAATCTGCGCGCGCACGCGAGACACGTGGTGCGCTGCATGCGGAACACCGTTGCGCGCGCCCTGAGGATGCTGGAGATCACCGAGCACATCCGGACGACGGAATCGGCAGAGGAGGCCGACCGGCTGTCCGACGAACTGAATACCCTGGGTTTCCGGCTCCGGAACGGTGTGGACGCGAACGGAGACGGGCGCGTTACGTGGCACGAGGGAGAGGGCGGTCTCTACGAGGCCCAGGAACACATGCGGCTCCTGTTGAAGGGAGAGGGGATCGGATGACGCTGCCCCTGGCACTTGCGGTGGCTCTCGCGGCTGCGGGCGATCCCCCGCTGGTGGAGGCCGCGAAGACCGGCGACGAGGCCACGCTCCGCACCCTGGTGGAGCAGGGCGCGGACGTGAACGCCGCGGGCGGCGACGGTTCGACGGCGCTGCTGTGGGCCAGCCACCGGGATCTGCCGGAAAGTGTGGCAATGCTGATCGCTGCCGGGGCCGATGTGGACCGGGCCAACGATCTGGGCGCGACGCCCCTGTGGGCCGCGGGCGAGAACGGCAGCGAGGCCGTGACGGAGTTGCTCCTGGATGCGGACGCGGACCCGAATCGCGCGTTGCGCCATGGCGAAACCCCGCTCATGGCCGCCGCGCGGGCGGGCGCCGCGCGGGTTGCCGCACTGCTTCTCGACGACGGGGCGGATCCGAACGCTATCGGACCGCGCGACCAGACTGCGCTGATGTGGGCGGTGCTGAATCGCTCGCCGGACGTGGTGAAGGTCCTGCTGGATCATGGGGCGGATGTGCACGCCCGGACGGTTGTGACCGTCGAACTGAAGGCGCACGAGCCCCACACGCACATCCAGAACCAGGGGTGGTTCGAACACGGCGGCAACACGGCCCTGATGTTTGCGGCGCGGGTCGGCGACGCGGAATCGGCGAGGCACCTGGTGGCCGCAGGCGCCGACGTGAACGACAGGTCGGGTTTCGGGGTCAGCGCGCTGGCCATGGCCGCCTATTCGAACTTCCGCACGCTTGTGGCCGAGCCGGCCTTCTCGTCAGGGGGTCCCTACACGATGGGCGGCCGCGAGGGCTTTCGCCCCGGCCGGTACGGGGAGCTCATCGCGTTCCTGCTGGAAGCCGGAGCCGACCCCGACGCCGGATCCGACAGGTTCGCGGCACTGCACGCGTCGATCCTGCGCCACGATCAGCGTTCGGTGGACCTGCTCCTGGAGCACGGAGCCGACGTCACGCTCCCGATCGCCGCTTTCACGCCCCACCAGCGCGGGTCCAACCAGGCCTTCTACTTCCACAACGGCTGGATCGGCGCCCGGCCGGTATGGCTGGCCGCCCGATACGGGACCGCCGGCATCCTCCGGAGCCTTCTGGCGCACGGTGCGGACCCGCGCTTCGTGCACCGCAGCGAGTATTTCGCCGGAAGCGACGGCGCCCTGACTTCGGGGATCTTTGCGGCCAGGCAGCTTGAAGTCACCACCACCCTCATGGCGGCCCTCGGCATGAGCAACGCGGGAAGGCCGTGGGTCTATGAGCGCGTCTGCTCGGCGGAGCACGAGCAGGCGACGCTGGAGAAGGTCCAGCTGCTTGTCGACGCCGGTGCGGACCTCGCCATAACGACCGCCGAGGGCTTTACGGTCCTCGACCAGGCCAGGGCGCTAAAGTACGGGTCGGTCGTCGAAATACTGGTGGCCGCGGGGGCACCCGCGGGGGTGGGCGCCGACGAGACCGAGTACGACTTCCTTAACCGGAGGACGCGGGGAGGCTGCCGGTAGGCGTGCTGGTCTGACGGATAGGACCCGGATCCCCTCAAGCACTGTCGTGCTGCTTGATCCAATCCCGCAGGGCGTGGTCGATCCGCGTCTGCCAGCCCCGGCCTCCGGCGCGAAAATGGTCGATGACCCCTTGGGACAACCGGATAGTGGTCGATACCCTCGGTCGCGCTTTTGGAGGACGGCCCCGGCGTACAGGCGCCTTGGCGAACTTCTCCGGCCAGCCGTCCTTCGAGAGATCGGGTGCGGTGTCGGGGTCAAAACCGCGGGCCGTAGAGCCGTCGTTCTCCACCTCAGTGCCCCGCTGCCATCCCGTCCATCCGTGGCTCCGAGGCGGCGGCCCAACCGCGCTCCAGTCTCATGACCGCCTGTGCGCCGCCGAAGAACACACCCTCGGGATCGGCGAGCACGTGCCCCATCGCCTCCAGCTGCCGCCGCACCTCGAGTGGCACGACGGGCTCGATCGCCACGCGGTTCCCGGACAGGTGATTGAAGCGCGCCGCATCGAGGGCCCGCTGCAGGTCCATGCCGAAGTCGACGAGATTGATCAGTACCTGGACGTGCCCTTGGGGCTGCATCGCGCCCCCCATCACCCCGTAGCTCATCCACGGCTCCTCACGGCCATCGGCCGCGGTCTTCGTGACGAAGGCCGGGATGATCGTATGAAACGGCCGCCGCCCCGGCGCCACCGCGTTTGCCCGATCGGGATCGAGCGAAAACCCGACGCCGCGGTTCTGAAGCGCGAACCCGGTCCCCGGCACCACCACGCCCGACCCGAACGCGCTCGCGATGCTGTTGATGAACGACACCATGTTGCCATGGCGGTCGGCGACGGTGAAGTACGTCGTCTCGCTCGCGGTGATTGCCGTGCCGGGATCGGCGCGCTCGATGGCGCGCTCGGGATCGAACAGCGCACGCCGCGCATCGATGAACTCGTCGCTCAACAGATCGTCCGGCGTGACTCTCATGTTGCCGGGGTCGCCGACGAAGTGCTCCAGGTCGGCGTACGCGAGCTTCTTGGCTTCGATGAGGTGGTGCAGGTACGCCACCGAGTTGTGGCCCATGGCCTTCAGGTCGAACGGCTCCAGGAGTCTCAGCATTTCAAGGGCGGCGATCCCCTGGCCGTTGGGCGGCAGTTCATGGAGGCGGTAGCCCCGATACGGGACGGAGATAGGGTCGACCCAGTCCACGCTGTGCGACCGCAGGTCATCCATCGTGAGGAATCCGCCCAATTCCGCGACGCGCTCGACGATCGCTTCGCCCAGCTCTCCGCCGTAGAGCACGTCCGGCCCGCCTTTTGCGATGAGGCGCAGCGTGCGCGCGAAGTCGGGGTTGCTGAACCATTCGCCAGCGCGGGGAGCCCGCTTGCCGTCGATGAGGAACGTGTCCCTGGCGCCCTCGTCCCGTGCGAGCATCTCCTCGGCCCCCACCCAGAAATCGACGATCACGGGGCTTGCGGGGAATCCATGCTCGGCCATCCGGATTGCCGGTTCGAGCGCGTCGGCGAGCGAGATCGTGCCGTAATTGTCGAGCAGCGTCTGCCAGCCGGCCAGCGCGCCGGGCACGGTGATGGCTTCGGCGCCGGAGCGAGGCATGCTCTCGTGACCGCGGGTCACCAGTGCCTCCCGGGTCATGAGCGCGCCGGCGCGGCCGCTCGCGTTCAGCCCTACCATGTGCTGCTCGTCCGCCAGCCAGACAATCGCGAACATGTCGCCGCCGACGCCGGTCATCATGGGCTCGACCACGTTCAGCATGGCGGCCGTGGTTACGGCGGCGTCGATTGCGTTGCCGCCGCGTTGCAGGACGGCGAGTCCGGCGCCGGTGGCGAGGGGCTGGCTGCTGGCGACGACCCCGCCTGGAGCGTAGACGGTGGAGCGGCCCGCCATTGTGCCGGACCGGTCCTGCTGGGCGTGGGCGGCATGGCCGGGGTTGATCGCCAGGCCGACGGCGGCGAACGCGGGGAGCATGAGCGTGCGCGGGGCGGCGAGCTTGCGCAGGGCGGTAGCGGGCAGGATGCGCATGGGGTGCACTCCTTGCGGGACGGTGTGGCGATGCGCGAGGCTGGTCGTCAAGCTCGCCGGCCGGATGGCTGCGATCAAGCGCCCGCATTCCCGCCGCAGACACTCCATGACCCTTCACGAATTCCTGGACTGCCTCTACGGCGCCGACGGCGACTCGGTACTCCGTCGCATGCTAGACCAGGGCGCCGACCCGAACCGGCGTGACGAGCCGCACCGCGAGACCCCGCTTCACACGGCCACGCGCCGTCGCCGTGCCCGGGCTGTCGACATTCTCCTTGCTCACGGCGCCGACATCGATGCGCGCACGGCGGGTGGCAAGACCGCATACGCACACGCCGTCCGGCGCGGGTTCGACGATGTCGCGGCCCTGCTCGTACATCGCGGAGCCGACACCGAACTGAACGAAGCCGACCGATTCGCAGTGGCGGTGGTGAACGGACGCCTCGACGAAGCGCGCGCGATCCTCGAAGCGCACCCCGGCGTAGCCCGAACCGGCAACCCGGAGGAGGACCGCCTGCTGGCGGATGTCGCGGGCCGCAACGACCGGGAGCCCGTGGCGTTCCTGATCGAGGCCAGGGCAGACCTGACCGCGAGGGGTCTCGACGCCGGGACGCCGCTGCACCAGGCGGCTTGGTTCGGCCAGCCCGCCAACGCCCGCCTGCTGATCGATGCGGGCGCGCCGCTCGACATCTTCGAGGATGTCCACGAATCCTCGCCGCTGCATTGGGCCGTCCACGGCTCCCGCTTTTCCGGCGGGGCCGAGGCGCGCCAGAACGCATATGTGGAACTGGTCGAGGTGCTGCTTGCAGCCGGGTCCAGCCTGCACTACCCGGATGATCCGGGCGGCGACGGGTACAAGAGACGACTTCTGGAAGATGCGACTCCGCGGGTCCTGGAGGTGCTGCGGCCCGCAATCGCCTGAGTAGCACGGGGCGGGAGATCCGCGCGGGTGTGGGAACGATGCGGGTCCGGCAACCGGGCAGGCCTGGGGGCGGCGCGGGTGTCACCGGTGGGCTGCCATGCGTATCATCTCCGCATCGGCCACTCGTTCACGGAAGTGATTATGAATCTCCGAACCCGCTCTCGTATCCGTAACCGTCGATCCCTCGGCGGCCGCTTCGTGACGTTCCCCGCCGCGCGCCTTCTGGTGCTCTTCGCACCGATGGCGGCCCTGGCAGCATGCGAATCGCCGCAAAGCGCCTCCCCCGCCGACCCCGGCATCCCCATCACCGAAACCGTCTACGCGGACCGCCCCTTCGAGAGTCGGCTCATCGACGCCACACGCGACTTTGTGTTACACGCCATGCGCGCGCACGGAACCCCCGGGCTCAACCTCGCCATGGGCTACCGGGGCGAGCTCATCTGGGAGGCCGGCTTCGGATGGGCCGATGTCGCGGCGGGCAAGCCGATGACGCCCGAGACCGTGTACCACTCGGGCTCGCTGGGGAAGACGTATACGGCCACGGCGATCATGCACCTGGTCGACCGGGGCGTGATCGCGCTGGACGACCCGATCAGCCGGCACCTGCCGTTCGAGGTGCACAACCCGCTCGGTGACCGCGACGTCACCGTCCACGACCTGCTCACGCATCGTTCCGGGCTTTCCGGCGGCGGGGCCAAGGGAGTATGGGACAAGCCCGTGCCGCTCGAAGAGGCACTCAGGGCAAGCTACGCCAGCGACACAAGCCCGCTGCTTGGGGGGACAACGCCGTTCTGGATCGGCAAGGTCGGCGCTCAATTCAACTACTCCAACCCCGGCATCGCGACGCTGGGGCTCATTGTGCAGACCGCCAACCCGGGGGGGCTTTCGTTTTCGGACTACGTGCAGCGACACATCATGGACCCGCTGCGGATGGAGTCGTCGCAGTATCCGCCCGCGCAGCACGAGGACTACGTGCGGCCGGACATCTGGGAGAACATGAGCACGGGCTATGCGCGCATGGGTTCGGCGTGGGTTCCGAGCGTGCCGCTGTACTTCAGCCACTATCCGGCGGGGGGTGTGGTGGCGAAGCCGGCCGATCACATCCGGCTGCTGACGGCCATGATGAACGGGGGCGAGTACGACGGCTACCGGGTGCTCGAGGCCGGGACCGTCGGCGAGATGCTGACGCCGCAGTATGAAGAGGAATTCAGCCCGGGGATCCAGGTCGGCCTGGTGTGGCGGCTGCGGAATCACGGGGCGCGTAGCATGTCGTTCGCGCACGCCGGGGGCCACATGTTCGGTTGGCGGACGGAGGGGTACGGATGGCCGGAGCTGGGGGTGACGCTGATGGTGGCGCACAACCAGTGGAGTCTGCCGGACGCGTCGCCGGAGGGTGGGATGATTACCGACTTCGTCGAAGACTGGCTCATGGCCGAGACGCCGGATGTGGACCTGACGCCGGCGACGGCCGAGTGGGCGTGGAAGGTGTCGTACGTCCGGGGCGTGACCTACGCCGCGATGTTCAGGATGTTCGTCGGTGTCGAGGGGGAGATTCCGGCAGACGGGCTGGACGAGGCGATCGCGTCGACGCGGGTCCGGCCGGGGGGCAGGGATGACTGGGATGCGGAGGGGTTCCGGGCGGGGGTGAGCGACATCCGGGAAGCGGGGTTCGGGTATGAGGAGGTCAACGGGTTCTGGTCGTCGGAAGCCAGCCGGGTGACGGTGGAGGAGGCGGAGGTGATTCTGACGGAACTCGGGGCGCGTTTTCCGGGTTCCAGTGCCATTATGTTCCCGCCGGCGCGTGGGGAATCCAGATAGTTAACTAAAATGTTTAGTGTCGGAGAGTGCGAGCGCGTTTCAGCTGAAACGTTTTTCGTGCCTCTGGTGCGCCTTTGCCAACACTTAACACAAGTATTCAGTGTCGGAACTCGACGCATTGTCCCGATCGGGATCACCGTGCTCATTCCGTTCGGGGGTTGCGGGAACGGGGAGGACGGCGGCCCATCAGCGGAACTTCTCGCCGCTTTGCGCCCCACGGGCCAGTCCGCCTTCGACTCGTCGGAGCATCCGGACCTCGTCCAACTGAGCTCTGTTCTAGCCGGCCTCTTCCTTCCGGGCAGCGGTCTCGCCCTGGTGGAACGCAGCGAGATTCACTTGATCGACCTTCCGTCCGGGGGGACTCGGGTGGTCGGGAGGGAGGGGGAGGGACCAAGGGAATTCCGCCATATCGGGCGCGCGAAACGCGTGCCGGGCGGGATCCTGGTATCGGACGTGCCTCGTCGTCGCGTGTCGTTGATCTCTCACGACGGTGAGTTTCTGCGCTCACGAAGCGTTCTTGACGCGGAATTCGGGGACTTTTTCGGAGCGTATCCGGTGGCCGTCCATCCTGACGGCCGCATCCTGTTCCGTGACGGCATCTCGGCAATGGGCCGGGACTACGAAGGGCGAACCTGGAATCCAGCCACGTACGTTACCGTGCTGGACGACGGCGAGCTTGAGATCTTCACGCAGGCCCAGGGGAATGAGGCCTATTTCGGGTCGAAACGAAGCGGCGCCGTGGTGTTCGGACATCAGACCCATGAAGCCGCGACCGAAAACCACCTCATCATCGCAGAGACCGACCGGAGAGCGATTGCCGTCCTGGACTGGAGCGGTCGAGAGGTTGCGCAGATCCCCATGCCGGCGGGTGTGCCGGTACCAAACGCCAGGACGGTGGGCCGTCAGGTGCTCGTGGCGCGTTGGCGAGAGTTCGCCGCGAGGATGCAGAGGGCCGCCGCGTCCGGTTCGATTCCGTTTGAGCCGGGAGATTTTGAGGAATCCACGGAGTGGGACCCGGATCTTGACGACTGGCCGATCAACGAAGTCGCCCCCGCCATCGACGCCCTGCTGACCGACTTCGACGAGCAGCTTTGGGTCAGGGACTACCAACTCCCCGATCAGGACAGCGTGACCTGGCGGGTGTGGGACATCGACCGGCAGGAACTGGCTAGGTTCAAGCGGTCGTCGCAACAGTACTGTGTTGAGGGGTTTTCTTGCGCCTCCGGTCTTGCTCGACATTAGGCTGCCGAGGGCGACGGAGTCGAGAGTGTATAGTGCCCCCGATTTCTGGACAACCATCCGGAGTCCAAGAGTGAGGCACCGGGTATCTCGGCATACAGAAGAACAGAAGGGCGCGGGCAGCTTTGGGGAGGCCGGCCGGCCTCCCCAAAGCTGTGGAGCATTCAACGCACGGTTCAGGTCTGGCTCGTTGATGATAGGAGATCTTCCATAGCTTCCGCCGGGGTTCTCCAACCGAGCGTCTTTCGGGGACGGCTGTTGAGTGCAGCTGCGACAGCAGCCAGATCGTCAGCGGTATGTCTGCTGAGGTCAGTGCCCTTCGGAAAGTACTGTCTCAGCAGACCGTTGGTGTTTTCGTTCGTGCCGCGCTGCCAGGGGCTCCGCGGATCACAGAAGTAGACGGCCAACCCAGTATCGATGCGCAGCCGCGCGTGCTGAGCCATCTCGGCTCCCTGGTCCCATGTCAGAGACCGTCGGAGTTGTTCGGGCAGGGTGGTGATCGACGAAGCGATCGCGTCCCGGACGGCTTCGGCACCGTGCCCAGCCAACGCTGGACCGTTTTTGGTCCTGGTCTCGCCGTGTTTGTCAGAGCGGGGGAGGTGGAGCAGCATCGTGAACCGAGAGGCCCGCTCGACCAGCGTCCCGATCGCCGAACTGCCCAGCCCCAGGATCAGGTCGCCTTCCCAGTGCCCGGGAACGGCGCGGTCGTCTGCCTCGGCGGGTCGCTCGCTGAGCATGATCCCAGGGTGAACGAACGTCTTGCCCCGTCCGCGGGTGCGAGCTCGAGGCACCCGTAGCGCGCGTCCAGTTCGAAGGCACGCTGTCAGCTCCCGGCGCAACGCGCCACGGCCCTGGATGTAGAGCGCCTGGTAGATGGCTTCGTGGGATATACGCATTGACTCATCGTCGGGGAAGTCGACCCGCAGCCTGTTGGCGATCTGCTCGGGACTCCACGAGACCGCCCACCGCCGGTCCTGTCGGCGACCGCGACGCCGTCCGATCCAGCGCACATTCGGCCCCGGCACGACCGTGCCATCTGGAGTCCGGATCAGGCCACCAAGGCGATCCTGTACATACTGCCTTAATTTGCCGTTCGTCGCGAGCTTCGCAGCCTTGGGACGCTTCGCTCGCCGCTCCGCGTGCCATTGAGCGGTGGTAGCTCGATACTCGAGATTCCCTCCTCGTGTCGCTGCGTTCCGCCGCAGCTCTCGCGAGATTGTCGAGGGCGAGCGGCCCAACTGCCGGGCGATCTCGCGTACGCCACGACCACGGGCTCGAAGAATGGCGATCTCTTCTCGCTCGACGAACGTGAGATAGCGCCGCGACCGGGGACCATGCTTGAGCGGTGACATGCCACCACATTCGCGGAACCAGCGCGTCCCGACAGCCTGCGACACACCGGCGGCCGCGGCAGCCTCCTCGCTCGACAGACCCCGAGCGACCTCCTTCCAGAACCTCTCCCGATGCTCCCGACGCCCCACCGGCGGGCGGCCTGGTGACCGCATCCGTGGACGTAGAGCTCGATCCGACCGTCGCCGTCTGCTCGCCTCCATCGCAACTCCTTTTCGAGGTGTTGCGACGACCGCTTGAATTCACCCTGCTCTTCACGGTCAGAATGGACGGCGAGGATACCCTGCTGGATGCGCGGGACGACTTGGTGTTACTTCGCCGGCTGGACGAGTTCGACGTTCCCCGAGCCGTGGTCATTCAACTCCCGGCGCCACCGGGAGGCGACTGAGACCATGAACCACGGATCGGAATACTAAACCAGTATGTTTAGTATTTGCCAGCCGCGAAAGGGTCGTGCCCTCGCCCGAAGGGCCGTCTAACGATCGACTCCCGGGACGGGAGCATTCAACAAGTGCTTCACCAGGTAGTTCTTCTTCAGCTCCATGTTGTATTCGCCGGTCTGTCCGAACGCCCCATGCCCCGTGTTGGCGTAGACCATCATGTCGTGCTGGATTCCGGCCCGGACGAGCACCTCCGACATCTGGAAGAGGTCCGCCTGGGTGCCCGTGTCGTTGATTCCGCCGGTCAGCAGTAGCTGTCCCTTCAGACCGGGCGCCATCTGGAAGACATTGGCCGCCTCGTAGTGTGCATGGTTCTCCTGGGGCAGGCCGAGGTACGGCTCGTAGAGGTGGAACGCGTACATGTCGTACCCGGGGACCTCGCTGATGCACACCTTGTAGAGATCCGGCGCCTGCAGGATGGCGCGGGTCGAATAGTACCCGCCCCACGACGCGCCCATGATCGCCACGCGGTCGCCGTCGAGGAAGTCGAAGCGGTCGATCAGCTGGCGGATCGCCGCGGCATGGTCGTCGACAACGGGCTTGCCCCAGTTCCCGACGATCACGTCGTGGAAAGCCTTCGAACGCCCGGGCGTCCCGCGGGCATCGAGAACCACGACCACGAACCCCAGGTTGGCCAGGGCGCGGTTGAAGTTGCCGATCCGCGCGAAGTCGCTCCCGAGGCCGGGAAACTGCTCGCCCCCGAAGTCCATCGGCCGCGTGGTTGTCTGAGGACCGCCGTAGATGTATTCGACCACCGGGTAGCGTCGCGAAGGATCGAAGTCGTAGGGGAGGTACATCGTCACCCACAGGTCCGTCTCCCCGTCCGCCGCCTTCACCACGACTTCGCGCGGCGGCGTCCAGCCCACTTCCTCCAGCCGGCCCATGTCCGCTTCCGACAGCGTCAACACCAGCTCGCCGTCGGCGCGGCGCAGCACGGAGCGGGGCGGGGTGTCGACCGACGAATAGGTGTCCACGAAGTACCCGTTCGAAGGCGCCATGGCCACGTTGTGTCGCCCCTCGCCCTCGGTGAGCTGCGTCAGGTCTGTCCCGTCCAGGGTCACCCGATTCAGGTGCAGGTCATACGGCCGCTCCGGATCGGTCTGCGCCGTGAAGTACACCCACCCGCCCTCCTGATCGACACCGACCACCGCCTCGACGGGGAAATCACCCTCGGTGAGCTGGCGGACCAGGTTTCCGTCCAGGTCGTAAAGGTACAGGTGCCGCCAGCTGTCCCGTTCCGAGACCAGGATGAACCCGGAGGCGTCGGGCAGCAGCGAAAAGCCCGTCCGCGAGCCCCAGACCGAGTCGTGATGGTGGGTCACGAAGGTCTCGGAAACATCTGTCGCAAGGGTGCGCACCGCCCCGGTAAGGGCGTCGGCGGCCTGGATGTCGACCCGGTCCATCACCCTGCTGTAGCGCGCGAACACGACCTCCGAGCCATCCGGCAGCCAGGTCAGCACGCGGTAGTAGTAATCCGCAGTGGTGTCCTGTTCCACGGGCATCGGCGTGCGCGTGTGCAGATCGAGTATATGGAGTCGAGTGTCGTAGAGTTCACCGCCGGCGAGCATGGTCGGAATGAACTCGGCCTCTTCGAGCGGCTTCAGCCATTTGATGGTCGGGATCCGGGGCATGCCGTGCGAGCTGATCCTGGCCACGACCAGGCGCTGCGAGTCCGGCGACCACGGATTCGACAGTGTCGTCTCCACGTCCCACTGCTCGAATTCGTTGCCATCGTCCGTAATGGGCACGACCCGGCCATCGACCGTGGCCCGCAGCGTCAGGTTGTGATTGTCCAGTCCGACGAACCACTGCCCGTCGGGTGACAGGCTTTCGGGGAAGGGCCTCGGCCCCAGTCCCTGGAACACTTCACGAATGAACGTCCTGGGCGTGACGCGCTCGACCTCGCTGACCAGGTATGACACCAGGCCCAGCGAGGATGGCGTGCGCTGCCTCTCAAGCGTGTACGTGTCCAGATCCAGCACGAATGTCTGCCCCTCGACCGTGAACTGCACGGATGAAGGGCCGACGAAAGCCAGCTGACGGAACGGCACGCCCAGGCCCGCGGGCTCGTGTCCCAGCGCGTCCGTGAGCGCAGCGCGCAGCCGGGCCGTGTCGAACAATTCCTCGACGACGCCCGTTGTTGGGTCGACCCGGTGAATGACTGTGCGCTGCGGCCCGCTCTCGGCATACCAGAAACTGTTGCCGTCGGGCATCCAGTTGGGGGTGACGCGGCCGCCCTCGATCAGCGAACCGAAGTCGAGGTAGCGCTGATACGCGGCTTCCCGTTCAGGGGCAACCTGCGCGGAGGCCGATGGGGCAAGGCCCGCCAACATCAGCAGGGAAGGGACCAGGGGGCGCCGGAACCGGATCATGGCTCGCTCCAATGCTCTTTACGGACTGAACACACCCCTCTACCCTGCAAGTGACCAGAGACCCCAGGCAAGGAGTGGCAAATGCGGAACTGCACATGGGTGGTCGCGGCCGCGGCGATCGCGCTTCACCCCGGTCAGGCGAGCGGCCAGGACCGGAGCACGCTTTCCGACGAGGTACGGTCCTACCTGAGCGTGTCGGCGCCCGTGGTGGCGCTCGAAAACGTGCTCCTGTTCGACGGGACCGGCGGACCTGCGCAAGTCGGCCAGGCCATCCTCATCCGCGGCAGCCGCATCGAAGCGGTCGGTGCGGCAGGTTCCGTCGACATCCCCGCCGATGCGGAGCGCCTGGACCTGGCGGGCCACTCGGTCATGCCCGGAATGGTCGGCCTCCACAATCACCTGTACTACTACCAGAACGCCCCGAGGGTCGCGCAGATGCAGTACTCGGGGCCGCGCCTGTACCTGGGGGCCGGCGTCACGACCGTGCGGACCACCGGCAGCATGGCGCCGTATCAGGACATCTCGCTCAAGGGCTCGATCGAACGCGGAGAGACGCCCGGCCCCCGCATCGTCCTCACGGCGCCCTACGTCATCAGCCCCGGACCGGACGAGCGGCTCAGGGACCTGGGCATGTACGTGATCCGGGACGAGGAGTCGGCGCGCCGGTACGTCCGCTACTGGGCCGCGGAAGGCGCAGAGTGGGTCAAGGTCTACACGCAGATCTCCCGGGAGGCGCTGGGCACGATCATTGACGAGGCCCACAGGCAGGGGATGAAGGTCATGGGCCACCTGTGCTCCGTGAGCTTCCGCGAAGCCACCGCGCTCGGCATCGACAACCTGGAGCACAGCCTTTGGGCCAACTCGGACTTCGATGAAACGCGCGAGCCCGACAAATGCAGTCCCAACCTCGCGTTTTCGCTGGCCGAGCTCGACGTCAACAGCCCCGCCGTGGACGTCACGATCGACGAGATCATCGAGGCGGGTGTGGCCATCACCTCGACCCTGGCCGTCGCGGAGCAGGCGACTCCGGCCGTCCCGGATCTCACGGCGAGGGATCTCGAAGCGCTCCCCGATCACGTCGTTCAAGCCGAAATGGAGCGCCGAGGGGTGATCCGGTCGGGGACCACGGAATGGATGATCGACCTTTTGCACAACATGTTCGCCTTCGAACGCCGCTTCGTGGAGGCGGGCGGGCTGCTCGCGGCGGGCGTCGACCCCGCGTGGGGCGCGCTTCCCGGCTACGGCGACCAGCGCAACTTCGAACTCCTCATGCAGGCGGGCTTCGAGGCGCCCACCGCGGTGCAGATCGTGAGCGCCAACGGCGCCAGGGTGATCGGGATGGATGACGATGTCGGCACGGTGACCGCGGGCAAACTCGCGGATCTGATCGTGATCGAAGGCGACATCGGCAGCAACGCGTCCGACATCCGCAACGTGCGGCTCGTCTTCAAGGACGGTCTGGGCTACGACGCGGAGCGGCTCACCGATGCGGTGAAGGGGCTTGTGGGCATGCGGTGACACCGCGGTGGATTGCCCACACGCCGCGCGGCGAGAACACTCGGATCATCTCGATGAGAAAGGCAAACAGCCGTGAGCGAAAGGCGTTTGAAAAGCGACTTGAGGCGGATTGATCGGATGAAGGATGAGGACATCGACTACTCGGACATCGCCGAGCTCGACGCCGAGTTCTTCGCCACGGCACGCGTGGTGGTTCCGCCTGGTAAGAAGCAGGTAACGGTGCGCCTGGACAGAGATGTCCTGGCGTGGCTGAAGGCCCAGGGCAGAGGATACCAGACCCGGATCAATGCCATTTTGCGGGCGTACTACGAGGCGCAAATGAGCCGCAGCGCTCGCTCGCGCCGAGGGCAGGGTTGATCGACTGGATCGAAGTCACGGCCGCGCCGACCAGCGCCGACAAGGGTCCGGGAGGCCTGAATTGACTTTACTTCCACGATGTGATACAACTTAATCTCATTTGAGACTTTATCGTATCACATGCTCTCGACCACCGAAAAACGCATCCTTGAAGCGGCCCGGCGCGTGCTCTGTGCCAATGCCGGTGCGACCGTCGACGAAATCGCGGCGGAAGCACGGGTGGGACGGGCCACCGTTTTCCGTCTGTTCAAGAGCCGGGCAGAGTTGCTCAAGACGTTGGCGCGGCATGCCATCGCCGTCACCGACAAGGTGGCGGGCGAGGCTGCGGCGTCGGCTCCGACGGCTACCGAGGCGCTGAGGGCCGTAGTCACCGCCGTTCTCGGGGCCAGCGAGCACTACCGCTTTCTCGGGACGGCGGTCGAACTCTCCGAAGATGAGGAGATCGCCGGAGCCTACGATCGCCAGCTATCCGAGTTGGCGGATCTGGTTGCCGCCGCCAGGCGCGAGGGGAGCATACGGCCCGACCTGCCGACTGCATGGGTGGTGGCCCTGATCGACGGACAGCTGTGGGCCACCGGCGCCGCGGTCGCGAAGGGATCGGTCGGTCTGCTTCAGGCGCAGGAACTCATCTGGGAGACCATCATGACCGGGATTTCAGGCAGAAAGGCGCTGAGGTATAGGAATGGCGAATAGGACGCAGTGGCTACGCTTTCCCGTCCAACTTGCCGTAACCGCGATCATTGTCCTCGGCCTGGTCGGCGTGGCCCACATGGCCAGTTCCCGGGACCGCGCCGAGGCCTTCGACGAGGCGGCCGAGCAAACCCGCTTCCAGTTCGAAGGGGCGGGACGCGGTGTAAGCATTGCCGGACACGTCCTGGCAGGCCGGTGGAGGGTTGAATACGACGATCCCTGGTTTGCCGGATCGCTCGTATACGACCTCCGGGAGGAAGAGGACGGCCTCAGGGGCTACCTCGTCGAAATCGTCGATGAAAACGGCCAATCCGAGTCGGACAACTCGCTAGTCCTCGAACTGCGCAGTTGGGACGGGACGAAGGGAGAGGGCCTGTACAGCGTCGAATACGAGGGGATTCGCTACGAAGCGGAGTGCATCATCCAACTGGGGCCCGCGGACGAGCTCCGCGTGCGATACAGCTACCAGGGGTTTGACGGCGACGAGATTTGGACGCGCGTCGAGGAAGGGAATCGATGATCGACTCTCTCACCAGGGCGCTCGACTGGCAAACGGTCCTGGGGTGGTTCCATGTCCTGAACGACCTGAGCCTGGTCTACGTGATCGTGCCGTTTTTCTTCGTCGAGCTGATTCGCTACCGATTCCTCAAGCGCCTCGATTTCGACGTCATCGGCGACTCCGTGGCGAACGTCATCACATTCGTGTCATTCGTTGCCATCGAGTATGCCCTCGGCATTCTTTTCGTGACCAAGCTGTACTTCTGGATCTATGCCGAATTCAGCCTGCCACACCTGGCGCTCAACTGGGTCACGATCGTGACCTGTGTCCTGCTCGCCGATCTCACCTACTACTGGGACCACCGGCTGATGCATCGAATCGGCCTCGGGTGGGCGACGCACACGGTCCATCACAGTTCGCCGCACTTCAACATGTCGGTGGCCTATCGATTCGGGCCTCTCGACGCGGTCTTTCCTCTCCTGTTTTCCTTCCCGATCGTGATGCTCGGGTACCACCCGATCCTCGTGCTGCTGTCAGAGGTGCTCGTGCAGCAGTTCCAGGCGATTCTGCACACGGAGACCATCCGCAAGCTCCCTCGCCCCATCGAGTTCCTCTTCAACACACCGTCTCACCACCGGGTGCACCACGGCTCGAATCGCCAGTACTGGGACAGGAACTACGCCGGAATGCTGATCATCTGGGACCGCATGTTCGGAACGTTCGAACCCGAGGTGGAGAAGGTCAGGTACGGGATCGACCGTCCCATCGATTCCAACAACCCGTTTGTGGTGTTTCTGCACGGCATCCATCGCCTGGGCTCGAAGCTGTTGGCTACAAGAGGACTCCAGAACAAGCTGCGCGTTCTGGTCAAGCCTCCCGACTGGGAAGCGGACTAGCCGGACACCAATGTGTGCATGACGTCCGGTGCCAACCTGGAGATTTCTTGCGCCGGGGTGGTGCTGCCGGGTATTCTCTTCCCACGATTTCCGCAAGAGGGCTTGTTGGTGCAGCGGGCTGGCTGTAACGATCGAGAAACTCCGGGGTACGAGTTCCTGAAGCCCATTTCCCGCCAACCGTTCGAACCTTCCCCTGGGCGTCCAGAGGTGTCGCCTTTCACTCATTCTCCACCAGGAGGTCACACATGAGTCTACTTCGTAAGACAGGAGCCGCTCTGGCGCTGCTGGCCCTCGCCTTGCCTGCGAGTGCCCAGGAACGCGCCTCAGTAAGCGGCACGGTGCGAGACGCCGCCACAATGGCGCCTCTCGCCGGTGCGCAGATGCAGATCGAGGGTACGAACTTCGGCGGCCTGACGACTGCCGAAGGCCGTTTCCTCATCCTCAACATCCCTCCGGGCGCGTACACGTTGCGCGCGACGTTCATCGGCTACGGTCCCGTGGCACATGAGTTCACCGTGGACGGGGGCGGGACCGCCGAGTTGGACTTCGAACTCGCCGCCTCGGCCCTCGCCCTCGACGAACTCGTTGTCACGGCCACCGGTCAGCAGCGCAAGCGGGAACTGGGCAACGCGGTAGGGGACATCGACGTGACCGAGGTTCGGGACGTGGCCCCGATCAACAACATCTCCGATCTTCTGCAGGGCCGCTCGGCCGGCGTGCAGGTGTTCAGCTCCGCCGGCACTTCGGGTGTGGGTTCCAGGATCCGCATTCGGGGATCGAGTTCGATTTCCCTGTCCAACGAGCCGCTCATCTACGTCGACGGGATCCGGGTCGACAACCGCATGAGCGGCCTTGGGGCCGGAGGCCAGGAAGCCTCCCGTCTCGATGACTTCAACCCCGAGGACATCGAGTCGATCGAGATCGTCAAGGGCCCGTCGGCGGCCACGCTGTACGGCACCGAAGCCGCCAATGGCGTGATCCGGATCACGACCCGTCGTGGACTTCCGGGAGCCACGCGCTGGAACGTCTGGACCGAAGGCGGAGTGATCCAGGAGCCGAACACCTACCCGCTGAACTTCGCGGGGCTCGACGCGGCCGGAGGACGGTATGCGCGGGCATGCCGGTTGAACGAGGTTGCCAACGGACTTTGCAACCAGACGTCGGTCGAATCCTACCAGGTCCTGCACGACCCCGCGCTCTCGCCGATCGACGACGGCAATCGCAGGCAGCTCGGCCTGTCGTTGTCGGGCGGTACCGAGCGGATCAACTACTACATCGCGGCGGAGCTTGAGACAGAGGTGGGACCGTACTCCCTGCCTCAACCGGACCGCGAGGATCTGGAGTCACGCGGGGTCCCGATAACGAGTGAGGTGGAGCGCCCGAACCAGCTCGAACGCAAGAACATTCGCATAAACCTGAACAGTCAGGTGGCCGACCGGGTCACGTTGGCGCTCCAGATGTCCTATCTGGACAGCCACTTCGCCTACATGGGGAATGACAACAACTCGTTCGGCTTTCTGCCGAGTGCGTTCTTCGGGGGATCGAACCCGGACCGGGCCTGGGGATTCCAGCGCCCGGCACAGCTCTTCGGCCGGACGTTCTACCAGGACACGAACCGCCTCACTGCAGGCAGCACGGTCACCTGGGATCCGTTCGAGTGGTTGTCGGTGCGTGGCACCGGAGGCGTCGACTACTACAACCGCGGAGACATCTCCTTCTTCGCGCGCGACATCGGCGTTCCGGGCGACCGTGATCTCGGGCGCAAGGACACCGATTACCTGAACCAGTGGCAGTACACCCTGGACATGAGCAGCACGGCATCCTTCGATCTGCCCGGATCGATCACCTCCAGATCGACCGTGGGCGTGCAGTACTTCGAGAATCAATTCCAGGGTACCAGCGCCTGGGGCATCGACATCGTGAACGGCGGTTCCTCGATCGGTCTCGCGGCCGAGACCTTCTCGAGCGAATTCCACACCTTCGAGAAGACCGCCGGACTCTTCGTCGACCAGCAGTTCGGCCTGAACGACCGCCTCTTCGTCACCGGCGCCATCCGCGCCGACGACAACAGCGCTTTCGGCCAGGACTTCGACCTCATCTTCTACCCCAAGGCGAGCATCTCCTGGATCGCGTCGGAGGAAGAGTTCTTCCCGCAAATCGCGTTCCTGGACCAGCTCCGGTTCCGGGGTGCCTGGGGCAAGTCCGGTCTGCAGCCGGGATCGGACGACGCGATCCGGACGCTGTCGGCGACGGCGATCACGACACCGGGCGACGAGACGAGTTCGGGTGTGTCGATCGGCAACATCGGAAACAGCCTGCTGGAGCCCGAGCGGTCCAGCGAAATCGAACTCGGCTTCGACGCCGAAGTTGCCGGTGGGCGCGCGGGGCTCGAGTTCACCTACTACGACAAGCGAACGGATGGGGCGTTGATCACCGTGCCGCTGGCCCCGTCGCTGGGCGCGAGCGCGTCACGGTGGATCAACATCGGGGAGGTGCAGAACCGCGGCTTCGAAGCCACGCTGACCGCCGAGATCCTGGACGTCGACCAGTTCGGCTGGGACGTGACCTTCTCCGGTTCGATCAATCAGAACGAGCTTCTCTCCCTGGGCGAGGGCACCGAGCCGATCGGTTCACAGACCCGCTTCGTACCCGGATTCCCGCTGGGCGGCCAGTGGGACCGTCCGATCCAGAGCTGGAGCGACACCGATGGCAACGGCATCCTCACTCCGGACGAACTCGTGATCGGTGACACGATCGAGTACATCGGCCCGGGCCAGCCGGAAAACCAGCTGACGATCAGTTCGAACTTCCAGATCCTGGAAAACATCAACGTCTACGGACTCCTGGACTATCGCGGCAACTACATCGCCTACAACAACACGGAACGGTTCCGCTGCCGCTTCCGGCTCTGCCAGGCACTGATCGATCCGGGTACGCCGATCGATGAACAGGCCCGTGCCGTGGCCTCCCTGCTGCATCCGAGCCAGACGGTGTGGGGGTACATGGAGAGGGGTGATTTCTGGAAGCTCCGCGAAGTTTCGGTCAGGTACACTCTGCCGGAAATGATCACGAGCCGGATCGGCGCGTCGCGCGGATCGCTCACCCTGTCGGGACGCAATCTGGGAGTATGGACGGACTATACGGGGATGGATCCCGAGATCAACTGGAACGGATCGGGTGACAACTTCGGGATCTCCGAGTTCCTGACCCAGCCTCCGGTCCGCTACTACACCGCACGCCTCAACCTCACCTTCTGACGGGAGACCGACCAATGAAGCATTTGAATAACAGGGTTCGGCCATTCCTGGTGATGCTGGTGGCGACAGGTTTCGCAGCGTGCGACACCGACCAGCTTCTCAACGTGGTCGACCCCGATATCGTGACGCCCAACGACGTGGTGGGAGAGAAGGGTGCCGAGCTGTACTGGGCCGGCGCCGTCGGCCTCTTCGCGGGCGCCTATTCCAGCGGAGGCGGCGGACAGGTCGTCTATTCGGGAATGATGTCCGACGAGTTCCATCTCTCGGGCACCTTCCCGACACGCAATGAAGTGGACCGGCGCGAGATGGATGACCGCAACGGGACGCTTCTGGGCCAGTACAGGACCTACCACCGGGCCCGGGTGGGGACCAAGAACGCGGCCGAGCGGATGGCCGAACTCCTGCCGGGTGATAGCCGCATCGCCGAGATGTGGAACATGAACGCGTTCGTCAACCTCTTCTTTGCGGAGAACTACTGTTCGGGCGTCCCCTTCAGCGACACGCCCAACGAGGGCGACATCGTCTACGGCGATCGGCAGACGACGCAGGAGATCTACGACGCGGCGCTCGCTTCCTTCGGGTCCGCGGACCAGGCGGCGAGCGGTGACGCGAACCAGAAGAACCTGGCAGCGATCGGGATCGCGCGAACCCGCCTCAACATGGACGACTACGCCGGCGCCGCGAGCGCGGCCGCCACCATTCCCGCCGACTGGGAATACTACGTCCGAAGCAAGCAGGGCGGGGACTTCGGGCAGCGCAACGCCATCTTCGAACTCAACCAGCGTCAGCGTCGCTGGTCGATTTCCGACGCGGAGGGAGAGAACGGCGTGGCGTTCCGTTCAGACGGTGATGCGCGCGTGCCGTGGGAAGACAGCGGAGGCCCGGGCTTCGACCAGGAGACCCCGCTCTTTCACCAGCTCAAGTACACCTCCGAGGAGTCCGATGTCGTGCTCGGCAGCGGCCTCGAGGCTCAGCTCATCAAAGCCGAGGTCGAGCTGAGCAACGGCGGCCCGTGGCTGACCACGCTGAATGCACTGCGCGAAGGCGTCGGTCTGCCGGCCCTGTCGGATCCCGGCGACCGCGACGGACAGGTCAGGATGCTCTTCGAGGAGCGCGCCAGGTGGCTGTTCGGGACCGGACACCGCCTGGGCGACCTGCGCCGGCTCGTGCGCCAGTACGGATATCGGCAGGACGAGGTGTTCCCGACCGGCAGCTTCTTCAAGGGCGGCGCGTACGGCAGCGACGTGAACTTCCCGATACCGTTCGAAGAACACGAGAACGAGGCGCTGGCCGGGCTGGAAGGACAGTCGCTGTGCCTGGACCGCGAAGCCTAGCCTGGCCGGCCAGGGCTGACTTCCCCGGCTTCTGGCCTGCCCGCTACGCGCGGGCGAGAGGGGCGTCCCGCCACGAGGTGGGGCGCCCCTCGGTCATGTACCCGTGCGGGTTCGTATCAGAATTACCCCATCGCCGGCATTGGTGCCGTAGTATGTGGTCGCATGCACGCCGGTGAGCACCTGGATGCGTTCGATGTCCACGGCCGGCAGCGCATCCAGCAGGCCGAGGTCGCGAACCTGAACCCGGTCGATGTAGATCGGCATGTCTTCGACGAGGGAGATGCTCGAGAACCCCCGTCGGTGGACGCGGGCGGGATCACCAGTCGAGGATTCCCCGAAGTTCGCATAGCGGACCGTTCGCCGCAGCGCTTCCCACATCGTAGTCGCCTCGGACGCAAGAATCTGCTCGGCCGTAATCACGGTGCCCGCCTGGGCATCCGGCAGGTTCGGGCGGGGACGTATGCCGCAGGCCGCTAGCATCAGCGCGGCCAGCACGCTCAAGGCGACCTTGTTCCCGACAGTGGCCACAGCTCAGGCCTCCGTTGAAGTCAGGTTTCCTGCCCCCCGCCCCACCCCCGCAAGCCAGTCCGACAGCGCAACGATCAGCGGTTCCAGCAACTCCGCCGTGGGAGCCTGCTCGAACCTCGCGATCATCGCGAGTACGTTGTCCGGCGGCAGCGAGGCCGAATCCTGCGCCCGGATCTCGATGAGAAGATACCGGAGGCGGGGTCGGTATCCAAGCTGGCCGCTCCCACCCGCAGGGTGCCGGGCGTAGACCACACCCGTTCATGACGCTCCCTCCTTCCCATTCAGTGTAGTCTACCTGGTCCACTTCCACACTTCGGTTGTCGTCGAAGCCGAGAGAACACGGATTTCGTGGCACGGGGCCAGGGGTGCGAGCCACCTTTACGGAATCCGTACCGGGGGGTACTTTCGCACCGCGCCGGTCAGCACAGCATTCGGATCAACGCGCAGTGGCGGATCTGCTTCCGTTGGACCGACGATGGCCCATGCGAGGTCGAGATCGTGGACTATCACTGAGAGGATGTCTATCGACACCACCTTCCCGCGCCGCCGCATCTGATACTAAACAAAATTGTTTAGTATCGTGAGCCCGCCGACATTGGCTATGATGCCACACCTGTTATCGTCACTTCGCTCGGGCTCTTCTTCCTCACCCACCAGGAGGGTGACACATGATCTGGCCAACCCGCGGTGCAGCCACAATGCCGGTCTTCCTCTCCGTGCTTCTCCTGTCGTTCCTCATCGCTCTCGCTCCAGGGACGGGCCTCGGGCAGGACGCAGAACCCTTCCTGTCCCTCGGGGAGAGACGTGAACTGCATTCGGCCGTCCTCGGCGAGCGGCGGGAGATCATCGTGGGCGTGCCGGCTGGCTACGAGGGTGGCGACGAGACGTACCCCGTGGTCTACCTCCTCGACGGCCCATCGCACTTCCACCACACGACGGGGACGGCCCGATTCCTGGCCAGAAACGGACGCATGCCGGACGTCATCGTCGTGGCCATTGCCAATACGGACAGGACGCGCGACATGTCGCCTCCCATCCAATCCGACGCGGGCCCCCCGCGTTCGAGTGCCGGTGGAGCCGACAACTTCCTCGACTTCATCAGCGCCGAACTGATGCCGTTCATCGATGAGCACTACAGGACGAGACCGTACGCAATTCTGATCGGGCATTCCCTCGGGGGACTGTTTGCGAATCACGCGCTGGTGCATCGGCCGGACGTGTTCAACGCGTACATCTCCATCAGTCCGAGTCTCTGGTGGGACGAGCAGCGTCTCGTTGCGCAGGCCGATTCCGCGTTCGATCACGCCGGCGACCTGGTCGGCGACTTCTACATGACCATGGGCAACGAGGGCGGGGCCATGCTCGGCGGCGCCCTGAAGTTTGCAGGTATTCTCGAGACGAAGGCGCCCGAGGATTTCCGGTGGGACTTCAAGCTCATGGAAGAGGAGACCCACGGCTCGGTGCCGCACAGATCGACGTACTACGGGTTCGAGAAGATCTTCGACGGCTGGAATCTGCACGATCCGGTCGGCCTCTACGTGGCTGGCGGCCTGGAGGCCGTCGACCGGCACTTCGCACGGGCGTCGGCGAGGTTCGGGTACGAGAGGACGCCCTCAGTGGGGATTCTCGGTCCGATCGGCGGCCGCGCGCTCGAAGACGGTAACGCAGCCGACGCGGAGGTGATCTTCTCACGTCTGGTCGATATGGACCCCAACCTGGCTCCCGCCCACAACGGCCTGGCCGAAGCGCACGCCCTCATGGGCAATCGGGATGTGGCCATCGAGCACTACCAGCACGCCCTTCGGGTCGACCCGAGGAACGATCCGGCCCGCGAGAAGCTGACGGAGTATGGCGTCGACCTGTCCGACTACCCCGAGTCCGTGGACGTGCCGGTCAGTGTGCTGGAGTCGTACGCGGGAACGTATGTCGTGCCCGACGATCCGGACGAGGTGCTTCGATTCCTTTTGGAGGGAGAGGAGCTCGCGGTGGAACTCGAGGGCAGAACCTACGAGCTGTACGCGACTTCGCCAACGCGCTTCAAGGTGGCAGTCGTGCCGGTATACGTCACCTTCAGGTCCGATGAAGACGGAAACGTGACCGGCGTTGCGATCGATCAGGCCGGCGAGACAACGGAGGCGACTCGCGTCAACCAGGACTGACCTGAACGACGGATCCAGACGCAGCCGGCCAGCGCTCAGAGGCTACCGGACCGCAAACGCGCTAGGGTGTGTCGTCGTCGAGATGTTCCTTCAACCAGGCGGCCCATCGTCGGTCTATGTCGCGTTGATGAATCGGGTCCGCGGGGAAGTGTCCGTCGACAGGGTACGCGACGAACTGCGTCTTAACGCCGTTGTCCCGAAGGACGTGGTAGAGGATGAAGGACTCCGTGATCGGTACGCGCTGATCCCCCGTGTTGCAGAGAATCAGGGTCGGTGCCTCGATGTGCACGGCGTAGGTGATGGGAGCCTGCTCCCGGAATGCACGAAGGCGGTCCGGATCGGTGAACGGCGAGCCGCCGTAGTAGGTTCGGACGGGTGCGTTGATATCGCTGAGGACGTACTGATCGATGTGATCGGTCACGGGGGCGCCGGCAACACCGGCGCGCCACCGGTCCGGGTAGTTGCCGAGCAGCCATGTCGTCATGTAGCCACCGTAGGACCAGCCCGAGACCGCCATCCGGTCGGGATCGGCAATACCTCGCTCGATGAGCAGCTCGACTCCCGACATGACATCCCGGCCGGGCCCTTCGCCGGCGTCGTTCCATATGGCAGCCTGGAAGGCCGTCCCACGGCCATCGCCGCCGCGGTAGTTGGGTTCGAACACCACCCACCCGTGCGACGCGAGCCACTGTGCGCGTGCCGAGAAGGCCACGGTGGAAGTCCCGCGGGGTCCTCCGTGGATGAGGAGCACGAGAGGATAGGGCTGGCCTGGCCGATACCCTGGCGGATAGGTGAGGACGCCGTCCATGTCGAAATCGTCCGCACCGCGCCACTGAATGGATTCCCGGTGTCCGAGGTCGAGCGTGGCGACATGAACATTGAAATCCGTGAGGCGTTCGAACGCACCACCCGGTTCGCTCTGAGCATAGAGCTCGGTGGGACGATTCGGCTCACTGGCGAGCATCGCGATCTGACCGGAGCGGGAGATCGACAGTCCCGACGAAGGAACGGCGCTGCCCGTATCGATGCGGCGCGCGCTGCCTTCGAGCGGCTGAATCCACAGACCTGCCGTCGTGGTGTCGTTGGCCAGGATGAGAAGAGAGCGGCCGTCCGGCATCCAGCGGGAGGTTCGGATGTTTCGGTCGAGCGCATGGGTGAGGCTGCGCCCGTCCCCGCCCTCCGCGGGTGCGATGTAGACCTCGCTGACGAAACGCGTGTCCCCTTCATGAGGGAATGAGTAGGAGACAAGGGACCCGTCCGGAGAGAACGCCGCCCCCCCTCTCAGGCTATGCCTCTTCGAGTTGAGCGGTCGGATGGCTCGCGTCGAGGCATCCAGAATCCGGATGCTGTTGTCGTAGATATGCCTGGGCCCCGGCTCGGGCTGCTGTGCGAACGCGATCGCCTGCCCGTCCGGAGACCATGAAGGCGCGATCGACCGGCCGTCTGCCAACGCGCTTCCGACCGACCATTCGCCCGAGGTGAGGCGCTCCGCCTCTCCGCCGCCGGCGGGCGCGAGCCACAGATGCCGCGAACGCGGCGCCTCCGTCAGCAGGTAGTTCACGTCCGCCTCGAAAGACCGGTTGTGACGCTCCGCTCCTTCGCGCATCTCCGGTTCTTCTTCCGAGACGTAGACGAATGCGCTGCCGTCGGGGCGCCACGAGTAGGAGCTGACGCCGGTCGGCGCGTCCGTAATCTGCGTCGCCTCGCCGCCATCGACGGGAAGGACGAAGAGCTGACGCCTGCCCTCGACCGGAGACAGGAACGCCAGACTGGAGCTGGAGGGAGACCAGTTGGGCTGAGCCACGCTTCTGCGCGTCATCACTCGCTGCTCGCCCGTCGCCACGTCCACGAGCACGAGTTCGATATCGCGGCGGTTCTCCTCGAAATCGGCACGGGAGACGATGACGGCAACGGAGTGGCCATCAGGCGAAATCTGCGGATCGGAGAGTCGAACGATCTCGCCGACATGATCGAGGCCGAATCGCTCCTGGGCAGAGGCAGCGCTGGCGAAAAGGAGCAGCAGGAAGACGAATCGAACGCAGAACGACATGACGGAAACCTCCTAACGGAAGAGCTGCCGCCGACCGGACTCTCAGCTCCTCTCGCCCGCTGATACCTGGGATTTTGAACCTCTCGAATTGTGGGTGACTGACACTAGCTGTCGGGCCGCCTGCGAACCAGTCGCGGATCGACCGGCTGATGTCTTGCCGAGACGACGAGACCGCGGTCGGCTCTTCCGCGCGACGGCCTAGTCGGCCCTTGTCGGGGGGGGACACCGTTGCGGCCAGTGAAGCTCACGAGTATGCTCTCGAAAACACCCACCGGGTGAGGGTTCGGCGCCCGACGTGAGCCGACCGGAGCGAGGAAGAATGACATGACTGTCCGACGGGTTTTGCGGAGTCTCTGGTTGGTGGGCTTCCTCGCTGTTCACGCGGCTTCTCCAACTGGGGGTTCGGCCCAGGTTCCCGCCGAGACCGAAGTCCGCCTCCGGTCGATCTTCGAGGCCAGGGACTTCGACGCCCGTTCCTTCCAGGCGGTGTGGCTGCCCGACGGTACGGGATACACGACCCTCGAGGCACCGTCGGGGACGTCGGCGCGCGAACTGATCCGGTACGACGCTGCGAGCGGCGACCGCACGGTCCTCGCCTCCCTGTCAAACCTCACGCCATCTGGCGCTTCGGAGCCCCTGAGCATCTCAGGCTACCAGTTCGCCCCGGACGGCAGTTGGGTGCTACTCGGAACCGACGGCGACGGCTTCTGGATGTTCAACGTGGCCACGTCCGCGTTGAAGCAGGTGGAGGCGGGCGGCGGAAACACGATCTCCCCGGACGGAGACCGTGTTCTCTTCACCCGCGATGGCGACCTCCACGTTCACGACCTCGCGGCCGGTCAGACGACCCGCCTGACCTGGACCACGGCCGAGTCGGTCTCCAACGGCCGTGCCGTCTGGAGTCCCGACGGAAATCAGGTTGCCTTCGTCCAGTCCGACGCCTCCGGAGTGCGGATGAGGTCCATGCTCGTCCCCACCGATCCCTCCTATCCCGAAATCCGGCAGGTCCGATTCGCGAGGGTGGGCGAGACCATCGCCAGACTCCGGGTCGGAGTCGTGGACGCCGGGGGCAGGGAAGTCCGCTGGATCTCCGTCCCGTCCCCGAACAAGGGCTTCTATCTCGGGCAGGTGAGCTGGGCCGGAAACTCCGAGGATCTGCTGGTGGAGCAGTTCAGCCGCTTTCGGGACGAACGGGACTTCTACATTGCCAACGTGACCACCGGTGAGGTCGACCGGATATACCACGAGTCCGATCCGGCGTGGGTCATCGCCAGTTATCGCCTGAACGCCGGTCTCGAGTGGATCCGGGGGGGCGACTCCTTCCTGTTCCTGACCGAGAAGGACGGGTGGCGCCACGCCTACGTGTACTCGCGCGAGGGGCACGAGGAACGCCTCCTGACCCCGGGGGCCAGCGACGTCATGGAGCGGGGACCGGTCGATCACGGGAACGGGTGGTCCTACTTCTTCGCCTCGCCCGACAATGCCACGCAGCGCTACCTCTACAGGGTCCGGCTGGATGGCGCCGCGGCGCCCGAGCGAGTGACTCCCGAGGACCAGGCGGGCACCCACTTCTACGACTTCTCTCCCGACCTGCGGTGGGCGTTTCACACCTATTCCAACTTCGACACTCCCCCGGTGACCGCGCTGATCAGCCTGCCGGACCACCGTGTCGTCCGGGTCCTGGAGGACAACGCCGATGTCCGACGCCGGGCCGAAGCCACGACCACCCACCCCACGGAGTTCCTGCAGCTGGACATCGGGGACGGCGTGGTGATGGACGCGTGGATGATCAAGCCGCGGGACTTCGACCCTTCCCGCAAGTACCCGGTGTTCATCTACGTCTACGGAGAGCCGCACGCCCAGACCGTGCTCGACCGGTGGTCGACCCGCAACAACTACCATCGCGCGATCGCGGACCTCGGTTACCTGGTCGTGTCCATCGAGAATCGGGGCACACCGGCGCCGAAGGGCGCCGAGTGGCGGCGGTCACCCTTTCCGACGATCGGCGTGCAGTCGACGGAGGAGCATGCGGCGGGAGTCCTGGAGCTCGGCCGGCTCCTCCCCTACGTCGATGTGTCGAGGGTGGGGATCTGGGGATGGAGCGGTGGCGGATCGAACACCCTGAATTCCCTGTTCCGAAAGCCCGATGTCTACCACGTGGGGATTGCCGTAGTCCCCAAGCCCCAGCCGCACCTCTACAACGCGTGGTTCCAGGAGATCTACATGGAGACCGTGGAGACGAACCCGGACGGCTACCACGTCTCCGCGCCCATCAACTACGCCGAAGGGCTCGAAGGGGACCTCCTCATCATCCACGGAACCGGGGAGACCAACACGCACCTGGAGATCGTCGAGGGGCTGGTGGACCGCTTGGTGGAGTTGGGCAAGACCTTCGACTACACGGCCTACCCCAATCGAAACCACGGGCTGTCGGAGGGAGCGGGCACCGTCGTCCACGTTCGCATGCTCATGGTGCGGTACCTCCTGGACCACCTGCCGGCGGGGCCGGCGTAGGTCTGTCGGAATCCCGAACCCGATCCGGTCGGGCACGTCGAATCCGGTCAAGACATCACAGCCATGATCCACGAAGGAGTCGGAGCCATGTCAGGTCGTCACCTCCCCCATCGTTTCGTTCTGATCCTGATCCTCGCCGCGCTCTGCGCCCCCCTCCCGGCGGCCGCCCAGGGCACGCTCGCCGACTACAGGCGCACGGACGGCCTCGGCGAACGCCTTCAGGGTCTGGTTGTGGACATCGCCGAGCGCCCGTCGTGGATCGGGGAAACCAGCCGCTTCTGGTACCGCAAGACGGTGGATGGCGGGCACGGGTTCGTGCTCGTCGACGCCGAGAGCCGCGCCCAGGGCCCCGCCTTCGATCATGAACGGCTCGCTGGGACGCTTTCGGCGATCCCCGCCTTCGGTGAGGAAGCGATCTCGGCCGTCGAATGGCCGTTCAACCGGATCGAGTTCACCGAGGACGAGCAGGCCATCCAGTTCGTTGCCGCAGATCTCACCTGGCGGTGCGATCTGGACACCTACGAATGCGAGAGCCAGGGCGAGGCGCCCCGGAGACAGGGCGGCGGCGTGGGCCCCAGCGGCGTCTCCTGGTCGGCGGGACCCGGCCAGCTTTGGCGCAACCTGAGCACGGAACCGATCCTGTCCCCGGACGGCACACGCGAGGTCTTCATTCAGAACTACAACGTGGCCGTCCGGGAAGTGGGCGCCGACCCCGGCGACTACACCATGCTTACCTGGGAGGGCACGCCGGGGAACACCTACACCGACCGGTCCATCGTCTGGTCGCCGGACTCGCGCAAGGTGGCGGTCTACCGGGTGGTGCCTGGCCAGGAGCGTGTGGTGCACTACGTCGAGTCCTCACCCGACGACCAGCTCCAGCCCGAGCACTCGACCTACCTCTACGCAAAGCCCGGCGATCGGCTCGACAAGGAGATCCCTGTGATCCTGGACGTCGAGTCGGCGCGGCAGACGATCATCGACGACGCCCTCTTCCCCAACGCCTACACCCTCTCCGATCTCGAATGGCGTGAAGACAGCGAGCACGTCGTGTTCGAGTACAACCAGCGGGGGCACCAGGTGTACCGGGTGATCGAGGTCGACGCCGAGACCGGCCACACCCGGGCCGTGATCTCCGAAGAGCCCGAGACCTTCTTCAACTACTCCAACAAGCGGTTCCGCCACGACCTCGACGACGGCAGGGAGATCATCTGGATGTCGGAGCGCGACGGGTGGAACCACCTCTACATGCTCGACGGCAAGACCGGGCAGGTGAAGCACCAGATCACCCAGGGCGAATGGCCGATTCGGGGCGTGGACAGCGTCGATGTGGCGAACCGGCAGATCTGGTTCCGCGCGAGCGGGATGAACCCGGAACAGGATCCCTATTTCGTTCACTACTACCGGATCGACTTCGACGGCTCCGGGCTGGTGGCCTACACGGAAGCCGACGGCATGCACGAGGTCACCTTCTCCCCGGACCGTGAGTTCTACGTCGACCAGTGGTCCAGAGTGGATCTGCCGCCCGTCGCGGAGCTCCGCAGGACCGCCGACCGGTCGCTGGTCATGGAGCTGGAGCGGGCCGATGCATCGGCGCTTCTGGCCACTGGGTGGCGGTACCCGGAAGTCTTCGTGGCCAAGGGCCGGGACGGTGTGACCGACATCTGGGGAATCATTATCCGTCCCACCAACTTCGATCCGAACCGGACGTATCCGGTCATCGAGAGCATCTATGCCGGACCCCACGGGTCGCACGTCCCGAAGACGTTCAGTACCCACACCAGCAGGACCGCCGTGGCCGAGCTCGGGTTCATCGTGGCCCAGATCGACGGCATGGGGACCAACAACCGGTCGAAGGCCTTCCACGACGTGGCCTGGCAGAACATCAAGGACGCCGGCTTCCCGGATCGGATTCTCTGGCACCAGGCCGTGGCCCGGCAGTACGACTACTACGATGTGAGCCGGGTCGGGATCTATGGGGGTTCGGCCGGTGGACAGAATGCCATGGCGGCCCTCCTCTGGCACGGCGATTTCTACGATGTGGCGTTCTCGTCGGTCGGGTGCCACGACAACCGGATGGACAAGATCTGGTGGAACGAGGCGTGGATGGGATGGCCGATCGGTCCCCACTACTCCGAGTCCTCGAACGTCGACAACGCCTGGCGCCTGAAGGGCAAGCTGCTGCTGGTCGTGGGGGAGCTGGACAGGAACGTGGATCCCGCGTCCACGCTCCAGGTCGTGAACGCGCTCATCGAGGCTGACAAGGACTTCGACTTCCTGCTGTTTCCGGGCGGAGGCCACGGTTCGGGGGGTGACTTCGGCGTCAGAAAGCGGAATGACTACTTCGTGAAACACCTCATCGGCGTGGAGCCTCCAGCCTGGGACCAGTACGTTGCGGCGGAAGAGGAGGGCGACCGTTGAAAACGCGGCCCCGGCCCCGGCGAGCCCCGTCCGGTTCCTGAAGCCCATCGGAGGTACGACCACAATGCTATGGAATCAGCGAACACCTGCCGTCGGTGGCATGTGGATCGTCGTAGGGCTTGCCACGGCCCTGGGAGCCACGGGCCTCCGCGCCCAGGAGATCGTCGATCTCCCTGCGGAGGATTCTCCGCTCTCGGCGGACTTCGAGCCGGTGTACCGTATCGGATCCGCGCAGGCAGCGGCCGAATGGGAGGAATTCTTTGCGATCCAGGGCATCGGCTTCGACGGTGCGGGGAACCTGTACCTGCTGGATGGAGCGGACACGGGGGGCGGCAGGCGGATCGTCGTCGTCGATGCTGCCGGGCGCCATGTGCGCGACTTCGGCCGCCTCGGCGGGGGCCCCGGCGAGTTCCAGATGGCGAGGCAACTCATCGTCTGGGCGGACGGGCGCAGCCTCGTCAGCGACAGGATGAGGGGGTATCACGTCTTCGGTCCGGGCGGCGAGTTCGAACGCACGGTGCGGGAACGCGGCGGGTTCATGACCGTGACCCGCACGGGTCTTCGGCCGGAACGGACGGGACCTCAGGCCGCGGTGGTCCGGGCCGAACGCTCGATCCTCCGGATGGACCTGTCTTCGGCGGAGGTTGGGACTCGATTGCTGGTGGAGGCATGGACCCCACGTGCCCCGACCGAGGCGCCGCCCATCAGAGATTTCGAGGACGTGCTGAACACGGTTGGTGACGAGTGGGGGTTCGAACCGGAAGTCCTGTTCGACGCCATGGGGGCGGGCGGTGTCGCGTTCTCCGACTCCACGGACTACGCCGTCAAGCTCACGGACGCGTCCGGCGCGGTCGCGCGCATCCTTCGTCGACCCGTCCGGCCGCTCCCGGCGACGGAGCAGCGAAAGCGGGCAGAGCGGGAACGCCTCCTCGAACACCTCGAACAGGGGATCAGGCAGCAGGGCCCCCTGCCCGGAGGGTCGGTCTCGGAGATGATCAACCGTTACCGCGAGGCTCAACGGGCGGCGATCGAGAGCATGCAGTTCCATCCCGAGGTGCCCGTGGTCGCGGCCGTGCGCGTAACCTGGGATGGAAGCCTGTGGATCGAGCGGAGCACCGAGCCGGGCACGACTGAGCCGGGTCCTATCGATGTGCTGACGCCGGACGGGCGCTACTTGGGCACCTTCCCCGCGCGACGGCTCGAAATGCCGGAGGCCTTCGGTCCCGACGGTCTCGCCGCTTTCGTCGAAGCGGACGAGTTTGATGTCCCGGTCATCAAGGTCAGGCGACTGCCGCGCCAGATCCGGTGATGCCATCGCGTTGGCGGACAGTTCGCCACGATGCATGATATTGTACGTCAACCCCAAGGGACGGTGCCACCCTCGTCTTCACAAGCCCGCACGAGTGTAAACGCGAAGAAGCCGGATAGGCCGCTACCGATCCGGTGAGGACCGCAACTGCGAGTACCACTCGATACCCTCGCGCCGGATATGCGCCCGCAACGTCCGGTCACGCACCGAGTCGTACAGCATCAGGTCGACTGACTGCGCCATCGGAATCGCGTCGATCGCCGCGGCGAGCAGTGCCTGGTCCGTCAACGTCAGCCGATCCCCGAACAGGGCGATGTCGACGTCGGAGGTCACGGTGTGCGTCCCGGTCGCCCTGGATCCGAACAGCACGGCCTGTTCGACGCGGTCATTGGCTGAGATCGCTGCTATGATCGCCTCCCGGTGCGCGTCCTTGAGACCGTCCCTCATCGCGTTCGCTTGGCGTCCAGCGTCTGATGGAGCCTGAGCAGGACAGGATGGTAGCGTTCGTTGATCAGCCCCTCCGCCTCCTCGGCCACGTCGAGCAAATAGGCGTGGCTCAACAGGTTGCGCTTGTCCAGCGCGTCGAGCAGGGTCTCGCAGTCGCTCTCGTCGATGTAGTGCACCTCGAAGCTCTTGCGGATCACTGCGCGCGGGGTCTTCACGTCATGGCCCTCGTAGAAAAGAAGATCCTTGAGCACCTTCCAGGAAAGCTCGAAGCTGAACTCGAACGTCTTGATCAGTCCGGCCAGTTCCAGGTAATCGTACCGTTCCCGGTCACAGGCGTTCGTGAGTTGCCCCAGCGCCGTCGCGAAAGTGTCAAGCCGTTGTTGCCAGCGTCTTTCGTCGGAATTGCTCACGGACCCCTTCCCCCGAAACTGTCGGTTTGTCTGCCAGCCATCTTCGGCCCTGTCGCACCTCTCTAATTGCGCCGTACGGAATCCCGGAACCGGATCCCAACCAAAATACGACGCGAAGCGCCGTGCGGTACACCGTTGTCCCCCGCGACTGCAAATACTAAATAAGGTTGTTTAGCATTCTGCTCAAAACCGGGGCGGGATCAGCGGGGTGCCACATGTGGATAGACCGACAGCTCGCCAAGCTGCATTATACTGTACGTCAACCCCTGAATGGATGCCCAGACAAATACCGAATGAACTCGTCCAGGTCCGTATCGACAGAGCCGTGACGGAGGAAGCGGCGGTCGTGCTGGCGGCGATGGGCTTGACCGTCTCCGACGCGTTGCGCCTGTTGCTGACCAAGATCGCACACGAGAAGGCTCTGCCGTTCGCGCCGCCGGTTCCCAACGCCACCACCATCGAAGCGATGAGGGAAGCCCGCCGGGGCAAGCTCCCGCAGTTCGACAGCGTCGAGGAGCTGTTTGACGATCTGCGTGCGGAGGATTGAGCGGACCAGCAGGTTCAAGCGCGACTACAAGCGGGAACCCCGAGGCCCGGCATCGGACTTACCTCGACGCGATCCTCGCTCCCGTCGTGGATGCCCTGGCCAAGGACCGGCCGCTGGAACCCCGGCACCACGACCACGCCCAGCGGGTGAGTTGCCCAACCTGGATCCGGGCAGCTGCAAACCGACTCTGCCTGTGTTGCGCTCGATTCATCTGCCACCTGCCTTTGAGATCCACGCCCCCGACGGCACCTGGCTTGGCAGGGTGTCCGTTGCTCCAGGGCTCGCACGGGGTTTTGCCCAGTACGGGGCGCCTTACATGGAGATCGGCGGGGACTACATCCTTGGCGTCTGGACGGGCGAACTCGACGTTCAGCAAGTGCAGACGTACCGGATCAACAAACTGCCAGGTTCTCCCCGACTGAGGCGGGGCGTTAGAGCACCATCGGGGAGGCAGACGCTGTGGGGGCGAGGATCTGGGGCAGGGTGCTGGCCGCGAGTCCGGTGAACGTGCCTCGGCTGCCACGCTCCGACGGGCGGTGACCTGTAGTCGTAGCGGGACTGCGCCGCGATGTTGTGCAGCCACGCGTGACCGTGCAAGGACCGAGGTAGCGATGCCTGATGCAACTCCGAAATCACGTGGCCGGGGATTCCCGGTTCGAGTGGCTTGGGTCGTCTGCCCAGCGATGGCACTCGTCGGAGCCCTTCCGAGTCCAGCAGGTGTCACGGCGCAGGAAGTAGGGGGTGCCGACGTGGTAACCTTGGAGGGCGAGGTCGTTGACGCATCGACCAACCTCCCCATCGAAGGCGCAATCGTCAGCCTGCCCGAGCTCGGCCTGACCACCGCTACAGACAGTCTGGGGTACTACCGTCTGGATGAGGTTCCGGTAGCGACCTATGCCATCCGAGTATTCCGCCTGGGGTACGACGAGTTCCAGGCGGTTGTCCCGGTCAACGGCGTGGAGGTGCTTGCCCTCCATCTGACCCCGGGACCGATCCCTCTCGTGGGAATCGAGGTCGAGGTCGTGGGGCTCAGTGAGCTGGATTGGCGCCCCGTGGGGACAACCCGGCAGGCGTTCATTGGCCCGGGCGAGATCGAGGATCTCCGCGACATGTACCAAAGCCTCGACCACATCCTACGAGTGCGCAGGCTGCCGCAGGTGCGGTACATTCCACCGGTCCAACCGGGGGGAACACCGGAAGAGCCCGCCACCACAAACGGTTGTCTGAGGCTCGTCACTGACTCGGGCCAAAGGGTGTGCGCCATGGTTGTCCTGGACGGCATACCCATCGACGAAAAATCCGCTGGCTGGATGTACCAGACAAGTTCGCATGACATCTATTCGCTACACTTCCTTAATGGGGTGGAAGGGTTTCAACGATACGGTTTCCGTGGCTCGCGCGGGGTGCTGTTGATCACAACGCATCACCGATGAACCCTGCGGTCGCGGGCGATTCGCTCAGGGTCCCACGCAGTCGGTCTCCAGGCCTTTGGATGCTCAAGATGGGCATTGCGCTTGCGGCGCTCACCATCAACGCCTGTGACCAGCATGAGCCACACGACAGCAATGACGCTGGTTCGGGGACCCGCCTGATCGATGGCGACCCGATCTGCCCGGATTGTCAGATCAACTTCCGCCACGTGGCTACTCTCGGCAGCGAAGCGGATCCCGCTTCTGTCTGGGAGGGCGCGGCTGGTTCTGAGTGTATGGTGGCCCAGTTGAGCACCGGCAAATTCGTGCTCGGAGGTGTGGCGAGCAGGGGCGACGTCTTCATGTACGACGACCAGGGACGATTCATCAGGTCCATTAGCCGACAAGGCCAAGGGCCAGGAGAACTGACCTCGAGGGCCCGTATCCTTGTCAGCGCTGGAGATACACTCTGGGTTGCGGACGACGGCAACGTTCGCATGCAGGTCTGGACCGCCGCGGGGCAGCACATCCGCTCCTTCTCCATGCCGGCCCCCTACCGGGCCTTCACCCGTTTGAATCGGGGGGACATCGTCTTTGACGGGCCCGTGGATCGGACCGGTGACCCGATGTACTACGTCCTGAGTCCACTGGGCGAGGAACTCGATCGGGTTGGGGAGTCCAAATCAAGGGAAGTCGACCTCGAATGGAGTGTGTTGGCGAGACGCCGTGGTCCAGGCGGTGGGTTCTGGGCCTCCAGCATCTGGCACTACGCAATCGAGCACTGGGACAGCGGGGGATCCCTGAGCGGCACGTTGGTCCGTGATGCCGCCTGGTTCCCGCCGTACCCCCCGTATCCTGACGAGGTTTTCGATTCCGAGCCGCCTCCTCCGGGAATGTACCATATCCGGGAGGACACCCAGGGGCGATTGTGGGCTTTCGTACTGCTCCCCGACGCAGATTGGCGCCCGGAAATCCCTCGCAGGCCTCGACACACGTGGAACCGTGAGACCTTCGATTACCTTGTAGAAGTGATTGATCCTGCATTGGCCCGGCTGATTGCCAGAGACATCCATGACGACAGGGTGGCGCCCATGTGCAACAGTCCCCTCGTATACACGGTGGTTGAAGCCCCGTCCGGAGACCTTCGCGTTCGGGTCATGGAGCCGCAGATCGTGGATGCCAACGGAGAACCGTGGGGATGACGGACCTTGACGCACGCCATAGCGAGCGGCAAGGGCCGAGCTTCGGTCGCCGAAGAACCGATCCGGCACCCGCCGCGGGGCTCACCGCAGCCGCGAATACTAAATAAAGTTATTTAGTATCAGCTTCCACCCTCCGACACCACCGTCGGCCCCTCCTCTGCAAGCGTCTCCAGCACCTGCCGCCACTCGAACTTCTCGCCGATCCCGCGGACGTAGTAGTCCATCCACGCCATTTCGCTCACGGCCTTGACCAGCCGGTTCCGCGGATCCGGAATCCCGTGGCTCCGCCCCGGATACATGAACAGCTCGGTCGGCACGTCCAGCTTCTTGAGCGCCATGTGCAATTCGACCGATTGCGGGCTCGGCACCCGCGGATCGCCCTCCACGACGTGGATCATGGTCGGCGTCTTCGCGTTCATGATGTACTTCAGCGGCGACTGGTTGAAGTAATTGTCGAAGTCTTCGTACAGAAATCCATCGCCCACATAGAATTGCCGGTTCCGCTGCACGTCGCTCTGGGCGTACATGCTGATCCAGTTCATCGTGCCGGCGCCCGAGCTGATCGCCTTGAAGCGGTCGGTCTGCGTGAGGATCCAGTTGGACCAGTGGCCGCCCGCGCTCCAGCCCAGCGCACCCATCCGGTCCCCGTCCACGATGCCCTCGGCAATCAGATGGTCGACGCCGGTGACGATATCCTCGTAGCCCATCGTGAAATAATCGCCCACGATGTCCGTGCGATGCGCGTTCCCGTAGTTCCGCGAGCCGCGGTAGTTGGGTTTGAGGACGGCGTACCCCGCGCCGGCGTAGACCTGGGCGCTGTAGCCGCCATTGAAGCGCAGGATGTCGGCTGACGCCGGTCCCCCGTGGATCGCGACGATGAGCGGATAGCGCGTCCCCTCCTCGTAGCCGACCGGGTAGACCAGCACTCCGCCGACCATCTTCCCGTCCGATGAGCGCCAGTTGACCTCGACCTCTTCGCCAAGGGCGATGTCGCGCACGTGCGGATTGACGTCGACGAGCTGGGTCCAGGCCGAGCGGTTCGGCACGTCGTCCACGCTCGCCACCGTGAACACGGTCGGCGGCGTCTTCGGGTCGCTGTAGCCGATGAGGATCGTGCCGGTGTCGTCGTCGCGCGACACCGACAGCGCGGCCCGCTCTTCGGTGAGCTGGCTGACCGCCCCCGTCGCCACGTCGAGCGCGTGGAGTTGAGTGGTCACGGTCACGCCGGCGTTGAAGTAGATCGTCTCCGAGTCGTCCGACCAGAACCCGACGCTCGAGCTCTGGTCGAAATCCGCCCCTAGCTTCCGGAACGCGCCTCCGCGGTCGGCGACTTCGCGGATGTAGACGCGGTTATCGGTCATGGTGTAGCGCTCCATGTCGTCCGGCGCCGAAAACGCGATCCAGCGGCCGTCGGGCGAGAAGCTCAGCCCGCTCTCGCCCACCTCGTTGTTGTCGGTAAGGCGCTCGATCTCGCTGGTGGCGACTTCCATGAGGTAGAGGTCGGCGTAGAGGCGCTGCGCGGTGATGTTGCGCTCGTAGCGCTTCGGCGAGCCGCCCGTGATGCCGATCCAGCGGCCGTCGTCGGAGAGCACGAAGCTGTTGATGCTGTAGGACGGGTCGTCGGTTTCGGGCCGCTCCTCGGCCGTCGCGACTTCGACGCTCCACAGGCTCGACAGCGGCGTGACCGAGTTGCGGATGTCGACCGTGAAGCCCTGCTCGCGCCGCTCCACCTCGTCCTCATCGAACGAGTCGGCACGGGTAAAGTAGATGCGGCTTCCGTCGGAGGTGAAGTCCCACTGCTCGACCCCGGCTTCGCCGTCGGTGAGCTGCTCGGGCTCGGTGCCCGCGAGGTCGTGGGCAGGGAGCCGGAAGAGCTGCTCGCGGCCGTTCTTGCCGGACCTGTAGACCAGCCAGCGCCCCCGCGGACTGAACGCGAATCCCGATATGCCTTCGTCGGCGTCGGTGATCTTGCGGGCCTCGCCTCCGTCGTGGCGCATCATGTAGAGCTGGGTCTCGTCGCCGTCGCGATTCGACGCGAAGAGGAAGAAGGACCCGTTCGGAGACCAGGTCGGGCTCGTCTCGTCCTTGTCGTCGGTGTAGGTGAGCCGGCGGTCGGACGGGACGCCGTCGCCGAGCGACACCAGGTGGATGTCGGTCTGGGACTCGGCCGCCTCCCAGTCGGGGGTTGTGACGGTGTAGAGCATCCACGCTCCGTCAGGACTCGGTGTCCACGATCCGGCGCGCTTCAGCTCCTGCACGTCCATGAAGGTGAGTGGCCGCTGCTGGGCGGTGAGCGTGTCGGTTGACGCGGCGAGTGTCACGACGGCGAGGGCGAGGGCAATGGAAGAGAGACGCATCTGATCCTCTTTGGCGACGGTGGGCTGACGCTGTGGCGATGTCATCCGCGGGTCCGATGGTGCCGGTCCCGGGGCTCTTCATCATAGGCACGAAGGCCAGGGTCGGCGAGGACATGCGTTGAGGCGGTTCCCGGCCGGGGCGGGTTCGACGGTCCTGCTGAGCCCAATGGCGGCCGGGTGGCAGCTTGATGAGCGCGCAGCCGCGGCACATACTGCGGTTTGGTCAGCGGTACGGCTCGACAACACTCCGCATGGGCTCTTCATCATGACTGAATCGAACGGCAGGAACTCGGCACCGATACCGGACGCCTCGCGCGGCTCGGCGAACCTCACGCGCCGGAAATGGCTCGCCGCCACCGGGGCCGGCACGGCAGCCCTGTTGGTGAAGCCGGACCACCTGCAGGCGCACCTGCGTGGCGGCGCTCCGTCCGGCACGACCCCGGGTGCCCAGGAGGCCACGGTCGTCTTCACAAACACCACTGTGGCCAACCCCGATGTCGTTCAGGACGATGTTGCACTGGCGGTGGAGGGCAGCCGCATCGCCGCGATCGGTCCCACGGACGAGGTGCTCGCGCAGTACCCGAGGGCCGAGCGGTACGACGGGCGCGGCAAGGCGCTCTTTCCGGGCCTGATCAACACTCACGCACATATGCGTGCCGTGATTGCGCGTGGTTTCAACGAGGACTTCGGATTTCCGAACACCGCGAACCTGGCGATTTCCCCCGCGAGTCTGCTGGAGGGCGACGAAGGCAATCTGATGGTGCAGGTCGCGGCGCTCGAGGCCATCCGCACCGGGACCACGACGATCGTGGAGTATACCGGCAACGCTCAGCGGCAGGCGGCGGTGCTGGCCGATTCGGGGCTCCGCTGCGTGCTGGCCGAGGGGATCCGCGATGCGGAGAACGTGCCGGGCCCGGTGTCCACGAGGGCGATGGCGCGGACGGTCAGCGAGACCCCGCGGTTCTCGGAGCGGCTGCGGGACGAGGGGATGCAGCGAATCGACGACCTTTTCAGCGCCTGGCACGGTGCGAGGGACGGGCGCGTGACGGTGTTTCCGGCGGCCGCGCTAACCGAGACGTCGTCGCCCGAGCTGCTCCAGGCCGTGCGCGATTTCGCCGAGACCCACGACCTCGGCTACACGATCCACCTGAACCAGAGCCGCGCCGAGTACGAGTTCATGGTCATGCACCACCGCCTGCGGCCAGCGGAGTACCTGGACCGGCACGGCTTCCTCGGCCCCCGCCTCTTCGCGGCGCACGCCCGCTACGTGAACGACGACGAGATCGCGCTGCTGGGCAGGTCCGGCACCATCATCGCGCACCAGGCGGGGATGGCGGCGAACCGCGGCATCAGCCCGCCGATTCCGGCGTTGCGGACGGCCGGCTGCCCCATCGCGCTCGGGACCGACAACAACACCAACGACGTCTTCGAGGTGATGCGCATCGCCCTGCTCACCGAGCGGATCCACCGCAACCGCGATGGCGACGAGGTGCCCGGCCTGGCGCCGCAGCCGGAGGACATCCTGGCGGACTGCACGCAGGGCGGGGCGCTGGCGGTGCAGCAACCCGACGCCCTCGGCACGCTGGAGGTCGGGAAGAAGGCCGACCTCCTCGTGGTGGACACGCTGCGGGCCCACCTCGTGCCGGCGGGGCGGATCATCTCGGCGCTGGTGCACAGCGGGCACCCGGGCGACATCGAGTCGGTGATGGTGGACGGTCGGTTCGTGATGCGCGACCGCGAGGTCACCACCATGGACGAGGACGCGATCCTGCGGGAGGCCGACGCGGTGGGACGGAGGATCTGGGGTCAGGTGCTGGAGGCGAGTCCGCTCAGGGTGCCGAGGTTGCCGCGATGATCGGTCAGGGAGTGAAAACTAAATACAATTGTTAAGTATTCGTGTGGTTCTACCAAGACGGAATGGGTAGGACGAGCGGGCAACTACTAAGGATTTCTTGGTAGTTCGAAGAGAAGGCGATGCGGAACCGTTAGCTTCCAGCGTCCCCTGCGACGGAGCACGAGTTACACGTATGAGCGAGCGCCGGATCGAGGAGGAGCCGACCAGGTGACTGACACCCCCGAACCCCGCCCGGGCGGCGAGCTCGTCGTCTATGAGGCTGCGGACGGCGAGGTCGCGCTGAACGTGCGCCTGGAGCGGGACACTGTCTGGCTGACCCGCGAGCAGATGGCGGCAGTGTTTACCTCTACCACGGAGAACATCCGGCAGCACCTGCGCAACATCTTTGTCGACAACGAGTTGGAGGAATCGGCAACTACCAAGGATTTCTTGGTAGTTCGATCCGAGGGGGAACGACGGGTCCGGCGGCGAATTCGGCACTACAACCTCGACGCCATCATCTCGGTCGGCTATCGGGTGAACTCCAAGCGCGCCGTGCAGTTCCGCCAGTGGGCCACGCGCACGCTTCGCGAGCACCTGGTCCGGGGCTACACTCTGAACGAACGCCGCCTCGCCGAGCGCGGCCTGCGTGAAGCCAGAGAGACGCTGGACTTGCTCGCGAGCACCCTCCGCAGCCAAGCGTTGGTCAGCGGTGCCGGAGAGGCCGTCCTGGAGCTGGTCACCCGCTATGCCGACACGTGGCGGCTGCTACTCGAGTACGACGAGGACCGGCTCGAGACTCCGCCCGGCACGCGGCCGCCGTCCGCCGCCCTCGACCACGACCATGCGATCGCTGCGATCGCGGACTTCAAGGCGGCGCTGGTCGCGCGCAAAGAAGCGTCGCACCTCTTCGGCATTCAACGTGGAGATGCGCTGGAGGCCATTCTCGGCAACGTCGAGCAGACCATGTTCGGCGAGCCGCTCTACCGCACCCGCGAAGAGAAGGCCGCGAATCTGCTCTACTTCCTGGTCAAGGATCATCCGTTTACCGACGGGAACAAGCGGATCGCCTCACTGCTCTTCCTGCTCTACCTTCGCCAGGAGGGGTTGCATCACGACCTGAACCCCCAGGCGCTCACCGCGCTCACCCTCCTCATCGCCGAGAGCGCCCCCACCAACAAGGACCTGTTGGTCCGCCTGGTCGTCAATCTGCTGGCGGGCTCGGAGGCCTGACCCCGCGCCGGCTCAGCCCCGCAGGTGCTCGTTGAAGAACGCGATGGTCCGCTCCTGTGCGAGGCCGGCGGCTTCCTGGTCGTAGCGTGGAGTGGTGTCGTTGTGGAAGCCGTGGTTCGCGCCCTCATAGACGTGGACCACGAAGTCCTTCCCGCTTGCCTCCAGCGCCTCCTGGTAGGCCGGGTAGCGGGCGTTGATCCGCTCGTCCAGGCCCGCGAGCTGGATCATCAGGGGCGCCTGGATCGAGGGCACGTCCTCGAGGTCCGGCGCCGACCCGTAGAACGGCACCCCGGCGCCCAGATCCGGAAGCCGGACCGCGAGCTGGTTCACCACTCCGCCGCCGTAGCAGAACCCGACGGCCCCGACTCGCCCGGTGGTCGCCTCGTGGTCCCGCAGGAACCGGAACGCGGCCACCCAGTCCTCCATCATCACGTCCCTGTCGAGCTGCCGCTGCATCACCCGGCCCTCGTCGTCGTTGCCGGGATAGCCGCCCAGGGGGGTGAGCGCGTCCGGGCCCAGCGCAACGAAATCCGCGGCGGCGAACCTGCGGACCACGTCTTCGATGTAGGGGTTCAGGCCCCGATTCTCGTGGATGACGAGGACCGCGGGCCTTGGCTCCGTCGCGCCGGCGGGCACGGCCATGTAGCCGCGCATGGTCCCCGAGCCGTCGGGCGAAGGGTATGTGACGTACTCCTGCCGGATCCGGACATCGTCGGTCGCCACCTGCCGCGCCCAGGCGTAGTTGGGACGAAGCGCCTCGAGGACCGCCGCGGCAGCCGCTCCACCGCCCAGCACCTTGCCGGCTCCCTCCAGGAAATCCCGGCGCTGGATATGCCCGTGGACGTAGCCGTCGAAGAGCGCCAGCACCTCCTTGGGGAAATCACTCGCCTTCTTTCGTTTGGTCATTGGAAGTCCCTCCGCAAATCGTGTGATGACTGTTACTGTCGGGCCTCAACGGTAACGACGGTCTCAGGGTCCCAAGCTTGCAGGCGGCGGACGGGGCACGCAAGCGGCGTGAGCGATCGTGTCGGGAGGGGTCGGCGCGCTACGCAAGGTGGCTGCGCTGCCGGTCAGTCGCCGCCCTCCTCGGCGTCGCGTCGCGCGATCCGCTCCAGCCTCGGCTGGATGGACGACATCACCGCCGCGAACAGCACCAGCGCCCATCCCACCGAGAGAATGAGGTGCGCGCCGACCAGCGCCCGGGCAACGACCGAAACCGGTGCGAGGGCCGCGTAGTCCTGGGCGAGGGCGTTGAAGAAGGCGAACCACAGCCAGTCGATGACCCCGGTGCCGGCACCGGCAAAGGCCCCGGGCTGAAAACGCTCCAGCATGCCGTAGAACCCGGCGAACAGGACGATGATGGCGACGTAGCCGACACCAAACCCGCCGATCGGAACCCACATCACGCGCAGGTAGTCGGCGAGTCGGCTGTACACCCGAAGCCGTGGTCGGAGCCAGACCATCGCCGTCCGCCCGAGGAGGAAAGTGGTCACCGGGACGCCGACCAGCATGACGGGCAAGCGCCAGGCAACCTGCGAGGGATCCAGGCCTTCAACCAGCATCCCCAAGGCAACCATGGGAGGCAATACTGCCGCGCCCAGGACGAGCATGCGGGGAGGACGGGGATCGAGCCATCCCTCACGGTGCCGGCTCAGGAGGCCGGCCAGAAGGGCGGTCCAGGGGTTCAACACGAAGATGACAAGCAGCAGCTGCACGCTCCACTGCGAAGCGCCAAGGGCGATGACGAGGGGAAAGAGTCCCAACGCCAGCAGGGCAGACACGATGAGGGTCTCACGGCTCGCGTCGCGATACCCGCGGAGTGATGACCGGAGTCCGTCGATCAAGCCGATGGCCAGAGCGAGAATGGGAGGGACGAGCCAGCCCGGTCCGGTGTATGGGAACACTCCGGCAAGCAGCGCAGTAGCAATCCCCACAATCGACCCAACCAGAATGCCGGTCCCGGGGCCGCCCTTCGGTCCTCCGCGAAGACCGACACCCACGCCGAAGGCGAGCCCACACCCCGCTCCCATCAGGACATCCTCGTGGACTCCCGTGATTGCGTAGCCGAAGGGCACGACCACCAGGGCGATGGCGGCCGCAATCCGGACTCCTTGCCAGATCAATTGGCTGGACATGGCCGACAACCCCTCCTTGGAGACGGACTCGTGATCATGCGGACACCAGCTTTGCCCCTCATTCGCCGCTTTGGTCCTCCATCGACTGAGCGATCCGGTCCAGCTTCGGCCGGATGGACGTCATCACTGCCGCGAACAACTACCAGCGCCCAGCCCGCCGAGAGGATAAGGTGGACGCCGACCAGCATCCGGGCGGCGACCGAGACCGGGGTGATGGTGATGAAGTCCTGACCGAGCGCTGTGAAAAAGGCAAAGGACAGCCAGTCCACGATTCCAGTGCCGGGATCGGCAAAGGCGCCCGGACGAAAACGCTCCAGCATTCCGTAGAATCCCGAAAAGACGATGATGATCGTCAGGTAACCGACTGCGAAGCCGCCGACGGGGATCCACATGACACGGAGGTAGTCGGCGAGCCGGCCGTACATCCGAAGCCGTGGCTTGAGCCAGGTGGTTGCGGCCCGCCCCACGACAAACGCGACCACAGGACCCGCGAGCGGGATGGCAATTGACCAGGCGATCGGCCACGCCACGACCGCAAGCGGTATCCCACGGGTCTGTGGCAACACTTCGCCCAGCGTCGTGAACAAGACGAGGGCTTGAAGGACAACTGCACTGGCGACCAGGAGTCTGGGAGGCCGGGCGTCGCGCCATCCCTCGCGGCTGTGGCTGAGGAGGCCCGCGATCAGAACGGTCCAGGGAACAAGAAGGATGGCTGTGAGGCCTGCCGCCGACCCGAACGGGAAGACGGGAAGGAACCCCAAGGCGAGCAGGACTGACACGATCAACGCCTCCCTGCCGATGTCCCGATACCCGGACAGCGCTGGCCCTCCCAGTCCATCGATCAGACCTACCGACAAGCCGAGGATGGGCGCGACGAGCATTATGAACCCGTCCCAGGGCAATTCACCGGCCAACAGGGCGGTGATGATCCCGACGATCGATCCGACCAGAATCCCTGTCCGAGGACCTCCTGAAGACCCACCGCGGAGGCCGACGCCTACACCGACCGCAAGTCCGCAGCCGAGCCCCATCACGACGTCGCCGTGTAGCCCTGTGATCGCGTAGCCGAAGGGTACGACGACCACGGCGATGGGTGTCGCAATCCGGAGTGCCTGCCAGATCAACCGACCAGCCCTGGCCGGCAACCGCTCCCGGGAGGCGGGTGCGTTGTTCTCGGGCAAGCCGGCCGCCTCGTTCATTCGCTGCCCTTGTCCTGCAATAGCCGTGAAATCTGGTCAAGCTTCGGCCGGATGGACGACATCACCGCCGCGAAGAGCACCAGCGCCCAACCCGCAGACAGGACCAGGTGGACGCCGACCAGCATCCGGGCGGCAAGCGAGACCGGAGCGACGGTCGCATAGTCCTGGCCGAGGGCGCTGAAGAACGCGAAGGACAGCCAGTCGGTGATCCCCGTGCCGGCGCCGGCAAACGCCCCCGGGCTGAAGCGCTCCAGCGTTCCATAGAACCCGGCGAAAAGGGCGATGATCGTCAGATAGCCGAGCGCAAACCCGCCGATCGGAACCCACATGACGCGCAGGTAGTCGGCGAGTTGGGCGTACACGCCGAGCCGCGGACGGAGCCAGGTGGCGGCGGCGCGCCCCAGGAGGAACGCGGTGGCGGGTATTGCGACCAGTGAGAACACCACGGTAAGGACGATGTACGAGGCGGCGGCGATGCCCGACAGCCCGACATCTTCCTGGATCACGTCGAACCTGAACAGGATACCCAGAAAGATCGGCACCGCCACCGCGCCAAGGAGGAGGAGCCGAGGAGGCCGGGAATCGTGCCATCCCTCTCGGCGGCGACTGAGCAGCCCGACCAGCAGCGCAGTCCAGGGCATACTCAGCAGAGGGTATGCGGCGATCAGCAGCATCAGGGAGAAGTTTCCGGCCGCCAGCCCGGGAATGAACCCCAGGGTCAGCAGCAGGGACAGGATGAACGTCTCCCGGCTCACCTCGCGATACCCCGAGAGGGAAGACCGGCCCAGACCATCGATCAGGCCGACCGCCAGAGGGACAAGGGGCGGAATGACGATTCCCCAACCCACATACTGGGCACCGGCCAACAGGGCGGCCGTGACCCCGATGACGGAGCCGATGAGGATGCCCGTCCAGGTGCCGCCGCGGGCGCTTCCGCGGCGGCCGACGCCCACGCCGATTGCCAGCCCGCAGCCCGCTCCCAACAGGACATCGGTGTGGTTCCCGGTGATCGCGTAGCCGAAGGTGACGACGACGAGGGCGACGGGAGCGGCGATGCGAAGTGCCTGCGAGATCAAACGGGTCGCCCTCATGCTGCCCCCGGCCGTCCGTTCGCTTGAGTCACGTGACCAACGGGAATGGGCGACCATATAGCGATTTGCCGACAGCGCGCGCAAGACTGTGCATGGTCAGCGCATTGCCGGGATACAAGCAGCTGGCCCGGCAGAGCACCTGAGGTCAGAATCCCGGCAGGAAGTCACGTAAGTCTAATCGGGACTGCACGATCTGCGTTTCCTGCCGTTGTCCTTGACCCTGCTGGACCGTGCCGCGAAAGCGGGAAAAACGGTCTTGATTGGCGGGACTCCTTACGCGTGCCGCCACCTCACCGAAGTTCCCGGAAGCCCTCCTCGCCCCGTCCCAAGAGCGATGTCGTCCGGGCGCATCGCGGACTGATCTCTTTGGGTCTGCCAACCGCGTCCGAAGGCCCACTCGGTCAGCTACCAAGGGGCTCACTCTTCTGACGCGATCCGATCGGAATGTGGACCGCCAGCTCCTGCCCGAACTCCAAGCCGGCTATCTCGCAAGCCTGCTTGATCCGCCGGATCTTGTCACCGAAGCGCGAGGGGCAGCACAAACCCGACGACTTCGAGGATCCGGCTGGAACCCGGAGACCCCCGCGGGATGCCTTCTTCGGTAGCAGCGTGACACCTGGGAAAATGATCGAACACGTCACCGTCGTCGGCGATACGGGAGTGAGTATTCTGTCCGAGTCGAGATCGGTTCGGTGAGGTTTCGAAACGCTCAGGTCGGATTCCGCCTGTGTGCTCCAATCGACGGCGCTACCGCCTTGAGGGTGTGGACGAGCGTGTCGATGTCGCGCTCGCTCGTTCGCCCGTTGGTTATGCAGGCTCGCAGCACTGTTTTGCCCTCGAAGACTGCGGTTGACACCCAGAACCGGCCGTCCCTGCGAACGGCATCGACGTAGCTCCGAACGGCCTCATGGCCCTCGGGCGGCACGAGACAAGCGACCGCCATGGGGGAGTCGTTCGCGAGCGACCAACCGTCGCGCTGCAACCGCCGCGCTAGTCTGTCCGCCAGTCGAATGGCGCGCTCGACGTGGCCGGCGTATCCCGTCCAACCCGCTGCCGCGAGTGCAAGGAACAGTCGCAGGCCGACGAACCGGCGCGACCACTGGCTCGAGTTGACGAAGAAGTCCTTGGCCGTGTCGCTCCTGGGCATGTAGCTGGCGTTCACCCGGAAGACCTGAGCGGCCACATCCGGTCTGGAGGTCAGGAACATGCCGGCGCCCATGGTCGTTGCAAACCACTTGTGGGCGTCGATCGTGATCGAGTCTGCCCGCTCGATTCCCTTGAGAGCACCGCCTTTATCGCTGGCAATCAGCGCGCCACCCCATGCCGCGTCGACGTGGAACCACATGCCGTGCTCGCTGGCCAGTTCGCCGCAGCGGGTCAACGGATCGACCATGCCCGCGTTGGTGGTGCCCGCCGTCGCCGCGATCATGACAGGCATGCGGCCGCTGGAGATGTCAGTTGCAATCGCTTCGGCCAAAGCATCGGGGTCCATGCGTCCTCGCCCGTCGGTCTGGATCAGCCGGACCGCGTTGCGCCCGATGCCCCCGGCGTGAGCGATCTTCAGCCAAGCCAAATGGCTCTCCTCCGACACATAGACGTGGGGCGGACGGGCGAATGCACACGCGCCGTCATCACCATACGCCGGACGTGCTGTCTGAAGAGCGCAGAGCATTGCCGTAAGGTTCGCTTCCGATCCACCGCTAGTGAAGTGCCCGCCCGACCCATCCGGCATGCCGGCCCTGCGCGCCACTTCCCGGATCACGTGCAGCTCGATCTCCACCGCCGCCGGCGCATGCGAGTGCACGCAGACTTGGGGGTTGAACGCGGAGGCGATCCGGTCGGCGCACTCGGAAGCGAACGTCGGCGCAGGGTTGAACAGGCCAAGATAGCCCGGATGCGTCACCTGTACCGTGCCGGTCTCTAGCCCGTCGATCACCCATTCCGTCAAGCCCGCCAGCTCTCTGGGCCGGTCGAATCTCATGTTTCGCAGCTCCCGCAGCCATTCGCCGGACGGACCAGCGGGTACTACGTCGCGCGACGGCATGAGACGCCGCGACGCCCCGAGGCGTTCAGTGAGCGCGTGGTCCGCCGCCGTCAGGGAATCGTGGTCGGGAAACAGCGAATAGTGTGGATCGGTCATGGGACGGCTTGGCCACCGATGGATTGCCGACTCGCCTCCCACGCCAGCATACAGCGTTTCCGCGTGGCGCCCCCGGCGTAGTTGCCCGTGATCCCCCCCGCGCGGATCACGCGATGGCACGGAATGAGGAAGGCAATCGGGTTGCTGGCAACCGCACTCCCCGTCGCCCGAGCCGCCTGCGCGCTACAAACCTCTTCGGCCACGCGACCGTAGGTGGCGACCTTCCCGGGAGGCACGCGCAGCAGGGCGCGCCAGACGGCCAGTTGGAAGTTGGTCCCACGCACATGGACGGTCAGCGGGGGACTCTCGGCTCCGAAGGGCGCCGAGAAGATGGACCGCGCCAGTGCTGTTGCCGTCGATTCGTCGCCTTCCAGCCACGCCCGCCCCCAGGCCCGGCGGAGAGCCTCCTTCTCGGCGGAAACATCCCCGTCGGCCACAAACCCGACCCGGCAGACACCGCGCTCGGTCCAAGCGACGAAGACAGGCCCAAACGGTGATTCCCCGGTGCCGAAGCGGATCGTCAGCCCCGCACCCCTGCTCCGATACTCGCCCGGCGTGACGGCCTCCACGGTTACGAAGTGATCGTGCAGCCTGCCCGGGCCAGAGAGCCCGCTACCATGGGCCGTCGCGAGCACGGACTCTGAGCTGTCGAGTAGCTTCTTCGCGTGCTGAACCGTAAGGAATTCGAGAAAGCGCTTTGGCGTGACGCCGGCCCAGCGCGAGAACAGGCGATGCAGATGGCTTTGGCTCAGACCGATATGCGCCGCCAATTCCGCGAGTTCCGGCTGGCGCTTGCGATGCCTGGCCAGATAGCGAATGGCCGCCTCGATTCGGTCGTAGTCGGTCGTGTTCATGCGGAACTCCGAGAATCATCGTGGATGAGGACTAGTAACGTGAACACTCCTGACGCTGAAATCGACCCGATCCTTGCTATGCGGAGCCCGGACGACCCGGCGACGCTCGCCCGGATGGGCGACGGTGGCCGCCCCGCAAGCGTTGACAGTCGCCCTCGGCGCAGGAGCGGGTCAGGGCGCGCGGACGGCCCGAATGCCGCAATGTCCGACGTGCAGCCGACCACTTGAGCGCCCACGGTTGCCGGGCAGTGACGCGCTCAGAGGCCAGTTGCGGGTATTCCAAGGCATTTCGGGGAATCCACGGGCTGTAGAATGGCCTGAGAGCGACGATCTCGGGTCTCCGAGGGGTTTGGGTAGGGCGGATTCGGTGCACGCGGGCGCGCCGCCATCGCCGTCCATGAGTCTGGAGACCGACAGGCCGACGAGGTCTCGGTAGGCGCCGGTCACCGCCGTTTCGTGCGTCGTTGTGGAGCGTGTTATCGGGTGTCCCTCCCGCTGGCTTGAGCCACGCTAACGTGGTCAAGAGCCTACCCCTTGTGGGTACAAAGGGGCTGGCGAGGGACTTCGCCCCTTGGAACCCCGGAAGACCCCGCGCCGCGGTGGATGGCGCGGACGTGGACCTCACCCCCCCCTCACCTTGACGGCGCATCCTGTCGGCTAGAGCCTGCGCCGCAGGAACGCGGCGAACGCGGCGGGAGTCTGCAGATATCGCCCGTGGGACGCGGAGTGCCGAAGTCTTCGTGGTTTCTTGAACGGGAGCGAAGCGTGGGCGAGGCGATGGCCCGAAGGGAGGCGTTCAAGCAGGGTCTGGCGTCCCGCGCCGTGAACATTCGCTCGCTCACCGCGCTTGAAGGACGTGCATGCGCCTCACGTTGAGCGCGAGACACACGAAATCCCACTCGCCGCGGACCTTCTCTAGGCCCCGGAGGCTGAACCTGCGGAACCCCATCGCCTCCTTGATCCAGCCGATGGGCGCCTCCGCGATCCACTTGCGCGTGGCGTACACCGCGCGGCCCTCCGGCGTCTCCAGCTTCTCGGCCATGCGCGCCTTCGCCGAGTGCCGCCCCGGGCGGGACACCGCCGCCTTTCATCCGGGCACGGCGCGCGGGCTGGATCGGACCGGGCGGCAAGCCCGTGGCGGATCGAACGCTCGAATACGACCTGAAGTTCCTGATCGCGGTCCTGAATTGGGCAGCGAGGTCCCGCGACGAGCGGGGTCGGCTGCTGCTCGACTCGAACCCGCTGAAGGGCTTGAGAACACCCGCCGAGAAGAATCCGACGAGGGTGGTTATCGCCGACGAGACGTACCGGGCGCTCCTGAAGGTGTCGCCCCGGGTGGACTGGAGGTTCCACGTCGCGCTCGTCCTCGCGCACGAGACGGGCCACCGGATCGGAGCGATTCAGAAGCTTCGGTGGTGCGACATCGACTTCGAAGGCGGGATGATCCTCTTGCGGGCCGAGCACGACAAGTCAGGCTACGAACACGTCACGCCGGTCACTCCAGAGGCACTCTCCGCGTTGAGGGAGGCGCCCCTTGGCCCGGAACGCTCCGGTGCTGCCCGCGCCCAGGAATCCCGTGGCGGCTGTGGGCGCCGCTCGGTTGCACGCCGAGAGGGGGCGTCCACTCCATCGCTGAAGGTGCTTTGTGAGCTCGGCGTCTGGAAGACGGCCAAAACGGTGCTTCAGTGCTACCAGAGGCCCGATGCCTGACAGCTTCGGAAGGCTCTGGAAGACCGCCGCCGGGCTCGCGACAGAAATCGAGAATACCGGGAGTCAAACAGCGGGGAGTCCGGTCTGTCGAACACGTAAATGCAATCTCTGCAAGAAGATGCAAATCCTAACGCACATGCCGGCCCGGCACCCAACACTTGCCGGGTCATCCAGATTTAGGTAGCATTGCAGTGCTACCAGGAGGCAACCGATGGTTCGAAATGTCAAACTGAGACGGATGGGCGGATCGGTCGGGGCTACGCTGCCAAAGGATATGGCAGAACGTCTTCACCTGGAGGCCGGTGATGAAGTGCTGGCCGTGGAGACGGCAAACGGGATACTTCTGAGCCCCTATGATCTGGATGTGGAGGAAGGGCTGGCTTTGGCAGCCGAGGCCCAGAAACGCTATCGGGGGGCACTCAGGCAACTGGCCAAGTGACGACACGGGAACCGAAGTGGGTTCCCCGGCTGGTCATTGAAGCGGTCCATCTCGACCAGGTCCGCGAACACGGCGGTCTGATCGGCATTCGGGATGAAAACGCTCTCGAGTCGGGTCTGGCGGGCGCGAGGCACAGGTGGACCTATGATCCGGACTCGGATCTGTCGCGTCTCGCCGCTGACTATGTCTTCGGGATTTCCACCGGCCATCCGTTCCGCGACGGAAACAAGCGCATCTCATTCCTGGCAGCGGTTGTCTTCCTGGGCCTCAACGGGTACGACCTCGTGGCCTCCGATGAGGAAGTGGTCGAGAAGATGAAGGCCATCGCATCCGGCAAGCTCGGTGCGGAAGCAGTCGCTGACTGGATACGCTCGCGAATCGAGCCACGCGTAGGCGTGTGACAAGGCCCGCCGGACTCGCGATCTACCCCAGAATCTCCTCGTACACGCGCAGGAAGTTGCCGCCCATGACCTGTGCGACTTCGGCGCCTGCAAAGCCCCGCTGCTCCAGCCGCTCCGCGATGATGTGCATCTTCTCCGGGCGGTCGAGTTCCTCGATGAAGGGCGGCCAGCGGACGTCCACTTCCGGCTTGAAGTCGAACTGGGCGTGGAAGTCCCAGAACGCCTGCTCGGTGGGGAAGGAGGTGCGCCACCCACCGATGCTCGAGTCGGTGCCGATGCCCACGTAGTCGACGCCCACCAGATCGGCGACATATGCGATGTGATCGACGAAGTCGTCGAGCGTGGAGCGCGGCTTCTTGCTCACGAAGAAGTTGACGGTGGTGATGCCCATCACCCCGCCGCGCGCCGCCAGCGCCCTGATCTGCTCGTTGGTCTTGCAGCGGGGGTTGTCGCACAGGGCCCGACAGTTCGCGTGGGTGAACAGGACGGGCGCGCCGGATACCTCGATCGCGTCCATTGTGCTGCGCACGCCGGTATGCGAGACATCGACGATCATCCCCAGTTCGTTCATCTTCTCAACGACCTCGACTCCGAAGTCGCTGAGGCCGACATCGACCCGCTCCGTGCAGCCTGCCCCCAGGGCGTTCAGCGAGTTGTAGGTGAGCTGCATCTGCCGGATGCCGAGGTTGTAGAAGAACTCGACGTTGGCCAGGCGCCGCTGGAGGTGCGTCGCGTTCTGGAAGCCAATCATGACGGCGATCTTGCCAGTCCGCTTCGCCTCCAGGATATCGGCGGTCCGCCGCACGTGGATGACGTGATCCGGGTAGCGGTTGAAGTTGCCGTGCCAGCTCGCGATGTCCTGCACCGCCTGTTCATAGCCGAAGGGCGGATCGCCGGGAGCGCCAAGCGTCGTCTCGATCATGGTCAGACCCGAGCGCTCGATCTCGTCGAAGCCTTCCGGGCCGAAGCGGAGTCCGCCGAGGGCGTCGATCCAGATGTCTTCCTGTTGGGCGGGCGGCTGGGTGCGACGAATGGACTCGGGTGAAGCATCAAAGGCGCGAGCGCTTCCTCCCAATCCGAGCGCGGCGGCACCAGCTCCGGCTCCGTGTACAAACTCTCGTCGGGAAAGTGACATTGTGTCTATCCTTTGCTGAACACCCTCGGGATTGCGCGCAACGTAACACTCTCCACCGTGATCCGAATATTGAACATGGACGGGAATCATCGGCAACCGCTGCTTTTGTGAATCCGGCGGCGGTTGTCCAAGCGATCAGGGCGGCAAATGACCAGGCACAGGATTCCAGATTCGAGCGCCCCCGGCCGCACCACCGGTGGCCGCCCGTGGTCTTCCGCTGCGGGCACCCTCCTCCTGTTCGCTGCCACCGGGTGTGGGGATCTTTTCACCGGTCCCGCCGCAGACGAGATCACCCAGCTGCCGCGAGCCTTGAGCGTGGCCGAGGTCGAGGTCATCAGGGCGAACAACCGGTTCGGGTTCGACCTCCTGACGCAGGCCAACCGCCCCAACGAGAACCTCCTCCTGTCGCCGCTCTCGGCGTCGATGGCGCTGGGGATGACCATGAACGGAGCGGCGGGGGAGACCTGGAACCAGATGCGCGACGTGCTTGGGTTCGGGAGCCTCACTCAGGACGAGATCAACGCCTCCTACAAGTCCCTGCTCGAACTCCTGGTCGGCCTCGACCCCGCCGTCGAGACCGCGATTGGCAACTCGGTGTGGACCCGGCAGGGCTTCCCGGTGCATGCGGACTTCCTGGGCTCCGTGCGAGAGATCTTTGGCGCCGAGGTGGCGGAACTCGATTTTGCGAATCCGGCTGCGTCCGAGCGGATCAACGAGTGGGTCAGGGATGCGACCGGCGGTCGTATCGAGGACATCGTTCCCGACGTGATTCCCGTGAACGTCGTCATGTACCTGATCAACGCGATCTACTTCAAGGGTACCTGGACCTTCCAGTTCGATCCGTCCGACACCCGAGACGAGCCCTTCCGTCTGGACGATGGTTCCACCCGGACTGTATCGCTCATGACCTTCCGGAGAGAACTCCCCTATCAGGAGAACAGCCGGTTCCAGGCCGTAGACCTTCCCTACGGAGGCCGAGCGTTTTCGATGACCGTGCTCCTTCCACGGCAGGGGGTGAGCGCGGACACCCTCGCGGCAACCCTCGACGCAGGGGAATGGGAGGATATCGCCAACGGCTTCCACGACACCGATTTGCAGCTCTTCCTGCCGCGCTTTCGGATGGCCTACGAACGTACGCTCAACGACGACCTCGCCGCCCTGGGCATGGTTGACGCCTTCGACCACCGGGCCGATTTCACAAGACTTTCGCCGGTCGACAACCTGTTGATCTCCGAGGTCAAGCAGAAGTCCTGGGTGGATGTCAACGAGGAGGGTACCGAGGCGGCCGCCGCAACCGTGGTTGCGATAGCTGAAACCTCTTCCGGCCCGGTCGTTCGCGCCGATCGGCCCTTCCTCTTCTTCATCCGGGAACGCCTATCCGGCACCATCCTCTTCGCTGGCAAGCTCGCGAGTCCGCCGGCGAATTGAGGCAATTGATGGGCGGGCGATTCCCCAGCCTACAATACTAAATCAAATTGTTTAGTATTCTCGGCCTTCTCCTGCAGATCCACCAGCGGAGCTGAGTATTCACCCGAGAAACATGCCGTGCAGTACGGGCTGCCCTCAGCCACCGCATCCACCATCCCGTCCAGCGACAGATACCCGAGCGAGTCCACCTCCAGATCGGCGGCGATCTCGTCCACCGACATCCCTGATCCCTTCAGCTCTTCCTTCGACGGCATGTCGATGCCGTAGTAGCAGGGATGTCGCACCGGCGGACTGGCCACGCGGAAGTGTACCTCGGCCGCTCCCGCGCCGCGGATGAACTTGACCAGGCTGGTCGATGTCGTGCCCCGGACGATCGAGTCGTCCACCACGACCACGCGCTGGCCGGCGAGGACCTCTTTTACCGGGTTGTATTTCACGCGCGCCCCGAAATCGCGGTCGGCCTGCGACGGGCGGATGAAGGTGCGGCCGATATAGTGGTTGCGCAGCAGCCCTAGCTCGTAGGGGATGCCACTCTGCTCGCTGTAGCCGAGCGCCGCCGAGTTGGCGCTGTCCGGCACGGCGATCACGCAGTCGGCGGGAACCGGGTGCTCCCTGGCCAGCTGCCGTCCGAAGGCCCGCCGCGCACGGTCCACGCTCATCCCCCAGAGGTTCGAATCCGGACGGGCGAAGTAGACGAGCTCGAAGATGCAGGGGGCGGGTGTCTGCGGGTGCAGCCCCGGCAGGCTTTCGACCTCGCCGTTGCGGAAGCGCACCAACTCGCCGGGCTCGATGTCCCGGACGTATGTGGCCCCCATGATGTCGAGGGCACAGGTCTCACTGGCGACGATGTGTCCGCCGTTCAGCTCGCCCATGACCAGCGGCCTGAAGCCGCGCGGGTCGCGCACCGCGTACATGGTTTCGCCGACGGTCATGACGAGCGAATACGCGCCTTCGAGGAAACTGAGCGCGTCGCGCAACTGCGCCTGCACCATCTGGTGCCGCGACCGCGCGATCAGGTGCACGATGACCTCGGAGTCGGAGGTGCTCTGGAAGAGTGCGCCTTCGTGCACGAGCTGGCGCTTCACCGCGTGCGCGTTGGTGAGGTTGCCGTTGTGCACGATCGCCAGGTCGCCTTCCGAATACCCGACCACGATCGGCTGGGCGTTGACCCGCTGGCCGCCGCCGGCGGTGGAGTAGCGGACGTGGCCGAGCGAGGTGTCTCCCGGTAGCGATTCGAGCCGTTTCGCGTCGAAGACATCGGATACGAGGCCGAGCTCCTTGTATACGCGGGTCCGACCGCCGTTGGCGGCGCAGATCCCGGCGGCCTCCTGTCCCCGGTGCTGCAGCGCGTAGAGCGCGAGGAAGGAGAGTTCGGCGGCGTTCTCGACCCCGCAGATGCCCACGATCCCGCATTCCTCGCGCGGACGGTCGTCCAGGAGCGGCAGATGGATGTCGGTCGGTCCGCGCCGGCCCTGTCGCATTATCCCGCCTCGTCCATGATGCCCGGGATGGCGCCGAAGTAGCGCTCCCGAAGCAGGTCCAGTTCAAGTTGAAGCGCTGCGGTCGCCGTCTCGATCCTGAGGGGTGAACCTGCGCCCGTCACGGTCCCGATGCGTGTGAAGGGGACGTCGTAGTCGGCCGCGAGCCGGCGCACCCGCTCCTCGTCGCCGGGGGCGCAGCTGACCACGATCCGCCCGTGGTCCTCGCCGAAGAGCAGCGCGGCGTCGGGGAGGTCGTCCTCGAAGCGCACGGATGCGCCGACCCCGGAGCCCTTGCGCGGCCTTCCCAGGCAGGACTCGGTCAGGGTGCCCGCGAGGCCGCCGCTGGCGACGTCGTGAGCCGACTTGAGGACGCGCCGCGTGGCCATGGCGAGGACGCAGCGCTGGAGGGCGCGCTCGGCGGCGAGGTCGACGCCAGGCGGCTCTCCTGCGGCGAGGTCGTGCAGGGCGTACAGGTATTCCGAGCCGCCGAGTTCGCCGGTGTTGGCGCCCAGCAGCAGGATCACGTCGCCGGCGTCCTGGAAGGGATGCCGTACGATCGTGTCCAGGTCCTCCATCACGCCGATCATCCCGATCACGGGCGTGGGGTAGACCGCCTTGCCGTCGGTTTCGTTGTAGAAGGAGACGTTGCCGCCGGTGACAGGGGTCTCGAGATAGCCGCAGGCGTCGCGCATCCCCAGCACCGCCTCGCGGAACTGATGCATGATGTGCGGCTTGAGGGGGCTGCCGAAGTTGAGGCAGTTGGTGATGGCCATGGGGACCGCACCGGTGCACGCGACGTTGCGGGCCGCCTCGGCGACGGCGCCCATCGCGCCGACTCGCGGGTTCAGGTAGGTGTGCCGGCCGTTGCAGTCGGTCGAGGCCGCGACGCCCCGATTGGTGCCGGGGATCCGGATCACGCCCGCGTCGCCACCGGGGCGCTCGATCGAGTTGGCCCGCACGGTGGTGTCATACTGCTCGTACACCCACTGCTTCGAGGCCACGTTCGGCGAGCCCACCACGCGCAGGAAGGCGTCCCTAAGCCCCGCAGGCGGCTCCGCGTACGGCGAGATGTCCATCGTGCGTAGCGCCCGCACCTCGTCCCCCTCCTCGCCGGGCCGCTCGTAGGTCGGGCAGCCCTCGGTGAGGGGCAGGGCGGGGATGTCCGCCACAACGACGCCATCCTCGAGGACGCGGAATGCGCCGCTCGCGGTGACGCTGCCGATCGTCTCGGCTTCCAGTTCCCACTTCTCCAGGATCTCGCGGACGGCGTCCTCCCGGCCCGCCGCGGCGACCACCAGCATCCTCTCCTGCGACTCCGAAAGGAGGATCTCGTACGGCGTCATCCCGTCCTCGCGGACCGGCACCAGCGCCACGTCCATCTCGACGCCGGTGCCGGAGCGTCCGGCCATCTCGGAACCGCTCGACGTCAGTCCGGCGGCCCCCATGTCCTGAATCCCGACGATGTGGCCGCTGGCGATAAGCTCCAGCGACGCCTCGAGGAGCAGCTTCTCGGTGAACGGGTCGCCCACCTGCACCTGCGGGCGGCTCGCCTCGTCGTCTCCCTCGGACAGCTCCTCCGATGCGAAGGTGGCGCCGTGGATCCCGTCGCGGCCGGTGCGCGCGCCGACCGCCATCAGCGTGTTGCCCACGCCCTCGGCGGTGCCGCGGATGAGCTCCTCCTTGCGCATGAGCCCCAGGCACATGGCGTTGACGATCGGGTTTTCCTCGTAACCGCGGTCGAAGTACACCTCGCCGCCGGTCGACGGGATGCCGACGCAATTGCCGTAGTCGCCGATCCCCTTGACGACGCCGCCGAAGAGATAGCGCACGCGGGGGCGGTCCAGGTCGCCGAAGTGGAGCGAGTTCAGGGTCGCGACCGGCCGCGCGCCCATGGTGAAGACGTCGCGCAGGATGCCCCCGATCCCCGTCGCCGCCCCCTGGTAGGGCTCGACCGCCGACGGGTGGTTGTGGGACTCGATCTTGAAGGCTAGCGCGTATCCGCCGCCCACGTCGATTACGCCCGCGTTCTCGCCGGGGCCCTGGATGACCCAGGGAGCCTGCGTCGGCAACAGCCGGAGCAGCCGCTTCGAGTTCTTGTAGCCGCAGTGCTCGGACCACATCGCCGAGAAGACGCCCAGTTCGGTGAAGGTGGGATCGCGGCCGAGAATGCGTTGGATCTGGACGAATTCGTCGGGCGAGAGGCCGTGGTCGTCGACCAGTTCCGGGGTGATGGGAGGGTCGCCGGGGCGGGGCTGGGGGGGAGCGATCGTGGCGGTGCCGCCCGCCGGGGCCCCGCCGTAGCCGGATGCGTCGCGGTCCGCGGACATCATGCCACCTCCGCGCGCGCCAGAGCTCCCACCAGGGAAGCGAAGAGGGGCAGGCCGTCGACCGACCCGAGCGCGGGGTCGAAGGCGCGGTCGGGGTGGGGCATCATGCCGAGCACGTTGCCCCGCGCGTTGATGATGCCGGCGATGTTGTTGAGCGATCCATTCGGGTTGGCATCGTCCTTCACGGCCCCGTCCGAGTCGCAGTACCGAAACACCACGCGCCCCTCCGATTCCAGCTCGGCGAGCGTCTCCGGGTCCGCGTAGTAGTTGCCGTCGGCGTGCGAGAGCGGCATGCGGATGACCTGACCCTCGTCGTACCGGTCGGTGAAGAGCGTGTCCGCACGCTCCACCCGCATGCGGCAGTCGTGGGACTGGAAGCGGAGCGACTGGTTGCGCAGCAGCGCGCCCGGGAGCAGTCCCGCCTCGCAGAGGACCTGGAAGCCGTTGCAGATCCCGACGACGAGGCCCCCGCCGCGCGCGAAGTCGATCACGGAGTCCATGATAGGACTGAAGCGGGCGATGGCGCCGGGCCGCAGGTAGTCGCCGTGGGCGAAGCCGCCGGGGACGACCACCGCGTCCGCCCCGCCCAGCGAGGTCTCGCGGTGCCAGAGGTAGCGCGGTGATCCGCCCGCGACCTCCACGGAGCGGTGGCAGTCCTGATCGCAATTGGATCCGGGGAAGGTGATGATCGCGATGTTCATCAAACTGCCCTTCCGTTCCCCGAAGCGGTTACCCGGAAGTCTTCGGTGACCGGGTTGGCGAGGAGCTTGCGGCACATCTCCTCGACCCGTTCGCGCGCGGCCTCGGGCGATGCCGCAGTGACCTCCAGGTAGATCGCCTTGCCGACACGCACTTCGTCGACGGCGTCGTACCCCAGCGACGAAAGGGCGTGATGGATCGCCTTGCCCTGCGGATCCAGCAGGCCGGGCCGGGGGGTGACCAGGACCTCCACTGTGAATCGGCTCAAGAGCGCTTCTCCTTCCATTCAATGATATCGGTTTCGGGGGTGTCCGATGAGCGGCCGCCGTCTTCGGCCGTCTCGGGCTCGTGGGTCAGCTCCTGGTAGTCCACGTCGCGGGGCTCGACGTCCGAGTCCTCGTCGTCCGGCTCCTCGTCCAGCAGGGGATCCCGCTCGGGCAGCCTCTGCAGCAGACCCAGGAAGACCGATCTGAGCAGGCCCCACAGCGCATAGCCGACGATTGCCGGGAAGAACCAGTAGTAGGGGACCGTGACGGCCAGCCCCAGACAGGCCAGGAGAAGTCCCGTCCTGACGATCCCGCGCCGGCTGCGGAAGTCCAGCGGGGGCAGCTTGGCGTACGGGATGTGGCTCACCATGAGGATCGAGACGAGGACGGTCGTAATCACCATGATCTGGGGCCACGGCAGGCCGGCCAGGTACTGCTGGAAGAGCGGCGTCGTGGTGAAGGGGTAGTGCGTGGCCAGCATCAGGCCGGCCGCCGGAGACGGCAGGCCGTGAAAGTGCGTGCGGGCCTCGCCCCCCTGCTCGACATTGAAGCGCGCCAGCCGCAGCACCGCGACCGCCACGTACGCGAACCCGATCAGCCAGCTCCAGTCGGACTGTGGGAAGTACAGCAGGACCAGGATCAGCGCCGGCGCGACCCCGAAGGAGACCGCATCGGTGAGCGAATCCAGCTCGGCCCCGAAGGCCGATCCCGTTCGGGTGACCCGCGCCACCCTCCCGTCGAGGTAGTCGAGCATCCACGCGATGACGATGCACCACGACGCCCAGATGAAGTCGCCCCGGAAGGCCGCGACGATCGCGTAGAACCCGAAGAAGAGGTTCCCCAGCGTAAAGGCAGAGGGCAGGATGATGACCCCGCGCCTGAGGTTGCCGCGCGGGCGTTCCCCGCGCAGTCGGCTCCAGCGTCGAGGTCTCCGGTTGCGAGGCGTCATGATGCTCCCTCCGACAAGTCGATCCGCGCGACTGGGGTCTCGCCTCCGCGCACCACGTCCCCAGGCTCGACCGTGACCGGCCAATCCGGCGGCAGGAAAAGATCCACCCGCGAGCCGAAGCGGATCAGCCCGATCCGGTCGCCCTTCGCCACCCGGTCCCCCTCGCGCGGGTAGGTCACGATCCTCCGCGCCACGAGCCCCGCGATCTGCCGCACCAGAACCGGTCCGTCCACGGTCTCGATCCCGAGCGAAGCGCGTTCATTGCTGCTGCTCGCCTCCTCCCGCCACGCCGCCAGATACCGGCCCGCCCGGTAGGAGTAGTGCCCGACGCCACCCGCGACCGGCGCCCGCTGCACGTGCACGTCGAACACGCTCAGGAAGATCGTCACGCGCGTCGCCGTCCCGCCCATGAAGTCCTCGCCCGCGACCGGCCCGACGCTCATCACCCTGCCGTCCGCCGGCGAAACCACGACACCCGCGCCTGGCGGCATCGTCCGCTCCGGATCGCGGAAGAAATAGAGGACGAAGAGAGCGACGATCCCGAAGACGGCGGGCGCCACGGTGCGGAAGCCCCAGCCCCCGTGCCGCGCCCAGAGGAGGGTGGCGATTGCCAGCACGACGCAGACCACCACGAATGGCACGCCCTCCCGCGCGATGGGGATCCTCACGGCGCGATCGCCTCTCGTGCCGCGGTCCCCTGTGCGGTGGCCTCCCGGGCGGCCGCCTCCTGCGCGGTGGCCTCTCGGGCGGCGCCGGCCTCGAACCGCGGCGGCTCGTAGTCGCCCGGTGCGATTCCGGTGAGCCTCTCGAAGACCCCGCGGTAGCGCTCTTCGGTGGCGGCGACCACGCAGTCCGGCAGCGGCGGCGGCGGGTACCGCTTGGGCCAGTCGGCGAGGCCGTTCAGGTAATCGCGCAGCGGCTGCTTGTCGAGCGACGGCTGCCCGCGCCCCGTGCGGTAGAGCTCCCGCGGCCAGAAGCGCGACGAGTCGGGGGTGAGCACCTCGTCGATCAGGAGCAGTTCGCCGTCGGGCGAGATCCCGAACTCGAACTTGGTGTCGGCCAGGATGATTCCCTTCTCCGCGGCGGCCGCGCGGCCGCGCTCGTAGAGGTCGATGGAGCGGTCGCGCAGGCGGTGCGCGAGTTCGGCTCCCAGAAGGTCGACCACCGCGCCGAAGGTGATGTTCTCGTCGTGGCCTTCCTGCGCCTTGGTCGCCGGTGAGAAGATGGCCGGGACGAGCGCGTCGCTCTCGACCAGCCCCGGCTGCAGCGGCTCCCCGGCTAGCGTCCCCGAATCCCGGTACTCCTTCCATGCGGACCCGGACAGGTAGCCCCGCACCACGCACTCGACCGGGATGGGCCGGGTGCGGCGGACCAGGCTGGCGCGCCCCGCCCACTCGGCCTCGCAGCCAGCCAGCGCGGGCACGGCCGCCCGAATCTCGTCGGGCCGCACCGCGACGAGGTGGTGGGGGACGTCCCGCAGGTAGCTGTTCAGCCACCACGCGGTGATCTGCGTCAGCACGGTGCCCTTGCCCGGCACGGGCTCGTCCATGACCACGTCGAACGCGCTGACCCGGTCGCTGGCCACGAGGAGCAGGCGATCGCCGTCGCCGCCGTCTTCAGCAGGCACCGCGTACACGTCCCGGACCTTGCCCCGGAACAGCAGCGGCAGCGGAATCACACCCGCACCTCGGCGGCTTGGAGCGCCGTGTCGCCGCAGCGCGCCAGGACCGGTTCGACGTGCTCGCGCAGGAACGCGTCCACCTGCTCCGGCGCACGGCCGACCAGCTTCTCGGGCCGGGCCATCTCTTCGAGCTCGGCGGCGGTCACCCTGAGCGATTCGTCGGCGGCGATGCGGGCGAAGAGGTCGCCCTCCTTCCCCTCGGTCATGCGGCGGGAGGCGTCGAGCGTGTGGCGCCGGATCCGCTCGTGCGCCTCCTGGCGGTCGCCGCCCCCGGCGGCCGCGTCCATCATCACCGACTCCATGACCATGAACGGGAGGTGCAGGCGCAAGTTCGCCGCGACCACCCCCGCGTTCACCCGCATGCCGGACGCCACGTTCCCGGCCAGGATCAGCAGCGCATCCGTCGCCATGTACGCGTCGGGGATCGCGAACCGCTTGTTGGCCGAGTCGTCCAGCGTGCGCTCCAGCCACTGGGTCGCGGCGGTGTGCGCGGGGTCGGCGGCGAGCGCGATCACGTGGCGCGCCACCGCGCAGATCCGCTCCGAGCGCATGGGGTTGCGCTTGTACGGCATCGCCGACGAGCCGACCTGCTCCGTCTCGAAGGGTTCCTCGAGCTCGCGCAGGTGCGAGAGCAGGCGGATGTCGTGCGCCATCTTGGACGCCGAGGCTGCCACCCCGGCCAGGGTCGCGAGGAACGCCTGGTCGACCTTGCGCGGATAGGTCTGGCCCGTGACGGGATAGGCGCCGTCGAAGCCGAGCCGGCGGCACACCGCGCGCTCCAGGGCGTCGACCTTGTCGTGGTCGCCGCCGAAGAGTTGCAGGAACGAGGCCTGGGTCCCGGTGGTGCCCCGCACGCCCCGCAGCCGCAGGCGGGCCAGCCGGTGCTCGATCTCCTCCAGGTCGAGGAGGAAGTCCTGGATCCAGAGGGTGGCCCGCTTGCCGACGGTCGTGGGCTGGGCCGGCTGGAAGTGGGTGTAGGCGAGGGTGGGGAGGCCGCGGTGCTCGCGGGCGAAGCGGGCCAGCGCGCGGACGGTGGCGACCACGCGGTCCCGCACCAGCGTCATGGCCTCGCGGTGCTGGATCAGGTCGGTGTTGTCGCCGACGAAGGCGCTGGTGGCGCCGAGGTGCAGGATGCCGCGCGCCGCCGGCGCCAGGTCGCCGAAGGCGTGGATGTGCGCCATGACGTCGTGCCGGAAGCGCCGCTCGTAGCTGGCGGCGGCCTCGAGGTCGATGTCGTCGAGGTGGTCGCGCATCTGCCGTATGGCCTCGGGCGGAATGTCGAGTCCGAGATCGCGCTGAGCCTCGGCAAGCGCGAGCCAGAGCCGGCGCCAGGTGCCGAAGCGGAAGCCCGGGGCGAAGACGCGCTCCATCTCCCGGGAGACGTACCGGCCCGAAAGCGGGTGCGTGTAGCGGTCGCCGGGTGAGGTGTCCACCCTCAGGACGCCCACTCCAACAGCCCCGTGCGAACCACGCGACCGTTGCGCTCGAAGACCAGGACGAACGGACGTCCGCTCTGCTGGGTCCGGCGAAGCGCGTCCGCCGCGTCGCGCGCCGTGCGCAGCCGCGTGTTGTTCACCGCCAGCAGCACATCGCCGCTCGACAGACCCGTGCGGCGTGCGAGCAGGGCCGAGATCTCGACCACCAGTGCGCCCTCCGACGCGCCCAGACCTCGTTCGGCCCGGATGCCGGGCGTGACGGTGACGACCTCGACGTCGCGCAGGAGTTCGACGCGCTCGGCGCTCACGGAGGGAAGGGATGCGGCCTCGACGAGCACGGCGTCCATCCCCTCGACAGCCAGTTCGATCGGGTCGCCAGCCCGCAGGTCGAGCAGCGCGGCCGCGTAGTCGAGCGGGGTCGCCATGCGGCTGCCGCCCGCGCTGACGAGCCGCGCACCCGGCCTGATCCCGGCTTCGGCCGCCGGCGAACCCGGTGTGACCCGCGCGACCCGCACGCCCCGTGAGCGCCCGAAGTCGTCGGCCTCGACCGCGTCCACATCCAGCCCCAGCCAGGCGCGGCGCACCTCGCCGTAGCGCGCGAGATCCGCCGCGATCCTGAGTGCGCGGTCGATCGGGATCGCGAAGCCCAGGCCCTCGCTGCCGCCCGAGCGCGACAGGATCGAGGCGTTGATGCCGATCACCTGCCCGAGCGCGTTGACGAGCGGGCCGCCCGAGTTGCCCGGGTTGATGGCTGCGTCGGTCTGGATCATGCCGAGGTGGAAGCCCTCGTCGTCGTCGCCGGGCACGATGTGGCGTTCCAGCGCGCTGACCACGCCGGCCGTGACCGTGGGCTCCGGGTTCGAGATCAGCCCGCCGAAGGGGTTGCCGATCGCGACCGTCCACTCGCCGATCATCAGATCCGAGGCCGTGCCGAGGGGGGCGACGGGGAGGTCGGAGGCGTTCTGGAGGGAGAGGACGGCGATATCGGTTGCGGGATCGGAACCGACCAGACGGGCGGTGAAGTCGCGTGCATCGGGGAGTGTAACGAGGACCTCGGTCGCACCGTCGACGACGTGGTGATTGGTGAGAACCGTGCCCCGCGCGTCGATGATGACGCCCGAGCCGAGTCCCCGGGTCTCGCGGAAGGGCAGATAGTAGTCGTCGAAGAAGCTCCGGCGGCGGACCCGCTCGCGGCGGCGGACCGCGATGGTGACGACTGCGGGCGCCACCGTCTGCGCCGCGCGGACGATCGCGGTGGTGCGGCTCCGGGAGATGGACTGCGCGGCTGCGGTTGCCGGTGCGGCCACGTCCCTGGGCACCAGCTCGCACGCGGTCGAAACCAGCACGATGGATCCCGCCACCATTGCCAGAGTCATCGGGTTTCTGAAAAATGTCAACTGAACATTACTTAATGTCATGTTATCATTACACATCGTGCCGAGAGCGCCCACCGGACGCGGCGTACCCCACCCGGGTCAGGAAGAGACCTTCGGGTGGCGCCGGGCGCGATGTCGTCAGGCCGTGTTTCTTCAAGTCACCTTGCAGCATGAGGGCCATTTCCGCTTCCCCGCGGCGGCCCAGGGCCACGTCCACCATCGTACCCACCAAATATCGCACCATCCGGTGGAGGAAGCGGTTCGCGGAGATCTCGAAAGCCACCCCGAGGTCTTCCCAGCGGTGCCAATGTGCCTGGGTGACGCGGCACGCATACCCCCGTTGCGGCTGGCCGGACTTGGCGAACGCCCGGAATTCGTGCTCGCCTGCGAGGCAGTCGGCCGCGCGGGACGCGGCGTCCATGTCGATCGGCCGGCAGAGTGGCCAGCACCACCGTCGATGGAACGGGGACGCGGATTCCGGCACGATTCCCACGCGGTAGGCGTAGCTGCGCTCGACCGCGTCGCGCCGGGGATGGAAGCCCTCGTGAACCGCCACGACCTCCTGCACCCAGACGGCGCCGGGGAGCAGCGCGTTGAGCGAGCGACCCAGCGCCCGCGCGGTCCAGCGGGCAGGCATCGTCACCGCGGCCACCTGACCCGTCGCGTGAACGCCCGTGTCGGTGCGTCCCGATCCGACGATGGGGCGACGCTCCCCGGTCAGCTGCGCGATCGCGGCCTCGATCTCTCCCTGGACGGTGGGTGCGCCCGGTTGGCTCTGCCATCCCCGGAAGGCGGAGCCATCGTATTGGAGAACCAGTTTGAAGCGGGTCTGTCGGTCGCCCATTCCCCCGCCGGGACGTGCCGGTGGTCCCGGAATGTCGGTCGAGCTTTCCGGAGCGCCGGCGTGTCGTAAAGGGAAAAGCTACCCGGGGACGTGCGCGAGTCAACCTGCGGGTAGCGAGTGCGCCGGGACCTGGGCCTGGACTAGCGATCCGAAAGCGCGAAGGGATAGGTTTTCGCGGCCCTTTTTCCTGCAAACCCGACAGGATTTCCTCGTGAGAGCGAACCCACATGGCGTGGTGGTTGCGGTCCTCGGCGTCCTCGCGGCAACCGCACCGCTCGCCGCACAGAACGGTCGGAACGGGCACACCGTTGCGGCCTCGCGCGTGGACGTGGCGCCGATCCTGGACGGCATCCTCGATGAGGCCGTCTGGGATGCGGCCGAAGTCATCGACGCCTTCGTTCAACAGGAGCCCAACGAGGGCGCTCCGGCCTCCGAACGCACCGAGGCGCGGATTCTCTACGACGGCGAGAACCTTTATATCGGGGTCCGGGCCTTCGACTCGGAGCCGGACGGAGTCATCGCCACCGAGATGCGCCGGGACTCGGACCGCATCCTGGACGAGGACAACTTCCAGATCATCCTCGACACCTTCCGGGACTACCGTTCCGCCTACATGTTCGTCACCACTCCGCTGGGGGCGAAGCTGGAGCAGCAGGTCTTCGAAGAGGGCGAGGGTTCGGGCCGGCGCGGCTTCGGAGTGGCGACCAACATCAACAAGGATTGGGACGGGGTCTGGCACGTCAGCGCGCGCCGGACCGACGACGGCTGGGCCGCGGAGATCGCGATTCCGATGGTCACCCTGCGCTTCCCCGAGCGGGAGCGGCAGGAGTGGGGCGTCAACTTCATGCGCAATATCCGCCGCAAGAACGAACAGGCGTTCTGGTCGGGCATCCCGAAGCCCTACACGCTCACGCGCGTGAGCCTGGCCGGGAGCCTCACCGGCCTGGAGTCGCTCAGCCGAGGCATGGACCTCCGCGTCAAGCCGTTTGTCTCCGGGGGCGCGACACGCGTGACGGATGCCGGAATCGTCGACAACGACGCACAGCGTGACATCGGCTTCGACGTCAAGTACGGGGTGTCGGCCGGACTTAACCTGGATCTCACCTGGAACACCGACTTCGCCCAGGCGGAGGTCGACGACGAGCAGGTCAACCTGACCCGCTTCGCCCTCTTCTATCCGGAGAAGCGCGACTTCTTCCTGGAGAACTCGGGACAGTTCAACGTCGGCACCAACAGCGCCGTCCAGCGCGTGGCGGACCTGTTCTTCAGCCGGCGCATCGGCCTGTCGGAGGCGGGCGATCCCATCCCCATCCTTGGCGGGGCGCGGCTCACGGGGAAGGTGGGACGCAACAACATCGCCGTCATGGACATCCAGACCAATGGCCTGCCGGGTGATGACACGCGGGGCTTCATGGGACGCGACGGCGAGAACTTCTTCGTCGCCCGCTACAGCCGGGACATCATGGCGCGCTCGAAGGTCGGGGCGCTGATCATCAACAAGCACGTGGGGGACGGCAGCTACGTCAACCGCACCTTTGCGGCGGACATGACGCTGGCGCCGCACCCTTCCTTCCTGGTGAACAGCTTCGTCGCCAAGACCTCCACCACGGGGGTGGACGATGGGGATCTGGCCGGGTACGTCCGCCTCGGCTGGCTCGACGAGGACTGGAACGTCTACGGCGAGTACGCCGACCTGCAGGAGAACTTCAACCCGGAGGTGGGCTTCCTTCCGCGGCGCGGCATCCGCATCAGCAAGGTCCACCTGGAGCGCAATCCAAGGCCGGGCCGGTTCGGGATCCGGGTCTTCGACCCCATGGTCAACATCACCTACACCACCGACCAGAACAATCGGCTGGTAACCCGCCGAATCCACAACATGCTGGGCACGAGGCTTGAGAACGGGGCCTACATCAACATCTGGTACAACGACTACCTCGAGGTGCTGGACGATCCCTTCCACGTGCGGCCCGGCGTCGTGGTGGCGCCGGGCACACACCGCTTCGGCGAGTGGCGCTTCTCCTTCACCAGCGATCCGTCCCGCCGGCTCTACGGCACGGTCTACTACTCCCCGCAGACCTTCTTCGACGGCAACCGCACCGACTACAACGCCCGCGCGGGCCTGCGGCTCACCAGCCAGCTGGCGGCCGAAGGGGCGTTCACCCGCAACGACATCCGCCTGCCCGGGGGTGACTTCAGCGCCGACATCGCCTCGTTCCGCGTCGACTACGCGATCTCCCCGACGATGACGCTGCGTGCCCTCACGCAGTACAATTCGCTTACCGACCAGTGGAGCACGGCGGCGCGCTTCAACTACATCTACCGGCCGGGGAGCGACATCTACATCGTCTACGACGAACTGCGCCGGGACTACGAGAACTATCTGCCGGGCGGTGTCTCGGAGTTCAATCCCTTCCGCGAGCGGCGGCTGATCGTCAAGGTCACCTACCTGTTCTCGAGATAGAGTCGACCAGTGACAGACACGGCTTTCAGCCTGGTTCCCCTTCTCGCCAGGGTGGTGGACGGGAGCGATCTCACCGCATCCGAAGCCGCCCGGGCGTTCGGTCACATCGTATCGGGCCTCGAGTCCCCGGTGCGGACCGGCGCCTTGCTGGCCGCCCTGCAGACCAAGGGGCTGGCCCCATCGGAGGTTGCGGGGGGCGTCGAGGCGCTGCGCGGCGCGATGATCCCCGTCGAATCGCCCGATCCCGGGGCGCTCGTGGACACCTGCGGGACCGGAGGCGGTGCCGTGTCCACCTTCAACATCTCCACCGCCTCGGCCCTGGTCGTGGCGGCCGCCGGCGTCCCGGTGGCGAAGCACGGCAACCGCTCCTTCACCTCGAAGTGCGGCAGCGCCGATGTGCTCGAGGCGCTGGGCGTCCCGGTCGACCTGACCCCCGAAGGGATGAGCCGGGTCCTCGACGAGGCGGGGATCGTATTCATGTTCGCGCCGCTCCTCCACCCGGCCATGCGTCATGTCGTGCCGGTGCGCCGCGACCTGGGGATCACCACGATCATGAACCTGCTGGGGCCGCTCACAAACCCGGCGCGGGCGCGGCGCCAGGTCGTGGGGGTGGCCGACCCGGCCTTCCTCGACCTCGTGGTGCGGGCGCTAACCGAGCTGGGTCACGACCGGGCGCTGGTGGTGCACGGCGAACCCGGGCTCGACGAACTCAGCCCGTGCGGTCCAACCCGCGTGGCGGAACTCAGAGACGGCGCGGTGTCCAGCTATGAAGTCACGCCCGAGGATCTCGGCCTCGACCCGGTCGCGCCCGAGGAACTGGCGGGAGGCGAGCCGGAAGAGAACGCGGCGGTGGTGCGGGCGGTGCTGGCGGGCGACGAGCGCGGGGCAGCGCGAACCGCGGTGCTCATCAATGCCGCCGCGGCGTTCCAGGTGGCCGGCCGCGCGGATTCGCTTGCGGACGGAGTCGCGGCAGCGGCGGACTCGATCGATTCGGGAGCCGCCACGGCCGCCCTCGACCGGCTCATCCGTGCCAGCCGGAGCGCGGCCTCGGAGACGGGCTAGCGCGCCGGCGCTTCAATGCACCGAGGTGGGCGGCGGAACCGCGACGGGTACCTCCCGCCGCGGCGCATCGGAAGCCACCGGCACTTCCCGCTTCGCAGCATGCGTCCGGTGGTCCTCCCGCAGGCGCCCCTTGATGACGATCCTGGTATGCGTGCGGTTCTGGTGACCGACTGCGAACATCGTCCTCATCTTCCTCCCCCTCTCTCCTACTGGTAGCTGCGGATAAGCCCGACCACCACGCCCTGGATCCGGACATCGGCGGCGTCCTCCATGATGGGTTCCATGCCTTGGTTGGCCGGCTGCAGTCGAATGCGGTTGCCGGGCTCGCGGTAGAGCTTCTTGACCGTTGCGGCTTCGTCGCGGACCAGCGCCACCACCGTTTCGCCGTCGCGGGCGGTCTCGCGCTGGCGCACGACGATATGGTCGCCGTCGCGGATCTGTTCGTCGATCATGGAGTCGCCCTCGACGCGGAGCGCATAGTGGTTGAAGCGCTTCGGCACCATGTCGCTGGGGACGGTGAGCGTCTCGTTGTCCTGGATGGCCTCGATCGGCATGCCGGCTGCCACGGTGCCCAGGAGCGGGAGCGCCACCGACGGCTCGGTTTCGAAGGCGATCTCGACCGAGCGGCTGCCGCGGTACGACTTCCGGATATATCCCTTGGCCTCCAGATTGGTCAGGTGCTCGTGGACCGTCGCCAGCGATGTGTATCCCAGCGCCTTGCAGATCTCTTCGAAGCTCGGCGAATAGCCGTGCCGGTCGATGAAGTCCTTGAGATAATCGAGGATTCGCTTCTGTTTCTTGGTCAGGGCCATCGTCGATCTCCATTCTGTCGATTGCGGGCGGGGCGCGCAGGAAGGGCGTCCGAGCCGCATGGGCGAACCGGGTCATACCGAATACTCTCCGAACAACAGTAACCGAAAATTGACCGAAGAGCAAGCAGGCGTGGTCGGGCGAGCGCCCGGAGCGGGGCGGGCGAGGATCCTCGAGCGCATCGTCGAGACCAAGCAGGAGGAGGTGCGGGCTCTGGGGCGGGCGCGCGGAGGCCTGCGGCGGGCCCGCCGGGAGCTGTGGAGGGCGGCCGAGGACGCGCCGCCGCCCCGCGAGGTGCTGGAGCGGTTGAGGGCGGGCATCCACGTCGGCGTATTCGCCGAGGTGAAGCGGCGTTCGCCGGGCGCGGGCGACATCGACGTGGAGCTCGATCCGGTCGAACTGTCCGCGGCGTACGAGGCGGCAGGAGCCGCCGCGGTGAGCGTGCTCACCGACGGCCCCTGGTTCGGCGGCTCGCTGGACGACCTGCGGGCGGTGCGCGCGGCCCGGGGGATTCCGGTGCTCCGTAAGGATTTCGTGATCGATCCGCTCCAGGTGTACGAGGGGCGGGCCGCCGGCGCCGACCTGGTGTTGCTGATCGTGCGGATCCTCGACCGGGCCCTGCTGGCCGATCTGCGGGCCATGATCCACGACCTCGGCATGACCGCACTCGTGGAGGCGCACGACGAGTGGGAGGTGGAGGCGGCGCTGGAGGCGGGGGCCGCGCTGGTGGGCGTGAACAACCGCGACCTGACGGTGTTCGAGACGGATCTGGCGGTGACCGAGCGCCTCGCGCCGTACCTGCCGGAAGACGTGGTGCTGATGTCCGAGAGCGGGATCGGCAGTGCGGAAGACGTGGCGCGGGTCGCGGCCGCGGGAGCCGACGCGGTGCTGGTCGGTGAGGCGCTGGTGCGGAGCCGCAACCCGGGGCGGCTGCTGGCGGAGATGGCAGCCGTGCCGCGGGTGGAGGTGCGGAGGGGATGACGGCAGTGCGTGCCAAGGTGTGCGGGGTGATGACTCCGCGCGACGCGGCGGTCGTGGCGGCGGCGGGAGCCGATTACATGGGGGTGATCCTTTCGCCCGGGTTTTCGCGGAGCGTGGCGATCGAGCGGGCCCAGGAGGTGTACGGTGCGGCGCGGGCGGCAGGCGGTGCGGCGCAGGCGTGGAGGGTGGGGGTCTTCGTGGACGCGGAAGCCGGGCACGTCGCCGCGGTCGCGCGCGAGATGCGCCTCGATGTCGTCCAGCTTTCGGGTGGTGAATCTCCCGCAGGCGTCGCCGCGGTCGGAGACGCGGGGTCGTGGAAGGTGTGGAAGACGGTGCACGCCCGGCCGGGCTTTTCCATCCTCGAATCGGCAGGCCCATACGCGGACGTCGCCGACGGGATCCTCCTGGACGCTTGGGATCCGGCGCGCCCGGGAGGGACCGGCCGCACATTCGCCTGGGATGGCGTGGGGAGGGAGGTGCGCGAGGCCATCGGTTCGGCGACCTTCATTGCCGCCGGCGGAATGACCCCGGAGAACGCCGGCGCGGCCGTTGCGGCGCTCTCACCCGACGTGCTGGACGTGAGTTCGGGGGTGGAATCGACACACGGCGCCAAGGATCCGGGACGCGTGGGCGCGTTCGTGGACGCGGTTCGCAGCGCAAACGCGGGAGGATAGATGCAGACCGGCACGACCGCCGATCCGGCAGGCCCCGCTGAGACGGGGCGCTTCGGCCCCTTCGGCGGACGCTACGTTCCCGAAACCCTGGTCCCGGCGCTGGACGAGCTCGCGGCGGCGTATGCCGAGGCGTGCGGCGACCCGGGCTTTCTCGCGGAGGTCGACGCCCTTGCCGCGGATTACGTAGGCCGCCCCACACCACTCTACCGCGCGCGCCGCTTCGAGGCCGAGGCCGGCGTCGCCCCGGTCTACCTGAAGCGCGAGGACCTCAACCACACCGGCGCCCACAAGATCAACAACACGGTGGGACAGGCGCTGCTCGCGAAGCGGATGGGGAAGCCGCGGATCATCGCCGAGACCGGGGCAGGGCAGCACGGCGTGGCGACGGCGACCGCGTGCGCGCTCTTCGACATGGAGTGCGTCGTGTACATGGGGACGGAGGACGTGGTGCGGCAGTCTCTCAATGTGTACCGCATGGAGCTGCTCGGCGCCGAGGTGCGCCCCGTCGATTCCGGCACCCGCACGCTGAAGGACGCCACCAACGAGGCGTTGCGCGACTGGGTGACCAACGTGGCCGACACCCATTACATCATCGGGTCGGTGGTGGGACCGCATCCGTTCCCGCTGATCGTGCGCGACTTCCAGGCGGTGATCGGGCGCGAGGCGCGGCGGCAGATTCTCGAGGCGGAGGGGCGGCTCCCGGCGACGGTGGTGGCGTGCGTGGGCGGCGGCTCGAATGCGATGGGGATGTTCCACGCCTTCGCCGGCGACGCCGAGGTTGCCCTCGTCGGGGTCGAGGCGGCGGGCGAGGGGCTCGGCAGCGGGCGCACGTCGGCGTCGCTGAGCGAGGGGCGGCCGGGGGTGCTGCACGGGTCGCTGAGCTACCTGTTGCAGGACGCCGACGGGCAGGTGGCGCCGGCGCACTCGGTGGCGGCGGGGCTGGACTACCCGGGCGTGGGGCCAGAGCACTCGCACTTCAAGGACACCGGGCGGGCGCGGTATGTGAGCGTCGGGGACGGGGCCGCCGAAGCGGCGTTCCGGGCGCTTCCCGGGCTGGAGGGGATCATCCCGGCGCTCGAGACGGCGCACGCGCTGGCCTGGGTGGCCGAGGTGGGGCGGCGGGGCGCGATCGAGGCTCCCGTGGCGATCTGTCTGAGCGGGCGGGGGGACAAGGACGTGGTGCACGTCGCGGGCCTGGGGGAGGGTGGAGCCAGGCCGGGGGCGGGATCGTGAGAGGTGTGGGGTTGTGAGGGGAGAGCGGTGGTGACCGCACGGCAGAGGCCGGGACGCATCGCCGCCCGTTTTGCACGGCTGGCCGCCGAGGGGCGGGCGGGATTCGTGCCGTACGTGACCGCGGGCTATCCCACGCTGGGCCACACGCGCGAACTGGTAGCGGGGTTGGCGGATGCGGGGGCGGACGTGATCGAGCTGGGCGTTCCCTTCAGCGATCCGATGGCGGACGGGCCGACCATCCAGCGCTCCAGCCAGGGGGCCCTCGATGCCGGCACGACGACCGGCGACGTGTTCGATGTGTTGGCCGGGCTCCGGCGGCACAGCGAGGTGCCGGTCGTGATCTTCTCGTATCTGAACCCGGTGGTTTCGCGCGGGGTGGACGACTTCATCCGGGAGGCGGTGGACGCCGGGGCCGACGGGGTTCTGCCGACGGATCTGCCGCTGGGCGCGGACCCCGAGCTTGAGGCGCGGCTCGCGGAGTCGCCGCTCGACCTGGTTCGGCTGATTGCACCGACGACCTATCCGGACCGCATCCGGGAGATCGCTCGCGCCAGCCAGGGATTCGTCTACTACATCGCGCGCACCGGGGTCACGGGCGCCCGAAGCGCGTTGCGCGACGAGTTGGCGCGCGAGGCCGGGGCCGTGCGCGCGGTCTCGCCGTGTCCGGTGGCGGTGGGGTTCGGCGTGTCGACGGCCGGGCATGCGCGCGCGGTGGGCGCGGCGGCCGATGCGGCGGTGGTGGGGAGCGCCCTGGTGGACCGGCTGAACAGCGGGGGCGTGGATGGGGCGCTGGCGCTGGCGCGGGAGCTGCGAGCGGTGCTGGACGAGGTGCGGCCGGGCTGACATCCGGGCGCGGGGATGTGTGGGGTTTCAGCCGCCCAGCCGTTCCGCCATCGTGGGATCCGGCGCGACGAACACCGTCTGTACCCGGTCGGGGATAACGGCCCCCGGCGCGGCGCCGCGTGGCTTCCTGACCCACTTGCGGCGCGTCCAGTCCACCGGCACCTGGCCCGAGCCGCGCGCGCCCGAATGGTTGGCGGCCATGACCGCGGCCTCCTCCAGGTCGGCGGCGGGAGGACGCTCCGGATGGGCCCAGCGCATGATCACATGGGCGCCGGCCGCGTGGCGGGCGTGGAGCCAGACGTCGTCGGGGCGCGAGTGGTGGAAGGTGAGCTCGTCGTTTCGCCGCGCACCCCGGCCGACCCGTATCTCGATCCCTCCGGAGCTGGTGTAGCGCCTGTAGGGAGGGGGCGGCGGTTCGCTGCCGGAGCCGGACGGGCGCCCCCGGGGCGGGGGTGGGAGCAGCGTAGGGAGAAGGCCCTCCGCCTCTTCGCGGGTGAGTTCTCCGGCTGCGTGGCGTGCCTGCAGCGCGGAGATGTCCGCGATCTCCCTCTCGACACGGCCGATGCGCCCGGGCAGGGCGTCGGCGGCATGCTCCAGCCGCGCCGCACGCCGAAACAGGGCATTTGCATGCTCCTGCGGGCGAACCCCTGGGTCGAACTCGAAGGTGTGCTGAGTGCCGTCGAAGCCGGTCAGAGACACTCTTGGCGCTCCCGGCTCGATGAGGTGCAGGGATGAGAGAATGAGAGCGCCGTCCTCCCGCAGTTTCGCGGCGCGGGTGGTCTTCTCCAGCTGTGCGCGCAGGTGCTTTGCCTTCCGGCGCAGGCGACGCGAATGGCCGGCGAGGCGGCGGGCGATCCCGCCGTGCGGTTCAGCGGGGCCGGGTCCGGACGCCGCGGGGACCCGCTGCATCGCGTCCAGGAGGCTGGCGACCGGCTCGCCGTCGGTGCCGGGCAACGGCCACGGGTAGGGCTGAAGGCCCGAAGGACGGCGAAGGAGCCAGGGGGCGGCCTCCCAGCCCTCGGCCAGGCGCCGCCAACGCCGGAACCCCTCGTCCGGATCGGGCGCGTCCAGCAGATAGGCGACGTTCAGTCCCGACACATACTCGACCCGCGAGAGCAGCGCCGACCGTGCCTGTTGCGGCTCCACGCCCTCCACCAGCGCACGCCAGCCAGCGGAGTCTACCTGCTGCCGCGCGTCGGCTTCAACTGCGGCGCCCGGGCCTGTCCACGGCTGGCCGATCGGGTGAGGACGGGATCGGACGGCGCGCAGTCGCTTGCGGACCCGCATCTCCGGGCCCTCCGCGAAGACGGCGTTCCAGCGATTCGTGGCCAGCTCAACGATGAGCACCGGATTCGGCTTCCTCCCCCGCACCCGCCGGAACCGCATCACGATCACGCGCTCGTCCCGCACGGCCTCGACCCCGGCGAGCACCGCGGGCAGCGGCTCGGCGTCCCCTTCCGGCTCCATCGGCGGCCCCACAACGATCACCGCACGGCCAGGTGACAAATCCACCTCCAGCGTCGCGTCCCGGAAGTGCACGACCGCCACCCCCGCCTCCCGGCGAAAGCTCACGGCCCGGGCGCGGGAGCCCCTCAGCCGCGCGCCCAGTTCGTCGGCCACGGCCCGCGCCAGACACGGATCCCAGATCATGCGTGCCCCGCTGCTATCTTTCGTCCTCGCATCGCCCGTGTTTGCATCACCCGTATTTGCATCGCCTTAAGGGAATGGTGGGGCAGGATGTCCGACAAGCTGCACCCGGTTGTTGCCGCCGCTGCCAACGGCGAACTCCCGGACTGGGCCGTTGCGGGCCACGACCGGCGAGCCCACATGGCCAGGGTCGCTTCTCTGCTGGAATCCTGGTGCCGTGAACCGGGCCGGGGAAAGCGCAGCGTCGTCAGGTGGCGCGCCGCCGGATTCCTGCACGACGCGCTTCGCGACGCCCCGCCCCGTGAGCTCGCGGCATTCCTGCCCGGGCGGTTTCTGTCACTCCCGGAGTCGGCGTATCACGGGCCTGCCGTCGCCGCGCGCCTCGAGGACGACGGTGTAGACGACCGGGAGCTGCTGGACGCCGTCCGCTGGCACACGCTCGGATCGCCCCGGTTCGGTACCCTCGGCAAGGCCCTCGTGGCAGCCGATGCCCTCGAACCCGGACGCAGGCACCGTCCCTCCTGGCGTCGTGAACTGCGCGAGCGCGCAGCCGTGGATCTGGACGGGGTAGTCACGGAGATCGTTGCAAGTCGGATTGGTTACCTTTTACACGCACGGTGCCCCGTGCACCCGCGAACCCTCGGTTTCTGGAACTCCCTGCTCAACGGAACGTGATGCGCGGTATCCTCAGGGCGACTCTTTTTCTGTTCGTGGCTGCGGCCGGGGTCGTGCTCGTTGGATCGGGGGTAGGGCAGTGGATTCCGGAAGACCGGGCGCCCGAGGATCTGTCGCTGCTGACAGTGGGAGAGGATCGCGTCACCGTCGACGTGCGCAATGCGGCCGGGGTCGAGGGGTTGGCGCGCAATGCGACGGATCACCTCCGGGGAGCCGGGTTCGACGTGGTCAGCCTGGGCAACGCGCGGACATTCGGCAGCGACACCACGCTGGTGATCGATCGCGTGGGCGAGACCTCGAAGGCGGCCGCGGTGGCGCGCGCACTGGGAATTGCCCGGGTGGTGAGCCAGCCGGACTCGAATCTGTTCGTCGATGTGACAGTACGTCTGGGTGCGGATTGGTCGGCTCCGCAGGCTGAGGACGAGGCGGTCTGGACACCGCTGGTCGACTGGCTGCGCACTCTGGGGCAGGGAAGATGACGAGAGAGGCGAGCGGGTAGGAATGGGCAGCCGTAGCAGGCGCAAGCGCCGCCGGACGACTGCGTCCGAAAAACCGAAAGACAGCGGCAAGGGAGCCGGGACGCCGGAGAACGAGGAGACTCGATCAGGCGGACCAGGCGAATGGCTCAAGTCGATCGTCATCGCGGTGGTGATCTTCCTGGTGATCCGCTTTTTCCTTTTTCAGACCTTCGTCATCACCTCGGGCTCGATGGAGAACACCCTTCTGGTGGGCGATTTCCTGGTCGTCAACCGGGCGGCCATCGGATCCCGCGTTCCCTTGACCGACCTTCGGATACCGGGGTATTCGGAGCCCCGCCGGGGAGACATCCTCGTCTTCGATCCCCCCCACGAGGACACGCTGATCCTCGTCAAAAGGCTGGTCGGAATGCCGGGGGACACCCTGGAGATGCGGGAAAAGGTGCTGTTCCTCAACGGTGAGGCCGAGGACGAGCCCTACGTCGTCTGGACGAACCAGCCCGACTACTCCGCCCGGGAGATGCTCTGGCAGCGAGACGTCCTGCTGGGAGGGCCCAGCGACGAGTACAGTCCGTCGCGCGACACCTGGGGCCCGATCGTAATCCCGTCCGACCGTTACTTCATGCTTGGGGACAACCGCGACACGAGCCTCGACGGGCGCACCTGGGGCCTGCTTGAGCCGTGGCGCTTCGAGGGGCGCGCGGTCGCGATCTACTTCTCCTACAACCGGGGCTCGTTTTTCCCCTTTCCCTGGCTCAGGGAAGTCCGCTGGGGCAGGATCTTCGACCGGGTACGCTGAACGCCGTGGCGGCTCGCGCGCAGCTGGCCGCACGCAGCATCGATGTCCCTCCCCCGGGGTTCGCGCACGGCCGCGGGCACGCCGCCCTCTTCGAGTCCGTCGCGGAACTGGTCGACTCGCGCGCGGAGGCTGGGCTTCCAGTCCACGTAGGGGATCGGGTTGAAGGGAATCAGGTTCACGAAGGCCTGTACCCGTCTCGCCAGGCCGACGAGCGGGGTCAGCAGAGCCAGGTCGTCGTTCACGCCGCGGATCATGGTGTACTCGAATGTGATGCGGCGGCCGCCCTTGCGGTTGAACGCTTCCAGGGCCTTCATCAGCTGGTCCAGGGGATAGCGTTTTTCGAGTGGAATTAGTTCGGCGCGCAACTCCGGCACCGGGGCGTGCAATGACAGCGCAAGGCGGAACTGCTCTTGCCGCCGGGCCAGCGCCTCGATCCCCGGGATCACGCCCACCGTCGACACCGTTATCCTGCGCGCCCCAAGCCCGTAGCCGGCGTTGAGGATCGTGAGGGTGGGAAAGACGCCCTTGCGATTGGCGAGGGGCTCGCCCATCCCCATGAATACCACGTTCGTCACGAAGCCGCGATCGTTCTCTCGCGCCCAGCGCACCGAGGCCCGGTACTGGCCGACGATCTCCGCCGCCGAGAGCTGACGTCCGAAGCCGGACCAGCCGGTCGCGCAGAACCTGCAGCGGAGCGCGCACCCCGCCTGGGACGAGATGCAGAGGGTGAGCCGATTCCCTGACGGGATCAGCACGCTCTCGACGACCTCTCTGTCGTGCAGCTTCCACAGGTGTTTCGCGGTGCCGTCGCCCGACAGCGACACCGTGTCGGTCTCGGGCTCGTCGAGGCGAAACGCTTCCTCGAGGGCGGCGCGCTCCCGCACCGGGAGGTTCGACATGTCGCCAAACGACCGCGCGTGGTTCCCGAAGAGCCATTCCCGGACCTGTCCGGCCCGGTAGCGCGGCTGGCGGCGCGTCTCGAAATGGGCACCCAGGGCTTCGCTCAGCTCGGCTGGCGGGATCCCCAATGCATTGGGGCGGTCGGAGCTCACAGAGTCGCCGAAGCCTTTCTCGTTGATCGGTGGCAGGGTGGAACAGTCCGCACTCGCCGCCCGGTGCCTCACCGCTCTCGCCGCCGGGCGGCTTGGTCCACGGACTGCCGGGGCCCGCACGCCGAATGTGGCGTGTTGCTTGAACGCCCCTTGAAACAGGGTTTAAGTTTACCGAGAGAATACGTCCGGCGCCGCCTCCAGCAATCCGCAGTGGAATCTCCGCGTGGCACCGGCGGCCGGGAATCCCGTGGTCCACCGGAGACGGATCTGTGTCGACAGCCGCGAGAAGTGCAACGACGATGCGCTCCACTGGGGCCGGCATGGTCACCCTGGAGATGGCGGACGAAGAAGTCCGAATCGCCGGCTGGGTGCATCGCAGAAGGGATCTGGGAGGACTGGTCTTTCTGGATGTGCGCGACCGGTCCGGGCTCCTTCAGGCCTCGGCGGGTCCCGGCTGGTCGTCGCCCGAGGCGATGGAAGCCGTCCGCAGTCTCGGACCGGAGGACGTAGTCGGGATCCGCGGCACGGTCACGCCCCGCCCCGATGAAGCGCGCAATCCCGACATGGCGACCGGTGATGTCGAGTTGCAGATCACGCAACTCGAGATCTTCAACAAGGCGCAAACGCCGGCTATTCCGGTCTACCTGCCGCCCGAGGAGGAACTGCCCTCCGAGAAGCTGCGGCTGCGGCACCGCGTCCTGGATCTGCGCCGCCACGACCTTCAGGCGAGGCTCGTGCTGCGGCACCGGCTCGTCCTGGCGGTGCGCAACTACTTCCACGAGCAGGGCTTCGTCGAGATCGAGACGCCGATGCTGACCAAGCCCACCCCCGAGGGCGCACGGGACTTCCTGGTCCCGAGCCGAGTCCATCCCGGGGAGTTCTTCGCGCTGCCCCAGAGTCCGCAGATCTACAAGCAACTCCTGATGATCGCCGGCTTCGACCGCTACGTGCAGATCGCCCGCTGCTTCAGGGACGAGGACCTGCGCGCCGACCGGCAGCCGGAGTTCACCCAGATCGATGTCGAGGCGTCCTTCGTCCAGCCGGACGACATATACGGGTGGTGCGAGGGCCTCATGACGCGCCTGGCCGAGGTTGCCGGAATCGAGGCGGACTCCCCGTTCCGGCGGCTCACCTACCACGACGCCATGGAGCGATTCGGCTGCGACCGTCCCGATCTCCGTTGCGGCCTCGAAATCGGCGACTACAGCGATGTCCTCGGCGCCCTCGACTCCAACATCCTGCGCGGCGCCGTCGCGCAGGGGGGACGCGTTCGCGGTCTCCACCTCGCCGGCGGCGCCCGTCTCTCGCGGAAACAGATCGACGCGATCGAGCAGGCGGCCAGGGCCGAGGGCGCGCCCGGCCTCCTCTGGGCCAAGATCCGCGAAGACCGTGCCACGGGTCCCCTCGGCCGCTTCTTCCGGCACGACACCAGCGCACATCTCAACCTCTCGCCCGGCGACCTCCTCCTCGCGGCTGCCGGTCCCGACCGCGTCACTTCCCCGGCCCTCGATGCCGCGCGCCGCGCCTCCATCCAGGCGCTGGATCTCCCCAAGTCCACCGATCACGCATGGCTGTGGGTGACCGGCTTCCCGGTCTTCGAAGAGGGAGCGGACGGCACCATGGGCGCCAACCATCACCCCTTCGTCCAGCCGCACCCGGACGACATCCATCTCCTCGATTCCGACCCGCTTGCCGTGCGCGGCCTCGCCTACGACCTCGTCTACAACGGCACGGAGCTGGGCTCGGGGAGCGTCCGCGTCCACGACGCCGACCTGCAGGCGCGCCTGCTGGGCATGCTGGGTCTGGGCGAGGACGAGATCGCGACCAAGTTCGGCTTCCTCCTGGAGGCCCTGCGGGCTGGCGCGCCTCCGCACGGGGGCATCGCACTGGGGATGGACCGCCTTGCGGCCTGGCTCTCGGGCGGGACAAGCTTGAGGGACGTGATCGCGTTCCCGAAGACGACCGCAGCACGCGCCCTCTACGAAGGCGCCCCCGGCCCGGTCGGAGCGGACGAGCTGGCCGCGCTCGGGATTTCGGTTGGAGGAGGCGAATGACGAGCGGGACCATGGTCGAGCACCACCTGAGCGCGGAGGGGGCCGACCAGTTCATCCTCGCGGGGGTAGGCGACGAGAACTTCCGCGAGGTGGCCTCGCTCTTCGGGGTCCAGGTCGTGCTGCGCGGAGACCATGTCCGGCTCGCCGGCGCTCTTGAATCGGTGGCCGACTCCGCCCGCGTCGTCGAGCACATGATCGAGTTGGCGCGGCTGGGCAAGACCTTCCCGGCTTCGGACGTCGCCCGCTTCGCCGCGAGCCTGGAGACGCGGGAAGGCCCCGACATCCGCCGCGGCGACGAAAAGCTGCAGATCAGGGTGCCGGGATCGCGCCGGACCATCGCGCCGCGTTCCGAAGGGCAGCGCACCTACCTCCAGGCCATGGAGGACTCGGACATCGTGATCAGCATCGGCCCCGCGGGGACGGGCAAAACCTATCTTGCCGTTGCCCGCGCGGTCGACGAGCTCTTCAGAAAGCGCGTGCGGCGGATCATCCTGGCGCGCCCGGCGGTCGAGGCGGGGGAGAACCTGGGCTTCCTGCCCGGCGATCTGCAGGAGAAGGTCGACCCCTACCTCCGTCCCCTGTACGACGCGCTCGAGGACATGATGCCTGCTGCCCGCATCCGCCGCGGCATCGGCGACCGCACCATCGAGGTCGTCCCGCTCGCCTACATGCGCGGCAGGACCCTCTCGGACGCCTTCGTGATCCTCGACGAGGCGCAGAACGCCACCGCCGCCCAGATGAAGATGTTCCTCACCCGCATCGGGGTGAGTTCCCGGGTCGTCATCACGGGGGACAAGACGCAGGTGGACCTGCCCAGCTCCCAGGTCTCGGGGCTGATCCAGATCGAGGAAATCCTCAGTGACATCGAGGGCATCGAGTTCGTCTACCTCGACGAGGGGGACGTGACGCGCCACCGCCTGGTGAAAAGGATCGTCCGGGCCTACGCCGTGGCGGATCAGCGCCGCGGGGGCAGCCGGGACAATGCGCGGTAGTCGGCGCCGGCGCAGAATGCTGTCGGGAAGGCCTCGGCGCCTGTGGCCGGATGCGGCCGTGCATCACGGCGCACGGTGGCTCCTGCTCCTCGGCCTGTCCGTCGGGCTGGTCCTGCTCTACCCGTCCGACCCATCGGTGCTGATCGGGAGGCATCAGGCGGGAACCGTCGCGGAGCGTGATGTCATTGCGGTGGCCGCGTTCGACATCCCCAAGGACTCCGACGCACTCAGGGCCGAGAGAGACGCTGCGGCCGCGGCCGTGATCCCCACCTTCATCTTCCAGGCCGGTGCCCGCGAGTCGGCTTCCGCGGCGCTGTCCCGCTTCTTCAGCGACATCGACTCGGCGGCGGCCGAGAGCGGCGTGGCGGGGATCGGCAGCGTCCTCGCCACCGCCGGGATCGACGCGGGCGAGGACCAGATCGAGGCCCTGGCCGACGCGGCCCGGGCCGAAGGCATCCGGGAGAGCGCGGCGCGGGCTATCGACGGAATGACCGACCGGGGGATCATCGCGCCGGGTGCCGCCTCCGAGGTCACGACCGGCTCGCTGCGTGTAGTGCGCAGCAGCGAAACCGGCATCGTTCCTCGCGCATCGGTGCTCTCGGGGCGGGAATTCTACGACGCGGCCCTCGCGGACCGGGACCCCGGCTACGAGACCGATCTGCTGCGCCTCGTCCTCGCGCGCTACCTGGTCCCGAGCCTGGTTCCCGACGCGGCGCGCAACGCCCGCGAGCGGGCCATCGCACGGGACTCCATATCGGTGACGGCCGGACGGGTGCTGCAGGGCGAGGCCATCGTCCGCGCGAACGACCCGGTGGGCCCAGCCGAACTGCAGAAACTGGAGGCCTACAGGAACCATCTGCGATCGGCCGGAATCGCGGTGGACGAGTCGAATGTAAGCGGGACGTTGGGTGGTCTGATCCTCAACGCGATGATCCTGTCCATCTTCGGCGTGCTGCTGTTCTTCCACCGCCCCGACATCTTCCGCGAATTCCGCTATCTCCTGGCCCTCGCCGCAATCACCTCCCTCTACTTCACCGGCGCCTTCTTTGCGGCCCAGCTCGCCTTCCCGGGCGCCGCACTCCCGACCGTCTTCGTTACGGTCGCGCTGGCGATCCTCTGGGACGGCCGGCTGGCCCTGCTGTCGCTCCTGGTGCTCCTGGCGCTCACGTCGGCCCAGGAACCGTTCGCCTCAATCGACAGCCTGCTTGTCGCCCTCGCCGGCGGCTCCGCTGCGGCTCTGGCGGTGCGGAACTTCCGGCGTCTCACGCAGACCTGGGTCCTCATCGCGATCACCTTTGGCGCATTCGCATTCGCCCTCGCCGCGGTGCAGCTGCGAGGCGCGGACTTCGACTTTCTCACGGCGCTCGGCTGGGCGCTCCTCGGCACCATCGCCTGGTCGATGCTCGCGATCGGCTTCCTCCCGGCCTTCGAGTGGATGACCGGCCGCACGACCGACCAGACCCTGATCAGCTGGGCAGACCCCAACCGGCCACTGATCAAGCAGCTCGCGACGGAAGCCCCGGGCACATACGCACACACCATCCAGGTGGCCAACCTCGCCGAGGCGGGGGCGAACGACATCGGGGCCAACGCGGCGCTCTGCCGTGCGGGGGCCTACTATCACGACGTGGGCAAGATGATCCAACCCGACCTGTTCATCGAAAACCAGAGCGGCGAGAATCCCCACGACAAGATGGCTCCCGAGGCATCCGCGGGGGTGGTGCGGGGGCACGTCATCGAGGGGGTCCGGATGGCCCGGCGGGAGAAGGTCCCGGAGGCGATCATCGACTTCATTTCGGAGCACCACGGCGACCAGACCATTGGCTTCTTCCTCGAAAAGGCCCGGGACAACGCCGAAAAGGAAGGACTTGATCCGCCGGATCCCTCCCGGTTCCGCTACCCAGGACCCCGGCCGAAGAGCCGCGAGACCGCGATCATCATGCTGGCCGACTCGGTGGAGTCGGCGACCCGGGCGATGAAGAGCCCCGACCGGACCAGGATCTCCCTCCTCATACAGGAGATCTTCGCGGCCAAGCTGGACCGCGGTCAGCTGGACAACGCGGCGCTCACCCTGAAGGACCTGACCCTCCTGAGGAAGCGCTTCCTCAGGATCCTGGGCGGCATTCACCACCGGCGCATCGACTACCCCGGCACGCGTCATCTCACTGCCGAGAGCGAAGGGGCCGCGGGCCCCGGGGCACCCTCCGCCGCCAATCCGCAGGCGCCGGCGGATGGGGAGGACGCACTTTGATCACGATTCACATCAACGCGGCCGAGCGGCTGGGCGTCCCACACGATCTCGTCGAGCGCGCACTCCGCGAGGCGTTGCGTTGCGAAGGCGTGTCCTCGGCCGAGCTGTCCGTCAGCTTCGTCACGGACGCGGAGATCGCGGACCTCCACGGCCGGTACCTGGGGTGCGACGAGTCCACCGACGTGCTCTCGTTCGCCCTTCACGGCGACGGCGAAGACCCGCTCGGCGACATTTACGTCGGCCACGCGCAGGCGCTGAGGCAGGCGGCCGATGCCGGTGCGGCGCCGGAAGAGGAACTGGCCCGCCTGGCGGTGCACGGCGCGCTGCACGTGCTGGGCTGCGACCACCCGGGCGGACCCGAACGCTTCGCTAGTGAAATGTTTCACAAGCAGGAGGAGGCCCTGCGAAGGGCCCTGCGGCAGGCGGTGTGCGGATGAGCGCCGACAAGCCCCTGGTCGGTGTCGATCCATCGGCCCAGGAGGAGCTGAGGGCGCTGGCCCAGGAGGAGCACATAGAGCTCCCGGACTGGGTCGCCGAGATGCACCCCTCCGACATCGCCGACTTCGTTGCGTCGGTGACCTCCGAGGCGGGGCAGCTGGAGATCCTCGAAGCCCTCCCCGACGAGATCGAGGCCGAAACGCTGGCCGAGATGGAGGAATACGAGGACCGCGCCGAGCTCCTCTCCGCCCTGGACGACAAGCGCGGTGCGGCCCTCCTGCAGGAGCTCGCGGACGACGACGCCGCGGACCTGCTCGGCGAGATGGAACCCGACGACCGCGACCGCATGCTGGCCGCATTGCCCAGTACGGAAGCGGGCGAGATCCGCGACCTGCTCCGCTACGACGAGGAGACAGCAGGCGGGCTGATGACGACCGCCCTCGTCTCGGTCGCCGCCGAGTCCAGCGCGACCGACGCGATCGCCGAGATCCGCAGGCAGGGGCGGGAGGTGGAGGACTTCTACTCCGTTTTCGTCGTGGACGACAGGAACCGGCTGCGCGGCACAGTCCCCCTCGCCGACCTCATCATCGCCGACCCCGAAGCGGCGGTCGACGCGCTGGTCGAGCCCATCTCGGCCGTCGCTTATCCTGATACCGACCAGGAAGAGGTCGGTCGGATCATGGGGCGGTACAACCTCGTCAGCATCCCGGTGGTCGGACAGGACGGCGTCCTCCTCGGCCAGATCACCTTCGACGACGTGATCGACGTGATCGAGGCCGAAACCACGGAGGACATCCTGAAGCTGGCCGGCGTGTCGGACGAGGAGGAACTGCAGGCCGGCTGGACCGACTCGGTGCGCTCGCGCCTCCCCTGGCTGACCCTGAATCTGGTCACCGCCGGGCTGGCCGCCATGGTGATCCTCCGCTTCGAAAGCCTCGTCGCCCAATTCGCCTTCCTCGCCTTCCTCATGCCCGTCATCGCCGCCCTGGGCGGAAACACCGGGACCCAGGCGCTCGCGGTCACCATCCGCCGCATCGCGGTTGGGGACGGCCTCGGCTCCCACCACTTCCCCGTGGTGGGCAAGGAGGTGCTGGTGGGGCTCGTCAACGGCCTCGTCCTCGGCGCGCTCTTCGCGGTCTTCGCCTACCTCTGGTGGGATGGCGACGCGCGCCTCGGACTGGTCGTGCTGCTGGCCATGTGGGCCAACATCATCGTGGCGGGCTTCGCGGGAGCGCTGGTCCCCGCCGTCCTCGACCGGCTCGGCGTCGACCCTGCGGTGGCGTCGTCCGTCTTCGTTCACACGCTCACGGACCTGGTGGGGTTCGTCATGGTCCTGAGTCTCGCCAACGCCCTGCTGTAGCAGCGCCCCGGAGCAGCCATGAGCCCCGGCCGCCCGACGCGCGAGCAGCGCAACCGCCGACTGGCGGCAGACTTCCGGCGAGGAAGGCGGCCCGCCCTGGCGCGCGCGATCTCGATGGTCGAGGCATCGCACCCGGGCGTCACCGATCTCCTGGGCGACCTTCTTCTCATCGAACCGCGGGCCCGCCGCATCGGCATCACCGGCCCCCCGGGCGCAGGCAAGTCCAGCCTCGCCACGCTTCTCGCCAAGCTGCTCCGCGAGCGGGACGAAGAGGTCGCGATCGTCGCGGTCGATCCCACCTCGCCCTTCTCCGGCGGCGCGCTCCTCGGCGACCGCATCCGCATGAACGAGCTCTCGACCGACCCGGGCATCTTCATCCGCTCGATGGCCACCCGCGGCTCGCTCGGCGGCCTGGCCGCCACCACCCGCGAGGTGATCGACCTGCTCGACGCCTTCGGCTTCGCCAACATCATCGTCGAGACGGTCGGCGTGGGGCAGACGCAGTTCGAGATCCAGGCCGCGACCGATTCCACCATCGTCGTCCTCGTTCCCGAGTCGGGCGACGGAATCCAGGCGATGAAGGCCGGCCTCATGGAGATCGCCGACATCTTCGTCGTCAACAAGTCCGACCGCATCGGCGCCGACCGCATGGTGCGCGAGATCGGACAGGCGCTGATGCTCAGGGCGGGCCGAGCAACGCACGACGTGCCCGCGCACCACGGGGTCGATCTGTCGGCGGTAGGAGCTTCGACCATGGCGGATGCCGGAGAATCGCCGACCGGGGATCCTGCCGACCACCCGGTGCGCCTGCGTGAAGCCGCCGCCCCAAGCTGGGAGATCCCCGTGCTCAAGACCTCGGCCGGCCGCGGCGAGGGCATCGAGGAACTCCTCGGCGCGATCGTCGGCCACGGCCGCTACCTCACCGCGTCGGGGACACTGGACGCCCGGCGCGTGGAGCGCGCGCGGGGACGAATACGGGACGTCGTGGAACGCCGGCTCCGAGACCGGGCGAAACGATTCCTGGCTTCGTACCCGCAACTCGCGGAGTGGGTGGAGGCGGTAAAGGCCGGCCGCGCGACCGCGTACGGCGTGGCGGATCGCATCATTCCCGCCATATTAGGAGGACGGCCGGAAGGCTCGGGCGGCCCAGCGGAGGGCTTCCGCGGCCCGCCGGACGACGATGCCGGTCAGGAGAACAGCTGACATGTCGACCACCGAACCACGATTGCGCGACCGCGTCGCCCTCATCGAGGAGATCGAGCGGCGGCAGCGGGAGATCGAACGGCTGAACGCGGAACTCGCCGCCTGGGAGGCCACCTGCGAAGGGACGCCGAAGCGCCTGCCGTCCTTCTCCTCCATCTCCGGCAACGAGGTCGAGCCCCTGTACACTCCTGCGCACGTGTCGGGGAGCTACGTGGACAAGCTCGGTGTGCCGGGCGGCTTCCCCTACACCCGCGGACCCTACGCCACGATGTACCGGACCCGCCTCTGGACCATGCGCCAGTTCGCGGGATTTGCCACCGCCGAAGAGACCAACGAGCGCTACAAATATCTGCTCGCGAACGGCCAGACCGGCCTCTCGGTCGCATTCGACTTCCCGACGTTGATGGGATACGACGGCGACCATCCCCGCTCGCTGGGCGAAGTGGGCGTCTGTGGCGTGGCCATCTCGTCGCTCGCCGACATGGAGACCCTCTTCCACGAGATCCCGCTCGACCGGGTCTCGGTGTCGATGACGATCAACGGCCCGGCGATCATCCTCTTCTGCTTCTACGTGGCGGCCGCCGAGCGCCAGGGGATCTCGCCGGACCAGCTCCGCGGGACCGTCCAGAACGACATCCTCAAGGAGTACCAGGCCCAGCACGCGTGGGTGTTTCCGCCGGAACCGGCGCTGCGGCTCATCCTGGACATGTTCGAGTGGTGCTCCGAGAGCGCGCGGCGCTACAACCCGATCTCGATCTCCGGCTACCACATCCGCGAGGCCGGGGCGACCGCGGGCCAGGAACTCGCCTTCACCCTCGCCAACGGTTTCGAGTACGTGCGGCGGGGGATCGAGCGTGGGCTCGACGTCGACGCCTTCGCGCCGCGTCTGTCGTTCTTCTTCGATGTGCACAACGACTTCTTCGAGGAGGTCGCCAAGTTCCGTGCCGCACGGCGGATCTGGGCCCGCCGCATGCGTGACGAGTTCGGCGCGCAGAACCCGCAGTCGTGGCGCCTCCGCACCCACGCCCAGACGGCGGGCGTCACCCTCACCGCCCAGCAGCCCGAAAACAACATCGTGCGCGTCGCCTACCAGGCGCTCGCCGCGGTCCTCGGGGGCACCCAGTCGCTGCACACCAACTCCATGGACGAGACCCTCGCGCTGCCTACCGAGAAGGCGGTGAAGATCGCGCTCCGTACCCAGCAGATCCTGGCGTACGAGAGCGGCGTACCCAACACCATCGACCCGCTCGCCGGCTCGTACTACGTGGAGGCGCTCACCGACCAGCTCGAGGCCGACGCCGAGGAGATGTTCGAGCGGATCGAGGGGCAGGGCGGGGTGGTCCCCGGCATCGAGAACGGGTGGTTTCAGCGTGAGATCGCGAATTCGGCCTCGCGCCAGCAGGCGGAGATCGAGGCAGGGCTGAGGACGGTCGTGGGCGTGAACGAGTTCACCGGCGGGTCCGAGGAGATCGAGATCGACACCCTGCAGATCGATCCCGACGTGGAGAGGCGCCAGCGCGCAAAGATGGCGAAGCTCCGCGCCGAGAGGGACGACGAGCGGGTCAGCTCGACGCTGGCCGCCCTGCGCGCCGCGGCCGCCGGCGGGGCCAACACCGTCCCGTACATCCTCGACTGCGCCCGTGCCTACTGCACGCTCTACGAGATCAGGGCCGCCATGGAAGAGGTCTTCGGCGCGTATAGGGAGCCGGTGTTCTTCTAGTCGCCGGCCACATCGTCCGGCTGTCCGATCCGCGGTCCACGTCCCATGTTGTGAGCAGTCGTCCCCTGCTGTTCACGCACCTCAGGAGGTTCCCCATGCAGGCTTTCGACCTCGGTCTGCGCCGCTCCCTGCAGCGCACCGCACGTCTCGCTGTCATCGCACTTGTCGCCCTCGTCGCGACCTCAGCCCCACTGTCCGCCCAGACCCCCCTCTCCCTCGAGACCTGGCTCGACTGGGAGCGCGTCTCCGACCCCCGGATCTCGCCAGACGGCTCACAGGTCGTCTACACGCACGACTGGGTCGACCGAATGAACGACAGCTGGGAATCGTCGATCCGCATCGTGAACTCGGACGGGTCACGCCCACGCGAACTGATCGCCGGTTCGTCCCCGCGCTGGTCGCCCACGGGTGACCGGATCGCCTTCCTCGCGCCCGACGGCGAAGGCAACACGCAGATCTTCGTGCGCTGGATGGACGCGGAGGGCGCCGTCTCGCAGGTCACGCGCTTGACCGAGAGCCCCTCCGACATCGCGTGGTCACCCGACGGCACCCAACTGTCCTTCACCATGAGCGTGCCCGCCGAAAACCCGAGTTCCCGGCACTGGCAGGTCTCGCTGCCGCGCCCCGAAGGAGCCGACTGGACGCCTGGCCCGCGCATCATCGAGAGCCTCGTCTACCGCCAGGACCGCGTCGGCTTCCTCGACGAGACCTTCCGCCACATCTTCGTCGTGCCGGCCGGCGGCGGAACGCCCCGTCAGCTCACCCGCGGGGACCACAACTACGGTGCGCCCGTCTGGGAGCCGAGCGGCGAGACCCTGCTGTTCAGCGGCCTGATCGAAGACGATGCGCTTTACAGGTGGCAGGAGAGCGAAGTCTACAGGCTCGGCGTCGACTCCGGCGATCTGCGGCAGGTCACTACGCGGAAGGGCCCTGACGGGGCTCCGGCGCCCTCCCCCGACGGCCGCATGATCGCCTACGTCGGTCACGACACGACCACCTTCGACTACATCGAGTCCTCGCTCTATGTCATGAACGCGGACGGCTCGAACCCCCGTGCGCTCACCACCGAACTCGACCGCACCCCGCGCGGCCTGCAGTGGGCGCCCGACGGCAGCGGCGTCTACTTCAGCGTCCGGGCCGACGGCTACGCGAACATCATGTACGCGTCGGTCGACGGCGAGGTCCGCGCCGCGAGCGAAGGCCCGCAGATGTTCGAACTCGCCGACGTGAGCGCCGGCGGCATGGCGGTGGGGACGTGGGGCGACGCCCATGAACCGGGCGACATCTACACCTTCCCGGTCGACCGGCCGGGCCAGCGGACGCGTCTCACGGCGGTGAACGCGGAGGTACTGGCTGGAGTGACCCTCGGCGAAGTCGAGCAGATCTGGGCCGAGTCTTCACACGACGGCCTGGCGATCCACGGCTGGGTGATCAAACCCCCGGGCTTCGACCCCTCGCGCCAATACCCGATGATGCTCGTCATCCACGGCGGCCCGCACGGCATGTACAACGGCGGCTTCAACTTCGGCTGGCAGGAGCATGCGGCCAGCGGGTACGTCGTCCTCTACACCAACCCGCGGGGAAGCTCAGGGTACGGCACCGAATTCGGCAACGCGATCCAGTACGACTACCCGAACAACGACTTCCATGACCTCATGTCGAGCGTCGACGAACTCCTGTCGCGCGGCTACGTCGACGAGGACAACATGTTCGTTTACGGCTGCTCCGGCGGCGGTGTCCTCACGGCCTGGGTCGTCGGCCACACCGACCGCTTCCGCGCGGCGTCGTCCAACTGCCCCGTGACCAACTGGCTCGCCTTCCCGGGCGAGGTCGACGGAAACCCGCTGCGCTGGTACGCCGATTTCGAGCACTTCCCCTGGGAGGACCCGAGCGAGCACATCCGCCGCTCGCCGATCATGTACGTCGGCAACGTGACCACACCCACCATGCTGATGACGGGCGAGCTCGACCTGCGCACCCCGATGTCGCAGACCGAGCAGTTCTACCAGGCGCTCAAGGCGCAGAACAAACCCACGGCGATGCTGCGTTTCCAGGGGGAATGGCACGGGACTTCGAGGCTGCCGTCGAACTTCATCCGCACACAGCTGTATCTGCGCAAGTGGTTCGAGCGCTGGGGGACGCACGACGACCGGCCGGCGGCGATGGAGGGCTGAGGCCAAAGCGCGGCCATCGCCACGGAGCGCAGGTGATATCATTATGATAGCATACTGATATCAGCGTGCCGTGGAGGTGCGGGCTCGCTGATCCCCCGGGGCTACCAGGCCCCAACGTCCACTTGGTCCGCGGGCTCTGTGGGCCCCCGGCTACCTGGCCCCGCGGATTCCATGGCCCAACCGCCTACCTGGCCCCGCCCATCCCTCCCGCCACCGCAGCGCTGATTTCGAGGGCCCGCCGCACTTCGTCGGCCGTCATGGAGTCGTAGATCGCCTCCCGGGTGCGCTCCGCCTCGGCGTGACCCTGATCTGCGGCCAGCGACAGCCAGGCGTAGGCGTTGACCGGGTCGGCCGCCATGTAGCGCGTCGCCAGGAAGAACTGTGCATCCGCATACCCCTGCTCGGCCGCCGCGCGGATCCACCGGACGGCCTCGGCGTCGTTGACCCGCGCCCCGAAGCCCAGCGCGTACATGTAGCCGAAATTGTACTGGGCGGTCGCGTCCCCCCGTTCGGCCGCCGCACGAAACCACCGGATCGCCTCGGCGGGGTTCTGGCGCGCCCCCAACCCCGTCGCGTACGCCTGGGCGAGGTTGTTCTGCGCCCCGGCATGCCCCGACTCGGCGGCGCCCTGGAACCACTTCACGGCCTCGGCGTCACTCTGCAGGACGCCGTCGCCCTGCAGATGGAGGAGGCCCAGGTGGTTCTGCGCGCCGGCATGGCCCTGCTCGGCGGCTGCGCGGAGCCACTTCACCGCCGCGGTGTCCCACGCGGGGGTGGCACCCTCTTCGCCGTGGCTCTGCAGCGCGATGTCGTATTGCGCCTCCGCGTGGCCTCGCGTGGCCGCCGCGTGCAGCCAGAGAGCCGCAGCCGAATCGCTCTGTGCCACTCCGTCTCCGTCCGCGTACATCAGGGCGAGGTGGTACTGAGCCTCGGTGGAGCCCTGTTCCGCTACAGCATGCAGCAATTCGGCCGACTCGGCGCGGTTCTGGCCGGCCGCTCTGCGCAGCCACGCCAGCGCCGCCCTGCTGTCCCGCGGGACGCCCTCGCCCGTCAGGTACATCGTCCCAAGCTGGTGCTGGGCCCCGGCGTGGCCGTGCTCCGCCGCGGCGAGGAGCCAGGTGGCGGCTTCCGCATCACCCTCAACGGCCTTGTTCCTGAGGGTGTCTTCAAGAGGTGGAGCGGAAGGTTGGCACGCGCCCCAGGCGACGAGGAGCAAAGCCGGCAGCGCAGCCCGCCCGGATTCCCGACGAAGCGCCATCGCTTTCGCTTTGCCCGATGTTGTCCGTGGAAATGTAGTCGTCATCACCCTGGGAGGATCGCCTATCGTGCCGGAAGGAGCAACAGCCCGGTGACCGGCGGCGTGAGCAACTCTTTTTGGCCCGCCCTCGCGGCGCTATCGTCAGGGTGGAGACCAGCGGGAGTCGGCTGGTCGGATCTCGGCAAGGGCGGTCGATGACCATTCGGACAGCACTGTGGATGTGGATGGTCGCGTCCGCGTCGGCCTGTGCCTCAGGGCAACCGCCGCCGAGTCCGACTCCCACCGATGCAGCGGCTCCAACGGCGGGTCCAGTCGAAGCCCCGGCCCCGACCGTGCCGACTCCGGTGGCCGGTGAGCCGACTCCGGCGATGACGCTCCAGAGCGAACGGGCCATCCAGATGGAGGGCGCGGTCCTCACATATCTGGCACGCAGACAGCGCCTCGCCGACGCCTCCCTCCCGTTGCTGCGTGGTGGGCTCGCCCTGTGCGAGGCGCGCGGCAGAGAGTTCGGGTTTCGCCACAGCTCCATGGAGGAATACTCCAACCCCGCCGAGCGCCAGGTCTACGCGACGGTCCTCGGCGTCCGGACACAGCCCACAGTTCTGATGGTGATGCGCGGAGGCGCGGCCGAACGGGCAGGCCTCATGCCCGGCGATGTCATCCGGTCGGTGGGATCGGTCGAGATCGGCCCGGGACAGTCCGGCAGCGAGGCCGTCGCCCGCACGCTCGGTCGCTGGCCGGTCGACGAACGGTTGCCGCTGACGATCGAGCGCGACGGCAGGCCGGTGGCCTTCAGCTTTGCGCCGGAGCCGGTGTGCGACTATGTGGTGCGGCTGGCGGGGGGCGACGAGATCAACGCCTGGGCCGACGGGGACACGATCGGCGTGGAGATGGGGCTCATGCGCTTCGCGACGCTCGATCACGAACTGCAGGCTGTGATCGCCCACGAGATTGCCCACAATTCCGAGGGGCACCAGCGGGCCAAGGCCAGGAACCTGGTCCTGAGCGGTCTGCGCGGCGCCGTTCGGGACGTTGCCGCGGCGGCAGCCGACGTCAGACCCCCGGATGAGTTCAGCCGTACCCAGGAGCGCGAAGCGGACTACGTCGGCATGTACTACCTGGCGCGCGCGGGTGTCGACACACGCGACATCGGACTCGTGTGGCGGCGGCTGGCCGCGGAAAAGCTCGACGACATCAGGAGCGTGGATGTTTCGACCCACCCGACCATCCTCGAGCGCTCCCTGCAGCTCGACGCGATCCATCGGGAGATCGTGCGCAAGCGGCAGTCCGGCCAGCCCCTGCTGCCCAACCGATCCGCGGAGGGGACGCTCATCCTGCCGAAGTCGAAGCGCGACTCGTGACCGCCGCGTTCACCATGTGCGCGAGAGTCGGACTCGTCGCAGCTGCCGCGCTCGTGTCGCCGCCCACGTCGCACGCGGCAGGTGCGCCCCTCTTGGAAGCCGCACCCCAGGAGGCTCTAGCGCCCCGTCCCGACCGGCCCACTCCCGGCAACACCCCCGCGGCCGTCGTCTACAACGGCCTCGAAGGGCAGCTCGATGTCTCCGCCCCTCGCGCCACCGATCCCGAAATCGACATCGACGGACGCCTCGACGACCCCGCCTGGGCCGAAGCGGCCCTCCTCACCGGGTTCTCCCAGTTCGATCCGACCGAAGGCATCCCGGGCACGCAGGAAACCGAGGTGCTGCTCCTCATCTCGGAGGACGCCATCTACTTCGGCGTGCGCGCCTTCGACGACAATCCGGGCGGCATCCGGGCGACGATGGGCGAGCGCGATACCTTCTACCGCAGCGAGGACTACATCCAGTTCGTCCTCGACACCTTCAACGACCAGCGGCAGGCGTACTCGATCGTGGTCAACCCGCTGGGGGTGCAGCAGGACGGCCTGTGGATCGAGGGCAGGGTGGGGCGCTTCGGGCGCAACTTCGGTCCTCCGATCGACTGGAACCCCGACTTCGTCTGGGACTCGGAGGGCCGGCTGGAGGACTGGGGCTACGCGATCGAGGTCAGGATCCCCTTCAAGAGCATCCGCTTCCCGGAATCGGCCGACCAGGACTGGGGGCTCCACGTCTTCCGCAAGATCCAGCGGTCCGGCTTCGACGAGTCGTGGGCGCCGATCACCAAGGATGTCGCCAATCGGCTGACGCTTTCGGGCTCGCTGAGCGGTCTGCGCGATCTCGAACGCGGCCTGTTCCTTGAGCTGAATCCGGTGCTCACCGGGACGCGCCAGGGGACCTATGATGCAGGCGCAAAGGCATTCACACGGGAGCCGGTGAGCGGCGAATTCGGCCTCAACGCCAAGTACGGCCTCACCTCCAACCTCACGCTCGACGCGACGTACAACCCCGACTTCAGTCAGGTCGAGGCCGACGCCGGGCAGATTGCGGTCAACGAGCGGTTCGCGCTCTTCTTCGAGGAGAAGCGGCCGTTCTTCCTGGAGGGGACCGAGATCTTCACGATGCCGAAGAACCTGGTCTACACCCGCAGCATCATCAATCCGGTGGCGGGTGCGAAGTTGTCGGGGAAGGCGGGCAGCTTCCAGCTGGGATATCTCGGCGCGGTCGACGAGGTCGGCGGTTCGGGCGAGCTTGCCGAGAGGCCGGTGGTCAATCTGCTGCGGGCCCGGCGGGATCTTGGCAGCGCCTCGACGCTGGGGATGGTGTACACCGACCGCACCACCAGTGGCGACGAGTACAACCGCATGTTCGGCTTCGACGGCAGGTTCGTGATCAGGCGCAGCTATACGCTGACGGTGATCGGCGCGGGGAGCCGCACCGCCGCGCCCGGCTCAGGTCCCGAAAACGGGAGCTACCTGTCGCTGCAGTTCCAGCGCGCCAGCCCCACGCTCACCTTCAACCTCGACCTCGAGGACGTGGCCCATGGCTTCGACGCGGGCAGCGGGCTGATTCCGCGCGTCGGGGACACCCGCCTGCAGTCGCGCCTCGAATACAACTTCCGGGGCGAGCCGGGCGCTCTTGTCGAACAGTTCCGGCCCGGGTTCGACGCATCGTTCTTCTGGGACCACGACTCGTTCTGGGGGCGCGAGCTGTTCGAGGAGGCCGAGGTGCGGTACGGGGTCACCACATCGTTCCGCAACAACATCACGGTGCTGCTGGCCGCCACTGCCAGGCGCTACGACTTCCGCGCGGCGGACTACGGCGGGCTCTTCGTAGATAACGGCCGGGGTGGGGAGGCTCCCTTCGTCGCAGACCAGGACCCGTTCGGCCTCTTGCACGGTGTCGGGGGCTTCGTCTGGTTCAACAACTGGGAGGTGGTGCGCGGGCGGGTGCGCTGGGGCTACAGCCAGGACGCCGTCTTCGACCTGCGCTACGGCGTGCCGATCGAGGTGGGCACCGGCTGGAACGCCGACATGGCCCTGTACGTCTTCCCGACGCGTCATCTCTCGAGCGAGCTCGGGCTGCGCTACCAGAGCCTGCACCGGGAGAGCGACGGCACCCTGGCGCTGGAGGCCGTGATTCCGCGCATCAAGACCCAGTACCAGTTCAACCGCGCGCTCTTCCTGCGGGCGATCGTGGAGTACGGGGCCCAGATGCGCCGTGACCTCGTGGATCCGGTCACCGGGCGGCCGCTGCTGGGTTGTGGCTCGAGCGGATGCTCACTGCGAAGCGGCTCCGACTCCAATGACTTCGGCATCGAGACGCTGCTCAGCTACGAACCCACCCCCGGCACGGTGTTCTTCGTGGGCTACTCAAGACAGATGGAGGACACGGAGCGGCTGCGGTTCAGGGACGTGCGCCCGACCGCGGACGGATTGTTCGCGAAGGTGAGCTATCGGTTCAGGCGCTGAGTCTGGAGTTTTCACGCCGGCGAGACGGTTCCTGCGCGACGGGGGCGGCTGCCGCGCGACCCCGGAAAACGTTTCAGCTGGAACGTTTCCGCGTGCCTCAGCCCCCGGCGCCCGCCCTGCGAAGCCTCTCGATGTCGATCTTCCCCATCCTGAGCAGCGCTTCCATGACCCCCTTCGGATCGGCGCTCATCAGCTCGCCCATGTCGGCGGGCACCACCTGCCACGAAACCCCGAAGCGGTCGTCGAGCCAGCCGCAGTAGCCTTCGTGGCCGCCCTCCGACAGCGCGTCCCAGTAGCGGTCGATCTCTTCCTGGGACTCGCAGTTGACCACGAATGAGATCGCGGGCGTGAACTTGAACATCGGGCCGCCGTCGATCCCCTGGAACGTGCGCCCGGACAGTTCGAAGACAACGAGCGAGTTTCCCTTGGCCGGGCCGGCACTGACCGTCGAGACCTCCACGATCCGGGAATCCGGAAAGAGCGAGACGTAGAATTCGGCCGCCTCGACGGCCTGGCCGTCGAACCAGAGGCAGGTGCCGATGCGGTCATGCGTCGCGATCATCGTTTCCTCCGTTGGTGGGCATGCGCTCCCCTGCGGGGTCCCGTGGTAGGGGCTAACTCGGGCGCTCGCCCAGACCCAGATCCAGTTCTCCGATATCGTACCAGTCCACGGCACGCCATCCAATGCCGTCGGCACCCGGCTTGCGCTCGACCAGGGCGGCCAGGGTGGACCCATGGAGATCGTAGCCCTGGAGACGATCCCTGATGCGTACGGAGCCGACGTATTCGGTGCCGACGTAGAGGTCGATGTAGGAAAAAAACGCCCGGTCCCGCTCGGTGGCGACCCATAGGCGACCACGGTCGTCGTAGGCCATGGACGCTACCCGCAGGTGATTGCGCTTCGGTGTCTCCCGGTAGGTCCCAAGATCCCTTTGCAGCGTAAACCGCCGGTTCTGGTCCTCGATCTCCGCGATATCACGGGCGTTCGGCAGCTCCTCAACATAGGTCGGCGACTGAATGAGCGTGCCGGTGGGCGCGTCGCGGTCTTCGAGAAAAACGATTTCGCGCTGACAGGCGGGGAAAGTCCAGCCCCCGGCCGGTGAAGCGACGCCCAGTGCCACGCCGCCACACTCGGTTTCCGCAATGTCGTCGATGTCCTCGCGTTCCCACAGTACACTTCCCGATGCCACGTCGATTTCCACGGGAGTCACGTCGGCACCACCCGCGAAGTGCTGGCCAAGGATCGTGGTGCCAAAAGCACTCGTGGCGGGCTGCAGGAAGACCACAGGCATTACCGTTTCATCGACCAGGTCGCCACCGGGTGTGAAGACCGACAGCCGGGTCATGGAAATGGCGCCAACGGTGCCGTCGGGGCCGCGGACCAGCTTGGGAGCCAGGCCGAACTCCCCGGGCCCCTCTCCCTTGCGACCGAACCTTCCGACCAGGTTGCCGGCGCGATCGATACACCGCACGCGAACCTCGAAGGAATTGGTGACGCACACCACATCGTCATCAACCAGGGCAACACTCTGGTTCATGCTGAACGGCGCCGGCGCCGAGGCGACCGCAAGGAGCGGGACCGTCGGGGTTGTGACCGTCTCGAAGTCACAGCCGACGATGGCGGCCGCCATTGCGAACGCCGCCACGACGCGTCTGCACAGTCGGTCGAACGCCAGGGTTGGACGGCCCGTCTTCAGGTTTGCCATAGCTCGCCCAGTCCTCCGTGCCCGTCTACACCTCCGTCCATTGTACGCTCCGATCCCACAGTTCTTGCGCCAGGTCCTCGTCCTGCGCCTGGGCGCTCGGCGCCTTCTCTGCCTCGATGTCGAAGTACCGCCCGGTCACATCGTCGCGCGCGGGATCCCGGACGAGGTTCATGACCGCCGCGCCTCCCACCTCCGGCTTGTCCATGAACCAGGTGAACGGCAGGAACAGGGCGCGCACCACGAGCGGGGTCTTCTTCCAGATCTCGGTGGCGAGCACTCCGGGGTGGACCGCGTTGGCGGTGATCCCTCGGCTGCCCCAGCGCCGCACTGATTCGGTGGTGAAGAGGATGTTGGCCAGCTTCGAGTCCCCGTAGGCCTGCAGGCCGCCGCGCCAGGCGTGCCCGCGGGCGATGTCGCCGAGGCTCGCGCGCCGCAGGTCGCCGTGCCGATGACCCCGCGAGCTGACGTTGACGATGCGGCCGTGACCCGCTTCCAGCCGCTCGAGGAGGAGGTGGGTGAGGAGGAAGTGGCCCAAGTGATTCGTGGCGAAGGTGAGCTCGAAGCCTTCGGGCGACTTCACGCAGCGCGCCTGCGAGATGCCCGCGTTGTTCACGAGGATGTCGATGGAGGGGAGGCGGGCGGCGATCCGGTCGGCGGTGGCGCGCACGTCGGCCAGGTGGGACATGTCGGCGAGTTCGAGGGCGACGGCGGGCTCGGCCGGCACGCGGTTCACGCCCCCGGGGAGGTGATCGTGCTCCGCCGGCGTGGTCGCGCAGGTCGCCGCGAATTCCCGCAGCTCCGCCAGCGCCTGCTCGCCGCGTTCGCGGCTGCGGCAGATCATCGTGACGTGGGCGCCGGCACGGAGCAGCATCTCGGTCGCCGAGCGGCCGACGCCGGAGTTGGCGCCGGTTACGACGGCGTGCTGGCCATGGAGCGGATGGGTCAATGTGGGTCTCTGAGTTGCACGTGCGGGTATGGCGGTGCTTCCCTCGGGCCGGACGGCCGGGCGCACCCGCCGAGTGCGGCCGAGGTCACCGGTCCGATGTCGCCGCCCTCCTCTCCTCTTCCTCTCCGAAGTGCTCGGCGAACCAGTCGAACATGCGCTGCCAGTGGTCCGCGAAATCGGCCGCGGTGCTCGCGCGCCCGGCTCCGTGACCGCCCGCGGTGTAGTGCACCCACACGACCTCCTTGCCCAGGCGGCGGAGCGCGTAGTACATCTCGCGCTGATTCGTGGCCGGCACGTTCCAGTCGCCCTCGCCGGAGAGCATGAGGAGCGGGGTCTCGATGCGGTCCGCGAACATGACGGCCGAGTGCTCGATGTACTTGTGCGGCTGCTCCCAGAGGGTGGCGCCGATGCGGTCCTGCCCGACCTCGGCGGCGGCGTAGTTGCGCGTGGTGATCTTCGGCGAGTCGCCCAGGAAGGAGATGATGTTGACCTTGCCGGACACGTTGGCGGCAGCGGCGAAACGATCCGTCTGCGTGATCAGCAGGTTGGTCGCGTAGCCGCCGTAGCTCTGCCCGTAAACGCCCACCTTGTCCGGGTCGACGAGCCCGCGCTCGATGATCTTGTTGATCGCGTTGGGCACGGCCTTGAGCCACGCCTCGCCCGGAAAGCCCTCCTCGAAGCGCACCGAGGGGCGGAATCCGAACCACCCCTGCGCGGTGATCAGGTTCATGTTCTCGTTGAAGCCGTTGTCGAAGAACGGTCAAGGCGTGCGACACCGTAGGGACACCGCCCCGTCTCCGTCCCCCGTAACCCCTTGCGATAACTGCATGTTACGTCCGTCCCCTTGCGTAGTCTTGCGTCACCGTTGGTCATGGTGTATCATGGTGGATACTGATAACGCACCGCACAACGGGAGGCCGAACCATGGCGAAGCGCACCAACCAACTGTCCCCTACTTTCGTCGCGAGGGTGAATGAACCAGGCCGCTACGGCGACGGGCGCGGCGGACACGGACTTTCCCTGCTGGTGAAGCGGGGCAAGTACGGGATTCTCAAGTCATGGGCTCAACGTATCCGGGTGAACGAGCGCGAGTCCAACGTTGGACTCGGTGCCTATCCCATCGTGACGCTTGCCGAGGCTCGGGACAAGGCGCTCGCCAACCGGCGGCTGATCGCCCAGGGTGGCGACCCGAGGACCGAGGCCGTCCAACACGTCGTTCCCACCTTCGAGGATGCGGCCCGGTCGCGGCTGGCGCTCCAGGCGTTCAAGCACGACCGGCAAGCGCGGGAATGGTGGCAGACCATGGAGTGCTACGTCCTGCCGAAGATCGGCGGCAAGCTGGTGTCGGACGTGTCCAGCCTGGACGTGGTGGCCGTGCTGTCGCCGATATGGACCGCCAAGCCGCCCACCGCCCGCAAGGTCCGCCAGCGCATTGGCCTGGTGATGGACTACGCCATCGCCAAGGGCTACCGCACCACCGACAATCCGACGGCGGCGGTAGCGGCGGCGCTCGGGCCGCAACCGAGGGGCCGGACGCATCATGCCGCCATGCCGCACCAGGACGTTGCCGCCGCGTTCGCGACGCTGCGCGGGTATCCGGGCAGCGCCGTGCTCGCCGCACAGTTCGCCATTCTGACCGCGACCCGCATAGGCGAGGTGGTCAACAACGTGGACGGCGGCGCGCGGTGGTCCGAAATCGACGGCGACGTGTGGACCATTCCCGCCGCCAGGACCAAGACCAACCGCGAGCACCGCGTCCCCCTGTCGCGGGCCTCGTTGGACGTGCTGGACCGGGCCAGGACGCTGGCCGGATCGTCGCCCCTGGTATTCCCCGGTCGCCATGGCAAGCCGATGGCCCGGCAGACACCGGGGAACACCGTCAAGCGCGCTGGCGTCACCGGCGGAACGCTGCACGGCTTCCGGTCGTCGTTCCGGGACTGGTGCTCGGAGGCGGGCGTGCAGCGCGAATTGGCCGAACGGGCGTTGGGCCATGTCGTCAAGAGTGCCGTTGAAGCGGCCTACCTGCGCACCGACCTGCTGGATCAGCGCCGGGCCGTCATGGAGGATTGGGGGGCACACTGTGACCCGAGTTGACGCACTCGGGGGTATCTGGTTACACTCTGTAACCGCCGAATCAACAACCACCCCAGCGACGCAACACCCAACATGGGGGCACAGACATGATTCGGATTCTCCGATACCCCGAAGTGCAGGACGTCGTGGGCGGCGTCTCACGCAAGACCCTGGAACGCTGGATCAAGGCCGGGCACTTCCCGCAACCCGTGAAACTCGGAATCGGGTCGCGCGCTTCCGTCGGCTTCCGCAGCGACCAACTAGAACGCTGGATCAAGGCCAGGCCAGTAGACGACCTGGACGGCTGACGTGGCTAGCAAGGTCATCACGTTCCGCAACCCCGACCCGTGGGCCAACGTCATTAGGGCGTGGCGCGCGGCGCTCGCCCGGCAGGCGCTCGCCCGGCAGAAGGCGGGTGCGACATGACCCGCACCGAGCACCCCCCGGTCGGGTTCAACAAGGCCGCCGTTGGCCCTACCTGGTTCGGCGAGAAGTGCGACCAATGCGGCACCCGGTCCAACTGGCGAGACGGCATACTCAACCCCTGCCATTGCGGGCGCGACGACCTGCCGCCCCCCGCGCTGCTCACCTGGAGCGAGTATAAGGCGCTCGCCAAGGATCAACCCGTCGGGGACTTCATCGTGCCGAAGCTGTACCGGCGCGGGCAATCGTCGCTGCTGGTTGGCGAACCAAAGGCCGGGAAATCGACGCTGTGCCGCCGTATCGCCGTCGCCGTCGCCAAGGGTGGGCGAGTGCTCGGGTACGTCACAGCGCCGTCTACCGTCGTCTACATGCCGCTCCAAGAGGACATGCAGCACGTCGTCCGCGAGGTGGAGGCCGTCAACCCCGACGACCCCAACCCAGGTATCCGGTTCTACCTGCACAACCCGTCCGTCCCCATGGAATGGGACCGGCTCGCCGATGCGATAGCCAACATTGACGCCGGGTTGGTCGTGGTGGACATGATCGCCGACTTCAAGACGTGGGAGGACGGCAACGACTATGTGGAGATGAAGGGCGTGATCGGGCGCTTCACCGCGCTGGCCCGCGACACCAACGCGCACGTCCTGCTAGTCCACCACGGCAACAAGGCTCCCGGCGCGGCCTACCCAACAGCGCGGGTACACGGATCGGCTGCAATCGCGGGCGAGGTTGACGTTGTGGCGAGCGTCCACCGCGACCCGAAACGAGGACGCATCTACCAAGCCGAAGGCCGGGGTATCGGGTTCTTCGAGAGAAAGATCGGTGGGGTATGATTCAATGGTGTGAAGTGGAGGATGGGGGGGTATTACATACCCCCTCCCCCACCGTCTCCGCTACGCTTCGACGCACCGTTGACCCCGAGGCCGCTTCCCATGGGTAGACAACGAGTCAAGCGTACAGTTCGCGACGCCGCCAAGTTCGGCGACGGCAGACCGGCGACCTGCGAGCACTGCCAACGACGGTTCACCGCCTGGAGCGACACCGAAGTGTACTGCTCGACTCGATGCGGATACGACGCGCACAAGGGACGACCCGCAAAGGGTGGGGGGGTGAGAAGATGAGGGATGGCACCGCTGAAATTCCAACCTTTCCGGGGGTCGGGGGGTTAGTCACCTGCTGTCCAGCGAGGGGGTGGGGCCGGTGAGGCTCGCGGACTGGGCTGCGACCATGCCGGTGCCGTCGGGCGACGGAGCGGGCGAGCCGTGGGTGGTGGTGCCGTGGCAGCGCCGGTTGTTCGCAGCCGTGGAGCGCCGGGGCGTCCAGGTGATCGCCACCAGTTGCGCCAGGGCGAACGGAAAGACGGCGGTGTCGGCGCTGATCGCCCGCGCCTACCTGCCGGGCGGGCCGCTGCATAAGCCGGGCCGGGAAGTGCTGGTTGTGAGTGCGAGTCACCCCCAGGCTCGGTTGGTTATCGAAGACCTGGAGGCGTGGCGGGGTGAGGACTGGTTGGTGGCGAACAGCCCGCAGATTGCCAGGGTCAAAGCCGGGGGCGCGACGGTGCGCGCGGTAGCGGCGAATCCGCGGACCCTGCACGGGGCCAGGCCGGACATCATCATCGCCGACGAGGTTGCCCAGTGGCAGCAGCCGGACCGGATGTACGCCGCGTTGAGAACGTCGCTCGGGAAGCGCGCTGGCGCTCGAATGCTGTGCCTTGGGACACGCCCGGTGTCCGGTTCGGACCATGTGTTTGACAACCTGCTCACCGGGGGCGCGGACGTGTCGTTGGTGTACGCCGCGACGGAGGCCGACGAAAAGGCTGGGCGGCTGGGGTGGCGGCGAACTTGGTTGAAGGCGAATCCGACCATGCGCGTGCTGCCGAGCTTGGAAGATTCGATCCGGCGCGAGTGGAAGGAAGCGCAAGGCGACGAAATGGCGTTGGCGCGGTTCAAGAGTCTTCGGTTGAACATGGGGACCATGGACGTGGCCGAGTCCGTGTTGCTGTCGGTGGCGGACTATCAGCGGGCCATGGTCGAGGACGCCGACTTGCCGCCGCGCTCGGGGCCGCTGTTCTTGGGGATCGACTTGTCGGAAACCGGGATGGCGGCGGCGTGCGGATACTCGCCGAACACCGGGCGGCTTGAGAGTGTCGCGGTGCTGCCGGGCATACCGTCGCTGGACGTGCGGGCGCGCCGGGATCAATGCGGCAGCCTCTACCGGAAGCTGCACGCCTCCGGGGGGCTGATCGTGCAACCGGGCGTCCGGGTGCTGGACGTCGGGGCGTTCCTTCGGGCCGTGGTGTCCAGGTGGGGCCGTCCGGTGCTGATCGCCTGCGACCGGAAGCGGATTGACGCGCTCCGGGACGCGATGGACGCGGCGGGCGTCCGGTGTGAAATCGCGCGGCGAGGGGTGGGATTCATCGACGCCGGGGAAGACATTTCCGACTTTACCGCCGCTTTCGTCGGTGGCCGGGTGGCGGTGGGCCGTGGAAACCTGGTGCTGGCGGCTGCGATGGCGGAAGCGCGAACGCTGACCGATTCGGCGGGCAACCGGAAGCTGGCGCGGCGTGCGGAGGCTGGCCGCCGATCAAGGGCGCGCGATGATGCCGTCGCCGCCGCTGTTTTGGCCGTGGCTGCCGGCTGGAGGTGGAGGCGGCGGACTGGCAGCGTGCGCCCCCGCCTAGTCGCCGTGTAAGCGTCCGTGTGGGGCGTTGCGTCGCTGGCCGGGGTTCGGGTAGGTTGCCGCCGGGATCGTCGATCCTGGAGGATGGAGCGTTTACAGTTGACAAGGAAAGAAAACCGAAATGGGTACAAGGCTGACGGAGACGGAGCTACGGAGCTTGGCGGAAAGAGCGCGCGGGTGGGAAGCGGACGCGAAGGGCCGTGTTGAGGACGCAGAACGGAGGCTGGAGAGAGCGCGGGCGGACGTTGCTATGTGGCGCAAGTGCGCAGAGGACTTCGACGCGCTGGCGAACGAACGATGAGCAAGCTACCCAACCGCGTAGCGCGGTATCTGGCCGACCTGGACGGCGAACCGGACCCTCCCCCGGACTGGGCCGAAGGTGACCCCGTACTGTTCGCCATGTTCCGGCTGTCCGTGATGCTGGAGGACTGGCCGGACCTGTCGGCGCATATGGTGTGCATCATTCGCGGTTGGCTGGCCGAACACTATGCCGAGGGCTCCGGGTAGGCTGCACTGGCGGGAGTGGGAGCGCCTTCGCGGGCGCGTCCTGGACCGTGCCGGGTGGCGCTGCGAGCGGTGCGGCAACGGGCCGCCGCTTGAGCTTCACCACATTGACGGCGACCGGGCCAACAACGACCTGACGAATTTGGAAGTGCTGTGCGGGGGGCCGGACCCAAGTAGCTGCCATCGCCAGGAACACGACCGTCTCAAGGATCGACCGAAGGCGCGGGCGTGGCGGGAGTTTGTGCGGGAGTTGACGCGCCAAACGTGATTCGGTTACGTTTCGTAACCATGAGAGAGAATACCGCAGTAGTCCGGGTGAGCCGTCGCGCTCACACGCTCGCCAACGCGCTCACCGACGAGGGCAATATCCGCCGGACCATCGAGTTTGCGTTGGAGTTGGCGTTGGCAATGCAGGCGTGGGAGAAGGAAGTCCCAGCCGCCACTATGAGCGTGGGCGAGGGTCCGCTATCGGGCGAGGCTTCCACCCGCTTGACGGCGCACCATGCGATCATTGCGGACCGCATCTTCGAGCGGGCCGTAGCGCGTGGCATCGACGCCTACCGGGCAGAGAAGTTTTTCGAGGAAAAGGCTGCCGTCTCCGATGGGATTGCCCCGGCTTGTGGTGAGCCGGTCGATGGTGCGCCGGGGGCGGTGGCCGATTCTTCGGAGGCGGACGAATGAGCATCTTCCGACGCAAGGCCAAGGGGCCGACGTTCACCGCCGAAGAGTTCAGCGAGGCGCTACGAAACGGCATCAATGGCATGATGCGCCCGTACATCGAGTGCGTTCACCAGGCCATTGCCGAGGTCGCGCCCGAAAAGCACAGCGAGATAGCCGAACGCCTGGACTGGTTGCTGTCCCAACGGGCAGCGAAACACAAGGCCGCAGAGTACCGAAAGGACATGGACCGATGACAGAAGCACAGAAGATGCGCAAACGCGCCAACGAGGCGAGGCGCGAGTATCGCTCGCTGCTGGCCGATATGGACGCGACGCCCGAGGCGATCAAGGCCGCCACCGACAAGCTCGCCGACTTGGAGACTCGGGCCGAGGGCCTGGAGGCCACCGAGGCCACCGCGAACGGGCCGGACAAGTTCACGGGCGAAGACGCCGAGGCGCGCGAGTTCCGTGAACTTGAGGGTCGTGTGGACCGGGCCGACTACGTCACCGCCGCGCTGGACGACGCCATGGTGAGCGGAGCCGCCGCCGAGTTCAACCAAGGGCTTGGCATGGGCCGCCGTGACTTCCCGCTCCAAATGCTCGCCCCGCGCGAGATTCGGACGACCACGGACGTAGACGCACAAGCCGACCAAGGCACCTGGCTGGATCGGTTGTTCGGGGACTCCGTGGCTTCGTTCCTTGGAATCCAGATGCCTGCCGTCTCGCCAGGGGTCAAAGCCTATCCGGTGACCGCCTCCGGGGGGTCCGGGGCGCAGCGTGGCCGGTCCGAGGCGACCGCTGCCGCCGCCTGGACGTTCTCCGTCTTGGAGCTTAAGCCGACTAGGCACTCCATTCGGGCGGTCTTTTCTGTTGAGGATTCCGACCGTCTGCCGGGTGCCGAGGACGCTCTGCTCCGCGACCTGCAACGTGGACTCCAGGACTCTCTAGATCTGGCGATTCTGACCGGAGACGACGGCGCCAATGAGGCGACCGCCGATATTACCGGACTCGACACCGCCGCCGGTGTTGCCGAGCAGGAACTCACCCAGGCGAACAAGACGGCTGCCGCCAGCGTTCTCGGCGCGTTCGTGAACCTGGTGGACGGGAAAGCGGCGGCGATGCTTTCCGATTTGCGGGCCGTCCTGTCCATCGGTGCTTACCGGGCGTGGGCGTCCACCATTGCGAGCAACGCCGAAAACGACACGCTGATCCGGTTCCTGACCGAATCCGGGTTGCCGCAAATGCGTGTCCGGGAAGGCATCTCGACGACGACCGTAGCGGGTCAGTTTGGTGCGTTCGTCTCTCGCCAGCGCGGAATCTCGGGCGCGGGGATAGCGCCCGTATGGGCGAACGCCCGTCTGGTGCGGGACATCTTCACAAAGGCCAGTGAGGGCGAGGTCGTATTGACCCTGCAACATCGCTGGGCTTTCGGCTTGGCGAGGGCTGACAACTTCGCTCGCGTGAAGTTCGCAGCTTAAGAGTGGCGACGCGCACTTACGCGCCCGCCCCGCTCGAGCTTCGCGGGTCGCGGATTCGTGGATCGCTGATCCAGGAGGGACGGCCAGCCCGGCGTAGGCGCGAGGTCTTTTCGCCGCTGTCGGTAAAGTGGCCTGCGGGCGGCATCGACATTCTGGCCCTCCACCGTGGAGAGCCGGAGGTGCGCGGCGTGATCCCCGAGCGTATGCCGGACGGGAGGATCGTCGTCGAGGCGGACGCGACGCCTGGAATCCGACAGGCGTATGCCGACGGGCGTCGGCACTTCTCCGTCGAGTTCCGTCCGATCGAGACCCGCCGCACCATGGGCGGTATCCGGGAGGTGGAAAGCGCGCTCGTAGAGGCCGCTGCGATGGTCCACAGTCCCGAGTACGCCCAAACCGACCTGGAATTGCGCCGGTTTGGGCTCGCCTTCGGTACGACCGTTCCGACGGGCCGTCGCGCAAGCTGCAAGTGCGCCGACGGCGAGGCGTCCCAAGTGGAGTTCGGGGCCGATGCGTTCCAGTCCGTCGAGGGCTTGGACGTGACGGCGATTCTCCGGGGTGCTGACAGCGTGATCGCCAGCACGGCGACCGACTCGCTGATCCTTCGGCGAACGGCGGGCGGTGCGCTCGGCATCGGACTGACGCCTCTTGCCACCGAGGCCGGACGGCGGACCCGCGAGCTACTGGACGCGGGGCAACCCGTCTACGCCCGGCCAGTGTGGACAACGGACGAATCCGAGTTCGAGGTAGTGGACGGTGTGGCCGTCGTGTCTCGCGCCTGGTTCTCGTACATCCTGGTCCGCCCGGTCCCGGCCAGCGACGCCCAGGGGCTCAACGCGCTTGGGCGGGCCAGTGAGGGGCGTTCGCTGTCGCTGTCGCGGCGGCGAATGCTGGCGCTGGCATGACCCCCGCCGCGCTGATTCTCGCCCGCGACGCCGACGCCGCCGCGACCGCTGCGGCAACGGCGCTGTGGCGCTCGATTGTCGGACACGGCGACGCGGGCGACGCCGACTATGTGTCGGAGCGTGTCGAGGCCGTCTATGCCGAGGCCGCGCTTGACCTGATCGGCCAGCTTGTCGGGAGCGCGACGGACCTGCCGGACGCCGTGCTCCGGGAGGCCGTGGTCCGGGCCGGAATGTTCATGTCGAACACGCTCGGGCCAGCGGGCTCGTTCGGCGTTGGGCTCAAGAGCTTCCGGGCCGGGGACGGCTTGGAGTTCGAGTATCAAAGCGAGCACTTCGGCAGCGTGCTCCGGAGGTCCGGGGTGAGCGGGAAGTTGCTCCCGTGGACCAGGAAGCGGGCGGGCGCGATATGATGCCGCCAGGACGCCGTAGAATCGCCTCTGACGGACGCGGGGGCCGGAGCGGGGTGTACCCTTTCGGGCGGCGGCGTTCGTCCAGCACGCCTTGCGGAGGCTAAAGCCATGTGGCCGTTTCGTCGCCGTGAGGTCCGGTCCACCGACTACACCGACTCGCTGACGCGGCTGATTACGCTGGCCGTCGAGGGCGACGAAACGCCGCGGGGCCAGGCGCACGCGACCGCCGCCGTTGAGGCGTGCGCCGGGGCATGGTCGCGTGCGTTCGCGTGCGCCGAGGTGAGCGCGGAGGTGGAGGGCGTCTCGCCGGTGCTGCTGGCGCGAATCGCCCGATCCCTGATCGTGCATGGCGAGTCCCTGCACGTGATCGACGTGTCGGGGTCGGGAACGACGCTGCTGCCCGCCGGGCATATCGACGTGCTGGGCGATTCGCCGGACCCCATGACATGGCGCTACCAGGCCAGCTTGTACGGGCCGTCCGGCTCAACGGTCGTCACCCGTCCGGCCCAGGCCGTCGTTCACGTCCGCTACTCCGACGATCCGGTTCGCCCGTGGCGGGGCGTGGGACCGCTGGAGCGTGCAGGGCTGGACTCCGACTTGCTGTCCGCCGTGGTCACGCGCTTGGGCCAGGAGGCGACCGCCAAGAGCGCCTATGTCATTCCGACTCCGACCGACGGCCAGGCCGACACGGTGTCGGACCTGCGCGCCGACATCGCCGCCGCCAGGGGCGGGGTCGTCATGGCCGAAGGCATGGCCGGGGGGTTCGGCGACCGGGGGGCCGCAACGACCGGCGACGGCTACAAGCAAATGCGGATCGGGGCCGATCCGCCGGATGTGCTCCGGGCCATCCGGTCGGACGTGGGCCAGACAGTGTGCGCGGCGACCGGCGTGCCTCCGTCGCTGTTCTACGCCAACGCCGATGGCACGAGCCAGCGGGAGGCGTGGCGGCGATTCACGCACGGCTCGGTCGTCCCGGTGGCGCGGATCGTGGCTGCCGAGCTTGCCGACAAGCTGGACGCTCCGGGGCTGGCGCTGGCCTTCGAAGGGCTGTACGCCAGCGACGTGGTGGGCCGGGCGGGGGCGTTTCAGCGCATGGTAGCGGGCGGGATGGGGGCGAGCGAGGCCGCCGCGCTGTCCGGCCTGGTGATCCCCGAGGCGTAGGGGCCGACACCCCAACGGATAACGCGGCTCACCGCCGCACCCCTCAAGTGATTGTACCTGCGACACTTACGCCATTCTCAATACCAGTTGTCGAAGAACTGCTCGTAGATCTCGGCCACGAGCGGGTACTTGCGCCCGGGCTCGTAGTTGGCGGGGTAGTAGAGGATGCCGTAGAGGGTGTTGCCGTCGACGTCGAGGAATTCGATGAGTTCGCTGCGGGTCAGGGCGATGTCGTCGAGTTGCGGGTTGGAGGCGGTGAGCTGGCGGGGGGCGGAGAGGTCGCCGCGCGCGACGTGGATCTCGTCGGGGTGGTCGCCGTCGGACATGGTGTAGACGATCGTGTTGCCGTCGCCGGAGATGTTCCAGGAGCGGTAGAGATTGTCGTCGAGAGTGAGGGTCTCGACGGCACCGGTGGACGTGTCGAGGCGCTTGAGGCCGCGATGCCAGCGGTCCCGGGCGGAGTAGCTGAAGTGGATGTGGCGGCCGTCGTCGCTCCAGCCCTGGACCTGGCGGCGGGGGCGGGTGTCGTCGTCTTCCTCGAGTTGGAGGAGGGTGCGCAGGTCGTTGCTGCCCAGGTCGAGGAGGTGCCAGGCGTTCTGCGAGCTCAGCAGCAACCGGTCCCCGGAGGGGTTCCAGCGCTGGACGGAGAAGCGGATGCGGGCGGAGTCGGGGTCTGAGTCGTCGCCGGCGTCAGGGTCGGGGTCGGGCCCACGGTGCCCCTCCGTGACATCGACCGCCTCGTCCTCGTCCAGCTGCCGCACGAAAACGGAGCCCTGCTCACTGTACGCGAACGCATCGCGCGCCTCGCTCCAGGTCACGCTCATGCGCTCTTCGCCGGTGTCCCGCAACGACTCGGGCTCGCTGCCATCCGCCAGGTCGAGCCGGAAGAGCTCGTACTCCGTCCCGTCCCGCCGCGTGTACGATGTCTTCATGCGCGTCGCCGTCGAGTACGTGATGTACGACCCGTCCTCCGAGAATTCCGGCCCCGAAGGTATCGCGTCGCTCAGGATCTCGCGCACGCTGCCGTTGTCGATGGAAACAAGGGCGGTGATCTGCCTCGCGGCGATGTTCCTCACGCGGTCCCAGGCCAGGAAGTCGTTACGGGAATCCTGCACGATGACCGGCGCTTCGGTTAGGGCGACGAAGGCCGCGCGCGCCTCCACGGCCCACCCCGCGGGGCGCAGGCCCAGGAGCACGCTGGTGCCGGCGGGAGCCCATTCGAGCGGGGACGACGACGCGATCTGCCGGTCGGTGCGCAGTGCCACGGTCTCGGCACGGCCCGTGTTCGCGTCGAAGATCCTGAGTACGTACTCACCGTCCTCAACGGCGAAGTACGCCAGCCGCTCCCCGTCGGGCGACCACGCGAAGCCGCGCAGCTGCGCCGGCTCCTCGTGCACCCACGTGCGCTCCCCGCTACGCGTGTCGATCACCATCAACCGGGTGGACACGGGGGAGATGTAGGTGGGGTCGCCGAAGCGCTGGTGGTCGACATCGGTGCGGTCGCGCCGCGTGCGCACGGTCGCGGCGACGCGGGCGCCGTCGTCGGTCACCGCCGCAATGCCGACGAGGTTGACGTCGAGGGCGATCTCGGTGGTGAAGGGGCGCTGCTGGGGTTGGGCGGGGAGGGGGGTAGCGGCTGTGAGGGCGAGGGCGCCGGCGAGGGCGCCGGCGAAGGGGAGCGCGGACTTGTGACGGAGACCTGACATGACGGCGTTGCTCCTTCGGGACGGGGGCGTGTTTGGCGCAACCTAAAGCCGTGCTGATGGAGAGCGAAAGCTCGATCCGCGAGACTTGGTCCCCGCCCGAAGTCAGGTGGAGGACCAGGGCCGGCGGGCCTACGCGTCACCCCGGGAGGTTGTCAAGTGGCAATCGACACTGTACATATTCTCAAGGGCGACCTGCAGGGCTACTGGTCGGTGAGTGTCACGCGTAACTTGCGGATCTTTTCCGCTTCGAAGGCGACGATGTCTACGATGTCGAATTGATCGATTACCACTAATGAATCGCCAGCCAAAAGGCACCGAGAGTCATGCCAATGAAGGACCCGCCGCATCCAGGAAGGGTAGTTCGGCTCTCCTATCTTGAGCCGCTCGGGCTCACGGTGACCGACGCGGCCAAGGTGCTGGGAGTGAGTCGACAAGCGCTTTCGAACCTCGTGAACGAACGCGCCCGGATTTCCACTGTAATGGCAATCCGGCTTGCCAAGGCTTTCGGCTCGACCACCGACACGTGGATTCGGCTTCAGGCCGCCTACGACGTCGCGAAGGCCCTTGAGCACGAGGATCAGATCCAGCTTGATCGCTATCGGCCCGGCACGACGGTGCCCGGGTGAGCCACATTGCGGTTGGGGTGTAATGTAAACGCGTCACATTGTAAAGGTGACATTACATTTGCCGCTCCTTCGCCAGCATCCACAACCCCACAGCCGCCCCCAGGAAGGACAGCGCCCACACCCAGTAGCCCACCAGCAGACCCGAGACGACGATTTCATCTGCCAGCCAGATCGGCCAGTACACGAGATTCAGAGCACCGGCGGCCCCCAGGACCAGCGGCAGCCACCGGCCGCCGACCAGACGTCGCCTGGTCCATCTGGTTCGCAGGGTCGTAAGGCTGAAGAGCATGAGCAGGTTGGTGAGGGCGCTCACCTTGCCGGTCGGGTCTCCAAAGATCAATGCGTTCAGGAATGCTTCCCAGCCGGGTTCCTCGTCGCCCGCCACGACACTGCCAGCCGGATCGTCCGGCGACTGCGGCGCGGGTCGCCCTTCGGCGTAGGCGGGGAGGAAAAACGAAACGGCGAACACCGCCCACGCGGCGAACACCAGGCGCCGCCATTCAGTCTTGCCCGGGTTCATGCGACTACCTCCTTTACCCTGGCTGATGCCCATTCGCGACTACGCAGCCAGAGGGCCGCGGCCATGCACCCGAACGACGTGACCCAAGCCCAGTAGCCGATGCCGAGTTCGACAAGAGGATTGTCGCCGTAGGAGGCAAACCTGATTGCCCAGTAGAGGTTGAGTGCGGTCGCGCCGGTCATCAGTCCGGTCAACCACCGTGCTGTCCGGGACCGGTTACGGCGCAACAACAGCAGTGCAGCGACTGCCAGACCGTTGCTGAGCGAGCTGAGGAGTTCGATCGGGTTCTCAGGTTCGTCCAGAACCAGGAGAACAGCTCCCCATCCCGGTATCCAGTCCTGCGGTCCCGGACCGAACGAGAAATCCTCGATTACCGGTAGGAAAAACGATACCGCGAACATTCCGAGCCCCGCGACCAGCCACCGCCGCCATCTCGACGTTCCCGCCTTCGCGAACTCCCGCGACAGCGCCGCCGCCTCGCCGAGCTCTTCCCGAGCGATCCCCAGCGCCTTGGCTGGCGCCAGCCCCGGATCCAGCTCCATCTCCAGCTTGACGCGCGCCCTCAGATGATCCTCCAACTCGTCCACCTCGCGCGGTGAAAGCGAAGACCGACGCTCCACCTCCTCACGCCACCGCCGCACCTCCTTCTCCGCCGCGAACATGACTACCTCCCGTCCTCAGACCGGTGCCCGCAGGACCCTCGCCGACACCCATCGGCGGGAACCGATCCAGAGACCCGCAGTCACCAGCAATTGCGAGGCCATCCAGGTCCAATACCCGATGAAGAAACTGCCCTGCCGAATCATGTCGCCGACGATGATGGCGATATTGCCGCGGATCAGTTCGTCCATCCCGACAACGAGTAGATAAAAAGCAGCGGCGGTGTTGAGCCACACCAGTGCACGACTCCTTGAGGGATCCCCGCGCCGAGCGTCCCAGAGCGTCAGAAGCAGGGGCAGGCAGATCGGCCAGCGTTCCCAGAAGACGTGATATCCGTACCGGATGGTGAACTCGCTCAGGACCGGCAGGAAGACGGAAGCCGCGAACAGCGCCCATCCCGCTGCCACCAATCCGCGCCATCCGGGCCGACCCGCCTTCGCGAACTCCCGCGAAAGCACTTCTGCCTCTCCTATTTCATTCCTGACGTGCCCGAAGGCCCTGGCCGACTCCATCCCTTCGTTCAATTCCAGCTCAAGTTCCATTCGCGCCCGCAGATGATCCTCCAGTTCGTCGACCTCGCGCGCCGTCAGGCCGGTCTGTCGCTCCAGCGTCCTCCGCCAGCGCAGGATCGCCTCTTCCATGTCAAACACTCCCGCCTCCCCATGACGTCTCGAGTGCTCCGTGGACCATGCGCCAGTTCTCCTGATCGGTGGCCAGCTGCCGTTTCCCGCGGGCGGTCAGCCGATAATACTTGCGACGCCGTCCCTCGTCGGTGAGTTGCCAGCGGCCCTTGATCATCCTGTCACGCTCAAGCCGGTGAAGGACGGGGTAGAGCATTCCGTCCGACCATTCCAGCCTACCGCCCGACAGCAGCTTGACCTGCTTGAGGATCTCATACCCGTAGTTCTCGCCTCCCGCCAGGATGGACAGAACCATCGGGCGCGAGGACGCTGCGACGAGTCCCCTGGATACCGGTTTTTTCACGACACCCCCTTCCAATACCTTGATAATCAATGTACCTTGTTAGACAATGTATACCGATTCGCGGCACACGCAAAGGGCTGGTCGAACCGGTGACCCCAGATGTCGGTGGTCGCACCCGGTGGAAACACTCGAACGTCGAAGGGAGAGGCTGGACATGGATCTCAGAACGCACACCAACGCACTCACGGTATCTTCGGGCCGCACGCTGCGCCACGCGTTGACTGTTGTCGCGGTGCTCCTGGCCCTTCCGGCGGCAACCTGCGCGCCCGTGTCCGAGCAAGTACCCGACATCGCGATCGACAGTGCCGGGGTCCGAATCGTTACCAGCGATCCGGCGAACTCGGACGCCGTCTGTTCCACCAGTACCGAGCCGGTCGCGATCATCGGCGAGGACGAACGCGACGAAAACCAGTGGTTCTCAACGATCCGTGGGGCCGGTCGCTTGTCCGACGCGTCCATCGTGGCTGTCGACCGCAACAGCGGGGAGGTGCGCATCTACGACAGCACCGGCGAGCATCTGCGCTCGACGGGTCGGAACGGCGAGGGGCCGGGCGAATTCAGCAATCCCTTTCTGCTGTGGATCACAGCTGGTGATACGCTCTGGGTCGGCGACTACCGGCCCTGGCGGTACAACCTGTTCACACCGCAGGGCGAGTTCGTCCGCCGCGTCGATCTCTCCCCGATGCTGTTGAACCCGCCCCGTTCGGGCAGCGGTGTCCTCGACAACGGATACAGCGTGTATACGAGCAGCAAGACGGCTCGGCGCGAAGACTTCAGCGTAGCTGACACCGCAATGGTCCTGGTGTACGATCCCGAAGGCGATCTCGTCGGCAACCTCGCCCGGATTCCCGACCGAACCGGCGGAACGGTCCGCGAGGCGGAGGGTTTCTGGCTGTTCCCGCTCTTCCAGTCGTTTGCCAGGGTTGACGCGAGCGGTTCCACCATTGTGCTCGGGCACGGAAGCGCAGCGGAGGTAAGGGTACTGGACGACGAATTCAACCTCCGGCTGATCGTGCGCTGGAACGAGTCCGACAGGGAGGTGACCAGCGCCGACGTACGCGCCTGGCGGGAGGACTACATTGAGAGCCGCCGCCAATGGGGAGAGCGCGACTGGGGTGAATTCGACGACGCCAGGGTCAGCCCGGAACGCCCGGTGGCCGACCTGTTCCCGGCGATTTCGTCCATCAGGATCGGGCGAGATGGCCGCATCTGGGTAAGCCAGTACAATCGGCCACGTGAAAGCCGGGGCTGGCTCGCCTTCGATTCCGACGGTGGGTTCCTCTGCCACCTGCCCTCCCGCATGCCTGGCTCGGTAAGGGAGTTCGGTGCCGACTACGTGCTGCTGCAACGCGAATCGGAACTCGGGATCCACAGTCTGCACGTGCACCGCCTGGAGGTGCCTTCCGGCGGGTAGGCGATGTAGGGCCGTGCTCGACCGTGTTTGGCCGCACCCTTGCCCGCCGGGCAACTCGCAGGGGTTACCTTCGATGCATGACCGGGCGGCACAGTATCGACCCCGACCAGGTAGGCGGAGCCAACCCATATGCCCAATCGATCGAAAGACTGGTTCTCCCAAGCCGAGCACGACCTGGATCAAGCCGACGCTTCACATCACGATGGCAGACACGACTGGGCATGTTTCGCGGCACACCAGGCGGCGGAAAAGGCAGTCAAGGCGCTCCACCTGGCTCAGGGCCGCGAGGCCTGGGGTCATGTCACGACCCGACTGCTCGCCGAGCTGCCAGTCCGTCCACCCGAAGCGTTGATCGACCGAGCGCGGGTACTGGACAACTACTATATTCCCGCCAGGTATCCGAACGGGCACGATGAAGGCCCGGCTTTCGAGCACTACGGATCTTTGCACAGTTCGCAGGCGGTCGAATATGCCCGTGACATCCTCGACTTCGTCCGTAAAGCGCTGGCCGACACCTGAGGCGGTACTGAGCGCCCTGCGGGAATGGGCGAACGCGCAGGCGGCTGCGCGGCCCGAGTTGATTGCCCTCGGATACTTCGGTTCCCACGCGCGCGGCGACACCGGATTCGGAAGCGATCTCGATGTCGTGGCGATCGTGAAGAAAAGCGACCGTCCACGCCTCGAACGCAACCGCAACTGGCCGTACGAGCGGCTGCCAGTGCCCGCCGACCTTCTGGTCTACACTGTCGACGAATGGGACCGTCTCCGCCAGCGCGGCGGACGCTTTGTCGATATGCTGGACGACGAGGCGGTGTGGGTGATTGGATCAGCCCCGTAAGCTCGAAGCGGGAGGCAGCCGCATCGACCGCCCCCCGCCCCAACCCCCCCGCCTCAGCCCTCAGTCGTGCCCCAGCGGCGCGAACGACTTCTGCCAGCCGAGCGTCAGCACCCAGTCCGTCGCCAACTGCGGCCCCTGGAGACTATGGTAGACCGGGATGTGCCACTCGGCGGCGATCCGGTGTCCGCTCAAGGCGCCGTCCGGGAAGTAGAAGTTGAACCCGAGGGGCAGATCCACCCGCGTTCCCCCACGCCGTTGCTCATTGACCGTCGGGACCATCATCGGGTTGGCGTAGGCCGCGTCGTGCCCGGAATAGTTACCCCACGTCCTCGTGAGCATCCGGGCCGATAGGCTCAGCCGGTCGCTCGGCTTCACCGCGAGCCAGAACGTCGCGTCGGTCTCGCCGCCCTTCGTGTAACCGCGGCTGTTTTCACCCATGCGAACCATGGTCCTGGCCTGGAGTCCCCAGGACATGCGCTCGCTCATGCCCAGCACCGTGACTCCGGGGGTGAAGTCCCATGTGCCTGACCCCAGCTGCATGGGATAGGGCATCTGGACCGCGCGGCCCATGCTCATGGGATTGACGCCGGTCTCCTCGATCGAACCGGTCGGAATCGACACGCCCGCGTTCAGGTGCAGGCGGACGGGGCCGGTCCGTCTGACGCCGATGAGCGCGCCCAGGCTGGTGTCGCCCAGCCCTGACGAAGCCGCCTCGAACATGGCGCCGTGGCGCGTCTGGTGGTTCATCCCCTGGTCTAGCCAGCTGGTCATGACCAGGAGGGTGACGACGTCGCTGGGCGCGTACATGAGCCCGGCCATGTGCATCGTCATCGTCATGTCGAGCGGCGCGACCATGAAGCTCTCGTGGATGTCGCTGACATCGAGCTGGTCGTTCCCGTCCAGGTTCCCGTCCATGAACATCCGCATGAAGCGGTACGAGAGCATGAATTCGCCGTGCTCGTGGGTGTGGTCGCCCATGATACCGATGGGCGCGTGGCCGTCCGGACGGGATGCGGTCCATTCGTACTGGGCCTGAACGGGTGCGGGCGAGACGGACGCAAGCGCCGCCGCCGCGCACAGGCATACCAACATGCGCATATGAGTATCCTCCCTTGCGTGAATCCGTTGAATTGCAGAATCGCCGGTCTCGTGGACCGACAGCGCGCGCCGGATCGGCGCCGGATTCACGCGAGGGGAGGGCCGTTGGCGAAGGGCAGGATGTAGGGGGCGCGCCGGGCCGGAGCCTGGTCGGACGTGTTGGCGCCTGCAGAAGAAGGGATGCTCGCCGGCGTCAGTGAGGCGGAGAACATCGTAGCGGGCGCGGCCGGGCCGGCGGATGTCGGACAGCTGCCTACGCAAGTGCACGGAGGCGGCGGTCCGGAGGAATGATCTTCCCGGGGGTGAGTGTCGGCGTGAAGGCCGCCACCGGGAGCGTGGTCGGCGGAGCCTGCGTGATCGGAGCCTGCGTGATCGAGGTGATGGGGGCAGCCGAGTTCGAAGAGGTCCGGTGCGATCGACGGCAGCAGCACCAGCACAATAACCGCGCTCGTGAACCTGATCCCGGTGCTTTGGCCGCCTCGCTTCCTCATCGCCTCTTCAGATGGAGGGAATCCGTTCCGCGTCTGACATCGGAAGTATACTCCAGCCCCCGGTGGGTGGCTACAGCGCCACATCCCCCCCGGGATCGCGCCTGCGGAGCCGCTGCAGGACCTCTTCGGCCTCCCGCAGCCTCTTCAGCCGCAGGTCTTCGTCGGCGACCGCGCGGCTCCAGATCGGCCGTCCCCGGACCTCCGGCACCCGCAGTACCGAACCCTCACGGATGCTCGTCGGCAGCACCGCGACAGGCACGTCCTGCTGGTGCGCATCTTCGTCCCTGACCACCAGCGCGATCCCCGATTCGATGCGGTCCACCACCCAGACGCGGTCGTCACCGCCGCCGCTGCTTTCGCTATTCACGGGATTCTTCGCTCAATACCTGAACACGAGTACCGTGGCGCCCGCCTCGTCGGTGAGCGTGGCCGTGTCGCCGTCGTTGTTCCATACCGCCCTCCCCCGTCCCATGTAGTAGCGTTCGCCATCGCTCCGTCCCGAGCCGGTGTGGACCACCACCCGTCCGCCGGCCCTCAGAACCGCTCCCGGTGGAAACCGGAAGCAGTGGTTTGCGGCGTCGCAGAGCATCCATCCTCCGATCGCCAGATCGCTGGCCTGTCGGTTATCAAGTACCGCGTACTCTCCGTTCGGGTTCCGGTTGTCGTTGCCCGGAGCGTCGGCGTGTACGCTCAATCGGAGCCAGCGGCCAACCGCGGAAGCCGATCCCGCCGCCGCCGCTCCCGCGCCGACCACGGCGTCCTCCACGACAGCCCCGGGTGCGTCGCCCGCCTGCGCCCGGCCCCAACCCGATCCGCGCCCCGAAGCCACCTGCTCCCCGCGCGCGACCGAATAGCCCCCGTTATTGCGGCCGAGAATCGCCACATGCCCCTCCAGATCGGTCCGGAGCACCGTGGCCCCCATGCCGGCGAACGCCCGCAGCGCCGCCGGCCTCGGATGCCCATAACCGTTCCTCCCCACCGAAATCACCACCACTTCGGGTCGCGCCGCCTCGAGAAACGCCCACGTGAACCCGTTATCGCTGCCGTGATGCGGCGCCTTCAGCAGCGTCACCGCCGGAACCGCCCCCTGGCCGACCAGATGCGTCAGCTGCCGCACCTCGGAGTCGCCGCTCAGCAGCGCGCGGAAGTCCCCGAAGCGCACGACCAGCGCCACCGACCGGTTGTTGTGATCGGTCGTCCCCCGCGGCAGCAGCGGCAGCACCTCGATCTCGGCGCTCCCCAGCGAAATCGTCCGCGGCACGGCCTCCAGGTACGTGATTCCGGGCCGGGAATCGAGCGCCGCCATCAGCCGCGCGTACGTCGCCGTCGTGTGCGCCTGTCCGTTGTCCATGTAGAACCGCACGGGCATCGACTGGATCACCCCGGCCATCCCCCCGATATGGTCCGCGTGGGGATGCGTCGCTACCAGCAGGTCGATCCGCTCCACGCCAATCTCGCGCAGCAGCGGAACGACGTCGCCGGGCCCCGCGTCGACGAGCGCCGTCTCGCCTTCGGGCGCCTGCAGCAGCACGGCATCCCCCTGGCCCACATCGAGGAATGTGATGCGCAGGACGGTGTCGGAGGGGATGGGGAGGGCGGTGGTGGCATGCGCGGCTTTCGGCCCCGCGCGCCCGTCCCGCGCCTCTGCCCGGGACGCCTGCGGGAAGATGGCGGCGGCCGTCCCGGCGAGAGCCGCAAGAATGGCCAGCCGAGGGGCGACAGGTGCGGCGGCCCGGAAGGGGCGGTGACCAGCCTGGACACCTGCGCGGTGGCCAGCGCCGCGACCAGCCGAATGGGGCGTTTGCATGCTCCGTCGGGACATGTCGGAAGGGTAGGGGGACGACCCGCGAGCGGCAACGTTGTCGGCCATTTTCGCCCTGGAATGGCCGACAAACCTGCGTGTCTACGCCTGCGAGCCGAGTGGCCGCCCACAATTGTCATGCAGACACGACATAATGTAAAGTGTAGTTTACATGTGCAAGTGCCGCAATAGAACGTTCCATTGTCGTTGGGGTATCAACGTTATCCGGAGCGCTCCACACGGCGACCCGCAAGCGGGCGACGCAGGCACGCAAACCCGCCGGAAAACAACAGCCAACCACCAAATCCCATGACCCTGACCGCCAAACAACAAGACCTCTGCACCCGCTCACGCTGGGACTTCTCGGACCTCAGCGCCCTCTTCCTCAACTGCACCCTGAAGCGCTCCGGCGAGATGTCGCACACCCAGGGCCTGATCGACATTGCTACCGCCATCATGGAGGCCAACGGAGTCGCCACCGAGGTGCTCCGCCCGGTGGACTGCGATCTTGCCTACGGCGTGTGGCCGGACATGACCGAGCACGGCTGGGACCGCGACGACTGGCCCGGCATCCTCGAGAAGGTGATGGCGGCCGACATCCTCGTCCTCACATCGCCCATCTGGCTCGGCGAGAAGTCGTCCGTATGCACGCACGTCGTCGAGCGGCTATACGCGGCCTCGCACCTCCTCAACGAAGCCGGCCAATACGCCTACTACGGCCGCGTCGCGGGTTGCTTGATCACCGGCAACGAGGACGGCGCCAAGCACTGCGCGATGAACATCCTGTACTCGCTGCAGCACCTCGGCTACACGATCCCGCCCCAGGCCGACGCGGCATGGCTGGGCGAGGCGGGCCCGGGACCGTCGTACCTGGACGAGGGCTCCGGCGGGCCGGCGAACGACTTCACCAACCGCAACACCACGTTCATGACCTGGAACCTGATGCACCTGGCTCGCTTGCTGAGGGACGCCGGCGGGATCCCGGCCCACGGCAACCAGCGCTCGGAATGGGATGCGGGCTGCCGCTTCGACTTTCCGAATCCCGACTACCGGTAGCGGTGGCTCCGGGCAACCCTGATCGCCAAAACGCACACCGAAATCCACGACGCCGAAGGTCCTCAGAGAGAAGGAAGCACCATGTTGAAGTCATTTCGCGTCCGGCTGATCGTCATTCTGGCGGCGCTGGGCATTTCCGCATTCTACTTCTTCACGGACGGCCTCAAGCTGGGTCTCGACCTGCAGGGCGGGACGCACATCGTCCTGGAGATCGACGATCCGGACGGGACGCTCACGCCGGAGCGCCGCGCGGATGCCATCGAACGCGCGGAGCGGATCATCCGCACGCGGATCGACGAATTCGGTGTTGAGGAGCCGCTGATCCAGAGAATCGGCTCCGATCGCATCATCGTCGAACTTGCGGGTCTGGAGGATGCGGAGCGAGTCATTGACATCCTCAACCGGCAGGCGTTCCTCGAGTGGAAACGGGTCCTCCCGAACGCCGAGGTCGACCAGTTCCTCGAAAGGCTGGACCGGGCCGTCGTAGACGCCGTCGGGCTCGATGGTCTGCGGGAAACGGGGCGGGCCACCGGACAGGCTGCACGCCCCCGCCGGTAATTGACACCCCTTCCGCCCCGGGCGAGTTTCCTAGGCTGCCAACACGGTGTCGCGGACCAGGGGAGCATCGCCGGCTCCGGGCGACTCCGAGCACGGATTCGCTCGCGCCGTACGATCCAGACGCCGAAGGTTCACGGAGGGAACAGGAAGCACCATGCTGAAGTCATTTCGCGTCCGGCTGATCGTCATTCTGGCGGCGCTGGGCATTTCCGCCTTCTACTTCTTCACCGACGGCCTCAAGCTCGGCCTCGACCTCCAGGGAGGGATGCACCTCGTCCTGGAAATCGACGATCCGGACGAGACGCTCACGCCGGAGGCACGCGCCGCCGCCATCGAGCGCGCGGAGCGCATCATCCGCACGCGCATCGACGAATTCGGCGTCGAGGAGCCGCTGATCCAGACAATCGGCAATGAGCGGATCATCGTCGAGCTGGCAGGGTTGGATGACGAGACGCGGGCCAAGGAGATCATCAACCAGCAGGCGTTCCTCGAATGGAAGCTGGTCCTCCCCAACACGGATGTCGACCAGGCTCTCGAACGGCTGGATCGGGCCGTCGTAGCCGCCATCGGCGTGGAGGGTCTGCGGGAGATGGGGCGGGCCACCGAGGCCAGCGAGGCGACATCCTCGATCGAGGAGCTTCTGTTCAGCGATCCCGACGACACCACGGCAGCCCAGGATAGTGCGGCGGCCGACCCGGCGGAGGAGGCCGAAGACGCGGAAGCTGCCGGCGAGGACACCGCGGACCAGACGGCGGCCGACGACGAGGAGGTTGAACTCAACCTGCGCCCCTTCACCGGCCTGCTCAACCAGGGCGACGAGGGGACCTACCTGGTCGATGCCGCCGATGTCGAGACCGCCACTGAGTGGATGGCGCTGCCCGAGTTTCAGCGGGCCTTCCCACGCGGCGTGAGCCTGCAGTGGGGCTGGGACTCGATCCCGCGCGGCGGCCGCTTCTACCGCGAGCTGTACGTCCTCGAAGAAGACGCCTTCCTGACAGGCGACCAGCTCGAGGACGCGACGGCGAACCGCGACCAGCAGTTCAACCAGCCCCAGGTGCTCTTCCAGCTCAACCGTCTTGGCGGCCGCGACTTCCAGCGCTTGACGGCGGCCAACATCGGCAACCGCATCGCCATCGTTCTCGACGAACAGGTGGTGAGCGCGCCGGTGGTGCGTGACCGGATCGGCGCGCGCGGGACCATCGACCTGGGCTCCGCGGACATGTCCGAGGCTACGGACCTGGCGCTTGTGCTGCGCGCCGGTGCGCTGCCCGCGCCGCTGACCATTCTGGAGGAGCGGCGCGTGGGCCCGTCGCTGGGAGCGGAATCGGTGGATCAGGGCAGGATCGCCGGAATCGTCGGCGTGATCGCCGTCATCATCATCATGATGGTGTACTACAAGGCGGCAGGAGTGCTGGCCGTCATGGCCCTGGCGTTCTACCTGATGCTCGTCCTCGGTGGGCTGTCGGCCCTCAATGCCACGCTCACGCTGCCGGGCATCGCGGGGCTGATCCTCTCGATCGGGATGGCCGTCGACGCGAACGTCCTCATCTTCGAGCGCATCCGCGAGGAACTGGAGCGAAGGCGTGCGCCCCGCACGGCGGTGGACGAGGGCTTCAGCAACGCGCTGTCGGCGATCGTCGACGCCAATATCACCACGCTGATCACCGGCCTCATCCTCTTCCAGTTCGGAACCGGACCCGTGCGGGGCTTCGCGGTGACGCTGTGCATCGGGATCGTGGCCTCGTTCTTCTCGGCACTCTATGTGACCCGCACGATGTTCCTGGTCTACCTGACCCGGAAGCGGGGATCGGATCCAATCAGCATCTAGGTCAGACAACCGCCAGCATTCAGGGGTATTGCAGCCATGTGGCTTTTTCACGGAGCGAAATACGGTTTCATCAACATGCGCCGGAAGGCGTACGTCGTCTCGGCGGCGGTCCTGGCGGCGGGTATCGTGGCCATGGTGCTCAACTTCGCCACCATCGGGTCCTGGCAGAACTACGGAGTCGATTTCACCGGCGGAGTCCTGGTCCAGGTGCGCTTCGAGGAGCCCACCACCGACGCGGCGCTGCGCGAGGCGCTGGGCGGGACGGACGCGCCGCCGATCACCAGATTCGGCGAGGAGAACGAGTTCGTGGTGCGGGCGCCGGTCGAAGAGGGAGTGGCGATCGACGATGTCGCCACGGCACTCGCGGCGCAGGTGGCGGCCACCTATGGCGACGACACCTTCGAGATCGTCCGGCAGGAGTCGGTCGGTCCCAAGATCGGGCGGGAGCTGCAGGGCAGGGCGGCGCTCGCGATTCTCTTCTCCTTCCTGCTGACGCTCCTCTACATCGCCATCCGCTTCGAGTTCCGGTTCGGCGTGGCCTCGGTGATCGCGACCACGCACGACATCCTCGTCGTGCTGGGGCTGCTCGCGCTCTTCCGCGTCGAGATCGCGCTGCCCACGGTGGCGGCGCTCCTGACGATCGTGGGGTACTCGCTGAACGACACGATCGTCGTCTTCGACCGCATCAGGGAGAACCTGAACGCGCGCGGAGGGCGGCGTGAGGACCCCTACAAGCTCGTCAACCGCTCGATCAACGAGACGCTGCCGAGAACGGTGCTCACCTCCGGGACCACCCTGGGGGTGCTTCTGGCCCTGCTGGTGCTCGGCGGCGCAGTAATCCGGGACTTCACCCTGGTGCTGATCCTGGGCGTCCTGATCGGTACGTACTCGTCGATATTCATCGCCTCGCCGGCGCTGCTGGAGATTCAGAAGCGGTACGGCACCGGGGATGCCCGGCAGAAGCAGCAGAAAGCGCGGAGAGCAGCCGCAGTTTGAGATTCGCCGATTCGCACTGTCATCTCACTGACTCCGCGTTCGATGCGGACCGCGACTCGGTCCTGGAAAGGGCGCGCGAGGCTTCCGTAGCCTGCGTCGTCACGATCGCGTCGGACGAGGAGGACGCGCTGGCTGCGCTCGATCTGGCCTGTCGCCACGACGACGTGTGGTGCTCCGCCGGGGTCCATCCGCACTCGGTCGGAGATTCGGGGCCGGCCGTGGAGTTGGGCACCATTCGCGACATCGCGTCCCATCGGCGCTGCGTCGCGATCGGCGAGACGGGGCTGGACTACTACTACGACAACGCGCCGCGCCCGGCGCAGCGGCGGAGCTTTGCGCGGCATGCTGCGCTGGCGGGCCAGGTCGGTCTCCCGCTGGTGGTGCACTCCCGCAGCGCCGAGGAGGACACGGCTGCCGTCCTGCGCGACTGTGCGGGCGCGGTCAAGGGTGTCCTGCACTGCTTCACCGGGTCGGCCACCCTCCTGGAGCTGGCCATGGAGGTCGGGTGGTATGTGTCGTTCACCGGGATTGCCACCTTCAAGAGCTTCGACGCCGAATTGGCCCGCATGGTGAGGTCGGACCGGTACATGATCGAGACCGATTCGCCCTATCTGGCGCCGGTGCCGAAGCGGGGCCGGCGCAACGAGCCCGCTCTGGCCATCCATGTGGCTTCCGCCGTGGCGCGAATCCGGGGGGAGCCTCTGGAAAAGGTGGCCTCGGACAGCCTCAGGAACACGGAGCGTTTCTTCGGGCTGTCTGCCGACGGCGCGACTGCGTAGGAGAGACTCGTGCTGCGCCCACGGATCAGGGTCCTCCCCGACCACGTGGCGAACCAGATTGCGGCCGGCGAGGTGGTGGAGCGGCCGGCCTCCGTGGTGAAGGAACTGGTGGAGAACGCCCTGGACGCGGGCGCTTCCACGGTGCAGGTGGCGATCGAGCAGGGCGGCAAGCTGGGCATACGGGTTGCGGACGACGGGGTGGGCATGATCCGCGAGGATGCGCTCGCCTGCCTGGACCGCCACGCCACCAGCAAGGTCCGCCGAGCCGAGGACCTCCGCGAGATCCACACGCTCGGCTTTCGGGGTGAAGCGCTTCCTTCGATCGCGGCCGTCTCGCGCATGGTCATCGAGACGGCGGCCGAGGGCGAGGAAACAGGTGTGCGGGTGCGTGTGCTGGCCGGGCGGATTCAGGGGATCGACGATGTTGCCCGGCGGCAGGGGACGACCGTGGACGTCCGCAACCTCTTCCTCAACACGCCGGTTCGGGCGCGTTTTCTGAGTTCGGCAGCGGCCGAGACGCGCGCCGTCTCGGACGTCGTCCACTCCCAGGCGCTGGCCAACCCCGGCACCCGGTTCATCCTGGAATCCGGCGGCCGCGCGATCCTGGACCTTCCCGCGAAGCGGGGCTTGCGGTCGCGGATCGGGGCCATCTGGGAGGACGCCGACAAGGCGGGACTGATCGCCGTGTCATCGGAGCGCGGCGCGCTCGGGCTCAAGGGAGCAATCCAGCGCCCCGACCTCGCGCGGCCCGGCTTCAGGCGCACGCACCTGTTCGTGAACGGGCGGCCGTTTCGCGATCCCGGCGTGGTCGCCGCGGCCGACCGCGGCTACCGGACGACGATACCCGAGGCCGCACGACCCTGGCTCTTTCTGTTCCTGACGGTGCCGCGGGTGGAGGTGGACGTCAACGTACACCCGGCCAAGGCCGAGGTGCGTTTCGGCAACCGCCGCCAGGTCGAGGACTTCGTGGCGGCCTCGATTCGCGAGACGCTGGAGGGGAGCGATTCGGCGGCTGCGATCGGAAGGCCGGCCGCGATGGTGCGGGAGGGCCCGGGAGAGAGCGAGGGCTTTTCGGGCCAGCCCGCGGCGACCGCGGACACGCCGCCCCGGGACGACATCTCCCAGACGCACCTCTTCCGGCGCAGGCAGGGCCGGGAGGGAGTGGAAACCGTAGAGGGGCCGGCTGCTCCGCGGGCGCCGCGTCCCGCGCTTCTTCAGGTCCACAACAGCTTCATCCTCGCCGAGACGCGCGACGGCCTGATGATCCTGGATCAGCACGCGGCTCACGAGCGCGTCCTGTACGAGCGCATCATCAGGAGCCTCGATGCGGGTGGCGGGCAGGGGCAGCGCCTGCTCTTCCCCTTCACCATCCGGCTCACGCGCCCCGAGCTGGATGTGGTGGAGTCGGTGCGGGACCTGTTTGCACGGCTGGGCTTCGAGTTCGACCGATTCGGCGAACGGGCGCTTCTCGTGCAGTCGGTGCCGAGTCCCCATCCGTACTTCGACGCCGAGCGGTGCATGCGCGAGATGATCGACGAACTGACCAACGGCTCCGACCTCATGCGCTCGGCGCACAACCAGAACGAACGCGTGGCGATGAGCTTCGCCTGCAAGGGTGCGATCAAGGCGGGCCAGAGGCTATCCGACGAGGAGATGCACGAGCTGTTCGATCAGCTGTTCGCCACCGAGCTGCCCTACCATGACATCCACGGCCGCCCCGTGGCGGTCCGTCTCGGCCTCGACGAGTTGCGGCGGAAGTTCGGGCGCACGTGATCGCCGGGGCTGGCGCGCCCGGCTCCGTGTTCCGCGCGCCCGATTTCCTGGCGATCGTCGGACCCACCGGAGCGGGGAAGACCGCGCTCTCCATCGGGGTCGCGGAGGAGCTCGGCGGTGAGATCATCTCGATGGACTCACGGCAGATCTATCGCGGCCTGGACATCGGCACCGCGAAGGCGACGGCCCGGGAGCGGGCGGCGGTACCGCACCACGGCCTCGACATCCGAGACCCGGGCGAGCGATACAGCGCGGGCGCGTTCGGGCGGGACGCGCGCGGCTGGATCGCTGCGATCAGGGGGCGGGGGCACGTGCCGATGCTGGTCGGAGGCACCGGGTTCTTTCTCAAGGTGCTCACCGAGCCGATCTTTCGGGAACCGCCGCTGGATCGGAGCCGGCGCATCGCCATCGAGCGCGTCCTGGGCAGTTTGCCCCGGGAGGAAATCGAGCGATGGGTGCGGCGTCTGGATCCGGCGCGCGCCGATATCGCCGTGGCGGGAGGAATCCAGCGCATGCTCAGATCACTCTCGATCGCTTTGCTGACAGGGCGACCCCTCTCGTGGTGGCATCGCCGGAACCCCGGCGAGGGGACTCCGCTGCGCGGGGTGGTGTGCCTGCTGGAGGTGCCGCTCGATGTCCTCCACGCGCGCATTCACGAGCGTTCCCGCGCGATGGTGGCGCAGGGCTTCGTCGAAGAGGTCGCGGGTCTGATGCGGGGAGGCTGCTCGCGCCGCGATCCAGGGCTCGACGGCGTGGGATATCGCGAGATCGCCGACCATCTGGAGGGGAAGATCAGCCTGGAGGAGGCGGTGGAACGGACCCGGGTGGCCACCCGACGGTATGCGCGCCGGCAGCGCACGTGGTTTCGCAACCAGCTGGATCCGGGCACGGTGACGGTGGACGGCACGGAGCCTGTGGCAGCGCAGCGCGCGGCGGTGGTGGCCGCGTGGCGGGCCGGCGTGAGGCGCGATACCCCCCGGGGGGGTGGACGATGAAGATCGGCATCACCTGCTACCCGACCTATGGAGGCTCGGGGGCCGTGGCGACACAGCTCGGGATCAGCCTGGCCGCGCGCGGCCACGAAATCCACTTCATCTCCTATGCCCAACCGTTCCGGCTTTCGGGCTTCCATGAGCGCGTGTACTTCCACGAAGTCGAAATGGAGCGCTATCCGCTCTTCGAGCACTCGCACTACTCGCTGGCGCTCGCCGCCACGATCCACGACACCGCGCTGCGCGAGGGCCTCGACATTGTTCACGTCCACTACGCCATCCCGCACGCCACGTCGGCGTGGATCGCGTGCGAGATGCTGAACGGCCGGGAGGCCCCGCCCATCGTCACCACCCTGCACGGCACCGACGTGACGCTGGTGGGGATGCATCCCTCGTTCCGGGAGCTTACGCGCTTCTCGATCATGCGCTCGCAGGGCGTCACGGCGGTCTCGCGGTACCTGCGCGACGTGACCGTGCGCGACTTCGACGTGCCGCAGGAACGGGTCCATGTCATCCCCAACTTCGTCGATACGGAGGTGTTCAAGCCGGATCCGGGCAACTGTCACCGGCAGGTCTTCGCACCGGCCGGCGAAAAGGTGGTGACCCACGTCTCCAACTTCCGTCCCGTCAAGCGGGTCACCGACGTGATCGATGTGTTTGCCGATATCCGCAGGGAGGTCGCGGCCCGACTGGTGATGGTCGGGGACGGTCCGGACAGGCCCCGCGCCGCCGATCGGGCACGCAAGCTCGGAATCGCGAAGGACGTCGTGTTCCTGGGCAAGCACGCGTCGGTCGAGGAGCTGCTCAGCTGCGCGGACCTCTTCCTGCTGACCAGCGACAGCGAGTCGTTCGGGCTCGCGGCCCTGGAGGCCCTGTCGTGCGGCGTACCGGTGGTGGGATACCGTGCAGGTGGACTGCCGGAGGTCGTGTCTCACGGGGAAGACGGCGTGCTCGTGCCGGTCGGTGCGGTGGACGAGGCCGCCGCGGCAGGCAGACGCCTACTCACGGATCCGGAGGTGGGGGCGCGCTTCGGCGAGGCTGCGCGCGCGGCCGCGGTTGAACGCTTCGCGATCGTCCGGGTGCTGCCGCGCTACGAAGAGCTCTATCGGGCCATGCTTCGCCGGACTGCGGAATGACCTGGTACGAGGGTGTCCTCCTCGGGCTTCTACAGGGCGCGACCGAGTTCCTGCCGGTATCCAGCTCGGGCCACCTGGTCATGGGGCAGACGCTGCTCGGCGTGGAAGTGCCCGGCGCGGGCATCGAAGTGGCCCTGCACCTGGCGACCCTGCTTTCGGTCCTGATCGTCTACCGTTCGCGGGTGTGGGCGCTGATCACCGGGGCGGCGCGCGGCGACGCGAAGCAGCTCGGCTATGCGGGTCTGCTCGTCCTGGCGTCGATTCCCGCCGCGGTCGCCGGAATCGGCTTCGGCGACTTCTTCGAGTCGCTCTTCGACCGGCCCGTGGTCACGGCTGTGGCGCTGATCCTGACGGGGTGCGTGGTGTGGACGGCTCGCCCGGCGCTGGCGCGCGGACCGGACACGGCGGTCGGAGTTGGTTCCGCACTCGTCCTCGGACTCGCCCAGACGGCGGCCATCGTGCCGGGCATCTCGCGTTCGGGAGCCACGGTGGTCGCCGGACTCTGGCAGGGAGTTCGCCCGGCCGAGGCGGCAGCGTTCTCGTTCCTGATGTCGGTACCGGCGGTCGGCGGCGCGGCGATCCTGAAGCTGCCCGATCTGGCGGCGTCCGGTGGGCTGGGCGCCGGGGCAACGACGGTCACATCCCCCGTGCTGGTCCTGGCTGCCGCCACCGCCTGCGCGACCGGCGTGGCGGCAATCCGTCTCTTCCGAGTCATGCTCGCCAGGCAATCGTTCCACGGCTTCGCCCCGTATCTCTGGGTTGTGGGCGCCGTCTTCCTGTGGCTGACGCTCACCTAGCGCCGGACGCCGGGCTCGCCGCCTGGGAAGGCCTCTCTGCGGAGGCGTGGGCGGCCCGCGTGGGGTTTCCGACGGTGGAATTCCATGCCCGCATCGGCTCGACCGGCGACCGCGCCCGCCAGCTGGTGGAACACGGGCACCGCCTCCCGGCCGTCGTCGTCGCAAACCGGCAGAGCGCGGGGAGGGGACGAAGAGGCCGGCGCTGGCACTCGGACAGCTCGCGCGGCCTGTGGCTGACGGCGGCGGTGGCCGGAGAGGGCAGCGAGCATCCGGCGCTTCCGCTGCGAGTGGGACTGGCGGTGTCGCGCGCTCTGGCGGCGCTGGCGCCCGAGGTCGGTCTGAAGGTCAAATGGCCGAACGACATCGTCGTCGGCGACCGCAAGCTGGGCGGCATCCTCTGCGAGCGCGCACGGAATGCGGTACTGATCGGGATCGGTCTCAACCTCAATCATTCCGCTGCGGAGCTGCCCGTGGATGTCGCACCTCCGGCCACGTCTCTTCTCCTCGAGAGCGGCGGCCGTCCCGTAGCCCGCGGCTCCGTCCTGGCCCGGCTGGCGGAGGCCCTGGAAGCAGTGTGGACCGGGCCCGCCGCCGACATCGCCGCCGAGGATCTGGCGGAGCTCAACGCACGTTCCGCCCTCGGGGGCCGCCGGTTGTCCGTCAGCGGCGTTGTGCGAGATTGTACCGGATCGGTGCGCAAGGTGGCCGGGCTTGTGGCGACGGCCGGAGAGATCCTGCCGGACGGGTCGCTCGAAGTACGGGATGACGCCGGAGCCCGATCGCTGCTGATCGCCGGATCCGTCGATACTCGGAGTTGAGCCATGGAAAGCCAACTGGTCGCCGATGTGGGAAACACCGAGACCGTCTTCGGCCTCCTGGACCTCTCCGGTCTCCAGGTGCTCGAGACCTGGCGGGTCAGCACCCGGGTGCCGCGCACGGGGTCGGAGTATCGCGTGCTTCTGAGCGCCCTGCTGCAGAGCCGCGGGGAAGGCGCAAGCAGCATACGGCGCGGCGTGATCGGCTCGGTGGTGCCTTCGGTCACGCGGACGCTCCACCAGGTGATGGCCTCGCTCGTCGAGGGCACGGTCTTCGAGGTCAGCGCCCGCTCCGACCTTCCCATAGAGCTGGACGTGGAGGAACCGCTCACCGTGGGCGCGGACAGGATCGTCAACACCCTCGCCGCCAAGACCCGTTTCGGGCGCGACACCATCGCCGTGGACCTGGGGACCGCCACTACCTTCGACTGCATTACGGCCGACGGCGTTTTCCGGGGCGGCGTGATTGCCCCCGGCCTCAGCGCGGGACTCGACTGGCTCGCGCGGAGCACGGCCAAGCTGCCGACTGTCGAGCTCGTCCCCCCCGACGCGGTGGTCGGGCGCCGCACCGAGACCTGCATTCAGAGCGGAGTCTTCTATTCGGCCGTAGACGCCGTGGACGGGATCGTGGCGCGGATCGTCGAGAGCTGGCAACCGGACGACCTGCTGGTCGTGGCTACTGGCGGCTTTGCACCGGTGATCGGGCCTCACGCGGCGTCGGTCGACAGGGTCGAGCCCTTCCTCACCCTGCAGGGTCTGGGGATCGCCGGGGCCCACCTGACCGGCGCGCGTTGACCGGGCACGGGCGCGGGCGCTGTCCCGTGCCCCGGTGTGTGCATCCGGATCCCTCGGAGCCGCTGCGCTCGGAGCCATCGCGGGGTTGACACCCGCGCACGGCTGGGCGAAACTCCGTAGCCCCGCGATTAGCACTCTTCTATGGTGAGTGCTAACAGCCCTGTAGGCAGGCCGCCCGGCCCGGTCGCGGGAAACCATCCAACACCCATTTTCAAGGAGTAGCGCATGTCTGCTGCAGAGAAGATCCAGCCCCTGGCGGATCGCGTGGTGGTGAAGGCCCTCGAAGAGGCCGAGCAGATGCGGGGTGGACTGTACATCCCCGACACCGCCAAGGAGAAGCCCCAGGAAGGCGAGGTCGTCGCCGTGGGTCCCGGCAAGCTCAACGATGAGGGCGGCCGGATCCCGATGGAGGTCGCCAGCGGCGACCGCGTGCTGTACGGGAAGTACAGCGGCACCGAGGTCAAGGTCGACGGGGATGACTACCTGATTCTCCGCGAGTCCGACATTCTGGCCATCGTCAACTAACCCACCCCGGCAAGCGTCTGTCAGGCGCTGACCGACAACATACCAGGAGACAACGAAATGGCAGCGAAGGAACTGGATTTCGACATCGAGGCACGCGGGCGGCTGAAGACCGGCGTGGACCAGCTCACCCGCGCGGTGATGGTCACCCTCGGACCCAAGGGCCGGAATGTGGTCCTCGACCGCAAGTTCGGGTCCCCGACGGTCACCAAGGACGGCGTGACCGTGGCGAAGGAGATCGAGCTGGAGGACCCGGTCGAGAACATGGGCGCCCAGATGGTCAAGGAAGTGGCCACCAAGACATCCGACGTCGCGGGTGACGGCACCACCACCGCCACCGTGCTCGCCCACGCGATCTTCGGCGAAGGCCTCAAGAACGTGACCGCGGGGACGAACCCGATGGGGATTCGGCGCGGCATCGACAGAGGCGTCGACGCGGTCGTCGGCGCACTGCGCGCTGCCTCGACCGAGACCAAAGGCAAGCGGGAGATCGCCCAGGTGGGCGCGATCTCCGCCAACAACAACATGGAGATCGGCGAGCTGATCGCCGAGGCGATGGAGAAGGTCGGCAAGGACGGCGTCATCACCGTCGAGGAGGCCCGCGGCCTCGAGACCGAGCTGGACACGGTCGAGGGCATGCAGTTCGACCGCGGCTACCTGTCCCCCTACTTCGTCACCGATCCGGAGCGGATGGAGGCCGAGCTCGAAGAGCCGATGATCCTCATCCACGACAAGAAGGTGTCCTCGATGAAGGACCTTCTGCCGATCCTCGAGAAGGTGGCGCAGATGGGCAAGCCGCTCCTGATCATCGCCGAGGATGTCGAGGGCGAGGCGCTGGCCACGCTGGTGGTCAACAAGCTGCGCGGCACCCTGAAGGTCGCCGCCGTCAAGGCTCCCGGCTTCGGTGATCGCCGCAAGGCGATGCTGCAGGACATCTCGGTCCTGACCGGCGGCCAGGTGATCTCGGAAGAGGTCGGCTTCAAGCTCGAGAACGCGGTGCTGAGCGACCTCGGCAGCGCGAAGCGAGTCGTCATCGACAAGGACAACACCACGATCATCGACGGCGCCGGCGCGGAGGACAAGATCCACGGCCGCATCGAGGAGATCAAGGTGGCGATCGACAAGTCCACCTCGGACTACGACCGCGAGAAGCTCCAGGAGCGGCTGGCGAAGCTGGCCGGCGGCGTGGCGGTGATCGATGTGGGAGCCGCGACCGAGACCGAGATGAAGGAAAAGAAGGCGCTGGTCGAGGACGCCCTGCACGCGACCCGGGCGGCGGTGGAAGAGGGCATCGTTCCGGGCGGCGGCGTGGCGCTGCTGCGTGCGCAGGCGGCACTGGACGCCCTGAGCTTCGACCGAGAGGACGAGCAGGTGGGCGCGAACATCCTGCGTCGCGCGCTCGAGGCCCCCATCCGGCAGATCGCGGGCAACGCGGGCGCCGAGGCGTCGATCGTGGTGGCGAAGGTGCGCGAGGGCGAGGGCGGCTTCGGCTACAACGCCCAGACCGACACCTACGAGAATCTCGTCAAGGCCGGCGTGATCGACCCGACCAAGGTCGTGCGCAGCGCGCTGCAGAACGCCGCGTCGATCGCGAGCCTCCTGCTGACGACGGAGGCCGTCGTGGTCGAGCGTCCCGAGGAGGAGAAGCCGCCCATGCCGGGCGGCGGCGGCGACATGGGCGGGATGTACTAGTCCAGGCCCTTTCGCCAGCGGCTGACTGGAGCCGAACCCAAAACTCCAGAGTGGCCCCTTCTCCAGCCCGGAGGAGGGGCCACGTTGCATTTGGCAGTCGGCGGATCAACCGAGCGAGAGCACCGGAAACCGTTGGGCGCCTCCCGTGGGCGGTGCCTTGCCCACGGTGGCCGGAACCTGGCGGTTAGCGTGCCCGGTCGTCCCCGTAGTCGTCCACAAGGATATCAGTGCCCAGGTAGCGGTCGTCGGCGTTCATGAACCAGCGCCGCTGGACCGGGATCTTCATGTCCAGCACCTGGCGTTCGCCGCTGAGCAGGATGTACTCGCCGTCTCCGGCCGACTCGTCGTGATGGAAGCGATAGCCCATCATGCGATAGGTGTCCGGGTCGAAGTAGAAGTACCAGATGTCCGAGCCGACCTCGGGGTCGTAGGTCACCTTCGCCACCCTGGCGGCGAGCCCGTCGAATTCGCCGTCGCCGATGGCCGGGTCGATGTTGGTGCCGGGGTCGCGAAGCTTCATCGGCAGTCCCCAGAGGTACAGGTAGTAGTCCCGCATCCGTCCAATCCCGGGGCAATCCAGCCGGAGCGCCTCGACCTGCTCCGCAGTCGGTGCCTCGCCTCCGACGGTGGCAAAGCAGTCTCCCCCGTCGGTGCCCTTGACCAGGGGCCCGTCCGCGGTGTCCTCCTCGTAGCGATAGCCGCCGCGCCGGACGTCCATGTGGATGTTGGCCGTGCGCACGCTGCCGTCGGGGCGCGACTGGTCGATTACCAGAGTATGACGGAAGGACGGCCATTGTCCGCCCGGGTCGTGGTAGGCGATCGCGGCATCGATCAGTTCGGGACCGGTGGAGGGTGGATCTGCCGGGGTTCGATCCACGGCGCAGGCTGCCAGGAAGAAGGTGGCGATCGTCGCGGCGCAGGTGGATCCGGTCATGCGTCCTGTCTCCCGTTTCGGGCATCTCCGGAAACCGATCTTCATCGGATTCATGCGATACAACCTCGCGCATCCGACCGCCGTGGTCCAAAACGGCAGAGCCATCCCGGGGCCTCGGCACCTCCTGCGTCCGCGACGCAACCTCCCGCCCGGGCATCTCGTCGCTGGCGGCGCAATAGGGATTCGCCCAACTTCGCCGTTGAGTCGGCAACACACACAACCACCAAAAGGATGCCGCCGTGAACGCTACCCGCCCCCCCTACCTGGCACTGCAACTTCGCACCGCGGTCGCCACCTGCCTCACCGCGATCGTGGCTGCGACCGCCCTGTCCGTCACACCCGCGTCGGCCCAGCAGGTCGGCCCCGCCAACGGCAGCCTCATCGTTGCCGGCGGCGCGCTGTCCGACCCGGCGGTCTTCGCGCGTTTCGTCGAGCTGGCCGGCGGCCCCTCCGCGCCCATCGTCGTCATTCCCACCGCCGGCGGAGCGGAGGAGTACGATCAGTACTTCCGGGGCCGCCGCCCCTTCGAGGCCGCCGGCGCACGCGATATCACCATCCTGCACACGACCGACCCCGAGGTGGCGAACACCGACGCCTTCGTCGAGCCGCTACTCGATGCCCGGGGCGTCTGGTTCACGGGCGGCCGGCAATGGCGCCTGGCCGACTCCTATCTCGACACCAAGGTCCACGACGCGCTGTGGGCGGTGCTCGACCGGGGGGGCGTCATCGGCGGCTCCTCGGCGGGGGCCTCGATCCAGGGATCGTACCTGGTGCGCGGCGACACCCGCACCAACACCATCATGATGGGCGACCACGAGGTGGGGCTGGGTTTCCTGAAGGGCGTCGGGATCGACCAGCATCTCCTGCGGCGCAACCGGCAGTTCGACCTGATCGAGGTGATTCGCGCCAAGCCCGAACTTCTCGGCATCGGAATCGACGAAAACACGGCCATCGTCGTCCAGGGAGACCGCTTCGAGGTGGTGGGGGAGAGCTACACGGTCATCTACGACGCCAATGCGACGCTCGACAGCGGCGGCCTGTTCTACTTCCTGGCGCCGGGGGACCGGTTCGACATGGCGACCCGCGAGGCCTTCCGCCCAAGCCGGGGCGAACAGGCCCTGCAGCGGGTTACGGGTACGCCCTGGCCGCCGCGGCGGTAGAGGACCCCCATCTCGCCGCGGAACCGCGTTAGCTTATCCGCCATGAACAACCAGTCCATCAGCGTACGTCTGCCCGACGGACGCGACGTCACGTTGCCCGCGGGGTCGAGTGCCGCGGACCTGGCCGCCGAAATCGGTCCCGGGCTCGCCCGCGCGGCCCTGGCGGCCGTCGTCAACGGCGAGATCGTCGACCTGAATCGGCCGCTCGCCGACGGCGCCTCCGTCCGCCTCCTCACCGAGCGCGATCCGGAGGCGCTCGGCGTGCTCCGCCATTCGGCTGCCCACGTCCTCGCCACGGCCGTGCGCGACCTCGTCCCGGGCGCGGGAATCGGCTTCGGTCCCGCCATCGACGACGGCTTCTACTACGACTTCGAGGTCCCCGAGCCCTTCACGCCGGAGCAGCTCGAGGCCATTCAGGAGCGCATGGATGCCGTCATCCGGGCCGACCACCCCTTCGAGCGGCAGGTCGTCACCAAGGAGGAAGCCCGCGAACTCTTCTCCGACGACGCCCTCAAACTCGAGCGGCTCGACGAATTCGACGACGACGAGGTCATCACCGTCTACCGCGACGGCCCCTTCCTGGACCTCTGCCGCGGCCCGCACGTCCCCAGCACCGGACGGCTCAAGCACTTCAAGCTCCTTAGCGCGGCGGGCGCCTACTGGCGCGGCGACGAGCGCCGCCAGATGCTGCAGCGCATCTACGGCACCGCATTCTTCCGCGGCAAGGATCTGCGCACGCATCTGCACCGCCTGGAGGAGGCGAGGAAGCGCGACCACCGCGTCCTCGGCAAGCGCCTCGACCTCTTTTCCATCCAGGACGAAGTCGGCCCCGGCTTCGTCCTCTGGCACCCGAACGGCGGCCGCGTCCGGCGCATCATCGAGGACTTCCTGCGCGACACGCTGGTCGAGCACGGCTACGAGATCGTCTACACGCCGCACGTCGCGAGCGAGGAACTGTACCGCATCTCCGGCCACCTCGATGTCTTCTCGGACGACATGTTCCCGGCGATGGACGACGACGGGACCAGGTTCCGCATGAAGCCGATGAACTGTCCCCACCACTTCATGATCTACCGCTCCCAGGTCCGCTCCTACCGCGACCTGCCGCTGCGCTTCGCCGAACTGGGGACCTGCTACCGCTACGAGCGCTCGGGGACGCTGCACGGCATGCTGCGCGTCCGCTCGTTCACGCAGGACGACGCGCACATCTTCATCCGCGAGGACCAGATCGCGGACGAGTACAACCGGCTCCTCGATCTCGGCGACTACCTGCTCCGGGTGTTCGGCTACGAGTACCGCACGGCACTTTCCACCCGTCCCGAAAAGGCGATCGGCGATGCGGCGGTCTACGATGCCGCCTCCGACCGCCTGGCTGAAGTGCTGCGCGACCGCGGCCTCGACTTCGAGCTGGACGAAGGCGGCGGGGCGTTCTACGGGCCCAAGGTCGACATCCTGGTCACCGACGCGCTGGGACGCGAATGGCAGGGTGGGACCTTCCAGCTCGACTTCCTGATGCCTGAGCGCTTCGGGCTGGAGTACGTGGGCTCCGACAACCGCCGCCACCAGGCAGTCGTCATCCACCGGACCCTCCTGGGATCGATGGAGCGCTTCATCGGCGGCCTCATCGAGCACTACGGGGGCGCGTTTCCCCTCTGGCTGGCCCCCGAGCAGGTCCGCGTCCTGCCGGTCTCGGAGCAGTGGGCGCCATCGGCCCGCGAGCTGGCCGCCCGGCTGGCGGAGCGGGGAGTGCGCGTCGAGGTGGACGAGCGGGACACGCTGGGATACCGGATCCGTGCGGCCGAGACCATGAAGGTGCCGTACATGGCGATCGTCGGGGAGCGCGAGGCCGAAGCCGGAACCGTTTCCGTCCGCAAGCGGGGCGCGAAGAGGAAGCAGGTCACGATGGACCGGGGCGAGTTCGGGCAACGCCTTGTGAAAGAAATCACAAGCCGCGCCTTGTCTTGACATTCGTGTAGTGAATTCGCGATAATTCAGATCTGTGCTTCGCGAGCAGCACAGCGAAAGATCACATGACAGGAAGCAGAGGACTGACCGCCTCTCACCTTCGTAGCCGCAAGGCTTCCGGGTTCCAGGGTCGGCGGCGGGCGAGGATGCCCGGCCGGCTGGTCGAACGGCCCGGATTTCCGGGCTTTTTCATAGCCGGGTGCCAGGGCCGGGGGGCTTAGCACCCTAACCAAGAAGGAGAGTACCAAGATCGCAGAAAAACGCGTCCGGGTGAACGAACAGATCCGCATCAGCCCGATTCGTCTGATCGACGAGAAGGGCGGGCAGATCGGAATCGTGTCATTGGACGAAGCACGTGCCCGGGCCGCCCAGCGCGGGCTCGATCTGGTGGAAGTCGCGCCCGATTCGAGGCCGCCCGTGGTCCGCCTGATGGACTACGGAAAGTACAAGTACAAGGCGGCTCGCGCAGCGCGGGAAGCGCGCAGGAAGCAGCACACCGTTCAACTGAAGGAAGTGAAGTTCCGTCCCGGCATCGAGGAACACGACTACGAGTTCAAGCTCCGGCACGCACGGCGATTCCTTGCTGAAGGGAACAAGGTCAAGCTCACGATGATGTTCAGGGGACGCCAGGTGACGCACCCCGAACTCGGGCGGGAGGTGCTGCTGCGCGCGACGAAGGACCTGGACGGTGAAGGCAAGGTCGAGCAGTACCCCAACTTCGAGAAGAATCAGATGACCATGATTCTGAGTCCGCTCAAACACTAGCTGAAGCAATCGGGAGGCAAGATGCCCAAGATGAAATCGAACCGGGGCGCCGCCAAGCGGTTCCGGAAGACCGGATCGGGAAAACTGGCGCGCAGGCGGGCCTACAAGTCCCACATCCTGACCAAGAAGAACCGGAAACGGAAGCGGCGGCTCCGTACGGGCACTCTGGCCTCCGACGCCGACGTGAAGCGCGTGCGCCGGATGCTGCCGGGCACATAGCACCAGGACACGCCAGGGAGACGATACAATGCCGCGTTCTACACGCTCGGTCGCTCGAAAGAAGCGCAAGAAGAAGGTCCTGAGGTCGGCCAAGGGGTATTTCGGAGGACGGAAGAACCTGTACCGCACCGCCAAGGATGCGGTGGAAAAGGGCTGGGAGCACGCCTACCGGGATCGAAAGAAGAAGAAGCGGAACTTCCGCCGGCTGTGGATCACGAGGATCAATGCCGCCGCCCGCCAGAACGATCTTTCCTATTCCCGGTTCATGAACGGACTCCAGCGCGCGGGCGTAGAACTCGACCGCAAGGCGCTGGCCGATCTGGCGATCAGGAGCCCGGACGCCTTCGCGTCGCTGGCGGAACGGGCGAAGTCGGCCCTCAGCAACTGAGGCGAGCAACCGCGAACCGACCTTGATCGACGAACTCCGAGAGCTTCAAAGGGACGCGCTTGACGCGATCCGGGAAGCGCGGGATGCGGCGGATCTGGAGAGGATCCGGGTCCGCTATCTGGGTCGCAGGGAAGGGCGCCTGTCACGGCTGCTGAGGGGGCTCGGGAAGCTCAGCGCCCAGGAGCGGCCCGTTGCGGGTGCCGCGGCCAATCGCGCCAAGCGGTCGCTGGGCGACGCGCTCAAGAACCGCCTGGGCGAACTCGCGGTGGCGGAGCAGAGCCGCGAGCCGGACCTCGATCTCACCCTGCCCGCACGCAGGAAGTGGCGAGGGACGATCCATCCGGTCAGCCAGGCCGTCGACGACATCTGGACGATCTTCCGCGGGCTGGGGTTCACCCGGGCGCGCGGCCCCGAGGTCGACACGGAGTGGTACAACTTCGTCGCCCTCAACACGCCGCTGGACCATCCCGCCGCCGACGAGCAGGACACGCTGTACCTGGCGCCCGGGCTGCTCCTCAGGAGCCACACCTCGCCGGTGCAGATCCGGACGATGGAGAAGTATCCGCCGCCGATCCGGATCATCGCGCCGGGCATGGTCTACCGCCGCGACACCTACGACGCGACGCACACCCCCGCCTTCGCGCAGATCGAGGGGCTGGTGGTGGACGAGGGCGTCACCTTCGTGGACTTCAAGGCGACCCTCGCCGAGTTCGCGCGGTGGTTCTGGGGGCCGGGGACGCAGGTGCGCTTCCGGCCGTCGTTCTTCCCCTTCACGGAACCGTCGGCGGAGGTGGACGTGAAGCGGGTGATCGTGCGCGAGGACGGCAGCGAGGAAGAAACCGACTGGATCGAGATCATGGGCGCGGGGATGGTCGACCCCGCCGTGCTCGACAACGTGGGGTACGACTCGGAGCGCTACACGGGGTGGGCCTTCGGGATGGGACCGGCCCGGGTGGCGATGCTGCGGCACGGAGTCAGGGATCTGCGGCTCTTCTACGAGAACGACATGCGCTTCCTGGGGCAGTTCGCGTGAGCGGGCGGCGACGGAGCGGTCGCTTCGCCGCGGGGCGTGCCGGGCAGGGTGCCTGCGGGCCTGGCGAAGCGAGGGCCCGCCGATGAAGGTGTCGTACCGCTGGCTGCGCGACGTGGCGCCGGGGATCGGGCTGACGGCCGAGGAGGCGATGGCGCGGCTGGCGCTGCGGGGCGCGCCGGTCGAGGAGGTCGACGATCTCTCGGAGGGGCTGCGGGACATCGTGATCGGGCAGGTGCTCGAGGCGCGGCCGCATCCGAATGCCGACCGTCTCACCCTCTGCCGCGTCATGGGCCCCGACGGAGAGGTGCCGGTTGTCTGCGGCGCCCCGGATGTCCGCTCTGGTTCATACTATCCCTTCGCGCCCGTCGGAGCGGTGCTTCCCGGCGGCTTCAGGATCGGCAAGCGCAAGATCCGCGGCGAGTTCAGCCAGGGGATGCTCTGTTCGGAGCGGGAGCTCGAGCTCGGGGAAGACCACGCGGGGATCATGCTGCTGGAAGGAGAGTTCGAGACCGGGGCGCCCTTCGCGAAGGCGGCCGGGCTGGACGACTTCCGCTTCGACGTCGAGGTCACGCCCAATCGCGGCGATCTGCTGTCGCACGTGGGGATCGCGCGCGAGCTGCACCCGGAGGGGCAGGGGGGGATTGCCCTGCCCGCGTTTCCGCAGGCGGGCGGGAACGGGGCCGACGGGCGGGGAGTCTCCTTTGCCCGGGGCGGCTCCGAGAGCACGTCGGCGGGGGTTTGCATCCGCATCGAGGATCCGGAGCTGTGTCCGCGCTACCTGGGGGCCGTGATCCGCGGCGTGACCGTGGGGCCGTCGCCGCAGTGGCTGGCGGACCGGCTGCGCGCGGCGGGAGCGCGTCCGATCAACAACGTCGTGGACGCCACCAACTACGTCATGCTGGAGCTGGGGCAGCCGCTTCACGCCTTCGACCTCGACCGCCTGGCGGACAGGACGATCGTGGTGGGGCGCGCCCGGCCGGGTGAATCACTGGTCACACTCGATGGCGAAGCGCGCGCGGTCACCCCGGAAACGCTGATGATCCGCGACGCTCGCGAGCCGGTCGCGATCGCGGGGGTGATGGGCGGCCGGGACTCCGAAGTGTCGGATTCGACCACCGACATCCTCCTGGAGTGCGCCCTCTTCGAGCCGAAGCAGGTGCGGGCGACCCGGCGTGCGCTCGGGATGTCCACCGACGCGAGCTACCGCTTCGAGCGGGGGGTAGACCCGGCCTCGATGGAGACCGTGGTGCTGCGGGCGGTGGAGCTGATTCTTGCCGCGGCCGGGGGATCGCTCGACGGCGAGGTCATCGACGCCTGCCCGCTGCCCTGGGAGGCGCCGGTGGTGGCGCTGCGCCCCTCGCGGGTGAAGCACCTGCTCGGCGTCGAATTCACGCCGGACGAGATCATCGAGCTGCTCACTCCCCTCGGCTACACGGTGGCGGACCGGGGCGACGACAGCATCGCTTTCGCGGTTCCGGGGCACCGCAGCTACGATACCCTGCGCGAGGTCGACCTCATCGAGGAGGTCGCGCGCACGCACGGCTACGATGTCTTCCCTTCGACGCTGTCACCCTTCCGGCCCGGCACCGTTCCGGACGATCCCGTCTTCCAGCTCGAGGACCGGCTGCGTGCGAAGCTCGCCGGCGACGGCATCAGCGAGGCGCAGACCCCGGCGCTGGGCCCCGCGCGGCACGGCGACATCGCGCTGCTCAACCCGATGTCCGCGGACGAGGGCCACCTGCGCCGCGACCGGCTTCCCGGGCTGCTGACGCACCTGGAGCGCAACCTGTCGCGGGGCGTGCGCGACGTGCGGCTCTTCGAACTCGGGACGGCCTTCGCGCCGGGCCCGGACGCCGTTCCTGCCGAGTCGGCGCGGGTCGGCGTCGTGCTGCACGGGCGGCGCGAGCCGATGCAGTGGGGCGGCTCCGACCGTCGCTTCGACGTGTACGACATCGCGCGCGTCATGGAGCTGATCGCGGAGGAGGCGTGGCCGGGCGGGTCCGTGGTGCCGGTGCGAGGCGGGGCGGCGGATGTGGGGGCGGGCAGTGTGGGCGGTGGGGGCGCAGGACCTCGCGGCGCGGCCGGGGGGTCGCCGGCAGCGGAGCCGGGACTCGCCGCGGACGTGTTCGTGCCGGGGCGCTGCTTCGAACTGGTGGGCGCGGCGGGAGCCGTCGTCGGCCGCGGAGGAGAGATACGCGCCCAGGCGATGGATCTGCCGCGCTGGGCGGGCACGGTTGTCGGTGCCGAGATCGAACTGCCCGCGTCGCCGGAGCCGAAGGTGGCGGTTACCGCGCGCGAGCTGCCCGACCAGCCCGGTTCGCAGCGCGATGTGGCGTTCCTGGTGGGTGAGGGAGTGGCGGCCGGAGAGGTGCTCCGAGCGGCCCGGACGGGCGGCGGGCATCTGTTGGAAGAGGCCGAGTTGTTCGACCTTTACGTGGGTGACGACCTGCCCTCCGGCACGCGCTCGGTGGCGATCCGGTTGCGCTTCAGGGCCCGGGGCCGGACCCTGACGGACAAGGAGGTCGATCGGGCCTGTCGGCGGGTGCTGAAGCGGGTCAAGGAGGCAACAGGTGTCGAACCGAGAAGCTGAGGAGTCCGCCGCGGCGATTCCCGGGGTCGACGCGCTCGAGGCGGCGGTGCGCCGCCTGATCGCGGAGCTGCGGGACGCGCGGCAGTCGGAGGCGGGCGCCCGGGCGCGCGCAGACCGCAGCGACGAGCTCCTCCGGCAGTTCGTGGACGGCACGCAGGATCCGGGTGCGCTGTCGCGCCGCGTCGCCGAGGTCGAGGCCGAGAACGCCGAACTACGGCGCTGCATCGAACGGGGCCGCGAACGAATCGAGCAGATCCTTGCCAGCATACGCTTTCTGGAGGACAGGCGATGAGCGAGTCCGGACCGCGAACCGCAATTCAGGTGGAGATCGCAGGGGAAGAGTACACGCTGCGCGCTGAAGCCGACGAGGAATACGCGCGCCGCTGCGCCGCACTGGTGGACGAGCGCATGAGGAAGGTTGCCGAAAGGGGCGGTGTCAGCGGCAAGAACGCGGCCATCATGGCTGCACTCGACCTCTCCGACGAGCTGCTGCGGGAGCGTGCCCGGATCGGCGAACGCCTGCAGGGGCTGACCGCCCGCATCGAGGCCGAGCTCGAGTGACCAGGAGTCGGGCGGGACGAATCACCAACCGAAACTGGAGGATCGACGACATGCCAGCCGGACAACGAATGAACTATTCACGCCGGGCCTGGCTCGCGGCGGCCTCCGGAACCGCCGCCACCGGCCTGGTCATGACCCGCTTCGACGCGATCAAGGCCGGGGCGCAGGAGGTGGCCGCGCCCCCGGTGGATCCCACGAAGGTCCCGGGCCGCTTCGTCTCGGAGGTCGGCCGCCGGGCAGCGGGCGAGCAGCCGCGCCGCCTGGTGCGCACCCTGGCGCTGTCGAGTTCCTCGCGCACGCCGCTGCAGGATCTCCAGGGGACCATTACCCCCTCCGACCTGCACTTCGAGCGGCATCACGCGGGGATCCCCGAAATCCTTGCCGAGGACCACGAGCTGCTCGTCCACGGCATGGTGGAGCGCCCGATGGTCTTCCGCATGGCCGATCTGCGGCGCTACCCGCAGGCGTCCCGCATCTGCTTCATCGAGTGTTCGGGGAATGGCGGCGGTGCATACAACCGCGACCGGATGCCCACCAACATCTCGCCGCAGCAGCTCGACGGGCTGCTCAGTACCAGCGAGTGGACCGGGGTGATGCTGTCGACGATTCTGCGCGAGGTCGGGGTTCGCCCGGGTGCCAGCTGGATCCTCGCGGAGGGGCGCGACGCCGCCGTCATGGGGCGCAGCGTTCCCCTCGACAAGGCGATGGACGACTCGATGCTGGCGTACGGTCAGAACGGCGAGGCGATTCGCCCCGAGCAGGGGTACCCGGTGCGGCTCCTGCTGCCCGGCTGGGAGGGCAACGCGCAGGTCAAGTGGCTGAGGCGGATCGAGGTGACCGACCGGCCGACGATGACCCGCGACGAGACCTCGCGCTACACCGATCCACTCAAGGACGGCACCGCGCGCCAGTTCAGCTTCGTCATGGACGCCAAGTCGATCATCACTTTCCCCTCGTACCCGTTTGTGCTGCCCGATCGCGGCTGGTGGGAGATCGAGGGGCTGGCGTGGACAGGAAGGGGGCGCATCATACGGGTCGAGGTCAGCACCGACGGCGGCCGCTCGTGGGCGGATGCCGCCTTGCAGCCGCCGATCCTCTCGAAGTCGACGGTGCGCTTCCGGCACCTGTGGAACTGGGACGGTCGCGAGACGGTCATCCTCAGCCGCGCCACCGACGAGACCGGGTACGTGCAGCCCACCGTGCAGCAGCTTTGGGATGCGCGGGGCACGGGCACGGCGTACCACCACAACCACCAGCGCGCCTGGAAGATCGCCTCGGACGGCACCGTCACCTTCGGACTGCGAGACCTGCTGTGAGGCGCCTGGCGCGGGACGGCACAGGCCGCTGGACGACGTGGATTCTGGTTGGCGCCCTCGCAGCCTGCGCGCCTGAGGCTTCGGGCCCCGGCAACGGCGTGGCCGGGTCGGCGGCGAACGACGACGGGGCGCTTTCCCCCCCCGCCGGAGCGCCGGAGCACTTCGGCTTCGGCAGCCCTGCCTCAGGGGAGCGCATCGCGCTCTGGGACATCGACGTCAAGCCCGATGGCGAGGGATTGCCGCCTGGCAGCGGCTCCGTGGCCGACGGCCGCCAGCTCTACGAAACGGGCTGCATGCAGTGCCACGGCGCCACCGGCACCGAGGGTCCCAACGACCGCCTCGTCGCCGACGGAGACTGGGGTCCCTGGCCCCCGGGACGCGTATTCGGCGCCTACTGGCCGTACGCGACCACCTTCTTTGACTACACCCGCCGGGCGATGCCTCAGGCGACACCGGGATCGCTCGCCGACGACGAAGTCTACGCCATCACCGCGTACGTGCTGTACCTGAACGGGCTCCTGCCCGAAGACGCCGTCCTCGACTCTGCGTCGCTCGCCGCGATCGAGATGCCGGCCCGCGACCGCTTCGTCCCCGACGACCGGACCGGCGGCCCCGAAATACGGTAGGCCGCGGGCTGCGGCTCGGGTTGCGCGCCTCCTGAACCGCAGCCTATCGTAAAGGCCGTAATCGGGAGCCAGGATCGGGTTCTATCGACCTGGCAGCCACCGTCGAATCGGACGGCCGGACACTGTTCGGTCTTGGAGAGAATACATGGATCCGCTGGGTTTGACCCTGGCGGTGGGTGCGGCTGTTGCCGCGGTCGTGGCATACCTCCTGGGCAGAGGCCGGGAGCGCGCGCGACAGCGCAAGGAAACGGAAGCCGGGCGAGACGAAGCGTCACGCATCCGCGAGCGGGCAGAGGAGGAAGCTGCCAGCCTGCGCCGCGCCGCCGAATTGCAGGCCAAGGAAACGAGATTCCGACTCAGGGAATCCTGGGAGCAGGAAGAGAGCCACCGCCGCGAAGAGATCGAGCGGGGGGAACGTCGTCTCCTGAAGCGCGCCGAAGCCGCAGATCGAAAGTCCGACCAGCTCGACCGCAGGCAGGACGCGCTGGACGAGCGGGCGAGCGTGCTGGAGGATCGCGCCCGGTCCCTGAAGCAGGGGGAGCGCGAGGTCACGGAACGACGCGCCGATGTCGTACGCGCCATGGCCGATGCCCGTTCCCGACTCGAGGCGATCGCGGGCGTCACGGCCGACGAAGCGAAGGCCCAGCTCACATCCGACCTGATGGACGAAGCGCGGGCGGAGGCCGCCAACACGCTGCGCGAGATCAAGGAGGAGGCGCAGCGCACCGCCGACCGGGAGGGCAAGCGCGTGGTTGCGATGGCGATCCAGCGGATGGCCGCCGACGAGACCGCACAGCTGACCGTTTCGGTCGTCCAGCTCCCCTCCGACGAGATGAAGGGCCGGATCATCGGCCGGGAGGGGCGCAATATCCGCGCCTTCGAGCAGGCTACGGGGATCGACGTGATCATCGACGACACGCCGGAGGCCGTCGTGCTCTCGGGCTACAACCCGGTTCGCCGCGAGGTCGCCCGCCTTTCGTTGGCGAGACTCATCGAGGACGGGCGCATCCATCCCGGGCGCATTGAAGAGGTGGTGGCCAAGAGCGAACAGGATGTCGAAACCGAGATGCGCGAAGCGGCCGAGGAGATCCTGTACGGGCTGGGGATTCACAACGTCCATCCCGAGATCGTCAAGGTGCTCGGGCGCCTGAAATTCCGCACCTCCTTCGGCCAGAACCAACTGGCGCACGCGCGCGAGGTCGCGCTCCTGGCCGGGAACATGGCCGCCGAGATGGGCCTCGACGTGCAGATGACCCGGCGGGCGGGGCTGCTGCACGACGTCGGCAAGGGACTCACCCACGAGCAGGAACTCACACACGTGGAGCTGGGGTACCGTCTGTGCAAGCGGCACAAGGAGCCGGATCTCGTCCTGAACTCGATCAAGGCCCACCACGACGAGGAGCCGCACCGCTATCCGGAGGCCTGGCTGGTCACGGCGGCCGACGCGATCAGCGGCTCTCGCCCCGGGGCGCGCCGGGAAATGTTCGAGGGCTACGTTAAGCGCCTCGAGAAGCTGGAGGAGATCGCCACCGAACACCCCGGGGTGGAGCGGTGCTTCGCAATCCAGGCCGGCCGGGAACTGCGGGTGATGGTCGAGCCGGGACAGGTCTCCGACGACGGCATGGCCCGAATCTCGGAAGCGGTGGCCCGCAAGATCGAGGGCGAACTCCAGTATCCGGGCCAGATCAAGGTGGTGGTGATCCGCGAAACCCGGGCAGTCGACTTCGCCCGCTAGTGGTGCGGTCGCCCCCGTAGTCAACCATCAACCCCCCACAACAGGAAGCGCATGTCCGCCAAGATCATTTCAGGGAAGGATATCGCCCGCGAGATTCGTGACGAGCTGAACGCGCAGGTCGCCGGGCTGAAGGAGAAGGGGCTGGTGCCCGGCCTGGCCACCGTGCTGGTGGGCGAAGATCCGGCAAGCCGGCTCTACGTCGGGATGAAGGGCAAGGCGGCGGCAGAGGCCGGCATCCACTCGCGCCAGGTCACGCTGCCCTCATCCACGAGCGAGGAGGAGTTGCTCACGCTCATCGACAACCTGAACAGCGACCCCGCGATCCACGGCATCCTGGTGCAGCTGCCCCTGCCGCCCCAGATCGACGACGCCAAGGTCCTCCTGGCGATCAACCCCGACAAGGACGTGGACGGTTTCCACCCGGTCAACGTGGGACGGCTTGCCACCGGCGACCCGGACGTGCTGGCGCCGTGCACTCCCCGGGGCGTCATCGAGATGCTCGTGCGGAGCGGGGTGGATCCTTCGGGCAAGCACGCGGTCATCGTGGGCCGCTCCAACATCGTCGGCAAGCCGATGGCGCTCCTTCTGCTCCGCAAGGCCCCGGGCGGCAACGCCACGGTGACCGTCGCCCACAGCCGCACCGCCGACCTGGGCGCGATCACCCGCACCGCGGACATCCTGATCGCCGCAGTGGGGTGGCCCGACACGGTGACGAAGGACATGGTGAAGCCGGGTGTCACCGTGATCGACGTGGGCACCAACCGCGTCGACGACCCGACGCGCCCGCGCGGCTACCGCGTGGTGGGCGACGTCGACTTCGAGGGGGTGAGCGAGGTGGCCTCGGCGATCACGCCCGTGCCTGGCGGGGTGGGACCGATGACCATCGCCATGCTGCTGGCCAACACGGTCGAAGCCGCGATCAGACTCGGAAAGGCGGGCGATTGACGGAGCAACGCAATCTGGATCTCTTCGCGTCCCCGCCTGACCGGCTGGACGCGCCGGACGCACGTGACGCGGCCAACGCGCCGGACGCGCCGCAACCGCGGGGCTCGTCGCGCGCCCCGGGCCCACCGCCCGCTCCACGGGTGTGGACGGTCGCCCAGGTCAACAAGGCTGTCCGGCTCCTGCTCGAGGAGAACATGCCGCAGCTGTGGGTGACGGGTGAGGTGGCCAACTTCAACCGCCACCGCTCGGGGCACTGCTACTTCACGCTCAAGGACCGGTCGGCGCAGATCCGCTGCGTCATGTTCAGGCGCGAAGCGGCTCAGCTGCCCATGGACCCGGAAGAGGGCATGACCTTGCGCGTGTTCGGAGGGCTGACCCTCTACGAGGCGAGGGGGAGCTACCAGTTCGTCGTCAGCAAACTCGAAGCCGAGGACGCGGACGGGATGTGGAAGCTTGCCTTCGAGCGGCTGCGGAAGCGGCTGGACGCCGAAGGCCTCACCGACCGCGCGCGGAAGCGTCCGCTGCCGGCCTTTCCGGGCACGGTCGGGATCGTCACGTCGCCGACGAGCGCGGCGCTGCGGGACATCATCGCGGTGACCGGGCGTCGGGCCCCGTGGCTGCGGCTCCTGGTGCGGGGGACCAGTGTGCAGGGGCCCGGAAGCGGGAACGAGATCGCCGACGCGATCGCCACCGTGGCCGCCCACCCCGTGGACGTGGTGATCGTCGCGCGCGGCGGCGGCTCGATCGAGGATTTGTGGGGCTTCAACGAGGAGCCGGTGGCGCGCGCGGTCGCCGGGTGTCCCGTCCCGGTGGTGTCGGGGGTGGGCCACGAGACCGACGTGACGGTTTGCGACCTGGTGGCCGACCGGCGGGCAGCGACCCCATCGGCAGCAGCGGAGGCCGTGGCGCCGGATGGCCACGCCCTTGCCGAGCGCCTCACGGGATTCGGACGCAGGTTGGGCCGCGCGCTGGCAGGTCAGGCGCGATCACGCCGCTGGCGGCTCGATCGCGCCCGGGACGACCTCTTCGGGCGCGCCCGCGGAGTTGTCGGCGCAAACGGCCTCAGGCTGGACGAGGGGGCCCTGGACCTGGCCGCGGCCATGAAGCGCCGCATCGGACGCGACAGGGCCCGGCTGGCCGAGGCCGCGGCGGCGATGGAGGCCATGTCCCCCATCTCGACGCTCACCCGCGGCTACGCCGTCCCGCTGGATGCCGACGGCCGCCTTCTGCGCACGATCCGCGACTTCCCCCCGGCCCGCGAATTCCGGCTCCGCGTGCTCGACGGCAACGTGCCCTGCACGGTGACCGCGCCACCCACACCCGAACCGACGAGGATCCACCGTGGAAGCTGACGCCGGACTCGACCGCCGCATCGAGCGCATCGAAGAGATCGTTCGCCTGCTGGATTCCGATGCGCGGGGGCTCGATGACGCCCTGGCCCTCTTCGAGGAGGGCGTGGGGCACCTCAGGCGCGCCCAGGAGACGCTCGCCAAGGCCGAACTCAGGGTGGAAGAGCTCATAGGCGCGGGCGGCGACCAGGTGCGCCCGCTGGAGACATCCGGGACCGGACACGATGCCGGAGACGATGCCTGACCAGGACGTCAGGGCGTTCATGGAGGGCCACCGCGGCGAGGTGGAAGGAGCGCTGCGCCGGTGTGTCGATGGACTGGCCGAGATGGTGCCTCCGGACGTGCATGCCGCGGCGGAAGACGGTGTGCTGAGCGGCGGGAAACGGCTGCGTCCGATCCTCGTTGTGACCACCTGCACCGAACTCGGGGGTGCGTCCTCGCAGGCCCTGTACGACCTGGCCGCGTCGGTTGAGGTCATACACGCCTACTCGCTCATCCACGACGATCTGCCGTGCATGGACGACGCGCCGCTGCGAAGGGGGCGACCCACGGTCCATGTCTCGCACGGAGTGAAGACCGCGACCGCGACCGGAGCCGCGCTGATCCCGTGGGCCACCGCGTGGGCCTGGGAGGCGGCGCTCGATGTTGGCCGTTCGACTGCCGAGGCCCGGACCATCGTGGAAACGCTGCTGGAGGCGGCCGGTGCGGGGGGAATGATCGGTGGCCAGGCCCTGGATCTCGCTGCCGAGGGAGAGTCGCTTTCGGAGCACCAGCTGGTCACCCTCCACGGCCTCAAGACCGGCGCTCTGCTGGCCGCCTCGCTGGAGATCGGCGCCATGGCCGCAGGGGCACCGCAGCGGGCGCTCGAAGCGGTCGGCGCCTTCGGCCGGGACCTGGGGCTGGCATTCCAGGTGATGGACGACGTGCTCGACGCGACCGGCTCGGCCGAGGTCCTCGGAAAGCACCCCTCCGACGCGGACTTCGCGAAGTCCACCTATGTTTCGCTGCTGGGCGTCGACGGCGCCCGGGAGCGGGCCCGGTCGCTGGTGGTCCGGGGACTGGCCGTCCTCGACGCAGCCGGGCTGGATGCGCCCCGGCTCCGCCAGCTCGCCCGATTCGTGATCGAACGCAAGCGGTGAGGACATGCAGTTCCAGACGATAGCCATCGTGGGCCGGGCCTCGGCGGGAGGACCGAACGGCCGAGTCGGCGCGGCGTGCCGCAGCATCGCGAGTGTCGCCAATGAATTCGGGGCCGTGGTCGCGGTCGAGCCGGCGCTGACCCGGGCAGCCCCCGCCCTCGAGACCATCGACCTTCACACCCGGCAAGTCGACCTCGTGATCTCCCTGGGGGGAGACGGGACGCTCCTGCGCACCGCGCGTGCCGTGTTCGGGCGGGAAATCCCGGTGCTCGGCATCAACCTTGGGTACCTGGGGTTCCTGACCTCGGTGTCCGCCGAGGGGCTGGAGGAGGGCCTGAGGGCGGTCCTCGGGGGAGACTTCTCACTGGAACGGCGCCGGACGCTGCACGCGGAGGTGCTGACGGCCGCCGGCGAGCTGCGGGACTCCTACACGGCGCTCAACGACGTGGTTGTCCACAAGGCGGGCGCGGCGCAGGTCGCGCGCCTCGACCTCCGGGTAGGTCCACAGGACGACCTTGAGGAGATCGGCAGTTTCTCCGGCGACGGGGTCATCCTGTCGACCCCCACCGGGTCCACCGCCTATTCACTCTCGGCGGGGGGGCCGATCATCGTGCCCAACCTCGACTGCTTCGTGGTCACGCCGATCCTCCCTCACACCCTGGCGCTCCGCCCGGTGGTCGTCCCCGGTGACGGCGAAATCACCGTGACCGCGCTGGACCGCCGCGAATCCCTCTTCCTCACCGTTGACGGGCAGGAGGGCGGGCCCGTGGGATACGATGAACGGGTCGTGGTGCGGATGGGGAACTTCCGCGTCGGGCTCATCCGCCTTCCCGGCCATTCCTTCTTCGCAACCCTCCGCCAGAAGCTCGGGTGGGCCGCGGGTCCCCTGCTCGGGGGGTGAGTACGCGGCCATGCGCCCATTCAGCCATGGCAACGCCCGGCCCGGCTCGCCACAATTTGATTTCCCCCGCCGCGCACGCCACGAACGCCCCGCCAGGAACTCCATGCTGATCGAGCTGCGGATCCGCAACTTCGCCGTACTCCGAAGCGCGCTGCTGCGCCTGGAGCCCGGACTCAACGTCATTTCGGGAGAGACGGGCGCCGGCAAGTCCATTGTGGTCGACGCGCTGGAGATTCTCCTCGGCGGCCGCGCGTCCACGGCGGTCGTGCGCAGCGGCGAGAAGCGGGCCACGGTGGAGGGTGTGTTTGATGTAGAGGGCGACGCGGACCTCGCGGCGGCCCTCGACGAACAGGGGCTGGAGGCGGACGACGACCACCTGGTATTGAGACGCGAGGTCCGGAGCGAGGGAAGGAGCCGCGCGTGGATCAACGGCTCCCCGGCGACGGCGGCGTTGCTGCGGCGCATCGGTGCGCTGCTGGTGGACATTCACGGCCAGCACGAGCACCAGCGCCTCATGTCGGCGGCCTTTCAGCGCGAGGTGCTCGATGCTTTCGGCGGGTGCGGGGAGCTGGCGGCGGAGGTGGCCGCCCAGTTCCGGGGCGCGGCCGAGCTGCAGGGTCGGCTGGACGCGCTCGCGGAGCGCCGCCGCGACCTGGAGAGCCGGGCCGACTTCATCCGCTTCCGCCTCGATGAAATCCGCGGCGCCCGGATCCGGCCCGGCGAAGACGACGAGATCCAGGCCGAGGTCAACCGCCTCGCGAACGCCGACCTGCTGATGCGCGAGACCTACGCGCTGCAGGCGCTCCTGCACGACGACGACGATGCCGTCACGGACCGCCTTTCGGGTGCGGCGGCCCGCCTGCGCCGCTTGGCCGACATCGACCCGGCACTCGCGGCCACCGCCTCGGCGCTGGAAGACGCCTACCACAGCGTCTCCGATGCGGGCTCGGAGCTGCGCTGCTACGGCGACGCCATCGACCACGACCCCGCGCGGCTCGAGAGCCTGCACGAACGGCAGGCCCTCCTCCAGGCGTTGATGCGGAAGTACGGCCCGACCCTCGCGGCGGTGATCGAAACCGGCGAGACCCTGGCGCGCGAGCTGGACGAACTCGAAACGGCCGAACTCGATGCCACGGAATTGCGCAATGGAGTTGTGCATGCACAAGAAAGATGTGCAACAACGGCGGCGAAACTGTCGCAGCGGCGCCGGGACGCGGCGAAGCGCCTCGCCCGCGAGACCAAGGCCCTGTTTCCGAGCCTCGGCCTCGAAGGCGGGCGCTTCCAGGTCGATTTCGAGATGCTGCCGGAGCCCTTCGCCCACGGCCTTGAGCGCATCCGCTTCATGGCCACAATGAATCCCGGCTTCCCTCCGGGCCCGCTCTCTCGCATCGTCTCGGGCGGCGAGCTCTCACGCGTCATGCTCGCCCTCAAATCGGTGCTGACGGACATCGATGACCTGCCCACCCTGGTGTTCGACGAGATCGACGCCGGGATCGGCGGCGTGGTGGCGGACAAGGTCGGGGAGCGGCTCGAGGAGGTGGCGCGGGGACGGCAGGTGTTCGCGGTCACGCACCTCGCCCGGATCGCGGCCCGCGCCGGCAATCACTTCGTGGTGGAGAAGGGGACGGCGGGTGGGGTGGCGGAGACGACGTTGAGGCGGTTGAAGCCGGAAGAACGCGTCAGCGAGATCGCGCGGATGCTTGGCGGCGATCCGGAGTCGGTACCATCGGTGGAGCACGCGCGGGAGTTGCTGGGGTCCCCACAGAAGGGTCGAAGGTGAAGTGAACTCGCGGCGGCTTTACAACCAGCCTGCCGCCACGGCCGTTTTGGCGGCCGTGGCGGTTGCATGGTGCACCCCGGCGGACACGCGTATCGAGGTGCAGGCCGCAGACCCTGGAGACATTGAGCTGGTGCTCGATGGATCTGTTGCCGTTCCGCTGAGCTTCGAGAAGGACATCGCGCTCGTGGCGGAGGACACGGCCTGTGTAGGCAACTCGTTCACCTTCCAGGTGCATTGCGTCGCCCGCGATGGCGACCTGGTCGGAATGTTCGGGCGCGAGGGCGATGGTCCGGGCGAGTTCCGCACGGTCGCGTGGATCGAGCGCGCCACTGTCGGAGTCGGTGTACTTGATCCACAGTCCAACCGCCTGACCTCGTTGGATATGAATGGCAACCTGTTGAACGAGGTGACGTTGCCAGGGGGGTTCCTGGGCTATCAACTGGTCGGCGATCGCATATTCGGAGTGACCAGGGACTACGGCGAGCAGGACCCGTCGCAGACATCGGAGGCGCTTCGGCAGGGTGACGTGGAGGCCATGAACAGGCTCATGGCGCGTTGGTATGTGCCTACCGCGGTGGACGCCGAATCGGGTGAGGCGGTTTGGTCGCGGTCCGACGTCACAGACCCTGAAAACACGGACTGCCTCGTGGTTCCGTCGCTTTCCATGACGCCCCTGCGAGGTCTTGTGGGTTGGACCTGCAATGACGAACTGATGGTGTTCGAGGACAGGGACGGGTCTGGCAGGAGCGTCCGGTCACCAGCATATGTGGCGGAGATGCCGGGCGAGCGCGATGTCGATGAGTTCCTGGATGGCATGCGGCGCATCGGCGGCGGCACTGCCGCCATGTCGATGCCCCAATCCCTGAAGGACGCCTACACGGCCGATTACCGCAGCACGCCCAAGCGTTGGTATCGCGAGGCTGGCCTGACCTTCCAGTTCGACGGCCAGGGCCGTACATGGGCGGCCACAACCCGCGACAGGGATGTTCACTCATACATCGAGGTGTGGAATGGTGCGGAGTATCTGGGCACGGCGAGGATTCGTGACCGACTGATGGGGTTCGACGTGTTGGGCAACACGCTGGTAGCGCTCGTGGAACGAGCGCCGAATCGGGACGGGATCTCCGAACGCGCGATAGACTGGTATCACATAGGGTCGATCCCCAGTCAGCCATCCACGCCCTAGTCCTCCAGGCCCGCCCCTCCCCCCCAAATTCTCACAAAGAACCGAAAACCCACCTCCAGCGACTCGGTGACCGGCATGCCCCCGCTGCCGCTGATCGTTCTGCGATACATCACGTGGATCTCCAGCGGCTCGCCGGCCATGCCATCGTCCCCCACATCCGCCGCCCGGTTGTACACCATGCCAAGGAGCGCCTGGCTGGCCGACCCGCCGCTCCCCGGGACAAGAACGCTGGGGTCGACCGCCGCTGGCCCGGCCGCACGAGCAGCGGCCGCCTCTTCGACCACCACCACTGCCGGAATGCTGAACGCGTCCTCCCCCTTCCGGAAAAAGCGATATCCCCCCACCACGGCCATCGCATCGGTGATGCGGTACCACGGCGACAACTCCAGGAACTGGTAGTCCCCCGGCCTCCAGTCGAGCTGGGTCTCCGTCGACCGGAGCGCGAAGGCGGTCCCGGGGTCCGAGGCCCGGCGCACCGTGCTTCCCTTCAGCTGAGTGCCATAGCGGAAGTCGGCCCAGAGACCGAAATCTCCGCGCCAGCGCCCGTTCATCCATCCCCTCAGCTCAACGTCGAGCTGCCTGTCGCCGCTGCCCGAGTCCAGGAAGTTGGCGGGGTTGTCCTGGACGCCGGTGGGAAGCCGTGCCATGGCGCCCGCACCCAGCGTGAGCTGATTCGGGCTCTCGGGATCGCCGATCTCGAAGATGCGCGCGTCCGCCCTCACCTCGATGTCGCCGAGGCGCCACAGCGACTTCCAGTTCTCGAACGGGGTATCCGATTCGATCCCGAACGCGGGCTCGGACACCAGCCGCTCCAGGTCTTCGGTGGTCAGGAGCGTGTTGGCCAGGGGTATCATGGCAGGGGTTCCAGTGACTCCTGCGGCCCCGAAGGCCTCCGCGAATGCGGCCAGACGTGCCTCGAGAGCCATCCCGGCAGCAGACCAGGAGAGCGGCGCAAACATGCTGCCGTACATCAGCGAAAGGAGCGAGTGGAAGGAGCGCGCATCCGCCAGCAGCTGTGTAGCGTCCCGGCAGACTTCGGACATCGGGTCCATCCCGCAGGTCTCGCCGCGGAAGACGTCGTATGCGCCGATCGACCCCTGAAGACCGTTCAGGAAGCCGGTAACCGCGGCGGGATCGTCCAGCCCCGGACCGAACCCGGCGTTGGCGGTAGCGGAATCAGCCATGAACGTCGTCGCGAATTCCGTCTCGTTCTGCACCAGCGGAACCACCGCGCCGACGGTCAGCCAATCGAACACTCCCACGTCCACAGCCACGGGGACCCGCGCCGCGCTCTTCTCGAACACCGACGACATCGCACCCAGGCTCAGTTCGTACTCATCCTCGATCAGCGCACGCACCGAGGCTTCGGGCTCCGCCAGGAACGGGAAGATGCTGCTGCCGACCGGCCCGCTGAACAGGTCGCCCAGGCTGAGAGGGCCGTTGGTCCGGCTCCCGATCTGGTAGAGGTCCGAGAAGGTCGAATACTGCCCCAGGACGCCAAGACGCACGTGCCCGCGCGGGACCAGTGGCGAATAGGGTTCCTGGGCGCCTGTGCCCACCGGGATGGACAGGCCTGCCGTGCTCAGGAGAAGAGAGAAGAGGGTGAGGACTGTCGAGCGGTTACCGGGCACGGCTCATCCGGGAAGAAGGCGCTGGCGGAGACAAGATAATAGCGACCGTTGCCGGCGAGAACGGAGCCACACTGCCTGGCCGGCCCTGCCGGGCGCCGCGCCCCGGTTGACACTCCCGGGCCCCGTCCCTAACGTTGCTGTCCCTTCTGACGACGCGCCGCTCCGGAGCGTTGCCGCGGGAGGGTCGGGCGCCCGGCGACGGGGCCCGTCACGCGGGAATAGCTCAGTTGGTAGAGCACCACCTTGCCAAGGTGGGGGTCGCCGGTTCGAGTCCGGTTTCCCGCTCTGATACCGGCAGTCCAGCCGCGACGCGACGCCGTCTCCGACGGGGCCGGCGCGCGCCGCCAACTGCTTCGGGGGGCGACGGCCGACTGCCGCGCCCCCTTTGTATCGGCGCCGTAGCCAAGTGGTAAGGCAGAGGTCTGCAAAACCTCCATTCGGCGGTTCGAATCCGCCCGGCGCCTCTTCCGTGGCTCCGGCCCCGTCAGGGAATCAGCTGACGCGGCCGCGGCCTCAGCAGGAACAGCCCCTCGTACATGCTCGTGACGACCACCGTGCCGCTGTCGAAGAAGGGGTAGGCCGTCCACGCGCCCACGAACCCGGGCGGATCGCCCTCGTACGGGGTGGTGTCGAACCAGCCGATCTCCTCAGGCGCCTCGGGGTCGCTGATGTCGAAGACGCGGAATCCGGCCTGGTAGTTGGCCTGGTACATCCGGTCGCCCTTGACGTAGAGGTTGTGGTCGGTTGCGCCGGTCGGTCCGTCCACGTGGCCCACCGGGATGGGGTCGTCGAGTTCCGCCACGTCGTAGATGTAGGTGCGCGTCTTCGAGACCGTACCGACCAGTTCGTCGAGCTCGTCGTCGAGGTAGTAGTAGCGGTGGTCCTCGGTGAGCCAGCCCTGGTGGATGTAGGCCACGCCAGGGTGGCTGGCGCCGCCGATGGGCGCGGGGGCCGCCTTGTCGGTGATGTCCACGATCCGGAGCAGCGTCTCGTTCGAGATGAAGCAGATCTGCCGGCCCTGGTAGCGGTCGTCGGGGCCCCGGTAGACCACGCACTGGGCGTCGTGGGTGCGGCCCGGAGCGATCAAGCCGACGGTGTCGGTGAAGCAGCCCGCGAAGACCGGGGCCTTGGGGTCGCGCACGTCGACCATGTGGAGGCCGCCGCCGCAGGTCTCGCCGCCGCCGCTCGCGCCGACGGGGAAGGCGAAGCCGCTCTCGGCGTCCATCACGAGGTTGTGGGCGCTGTCGATGCCGCGGTAGACGGCGTCGGGCTCGAACTCGATGCCGCCGGTGGGGGTGGCGGGGTCGGGAGCGGCGTCGCGGAGCCGGGTGAGGTCGAAGACGACGAGGCCGTGCTCGCCCGCGCCGTCGCCCGTGAAGAAGAGGTGGTCGGCGTAGACCTTGAGGTCACGCGCGCCGCTGGGGTTGGCGGGAACGGTGCCGACGTGGCGGGGGGCCGCCGGGTCGGTGATGTCGACGATCGCCGCGCCGCCGGAGCGTCCGACCAGGGCGTATTCGCGGCCGGTCTCCGGGTCCGTCCACCCCCACACGTCGCTGACGCGCTCGCCAGGGCCACCGCCGAGCGCGGAGTTCGGCAGGAAGGCGATGAGGTCGACGTTGTCGCAGGAGAAGGTCGCCGCAACGCCGTCCTCGCAGGTGACCTCGCCGTCCGTGACGGCTTCGGGGCCGGCCCCGGGATGGAGCCATTCGGCCTCGCCCCAGGGACCGCCCAGCTCCCGTGTGAACACCATTGCAGCGCCGTAGCCGGCATCCGTTCCCGGCGCGCCCACAACCGCGACGCGCGTCCCCAGCGCGATCGCCGTGCCGAGGCCCGCGCCGGGGGCGGTTTCCGGGGTCGCGATGGGCTCGGGCGTCCACTCCCCGTCGACGAGACGGAAACGATGGACGCGCCCCGCGCCCGACTCCGCGCCCGGCTCTCCCACCCACAACTCGTCGCCGAGCAGCGCGAGCGTCGCCCCGAAGGAGCCGGACGCGTCGGCAGTTTCGTCCGCGTCGAGGGAAAGGACCTGGTGCTCCTCCCACTCGCCGGGATCGAAGCGGCGATAGGCGTACACCAGGCCGGCCCCTCCCCGGGCTCCAGGCGCTCCCACCAGCATGCGGCTGCCATCAACCGTCAGCGTGGCCCCGAAGCGCGCGCCCGCCGCCAGTGAGTCCGTCGGCGCCAGGGTGATGTTGCCGAGGCTGCTGTCCTGCGGCCGAAACACGAACACGCGGCCCACCTCGTCCGCGCCCGGAGATGACACCAGCACTTCGCCGCGCCCGAACGCCAGGGCCGCTCCGAAGTCTGCGTACTCGGACGCGGGCCCGGGGAGCTGCACCGGGGTCGGCGGCCGCCACCCTCGCCGCGTGTCCCGCTGATAGAGGTACACCGCGGGAGGCCTCGCACCATCCCCCGCGACCGAAACCGCCACCTGATCGCGGCCGACAGCCACCGTCCGCAGCGGTGGCGCAAGGATCCTCATGATCCCGGGGAAGTCCAGCGCGGCCCCACCCGGAGCACTCGGATCCGCCGCACCGGGATCCACCGCCTGGCCCGGATTCGCCGGCCGGAAGAGCTCCAGCCCGGTCTCGTGGACCAGACCGGCGGAGGTACTGCGGAACACATGCGCCCCGACCTCCACGCCGGGATCGGCGGAGCCCACCACCAGGCGATCACCGCTCCACTGCATGGAGGGCGCGAGTCGGTATCCGCTCTCGGCGGTCCCCGGCGGCGAAAACGAGGTCGCGAGCACCCACGCCCCCGAAGCATCGCGCTCGAAGCGGTACAGTGCCGCGGGCCCGCGCGCCGGCCCCGGCTTGCCGACGAGCACGGTCTCACCCGACACGGCGACCATCCTCCCGAACTCATCCTGTGCACGCGCCGGGTTCGTCTGCAGCACCGCCGCAGCGGCGACGAAGACGGCGAGGGTCCGGGATGCGCCGCTGCGGCCGGCCGATACCGTCCGGACGCGCACCGCGCAGCGAAGGCTCCTGGATGTCATGAACATATTGTGCTCTCCGGCTATTTTGGCTCTGTGGTGAAGCTGTCGGTAGCTTGCCCCTTCGGCAATCCACCGGGCGGACGCCCGGCGTCGGCCGTCATCTCCCTTTGCGGCTGCCCCCAACCACCAGCGGAACATGGCCCACATACGATACACGAATCCCGACGAAGCCGGACCCGAACTGGCGAGGCTCTACGAGCGGTACTCCGATGCGCGCGGGAACCTGGACAACATCCTGCGTGTCCATTCATTGAACCCGCCGTCGATGGAGCACCATTACGATCTCTACCGCCACCTGATGACCGGCCCCTCACCGCTCTCAAGGCGGCAGCGCGAGATGATCGCCGTGGCCGTCTCTGCCGCGAACGACTGCTACTACTGAATCAACCACCACGGAGCGGGACTCCGCAGGATCACCGGCACGCCGGATCTCGGAGGCGCCCTGGCCAGGGGCGAGCGCCCGGCCTCGCTGACCGACGCCGACAACGCAATGCTCGACTACGCAATCAAGCTGACCCGCGACCCCGGGGGCATGACGTCCGCCGACACGGACGCGCTCCAGGCCGCCGGATTCGGGGACCCGGCCATCCTCGACATCTGCCAGGTCACGTCCTACTACAACTACGTGAACCGCCTTGCCGACGGACTTGGGGTGGAGCTCGAAGACTACTGGGACGGCATGGACCACACGCTGACCAGGGAAGAGTTCGTCGCTCTCAAGCCTGCGCGAGATGCGACGCCCCCGCACGGAGCGGTGGCTGCACAGGGAGATCCCGCCGCATGATCACCATCGACGGTTCGTCGCTCACCCTCTCCCAGGTCGAGGCGGTGGCGCGCGATCGCGTCCCGGTACGGCTCGACCAGGCCGCCGGCGAGCGCGTACGGCGTTCACGTGAGCGGCTCGAGTGCCTCCTCGACGCCGACGGACCCGTGTACGGAGTCAACACCGGATTCGGGCGACTCGCCCAGATGCGGATCGCGCGCGACGAGCAGCGGGCGCTGCAGCGCAACCTGGTCCGCAGTCATTCGGCCGGGACGGGCCCGCCACTGCCGGCGGAGGAGGTCCGCGCCATCCTCCTGCTCAGGGCCAACGCGCTCGCCCGGGGGCAGTCCGGATGCCGCCTGGTGGTGATCGAGCGCCTCCTGGACCTCCTCAACCACGCGGTCCACCCCGTGGTGCCCGAGATCGGATCGGTCGGGGCGAGCGGCGACCTCGCCCCGCTGGCGCATGTGGCGCTGGTGCTGATGGGGGAGGGGCGGGCAGAGGCCGGGGGCGAAGTGGGGGATGCGCCCGAGCTACTTCGCCGGGCCGGGATCGCGCCACTCGAACTTGCCGAAAAGGAGGGGTTGGCGCTCGTCAACGGGACCCAGGCCGTGACGGGGATCGGCGCTCTCACTGTCATGCGCTTCGGGCGCGCGCTCGACACCGCCGACGTCGTTGGCGCGACCACGCTCGAGGGGCTGAGGGGGACTCCCGAAGCGTTCCGGGAAGAGATCCATGCCGCCCGTCCGCACCCCGGCCAGATCCATGGCGCCCGGCGGCTGCGGGCACTCCTGGCGGGCTCCGAGATCCGCGAGTCGCACAGGGTGGGGGACGCGCGGGTGCAGGATGCGTACTCGCTTCGCTGCATGCCCCAGGTCCACGGCGCGGCGCGGGAAGCCCACGGGTATGCCGAGAGGATCCTGACCACCGAGGCCAACTCCACCACGGACAACCCGCTGGTCGTGCCGGCCGGGCCGGAGAACGGTGGGTCTGCGGGCGTGGGCGCCGGCGTCGAGGCGCGCGTGCTCAGCGGGGGCAACTTCCACGCGCAGATCGTCGCTCAGTGTCTGGACCTGGTCGCCATCGCGGCGGCCGATCTGGCTTCGATAAGCGAGCGACGGATCGATCGTCTGCTGAACCCGGATCTTTCGGGGCTGCCCGCCTTCCTGACTGCCGAACCCGGTGCCCGTTCGGGGCTCATGATCGCGCAGGTCGTGGCGGCCGACGCGCTGGCCGAGATGCGCGTTCTGGCTTCGCCCGCCAGCGTCGACTCGGTCTCCACGAGCGCGTCGCAGGAAGACCACGTGTCGATGGGGATGGCGGCGGCGCGCAAGGTGCGCAGGAGCATCTCGCTGCTGGAGACGGTGCTGGCGACCGAGATGCTCTGCGGCGCGCAGGCAGTGGAGTTCCACCGTCCGATGCGTGCGGGCGCGGGAGTGGAGCGGGCGCTGCGCGTGGTGCGCTCGCAGGTGCCGCCGCTGGTCGAGGACAGGGTGCTGGGCGATGATATCGCGGCGCTGACGGAGCTGGTGAAGGCGGGGGAGCTGACCGGATCGGAGATTGGCGGATGAAGACGACCAACATGCCGCGGCTCGTCCGCGCCCCGCGCGGCACCGACCTGAGCTGCAGGGGATGGACGCAGGAAGCGGCGCTCCGGATGCTCATGAACAACCTGGATCCGGAGGTGGCGGAGAAGCCGGACGAGCTCGTGGTCTACGGCGGCACCGGACGGGCGGCCCGCAGCTGGGCGGCCTTCGACGCGATCGTCGAGGTCCTGCGCACGCTCGAGGACGACGAGACGCTCCTGGTGCAGTCCGGCAAGCCGGTCGGCGTCTTCCGCACCCACACACACGCCCCGCGCGTCCTGATCGCCAACTCGAACCTGGTGGGTCGCTGGGCGACCTGGGAGCATTTCCACGAGCTCGAGCGGCAGGGCCTGATGATGTACGGCCAGATGACCGCGGGATCGTGGATCTACATCGGCACCCAGGGGATCCTGCAGGGGACGTACGAGACTTTCGGCGCCATGGCCCGGACGCACTTCGCGGGGTCGCTCACCGGGCGGTGGATCCTCACCGGCGGCATGGGCGGCATGGGTGGCGCGCAGCCGCTCGCGGGGACGATGAACGGCGCCGCCGTCCTGGTGGTCGAGGTGGATCCCGAGCGGATCCGGCGCCGCATCGAGACCCGCTACTGCGACCGCATGACGAACGACCTCGACGAGGCGGTCGGATGGGTGCTGGGGGCGGCGGGGGCCGGCGAAGCGCTGTCGGTGGGGTTGGTGGGCAACTGCGCCGACGTGCTGCCGGAGCTCGTGCGGCGGGAAATCACCCCCGACATCGTGACCGATCAGACCTCCGCACACGACCCCGTGGACGGCTATGTGCCTTGCGGTTTCTCGATCGATGAGGCGACCGTCTTGCGAAATGCCGATCGATCGCAATATCGCTTACACTCGATGGCGTCGATCCGCGCCCACTGCGAAGCCATCGTGGAGATGCAGCGGCGCGGCGCGGTCGCCGTCGACTACGGGAACAACCTGCGCGGCTATGCACTTGACGCAGGCTTCGAGGACGCATTCGCCTACCCGGGGTTCGTTCCCGCCTACGTCCGGCCCCTCTTCTGCCAGGGCAAGGGCCCCTTCCGCTGGGTGGCGCTCTCCGGCGACCCCGCCGACATCCACCGCACCGACGACCTCGTGCTCGAGATGTTCCCCGGCGACGAGCACCTCTGCCGCTGGATCCGCATGGCGCGCGCGCAGGCGGCGTTCCAGGGGCTGCCCGCGCGGATCTGCTGGCTGGGGCAGGGGGAGCGAGCGCGGTTCGGCGTCGCCATGAACGATCTCGTTGCCGGCGGCGAGGTCAGCGCCCCCATCGTGATCGGCCGCGACCACCTCGACACGGGCTCGGTCGCGTCGCCCTTCCGCGAAACGGAGGCGATGAAGGACGGCACCGACGCCGTCGCCGACTGGCCGGTGCTCAACGCGCTGCTGAACACGGCGTCGGGCGCGAACTGGGTTTCGTTCCATCATGGCGGGGGCGTGGGGATCGGCGACTCGCTGCACGCGGGGCAGGTGCTCGTCGCCGACGGGACCCCGGAGATGCGCACGCGGATCGAGCGGGTGCTGACCAACGACCCGGGCCTGGGCGTTGCCCGGCACGCGGACGCGGGGTACGAGGAGGCGCTGGAGACGGCGCGTGCGAAGGGGGTCAGGATCCCGATGAGGTAGCGGGGGCTGCCGGCCGCTATCGGCTTGGCAGCGCAATCAGGCCAGATTCGAGAATTGCCGGACCACCGTTGCAAACGTCTGCCTGATCTCCTCCTCACGCTCGTGGTGCCCGTCGCGCACGACCCAGGCACCCCCCACCATCACATGCCTCACCGGATGCTCCGGCCCCGAAAACACCCACGAGTCCAGGATGGTCTCCTCGCCTCGGCCCGCCAGAACGGGGTGCCCGGCATCCAGCACGACCAGATCGGCTCGCGCCCCGACCCGGATCCCGCCGCCATCCCACGCCAGTGCCCCACACCCGTCGCCCCAGGCGTGACCCAACAGGACGCCGCCGGCGCCCGACAGCCTCCCTCTGCGCCAGGTCCCGGCGTCCTGCATCTCGGCGTGGGCCCTCCCCCCGCGGTCCGCGATGTCCCGTGCGGTCCCCAACACCCATCGGCTGCGCGACACCAGGCGCTGCCCATAGTCCAGCCAGCGCAACTCTTCGGCCGGGCTCCGCGACACGTGGCTGTCGGTCCCGATCCCGAAGCGTCCGTCACGCTCGGCGAATGGCCCCAGCGGAAACAGCCCGTCCCCCAGATTCGCTTCCGTGGTGGGACACAGGCCGACCACCGCGCCGCTGGCCGCGATCCCGTCCAACTCGCCGTCCATGACGTGAGTCGCATGCACCAGACACCAGCGCGAGTTCACTGGAGCATGGTCCAGCAGCCACTCCACCGGGCGGGCGCCGCGGTGCGCGAGGCATTCCCGCACTTCCCGCTCCTGTTCGGCGACGTGGATGTGGATGGGGGCGCGGGCGGGAACGAGATCGCGCAGTCGTCCAACGGTCTCCGGCACCGTGGCCCTGAGGCTGTGCAGTGCCCATCCCAGCTGGGCGTTTGGCCCGGCCGCGTCACCGGCGAGTGCCTCGTGCAGCCGCGCCGCGCCTTCCAGGTCCATCAGGAACCGCCGTTGTCCACCCTCGAGCACGCGCCCGTCGAAGCCGCCGGTCTCGTACACGACCGGCATGTGCACCAGGCCGATTCCGGCCGTCCCGGCCGCGGCCACGATCCGCCGGCTCATCTCCGCCGGATCCTTGTAGCTGCCGCCGCCGGGCGCGTGGTGGAGATAGTGGAATTCTCCGACGCAGGTGAACCCCGACTTCAGCATTTCCACGTACACTTGCGCCGTTATCGCCTCGACATCGTCGGGGGTCAAGCGGTTGACGAAAGCGTACATGACCTCCCGCCAGCTCCAGAACGAGTCCGGCCCGCCCCCTTCGGCGAGCCCAGCCATGGCCCGCTGAAAGGAGTGGCTGTGGACGTTGGGGACCCCCGGCACTGCCCATCCGGCGACTCCCTCACACCCCTCGCGCGAGCCCCCCGGTTCGAGTCCGGCGATGCGACCGTCGGCGCCGACCTCCATCCGCACATCGCCCTCCCACCGGTCCCCGATCAGGAGCCGGTCGAAGTACAGCGCGCGGCTGTCCGGTGTCTGCTGCGGCACGGCTCTCCCCGGTGACGGATTGCGTAGCGGCGGGCAACGATGCATCAATCTGGCCCGGAGTCGTCTTCCGTGCAGAGGCCGGGCGGACGCGAACCGACGCGCGGGACGCCGCAAACAACAGCCCTCCAGGAGCCGGAATGCCCGAAAAACCGTGGGACAGACTCTGGACCGATGTCAATCTTGCCACGATGACCGACCGGTCGCTCGGCATCATCGAGAACGGGGCCATCGCCTGCGCCGGCGATCGCATCGCGTGGGTGGGCAGGGAAGCGGATCTTCCCGCGCACCGGAAGGCCGCTACGGCCGAGGTTTTCCCATGCGGCGGCGCGTGGCTGACGCCCGGGTTCATCGACTGCCACACCCACATCGTCCATGGCGGTGACCGCAGCGGCGATTTCCGCCGTCGGCTGCGCGGAGAGTCGTACGAGGAGATCGCGCGGACCGGCGGCGGCATCATGTCCACGGTGCGGGCCACCCGCGAGGCCTCCAGCGACGAACTCGCCGCGGCCGCCGCCGCCCGCGCGAAGGAGCTGGCCGCGTGGGGCGTGACCACGATCGAGGTGAAGTCCGGCTACGGCCTGGACCTCGAGACCGAACTGCGCATGCTCGCGGTGGCCGCCGACCTTCCCCGCCACCTCCCCGTCGACATCTCGCCCACACTGCTCGCCGCCCACGCCGTCCCTGCCGAATACCGCCACCGGCGCGGCGACTATGTGCGCATGGTCGTCGACGAGATCATCCCCGCCGCCGTGCAGCAGGGCCACGCGACCGCCGTCGACGCCTTCTGCGAGAACATCGCCTTCAGCCCCGCCGAGAGCCGCGCGATCCTCGATGCCGGCATCGCCGCGGGATTGCACGGCCGCCTCCACGCCGACCAGCTTTCCGACCAGGGCGGGGGGACTGTGGCCGCCGCCGCCGGAGCCCGTTCGGCCGATCACCTGGAGTACCTGCCGCAGGGAGGCGTCGAAGCCATGGCCTCCGCGGGGGTGAGCGCGGTCCTCCTCCCCGGCGCGGCGTACACCCTGGGGGCGGACCGCAGGCCGCCCGTCGAGGCGTTGAGGCGGGCCGGTGTAAGAATGGCCCTCGCCACCGACGCCAACCCCGGGTCGTCGCCCATCACCAACGTCGGCCTCATCCTGAACCTGGGCTGCATACTCTTCGGCCTGACCCCCGAGGAGGCACTGCTCGGGTTCACGAGCGCGGCGGCGGAGGTGCTTGCCCTGCGGGACGACCGGGGCACGCTCGAGCCGGGGAAGCGCGCCGACTTTGCACTCTGGGACGTCTCCGACCTCGCGGAGCTGTGCTACCGGGTCGGCGGCAATCCCCTCAAGTCGCGCGTCAAGGACGGCGTGCCGGCGGACTGAACGTCCAGGGGCTGTCGGCTATCCCGGCCGGCGGGCAGGCCGCCGCGGCCGGGATTGCTTGTTCCCGGAGCTCCGCGGTGGCGCCGCGCGCGCCTTGGGTCCGGGTGCCCGGGACGGCGCGGGGCGCGCCTTGGGCGTTGAACCCCGGGACGGCGCGGCGCGCGCTTTGGGCGTCGAGCCCCTGGAGGGTGCCGAGCGCACTCTGGGCGTTGGCGCGCGCGACGGAGCGGGCCTGGCCGTCGGCATCCGCGACGGAAACGACCGCGCGGTGGGCGAGGGTCGCCGCGATGGCGTGGACCGGACACCGGGGGCCTCTCGCCTCGGCGGCTCGATCCGATCGCGCGGCACGGGGCGGCTCCTCACGCGCGGAGGCGCGGACCGGGTCGGCGTGGGCTGCCGGACGCGGGCCGGGGCGCTCCTCGTGGACGGCCGCCGGGTGTCGGGCCGCGAGGTCGCGATGGGAGGACGCTGCACGACGCCGGGCCGAAGCGTGCGCGTGTCCCGCGGTCGCGCCCTGTCCGACCCGGCGGTGCCGCTTCGCGGACGCGCCCTGTCCGACCCGGCGGTGCCGCTTCGCGGACGCGCCTGGGGGGTGGGCGTGGCGTCGCCGCCAGCGCGAGGTCTGGCGCGCACGCGGGGGGGTGTCGGTCTCGCGTCGGAGCCATCCCGCGGACGTGCCTTGCGCGCTCCGTCCAGGATCGAATGGACGCCCCGGCCATCCGGCCGTCTGACGGCAGTGCCAACGGATCCGCCCGTTCCCCGCATTCCGCCCAACCGCGACACCGGGCGTTCGGGTCCGTTGTCCGTCACATAGACCGGGGGCGCCGGATACTCCTTGAATCGGGGTCCGTACAGCGGCGTCCGCCGCACCACCCGTGTGCCCGGATACTCGTAGTAGCGGCGATACCGAGGTCCGTACCAATGATCGTAGCCGCCCCAGGAGGGGCCCCAGTAGTCACTCCAGAAGGGAGAAAACCCGTACCAGTGGGAACGCACATAGCGGGGCGACGGCCAGCCGAGGAAGCCGAACCTCCAGGGGTTGTAGCTGCTCCAGCCGTAGCCGGGACCCCAGAAGCGTCCGAAGTCCTGGCACGCGTAGTACGGGTCGTACGGGTCGAACCAGTAGTCGTCCCAGCAGTGCGCCCAGGGGGAGCCGAAGGGCCGGTAAAAGCCATGCGGGTTGTAGAGAAAGCCGGTGCCGAATCCCACGGAGAACCCCAGCGAGGCTCCCCAGCCCCCCACGCTGACCCCGAAACCGGTGCCGAATGAGGTATAGCTGTGAAGCCCCAGGCTGCCTCCCCGGTAGAAGGAGACGTGATCCGCGACCTGGGAGGTACCCGCCGCAGGTGCGGACAGGGCTGCGGCGACGATCAGGATTACGCTGGTCCGTCTCATATTCAACCTCCGAATGCGGGTGCACACGGTGGGAACGTCATGCATTCATCGTGCCAGCTCTTTCGGCGCCGGTCAATGACGCCCCCGGCTCGCCGGATGCCGCTCCCCCAGGGTCTGCTCGCAGATGGCAGTCCGTGGAACAAGTCCCCACTGGATTCGGGCGGCGATGCATCCGCGCTGGACGCGACGCTCAGGCGATCTCACAATGTCATGAAAACAAAACAAAATGTCGTGTTTTCATTACATTCAGACGCTTGAGAGCGCCGCTCTGCGTTGCTCTTCGCTCAAATAGCGCCGCTGTTCTCGCTCATCGCGCCTTGCCAGCCCGGCCCCTCGCCGCCCTCGGTGCGACGCGGGGATTGTCCACGGACTGCCTCGCCCGTGCCGGCCATGTCCACGTCGCGTGACACCCTTGCCCCCACGTGGGGACATCACGACACCCAGCGAAACAGGGCGTACAGGGCAAGCAACAGCGCGAACGGACCGATGGTGAGGATCAGCTTTGCAGCGACGACCCATCGCCCCCCAGCTCCCTTCCCGCTTTCGTCCAATGTTTTTCCTCCGGCTTCGTGCCAACCCGAATGCTTGACCTGGTGTCCCCGTCGCGCAAGGTGCTCAAGACACCGATCCTGAACGAAACACTTGCGCAGTACGGTTACGGTATGGATCTTTATTGAGCAGCGTCGCGTTGATATCGAGGCAATGGTTGCCGTGGCGGCGCAGTTTTTCGAACCGATGACGGTTCGTTGCAAGGTTTCCTGCCGATGTCGGGAAGGGTGAGTTCCTCCGGCTCGGTTCTGTTCCAGGGTGTGTTCCGCGGCATGGCCCGGAATTCCCCGGTGCTCCTGTTCGTCGAGGAATTGGCATAAGGCCCGGAGGGGCCGGGCACCGCTTCCGGAAGGTGTGACAATCGTGACCGATCAAGAAATCCCGGCATCCGGGGAAAACGAAGCCGCAACGCAGTCGGCTGGCGACCGGGCAGCGGTCCGGGAACCCGCGGCAGCGGAATCTCCCGGGGCGCCGGAGGACGAGGCGTCGAAAACAGGTACGGCCGAGGGGGCCGCTCCCGCGACAAGGCACCGGCGGGGGCGACGGGGCCGCCCGCGCGGCCCGCGCAAGCAGGGACCCCATCCGAATCTCAACGACAAGAACCGCGAGCCCGGCGAAACCCTGGGAATCCTCGAGGTCCTCGGGAGCGGATCGGGTTTCATCCGCAGGCCGGACTCCGGCTATGTGCCGGGCAAGGACGACATCTACGTGGGGTCGCGCCTGATCCACCGCTTCGGTCTTCGCACCGGCGACGAGTTGGCGGGGATCGTCGGGCGGCGGCCGCGCAACGGCAAGAGCCCGCCGCTCCGGTACCTCGACCTGGTCAACGGGAATCCCCCCGACAGCGCGGCGCGCCGGCCCGACTTCAACCGGCTGAGCGCGCTTCACCCGCGCCACCAGTTGACGCTGGAGTGTGGCAGGGAGTTCGCGGGCGAGCCCGACCTGACCAACCGCGTGATCGATCTTTTCTGCCCGCTCGGCAAGGGGCAGCGCGCGATGATTGTCGCGCCCGCCAAGGCGGGGAAGACGACCGTCCTTCAGGCGATCGCCGAGGGGGTCTCCAAGAATCACCCCGAGTGCGAACTGATCATCCTTCTGGTCGACGAACGGCCGGAGGAGGTCACGGAGATGGAGGCGTGCGGCTTCGGCGAGGTTATCGCATCGACCTTCGACCTTACGGCCGAACGCCACTGCCAGGTCGCCGAGATGACGCTGGCGCGGTGCCGTCGCCGGGTGGAGGCCGGTCGGCACGTCGTCATCATCCTCGATTCGATCACACGCCTGGCTCGCGCGCACAACACGGTGGAGGAGGGCAGCGGGCGGACGCTGTCCGGAGGCCTGGACGCCAGCTCCCTCGAAAAGCCGAAACGGTTCCTCGGCAGCGCGCGCCTCATCAAGGAGGAGCAGGGCGGAGGTTCGCTGACGATCATCGCGACCGCGCTCGTGGACACCGGATCCCGCATGGACCAGGTGATCTTCGAGGAGTTCAAGGGCACGGGGAACAGCGAACTGGTGCTCAGCCGCGAGCTGGCCGACCGGCGGATCTATCCGGCGATCGACCTCAAGGCCTCCGCGACGCGCAAGGAGGAGCTGCTGCTCTCGCCGGAGGCGCTCAGGCTGTCGCGTGCGATGCGCCGCCAGCTCTCCGATTCGATGCCGGCGCAGGCCATGGACGAGCTGCAGCGCGTGATGCGCCAGACGCGCTCCAACGACGAGCTGATCAGGCTCGCCCTCGAGAGGTTGTAGGGGAGCACCACCCGAGCCGCGTGGGCGGCGGGGCAACGAGCCGCTAACGTGGCGATTCGGCCTGCTCCCTCAGCCGGGCCAGGCTTTCCTCCAACTGCACACCCTGGGACTCCTCCATGCCGAGAGCGGTCCAGCCGAGCAGGGGATTCCAGCCCAGATCCACGCGCTCGGTCCAGGTGACGCGCGATGTGCTGCCGCGGGCCTCGACGGAGAAGGAGCCCTCGAAGCGAATCGCCCCGTCCTCGACCTCCACCAGGTAGTCTACAGCTGACGGAGGAGTTGTCGCGGCGATTGTGAGCGAGCCGGATCCCAGCTGCGGATCGTCCCATGCCCGGCGCGCACCGGCGCCTGCGGGGGGACCTTCCAGCTGCGACTCGATCTCGCCCCACGGAGTCCAGCTGTCCCACGCGGCCGGCGCCGCGATCAGCGGGAAGATGCGTTCGGGAGGGGCCTCGATGTCGATGGAGCGCGTGACTTCCACGGTCCCCGGAAGGAGGATGCCCGCAATCAGAAAGCAGGCCATCAGCGCGGCCAGAACCCCCGCGGCAACCACGCCCTTGCGGGCAACGCCGGAAGGGACCCTGCCGGATCGGATCTTTGACACCGCGCGCCTCCTCGGCGGTTGGGGTTCGCACCAGGAAGATGCATTCGCGTCCGGCCCGGTCAACCGAAGAAGGCGCGCGCGATCCCTGTAGAGAGATGCGGGGCGCCTCCGAAGAGACGCCCCGCGATTGTGCCGCGACCCTAAAAAGGGCCTCGATGCCCCCTACTGCTGCGGGCCCGCGGCTCCCCACCTGCCTCTCAGATGCGTCCGCTCGTCTTCGGGAATGAGCGGCGATCCGGAGAGAAGCCGCGCCCTGCTCAACAGCGCCAGTGCCCGCTCGCCGTAGCCGCGATGCTGTGCGACCCAGGCGGCATCGGTGAACGCGTTGGCCGCAACGATCACGTCGCCCATGGCGAGCGCCCGCTGGCCCGCGGCCTCGAAGTCACGGACCGCCTGCCGCTCGTTGCCCTCGTAGTAGGACAGTCGGGCGGCGTAGATCAGGTTCTCCGTTCCGGCCGGATCGCCTTCGGGCCTGAGGTCCGCGGCGCGGCGAAACAGTCTGGCCGCGCGTTCCCACGCGGACAGGTCGTCGAGTTGGGCGTGGGCATCCGCCTCGAGGGCTTCGACATCGGTGATGCTCACCTCGGCGGTGGTCTGCGCCCCGGCGCTGGCGGTGCCGAACACGATGGCAAGAGCCAGTGCGGCGGATGGAATGCTCTGGTAAATCCTCATGGTAGGGTCCTTCCCTTGGTCTTTGTATGGATTGTCGCGTGCGGTGTGGGGCGGTCATCCCCGGGGTTCAGGAAACGCATGCCCGGGGGGATGGCCGGTCCCGGATGATTCCGCACGGTTTGGGATACGTCGATACCGTCCGGGGGTTTCAATGTTCCCGACAGACGGGGAAGAGACAGCGTTTGAGATCCGGCCGGGACCAGTGCCGGATTCCGGCAATGCTACACTAGAAGAACGCCCGCAGCCGTGCGACGGCGCGCTCCAGCGTCTCCGTACGCTTGCAGAAGGCGAAGCGGACCAGCGCGGCGCCGTCGGCGGGCCGGTTGTAGAAGGACGAGCCCGGCACCGGCGCCACCCCGCATTCCCTTGCCAGGAACTTGCTGAATGCGACGTCGTCGAGATCGCTCAGAGCCGAGAAGTCGGCCATGATGTAGTAGGCGCCTTCGGGGGGACTGCAGCGGAAGCCGGAATCGCGCAGGCCGCCGTACAGGATGTCCCGCCGCTCCAGGTATTCCTCGGCCATGGTGGTGTAGTAGTCGCGCCCGAGTCGCTCCATCCCCGTCGCGCACGCGGCCTGCAGCGGAGCGGGTGCGCCGACTGTGAGGAAGTCATGCACCTTGCGGATGGCGGATGTGAGGTCCGGAGGCGCGATGATGGTGCCGATGCGCCAGCCGGTGATGCTGAAGGTCTTGGACAGCCCCGAGATCACGATGGTTCGCTCGCGCATTCCCGGAAACGTCGCCAGCGGGATGTGCTCGCCCTCGTAGATGATGTGTTCATAGATCTCGTCCGTGATCGCGAGGAGATCGTGCTCCTTGCAGATCTCGGCCACGGCGGTCATCTCCTCACTGTCGAAGACGCGGCCCGAGGGATTGTTGGGAGTATTGATGACGATGGCCCGCGTCCGGCTGGTGACCAGGCTCCGAAGCTCGTCGGCGTCGAGTCGGAACCGGGGTGCCCGCAGGGGCAGGAAGACCGGGGCCGCGTCGCACAGGACCGCATCGGGGCCGTAGTTCTCGTAAAAGGGTTCCATGACGATGACCTCGTCCCCCGGATCGACGCAGGCCAGCATAACCGCCGCCATCGCCTCGGTGGCCCCGCAGGTGACGGTGATCTCGGCATCGGGGTCGACTTCCATGCCGTACCAATCCCTGTATTTCTTCTCGAGGACCGCGCGGAGCGCGGTTGTGCCCCAGGTGATTGCGTACTGGTTTACGTCGGCCTGAATCGCCCCGCACGCGGCATCCTTGAGAAGCTGCGGGGCTGGAAAATCGGGGAAGCCCTGGGCGAGGTTGATGGCATCGAATCGCCGGGCGACTCGGGTCATCTCGCGGATGACCGACTCTGTGAAGGTATGGGTACGGGTGGCCGTGCGGAGCGTCATGGGCAGGATCGTACCTACAATCCGCGTCGCTGGCAACCTGCCCGAAAACGCCGCAACCGCTTGACGCCACACGGGTTTATGTGGAGGTTTCCTAGACAAACCACTTGAAAAGCCGAGCCGGGTGATGGCCCCGATTACGTTACCGACCTACCAAGAGGCGTTGGACCGTGTGCTGGGTTGCGCCGTTCTCATACACGGTGCCGAAAACCTGGCTGATCTGTCCGAACTTGATTTCAGGACTCTCGTCGAGGAGAGCGGGTTCGCCGAGTTGGCGAGGTACATCAACTTCATCGAGGCTGCCGGCGCCCTTCGAACCGAAATACAGATGGGAGCCGAGTTTGCCGGGGTCATGGAATCTCTCGACCCGCGGCGCCAGGCTATTGCTCGAAGGCGCACATACTCGTGGAAGCCGGCCAAGCTCGCCGCCCTGGGCAACGATTTCGGCGTGAGCCGGGAGCGCGCGCGCCAATTGGAAGTCAGGCTCAGGCAGACCGTGGAGGCTCAGTGCGTCGACGTGATCCAGGAAGCGGGGCGATGGTTGAAGAGTGCCGTCGGCGTCGCAGCTTCACCGTCGAAGTTCCGCAGGGTGCTTGATCTTCTGATCGGCGACGCGCCCCCGCAGTGGTTGCCTGCGGCCGAAGTCGCGGTGATGCGTGAAAGCGGCTACGAGTACCTGGATGGTGTGGTCGGCGACGAATCATTCCGCGAGCAGGTCGAGAAGGCGCGGCAGTTCGCTCCCGGCCTCACCAATGTCGCCGGTGTCGTCGACGAAGAGGCGCTCCGGGAAGCCGTCGGCGCCGAGACGACGCCGGAATGGGAAGCACTGGCCCGGAACGCCGGGCTCGTTCGTTTCATGGGCAGCCTCGTGATCCGTGACACGCGCCGAGCGCGGGTTTTCCTTGCTCTGGACACTGAAGGCGAACCCTGCCGGAGGGATGAAATCGCCGAAAAGGCGCAGTTGAAGGACACCTCGTCGCTGTCCAGCCTGCTGTCCTCGGACCCGCTGTTCGTGCGCTTCACGAAAGACAAATGGGGCCTTTCCCACTGGACCGACGAGCCTTACGTCGGGGTGGTGGAGGCCCTGGTCAAGCGGATCGAGCAAGGCGGCGGTTCGGCCAGGATCGACGAACTCGTTGCCGAGATTCCAAAGCGGTTCGATGTTCTCCCGGCCACCGTACGCAACTATCTGAGCACCCGGAAGTTCGCGATCGAAGGGAATGTCGTGCGGATCGTGCAGGATCCCGTCGCGCCTCCACAGTCGCTTGCCGACGCCCGGGATGTGGTGTGGACCACTGACGGGACCCCCGTGCTGTTCTTCATGGTGGGCGAGCACCACCTCCGGGGGAACAGCCAGAAGGTCTCCGGGGCGGTCGCCCAATACCTCGGTGTCGGTTTGGACCAGTCGGTGAAGATCCCTTTCGCCCAGCCGTCCGAAGTTGACGACGCGTCCGTCATATGGAGATCCTACGATCCCAACGGGCCGGAGGTGGGGCGCCTGCGGGAGGCGTTGCTCGAGAGCGGCGCCGAACCCGGCAGCGACGTATACGTCGTCCTGAGCCGGGACAGCCTGCGGATGCTCACGGATGGTTCGGACCTGAGCGACGAGAAGCCCGGGATCTGACGCCGCGGGTCAGTTCGTTCGGTGAGCCCGAAGACCGTTGGCGCGGGCGGCGGGTCGGCCCGGTGGCGGATTCTCGCGCTGCTCGCCATCGCCGAGTTGCTCGGCATGTCGCTCTGGTTCACGGCGACCGCGGTCTCGGAGGAGCTCGGCGCGCGATGGGGCATGTCGGCGGCCGCCGCTGGGTGGCTCGCGACCGCGGTCAACCTGGGCTTCGTGGCGGGCACGGCGGTGGCCGCGATCCTGAACCTCGCCGACATCATCCGATCGCGTGTCTACTTCGCCGTGGCGGCGATCCTGGCCGCGCTGGCGAACGCGGGGGTGCTCCTGGCCCCCGGATTCGGAGAGGCGGTGGCCCTGCGCTTTGCGACGGGCTTTCTGCTCGCGGGCGTCTACCCCCCGGCGATGAAGATGGCCGCCACCTGGTTCCGCTCGGCCCGGGGGCTGGCGATCGGGATCATCGTGGGCGCGTTGACGGTGGGAAAGGCGGCGCCGTACCTGCTCAAGGCGCTCCCCGACGCGGGACCCGAGCAGGTAGTTCTCGGCGCATCGGCCGGGGCAGTGGCGGCGGCCGTGCTGGTGGCGGCCTTCTACCGGGACGGGCCCTATCCGTTCCGCCGCGGGCCGTTCTCGTGGGGCCTGGTGGCCAGGGTGGTGCGTCATCGCGAGACCCGGCTCGCAACCGCGGGATACCTGGGGCATATGTGGGAGCTGTACGCCATGTGGGCGTGGGTGCCGGTCTTTCTGGCCGCTTCGAGCGAGGCGGCGGGGCATGGGGGCGGGTTCGTGGAGCTGGCCAGCTTCGGGGCCCTGGCCGCCGGCGGCCTGGGGTGCGTGTGGGGGGGCTGGGCCGCGGACCGGATCGGGCGCGAGAGGCTGGTCAATCAGGCCATGGCCGCCAGCGGGCTGTGCAGCCTCGTGATCGGCCTGCTCTTTGGTCAGGTGTTCGTGCTGGTGGTCGCCGTGACGCTCGTGTGGGGCTTCTTCGTGGTTGCGGATTCGGCGCAGTTCAGCGCCCTGGTAACCGAGTTCGCGCCGCCCGAGGCCGCGGGCACGGCGCTGACACTGCAGACCTGCGCGGGGTTCATGCTGGCCGCGGTGACGATCCAGGTGGTGCCCGCCATCGCGGAGGCCGCAGGCTGGCGGTGGGCGTTCCCCGTCCTGGCGCTGGGACCCGTGGCGGGAATCGCGGCGATCAACCGCCTGCGGCGCGCGCGCGCCGGATGAGGATGATTCCCCAGGTCAGGATGGGTGCCACGAAGACCAGGAGGTAGCCCCAGGTCAGCGTGCCGTAGCCCCGCGCGATCAGAGGGGTCAGCCCGAACTGGGAGATCAGGGCTCCCAGCGCCAGGATTCCCACCGCGCTCAGTGCGCGTGTCCGAGCGGGAAACTCCCGGTTCCTGTCCCGGTATGCGTGCGCGATCCGCTCGTTGACCGAGTGGATCATGCCGGCGCCGGTCTCGACCAGCGTCCCGAAGAGCATGACCTGGAAGACGATCTGGAAGGTGCGTGAGCCCAGCAGTTCGAGCATGTGGTTGACCGGGACCGCCTCGTCCACGATACCGGGGTACTCGCCGGCTATGGCCACAAAGAACAGGAGCGCGGGCAGCATCGCCAGCGGGCCCGTAAGGAGTCCCGAGATAAAGGTGTCCCTGCGGTTCCGATGGTGCCGGATGGCGATCAGCACGGCGGGCAGGACGGCAAGGTTGTAGCCCGCGTATTCGAAGCCGCCGACGACCCAGCTTCCCTCAATGGTTCCGGATGTGAGAGATGCATGGATCTGCGGCCCGAACCGTGAGACGCACAGTCCGAAGAAGATCAGATAGACCAGGTACAGGACTCCGGACCAGCCGGCGAATGCGCGCTCGATGGTCCTGTTGCCGCCGAAGACCAGGAGCCCGACCAGCGTCATGATGCCGATGACGCCGACCAGGTACGGCAACCCGAACGTCTCCTGCAGGATCGTGCCGGCGGCCGCCGCGATGACCGCCATGACGATCATCATCAGGGCAATGTAGAGCAACTCGAACGCCACCCAGAACGGGCCGAGCAGCCGCTGAAAGAAGCTGCGGTAGTCGAAGGCGCCGAAGACCCGCGCGAACTCGTAGCTCACGATGCACACCGCGCTCCATACCGCGGTGGCAAGAGCCATGGCCAGGAGGCCGCCGAGGGGGCCGTGCGAGAGGAAGTACTCGGCCAGTTCGCGGCCCGTCCCGTACCCCCCGGCGATCACCACCGACTGGAAGATGAACCCGGGCAACAGGTATCGGCGCAGTGTGTTCACCTGACGGCCTCCGCTGAGGTGGATCGATCCGGGGCGTGAACTTGGCGCTACCGGCGTTCCTCCGCCACACCCTTCGGTGCCACCAGCGTCTCGGTGCCACCGAGTCCGAAGTCCACCAGCAGGGCAAGGGCCGCGGCCGGAACCGCACCGGAGAGGATCATCACGGGGTCCGACAGGCTGAGCCCGGCCACGATCGGATCACCCAGTCCCCCGGCGCCGATGAAGGCGGCGAGGGTCGCGGTTCCGACGTTGATGACCGCGGCGGTGCGTATGCCCGCCATGATGACCGGCGCGGCGAGGGGGAGGCGAACACGACGCAGAAGCTGCCCTTCCGTCATCCCCAGAGCCCGGCCGGCTGCCACGGCTTCGGGCGCCGCCTCGATGATTCCCGTATAGGTGTTGCGGAGGATCGGCAGGAGCGAATAGAGGAAGAGCGCCACGATGGCGGGTGCGACCCCGATCCCGAACAGGGGGATCATGAAGGCGAGGAGGGCGATCCCGGGGATCGTCTGGAGGAGACCCGCGGCGCGGATGGCGGTCCCGGCGATCGCGCGGCGCCGTTCCAGCGCCACCCCGGCAGGCAGGGCAACCAGGATCGCCGCGCTCAGGGAGGCGAGGACTAGAATGAGGTGCCGGGAGACCTGGCGGACGAGTGCGGTGCGGTTGGCCCACATGTGGCGCGGCAGCGCGGCGAGTGTGGAGCCGGTCGGGCCGTCCGCCGCCGGGGGCCGAGGGCGGATTGCGCCGCCGCCGGGGTCGGTGGAATCGGGTTCGGACGCCGACACGCCTGAAGCGTCTGGAACCGCGGGATCGACCGCCAGGTCCCGCCGGCCCGGATCGGCCCACGTCGGCACCTCAGTACCCAGACCGATGGCGCCAAGGAGTTCTCCCGCCACATCGGCGATGGGTCTGCCCCGGACCTCGATCTGCTCATTCGCCCTTCGCACGAGCTCGACGCTCATCCGTCCGGCCAGGCTGGTCAGCGCCATGACCGCGCGGGGACGGGTCTCGTAGAAGTCCCGGCTGACCAGGGGAGCAGCGTCGTAAGGGGGGAAGAAGCCGCGGTCGTCCGCGAGCACGGTCAGGTCGTAGCGGGCGATGGCCCCATCGGTGGAGTACGCGTCGATCACGTCCACGGCGCCCTCGGCGAGGGCCTGGTACTTGACCGCCTGGAGGAGGCTGCGCGTCTCGCGGAGGCGTATGCCGTAGGCGCCGGCAAGGCCGGTGAGCCCGTCGGGCCGTCCCATGAAATCGGGGGAGAATCCACCCGTCAAATCGGGAGCGACACTCGCGAGCCCCGTGAGCGTGGTTACCCCCAGCGAGTCGGCGTGCCCCTGGCGCATTGCGATGGCGTAGTCGTTCTCGAACCCGAGCGGGGGGAGCCAGTGCGCGTCCCAGCGCGCCAGGAAGATGTCGCTGACGCGCCTGAAGACTTCCGCCGGGTTGCCTCGCAGCTCCTGGTCGCCGGCGGCCGCGAGGCCGGTTCCGGTGTATTCCGGGTAGACATCGACGTCGCCGCGCGCCAGCGCCTGCAGGGCGATTTCGGTCGCCCCGAGCCCCATCCGCCGGTCCACCCGGAAGCCGCGGTCTTCCAGCAGTCGGGCGAAGGTCTCGGCCAGCAGGTACGACTCGGCGAACGGTTTGGAGGCGATCACGACGGGATCGGGATCCTGCTGCGCGCAGAGGGCCGGTCGGAACAGGGCGCACGCCCAGCACAGGCATGCGAGCAGGAGCGGGCAACGGTGCATCACGTGTCGAGTTCCCCATTCGTTATCCCCGACTTCTCCAGCAGCTCCGCCGCATAGCCCGTGGCGCTCCCGATCAACTCGCCGGCGGGCACGTGCAGAACGATCCTCCCTGACTGCATGACCGCGACGTGGGTGGCCACCCTGAGCGCCTCGGCCACGTCATGCGTGACGAACACCGCCGTTACCCCGGCCGCTTCGCGCAGTCGGACAAAGGCGCGCTGCGCATCCGTACGGGTGATCGCGTCGAGAGCGCCGAAGGGCTCGTCCATGAGCAGGATGTCCGGACTCGCGGCCATCGCCCGGGCAATCGCCACGCGCTGGCGCTGACCGCCGGAAAGCTCGCGCGGATAGCGGCCGCCGAACACGTCCGGCTCCAGACCCGCGTCCGCCAGCGCCCGCCGGCCGCAGTCACGTGCGTCGGCGCGGCCGAGCAGGGCGGGCACCAGTGATGCATTTGCGAGGCATGTCCAGTGCGGGATGAGGCCTCCGTCCTGCTGCACGTATCCGATCGAGCGGCGCAGCCCGACCGGGTCCTGGGCATCAACCGGCTCGCCGCGGACCAGCACCCTGCCGCGATCCAGCTCCGTCAGCCGGTTGATGGTGCGCAGCAGCGTGGTCTTGCCTGATCCGCTTCCGCCGACCAGCGCCAGGCATTCGCCCGCTTCCACGCGCAGCGACACGCCCGCCAGCGCCACCACCGCACCGTAGCGCTTCTCGGCGCCTTCGATCCCGATCAGGGCCATGCGGCGCCCTCGCGAAGTGCCCGCGTCATGAGTTCCGGGTCCACATTGCCGCCCGTGACGAGTGCGACCACGTCTTCCCCCGCTGCGACCGGAATGCGCCCGTACATCAACGCTGCGACCGCCGCCGCACCCGATGGCTCCACAACCAGCCTGGCCCGGGTCATGAGGAGGCGCATGGCCGCGAGGATCTCATCGTCGCTGACCAGCACGACATCCTCGACAAGGCGGTCCACATACCGATAGTTGAGTTCGCCGGCCATCGGCGGGGCGAGCCCGTCGGCGATCGTGGGCGCAAGTTCAATGTGCGCGGCCCGCCCCTCGTCCAGACTTCGACGCATGGCCGCGGCCCCTTCCGGCTCCACACCGAACACCCTCATCCTGAAGGCCCCGCTCAACCTGCCCATCGCGTCCAGGGATCCAGCGATCCCCGCGATCTGCCCTCCTCCCCCGATGGGCACCACAACCGTCGCCGCAGACGCGACATCTTCGGCGATCTCGAGCCCGGTGGACCCGTGCCCGGCGATGACTTCGGGGGCGTCGAAGGGGTGCAGGAACACCAGCCCATCCGCATCGGCCCGGCGGCGCGCCTCCACAAACGCCGCCGCCGCGTCGCCGTGCAGAACGACCTCCCCACCGTAAGCGCGCGTGGCGTCGACCTTGGTGCGCGAGGCCCGTTCCGGCATGACCACGACCGATTTGGCGCCACCACGCCCGGCTGCCCAGGCAACGGCCTGCGCATGGTTTCCGGCCGAGATGGTGATCACGCCCCTCGCGCGCTCCGAGTCACTCAGCGACGCGATCGCGTTCAGTGCGCCGCGCACCTTGAAGGATCCCGTCTTCTGGAGGTTCTCGCACTTCACCCAGGCGTGCGCGCAGGCTGGGGCACCCAGCGTGGCAAACGACAGGAGGGGAGTGCGATGGATGTGGCCGACCACTCTCCGCCTTGCCTCCGCAAAGTCCTCGCGCGCCAGCAGTTCCATAGTGTCTTTCGCACTCCAGTCACTGTGCCGGAGCCCGGTTCACGTCGGAAATCGGATCCCCGGTTCCGGTGTTGCGCATCGACCGCGGGGGCGGTCAATTAAGGCATGTGACATCGTAACCGGTCGGAGTCGGGTCCGCCCCGGGCGACAATTTTCATGGCGAGGATGGTGTCTGATGCAATCGAGATCAAGGTGGACGGTCATTCCTTTCCTGGCGCTTGCCGGGGCAATGCTGTCGACTCCGTTGGAGGCGCAACAGGGAACCATCACCGGCCAGGTTACGGATGCAGAGACGGGCGAGCCACTCTCCGGCGCCGCCGTCGAGGCCCTCGGAGCAGGCGGCCCCCAGCCCACGAACAACGAAGGCCGATTCACGCTCTCCGTTGCCGCGGGATCGCATTCGGTCGTGGTGAGCCTGATCGGCTATGAAACAACGCGGGTGGACGGGGTGGATGTCGCGGGCGGGTCGACCACCGAGGTGACGATCAGCGTTCGCTCCCAGGCCCTCCTTCTCAACCCCATCGTCGTCACCGCGTCGCGGCGGCAGGAAAAGGCGCTCGAGGCCCCGGCGTCCATAACCACGGTCTCCGCCACGGATGTGGCCAGGACAACCGCAACGACCGTAGCCGACCACGTCCGCACCGTGACGGGGATCGACGCCGCCCAGACCGGGCTCGGCTCGGGAACGCTGGTCGCACGCGGCTTCAACAACGTCTTCTCCGGCACCCTGCTGACCATCATCGACAACAGGTACGCCCGGGTCCCGTCCCTGCGATTCAACGCATACTCGATGTTCCCCACCAACGACCTCGACATCGACCGCATCGAGGTGTCGCTCGGACCCGGCGCGGCTCTCTACGGCCCCAATGCATCGAATGGCGTCATGCACCTCATCACGCCCTCCCCGATCGACCGCCAGGGCACGTCCGTTTCCCTTGCCGGCGGGGAACGCTCCTACTTCCATGGGCAGTTCCGCAGCGCCGTAGCAGCCTCCGAGAGTTTCGGCTTGAAGATCTCCGGCCAATATGCCCGGGGAAACGACTGGCCCCACGAAGATGCGTTCGAGGTGGTGGCCAGGGACTATTCCAGCGAGCGCTACAGTGTGGACGCGCGGATGGATTTCCGGTTCGCCGGTGACGGGGATCTCGTGCTCAACGGAGGAACCTCGACGCTGGCCAGCGGCGTGGAGATGACCGGTATCGGCGCCTTCCAGGTCAAGAACTGGGGGTACAACTACCTCCAGTCGCGATTCTCGAAGGGCCGGCTCTTCGCGCAGGCATTCGTCAACATGACCGACTCGGGATCCGACGCCAACACGGCCCCGCGAGAAGGCACCTTCGGCCTGCGGACAGGCGCGAACGTGGTGGACCAGTCGCGCACCATGGCTCTGCAGTTCCAGTACGGCTTCGACCTCGGCTCGGTGCAGAGCTTCACCTACGGGATCGACTGGCAGCGGACCGAGCCGCGGAGCGGAGGCACGATCTTCGGGCGGAACGAGGACGACGACCTCATCACCGAAATCGGGGCCTATCTGCACTCCGAGACCGCCCTCGGGGACAAGGTGGACCTGGTTACCGCGATCCGTCTGGACGACCACAACCGGCTCACCGACGCCAACATTTCGCCGAGGGCCGCGCTGGTGCTCAAGCCGACGGAGAGCCAGAACTTCCGCTTCACCTTCAACCGGGCCTTCGCGACGCCGACATCCACGAACCTCTTCCTGGACATCGTCGCGGCCCGGATTCCGCTCGATCCGCTCCCTCTGGCGTACAACATCCGCGCGCTGGGCGTACCCAGTGGCGGCTTCACATTCTCTGCCCAGTGTCCGGGCGGAGTCATGGGCTACTGCATGCGCTCGCCCTTCGTGCCCGGGCAGGCCCTTCCGGCGAACGCCGCGGCGCTGTGGGCAGGACTGCTCGAGCTGCTGCCCTCGCTCCTCCCTCCCAGTTTCGTGCCATTTGCCGGGACCCTGCAAAGTCTGCTGGCGAGTCCGGGCGCGTTGCCCGGTGACCCCATGATCGGCACGGTTTTCCGCCGGCTGAATCAGGCGGCCATCGATCCGGCGGACGCATTCCCGCTGGACACATCGCCCGTGGAGAGCATCACCGACCTTACCTCGACCATCAACAACACCCTCGAGGTCGGATACAAGGGCACGATCAACGATCGCGTGCTGGTGGCCGCCGATGTGTATTACAGCCGGGTGGAGAACTTCGTCGGCCCGCTGAGCGTCGTAACCCCGAACGTCTTCTTCGATCCCGAGAGCACCACGGCCTTCGTCGTCCATCGCCTTACGCCGCTCATCCAGGCCGGTGTGGTGACCCTGGCGCAGATCAGACCGATCGTCGAGGGAGTGGCTGCGCTACCCCTCGGCACCGTCGTGCCGGACCAGGTCGACGGCCCCGACCTGCTGGTCACGTACCGCAACTTCGGCGAAGTCGACTTCGTCGGCGTCAATCTGGCCGCCCAGATCCTGGCTTCCGACCGCGTCCGGATCGACGCGAACTACTCTCACCAGAGCGACGAGTGCTTCGACTTCAACGAGGACGGCGACTGCACGAGCACCGACGACATCGCGCTGAACGCCCCCAGCCACAAGGGGTCCCTCGGTATCGTGTTCGACGACCAGGCCTCCGGATTCACGGCCCAGGGGCGCTTCCGCTTCACCGACGGCTTTCCCATGAACTCGGGTGTGTACATCGGCGCCGTCGAAGGGTATTCGGTGATGGATGCTTCAATCGGCTACCGGCTGCCGTTCCAGCCGGGCACGCAGATTTCGCTCACCGCGAACAACATCCTCAACAACCTGCACCGCGAGTTCGTCGGAGCTCCGGAGATCGGCAGGCTGCTGCTCTTCCGTGTCCGCTACGATTTCTGAGCGCGAGCCCCCCGTCCGGGCAACCGGGCGGAATCCGACGCGGGACCTGTGCGGGGCGGTGGGGTGAGCAGGTGGCCACCGGGGGAAAGCGAGCGCGGCAGCGGGCGATCCTGAGAATCATCAAGGATCGGCGCGTGCCACATCAGGAGGCCCTGCGCGAACGGCTTGCGTCGGCGGGATTCCCGGTCACGCAGCCCACCCTGTCCAGGGACATTCGAGATCTGCGGCTGGTGAAGATCACCGGCACCGGGGGGAAGCCCTACTACACGCTGCCGGAGGAGTGGGATCACGTGCCGCCCCTCGATTCGGTCCTGCCGACACTCTTCGTCTCGGCCGAATCCGTCGGCAACCTCGCCATCGTGCGAACGCTCAGCGGGGGAGCACAGGCTGTGGCTTCGGGCATCGACTGGGAGGAATATGACGGATTGGCCGGCACCATCGCCGGAGACGACACGGTCCTGATCATTCTCCGAAGTGCCCGGGCCGCGAGGTCCGTGGCGAAGGAGCTCGAGAAGCTCGCGGGCCGCAAGTAGAGCTGGGGCGCACCACCATATCGCAATGAATAATCTTGCATGAAGTATGCATGATTAGTTATCGTTAGGGATTACCTCAGATCGACCGGCTGATGGTCGGCGGCAGGTTGGCGGGTTCGGAGTGCGCGCGTTGCACCGTACGACCTTGGCGGGAGACGTACGAACCGGGTGCTTCGGCCCGCCATCTTGCCGCCGGCCCTGACTGAAGAGAGAGACGTGGCGAGATGAAGATCGTACTTGGCTACTCGGGTGGGCTCGACACCTCGGTGATCGTGACCTGGCTGCGCGAGAACTACGGGGCGGACGTGATCTGCATGGCCGCCGACGTGGGGCAGCGCGGCGGGGTCGAAAAGCTCGGCAGCAAGGCGTTCGCCACCGGGGCGTCGGCGTTTTTCGGGGAGGACCTGCGAGAGGAATTCGTGAACGACTACGCCCTCCCCGTGCTGCGCGCGGGCGCCGTCTACAGCAGGAAGTACCTGCTCGGCACGGCGATGGCCCGGCCCGTGATCTCGCGGAGGATGGTCGAGGTCGCCCGGAAGACGGGGGCCCACGCGCTCGCGCACGGGTGCACCGGGAAGGGAAACGACCAGCTGCGCTTCGAAGTCTCCTTCGCCGCCCTTGCGCCCGACCTGCGGGTCATCGCGCCCTGGCGGGAGTGGGACATCGCTTCCCGCGAGGACGCGGTGGCCTATGCCCACGCCCACGGGATCTCGCTGGACGGAATCGACCTCGACAAGCTCTACTCGCGCGACGAGAACCTCTGGCACATCAGCCACGAGGGCGGGCCGCTGGAGGACCCGGCGAACGAGCCCGGCCCCGACGTGTACGTGTGGACGACCGACCCCGCCGACGCCCCGGACACGCCCCGCGAACTGGAGCTCGGCTTCGAGTCGGGCGTGCCGGTGACGATCGACGGACGGCCGCTGTCGGCGCTCCAGCTGCTCACCGAGCTGAACGAGGTGGGATCGGCGCACGGCGTGGGCCGCGCGGACGTGATCGAGGACCGGGTGGTCGGGATCAAGTCGCGCGGGGTCTACGAAACGCCCGGGGGCACGATCCTGCTCACCGCTCTGCAGGAGCTCGAGCAGCTGGTGCTGTCGCGCCGCTGCCTCGCCCTGAAGGACCAGATGGCGCCCCGTTACGCCGATCTGGTCTACGAGGGCCGCTGGTGGACCCCCGAACGCGAGGCGCTGGATGCCATGGTCGACTCGATGATGGCGCCCGTCACAGGCACGGTGCGGCTGCGTCTCTTCAAGGGTCAGGCGTCTGTGCTGTCGCGGAAGGCCCCGGCGGCGCTCTACGACCTCGACCTGGCCTCGTTCGGCGCCAGCGAGGGCTACGCCCACTCCGACTCGTCGGGCTTCGTCAAGCTCTTCAACCTGCCGCAGCGCGCCCTCGCGGCACAGCAGAGCCTGATGGCGCGAAGGGCTCCGGCCCCCCGGCGGGCGCTCCGCAAGGTGACGGCGGCCACCGCCGACTGACCAGGCGGAACCCGGCACCATGCGATCTGCCGGCGGTGGGTCGGGCCACGCTCTCTGGGGAGGCCGCTTCGATGGCGGCCTGTCCGGCGAGATGGAGGCGCTGAACCGGTCTCTCGACGTGGACTGGCGCCTCTGGCCTCACGATATCGAGGGAAGCCGCGCCTGGGCCCGCGGGCTTGCGAGGGCGGGCATTCTGTCGGATTCCGAAGCGGCCGACATCGACCGGGGCCTGGTCGAGGTGGCGGCACAGCTGGAGGGGGAGGCCGGCCCCGCCGGGTTCAGCGACGAGGACATTCACACCCTCGTCGAGCGTCTTCTCACCGAACGAATCGGTCCCGTGGGCGGCAAACTCCACTCGGGACGCTCGCGCAACGACCAGGTGGCGACCGACTTCCGTCTCTGGGGGAAGGACGCGATCTGGACGCTGCGCCTCGGTCTCGCCTCCCTGGCCGCCGCTCTCGCCGCCAGGGCCCGCGAGACCACGGACATCGTGATGCCCGGATTCACGCACCTGCAGCAGGCCCAGCCGGTGCCGGCAGCCCACTGGCTCCTCTCTCGGGCCTGGCCCCTCGTGCGGGACATCGAGGATCTGGGCGCAGTGCATCGCGAGTGCGACGTGCTGCCGCTGGGCGCCGGGGCAATCGCCGGGTGTCCCTTCGAGGTCGACCGCGCCCGCCTCGCGGCCGATCTGGGCTTCAGCCGCGTGTCCGAGAACTCGATGGACGCCGTGTCCGACCGGGACTGGGCCGCGCGTCTCGTCTTCGCTGCCGCAATGGCCGGGGTGCACCTTTCGCAGCTGGCCGAAGACCTGGTCCTCTTCTCCACCAGTGAATTCGGATTCGTCCGGCTCGGCGACGGCTTCACCACCGGATCGTCCCTCATGCCGCAGAAGCGCAACCCGGATGTGGCCGAGCTGACCCGCGGCAAGTCCGGGCGCCTGGTGGGGAACCTCGTGGGGCTGCTCACCGTGCTGAAGGGGTTGCCGACCGGCTACAATCGCGATCTGCAGGAGGACAAGGAGGCCGTGTTCGACTCGGTGGACACCCTGAAGCTGGTCCTGCCCGCGATCACCGGCGCCGTGCTGAGCATGACCGTGGTCCGATCCCGGATCGAGGAGGCGCTTCGGGCGGAGATGCTGGCCACCGATCTCGCCGACCACCTGGTGCGCCGCGGCGTCCCGTTCCGGGAGAGTCACCACATCGCGGGGGCGCTGGTACGTCTGGCGGAAGAGTCGGGCAGGGAACTGAGCGCCCTCACCCTGGACGAAATGCGCGCCGTCCACCCGGATTTCACCGACGATGTCTTCGCGATCTTCGACCCGGCCGCGTCGGTGCAGTCGCGTGCGGTCCGGGGGGGCACCTCGGCCGGCGCTCTCGAAGCACAGCTGGAGGCACTGGCAGAGGCCCTGGAGCGGGTGGCCGAACAGCCGTAGCCTCCAGCCGCAGCGTCAGCCGTAACCTCCAGCCGCAGCGTTCAGGCGGAGTCCTAAAGCGTCCTGCCCGCCGCCTCCGCAAAGACCTTCAGGTCGCGCATCAGGCCCGCGAAACCGTCGAAGGTCAGCGACTGGTCGCCGTCCGAAAACGCGTTCTCCGGATCCGGATGCACCTCCACGATGAGGCCGTCCGCCCCGGCCGCCAACGCCGCGAAGCTGAGTGGCGCGACCAGGTCGCGACGACCGCCCGCGTGCGACGGATCCGCGATCACCGGCAGGTGGGTCTCCTGTTTCAGCCACGGGATCGCGGCGAGGTCGAAGGTGTTGCGCATCTCGCCGCCGAAGGTGCGGATCCCGCGCTCGCACAGGACGACCTGCATGTTGCCGCGGCTCATCACATACTCGGCGGCCAGCAGCAGGTCCTTGAGGGTCGCCGACATGCCGCGCTTCAGCAGCACCGGCCGCTGCAGCTGCCCGACCTCCCTGAGCAGCGAGAAGTTCTGCATGTTGCGCGTCCCGATCTGCAGCATGTCCACATATCCGGCGATCAGCTCCGCCTCCCGCGGATCCAGCACCTCGGTGACCACCGGAAGCCCCGTCTCTTCGCGCACTCGTGCCAGGATCTGCAGCCCTTCCTCCTTCAGGCCGTCGAAAGAGTAGGGAGAAGTGCGGGGCTTGAAGGCGCCGCCCCGCAGGAGCGTGGCCCCGTGACCCGCGACGGAGCGCCCCGTCCGGGTCATCATCTCCTCGTTCTCCACGGAGCAGGGCCCTGCCGCAACCGGGCACGCCTCGCCACCGAACGTGCAGTTCCCCACCGGCACCCGCGAAGTCCTGTCGGCCGCGAAGTCCCTCGCGGCAAGCTTGTAGGGCCGCATGACCGGATGCACCGAATCGACCCCCGGAATCGACAGCAGCGACACGCCGCTCAGACGGGCCTCGTCGCCGATGCAGCCGACGATCGTGCGCGTCTCCCCGATGGAGATGTGGGTGCGCAGGCCGAGGGCCTCGACCCGTTCGCGGATGTGGTCGAGCTGCTCTGCGCTGATCCCCTTCCGGGCGACGATGATCATGGCGTTGGCTGTCCTATGGGCCCGTGTCCCGCGGGGATGGGCGGAATCGTGCTGTTGGGAAGTGACATGGGAAGATGGTCAATACCGGCGATTAGTAAACTGGTAACGACAATCGTGAAGGCGTACATTTCACCCCGTAAGGAGTCAAGAGAAACCCGGAGACCCCTGTGAGCCCTTGGGACGATCCCGCGTCGAAGACCTGAAAAGCGAAGCCGGACAGGAGGCGTCCGGCACCGTGTCCTCGGGAATGCGTCTCGGGTTGGGCACGGGCTCGACCATCGCTCACTTCCTGAGGCACCTCGCTGCCCGCATCGAGCGCGAAGACCTGGTCGACGTCGTGGGCGTACCCACCTCGGTCCGAACGGAAAGGGCCGCCCGCGGGCTGGGAATCCCGCTGGGGACGCTCAGCGAACTCGCACCGCTCGACCTCACCGTGGACGGGGCCGACGAGGTGGATCCCGAGCTGAACCTGATCAAGGGACTGGGCGGCGCGCTGCTGCGCGAGAAGATGGTGGCCCAGGCGTCGGCCCGCTTCATGGTGATCGTCGACGACACCAAGCTGGTGAACCGCCTCGGCGCGCGCGCGCCCGTGCCGGTTGAAGTCGTGACCTTCGAATGCGGCAGCCATATGAGGTGGTTGCGGGCGTTGGGCGCCGATCCGAAGGTGAGAACGGACGAGGCGGGCGATGTCTACCTGACCGACAACGGACATGCGATCGTCGATTGTCACTTCGACGGGGGGATCGCCGATCCGCTGGAGCTGGAGAGCCGGCTGGCGCGGCGCGCGGGGGTGGTCGAGTCCGGTCTGTTCCTCGACATGGCCGACGAGGTGGTGGTTGCCCGGGCCAGCGGCGTGCGCCGAGTGAAGCGCGGAGGAGGGACTTGATCAGGATCGCCCCGTCCATCCTGAGCTGCCGCTTCGACCAGCTGGGCGACGAGGTCCGCGCCGTGGACCGGGCCGGCGCCGAGTGGATCCACGTCGACGTGATGGACGGGCACTTCGTCCCCAACATCACCATCGGCCCACTCATCGCCGATGCCGTGCGGCGCGTCACGTCGCGTACGGTCGACGTGCATCTGATGATCGAGCGGCCCGAGCGGTACGTTGCAGAGTTCGCCGAGGCCGGGGCCGACTTCATTACGGTGCACGCCGAGGCGACGGTTCACCTCCACCGCACCCTCCAGATGATCCGCGGCTTCGGCAAGGGCGCGGGCGTGGCGCTCAATCCCTCCACGCCTCTCTCGGCGATCGAGGATGTGATGGATGAAATCGATCTCCTGCTCATCATGTCCGTGAATCCGGGATTCGGCGGCCAGGCGTTCATCCCCCGGTCCCTCGACAAGGTGGCGCGCGCCCGCGCGCTGATCGAGTCGCACCGCCCCGGCGGAATCGAGCTCGAGGTGGACGGCGGGGTCAGCGCGAAGACCGCGCCCTCCCTTGCCGCGGCCGGCGCCACCGTGCTCGTCGCGGGGTCGGCGGTGTTCGGTCATCCGGACGGACCCGGGGCGGGAGTCGGCGCCATTCGCGAGGCCGTCGACGGGATCTCGTGGCCGGCGGACGCCTGAGCGATGCCGAACTTCCTGCACGAGTGCGAGATACCGTTCCCGGTCGGCAAGGTATTTGACTGGCACATGCGGCCCGGTGCCCTGGAGCGCCTGCTGCCCCCCTGGGAGGATGTCCGGGTCGTGGCGCGCGAGGGGGAGGTTGCCGAGGGAGGAACGGTGACGATCCGGGCCCGGCGGGGACCGCTGAAGGCCGATTTCAAGGTGCGCCACACGGCTGTCGAGAAGGACCGCTGCTTCCGCGACGAGCAGGTGTCGGGACCGCTGCAGTCGTGGGTGCACGACCACGAATTCGAGGCCATCGGCGACCGCGGGACCCTGCTGCGCAACCGGATCGCGTGGGAACCGCCGCTCGGATCCGCGGCGAGCGTCTTCACCCGGGGCGTCATCGAGTCCGAACTGCAGCGCTTCTTTGCATTCGGCGGCAGGCGAATCGCACAGGACCTTGCCCGTCATGCCGCCTGGGACGGACCGCCGCTGCGCGTCGCGGTCACGGGCGCAGGCGGTTTCGTCGGGTCGGCTCTCCGCGATTTCCTGACCACGGGCGGGCACGAAGTGCTGCCGATCGTGCGGCGCAAGCCGCGCCGGGAGCGCGGCGAGATCTATTGGGACCCCATGGAGGGGCGGATCGAGGGCCCGCGCCTGGAGGGCGTCGACGCCGTCGTGCACCTCGCCGGCGAGAGCCTGTCCAGGGGACGGTGGAACGCGCCGAAAAAGAAGGCGATCTGGCAGAGCCGCGTCGTCGGTACCCGGCTGATCGTTGCCGCGCTCAGCGGACTCCGCCGGCCCCCGGGCGTCTTCGTCTCGTCCTCGGCGATCGGCTTCTACGGGAACCGGGGCGCGGAGCGGCTCACCGAGTCCAGCCGTCCGGGCAGGGGGTTCCTGGCCGATCTCTGCCGCGAATGGGAGAGCGAGGCGGAGAAGGCCGATCGCGCCGGCGTCCGGGTGGTCCGGCTGCGCACCGGCCTGGTCCTCAGTCCGGCCGGCGGCGCGCTGGGAACGATGCTGCTGCCCTTCAAGATGGGGATTGGCGGCCGTCTCGGCTCCGGACGCCAGTACGTGAGCTGGATCGACCACGACGACCTGGTCGCCCTGATCTTCCATGCGATCATCACCCCGGCGCTCCAGGGGCCGGTCAACGCCACGGCCCCGCACCCGGTGCCGAACTCCACCTTCACCACGATCCTGGGCCGCGCCCTGAAGCGCCCCACGCTGCTTCCCGTACCCTCGCTGGCGGTGAAGGGCATGTTCGGCGAGATGGGCACGGCGCTGCTGCTGGAGGGAGCACGGGTCATCCCGGAGGTGGCGTTGCGGAGCGGTTTCCGCTTCGACTTCGAGGGCCTCGACGAGTCGCTGGCCTATCAGCTCGGCGTGTCGGGCTCGACCCGGCAGGCGGTGTGAACGTGCCCGCCCCGGACGGTCCGGCGTGAAGCGGTCCGATCTGTCGCCCGACCCCATCGAGCAGTTCGGCCGCTGGTTCGCCGACGCCGAGGCGGAACCGCGAATCGTCTTCGCCGAGGCGGCGTGTCTGTCCACCCTCGGGCCCGGGGAGACACCGGAGGGGCGGATGGTACTCCTGAAGCACTTCGATGACAGAGGGTTCGTCTTCTACACGAATCTGGAATCGTCCAAGGGGCGCTCGCTGGCGGGCCATCCGAGAGCCGGCATGACCTTCTACTGGCAACCGCTGGGACGGCAGGTGCGGACGCGCGGTGCTGTCGAGCCGGTGTCGGCAGCCGAGGCCGACGCCTACTTCGCGACCCGTCCCCGGGAGAGCCGGCTCGGCGCCTGGGCGTCCGAGCAGAGCCGGGACCTGGACTCCCGAGCCGTGCTGGAGGACCGTCTGCGCGCCCAGGAACTGCGCTTCGCCGGCGGCGACGTGCCCAGGCCGCCGTACTGGTCCGGCTGCCGCATCGTCCCCGACGCGATCGAGTTCTGGCAGGAAGGCCCCTCGCGGCTGCACGACCGCTTCGTGTACGAGCGGGATGCCACGGGAGAGTGGCGGCGGCGGCGCCTCTATCCCTGAGGCCGCGCGGCCGACGCCCTGCGCATGCGCCGCGACCGGATGCGAGCGACCCGGCCTCTGCCTCTGAAGCGCGGCTGAACGGGGCCCTGCTTGCGCGGCGGTCCCGCGCCGACGTGCCGACCCTCTACTCGCGCAGCGCCGATTCGCCGAGCACCGTGTCCAGCGTCTCCACCAGAAGAGCTGCGTCGCCCTCTCCAAACACCAGCGGAGGCTTGATCTTGATCACGTTGTGGTCCGGGCCGTCCACGCTCAGCAACACCCCCCGCTCGCGCGCCCGGTTGACGAGGTAGCTGCACGCCTCGGCGAACGGCTCGCGCGTCTCGCGGTCGCGCACCAGCTCGATGCCGAGAAACAGGCCGCGGCCCCGCACGTCGCCCACGACCGGATGGCGCTCCGCCAGCGCGCGCAGCTCCCGCAGCAGCCCGTTGCCGACCCTGCGCGCGTGGCTCTGCAGCCCCCGGTCGCGGATCTCGGCCAGCACCGCCCGCGCCGCTGCGCACGAAACGGGATTGCCGCCGAAGGTGCTGAAGTATTCCATCCCGTTGGCGAAGGAGTCGGCGATCTCGCGGGTCGTGACGACCGCGGCGACGGGATGGCCGTTCCCCATGGGCTTGCCCAGGGTGACGATGTCGGGCACGACGCCCTGCAGCTCGAACCCCCAGAAGGCGTCGCCCACGCGTCCGAATCCGACCTGCACCTCGTCGGCGATGCAGACGCCGCCCGCCGCACGCACATGCTCGAAGGCCGCGCGCAGGTAGCCAGGGGGCGGTTCGATCTGGCCTCCGCAGCTCAGGATCGGCTCGGCGATGAAGGCCGCGACGCCGGGGCCGCCCGCAAGCCGCGCCGCCGCTCGCCCGACCTCGTCCGCGTAGCGAGCGCCCAGCTTGGCGTCGGTCATACCCTGGCCGCGCCGGACGCGCCCCCGATAGGTATCGGGCATGGCGGCCACCGCGACCCGCGGCCCGGCACCCGCGCCACCGGGGCCGTCGAACTTGTACTGGCTGACCTCGACCAGGCCGCCCGTATTGCCGTGATATCCGCCCTCCAGGCACACCACGCCGTCGCGCCCGGTATGGCAGCGCGCCATCCGCAGCGCCAGTTCGTTCGCCTCGCTCCCCGAGCAGACCAGGAACACGACCTCGAGGGGAGCAGGGAAGTGCGCGAGCAGTTCGTCGGCCAGTGCGGTGATCTCCGTGTACAGGTAGCGGGTGTTGGTGTTGAGGATGCGCGACTGCCGCGCGATGGCGTCGGCCACGCGGGCGTTCGCGTGCCCCACGTGCGGCACGTTGTTGACGGTGTCGAGGTAGGCGCGGCCCGCATCGTCGTACAGCCAGGCGCCTCGGCCCTGCACGACGTGTATGGGATCGTCGTAAGACAGACTCAGCGACGAACCGAGTGTCGTCTTGCGCTTTGCGGTTAGATCGCGCTTTCGCAAGACGGGCTGGGCGGCGGGGGACACCGCCGTGACGGTCGCGGCGGGCAGCCCCGCGAGAGCGGTGGGGTCGGGCAGCACGGCTTCCCAGACCGTGCGGAGGCGCTGCAGCGCGACCCCGGGGTAGTTGCCGGGCTCGGCGACCTGCTGGCCGTCGTCGTGCAGGGGGTCGAGCGCGATGACCTGGAGGTGCAGGTGCGGCGACCAGCCACCGTTGACGTCGTCGGCGCCAAGCCAGCCGATGATGTCGCCGGCGTCGACGTGGGCGCCGGGCTCGAGGTGGCCCAGGGTGGCGTGGTCGAGGTGGCCGTGCAGGGTGTGGAAGCCGGTGCCGCCGGGGGCGGTATGGCGCAGGATCACGGTGGGGCCGTAGTCGCCGGGGGCGCCGTTGTCGACGACGGAGACGACTGTGCCGGGGAGGGGGCTGTGGACGGGGGTGCCGGCAGGCGCGAAGAGGTCGAGGCCCAGGTGGATTGTGCGGGCCTCGTCGCCGTCGTTGCCGGGCGAGCGGAAGGCGGGGGCGCTGTAGACCAGCCGGGCCTCGCCGTAACGTCCCACCCCGACGGTTGCTCCGGCGGATTTGGTCCCCTCCGCGACCCACCGGTCGAGGGGGCCGTCTCCCGGGTGCGGCAGCTCCGGGCTTCCCACCGAGAGGTCGAGGGTGTGGGGCCGCGCCAGCACCTCGGGCGGCATGACCGGGGCGCGTGGTTCGGCCCGTTCCGCCCACTGCGCGATCGTCTTCAGCGCGGGGCTCGCGCTCAGGCCGCACGCTTCCCTGACGCGGAGCTCGGCGATCCTCCAGTCGGCGCGCGCGAGGGCGTCGAGGAGTTGCCACGCCCCCTCCTGGCTCACGGCCAGGTAGGCGTTGTCCGGCTGGAGGGCCATTTCGCGCGCCTGGATGCACACCGAGAGGCAGGCCCTCAGCGCGACCATGGGGATGATCGCGGCGCATTCGGCCTCTTCGAGCCGCGCCACGGAGGAATAGCCCCGCGCGATCGCGCACGCCGCCTCGAACGGATCGGGCAGTCCCATCATGGCGTAGGCCGCCGCCACCGCCACCTCGGCCGCGCGCCAGCTGCGCGCCGCGTCGCCGAAGTCGATCAGCCCCGAGAGGCGCGCGCCCTGCAGCGACGGCACCGCCATCACGTTGTAGTCGTTCGCGTCGTTGTGGATGACGGACTCGGGGAGCGCGTCGCGCAGCGGCTCCAGGCGGCGGAACGCGCGGTCGAGTGTGGCGGCCACCAGATCCCGACCGTGCGTCAGGTCGTCGAGGCGCGCGCGGATGGTTTCGGGCGCGGTCTCCATCCGCCACGGGAATTCGCGGTCGAGCTGGGGGTGGTCGAAACCGTCGAGCGCCAGGTCGAGCTCCGCGAGCATCGTGCCCAGTGCCTCGAGGACCCGCATCGAGCGCGGACGCAGGTCTGCAAGAGGTATCCCGTCCACGTAGGTAACCGCGCAGGCGACGTACGGTGCGCCCTCGAAGTCGAGCCGGGCGACCAGACCGGAGGCGTTGCCGCGGTGCTCGGGCGGCACGGATCGCGGGATCGCCGCCGGCAGCCGGGCGCCGTCCAGGTGCCGCAGACTCGACGCGACGAGATCGAGGACCGGGCGCCGCGATTCGGGGCTGAGCTTCAGGATGATATCGCCGCCGGTCCCGGCGACGTGGAAGTTCAGGTCGAACTCGCCGGGAAGGATGGTGGCCTTGCCCTGGAAGCCGAACACGTCCCGGGCGATGGCGGCCGCCCGTGCGCATCGGGAGGTCGCCGTTCGCGGCGAGGTTGCCGAACGGGGTGCGGTCATCGGTTCATGCGTGTTGATATGTAAAGAAAACATTACGTTATGTAATGTTTACCGTACTAATGGTGTGGCCGTAGGCGGCAGGCGGGCATTCATTCACGGCATGCCAAGTGAATCCCCTACACCGGCCTGCACAACCCCGCACGCCTGGACACGCCCGGGAATCTCCAATCCGGTTTCACAACTGTGATCCCGCAGCACTTGCATGTCCCGTGCCAAAGTCGCTAGCCTGAAGCAGGTGTGGCTGCCCTTTTTCGGAACCGGCCCTGTATGAAATCACTCGGTGTTCCACTCCTCGCGCTGGGTGCGCTGGTGGTCTGGACCGGCCCGCGCGATGCCCCCGCTTCCCCCTGGCGGGAACTGGCGGCAGTATCGGCGGCGGATGCCACCCCGTTTGGCGTCCACGCGGTTTTGCAACGCCCCATCATTCGCCCGGCAACGGCAGGCAGCGAAGAAGCGCCCCGCGCCACCTCCACCGAGACCGAGGTCGTTCAGCAGGTCTGCGTGCGGTGCCACAACGAGCGCCGCCTGACGGGCAACCTCTCGCTGGAAGGTTTCGTGGTGGAGGAAGCGGACCGAAACGCCGACATCGCCGAGAAAATGGTGCGCAAGCTGCGCGCGGGGATGATGCCGCCGCCGGGAACGCGCAGACCCGCAGGCGACACGCTCAATGCCCTGGTGGAGCGGCTCGAAGAGATCCTCGACGGCGCAGCGGCCGCGCATCCTGAACCCGGAGAACGGACCTTCCAGCGGCTCAACCGGGCCGAGTACGGGGGGGCGGTCCACGATCTTCTGGGTCTAACGGTGGACGCGGGCGACTGGCTGCCGCTCGACCAGATGAGTGCCAACTTCGACAACATCGCCGACGTGCAGGCCATGTCGCCGACCCTCGTGGAGTCGTATCTGAACGCCGCGGCCGACATCAGCCGCTGGGCGGTCGGCGACCGGACGGCGCCGGCGGTCGACCGGTCGTACAAGGTCTCCGAATACACGTCGCAACACCCCTGGGATCACGTCGAGGGGACGCCCTACGGGACCCGGGGCGGCGTCGTTATCGAGCACGTTTTTCCCGCCGACGGCGCGTACGTCTTCCAACTCGGGTTCTCCTCGGGCTCCAACACGCGTTTCGAGGACATCGATGTTTCGATCGACGGCGAGAGCGTGGCCCTGCTGCATCATGCCCGCACCGGGGCGGGGGCGGACGGGCGCGGCGCGGCGCCGATCAGCACGGGGAGGATCTTCGTGCGCGCCGGCCAGCGGAAGGTGTCGGCGGCATTCATCCGCGGTTTCGATGGCCCGTACGAGGACCTGATCCGGCCCCACGACTGGTCGATGGCGGGTGGCGGATCGGGTGGGGGAGGGATCACCACCCTTCCGCACGTGCGCGAACTGATCGTCGGCGGCCCCTACGATGTGACCGGGGTCTCGGACAACCCGACACGCCAGCGGATCTTCGTCTGCCGCCCCACTTCGGCGGCGGAAGAGCTGCCGTGCGCGCGCAGGATCATCGAGACGCTGACGACCCGGGCCTACCGCCGGGCGGCGGCGCCGGCCGAGATTGACGGCCTCATGGCCTTCTACGAAAACGGTGCCGAGCTGGACGGCTTCGAGACCGGGATCCGCATGGCGCTCGAGGCGGTGCTCGCCAGCCCGCGTTTCGTGTTCCGGACCGAGCGCGAGCCGGAAGGGGTGCGGCCGGGCGAGGTGTACCCCATCTCGAGCGTCGACCTCGCGTCCCGTCTTTCCTTCTTCCTCTGGGGTGCGCCGCCGGACGGGACGCTCCTCGCGGCGGCGGCCGGCGAAGGCCTGCACGATGTCGAGGCGCTTGAACGCCAGGCGCTGCGCATGCTGGAGCACCCCCGCGCCCGTGCGCTCGGCGCCCGCTTCGCCGGACAGTGGCTGCGGTTGCAGGACCTCTACAAGGTCCGCCCCGACCCCAACTTCTTCCCGAACTTCGACGAGATGCTCGCCGATGCGATGCGGGCGGAGACGGAGACCTTCTTCAACCACCTCGTCGCGGAGGACGCGAGCATCCTGGACCTGTTCCGCGCCGACTACACCTTCGCGAACGAGCGTCTGGCCACCCACTACGGCTTGCCGCCGGTCGCCGGTTCCTACCTTCGCAGGGTCGACTACCCGGACAACCGGCGCGTCGGACTGCTGGGGCACGGCAGCGTACTGGTCCTCACCTCGCTGGCGAACCGCACCTCCCCGGTGCTGCGCGGCAAGTGGGTCATGGAAGTGCTGCTGGGCACGCCCCCGCCCCCGCCCCCGCCCGGGATTCCGGATCTCGAAGAGACCGAGTCATCGCGCGACGGCCGCCTGCTCACCACCCGCGAGCGCATGGAGATCCACCGCGAGAGCCCGCAGTGCGCATCCTGCCACCGCTTCATGGACCCGATCGGCCTGGCGCTCGACAACTTCGACGTGACCGGCAAGTGGCGGTCGCTCGAAAACGGCATGCCGCTCGACACGCGCGGCGACTTCTACGACGGGACGCCGGTGCAGACCCCGGCGGAGCTTTCCACCGCGCTGCTGAAGCGCCCGCTGCCCCTGGTGCGCACCTTCACCGAGAACCTCATGGCCTACGCGCTGGGGCGCCGGGTCGAGCACTACGACCAGCCCGCCGTGCGAGAGATCGTATGGCAGGCCGAAGCCGACGACTACAGCATCTCTTCCCTCGTCCTGGGCGTGGTGAAGAGCGATGCGTTCAGAATGAAGAGAGCCGCTCTGGCCACCGCCGAGGATCAGGACGGAACCGGGACCGAGCCGTCCCGGGAAATGCCCAAGGAGAACTGACGACGATGCACTTCATCACCGGCAAACACATCCCGCGCCGCACCTTCCTGAGAGGCCTCGGCGCCACCGCCGCGCTCCCGCTGCTCGACGCCATGATCCCCGCCGGGCGCCTGCGCGCCCACGCCCGTGCCGACGAGGGCCCGACCCGCCTCGTGTGCATCGAGGAGGTGCACGGCCTGGCCGGCTGCAACGAGTGGGCCGCAACCCAGCACCTCTACGCGCCGTCCACCACGGGCAGGGACTTCGAGATCCTGCCGGAGAGCGCGCTCACATCGCTGCGTCCCTTCCAGGACCAGCTGACCATCGTCAGCAACACCGACTGCCGCATGGCGGAGGCCTTCTCGACGCCCGAGATCGGCGGCGACCATTTCCGCTCCAGCGCGGTCTTCCTCACCCAGTCCCACCCCAGGCAGACCCAGGGCTCGGACATCTGGGTGGGCACTTCGCTCGACCAGATGTACGCGCAGCGCTTCGGCCAGGACACGCCGCTGCCCTCCATGCAGTTCTGTATCGAGAACCTCGACCAGGCCGGCGGCTGCACCTACAACTACTCCTGCGCCTACACCGACACGATCAGCTGGGCGTCGCCGAACGAGCCGCTGCCCATGATCCGCGATCCGCGCGTCGCCTTCGACATGCTCTTCGGGGCCGGGGGCACGCCCGAGGAACGGGCCGCCCGCCGCGCGTCGCGCAAGAGCATCCTCGACTGGATGGCCGGCGAGATTGCCTCGCTCAAGCGCGAACTGGGCGCCACCGACCGCCTGCGCATGGACCGCTACCTCGACAACGTGCGCGAGATCGAGCGCCGGATCGCCGCAATCGAGTCGCGCAACACCAGCGGCGAAGAGCGCGAACTGCCCGAGGCCCCCGCCGGCGTACCGGATTCGTTCACCGAGCACATGCGCCTCATGTTCGACCTGCAGGTGCTGGCACTCGAGACCAACATGACCCGGATCATCTCCTTCAAGACGGGCCGCGACGCCGACAACCGCGTCTTCCCCGAGAGCGGCTCGGACCGTCCCTTCCACCCCGCGTCACACCACGGCGGGCGCGAGGAGGCGATCCTCGAGTTCAACAGGATCTGCCAGTTCCGCGTGGGACAGCTGCCCTACTTCCTCGAGAAGCTGCAGAACAGCATGGAGGGCGACGCCAGCCTCCTCGACAAGACGATGGTCATGTGGGGCTCGCCGATGGCCGACGCCAACCTGCACAACCACCGCCGCTGCCCGCTCATTCTCCTGGGCGGCGGCAACGGCCTGCTGGAGGGGAACCTCCACCTCGAGGCTCCCGACGCCACGCCGATGGCCAACGCCATGCTGTGGGCTCTCAATGGTCTTGGGATGGAGCTTGAGAGCTTCGGCGACAGCACGGGCGAATTCTCCCTCGTCTCGGGATCTTCCACGGCGACGCAGGGATGACCGCCATGGCGACTCGGCAAACACGGCTGACCGCCATGGCGACACGGCAAACACGGCTGACAGGTGGCTTCCTCGGTGCCGCGGCGCTGATCGGCGCCCTCACCGCGGCCACCCCCCGGCTCGCGGACTCCCCCGTCGCCGACGCGGCGATGGAGGGCGACATCGCGACGGTGCGCGCCCTCCTCGCCGGCGGCGCCGACGTCAACGCGGCGCAGGGCGACGGCATGACCGCGCTGCACTGGGCCGCCGAACGCGGCGACGCCGACCTCGCCGAGATGCTCCTCTACGCGGGGGCCGTGGTGGAGCCCGTCACCCGGATCGGCGGCTACACCCCGCTTCACATCGCGGCCCGCACCGGGAGCGACGACGTCGCACTCCTGCTCCTCGACGCTGGAGCCGACCCGGCTGCGCCCGCGCCCGGCACCGGCACCACGCCCCTTCACCTGGCCGCGACGGCGGGCTCCGCCCCGCTGGTCACCGCGCTGCTCGAGCGCGGCGCCGATCCCAACGCGCGCGAGGACGGGTGGGGCCAGACTCCGCTCATGTTCGCGGCCTCCATGAACCGCGCCGACGCCATCCGCGCGCTCCTCGACGCGGGCGCCGATCCCGACATCACCAGCAGCGTGGAGGACCTGCAGGAGCTTTCGGAACTCGACCGGATCGCGGGCCGGCGCCGCACCGAGGCGGTCGAGGCCCTCACGGCCGGCCGGTCCCGGGCACCGACCCCCACAGAGTTCCAGACTGCGGTGCGCGCGTCGCGGAAGGTGTACGAGGAAGGACTTCCCGAAGACGCCGAGGAGGAAGAGGAGGACGACTTCCGTCCACGGCGCGTCCAGGCCAAGGGTGGCCTGACGGCGCTGCTGCACGCGGTGCGGCAGGGCCACGCCGAGTCCGCGGTCGCGCTCCTGGACGGGGGCGCCGACATCGATGCGGTTTCCGCGAGCGACGGCACCAGCCCCCTGCTGATGGCCACGATCAACGGCCAGTTCGACCTGGCGCTCACCCTGATCGAACGGGGCGCTGATCCCGACATCGCCTCGACGCTGAACGGCGCGACCCCGCTCTGGGGAGCGGTCAACGCCCGCTGGCAGCCCCGCACCCGCTACCCCCAGCCCCAGGAGATGGGGCTCCAGACTGCGACCTACCTGGACGTCATGAAGGCGCTCCTCAAGGCCGGCGCCGACCCGGACGCCCGCCTCACGATGCACCCGTGGTACATGGAATACAGCGGCTGCGGCAACCGCAACTGCGGCCTGGTCGACACCGACGGCGCCACCGCCTTCTGGCGCGCGGCCTATGCGACCGACGTCGCCGCGATGCAACTCCTCGTAGCGCACGGTGCCGACCCCGGCATCCCGACCGTGGCCCCGCCCCGCCGCCGCCGCCTCTCCACCGACGAGTTCCTCCGCCAGCAGAACCGGACCCAGCTCGCGTCCGACTCCACCTACAGCGAACTGAACGACTCCTCCCGGGTCACCCTCCTCCAGTCGGTCCGCAACGACCTTCCCGAGGACGACCAGGCGAACTTCCCCGACGACCTCCTCGCCGGCCTGGACGACGAGGTGCGCCAGAACCTGATCCGCGCCTCGGAAGTCGCCGACTCCCTGCGCGCGCTGGCGCCCGACGCTTCCGGACTGCCGCCCGTCCCGGCGGGAGGCCCCGGCGTCTGGCCCATTCACGCGGCCTCGGGTGTAGGCTACGGCGAGGGCTTTGCCGGCAACGCGCATCGACACGTGCCCGACGGCTGGCTCCCGGCCGTGCGCTTTCTGGTGGAGGAGCTCGGCGTCGACATCAACGCCCGCGACCACAACGGCTACAACGCGCTGCACCACGCGGGGGCCCGCGGCGACCACGAGCTCATCATCTACCTGGTGGAGCAGGGCGCCGACATCCGTGCGGTCAGCCGCCGCGGACAGACCGTAGCGGATCTGGCCAACGGACCCGTGCAGCGGGTCTCGCCGCGGCCGGCCACCGTGGCGCTGCTGGAGAAGCTCGGCTCGTCGAACAGCCACCGCTGCCTGACCTGCTGAGGGCGCGCGTCCGCGACGCGCAGTCCGAACGCGCGTTGTCGGAGCGAATCGCGATCCGGTTTGTCGTCCCCTCGATGTCGCCGGAGTGTTGAGAGTCGACGGCTCTCCCCGCACTTGCCGCCGGGCAGGACAAGTGTCGTGCCCGAATGGAAACGTCCAAAGAACCGGGACGAGCCTTGCGCGCGAGTCGCAACATCGGTCAGATAGGTGTAGTGAAACCCCGTTGGACACGATTCACCCAGAGAATGGTTGCTTGAAATCGGAAGAAGCGGTGGCCGCGCCGGCCGCCCATTCCCGCCACACCCCGCAAAGGGAGGTGAACATGACGAGATTCCCGTTCGGACCCACGGACTGGGGCCCCCGGCTTCCAGATCCAGGCAGGAGGCGAGGCTGGCTCCTTGGACTTGCCGTGCTTGTGGGATTGCTCGCCCCGGCGCGAGCGATGAGCCAACAGGCCGGCACGATCACCGGCACCGTATCGGACGTGGCCACTGGACAGATGCTCGAGTCGGCTCTGGTCAGGCTGGACGATGCCGAGGGCGGCGTCCTCACCACGGACGCGGGACGCTACCTCATCGTCGGCGTAGCACCCGGCAACTACCGCGTGACCTTCGAGATCCTGGGCTACGACACGCAGACCCTCACGGTCGATGTGGTCGCGGGGGAGACCGCGGTGCTCGACGCCGAGCTCGTCAGCGGGGCTCTGGAGCTGCAGGAGCTGGTGGTGACCGGGGTAGCCCGCGCCACGCCAAGAGTGAAGCTCCCGTTCACGGTCGAAAAGCTGGACATTGCCAACACACCGGTCCCGGCGGTTTCCGCCGAGAACTTCCTGATCGGCAAGGTTCCCGGCATCAAGGTGGTCGGCGGCAGCGGGCAGCCCGGCAGCACCGGGGACATCCTGTTGCGGGGCGCCACCTCGATCAACGGCTCGCAGGATCCGCTGATCATCATCGACGGCGTCATCACGACCAACTCGTTCGATGATCTGGTCGCGCTCGACATCGAGTCCATCGAGGTCGTAAAGGGGGCGGCCGGCGCTTCCCTCTACGGATCGCGCGCCGCGAACGGCGTGATCCAGATTCGCACCAAGCGCGGAACGGGATTCGGAGGCCGCGACTACAACCAGTTGGCGTTCCGGAACGAAACCGGACAGGACGCGATCGCCGGCGACATCCAGTTGTCCAGCTACCACCCCTGGGAAGTCGACGCCAGCGGCAATCTGGTCGACGTAAGGGGGAATGTGATCCAGGACATCTCGGATCCCGACATCGAAAACCCCGCCCTCAACGGCGCCGGGGTCTTCAAGTCCTTCCAGGACAACCCCTGGCCCAGCTCGCTTCCGATCTATGACCAGGTGGACCGGGTCTACACCGCCGGTACGTTCATGTCCAACTACGCGGTCGTCGAAGGACGCAACGGGGACACCAACTACCGGACGTCCTTCGAGTGGCAGGTCGATCGCGGCGTCCTTTCCAGGTGGAACGACGGCTTTGACCGGAAGGGCTTCCGGATCAACCTGGATCACGAGGTGCGCAGCAATCTCAACGTGTCGCTCAGCACCGCGTACACCGAATCCGAGCAGGAGGATCTGGGGAGTGCGCCGTTCTACGACCTCACCTTCATGGGTCCCTACGTGGACCTGCTGAGGCGGGATCCCAATACCGTCGGGCTTCGTCACTGCCCGGCCAACGGCTGTCTCTTCGTGAATCCCGATCCGCTGTCCAACCAGGACAACCCGCTGTACCACTTCGAGCTGCTCGACAACCGGGACTGGCAGGAAGACGTCAAGGCGAGCGTCAACGCGCGCTGGACTCCCTTCTCGTGGATGGATGTCGAGGGCGTCTTCGGCCTGGACCGCAATGCGTTCCGCGAATCGAACCTGTCCCCGCCCGGACGCGAGACGGCGGAGGGATCGGTGGTGACCGGCGGGCTGAGCAAGTACCAGTCCCACAGGCAGAACATCAACGGGGAGCTGACCCTTTCGCTCAGCAAGGCGTTCGGCGATCTGGCGACGCGGACCCGGCTGAGGTACCTCCAGGAGAGTTCCCACTTCGAGAGTTTCTCCGCCAGCGGATCGGATTTCGTCGCGGCGGACGTGCCTCGCCTCAACAACCTCAATCCGGAATCCTACAGCGCCGCGTCGTTCCTCAGGGACATCCGTTCCGAGGGGTACTTCCTCATCACGGCGCTCGACTACAAGGGCAAGTACATCGTCGACGGCCTGGTCCGGCGCGATGGTTCCAGCCTGTTCGGCGAGAACGAGCGGTGGCATACGTACTACCGCAACGCACTGGCGTGGCGCGTGGCGCAGGAGTCGTGGTGGCCGATCGACCAGGTCAACGAGTTCAAGCTGCGCTGGTCTCTGGGCACGGCGGGGCGCCGCCCCGGTTTTGCGGCGCAGTACGAGACCTACAGCGTGGGCGGCGGAACGATCACGCCGGTCACGCTCGGGAACAAGGATCTCAAGCCCCAGCGCTCCACCGAGAACGAATTCGGTCTGGACATGGTCCTCTTCAACATCGCCAGCGTGGGCGTCACGTACGCCAACACGATATCCACGGACCAGCTGCTGTCGGTGCCGCTGCCGAAGGCGGGGGGATTCTCCTCGCAATGGCAGAACGCGGGCACCCTGGAGTCCAACACCTGGGAGTCCTACCTCGAGGTGCCGATCATCAACAGCGATGAACTCGGCTGGGACATGCGCGTGAACGTCGACCGGACCCGGATGGAGATCACCCAGCTGGACCGGCCCGCCTATCGCAGCAACTACTTCTACTTCCGCGACGGCGAGGTCTTCGGGGCGTTCTACGGGGCGAAGTGGGCCACCACCTGTGAGGATCTGCCGGCCGGCGTGCCCTGTGAACAGTTCCAGCTGAACGACGACGGCCTGCTCGTCTGGACCGGTGCCGCGAACTACACGGACGGGATCGCAAGCGATCTCTGGGGAACGGAGAGCGACGGGCAGACGGGTGACGACGTGTTCCAGTGGGGCATGCCGATACGGATGTTCGGCGAGTGCGCGACGCGCCGACAGGGAGATTCCGGCTGCAAGGACTTCCTCTACCTCGGGAATTCCACGCCGGATCTGAACCTGAGTCTGGTGAACTCCTTCAGGTGGCGCGGCCTCTCGCTGTACGCGCTCTTCGACGGCGAGTTCGGCGCCGACATCTACAACCAGACGCGTCAGTGGGCGTACCGGGAAAACCGTTCCGGAGACCAGGACCAGTTCGGAAAGGCGGACGGCATGAAGAAGCCGGTCGCCTACTACCAGCGCCTGTACAACACGAACGCGATGAACGGATGGTTTGTGGAGGAGGGCACATACGTGAAGCTCCGCGAACTGTCGCTCCGCTACTCGATGAACCCGGATTGGCTCGACGCGATCTTCCGCGGGCGGGTCACCGGCGCCGAGGTGAACCTCATCGGCCGCAATCTGCTCACCTGGACCGACTACACCGGATACGACCCCGAGGTCGGCGAAGCCGGAAACTCCTCTGGAGGTTCGGACGCGATCGGCCGCATCGACGACTACCAGTACCCCAACTACAGGACGCTCACCGCTAGCGTGCAGCTGATCTTCTGATCGGGAAAGGAAAGGAGGTAGAGAGATCCATGAAGAAGAACGCAACCACAAGCCGGATCGGAATCTGCGCGGCCATGGCGGTTCTCCTTGGAGCCTGCGTCGATCTTGAAGTCACCAACCTCAACGACCCGGACCGGGAACGCGCGATATCGAGTCCGACGGACGTCGAATCGCTCATATCCGGGGGATACCAGTCCTGGTGGGCCGTGTCCCACTATTCCTATCCCGCCGCGGCTCTCAGTACGGCGGCGGACGCACACTCGTCGTCCTGGGGCAACTGGGGCATGCGCGACTCCGGCTGGGAGCCGCGCAAGGCCTACAACAACGATCCCGCCTACAGCTACAACAACATGGCCGAAACGCCGTGGCAGAATTCCTACCGGGCGCTTGCCGCCGTGCGGGACGGCCTCCTGGCGATCGAGGGCGGAGTCACCATCCAGGAAGGGGACGGTCCCGACAATACGAACAGGGCGGTTGCCTTCGGCAAGTTCATTCAGGCGCTGTCGCTGTCCAACCTGGCGGTTCTCTTCGACCGCGCCTTCATCGTCGACGAGACGGTGGAGGACGTGGCCGCGCTCGAGTTGCAGCCCTACGACGCCGTCTGGGCGGCCGCCGAGGCCAAGTTCGGCGAAGTCATCCAGATGGCGGGCAGCGACTTCTCGATTCCCTCGACCTGGGTGGCATTCAACGGAGACTGGTCGGCCTCCTACCTTGGCGAGCTCGCCCGCACCTATCGGGCTCGGTACCGCACCCAGGTAGCCCGCACGCCGGGTGCACGCGAGGGGCTCGACTGGAGTTCGGTCCTATCCGATGTCTCCGGCGGCCTTTCGAAGGACTTCGCCGGCTACTACGAGGAGGGCGGCAACTGGGCCTGGCATCGGGCCAAGCACCACATCGCGCACTACACGGGATGGGCGCGGATCGACTATCGAACCATTGGGCCGGCAGACGCTTCCGGCGAATGGGAGAAGTGGATCGCCGCGGGCCCGAACGACAAGGTCCCGTTCGACATCGACACGGACGACCGCCGCATCACCGGAGGGGCGCCCGACGTAAGCGGCAAGTACATCCGCTACATGGGGAACAGCCCCTTCCCGGCCGACCGCGGCATCTACCACTACTCCAACTACATCGACTGGCGCTGGCGCCCGCTGTTCGCCAACAACTGGGTGGGCGAGTATCCGGACATGACCAACAAGGAGCTGGATTTCCTGGCGGCCGAGGCGAACTATCGCATGGGCAACCGGGACGCCGCGATGGCCGTGGTCAACAAGTACCGCACCACCAACGGCGAACTGCCGCCGTTCGAGGATCCCAACGGCGTTGCTCCCGGCGGCGACCGGTGCGTCCCGCAGACGCCCAGCGGCGCTTGCGGCGACCTGTGGGAGGCGCTGAAGTACGAGAAGCGGATCGAGCTTTTCCACTATGGCTTCGGCACCGAGTACTTCGACGACCGCGGGTGGGGCGACCTCGTGCAGCACACGTTCCTGCAGCTGCCGATTCCCGGGAGCGAGCTTGACATCCTGCTCCAGGAGATCTATACCTTCGGAGGGCCCGGAGGCGAGAGCACCGCTCCGGACATGAATGACGTCAGTCCCCGCGCCCTGCGGGCCAAGGCTCGCTCGCACGAGTTGTGGATGCTCGTCAACAGGGAGCAGATGGACGATCTGGGAGTACGGAGATGAGATTGCCCGGCAGGATCGGTCGAGGACCATGGCGAATGTTCCTGGCCGCAGGAGTGGCCGGCAGTCTGCTGGCCGCCGGTTGCGCCACCGGTGGCGTGTCCTCGCGCACCGCGAATCTGTGGCGGGAGGACATGGGCAGGGTCACAAGAATCACGCTTGAGGCCGGCCTCGACAAGATCGTGCGCAAGTATGCTCTGCAGATCGCGCGCAGGCAGGACAGTTCCCGCGAGATCTACTTCGAGACGATCTGGACCGAGCGCGAAGTGCTCGCCGACGAGGAAGCACGCGGCGTCACGCACGCGCGAAACCGGATCCTGCTCAAGGGCCGCAGGCTCGAGTCGACCATGGCGGGTGCCGGAGTGTACCGCATCACCTGGGAGCTTGAAAACGAAGTCACCAGCATGGGCGCCGAGGGCTGGCACCCCGATGCGGTGCCGGATGGAGTCATTGAGGACTACCGCGATATCTACTCGGATCTGATGCTGGAGGTGCGAACCGGGTTGATACGGTAGTTTGCCCGTCGTCGCCCTGGCCTGCCGACAGCGCGGTGGTCGGCGCTAGTGCTAGTAGGGGAGCAGTTCAATGGGGGTCACCCGGAATCGGGTGGCCCCCGTTTCGCGGTCGGTGACCTGAAGGATCACCTGCAGCAAACCGTCGCGCTCGTTGCGCAGGTCCAGATCGAAGAAATGCTCGCCCCGGTCCGATGGGGATTCCACTGCCAGCGCGATGCCGGCGGTGGTCAGGTCGAGGTCCTCGGCATCGGGGAGCGGGATGCCCGGGGCCGCATCCGTCAGGGGCGAGAGGTGCACCCGGAGATCGACCATTCCCGACGGCACGGCTCGCGAGCGGTAGATCTCGAAATAGACGCGAAGGGGATCGTCGCGCCAGAACCGGGTCGCCGGCAGGAGAGGCACCGGCAGTTCGCCCAGATCCAGTTCGGGTCGCGGGGCGATCCCGACGATCAGGTCGCTTGCCTCGAAGTCGACCGTGTCGAGAGCGGGGCTCTCGGCGCGGTCGCCGGCGCCGTCCGCAGCCAAGCGCCCAAGCGGCTCGCCGATGCCGAAATGGAGGTGTCCCGGCAAGCGGTTGGCGGCGTGGCGGATCGTGTCCTCCTGGACTTCGTGCCGCGCCGACACCGACAGGTGGCGGATCTGCCGGCCGTGCCTCAGCATCAGGGTGGAGAGGTAGCCCGGCCCGTCCACGGGCAGCATGCCGGCCCGCGCGATTTCCGAGAGTTTCGCATCCCTGAGGATGACCGTGTGGTTCGCGGTGTAGGACGCCAGCGTCAGGCCATCGCGGATGGAGTCCGCATCGGTCGAGGGCAGCCAGATGGGAGAGGACACCGCCATGACGAGCAGCCTGGGCTCTCCATCTTCGAGGATCCGCGCGGCCTGGGCCGACAGCGCGCTCCTGGGCCGGTCGTCGAACTCCGAAATCGCGGGTGGCAGGGACTCCCGTGCAGCCCACTGGTCGTCGGAGATGTGCCGCCGCGAGACGGCTTCGAGCGTACCCTCGACGGGGCGCCGGGACGAATTCCAGAGCCTCTCGAGTTCGGCGAACCTGAACCCGTACGGTCCGCCCATCCGGGCGAGGTCCTCGTAGTAGAAGAGTTCCAGGTAGTGCTGTGCGCGGACGCCCGCGTAGCGTGCCTCTCCGGACACGCGCGCCGAGGACGGGATGACCTCGTGCAGTCCCTGGACGTGCCGGAACGGACCGGTGCCCTGCGTGTTCCCGAAGAGGAAGTAGGTGAACTCTCCCGGATGCATGGTGGCATATCGCCAGATCTCGTACTGGGGCTGCTGGTCGAAGCGGGCGATGTAGTCGATCGGCAGATTCCGGGAGCGCCGTTCGGATTCGCTGACGCGCAGATGCCCGCGCGTGACGCGGTCCGGCAGTCCGTATTTGATGTAGAAGGTGCCGCGGTCGTCGGTCCGGTAGGCCGATGAATGGTTGTAGACGAAATTCCTGCGGGCGTATCCGATTCGCTTCCAGTGCTCGACCAGGCGCTCGTTGACCAGCGTCGACGGGGTCGGATCGCGTTCGATCCAGAAACGCTTGACCGCCAGTGCGAGAGCGCCCGGATCCTCTCGGCCGACCGCCTCCCAGTACTCGGTGGCCGTCGAATCGACGAGAGTGAAGGTGCGCCGCCCCTCGTCAAGGATTTCCTGCCTGGTCCGCTCGGTGGCCACGCCCGAGAAGCCCCAGTAGAACATGACGGTGGCGATCTCCTCGTACCGCTCGAGTTCGTTCTCCGTCACGGATCGGATGAAGGCGGCGCCGATGCGGGCGTCCTCCGCCCCCTCCGACGACAAGCTGTCGCGCGCACCGATCCAGAGCGCAAGCGCGCCCTCCACGTCGCCGCCTTCGATGAGCGCCATGCCGAGCTGGTAGGGATCGGCGGGCGGCGTCTGGGGCACGGAGAAACCGGACGCACTCGCGCCGGCGTCGGCAGGCAGGAGCGCCAGAAGGACAAACACGCGCACCCGGATGCCGAACCCGCGCCGGCCGTTCATATGAGGGGAATGCTGGTGGAGACTGCGATCCGCAAGTCATGATACCAGTTCCCGTCGGTGCGGCCTGCTCCGCCGGTATAGCGCCCGGTGCTGCCCAGAGCTTCGAGGGCAAGCGAAATGCGATCGGTGTCGGCTTGCAGCCCGGCGCCGAAGCGCAGGAAATAGTGGGGACTGGCATCGCGAAACAGGTCGGTCGTCGCCCGGCAGATCAGCGATCTCTCGGTGCTGGATACGGGAGGGCATCCCGGTATGTCGAAGTCGAACGTCCGTACGCCGAGTCCTCCCACCAGGATGGGGCGAACCGAAGAGAGCGGATTGCCGGTGAGCAGCCGGGCCGTCGTGGTGACGGCGCGTATTCGCACCGGCGCCACCTCGGGTACGCAAATGCCGCCGCTGACGAGATCGCAGATCGCAACCTGGCCGGTCGCCTCTGCGCCCGAGGTCGCCTCGAGTCCCATGCGCACGGCCACCTCCCGCTGCGGCAGTCGCAATTCCACTCCGACGGCCATGGCGGGTGAAGGGCCCAGGTTCGACACGGTTTCGAGAAGCTGGAGATTCGGGTTGTCCGAGGCCGCGTTGTTGGCCAGCCGGCCCGCGGTCCACTGATAACCGCCGGCTGCCCAGATGCCCAGGGACCAGCTGCGGGCCGCCAGCTCTTCCTGGGCCGTGAGCGGGGCGGCCGGAGCCGCCAGCAGCGCCAGTGCGGCAAGCACGGCGCACAAGCCCGGGGTGTCGATTCCGGTTGCCACGGCCGCTCCTCTGCCGGTGTGTGGATGTGCCGAGCGCATCCGTGATTGTAAACCCGGCAGGCCGTGCAGCACCAATGGGCGGGTGTGCGGGCGCGCACCGCTCCCTCAGCTCACCGGCCTTCTCCCGGCTCCGATCGTGTATTCCGGCGGCTCGGTGCCCAGCAGATGCCGCACGAAGTAGTCCCAGCGCCGCCTCATCATGTACGGCTCATTGCCGAAACCGTGACCGCGGTTTGGCAGCATGATCAGGTCGAAGTCCTTGTCTGCGGCGATCAGCGCGTCCACCACCAGCAGCGTGTTGTAGAGCGGCACGTTGGTGTCCATGGTCCCGTGGGCCAGCAGCAGCTTGCCCTCGAGGTTCCCGGCCACGAGCTGGTTGGCCTGGTTGTCGTAGTTGGTGGTGCCGTCGGGTTGGGTCTCGAGCAGCCCCTGCCACTTCTCGCCCCAGTCGTCCTCGTAGTTGCGGTTGTCGTGATTTCCGGCCTGCGAGACCGCTACCTTGTAGAAGTTCGGGTAGCGCAGGATCCCCGCCGTGCTCGCGAATCCGCCCCCGGAGTGCCCCCAGATCCCGACCCGGTCTAGGTCCATCCACGGGTGCCGTGCCCCGAGCTGCCGCACCATCGCCACCTGATCGGGCAGCCCGTTGTCGCCCATGTTGCCGTAGTACGTGTCGTGAAACTCCTTCGAGCGCCCCGGCGTGCCCATCGCGTCGACCTCGACCACGATGAACCCCAGCTCCGCGATCGCCTGCTTGTCGCCGCGCGAGGCCCGGAACGAACGCGACCCCACGCTCCCGGACTGCGGCCCCGGATACAGGTAGTTGACGACCGGATACGAGCGGGCCGGATCGAAGTGCGTGGGCCTGTACATGAGGCCGTGCAGGTCCGTCTCCCCGTCCCGCGCCTTGACGGTGAAGGGTTCGGGCGGTTGCCAGCCTGAGGAGAGGAGGGCGGAGATGTCCACGCGTTCGAGCTCGGCCACGACGTTTCCGTCCAGGTCCCGGACGACCGTCACCGGGGGAATGACCGGCGTCGAATAGCTGTCGACGAAGTAGGCGCCGGAGGGCGAAAGCGACACGGTGTGGTTCGCGCTGTCGGAGGTGAGGAGAGTCAGGCCGGAGCCGTCCATTCCGATTCGGTAGAGGTACTGGAAGTAGGGGTCGCCGGGCTCCCGGCCGGTCCCGGTGAAGTACAGCGTGCGGGTCTCTTCGTCGACGCGCAGCAGCTGGCGGACGTTCCAGTCGCCGGTGGTGATGCGGCCCAGGAGTTCGCCGTTCGTCAGGGCGTAGCGGTAGAGGTGTCCCCAGTTGTGCCGTTTCGAGAACCAGATGACCTCGCTGGACGCCTTGAGAACGCGCCAGTTCACCCTGCCCGAGCCCGACTCGAAGAAGGTCTCCTCGGTCTCTTCGAGCACGTCCCGCACCTCTCCCGTGCGGGGGTCGGCGACCCGGAGCTGCGCGTGCCTGTGGTCGCGCGAATTGGAGAGGAAGGCGAGCTGCGAGCCGTCGGCGCTCCACTCCACGTCGAGAAAAACGCCTCCGGGTCCGGCCACATGGTCGGTGATCGACGAGCGGTGCGGATCGGGCGGCAGCTGCAGGCGCACCACACGATGGGGCTGCCCGGCATCGGGCTCGCCCACGTGGATCACCACCCGGCTGATCCGGAAGATCAGGCTGTCGCCCGGTAGCGGGTACTTCCACGACTCCAGCTCGGGGTGGCCCACGTTCGTGGTGGCCATGTGCATCATGCCCACGCCGCGCGCATCATGCTGGAAGGTGGCGATCATGTCGGATCCGGGGGACCAGAGCAGCACGGGGGAGTCGCGCTTGACCCATCCCGCGTTGTTGGTCGCATAGCCGAAGTCCTCGATCCCGTCGGTGGTGAGCGGGGTCTCGGCGCCCGTGCCCAGGTCGCGCAGCCAGAGGTTGTGGTCGCGGATGAAGGCGGCCCTCGTGCCGTCGGGGGAGGGAATCGCGTTGGGGTCGCGTTCCGGTGCGGGGTCGGCGGCTTCGCAGGTGTAGGCGGTGAGGTCGCACCGGAGCCGTGTGTCGCCCGTCTGCGCGGTGAGGACATCGGCGTCGGCGCTCAGCTCGATGGTGCGGAAGGGCAGGGCAAGGGGTTCGATCTCTTCGCCGGTGACGGCGCCGATCGCCGCGGCCAGGCGGTCGTGGTCGAAGGCGCGGGAGCGCGTGCCGCCGGTCGCGTCGACCAGGATGAACTCGGCGCCCTCCGGAGTCGTGTTGCGGTACCAGAAGCGGTCGCCGGACAGCCAGTTGGGCTGCACGCTCGCGCCGAAGACGAGTGGGGCGGTCGCGCTTCCCAGAAACGACTCCGCACGCGCGTAGTCCTCGGCCGTCACGGTCGCGGGGGGCTGCTGGGCGGGCACGTGAGGGGGTGCGAGCAGTGATGACGAAGCGACGGCGATTGCCGGGAGAGTGGCGAGGCGGTGTCTCATGGTCATCCGTTCCGGTAGATGTAGCTGTAGGCGTTGATCGCGGGGACGCCGCCGAGGTGCGCGTACAGGATTCGCGAGCCGGGCGGAAAGTACCCCCTGCGCACCAGGTCGATCATGCCCTGCATGGATTTGCCCTCGTAGACGGGGTCGGTCATCATGCCTTCGGTGCGGGCCGCGAGACGGATTGCGTCGTTCGTCTCTGCGGAAGGGACGCCGTAGGCGGGATGGGCATAGTCGCCGATCAGCACGAGGTCGTCGTCCGTGATCTCGCGGCCGAGCATCACCAGATCGGCAGTGCCGCGGGCGATCTCCATGACCTGGGCGCGGGTCTGCTCCAGGGTGCAGGACGCGTCGATCCCGACGACACGGTGCGCGCGCCCGTCCTTCGCGAATCCGACGAGCATGCCGGCGTGTGTGGATCCGGTGACGGTGCAGACGACGACGTAGTCGAATGTGAATCCCAGCTCCGCCTCCTGGGCGCGGACCTCCTCGGCGAAACCGACGAAACCCAGCCCGCCATACTTGTGGACCGATGCGCCGGCCGGTATCGGATAGGGCGTGCCTCCTCTCGCCCTCACATCCTCGATGGCGTGCTCCCAGCTCTCGCGGATGCCGATGTCGAACCCCTCGTCGACAAGCTCGACCTCGGCACCCATCACCCGGCTCATGAGGATGTTGCCGACCCGGTCGTACACGGCATCCTCGAAGGGCACCCAGCTCTCCTGCACAAGGCGGCACTTCATGCCGAGCCGCGCGGCCACCGCCGCCACCTGCCGCGTGTGGTTGGATTGAACCCCGCCGATCGTGACCAGCGTGTCCGCTCCCTGGGCCAGGGCGTCGGGCACGATGTACTCGAGCTTGCGGATCTTGTTGCCCCCGAAGGCCAGACCGGAATTGCAGTCCTCGCGCTTGGCCCAGATCTCGACCGAACCGCCGAGGCTGGCCGACAGGCGGCTGAGCTTCTCCAGCGGAGACGGACCGAAGGTGAGTGAATACCGTTGGAATTGGTCCAGCACGGGGGTCGGTGTCCTTGGCCGAGGGTGTCTGGTGGCCGGGCCATTGCGGTCCTTCCGGGGACTCGCGGTCCTGCCGCCCCACAATGTTACCATAGTCGCCAGATGACGTCCGTCCCTGCCAGCCATCCTCCCCGGGGGAGAACCGATCATGAAGCCGCCTACCGCACGTCTTCGCACCGCCGCCGTCCACGCGGGCGAGTCCCCGGATCCCGCCACCGGAGCCTCCGCGCCCAACCTGGTCATGTCCTCCACCTTCGTCACCCGCGAGGCGGGCGGCTTCTCCGCCCACGACCTCGACGAGGAGTCGGGCTACCTCTACACCCGCTGGTCGAATCCCACCGTGGCCCAGCTCGAAGCCAAGCTCTGCGCCCTCGAAGGCGCCGAGGCCTGTCTCTGCTTCGGGTCGGGGATGGCCGCTGCGGCCGGCGTGCTCCTTTCGCTGCTCGGCAGCGGCGACCACGTCATCATGTCCGACACCAACTACGCGGGTGTGGCGGAACTCGGGCGGGACACGCTGCCCCGCATGGGGATCGAGGCGTCGTTCGTCGACACCTCCGATCCGCGCAACGTGGAGGCGGCCATCCGCCCCGAGACCCGGCTGGTGTGGCTGGAAACCCCCGCCAACCCCATCGTCCGGCTCACCGATCTCGGGGCCGTCGGAGAGATCGCCGCGGCGCACCCCCGGGTCCGCGTGGCGGTCGATTCCACCTTCGCCACGCCCGTCGCGACCCGTCCGCTCGACCTGGGCGCCCACTACGTCATGCACTCCCTCACCAAGTACATCGGCGGTCACGGCGACGCGGTGGGCGGTGCTGTGCTCGGGAGCAGGGAGAACATCGCGGCGCTGCGGCTCGAAGCGGCGATCCACTACGGCGGCGTGCTGTCGCCCTTCAACGCCTGGCTGATCCTGCGCGGCGCGGCCACCCTGCCGATCCGGATGGCGGCCCACGAGGAGAACGCACTGGCCGTGGCGCGCTTCCTGGAGGACCAGCCGCGGATCACCCGGGTCATCCATCCCGGCCTGCCCTCGCACCCGCAGCACGATCTGGCGCGGCGCCAGATGAGCAACTTCTCCGGCATGCTCACCTTCCAGGTGGACGGCGGCCCGCAGCTGGCCGAGGAGATGGCCCGGCGACTGCGGGTGATCCACTACGCGGTCTCCCTGGGACACCACCGCAGCCTGATCTTCTGGATGGACACGCCGTCGCTGATGGAGTCTTCCTTCCGCCTGGCAGGCGATCAGCTGGAGACCTACCGGGCCTACGCCGGAGACGGGATCTTCCGCATGTCGGTCGGCCTGGAGGATGCGGCGGACCTGTGCGAGGATCTGGGGCGGGTGCTGGACCACTGAGTCCCGACGCGCGGGTCTGTTCACGGACCTGAGTCCGCACCATACTTCCAGACAGCATGCACCCCACTTCGTGCTCGCTTGCGCCAGTCAGCTCCGCGCTCGCCCGAGCGAGCCAGGTACGCGCTCGCCCACGCGAGCATGTGAAAGGATTCACAAAGTGATGATGACACGCCGTCAACACCTCCACGCCACATCCACAATCTGCCTCTCCCTCGCCGTTTGCCTCACGCTCGCCGCCCCACCGCTGGCCGCCCAGCAGTACGGGGGCGTCGCGGCCGTGGCGAATGACCAGGTCCTGATCGGGGAGCCCGGCAACCAGACCCTCCCCGGCATCGTCTACGTCTACGGCCGCACCGGCAGCGGCTGGGGCGAGACCGGAAGGCTGACCGTATCGCCGCTGACCGCGGCGCCCGACGGATTCGGCCGCTCTCTGGACGCCCACGGCGGCACAGTGATCATCGGTGCCCCCGGATGGGACGGCGGGCGCGGTGCGGCGATGGTCTATCGCACGGACGAGACGGGCTCGTGGATGGAAGTGGCGCGTCTGTCCGCGGCGGACCTCGGCGAGGACGCCGGTTTCGGCGCGGCGGTGGCCATCGGCCAGGGTGTAGCCGTGATTTCGGCGCCAGGACAGGACGAGGGCGCGGGGGCCGTGTACGTCTTCGCCCTGGACGGCGACCGGTGGACCGAGAGCGGGCAGGCGCGTCCCGGCGACGCGATGGGCGGCTTCGGCACGTCGGTCGCCCTCCACGGATCCACGGTGCTCGCGACGACGGCCCCCAGCCGGGACGCCCCGATCCAGGTGTTCGCGTTTCGCCTGGATCCGATGTCGGGCCGGCCGAGCCCGAGGGGCATGCTCGAGGCCGGGACGGAACTCGGCGAGCGGAGCGGCTTCGGCACCACGATCGCGGTCCAGAGACAGCTGGCGCTCGTCGGAGCGCCCGGGGCCGGGCAGGGGACCGGCGCGGTCGTGACCTTCACCATCGACGGGGAATCAGGCGCATGGGTCTCCGGGAGCGTGCTGCGGCCGTTCCGTTCGCAGGGCCGCGACCGGTTCGGATCGTCCCTCGGATTCGACGGGGACGACGTGTGGGTCGGGGCCCCGGGGGCGAACGGCGGCACGGGAGCGGTCTACCACTTTGCCCGCGAGGCGGGATCGGGGTGGGGAGGCGCGACGATTTCGGCCAAGCAGGATCTCGCCGACAACGCCTCCTACGGCAGCTCGGTGGCGGTCGCGGGGGATGTGGCCGTGGTCGGGGCCGGCGGGATCGACAGCCGGGCCGGCGGGGCGGTCATCGTCGAGCGCAGCGCGGCGGGCGCCTGGACGCCGGGCGACCTCATGATCGGCGAGCATCGCGGGCTTCCCGCGATCGTCGGCCTGGACGACGAGATCCCCTGCGTCGAAAACGACGCCTCCGGGTACGAGTGCGACAACGTCAACATCATCTCCTTCCTGCCGATCAAGGAGATGGCCGGCGGCCGCGGCGCCCGGCTGAACGACATCTGGGGCTGGACCGATCCCGAGACCGGCCGCGAGATCGCGATCGTCGGACGCACCGACGGGACCGCCTTCGTCGACCTCACCGACCCCTACAACCCGGTCATGCTGGGCGACCTTCCGAAGACGCCGGGTTCGCGCAGCAGCGTCTGGCGCGACATGAAGGTCTACCGGGATCACACCTACATCGTGGCCGACGGCGCGAACCAGCACGGCGTGCAGGTGTTCGACCTGCGGCGCCTGCGCGACTTCGACGGCGAACCGGCCACCTTCGAGCCGGATTTCCTCTACGAGGGCATCGCCAGCGCCCACAACATCGTGATCAACGAGGGGACCGGGTTCGCTTACGTGGTGGGGAGCAGCGGTGGCGGCGAGACCTGCGGGGGCGGACTGCACATGCTGGACTTGAGCGAGCCCTCCCAGCCCGAATTCGCCGGCTGCTTCTTCGACAACCAGTCGGGCCGCCGCGGCACCGGCTACTCCCACGACGCCCAGTGCGTGAACTACCAGGGCCCCGACGAGGACTACCAGGGACGCGAGATCTGCCTCGGCTCCAACGAGACCGCGCTCAGCATCAGCGACGTGACCGACAAGGACAACCCGGTCTCGATCGCGGTCCAGGGCTACCCCGCGGTCGCCTACGCGCACCAGGGGTGGCTGACAGAGGACCACCGCTTCTTCTACATGAACGACGAGGGAGACGAGCCGCAGGGACTCGTCGAGGGCACCCGCACGCTGATCTGGGACGTCGAGGACCTCGACGAGCCGATCCTCGCCGGCGAGTACATCGCCGCGACGCCGGACACCGACCACAACCTGTACATCCGCGACAACCTGATGTACCAGTCGAACTACGGCGCGGGGCTCAGGATCCTCGACATCACCGACCGCACGGATCCGGTCGAGATCGCCTTCTTCGACAACTCGCCGTACGGGGGCGCCTCGTGGAGCAACTACCCGTACTTCGAGAGCGGTGTGGTGGTCATGACCAGCACGGGTGACGGCCTGTTCATCGTGAGGAACACGGCGCGGCGGAACCTGATTCCGTGACGGCGGGATGGCACTCGGGGTGACCCCGCGATGGCGCTCGGCGTGAGCGGAGCTGTGCGCGTGGCGAACCGGCCCGGCCGGATGCTGCTCCCCACGCTGCTCGCCGCCCTGTTGCCGGCCTGCGGTGCCGGCGGCACGGTCGGGCCCGAGGAGCCCGAGGTCGTGGAGTGGATTCCGCTGACGACGGCGACGGGCGACGTGGTGAACATCGCCGTGCTGCGTCCGTCGGTGGCGGCCAGGGGAGTGGTCGTGGCATTTCCCTGGGGGCGGGGCCATTCGGAACTGGTCCTCAGCCTCCTCGACTCCTACTGGGACCAGGCTGCCCCGGCCGCGGGATATGCGATCGTGGGGGTCGAGGTCTACGGGCCCGGCCTGGCGACGGGAGCGGGCAACGTCATGAACGCCGTACTGGACTGGATCGACAGGAACTTCGAGGGCGCGGCCCGCAACATCGTCATGACCGGGGCATCCGCCGGGGGGATCGGGGTGTTCCATGCGGCGCTCGCCGTTCCGGATCGCGTGGGCGGGATCATCGCCATGCCGGGGCGCTACACGGAAGAGGATTCGCTGTCGCCCCTGGCCGGCCTGCCCGTCTGGCTGATGGTCGGCGAAAACGATCCGGGCTGGGTGACCGGTTCGGAAGCCACCGCCGAGCGCCTGGAGGATGCGGGGGCGAAGGTGACCTTGGACATCGTGCCGGGGCAGGGGCATGTGCTGATCGTGGCCCAGGACGCGCTGGTGACGTGGATGAACGAACGATGACAGTGTCGGCCCTTGACATATAAAAATATGGAGTAAAACACTTTTGAAGACGATACTTCAAGTGATTTCTCACGTCCCTGGATCGCTTTCTCTGCTTTTGGCGGCAATGCTGGCAGTGCCCGCGCCGGCACGCCCCCAGGCGGGAGCGTTTGAAGTCGCGCTGACCGAGGGCACCAACATCGCCGTGGCGCTCTCGCCCGATGGCGGCACCCTCGCCTTCGACCTTGTGGGGCGCATCTGGGTGATGCCGTCCGTGGGCGGACGGGCGGAGCCGCTGACTGACCCTCTCGGCGACGCGCGGCAGCCCACCTGGTCGCCGGACGGCGGGCGGATCGCCTTTCAGGCCTACTGGGACGGCAACTACCACATCTGGAGCGTGGCCGCGGACGGGTCGGAGCTCCGGCAGCACACCCGCGGCCCGCACGACCACCGTGAACCGCACTGGTCGCCCGACGGGGGCCGGATCGCCTTCAGCTCCGACCGCTCGGGCAGCTACGACATCTGGACGGTGCGCCTGGTCGACGGCTTCGTGGAGCAGGTGACGGGCGCCCCCGGCAGCGAGTACGGTCCCGCCTGGTCGCCCGCCGGCGACGACATCGCCTACGCGGCCGCCGGCGAGGGCGGGGCAGGGGGAGTCTGGGTGGCGAATGTGCGCGACGGCGGTGGCGGGCCCCGGCAGGTTGCGGGGGCCGGGGACCGCGAGGTGAACGCACCCGCATGGTCCGCCGACGGCGCGACCCTGATCTACAACGCCATCGGCGGAGGACGCTCAGTGCTGCAAATGGTCGATGCCGGCGGGGGCGGTTCCATCCTGACCGGCGAGGACGAGGATGTGTTTCCCTTCCGGCCGGCCGTCACGGCGGAAGGGTTCTTCTACACCGGCGACGGCCTGATCCGCTATCGCGCGGCAGGCGGCGGCCCGCCCGCCGACATCCCCTTCACCGGAACGGTGGTCCTCGACCGCGAGCCGTACGACCGCAGGCCCCGGGACCTCACGGCTCCCGGCCCGTTCCCCGTGCGCGGCATCGTGTCCCCCGCGGTGTCGCCGGACGGCGGGCGCGTGGCCTTCTCGGCGCTGGGCGACCTCTGGATCCACTCGCTTGGCGGCGCAACCCGGAGGATCACCGACGACGCCTGGGTCGAGACCGACCCCGCGTGGTCGCCCGACGGTTCCCGGCTCGCCTTCTCCTCGGACCGCGACGGCCAGCTGGATCTGCATGTGTGGGACGCTGCCGCCGGCACGGTGGAGCGCGTGACCGAGGGTGCAGGCGCCACCCTCGCATCCTGGTCCCCCGACGGAAGGCGCATCGCCTTCACGGGTTCCGGCTACCAGACGGGTATCAGCGTGCTCAACCTCGGGACGGGGACGGTGCGCGTGATCCGCTCGGGGCTGAACGGGGCAGGGCGGCCATCGTGGTCCCCGGACGGCCGGTCGGTCGTCACCTCCGCGCACTGGCCGTACTCGGCGCGCTTCCGTGAAGGCGTGAACCGGGCGCTGGTCCTGCCGGCGGCGCCGCCCATGCCTGCTGCGAGCGGATGGGGAGCCCTGTGGCTGGAGTCCGGAATCCAGGTCCGCGAGCGGTTCCTCGACCTGCCGGGGCTCTCCATCGGGACGAGGGGCACGGACGGTCCGGTCCGATCGCCCGATGGGTCGTGGATGGCGTACGTCTCCGACGGGGTGCTCTGGGCGGTACCGCTGGACGCCGACGGAAACCCTGCCGCGACGGTCGCGCGGCGGCTCACCAACGACGCCGCGGCCGACCCTACATGGTCCGGCGACTCGCGGTCGATCGTCCACCTTTCGGGCAGTCGGCTCCGCCGGGTCGACCTGCGGGGGGGCGCCATCGAGGAGATCCCGCTGGAGCTGACCTGGGAGCGCGCGCCGTCGCCGGGATCCGTGCTCATCCGCGCCGGGGCGCTGTGGGACGGGCGCGCCGACACCCTGCGCCACGATGTCGACGTCGTCATCGATGCGGGCAGGATCGTGGAGGTGGCGGACCGGGATCCTTCCCGCACGGCCGATCGCGTCGTGGACGCCGGCGGGAGCGTCGTCATGCCGGGACTCATCGAGATGCACTCCCACGGCGGCCTCTCGGGGGGTGAGCAGACCGGCCGGCTATGGCTCGCCTACGGGGTGACCGCAGTCCGCTGTCCGGCGTGCGACCCGCATGAGATCGCCGAAGCGCGCGAGGCGGGCGAGTCCGGGAAGCGGATCGCGCCGCGCTGGTTCGGCACCGGCGGTACCATTGACGGCAGCCGCGTCTACTATCCGGGTGCGCCGGCGCTGGGCTCGTCGGCGCAGGTGGATCTCGAGATGGCCAACGCACGCGCACTGGGCTACGACCTGATCAAGACCTACGTGCGCCTCGCGGACCCGGTGCAGAAGCGCGTGGTGGCCGAAGCCCATGCGCTCGGGCTGCCGGTTACATCCCACGAACTCTACCCGGCGGTGGCCTTCGGCGCCGACGGAGTCGAACATGTGCGCGGGACCAGCCGGCGCGGCTACTCCACCAAGATCTCGGAGCTGTCGCGCAGCTACGGCGATGTCGTGGACCTCCTGGCGGCGTCCGGCATGACGATCACCCCCACCGTGGGAATCTATGGCGCCTACGGCCTTCTGGTCGCCGAGGATTCCACGCTCTTCGACGACCCCCGCGTGGCCGCCTTCTTCCCGTGGGCGCCCATGGCGGCCGCGGGTCGCGCGCCCGCCGACATGGCGCTGGCCCGCCGCCTCGCCGAGGACATGACGTCGCTGCCGCGCCGGGTCCTGGACGCCGGGGGACGCGTGGTGGTCGGCACCGATGCCCCGATCAACCCGGCGGGGCTGAGTCTTCAGGTCGAGATGGAGGCCCTCGTCCGGTACGGCGGAATGCGCCCTCTCGACGTGCTCCGCGCCACCACCTCGGAGTCGGCCCGGGCGCTGGGCTACGAAGGCAAGCTCGGCACCGTCACGCCGGGCGCGCTGGCCGACCTGGTGATCGTCGGCGGCGATCCGCTGGCCGACATCCGGGCGACGCGCGAGGTGCAGTTGGTCGTCCAGGGGGGCCGGGTGTATGACCTCGACCGCCTGTTGCGTAGGGAATAGGCGGGGGCCCGGTACAGACGGACGCCCCTTCCGGCGGAAACAAACGGGCCGCCCGAACCGTCCGGTTCCTGTTGACGAACAACCAGCAACCTGGAGGAAAACCGTGGGATTCGTGATTCACACCCTCGTCAGCGCGGCGCTGCTCTTCGTGATGAGCAGACTGGTGGGCGGCATCCACCTGCGTGACGCCAGGGCGGCGATCGTGGGCGCACTCGTGCTCGGCTTCGTGAACTGGGCCCTCTGGAAGGTGCTGGCCATCCTCGCCGTTCCCCTGCTGATCCTGACCTTCGGCCTCTTCGCGTTCGTGATGAACGCGATCGCCCTCAAGGTGACGGCGGCCGTCGTACGGGGGTTCGACATCCAGACCTTCGGCGCGGCTCTGATGGGCGCCGTCATCCTGGCGGTCATGAACCTGCTGCTGAAGCTTCTGACTGGAATCTAGTCCTCTCGGGGCCCCGCCAGGCCCTTCCACAGGGGCGGCCGGCGAAGCGCCGCCGCCCTCCGCCTTGCGCGCCCGCAGCGGCCCGCTATACTAGCGATCCGTCAACAGGTCCCCGTTGCGTTCGGGTGGCGTACATTCGCGCTGTGCGCTTGTTCGCGCAATCACCGCACCGTCATGAAAACATTACCAAATGTAAAGTCTGGTTTACGCTTTCGGCGCCCAGCGCACCGAGCTGAGTTGGCTGGACGCGTCGTGACTCGTTCTTGCGCATTGCTTGCCGTGTCTCTGGGATCCGTAGCCGCACTGGGTTGCTCCGGCGGCGGTGCCGGGCCCCCGGTCACGGGCGAAGCCGCCGCCTCGCTCTATGCCGCCTATTCCGGCCGCTGGGAGCTGGACGTGGCGAGCAGCACGGCGCAGATACCCAATGAACTGGAGGGCGTGAAGGACGAGGTGCCGGTGGCGGACATCGCCCGCAACGAGTCGCGCTACATGCGCCGCATCCGCCGGATGTACGAGTCGCGCCGCATGTCGATCGCGCACATGCGAACGACGATCGAGGTGCTCCGCAGGCGCCCCGAGACCCTGATTCTGACGGCCGACGAGACGGAGCTGGTCTACACGCCGATTCCGGGCAATACGATGACGATCCCCATGGACGGGACCGAGATCGAGTTGCGCGAGGGAGAACACCGGGTCCGCAGCAACGTCGACTGGGACGGATCGCTCCTGTCGCTGGAACACCAGGTGGTGTCCGGCGGAAGGGTCAGGGAAACGTTCGAGGTGATCGGCGACCGTCTCATCATGACCCGGTCGATTTCCACCGGCGGGGGGGCGTCCGAGCCTCTGGTTCTCGCATACGACCGGAACTGAGGCCGCTGCCCCGTCCTGATCGGGAATGGCCGGCCGGGTGCCTGGAGCGGACGCGGGGTTGATTCAGCGGGGGTCCGCCGTCAGCCCGCGCAGCACGGCCTCGAGCGCATCGTCCGCCAGCTGTTCGAGCTCCTCCGGGCGCCGGTTCTGGACCGGGTGGGGCACCCACACGATCTCGGGGTCGAAGCCGAGTGACGGGATCTGGAAGGAGGCCGCCTCGCGAAAGGCGGTCGTGGCGATCAGGAGGCCGGGGAGGCCGCGGTCGTCCAGCGCCTTGATGTCGTGCAGACCGCACGATACGCATGAGCCTCAGTCGGCGAGCGCCTGGATGACCGCGTCGGCTCCCGCGGCGATGTCGTCGAGGATCGCGTTGGTGGCGGGCTTGGCGTTGGTCGGCTTGGCGAAGCGGGCGGTGGCGATGCCCCGGGCGTGGAGCCGCGCCTCGAGGTAGTCGAGGAACTCGTCGGCGCGCGTCTTGCCGATGTCGAAGAGCGCGAGGGTCCTGCCGTCGAGGGACGGCGGGGGCGTGCGGCGGGGGCGGGTGGCCGGGGCGGCCTCCGAGGTGGGGTCGTGCAGGGTGACGGCGGTGTCGTTCATTCGGTGATCTCTCTGGTGATCGGGTGCGATTCCTCGAAGAGCCGCCCGCCCGGCCAACCCGAGAGGATGGCCGAAAACAGTCCGGCAGGGCCGCCCGCGCGCACCAGCAGCAGTGCGCCGGGGTGAAACTTGGGGATGCCCTCGTGGCTGCGCGAGGACGGCATGCCTTCGGCGACACCACCCGCGCCCGCCCGGACCTCCGCCCCATCGCGCATCAGTTCACGGTTCAGCGCCGCGGTGATTCGCTGTCTGCCCCAACCGGCTTCGCGATAGATGTGGTAGTGCTCGGGTGAAAGGACGAGCACGGCCGGGGCCCACTCGCACAGCTTGGGGTGTCCCACCGCCTGCAGACCCATCGCCAGGGAGCGCGTCAGCTCGCCGGGAGTGCGAGCCTTCTGATCGGTGACGCCCTGGACTCCGTCCCCGGCGAACACGGTGACCGCGCTGCGTCCGGGCGGCACCCCGCGCGACACGGAGAGCGGCTCCCAGGCGGCGTCGCGCTCGTCCTCGGCGAAGCAGAAGGTGTACTTGCCCGGCGACCCCAGCGTCGCGCGGTCGATCTCGCCGGGGCGTCCGCCGCCGACGTTGCGCACCACGAGGTTGACCGCGCGGCCGATGGTGGCGTTGGCCCGGTTGCCCTGCCCAAGCGCGTTGAGCCCCGAGTTCATGCCGATGCGCCCGGCCACGGGGCCGTTGACGATGATCACCGGGCTGGAGAAGCAGGTGCTGCAGGTGACGCCATGGAGGGTGAAATCGGGATCCAGCGCCGCCTCCAGCGCGGCCAGAACGACCGGCATGTACTCCGGCTTGCACCCGGCCATGACCGCGTTGACGGCGACCTTTTCGACGGTGCACGGCGCCAGCTCCGGCGGTATCTCGCCAACGACGTCGCTCGGGTCCCGGCGCGTCCCCGCGAGCATGCGCAGGATCCGCTCCGGGGTGGGGGGGACCACGGGGAGACCGTCCGTCCACCCGCGATCGTAACAGGCTTCGACGGGATCGGTCCCGGGACCGAGCTCGACGGCGCGCGAACGGATCCCGGCCTCGCCGAAACGCACTTGCAGCGTTTCGGCCATCCCGGGCTCGACGGAGCGGGAGCCGCAGCCGGGCTGGTGCGCGGGCAGCCCATTCCCGAGATCCGCGACGCCCGTAAGCGATCGCCATTCGGACAGATTCCAGCCCACGATCCTGTCGGTCTCCCGCTCGTCTTCAAGCCGGAGGAGGGTTGGGACGGTCTCGATCCGCAAGCTGAAGGACTGCTCCAGATCGGCGTCGCCGATCACCCCGGATGAGAGAAACGGAGCCAGGAACCCGCCGTCGTCCTGCCAGTACACCGTGAGGCTGTGCCCATTGTCCGCGATCTCGCCCAGCACGGGCGCGACGAGGTGACAGGTTTCACATTCGTTCTTGACGACGGCCAGGAAGCGCGTGGTCGGACTCATGTTGGCTCCGTCGAGTCCCCCGAGGCGGATGGATGATTGCGGACCCTGCGGAATGGCCCGGCGGATGACGCAAAACTGCCGAGCCGCCCGGCTACCGGCAATGGGCCGGCATCCGAAGCGGCTCGGCAGTGGGTCGGCGAGGTCGCCGGGCCCGGTCCGCTACCCGATCCAGTAGCTGAGCTTCAGCATGAAGACATTGTCTCCGTGCTGATCCAGCAGGGTCCCCAGATCGCGCCCGAAGGCGAAGGCACCGTCCTGCGCGAAGTGATTGCGCCCCTGCGACCAGACGGCGAAGAGCGTGGAGCCGGGGGTGTATTCCCACCGGAGCACCACATTGGACCGGAACTGCTTGAAATTGAAATCCGGGTGACGGAACGACTCGGCCGTTCCGTCCCCGTCGATGTCCGCTGTCAAGCGCCCGTCCTCGGCGTCGCGGACGTGCACGGGGGCGAACCGCTGCTCGTGTTCTTCCGCCCGCGGGTCGTCCACACGCTTGAACTCTCCATAGCGGCCCGCCGATACGAAGGGCTGGGCGTACATCTGCAGCGACAGGGTCGGCGAGAAGGTCCAGTCGGCCCGGAGCGTGATGCCCGCCGTTGTCTGGTCGATGCGCCCGAAGAGGTACGCGGACGATGCCAGGTCGAAGCGCCCCACCCACTGCGTGGCCTCGCTCTGCCGGTTCAGGAAAGGTCCGGCGGTCACCGTCGCCTGCGTGGACGGCCTCCAGAGGACGGAGGCGTCGGTCCCGTATCGCCACGAGTCCGTCTCGGGGCTGACCGCCCAGTTGTTGCCGACCCTGATCTGCAGCGCGTTGCGGGAGTCCGTGGAGATCCCGAACCAACCGGCCCAGACCGCGTCGGATCGCAGCATCGGCCCGCCGCGCAGGGCGCCGCTGCCGAGCCCGCCCGTCTCCCTCATGATGCCGGCGTATCCGCGCCAGAAGTTGTTGAGGGTAGCGCTGCCGTTGACGTTCATGCCCTTCGAATAGGGCTCGCCGCCAAAGCTGTAGGGCGTCCAGGCGTTGAAGTCGAGGCTCCAGCGCTGCAGATGCGTGGTGGGCTGATAGTGGTTGTATCCGACCCATACGAAGGGAACCGCCAGGTCGGCCTCGCGCATGAAGCCGAGGTCGTTCGAATCGAAGCCGGGAGAGCGCGCCAGCGCGCCGGTCGCGAAACGCCAGTATCCGCCCGAGATCTTGGCGAAGGTGGCCGATCCGGCCCAGCCGTTCAGCGAGGTGAGCGCTGGATCGAACTCGGTGTGTTCGGCGTCGGGACGCTGGAAGTACCGCGCCGGGGAGCGCTGCGTACGGGCAATGGCCGCCGCCGAACCCTGCACCGCGGACCCCAGGAGGTAGCCCGAGACGATGAACCGGTCGTCGCCGAAGCGGTGGCGCGCATCCGCGCCGAAGGTGTAGGCCCTGGAGTGCAGCGCGAGGGCCTCCGCGTCGGCGCCGTCCCGGGCGGTCCATGTGGAGATCACGCCCACCGCGCTCCTGCCGTCCCGGAAATCCCTCGTGGCCCGGGCCATGCCGTAGTGCGCGCCGGGCTCCACGACCTGGTCGTCGAGGGGGCCCGTGGCCGTGGCTCGCAGCGCGGACTCGCTTCCGGTGAGCGCGTGAAGGAACCCGAGAGACCAGCCCGACCGGGTCTTCCCGGACAGCTTTGCCGCTCCGAGAATGCGGGTCCGCTCCGGGATCGACGAGTACTGCGCGCCCGACGGGCGCCTCTGGGGGGGCCTGCCGATCCGTCTGGAGTAGAACAGGCCCTCGCTGGCCATGTCGCCGTCGCCCTCCATGAAGCGGAAGGAGAAGATGTTCGAGCCTTCCACGAAGAAGGGTCGGCGTTCCGGAAAGAAGGTCTCGAACGCCGTCAGGTTCACCTGGGCCGGGTCGGCCTCGACCTGTCCGAAGTCGGGGTTGATCGTGATGTCCACGGTCAGGTCGGTGGTGATCCCGTATTTCACATCCGCCCCGATCGTGGATGAGAAGTCGCGCGCCTCGTAGAAGGGATCCGCGGCTGTGCCCGGCGAGGCCTGCAGCCTGACGAGCGAATACGGAAGCACTTCGACCCGCGCGGGCGGAGACAGGTTCTGCAGGCCCTCCAGGTCGCCGAAGCGGGATACCAGCGCCCCGTCCCCCCGTGAAATCGGGGCCCACAGGCTTCGCTCCTGGTGCCGCGCGATGAACCGCCCGAAGTTGATGCCCCAGATCTGACGGGCCGCCCCGTCGAAGCGCAGCTGGGAGTAGGGGATCCGGAACTCGGCGGTCCACCCTTCGTGGTCGGCGCGAGTCGCCACCTCCCACACGGCGTCCCAGGAATCGTCCTCGTTGACGTCGTCGTAGTGGTAGCCGTCGGACTTGACTCCGGCCGGGTTGACCCCGAACCGGAATGCGGTGCGACGGTCGCGATAGCTGTCGATGACCACATCGACCCAGTCGGAGTGCGGCCGCTCGTCGCGACGGGCGAGCTGCGCGACGATCGAATCGGGCGAGGTGTCGAACGCCCGGATTCCAACGAACAGGGCGTCGTCCCCGTAGAGCACCCTGGCTTCCGTTGCCTGCGAGGGCTCCTCGCCCTCGTTCGGCTCGAAGACGACGAAGCCGTCGGCCACCATGGCGGCGGCCCAGTCGGCCTCGTCCAGCAGCCCGTCGATCGTGGGCGGCGGACCGGCAACCCGGTGTGCCTGCAACGACGGCGGGGCGGCCCGTCCGCCCCCTCTCGCCGCGTCGGCATCGGTCTCCGGGTCCTGGCCCAGGAGGGCCGCGGGCGTGCCAGCCAGTCCTGCCACCGCTGCCGCCGCCCCATACACGCGCACCCGCTTCCAGAACGTTCCCCGCAACCTCATCATCCCCTCCCGTTCTCGAACCCTCCCGGGCCCATCCGATAGACTTTCAATGGCCGCCGCGAGAGTCCCGGCCAACTTGCCGGTCTCGCCGCCAGTCCACATGACGAGAACAGGAGGCAGAAAGTTGCGTGCATCGCTGCGAATACGGACGGGGTTCTTCAAGGCACATGGTCACGCCAACGACTACCTGGTCTTCGAGGAAGGCCCCGGACCCAGGCTTACGCCGGGGCTGGTCAGGCGGATTTGCGACCGCCACCGTGGACCGGGCGCGGACGGAATCGTGGTGGTGGAAGCCGGGAGCGAGGGGGCTGAGCCGTCGCTGCGGATGTTCAATCCCGACGGGAGCGAGTTCGAGCGCAGCGGGAACGGTCTGCGCATCGCCGCCGTGCACCTTCGGCGCCGGGGCCGGGTGGGCGACCACTGGTTCGCGGTGACGGTGGGCGGCGACCGCGTACGAATGAGGGTGTCCGGTCCCGACGCGGGCGGCACCTATGACGCGGTGGTCGAGATGGGGAAGGTGGGGTTCCCCAAAGGGGCGCCGTTCGTGCGGGCCGGCAGGGTCGGGAAAGATGGACGGATGGCTCTGGCGCTACCGTCGCCGGAGGGTGCAAGACGCGGGCTGGAGGCCGTACCGGTTTCCGTGGGAAATCCCCACGCGGTGCTCTTCGGCGAGGGGTGGAGGCAGGGTGAGGTGGAGCACTTCGGGGCGCTGATTGCGGCCAGCGACTACTTCCCTCAGGGGACGAACGTCCAGTTCGCGGAGCTCCCCGTGGGGCGGGAGATCCGAATCAGGATCTGGGAGCGCGGAGTGGGGCCGACATCGTCCTCCGGTACATCCGCCTGCGCCGCGGTCGCCGCAGCGGTGCAGTCCGGCCTGATGTCCTTCGGCCCGGCCATCGTGAGGATGGAGGGTGGAGACATGGAGGTCGACCTCCGGCCCGACTGGTCGGTCCGGCTGCGCGGTCCGGTCGAGGAAGTGTGCGCAGGTGAGCTGGCCGCAGGGTTTGTCACCGACCGTTAGAAAAGAAATGTAATGCAAACATGTCAATATGTAATGTTTACATTACGTTATTGAGCAATGATTCCTGCCGGGAGGTCGCTACGTTCGAACGCGTGCGAGCAGCAGGATACCGACCGCGAGGAAGACGAAGTTGGGGAGCCACGCCGCCCAGAAGGGATCCAGCCCGCCCGAAGCGCCGATGGCCCCGAACAGCCGCATGAGCATGATGTAGACTATGGTCGAGCCCAGGGAGACCCCCACACCGAGGGCCGCGCCGCCCTTCTTGACGGTAGTGGCGAGCGGAGCGCCGAAGAGCATGACTACGAGCGTTGCAGCCGGGATCGACAGCTTCTGGTCGCGCTTCACCAGCAGTTCATTCGGATCGCCCCCCGAGCGATACACCGCCGCGGCGCGCCGACCCAGTTCCTCGTAGCCCATCTCGTCCTCGTCGGGCGGATCGTTCCTCAGCTCCTCGGGAGGGACGCCAAGGCCCGGCCGGCGGTAGCGAGAGAAGGTGTACGACGTCTCGCTGCCGCTCGGGTGTATCACGCGGAGGTAGCCGTCGAGGAGGGTCCATCCGTCCTCTTCCGAGTAGTGGCCCTGATTGGCCCACACGTGCCTGAGCGAACCGTCGTCGTCCCTGCTCTCCACGAGCACCCGGTCGATGGAACGGTTCGAGACGAAGAGCTGCTGGATGCTCAGCGTCTCCCTGTTCTCGGTCTGGTGCACGAAGTTGTTGCGCCAGTCCCCGCGCACCTCCCGGTCTCCGAAGGTCTCGGCCGCCCGCCTGTTCATGGAGGGGACCACCGAGCCGACGAAGAACACCGCCGCGGTGAGTACGGCCCCGACCGGCCACAGGGGCGCCACAAGCCGGTGAAAGGAGATCCCCCCGGCCTTTGCCGCCATGATTTCACGGTGGACCGTCATGGAGTTGACGGTGAAGACGGCCGCCACCAGCGCGGCGATCGGAGCCGACAGGATCATGAAGTGGGGGTACATGTAGACGTACCCGAGCGCGATTTCCGCCACAGTCAGGCCGCGGTCCAGGAACTGTCCCGTCCGCTCGGAGAGATCACCCAGCACGAAGAGGACCGGAACGCTGACGACGAAGACGCAGAAGAGCCAGGTGAAGCTGAAGCTGACCATCCGGTCCAGGGTGCGGATCATGCCGCCGCTCCAGCCTTCCCGGAGCGCCGCCGCGCCACCCTCTTGATGCCCAGCCAGATCTCGCGCCAGCCCCCGCCCCGCGTGGAGGCGATCCAGCGACCCATCCTCGAGACCAGCAGGGTTCCGGCCACGAACCAGACTACGCTCGGCGCCCACATGCTCCACATCGGATCGGACAGATTCCGGTCGGCCACCTTTTCGCCGCTTGTCAGGCCCCACTGGTAGATCCCGATCACCAGCGCCGAAACCACGATGACCATGCTCACGCCGCCCTGGGGGAAACGGATGCCCACCGGCACGCCGACCATCACGAAGATGATGCAGGCCGTTGCGATCACCAGCTTCTTGTGGATTTCCACGCGGTACTGGTTGACCTGCCTCCCGAGCGCCTCCGCGCGTGCGTTGTTGGTGCGGGCGGTGGTCGCCAGCATCCGGGCCAGATCGTCGGAGGGGAGCTGGGTCGATCCGGGGATTGCCAGCGTCTTCGCCAGGGGCGGGCCCGCCAGGCGTGCCGAGTCGGCGGCCGTACCGCGTCCGAGCGCCCGCTCGACGGCGCCCAATGCGCGCGCCCGCGAATCGCTGCGCACCGCCTCCAGCTCTTCCTGTCTGGCTTCTTCGGCATCCATCAGCATCAGCACCGACATCTCGCGGTCGCTGCGCTGGTCGGTTCCGGAATCCTCGAAGACATCGCCCACTCCCCGCAACACATGGAGCTGCCGCTGGAACTCGATCTGGTGGAAGGCCCCCACGTCGTTGCTGCCCACCTCGTAGACGTGACCGTCGTAGAGCCGGAGGTGGAGATCGGTGAAGGAACTGTTCATCTCCATCTCGCCGCGATCCGCGTAGGTGGTGCGCCGAACCCCCTGTTGGCTCATATCATAGATGGTGACACCGGTCAGCTCCGATGAGTCCTGATCGATGGCGTCGGCCACGAGGAAGTAGGGTCCGATGCCGTTCTCGGCTTCGATCTGGTTGACCGCCTGCTCGCGGAGTTGAAAGGTGGGGCTCTTCTGGCGAATCGAGTTGCGCAGGTTCTTGAGCTGGTGATTCGCCTCGGGGAGCACCTGGTCGTTGAAGACGAACGTCACTGCGGTGAGGAGGGCACCGAAGGCCAGAACGGGAAGAAAGAGTCTGCGGGGGCGGACCCCTCCGCTCGACATGGCCACGATCTCGCTGTGCGAGGCCAGCTCGCTGAAGGCGTAGAGAACCGCCGGAAGGATAGCCATGGGGAGAGTGACAGCGATGGTGTGGGGCAGCGACAGCAGGAGCGCCTCGAGGATGATCTCCCTGGGCAGCCCCTTGCCCACGAGGTCTTCCAGCCGCTGTGCGACCGTATTCACGAAGAGCAGCCCGGTCAGCAGGCTGAAGGCGAACAGGAATGGACCCGTGAGCGAGCGCAGCAGGTAGCGGGTCAGGATTGTCATGTTCGGTCCGGCTGAAACTCGCGTCTCCGTGGGGTGGAAGTCTCCGCCTGGATGTCCCGTGTGCGGTTGGATGTCCGGTGTGCGCTTGGACGTCCAGTGTGCGCTTGGACGTCCAGTGTGCGTCTGTCGGTTGTCCGGCGCCCGGGGTTGCGGGATTCCCCGGGGTTGCAGGGATTCCGGAGGCTGCGCGGATTCCGGATGTCAATCATGAATTATAACCGTTCCGACGCCGGCCACCGGCAGGGCACAGGTGTCAGGCGAAGGATCCGGTGCGGACTGCGGCCGCGGCCACGGGGGTGCCCGCGGGCGGGCCTGGTCCTGGCCCTTGCGATGCTGTGCGGAACATCCGGGGTAGGAGCCCAGGTCGCGCAGGTGCCGCCCCCGTTCGTGGACACGGCCCTGTGGGTGATGCCGGAGCTGCGCGGACCGCCGCGGCCGCTGCTGTCGCCTCCGGTGCCGCCCGCCCCGGTCGTGCGCGTGGGGCTGGCTTTCGTTGCAGTGACTCGTTTCGGCCCTGTGCTCGCGACGCCGGATCCGACGTTGGACCCGTCTGGCGTGGGCCCGGCCGCCGATTCGGCCACCTTCGCCCTCCCCCCCTCCACACCCCCCGACTGGGCGGTCAACCCCCTGCTGCGCTTCGGGACGCTGGGGCGCACCATCCACTACGGCAACCTCCCCGATCCGCGCTCCAGGGCGAGCCCGGACCGCCGCGCGGCGCTGGACACGCGCTTCCGGAACGAATTCGCCGACCTGGGCTTCTCGCTGCGGGCGACGGGCCAGCTGGGAAGCGACTGGACCCGGTACCGGCCCTGCGACGAGGTGGTGCAGGTGACGTGCGAGCTGTCGCTGCTGCCCCGGCTCTCGCCCGACATCCAGTTCATTGCCAACGCCGACGGGTCCATCGCGGAGCGCGTGCGCGTGGACGTCGACTACGACCAGACCCGCGAATTCGAAGGCGCCAACCGGGTCAACATCCGCTACCAGGGGCTGCCCGGCGAATTCCTGCAGCGCTTCGACGTGGGCGACGTCGACTTCGCCCTCCCCCCTTCGCGCTTCCTCGCCGAGGCGGTGCCCGCGGGCAACTTCGGCTTTCAGGCGGCGCTGCAGGCTGGTCCCGTCGACATCCGCTCCGTGTGGGCCCAGCAGAGCGGGGAGGTCAACTCGCGGCGGTTCCGGCTCGAGGGGGCCGGGCGCGGCTACGCACGCACCGACACGCTGGTGCTGGACGACGCCGACTACGTCGACGGGCAGTTCTTCTTTCTGTTCGATCCCTCTGCGTTCCGAGACTACCCGCACGTTGATGCGCTCGCGCTCACCCGCGCCGACGCGCCCGCGAGCGTGACTCCCGGACGCGAGCCGATCCAGCTCTACCGGTCGGAGATCGACCTGTACGCGAGGCAGCAGGTGGAAGGCTATATCCAGGCGGACGCCTTTGCCGGGAGCGGGGCCGACACCGTCAGCGAGTCGGCGTGGTTCCGGTATCTGCAGCCGGGGCAGGACTACGTGATTCACCCGAGCGGGCTGTGGCTTGCCCTCCGGGTGCCGCTGGGCGCCGGCGAGGCGCTTGCGGTCACCTACATCACCGAATCGGGCGACACGATCGGGACGTACAACCCCGAGCGGACGTACCTGGCGGGCGGCCGGCCGAGTCTGAAGCTGCTGAAGGCGACGTCTGCGCAGCACCAGCCCGGGCGGCCCACTTGGCGGAGCGAGATGCACCAGATCTACCGGGTCTCGTCCTCCGGAGACGTCGAGCCGGGGTCGGTGGAACTCACGATCTCGCTCGGCGAGGAGAGCGCCGGCCGCACCTTCGCCCGCAGGCCCAACGGCGACGACCTCACCTACCTGCGTCTCTTCGGGCTCGACGAGGAATCGCCGGTGGACCGCCTCGACCCGTCGCAGATCTACCGGCCCGCGCTGGACTCCTTCGACGACCAGCCCCCGGTCTCGGGCACCTTCATCGTCTTCCCGACCCTGGAGCCCTTCGCGGACCCGGCGCCGCTGCGCAGCCTCCCGGTCGACTCCGTGGAAGCGCGCCGTATCCTGGGCGCCAACCGCAATGAGCGCATCTACCGGGATGCCGATCCCTTCGAGCGCGAGAACGGCGGCGTCTTCCGGCTGAACCTGTCCTACGAAGTACAGGGAGAGGGGCTGGTGTCGACCTTCGTGCTCGGGACCGTGGGAATCCGGGAGGGGACCGAGCGCGTGACCCTGGAGGGGCGGCCGCTGATCCGCGGGGCGGACTACCTGATCGACTACGATCTGGGACAGCTGACGCTCATCGACGCCGACGCCCTGCTCGCGACCAATCCGGGCCGCTTCCTCGAGATCTCGTGGCAGCAGCGCAGCTTCTTCCAGGTGGCCCCGTCGTCGGTCTTCGGGCTGAACGCGCGCTACGACATGGGGGACTACGGGGCCGTCGACCTGATCGGGCTGTACCAGACCGAGGACGAGCTGGTGCGGCGGCCGCAGCTGGGCGTGGAGGCGGGGGCGGTGGGGCTGGGCGGCGTCAACGCGAACCTGGACCTGGATGCGCCCCTGCTGACGAGCGTGCTGGACGCGATTCCGGGGCTGGATCCGGGCGGCCCGTCGTCGATCCACTTCTCGGGTGAGGCGGCGGTTTCGCTCCCGGACCCCAACACGCAGGGCGACGTGTACATCGACGACTACGACGGGCTGAACGCGCGCCCGCTGTCGGTGCAGGGCCACGACTGGCGCCGCGGGAGCCGGCCGGCATTCAGGGACGGGGCGGAGGACGCGCTTCCGCCGGTGCTTGCGGAAAGCAGCGTGGCGGCGCTGACGTGGCAGCACACCTGGGTGCGCGAGAGCGCCAGCGGCGACAGCCTGGGGGTCTTTCAGGGCTTCAACCCCAGCACGGAGGTCGACCAGCAGATCCGGGTCACCGGGAGCGCGCTCCGAGATCCCGGGCTCTTCGTCCAGTTCCGGCCCGAAAGCGGCGACGAGGTGGGACAGGGTGGCTGGTCGTCGATCACGACCGTGCTCAGCCCGACCGGATCGGACCTTACAAAGAGCGACTTCATCGAGTTCTACGCGCGTGGCGGGGAATTCCTCACCCTGGTCCTGGATCTCGGGATCGTGAGCGAGGACGCATTCTTCGTGGATACCACCGGCGCGGCCAGCGGGGTGAAGCCGGTCACACACATTCCCTGGGGACAGGGGATCCTGGATCAGGAGGCCGACCCCCGGCGGGGCGAGGTCTGGGGAACGGACGCGGACGGGAGGGGCGTGTGGGACGAGGACTGCTTCGCCGAGCGGGGGCGGGTCTATCCTCTGGGGGATCCGAACGCCAACTGCACCCGCGGCAATGGCAGGCCGGATACCGAGGATCTGGACGAAGACGGGAACCTGGACACCCTGGAGCGCTACCGCCGCTTCGTGATCCGCCTCGACGGCGCATCGCGCTATCTGGTGCGCGACCAGCACGAAACGGGCACCTCGTTCCGTCTCTATCGGGTTCCGCTGCGCGATCCCTCGGGGGTCGACGTCGGAGGCGCGATCACCGAAGCGGAGCTGCGCGCCGTGCGCCACCTTCGTCTGACGGTCACGGGCAAGCGCAACGATTCCTTCGTTCTGACCCGCATGGGCATCATCGGTTCGACCTGGATCAAGCGTTCCCTGACCGGGGTGCTTGCGGGGCTCGGCGGGGACACCACCTCCATTCAGGGCAGGGTGGAGGTCGGGCCGGTCTCGCGAGTGACGGCCGGCGACAGCTATGTCTCCCCGCCCGGCGTCATCGAGCAGCTCGACGATCCCACGCTGGCATTCGGCGGGCAGGGGATCGAGTTCAACGAGCGCTCGCTCTCCATCGGCTTCGAGGATGTTCTGCCCGGTGACCGCGTGGAGGTGTACAACCGATTCCCCCAACGGCCCCGGGACTTCCTCTCCTACCGCGAGGCGAGACTGTGGGCGGTGGCGGCCGGAGGTGACTTCGGGCTGCACGTCCCCGCGTACTTTTTCGTCAAGATCGGAACCGACGACCGGAACTTCTACATGTACCGGACCCGCCTGGACCGGGCCGATTCCCCCGGCTCGGTGACGGAGGAGGACTGGTTGCCGGAGGTGGTGATCGCCTTTGAGGATTGGCTTCAGCTTCGTCGGCGCGCGGAGGAGCAGCTGATTCTGGAGCCGCGGCTGCCGGGGGATCCTCCGCTGGTTCTCTGGTCTGCGGACTCGACGCATGCAGTGGTGCTGCAGGACCGGGGCCGGGCGCCCAACCTGGCGTCGGTACGCGAGATCAGTCTCGGGGTCGCCAACGAGAGCGGGATGCCGGTGTCCGGCGAGGTGTGGGTGGATGAGTTCCGCCTCTCGCGCAGCATCCGCGACGCCGGGATGGTGTCGGCCCTCGATGCCGAGGTGCGGGGGGGGGAGTTCCTCCAGTCCCGCGCGTCCTTCCGCAGCCGGGGCGGGTACTTCCGGCAGCTGCGGGCCGCTCCGACCTTCCAGAACGACCGGACGCTCGATGTCCGGACCACATTGCACCTGGACCGGCTGGCTCCGGAGGACTGGGGTATCGAGGCGCCGCTGTCGCTCAGCTACGAGAGGGAGAGCCAGGCACCCATCTTCATTGGACGGAGCGATGTCCGCGCGGATCGGCTCGAGGGGCTGCGCGAGCCGGGCTTCAACCGTACTCGTGTGGACATGTCGCTCCGTCGGCGCACGCCCGACCAGGGCGGCTTCTGGGACACCTTCCTGGAAGGCTTCGATTTGAGGGCGGGACTGGTTCGATCGTCGCTGAAGACGATTACGACGGAGAGCGACGGGGACGGGCTGGACGCCTTCGTGGGCTACGGCCTGAGTCCTCCCCGCCGCGACTTCGCCATCTTCCCGGGGCGTGTGGGTTCGCTCCTGCGCGCGATCCTGCCCTCGTTCCTGGAAGATCGAATCGCCGGAGCGCGGCTCCGCTGGACCCCGGAGACCTTCGCGTTCGAGAGCGAACTCCTCAGTCGCGAACTCGGCATACTTCGCTTCGACCGGATCATCCGGACCGCCGAGGACTCCCTGGTGACGGCCAAGCAGGCTCCTCGCAAGCTGGTGAGCGGGACGGCGCGCGTGGCATTCCGCCCGGTCGAGTCCCTGACCGCGCAGGCGGACCTGCTGAGCGGGCGCGACCTGCTGGAGGTGGAGCGGCTCGCGACCGACCCGGCCACGCGCGAACTCCTGGCCGCCGAACGAAGGCTGGTCGGCGGCGTGGACCTCGGCTGGGAGGTGGACCGGCACCTGCGAACCCGGCTGGCGCTTCAGCCGCGGCTGTCGGACTGGGCCCGGACCAGCGTCGAGGTGACGACGATCTACCTGTCGGAGCGCAACTCCGACCTGGTCGAGACCCGCAACACGCCGCTCGACACGGCCCTCGTGCTGCTTCGCAACGTGGACGGGCAGCGCAATCTCACGGCGGCTTTTTCGCTGGACCCCGGGCGGATGGGGCTGGCTGGCGGCGGGAGCGATGCGGAGAGGTGGTGGACGCGGGCGTTCGATCCGCTCTCGATCACCTATTCCAGTGGCGTGACATCGCGGTTCAACCGCGACGCGGTGGATCCGGGAGCCGTGTATGAACTTGGCTGGGGCGGACGCGAGGACTTTCTCATGATCGGTCCCGATTCGGCCTCGACGCTCAGCGAGCGCGACCGGGTGAATGTGCGGGGCGGGATGCGCTTTCCCGGCTCCGCCAACCTGCGCCTCGGCTACGACCGCTCATTGAACGAGACGCTGGACACGCGCTCCGACAGGACGGGCACGCGCCGCGTCTGGCCCGATTTGGACGCGTCCATCGGCGATGTTCCCCTACCGGGGTTCCTTTCGGCCGCCGTCGAGCGGCTTTCGGTGAGTTCCGGCTTCCGGCGGGAGGAGCGCAGCCTGGATTTCGGCGCCGGGACCCTGCAGGATCGCTTCCGCGAGGACCGCGAGATTCCGCTGTCGGTAACGCTGGCCCTTGCAAGGGGGCTGACGCTCAGCTATCAGGGCCGGGCGAACCGGGGTGAGAGCCACGATCCCACCGGCGATACCCGGAGGGTGGCCAACGCGCATTCCCTCCTCGCCTCGGCACGGTTCCGATCACCGCTCAGAGCCTTTCGCGAACGGGGGGCACCGCTCCGCCTGACCCTGAACCTGCGGTACCTCGACGAGGTTCAATGCCGGATCGCGAGCTTCGACAACGCTTGCGTCGCCTTCATCGACCAGCTGGAACGGGACGCGTCCCTTTCGGTCGACTCGTCGGTGCGCGATTTCCAGCTCGGCATCCGGGTCCGGTATCTGGACCGTCGCTCCTTTGTCGGACTTCGCGCGGGGTCGACCCAGTTCCAGCTCAACGTCTTCGGGCGGTTCCTGCTGACTTCGGATCTGCTGTCCCGCGGCCGGCCGGCGCGATAGTCCCATCCAGCCATGGAAGTGCCCGCGCGGGGGGTGCAGTGTGAGTGTCCGCGCCCTCCGAAAGGGGTGGGGCGATCGCGAACAGGCACGGGAGGCCGCGTGTGACGGACCGAGAACGAAAGAGCATGACCCGGGCCGGTCTGCTTCTGGCAGTTGCTGCGCTGATCCGCTTTCTGGCAGCCCCTCCTCCGGCGGAGGCGCCGCTGGCCGGACGGGACTCGATTGCGGACAGTCTGGTAGCGGCCGGCGACTCCGCAATCGAGGACAGGGAGCGAAGGAGCCGGCCATTCGAGCCGGGCGAAACGATCGACCCCAACATCGCTGGCGAGGAGGAGCTGGACCGGTTGCCCGGGGTGGGGGCGGCCCGTGCGGCCCGAATCGTTCAGGAACGCGAAGAGAATGGCCCATTTGGCGGCGTCGAGGAACTTGTTCGGGTACCCGGGATCGGTCCGGCTTCGATCGAGCGGCTGAGGCCCTTCCTGCGGTTGGCCGCAGGAGCCGGGGGCAGCGTCCGTGCCTCCACAGGTGCTCGTGCCTCGCCAACTCCAGCCGCGGCGCTCTCCGGCGCTCCCGTGAACCTCAATCGCGCAACGGTCTCGGAATTGCGGCAGCTTCCCGGCATCGGTCCGGTGACGGCCGATCGCATCGTCGCGTATCGCGAGGAGAACGGGCCCTTTCGCACGCCGGAGGACTTGATCCGGGTATCGGGAATCGGGCCCCGGACCCTTGAGCGGCTTGCTCCGCTGGTCACGGTGCGCCAATGAGCGTCCCCCCCGTGGAGCGGCGGCGAGACGGGCTGAGACCCTTGCTGGCGGAGATGGTTCGCCGAGGCGCGTCGGATCTGCATTTGACGGTCGGCGCCCCACCCCGGATGAGGATAGACGGCTCCCTGGTCGATGTGGAAGGGTGGGGGATCCTCGACGCGTCCGAGACCTCGGGCCTCGCCCAATCGGTGCTCAGCGAGGGCCAGAGGCGCCGGTTCGCCGCCGACAGCGAACTGGACTTCTCCTTCGGCGTTCCGGAGTTGGCGCGCTTTCGCGGCAATTGCTTCCGAAGCGGTGGTGGCGTGGGGATGTCGGTACGCCATGTGCCCCGGCAAGCGGCTTCCCTCGACGTACTCGGACTCCCCCCAATTCTCCACCGACTCACGAACCGGCCGCGAGGGCTTGTGCTGGTCACCGGTCCGACCGGGTCGGGCAAATCGACAACGCTTGCGGCCATGGTGGACCAGATCAACCGGCGGCGGCGCGGGCACATACTCACTATCGAGGATCCGGTGGAGTTCCTTCATCCGCACCGCCGCTGCGTGGTGAACCAGCGCGAGGTCGGCACCGACACCGTGAGCTTTGCCGTGGCTCTCAGACACGCGCTGCGGCAGGATCCGGACGTGATCCTCATCGGCGAGATGCGGGATCCGGAAACGATGGACGCGGCGCTCACCATCGCCGAGACGGGCCATCTCGTCCTTTCGACGTTGCACACCAATTCGGCATCCGAATCGGTGAACCGCGTGGTCTCGGCCTTCCGATCGGAGCGTCAATCCCGCGTCCGTGCCCAGTTGGCCTCCGTGCTGGAAGGTGTGGTGACCCAGCTCCTCATCCCCCGGGCGAAAGGTCGGGGCCGTCTGGTGGCGACCGAGGTGATGGTCTGCACCGCCGCGATCCGGGCGGTGATCCGGGACGACAAGGTTCACCAGATCCGCTCCCTCATGCAGGCCGGACGGCGCTACGGAATGCACACCATGAACGATTCGCTCGCGAGGCTCTACCTGAACGGCGAAGTGACCCTGGAAGCCGCCCTTCAGCGCAGCGGAGATCCATCGGAACTTCTCCGTGCCGTTGGAGAACCGGCGCCGGAGAGTCTTGACGGGGTCGACGGGGGGTGGTCGGATTGAAGCGCGTCTCGCGGCGGGAAGTGGCGGTCTTCGTCCGTTTGTTCGCCACCATGATCGAGGCCGGACTGCCATTGGTAGCGAGTCTCGGCATTCTGGCCCGCCAGACGGACAACAAGGCGTTTCGCGAGGTGATCCGGCAGGTCATTCACGATGTCCAGTCCGGTCATGCGCTGGCAGACGCCATTCGCCGCCACCCGAGGGTCTTTTCGGAACTCAGCGCAAACATGATTGCGGCGGGCGAGGCCGCTGGCGCCCTGGATACGATCCTCGGGCGCCTCTCGGGGTTTCTGGAAAAGAACCACACGCTCGGGCGGAAGGTCCGTGCGGCCATGATGTACCCGGCCATGATACTCGCGATCACGATTCCCGCAGTCGCGATCCTTCTCGCATTCGTGATCCCGACCTTCGAAACCATGTTTGCGGCCGCTGGAGCGCCGCTGCCCGGCCCGACGCGCCTGGTGATCGGCGCTTCGGCCATGGTCCAGCGGTATTGGTGGGCTCTGCCGGCGCTCGCCATGGGCGCCGCATTGATCCTGACACGCATTCGCAGGCGACGCCGTGGCCGGCTTGTGATCGATCGCCTGCTTCTGGGTGTTCCGGTGCTGGGCGATCTGCTGCGGAAGGCGGGAGTGGCCCGTTTCACGCGCACGCTGGCGACACTGGTCGCATCCGGGGTGTCGATTCTCGACGGCCTCGACATCACCGCGAGAACGGCGGGCAACCAGGTGATTCACGATGCCGTAATGAAATCGCGGGCGTCGATCGCGGCGGGGGCCACCATCGCGGGGCCGCTGCAGGAGTCGGGAGCCTTCACCCCCATGGTGGTGCGAATGGTGGAGGTCGGCGAGCAGACGGGCGCGCTGGACGAGATGCTCAGGCACATCGCCGATTTCTACGATCAGGAGGTCGATGCCGCCCTCGACGTGCTCATCGCGGCGGTGGAGCCGGTGATGATCGTCGTGCTCGGCGTGGTGGTCGGGGGGATGATCGTGGCGATGTACCTCCCCGTTTTCGACATGATCAACCTGGTGGGTTGAGGGGGTGCCGATGCGGTAGCGACCATTGGCACGAGAGCCGCCGGATTCCAGATTGCGGGCATGTCCAGAGCATTTGTGAAGGAAGATCGCGACGAGCTGCCTCCGGATTACCGGCTCCCCGACCCCGGCAGCGACTACTACGAGGAAGCATGCGCGTGGGCGCTGATCACGGGCGCGGATGAGGGGGACACCCGGGGCGCGGAGTCCGCCACGGGTCGCCGCTGGGGCGAGGCGCGGCTCGTTCCCCACATTCGGGCGATCCTCGCAAAGGCCGAAGTCGACGACCAATACCGGGTCGCCCAGCTGTGCCGGCGCTTCCTGAGAGCCGCCGGGGATTCGGGTCCCCCGGGATAGACTTCACACCGGCCCGGCCTCGCGGCGGTTGTTTCCAACGCGGGGGTGACCGTAGTTTGCCCGGCGCCATCGCCACATCCGCCAAGGATCGGCCGAGAGTCATCCAAAGGAGCCCCATGTCATGGACTTCATCCAGCAGATCACCGATTTCCTGACCACCTACGTCGTCGAGGCAGGCATCTCGGTTGGTGGTGAGAAGGTCCCCTACATGGTGATGATCCTCCTGGGGATCGGGTTCTATCTCACGCTGCGGCTGGGCTTCGTGCAGATCTCGCGCCTGGGGCACGGGATCGCGGTTGCCTCGGGCAAGTACGACAACCCGGAGGACGAAGGCGATGTCACCCACTTCCAGGCGCTGACGACCGCGCTGTCGGCGACGGTCGGCATCGGGAACATCGCCGGCGTGGCTCTGGCCATCCATTGGGGCGGGCCCGGCGCCCTTTTCTGGATGTGGGTCACCGCGGGACTCGGCATGGCGACCAAGTACTCCGAGGTCACCCTCGCCCAGAAGTATCGCGTGCAGGAGCACGAGGGCGAATGGGCGGGCACGGTGTCGGGCGGACCCATGTACTACATCGAGCGCGGGCTGGGGCCGAAGTGGAAGTGGATGGCGATCTTCTTCGCCTTCATCCTGGGGATCACCGCCTTCATGACCGGCAACGGCATCCAGGCGAACACGGTTGCCGACAATCTGGAAACCCAGTTCGGCATCGCGCCGTGGATCAGCGGACTGGTGACATCCGGGGTCGTGGCGGCGGTCATCCTGGGTGGAATCTCCCGGATCGGGAGGGTGACCGCGGTGCTCGCACCGGTGATGGCGTTGATCTACGTGGCGGGTGCGCTCCTGATCATCGCGCTCAACGCGGCGGATGTGTTCCCGACCTTCGGGCTCATCTTCCGCGAGGCCTTCAATCCGTCGGCGGGGGTCGCGGGAACGGGCGTGGGCGCCTTCCTGGTGACGCTGATGTGGGGCGTTCGCAGGGGCCTCTTCTCGAACGAGGCGGGGCAGGGGTCCGCCCCGATCGCCCACTCGGCGGCCAAGACCGACGAGCCGGTCTCCGAGGGCGTGGTCGCCCTCCTCGAGCCGTTCATCGACACCATCATCATCTGCACCATGACCGGGCTGCTGATCATCATGACGGGCGTCTGGAGCGACCGCTTCGAGACCGAGATCACCCTGAGCGGCGGCGACCTCATGTACCGCGCGGTCCAGGTGGACGGCGGGTATCTCGACGTAAGCTCCGACCTGCCGATCCGCATCGATGATGGCCGCCACGCCGACAGCGGACCCACCGACCCGCAGCTGTCCTGGCACGAGGTTCCCGTGGAGCGGCTTTTTGTGGATGAGGGGCAGACTCGTCCGTTCAGCGGCGTGGTCGATCCGGCGGCGGGCACGGCCACCGGAGACGATGGCCAGACGTATACGTCGCTCTACGGGATGGCCGTGGAGAGCGGGGCCCCGCTGACCATGGCGGCCTTCAGGCGCGGGCTCTCTCCGCTGGGCGACTGGGGACACTACATCGTCGTGCTCGCGGTGCTGCTCTTCGCGATCTCCACCGCGATCGCCTGGAGCTACTACGGCGACCGCTGCGCCAACTACCTCTTTGGCGCCAAGGCCGTCATCCCGTACAAGATGCTCTTCGTCATCATGCACTTCATCGGCGCGGTGCTGCCCCTGGGCGTGATCTGGGCGATGGGCGACGTGCTCCTCGCGATCGTGATCTGGCCGAATCTGATCGCGCTGGGGCTGCTCGCGCCCAAGGTCGTCGAGATGACGCGCGACTACTTCGAGCGGAGGCCCTGGGAGAGCTGACCGGGGGGCTAGTCGGGGGCTGGCCGGCCGGGCCCGGAGGCCGGTTTCTTCCGGGGCTTCACGGGCGAGTCGCCGGGCTCGGGGATGATCCGCGCCGGCCGAAGGGCGTCGTGGCCGAAGCGGTCGTGGATCCGGTCCACGGCGCGTGCGATGACCCGGTCGCGCTCGCTCTCGAGCGCCGCGCGTTCCCCGAAGAGGTCGCCCTGCCGGGTCGGCGCCTGCCGCACCAGATTGGAGACGCCGACTCCGAGCAGCCGCGCTCCGGTGCGCCGCCGGTATCGCAGGTTGTGGAGGAGCGACAGGGCCACGGTGAAGATCGCACGGTCGGTCTCCAGACCCTCGGGCTGGGTGCTGCCGGACTGCCGCGTGGTGAAGTCGTGGTCACGAAGCTTGACGGTCACCGTGCGTGCCCGCAGTTCCTTGCCGCGCAACTGGCTTCCCACGCCGCAACTCAGCTGCAGGAGGCGCCGCTCCAGTTCGTCGTCATCGTCGATGTCGGTGAAGAAGGTGCGCTCCGAGCTGATGGATTTGCGTCGATCGCGGGCGTCGACCTCGCTCGCGTCGATCCCCCGGACCCGCTCCCAGAGCCAGGCGCCGCGCCCGGGCCCGAACCAGCGCGTCAGCCATTCACGCTCGACGGAGGCGGCTTCGGCGACGGTGCGGAGCCCCTTGGCGGACAACTGCCTGAGAAAGGCCGGACCGATCCCGGGGAGATCCGACAGACGAAAGCGCAACATGAAGGCGGCTTCCCCGCCCGGCGGCACCACATGGACGCCGTTCGGCTTGGCGACCCGGGTCGCCACCTTGGCCACGATCCGCTGGGTCCCTCCGCCCAGCGATACGGCGACTTCGGTTCGGACCTTCACCTCGTAGCGGATGCGGTCGGCCGTCGCGGCCAACTCCTCGCCCCTCAGCATCCGCTCGGTTCCGGTCAAATCGAGGTAGAACTCGTCGATGGACGCGGCCTGCACAACCGGTGCGAGTTCCGCCAGCACAGCCCGCACGGCTCGGCTCCGTTCCGTCACCGCGCCGCGCGGAACCGGCACGACCAGCGCTTCGGGACACAGCTTCAACGCCTGGGCCGTCGGCATCCCGGAACGCACTCCGTAGTCCCGCACGGCGTAGGAAGCGGAGGTGATGACGCCTCGGTTGCTGCGCCCGCCGACCAGCAGCAGCGGGTGCCTGCCCGCACCCTCCGGATCCTCCAGGCGCGCCACCTGGACGAAGAAGCTGTCGCAGTCCACCAGGAGAATCCTCCTGGAGCCTTGCGGGGGCATCCGGTCTTTGGACAACGTTCTACCTCCGGCACGTCATGGTACGGGCCGCCAGCAAGGTAATCACTCTCAGGAGACCCAACAGATGGCCTACCCCTTCCAGCTTCCCGATCTGGCATATCCTCACGATGCGCTCGAGCCGCACATCGATGCCCGCACGATGGAGATTCACCACGGCCGGCATCACGCAGCCTACACCGCGAACCTGAACGCGGCGCTCGCGGGGCACCCGGATCTGCACGGGATGTCCGCCGAGGAGCTCGTCGCCGACCTCTCGGCGCTGCCCGCGGCGATCCGCGGCGCCGTGCGCAACAACGGCGGCGGTTTCGTCAACCACAACTTCTTCTGGCGCATCATGACCCCCGGTGGGGCAGGGGCGCCAAGCGGGGCCCTGGCGGCGGCGATCGATGCCGCGTTCGGCAGCTTCGCGGACTTTCAGCAGCAATTCGCGGCGGCGGCCGTAGGTCGCTTCGGCTCGGGCTGGGGATGGCTGGCGGCGGGAGACGGGGGCGCGCTCGAAGTCGTGTCGACGGCCAACCAGGACACGCCCATCATGGATGGGAAGACGCCGCTGCTGGGTATCGATGTCTGGGAGCACGCGTACTACCTGAACTACCAGAATCGCCGGCCCGACTACGTGTCCGCCTTCTGGAACGTGATCGACTGGACGGTGGTGGCGGAGAACCACGCCTCAGCCGGGTGATCGTCCGCCGTTTGCGGGTCAGCATGCACCGCCGCAGTGTTTTCTGTTATAATTGTGGCGGCAGTCTTGGGACGTGCACACATATGTTTACAGAGTGCATGGAACCGCTGACATGGTTGCAGGAGGGGCGGCCTTGGGCGCTAAGCTGTTGCGATCGAACATCAAACCGTTGAGGGTGGGCGTGAACCCGTTCCGGACGAGCGCATGCGGCGGGGCCGTGCTCGCAGCGGTTGCGGTCGGCTGGGCGGGTGACCTGGCCGCACAAAGTCTCTCCGGCGGTCGGCGGGTGATGCAGGAACAGTACGCGAAGGCCGAAGCATACGACTACACTCCCCTGAGAAACGCGGCCCACGTCAACCGCTTCGTGGAACTGGGGTTGCTGGTGCCGCTCGCGGGCAACGCCAACTACGCGATCGACGACGAGGTCTCCTTTCCCTACGCGCGCCCGCAAGTAAAGCTGTTTGTAGAACGCCTCTCCCGGCAGTACCGAAGCGCATGCGGCGAACAGTTGGTCGTGACCAGCCTCACCCGGTCGCTCGATCGTCAGCCGCCCAATTCTTCCAGGTACTCGGTGCATCCCAGAGGCATGGCGGTGGACCTGCGGAGAAGCAACTCGCGCGCGTGCCGTGCCTGGCTCGAGGATGTCCTCCTGCACCTCGAGAGCCGGGGCGCACTGGAAGCGACGCGCGAGCGCAGGCCGCCCCACTACCATATCGCGGTGTATACGCACGAGTACGCCACCTATGTGGATCAACTCCGGGAAGCGGGCGAGCGGGCCGCGGACACACGGGTGGCGGAGGCTCTGCTCCCGGCGAATCCGCCGCAGCCCGAGGTAATCAGGTACAGGGTCCGTTCGGGCGATTCGCTGTGGGAGATCGCGCGGACGTACGGGACGACGGTCGATCGTCTCAAGTCGGCCAACAACCTGAGAGGTTCTCGCATCTACGCCGGGCAGCTGCTTCAGGTCGCCCGGACGACCCCGCAGTAGGACCGGTTCAGGTCGGGGCCGGACTCGAACCCGAGGCGATTCGCCGGTGCCCGACAACCCGCCAGGGGGACGCCAGCGCCGCGAGCACGCGGAGATCACGGTCTCGGTCGTCATTCCCGCGTACAACGAGGCTGCCACGGTCGAGACGCTGCTCAGGCGCGTAGCTGCGGTTCCCGTCGCCAAGGAAGTGATCGTTGTGGACGACGGCTCGACGGACGGCACGCGCGAGATCCTGTCCCGGTTGAAGGACCGGGGGCTGATCGACGGGCTGTTCATGCACGACGGCAATCGGGGCAAGGGGGCCTCGTTGCGCACGGGGTTTGGCCGGGCCGCCGGAGACGTGGTCGTCGTGCAGGATGCCGATCTCGAGTACGACCCGGGTGAGATTCCCAGGCTGCTGGCACCGATTGCCGAAGGCAGGGCCGATGCGGTGTACGGCTCGCGCTTCCTGGGTCTCGACAAATCCATCAGGGTGGTCTTCTACTGGCACATGCTCGGCAACAAGTTCCTGACCTTTCTGAGCAATGTCCTGACCGGGCTTCGCGTGACCGATATGGAAACCTGCCAGAAGATGGTCCGGACCGATGTGCTGCAGTCCCTGCCGCTCACGGTCGACCGATTCGGCATCGAACCGGAGATCACGGCCCGTCTGGCCCAGGCGAGGGCCCGCCTCGTGGAGCTCCCGATCAGCTACTCGAGTCGCTCCTACGCCGAGGGCAAGAAGATCGGATGGAAGGACGGGGTGTCGGCGATCTGGTTCATCCTGCGGAGCAACCTGCTGCCCCCCCGGGCAAGGCCATGGACGGGCGGTCCCGCAGCCTGGTTGGCCGACTGACCCACAGGGTTCCCGCGTCGGCATCCCGGTAGCCGACGCTGCTTGAGGACGTAGCGCGAGGCTGCGGCGAAATCTGTCCCATCGAGCTATTCCAGCGCCCATTCCAATCCCTGATCTTCCCGCGTGGTTGAATGCCACCCGGTTCTTCCGTCGATCGCGGGCGTCGATTTCCGATGTTGGTTCCGCGACCAAGGGGCCATGAGCTGGTCCGGTGCAACAATCAACTCTGATGGAGTTATCCCAATGACTGGAAAACAAGGCTTTACACTCATCGAGCTACTGATCGTCCTGGTCATCATCGGCATCCTCGCCGCCATTGCGATCCCACAGTTCTCGGCAACCCGTGAACTGGCCTACTTCGCTGCGATGAAATCCGATCTGAGGAACCTCGCGGCCCAACAGGAGCTGTACTACGCCACCAACTACGAATACAGCGACGACTTGACCACCCTCGAATTCGTGGCCTCCGAGGCCGTTGCCGTCACTGCTGCAGCCACTGCCGCCGGATGGTCGGCGACGGTTACGCACACTGCCCTCGAGACGGACGAGGGTTGCGCCATCTACTACGGCGACGCGACCGCGCCGACGATCGGATCCGCGACACCTCAGGTGGAGGGGCAGATCGCATGTACTCAGTAGCGGCCTGCATCGGGAGTCCGGCAGGGCGGGCGGGCTACTCGCTCATCGAGGTTGCGGTGGCACTGGCGATCGTTGCGGCGCTGGCGCCTCCCGTCGCGACTTCGGCGTCCCGGCTGCGGGCGACATTCGATCTTACACGGGCGCAGGAGGATGCGGCTCGGCTCTTCACCGCGGCACGCTGGGCCGCGGTTCGGGACGGTAGCGCCACGGTGGAGCTTGTGTCCGATCCTCCCTGGGGCCGAGTGATTTCCGCTACTGGGGACACAGTCGCGGCCGCCGATCTCGGGCCCGGCGGAGTGACCCTGCGCCTGAGCAGGGGTAGAGCCACAAGTCGCGTACGCTATGGCCCCGTCGGACTCGGCTGGGTGGCCAGTCAGAGCCTGCGCTTCAGCAAGGCCGGGCAGGAGAGGGCACTCGTGATCTCGTCCCTTGGCAGGGTGTCGCGCCGATGAACCGCGCGGGAACATCACTTGCCGAATTGGTGGTGGCGGTTGCGATCGTAGGCCTGGGAGTGGTTGGCGTTTCGTCCCTCACCGCCGCCGCGGCTCGGACGCTGGTCCGCGCAAGAGCCCTGGATGAGGCCCAGGCAGCGCTGCAGAGCTTTGCCGACTCGGCCCGCGTCGGTGGCGGGCCGGTTTCCGGGCACCGAGACCTTCCTTCGGGGAGGTTGACCTGGAGTGTCCCGCGAGACCCGGGTAGCGAAGCATGGGTACAGCTGGACCACATCGCATTGCCAGAGCCGGTCGTCATGCGGTTTCTGACGCACGCGGTTGTTCAGTGAAACTGCCTGCAATGAGGCGCCCCTCGTGTGGGAACACCGGATTCGCGGTCACGGAAGCCGTGGTGGCAGGCACACTCCTTCTATTGATCATCCAGGTCTCCTGGTGGGTCACCGCAGTTCAGAGCGCGACCGCAACCCGCATTGTGGACGAGGCACGCATCCTGGACGAAAACCGTCTGATCCACCATCTGCTTGTGACCGAGGTCGGCCATGGCCAGGCACGAACGGACTGGGCCGTTGATGCCGGCGTACTGGCGCTTCGCGCGTTCCGCGGTATCGGCTTCGCCTGCCGGACGCAACCCGATGAGGGTTGGGGAGTGGCCACTTCCGGGTATCGCTCGCCGGATCCCGACAAGGATTCGGTGCTGGTCTTTTCCAGGGAGACAGGATGGCAGGTATCGAGTCTCGTCAGTGTGGCCGCCGCAGGCTCGCTCGATTGTCAGGACGTTCCCGGCTTCTCCACCGCGGTATGGTCTCTGGATCCTCCTCGGCCAGGGGCTCTCGCCAGCGTGTACTTCGAGCGGGGACAATACCGCTTCTCGAGCGGTGCCTTCCGCTATCGAGTCGGAAACAGTGGATGGCAGCCCCTTACCTCAACGGGAATAGCTGACGACTCGACCAAGCTTGGTCCAGTGGGAGCAAACGGCGTTGCGGCACGCGTCATGTGGACCGATGCCGATGTCCCGTCCGGATCCGTTTCCTGGAATGCGTGGGGCGTACGGTGAGGAAAGGCCGACAGTGGAGCAGTGAAGGGTTCGCCCTTGTTCTCGTGCTTCTGGCGCTGACCCTGTTGGCGGCCATCGCGACTGCTGCGCTGACCGCTTCCATCGGTCAACTGCGCGCGGCCACGTCACGAGGCAGTATGCTCGCCACCTACTCGGGAGCGCGTGACGCCACAGAGATCGCGCTCGGCACCGTCCGCGGTCCTCCCGCCTCACAAGTGGGAGATTCCGCGCTCGAGCTTCTGCGCAGGCCGTTTGGACGGGAAGGATTTCAACGAGTCATGGATCTCCGTCTCTCGAGAGAGATACATGTGTTCATCGGCGAGGCCATCGCGGACGGCGGCCCTGGTGCGCGCTCGGGGCGCCTGGTCTGGTGGATGGATCCCGAGGTGCGGGTTGCCGCCCACGGTGCGTTTGTGGAGAGTGCGGCGTTTCAGACTGAACCCGGGGCACAGGTCAACGCGGACTCGGTCCTGGGTGGGCGTCGCGGGTTTGCGCGCTGCGACGATGTTCCTGCATTGCGCGATGCCTTCGGGACAGGTCTCGTCCCGATCAGCGGTTCACTGCCGCCGCCGCCCGCGTGGGGTCCGGGACAGGATGGCCCCGACTTTGCCGGGATTCGACTGGGGTGGTTCAGCCGTCCGGTGCTGCATCGGCTGGCCGACCACCAGGTGGCCACCGGACAGTCGCCGCCAAGGGCAGCATGCTTCGGTTGCTGGTCTGGATTGGTGAGCAGCGGCACGACCGTGCATTCGACGGGGAGGGGTGCTGGCGTACTGGTGGTCAACGGCGATCTGACGATTGAATCGGGGTCGTCGTGGAGTGGTCTGGTCCTCGCGTCGGGGAACGTGATTCTGTCCGGCACCGCCAGCGTGACGGGACTGGTGCGCGCGGGAGGACGGGTATCGATGCAGCCCGGGTCCATTCTGGACGGTTCCGCGTGTGCGGCGTTCGAGGCCCTGCGGGCGGCCCAGTCGCTCGCGAGGCCTATTCCACTACCTGGGCGATCGTGGCTGATCCCCGTAGGAATCGTAACGGGGTAGGCGATGGGACTCTTCGCCAGGAGGAGGACCTCCGTGGGCCTGGATGTCGGCAGCGGCTATATCAAGCTGGCAGAGGTCGATCACGGTGGTGACCGCCCCGAGGTCCTGAAGGTGGCGGTGAGCCCGATCCCGGAGGGCTCGGTTGCGGAGGGAGAGATTGTCAGGCCGGACCGCGTGGCGGAGACCATACGCCGCCTGTTGGACGACGCCGGCATCGGCACCCGCAATGTGGTTACGGCCCTGGGTGGGCACGACATCTTCGTGAAGACGCTTGAGGTGTTCCGGGTACAGGGATCGGACGCCCGTGCACTGATCCGGCAGGAGGCCGAGCGCCACATACCGTTCGATGTCGCAGGCGTTCAGCTCGACTACCAGATCCTTCCATCGCACGATCGTACCGAGCCGACGAGGGTGTTGCTCGTCGCCGCCAAGAAGGAATGTGTCGAGGCCAGAATGGCGCTCCTCGAGGCCGCCGGCGTCGGTGTGGCTCTTCTCGATGCCGAGGTCTTCGCGCTCTCCAACGGGCTTTGTCACAACTATCCGAGTGTCTCCGACGGCGTGGTGACACTGGTCAACATCGGCCTGGAAGCCACCAACATCATCATCCTGCAAGACGGGATTCCCGCACTCATCAGGGATCTTCCACTGGGACTGCGGCGCTTTGGAGAGCTGCTGCGACGAGTCTACGGGCTGCCGGCCGACCTGGCTGAAGAAACCCTGTTGGGTCGGCACCAGTTGGAGGGACTCGATCGCGCCCTGGACACGGGCGCAGACATCGTTGCAGCGGGGATCGAACGTGCAAGGGCGTTTCTCGGGACGCGACGAGCCGGTGAAGGCGTCGGTCGGGTGTTCGTGAGCGGTGGGGGAGCTTGTGTCAAGGGAGCCGCCCGGGTCCTTGCTCACCGACTGAAGGTAGAGACACGGGTTGCCAATCCCCTTGAGAGGGTGCCTGCCGCTGCGGGCATGCACGGCCGACACGTTCTGACCGAGGCCCCTCCACTCTTCCTCCAATCCATCGGACTCGCCCTTCGATGCGGCTAGCGGCCACGTCCCTCCAATTGGAGGCCTCATGATAGAAGTCGATCTTGCACCAGAGCACTCGCGTAGCAGGGCCAGCCGGGGGCGACGACACGGGTCTGGCAGAGGGCTGGCGGGGATCCGCCTGGACGGCTGGACGCTTTTGTGCGGCGTGATCGTATTGGGCTCACTCGGGGCAGCTGCCTATCTCGCCATCACGTTTCCCCGGCAGGTGTCGACTCTCGAGGTTGCGGTGGAAGACGCACTTCACGACTCGGCGCAGTCGGCTGCAGGTACCCGCTTGCTTCTGCAGTTGCAAGACAGGCTTGACTCAATCAGCGCATTGATCTCCGCCATCGAGGACCTCGACGCCACTCGATACCGGTGGCCCCACATCCTCGACGAGGTTGCCGCCGCACTACCGGAGGGCGCTTGGATCACCGGCATTGCAGGGGTTGCGTCGGATACACCTGGAATCCGCTTTCAGGTGGAAGGACAGGCGCTGGACAACTTCACGCTCACCCGCTTCTGGAACGCACTGGAAGCTTCCTTCTTCATTCGAGAGGTGCAATTGATCAGCACCGAGCACCTTGAACGCCCCAGCCCCGACGGAGACGGCAGCGTTTCGACCTCATATCGGTTCGTTCTTGATGCCGAATACGAGGATCCCCCGGATGACGTTCTGGAGTTTGTCCGTATCGAGAGGAGCGCGCCATGAGGTTGTTGCCCAGAGACCGTCTTCAGCGGAGTGCCGTATTGGCATGCGTACTGGCGTTGATGTCGGTGTACTTCGCATACGCATACATCTGCGCGCCTCGGGCTGCACGGGCGGAGACACTTCGCCTTCGGCTCGCGGAACTGCAAGCATACGTCCGCCGGCCTGGCCCCGAGGCTTCCCTCGACCAGGCCGAGTTGAAACGTCGCCTCGAGGTGCACAAGGCTCACTTGGCGCAATTGGAGGGGTTGATACCATCGAGCGAGGAGGTGGCGTCACTTCTCGAGGCGGTCTCCGTGGAGGAGAGGCTTGCGGGTGTGGAGGTAATCATGCTGCGCCCCGAAACACCTGAGGCGGGTGAACCATACGGTCGCCACAGTTACGAAATGGCGGTCAAGGGAGGATATCATGCGATCGGATCTTTCTTGACGGCGGTTGCTTCACTGGAGCGAATCATGGCGCCCACCGACCTGGCAACCGACCGGGCCGCACCCCCCGGCACAGGACAGCCGGGTTCCGCCCACGACGTGGTGGCCCGATTCCGAATTCGGACCTATGTGGCCTCACCCGTGCCGAACGCTGAGCCTGCCGCACCAGCGGCGACGGGGACTGCTGCGCAATGACACAAACACGGCTACGCCGTCGCGGTCGAAACGCGAGGACAAGCAACCGAGCCTCGCGACCGGGCCGGTGGGGTTCCCTGTGTGTCGGCACCGCGCTGTACGTCACGGTGACCAGCTACGCCAGTCTCGCTGCGCAGGACGCAAGCCGTTCGGATGCGACTAACGAGACATTCGACTCGGCGGCGCAGGTCGCCGGCGGTCTGTACTTCCGTCGCGAACTCTTCACCTACATGACGGAAAACCGCCGAGATCCGCTATCACCCCCAGGTGCACTGGCAGCGAGCAATCCGGTGGTTGATGGCGTCAGGCTGCTGGGGATTATCCATCATCCCAATGCCCGATTGAGCGTGGTGCTTATGGAGGTCGGACTGAAAAGCGAGGCGGATGGCGAGCGTGCACTCACGGCGGAGGCGCTGTCGACGGGAGTCAGGCTTCGTATCGGGGATTCGGTGGGAGGCAACAGTGTTGTCGAGATTCACCCGGATCACGTTGTGGTGGAGAATGCTTCGCCCAATGGGGTGAACCATCGCGTTATGAGAATCTCCAGCGGAGAGAGAGGGGCCAACCAATGACGCCGGTGAGGATGACAAGGTGCCTGATGGTACTGATGGGCATGCATGGCTACGGGTCGCTGGCGTCGCAGGCGATGGGCCAGGAGAACTTGCCACCGGAAACGGGTACGGACGATCCGATCACAGTGACCTTCGCCAACGCACACATCCGGGACGTACTGTTCACGTTCGCCGAATTCTCGGACCGCTCATTCGTAGCCGGGGATGGGGTGCAAGGGACGATTTCAGCAGAAATCCGAGGACAGCCCTGGGATGAGGCGCTTCATACCATACTGCAGGCCCATGGTCTGGTCGCTCGAGAACTCGAATCCGGGATCATACTCGTCGAGAGCGCCCGCGGACTCCTCGATCACGAGGCCGTAGCTCCACTTGAGGCCAGGGCCTTTGGGGCCCAATACGTCGATGTCGGCGAACTGCAGCAACTGGTAGGGCCCATGCTCACGGATCGGGGTCAGGTGTCGGTCGGTCCGAGTACCAACACCCTGGTGGTTGCCGATATCCCCCGAGTGCTGGAAGTCGTCGGGGGGCTGGTGGAGTCGATCGACGTACCCGTTGGGCAAGTCGACATTTCCGCGAAGATAATCTTCATCAACCGCACGGCGCTGGATGCATTCGGAATCACGTACGATCTGAAGGATGTCGGTGGGAATCAACTCAACATTCTGGCTCCGGGGGCGGCCGACCTGGATGGCGACGGGATCATTGCACTCCCGGACGAGCAGGTTGCCCGAGGCACCGACGTCATCTCCCTGAGCGGCAATTCGATTGCAGCCCTTGGCAACGCCGCGGACCGCATCTCCAACCCCAGCCTGTCCCTGCTGACTTCCCTGGTGATCGGTCGCACCACCCTCGTCGGCTTCATCGATGCGCTCGAATCCGCGCAGCTCACCGAGGTGGAGGCAAAGCCATCGGTACGTGTCATGGACAGCCGGACAGCCAGAGTGGTCGTCGGAGAGGAGACGCCGGTCCGGGTACTTGATGCCGGTGCCCAACTGCAGGCGGGGTCGGGCGCGGAAGCCCGCGGAGCCTTTCCGGTGGCGACGGTTGACTACAAGGAGACGGGGGTCATCCTCGAAGTCGCTCCCAGGATCACACGGAACGGCGATGTGCTGCTCAACCTGTCGGCGGAGCGGTCCTCGGCGGACCTGGCACCCTCCGACGTGGGGTTTGTGTTCAGGCGGCAGAAGGCGGAGTCCGTCGTGCTGGTCGAGAACGGCGAGACGGTGGTGATCGGCGGCCTTACCGTCGCCGAGTCAGCCGAAGTGAAATCCGGCGTCCCCCTGCTCATGGATATTCCGCTGGTTGGCAGGCTCTTCCGTACTGAGCGGGAGGCGTCCGTGCAACGTGATCTCTTGATCATGGTCACCCCCACGATCGTGGCGCCCGCTTCCCCGTAGCCGGGCCCTTTGCTATCTATGACAACCATGTTGCTCCAAATGCCTTTGTCGAATGCCGCCCTCTAACCCGGTGCAGTGAATGCCACAGGCCCACCTGTCCTTCCATACCGCCGGGGAGTCCCACGGCCGTGGCCTTGTCGCCGTTGTCGAGGGGCTGCCGGCGGGCTTGCCGCTCGACCCGGCACAGGTCATCGATCCCGAGCTCAAGAGGCGCCAGGGAGGACACGGCAGGGGGCGGCGAATGCAGATCGAATCCGATCGCGCCGAGATCATCTCGGGGTTGCGACTTGGTGTCACACTCGGCTCACCGCTGTCGATGGTGATATGGAATCGTGACTGGGAGAACTGGACCACCGCCATGGCCCACGAGTTCCCGGACGCGGACACAAACCCGAAAGCGGTGCGTCCGGTCTACCTGCCCAGGCCCGGGCACGCCGACCTGACCGGAGTTCTGAAGTATGACCGCCGCGATGCCCGTGACATCCTCGAGCGCGCATCGGCCCGCGAGACGGCTGCCCGCGTCGCCTGCGGAGCAGTGGCCAAGGCGCTGCTCGGTGAGTTGGGTGCGACCGTGGGCAGCCACGTGATCCGGATCGGCAATGTCGAGGCTCGCGTTCCCAACGACCTTCCCGCGGACATCAACGAGGCGGCGGATGCTTCCCCAGTGCGGACGCTCGACCGCGATACCGAGGCGGCGATGATCAATGCCATCGACGATGCCAGGCGAGAGGGCGACACCGTGGGCGGGTGCTTTGAGGTGGTGCTGCGCGGCCTCCCGGTCGGCCTCGGGAGCCACGTGTCGTGGGACCGGAAGCTGGACGGTCGTCTGGCACAGGCCGTGATGTCGGTCCACGCGATAAAGGGCGTCGAAATCGGGCCCGCGTTCATCAACGCCGGTCGCCCCGGGTCTCGTGTCCACGATCCCATCTACCGTGACGACACACAGTTGCGGTCGGGAGGCTTCGGGCGCGCGGGAAACCGGGCGGGCGGCCTAGAGGGAGGCATCACCACGGGAGCACCGCTGGTTGTCCGCGGTGCCATGAAGCCGATCTCGACCCTGTTGCGCAAGAGGCTGCCCAGCGTGGACCTCCGCGACGGATCCACTCGGGTAGCCACGGTAGAGCGCAGCGATGTCTGTGCAGTTCCCGCAGCTGCGGTTGTCGCGGAGGCGATGGTCGCGCTGGTGGCGGCTGACGCGGTCCTGGAGAAATTCGGGGGTGACTCGCTGGCGGAAACGCGTCGCAATTTCCGGTCGTATTTGCGGCATCTCGCGGCTCGCGGGTTTAGCGAGCGGAAGCTGGAGGAGCGATGAACGAGCCGACGCCCGGTACTTGCGGGGTGGGCGCTGGCCGGGCCACAAGGGCCACGCGCATTGTGATCATCGGCTTCATGGGGGCCGGCAAGTCGACCGTTGGACGCATGCTCGCCGATGCCCTGGGTTGGAGATTCGTGGACCTCGACGACGAGGTAGCGGTACGCGGAGGAATGCCGGTTGACCAGATCATTCGGCAGGAAGGCCTCGACCACTTCAGACGCCGCGAATCGGAGGTAGGACGGGAGATACTGCACCGCCGACATATGGTCTTTTCAGTCGGTGGAGGCTGGCCCGCACAGCCCGGGCACATGGAGCTGCTGGGGGAAGACACACTATCGATCTGGTTGCAGGTCGGGGTTTCATCGGCCTTGAAGAGGATCATCGCATCCCCATTGGCGAGACCTTTGCTTCAGGTTCCCGACCCGCTGGGGGCCGCTACAAGTCTGCTCGCCGACCGGGAGCCGTACTACCGTCGTGCGAGTATCGCCATCGAGACCGAGGGGAAGTCCCCGGATCAGGTACTACATGCGATCGTGAGCTCTCTCACCGTGGCGAAATCGAACAATGGGCCGCTTCCCGCAATGATGGAACACCACAAGGAAGACATTGAGTGAAGCTCGTGATAGTAGAATCGCCGGCGAAGGCGAAGACGATCGGAAGGTTCCTCGGTCCGGGCTATAGGGTGGAAGCATCGTACGGTCATATACGGGATCTCCCGCGATCCGCCGGCGAGACGCCCAAGGCGATTCGCAGCAAACCTTGGGGACGGCTCGCAGTCGACACCGACCACAGCTTCAAACCGACATACATCGTACCCCCGGAAAGCAGACAGCATGTGCAGGACCTGAGAAGGATCCTCAAAGACGCGGACGAGGTGCTGCTCGCGACGGATGAGGATCGCGAGGGAGAGTCCATCAGTTGGCACCTTCTCGAGGTCCTGAGACCGAAGGTGCCCGTGCGTCGCATCGCCTTCCACGAGATCACCCCAACCGCCATTGCGGAAGCGCTTGCCAGCCCTCGCGAGGTGAACCAGCGCCTGGTCCAGGCCCAGGAAGCGCGGCGGGTGCTGGACCGGCTTTACGGCTATACCCTGTCGCCGGTCCTGTGGAAGAAGGTGCGGACCAAGCTCAGCGCCGGACGCGTTCAAAGTGTGGCTCTTCGCCTCATTGTCGACAGAGAGGAGGAACGTCGGCGATTCAAGGTTTCCGAGTACTGGCGCGCGAAGGCGACGCTGGTTGCGGACGCCGGGGAGTTTTCGGCGACGCTGGTGGCCGTCGGGGGTCGTCAGGTAGCCACGGGGCGGGACTTCGATTCCCGAACCGGCGAGCTTGCATCCAACCGGGCAGTTGCCTTGGACGCAGGAGGTGCATCGGCCATAGCCGAGGCCGCGCTGAAAGCCGTGCCCTGGGAGGTCCGGGGCGTGGATCGCAAGTCGAGTCGGCAGCGGCCCGCCCCTCCATTTACTACATCGACACTGCAGCAAGCTGCAAGCCGCCGCCTCAGGATGTCACCCCGCAGGACCATGCGCGTCGCCCAGCGTCTCTATGAGGGAATCGACATGGGGGGTGGAGACCGCGAGGGGCTCATCACCTATATGCGGACCGATTCCGTCGCGCTTTCGAACAAGGCTCTCGGTGACGCCGGACGTTACATCCAGGGTGAGTTTGGCCCCGCCTACTACCGGGGCCCAAGACGATACAAGACAAAGTCCAAGGCGGCACAGGAGGCTCATGAAGGAATCAGGCCGACAGAGATCGCCCGCTCACCCGCCCGCCTGGCCCGCTTTCTGGATAAGGAGGAACTTGCTCTATACAGGCTCATCTGGAGTCGGACGGTAGCATCCCAAATGGCCGACGCCGAGGTGGACCGCACGGTGATGGATTTCTCGGCCCACTTCGACGATGTCGATCACATCTTCCGCGCCAACGGGTCGGTGCTGCGCTTCCCCGGTTTTCTCAAGGTGTATGGTGACGTGAAGAAGGATCAGTTGCTTCCCGCGCTCGAAACGGGAGACCGGGTCTACTCCGAGGAGGGAGGAATGTCCCCCGATACCGGGGCGCAGGGAACGCGGACCGCAACCGCAGCGCTCCGGGCCGTCGAGCCGGAGCGGCGCGAAACGAAGCCGCCGCCCCGTTACACCGAAGCCTCGCTGGTCAGAAAGCTGGAAGAGGAGGGAATCGGCAGGCCGTCCACCTACACCCCCACCATATCGACGATCCAGGAGCGGGACTACGTGCGCAAGCGTTCAGGTAGTCTGGTACCCACGTACACGGGAATGGCGGTCAACCAGCTCCTTCGAACGCATTTCGAGCAATACGTGGACCTGAAGTTCACCGCGCGCATGGAGGACGCATTGGACGACATCGCGGCTGGGCAGACCGAGTCGCGGCGCTTTCTCGAGGCTTTTTACAGCGGAGACGACACAACCGAAGGCCTGGCGCGCAAGATCAGGAAGACGCTCCCATCGATCGACTATCCCAACGTCCCGATCGGCGTCGACCCCGGAAGCGGCCAGGCTATCCGCATCAAGATCGGCCGGAATTCGGCGTATGCCGAAAGAGGGGAGGATGATGAGGTTCAACGGGTGACGATTCCTGACGACCTGATGATCGACGAATTGTCGGTCGAACGCGCAGCACAACTCCTCGACGCCCCCGCTGGGAGGGAGGAGCCTCTCGGCGTGGATCCCAATGACGGATCCCCCGTCTACCTCAAGTCAGGTCGATACGGACCCTACGTCCAACTTGGCGACGCTCGCGGATCGGCCAAGCCCCGCTGGATGGGGCTTCCCAAAGGGGTGGAACCGAAAGACGTAACGCTCCAATATGCCCTCCGGCTGCTCTCGCTGCCGAGGCTGCTCGGCAAGGATCCCGCCAGCGGCGAAGAAATCAGGGCCAGCCTGGGTCGATATGGTCCGTATGTCCAGAGAGCCCGGGACTTCAGGAGCCTCGACTCGGTGGACGAGGCGTTCGATATAACGCTTGAACAGGCGCTGGCTATCCTGGCACAGGCGAAAAAGCCCCGCCGCGGCGCGAGAAAAACGCTGAAGCTCATCGGTCTGCATCCGGAAACGGGAGCGGAGATCGAGCTTCTGGAAGGTCGCTATGGTCCGTACGTGACGGATGGGAATGTCAATGCGAGCGTCCCCAAGGGGAAGCAACCTCTGGAGACGACGGTTGAAGAGGCAGTCGAGTTGCTCGCGGCCGCAGCGGCTCGCAGAAAGACCGGGCGGCCGCGGCGTCCACGGCGGGCTGCAGCCAGGCGGCGATGACCGCGTCCGTAGTTGCATGGGCCACGTGACCGTTACGGGCGGCGGCCTGGCCGGTTGTGAGGCGGCGCTGGCGCTCGCCGGGAGAGGCCACCAGGTCGTCCTCCGGGAGATGCGCCCCGTGAAGGGGACTCCGGCCCACCAGACTGACGACCTCGGCGAACTGGTGTGCACCAATTCCTTCAAGAGCGAGCTCCCGACTACGGCGCACGGCCAGTTGAAGCGCGAGATGCGCTGTCTCGATTCCGCCTTGCTGGCGTCTGCGGACGAAAGCCGCGTCCCCGCCGGATCTGCGCTGGCGGTGGACCGGCACCTTTTCTCGCAAGCGCTCACCCGGCGTATCGAGGCGCATCCGGGGATCCGGGTGATCCGCGAAGAAACCCGGACGATTCCGACCGGGCCCACCGTCATCGCGACGGGTCCCCTGACTTCAGACGCTCTCGCCGAGAGCATTGCAGAGGAACTCGGCCGCGGCGGCCTGGCATTCTACGATGCCATCGCACCCATCGTGCACGCCGAGTCGCTTGATCGCGAAGTCGTGTTCGAGGCCGGACGATACAGGCAGGATGCCGACTACCTCAACTGTCCGCTGACCGAGGACGAATACCGCGCCTTCATCGATGCGCTGCGGAAAGCGGACATTCATGCTGGCCAGGATTGGGACGAAATCCCGTACTTCGAAAGCTGTCTTCCGATCGAGGTGATGGCGGCGAGGGGGCCCGACACCCTTCGTTTCGGGCCCATGAAGCCGGTCGGGTTGCGCGATCCGCGCACAGGTTCCCGCCCCCATGCCGTGGTCCAACTCCGGCGCGAGGACCGGGCGGGACAGATGTGGAACCTGGTCGGCTTTCAGACGCGGCTTCGCATCGGCGAACAGAGACGTGTGTTTACGATGATCCCGGGACTTGCTCAAGCCGAGTTTCTGCGCTGGGGTTCCATCCATCGCAATACCTATCTCAACTTCCCTGCGTGCCTGACCGCATACGGCTCGTCGAACGAGCGCCCCGACCTCTTCTTTGCCGGACAGCTGACCGGTGTGGAGGGCTACACCGAGTCGGCCGTTTCGGGCATCATGGCCGGAATCAACCTGGATCGTGTGCTCCGGGGGCGTTGTCCGGCTGTTCCTCCGCCGGAGACCATGGTCGGGGGACTCTTCAGATACCTTCGCGAAGCGGATCCCGCCAGATTTCAACCCATGAATTCCAACTGGGGGCTGGTCGAACCTCTGGTCGCCGGACCAAGGAAGAAGGCGGAGCGCCGGGCGGCGCTGGCGGATCGGGCGAGCCGGTGCTTCGAGCAATGGATCGCCGACCACGAGATCATGCCCCGGCGATTGGTGGCGACATGACCTCTCGCGTGGCGTCTTTCCTCGACCATCTCGAAGTGGTGCGGAATCTCTCCCCGCGGACAATTGCAGCCTATCGCCGCGACCTTTGCGACCTGGAGGATTTCATTCAGGTCCATCTCGGCCGCGAGAACTATCGCTGGGCCGAGGTCGATCGTACCACGATACGTGCGTTTCTGGGTGAATCGGGGCGGCGGGGGCTTGCGCCCCGAACGATCGCGCGCAAACTGGCCGCGGTTCGCGCATTCTTCCGTCACCTCCACCGGGAAGGCGAGGTTCCCACCAATCCTGCGAGCCAGGTACGCGGCCCGAAGCTCGACCGGACGCTGCCGGGACATATGCGGCTCAAGGAGATGGAGGAACTCTTTCGCTGGACCGAATCCCGCGCGGCTCAACGCAACGACCTCACGACGACAAGGCTGCTGGCCGCGCTGGAACTCCTCTATGGCAGCGGCCTCCGCCTCGCCGAACTCGGCTCACTGGATGTGGACTCGCTGGATCTCGACAGGAAACAGCTCCGGGTCCTTGGCAAGGGGAGAAAGGAGCGGATTGTCCCCATCACCAAGTCCGCGGCCAGGGCCGTCCACAACTACCTGCCCCGGCGCGGCGAAGCGGCCGCCGGTGATTGCCGAGCACTGTTTGTCGGCAAGCACGGCGCCCGCCTCTCGAACCGGTACATGCAGCGGACCGTCCAGGACGCGATCAGCCGCTTCGCGTCGGCGGCGGATCTGTCCTTGCATTCGCTGCGCCACACCTTCGCGACCCATCTTCTCGACGCCGGTGCCGACCTCATGGCCGTGAAGGAACTCCTCGGCCATGCTTCGCTCGGTACGACGCAGATCTACGCGCATACTTCGAAGGAGCGACTGCGAAGGGTGTACCTCGGCGCACATCCGCGGGCATGACGATGGCCGAAGTGACGCAGACCGACCACCCCTTCCGGGGGCAATAACACGCATCTACCTTTAAGGGTTACCGAGTCGATTGCCAGCCCGGCCGGCCCCTCCCGCAACGCCCCCCAGGACTCTCTCCGACGGATGTTCCCCGTTGCCCCGACCCAACCCGGCGCGCCCGTTCACGCGACTACCGTCATCGCGGTAGCCCGCCACGGCCGCGTGGCCATGGCGGGAGACGGGCAGGTGACCATGGGCGACGCCGTGGTGAAGGGCGCCGCGCGCAAGGTGCGACTGCTGAAAGACGGGAAGATCCTGGCCGGCTTTGCCGGCGCCGTAGCCGATGCCTTCACACTCTTCACCCTCCTCGAAGGCAAGCTCGAGCGCTGGCCCTCCAATCTGCCCCGAGCCTGCGTCGAGCTTGCGAAGGAATGGCGCACGGATCGCTACCTGCGCCGTCTGGAAGCCCTCCTCGCGGTGGCCGATCGCAATCACCTCTTCCTCGTTGGCGGCGATGGCAATGTCATCGAACCCGACCACCCGATTCTCGCGATCGGCTCCGGCGGCGCATACGCTCTGGCTGCGGCCCGCGCCCTCTTCGACTGCTCCGATCTGGACGCGCCGGGTATTGCTCGGCGGAGCCTGGAGATCGCAGCGGACATCTGCATCTACACCAACCGGGACATCGCCGTCCTGGAACTCGATCCCGAATGACAACAGCGACCACCTCGGCCACCGCCCCCGCCTCCCCCGAGTCCGCCGGACCTGACGTCAGGGAGGACCCGCCGCACTGGCTCGACCAGTTTACGCCACGCGAAATCGTCGCCGAACTCGACAAGTACATCGTGGGCCAGTCTGCGGCCAAGAAGGCGGTCGCGATCGCGCTGCGGAATCGGTGGCGCCGCCAGCAGGTCGATGACGAGCTGCGCGACGAGATCCTGCCCAACAACCTGATCATGATCGGTCCCACAGGGGTTGGGAAGACGGAAATCGCCCGCCGCCTGGCTCGCATGGCAGGCTCTCCGTTCGTCAAGGTCGAGGCCTCAAAGTTCACGGAGGTGGGCTACGTTGGGCGGGACGTGGAATCGATGGTTCGCGATCTGGTCGACACTGCGGTTGCGATGGTAAGGACGGCGCGCGAAGACGAGGTGGAGGAGGAAGCCGCCCGACGGGTGGAAGAGCGGTTGCTCGACCTCCTCCTTCCCGATTCCGCGCGCAAATCCCCCGCGGCGCGGCCCCCGCAGGCGCCACCCGACAGCCCGGAGGAGGCGGAAAGCGAAGACCGGCAACCGCGACTGTTCGTCGCCGGGCCCGGCGGGGTGCAGGATCAGTCCCCTGGTGGCGGTCCGGAGGAAGACCCGGCCCTGGCGGAACGCCGGCAGCGAACCCGCGAGAAGCTGCGAAAGCTCTTGCAGGACGGGCACCTGGAACAGCGCGACGTGGAATTGAGCGTGCAGCAGGGCGCACCGGTGAGCGGAATGATGTTCCCGGTGGGTGGCATGGAGGGAATGGACCTGAACTTCACCGAGATGCTCCAGGATCTCCTGCCCAAGCGTCAGAAACGCCGAACCGTCACCGTGTCCGAGGCGCGGCGCATCCTGCTGCAAGAAGAGCTCGACCGCCTGGTCGACATGGACGAGGTCGTGAACGAGGCGCTGGATCGCGCAGAGGAGATCGGGATTATCTTCCTCGACGAGCTTGACAAGGTGGCCGGGGGGAGGGGAGGAGCGGGACCGGACGTCAGCCGTGAGGGTGTGCAACGCGACCTCCTGCCGATCGTGGAGGGCTGTAACGTCCAGACCAAGTACGGCTTTGTACGCACGGACCACATGCTCTTCATCGCCGCCGGCGCCTTCCACGTCGCCAAGCCATCGGACCTGATCCCCGAGTTGCAGGGGCGCTTCCCCATCCGCGTCGAGCTAAACAGCTTGAACGCCCCGGAGTTCGAGAGGATTCTGCGCGAGCCCCGGAACGCTCTCGTACTGCAATACCGCGCTCTGGTCGAGGCCGAGGGCGCGTCCGTCAAGTTCACGGACGGCGGAATCAGCGAGATCGCGCGCATTGCGGCCGATTTGAACGACCGCATGGAGAATATCGGCGCGCGCAGGCTGCGAACCGTACTGACAACGCTTCTCGAGGACCTTCTCTTCGACCTCCCCGACGAGGGGCGCGGCGAAACCGTCGTCGTTACCGCGGATTTCGTGAAGGAGCGCCTGAGCAAGATCGTATCGGACGACGACCTCAGTCGGTACATCCTTTAGCAGCCCGTGGACAGAATCCCCCCGGCATTCGAGCGGCGATGCATCCGTGCTGGGCCGCTTCGCTTCCAGTGTGCACACCGTAAAGACGACATTACATTCTGTCATGTCTAGTATACATTCAGCTACTCCAAGGCTACGCTCTGCGTTGCTCCTCGAGCGAATAGCTCTGCTATTCACCTTTCGTCGCGCCTCGCCAGCCCGGCGCCTCGCCGCTCTCGGTGCTCGGGCGGCTCCATCCACGGACTGCTGACCCCGCGCCGCCGTATGTCCGACAAGAAACGCGATTTCATCGATTTCGCCGGGCACGACCCGGCGTACCTGAGGCATCTGCTCGATCTGACCGGCCGCGTGAAGGCCGGCGGGACCCGGGGCAAGCCTCTCGAAGGCCGCTGTCTCGCGATGATCTTCCGCAAGAGTTCCACCCGTACCCGCGTCAGCACGGAAGCGGGGATGGCGCAGCTCGGGGGACATGCGATCATGATCTCCGCCCGGGACTCCCAGATCGGCCGGGGCGAGAGCGTCAGCGACACCGCCAGGGTCCTCAGCCGCTATGTGGACGCCATCCTCATCCGCACCTTCGGTCATGACGAGGTTGTGGCGCTGGCGCGGGAGGCGTCCGTACCCGTGATCAACGGACTTACCGACCTGCTCCATCCCTGCCAGGTTCTGGCCGACCTCTTCACCGCTGCCGAGGAATACGGCAGCGATATCAGCGCCCTTCGCGTCGCCTGGATCGGAGACGGCAACAACATGGCCAATTCCTGGCTCAACGCCGCCAGCCGCCTTGGGTTTTCGCTGCGACTGGCCTGCCCGGACGGCTATGGACCGGACGCCGCGATTCTGGCGCGCGCGCAGTCGAACGCCGAGGTGCGAGTCGTGGAGACACCCGTCGAAGCGGCCGCCGGCGCAAACGTCGTCACGACCGACGTGTGGGCGTCGATGGGGCAGGAGCATGAACAGAGCGCCCGCGAAACCGCCTTCGCGGGATACCAGGTCGACGCCGACGTGATGGCGCGCGCCCACCCCTCCGGTATCTTCCTCCACTGCCTGCCCGCTCACAGGGGCGAGGAGGTGACGGCTGACGTCATCGACGGCCCGCGTTCCCGCATCTTTAGGGAGGCGGAGAACCGTCTACATGTCATCAAGGCCATATTGCTGGATCTGATTGGATAAAGAACATGGATTCGAACCTGACCAGGACACCTCTCTTCGACATTCACAGCGCGGCCGGAGCGAAAATGGTGCCGTTCGCGGGATACGCGATGCCGATTCAGTACGCCGGAGGCATCCGCGCCGAGCACTTCGCCGTAAGAGAATCAGCCGGCCTCTTCGACGTCTCGCACATGGGCGAATTCACGGTGCGGGGACCCCAGGCGCAGGAGCTCGTCCAGTACCTGACCGTCAACGATGTCTCCAAGGTCGCCGTCGGACAGGCCCAGTACTCCGCCCTCTGCAATGAGGACGGCCGCATCCTCGATGATCTCCTCGTGTACCGGTGCGCCGACCGTTTCATCCTCGTGGTGAACGCGAGCAACCGGATCAAGGACTGGAACTGGGTGACCGGACACGCCCCGGGGTTCGACGTCGAGATCTCCGACGACTCCGACGACATCGCCCTCATCGCCCTCCAGGGCCCGGCCAGCCAGCCCATCCTCACCTACCTGACGGACGTAGACCTCGACGCGGTGGGCTACTACCGTTTCACCGAGGGCGCCGTGGCGGGCACGGAGGGGCTCGTCAGCCGCACCGGCTACACCGGCGAGGACGGCTTCGAACTCTACCTCCCCGCCGCAACCGCCGCCTCCGTGTGGCAGGCCCTCATGCAGGCAGGCGAACCACACGGCCTGTCCCCGGCCGGCCTCGGCTCACGCGACTCGCTCCGCCTCGAGATGGGCTACGCCCTTTACGGCAACGATCTCGACGAAGAACACACGGCCCTGGAATCCGGCCTCGGCTGGATCGTGAAGCTGGACGCCGGCGATTTCATCGGCCGCGATGCCCTCGCCGCCGAGAAGGCGCGGGGCGTCCCCCGGCGCCTGACCGGGATCCGCTGCACAGAGCGGGGCTTCCCCCGTCCCGGCTACCCCATCGTGCACGGCGGCGAGGAGGTCGGCACCGTCACCTCCGGGGTCGCGAGCCCGTCATTGGGCGAGGGCGTCGCGCTCGGCTACGTCCCTGTGGAACTGGCGCGTCCCGGCACCGACATCGGGATCCTCATCAGGGGCAGGACCATCGCCGCCCGCACACAGCGCCCTCCCTTCTACACGAAGGGATCAATCCGACGGTAGCGCGCATTTCGTCGCCGGAGCCCTGCCATGGCTGAGTCCGTTCTCGTAACCACGCACGACCTTCCCCTGGCCGGCAAGCTCCGGGACGGATTCCGCCACGAGGGCTACCATGTCGAGCTGTTCACCGCCTCCGAGGCGGTAGACAGCATCGAAGATCCCGTCCTGCTTGTCTTCACGGGCGGCACCGGCACCGACGCGGCAGGTCGCCATACCCGACAGGCCGCCCGGGCGGGCATCCCGGTCCTCGCCGTTGTGGAGCCGGATCGTCGGGGACCAACACCGGCCGGCACCACCACCGCCTTCCGGAGTCCGGCGGACCCCGAAGAGATCGTGCTCGTGGGGACGAGAGCGATCGAACGGGCACGGCTTCGCAGGGTCACCGGCATTGTCGGCGAGACGGACGCCATGGTCGAGGTCCTCGAGAGGATCGTCCAGATCGCGCCGGTCGATGCCACCGTTCTCGTCACCGGGGAATCCGGCACCGGCAAGGAGCTCGTCGCGCGCGGTCTGCACGCGCTTTCGCGGCGGCGAAACAGGTCCTTCATCCCCGTGAACGTCGCCGCGCTCTCCGAGACGCTGCTCGAAAGCGAACTCTTCGGTCACGAAAAGGGAGCCTTCACCGGTGCCATCGACACCCGCAAGGGCCTGTTCGAACTTGCCAGCGGCGGCACCATCTTCCTCGACGAGATCGGCGAGATGCCGCTTCAGACCCAGACGAAGCTGCTCCGAATCCTCGAACAGCAGGAGTTTCACCGCGTCGGGGGGCAGAAGCTGATCAAGGTCAACGTCAGGATCCTCGCCGCGACCAATCAGCGCCTGGAGCACCTCGTTGTTTCAGGCGGCTTCCGCCGGGATCTCTACTACAGGCTGAACGTCCTCACCATTTCCCTGCCGCCGCTGCGCCACCGTCACGACGACATCCCTCTCCTGGTGGACAACTTCGTGGCCGAGGCAAGCGCGCGGCACGATCGCGGCCGCTTCCGGGGAATCTCATCCGACGCGATGGATATCCTCGTCCGCCACCGCTGGCCAGGAAACGTGCGCGAGCTTCGCAATCTCATCGAGAGCATGGTGGTCCTGGCTCCGGGCCGCGAAATCCGCGCCGAGGACATCCCGCAGGACGTGCGTTCCGGTGAGGGGGGACTCGCGCTCGTCCCGTCGACGGGCGGCGCAGATCGGACGGGCGACGGTCGCACATCGTTCCGTCCCCAACTCGAGTTCATCTTCCGCACGATGATGGAGATGAAGGTCGACCTGGAAGACCTCCGCCGCGACTTCGAGGAGTTTCAGGCCGAGGAACGGCGCAGTCATGTGCTGCTCCCCGCTGCGGACAGGGAGGTCGACCCACTCCCCCCGGCCGAAATCGTCTATGATCGGCGAGACGCACACGATGAGCCCGACTCCGCTGCCGACCCCGACTCCGCCCGTGCTGACCCGATGCCCCCCTCAACCGGTGACGGTGCAACCATTGATACCGGCCCTCCCGCCACCGAACCCGACCCTCCCATCATCGAGTCTGTCGAACCTGCCGACCACCAGCCGACTACGGGCTCCGCCACACCCCCAAACGCCGTCGTCTACCGGACCGGCATGACGCTGGACGACATGGAGCGCGAAGTCATCCACGCAGTCCTCCATTCGGTCGATTGGAACCGCCGACAGGCCGCCGAAATCCTGGGAATCGGCGAAAGAACCCTCTACCGCAAGGTGAAGAAGTTCGATCTCGAGGAGGAATGACAGCCCGGAACTCCGCTCCTCGCCGCCCTCGATACTCAAGCGGCTCTGCTCCCCGGCCGCCGAGTGCGCGTCGGTCGGCGAGCCGCCCGTCAGCGGTCGGTGACCCGCCCGTCAGCGGTCGGCGACCCGCCCGTCAGCGTCAGCGGTCGAACGACCTGCCGTCGGCGGCCGACGACCCGTCCGTCACCGGGGGATCCGTCCCCTCTCGGCCTCCACCCGGGCCACGACCGCCGACCAGGACGAATCCTCCCGATCCCGGTAGCGCACGGTGAGGTCCCGCGACAGATCCACCGACTCCGGGTAGGCGTACACCGCTACCGCGCTCTGTTGCTGTTCGAGCCGCCGGCTTCCCCAACCCGGCGTGATCGCCTGGATCGCCACGGGGCGCTCCCGCAGCCCGCGCGAGACGAGATGCAGGTCGTCCGGGTGAAACTCCACGCCGGGCCGCATGCTCGAGAAGGTCACCAGAAACAGCACCGGTGCACCCGCTCCCGAGAGTCTTGCAAGGCCCGGTCCGTGCGTCTCACCTATGCGGGCGAGACGGTCCCGGGTGTCCGGCGCGGCGGCCTCGAGCACCCATTCGGACAGTGGGGTGAGCTCGATCCTCAGGTCGCCAGCCGTCATCCGCACCGAGATCTGCTCCTGCGTGAGCGTTCCCGACGAGGCCGTCATGGTTTCCGCCTCCCGGTACGGGGACGCCGCCTCAGCGGCGGGCGCACCGGACCGCGCGGCGGGAGCGCACCCGGCCGACCCGACCAGAATGGCCACCCAGACGCCTCCGATCCCGGCTCTCACCGTCCATCCGTCACACCGGGTCACGGTTCCTCCTCCAGCAGTGCCTCCAGGGCGGCGAGGAGCACGTCCGCGCCCTCACCCGTGCGTGCGGAACTCTCCACGACCTGTTCCTCCGAGACTCCCAGTTCCAGTGCGGCCGGACCGATGATGCCCGCCTCCCGCACCCTGGCCTTCAGCTTGTCGACCTTGGTCAAAACGATCAAGGCCGGAGCCCCGGTTTCGGCCAGATACGCGATGAATTCCCTGTCTCCGGCGGTGGGCGGGTGCCGTGAATCCACCAGGTACACCACCCCGCGCAACTTCCGGCTGCCGGAGAGAAACCGCCGTACGAGCACGCTCCACGCGTCACGCACTGCCCGGGGAGCGCGGGCGTACCCGGAACCGGGAAGATCCACCAGGCAGAACGAACCGTTCACCTCGTAGAAGTTCAGGGCCTGGGTCTTCCCCGGCGATGCCGACACACGGGCGATCCGTCGCCGCGGCCGTCCGAGCAGCCGGTTGATCATCGACGACTTCCCCACATTGGACCGCCCGGCGAAAGCGATCTGCGGCAGCTGCGACGGAGGCGGCTGATCCGGCTGAACCACGGAACCGGCGAATTCGACGCTGCGAATCACCACGGGCCGGGCCTCAGGTGATCTGCAGGGAACCGGGCGCCAGCTCCTCCCCGCGGCCAACCGCGGGCCGACGCGAGACGAGGGCCTCCCGCAGCACCTGGTCCATCGTCTCGACAGGCACCATTTCAACCCCGGCCCGCACTTCGTCCGGCAGCCGCTCGATATCCATCGTGTTCATCGCCGGAAGAAGCACCTTCCTGATTCCCCCGCGCAGCGCCGCCACCGCCTTCTCCTTGATTCCGCCCACGACGAGCACGCGTCCGCGCAGCGTGATCTCGCCCGTCATCGCGAGATCGCCCCGGGTAGGCGTTTCGGTCAGCGCCGATATGAGCGCGACCGCGATCGTGATCCCCGCCGACGGCCCGTCCTTCGGGGTGGCCCCCTCCGGGATATGGATGTGGATGTCCATCTCACGGTGGAACTGCTCCTTCAGCCCCAGCCAGCGCGCCCGCGACCTCGCATAGGTGACGGCCGCAAACGCGGACTCCTTCATGACATCGCCGAGTGTTCCCGTCAGCTGAATCTTGCCCGTGCCGGGCACTACCGCGACCTCGACTTCCAGCACTTCGCCGCCCGCCGCCGTCCATGCCAGCCCGCAGGCGATTCCGGACCGGTCCGCGCCGGCCTCCCGCGAAGGGGGAAGGTGGGCCGGCGGCCCCAGCAACTCCGGCAGTTCGCCGGAACCCACACGGCCGAGAGGCTTCAACTCGGGGCCCGTCACCCGCCGCGCCAGCTTTCGCGCAACCCTGGAGAGCCGCCGCTCGAGCTCGCGCACGCCGGCCTCCCTCGTGTACTCCGCCACGATCGTCTGAATCGCCCCGTCGGAGATCTCGGGCTCGAACGGATCGAGACCATGGCGGGCGACCTGCTTCGGCCAGAGGAACTCCCGGGCGATCACCCGCTTCTCGGTGTCCAGGTAGCCGGGCAGGCGGATCACCTCCATGCGGTCGCGCAGCGGCCCCGGAATCTCCCCGAGTGTATTGGCGGTCGCAATGAAGAGGACGTCCGACAGGTCGAACTCGAGCTCGAGGTAGTGGTCGGTGAAGGTCCGGTTCTGCTCGGCATCGAGAACCTCCAGCAGCGCCGCCCCGGGGTCGCCGTGAAAGTCGCGGGCCAGCTTGTCGACTTCGTCGAGAAGGAAGACCGGATTGCGTGACCCGCTCTTCCTGATCCCCTGCACGATCCGCCCGGGCAGCGCGCCGACGTAGGTCCTGCGATGACCCCTGATCTCGGCCTCGTCCCGCACGCCGCCCAGGCTGACCCGCACGAATTCCCGCTCCAGGCAGCGCGCGATGCTCCGCCCCAGCGACGTCTTGCCGACCCCGGGCGGCCCGACCAGACACAGAATCGGCCCCTGCAGCCGACCGACCAGCGTCAGCACCGCGATATGGTCCAGGATGCGCTCCTTGACCTCCTCCAGACCGTAGTGCTCTTCCTCCAGCACTCCCGCCGCCCGGTCCACATCCAGGCTGTCCGGGGTCTCGCGCTCCCAGGGAAGCGCCAGGATCCAGTCCAGGTAGGTGCGGATCACCGAGGCCTCGGGCGCGACCGGATTCAGCTTGCGGAGGCGATCGAACTCCTTGTCCACACGGCTGCGCACCTCGTCGGGCAGGAGGGTCTCTCCGATGGTGACCTCCAGCTCCGCCCACTCCGGATCGACCGCCGCTGCCGCCGGGTGCAGCGTCCCGGGAGGCTCCTGTCCCCGAGGCGGGGGAGTCCCGAACTCCGATTCCATCTGGAAGCTGATCTGCTCGTCCAGCTTCTGCTGGATCTGGAGCACCTCGACTTCCCGCACGAGAATCGCCTGCAGGATTTCGAACCGGGTCCCGATCTCGATGGCTTCCAGCAACTCCTGCCTCTCGGCGGTGCCGATCAGAAGGTGGCCGGCGATCAGGTGCGAAAGGCGGATCCGGTCTCCGATTTCGCAGATCGGCGCGACCACCTCGTTGGGAATCTTCTCCGAAAGACGGACGTATCGCCCGAACAGCTTCGTCACCTCGACGACGCGCGCCTCAATCGCCGGATCCGGCTCGGCCGTCGCGTCAGGCTCGTGCTCGGTGTCCGTAAGCAGCTCGACGGAGGCCCGGAACCCGGCTCCGGAGGGCAGGTATTCCGCGACTCGCGCCCGGCCAAGCCCCTCCATTACCACCCTCGCCGTCCTGTCGGCCAGGTGCGATACCTGCACCACGCGTATCACCGTGCCCGAGCGAAAAAGGTCCTCCTGCCCCGGATCCTGCACGGCCGGATCCTTCTGTGCCACCAGCAGAGCGAGTCCGCGGCCGGCCTCCGCCTCCTCCAGCGCCGCGACCGAGGGCCGCCGGCCGATCAGGAGCGGGAGCACCATGTAGGGGAAGTAGACCAGATCGCGCAGAGCGATGACCGGGAGCTCGCCTGGGATCTCATGCGAGCCGTCGACCCGGTGCAGGGTTGCCATCGTCAGCGAGCGGTCAGGCTTCCTTCCGCTGCGCCTCCGGCCTCAGGACCAGGAGGGGCGGAACCCTGCCGCCGGCACTCTCGGGGGTGACGACCACCTCCCTGACATCGCTCCGGGCGGGAAGCTCGAACATCGCGTCCCGCATGATCCTCTCCAGCACCGCCCTCAGCCCGCGGGCGCCGGTCCCGCGCTCCAGCGTCTGGTGCGCGATGTTCCGCAGGGCCCCCGGATCGAAGGTCAGCCCGATGCCCTCGAGCTCGAACATCTTCTGGTACTGCTTGACCAGGGCGTTCTTGGGCTCCTGCAGAATCCGCACCAGCGACTCCTCGTCCAGCTCCTCCAGGGAGACCATTACCGGAAGCCTGCCCACCAGCTCCGGAATGAGCCCGAAGCGCTGAAGGTCCGCGGGCTCAAGCCACTCCATGGGGTCGTGCTCATCCGAACCGGGAACGTCCACCGTCTCCCCGTTATCGGCCCCCTCCCCGGTCTCCCCGAAACCGATCGTCCGCCGGCCAAGCCGGTGCTCCACGATCTTGTCGAGGCCCTCGAAAGCACCCCCGCAGATGAACAGGATGCTTGTCGTGTCGATCTGGATGTACTCCTGCTGGGGATGCTTGCGGCCACCCTGCGGCGGCACGCTCGCAACCGTCCCCTCCAGAATCTTCAGGAGCGCCTGCTGGACGCCCTCCCCGGACACGTCGCGCGTGATCGACGGATTCTCCGACTTGCGCGCGATCTTGTCCAGCTCGTCGATATAGACAATGCCCCGCTCGCACTCGGCGATGTTGAAGTCGGCCGCCTGCAGAAGCCGCACCAGGATGTTCTCGACATCCTCGCCCACGTAGCCCGCTTCGGTGAGCGTCGTGGCGTCCGCGATGGTGAAGGGCACCTGGAGGACGCGCGCCAGCGTCTGCGCCAGCAGCGTCTTGCCCACCCCGGTGGGCCCCACCAGCAGCACGTTCGACTTGTCGATCTCGACGCCGCCGAGCTGGTCGCGCTGGTGGACCCGCTTGTAGTGGTTGTACACCGCCACGGAAAGCGACCGCTTGGCCTGCTCCTGCCCGATCACGTACTCGTCCAGGACCGCCTTGATCTCCGACGGCTTCAGCGTCGTGACGGATGACTCCTGCTTCTCCCGCTCTTCCTCTTCGGCGAGAATCTCGTTGCACAGCGAGATGCACTCGTTGCAGATGTACACGGACGGACCGGAGATGAACTTCTTGACCGTCTCCTTGGACTTCCCGCAGAAGCTGCAGCGGAGGTGTCTGTCGCTCGTCATTTGGCCTCCTTGGTCGAGGGGGCGCCGCGTCCGGGCCCGTCTTCCTTCCGAAGCACCTGATCGACGAGGCCGTAGGCAACCGCCTCGTCCGCACTCATCCAGCGGTCCCGGTCCACGTCGTTGTTGATCTTGCGCAGCTTCTGCCCGGTGGTCTCGGCCAGAATCCGGTTGAGCCGCTCGCGCGTCCCGAGAATCTCCCTGGCCGCGATCTCGATATCGGCTGCTGTCCCCTGATACCCCGAAGACGGCTGATGGAGCATGATTCGCGAATTGGGGAGCGCATTGCGCCGGCCCTTCACGCCCGCCGACAGCAGCAGCGCCCCCATCGATGCCGCCATGCCGACGCAGTAGGTCGACACGGGCGCACGCAGATGGTTGATGGTGTCGTAGATCGCCAGTCCGGCGTACACGCTGCCGCCCGGCGAATTGATGTAGAGGAACACGTCCCGTTCCGGGTCGTCCGCGTCGAGGAAGAGCAGCTGCGCCACGATGATGTTGGCGACGTTGTCGTCGATCGAGCTTCCGAGGAAGACGATCCGGTCCATGAGCAGCCGGCTGAATATGTCGTAGCTGCGTTCCCCGCGGCTGGTTCGTTCTATTACGTACGGCGGAAAGATCGCCATCCGGATATCTCCAGTGTGATTCTCTATTCGGGTGGTGCCAGGTCCGACTTCGCCATCAGGAACTCGAAGAGCCTCGCGTCGGTGAGCTGCCGCTCGATGTTGTCCAGCCCTCCGGACTTGCGCAGCCGGGAGCGGACGGCCGAGGGCGACTGGCCCAGCCGGCCGGCGAGTTCCTTCACCTTCTCGCCGACCTCTTCCGGCGACGCCCGCAGACCGTGCTCGGCGACGATCCGCTCCACGAGCAGTTCGCGCCGGACGGCGAACTCCGACGACGGTCTCAGCCCCTCCTTCAGCTCCTCGAGCTTCGAATCCTCAAGGTCGCCGGCCTCGGCCAGCAGCGCGTCGGTGTAGGCGCCGACCATCGAATCGGGGACGTCGAAGGGATTGGCCTCGACGATCATGTTGAGAAGCCGTTCCCGAAAGTCCGCTTCGCTGCGGGACCGCGCGTCCCTGTCGAGGTCTTCGCCGACGCGGGCGCGCAACGCATCAAGGTCGTCGAAGTCCCCGACCGAGCGGGCGAAGGCGTCGTCCAGTGCGGGCAACTCCGGCACGCGCCGCGAGACCAGCTCGATCTTCAGGCGATGCTGCGTGCTGCGGCGCTCGTCGTCGGGGTGGTCGTCGGGGAAGGAGACATCGAACTCGCCGGCATCGCCCGTCGCCAGCGAACGGACCGCCTCCTCGATGTCCGGCAGCGCCTGCCCCTCGCCGAGCACCAGGTCGTACTGCCGTGTCCCGTCTTCCGACTCCAATTCCGGCTCCGCACCGCCCTCGAGTTGCGTCAGCCGCACGGTTACGGAGTCGCCCGCTTCCGGCCGGCCGTTCTCCGCCGTCCGCCACGCGGCCCGCTCCCTGCGCAGCCGCTCGAGGATCTCGTCCACGGCGCCGTCCGGCACCGTCACCGGAGCGCGTTCGAGCTTGAACCCCCCCAGGCGTCCGAGGGTGACCTCGGGGCGCACCTCGAACGAAGCCTTGAACGAGAGCGCGCCGTCCTCATCGCCGAAGCCAAGGTCGTCGACCTGCACTTCGGAGACGGGCCGCAGGCCGTGCGAGTCGATGGCCTGCCTGCACGCCCTCTGGATCGCGCGGTCGACGGACTCCTCCTGGATCTCCCTGCCGTAGTGCTGCAGGACCACTCCCGTCGGCGCCTTGCCCTTGCGGAAGCCCTTCAGCCGGACCCTGCGAGCGAACTTGCGGATCACCGCGCCCTGTTCGGCGGCGACGAACTCGGCCGGGACCACCACCTCGACGGACCGATGGCACCGTTCGCCCTCGGTGACCGTCACCTCGAGACGCGACGTGTCCGGCCTGGCGGCGGCGCTCATGGCCTCCCGCCCCCGGCATGCGAAAGGGGGGACTCGAACCCCCACGGCCAGGGGCCACAAGATCCTAAGTCTTGCGCGTCTACCAGTTCCGCCACTTTCGCTCCTCGACGAGTCCGTGCTCCGGGTACAGAGAAAGGTAACGCGGGACGGTTGCGCACCAAGTGGGGTGGGGGGTCGCGGAAACGCGAAGGGGCCGGCCCCCCCGCCGGGGCCGGCCCCTTCCGTCGCAGCGACGTAAACTGCTGCCCGATCAGCCGCCCTCTGCTATCTGGGAACCCGGATGTTGTACACGTCGGGCTCCATGTCGAGGGTGGAATCGAAGTGCGGGCAGGCGGCGATGAGCGATACCACTTCACCCGCCTCCACCTCCGCGAGCGCGTCGCGAAGGTTGTCGACATTCCGGATCGGATTCCGGTCGACCTCCGTGATCACGCAACCCCGCCCGATTCCCCGGCCCGCCGCGGGTCCGTTGGGCTGGACCGCCAGCACCAGGGCGCCTTCGGCGCTTTCGAGCTGTGCGTCCTCGGCGAGTTCGGGGGTCAGATCCATCAGCTCCACCACCCCGATCTTGTCCGCAGCGCGGGGCTGGCGCGGCGGCGCGGCGGCCACCTCACCCGTATACGACAGCTCCTCCAGGCGAACCGTCACCTCGCGCGGCCTCCCGTCGCGGTAGATTCCGATCCGCACCCGGTCGCCCGGAGACCTGAGAGCGATCTTGCGCTGAAGGTCGTTGGAAGTGAGCACCTTGTCGCCGTCGACCGACGCGATCACGTCGCCCATGCGGAGTCCCGCGCGCTCGGCCGGCGTGTCCTCGTTCACCCGCCGCACCCGCGCGCCGCTCACATCCGGAAGCCCGTAATACTCGGCGTCCTCGGCGGTAACGGGGGTCATCGACACGCCCAGGAACGCGCGCCTCACACGGCCGTACTCGATCAAGTCCTCCGTCACCCGGTGCGCCAGGTCGATGGGGATCGCGAAACCGTAGCCCTGGTAGACCCCGGTCTGGCTCACGATCGCCGCGTTGATCCCGATCACCTGGCCGCCAAGGTTGACCATCGGACCGCCCGAGTTGCCGGAGTTGATCACGGCGTCGGTCTGAATGAAGTCCTCGATCGCCAGGTTGGGGTTGCCGGCGAAGTCGGGGTCGTCCCGGAGGGATCGGTTGATCAGGCTCAGGGAGCGCCCCACGGCCGAGACGATCCCCGCGGTCACCGTGTAGTTGAGATTGGTGCCCCTGGAGCCGCCGAAGCCGGGGTTGCCCACCGCCAGCACCCATTCGCCCACCCGCACCTCGGCCGAAGATCCCAGCGACGCGACCGGCAGGCCGTTGCCGTCGATCTTGATGACCGCGATGTCGGTGGTCGGGTCGGTCCCGACGACTTCCGCGCCGAACTCACGTCCGTCCAGCAGGGTAACGGTGATCCGCTGGGCGTCCTCGACGACGTGATTGTTGGTGAGCACGTACCCGTCCTCGGCGATGATGAACCCGCTCCCGCTGCCCTGGCTGACGTCCGGCACGTTGCCGGGCGGGTCGACCCGGAAGAAGCGTTCCAGCCCCCTCAGCCGGTCGCTGCTCCGTGCCACCGGGCGCGAGGTCACGATCCGGACGACGGCCGGCGTCACCGCTTCGGCGACGTTCACGAACGCCTGGCTCAGGTCGAGCGCCGGCTGCACTTCGGCCTCCGAAACCACCGCCTCGGTCTGCACCGCGGGCAGGCTGAACGGCCGCTCGGTAAAGCCGAACATGGACGCGATTCCGAGTCCGAAAATGAAGGAGGCCGCCACGGACAGGGCGACCCTGGTCTTTGCTCTGAGTGGATCGTACATCGTTCTATCTCTCACCGGTTGAAAGTTCGCTGTTGGCGAGGAGTTGGATGCGCGGCGGGACGGCCGGAGTTGCCGCCCCGCCGCCACCCCTGCTACCGCTTCTCGTCGACGATCTCGTAGTCGGCCTCCACCACATCGTCCTCGGCTTCCTCCGCGGCGGCCTCGCCATCGGTGCCCGTGTCACCGTCGGCCGCCCCGTCGCCGTCACCGCTCGCCGCCGCCTCGGCCGCCTGCGCCTGGTACATCTCCTGGCCGGCAGCGGTGAACGCCTGCATGAGCGCGTCCCTGGCCTCGTTCATCTCTGCGGACTCACCGCCCTTCAGCGCCTCCTTGCCACGCTCCAGCGCCGCTTCGAGCCGCTCCTTCGTATCGGCCGACACCTTGTCGCCCCATTCGCCCGTGTCCTTCTCGACCTGGTACACCAGCGTATCGAGCGAATTGCGCGCCTCGACCGCCTCGCGGCGCTTTTCGTCCTCGGCCTTGTTCGCCTCGGCGTCGTGCACCATGCGGTCGATTTCGGCGTCGCTCAGCCCGCTCGACGCTTCGATGCGGACCTTCTGCTCCTTCTCGGTGGCGCGATCCTTGGCGGTCACGTGCAGGATGCCGTTGGCGTCGATGTCGAAGGTGACCTCGACCTGGGGCATGCCCCGCGGCGCCGGCGGGATGCCCGTCAGCTGGAACTTGCCGATGGTGCGGTTGTCCATGGCCATCTTGCGCTCGCCCTGCAGAACGTGGATCTCCACCGTGGTCTGCGAGTCCTCTGCGGTCGAGAACACCTCTGCCTTGCGGGTCGGAATCGTCGTGTTGCGCTCGATCAGCGTGGTCATCACGCCGCCCAGCGTCTCGATGCCCAGCGACAGCGGAGTCACGTCCAGGAGGAGCACGTCCTTCACGTCGCCCGCCAGCACGCCGCCCTGAATCGCGGCGCCGACCGCGACCACCTCGTCCGGGTTCACGCCCCGGTGCGGCTCCTGCTCGAAGAACTCCTCGACCACCTGCTGGATCCTGGGGATCCGGGTAGAGCCTCCCACGAGCACCACCTCGTCGATGTCCGCCGGCTTCAGCCCGGCGTCGTCCAGCGCCTTCCGCATCGGCGGGATCGTGCGCTGGATCAGGTCGTCCACCAGGTGCTCGAACTTCGCCCGCGAGAGCGAGTAGTTGAGGTGTTTGGGGCCCTCCTGGGTCGCGGTGATGAAGGGCAGGTTGATGTCGGTCGAAGCCGTCGACGACAGCTCCATCTTGGCCTTCTCGGCGGCTTCCTTGAGCCGCTGCAACGCCATCGAGTCCTTCGACAGGTCGATGCCCTGGTCCTTCCTGAACTCGGCCACGAGCCAGTCGATCAGCACCTGGTCGAAGTCGTCGCCCCCGAGGTGCGTGTCGCCGTTGGTGGCCTTCACCTCGAACACCCCGTCGCCGATCTCCAGGATCGAGATGTCGTAGGTTCCGCCGCCGAGGTCGAAGACGGCGATCTTCTCGTCCTTCTTCTTGTCCAGGCCGTAGGCGAGGGCCGCCGCGGTGGGTTCGTTGATGATGCGCTTGACGACGAGTCCGGCGATCTTGCCGGCGTCCTTGGTGGCCTGCCGCTGCGCGTCGTTGAAGTACGCGGGCACGGTGATGACCGCCTCGGTCACCCCGGTGCCGAGGTAGTCCTCGGCCGTCTGCCGCATCTTCTGCAGGATGACCGCGGAGATCTCGGGCGGAGTGAAGGACTTGCCGCCGTTGGGCAGGTTGACCACGACCCGGTCGCTGCTGTCGCGCGCGACGGTGTAGGGGACGCGCCGCCGCTCGGCCTCGACCTCGCCGTAGCGCATGCCCATGAAGCGCTTGATCGAGAAGACGGTGTTCTCGGGGTTGGTGATCGCCTGCCGCCGGGCGACCTGCCCGACCAGGCGTTCTCCGTCCTTCGCAAAGGCGACGACCGACGGGGTGGTGCGGCCGCCCTCGGAATTGGCGATGACCGTGGGCTCGCCGCCTTCCATGACGGCGACCACCGAGTTGGTGGTACCCAGGTCGATGCCGATGATCTTGCCCATTGTGCCCTGTTCCTTTGTTGGTGCCGGCCGCTGCCGGCGGTTGGTGGTTCAAAGATAACTGACCGCGTTGCAGCAAATGGCGTGCCGGAGCCGGAAGCGGAGGGCGGCCGGACGATTCCTGCCATTTTGGCAGGTTTTCGCAACCCAGACCCGCCAAACCTGCCATTTTGGCAGGATCCGGCGGTGGGATGTCGCGATCCTGTCATTACGGCAGGCTCCGCAGTATTGTAGTCGGCACACTCGGTAGCTCGCCGACCTCCGGGACACGACACACCATCTGCCGCTCCCCGCGCCATCCAATGCGAGGCCCCGCATGTACCTGCCCGCGGAAACCGCCGCGACCGCGCTCCTCGCCATCGCCGCGCCTCTGCCGGAGGCCCTGGGCCACCTTGGCGCGATCGCTGTGGACGGCGTCGCCGCGCTCTCCGAGAGTGGCGCAGCGCAGGCGGACGGGGGCGTCGGACCGGCGCGGTTCCGGGGCCTTTTCGGCGTCATCTTTCTGACGGCGGCCGCGTGGGCGCTGAGCGTGAACCGCAAGGTGATCCCCTGGCGGATCGTGCTCTGGGGGCTCGCGCTGCAGTTCATCTTCGCCCTGCTGATCCTGCGCACGCCCTTCGGCGCGGGCGTTTTCGACGCCGCGAACGACGTGATCCTCGCGGCGGTGGGCTTCACGCTGGAGGGTGCGCGCTTCCTCTTCGGCGACCTGGTCTACAACAACGTCCCGGTAGGTGCCGGCGAGCCCGGCAACAGCGGATTCGTCGCCGAGGGACAGCAGGTGGCCCGCACCGGGGCCTTCGTCGCCTTCAACGTGCTCCCCACGATCATCTTCTTCGCGTCGATCATGACGGTGCTGTACCACCTCGGCGTCATGCAGAAGGTGGTGGCCGGGATCGCCTGGATCATGCAGCGCACCATGAGGACGAGCGGAGCAGAGACGCTGTCGGCCGCCGGCAACATCTTCGTGGGGCAAACGGAGGCGCCGCTCCTGATCAAGCCCTTCGTCGACGGCATGACCCGCTCCGAACTGATGGCGGTGATGACCGGGGGATTCGCCACCGTGGCGGGCGGCGTGATGGCGGCCTACGCGGGGATGCTGATGGGGTTCTTCCCCGAGATCGCCGGGCACCTGATGGCGGCGTCGGTCATGTCGGCGCCGGCCGCGCTGGTGGTGGCCAAGCTCATGGTGCCCGAGGTGGAGAAATCGGAGACCGCGGGACAGCTCAGGACGGAGCTGGAGCGTCCGGATGTGAACGTGATCGAGGCCGCGGCGCGGGGAGCGAGCGAGGGGCTGCAGCTGGCCCTCAACGTGGGGGCGATGCTTCTCGCCTTCCTCGCCATGATCGCGCTTCTGAACGCGCTGCTGGGATGGGCCGGGGGGCTGGCCGGGATCGAGGGGCTGTCGCTTGAAGGGATCCTGGGGTGGCTGCTGGGGCCGGTGGCGTGGGTGATGGGCGTGCCCTGGCAGGACGCGGTTCCGGTCGGATCGCTCATGGGACTGAAGACGGTGGCCAACGAGTTCGTGGCCTTCCTGGGGCTCGCCGACGAGATGGGGCAGGGCACGCTGAGCGCCCGTTCCGCCACGATCGCCACCTACGCGCTCTCCGGCTTCGCCAACTTCTCGTCGATCGCCATCCAGATCGGGGGGATCGGAGGGATCGCCCCCGCCCGGAGGAAGGATCTCGCGCGCCTGGGTCTGCGGGCGATGATCGGCGGTTCGATCGCGGCCTTCATGACCGCGTCGATCGCGGGCGTGCTGATTTGACCGCGGGCCGGCCGGGTTGAGCGGCGGCCCGCCGATCGCCGAGTGCGCCCGGATCCTGCGGGAACGGGCCGGGGTGCGGCCGCTCGCGCATCTCGTGCTGGGGTCGGGGCTCGGCGCGCTGGCCGAGCGGGTCGAGAACCCGGTCCGGGTCGGCTTCGGCGAGCTTCCCGGGTTTCCCGATGCGACCGTCGAGAGCCACGCGGGAGAGTTCGTTCTGGGCCGGCTGGGTGGCGTGCCGGTAATGGTGCAGGCGGGCCGCTTCCACTTCTACGAGGGGTGCGGGGCCGAGGTCGTGCTGGCGCCGGTGCGCACGGGGCGCGCCGCCGGTGCGCGGATCGTCGTGCTGACCAACGCGGCGGGCGGGATCCGGCCGGACCTGGCCCCGGGCTCGCTGATGCTCGTGGACGACCACGTCAGCCTGATGTTCCGCGCCCCGCTGGCCGGCCCGGTGACGGCGGGCGAAGCGCGTTTCCCCGACATGAGCCGCCCGTGCGACCCCGGCCTGATGTCCCTGGCCGAGGAGGCCGCGTTCGGGGTGGGGGTGGCGCTGCCGCGGGGCGTCTACGGCGGCGTGCACGGCCCCAACTTCGAGACCCCGGCCGAGGTGCGCGCGCTCCGCGCCGCCGGCGCCGACGCCGTCGGCATGTCCACGGTGCCGGAGATCACCGCCGCGCGGGCAGGGGGACAGAGGGTGCTGGCCTTCTCCCTGATCACCAACCGCGCGGCCGGCCTGGGCCTGGAGGCCATCGACCACGAGGAGGTGATGGCCTACGGCGAAGCGGCGGGCGGCGTCCTGGGCGGGCTGATCGAGTCGGTGCTGTCCGTGCTCGCGACTTCGGTGAAGTGATCGAGCGGGCCTCTCCCCGCGCCCAGCCCGGGAGCGCCGGCGATCGCCGCCCGCACCCAGTTCACCGCATCCTCCACGGCGGCCTCGATCGGCGCGCCCCGCGCCAGTCCGGCCGCGACCGCCGCGCTCAGGGTGCAGCCCGTCCCGTGGGTGTGGCGCGTATCGATCCGCGGACCGCGAAACACCCGCCGGGACCGGCCGTCCCAGAACAGATCCACGACCTCGTCCCCCTCCAGATGGCCGCCCTTGATCAGCGCCGCCCCGGCTCCGCGCCCCACGATGTCTCTCGCAGCCGACTCCATGCCCCGAAGATCGCGTTCCTCCACTCCGGTGAGAATCACGGCTTCGGGCCAGTTGGGCGTGACGACGGCGGCCAGCGGCAGCAGCTCGTCGCGGATCGACGCCACCGCGCCGGGAGCCAGCAGCACATCGCCGCTGGTAGCCACCATCACCGGGTCGAGGACGTAGGCGCCGAGGTCGTGGCGGCGGAGCGACGCCGCGACCGCCTGGACGATGCCGGCGTCGACCAGCATCCCCGACTTGACCGCCCCGGGAGGGATGTCGTCGGCCACGCTCTCGATCTGCGCCGCGACGGTTGCGGGAGGCACCGCGTGTACCGCCTGCACTCCCAGCGTATTCTGGGCGGTGACGGCGGTCAGCGCGGAGGTGCCGTAGACTCCCCACTGGTGGAAGGTCCTGAGGTCGGCCTGGATGCCGGCGCCGCCCCCGCTGTCGCTGCCTGCGATGGTGAGGGCGACCGGGAGAGTCGATGGCTTGGGCATGGCGCCTCGTCGGCGGGGCAAGGGCAGGTGACACGGTGATCAGTAAATCTAGGGCCCGGCTGGCGCGGCGGTTGACTGTCCGCAGGATGCGGGAGCGCGAAGGTCTGGCGCTGGCGGAGGGGCCGCGCGTGGTGCGGGAGGCGCTAGGGTCTTCCCTCGAGGTTCGCTGGGTGCTGCTCGGCGAGGATTTCGCGGGCCGCCCGGAGCACGGACAGCGCCTGCTCGCCGACTGCCGCGAGCGCGGCGTGGAGGTGGGGATCGCGCCCGACCGTGACGTCGCGGGCCTCGCCTCCACCGAGCGGCCCCAGCCGGTCATCGCGTGCGTCGAGGCGCCGCCGCCGGAGCCGGGACCTCCGGGACGCGGCCGCTACCTGATGCCTGTGGGCGTCCAGGATCCCGGCAATCTGGGGACGCTCATCCGGTCGGCCTGGGGGTTCGCACTCGACGGGATGGTGATCGGCCCGGGCACGGTCGATCCCTGGAACCCGAAGGTCGTGCGGGCCTCGGCGGGCGGGGTCTTCCACCTGCCGATGATCGGCGGCACGGACCCGGGTGCCAACGTGCTGTGCGCGGAGGCGGCGGGCGAGCCGGTGGGCGGCCCGGCGTGGGAAGCGCCCCGCGACTGGGTGCTGGCGCTCGGCAGCGAGACAGGCGGGCTTCCGGCGCGCCTCGTGCGCCGGGCCCGCGCGATTGCGATCCCGATGGCCGCCGGGACGGATTCGCTGAACGTCGCGGTGGCCGGCTCGATCCTCATGTACCTCCTCACGCGGGGCGGCGAATGAGCGGCGGCCTGCTTACGACCCTCGCGGCGGTGATGGGGCTGGCGCTGGGATCATTCCTCAACGTCTGCATCGCGAGATGGCCTGCGGGACGATCCGTCGTGCGGCCGCCGTCCGGGTGCTGGAGCTGCCGGGCGCCGCTCCGATGGTTCGAGATCATTCCCGTCCTCGGCTGGGTCATCGCCCGGGGGCGGTGCGCCCGATGCGGCGCGGGGGTCAGCGTGCAGTACCCGCTGGTCGAAATCGCGACCGGGCTGATCTGGGCGGGGATGGCCGCGAGGTGGGGCGTGCACCCCGAGGCGCTGCGCGGCGGCGTGTTTCTGACGATCCTGCTCGGAATCGCGGTCAGCGACGCCCGCACGTACATCATCCCGGACCAGTTTTCCATCGGCGGGGCGACCGTCGGTCTGGCGCTGGCTCCCCTGGCCGGTGGGCCGGAGCTGGAGGGCGCGGTCCTGGGCGCGGCGCTGGGGTTCGGCTTCCTGTGGGCCACGGCGACGGTGGGAAGGCTGGTCCTGGGCAAGGAAGCCCTGGGCGGGGGCGACGTGAAGATGATGGCGATGGCGGGGTCGTTCGTGGGACCGGCGGGGGTGCTCGTGACGCTCTTCGGGGGTTCGCTGCTCGGCGCTCTCGTCTTTGCCCCGGTCTCGCTCAGGACCGGCAGGCTGGTGCCCTTCGGCGTCTTTCTGGCGCTGGGGGCGGGGGTTGCCTACACCTGGGGGGACGCGATCGTCGGCTGGTACGCGCGCACGGTTCTGGGAACGGGCTGAGCGCCGGCTGCGCCTGTCGAAGGCCCGGGGTGCCCGCGCCGTGCCGGGCAGAGCCGCTGTGGGCAGCCACCCACCGCTACGGGTCGCTGCAGTCCCTCTGAAAGCCGCAGTTGAGGCAGACGACCTTGCAATGGCGCTCCAGCGCGGGCCCGCCGCAGAGCTCGCAGACGCGGTCGGCCATGAAGCGGCGGCTCATCTCCACGTAGTGACGGGCGCTGCGCTCCGTCCACGAGGCCGCCTGCTCGCTCAGGGCCCGCACGCGGCCCGGCACCCCCGCCACCAGGCGTCGCGGCGGGATCTTCGCTCCCTCGCGCACCACCGCCCCGGCCGCGATCAGGCAGCCCTCGCCCACCTCGGCGCGCTGCAGCACCACCGCCCCCATCCCCACGACCGTGCCGTGGCCGATGCGGCAGCTCTCCATGATGGCGCCGTGCCCGACCGTGACCTCGTCCTCGATGACCGTCGGGGCCTGCTCGCTGGTGTGGATCACGGCGTTCTCCTGCACGTTGGTCCGCGCCCCCACTCGGATGCCGTTTTCGGGGTGGTCCCCGCGCAGCACGGCTCCGAACCAGATGCTGGCGTCCTCGCCGACCTCCACATCGCCGATCACGACCGCGGTCGGCGCGAGGAAGGCGGACCCCGCGATCCGCGGCGTGCGCCCGTTGAAGGGCATGACCAGCGCCATCAGCGCGGGGTGTCCGAAGTGCCGGTGCGGCGCAGACGCGCCTTCAATACCTGGGTGTCGGTCGCTTCGAGGATCTTGACGTGCACTCCGTCGGCCGCGAACGAATGGCCGGCTTCGGGCACATGACCGAGTTCCTCGAGAATGAACCCGTTGAGCGACCGGTGCTCGCCCGCCTGCAGGTGGAATTCGAAGCGGTCGTTGATCTCGCGCACTTCGGCCGCGCCGGAGGCGACGATTTCGTCCGGCGACAGCTGCGTGACGGGGTCTTCGTCGACATCGGTTTCGTCGACGATCTCGCCGACGAGTTCCTCGAGGACATCCTCCAGCGTGATCAGACCGTCGGTGCCGCCGAATTCGTCGGCGACGATGCCCATGTGCATGCGGCGCGCGCGGAACTCGGCGAGCAGCTTGGCCAGCGAGAGCGATCCGGGCACGAACATGGGCTCGCGGGCGAGGTCGCCCAGCCGCGTGTCGCGCTGGCCGGCCACATACGCGCGATAGGCGTCCCGCACATGCAGGATGCCGGTGACGTCGTCAATGCTTTCCCCGTACACCGGGACACGCGAGTAGGGGACTTCCTCGAGTTCGCCGAGCGCTTCGCCCAGAAGGCGGGCCTCCTGCCAGGCGACGATGTCGACCCGGGGGGTCATCGCGTCGCGGGCGTCCAGTTCGTCCAGCTTGAACGCCCGTTCGACGAGGCGTTGCTCGTCGGCCTCGACGACGCCCTCGCCGGTACCGATTTCCAGCGCCTCGCGCGCCTGCAGTTCATCAGGGGAGGCCTCCGCGCGGCCGGAGACGCGCCCCAGGAGCCGTCCCAGCGCGAGGACGGGGAAGAAGATGCGGCTGAGGATGCGGGATGCCCGCTGCAGGAACGGTGCGGCCGCGAGCGCCACGCGCACGGGGCGGCGGCCGGAAAGGGCGCGCGGGCCCACCTCGCCGAGGAGCAGTACGGCGAGGACGACCAGGGGGCCGCCGATCCACATGCCCCGGGGACCCCACAGCACGGTGGCGGCGGCGACGCCGGCCGCCGCGGCGCCGAGGTTGCAGATCGCGCGGAAAACGCCCAGGACGGAAGTGCCCGCCTCGCCGGTGCGAAGCGCGGCAAGGGCCGACGCCCCGGCGAAGCCCTCGTCCGCGAGGATGCGAGCCTTCGAGTCGGTGATCCTCACCACCGCCGAGAGCGTTGCCGTGAGCGCGCCGGCAATGAGCAGGAGAAGGGCGAACGACGCCCACAGTCCCGTGATCAGCGCCATGGTTCCCGCGCCCTGCTACTTGGAGGTTGGTCGTCCGGCGACGCGTCCTCTAGATCCATCGCTTGCTCTCGCTGAGCAGTTCGTCGATGACGTCGCGCGTACTCAGGCCCTCGGCCTCACCGTCGAAGTTGATCACGATCCGGTGGGCGAGGATCGACGGCGCGATGTCGTGAATGTCCTGCATGGTGGGCATCGGGGCGCCCCGGAATACGGCGCGCGCCTTGGCCCCCAGCACAAGGTACTGCGAGGCGCGCGGTCCCGCGCCCCAGCTGATATAGCGCTTCGCCACCGCCGCCTGTTCCTCTCCCCCGGGACGGGTCGAGCGCGCCAGGCGAACGGCGTAGCTCACGATCGACGGGGGAACCGGCGTGCGGCGGACCAGCTGCTGCAGTTCGATGATCTCCGATCCGTGCACCACGGGCTCGATCGGGATGTCCTGCACCTCCTGGGTGAGCGTCGCGATCTTCTCTTCCTCGCCGGGGTCCGGATAGTGGATGCGCAGGTCGAACATGAAGCGGTCGAGCTGCGCCTCGGGCAGTGGGTAGGTGCCCTCCTGCTCGATGGGGTTCTGGGTCGCGAGCACGAAGAACGGCGGGTCGAGGTGGTAGGTCTGGCCGGCTGCGGTGACGTCGCGCTCCTGCATCGCTTCGAGGAGGGCCGCCTGCGTCTTCGGCGGAGTCCGGTTGATCTCGTCGGCCAGGATGATGTTTGCAAAGATCGGTCCGGGCACGAAGCGGAAGACCCTCTCGCCGGTGAGCTTGTCCTCCTGGATGACCTCGGTGCCGGTGATGTCGGTGGGCATGAGGTCGGGGGTGAACTGGATCCGGTTGAACTTCAGGTGCAGCGCCTCGGAGAGCGTCGAGATGATCAGCGTCTTGGCGAGCCCGGGCACCCCGACCAGGAGCACGTGGCCATTGGCCATCATGGCGGTGAGGATGCTGTCGACGATGTGCTGCTGGCCCACGATGCGGCGCTGCACCGCCGTACGCAGTTCCTCGCCGATTTCGCCTGCCCGGTGGAGGAGTTGAACATCGCGGTCGGCCGACTGGGCGGGCGGCGCCTTCAGCGCGGGGGAGGACGTGGGGGTCATGCCCGTTCCGGGTTGCGACGAATGTTTGTCCGATGAGTTGCGCGGAAGATAGGCGAGGCGGCGTTTTCGGGTCAAGACGACGCTTGCGAAAATTTTCACAAGCGTTAGGTTTTTCCCCGACACCGCGCTTGTGGAGTCCGCTCTGCGAGGCTGATTCCGGGCCTTCGTTTCGTCAATCAGGGGAGTGTCCTGTGCTGGACGGCGGTCGAACACCGCGACGGCCGTCCGGCGGGCTCGGGGACGTTGGCCGTCTCTCGGGATACGGCATCAGTTGGGTGTTGACGGTCCTGATCCTCACCTGGGCCGGGTTGCGGTTGGACGAGCGGTTGGGGACGACTCCGCTGTTCGTGCTGATCGGTGCTCTCGCAGGGATCGGGGCAGGCTTCTATACGCTCTATGTCAGGGCTGTGGTGGAACCGGCAAACAGGAAAAGGGAGGAACCCGGCAGCGGGGAAGAACATCGGTGAAACAGTCCATGACGTTCGTCGCCACTGCAGCGGCAATCGTGGTCGGCGGGGTGCTCGTGACCTGGCCCTTCCTCGCAGAGGGGGCCCGGCAGGCGGTTCTCGGGGCCGGTGTCCTGACGTTGGGCACCCAGCTTCCGACCCACTTCCTCCTGAAGGGCTGGAGGACGCGCAACGACCGCGTCTTCGCGGCCATCGGCGCGGGGTTCGCGGCGAGGGTCGCCGTCGTGGTGCTCGGCGTCCTGTTGTTCGTCGTGCCCGGCCGGGTCCAGCCGGTGCCCTTCCTCCTCTCGCTGGGCGGATTCCTGGTCTCGGTCCTGCTGGCGGAGTCGTGCCTTGAACACCGCCGGCTGCGCGCCGGCGCCGCGCCGGCAAAGCCGTGAAGGACGTCATGACCCCGCTTCTTCAGGACCACGCGGCCCCGCAGGATTCGGCCGCAGCCGGCCACGAGGGCCCATTCGATCTCGGAGAGATGCTCGGCCACCACATCCTCGACGGAAGCTACTACGAGCTTCCCTTCATCGGCGAGGTGGGCCTTCCCCAGTGGACACCCTTCCAGGTCGGCGGTCTGATGATCGACCTGTCGATCTCGAAGCATGTCGTCCTGCTGCTGCTCGCGGCCCTGATCACGGCGGCCCTTGTGATGATGGCGGCCAGGGTCATCGCGCGGCAGGGGACGGGACGCGCGCCGAGCGGCCTGGCCAACGCGATCGAGGCGGTCGTGATCTTCCTCCGCGACGATCTCTGCAAGGAGTACATCGGCCACGGCTACCAGCGCTTCGTGCCGCTGATCCTCACGCTGTTCTTCTTCATTCTGACCATGAACCTGCTGGGGCTGGTGCCGTGGGGGGGCTCGGCCACCGGCAACCTCGCCGTCACGGCCACGCTGGCGATCATCACCTTCGTGGTGACGGAGGTGTCGGGCTTCCTGACCCTGGGACTCCGCGGCTACATGCGGACGATCTTCTACACGCCCCCGGGCACGGGCGGGTTCGTGAAGTATGCCATGCTGGCGGTAATGACCCCCGTCGAACTTCTCGGCAAGTTCACGAAGCCGTTCGCGCTGGCGATCCGGCTCTTCGCGAACATGACCGCGGGCCACATGCTCATCTTCTCGGTCCTCGGCTTCATCTTCCTCTTCGGCCACATCGCATTTGGCCGCTGGCTGATCGCCGGGGGCTCCTACGCATTCGTATCGGCGATCCTCCTGCTGGAGCTGCTGATCGCCTTCATCCAGGCATACATCTTCGCCATGCTGTCGGCCGTGTTCATCGGTCTCATGCGGCATGAACACTAGACTCGAACCGTCAATCGCATCCAAACCCAACAAAGGGGAACCAGGACACAATGCTTGATTCAGCTCTCAACCTGATCCAGGACCCGGCCGCTTCGGCCCAGGTCGCCAAGAGCACCCAGGCCCTCCTCGGCGCGGGCATCGGGGCGGGCCTCGCCGCGATCGGCGCCGGTCTCGGCATCGGCCGGATCGGCGAAGGGGCCACGCAGGGCATCGCCCGGCAGCCCGAAGCCGCGGGCGAGATCCGCGGTCTCGCCATCCTGCTGGCCGGACTGGTCGAGGGGGCCGCCCTCTTCGCCATCATCCTGGCCATGCTCTTCCTCTTCCTCGCGTGAGCATCGCAGGAGTGGGAGCCGGCAGTCTTCACGGCGCGCTCGCACGAGTGTGGTCCGTGCCGGTTGCGCCGGCAGCGGCGGAGGAGAGCGCGTGGGACAGCCTGTTCGCCGTTGATTGGGGGCTGTCCGTCTGGACGCTGCTGACCTTCGCGACGCTGCTCTTCATCCTGGCGAAGTTCGCCTGGAAGCCGCTGCTCGGTGCGCTCGACGCGCGCGCGAAGAGCATCCAGGACAACATCGACGAGGCTCGGCGGCAGCGCGACGAGGCGGAAGCGTTGCTCGCCCGGCACCGCGAACAACTCGCCGAGGGACGGCGCCAGGCGCAGGCCATGCTGGCCGAGAGCCGGGCCGCGGCGGAGACCCTCCGCAAGGAGCTGGAAGCGAAGGCCCGCGAGGAGACGCAGGCGATGCTGGCGGGTGCGCGCCGCGAGATCGAGCGTGAGCGCACGGCGGCGGTGGAGGCGGTGCGCCGCGAGTCGGTCGATGTGGCGCTCGCCGTCGCGTCGCGGCTGCTGGGCGAGCGACTGGACGCGGCCCGCGACCGGCAGCTGGCCGTGGACTACATCGAGGATCTGGACGAGTCCGAGGGGGCGCTGGCGTGAGAGAGGACACGGTCGTCCGCAACTACGCCGAGACGCTGTTCGACCTGGCGGAGCGCCACGGGGGCGCAGTGTCCTGGGGCGACGCCGCAGCCGCCGTGGCGGACCTGACGGCGGAGGGCAGGGTGCTGCAGTTCCTCGCAACTCCCCGCCTGTCTGCCGATACCAAGAAGGAGGCGCTGGATCGCGCCCTGGGGCCGTCGGCGCCGCCGATGCTGGTGCGCTTCCTCAAGGTCGTCGTCGACAGAGGGCGCCAGCGTCTCATGCCCGCGATCATGCGCGACTTCCAGGGTCTCCTCGACCGCCACCTGGGCCTGCGCCACATGGAGGTCACCGTGGCGCGGGAGCTTGAGGCGGGAGAGGCGGAAGATCTGGCGGGCAGGCTCTCGTCGGCGACCGGCGCGACCGTCATTCCCAGCGTGAGAGTCAGGCCCGAGATCATCGGCGGCATCGTCCTCCGCGAAGGCGATACACTTTACGACGGATCCCTGAAACGACAACTCGACATCATGCGCCGCAGGCTCATGGCTGCCGAGATTCAAGAACAGGAAAACTAGGCTTTATGGCAGATTCCCAGCTTCGGGCGGGCGAGATCAAGAGCGTCCTCCTGGCAGAAATCGAGAGCTTCGAGGAAGCGCTCCACGCCGAGGAGGTCGGAGAGGTCCTCGAGGTCAAGGACGGGGTGGCCCGCATCTACGGCCTTACCCGCGCGATGGCGAGCGAGATGCTCGAGATCACCTCCGGCGAGACCGGCGAGACGGTCACCGCGCTGGCCCTCAACCTGGAGGAGGACAACATCGGTGCGGTGATCCTCGGCGAATGGGCGGGGCTGCACGAGGGCGACGAGGTGCGGCGCACCGGGCGCGTCCTGGACATCCCCGTGGGCGACGGCTACCAGGGGCGCGTCGTCGATCCGCTGGGCAACCCGCTCGACGGTGGCGGCGCAATCGAGACCTCGGCGCAGCGGCAGATCGATGTTGTCGCCCCCGGGATCGTCAAGCGGCAGCCGGTGAAGGAGCCGCTCCAGACGGGAATCAAGCCGATCGACGCCATGATCCCGATCGGGCGGGGCCAGCGCGAGTTGATCATCGGCGACCGGCAGACGGGCAAGACGGCCATCGCGGTCGACGCGATCATCAACCAGCGGGACACCGACGTGATCTGCATCTACTGCGCGGTGGGGCAGCGGGCGGGGAAGGTCGCGGCCGTCGTCGAGACGCTGCGGCACCACAACGCCATGGACTACACCATCGTCGTGACCGCCAACGCCTCCGATCCGGCGCCGATGCAGTACATCGCGCCATACGCGGCCACCGCGCTCGCCGAGCACTTCATGTGGCAGGGCAAGCACACGCTGGTCATCTACGACGACCTCTCCAAGCAGGCGCAGGCCTACCGGCAGCTGTCGCTCGTCCTGCGCCGCCCACCGGGGCGCGAAGCCTACCCGGGCGACGTCTTCTACCTGCACTCGCGGCTTCTGGAGCGGGCGGCCAAGCTCTCCGACGAGCTCGGCGGCGGCTCGCTTACGGCGCTGCCGATCATCGAGACGCAGGCCGGCGACGTCTCGGCCTATATCCCCACCAATGTGATCTCGATCACCGACGGGCAGATCTACCTCGAGCCCGACCTCTTCAACTCCGGCGTCCGGCCCGCGGTGAACGTGGGGATCTCGGTGTCCCGCGTCGGGGGCGCGGCCCAGGTGAAAGCGATGAAGAAGGTCGCCGGGCGGCTCCGTCTCGATCTTGCCCAGTTCCGCGCCATGGAGACCTTCGCGCAGTTCGCCTCCGACCTCGACGCCGCCACCCAGCAGCAGCTGGCGCGCGGGCAGCGCACGGTCGAGGTGCTCAAGCAGCCCCAGTACCAGCCGGTGCCCGTCGAGCGTCAGATCGTCGCGATCTACGCCGTGACCAACGGCTTCCTGGACCACCTCGAGGTGGATGACGTCAGAAAGTGGGAGCGCGGCTTCCTCGCCTTCGCGGAGAGCCGCTTCGACGACGTTCTGATCGGCCTGCGGCAGGAGGGGCAGCTCACGGAGGACATCGAAGGGCGGCTGCGGTCGTGCATCGAGGAGTACAACGAGGTCTTCGCCGTCGAACACGGGGCGGTGGGAGCGGGAGCGGCCTGACGTGGCCCAGGCTCGTGAGGTCCTGAGGCGGATCAAGTCCGTCAGGAGCACGCGCAAGATCACGCGGACGATGGAGTTGATCGCCACCTCCAAGCTGAAGCGCGCCATGGACCGCATGGTCGCCGCGCGGCCGTACAGCGAGGCGCTGGGCGAGCTGCTGAGAAGCCTGCGCGCGCCGGGGCTGGAGCAGGATCATCCGCTGCTGCGGCAGCCGGCCGAAACCAAACGCGCCGCTATCCTGCTGCTGACCGCCAACCGCGGCTTCTGCGGCGCCTTCAACGCCAATCTCATCCGCGAGGCGCGGATGAAGCTGGAAGAGCTCGAGGCCGCCGGGGTGGAAACGGAGCTTCACATTGCCGGCAAGAAGGGACTCACCTTTTTCCGCTTCCGCGGCAGGGCGGTTGCCTCGTCGACGATAGCGATCGGCGACGCGCCCACCCCGGGGGACGCAGAGGACCTGATCGCTGGCGCAAGGGACAAGTTCGAGTCGGGTGCTCTCGACGCCGTCTACCTGGTGAGCGCGAAGTTCCGTTCGGCGATGTCCACGCCGCCCAGGACGCAGCTCGTGCTGCCGGTGGAGCCGAAGGAGGGCGCCCGCTCGGTGGACGCCTTCATCGTGTCGCCTCCGCCCGTCAAGCTCGTGGGGCGGATTCTGCCGCGCTACCTGACCAGCGTCGTGTACCGGGCGCTCGTCGAGAACGCCGCCGGCGAGCAGGGCGCGCGCCGCGCCGCGATGAAGAGCGCGACCGACAATGCGGGCGAGATGATCGACACCCTCACCCGCAGCTACAACAGAGCGCGCCAGGCGCAGATCACCCAGGAGATCGCCGAGATCGTGGGTGGCGCCGCGGCGCTGGAGTGATGAACCGGCCAGAGGGACAATACGCCGCACAACGGGGCGGCTGGAGAAAACGAAAACATGGTTGACAACAACATCGGGCGAGTCGTCCAGGTCATCGGGCCCGTGCTGGACGTGGAGTTCGACCAGCGGCATCTGCCGGAGATCCACAACGCGCTGAGCCTTGTCGGCGAGACCGAGTCGGGTCGCAAGATCGACCTGGTGGCCGAGGTGCAGCAGCACATCGGCCGCTCCCAGGTTCGCGCCGTGTCGATGAGCTCGACCGACGGCGTGCAGCGGGGAATGGACGTCGTGGACACGGGACGCGCGATCGCGGTGCCGGTCGGAAAGCCGGCGCTGGGCCGGATCCTCAACGTCCTCGGCGAGCCGGTCGACGAGCAGGGTCCGGTCACAAGCCCGGACGGCGATCCGATCGAGCGGTGGCCGATCCATCGCCTCGCGCCCCGCTTCGACAACCTCGAGCCCAAGACCGAGATCTTCGAGACGGGAATCAAGGTCGTCGATCTTCTCGCGCCTTACGTAAAAGGCGGGAAGACCGGCCTGTTCGGGGGCGCCGGCGTGGGCAAGACGGTCATCATCATGGAACTGATCAACAACATCGCCATGGAGCACGGTGGCCGCTCGGTCTTCGCGGGAGTGGGAGAGCGTACCCGCGAGGGCAACGACCTGTGGATCGAGATGAAGGACTCCGGCGTGCTCGAGTCGACCGCGCTGGTCTACGGGCAGATGAACGAGCCTCCCGGATCCCGTCTGCGCGTGGGACTGTCCGCCCTGACCGTCGCCGAGTACTTCCGCGACGTGGAAAAGCAGGACGTGCTCCTCTTCATCGACAATATCTTCCGCTTCACGCAGGCCGGTTCCGAGGTTTCGGCGCTGCTCGGACGGATGCCCTCCGCGGTGGGGTACCAGCCCACCCTGGAGACCGAGATGGGTGAGCTGCAGGAGCGCATCACCTCCACCCGCGAAGGCTCGATCACCTCGGTGCAGGCGATCTACGTGCCCGCGGACGACCTGACCGATCCGGCTCCCGCGGCCGCCTTCGCGCACCTCGACGCGACGACGGTCCTGTCGCGCTCGATCTCCGAGAAGGGCATCTATCCCGCGGTCGACCCGCTCGATTCGTCTTCGCGCATCCTCGATCCGCAGTTCATCGGCGACCGCCACTACGAGGTGGCCGGGCGCGTCAAGGAGATCCTGCAGCGCTACAAGGACCTGCAGGACATCATCGCGATTCTCGGAATGGATGAGCTGAGCGAAGAGGACAAGATCATCGTCGGCCGGGCGCGCCGCATCGAGCGCTTCCTGTCGCAGCCGTTCTTCGTGGCGACCGCGTTCACCAACATCCCCGGCTGCTACGTGCGCCTCGAAGAGACGATCGAGTCCTTCGAGCGGGTTGCCGCGGGTGAATTCGACCACCTCCCCGAGCAGGCGTTCTTCATGAAGGGCGGTATCGATCAGGTGATCGAGGCGGCAGCCGAGATGGGCGTGGAGGTCTGATAGCATGGCAAGGGCCATGGATCTGAGAGTCGTCACGCCCGCCCAGGTCGTGTACGAGGGGACCGCGCGTTCCCTCGTGGCGCCGGCCTGGGACGGACTGGTGGGCATCCTTCCCGGGCATGCGCCCTTCCTCACGCTGCTCGGAAGCGGTCGGCTGGAGATCGATCCCGGGTCGGAGGCGGGGCAGTCGTTCGGGCTGTCGGGCGGCGTGATGAAGGTGGAGGACAACCAGGTCACCGTCCTGGCCGATCGCGTCGACGCTTCCTGATCGCCCTGGGCGGCCGGAGGGACCACTCATGCGCCTCGACCTCCACATGCACACCACCTTCTCGGACGGTCTGCATGCGCCGGAGAAGGTCGTATCGCTGGCGATCTCCGGCGGCCTCGACGCAATCGCGATCACCGACCACGACAACACCCAGGGGGTCGTCCCGGCCCAGCGTGCCGCCGCGGGCCGTATCCGCGTCATTCCCGGGGTGGAGATGAGCGCGCGCCGGCGTGGTGAATCGATTCACGTCCTCGGCTACTTCGTCGACCCTGCGGCCGAGTCGCTTCTCGACCACTACCACGATCTGCACGCCCGCCGTGACACGCGCATGCGCAGGATCGTCGTGCGGCTGGCGGAGCAGGGCATCCACCTTCCGTTGGGCCGCGTCGGCGACCAGCGGGCGTCCGGGGTGGTTCCCTATACGCGCCCCCATCTTGCACGCGCACTGGTCCGGGAAGGCTACGCCTCCAGCGTCTCCGACGCCTTCAACCGCTACATAGGCGCGGACTGCCCCGCCTACGTGCTGGTCGAATCGCCGACCCCGGAAGAGGTGATCGCGGCCATCCGCGAGGCCGGAGGCGTAGCAGTGTGGGCGCATCCACCGCTCCGCCTCATCGACCAACTCCTGCCTCGGATGGTCGAGGCGGGCCTGGGCGGGTTGGAAGCGCATCGGCCCTGGTCGCCCCGGGTGCGCGAGGCCGTGGCGACGCACGCGCGGAGGGCGGGCCTCTTTGTGACGGGAGGCTCGGACTGGCACGGGCGCGACACCGACGCCGAATTGGGGAGCTTCTTCGTGTCCGAAGATGACGTGTCCGAGTTCCTGGAAGCAGGTGCATCCGCGGGGTCGGCGAGCGGAGCCCGGGCTCATGGTTCGGTGGACAAAACCAAGTGTTGACTTCCCCCGCGCCTTGACTACCTTTTAAGTCTTTCCGCGTTGCGCCTCGGGCGGACTCACGCCCCGGCGCTCCCGACGTCACGCCGGAGCGCGGTACGGGTGTTTGATAATCAGGGTAGAAGGAAGTACTAGAGCCTTAGGTCGCTCTGGTTGTCCGAGGGCAGGTCGCTCCGCCCGGAGCGTCCGGCCACGCGACGACCGAGCGTACGTGTTGGAAAGGCGACGGTGGACGAGCCCGAGAGTACTGAGTGGATGCAGTCGCCGCGGAGACGCGGGCGACCGGCGTTCATTCGAGGAAGAGGGCTGGTCAAGCGAGAAAGTGCGCACGGTGGATGCCTTGGCACAGGCCGGCGATGAAGGACGTGGCAAGCTGCGAAAAGCCTCGGGGAGTTGCAAGCAAGCTGAGATCCGGGGGTGTCCGAATGGGGAAACCCGGCGGGAGCGATCCCGTCACCCTTCACAGGGAGCCAACCCAGGGAACTGAAACATCTAAGTACCTGGAGGAAAAGAAATCAATCGAGATTCCCAGAGTAGCGGCGAGCGAAAAGGGAAGAGCCCAAACCCGGGTGGGGTGACTCAACCGGGGGTTGTGGGGCCGCATCACACAGGTGAACCGAAGCATAGCGGAACGGTACTGGAACGTACGACCGCAGAGGGTGAGAGTCCCGTATGCGAAATGCGAGTAGGCGATCCGATGCGGACCCCGAGTAGGCCGGGACACGTGAAACCCTGGCTGAATCCGGGAGGACCATCTTCCAAGGCTGAATACGAGCCTGTGACCGATAGTGAAGAGTACCGTGAGGGAAAGGTGAAAAGAACGCCTGACGGCGAGTGAAATAGACCCTGAAACCGTGTGCATACAAGCGGTCGGAGCCCGACCCGAGTCTTCGGACAAGGGGATGGGTGACGGCGTGCCTTTTGCATTATGATCCGGCGAGTTACTCCTCATGCGCGAGGTTAAGGGCCTCAGGTCCGGAGCCGAAGCGAAAGCGAGTCTGAACAGGGCGACGAGTGCATGGGGGTAGACCCGAAACCGAAGCGATCTATCCATGGCCAGGGTGAAGCCGGGGTAACACCTGGTGGAGGCCCGAACCGTTGTGGGTTGAAAACTGCTCGGATGAGCTGTGGATAGGGGTGAAAGGCCAATCAAGCTCGGAGATAGCTGGTTCTCCCCGAAATATATTTAGGTATAGCCTCAGGTAATTGTCTCGAGGAGGTAGAGCACTGGATGGGATAGGGGCCTTACCAGGTTACCGAACTCAACCAAACTCCGAATACCTTTGAGATGTATCCTGGGAGTCAGTGAGCGGGCGATAATGTCCGGTCGCGAGAGGGAAAGATCCCAGACCGTCAGCTAAGGCCCCCAAATCCGTGCTAAGTGAGAAAGGATGTGGATGTGCAGAGACAGCTAGGAGGTTGGCTTAGAAGCAGCAATTCCTTTAAAGAGTGCGTAATAGCTCACTAGTCAAGTGGATCCGCGCCGATAATGGTCGGGACTCAAGCACGGTGCCGAAGCTACGGATGGCGCAAGCCATGGTAGGGGAGCATTCCCTGGTCAGTGAAGCGGACCCGGAAGGGCATCCGTGGAGAGCAGGGAAGAGAGCATGCCGGAATGAGTACGCGATAAACAGGGTGAGAATCCCTGTCACCGAAAGCCTAAGGGTTCCGGAGCCAGGCTTATCCGCTCCGGGTTAGTCGGCCCCTAAGCCGAGGCCGAAGGGCGTAGGCGATGGGAAACAGGTTAATATTCCTGTACCGTTCAGGTAGCGTTCGACCATGAGGGGGGACGCGGAAGTGACAGGACCGTCGGGTGGTGGAATATCCGATGTAAGGTGGTAGGCGATGAGAGGGGATAAAAGACCTCTTTAGCCGAGCGCCGATGCCGAAGGGACAATAGTCCCGCAAAGGGTCCGTAATCATGCCGCCGAGAAAAGCCTCGCATGGGAGGTGCCTGGACGACCGTACCGCAAACGGACACACGTAGGCGAGGCGAGTAGCCTAAGGTGCTCGAGTGATCCGCGGAGAAGGAACTCGGCAAAATGTCCCCGTAACTTTGGGAGAAGGGGAGCCTGCAGTAGGTGAACCACGATGCGTGGGGAGCCGACCCAGGCCGCAGAGAATCGGCCCAAGCGACTGTTTATTAAAAACACAGGTGTCTGCAAAGTCGGTTAAGACGACGTATAGGCACTGACGCCTGCCCGGTGCCGGAAGGTTAAAGGGAGGTGTTAGAGGTAACTCGAAGCTCTGAACTGAAGCCCCGGTAAACGGCGGCCGTAACTATAACGGTCCTAAGGTAGCGAAATTCCTTGTCGGGTAAGTTCCGACCTGCACGAATGGCGTAACGACTTGGGCGCTGTCTCCTCCGCGAGCTCGGCGAAATTGGAGTATCGGTGAGGATACCGATTACCCGCGACAGGACAAAAAGACCCCGTGCACCTTTACTGCAGCCTGTCATTGGGTCTTGGCTTTGCATGTGTAGGATAGGTGGGAGACTATGAACCGTTCTCGCCAGGGGACGGGGAGTCGTTGGTGAAATACCACCCTTACAATGTTGAGGCTCTAACCCAGGGGAGTGAATCCTCCTCGGGGACAGTGGCAGGTGGGTAGTTTGACTGGGGCGGTCGCCTCCCAAAGAGTAACGGAGGCGCGCAAAGGTTCCCTCAGCGCGGTCGGCAATCGCGCGCAGAGTGCAAAGGCATAAGGGAGCTTGACTGTGAGACCGACGGGTCGAGCAGGAACGAAAGTTGGCCTTAGTGATCCGGCGGTTCCGAATGGAAGGGCCGTCGCTCAACGGATAAAAGGTACGCCGGGGATAACAGGCTTATCGCCCCCGAGAGTTCACATCGACGGGGCGGTTTGGCACCTCGATGTCGGCTTATCGCATCCTGGGGCTGAAGAAGGTCCCAAGGGTCGGGCTGTTCGCCCGTTAAAGCGGTACATGAGCTGGGTTTAGAACGTCGTGAGACAGTTCGGTCTGTATCCGTCGTGGGCGTTGGAGTATTGAGGGGAGCTGCTCCTAGTACGAGAGGACCGGAGTGGACTGACCACTCGTGTACCGGCTGTTCCGCCAGGGGCATCGCCGGGTAGCGACGTCGGGAAGGGATAACCGCTGAAAGCATCTAAGTGGGAAGCCCCCCCCAAGATGAGTACTCCCAGGACCCTTCGGGGTCCGCGAAGGGCCGTGCGAGACGAGCACGTTGATAGGCGGCAAGTGGAAGCGTGGCAACACGTGCAGCTGAGCCGTACTAATGGCCCGACAGGCTTGACCAGCATCCTCCTCCACGAATTTTCGACACGTACCCGAGGTTCCTGTATTTCCTTCTGCCCTTGAACGTTGGCTGGTGGCCAGAGCGCAGGGGTCACACCCGATCCCATCCCGAACTCGGAAGTTAAGTCCTGCCGCGCGGATGGTACTGCTGGGGCGACCCGGTGGGAGAGTACGTCGCTGCCAGCCTGCCTTGCGAACGCCCTGCCCGGAAGCAGCATCCCGGGCAGGGCGTTCATGTTTGGTGGCTATCGTTGCCGGGGAGATGCGGCGCGCAGGAAGGAACGGACGGTGCGGTCCGGCTGCGGGCTGGCCATCACCGCGCGCACCACCGCACACCCGGCGGCCTCCACGGCGAACACTTCGCGGGCCCGTTCGGCGGTCACTCCGCCGATGGCCACGACCGGTACATCGACGGAGCGCACCACCTCGGCGAGGCGGGAGACGCCGATGACGGCCCCTGCTCCAGCCTTGGTGCGCGTCCGATACACCGTGCCACAGCCGATATAGTCGGCGCCGCGGGCGACTGCCTCCCGGGCCGCGGCGGGTTCATCGGCGGAATAGCCGATCAGGAAACCGGGCGGGGCGATGCGACGTGCCGCATCCACGGGAAGGTCGTCGGGCCCGAGATGGACGCCATCGGCACCGACCGCGAGCGCGACGTCGATCCGGTCGTTTACGAATAGCAGCGCGCCCGCACTGCGCGTCAGATCGCGAAGGTCGCGGGCGAGTGGAAGCACATCCCGTGGCGGCAGGCGCTTTTCGCGCAACTGGACGGCAGGAGCACCGGCGCGCAGGGCGGCGCCGGCGACCGCGGCGGCGCCTCTGGGGCCCGCCAATCCCCTGTCGGTGATCACTACCAGCCGAAGTCGGTGTGCCAGCGCGCCTGGAGGTATCGGTGTCGCGGGCATGTGCATCCGAGCTCCCGGCAGCCTGCTGCGGCTAGCCGCTTTCCGAGCTCTCCCGGCGCACTTGCGCGCGGGCGTTGTTGTGCTCGCGCAGCGTCCGAGTAAAGACGTGTTCGCCGTTCCGCCTGGCCACGAAGTACAGGTAGTCCGTGTCCGCGGGCGCAAGGGCCGCGTCGAGGGCGGCGGCCCCGGGAGCGCCGATCGGGCCCGGGGGCAGGCCGGCGTGGGTATAGGTGTTGTACGGATGGTCCGCGACCGAGTCCATCGCGGCGTAGAGCAGCCGCGGCCGGTGCCCGCCGAGCGCGTAGAGCACCGTCGGGTCGGCCTGCAGCCGCATCCCGATGCGAAGCCGGTTGTGATACACGCTGGAGATCGTCGGCATTTCGCCCGGGAAAACGGCCTCGGCCTGGATGATCGATGCCAGGGTAACGAGTTCGCCTTCGGTCAGCCCGCTTGCTTCAAGCTGCTCGCGGCGCTCGGGCGTCCAGTAGCCGCGGTACGCTTCGGTCATGGTGGCGATCACGGTTTCGATCCGGACTCCCTCGGCGAACCGATAGGTGTCGGGAAAGAGGTATCCCTCGAGCCCGGGACCGGGCATCTCCCACTCGAGGTGCAGTGCAGGCCCGGCCAGGCGGTCGGCGACGGCAGCGGAATCGGAACCCGTAGCGGCCGCGATCCGGGGAGCCATGCCCTCTATGGTCAGGCCCTCGGGAATGGTCATGGGATGCGTGACGACCCGGCCCGTTGTGAGGAGGTCGAGTATCCGGCGGAACGGGGCGCCGCGTTCGATCCGGTAGGTGCCCGACTTGATGGAGTGGTCCATGTCGCGCAAGCGCGCGTACGCATGGATGAGGAGCCGCTGGCCGATCACCTGCCGGGACTCAAGCGAGTCGAGGGCCTCGGAGAAGGTTGCGCCCTCCGGAATCGTGACCACCGCTTCGCCCGGCGGCAGCTCGCCGGAGCAGGCAACAAGGATCAGGGCAGCAAGAGCGGTGCTGCACGCCTTCCACCGGCGATCAGGCGTGGCCTTCCCGATTCGGTTCGCTTCCAATGCGGGGGGCCGCCCGACGAGCGTCGAGCCAGTCCTGCAGGAAGATCGCGGCTGCTCCGGCATCGATTCTGGCCTTGTCCTCTCTTGCCTTGCGCGGCAGCCCGATCGACCGGATGCGCGCCTCCGCCTCCACCGAGGAATACCGCTCGTCCATGAAGAACACCCGGAGCCCGCTCCGCTCTTCGAGCTGCCGACCGAAGGCTCTGATCTCGGTGGTCCAATCATTCTCGCCTCCGGCGGCATCGAGGGGAAGCCCGACCACCACGGCTTCCACACTGTGGTCGCGCACCAACTCGATGATTGCGGCGATCGGGGGACGCTTGCCGGCCCGCCGCTTCAGAGTCGTGAGCGGCGAGGCGAGCGTGCCCGTGAAATCGCTGATCGCGACGCCGATGCGGCGCAGACCGTAGTCGAGGGCAAGGATGCGGCGGGGCGACGGCGAAGACATGGTCAGTGGAGTCCGGCACGAGCGGGCTTGCCCGTCGGCCCGCCGTGCCCCAGGAGGCCGGCAAGCGGACTGACGGAAGGAACAGGGGGCACTTGAATGGTGGTCTCCATGTTTGACGGTCTGCTGTCCGGCAGGTTTCGGCAACCATCCGGGTCGCATATCATGCTTTCCGGCGGATCCCCGCCCAATCTCTTCCATCCCCACCCCCAGGGCACTCCCATGCAACTCGGCGCCTTCTCGATCAGCCTTGCCGTCAAGGACCTGGAAGCTTCCCGGTCGTTCTACCAGAAGCTCGGCTTCGCGGTCACCGGCGGCGATGGCGAGCGATACCTCATGATGATCAACGGAACGACCATCATCGGGCTCTTTCAGGGACTGTTCGACAGGAACATCCTCACCTTCAACCCGGGGCTCGCGCAGGACACGTCCCGAACCCCCGACTTTACCGACGTCCGCGACATTCGCGCGTCGCTGATCGCGGACGGGATCGAGATGACCACCGATACCGCTGCCGATGGGACGGGGCCCGCAAGCATCGTATTCGTCGATCCCGACGGGAATCCCGTACTCGTGGACCAGTTCTTCCCGAGGCCGGGGGCCGAGGAGGAGGCTTAGCCTTCGTACCCAGCTACTGCCGCCGGTCAGGGTCCCCTGTCGTCTTCCTTCCCGGAAGCCTCTTCACCGGACTTGGTGAAGATCTGGATCACACCGTTCGCGGCTTCGCTGCCGTAGCGCTGCCTGGCCGCATCGCCCTTGAGCACCTCGATCCGGTCCACCTGATCGGGCTTCACGAGGTCCAGGGCTTCGTCCTGGGACCCGTTCACGCGGACTCCGTCGATGTAGATGACCGGCCGGGCGCGAAGCGACGCACCGCTCACCCCGCGGATTCGGATGCTTGCGCGGTCTTCGGAGGCCTCTGCGGTTCCGGTCACCACGATCTCGCGTGCTTCCTGCGCTCGCTCCATTGCCTCGGCCAGGGCCTGCTGTGCCTCGACCACCGCCTGCTGCCGTACCTGCGCCCGCTCCAGCTCCACCGCCGGCCCCTTCGAAGCCTGCGTCACGAACACGGTGCCGAGCACTCCCACGGCACCCGCCCCGAGGATCAATGCGATGTTGCGTAGATCGTCCCGTCGGTTCCTCATCATGCAACTCCTGTCATGTCGGCATGGATTGGCACTGGCCCGCTCATACTGTACACGTACGCGGGCGCGCGCCGCAACTTACCGCAGCCGCAACGCATCGGCATTCACCGCGAAGCGGCCGCGCGCGGCCGAGAGCAGCCCGGTCTGCACCAGAAAGCCGAGGTCCCGCCTGAGCGTTCGCTCCGACAGCCCCGAGTACAGGCGCGAGATCCGGGCATTCAGCCCTGGAATGTCCTCCAACAGGCAGCCCCCTTCGAGCGGAAGTGCCAGCATGAGATCGCGCCTGCGGCGAAACACAGACCGTTTGCGGTGGGCGTGCCCCTCGAAACGGTCGAGCACAAAGCCGCGCCAGGCGGTCTCGAAGTGTGCGCGCCTGACCGAGTCGCAGAGATCGGCCAGGCCGTCCCGCAGCCCTTCGACGGCGTAGGAGATGAATGAAGTCAGCGACCGCTCCCTTGTCGCAAGCTGAAACTGATGGAGGTATTCGGGCCGGGACGAGGCGTAGAATGTGCCGGGGATCCGGGCGGCGATGGCCGGATAGCCGGCGTCCAGCAGAACACAGGCCTCGGCGAGGCGGGCGGTTCGGCCGTTTGCGACGCCGAACGGGCGGATCCACAGGAGGTATATGTGGGTGACGAGGGCGCGGATCACGGCGCTGCCGAGGTCGCTTCCCCCGCCTGCCGGGGGGAAGTCGCGGTCGAGCCAGTTGAAGAGCCCGGCGGTGAGCTCGGGGACCTGGTCCGCGCGCGGCGTCGGGTAATCGGCGCTGGCCGGGCCGGTGCGGAATCCGCCGGTTCCAGCTTCGGCAATGCGGCCCGTTCCCCCCTGGGCCATGCGGTGCAAGCGACACAACCGCTCCACGTCCGCGGCTTCCCGGCCTTCCATCCCGGCAAGCTCGATCACGGCTCGCGCTTCGTCGGATGCACCCTCGTCGATCAACCGGGCCTGCAACTCCGGCCGCACCGGCGTAGATCGGATGGCCGAGACCAGGGCGTCGCACTCGCCGAGCTGGTAGCGCGTTTTCGGCGAGACCCCCCAGTGACGGCGGTAGCGGATGTGTGACGACTGCGGTATCAAGGCTTCGTTTGCCCCCTCTCGCCGCCCCCGACAGATTCCGTGACGGATTCAGGCGAATCGCTGTCAACGAATCTGCTACATTCACAGGTTCACCCGCTACCCGGAGGCAAACCGCGTGTCCGCATACAAGTACGCCGCAGTTCCATCCGCCGGTGAGAGAATCGCCGGCACGACGGATCAGCTGGCCGTTCCCGACCGTCCGATCGTCCCGTTCATCGAGGGAGACGGGATCGGGCCCGACATCTGGGCGGCGACCCGCCATGTCGTGGACGCTGCGGTGGCGAAGTCGTACGGAGGAGCGCGCGAGATCGCCTGGATGGAGGTTTTCGCGGGTGAGAAGGCGCACGAGGTCGCCGGTGAATGGCTGCCCACGGAGACGCTCGACGCGCTGACCGAGTTCAAGGTCGCGATCAAGGGGCCGCTCACAACGCCCGTGGGAGGGGGCATCCGCTCGCTGAACGTGACGCTGCGGCAGGTCCTCGACCTGTATTCCTGCGTCCGTCCGGTGCGGTGGATCCCGGGCGTGCCCTCGCCGGTGCGGGAGCCGGAGAAGGTGGACATGGTCGTCTTCCGCGAGAACACCGAGGATGTCTACGCCGGGATCGAGTGGGTGTCGGGGTCCGACGAGGCGAACCGGGTGCGCGATTTCCTGCGGGGCCAGATGGGCTCGTCGATCCGCGAGCTGAGCGGGATCGGGATCAAGCCGATCAGCCCCTTCGGCACGAAGCGCCATGTGGCGGCCGCGATCCGGTATGCCCTGGCCCGCGGGAGGGACTCGGTGACCCTGATGCACAAGGGCAACATCATGAAGTACACCGAGGGGGCCTTCCGGGACTGGGGATATGAGGTGGCGGCGGAGCAGTTCGCGGACTCGACGGTGCCCGAGTCGCGCCTGTGGGAGGGCGAGGAGGCCGGCGGCCGCGTGGTCATCAAGGATCGCATCGCGGATTCGATGTTCCAGCAGGTGCTGCTGCGCCCCGGCGAGTACTCGGTCGTCGCCACCCCGAACCTCAACGGCGACTACCTGTCGGACGCCTGCGCGGCTCAGGTCGGGGGGCTCGGGATGGCCCCGGGCGCCAACATCGGCGATGTGGTCGCGCTCTTCGAGGCGACGCATGGGACCGCCCCAAAGTACGCGGGGCTGAACAGGGTCAACCCTGGCTCACTGATCCTTTCGGCCGGGATGATGCTCGAGCACCTCGGCTGGGACGAAGCCGCGCGCGCGATCGACCGGGGTTTGGAGGGCGCGGTGCGGGGCCGCATGGTGACCTACGACCTGGAGCGGCAGATGGAGGGCGCCACGAAGGTGTCGACCTCGCGGTTCGGCGAGACCATCGTCGCCCACATGTAGCCGGCAGCGGGACGGACGGCGCACGATGCGGCTGGAGACATACACGGGGGCGCCCGAGCAGGTCGAGACGCCGCTGATGGTCGTGCTCGTTTCGTCGGAGCTGGATTTCGAGGAGTTGGCGGGGCTGAGCGGGGCGACCGGCGGCGTGCTGACCCGGGCGGTCTCGTCGGGAGATTTCCGCGGGCGGGAGAGGGATCGATCCCTGGGATACCGGCAGGGCGGCCGCGGGCCCAAACGCGTGATCTTCGCGGGGGTCGGGCCCCGGGACGGGCTCACCCGTGAGAAGTTGCGTGCGGCAGCGGGCCGGGCGGTACGGGCCGCCGAATCGTCTCGCCTGCGCTCGCTGGCGCTGTGCCTCTCGTACCTGGGTCCCGAGGTCGATCCGAGGTGGATCCAGGCCGCGGCGGAGGGGCTGGTGCTGGCGTCGTGGCGCTTTGACGAGCTGAAGTCGCCACCCACCGCGGGAAGCGAGTCCGATGACCGGCCGCCGCGTGTCGAGTTCGCGGTGTTGGTGGCCGAGCCGTCGCGGGGGCTCGAACGCAGCGTCGAGGTCGGGCATGCCTTCGCAACGGGGGAAAACCGGGCTCGCACACTGCAGGCGAGGCCCGGGAACGTCGCCACCCCCACGCAGCTTGCGGCCGAGGCCGAGCGGATCGCGGGCGAGACCGGATTGCGGCTCGAGGTCCTTGGCCCCGACGAGATGGAGGCGCAGGGAATGGGTGCGCTTCTCTCGGTGGCACAGGGATCGGACGAGGAGCCACGGCTTATTGTGCTGCGCCATGACGGGGGCGATCCGGGGTCCGCGCCTCTGGTGCTTGTGGGGAAGGGCCTGACGTTCGATGCGGGCGGCATCTCGATCAAGCCGGCCAAGGGCATGGAGGACATGAAGTATGACATGTCCGGAGGTGCGGCCGTGCTGGGCGCGATGCAGGCGATCGGGCACCTGGGGATCGCCGCAAACGTGATCGGCGTCGTGCCCAGTTCGGAAAACCTGCTGAACGGGTCGGCGACGAAGCCGGGCGATGTGGTCTTCAGCCGGGCGGGCAAGTCGATCGAGGTGATCAACACGGATGCCGAGGGCCGGTTGATCCTGGCCGACGCGCTCGACTACGCGGCCGGGTGGAATCCCGCCGCGATCGTGGACTGCGCCACCCTCACCGGCGCATGCGTCATCGCGCTGGGTCATCACCGCTCGGCGGTTCTCGGCAGCGACGAAGACCTCGTTGCGGAGGTGCGAGGAGCGGGTGACCGGGCGGGACAGCCCTGCTGGCCGCTCCCCCTCGACGAGGAGTACCGGAAGCAACTCAAGAGCGATTTCGCAGATCTCAAGAACGTCGGCGGGCGTCCGGCGGGTACGATTACGGCCGCCTGCTTCCTCTCCGAATTCGTCGGAAACACGCCTTGGGCCCACCTGGACATCGCCGGAACGGCATACGGCAAGACGAAGAAGCCCTATCTGAGGGACGGACCCAACGGCTCGCCCTGCCGTCTGCTGCTCGAATGGGTGCGCGCGAGGGCAGGACTCTGAAACGGATGAGGGGACGGGGACTCACGCCCGCATATGGATTGGCCCTGGCCCTCGTCGCTTCGCCGGCCGGTGCGCAGGAGCCGCCGGATACCCTGCAGGTCCCGCCGGATTCGGTGATCCAGGACTCGGCGGTGGTAGCCGACTCGCTTCCAGCCGATTCGCTTCTGGCCGATTCGCTCGCGGCCGACTCGGTAGAGGTCGACAGCCTGCCCCCTCCACCTGTCCTTCCCGCTCTGCGCGATCCCACGCCGGTGGGAAACCTCACGGGGGTCTGGGAATGGGACCGCGACCAGCTGATGAGTGCGCGCGGCCAGACGCTCTGGGAGTTGCTCAGTGAGATCCCCGGCCTTCTCACGATCCGAAGCGGTGATTTCGGCGCCGCCGTGGCGGTGTTTCCCATAGGACACTCGGGCGGCGGGATCCGGGTGTATCACGACGGAGTCGAACATCTTCCGCTGGAAGGCGCCGTGCCCGACCTGTCGCGCATTCCCGTGTCCGGTCTGGAGAGGGTGCGGGTGGTTCGCCGCCCGGGTGCGCTGGAGGTCCACCTCTTCCGCTATGAACACTCTTCCCCCGAGGCTCTCACGCTCGTCGAAGCGGGGACCGGCGACCTCGACACCAACCTGCTCAGGGCCACCTTCTCCTTCCCCCGGGTCGTGGCGGGAAAGGCCGCCGTGGCGATCGAACGGCTGGACACGAAGGGACGAGAGATGCCGGGTGCGGTGACGGGCGTCTGGTTCCGATACAGCCTCCACCACGGGGATGCTGCGGGGATCCGCTTCGAGACGCGGCGCATGGCCGCCGAGCGGGACATCTTCACGGAGTCTCCCGGGACCGTGAACCGCTCCGATTGGACGCTGCAGGGTGTGTGGGCCCCGGCCGACGGCGTCCTGACCGAGGCGTGGGGAACGAGGGGTTCGGTCTCGACCGGAGACAGTACCCGGGCGTTCCCTTTCCTGGCGGAGTCGCGCGGACAGTACGGAGCCCGGGTGTCGGCGGCCGGGGGACCGCTGTGGGGACGAGCCACTGCACGCTTCAACGACGGAGAGGGAATCGCCGACCGCGAGCTTTCGGCAGAGGCTTCGGTTGTCTCACAGCGATGGGGGGGGGTCAACGCCCGCTTCAGGCGCGAGTCGTGGGGCGAGTCCTCCGGGGGCGGACACGACCTGGCTGCCTGGGTAACGCCGATCCCGCAGGTGGCGCTCTTCGCCGAGAGGGGCGGTGGCTCGCGTTCGGTGCCGTACCTGAATCCGCTACCGCCCGAAGCACCGGAAGACACTACCATGATGACCGAGGAAGATCCGGACTCGATCGATGCCGGACCGTCCAGTCGCTTCACGGAGCGCAGCGGCACCCGATTGGGCGTCCGCGCGGGCTGGCGCTCCATCGAGCTCTCCGGAGCCCGGGTGTCGGCCCAGGCCGATTCCATCTGGCCCACCCAGCTCCTCTTCGATCGGGGCGGTCTGGTGCTGTCGCAGCCGCGCCGACAGGGATGGGAGCTCACGGGAAGGATCCCGCTCTGGCCCCGCGGTCTCGACTTCGTGGGTGAGGTGCAGCTTTGGGAACCCGCGGATTCGATCGATGCGGTGTACTTTCCGGACCACGTCTATCGCGGCAGCCTTTCCTTCCACAGGGTGTTCCGCGAAAGCGGCAACTTCGAACTCTGGGTGGATCTGGGGGCACAGGGACGCTCGCCGATGAACGTGCCGCTGGGCGTGCCTCCCGATCCGGACACGACCGCCATGGCTCCGCCGGGAGTTGCGCTCCATGCGTACGCACGCGACGACGAACCGGAACTGGTACCCGATGTCGTCCCCTTCTACCAGAACTGGTACTTCAGGCTGCAGATGCGATTCCTGACCCTCAATATCTTTGCGACCGTCGAGAATCTCACCCTCAGGCGCAACAACCAGGATGTCCCTGGGAGACTTCTGGCCGGAACCCGGAGCTTCTACGGGGTTCGCTGGACGTTCTGGAACTAGCAGTGGAGTCACGATGATACGGAGCATGACGGGCTACGGGGCCGCAGAAGCGGAGTTGCCCGACGGCAGGATCCTCCGCGTCGAGATACGGACGGTCAACCACCGGAATCTTAGTGTTTCGGCAAGGATGCCCCGGGGGTGGGAGGGCCTGAGACCGCAGCTCCTGGAATCGGTGCGCAATGCACTGGCCCGCGGAAGCGTTTCGGTAACGGTCACATGCGAGGCAGAGGCGGAAGACGACCCCGGGATGCCCGGACTGGACATGGAAAGGGCACGGCGGTACGTCGACCTGCTGACCGCTGCGGGCGATGCGCTGGATGTGGGGGGACAACTCGACCTCAACACGCTGGCGGCGCTGCCCGGTGTGCTGCGATCCCGGGATGGGCCCGCCGGGGAAGCCGAAGCGGACGAAGCAGTGTTGGGCGACTGCATTGACAGGGCGCTCGCGGGCGTGGTGGAGATGCGCGAAGGCGAGGGACGCAGGCTTGAGGAGGTGCTGCGGGCGAGCGTCGCCGCGATCGTCGAAGAGGTCGAGGCGGCTGCGGCCAGGGCGCCGCGACGACTGGTGCGCGAGCGGGATCGTCTGCGGGCGCGCATCGCGGAGTTGGCGGGGGACTTCGAGGTGGACGAAGACCGCCTGGCGCGTGAAATCGCCTACCTTGCGGAGAAGTGGGACATCGCGGAGGAGCTGGAACGGCTCCGCTCCCATGTCGTGCTCTTCCGCGAGAGCCTGGCCGGTGACGGGGAGCGGGGTGGGCGCAAGACGGGCAAGCGGCTGGGATTCGTGGTGCAGGAGATGCACAGGGAGGCGAATACGCTGGGCGCGAAGGCCAACGACCCCGCGATCTCGGCGTCCGCGATCGCGATCAGGGAAGAGCTGGAACGGCTGCGCGAGCAACTGGAGAATGTCGAGTGAAGCCGCAGATCCTCGTTCTGGTGGGCCCGTCGGGCGCCGGCAAGACGACGATTGCGACCCGGCTCGTATGCGACCATCCGGACCGGTTCATCCCGTCGGTCTCGGCGACCACGCGCAGGCCGAGGGCGGGGGAGCGCACTGGCAGGGAGTACCACTTCGTGACGCGCGGCGAGTTCGGGGCGATGGTTGCCGCCGGAGAGCTGATCGAGTGGGCCGAGGTGCACGACGAGTACTACGGCACACCCATCGGCAACCTGTGCGACGACGGCACATCTGGACCGGTCCCCGTGCTGGACATCGATATTCAGGGGGCGATGCAGGTGATCGAGCATGCTCCCTCGGCCTTGGTTATCTTCATTCTTCCTCCGGGACCGCGCCGATGGCTGGGGCGGCTGGTGGAAAGAGGGACGGAATCGCCCCGGCAGATCCTGCGGCGGCTTCGCACGGCGCTGCGTGAGTTGCGGGCGGCACCGTCCTTCCGGGAGTTCGTGGTCAACGAGGATCTGGATGCGGCGGTTGAGCAGATTCTGGGGATTGTCCGGGACGCCCGGGCCCGCCGCGGCGGCCGGGAGGAGCGGGATTCACTGTGCAGAGAGCTGGCTGCCGGTGCACGCGCGGAGATCGCGCGGCTGGAACGCATCTGTGACGCCGGCATGGCCGGATAGGGAGAAGAGATGAGAGTATTCACACCCGACGAAATTGCCGAGAACAACCAGAGCAAGTATCTGGGCGTGCTTGTGGCCGCGAAGTACGCGCGCGAGTTGAACCTGCTTCCCACGGAAGCGCTTGCCATGGAGCACGAGAAGAAGCTGTCCACGCGTGCCCTCGAGGCGATCACCTCGGGTCAGGTCGAATACCGCCTGGTCAGGCGCCGCCGGCCGGAGGCGGAATAGCCCGGCATGGCGCCCGGCGGCCCCGGCTCCGACGCCCCGGGCCCCGCCCCCGCACAGTCGGCGGGTCCGCACTCGCACCATGGCACGGGTCGGCGTCCCGTTGCGGACATGCGGGAATCGGGTCCGCCGTGGGCAGGGCGAAGGGTCGTTCTGGGCGTTTGCGGCGGCATTGCGGCGTACAAGACCGTCCAGGTCGCCCGTGACCTGACCCTGCTGGGGGCTGCCGTCGATGTGGTCCTTACCGGGTCGGCAAGGCAATTCGTGGCCCCGCTCTCCTTCGAGGGGGTGACAGGCCGCGGGCCCCTGACCGACATCTTCGCCGCGGGTGGGGCGGCCCTGCACATTTCGCTTGCCCGCGAGGCGGATTGCGTCTGCATCGCGCCGGCCACAGCCGATTTCATCGCGCGGGCCGCGGCCGGGCGGGCCAGTGATCTGCTGACCACGGTGCTGGTCGCGACGGACGCGCCGGTGGTTGTCGCCCCCGCGATGAACGACCGCATGTTCGCGCATCCCCGGACGAAGGCCAACCTGACCCTTCTGGACGACGGCCTGGGCTATCGCCGGGTTGGTCCCGCGGATGGGCCTCTCGCCGCGGGTGAGGGGAGCGGACCCGGGCGGATGTCCGAACCCTCGGCGATCGTGGACGCGGTGGGCAGGGCAATCGGCGCCGGGGGAGCGCTGGCGGGAGCGCGGGTGCTCGTGACAGCCGCCGGGACCCGGGAGCCGGTCGACGCGGTGCGGTATCTCGGGAATCGGTCGTCGGGGAAGATGGGGTACGCGCTTGCGCGGGCAGCCTGGCTGAAGGGTGCCGACGTGACGCTTGTATCGGGGCCGTCTGCGCTGGAGGCGCCGTACGGGGTCGACCTGGTGGGGGTGGAGACGGCGCGAGAGATGCACGACGCGGTTATGGCCGGGGTGGGCAGGGCCGATGTCGCGATTCACGCGGCTGCCGTGGCCGACTACCGGCCCGCGTCGCCCCGGGCGGAGAAGATGAAGCGGGAGGCGGTTGGGGACGAGTTCACCATCGATCTCGCGGTCAACCCGGATATCGCGGCCGAGTCGGCCGGAAGGATGAAAGCGGGCAGCGTCGCGGTCGGCTTCGCGCTCGAAACGGACGATCTGCTGGCCCGTGCCGGGAAGAAGCTGGCGGCGAAGGGGTTCGACCTGATCGTGGCCAACCGGGCCGGAGAGCCGGGGTCGGGCTTCGATGCTGACACGAATCGCGTGACGATCCTGACACGAGACGGGCCTCCGAGCGAGCTGCCCATGATGACGAAGTTCGCAGTCGCATGGGAGATCCTGGGAGCGGTCGAGGCGCGGCTTGGGCGGGGCGGGGCGGGGTGAGTTCCGGCACCGACCGGCTGGCCGCCTACCTCGACCAGCGCAGGAGGTTGGGGGAGCCGGGGGTCGTACCGGCACAATTCGAGCCCGGGGAGTTGATGGCCTTCCTGAGGTCACGGCTCGCAGCAGCCTCTTCGGCAGCGACCTCGCCGGAGCCGGCCTTGCAACGGCCCACCCCGCCGCTCGCGCGCGGCGTGAGCTCGCCCGCCGGCACAACCGCGCTCCCGACGTCACGCGGCCTGAACCGGACTCCCGCGCCCGGCGGGAGCTCGCCGGCGCCGGCCTTCGATGGTCCTGCATCCCGGGACTACGAGACGCTGCGCGAGACCGCGCTCTCCTGTACCCGCTGCCGCCTGGCCGAAGGCCGCCGCCACGTCGTCTTCTCGGACGGCAACCCGGCGGCACGGCTCATGGTGGTCGGCGAAGCGCCCGGGGCCCGGGAGGACGCCACGGGGCTCCCGTTCGTGGGCCAGGCGGGCAAGCTCCTCGATCTCATGCTCGCTTCCGTCAGCCTGTCGCGCAGGGACTCCGTCTACATCTGCAACGTGCTCAAGTGCAGGCCGCCCGGAAACCGGAATCCGATGCCGGACGAGATCGAGGCCTGCGCACGCCTGCTCAAGGGCCAGATCGAGCTGGTGGCTCCCGAAGTACTGCTGGCCGTGGGCTCCTTTGCCGCGCAGTCGCTGACCGGAACCACCGGGCCACTAGGAAAGTTGCGGGGCAAGCTGTACAGTTACCGGGGCGTCCCGCTCATCGTGACCTATCACCCGGCCGCCCTGCTGCGGAATCCCGGCTGGAACCGGTTCTGCTGGGACGACCTTCAACTTCTCCGCCAGGTGTTGGACCAGACCTGACGCGGTAGCCGCAGCCAGGGGCCCCGCCGAGGAAGAACCAAGTGAGCGAACCGATTCCACTCCAAGCGGCGCCGGAATCCCCCCGGTACGACCGCCAGCCGCCCTTCTCCGCCGAGGCGGAAGCGGCCGTGCTGGGTGGGGTGCTGATCGACGAGGGCGCGATGGCCCGGGTGGTCGACATCGTGGACGACTCGATGTTCTATCGCGAGGCCCACCGCCGGTTGTTCCGGGCGATGACCCGGCTTTTCGAGCGGGGTCGGGCCATCGACGCGATCACTGTGTCGGAAGACCTGAAGGCGGTGGGCGAACTGGAGAGTTGCGGCGGCTGGGAGTACCTCGCGTCGCTACTGGACGCGGTTCCCACCGCCGCAAACATCGAATACCACGCGGGTCTTGTTCACGAGAGAGCCCTTCTTCGCAGACTGATCGACGCGGGCCAGGAGATCGTGCGCGATGTCTACGAACCCGGTGAGCTCCCCGTCCCCGAAATCCTGGACCTGGCGGAGCAGCGGGTATTCAAGGTTTCCCAGTCGCGGGGGCGGGAGGGGTTCGTGTGGATCAAGGAGGTCCTCTGGTCGACCTTCGAGCACATCGACAAGCTGCAGGAAAGCAGTGCGGAAGTATCGGGGCTGGAGACAGGGTTCAGGGATCTCGACCGGATGACCACCGGGCTGCAGCCCGGCGACCTGGCGATCGTCGCCGGCCGTCCTGCGATGGGCAAGACGTCCTGGGTGCTGAACGTCGCCCAGAACGTGGCGATCGAGTCGGGCATACCAGTCGGGATCTTCAGTCTGGAAATGTCGAAGGAACAGCTGGTGCAACGGCTCCTGTGCGCCGAGGCGCGGGTGGATGCCCTGAGGCTGAGGAGGGGCAGACTGGAGCCGAACGAGATGCAGCGGCTCGCGCAGGCGGCAGGGCACCTCAATACGGCTCCGATCTGGATCGATGATTCCGCCACGGCCAACGTCCTGGAGATGAAGGGCAAGGCGAGGCGGCTGAAGGCCGAGACGACGGAATTGGGCCTGATCATCGTAGACTACATGCAGTTGATGAGCGGAGGGGCCAGGAAGGAGAATCGGCAACAGGAGGTCTCCGAGATCTCCCGCGGGCTGAAGGCGCTTGCCCGCGAACTCGAAATCCCGCTCATTGCGCTCAGCCAGCTGAGCCGGGCGCCTGAACAGCGGACGGATCGTCGCCCGCAACTCTCCGATTTGCGCGAGAGCGGTTCCATCGAGCAGGATGCCGATCTGGTCATGTTCCTCTACCGGCCCGAGTACTATCACGGGCCGGCGGACAAGGACGGCAATTCGCTCGAGGGCAAGGCGGAGCTCCTCGTGGCAAAGCAGCGGAACGGACCCACCGGCACCGTCGATCTGTTCTTCCGCAAGAACTTCACGCTCTTCGAGTCGGTCTTGCGGGAGGCTGAGCCTGCCGCATCGGTCGGTTGATCGCCGGAGACAGGTTCCCGTGCCGGTAGCGCCGCGGGTTGGTGAATCCGGTCAACGGGCGGCCGTGAAGGTGGCGGTGCTCGTCCCGGCCGCGGGGATCGGGACGCGAATGGGTGGTGTGAGCAAGCCGCTTGTCGAATTGGGGGGGCGCTCCGTCCTGGAGTGGGCCGTGACTCCGTTCCTGGCTCGGGAGGATGTGGTCGAGGTGGTGGTGGCCATCGAGACCGATGACCTTGGCGGCCGACTGCGCGGGGATGATCGCGTTCATGCCACGCGGGGAGGCAGGAGCCGCTTCGAGTCGGTGGCCAACGCGTTCGACGGCGTGCGGTCCGACGCGACGCTGGTCGCGGTTCACGACGGTGCCCGCCCTTTTCCGCCGCCCGGCGCGATCGATGCGTGCATTCGACTGGCAGGCGCGGGCATCGGTGCGGTAGCGGGAATCCCGGCGGTCGACACGGTCAAGAGGGTGACCGACGATGGTGCGGTCGCGGAGACGCCGCCGCGTCATGCGCTATGGTATGCCCAGACGCCTCAGGTCTTCCCGCGTGACCTGTTCGGACGTGCGATAGAGCTCTGCCGCGCCAGGGGGCGTTCGCCTACCGACGACGCGTCGATGGTTGAGGGATTGGGGGCCCAGGTCCGCATGGTGGAGGCATCGGCTACAAACCTCAAGATTACGCGTCCCGAGGACGTTGGAATAGCAAAATACCTTATTCAGCATGGATTTGTATGACGATATCTAATGTCATACTTGAAGAAGCTCGCCGGCGGCTGGACCAAGGCGAAATCGTCATTCACCCTACTGAGTCCGTCTATGGTTTCGGCGGGTTGCTCCTTGATGCTCCTCTTCGCACTCTGCGACTCCTGAAGGGACGTCCGACCGGGGGTTTTGTCGTTCTGATCCCGAGCACCGCGGCCGTCGCCCCTCTGCTCGACGACCTGGGACACGCCCTGGCCGAGGCGTTCTGGCCGGGTCCCCTTACCATGGTGCTCGACGACCACGAGGGGATCTTCCATCCATGGGCGAAGGCCCCGGATGGCTCCGTGGCGGTACGGATCCCCGCTCACGAAGCGACACTCGAACTCCTGAGGAAGGGAGGGCATCCCATGACATCGAGTTCGGCCAACCGGCCTGGGCATCCGCCGGCGCGCAGTGCCGGCGAAGCCCGCTCCGCCGCCCGGGAGTGTGGCGTCGACCCCTTTGCAATCGATGCGGGCCCGCTTCCCGGCGGACTGACGTCTACGCTGCTGCGCCTGGCCCCCAGTGGACCCCGATTGATCCGGGAAGGCCGGATCGATGTGCTACAATTGAGGGAGGTCACGGGCATATCGCACTAGAGGCCGCAAAAGCTCAACCCGCGTGAGCGATGGACACCGCAGAAGCTCTTCACATCACCTTCGTCTGCACCGGCAATACCTGCCGGTCTCCGATGGCGGAAGCGATTGCACGCCAAGTCATTGCAGACAGGCGAACCGCGCATGTAACCGTGGGCTCGGCGGGAACCGCCGCGTGGCCCGGGGCACCTGCCAGTGATGGAGCGAGGGAGGCGGCCGCATCCATCGGACTGGACCTTGGGTCCCACACGAGCATGTTGCTGACCCGGGAAGTTGTGGCGTCGTCGGGGCTGCTTCTCTGCATGGACGGGCACCATGTCCGGCGGGCCGAGGAGCTTGGTGCGGAAGGGCGGGCCCGACTGCTGAGCGAGATTGCCGGGGAGAGTGGTGTGGTGGAGGATCCATTCGGGGGATCGCGCAAGGAGTACGAAGCAACGCTCGGCCAATTGGACAGGCTGGTTCGGGCCGCACTGGACGCGACGGAGACCGCGCCGAAGCCGGGCCAATGAGGGGCGACGATGCCGCCGACGTGGCGACCTATGCCGTGCTGGGCGATCCGGTCTCGCACAGCCTTTCGCCGCGGATCCACAACGCCGCCTTTCGTGCCGCGGGCCTGAACGCCCGCTATGTCGCCCGGCAGGTTTCGGCGGAAGCGTGTGGACCGGTGCTGCGCGAGCTGGCGCTCGGGGGTGGCGGTGGAAATGTCACCGTGCCTCACAAGGAGCGCGTATTGCCATTCCTCGATCATTGCTCGGCCGCGGTCGTTGCCACCGGAGCCTGCAACACCTTCTGGGCCCAGGGTGGGCGAGTGTGGGGCGACAATACCGATGTCGAGGGGTTTCAGGGCACCTGGGATTCCTGCGTTGCCAGTCAGCCAGCGAGACCGGAAGCGCTGGTGCTGGGCGCCGGGGGAGCCGCCCGTGCCGTTCTGTTCGCGCTCCTCGACTCCGGCGGCGCGTCTCGAATCCAGCTCTGGAACCGTACCTCCTCCAGGGCGATGGATCTGGTTCGTCATTTCGGAGACGGTCGAGTCGAGACGGTTGTCGACTGCACGGGCCTGTTGCCCGACGTCGTGGTAAACACGACCTCGGCCGGGCTTCACGGACGCGGTGTGCCGATCGACCTGACGACCCTCGGCCGGATCCCGGATCGGGTCATTGACCTGGTATACGGCATTGGGACGACACCTCTTTGCCGCGAGGCCCGCGACCTGGGAATCAGGACCGTCGATGGACGCGAGATGCTCGTCCGGCAGGCAGAAGCGGCCTACCGGCGGTGGTTCGGCGTGCCGCCCCCAGAGGGGGTGATGTCACGGGCGTTGTAGCAGCGATGAGTGCAGTCGCGAGGACGGGCGAGCATCGATTCCTGGCGGGAATCGTCGAATACATGCTGCCGCCGGCCTGCGCCGGGTGTGGGGGTGCCGCCGGAGAGGAGGTCAGAGCCGGCGAGGGACCCGTATGCCGGAACTGTCGGCTGGCCCTGCCTCCGATACCCGAACCCGCCTGCGATCGTTGCGGCGCCCCGCTGGGGACCGGCGAGGCGCCCTCCTGCCTGGATTGTGCGGACTGGCCCGTTGAACTGGCTCGTGCCGGTGCGGCATGCCTCCTCGAATCGCCGGCGCGCGAACTCGTGCACGCCCTCAAGTACCAGGGATGGCGCGGCGTGGGCGTTTTCATTGGAGAGGAGATGGCGCGCCGTGCGCCACGGGACATCCGCCAGGCCGATGTCATCATCCCGATTCCGACATCGATCCGAAATCTCCGCAGACGCGGCTACAACCAGGCAGCGGTTGTGGCATCCGCCCTGGGAAGGTCGCTGGATACACCGGTGCTCCCGTGCCTCGAACGGCGTCGCCAGGAAGGCACTCAAACAGCCTTGAATCCGATGCAGCGACGAGCTAACGTCAAAGGTGCCTTCGTAATGGCGGAGGGCTTTGCGGATCGGGTCCGGAGCCGCCGGATTCTACTGGTGGACGACGTAATCACCACCGGCGCGACGCTCCTGGCGGCAGTTCAGGCCCTCGGTCCCGCTCAGCCCGCGGCTGTGGTCGCCTACGCGTTTGCACGGACCGTCCCCATCTCACTTGATCCCTGAAGCCGCGCGCGCCGCGCCGGGAGCCGACCCCAAGCATGTCCATCCGAGTCGCCATAAACGGCTTCGGCCGCATAGGCCGGAACGTCCTCAGAGCCGCGAAACAGTCGCCGGGCAGCAACCTGGACTTCGTTGCCATCAACGACCTCACCAGCAACGCCACCCTCGCGCACCTCCTCAAGTACGATTCCGTCCACGGCGCCTACCCCGGCACGGTGGAAGTCACCGACGGCGGACTGGTGGTGGATGGAGACGAGATCCGCGTTCTGTCCGAGCCGGATCCGGCCGACCTCCCCTGGGGCGAACTGGGCGTGGATATCGTGGTGGAATCGACGGGGCGCTTCCGCACGCGGGAGCTGGCGTCGAAGCATCTCGAAGCCGGTGCCGGGAAGGTGGTGATCTCTGCGCCGGCCAGTGACGAGGACATCACCATCGTGCTCGGCGTGAACGACGAACTTTACGATCCCGAGAGGCACGACATCATCTCCAACGCCAGTTGCACGACCAACTGCCTGGCTCCGGTGGCCAAGGTCCTCGCCGAACGCTTCGGTTTCGTGCGCGGCCTCATGACGACGATTCACGCCTACACCTCGGGTCAGGCGGTGCTCGACGGCCCCCACAAGGACCTGAGGAGGGCCCGTGCCGCGGCGGTCAGCATGATCCCGACGACAACCGGGGCCGCCCGGGCCATTTCGCTGGTACTGCCCGAGCTCGAGGGCAAACTGGACGGCATGGCCATTCGGGTGCCGACTCCCGACGTGTCCGTGGTCGATCTCGTGGCGGAAGTCGAAACGGAGGTGGACGAGGAGACCATCAACGACGCGCTGCGCGCCGCAGCCGAATCCGATCTGGCGGGGATCCTGCGGGTCGAGGAGCAACCGCTCGTCTCCGCCGACTTTACCGGAGAGCCGGCGAGTTCGGTGGTCGACGCGCTCAGTACCGCGGTGATGGATGGCCGGATGGTGAAGGTATTGGCCTGGTATGACAACGAGTGGGGATACTCCTCGCGCGTCGTCGACCTGGTCGAGTATGTTGGGGAGCGACTCCCCGCCAGGGTGTAGCCGGCGTGCCGGGGCGCGTTCCGGTTGTCACGGCCTGCTGCAACGGAAAGCGGATGTTGCATCGCGCGTATGTGTGGGCATGATGACTGATTCCGTCGAAGCAATCGCCGCCTCGGGCCGCGCCACTCCGGCGGCCGAGCAATTGCGGCAGCGGCCGCGCGCGATGCCCGGGGAACTTCCCCCGGACTTCGAGGCCTGGTTCCGGGACCACCGCGAGTCGGTTTACCGCTACGTGCGTTTTCGAGTGGCGAACCGCGACACCGCCGAGGACCTGACCTCGGATGTCTTCATGAAGGCGCTGCGCTCGCTCGCCCGCTACGATCCCCGCCGGTCCGCGCCCCGAACCTGGCTTCTGCGGATCGCCCGCAACGCGACCACCGATCATCTGCGCGCCCTGCAGCGCCGGGGCTCGCTCCACATTTCGCTCGACCGCGCGCCGGACCTGGTATCCCGGGCTCCATCCCAGGAAGAGAGGATGCTGCGCGAGGAGCAAGTGCAGAAGCTGCTGAACGCCGCCGCCACATTGCGCGCCACGGATCAGGAAGTGCTCTCTCTGCGGTATGGCGCCGGGCTGGGGAACATGGAAATCGCCGAGACCCTGAGAATCAGCGCAAATGCGGTCGCTGTGAGGGTGCACCGCGCACTGGGCCGGCTGAGGGCGGCGATTGCGGAGTCCGAGACCGGGGTGGAGGACTAGATGTTCGGGCGCGGAGGACATGGACGCGAACTCGAGGATCGCGATCTCCGGCGGCTGGACCGTGATCTGCGAAAGATCGTGATCGAGGAGCGGGAGTCGTACGCCTCCGAATTGCGTGCCGAACTGACGAGGGAGCATGGACGGCTGCGAGACATGCACCGGTCGCGGCACCCGCGCCGGCGGTTGGTCCGAGCCGCCGCGATGGTACTGCTCTTCCTGTCCGGATCGCTTGCTTTCCCGGGTGTCCGAACGGGAATATCCCGACTGCTGCAACCCGACAACTCCGTGGCGGAGGCTCCGGACGCGTCGGAGACGGTGCCGCGGGTGAATCCGCCGATGGTGCGGCAACCGTCCTCGGCCGCCACCGCGCAGCGCGAGCCGCAACTGCCGTCGACCCTGGCGAATCCCGACGAACGCCCGATCCGGACGCCCGTGCCGGTGACGCTTCCGTCTCTCATGGACCGGGACGGAGCCCGGATGACGGTGGCGCAGGAATACCCCGCGGTCCTTCAGCGGAGGGGGATCGGGGGCAGGGTGGGGCTGCTCATGTGGGTGCGCGAGGATGGAACGGTCGAGTTCCCGCAGGTCGAAAGCACTTCGGGGGTGCGCGAACTCGATCTGGCTGCACTTCGGGCGACCCAATCCCTCAGCTTCGCGCCCGCAACCAGGCTGGGCGATCCGGTAGGGACCTGGGTATCGTTCTCGATTCGCTTCCAGCCTGTCGGTGCGGAAGTGGCCCGGTCCGATTCCGGGGATGGGGGATTCCACATCGCTCTGAGCAACTGATTCCGACCGTTGCATCACAACCAGTCATTGCCGGAGTCCGTTGACCTTGCACCCGGCGCATGAAGGCTTCGTGAAAAAGACTCTGGCCGATCTGCCCTCTGACTCGCTCGCCAGGGCCGTCGTGGCGCTGAGGGCCGACTTCAACGTGCCGCTGAGTGACGGTACGGTTGCCGATGCGACGCGGATCGAGCGCACCGTCCCCACGCTGCGACACCTCATCGACGCAGGAGCGAAGGTGGCCGTCCTCTCCCATCTGGGCCGGCCGACGGGACGCGTGCGTTCGGAGCTGACACTCGCTCCCGTGGCGCGCTGCCTGGGCAGGCTGGCGGACGCCGAGGTCCGATTCTGCACCCACACACGGGGGCCCCCCGTCCACGACATCGTGTCGGAGATGCGGCCGGGCACCGTGGTTGTCCTTGAGAACACCCGTTTCGACCCGGGCGAGACCGCCAACGATCCCTCACTGGTCCGTGATTGGGCGACCTGGGCGGACCACTTTGTGCTGGACGCCTTCGGTACGTCTCACCGCGCGCACGCCTCGACCGCGGGGCTTCCCCGGGCGGTCAGGAAGAAGGGCGGCGAGGCCGTGGCGGGACTCCTCGTCGCGCGGGAGCTGGCCGTGCTGGGCGCAGCGCTGGCAGAGCCCCGCCACCCGTTTCTCGCGGTGATCGGAGGCGCGAAAATCTCCGACAAGATCGATGTGATCGACGCGCTGCTTCCCAGGGTGGACGCGCTTCTGCTGGGCGGAGCCATGGCCAACACTTTCTTTCTCGCGATGGGCATGGAGACAGGGGCGTCGCTCGTCGAGCCCGAAAGGACGGCCGTAGCCAGGCGACTCATGGACATCGGCGGTGCGCGCCTGGTGCTGCCCGTCGATTGTACCGTTGCGGCGTCGATCGATGCGGGTGCCGAGACTCGATTCGTCGATCGCACCGAAGTCGCCTCCTGCGATGTGATCGGCGACGTGGGGCCGGTGACCGCGAAACTGTTCCGCAGCTACTTGCGGGAAGCGGCCACCGTGGTCTGGAACGGGCCGATGGGGGTGGCCGAACTGGCAAACTTCTCCGGCGGGACCACTGCCACGGCGCACGGGGCGGCGGCGGCGGCGGATCGGGGCGCCACGGTCATTGTCGGCGGGGGCGATTCGGCGGCGGCCGCGAGGGCTGCCGGGGTTGCCGATCGGATCACCCATGTGTCAACTGGTGGCGGGGCGGCGCTCGCCCTGCTCGCCGGCGGGAATCTGCCGGGGGTGGACGCGCTGTCCGACCTCGATCCCGGGAAACACGAATGACACAGGTGGACACGACGATGACCAAGGTCGTTGCGGGAAACTGGAAAATGCATCACGGGCCGCCCGCGACCCGACGATTCTTTGCCGACTTCAACCCCGCAATCGGGCCGGATTCGGTGCGGGTCGCGTTCTTCCCACCGGGCGTGTCGCTCAAGGCAGCGCGGGAGAGCGCGCGCATCCCGGTCGACTTCGGGGTCCAGAACATTCACTGGGAGGAGTCCGGCGCACTGACCGGCGAAACATCGGCCGCGATGGCGAAGGACGCGGGTGCCTCACTCGCATTGATAGGGCACTCGGAGCGCCGACACATCTTCGGCGAGACCGACAGGGAAGTGGGACTGAAGGTGGGGGCTGCGGCCCGGGCAGGGCTCCACCCGGTCGTCTGCGTCGGCGAGCTGCTGGAGGAACGCAGGGGGGGCCGGCTCGAACAGGTGCTGCGGCGCCAGGTGGGGGCCTTCGCGCAGTCACTCCGACAGTGCAGCGGGTACATGGTCGCCTATGAGCCGGTCTGGGCCATAGGCACGGGGGAAACCGCCACGCCGGCCGACGCCTCCGAGGCCCACGCGATCGTCCGCTCGGCGCTGGGTGCCCTGGGTGACTGCCCGATTCTCTATGGCGGCAGCGTGAAGCCGGCGAACGCCGCCGCTCTGATGTCGGCACCCGACGTCGACGGCGTGCTGGTCGGCGGCGCGAGCCTCGATGCGCGCGTATTTGCCCGAATCGTCGAAGCAGCGATGACCTGACCGGGGGCGCTGGGCCGATCTCGTGAAATCGAGGTTGACAGGGGACACCGCCCGGGGCAGCTTCCGGGGCGCAGTGCGGTTCGATGTCAACGATGCAGATGTGAAATGTACGGATTCCTACTGACTGTTCTGGTCCTCGACGGGGTGTTCCTCGGCGTGGTCATTCTTCTTCAGGCCGGGAAGGGCGGCGGACTGGCCGCCATGGGGGGCGGTGCGGCCGCCACGGACGTTCTGGGGGGCCGGCAGGCCACCACGCTCCTTACGCGGGCGACGTGGATCGCCGGAACCGTGTTCATGGTTCTGTCGCTGGTGCTTGCCATCATGTCCTCCCGCTCCACCACTCCCACGTCGGTTCTGGAGGGGATCGCCAATCCGGCCGCCTCGACCCCCCAGCCGTTGTTGCCGGAGACTTCGCCGACTCTGGAACTGCTCCCGCCGGCCGGTGAGGTCGTGCCGCCCGGCGAAGAAGTCCCGCCCGGCGAGGACGTGTCCCCGGTCGATCCTCCGCCTGACGCAAGCGAGCCGTCCGACGCCACTGGCGCCTGAGGGCCCGCCAATAGCGGGGGGCAGGCCCATGAGCGGCGATACGGTCGAGGACCTGCTCTATCAGGGGTTTCAGGGACGCTTGCTTGAGGAGAGTCTGCGTCGCATGCCGCCGTCCATTCGTCCGAAGGCCGCGATCCCCGTCGATGTGAGGGCGATCGTCATCGCACGGGCCATGCGGCAGACCGTGGACGGAAAGGGAGATCTGTGCTGCCCGGGGCCCATGTCGCCGGGGCCGGCGCTGGCCTTTGGCGCCACGCCGCTGGAATTCCTGCGTCACGTGACGCGCAAGGGGACGAGTCCCGGGTCCGCGCGGGCGGGCGGGACGAGTTGGACCGACCTGCGGCGGGGACTGATCGGCTGGGATGGGGCGCCTGGCACGATGACCCAGGTGCTGGCCGGCGCCGCGTTGGCATTCGCGCAGCGGGGAGAGGATCGCGCGGCGCTGGTCTTCGAACGGTGGAGCGCGATCGAAACCGGAGCCTGGCACGAGGGGATGAACTTCGCCGCGGCGCAGCGGGCTCCCGTCATGGTGGTGGTCGGTCCGCCGGATGGGCGCGGCCGGCGTGACCGTGCCGGGATCGAAGGCGTGGCTCGCGGCTACGGAGTCCGGATGCTGTGGGTCGGCGACGACCCGTTGGTCCGGGTATTCGAATCCGTGGCGGACGCACGGCGGCGCGCGGTGAATGGCGACGGAGCTGTATTGATCGGGCTCGCTGCCTGCGGCGATGCGGACTGCTGGGCCGCCCACGACGCTTTTGTGGAGTGGGCGCTCCTGCAGGACCGGCACATTCGCAGCGATGTCGAGTCGCTCGAACGGGCGGCCGCGGCCGGGGTGGATCACGCGCTTGGCAGAATCGGCAAGGAGCCGCATCCGGACCCGGATGAGGCACTGGCGCCGGTCAGCACAGGGACACCGCCCGTTCGCCCCTGGACAAGACTGGAATCGCCACGCCCGGATGGAGTCGCAGGTGCGGAAGCCTCAGGAGCGTCCGGTGTCCACTGATCTGCCGGCACAGGTCACCCGCAGCCGCGAGGGAAAGCCGGCGACCGTGCTCGAGGCCATCGCCGAGGCGCTCTGGGAGGAGATGGAGCGCGACGAGCGGGTCTTCCTCATGGGCGAGGACATCGGCACCTATGGCGGGGCCTTCAAGGTCACGCGCGGATTCGTCGACCGCTTCGGACCTTCGCGGGTCGTTGACACGCCCATCTCGGAGGGTGGATTCACCGGTGCTGCGGCGGGTGCCGCCCACATGGGACTGAGGCCCGTGGTCGAGATGCAGTTCATGGACTTCATCTCACCCGCCTATGACGTGCTGACCAACTACATCGCGACATCGCTGTACCGGGGAGCCGGGCCGCTGCCCCTGGTGGTGCGCGGGCCGTGCGGAGGTGGGAACCGCGGCGGGCCCTTCCACTCGCAAAACGTGGAGATGGCCTTCTTCCACACCCCGGGCCTGAAGATCGTGTACCCGTCCACGCCACGGGATGCGAAGGGATTGCTCAAGAGCGCGATCCGCGACGACAATCCCGTCCTCTTCGAGGAACACAAGGGACTCTACCGCGCTCCGTACTGCCGCGAACTGCTGCCGCGAGACGAATACGCGATCCCCCTCGGCAAGGCTCGCACGGCCCTGGAGGGCGAAGATCTCACAGTCGTGACCTACGGGCTCATGGTGCACCGCAGCCTGGAAGCCGCGGCTGAACTCGCGAAGGATCGCATCCGGGCCGAAGTGATCGACCTGCGCACGCTGCTGCCCCTGGACGAGGACGCCATCGTGGCTTCGGTGCAGAAGACCGGGAAGCTGCTCGTCGTCCACGAGGACACGCGCACCGGAGGGATCGCCGGCGAGATCGCCATGCGCGTCAACGAGCGGGCGTTCGAGTGGCTGGACGGGCCGATCCTCCGGGTCACGGCGATCGACGCACCCGTACCCTTCAGCGGCGAGTTGGAGGACTACTTTCTTCCCTCGGTGGCGGATGTGGTCACCGCGGGACGTTATCTTTTCAGGTACTGATTCCGGCCCACCGGCCGCCAGCGAGGCAGTGCCGGGATTGACCAACAGCCGGACGGAGGACGATCCGCGACCTGCGTCCGGCGACGCAACCGAGAGTGGGGAGAAGCGCCCGTGTCCCGAATCGAAGTCCCGATGCCCCAGATGGGCGAATCCATCGCCGAGGGGACGGTTTCCAAATGGCTCAAGGCACCCGGCGATGCCGTGGAGCGCGATGAGGCGATCCTGGAGATATCGACGGACAAGGTCGATGCGGAGATCCCGTCGCCCTCGGCTGGCGTCCTGGCCGAAATCGTCGTTCCCGAGGGCGAGACGGTCGAGGTGGGAACGATCGTCGCCTACATCGAGGAAGGAGGGGCGCCCTCGGTCGCCGCGCCCCCTCCGGCCGAGGCCGAGCCCGAGCCCGGACCCGCAAGGGACGGAGACTCCGCAAGCACTCCGGCTGCGGCCTCCGCACCCGCGGCGGCGCCACCGTCCGCGCCGGTTCGACCGGCCGCACCGCCTGTCTCGGCCGCCGCGGCAGCAGGCCCGGCGGACGAGTCCGACGAAGTGGCCTGCACGGCGACCAGCGAAGAGCGCCTTCGCACCCGTTCCACACCCGTGGTCCGGCGAATTGCCCAGGAAGCGGGTGTGGATATCGCCGCGGTTACGGGCACGGGGCACCAGGGCCGGGTGACCAAGCAGGACATTCTCGGTTTCATCGAGCAGGGTGGAACGGCGGCCTCACCGGCTCCGGCGCCGCAGCCGGGGGCCGCTGCACCGACCCCCGCCCCCACGGCCGTGGTTCCGTCCGCTCCCGCCCCCGCTCCGCCGCCACCGATTCCGCCGAGGCGCCCGGCAGAGCCCGCCACGCCTCCCGCCGAATTCTGGAAGCGGTTCCACACGGAAGTCGAGCACCCGACCTATCCGGTCCGGGACGGCGACCGGGTCGAAACGATGGACAAGATGCGGCGCCTCACGGCCGAGCACATGGTCCTCGCGAAGCGGATCTCTCCGCACGTCCACTCCATCATTGAGATCGACTTCTCGGCGGTGGACCGGATTCGCCGCGAGAACAAGGCGCGATGGGCCGAGCGCGGCGCTCGCGTTTCCTACACGGCGTTCGTGGCCTGGGCCTGTTCCCGCATCCTCCGGGACTTTCCCATGGTCAACGGCACCCTGTCGGGCAAGAACGTCGTGTACCGGGGCTCCGTCAACATCGGGATGGCGGTGGACCTGAACCCCGGGCTCATCGTCCCGGTGATCCACGACGCCGACGATCTGAGCCTGGTCGGCACGGCCCGGCGGATCGTCGACCTCGCGACGCGCGCCAAGTCCCGGCAGCTGTCACCGTCGGAAATCCAGGGTGCGACCTTCACGATCACGAACCCGGGGGTGCTCGGCACCATGGTCGGGATGCCCGTGATCCCCAAGGGCACGTCGGCCATCCTCGGCACGGGGTCGATCGAAAAGCGCGTGGTCGTGGTCACCGACCCGGCCACCGGCCAGGACACCGTCGCCGTGCGCAAGCGGTCGTACTTCTCGCTCGGCTACGACCACAGGCTGGTGGACGGCGCGGACTCGGCCCGGTTCCTGTCGCAGCTGAAGGAGCTCCTGGAGGACTTCCCCGAGGACGCCTGATCCGGGGGAGAGACGACGCTTGGCGGGTGCTTCGTGGGCAGACCGCAGGCTGGCGGTGCGCTGCCCCGGCCGCGTGGGTTATGCCCGCGCGCTGGCGCTGCAGGCCGAACTGGTGGAACAGCGGCGGTGTGGAGAAGTGCCGGATACCCTGATTCTGCTCGAGCATCCGCACGTCATCACCCTTGGGTCGTCCGCGCACCAGGAGCACGTACGGCTCTCCGAGGACGAGCTTGCCGCCCGCGGCATCGGGCTGTTCGAAGCGGGACGCGGGGGCGACGTGACCTATCACGGCCCGGGCCAGCTGGTCGGCTATCCGATCCTCGACCTCAAGCCCGACCGAAAGGACCTCCATCTCTATCTGCGAAGTCTCGAGGAAGTCCTCCTCGGAGTGCTGCGCACCTTTGCGATCGCGGGACGGCGCGACGAGAGCGCCACCGGTGTCTGGGTCGGTGAAGCCAAGGTCGCGGCCATCGGCATCCGGGTCTCGTCGGGCTGGATCACCTCACACGGCTTCGCCCTCAATGTGGATACCGACCTCTCCTTCTTCGACGCCATTGTCCCTTGCGGCCTGCCTGGCCGCCCGGTCACGAGCCTGAGCCGCCTCCTGGGCCGCACCGTAACGCCGGACGAAGCAGCGCCCGCGGTCGTGCAGGCGGTGGCGGAGGTGTTTGGCTACGGCTCCGTGGACGACTCCGGAGCGGTGAACTCGAAGTAGTCCAGGTAGCGGCCGGCCTCGCGTTCGCTCTCGAGCCAGTCCTCGAACCCCGACGGCACCGGCGTCGGCGCTGTGGAAAGCTCGGCGGCAGCGCGCTGGGCCAGGTGGTCCACGTATTCGTTCCGTGGATCGCCGGCGTGGCCCTTCACCCACTGCCACGTCACCCTGTGCCGCGCGACGATGCGGTCCAGTTGGCGCCAGAGGCCGAGGTTCTCGATCGGGCCGCCCTTCCTCTTCCACCCCCGCCTCTTCCACCCCGGCATCCACTGCGAAGCCCCCTTCACCAGGTACTGTGAATCCGACGTGAAGCGCACCCGGCAGGGCTCGCGCAGCGCCGTCAACGACAGAATCGCGCTGGTCAGGGCCATGCGGTTGTTCGTCGTGGAAGGGTCCGAAGACCAGACGTCGCGGCGCTTCCACTCCGCGCCGGTCCAGTACTCCAGGAGCGCCGCGGCCCCGCCGGGCCGATCCTGTCCCTTGAACTGATTCCCCAGGCAGGACTCGTCGGCGTGGATGTGGACATCCGGCAATGACTTTAACATTAGCACACTCTCCAGGACGGAGACGGGGCCGCGGCTTCCACGGAAGATAGCAACTCCACTAGATTCGGCTGATGACCGATCAAACCGACAACCCCCACCCTTCGGCCGGCAGCCGGAATCCGGCGTTGGCGTACCTGCTTCTGGAGGACGGACGCCGCTTCGACGGCATGGTCCTGGGTGCTCCCGGTCCGGCGATCGGCGAGGTCGTCTTCAACACCTCGATGACCGGCTACCAGGAAATCCTGACCGATCCGTCCTACGCGGGGCAGCTCGTGACGATGACCTATCCGCTGATCGGCAACTACGGGACCAACGCCCGGGATGTCGAGTCGGCGCGGCCCCAGGTGTCGGGGTTCATCGTGCGGGAGGCGGCGAGGATGCCGAGTTCCTGGCGCAGCCGGGGCAGCCTGGGCGAGTATCTGGCCGCCCATGGGGTGACGGGAATCCAGGATGTGGACACAAGGGCGCTCACGCGTCACATCCGCGATCAGGGCGCCATGCGCGGGGGAATCGCGGGGATTGAAGTGCCCGCCGGGGAACTGCTGGCGCAGGTGCTCGACCATCCAGAAATGGAGGGGCTGGAGCTGGCGTGCGGCGTGTCGACCAATGACCCGTATGTCGTGGATGCCGTTGGGGAAGAGACCTGCCACGTTGCCGCGTTCGACTTTGGAGTGAAGTCGAGTTCTCCCCGGCTCCTCTCGGAAAGAGGCTGCCGCGTTACGGTGCTTCCCGCCCAGGCCGGGACGGAGGAGGTATTGGGCCTCCAGCCGGACGGACTCTTCATCTCCAACGGGCCGGGCGACCCCGCGGCGGTCGAGCAGGCCGGAGAGACCATCCTGGAGGTGGCCTCGCGCGGGATCCCCGTCTTCGGGATCTGTCTTGGACACCAGCTCATCGCGCGGGCATTCGGTGGGGAGACGTTCAAGCTCCCCTTTGGACACCACGGTGCCAATCACCCGGTGAAGAATCACGATCTCAGCACCGTGGAGATTACCTCACAGAACCACGGGTTCGCCGTCCAGCCCGGGGAGGGAATCGACGTTTCCGGCGCACCCGAGCTCAGAATCACCCACACCAACCTGTACGACGGGACGGTTGCGGGGATCGCCCACCGTTCGCTGCCCGTCATGGCCGTGCAGTATCACCCGGAGGCGGCGCCCGGCCCGCACGACAGCAGCTATCTCTTCGACGACTTCGTCGCCCTGATGGGGGCGCGCCGCGGGTCACGGGACCGCTAGAACCGGTCACCGCAACCGTCACTCCTTACTTGACTGGGAATGTCTGCTCCGATTACTTACCTGTCCACAACTGACATGCTGCCGCGTACCGATTCCGGAGGGGGGCGATGACAAAGGCTGACCTCGTTGAACAGGTCGCAGACGCAATCGGCCCCGGAGTCACCAAGAGAGACTGTGCTCTGGTGGTAGACGGGTTTTTGAACGCGGTGAAGCAGGCTCTTTCCACCGGCCAGAATATCGAAATCCGCGGGTTCGGCACCTTCAAGGTGCGCCACCGCAAGGCCCGCCTGGCGCGCAACCCCAGAACGGGTGAGCCGGTCAGGGTTCCGGCGCGATCGGCGCCGGTATTCAAGCCCTCGAAACACCTCCGCGCCCGGGTGGCCCGTCTGGACCGGGTCGAGCCCGTGGAAACGGGCCCCTTTCCGGGCACAGGCCATATGTCCGGCGGGGGGCACGGATTTCAGCGTTGACCCTGGGGGGCGCCCGGTGGACGTTACCGTACTTCTTTTCGCTGCGCACCGCGATCTCGCCGGTTCCGACAACACGGTAGTGTCCCTGCCCGAAGACGCGACAGTCGGCGCGCTGCTGGAGGTGTTGCGCTGCAGGGGTGGGGGATGGGCGTCGCTGCCGGAGCGGGCGGCCGTGGCCGTGAATCGCCGCTACGCGAACGGCGCGACGGTGCTGGCCGAGGGTGACGAGGTCGCACTGATTCCTCCCGTGGCCGGAGGCTGACGATGACCTGGAGCGCGATAACCTCCGATCCGATCGATACCGCCGAGGTGCTGGCCCGCGTCGGCGATCCCGAGGACGGCGCGGCTGCCCTGTTCCTGGGGATCGTGCGCAACCACAACGAGGCCCGCCCCGTCGCCGGGATGGACTACGAAGGCTACGCCGAGATGGCACGGGAGGAGTTGACGGCCATCGTGCAAGAGGCCGCCGAGCGGGCCGGAAGCGACCGCGTCGCGGCCATCCATCGCCTGGGGACGCTTGCGGTGGGTGAGGTCAGCGTGGCGATCGCCGCCTCGACCCCGCACCGCGCGGAGGCGTTCGACGCGGCCAGGTACGTGATCGAGGAGGTCAAGAAGCGGTTGCCGATCTGGAAACGGGAGCACTATCTCGACCGCGACGCGGAATGGCTCGAAGGCCGCGTCCCGGCGGCGCAGAGCGGAAAGTGAGGGCAGACGTGCACGCGACCCGCAACGGTGCAGTAGCGATTCCCCGCGAGATGATCGACGGGTTCGGCCGGCGGATCGAATACCTGCGCATCTCCGTCACTGACAAGTGCAATCTGCGCTGCGTGTACTGCATGCCGGAAGAGGGGCTGCCGTGGCTGCGCCGCGACGAGATCCTGGACTACGAGGAGATCGCCGAGGTCGTGAGGGTGATGGCGGAGATGGGGCTGAAGCGGCTTCGGTTGACGGGGGGCGAGCCTCTCGTTCGCAAGGACCTGCCGCGTCTCGTGGCACTCCTGGCCTCCGTCCCGGGCATCGAGGACATCGCGCTCTCGACCAACGCCGTGCTGCTTGCTCCCATCGCCCGGAAGCTGAAGGATCTCGGCGTTACCCGCGTCAACATCTCCCTGGATACGCTGCGTCCGGACCGGGCCGACGCCATCGCCCGCCGCCCGGGCACTCTGGCCAGGGTGCTCCAGGGTCTGGCCGCGGCCGAAGAGGTCGGTTTCGATCCAATCAAGATCAACGTGGTGCTCATGCGCGGCGAGAACGACGACGAGGTCGCGGACTTCGCTGAACTCTCCCGCGACCGCCCTCTCCACGTGCGCTTCATCGAGGTCATGCCGACCGAGTCGAATCTGGAGCTGAGCGCGTCGAACTTCCTCTCCTGCGACGAGGCGCTCGCCGCCATCTCCGAGGTGCATGCGCTGGAGCCGGTCCCCGGTCCGCCCGGCAACGGCCCCGCCACGTACTTCAGCTTCCCCGGAGCCCGGGGCACGATCGGCGTCATCACACCGATGAGCCACAACTTCTGCAGCCGCTGCAACCGCATGCGCCTCACCGCCGACGGCCAGCTGCGCCCCTGCCTCTTCGGCACCATCCAGACCCCGCTGCGCGACGCGCTCAGGCGGAGGGAGGATCTGCGGCCGCTCATCGAAGAGACGCTGCGCATCAAGCCCGAGAAGCACCTGCTCGTCCAGGGGTCGTCGGCCGGATCCGGAGGGCTGATCGCGCTTTCGCAAACGGGTGGATGACAGGAATCCCCGCATCTGACAGATTCCCTGTCGTCCGGGACTTCCCGGAATCCTTGCAGTTCCACTTCAACAGCGATGGAGTTGTGCACTGATGTCTGCCAGAAAGATCACGGTGGTCGGCGCGGGACACGTGGGCGAAGTCTGCGCCCAGCGTCTCGCCGAGAAGGAGTTGTGCGAAGAGGTCGTTCTCATCGACATCCTGGACGGAATCCCCCAGGGGAAGGCGCTCGACCAGTGGGAGAGCGCGCCGGTCGAGGGCTTCGACACGATGGTCACAGGCGCCAACGATTACGGGCCGGCCGAGGGCTCGGATCTATTCATCGTGACGGCCGGAATCGCCCGCAAGCCGGGGATGAGCCGCGACGACCTGCTGCGCACCAACGCCGGGATCGTGCGCTCGGTGAGCACCGAGATCGCCCGGGTCGCGCCCGACGCGGTGGTCATCGTCGTCTCCAACCCCCTGGACGTCATGGCCTATGTGGCCAGGGAAACGACCGGGTTCCCGCGCGAGCGGGTGATCGGGATGGCTGGCGTCCTCGATACCGCCCGCTTCCGCGCCTTCATCGCCATGGAGCTGGACGTGAGCGTGGAGGACATTCAGGCGATGGTCCTGGGCGGGCACGGCGACACCATGGTGCCGCTGGTGTCCTACACGTCGGTGAGCGGCATTCCGGTATCGCGCCTCATCGCCCGGGATCGGCTGGACGCGATCATCGAGCGTACCCGCAATGGCGGCGCCGAGATCGTCAGGTTCCTGAAGACGGGGAGCGCCTACTACGCGCCGTCGGCCGCGGCGGTGCAGATGGCGGAATCCATCGTCAGGAACAAGCGCCGGATCCTCCCGGCGGCCGCATATCTCGAGGGCGAGTACGGCCAGGAGGGCATCTACCTCGGCGTCCCCTGCAAGCTGGGCGCGGGAGGCCTCCAGGAAGTCGTCGAGGTCGACCTCACCGAAAGCGAGAGCGCAGCGCTGGCCCGGAGTGCGCAGCACGTCCGCCGCGTGATGGCGAGCCTCTGATCCAGGCGGCCAGGCGGACACCGGCAAGCTGCCGGGTCCGCGGCCGGAAGGCGATGCGGCGTCCGGCGCCTCGCCGGGCCTGCTACGGCCGGCTGAAGAGCGCCGGATCCAACTCCGGGTTGAGCTCGAAGTCGGTCGTCACCAGGACCTTCCACACCTTGCCGTTGGCGTTGATGTGCACGCGTCGGCCGGTGAAGACGTAGCCGTCCACCTCCTGAATGTCCTCCCAGTACGTGCGGCTGATGTTCTGGCGCCCCTCTTCGCGGTATCCGATCGAGACGGGCATCGCGCGGCCCTCCTCGAAGGTGTAGAACCAGGTGTCGCTGTGGTCGCCGACACCCTCGCCGAAGGTCACGCGCACCAGGTGGCGACCGTCCTCGCCGGTGCCGTCGTAGTGCAGGAAGACACCTGGGTCCCTGAGCTTGAAGGGCAGGCCGATCCAGTAGTGGACATCGCCGGACACGTAGCGCGCCTCGTCGTAGTCCATGTCTCCGGGCCCCAGGGTCTCGCCGTTCATCACGGCCCACTCCTGCACGCCGTCGAAGCCGTGCTGGATGAAGTTGTTACCCTCCCAGCGCTCGATGCGCGCCACCTCCCCCGTCTCGAGCCGCGCGATGGTCACGTACCGCGGACGGGCGCGGCGCAGCCGGCCGCTTTCGGGATCCCAGATCTCGGTCGTGAGTGTGTACCTGGCGCTGCGCAGCTTCCAGTAGGTCTCCATCCCGCCCAGGGCCTCGATCCAGCCGTCGACGAGCGCTTCCGCCATCTCGTCGTCAGGCAGCGGCTCCGTCCGACCCCCGATGAGCACCACCAGCGCGGCGCCCAGCACACAGCTCCCGAGCAACTTTCTCATTTCGCTTCTCCCTGCGGTTGCGCGGTTGCCGGCCAGCTTGCCGCACAGTGTGACTTTTTCCAGTCTACCTTGCCGCCTCCGGTCCGGCGGCGGTGTCCGCCCGACCCGGTAAACGCAGATCCGGACCGAATGAACCGTAGCCAACCAATGATACTCTCCCGAACTGCCGCGCGCCCTCCCCTCTGCAACCGGTCCTGCCGGCGCTGGCCGAGCTGACGATCGTGGGAGGCCGGGCCGGATTGCGGATCCTACCGATTCTGACCATCGGGCCCCTGATCGCCCTGTTGGGCTGCGGTGGCGAGAACGGTCCGGTCGACCCCGGCCCCCCCGAAATAGAAAACCTCGTCTTCGCCCCGTCCCTGGGCGTCGACCTGACCCTGATGACCCGCCTCCCATCGGGCCTCTACCTGCGCGATCTGGTGGGGGGAGGGGGCGAGCGTGTCGGCCAGCAGCGCGGCGTACGGTTCAACTTTCAGGGCTGGCTCCACGACGGGACCCCGATCGACCAGGGCGTGTATCCGCTCAACGAGTTCTCCCCCGGGGCCTTCGTCAGCCCCTTCGACGGGGAGGTCTACTACCTGCTGGGGAGCGGGCAGACCCTGGCCGGCTGGGACATCGGCCTCGAGGGGATGCGGGTGGGCGGTGAGCGCCAGCTCATCATCCCGCCCAATCTGGGCTTCGGCGCCGGTGGATCGCCGGACGGGCGCGTGCCCGGCAACGCGGTGATGGTGTACGTCATGGAGTTGACCGCCGCGGAACCCTGACAGGTTTGACCCCGCGCAGGTTGGAGAAACCCCCGGCTACAGCCGTGGCAGCGTCACCCCCACCTGCCCCTGGTACTTGCCCTTCCGGTCGGCGTAGGCCGTCTCGGGCGGTTCGTCCCCCTGGAAGAAGACAAGCTGGGCGATCCCCTCGCCCCCGTAGATCCGCGCGGGCAGGGGAGTGGTGTTGGAGATCTCCAGCGTCAGGTAGCCCTCCCACGTGGGCTCGAGCGGAGTGACGTTGACGATGATGCCGCACCGGGCGTAGGTGCTCTTGCCGACGCAGAGCACCAGCACGTCGCGCGGGATGCGGAAGTACTCGACGGTGCGTGCGAGTGCGAAGGAGTTGGGCGGAATGATGCAATCGCCGTCCGTGACGTCGACGAAGGAACGCTCGTCGAACGCCTTCGGGTCGACCACCAGATTGTGCACGTTGGTGAACACCTTGAACTCCGGCGCGACCCGGATGTCGTAGCCGAAGGAGGAGAGTCCGTAGGAGATGCTCCCGTTTCGGACCTGACCGGGTTCGAAGGGCTCGATCATGCCTGAATCGAGGGCCATCTTGCGGATCCAGCGATCGTTCTTGACGGGCATGTGCTGTCTTGCGGGCGGTGATGAGGATGGCAGGGCGGCGCATCTGCTCGCGCGGGGCGCGAGGGCTGCGGGGGAGGGGTCCGGGCTGAAGCTCGGTGCCGTCGACATCGCCAAGGTAGCCCAAGCTGCGAGCGGGTGCCAAGTACGCCGGGACGCGATGGGACCGCCTGCACAGCGGCCCCTTCAGGCTCACGTGCCACCCGACAGGACTCGAACTTGAATCTCCCTGGCGCCGCCCGTATCTTACAGCGTTGATTTCGGAGTTCGTGAAAGTTTTCACAAGCTTTGCCGGAGGTGCTGCGGCACACGCCCGGGAGAGCGAATGTCCTGAGGGCGAAGAGCCCCGCGGGGGACACCAGGTAGAATGGCGAAGTCCTACATACCGCTCCTGATCATCCTGGGCGTGACAGTCCTCAACGCTGTCGGGATGGCGGTCGCTTCGCACATCCTCAACCCCCGCCGCCCCACCGCCCAGAAGGCGATGCCCTATGAGTCGGGGATGATCCCGCTGGGCGATACCCGGGCGCGTTTTTCAATCAAGTTCTACATGGTGGCGATCAGCTTCATCGTCTTCGATCTTGAGACGATCTTTCTGGTGCCCTGGGCCGTGCGGGTGCGCGAACTTGGATGGGGTCCCTTCGTAGCGGTGTTCCTGTTCGTGGTCGTCCTGGCGGTGGGACTGTTGTACGAGTGGAAGAAAGGCGGTTTGGAATGGGACTAGACACTCCTGGAATGCTGGGCTCGGGTAGTCCGACCTTTCTGACCACGCGGCTGGATTTCGTGGTGAACTGGGCCCGGCGCAATTCGCTGTGGCCCATGCCGTTCGGCACCGCCTGCTGCGCCATCGAAATGATGGCCTCGGCCGCCAGCAACTTCGACCTCGCCCGTTTCGGCATGGAACGGATGTCCTTCAGTCCCCGCCAGGCGGACGTGCTGATCTGCGCCGGGCGCGTGCCATACAAGCTGGCTCCGGTGCTGCGCCGCATCTGGGACCAGATGATGCAGCCCAAGTGGTGCATTTCGATGGGCGCCTGCGCCTCGTCGGGCGGCGTCTTCGACGTGTATTCGATGGTGCAGGGGATCGACACCATCGTTCCCGTCGATGTCTACATACCCGGCTGTCCGCCCAGGCCCGAGGGGCTCATCTACGGGCTGATGATGGTTCAGGAGAAGATCCGCGGCGAGAGTCTGGCCAACCACGCCGACCTTCGCGCCGAGGACCCGCTCGCGGCAGGGCGCCCAAGGGCGGGTGACCAGGAGGTGACCGATCTGACCGGGCCGTTCGGGAATTCGACCGATCAGAACCGGGTCAGCGGCCTGGTCGCCACCGACGCGGTGCGGCGTTCCGAGGATCGGCTCCCGTGACCCGCCCCCGACACGCGATCACCTCTTGCCGGGAGTGCGCGACTTGAAGCGGGGCGACGTGCCGGAGAGTTCATTCTTCGATCTCGCGGTGGCGGGTGCGGTCACCGTGGGCGCGGACTCCGCCGATGACTCGGCGCCCGCGGCGGTGGCTCCCTGCAATCCGTCCGTTGAGGCATTGCGCGAGCGCTTCCCCGATGCGGTCGTCCGCAACGAAGTGTGCGCCGGCGACCAGGATGTCGTGTATATCGATCCCGCCCGCGCGGCCGAGATCCTGGGGTGGCTTCACGAGACCCCCGACCAGCACTACGACCACCTTGCCGACATCACTGCGGTGGATCACGGGGGAGGACGGCCGATCGAGGTCGTCTACCAGCTCTGGTCGATTCCGCACCGCGCAGCCCTGCGGGTCAAGTGCGAGCTTCCGCTGGAATGCCTCGAGGTCGATACGGTCACGGGGATCTGGACCGGCGCCAACTGGCTGGAGCGCGAGGTGTACGACCTCTTCGGCGTCCGCTTCACCGGGCATCCGGACCTGCGCCGCATCTTGATGCCCGAGAACTACGCCGAGGGCCACCCGCTGCGAAAGGACTTCCCCCTGCGCGGCCGGTTTTCCCGCGCCGAGCAGACCCGCCGGGCGCTGACCCAGGATCCGGAGGACTACTACGTTCCCGGCGAAATCGGTGGCCGAGTGCCCCAGGTGGTTCCGGACGCTGCCGACGACGATGTGGAGGGAGGGGACGATGTCGACCAGGACGGTTGAGTTCGAAGTCGGCCGCAACCCCGAGATGGGACCGGGCGGCACCCTCGTGGCGAGCCCGGCCGAGCCGTTCGACGCCCCCGAGCCCGAACTGGGCGCGGAAACCATGCTGGTCAACGTCGGGCCACAGCACCCGGCGACGCACGGCGTCCTGCGCCTCGTGGTCGAACTCGACGGGGAGACCGTCGTGAGCGTCGACCCGCGGCTCGGCTACCTCCACTCGTCCTTCGAGAAACTCGGCGAATACCGAACCTGGAATCAGATCGTTCCGCTCACCGACCGCATGGACTACCTGGCACCCCTCATCTACAACTGCGCCTACGTCATGTCGGTCGAGAAGCTCATGGGGATCGAGGTCACGGACCGCTGTCGCGTCACGCGCGTCATCTGCATGGAGATGGACCGCATCTTCTCGCACCTCCTGTGGCTCGGGACGTGGTCCATCGACGTCGGGGCGTTCACGCCCTTCCTGTATGCCTTCCAGCAGCGCGAGAAGGTCTACACGCTGCACGAGGCGCTCACCGGAGCGCGGATCACGACATCGGCGACCCGAATCGGCGGAATGATGGCCGACCTCCCCGAGGGATGGGCGGACGGTGTCCGGGAGTTCGCGAACAACCTGCCCGCCACCCTCGACGAGATCGACGGCCTGCTGAAGCACAATGCGATCCACATCGGGCGCACGCAGGGAATCGGCGCGATATCCGCGGACGAGGCGGTCAACTGCGGCCTGACCGGCGCCAACCTGAGAGCCAGCGGCGTCCCCTACGATGTGCGCAAGGACCGGCCGTACTACGACTACGAGAGCTACGACTTCGAGGTCCCGATCGGCTGTCATGGGGATTGCTACGATCGCTACCTGGTCCGTTTGGAGGAGATGCGGCAGAGCATCCGCATCCTTCATCAGGCGCTTGACCGGCTCCCGGCGGGGCCCATGGACGTCGACGACCCCCGGATCAGCCTTCCGTCGAAGACCGACTGCATGTCGGACATGGAGTCGATGATCCACCACTTCAAGCTCATCACCGAAGGCATCCCGGCACCGGCCGAGGATTGCTGGTTCTCGATCGAGGGATCCAAGGGCGAGCTCGGAATGTACGTCGTGGGCGACGGGGGTCCCAAGCCGGTGCGTTGGCGGATCAGGCCCCCTTCGTTCGTTAACCTCTCGGCGATCCCCAAGCTGTCGGTTGGACACCTGATGGCCGATCTCATCATGATCAACGCCAGCCTGGACATAGTCCTGGGGGAGATCGACCGGTGAGCGACGCTCCCTTCCGCAACCCCGGCTGGGCCGGCAACACGGGCGAGTTCGACCTCAGCGAGGACGACGTGCGCGGCGGCAGTTACGTGGGCGAGCTTCCTCCCGAGGGCAGGCATCCGAGCACGTCCGCGGCCCATCCGTTCATGCTGGTCGAGCGGGACCCCGGCGCACCCCTCTTCGAGGGCCCCTACCGGGAACGCTACGAAAAGATCAGGAGCCGGTATCCCACGGCGATGGCCGCGCTTCTGCCCGCGCTCAACCTGGCTCAGGAACTGCGCGGCCACATATCCCCGGAGACGATGGACGAGGTCGCGGCGCTTCTGGGGCTCAGCAGCGCGTACGTGCGCGGGGTCGCCACCTTCTACACCATGTACAACAAGCGTCCAGTGGGGCGCTTTCTCATACAGGTCTGCACCAACATCTCCTGCAACATCTGCGGCGCCGACGAAGTGCTCGCGGCCTTCCTCGAGTACACGGACACGGAGTTGGGAGATACCTCGAACGACGGGAACTTCACCGTCGTCGAGGCGGAATGCCTGGCCGCGTGCGGCTTTCCCACCTGCGTGCAGATCAACGAGCGCTACTTCGAGGATGTCTTGGTGAAGGACGTGCCGGGGATTCTCGAGCGACTGACCGACGAACTCGCCGGCGACTAGGGCCGGAAGCGACAACCCGGGAAACGACACCTTGGCATATCCATACCGGCACGAGAAGGAGACGCGGGTCCTGAGCGAGTGCTTCGGCGACCCCTCCGCGCGTACCGTGGCGGGATGGAGGAAGCACGGCGGCTACCGGGGAATCGCGCGGGCGCTCGAGATCGGGCGCGACGCCACGGTCGAGGACGTCAAGGCGTCGGGGCTGCGGGGCCGCGGGGGAGCGGGATTCCCGACCGGTCTGAAGTGGTCTTTCATGCCGAAGGACATGGGCCGTCCCCACTACCTCCTCTGCAACGCGGACGAGTCGGAGCCAGGGACCTTCAAGGATCGCGAGATCATGCGCTGGACGCCCCACCAGCTCATCGAGGGGTGCCTGGTGGGGTCCTACGCCATCGGCGCATCGCACTGCTACATCTACCTGCGCGGCGAGTTCTTCGAGACCACGCAGATCCTGGCCCGGGCCCTCGAGGAGGCGTACGCGGAAGGACTCGTCGGCAAGGACATCATGGGGTCCGGCGTAGACATCGACATGACCCTCCACGTCGGCGCGGGCGCGTACATCTGCGGTGAAGAGACCGGCCTGATGAACTCGCTGGAGGGACGCCGCGGCGAACCGCGGATCAAGCCGCCCTTCCCGGCCGCGGTCGGCGCCTTCGGGATGCCGACCACGATCAACAACGTCGAGACGCTGGCGGCAACGGCCCACATCGCGCGCCACGGGGGCGAATGGTATCGCCAGTGGGGCACCGACAAGAGCCCGGGGACCAAGCTCTTCTGCGTCTCGGGCCATGTGAACAAGCCCGGCAATTACGAGTTCCCCCTCGGGTTCCCGATGATGGAACTCATCGAGGACGTCTGTGGAGGCATGCGCGACGGCAAGGCCCTCAAGGCGGTGATCCCGGGCGGGAGTTCGGTGCCGATCATGAGCGCCGACGACTGCCGGGCCTGCACCCTCTGCTACGAGGGCGTCGAGGCTGCGGGCTCGATGCTCGGCTGCGCCTCGGTCATTGTGATGGACGAGACGACCGACATCGTCAAGCAGGTCCGGCGCATGGCGTATTTCTACACCCACGAGTCCTGCGGACAGTGCACCCCCTGCCGGGAGGGCACGGCCTGGGCGACGCGAATCCTGCGGCGCATCGAGGACGGGCGGGGCACCGAAGACGACCTGGACACCCTCATCGAGATCTCCGAGCAGATGACCGGCACGACGATCTGCGTCCTCTCGGACTCGCTTGCCATGCCCATCATTTCCTCGATCGAGAAGTTCCGGGAGGACTATCTGGCCCTGATACGCCGCGGCGAGCGGGTTGGAGCCGCCTGATGCCCAAACCGACTGCCGATTCACCCGGGGAGATCCATGGCGGATAACGGTCGCAAAGCCGACACGGTCACGCTCACCATCGACGACCGGGAGGTGACCGTCCCGAAGGGCACCTCCCTGCTGCACGCCGCCGAGACGCTGGGCACCGAGGTGCCGCACTACTGCTATCATCCCGGGCTCTCCGCGCCCGCTCAGTGCCGGATCTGCCTGGTCGAGGTGGAGGGGGCGCCCAAGCTGCAGCCGTCGTGCGTGACGATGGCCCAGGACGGCCAGATCGTCCATACGGACAGCCCAGCCGCGAGGCGGATGCGACAGGGAGTGCTGGAGTTCTACCTGGTCAACCACCCGCTCGACTGTCCCATCTGCGACATGTCGGGCGAGTGCATGCTTCAGGACTACGTCTTCGACGAGGGTCGGGAGAAGGGGCGCAGCCGCGAGCCCAAGCGGGTCTTCGGGCGGGACGACTTCGGCGGGGATGTCCTGTACTACGGCGACCGGTGCGTGATGTGTACGCGCTGCGTCCGGTTCATGGACGAGGTGGCGCGCGATGCCAGGCTGACCGTGGTGGAGCGGGGCGACCGCGCGGTCATCGACACCTTCTTCGAGAGCGGCCTCGACGGCGCCTCCTTTGCGGGCAACATCGTGGACATCTGTCCCGTGGGCGCGCTCGTCTCCAAGGACTTCCTGCACAAGGCCCGGGCGTGGGATCTCGACCACACCGAGTCCGTCTGCCCCAATTGCTCGCAGGGCTGCAACATCGATCTGCACACCCGCGACAACCTGGTGCAGCGGCTGAAGCCGCGGGAGAACCAGGAGGTCAACGGCCACTGGATGTGCGACTACGGCCGCGCAAACTACGAGTGGATGAATCGGCCGGGGCGGCTCGAAGCGCCCGCCACGGGCCGCGGCGGCAAGCGTCGCACGTCGGACTGGCAGCACGCGCTGCACGCGTTGTTCGTTCGCCTGGGCGAGGTCGAGGGGGCGTCGGTCAGGGTTGTCGGGTCGCCCTTCTGTTCCAACGAGACGCTTGCGGCGCTGTTGGAGCTGGGCGGGCAGGCGGGCGATGTCGAGTCCGGGGTCTTCCGCTCGCGGCGGGCCGGGGATGAGGATCCGCTGCCCGGATTCCCGATTCTGGTGCGGCGCCGGGACCTGGCCCCGAATGTGGATGGTGCGGGCATCCTCGGCTTCACCCGAGTCGGCGATGACGACGCGGCTGGCGGCCTTCAGGCGGCGGCGGATCACGACGGTGTGCTGGTGGTCCTGGGGGACAGACTCGCCGACCAGGACGAGAGCTTCGGCGCCAACGCCAGCCTCTTCGTATACCTCGGCACCTTCGATTCACCGGCGGCGCGCAACGCCGATTTCGTGCTGCCGATCACGACGTTTGCCGAGGAGGAAGGCACCTTCGTGAACGCGCAGGGCAGGGTGCAGCGATTCCGGCAGGGACTCCGCGGGCCGGGGACGGCGCAACCGGCGTGGCTCGTGCTGGGCACCCTGGTCGCGGCGCTGACCGGCGGCGACAGGCCCCTGGACGCGGCGCAGGCGTTTGCGCGGATCGCCCGGCACCATCCGGCCTTTGCCGGTCTCACCTGGGATGGAATCGGCAGCGCGGGCGCCGCTCTGGAGGCCGCGCATGCATGAGATGAACGAACTCTCGACGTTCTGGTTCGTCACGATCGGCGCGGTCAAGGTCCTCGCCGTCTTCACCGTCGTCATGGCGGTGGTAGCCTACATGACGCTGGCAGAGCGGCGGGTGTCCGCCTTCATCCAGGACCGCCTCGGCCCCAATCGCGTCGGGCCTTTCGGCCTGCTGCAACCCATCGCCGACGGCCTCAAGAACATCATCAAGGAAGAGACGATGCCGGGCACGGCGGCGAAGCTCTACTTCGTGCTGGGCCCCGCCCTGGCGATCATGCCTGCCGTCGTCACCTTCGCCGTGATCCCGTTCGCGGCTCCGCTGCCCACACCGGTCGGGACGGTGGACATGGTCGTGGCGGACGTCCCCATCGGCATCCTCTACATCCTGGCGCTCTCGTCGCTGGCGGTGTACGGGATCGTGCTGTCGGGATGGGCGTCGAACAACAAGTACGCCTTCCTGGGCGGCCTGCGCGCGTCGGCCCAGATGATCTCGTACGAGGTGGCGCTGGGGCTCAGCGTAATCGCGGTCCTGCTCCTGGTCGGCAATGTCACGCTCACGGAGGCGGTCTGGCAGCAGCAGCAACTGGGCATGTGGTTCATCCTGCCGCTGTCCCTGGCGTTCATCTTCTTCCTGATATCGGCGCTGGCGGAGACAAACCGTCTGCCCTTCGACATGCCCGAGGCCGAATCGGAGCTGATCACCGGGTATCACACCGAGTACTCCGCCATGAAGTTCTCGATGTTCTTCATCGCCGAGTACGCGCATGTGGTGACGGCATCCGCGTTGCTGGCGACGCTCTTCCTGGGGGGCTGGGATATCCCTTTCTGGACCGGCGACGACATGTTCCGCCACGAGACGGGCTGGATCAGGGGTTTCGACGAGGCGGGGGCGCCGATCCCCGCGACGCCGAGCGTGCTGATCACGCTGCTGACCTTGGGGTCGTTCTGCGTCAAGACCGGGTTTTTCCTGTTGCTGTACATCTGGATCCGGTGGACGCTGCCGAGGTTCCGCTACGACCAGGTGATGCACCTCGGCTGGAAGGTCATGCTGCCGGGGGCGCTCGGGTACATCATGCTGGTGGCGGGCACCATGCTGGTTCTGGATCAGCTCGGGGTGCCGTTCGGGTTGTTGTACGGTGGGGTGCTGACCGTGGTAAGCGGGATCGCGACCCTGGCGTTCATCTTCTTCGTGGACCGCGACCGGGTCATCGCGGGGGCCCACAGGAAACGCAACGTGGCTCGGCGGCGCGGCCGCGTCGTGCGGGAGGCCGGCGATCCGGCTGCGTCTGGTTGAGGGGGAGCTGAAGACAATGGCAATTTCGGTCAAGGTGATGAGGCGCCCGGAGGTGGGGCGCACGTCGTACATGCGGGCGACGCTGAAGGGAATGAGCCTGACCTTCAAGCACATGGTGAACCCGACCAAGGTCACCCTGCAGTACCCCGAGGAGCAGCCCGACCTGCACCCGCGCTGGCGCGGCACGCACCGCATGGAGGTGCACGCCGACGGCCGTCCCAAGTGCGTGGCCTGCGGACTCTGCCCCACGGTGTGCCCGGCCAACTGCATCCGGCTGGTGGGCGGTGAGGACGATCAGGGCAATCGCTACCCCATCGTCTACGAGATCGACGAGTTCCGCTGCATCTTCTGCGGCATGTGCCAGGAGGTCTGTCCGGTCGAGGCGATCCATGTCGGGCGGCACTTCGAGAATGCGGAATACACGAGGGACCGCTTCGTGTACGACCTGGACCGCCTGATGGAGCAGGACCACCCGACCACCCTCCTCTGGGACCCCTCCGACTCACGCTCCGAATGACAGAGATCTTCTTCATTCTCTTTGCCGTGGTTGCCCTGGGCGGTGCCGTCGGCGTCGTGATCAGCCGCACCCCGATCGCGAGCCTGCTCTTCATGGTCGGCACGCTGGCGAGTGTGGCCGGGATCTACGTCCTCTTCGAGGCGCATTTTCTGGCGGCGATCCAGGTGCTGGTGTACGCCGGCGCGATCATGGTCCTGTTCCTCTTCGTGATCATGCTCCTCAACCTGGGTCAAGACTACCGGGCCGATCTCAGGTTCGGGCTCTGGTCGCTGCTGGGGTTCGTCGTCGTGGGACTCACCTTCGGAGTTCTCGCACAGGGGTTCCTCGACGTGAGCGAAACGGGATTCCGTGAGGACGGAGCCGCGGTCGCCGCCGCCCTCGATGCGGCCGTGCAGGAGCAGGGCGTCGCGGGCGTGATCGCCGAGCCTCTCTTCACCGATTACGTCGTGGCCTTCGAACTGATGGGACTGCTGCTGCTTGTCGCAATCGTGGCTGCGGTCGTGCTGGCCAAACCTCGTGCGCCGTCCGAGGAATCCTGATGCTCAGCCACGCACTTCTGCTCAGCGCGGTCCTCTTCGTGATCGGCACCCTCGGCGTGATCGTGCGCCGGAATGCGATCATCATCTTCCTCTGCATCGAGCTGCAGCTGAACGCGGTCAACCTCGCGTTCGTGGCGCTGTCCCGGTACACGGGGATCGAGGGCCAGCTCTTCGTTTTCTTCGTCATGACGGTGGCGGCGGCCGAGGCGGCCGTGGGACTCGCGATCATCATCTCCATCTTCCGGCACTACAAGACGGTCGATGTGGACAAGTTCAACCTGCTGAAGTGGTGATCTGATGGGATCCGTCGCATCCGTGCTGGGGTCCGTGGTTCCGGCCCAGGAGGCCGCCCACTGGGAGCCCGTACTGCCCGGACTGATCGTCCTGCTGCCGCTGCTTGGCTTTGTGGTCAACAGCATCCTGGCGTTGCGTGCCGCGCGGTGGTCGTCGGCGGAGGTTCGAGCGGGACGCGAATGGGACCCCTTCGCGGGCAGCACACGGCCTCTCACCCACACCCTCCCCACCTGGATTGGCCCGGGGGTGATGCTGGTCGCTTTCGTGCTCGCCATGTGGAACTTCGTGGGAATGTTGGGCGCGGAACTGCACGAGCCCGTGATCCGCAGCTACTGGAGCTGGATCGCCACCAGCACCCTGCAGGTCGATGCCGCCATCCAGCTCGACCAGCTGTCCATGGTGATGATGCTCGTGGTGACCGGCGTGGGGTTCCTGATCCACGTGTTCAGCGTGGGCTACATGAAGGACGACGTCGGCTATCCCCGCTACTTCGCCTATCTGAACCTCTTCGTCTTCTTCATGCTCGTGCTGGTGATGGGCGCGGGCTACGCGATGATGTTCATCGGCTGGGAGGGCGTGGGGCTGTGCAGCTATCTCCTCATCGGGTACTGGTTCACCGACCGCGAGAAGTCGGATGCGGGCAAGAAGGCGTTCATCGTCAACCGGATCGGCGACTTCGGTTTTCTTCTCGCGATGTTCATGCTCTTCCAGGCGTTCGGGACGCTCGATTTCGTCCCGATCTTCGCCGGGGCCGAGGAGCACTTCGCGGTCGGGGGCACGACGGTCACCGCCATTACGGTGCTGCTGATGCTCGGGGCGGCCGGGAAGAGCGCGCAGGTGCCCCTCCACGTCTGGCTGCCCGACGCGATGGCCGGCCCGACGCCCGTCTCCGCTCTGATCCACGCGGCTACGATGGTCACGGCGGGTGTTTACATGGTCGCGCGCTCGGGGGTGCTCTACGCGCTGGCGCCGACGAGCCAGGCCGTTGTCGCGGGGGTGGGTGTTCTGACCGCGCTGATCGCCGCCACCATCGCGCTCCAGCAGCACGACATCAAGAAGGTGCTGGCCTACTCGACCGTGTCGCAGCTCGGATTCATGTTCCTCGGGGCCGGAGTCGGCGCCTTCACGGCCGCCATCTTCCACCTCATGACCCACGCCTTCTTCAAGGCGCTGCTCTTCCTCGGCGCGGGCGCGGTGATCCACTCCATGCACCACGCCCTGCACAAGGCGGGCAGCCATGAGGACGCGCAGGACATGCGCAACATGGGCGGCCTGAAGGACAACATGCGCGTCACCTGGGTGGTGATGTGGATCGCCACCCTCGCCATCGCGGGGATCTGGCCGCTGGCGGGGTTCTTCTCCAAGGACGAGATCATCTGGTACACGGCGGCGTGGGCCGGTGCGGAGGCCAACCCGTTCGGGGGCCTCTACACGCTGTATTGGATGGTTGCGCTCGCTACCGCCATGCTGACCGCCTTCTACATGACCCGGCTCATGGTCATGACCTTCCACGGCGAAACGCGCCTCGGGCACGGCGCCCGGTCCCACATGCGCGAGGCACCGCGGGTCATGACGATCCCGCTGATCGTGCTGGCGGTACTTTCCGTCTTCGGAGGCTGGATCAACGTTCCGGAGGCGATCAGCGGTTCCGTCCTCGGGCTGTTCGGCGCCCTGCCCATGACCGAATGGCTCCACCACTGGCTCGAGCCGATCACCCACGACGCGGCAGCGATTCAGACGGCGGCGCTCGGCGAAGCTTCCTACTCCGCCCCGCTGCTCGGCGGCGGCGAGTTCGTCTGGGCGCTGTTGTCGACCCTTGCCGCAGCGGTCGTGGTGGCGGTCGCGGTTCGGCAGCTGGCCCCGCGCAAGGTGCCGGCCGCTGCCGAAGACGGCATCCCGCCCACCGGCCTGCGTGGAGTCCTCTACAACAAGTGGTACTTCGACGAGTTCTTCGACCGGACGATCGTCCAGCCGATCCTGGCCGCTTCGCGCTGGTGCTGGAGGTTCGTCGACACGGTGATTATCGACGGATTCGTCAACTCCGTGGCCAGTTTCACACGCCTCGCCGGGTGGTTCGCCAGCCTCTTCCAGACCGGCCAGACCAATACCTACGCCCTCGTTCTGACCGTGGGCGTCCTCCTCGTCCTGGGCGCCGCGGTCTTCCTGTAATGGTGACATGACGGATTCTCTCGCCTCGATCTCGACCCTCTACGAAGGCTGGGTCCTTCACGCGCTGATCTGGCTGCCGATTCTGGGACTCGTCCACGTCATGACGTCCGCCGAGGAGCGGGCGAAGAACGTCGCGTTCTGGTGGTCCGCCGCGGTCTTCGTACTGAGCCTGGGCCTGTGGTGGAGCTTCGATCCGGGATCCGGCGGCTTCACGCTCGAGTCCTCGACGCCGTGGATCGAGTCCTGGGGAGTCAGCTACGCGCTTGGCCTCGACGGGATCTCCGTGTTCATGGTCATGCTGACGACGCTCGTCAGCCCCATCGCGATCCTGGGTGCGTTCGACTACGTCAAGACCCGCCGCAAGGCCTTCTATGCCCTTATGCTGCTCCTGCAGACCGGAGTGGTCGGGGTCTTCCTGGCGACCGACATCTTCCTCTTCTACGTCTTCTTCGAGCTCACGCTGATCCCGATGTACTTCATCGTGGGCATCTGGGGCGGGGAGCGCCGGATCTACGCCGCCGTGAAGTTCTTCCTGTATACGGCGGTCGGATCGCTCCTCATGCTGGTCGCGATCCTCTACATCTACCTGAGCAGCGGCACGGGCTCGTTCAGCTACGAGGCCTTCCTCGCCGCCGATCTTACGATGCGCGAACAACTGTGGCTGTTCGCCGCGTTCGCGCTGGCATTCGGGATCAAGGTGCCGATCTTCCCGCTGCATACCTGGCTGCCGGACGCCCACGTCGAGGCGCCTACCCCGGGCTCGGTCATCCTGGCTTCGCTGCTCCTCAAGATGGGGACCTACGGCTTCCTCAGGTTCCTGCTGCCGCTGTTCCCCGGTGCGTCACAACACCCCGCGGTCGTGGCCGTCATGCTCGCGCTCGGTGTGGCCGGGATCATCTACGCCGCCTGGGTGGCGGCGGTGCAGCCCGACGCAAAGAAGCTGGTGGCGTACACCTCCGTCGCCCACATGGGATTCGTGATGATCGGGGTCTTCGCACTGACGGTGAACGGTCTGCAGGGCGGACTGGTGGTCATGATCAGCCACGGCATCTCGACCGGTGCGCTCTTCCTCCTGCTCGGCATGATGTACGAGCGGCGCCACTCCCGCCTCATCGAGGACTTCGGGGGCATCGGCCGCGTGGCCCCGATGTTCGCCACGGCGTTCGTGATCACCGCGCTGGCTTCGATCGGTCTCCCGGGCACGAGCGGTTTCATCGGCGAGTTCCTGGCGCTGATCGGCACCTTCGAGACGCACGCGCTCACGGCCATCCTGGCGGCGACGGGCGTGATCTTTGCGGCCTACTACATGCTCCCGATGGTGCAGCGCGTCCTCTTCAACAGGCTGGACAAGCCCGAGAACCGGACCTTCGCAGACCTGTCGCGGCGCGAGATGGTCGTGCTGGGGCCGCTCGTGGCGCTGATGATCTGGATTGGAGTTCACCCCACGCCGTTCCTCGAGCGAATGGAGCCGAGTGTGCAGGTGGTGCTGGAACGGGTGGAGGGTGCCCGGATGGCGGCGCAGGGCGTTGGGCCCGGGGAGTTGAGTGAGCACACACGCGTTGCACGGGAAGTCGAACCCCGGCTCGTAACCGGCACCGCCGACGAGGCGGAACTCCGGCACACGACCGGCGTCGCGGACGAGGAGGAACAGGACCGATGATCCTAGACTACTCCTCCAGCTTCGACTACGTCCTGGCGCTCCTGCCCGAGGTGGTGCTGTCCTGCTGGGGAATGGTGGTGCTCATCATGGGCGTGGCCCGCCGCCGCGAGCCCGGGCACGGCCAGGAACTCGGATGGATGTCGCTGGCGGGCCTCGGACTCGCCGCCGTGGCCAACGGGTGGCTCTACTCGGGCGTGAGCGAGGCGGGCGCGGCTGCGATGATCGCGGTCGACCGGTTCCGCCTCTTCGCCAACTGGATCTTCCTTCTCGGCGCGGCGCTTTCCATCGTCATTTCGCTGGCCTACGTAACCCGGCACAGGCTCCAGGCCGGGGAGTACTACTCGCTGATTCTCTTTGCGACCATCGGCATGATGTTGATGGGCGCAGCCCGCGACCTGATGATCATCTTCCTCGGTCTCGAGCTCATGTCCATCGCCGTGTACGCGCTGGTGGGCTTCAATCGCCGGAACCGCCGATCCGCCGAGGCCGGCCTTAAGTATTTCCTTCTGGGCGCCTTTGCCACCGGATTCCTCCTCTTCGGCATCGCGCTGGTCTACGGCGGGGCGGGGAGCACGAATGTTGAGGCAATCGCCGGCGCGATCCGGGCCGGCACCGCCGCTGACGTGCTGATGGTTCCCGGCGTGGCGCTGCTGGTCATCGGGTTCGCATTCAAGGTGGCGCTGGTTCCGTTCCACATGTGGACCCCGGACGTCTACGAGGGGGCTCCCACGCCCGTCACGGCATTCATGGCCGCGGCCGTCAAGACCGCCGCGTTCGTCGCGTTCCTGCGGGTGTTCGTCGTCGGTCTGGCCGGCGTCTACGACCAATGGTGGAGCATTCTCTGGTGGCTGGCCGTGGTCACGATGGTCATCGGCAACGTGGTGGCCGTCACGCAAGCGAGCGTCAAGCGCATGCTCGCCTATTCCTCGATCGCGCACGGCGGGTACCTCGCGGTCGCGATCGTCGCCGCCAACGAAACGGCAACCGCCGCGCTGCTCTTCTATCTACTGGTGTATACGGTGATGAACATCGGCGCCTTTGCGATCGTAATCACGGTGAGCAACCAATCGGAGAAGCATCACCGGATCGAGGACTATGCAGGATTCGGCTGGCGCCGGCCGGCGCTCGGCCTCTTCATGACGGTGTTCCTCCTGTCGCTGGCGGGATTCCCGGGGACGGCCGGGTTCATCGCCAAGTACCAGCTTCTCCTGGGCGCGGTGGAGGCGCGGCTCTGGGTGTTGGCCGTGATCCTCGTGCTCACAACCGTGGTCTCTTACTGGTACTACCTGCGGGTGGCATGGTTCATGTGGATGCGCGAGGGGGACGAAGCGGCCGAGGCGGTTGCGGCAATGGCCGATCCTCCCCTTGCGACGCATGTGGCGCTCGGTCTCTGCGTGGGACTGATTCTGCTGGCGGGTATCTTCCCCGGCGCGGTGCTGGACCTGGCCATCGGCTCGGCCGAGGGGTTGGGGGACATCCTGGCCGGAGCGACCGCGGGGCTTGCCCGCTGACGCCGGGCGCTTACCGGCGCGCCCTCCGATGCCCCTGCGAGAACACATCTTCCGGCAATACGATATCCGCGGCATCGTGGGTGATGATCTGGACCCCGACCTGGCGCGAGCCGTCGGGGCGGCCTACGGCTCGGAACTCCGTCGTCGCTGCTCTTCTCCCAGGCCGCGGGTCGTGGTCGGTGAGGACAATCGTCCATCGTCGCCGCCGCTGCGGGCGGGATTGGTGGAGGGGTTGAGATCGGCGGGTTGCGATGTGATCGCGCTTGGCACCGTGCCTACGCCGGTGGCCTATTTCAGCGAGTACAGGTACGCGGCGGACGGTGCGGTGCAGATCACGGGATCGCACAACCCGGCAGAATACAACGGCATCAAGATGACGATGGCCCGCTCGTCCGTGTACGGCGAGGCGATCCAGGAGCTGCTTCGCCGCATACGCGAGAACGACTTTGCATCGGGCGTGGGACGCGTCGAGAGCCGTGACGTGCTCCCTGAGTACGTGGAACATGTGGCCGGGCTCTTTGCGCTGTCGCGTCCGATGAAGGTGGTGGTCGACTGCGGAAACGGCACCGGCTCGCTGGTCGCCGTGGAACTTCTGGAAGCGATCGGCGCGAAAGTGATTCCCTTGTACTGCGAGTCCGACGGAACCTTCCCGAACCATCATCCCGATCCGACCGTCGACGAGTACGTCCAGGATCTGATCGCCGAGGTTCGGCGCCGGGGAGCGGACCTTGGAATCGGCTTTGACGGCGACGCGGACCGGATCGGCGTGGTGGACGATCAGGGCGCCATCGTCAGGGGGGACATCCTCCTTCTTCTCTTCGGTCTGGACCTCCTGCGCCGTGAGGGCAAGGGCGAGCAGCTTGTTTTCGACGTAAAATGCTCCCAGGTGCTTCCGGAAGTCTTCGCGCGGGCGGGCGGCGTGCCGGTGATGTGGAAGACCGGCCATTCGCTGATCAAGGAAAAGATGAAGGAACTGGGTGCCCGGATCGCCGGAGAGCTGTCCGGCCACATCTGTTTCGCGGACCGCTACTTCGGGTTCGACGACGCCCCTTACGCGGCCTGTCGGCTGATCGAGCTGGTTTCCTCGTCGGACCGGCCGCTGTCGGCGATGACGGCGGAACTCCCCGCGTACGTCTCAACTCCAGAACTTCGGATCGAGGTCGCGGAGGAAGAGAAGTTCGAGGTGGTGGAACGGGCGCGTGTCCATTTCGGTGACCGCTACGAGGTCGTTGCCGTGGATGGCGTGCGCGTCCTCTTCGGAGACGGGTGGGGCCTGGTACGGGCCTCCAACACACAGCCCGTCGTGGTGGCGCGATACGAAGCCCGCACCGCAGGGCGCCTGCATGAGATTCGGGGGGTGATGGAGTCCTGGCTGCGAACCCAGGGCGTGCCCGTCTGACCTCACGCGAAGGCATCAGATCGGGTCGGCGCGGCATTGCCGCAGCGCCGTCTGAAAAGTTGTCCCATCCAGCTATCCCAACGCCCGCCGCGACTGCCTACCTTGTGCGCGTCCGAGCTTTCCCGGCCATCGGAGGCACCGATGCGGCGAGGCACCCAATCAACGCAGTAGAGAACCCCTTAACCGGGACGATCCAGGGGGCAGTGAGCAAGTGACAAGGAATCGTGGACGAAGGCGCCAGCAAACCAAGGTTGGTCGGGCAACCCCCGGTGGGTTGCCATTCGTTGAAATTACTGGACGTGGCTTCCTCCCTATTCTCGTTGCGGCGGCAACGGCATGCGGCTCCGATGATTCCCGCGGAATGGACTCCACAGGTGCGCCGGGTGCGCGACCGGACGTAGCCGGCCCGGATTCGGTCGACATGGCCGCGTTTACGGAAGCCTTCGAGGTGTTGGGCACACTGGTGCTGGAAGAGAACGACCAGGCCATGGTGGTGCAGCCGATGGTGACGTCGGACGACACCGGCCTGCTGCTCCTCACGGAACCCATGGAAGCCCAGGTCAACCTGTACGGCACGGATGGCACCTCGCTCGGTACTCTGGGGACCAAGGGCGAGGGACCGGGAGAATTCCTCTTTCCCATCTCGGCGCACCGGACGCGAGCCGGAGAGGTCGTAGTCGCGGACATCATGTTGCAGCGAATCACCTTCTTTGGCACCGATTCCGCTGCAGCCCCCGAGCCGGTTTCGGTTCCGATTCCCGGCACCATGAGCACGCAGGACCTTGGGGGTGGCCGCTATCTCCTGGCCGGAGCGGATCCTTCCGAGCGGCCGCCCAGACTGCTGCACATCTGGAATCGCGAATCCGGCGAGATCGAGCGCAGTTTCCTTCCCATGGGAGTGCCGGAAGCATCCCTCCCCTTTGCGGTGAGCTTCCCCGCAGCGAGCGCCACGCTGGCCAGCGACACGATCTGGGCGGTCTGGGCGCTCTCCGACACGCTCTACAAGTTCGACAGTGCGGGTGAGCGTCTCGCGGCCTTGCCGTTGTCACTTGCCCGACCGATGGGTGACCTGCCCGCCAGTGACGCGCCGATGACGGACCCAAGGGAGATCCAGCGCGTATTCGATGCGTTGACGCAGACGTACAAGGCGTTTGTGCTGGAGAGTGGCGAGAAGGTGGTGGTGTCCATGCAGACGCGCGAGTTCGGTGCGGTCTGGGACCTCCTGATCATCGACCCTGAGGGTGCGACGGTCTGGAAGGCTGCCAACATGCCTCGGCTGTTCACGGTCGACCAGGGCGTGTTCTACTTCAAGGATCCGGAATCGGTGCTGCCCAACCACTGGCTCGTCGCACGGCGCAAGACCGATGCCTGATTGGACTTCGACTGCCATTCGCGTGCGCTCCTGGGCGGTTGCGGGCTGTATCTTGCTGTTGGCGGCTTGTCCGGATGGTCGGGGCAGGCCGGCGCCGCTGGCCGTGGGGGACACGCTTGCCGGTGTGGAGGCGTCGGGCAGCCGCCCCACCCTCATCTGGGCAATCGATGCGGAAGCGTGCCTGGGGTGCGACCTGACGGATCCTGCCCGCTCGCTGCGGGCCCTTCAGCGGCAACTGGGAGACAGCTTCGAGACCATTGTAGTGGCTGTCTCCGACCTGGACGTGGAGGATGGGGGCATGGTGGGTCGATTCCTGGAGGCGCAGCGGATCTCCGCACGGATCGATCTGCGCAGTCCGGCCGAATACGAGCGGGACTTTGGAGCATCCCCGATCCCAGCCTGGTATCTCCTGGGCAGGAAGGGCAGGGTGCACGCGGTGCTGGCAGCGCCCCTGGCGGACAAACGACTTGTGGGACGCGACTCGCTTGCCGCTCGTGAACTCATTGAGCGATTGGCGATTGATTGGCCGGCGGAAGAGCCGGAACTGTGACCGATTGCACGCTCGGTGCATTCGGAAATTCATCAAACGAGACAAATGGAGTAACCAAAGATGCTTACAAGAAAAGGCACACAAGGCAGGGGCCAACGGCGTCTGCTGCAACTGGGTTCGGTCGGATTGGCCCTCGCTCTGACGCTGGGTGCGCCCGCCGCACCCGAAGTGGTGCCCGTACCCCCGAGCGAGGCCTGGGCTCAGATGCCTGACCCGTTTCCACGGGCTCAATTCGGATTCTGGGACATACGGATCTGTCTGATGGTCTGCTTCCCGGAATGGGCGCTCTGCTGTGAGCAGGAGCCTGACCCGCTCTTCTGATCATTACAACGAATGGAGCAAGACAAATGAAGAAGATGGAAATGAAACGTGGTCCCGGCGGAGCCGTCGCGGTGGCCTTGAAAGCGCTTGTGTTGGCTCTGGCGCTGGGAACGGCGGCCTCGGCAATTGGCGGCATCGCAGTTCCGACGCCCGCTGAGGCACAACTCAGCGATCTGCGCCAGGTAAAGCGATTCCTGCTGTGGGATATCTGCTCACGCCACCCCTGCATGGGGGGATACTGCTGCGGTTGGGCGGGCTTCTGACCCTTCCCAAAGCGGACTGGGTCGACGACGTGCACAGTCGTTTTGGGTCGCCCATTCCCCTTCCTGAACAACCGGCGGGGTCCCAGGTGGCCCCGCCGGTCACGTCCACTTGGTCAGGAGCTCTTGACCGACAGTGCGCCCAGGGTCGCGGCCTCGACCGTCTCCTCCGTCCAGTACGGCTCGCCGTAGCCCCGCCTGATCAGCGAGCCGTAGGTAGCGTGGACGCTCCGGATCTGATCGAAGAGCGGACGGTCACCGCCAGGGTATACCTCTCCGATCCCACTCTTGCCGCGGAACTGCGAAGCGTACGCCGAGAGGGCTTCAAGCTTGCGCTCCATCTGGGCGGTGATGTCTACCACGAAGGTCGGTTTGACGGGATCCTCGCGAAAGGCGAGGGCGAACACGACCTTCTCCGGTCTGTGCGGAGCCCCGGTGGCAGGAAACTTCTTCAATCCGGCCAGGAAGCTCGCGTCACGGGCCAGACATGCCGCCGCCCGATGGTCCGGGTGTCGTCCCTCGGTCCAGTGGGTCACGACAACCCGCGGTCGGAGCGTCCGAATCATCGTTGCCACCACGATCCGTGACGATTGGTCGTTCACCAGCCCGGAATCGGCGAGGCCGACGCAGCGTCGATCGGCCAATCCCATCACAGTGGCTGCTTCCGACGCTTCCCGGGCGCGCGTTTCGACGGTCCCCCGCGACCCCGCCTCGCCAGCCGTGAGGTCCAGCACCCCGGTCCGCTCACCCGCTTCCGACGATTTGATCAATGCCCCGCCGCAGAAGATCTCGGCGTCGTCGGGGTGGGCCATTACCGCCAATACATCGAGGGGCTCGATCATGGAACGCCGGAATTCACTCGTAGCGTAGCGCGTCGACGGGATCGAGCCGCGATGCGCGCAGTGCAGGGAGCATTCCAAACAGTATTCCCGTGAGCGTCGCCAGGATGATCGCGGCCGCAACAGACCAGAGTGGGATCCTCGCCGGCAGCGGGGAAATCGCTGCAATCGCCTCCGAAGCCCCCCAGCCCACAAGGAGGCCGACAATCGCCCCCAGGCCCGTGAGCAGGGAGGCCTCGATCAGGAATTGCCACTTGATCTCCTGGCGGGTGGCGCCGAGGGCCTTGCGGATCCCGATCTCGCGGGTCCGTTCCGTCACCGAGATGAGCATGATTCCGATCACGCCGATCCCCCCCACGAGCATCCCCACGGAGGAGAGACCGACGATGACGGCGAAGAACATGCCGGTCAACTGGTTGAAAATCTCGACAATCTGGTCGGCCCGAATGATGGCGAAATTGTTGTCTTCACCGGGTCCCAACTGCCGTATCGATCTGAGTGCCGAAATGACCTGGTCCTCCGCTTCCTCCGAGGTGAATCCCTCACGCGTCACGACGTCCACCACCATGAAGGTCCAACGGTCCCTGGCCTTCAGACGCTTGTCAGCCGCGGTGAAGGGGACCACGGCCAGGTTCTCTGTGACTTCGCCGAAGACATTGTCCAGCGGTTCGTAGACGCCGATTACCGTGAAGAGCTCGTTGGCCGCCCGGCGTCCGGCGTTCACGCGCACGCGCCTGCCAACCGGGTCTATCTCTCCAAAAACGGCATTCGCTACCTCATTCGAGATCACCACTACGGCCCGCGCCTGGTTGACTTCGGTCTCGGTGAAGTTTCTGCCCGAAACGAAATCTCCCGGGAGGGAACTGGTCCAGGCCGAAGAGACACCGCGCCACGACAGGTTCGACACCCAATTCGACCCGAACCGGATGGACGCCCCGAAATCGAAGCCCGCGCTCAACTCGGCCACTCCGGGCAGGGACTGCATCCTGCGGATCTCCCTGTCGCTGATTTCAGGCTTGTCCCACCAGGGCGGTCTTCCAGATCCCTGAAAAGCAATCCGGGCATCGGAAAAGTCGAATGGCATTACGGTAAAGTTGTCGGGACCTGAAGCATCGAAGAGCTCCATGACCTCGGTGCGGATCCCCGTGATGATGGCCGCAACGGTCACCACGACGCCTGCCCCGACCCCCACCCCGAGTATCGCCAGAAGCGTGCGTGCCCAGTTGGCCCGAAGCGCTGCCGTTGCCACGCGCGTTCCGTCAACAACGACCCTCCTCGCCGAAGGCTGATCCGCAGCCATGCGTTGGGACGCCCCCTTGCCGGTTTCGCCGGTCATTCGTACCTCAACGCGTCGACGGGATCGAGTCTGGCGGCCCTGGACGCGGGATACACGCCTGAAACGATCCCCACCACCACTCCAAGTGATACCCCCAGCAGCACCCATCTCGGTGCCACGACCGCCGGTAGCGGCGAAACGGCGCCCACCAGCACTGTAACGGCCACACCGATCGCGACTCCGAAGAGCGCCCCGATTCCCGACAGCGTACCGCTCTCGATCAGAACCTGGGCAAGGATGTCCGCGCGCCGGGCTCCCAGAGCCTTGCGAACCCCGATTTCCCGCGTCCTTTCCATGACTGAAACCAGCATGATGTTCATGATCACGATTCCACCCACCACCAGCGAGATGCCGACCAGGCCGGGAAGCGCCATGAAGAGTATCTGGCTGATGCGTTCCCAGATGGTGAGTGACTCCTCCGTGGTTTCGGCCGCAAAATTGTCGTAGTCTCCGGGCCCCAGACGGCGGCGCACCCGCATGACTTCCACGACCTCCTCCCACAGGGGAATCACCAACTCCGGCCCTCCGGCCTTGAGGAGTATCTGGTCGACGCGACCGCGCGGGGCCGTGAAACTCTGCAGAGGTGATCTCACAGGACCCACGGCGAAGTTGTTCAGCGACTGTCCGAAAAACGATCCCTGATCTTCGAGCACCCCCACGACCCGGTAGGGAAAGCCGCGGATCCGAACGCGCTGGCCGACGGGATCGGTGGCGCCAAACAGCACTTCCGCTACGGAATTCCCAAGTACCAGGACAGGGACTCCGCGGTCGGCCTCCTGGCGCGTGAAAGCCCGGCCCTGCTCCACGTTCCAGTTGCGAATGTCGAAAATCTCGGCTCCGGCACCCACGATTCTGACGTTTTCGACCCTGCGGCCCCGGTCCGACTCCAGTTCCCCGTTGGCATCGGATTCGGGAGAGATCAGGACGGGCAGGGAAACGCGCTCACGCAGATGCTCATAGTCTTCGAAGGTGAGTCGGGGCGCGCGGTTCCAGGCTCGCCACTGCTCCGACGAAGCGCTCAGGGGGACGCGGGGAGTACGGTTCACCGTCACCGTGTTCACGCCGAAGAACCTCTCCGTGAGCGTTCCTCGAATGTACTGGTCCATCCCTTCCACGATACTGACCACGACGATGAGAAACATGACACCCACGATGACGCCCAGAAGGCTGAAGAAGCTCTTCAGCTTCTGGCTGCGGATCTGCTCCCAGGCAAGCCTTACTCCCTCGAGGAATTGCATGGAAGCCGGTCAGTCCGATCCGTCTTGCGCCTCGTCGGTGCCCGCCGGGTCCCCGGCGCGGACCGCGGAACTGTCCTGGAGGGTGCGAACAACCTGGTAGGGGCCACTCACAACGCTGTCGCCGCCGCTGAGCCCCGAAATCACCTCGAAGTACTCCTGCCCGGCGATTCCAACGGTCACGGGCGTGAACACGGCGATACCGTCCCGAACGACGAACACGCCCTCGATCGCCTGCTGGGTTGCTCCCGTCGCGTTCCGGGGCGCGGCGTCATCACCGTTGTCGCCTGCGTCCACGGTATCCTCTTCACGAAGTGTCAGCGCGATGATCGGGATGGCGAGCTGATTGGTGCGAGTGTCGGTCACAACCTCGGCGGTCGCCGACAGATCCGGCCGCAGATCCACGCGCGGATCTGCGAGCGTGACGACCACCTCGAAGTCGATGGTTGGGGTCTGACCCGTGCCGGCAACCTGCGAAGGCGGCCGGATCGCGCTGTTCCCGATCTCGGTCACGGTCCCCGGAAACACGAGATCGGGGAAGGCGTCGAGTTCGACCGAGGCGCTGTCGCCCAGGACGATCTCCGGCACGTCGGTTTCGTCGACCTCCAGCACGACCTCCATGACGGAAAGATCCGACACAGTCAGGATCAGGCTGCCGGGATTGTTCATCGTGCCCACGATCACCGTTTCGCCCTCCTCGACATTGAGGCGGGTCACGCGGCCCGAAATGGGCGCGCGGATGATCGTCTTGGACAGCTGGTCCCGGGCCTCCTCCACCGCGGCTTGCGACTGGTTCACACCGAAGACGGCGGCGTCGAGCAACGATTGCTGCACTTCGAGATCCGTCTCGGCGTTTTCCACATCCTGGCGGCTCACGAGCAGCGAGTCCCGCGCCCTGAGAGAAGCCATGCGCTCGGCCTGACGCTCGGCCCGAATGAGATTGGCGCGCGCCTGGGCGACCCCTGCCTGGGCCTGGCTGAGGTTGGCCTGGCTCCGGTCGAGCGCCGCCTGGTAGCGGCTCGGGTCGAGTCGCAAGAGGATCCGGCCCTGCTCCACGTCCTCGCCCTCCTGCACCAGGAGTTGGGAAACGCGAGCCGAGATGTCCGAGCTGATGTCCACCTTGCGGCGGGCCCTGACGTTGCCGCTCGCGGTGACCGTAGCCACCAGGTCGCGGGTTTCCACGGCCTCGATTCGGACCTGCGTGCCCCGCGGCCGGCCGCCGCCGCTGGCGAGTAAGACAGCTACGACCAGCAGGGCGGCGATGGCCGCCCCGATGATGATCTTGATTGGTGTTCGCATGATGTCCCTAAGGGTTCCTCAAGGGGGTGCCGACAACCGCCTCGAGGTCGGCGACTGCGTCGTGATAGGTAAAGATGGACAGCACACGCTCGCGGTCCGCCCGGGCCTTCACCGTCTCGGCCTCAACGAGGGCGATGAAGTTGGAAAGTCCCAGTCGATACTGCTCCTGCGCCAGGCGAAGCTGCTCGTCGGCGAGCGCCTGATTGCGCTCCTCGATGAGGGCGCTCTCGTAGGCGGTCCGCACGATGGCGATGCGGGATTCGATATCGGCGCGCAACGCCAGCTCCTGTTCCACAACCTGGAATCTGGTGTCATTCAACAGTGCCCGTGCACTCTCCAGCTCGCGCTGCCGGCCAAGGCCCTGAAAGACGGGGATCGAGATCGTGAGCCCGACGGATGGGGGTTGCCCGGTGAAGTTGAAGGGGAACGCGTCGTTCTCCTGCCGTATCGCCTCCAGCGCGGACTCGGGCGTCCCCAGCGTGGAGCAGTCCTGCTGCGGAGGCGGGATGGGCAGCAGCGAAACGAGACCGTTCAAGGTCTCGCACTGTTGGATGCGGGCGAGCCCGGCGGCGATGGCCTGAGCTTCCTGTCCGGCGGTACTGCTCGCCTGGCGGGTGAATCCGCTGAGCCCCGCCGACAGCGACACCGTTGGGAAGTACGCGGAGCGCGCGATGCGAACGCCGTAGCGCGACGACTCCTCCTGGGCCCTCAGCGCCTGCAGCCCCGGATTGCCGCTGACCGCCATGGAGTACAGACCATCGGCCGTCCACCGGGGCTCCGTGACCGCGAACGTGGTCTCCAGCGACGGCTCGGCTGCCAGCGTGACCCCGAGTTGCTGAAGCAGCCTGATTCGCGATGTCCGGACCCCGGTCTGCGCCTGGAGCAACGTGATTTCGGCTCGTCCGACATTGACCTCGGCCTGCTGGACATCGATCGCGTTGCCCGATCCCACCTCCTGCCGTCCCTGTGCCAGCCGGAAGTTGAACCTCGCTCTCTCGAGTTCCTGCTCTGCCAGGCTCAGCCCTTCGGCCTGGCGTACCGCCTCGAGGTAGGCCCTTGTGACGTTGAGCCGCAGCACCGCTTCCTCGGACCGGACCTGGGCCAACGTGGCGTCGCGGCTGCGCCTGGCCTGCCCGGGAGCCATCAGGGTGCGGCCGCTGACGGAATAGTTGATGCCCGCGCTATACGAACTGAACAGGAACGAAGGCTGGTCCTGGAATCCCAGCTGGTCGGCCGTGATGCTCCCGAATCGCTGTTCTCCGGCCCCCTGCCACGACACGCTGGAGTTGATCGATGCGGAAGGGAGCCAGGAGCCGTAGGCGGCGTTCAGGTTCCAGTCGGCCACTGCGACATCGTTGCGGACCGCCATGAGGCGCGGATTGTTGCGAAGCGCCAGCAGCAGGGCTTCGTCCAATGAGAGCGACGCGGGCACCTGCTCCTGCGCGGCAATGGGACTCACTGCCGCACCGAGCACGATCAGCACAGCCGCCGGAGACACCATGCCCGCCGTGTGGAAGTGCCGCACGAATCCTCGGGCGACCGTCAATATCGGGTGTAGCACAGTGGTGTTCCTCTCAGTCATGCAATGCATCGGGAGATGGGTTTCCGACGATCCCGCTGCCCCTACGGACCAGTCCCGGATACAGTTTCCAACTTACGCGCCTGGAGGCGGTCATCTTCAATCAGGGGACCCTGACCGCGAGGAAACCAGCCTCGGGCAACGATACTCGCACGAGCCGGCCGCTGCCGTCGAACCAGGCCGCTCCCGCGTTGTCTCCGCTTCCCAGCCGCACCCGCGTAGTCTCGATGGTCGCTTCCCCGGTTTCAAGCATGTGGGGGCCGGCCAGCAGCAGCGCGGTGGATTCGGGTTCGTCGGACAGAGGCGTGAAAGTGTGCAGCGTCGTTTCCACCGCTCCTCCCTCCAGGAATGCCCCCAGCACGAAGTAGTGGTGCGCGAAGCCGGCCTCGACGACTACCGTCCCGGGTCGGGCACGGTACTCCTGGACCTGCTCGCCACCGGGTGCGACGACCGTTCGGCGCAGGCGGTTGCCCGCACGCACCAGTCTGACTTCAACCGTGTCCGCACCGGTGACCGACACCTGGTACTCGGCCAGGGCCATGCCGGGGCCCTGTACCTGGAGCAAGGTCTTGACCACGCGCCCGCTGCGCATGGTGACCGTTCCCATCGCGAGGGTTTCCTGGGCGCCGCCCGTTCCGCGCCTATGGATGGTGAACTCCTCCGTGCCCGCTTCCTGCCCGTCGATGTAGAGCCGCAATACGCCGCTGTCCACGAGTTGGCCCGATCCGGGGGCGGGATACACGATTCCAAGTCCCAGGAGGAACGCCACGCCCAACCTGACAGACGGCCGCACCGGCGGCCCTGCGGGTGACGGAGAAATGCTTTGATCCATTAGGATAAGTATAATGGCAAAGGAAAGGGACGATTCGATGCCCGCCGGGGACAGCGCGGGTCCGCGCCAACCGGCCAGCGATCCGTCGGCCGTCGCCGGTGGACGCATCTCCGCCAGAGGTCCGATCTGGCTCGGCTACTTCTGCATGCTTCTGTGGGCCCGCCTTGACTCTCCGCTGATCCTGGCTGCGGCGTCGGTCTTTGTCGCCCTCTCCACCGTCGCGGCGCGGCGTAGCTGGCGCCAGTCCGCCGCACTGGCTCTGCTTGCTGCGGGCGTGGTGGCCGGGTTCTACTCCGATGCCGCCGGCCGCCGGCTGACGGACGATTGGCCCGGTTACTGGGAAGAGCGGCGTGCTGCAGTGGCCGAGCACGTCAGTCGCGAGTTCGACGCCCACGTCGAGAACGGAAACACGTCGGCCGTGGAGGTGTCGAGGCTGGCGGGGCAGGGGTTGTCGCCGTCAGCGCTCCGCGATTCGTTGCGGGCGGTTCTGGACGAGTATGGCATGACGGCTGCAGCCGTGTACGCGACCGACGGTACGCTCGTCCACTGGGAAGGCAGCCACCACGGCCGTGTCCCCGAAGCGGTCGTGCGGGGCGTTGGCCGATACGCCTATTCCGGGACTCCGCTATTCTCGTACCTCTATTTCTCCGAGCCGGTATCCGGGACCGATGAGAGGATCGTCATTGCGTCTCTGATGAAATCCGATCTACCGGAGCCATTTGCCTCGGGGCTCGGTGACTTTGCGACCCGGTTTGCTGCCGATTCGGGTGAACGGATTCGGATCGACCGATCAGACAGACTCGTGGGCCCCGGTGTGTTCGATCTCGGGTGGCCGGACGAGACTCTGCTGAGCATCACCATCATCGAGCCTGATCCGGCGGCGCGCGCGGCGGCCCAGCGGGCGCTGTGGATCAGAATCGTGGCAGTCATCTGGGCGCTGGCATGGCTGCTTCAGTCCTTCGGCGGCGGACGCGCAGGGATGGCTTACTCGATGGCGGGCCTTGTGGCCGCGGCGGCTGTGCTGCCCTACGAGAGCATTGTCGCCGCGCCCGCACTCGCCGCGATGGCGGACAGCTACCTGAGCGAGCCGTACCGAATCACACTGGGCAGGGTGTTCCTGCTGTGCGTGGCCACCGCTCCCATCGTCATCCTGGCATTCCCCCGGTGGAGACCAGGGAGGGGGACCTGGATCCTTCCTCTGCTGGTTGCCGTGAGCTACCCGCTGCTTCTCCGCTGGCTGAGCGACCACGCATCGCCGCAGCTTCTCGGGACCAGCGAGCTGAACTGGGCCGCCTTTCAGATCACGGCCACGCTGCTCCTGACTCTGGTGGCAGCGGCGGCGCTCGCGATTCGGACGCGGACACCGCGGGGTGCCGGCCCAGGCCTTGTCCTGGTCGGCGTGGCCGTGGCCGCGGGTCTTGGAGCCGCGGTGGCGGCCGGGGTCAGAATCGGCCCGGAAGTTCCTGCGGGTCTGGCGATGCTGTGGGTGCTGCCTGCCATTCTCATCGCGCGCGGGCTGCCTTCAGCGGAGGGCGTTTCATACCTGCGCTGGTACTGCGCTTTCTGGCTCGCGGCGACCGCGGTTCTGCCCTTCACATGGGCCATGCGCACGCAGGCACGGATGACCATCGCCGAGGAGCAGATGGGTCGTTTGGGGAGCGGGCCCGAACCGGATGTGGAACGACTCCTGGAGAGGTTCGCGGATCAGGTCGACTCGCTTCACCAGGCCGGGGCGGGTGCCGTGGAAATGATGTACCGAAGTTGGGTGTCCAGCGGCCTTTCGGCCCAGGGATCGCCGATTCTGGTCACCCTGTGGTCGGAGGACGACTTGCCTCAACAGGAGCTGCGGCTCGGCGTAAAGGGCGAACTCTCTCCGGTGGTCGGCGAACTCCTGCCCGCGATCCGGTCGGCCGGGATGAGGGAGCATCACCTGCTGGACCAGGTGGATGTGCGCCACCTCATCGCCGTGCCGCTCGCCGACGGCCGGGTCGTTACTGGGACCGTGCCTCCCCGCCGCACGATCGCGGTGCCGTCGTCGCTGGGTCCGCTGTTCGCGGCCGTTGAGGAGGGAGGGGACCAGGAATTCCTCACGCTCGTCCGCACATCGGACGATGGTGCAGGGAGCGAGGATCGGCAGGTCGTATGGAGCCGGAATGCCGAAGGGTGGATGGGCGAAAGGGTTGCCCGATACCCCGACGGTCGCTACGCGGTGTCCTATACGATCAGCATTCCCAACCCGTCGGTCATGTTCGCACGCGGCATTCTGTTGCTGGTATTCAGCGTGGCGGCGGCTTCACTGCTGTGGGTGCTGAGCCTGTGGATCCTCGGATTCCGATTCTCGGTTCCCATCGACTGGAGGAAGCTGTTCACCTCGTTCCGCGCACGCGTCACCTGGACGCTCTTCGGCTTCTTTATCCTGTCCAACGTGGTCTTCGGGACGCTGGCCTACCGAACGCTGTCGGGGGCATCGGAGCGCACGGCCAGAGCGTTGGCGGAGCGGGTGGTCGCGCAGATTTCCGAGGTGTATCCGGAGGAAGGGGGCTCCATGGAACTGCTTGCGCAGCGGGTCGGGGCCGATCTGCTCGAATACCGCGCAGGCGAGCTGGTCGGGGGCTCCGCGGATGAACTCGTCGAGCTGGGGCTGTACGAAAGCTGGCTCGACCCGGACATCTACACGGCGCTCGAGACCGGTCAGCAGCTCGAGGCGTCCAAGGTGGCGAATCTGGGCGACTGGCAGTACGTGCTTGCCCATCGGCGTCTTCCCCACGGCGATATCGTCGCTTCACCCGTTCCTCTGCGGGCGGGGGCGGCCGCACTGCGCAGGCGCGACGTGGCGGACCTGCTCGGCGTCGCCATCGCGCTCGGCCCGATCCTCGCTTTGGGCCTCGCGCTGGTGGTGGGACGTGCGCTGGCGAGGCCCATTCAGTCCCTTCAGGTGGCGTCCGAGCGCGTAGGACGAGGCAACCTGGCCGTCTACCTTCCAGAAGATCGCCAGGACGAGTTCGGGTCGGTCTTCGCGGCCTTCAATCGCATGGTACTGCGCCTCGGCGAGGCGCGGCGGGAACTGTTGCGCACGACGCGGCGCACGCAGGCGATCGTCGAGGAGGTGGCTACGGGGGTGATCGCCGTCGACACGGCCGGGCGCGTGACGGTGGCGAATCCGGGCGCGGAGGCTCTCCTGGACGCTTCGCTCGAGACGGGCGCGCCCATTCCCGGCAGCGGCGAGCGGGCGGTCGAGCTGGCCGGCTGGCTGGACTCATACAGGGCAAGCGGTGAAGCCGAATCGGATGCGGACTTCAGGTGGGCCGACCTCAGGATCAGCGCCAGGGCGCGGAGAATCGTTCAGGAGGGCAAGGTCGGCGGCGTCGTCGTCAGCCTCGAGGACGTGACCGACGAACTGCGCAGCGAGCGGATTCTGGCGTGGGGCGAGATGGCCAAGCAGGTCGCCCACGAAGTCAAGAATCCATTGACTCCGATCAAGCTTTCGGTGCAGCATCTGAGGCGCGCCTGGAATGACCGCCGGGGAGACTTCAGCGGCATCCTGGAACGCAATGTCGCGACGGTTCTCAACGAGATCGATCGGCTGGCAGCGATCGCCAGGAGTTTCTCCCGTCTTGCCTCGCCCGAAGTGGAGGACAAGGGACCGCTGCTGGCCGTGGACGCAGTTGCGGTGGCCCGTGAGGTCCTGGACCTGTACCGTGGCGGCCAACAGGCGTCGGTTCGGGTGGAGGGGGAGCTGCCCGCCGATCTGCCGCTGGCACTGTGCCGTCCCGACGAGCTCAAACAGGTGCTGCTCAACCTGGTAGAGAACTCCCGGGCGGCGATGCCGGGCGGTGGTGTGGTGTACATCGTGGGCACCGGATCGGAGGCCGGCGATGTCGCGATTGCGGTCACGGACGAGGGAAGCGGAATACCGGAGGAACTCCTGCCCCGCATCTTCGAGCCCCGATTCTCTACGCGCTCGCGGGGCGCCGGCCTCGGACTGGCCATTGTCAAGAGGCTCGTCGACTCCTGGGGCGGAGCGGTTGAGGTGGAGAGCGAAGCCGGGAAAGGTACGACCGTACGAATCCGGCTGCAAAGGGCGCTTGGCGACTCCCCCGCCGCGGCGGTAGAATGAACGTGTGCTCAACATGACGTCAGGCCAGCCATCGATCCCACGGGCGAGCGCCGGCGGGGTACCATCGGCCGCCGCTCTCGACCTGGCGGCGTGGGTGCGCGAACGGTCTCCCGGGATTGCCGAGCGGTGGGCGCGCGGGCTCCTTGCAGGGGGCGAGGCCTGGTCCGGTGCCGGCGAAGTCATCCTGAGGCCCTTTTGCCGCGCTCTGGTGTCATTCCTGCCCGGAATGCTCAGTGCCGGCCGCAACGACATTCTGCCCCTTTGGTCCGAGTGCGCTGAGCTCTTCGGCTCCGCGGCGGCCAGACGGGGGTTGTCCGCAGGCGAAGTGATCGAGGAGTTTCAGCTGCTGCGGGAAGTCATACTGCGGATGATGTTCGAGACACCCCCGGCCGGAGCACCGGGAGCGGTGCCCGTGCGAGATGCGCTCCTCCTCAATCGCACCCTGGACATAGGAGTTACGCAGGCGAGCGTCGGACACACCGACCTGCTTTTCTTCAGTCTGCTCAACGGTTCGGGAGCCGTGGAGCCGATGAACAGCGACGAACTGGAGGAGGTGTTGGAGCAGATCACTCAGCTCAGGGATGAAGCCCGCCGCACGATGCGACATCTGGCGGGGAACGAGCTGCAGTGAAGAACCCGGAGAATCAGGCCTCCCTCACTTCCCTGACCAGCTCCGACATCTGGTCCCTGGCATCGCCGAAGAACATCAGCGTGTGGTCCATGTAGAACAGGTCGTTGTCGATGCCCGCGAAGCCCGGGCTCAGCGACCGCTTCATCACGATCACGGTGCGTGCCTTGTCCACATCGAGGATCGGCATCCCCGCGATCACCGAATCGGGGTCGCGGGCGGCCGGGTTGACCACGTCGTTGGCACCAACGATCAGCACGACGTCGGTGGTGTCGAACTCGGCGTTGATGTCGTCCAGGTCCAGCAGCTTGTCATACGATACGTCGGCCTCTGCCAGCAGCACGTTCATGTGCCCTGGCATGCGCCCCGCGACCGGGTGGACACCGAATCGCACGGTTACGCCGCGCTCCTCCAGCAGGTCGCAGACCTTCTTGAGTTCGTGCTGGGCCTGGGCGACGGCGAGTCCGTACCCCGGGACCACCGCGACCGAGCCGGCGTAGGCCAGCACCATGGCGACCTGTTCGGCGTCCGCGTCCCGCACCGGGCGCTCCCCCGTCTTCGCCCTGGCCGTCTGTCCCTCGGTGCCGAATGCGCCGAAGGCCACGTTTCCGAGCGACCGGTTCATGGCCTTGCACATGAGCTGCGTCAGGATCAGGCCGGCCGCGCCAACGAGCGACCCGGCGATGATCAGGATGTAGTTGTTGAGCACGAAGCCGGTCGTAGCGGCGGCGATGCCGGAGTAGGAGTTGAGCAGGGACACCACCACGGGCATGTCGGCCCCCCCGATGGGGATCACCAGAAGCACGCCGAGGACCAGGGCCCCGATCACGAGCGCCAGGAAGAACGGGCCGCCGATCTCCAGCCCGCCCATGCCCACGAGGGGTGCAACGCTGTTCGCCACGCCCACATGGGCCAGACTGGCGCCTGCCAGCAGAACGAGGAGGAAGAGAAGGGCGTTGAATGTCTTCTGGAGAGGGAATGTTACGGGCTTCCCGGTGACTACGCCCTGGAGCTTGCCAAAGGCGATCAGGCTGCCCGAGAAGGTCACCGCGCCGATCAGCGTGCCCAGCACGATCGTGACTCCGGCGCCGACCGCCAGCGACGGACCGCTTCCGCCCGCGCGCACGAATTCCGCCGCCGCGACCGCAGCCGAGGCACCGCCGCCGAAGCCGTTGAACACCGCGACCAGCTGCGGCATCGCGGTCATCTGGATGTACCGCGCCAACGCCCCCCCGATCACGGCGCCGGCGATCACCGCGGCCAACACCGTCGTCCAATCCAGAATCTCGTTGCTCAGGAGCGTGACGACGATGGCCAGGAGCATGGCCGTTGAGGCCCGCGCGTTGCCCGAGCGGGCGGTAGCGGGCGAAGACAGCTGCTTGATCCCGGAGACGAAGAGCCACGCCGAGACCAGGTAGACGAGTTGAGTGATGGTGTTTTCCACTTTGGCCTCAGCGTTTCCGGAACATCTGCAGCATGCGGTCGGTCACCATGAAGCCGCCGACCACGTTGATCGTGGCCATCACGATCCCCGCGGTCCCGAGCGCCTTGACCCACAGCTCGTCGGCCGACCCGGTCACAACCAGGGCCCCGATGATGGCGATACCCGAAATCGCATTGGCCCCGGACATCAACGGCGTATGGAGCGTGGGGGGCACCTTGGAGATCACCTCCCTCCCGGCCAGGGTCGCGAGAACGAAGATGTAGAGCAGAATGAGAAGTTCGCCCATGGGTCCCCCTTACTCCGTGGTGGACGCCAGCTTCTCGCTGACGCGTTCGTTCGTGATCTCGCCACCGTGTGTGACGCAGGTGGCGGCGGTGATCTCCTCGCCGAAGTCGATCGCACCTTCGTCGTCGAAGAGGTCGTCGACGAAACTTGCCAGATTCCGGGCGTACATCTGGCTGGCATGGAAGGGCAGCTCGGCCGGGAGGTTGGTGGGTCCCATCACGGTCACGCCGTTGCAGTCCACGGATTCTCCGGCGACGGTCACCTCGCAATTGCCGCCGGTTTCGGATGCCAGGTCGACGATGGCGCTGCCGGGTCGCATGGTCTCCACCATTTCCTCGGTGATGAGAACGGGAGCGGGCTTCCCGGGTATCTGCGCCGTGGTGACGACCAGGTCCTGATCCCTGATGTTGTCGGCGATGAGCTCGAGTTCCCGCTGGTGCTGCTCCTCGGAGAGGGCCTTCGCGTAGCCCCCCTCGTCTTCGGCGTTCTCGTCCAGCGCGGCCTCGAGGAACGTCGCCCCCAGGCTCTGTACCTGCTCCTTCACCGCGGGCCTGATGTCGAAGGCGGAGACCACCGCGCCCAGCCGGCGTGCCGTCGCAATGGCCTGCAGTCCGGCCACGCCCGCGCCCAGAATCATCGCCTTGGCCGGGCGCACGGTGCCGGCCGCCGTGGTCAGCATGGGCAGGAAGCGGGTCATCGCATCCGCTCCCATGAGCACGGCCTTGTAGCCGGCGACCGTGGCCTGCGACGAGAGGACATCCATCTTCTGGGCACGCGTGATTCGCGGGATCAGCTCGACGGCGAAGGAGGTGACCCCCCGCTGCGCCAGATTCTCGATGACGTCCGTCGGGCCCAGCGGGTTGAGGTGGCACACGAGCACCGACCCCTCGGGAAGTGCGGCGACTTCCTCCGGCGACGGAGGCTGCACCTTCAGGACCACGCCCGCGCCGTTCAGCAGTGCATCCCTGTCGGCCACAACGATGACACCCGCATCCTCGTAGAGTTGGTCGGGAAAGGACGCACCGACCCCGGCGCCGGCCATGATTCGTAACGTCCACCCTCGCTTCAGGTAGTGACGTGCAGCTTCGGGGACGAGGCCGACCCGGCGTTCACCCGGCCGGCTCTCGGCCATGATCGCGATCGTCATCAAGATTCTTCTCCCGGTCAAAAGCGCGACCAAAGTGCATCGCCGGGGAGCATCGCGCCAGTCCCCGGCGGAACACCCCGGCAAAACCGCCGGAGAAGATGGCCCTGGGGGCTGGCTCGCGCAAACGGCCCATCCAGCCATTCCCCTGTCCCGGAATACGGACTAGCCTCGTGGCCACACTCGCACCGGAGGTCGCGATGCTGGCTGTCACACATTCGTATTGGGTCCACGGCGTCGAAGGCCAGCCGGTCAAGGTAGAGGTGAAGGTGCGGCCCGGGCTTCCGGTCTTCACCGTCGTCGGCCTGCCTGCCGGCGCGGTGCGGGAAGGGAAGGAGAGGGTCTTCGCGGCGCTGGCCCAGACCGGGACACCCGTGCCGCCGCTCCGAATCACGGTCAATCTTGCTCCGGCGGACCGGCCCAAGTCGGGATCGGGCTTCGACCTTCCGATCGCGATCGCGCTGCTTGCGGCGCTGGAACGCGTTCCAACCGAAGCGCTTGAGGATTTGGGCCTCGTGGGCGAACTGGGACTGGATGGCGAGGTGCGTCCGGTGCGCGGGGCGATCGCCCTGGCCATGAGCTGCCGCGCCGATGGCAGAGGGTGGCTGTTCCTGCCGGCAGCCAATGCGCGCGAAGCCGCCGCCGTGCCGGGGATCAAGGTGGCCGGGATCGAGAGCCTGGTGGAAATGAAACGCATCCTCCAGGGGAAGGCCGCGCGAGTCCCCGTCCGATACCTCCCGGCGCACACTTCTTCCCGCTACCCCGACCTCAGCGACGTCCGGGGCCAGCACATGGCAAAGCGGGCATTGACCATCGCGGCCGCTGGAGGGCACAGCCTTCTGATGTCGGGTCCTCCGGGGTCGGGAAAGACCATGCTGGCGAAGCGGCTTCCCGGTCTCTTGCCGCCTCTGGGGGATTCCGAATCGCTGGAGGTCACGCGCGTGCACTCCGTAGCGGGGCTTCTGGATCGCGAGGATCCGGTAAGGACGACCCGTCCCTTCCGGGCTCCCCATCACACGATTTCCGCCGGCGGATTGATCGGCGGCGGGAATCCGCCCCGCCCGGGCGAGATCAGCCTCGCCCACCTGGGCGTTCTCTTTCTTGACGAACTTCCCGAGTTCAATCGGCACGTGCTGGAGACGCTCCGGCAACCCGTCGAGTCGGGCCGCGTGCGGATCGCCCGCGTTCGTCATACCGTCACCTTCCCCGCCCGTTTCCAGCTGATCGCTACGATGAATCCATGTCCCTGCGGACTCGCAGGCGACGCGTGCGTTTGCGAGGATCGCGACATTTCGCGTTACCGGGCGCGCCTTTCGGGTCCGCTGCTCGACCGCATCGACCTCCATGTGTGGATGGACCCGGTGGGCTGGCGGGAGTTGACCCGAACCCGCAATGCGGTGAAATGGAACTCAGCCCGCGTTCTGGGGCAGGTTGTGGCGGCGAGGAGGCGCCAGGCCCTCCGCTTCGGACGTCCCGATGCCATAAACGCCGGAATGCGCCCCGGCCAGGTGATGAGCATCTGTCGCCTGACGCCCCCCGGAGTCCGGCTCCTCGACGACGGTGTCCGCTGCTACGGTCTGTCCGCCCGCGCGGTGCACCGGACGTTGCGGGTAGCTCGCACCATAGCAGATCTGGGAGGCTCCGAGCGTCTGCGAGAGATTGACATCGCCGAGGCGCTGAGGTTGCGCCTCGCGGCGAATCCGCCGCTGACCCGCCGGGCCCGCCCGGCCCGCCAAACGGGATAGGCGGCCGTCCTTGATGAGCCACGTCGGCCCGACCCGGAGAATTCGCCCGCGCGGGCACCTTGTCCGCATCCGTGTGAAGCGATTAGCCTGCACGTCAGGAGTCTGGTCGCAGCCACTCGAAACCGGGAACTGGAATCGTGGCTCACTACATGGACTACGCAGCCACATCGGCGCTTCGTCCCCCCGCGGTTGGCAAGGCGGTCGCCGCGTTTCTCGAGGGCGTCGGATGCAGCCCCGGGAGAGGTGGGCACTCGGGAGCGATGGAAGCCGCGCGCCTCGCCTTTCGCTGTCGGCGCGCACTGGCGCGTGCGCTCGACCTGCCGGGAGATCCGGGTCGCGTTGCCTTGATGCAAAACGCCACTCATGCGCTGAACACGGCGCTGTGGGGGCTGCTTCGACCGGGCGACACACTGGTCATTTCGCAGTACGATCACAACGCGGTTCTGAGGCCCGCACACCACCTCGCGCAGTGCCGCGACGTCGAGGTGCGCATGTTGTCCGGCAGCCCGGACGGATCGGTGGATCTGGACGAAGCCGTCCGGCTGCTCGACGGTGCCCGGGTGCTGGTCGTCAATGCGGCCTCCAATGTGCTCGGGACCTTTCTGCCCCTGGAAGCACTGGCCCGCATTGCCCACGACGCCGGCGCGGTGGTCGTGGCGGATGTGGCGCAGTCCGCCGGACACTGTGCGGACAATGCCTCCACGCTGGGAGCCGATGTCGTTGCATTCACCGGACACAAGGGACTCCTGGGCCCGCAGGGCATGGGAGGGCTGTGGGTCCGGGAAGGTGTCGAAGTGGACCCGCTGCTCTGCGGGGGTACGGGAGGCGATTCCAACCGCCGGGAGATGCCGCGGTCGATGCCCGACCGCCTGGAGGCGGGCACGGGCAACTCGCCGGGCATGGCCGGCATGCTGGCCGCGTGCGAGTTCATCCGCAGCGAGGGGGTCGACTCCATCCACCGGCACGAAATGGAGCTCAAGGCGCGGTTGCTGGACGGATTCTCCACCGTGCGCGGGCTCCGCGTGCTCTCGCCGCCCGCGCCGGAAGGGGTCCCGGTCGTGTCGGTCATGTCGCACCGGATGGACGCAGCGTCCTTCGCAAGTCGCCTCGACCGGGAACATCGGATACAGACGCGCGCCGGGCTGCACTGCGCTCCCGAAGTGCACAGGCTTCTGGGCACGGCGCAGTCGGGTGCGGTTCGCTTTTCTCTCGGATGGGCCTCGACCAGGGAAGATGTGGATGCCGCGGTGATGGGTGTGGACGCGGTGCTGAGTCCGGTATCGATCGCGGTTTCGTGACGCCGCTGCGACTCTTTTTTGCTCTTTGGCCCCCGGAGCGACTCCGCCGTCAGTTGTGGCGATCGATCAAGCCGATGCGCCACGCCGTGCACGGAGTTCGCTGGGTGTCGCCGGAGCGTTATCACATAACGCTGAGGTTCATGGGCGACGTTTCTCGGGAATCGGTCGAGCATGTGGTCGCGGCTGCGCAGTCGCTGGAGGTTGAGATGCCCTTTCGCGCCACACTCGGGAACGTGGGGACCTTTCCGCGCCACGCGAGCCCGCGGGTCTACTGGGTCTCCGTGAAGGCCCGCCCGCTTCGCCGACTGCGAGAGCGACTGGATGACGCGCTCCTCACACGCGGGTTCGCCGCCGACGGTCGACGGTTTCAACCACATCTGACCCTGGGCCGGGCGCGTCGTCGCGGCGGTGCCCGGTCTCTCCCGCACGAGGGCGCGCCGTCGCGCTGTTCGGACGCCGATTCGCTGACTTTTGGAGTCCGCGCGATCGACCTGGTCCGCAGTGAGCTGTTCCCCGGCGGGCCCCGATATGCGAACATTCACACAGTGGTGCTCTCTGGTAACGGGGTGGTCGCGGAGTGATCGTCAGGACGCGTGCACGGGGTGCAAGGGCATGGCCAGGATCCTGATCATAGACGACGACAAGTCGGTCGGAGTCGCCTTGAGGCAGCTCTTCGAGTACGAGGGCCACCGGGTCCACATCTGCTACGATGGCCCGAGCGGCCTGCTCGACTACCCGGAGGCGCGCCCCGATGTGACGTTCCTGGACGTGAAGATGCCGAAGGTCGACGGACTCGAGGTGCTCGGGCGCATTCGAAAGGAGGAGCCCGCAGCCGTCGTGATCATGATCTCCGGACACGGCACCATCAAGACGGCGGTGGAGGCGACCCGCAGGGGGGCCTTCGACTTCCTCGAGAAGCCGCTCGACACGGACCGGCTTCTGGTCACCCTGCGAAACGCCCTGACGGTGCGGGGTCTCACCGACAGCGTGGAGCGCCTCACCCAGGAAATCGAGATCCACCACGGCATCGTCGGAGGCTCGCCGGCGATCCGCCGGGTTCTTCAGCAGATCGAGATGGTCGGAGCGACCGATGCCCGCGTTCTGATTACCGGAGAGAATGGCACGGGCAAGGAGCTGACGGCCCGGGCGCTTCATCGGCGATCCACGAGGGCGGGGCGGCGGTTTGTGGAGGTGAACTGTGCGGCCATCCCGTCGGAACTCATCGAATCGGAACTGTTCGGTCACGTCAAGGGTTCATTTACGGGCGCGGTCTCGGACCGGGCGGGAAAGTTTGAGCAGGCGCATCGGGGCACGCTTTTTCTGGACGAAGTCGGGGATATGTCGCTGGCAGCCCAGGCCAAGGTCCTGCGCGCCCTGCAAGAGGGGGACATAACGCGCGTTGGAGGGACGCGGCCGGTTTCGGTGGACGTGCGCGTGATCGCCGCGACCAACAAGGATCTTCATGGGCAGATCCAGAATGGGGAGTTCAGGGAGGATCTGCTGCACCGGCTGAACATGGTGACGATCCGCGTGCCGCCGGTCAGGGAGCGAAGGGAGGACATCCCCATGTTGATCGCCCACTTTGCGGAGCTCACCCCGGCGAACTACGGAGTGCCGTACAGGCGCTTCAGCGGCAAGGCGCTCGACGCCCTCACGGAGCTCGACTGGCCGGGGAACGTCCGACAACTGAAGAACGCCGTGGTGAGACTCATGCTGTTGAGCGCCGGAGAGACGGTGGCACGGGACGATGTGCGACGCTACGTGTCCACGCTCGGCTCCGAGGCCGATGTTCCGGAACGGATGATGGCCATGGAGACGCTCAGCGAGTTCAAGGAAGCTTCGGAAAAGGCGTTCATTGCGATGAAACTCCGCGACTACGACTGGAATGTGTCCGAAGCGGCGCGGCGGATGGGCATGCCGCGCTCCAACCTGTACAAGAAGATCGAGCGGCATGGTCTCGCGCGGGGCGGCTGATCGATGACGCGCGGTGCTTCCCGACCGGCGTTCCCCGGACGCGAAGCGATGGGCCCGGAATGACCCGTCCCCTGCTTTCGGGCCCGGTCGACGGCTCCCTGGATCAGTACTTCAGGGAGATCGGTCGATACCCGCTGATCGATCAGGAAGAGGAGGTTCGTCTGGCAAAGGGGATCCGGCGCGGGGAAAAGGAGGCGCTCGACAAACTTGTTCGCTCGAATCTGCGCTTCGTGGTTTCCGTGTCGAAGAAGTACCGCAATCAGGGCGTGCCGCTCTCCGACCTGATCAACGAAGGCAACCTGGGCCTGATCCGCGCCGCACGCCGTTTCGACGGGACGAGGGGCATTCGTTTTGTCACCTATGCAGTCTGGTGGATACGACAGGCGATTCTGCAGGCGCTCGCCGAACAGAGTCGCATCGTGAGGGTGCCCTTGAACCGTGCCGGCACCCTGCATCGCCTGGCGCGGTGCAAGGCTTCACTGGTCCAGGAACTCGGCCGCGAACCCACGGCCACGGAGATCGCCGAGGGGATGGATGTTACGGTGGAGGAAGTCGAGCAGACACTGGCGATTGCGAGTTCCCATCTGTCGCTTGATGCGCCGATGTTCCATGGAGAGCAGAGCAGCCTGATGGAAAGTCTGCCGGACCTCCTTTCTCGCGGCCCGGAAGAGGAAACGTTCGAGAACGCGCTTGCCGACAGTCTCGAAGCCGCCCTCTCCACCCTGGAAGAGCGGGAAGCGCAAATCCTGCGCCTCTATTTCGGTCTCGCCGGATACGCCCCGAGATCTCTCGAGGAGATTGGCACCGAAATGGGCGTCACGCGCGAGCGAATCCGTCAGGTCAAGGAGAGGGCGCTCGGACGTCTGCGCCATGCGTCGAGAGCGCGGATTCTGGAAGCGTTTACGGACTAGCGACTCCTCGGACCCGGCGCTGCGAGACGATGGTGCATTGACACCCGAACGGGACCCGGATATCATTCAATGCTGTAGGTATTTCGAGGCCGCACCCCGCGCGGCGGGTGCGGCTTCCTTTGCGCCGAAGAGGATTGCGTGACCACGACCATCACCCCGAAGAAAGAAGACATCCACCGCGCCTGGTGGGTCGTCGACGCCGACGGGAAACCGCTCGGCAGGCTGGCCACCGAGGTCGCGCGCATCCTGCGCGGAAAGCACAAGCCCGTGTACACGCCTCATCTGGACACGGGCGACCACGTCATCGTCATCAATTCGTCCAAAGTGCGCCTGACTGGCCGGAAGGCCGAGCAGAAGACCTATTTCCGTCACTCCGGCTACATGGGCGGAGACAGGCACATCCCGTTCGCGACGATGCTGGAGCGATTTCCGGAACGGGTAATCGAACTGGCGGTGCGCGGAATGCTCCCGAAGAACAAGCTGGGGCGGAAGATGCGCCGGAAGCTCAGGGTGTATCCGGGCGCAGACCATCCACATGAGGGGCAGGGCCCGCGGGCCCTGGAGATTTGAGGGTTTCAACGGTACAAATGTCCGCTCAACAGCCAACGCAGGCGGTAGGACGCCGAAAGACGAGCGTGGCCCGTGTGATTCTTCGGCCAGGCAGTGGACGCTGGTCGATCAACGGGCGCTCGCTCGACGAGTACTTTCCGAGACCGGGTCACCGGATTCGCATCGAAGACCCTCTGCGGGTCGCCGAATCAGAGGGAACGTTCGATGTCCAGGTTCGGGTCAGGGGCGGAGGATTGACCGGCCAGGCGGATGCCATCCGTTTGGGGCTCGCCCGGGCACTCTCCGCTCAGGACGAAGAGGTCCGGGTCCCGCTGCGGGAGGGTGGCATGCTCACCCGGGACGCCCGCAAGGTCGAGCGCAAGAAGCCCGGCCGCCCAAAGGCGCGCAAACGCTTCCAGTTCAGCAAGAGATAGACGCCACCCCATGAATCAAGCGGTTACAGAAGTCGGGCTTCCCGAGTTGCTCGACGCCGGCGTCCACTTCGGGCACCAGACAAGGCGATGGAACCCCAAGATGCGTCCCTTCATCTTCGGTGAGCGCAACGGGATCCACATTATCGACCTGCGCAAGACGCTGGACCGTCTCGACCGAGCCCGCGAAGCGGTGCGGCGCACGGTGCTCAAGGGCGACAACGTGCTCTTTCTCTCGACCAAGCGCCAACTGCGAACCATCATCGAAGAGGAAGCCTCCCGGTGTGGGGCGCTGTTCGTGACCGAGCGCTGGCTTGGCGGAATGCTTACCAACTTCCAGACGATCCGTCGGCAGATTCGCCGGCTGAAGGAGCTGGAACGCGGCCAGGAAGAGAACGCCTTCGAGTTCTATACAAAGAAGGAGCGGCTTCTTCTCGACCGCGAGCGGGCCAAGCTCGAGAAGTACTTCCGGGGCGTCAGGGACATGACCCGCCTGCCGGGTGCCGTGTTCGTGGTCGACGCCAAGCGCGAGATCATTGGGGTGCGCGAGGCCCACAGGCTTGGCATCCCGGTCATCGCCATCGCCGACACCAACGTCGACCCCGAGCTCATCGACTATCCGATCCCCGGCAACGACGACGCGATTCGTTCGGTGAGCCTGATCGCCGGAGAAATCGCCAACGCCATCGCCATCGCGAGGCGCGAAGTGCCCGACGAGCAGCTGCGCCGCCAGGCCGAGCTGGAGGCAACGACCTACTCGACCGAAACCGGCGAGAAATCGGCTGATACGACCGAGAGGAGACCGCGGCCCCGCAAGCGGCGCCCTCGGCCGGAGGCGATTGCCCAGGCCCGAAAGACGGGAGACGGCGATGGCGCCGCTGCCAGTGGACCCAAGCGGAAGCCGCGCAAATCGGCGGCAGCGCGCGGGGGCCGGGCTCCGGCGCAGGAACCGAAATCCCCGTCGTCAGGCTCCGACACTTCGGCCAGCTGAAGGATTCCATCAGCCCGGAATGCCGGGCCCGACGGCTGCAGGGCCGGAGCACCTGAGCTGGCTGACAAGCGCCAAACAAAAGAACGCACGATGAAGATCAGCGCGAAACACGTAAAGGAACTACGCGACCGAACCGGCGCGGGCATGATGGACTGCAAGATCGCGCTCCAGGAGACCGCGGGTGACCTTGAAGCGGCGATCGACCTGCTTCGCACCAGGGGAGAGGCCAAAGCCGCCAAAAGGGCGGGCCGCTCCGCGAAAGAAGGCACGATTGCCAGCTATATCCACCACGGCGGGCGCATAGGGGTCCTGGTGCAGTTGAACTGCGAGACCGACTTTGTCGCAAACACGGACGATTTCCGGAATCTGGCGCGCAATGTGGCGATGCACGTGGCGGCGTCCGATCCCATCGCGGTGGCCACCGCCGACGTGGATGCGGATGTGGTCGACCGCGAAAAGGCCATCTTCGCCGAGCAGGTGGCCCGCGAAGGGAAGCCGGAGCACATCCGGGACCGGATCGTCGAGGGCAAACTGGGGAAGTTCTACCGGGAACGGGTTCTTTTGGAGCAGGCCTACATCAGGGATCCCGACCGGAGCGTCGGCGAATTGATCACCGAAGTCTCGGCCCGGACCGGCGAGAAGATCCAGGTGGCGCGCTTTTCGCGATTCCAGCTCGGAGGCTGACGAGCGGCGATGAGCGGCAAGAGGAGTGCCGGCTACGGTCGCGTCCTCCTGAAGCTGTCAGGGGAAGCTCTCGCCGGCGACAGGGGTTTCGGGATCGACCCCAAGGCCGTGGACGGGATCACCGACGAGATCCGCAGCATCCATGAGCTGGGCGTAGCGCTGGGGCTGGTGATCGGGGGCGGCAACATCGTGCGGGGTGCCATCGCCAGCGAGCAGGGCATGGACCGTGTCTCCGCCGACTACATGGGGATGCTCGCCACGATCATGAATGCGCTGGCCGTGCAGGATCTGCTCGAGAAGAAGGGCATCGAAACGCGCGTGATGACCGCGATTCGCATGCCCCAGCTGGCCGAGCCCTACATTCGTCGCAGAGCGGTCCGGCATCTCGAAAAGGGCCGGGCGGTGATCTTCGCCGGCGGCACCGGCAATCCCTATTTCTCCACCGATACGGCGGCCGTCCTGAGGGCAATCGAGATGAATGCGGATGTCGTGATCAAGGCGACCAAGGTGAGGGGGGTCTACACGGCGGACCCCGCCAGCGACCCGGACGCGGAGTTCATTCCGGATATTTCCTTCCACGAGGTCGTCGCACGCGACCTTCGCGTCATGGACGCTGCGGCGGTGTCCCTTTGCCGGGAGAACGATCTTCCTATTATCGTCCTCGATCTTGAGGATCAGGGTGCAGTGCGCAGGGCCATACACGGGGAGCGGGTGGGAACGCTGGTTTCCTGAAGCTCTTTCGCCGAGCAGATCGGGTTTCGCAAGGAGGATGCCTTGTCGATGATCGACGAAACCAGAAGCAGAATGGACGCCGCCCTTGAGGCGGTGGGGCGAGAGTTCGCCACGGTCCGGACGGGCAAGGCGGTTCCCGCGATACTCGATGCAGTTCGGGTAAGCGCCTACGGGAGCCTGATGCCCCTGAACCAGGTCGCGACCGTTTCGGCCCCGGACCCGACGCTGCTGGTCGTCCAGCCCTTCGACCCCTCGGTGATCGGAGAGGTCGAGAAGGCGATCCTGACCTCCGGACTCGGCCTCAATCCTTCCAACGACGGAACGCTGGTGCGCGTGCCGATCCCCCCGCTCAGCGAGGAGAGGCGGAAGGAGTACGTGCGAGTGCTCCACCGCATGGCCGAAGAGGGCAGAATATCTGTGCGCCATGCGCGCCACGCCGCCAACGACGAAGTCAAGCGACGCCTGCGCGAGCACGAGACCGGCGAAGACGAGGGGCACCGCCTGATGGCGGAAATCCAGAGGCTCACGGTGGAATACGGTCAGAAGATCGATGCTGCTCTCTCCGAGAAGGAGAAGGAGGTGATGGCGATCTGACGGATCGAATCGACCGGATCAGGATGAGCGGCGGCGTACCCCGTCATGTCGCGGTCATCATGGACGGGAACGGCCGTTGGGCCCGGGAGCGGGGTCTTCTCCGTCATGCCGGGCACCTGGAGGGGATGAAGGCGGTTCGCGAAACCGTCGAGGGAGCCTGCGCGGCAGGCGTCGAAATCCTCACGCTTTTCGCTTTCTCGACCGAGAACTGGAAGCGGCCCAGGAGCGAGATCGAGGCGCTCATGGGCGTACTCGAGACCTTTGCCGACAGCGAGCGGCAAGCTCTCGTCCGCGAAGGCGTCGAAGTCAGGGTGCTGGGCGAACTCGACCGCCTGGACGCACGTTCGCGTGAGGCGGTCAACCGCATCGTCGGCTCGACGCGCGGCGGCGACGGACTGCTGCTCAACCTGTTGATCTCGTATGGGGCGCGAGAGGAAATCGCACGCGCGGCCCGCAATCTGGCCCGTCAGGCGCGCGACGGCCTCATCGACCCCGAGACGATCGACACCACCGTATTCCGGACCGCCCTCTATACCGGCGGCCTGCCCGATCCCGACCTGCTGATCCGTACCTCCGGGGAAAACCGGATCAGCAACTTCATGCTCTGGCAGCTTGCCTACGCCGAGTTGTACATCACCCCCGTGTACTGGCCGGATTTCACGCGCGAGGATCTCTTCGCCGCGATCCTCGACTACCAGCGTCGCGAGCGCCGCTTCGGGCGGGTAGCAGCGCATTGACGGCCTCCGGGGCCCCGTCCGCCGTGTCAGACGAACTGCGCTCCAGGTCACTCGTTGCCGTGGTCGGGATCCCGGTCGCGCTGGCCGCCATCCATCACGGCGGCTGGATCCTGACGCTGCTGATCGCCGCAATCGTGGCCGTGGCGGCCTGGGAGTACTGCGACCTGGCTGCCCGGGGCGGTGCGCACGCCTTCCGGTGGCTCGGTGTCCCGGCGGCGGTCGCCCTCGTGGTGCTGGCGGACCGGCAGCCTGTCTTTGCCATCTGGGCCGGCCACGCCTTCGTGACCCTCCTGCTCCTGGGCATCGCCGGTCTGGTCGCCGCAGTGATGGTCACGAAGGTCGAACAGGGGCTCTTCTCGGTTTCGGCCACGGTTTTCGGTGCCTTGTACACCGGGGGAACGCTCGCGTTCGTGATTCTGATCCGCAGGCTTCCCGAGACTCAGGGCCAGCTGCCGCCGGATCGCATCGAAGGGTCTCTCCTGGTGCTGCTCCCCCTCCTGGTCACCTGGGCCGGGGACACTGCCGCCTACTTTGTCGGCAAGAGTTTCGGCCGGAGACGCCTGGCCCCCCGGACCAGCCCGGGCAAGACCGTTGAGGGCGGAATCGCCGGGCTGGCGGGTTCGCTGGCAGCCGGGCTCTGTCTCGGGTTCTTCCTTGACAGCCAGGCCAACTTCCCCGTCACTCCCGCGGCGGGTGCGCTGATCGGCCTGCTCCTCGGCGCCGCGGGGCAGCTCGGTGACCTTGCCGAGTCCCGCTTCAAGAGGGAGGCGGGGGTCAAGGACTCCGGCAGCCTGCTGCTCGGACACGGCGGGGTCCTCGACCGCTTCGACGCCCTCTTCTTCGCCATCCCGTTGGCCTATGGGCTGATTGTCCTCAACGGGATCCTCGTGTGAAACGCATCGCGCTCCTTGGAGCAACGGGGTCGGTGGGAAGCGCGACCCTGGAAGTTGTGCGCCGGCATTCCGGTCTCTTTCGGGTTGTGGCTCTTTCGGCCGCCCGTTCCGTCGACGCGCTCGAAGCACTTGCTGCGGAGTTCGAGCCCTGCCTGATCGCGGTGGCCGACCCCACCGCGCTCCACCGGCGCCCCGATCTCGTCGATGCCGGATGGCTGTGCGGCCCGGACGGCCTCCTTCAACTCGCCGCGCTCGACGAAGCCGACATCGTCGTGAATGCTGTGGTCGGTGCCGCCGGCCTGCACCCGACCATCGCCGCCCTGGAGAGCGGCAAGCGTTGTGCGCTGGCGAACAAGGAGTCTCTGGTGGCGGCCGGAGACCTCGTGATGGATGCCGCTCGCAGGGGTGGCGGAGAGCTCGTCCCCGTGGACAGCGAACATTCGGCCATTCTGCAGTGCATGGGAGGGGCGCGGCCGAGCGAGGTCCGCCGCATCATCCTGACCGCAAGCGGCGGACCCTTTCGCCAAACCGGGTCGGAGGAGCTCGGGAAAGTGTCCGCCAGCATGGCCTTGCGGCATCCCACCTGGGACATGGGGGCCAAGATCTCGATCGATTCCGCCACATTGGCGAACAAGGCACTGGAGGTGATCGAAGCCCACTATCTGTACGGTCTCTCCTACGACCGGATCGAGGTCGTCGTCCATCCGACTTCGATCGTCCATTCGTTCGTCGAGTTCGTCGATGGCTCGATCATCGCCCAGATGGGTGAGCCGACCATGGAGCTGCCCATCCTGCACGCGCTGACCTGGCCCCGCCGCGCCGTCGACCGATCGCTATGCACCTTCGACCCGGTGCAGTGGTCGCCGCTCGCCTTCGAACCCGTGGACGAGGAACGGTTCCCCCTCTTCGGCCAGGGCGTCGCGGCAGGCCGCGCAGGCGGAGCCGCACCGGCCGTGTTCAACGCGGCGAACGAAGTCGCAGTGACGGCATTCCTGGAGGGTTCGATTAACTTCCCCGGCATGTCGGAGGTAGTCGCGTCGACCATGAGGCGCATGGAGGGCTGCACGGCCGGGACGCTGGAAGAGGTCGTCCGGGCCGACCGGGATGCCCGGCGCCTTGCCGCCGGCGCGGTCTCGCGGCGCCAGTGAACCACAAGGGAAGCAACATATGACCATATTGGCCACGATCGTTCTCCTCGGCGTCCTCATCTTCGTGCACGAGCTCGGCCACTTCTGGGCGGCCAGGTCGGTAGGCGTGGGAATCGAGCGCTTCTCCATCGGCCTCGGACCCAGGGTTTGGGGATTCGAGCGTGGTGGCACCGAGTACGTGGTCGCCGCCATTCCCCTGGGCGGATACGTCAAGATGCAGGGGATGGACGACGAGGTGATGGAGCACCTGGAAGGGGGCGCCAGCGAGTCTCCACGCCGGAAGCGGGATGGCGACTTCGACAGCCGCCCGATCTGGGCTCGCGCCTTCGTGATCTCGGCGGGCGTGATCATGAACATGCTCTTCGCGTTCGTGGTCTACACCGCCGTGGCGGCCGTGTGGGGATACCAGGACTGGGCCACGACCCGGGTGATGGAGGTGGACGAAAGCGCCCTCCCGCCCGGCGCCGAGGCTTTGGCCGACATCCCGCCCGGCGCGGAGATCGCGGAGGTGGGCGGGGTGGTCACCGAGTCGTGGCACGATGTCCGGCAGGTGTTGGAGCGGGGGCCCGCGGGGCCGGTGACGCTGGCCACCGCGATGCCGGAAGGACGGTACGAATTCGTCGTTCCGGAGGGACCCGGGGAGCGACGCGCCCTTGCGGGAGCGCTGCAGATATGGGTGGATCCCGTGGTGGGGCGGGTGGAGCCCGGGACCCCGGCGGCCGCCGCATCGATCGAGGCCGGGGACAGGATCACCGATGTGGCCGGCGTCGGGGTCGCGAACTGGACGGAGATGGTGCGGGAGGTCGGAGCGAGACCGGGCGAGCGGGTCGAAATCGGGCTGCTGAGGGGGGAGACCCCCCTGGTCCGCATCGTCGAACTCGCGACGGTCGGTGCCGGGGCCGACGCACGCGGCCGGCTCGGAGTGATTCAGGTTCCTCCCGAGACCATCACCGTCAGGGTCGGCGCGGGCGAGGCGGTCGTTGCGGGCATGGGGGAGACCGTCGCGATCACCCGTCTCATCCTCCGCTTCCTGGCCGATCTCTTCACCGGCAACGTCTCCCCGCGCGACGTCGGGTCCATCGGGACCATTGCGGTCGCATCCGGGGAAGCCGCAGCCGCCGGACTTGCGACCTTCCTGCGCTTCATGGCGCTCTTCAGCGTCAATCTGGCCATCCTGAACATGCTCCCGATTCCCGTGCTGGATGGCGGACACATGGTGTTTCTGGGCATTGAGCTGGTTCGCGGCGAGAAGCTGTCCGTAGAGCAGAGAGTCAGGTGGAGCCAGGTCGGGATGTGGGTTGTCCTGGGGATCATGGTCTGGGCGCTCGGCAACGACTTGCTGCGCTTCCTCGGCCTGTAGCCCCGGGGGACCGGGCGGGGCCATCTGCCGCCTCGGTTCGGAACGCGGAGAGCCGGGCGGGTCAGAAGAGGGACAGCTGTGCGGGCCCCACGCGCTCACGAAGAGCAGCGAGGTCAAGCAGCCTCGTGGGACCGTCCGGCCGCGCAACCAGTACCTCGCCGGCGAAGCCCTTTCTTCCAAGTGCGCGCGCCATCACGGACCGGGCGAGCTGGGGGGTGTTCGACTCTTCCGACAGATGGGCCAGGATTACGACCGCGAGCCGCGAACTGAGCAGGTCCAGGGCGAAATCGGCTGCCGACTGGTTGGAGAGGTGACCGTGACTGGATGCGATCCTGGCCTTGACCGAGGCGGGATAGCGGGTGTTCCAGAGCAGCGTCTCGTCGTGGTTCGATTCGATGACCAGGGCGTCGCAGCCGCGCATGGCGTGCCGGACCTGCGCAGTGGGCCGGCCCAGGTCCGTGGCGATCCCGAGGCGAAGCCCGGTCGAGGGATCGACAACGGCGACGGCCACGGGGTCGGCTGCATCGTGCACGGTGATGAACGGCTCGACTTCGAGGTCCCCGATCGGGAGCCGGTAGCCGGCACGGTAGATCTCCACCGTCTCCTTCCCGCGCAGGAGGCGCTGGCAGGCGTCCTTCGTTCCGGCGGTCATGTACAGCGGAGTGCCGTGCGCCCGGGCGAAGACGCCGGCGCCGCGGGTGTGGTCGCCATGCTCGTGAGTGATGACGATCGCGCTGATCCGGTCCGGGGCGACGCCGACCGCGCCCAGCCGCTTCACGAGCTCGCGGCCGCTGAATCCCGCGTCGATCAGCAGATGAGTCGATCCTGCGCACACGAGAGTGGCATTGCCCCGGCTGCCGCTTCCCAGGACCGAGATGCGCACGGCTCAGCCGCGGCCGCCCGCGGCCCGCTCATGCGCCGACAGCTCGAACGCTCGCCGGTAGACGCTCCTCATGCCGTCGCCCAGGCGGACATCGCGGCGCGCCATCACCGTCTCGGCGGTGTTCAGAAAGCGCTCGAGGTCGTACTCGGCCAGCTCGCCGCCGGAGCACCAGGAGAACGGTGGAACGTCGCGCGGCGGCATGCCGCCCCCGAAGAGGTTCGAACCGGTGCCCACTACGGTGCCCGTATTGAGCGCCGTGCCGATACCGGTGCGGACATGATCACCGAGGAGGCACCCGGCCTTCAGAATCCCTGTGGCGATCCGTCGCCCGCCGACGGGCAGTCGGACCGGCGAATAGTTGTTCTTGAGGTCCGAGTTGCTGGTCATCGCACCGAGGTTGACCCACCGGCCCACCACGGAGTGCCCCAGGTATCCATCGTGCGCCTTGTTCGAGAATCCCAGAACCACGCAGGCCTGCACTTCTCCCCGAACCCTGCAGCGCGGTCCGATGCTCGAACTTCCCACCACTCCTCCGAGAATCACCGAGTTCGGGCCGAGGTAGAGCGGGCCTTCGATGCGCGCAGGACCCCGCACCCGCGAGCCGGACGCCAGGACGACCGGCCCCCGCGAGGTGTCGATGATCACACCGGGCTCGACCAGAGCGTCCGCGGCCGCCGCTATCCTGCCGGATCCGATGCTGTGTACGTGGGCCGCAACGGGCGTTTCTTCCAGCCGGGAGCCGTCCATCCGAATGCGCTCGGGGTTCTCGGCCATCAACTCCCACACAGTCCCCAGCAAGCGTCCGGAGACGGAATGCTCAGGCCAGTCGGCTGGGGGGTCGCCTGTCAACAGGGCAGGGGGAGGCGCCGTGCCCCCCGGCATCCACGCACCGACGGTTTCGGACCCGCTCACGAGCAGCACGGGCCCACCCGCCGCGCGGGGAGCAGAGCCACCGGCTGCCGGCAGCACGGAGCCATCGGCCGCGACCTGGAAGTTCTCTCCGCCCGGGACAAACCGGCTGTTGATGAAGAGGCGGGGGCCGCCGGGCGCAAGTTGCTCGAGTGTCGTGCAGGGCGGCGCGTCCGGCTCGCCGAATCCGACAAGGCGTTCTCCAGCGAGATACCGGTGGCATCGCATGCCGAAGACCCGCTCCGACCTTGCCCTGAGGGTCTCGGTCCCGAAGAGGAGTTCCCCGGCCGGACGGGTGAGGCTGAAGGGGTGCCACTCGCGGGCGACGGGGTCGTCGTAGAGATACAGACGGGGCGTTTGCATCACTGCCGGGTCACGCGTCGGGCAAGCGAGAAACAATTCCTAATCTAACAGCATCAGGCAGCGACCGCAAGTATCGCTTGAGGTTGGCGGATTCGTGCCGTGGCATCACCAGCGTTGCATGGTCGGTCTGCACGACAAGAATGCCTTCGGTGCCCAGCAGAACCACACGCCCCGACTCGGCCACCGCGACGCTGTTGCGGGCATCCACGCAGTGGACATCACCCTCGGTCGTGTTTCCACCATCATCCGCCGCGCGGTGACGGGCGAACGCTTCCCAGCTGCCCATGTCGTCCCACTCGAAGGTGGCGTCGACCGACCCGACGCGCGCACTTCGCTCCAGCACGGCCTCGTCGACGCTGATCGTCTCCGTCTCCGCGAAGAATCCGGGAACATCTCCCTTTTCCAGACGCGGGAGCGCCTTCGCGACCTCGGGAGCGTGAGCGCGCACCTCTTCCAGGAAGACGCCCGCCGGCCACACGAAAATGCCGGAATTCCACCGGTACCCTGCGGCGATGTGTTCGGCCGCGGTCACCCGGTCGGGCTTCTCAACGAAGGCGTCGACCCGATAGGCCCGATGGCCGCCGCCGGCTGGAAGCGGGTCGCCCGGCTTCACATAGCCGAAGCCCGTGTCGGGACGGCTTGGCGGAACGGCTACCGTCATGAGCAGCCTGTCCCGCGACGCGATCTCGACGGCGCACTCCAGCACTTCCCTGAACTTCGCGGCGGGGCGGATCACATGATCGGAGTGCAGGGAGATCATCACGGCCTCCGGATCGGCGCAGACGGCCTCCCAGGCGGCACGGACCAGCACCGGCCCGGTTCCCCTGGCCCGGGGCTCGACCAGAAATGCATCCCGCGAAAGACCGGTCGCATCGCGAATCGGGCCCACCAGACTCTCCCCGGCCAGAATCCGGAGTCGCTGCGGAGGCACCATCGTCTGCGCCCGGCCGACCGTCTCGGCAACGAGCGGAGCGCCCTCGCCGAGGGCAAGCAGCTGCTTGGGGCGCGCCGGCGTGCTCAGCGGCCAGAAACGGTGGCCGACGCCACCAGCCAGGACGGTCGCCCAGACGGTAGGTACCGAGGATCCGGTCATGAAGTTCGGTTGTGAAGCGGCAGACCCTGGCAGCGAGTCGATGGCAACAGGCAAGGCTAGCCGGACAGCGGGGTCAAGTCAAGGAAACCACGGGATTTCAAGGTTGACTCGCAGGCATGACAGCGGGTAATTTTCGCCCATGAGATTGCACTGCACAGCCGCGGAAGGCTGTCGTTCCAAAACAGTCGGGTCGGGCCGGAAGTTGTACGGAGGCACCTTCCTCGCCATGGCGGCGGCGTTCGTCGTCATGGTGGCCTGCGACGACGATCCGTTTGCGATTCGCTGGCAGGTAGACCCCGACACGGTAAGGCTTTACGCCCTGTCGCGCCCGGAGCCCAACCTGGTTTCCGGCTTCGACTTCCACCCTCGCCGCGCGGTCCGCATCGAAGCACCGACGACCGGGTCCGACTGGGACCTCGCGGTCGATGTCCGCGATGGGCAGTTCGTGTGGCTGCCCCCCGGCGCACTTGGCATCTCGTCGGACGCGGGTCTGGCGATCCTTGAGGGCGAGTCCTTCGAATCGGCCACGGAGGCTCCCGAGGACACCACGCTCTACGTCGGCGATGCGCCGGTCCCCATTGTCGCTGGCCGGATCTATGTCATTCGTACCCGGCGGCACCCCGGCTTCTTCGGCACGCTCTGCAACTACTACGGCAAGATCGAACCGCTTGCCACCGATCCGGTCTCGGGGTCGGTCTACTTTCAGTTCGACGTCAGCGGGGCGTGCAACAACCGCGACCTCATCCCACCGGACTGAGCCCGTTCGCGCCCGCCCCTGATCCGCCCTCCTTCGATCCCTGAAGCCTGATGCTCGATATCAAGGATCTGCGTCACGACCCCGAGGGCGTGGGCGCCGCGCTCGCGCGGCGGGGAATGGATGACGCCGGTGATCTGGTCGCCGCCATCGTAGAGCGGGACCGCTCCCGGCGCGAGGCGCTGAGCCAGGTCAACGACCTCAAGGCGCTGAGAAACCGGGTGTCCAGGGAGATCGGTGCCGCCAGGCGCAGAGGCGGCAGTGCAGAGGCGGAAATCGCCAGGATGCGGGAGGTGGGAGAGCGTATCGCCGGGCTGGACGCGGCCGTGGCCGAAGCGGATGAATGGATCGCGAGCACGCTCCTCGGCATTCCCAATGCTCCGGACCCCCGCGTTCCCCCGGGCGGAGTGGAGGAGAACGTCGTCGTCCGAAGCTGGGGGGACCTCACGGAATTGCCGTTCGAGGCGCGCCCTCACTGGGAGCTGGGCGAATCGCTCGGCATCCTCGATCTCGCGGGCGGGGGCAGGGTATCCGGCTCCGGCTTCTTCGTTCTGCAGGGCGCGGGAGCGGCGCTTCAACGCGGTCTGGTCAACTGGATGATCGGCCTGCATGCGGGCGAGCATGGTTACACGGAGCTGAGGGTGCCGTACCTGGTCAAGGAGGACTCGATGACCGCCACGGGCCAATTGCCCAAATTCGCCGAGGAGTCATATCTGACCCGTCGCGACGGCCTGTGGCTGATTCCCACCGCCGAAGTGCCGGTCACGAACCTGCACCGGGGCCAGATCCTGCAGGGGGACAGGCTGCCCATCAAGTACGTGGCGTATTCGCCGTGCTTCCGCCGCGAGGCGGGCGCGGCCGGGAAGGACACGCGCGGCATGCTTCGCGTCCACCAGTTCGACAAGGTCGAGCTCGTTCGCTTCGAACGCCCGGAAGACGGGGCGGACGCGCTGGAGCAACTCACGGCCGAGGCGGCGAGGGTCCTGGAGCTGCTCGGACTGCCGTATCGCGTCGTCCTGCTCGCGGCAGGCGACCTGGGCTTCTCGGCCTCTCTCACCTACGACCTGGAGGTGTGGGCGCCGGGCGTGCGCCAGTGGCTGGAAGTGTCCAGCTGCTCGACCTTCTCGGACTACCAGGCGAGGAGGGCACAGATTCGTTTCCGGCGCCGGCAGGCGGCCGGCACCGAATACGTGCACACGCTCAATGGATCGGGACTGGCGCTTCCCCGCCTGATGGTGGCCCTTCTGGAGACCTGTCAGCGCCCCGACGGCTCGATCCGGCTTCCCGAGGTGCTTGCGAGGGCCGTCGGTTTCACCGAAATCACTCCGTAGGGGTGACGGCGCGGGGAAAGACGATTCGGCACGGCCCGCCGGGGTTGCGATGAAGAAGCGACAGAAAGCGCTCAGGAGAATCACGCGGGGCGCGGCGCGTCCGGTGGGCGGTTCTCGCAGGTGGCCCATCGCACTGGGGGCCCTCTTCCTGACGCTGCTCGTCTGGTACCTGATCCTCACCGGCGAGATCGTCCGCTCCCGCGACGCGGATGCCGAGACCTTCACCCGCATCTACGCGGAGGTGCAGAGCGGCCTGACGAGCCAGGAGCCGGGAGCGGAACTGGCCGCGCTCACCACCCTGCAGCGGTTGCTGGTGGAGCTTGGGGTCCCCTTCGTCGTCACCTCGGAGCCCGGCAGCGTCTACAACACATCCGTCAACCTCCCCTTTGAGGTATCCGATCCGCCGACACCGGAGGAGATCGAGCGCATCCTGCGCTACGCCGCCGAGCTCGACACCCGTAATGAACCGGTTGGAAACCCGGAGAGCCAACTGGTCCACTACGGAATCACTCCGGAGGCAGCCCGGCTGCAATGGATGCCCTTCCTCTGGGCCTCCGGACTGCTCGTCACGGTTCTCCTGGCTGTGACCGTCTTCCGCTACCAGCGGCGCACCGCGGCAGAGCAGGCGTGGACCGCGATGGCCCGCGAACTGGCCCATCAGCTGGGAACCCCCATCAGCTCGCTGCAGGGGTGGGTGGAGGTCCTGGGGCTGGATCCGGACGAGCGGCCCGGCGAGCTGCCCCAGGTCGAGATCGCCAACGCGATCGGAGAGGATCTGGTGCGCCTGGAGAGGGTCAGCCGGCGCTTTGAACTGATCGGCAGGGACCCCGAGCTGAAGCGCGTGTCTCTGGTGAACGTCGTGGCGGAGCTCCGGGCCTACATGGAAGTGCGGCTGCCCCGCCTCGGGCCCGGCGTCGCGCTGCATGTGGACGTTCCCGACGATCTGCCCGACGTGAAGGGACACGAGGTGCTGTTGGCGTGGGCGCTCGAAAACGTGATCAAGAACGCGCTCGACGCGATGGCCGGCACGGGTGGATCCATCACCATATCGGCGCGGGCCGCCGAAGGACGCTGGGTGCTGGTGCGCATCAGGGATACCGGGCCGGGAGTTCCCTTCGAGATCCGCGACAGGCTCTTCGATCCCGGCGTGACAACCAAGTCCGGCGGATGGGGCGTGGGACTTACGCTGACGAGACGCATCGTGGAGGGAGTGCACGGTGGACGCGTGGAGCTGCTGGACCGCGGCGAGCGCGGCGTGACCTTCCAGGCGCGTCTTCCCCGGGCGGTCGAGTCATGACCCATGCCGCGGTTGCCCTGAATCCCGAGCAGAGGGAGGCCGTCGAGCACTTCGAAGGCCCCAGTCTGGTCCTGGCCGGGGCGGGTTCCGGCAAGACCCGGGTTCTGACCACCCGCGTGTGGCACCTGATCATGGAACACGGCGTGCCCCCCGACCGGATCATGGCCGTCACCTTTACCAACAAGGCGGCGGGAGAGATGCGGGAGCGCGTCACCGCCATGCTGGACGCGGAGCCGCGGGGAATCTGGATGGGCACGTTCCACGCGATCGGCGTGCGTCTGCTGCGAAGGCACGCTCCCGAGGTGGGATGGACCCGGGGATTCGCCATCCGCGATGCCGAACAGGCGCTGCGCGAGGTGAAGAAGGCACACAAGGCCGCGGACGTGGACCCCAGGCGCTGGTCGCCCAAAGCCGTGAGAGCCGCGATTTCGGACGCCAAGAACCACCTGGTCGGTGCGGAGGAGTTCGCGGCGGCGCATGCCGATGGCCCCGACCTGCTGCTCAGGAAGGCCGCGCGCGTCTACCCCGTGTACCAGGAGTCGCTCCGGGATCAGGATGCGATGGACTTCGACGACCTCCTGGTGCTCCCGGTGCGCCTTCTGGAGGGTAACCAGGGGCTCCTCCAGCGCTACCAGGAGGCGTTCGCGTTCATTCTGGTGGACGAGTATCAGGACACGAACTGCGCGCAGTTCAGATTCCTGGAACTACTGGCCGGCAGGCACCGCAACCTCATGGTGGTGGGTGACGACGACCAGAGCATCTACGGCTGGCGGGGCGCCGACATACGCAACATCCTCGACTTCGAGCGCAGCTTTCCGGGGGCGCAGGTGGTGAGGCTCGAGCAGAACTACCGCTCGACGCCCGTCATCCTCGACGCCGCCAACCTGGTGATTCGGGAGAACCTCTACCGCAAGGAGAAGACGCTGCGCACGGACCGCATCGGCGGTCCCCCGATCACCCGGCTGGAGGCCGCCGACGAGATGGACGAAGCGCGCTGGATCGTGGAAGAGATCGAGCGGCGCATGCTCGGCGACCCGTCGCTCGACCACCGGGACTTCGCGGTGCTGTACCGCACCAATGCCCAGGCGCGCGCGCTGGAGGACCGGTTCTGGCGCCGTGGAGTGCCCTACCAGATCGTGGGCGGCGTGCGCTTCTACGAACGCCGCGAGATCCAGGATGTGCTCGCCTATCTGCGCCTGATCACCAACCCGCGCGACATCGACGCCTTCGAGCGCGTCGTCAACTACCCGCGCCGCGGGGTGGGGACGGTTTCGCTTGCCCGGTTGACGGCTTTTGCCAGGGATGAAGGGATCGGCCTGCTCGACGCCACGGAGCGGTCAGGCGATGTGCCCGGCCTGAGCGGGCCCGCGCGCAGGGGACTCGGTTCGCTGGCCACGCTCGCCCGCAGGTACTCCCTGATGGCGGGGAAGCGCTCCGCGGGCGAAGTGCTGGAATCGCTGATCGCCGAACTCGACCTGCTGCGGCTCCTGCGCGCCGAGGGCCCCGAAGGTGACGATCGCGCGGAGAACGTGGGCGAGCTGGTGGCCGCGGCGAAGCAGTTCGAAGCCGAGGAACTGCTCGACCTGGACGAGGGCGACCGGGACACCTTCACCGACCTGAGCCTCTTTCTGCAGCACGTGGCGCTCGTCGCCGACATCGACGGTCACGATCCGGGCGCCGACGCGGTCACCCTCATGACGCTCCACAGCGCCAAGGGGCTGGAGTTTCCGGTTGTCTTCATCAGCGGCCTCGAAGAGGGACTGTTTCCGCTGACGCGCGCCTACGACGACGAGGGCGCCCTCGAAGAGGAGCGCAGGCTGCTCTACGTCGGGATCACCCGTGCGCGGGAGAAGCTCTACCTCACTCATGCCCGGTCGAGGCGCAGGGCGGGGGAGATGCTGTGGTCGCGGGCATCGACCTTCCTGGATGTTCTGGAAGATCTGGACCGCCGGAAGACGGACCGAGCGGGAGGGGTGGGCTGGACCTCGCGCCCGGGACGAACCGCGGGCCGCTCGAAGGCGCAGTGGAGCGGAGCGGCCGAAGACGACGGCGGTTTCAACCAGGACCGGCCGAGCTACACCAGGGGAGAGCGGGTGGTGCACCAGACCTTCGGCTCGGGAGTGATCGTCGAACTGTCCGGATTCGGACCGGACATGAAGGTCACCGTCGACTTTGCCGATGCGGGACGGAAGAAGCTCGTGGTACGCTACGCGGAACTGGAGAAGGACTACTTCTGAGACGGGCCGCCCTCGTGGGCTCCGCCGACCTGTTCGACCTCTTTACCGCCCGCGGCATCTGCGGCAGCGGCATCCCCGGCGACGGCATCCGCGGCCGAAGTCGGCTCCGGGCCGGGCGTCTCCGCGGCTGGAGGGGTCCTTCCACTCTGGCCGAGTTGGGCAAGGCGAAGAAGCCCCGCGGCGCTCGTCCGCATCGTGCGCACCTTCGAGGCGATCTCCAGCACCGCGTCTTCGGCTTCCGACTGCGCCACGTCGACCAGAGCCAGGAGGTCCTTCAGCCGGCTCCGCACTTCGTTGGAACCGTGCTCGATCCCCTTCGCCAGGCCGCCGACCGATGCGCCGAGCCGGTCCACCTCGCCCCGCACGGTCCTGGTAATGTGGTCGATGTTCCGGGCCGCGCTGCTTGCGTGATCCACCAGCGACTGCGAGCGGGTGCTGGTTGCGGCGAGGAAGTCGGTCCATGACGCGGCGAGCCGGCGCAGCTCGACGAGAACGAGCAGCAGGACCACCAGCAGGGCGACGAGGGCGACCGCGCCGCCGCCGATTGCCCACGCCGAGAAGCTGGCGAGGCCGTCGCGCGCCAGCTCCACAACGGTTGTGTCCTGCGCAACTGACAGTGAATGCGGCTTCATCGGCCGTCCCCGGTTTCGGTTGAGATCTCTCCGAATATGGGGATTCAATGCGGGGCGAACCAGCGCTATCTTGAACCCATGCCAACCTTCATCGTGTCGGGTGGCCACGAACTCTCCGGCAGCATCCGGCCGGCCGGCAACAAGAACGCGGCGCTTCCCGTCCTGGCGGCGACGCTCATGTCGTCGGAGCCGGTCACCGTCGGCAACGTTCCGAGAATCCGGGATGTCGCGACGCTGCTCGAGATCATGGAGTCGCTGGGCGCCAGCGTCACCTGGACAGGGCCCGGCACCGTGCAGGTCAATGCCGCCAACGTCCACGCCGGGAACCTCGATCCCGAACTGTCGAAGCGCATTCGGGCGTCCATCCTGCTGGCCGGACCGTTGCTGGCCCGGTTCGGATCCCTGTCCCTACCCCCCCCGGGGGGAGATGTCATCGGCCGACGCCGGCTCGACACCCACGTCCTTGCGTTTCGGGCGCTGGGCGCCACCGTGGAGACCGCCGCCGGACTCGACATCGACGCGCGCTCGCTGGTCGGGGGAGACATGTTCCTGGACGAGCCGTCGGTCACCGCGACCGAGAACGCGATCATGGCCGCGGCGCTGGCGTCCGGCGATACGCGAATCAGGAACGCGGCGGCCGAGCCCCACGTGCAGGATTTGTGCAGGTGTCTCAACCGGATGGGGGCGCGCATCGGCGGGATCGGGACTTCGAACCTGACGATCGAGGGGGTGCCGTCGCTTGGCGGGGCCGAATACCACATCGGGGCCGACCATATCGAAACCGGTTCCTTCATCGGCCTCGCCGCAGTCACCCGCAGCAGGCTGGTCATCGAGGACGCGCCCATCCAGCACCTGGATTCCATCCTCATCGGCTTCCGGCGCCTGGGTATCGACTGCACCGTGGACGGACCCGATCTTATCGTTGACGGACGCACCGAGCCCATCATTCAGATGGATGCCTTCGGCCACCTGCCCAAGGTGGACGATGGCCCCTGGCCGGCATTTCCGGCCGACCTGACCTCGATCGCCGTTGTCGCGGCCACCCAGGCCCGGGGGACGGTGCTGGTTCACGAAAAGATGTTCGAGTCCCGCATGTTCTTTACCGACAAGCTTGTGGCCATGGGCGCGCGCATCGTCCTGTGCGACCCGCATCGCGTTGTCGTGGTCGGTCCGTCACCCCTGCGCGGCGCCCGGGTGGAGAGCCCGGACATCCGGGCCGGGATGGCCATGCTGATCGCGGCGCTGGGTGCCGGCGGAACCAGCGTGATCCGCAATGCGGGACAGATAGAACGCGGCTACGAGCGTATCGACCGGCGGCTCGCGAAGCTCGGGGCGCGGATCGAGCGGCGCGATTGACCGGAGGACACCGCTACAGCTATACTTCAGGTACGGTGGCGGGCCGCTCCGGGCGGCCCAAACGAGTGGGGGTATGGTGTCCCCCGCTCTTTTTTGTCCGCTTGCGACAGGGGGTGGAGTGAGACCAGACCGCTTGGAACTCCAAAAGGGGTTTGAAGATCGACTCTCCCATCTGGGCTATGGACTCGTACAGGTGGAGTGGGCGGGTCATGTTCGCCGGCCGGTGATCCGGCTCCGGGTGGAACACGAACCACCGGACCGGCCCGTTTCGCTCGACGATTGTGCGAGTGTCAGCCGCCATATGGAAGCATGGCTCGATCGGGAGGAAGGGCTGTCCGACAGCTACGTGCTCGAGGTCTCTTCGCCCGGTTTGGAGCGCCCGCTGACGCGGGACAGGGACTTCCGGCGGTTTCGGGGTCGGCGGGTCGCCGTCAAGGGCAGACAGGAGCTGGGTGGTCGTTCGGTTCACCTCGAAGGCGAACTGCTCGGCGTGGTGCGGGGCGCGGATGGGGCGGAGAAGATCCGGCTGCGCTTGAACGGAGGCGACGAGGTCGAGGTCCCTCGAACGAACATCGAGGGTGCTCGCCTGATCCACGATTGGAAGATTCGATGACGAACACCGGACTGGTCCTGGCGGCTTTCCGCGAAATCGCGGCGACCAAGAGCCTCGAGCCGGATGAGGTCAATGAACTGATCCGGGACGCGATTCATGCGGGCCTGGCACGCATCTACGGTGCGAACGTAAGCACGGAGATCAACATCGACGATGTCGGTGGCGACATCGAGATGTTCGTACTGAAAAGGGTGGTCGACACCGTCGAGGATCCATCGGCCGAAGTCTCGGTTCAGGAGGCCCGTTGGGACGATCCGACCTACGAGGTCGGCGACGTGATGGAGATCCCCGTCGAGTTCTCCCAGTTCGGCCGCAACGCGGTGATGGCGGCCAAGCAGCGGATCGTGCAGCTGGTTCGCGAGGGTGAACGGCAGCGGATTCGGGAGGAATACACCGACCGGGTGGGCGAGCTGCTGTCGGGAGAGGTGCAGCAGATCGAACGCGGCAAGCTCGTCCTCATGCTCAATCGAACGCGCGACGCAGAGGCGATCATTCCGTGGAAGGAGCAGAACCCGCGGGAGCGCTTTCGCCAGGGCGAGTCGATTCGCGCGGTGCTCAAGAGGGTAGAGGAGACCCCCAAGGGGCCACGGCTCGTGTTCTCGCGCGCCGATCCGCTCTTTGTCGCGGCTCTGTTCCGGCTCGAGGTGCCCGAGATCTACCAGGGGATCGTGGACATCAAGGAGCTCACCCGGGAAGTCGGGGGGCGCACCAAGATCGCGGTGCACAGCCGCGACGATTCCATCGATCCGGTCGGGGCTTGCGTGGGGTTGAAGGGGTCGCGGGTGCAGGCCGTCGTTTCAGAACTGGGAGGGGAGAGGATCGACATCGTCCCCTGGCATCCCGATCCGGAGATCTTCGCGCGGCGGGCTCTGGCTCCTGCCCGGGTGGCCAAGGTGATCTCCGATCCGCGACGTCAGGTGATCACGGCGATCGTGGACGAGGATCAGCTTTCGCTCGCCATCGGGCGGAACGGCCAGAACGTGCGCCTTGCATCCCAGCTGATCGGGTGGCAGATCGACCTCTACGGTTCACGGGAGTGGCTGGAGCGGGGATCGGACATGTCGGTATTCGTAGAGGACGACGAGGACTCCTACGAGACCGCCGACTTCCCGCTGCGGGAACTGTCCCTCGACCATGGCACGCTGTCGGCCCTGGCCTCGGCCGGCTACGATAGCTTCCTCGACATCATCGATCTCGACCGGGGGGATTTCCTCGCGGTTACGGGCGTTACCGAGGAAGCGGCGGATCAGCTCCTGGCGCTGATCGACGACTTGACGGTGGTGGACTCGGAGTCGGCTCGCGGCGCCGACGACTCGACGGCTCTGCAGGGGGATCTCGTGTGATGCGGGTGAGGGAACTGGCCTTGGACCTGAAGGTCAACACCGATGTCCTGCTCAGGTTCCTGCGCAGCTCCGGGGTACCGGTGGGTGACGCCAACGCTCCCATACGGGATTCCGACGTGGCCCGGATTCGAATCCGGCTGGAGCGGGAACGACGAGCCGGGCGCGGCAGCGCCGCGGACGTGATGAAGGCTGCCGTGAAGGGGGTGCGGCCGACGAGCCGCCGTCGTCGTGTGCGCCGTCGCGTGGCTCCTTCCAGGCCGGCGCAGCCCGCCGACGAGGCGGCAGCGACTGCCGAGCAGGAAGAGCCCGCAGCGCCGGCAGCAGCTGGTGAGCAGGTCGATCATCCAGCGGCCGATGCCGCCGTGGGCGACGCGATCGCCACCGGGAGGGAAGTGCTCGACGCGGCAGCAGCGGCCTCGCAGGTCCCGGCAGAGGGATCGGAGGCAGCCGGTCCGGATCCGGCGTCCGACGGTGCCGTGCCCGTGCCTGAAGATGTCGGTGCGGCAACCGCCGCTGCGGATCCGGGTGTTGTGGAGGCTGCCCCGGAGGAATCGCCTGCGACAGATGGCGCTGTCGTTCCGGCGCACTCCGACGATGCCCTCGCCTCGGGGCCGGAGCCTTCCCGGCAGGAAGGGGACGCGCTGGCGGAGCGGGTCGCGGTACCGGAGGAAGCGGCTTCGAAGCCGGCCGCGGCCGAAGAGGCGACGTCCGCTGCGGCCACCGGGGCAGCTGAAGCCGAGCCGGCCACGCCACGTGCGGCCAGCGATGGCCTCGCGCCTGCCCGGCTGGGCATGAAGCCTGCGCCCGCGAGAGAAGGGATCGTACCGCCGCCCGGCGAGGGCCTCGCCCCCGCGGCCAGCGCCGGTCCGGGCGGGACGGTCCGGATTCAGGCGGAGGGCTACACCTCCGACGGTCGCCGGAAGAAGGACCGCAAGAAGGGCAAACGCCGCCGGGGTGCCGACCGCGACAAGGCCCGGCAGAATATCCAGCGCGTCATGGCCGAGCTTCGCGGCGGTCGCAAGAAGCGCCGCAAGGGCAAGGGAATGGTGACCGCTGCGCGCGTAGAGCGCGAGGCGGCCGAAGAGAAGGCGGCCAGGGAGAGGGCTACGGAGGCCCAGACGGTTCGGGTGAACGAGTTCCTCACCGTTGCGGAACTCGGGGAGCTCATCGACGTGAGCGCGGCCGAGATCATCGGGTCGGCCTTCAAGGACATGGGCCTGCCGGTCACCATCAACCAGAGGCTGGACTTCGACCAGATCGAGCTCCTCCTCGACGGGTTTGGATTCAAGGCGGTTCGAGAGTCCGACTATCTCCCCGCCGAGGAGGCGGCTGAGGAAGACGACCCCGCGGATCTGCAGCCCCGTCCTCCCGTCGTCACGGTGATGGGACACGTCGATCACGGGAAGACCAGGCTGCTCGACCGGATACGCGACACCAACGTGGTGGCCGGCGAGGCCGGCGGGATCACACAGCACATCGGCGCCTACCACGTCGAGCTCGACGGAGACCGCACGATCTCGTTCCTCGACACGCCAGGGCACGCCGCCTTTACCGCAATGCGAGCCAGGGGTGCGGATGTAACGGATCTGGTGGTTCTCGTGGTTGCCGCCGACGACGCCGTGATGCCGCAGACGATCGAGGCCATCAGCCACGCCAGGAACGCCGGTGTGCCGATGGTCGTGGCCATCAACAAGATCGACCTGGCCAGCGCCAATGCTGACCGGGTCAAGCAGGATTTGCTGCGCCATGAGGTCACGGTGGAGGACTACGGGGGGGATACGCTGGTCGCCGAAGTGTCTGCGAAGACCGGTCAGGGGATGGACGACCTCCTCGAAAAGGTCCTCCTGCAGGCGGAACTGCTCGACCTGAAAGCCAATCCGGACCGTTCTGCTCTCGGCGCCGTCGTCGAGGCGGAGCTGGACATAGGAAAGGGCCCCGTGGCCACCATCCTCGTCCAGAACGGGACGTTGCGGATCGGCGACAGCTATGTCGTAGGCCTCCACGCCGGCCGGGTGCGCGCCCTTCTGGACGAGCGCGGCCAGCATGTGGATGACATCGGTCCCGGGATTCCCGTGCAGATCGTGGGTACGGCGGGCGTGCCGCAGGCCGGCGACGTGCTGCAGGTGATGGACCATGTGCAGGCAGCGTCCATCGCCGGGAATCGCCAGCGCCTGGACCGCGAAAAACAGCTGAGGATCAAGGAGCGCGGCATCAAGCTTGGCGACTTCAGCAAGCTGCTCGCCGCTGGCGAGGTCAGCACGCTTCGAATGGTGGTGAAGGGCGACGTGGATGGATCCGTCCAGGCCATCTGCGACGCGATGGAGCAGTTGTCGACCTCCGAGGTGCGGGTGGAGATCATCCACCGCGGCGTCGGTGCCGTAAACGAATCGGATGTCATGCTCGCGCTGACCGCCGGGGCGGTTGTGGTGGGCTTCCGGGTACGTCCGGATACCGGGGCGCGCCAGACGGCGACTCGGGAATCGATCGAAATCCAGACCTTCGACATCATCTACGAAGCCGTCGAACATGTGCGGGCAGCGCTTGAGGGGCTGTTGGCGCCGGAGCGACGGGAGCAGGTCATGGGTGCGGCCGAAGTCCGAGTGGTATTCAAGATTCGCGGCGTTGGCGCGATCGCGGGGAGCTACGTCGTGGACGGCCATATCCAGCGGGGTGCCCAGGCTCGGGTCATTCGCGACGGGGTGGTGGTCTACGACGGCGAAGTGGCTTCGCTGAAACGCTTCAAGGACGACGTCAAGGAGGTCCGCGACGGGTTCGAATGCGGAATCGGGATCTCCAACTTCAACGACCTGAAGTCCGGCGACCTCGTGGAGACCTACAGTGTCGAGGAAGTCGCCCGCACCCTGGCCGGCGCCGCCCAGAGTTGAGAGGACGACGGACCTCCGCGCGCTGACTCGCCATGGTCGTAACCGTGTCCACATGGGATTTGATGATACCGGGCTCGGCGTCGCTGAAGGAAAAGCGGGCGGTGCTCAGGTCGCTGAAGGACCGGCTGGGGAGAATGAACGTCTCCGTCGCCGAGTCCGGACTCCAGGAGGTTCGCAACCGCGGCCGTATCACGGTTGCCTTTCTGGCAGCCCACACGGCGCAGGCGGACTCGATTCTGGCATCGGTGGACCGATTGGTGGACGGGGCCCGGGGCGCGGTGGTGGTCGGCAATTCCACCGAGCGGTACTGATGTCCGGGCTGCGACAGTCGCGCCTGGGTGAACAGCTCCGCCGCGAGCTTTCCGTCAAGCTCCAGAGTCTGGTCAGGGACCCCGGACTCGGCCCGGTCTCGGTTACCGGAGTCGACGTTACCGCCGATCTCTGGCTGGCCCGGGTCCATGTGGAGGCATACGGGACTGAGGCCGAGCAGGCGGAGACAATGGCCGCGCTCGGTCGCGCGGCACCTTTCCTCCGCTCGGTCCTCGGCCGGGAACTGCACATCCGGCGCATGCCGGAGCTGAGATTCCACCGTGACCACTCCCGGGAGGCGGGCCAGCGAATCGAAGCGATCCTGCGCGATGTGCTTCCTCCGGACGAATCCGCGGCCAGGGAGACCCGGGCGCGCCTCTCGGGCGAAGAGAACCGAAGGGATGCGGACGAGTCTTGAGCGGATCGCGTCGCGATATGGGGATACTGCTGGTGGACAAGCCGGCGGGGTGGACCTCCCACGATGTCGTGGCGGTGGCTCGTGGCGCCCTGGGAACCCGAAGGATCGGCCACGCGGGCACCCTCGACCCCTTTGCCACCGGGCTTCTCGTTTTGGGGACGGGGAGGGCGACTCGCGTCCTCGAGTACCTCGTGGGGCTGGACAAGGAGTACGAGGCGACCGCCCGACTGGGCGTGGCCACGGATTCCCTTGACCCGGACGGGGCCCGGATCTCCGAAGACGATCGTTGGCGGAAGCTGGATCCTGAAGAGGTGCACTCGGTAGCTGCCGGACTCGTCGGGCCCATCCGTCAGACTCCCCCGCTGTACTCTGCCGTCAAGGTCGGCGGGATCCCGGCACACCGCCGTGCCCGCCGGGGAGAGGACATCCGGCTTCCCGTCCGGACCGTAACGGTGCGGTGGCTCCGGGTCGTGGAGGTGGATCTGCCAAACGTCCGTTTCCGGCTGCGCTGCTCCAGCGGCACTTATGTGCGCAGCCTTGCGGGCGAGTTCGGCGAACGCCTGGGGACGGTCTGCCATCTGACCGCGCTGAGGCGCGACGGGGTAGGAAGGTTGGGTGTTGATCGCGCTGCCACGATCGCCGAATTGAGAGGGGGTGGGCTGCCCGACCGCGCGTGGATCTCGCCCGCATCCGCGCTGTCTCACCTGGAACGCGTCGAGGTCGATGCCGACGAGGCGAAGATGCTTGCGACAGGGCGGCCGGTACGGGCCGGTGCGCGCGACGCCGGCACCGCGGCTTTCGTCCTTCCGGGCGACGAACTGGTTGCCGTCGGCGAGGTGCGGAGTGGTTTGCTGAAGCCGCGGAAGGTCCTGTTGAATGCCTGACGGCACGGGAGGCGCGACCGTGTTCGCTTCCGGTGTCGCGGGACTTCCCACCGGCGACCGCCCGGTGATCATCACTGTAGGCACCTTTGACGGGGTACACATCGGGCACTGGAAGGTGCTTCGCGAGATCGGCGCGCGGGCAGCGGACTGCAATGGCCGCAGCGTTCTCGTCACCTTCGATCCCCACCCCTTGCGCATCGTGCGCCCCGAGGCGGCGCCGCCGCTCCTCACGCCCCTCGACGAGAAGAAGGCCGTCCTTGCCGAGAGTCCGCTCGACTATGTCGTTTTCGTCGCCTTCACTCCCGAACTGAGGGAATACTCTCCCCGCAGATTCGTGACGGAATTGCTGCTGGACCGGCTGGGGATGGACGAGCTCGTAATCGGCTACGATCACGGGTTCGGGCGAGGTCGCTCGGGTGACGTCAACACGCTGCGCACGATTGCCGCCGAATACGGATTCCGGCTCGATGTCGTCGAGGCGGCAAACACCACCTCCGGCGCGGTCTCATCCACCTCGATCCGGCGGGCGCTGCTGGAGGGAAGGCTTGCGGACGCGAATCGGGGGCTGGGCCGGCCGTACCGGATCGCCGGGGTTGTGACACGCGGCGATGGTCGTGGGCGGGGATTGGGCTTTCCGACCGCCAACCTGCTTGTTTCGGGGGCCGACAAGCTGATTCCGGCCGCCGGCATCTACGCCTGCCGGGCTACACTCGATCACGCCGGCTTCATGGGGGCGCTGCACATCGGACCTCGGCCCACCTTTCCCGGCGCCACGCCGACCGTCGAGGTCCATCTGCTCGACTTCGAGGGGGACCTCTATGGACGCCGGATACAACTTGACCTGATCGAGATCCTCCGCCCGGTCGTGGCGTTCGATACGGTCGACGCACTGCGGAGCCAGATGGGCAAGGATGTGGACAGGGCGCGAAGCCTGCTGGAATCAGACCCTGTCCGATGATGCGGAGAATGGCACCTTGTCCCTATAACCTCGCACGGCTATGATTTAAGGCTGTCCCATGACGGCTGCACCGTCCCGGCAGCGAATCCCCGGCGCGAGCATCCAAGCCGGGCCGATGGCTCTGGCCACACTCGTGCTGCGGCCCGGGCCTCATCGGGAGACACGGAGACACGGAAACAGAATGGGCATCGACAAGCAGCAGATCGTAGAGAAGTACCAGCCGCACGACAACGGAGCCGGAAGCACACCGGTGCAGATCGCTCTCCTCACGGCCAGGATCAACCATCTTCGTGGTCACTTCGATGCCCACAGGCACGACCACCACAGCCGCCGCGGCCTGCTCAAGATGGTAGGTCGCAGACGGCGCCTCCTCGAGTACCTGAAGCGCACCGACGTGGAAGGGTACAGGGAATTGATCAAAGACCTCGGACTGCGCCATTGACCGGCGAGAGTCGATGCGGCCCCCGCGCCGTGACTCTTCCGTAGTGCTGCCGTCCACCCCCGCCGCGGGATTCCTGCGGCAGTTCCGGAAGAAGAAATGACAGAGAGAATCGAACGCGAATTCGCCGGCAGGCGACTCGTTCTCGAGGTTGGCCGCATGGCCCGTCTCGCGCACGGATCCTGCCTGGTTCAGTTTGGCGAAACCGTCGTGCTTGTGACTGCGACGGTACAGAACCGACCCACCCACCTCCCGTTCTTCCCGCTCACCGTGGAGTACCGGGAGAAATCCTATGCCGCCGGAAAGATCCCCGGCGGTTTCTTCAAGAGGGAAGGGGCTCCCCAGGAAAAGGAAGTCCTGTCCGCGAGGCTGACCGACCGGACCCTGCGCCCCCTCTTCCCCAACGGGTTCTACCACGAGACCCAGATCCACGCACAGGTCCTCAGCGCCGATCAGGAAAATGACGCGGATGTGCTCACCCTGATCGGCGCCTCGGTGGCGCTGAACACTTCGGTGATCCCCTTCCATACGCCCGTGGCTTCGGTCCGGGTCGGCCGCATCCAGGGGAACTGGGTGGTGAACCCGACCTTCCGCCAGCTTGAGTACGCCGACGTGGACATCGTTGTCGCTGGCACGGCCCAGGCCATCGTGATGGTGGAGGGCGGAGCGATTCAGGTCCCCGAGAGCGAGATCCTGCAGGGGTTGACCGTCGCCCACGAGGCGATCCGGGAGCTGATCGACATCCAGGAGGTGCTGATCGCGCCCCGCCGCCAGCCCGAGATGGCGTGGGAGCCCAAGGCGGTGCCCGCGGAGGTGCAGCAACAGGTCGAGGATCTTGCCAGCGACCGGGTGTCCGGCGCCGTGCAGATCGCCGACAAGCGGGAGCGGCAGGCGGCGCTCGCGGCCATCGCGGCGGATGTCGCGGAACAGCTGGCCGGCGACGAGGCCGTGAACGACGGCGATGTCGACGACGTGGTCAGGTCGCTCGAGAAGAAACATGTCCGCGCCCGCATCCTCGACGAGGGCATCCGGGCGGACGGACGGAGCGCCGACGAGGTCCGGCCCATCGTCTGCGAAACCGGCGTCCTTCCCAGAACGCACGGTTCCGCCCTGTTCACGCGCGGCGAAACCCAGTCGCTAGGCGTCGTGACGCTGGGCACCAGCAAGGACGAGCAGCGCATCGACTCGATCGACAGTGCCGAGCAGGTCACCAAGTCTTTCATGCTGCACTACAACTTCCCGCCGTTTTCGGTCGGCGAGGCCCGCCCGATCCGGTCGACCTCCCGCCGCGAAAAGGGCCACGGAGCACTCGCCGAACGGGCCATTCAGCCGCTCCTTCCCGTTTACGACGACTTCCCCTACACCATCCGCATCGTCTCGGACATCCTGGAGTCGAACGGGTCGTCGTCGATGGCGTCGGTGTGCTCCGCCTCGCTGTCGCTGATGGACGCCGGCGTTCCCGTGGAAGCCGCGTGCGCCGGGGTGGCGATGGGCCTGGTGACCGAGGGCGACAGGGTCGAGATCCTCACCGACATCCTCGGCCTGGAGGACGCCCTTGGAGACATGGATTTCAAGGTGGCGGGCACCCGCAAGGGGGTCACATCGATCCAGATGGACATCAAGATCGACGGACTCACTGTCGAGCTGCTGAAGGAGGCGCTCGAGCGGGCCCACAAGGGCAGGATGCACATCCTGGACCGCATGGACGCCGTGCTCGCCGAGGCCCGCCCGGATCTGTCGCCGCACGCGCCGCGCATCGTGGCGGTCAGGATCAACCCGGAAAAGATCGGCGAGATCATCGGCCCCAAGGGGAAGACGATCCGCGCGATCCAGGACGAGTCGGGCGCCACGATCGAAGTCGACGACGAAGGCATCGTGAAGATCGCGGCCGTATCGGCCGAGGCCGGGCAGCGGGCCCGCGAGATGATCGAGGCGATCGTGCAGGAGCCCGAGGTGGGGCGGATCTACGAGGGTCCGGTCAAGAACACCACGACCTTCGGCGCATTTGTGGAGATCATGCCCGGGGTCGAGGGGCTGTGCCACATCTCGCAGTTGGCGGACCACCGCGTCGGCAAGACCGAGGATGTCGTGAACCGCGGCGACGTGGTTCGCGTGAAGCTCCTCTCGATCGACGAGAGGGGCCGGATGCGACTTTCGCTTAAGGCCGCCGCCGAGGAGGAGCGGGACGGCTCGAGACAGCCGGTAGGGGCGCACTCCTGACATCGGGCTCCACACCATGGTTGTAGGTATTCCGTCGGAGATCAAACACCACGAATACCGGGTTGCCCTGACCCCTGCCGGCGTGGAGGCGCTCGTGCAGGCGGAACAGGAAGTCCTGATCCAGGCGGGCGCCGGCCGGCACAGCGGATTCACCGACGACTTCTACGTCGCGTCCGGTGCAGAGGTGGTCGGCACTGCCGAAGAGGTTTGGGCCCGCGCGGAAATGATCATGAAGGTCAAGGATCCGATCGCCCGTGAATGGCCCCTGATGCGCGAGGATCAGGTCCTCTTCTGCTACTTTCACTTCGCCGCGTCCGGGGCGCTCACGCGGGCGGTGATGACAAGCGGCGCGATCGCGATCGCCTACGAGACGGTCGGTCCCGAGGACGGAGACCTGCCGCTCCTCACGCCCATGAGCGAAGTCGCGGGCCGGATGGCCATTCAACAGGGCGCCAAGTACCTGGAGCGGCCGGCAGGGGGCTCGGGGGTGCTCCTCGGAGGCGTGCCCGGCGTGCTGCCGGCGAAGGTGCTGATCATCGGCGGTGGGGTGGTGGGTACGCACGCCGCGCGGATGGCTGCCGGTTTGGGGGCGCGCGTGTCGATCATGGACGTATCGCTGCCGCGGCTGCGCCACCTCTCGGAGACCATGCCCGCAAATGTGAACGTGCTGTTCTCGACGCGGTACGCGGTACGAAAACAACTTCCGGATGCCGATCTGGTGATCGGCGCCGTCCTGGTTCCGGGCATGAAGGCCCCCACGCTGGTCAAGAGGAAGGATCTCGCCGCGATGCGCCCCGGATCCGTGATCGTCGATGTCGCGGTGGACCAGGGAGGCTGCGTCGAGACGATTCGGCCCACCACCCACGACGACCCCGTGTACGACGTCGACGGGATCGTCCACTATGGGGTCACCAACATCCCGGGCGCCGTTCCCCGGACATCAACGCTCGCGCTCACCAATGCAACGCTCCCTTACGCAATGCAGCTTGCTACCCAGGGTTGGGAGGAGGCGTGTGCCGCCGACCCCGATCTGCACAGGGGCATCAACGTGGCCCGGGGCGAAGTTGCCCATCCCGGAGTTGCGGAGGCATTCGGGATGACTGCCGAGGCGGTCACGCTCGCCCGTCCGGAGTGTGGAAGCGACATCGCCAGGCAGCACGAAGCCATCCAGGCACGAGGCGGGGACGGACTCGGCGCAGTGCGATTCAAGCGACTCCCCTCGAACCCTGACCTGCCGCTTCCGGCACGCGGCTCGCTCGAAGCCGCCGGGCACGACATCCGATGCTGCGAGGCCTTCACGCTGGATCCGGGCGGCATTCATGCGGTCGCCACCGGTCTGATCATGGAGCTGCCGGCGGGGATTGAGTGCCAGGTGCGTCCGCGCTCGGGACTCGCTGCGCGCCTAGGACTTACGTTGCCCAACAGCCCCGGTACGATCGATCCCGATTACCGCGGAGAGCTGCGGATTCTCGTACAGAATCTGGGCCCGGCCAGAATCGACATGCGGCGTGGGTCGCGGATCGCCCAGTTGGTTTTCAGCCGGTTTGTGGCCCCCGCCATCGACGAGACCGTTGTCGTTTCCGACACGGAGCGAGGCGATGGGGGCTTTGGGAGTACCGGAGTGAATTGAGCCACGATACGGGCTTGGTTAGGTTCAACCAGCGTCATCGCCAAACACACATCAACGCCCGGATCCTCGGGGCCCGGAAAGACGGAAAGAGTTGTCTCCAATCTCCAGCTGGTTCAATTCCAAGAGACTGGTCCCGACGAGTGACATTGGCGTAGACCTGGGAACCGCCAACACCCTGGTTTGTGTCCGTGGCGAGGGCGTCGTTCTCAATGAGCCGTCCGTGGTCGCCGTAGAACGGGGGACGAAGCACATCATGAGCGTCGGCCTCGAGGCCAAGCGCATGCTCGGTCGCACCCCGGAGGGAATCGAGGCGGTTCGCCCCCTGCGCGACGGCGTGATCGCGGACGTGGACGTGACGGAGCTGATGCTTCGCCATTTCCTGAAGCAGGTCATGGCCAAGCGGATCTTTCGGATCAAGCCCCGGGTCGTGGTAGGCGTCCCCTCCGGGATCACCGAACTCGAACGGCGCGCCGTCAGGTCGTCGGCGCAGGCGGCCGGCGCAAACGAAGTCTACATGGTTGCGGAGCCGATGGCGGCGGCGATCGGTGTGGGGCTCCCCATCGACACGCCTCGGGGCAACATGGTGATCGACATCGGCGGAGGGACCACCGAGATCGCCGTCATCGCGCTCGCCGGGATCGTCTCCGACACATCGATACGGATCGGTGGGGACGAACTCGACCACTGCATCGTCACGTTCCTCCGCAAGAACTACAACCTGCTGGTTGGAGAGCCCACGGCAGAAGCCATCAAGATGCAGATCGGTTCGGCAATGGACACCGGCGAAGAGCGGGAGATGGAGGTGAAGGGCCGGGATCTGGTTTCGGGAATACCGAAGATGATCATGATCCATTCCCAGGAAATCAGGGAGTGCATCCAGGAGCCGATTCGCCAGATCGTTCAGGCGGTGCGGTCGGCGCTCGAGATCACACCCCCCGAACTCGCTTCCGACATCGTCGATTTCGGCATTGTGATGACCGGGGGCGGCGCCTTGATCCGGGGACTGGACAAGCTCATCGCCCTGGAGACGAACCTTCCCATCCATGTAGACGAGGAACCCATGACATGCGTTGTCAGGGGAACCAACACGATTCTCGAGGAGTTCACGAAGTTCCGTTCGATCGTAACCGCTTGAAGCGGTAGGGAGGACCCGGGCGGCCGGGACGCAGCCGAGTCATGCAACGCGCGGGATAACCTGAAATGGCACGATTGGAATTCATGTTCGGTCGCGCGGGCTCGAGGGGTGTGTTGCCCGCGCTCGGAATGATACTCCTTTCGCTGATCGCCGTGTTCCTGCCCGCCGGTCCGCAACAGCAGATCGGACACGTTCTCAGAGAGTCGATCCTGAAGCCGTTCATCGAGATCCAGGTTGCGATCACCCAGGCCGGATCAAGGGCCCGCGACTACGACATTCTGAGGGCTCAGATGGACTCGGCGATGGGATTTGTGGCGACCCACAGAACTCTGGCCGAGGAGAACCGACAGCTCAGATCCATTCTGTTGCTCGGGGAGCGGCCGGAAGTCCGGTATATTCCGGCCGCGATCACGCGACCGACGACATCGGGGTCCGCGAGCGTCTTCAGGGTCGGTGCCGGTTCGGATCGGGGTGTCCCTCCGTTCAGCGCCGTAGTCACCGACGGCGGTCTGCTCGGGCAGGTTCAGCAGGTCCATGCCGACTACTCCGTAGCCTTCGACTGGTCACATCCCGGTTTCCGGGCGTCCGCGATGACGACGGACGGCTTCAATCACGGTATTGTCGAAACAGAGCAGGGTCAGTTCCGGGAGCAGGACCGCCTGGTGCTCCGGGGCGTCCACTTTCTCTCCGAGCTGGATCCCGGCATGGAAATCCTGACCTCGGGCAGAGGGGGAACATTCCCCAGAGGCGTTCGCATCGGTTGGGTGGCCGGTGTTGCGGAGACTCTGGCGGGGTGGAGCAAGAGCTACTATGTGACACCGGCCGTCTATCCGGGTGCCGTGACCTATGCGGCCGTGGCCGTCACAACGCCCGACCCGTCAACCGACTCCGCGCTCGTGGGGATGCCCCGCGACTCGGCAACCGCCGGTTCCCCATGACGGTCAGGGTCGCAACGGTGACGGCGAGCCTGATCGTTGCCCATCTCACGCTGCACGTCGCACTCGGCCTGGGAAGGGAAGCGCCGGATCTGTTTCTCATTGCGGTCCTTGTCGCCAGCCGTCACCTGAGCCTTGGAGCGGGCGCGGTCCTGGGATTCGCGGTGGGGCTCATCGAAGATTCCTTCGCCATGAGTTCATTCGGTTCCACGGTCTTTGCCATGACCGTGGCGGGCACAGCCGGAGCACAAACCCGGCACCTCTTTGTGGGGAATTCCTGGACGTTTCTGGTCACCTACTTCGGTCTCGGCAAGTTGCTTCGCGACCTGCTCTCCTGGATAGCGTCGGATCCCGCCAACCGGAGCACCTTCACATATCAGTTCGTATTCGAGTCGCCACTCCTGGCTCTTTACGCCGGAGTGGTCGGCGCACTCGTCTCCCTGCTGGCGCTGAGAGGAACGCTACGCGGATGAGGACATCCCAACACCACCAGAGGAACATCAGGGCACGAAGAGCCAGAACCGTGGTGGTCTGCCTGCTCGGGCTGCTGGTTGCGGTGTTCTTCCGGGCCCAGGTGTATCGGTCATCCGACTGGGGCCTCCAGGCCGATTCGAATCGCCTGCGCCCGCTCACACTGCCCCCCCCGCGCGGAACCATCCGCGACCGGGCGGGCCGCCCGCTTGCCGACAATACCCCGGGATACTCGGTTTCCATCCTCTCTGCGTCGCCGGACTCCATGATGTCCTCGCTGAATCGGGTGCGGGAACACCTTGAAATCGGCGAGCGTCGGCTGGCGAGTGCCCTGCGACAGATCGAGGGACGGAGCCCCAGGCCCATCCTCCTGTCCGTCGACGCTTCGTTCGACGCGGTTGCCGCTCTCGAAGAGAGGAGTTCCGCCTTTCCGCGCCTGTTGATCGAAACGCGCCCCAAACGACGCTATCCGGCGGGAGAGGTGGGCGCGCACATCGTCGGCAGCGTGGGCGAGATCAATCAGCAGGAACTGGATTCGGAACAGTTTGAAGGAGCCCAGCCAGGGCTGATCGTCGGCCGCTCGGGAATCGAGTGGCAATATGAGTCGATACTGCGGGGGCAGCCTGGCGTCCGATACGTCGAGGTCGACGCATCGGGGAGGATCGTAGGCTCTCACCGGGGGTTCCGGAGGGTCGAGGAGCAGCCTGGCGGCGATCTGGACCTGCACCTGGACCTGGACCTGATGGAGTGGATTCACCAGATATTCCCCGATGGCCTGGGCGGTGCGGTAGTGGCACTCGATGTCGAGACCGGCGGAGTGCTGGCGCTCTACGCGACACCCGGCTACGACCCCAACGTGTTCGCTGGCGTGGTGGATCAGGAGGAATGGCGCCGCCTGAGCCAGGACCCCGCGAGCCCGCTCTTCAACAGGGCCATCACGGCCAAGTATCCTCCTGGATCACCGATGAAGCTGGTCACCGCACTCATTGGTCTGGAGACGGGCGTCATCAGTCCCACTGACCTGATGCCCGTAGCGTGCAGCGGGAGCTACTTCTATGGGGACCGGCTCTGGCGGTGCTGGGATGAGGACGGGCATGGTTCACTGGATCTCACCGGCGCCATCGGGCATTCCTGCAACGTCTACTTCTACCAGGTGGCCCTGCGCATCGGCCTGCAGAGAATGCTCGAACGTGTCAACCAGATGGGGTTTGGAGGGACCTGCGGAGTCGACCTGCCCGGAGAGGCCACCGGTACCTACCCCGATGGCCCCGGGTACTGGGTCAGGCGGTACGGGTACCGTCCCCGGGAAGGTGAGGTCCTGAACCTGGCGATTGGCCAGGGGCCGATCGCACAGACGCCGCTGATGGTCGCGCAGTACTTTCTCGCCATCGCTCGCGACGGCTCCGCGCCGTCCCCTGCGCTCTATCGCGATGCGCCGACGACGGAAGGGTTCCGCTTCGATGTCTCCCAGGAGCATCTGGAAGTGATTCGCGAGGGACTGCAGCGAGTGACCGAGGAGGGTGGTACCGCCTACCTGTCCTCGCTGGAGCACTTCGAGGTTCTCGGAAAGACCGGAACGGCACAGAGTGTCGTGGGCCGACCGAACCACAGCTGGTTCGGGGCCATTGTCGGACCGCGCGGGGGCGCGCCCGAGATCGTGGTGGTGGCCCTGGTGGAATTCGGCGGGAGCGGTTCTCAGGTCGCGGCGCCTCTGGTCGCCAAGACCGCCGACTTCTTCCTCCGTGGTGAGCACGGAATACCGCGGGACACGATCCAGACGCTTCGCGAGTATTTCGACGCCAGGCGAAACACCGCCTGGGCGCTCCCGACGAACGGATAGAGAATGACCCTGGATCTCCCCTGGATCCGGCACTGGCGATTCACGGGCTGCATCCTGCTGCTGTGCCTCTTCGGCGTGGCGATGATCTACTCCGCCGGGGTGAAGAACATTCCCAGCCCATCCGTGGAGCGCATCTGGATGCGCCAGACGGTGGTGCTGCTCGGGTCAATCCTCGTGTTGATCGCACTTTCCCGGATATCGGCGCGCTGGTTCGAATGGATGGCGATGCCGCTGTACGTCATGTCGACGGGCCTGCTCGCGGTAACCCTGATCATCGGCACAGGCTCCGGGGCGGCGGAGGGCGTGAGGTCATTCATCCGGATCGCGGGTTTCCAGTTCCAGCCGGCGGAGGCGGCCAAGGTCGTCACCGCGCTGGCCCTGGCCAAGCTCCTCGCGGCGCAACCGGATGGTCCTGCCCATCTGCGTGACCTGGTCAAGCCGATGGCGCTGGTGGCCCTGCCGCTCGGACTGGTCGTCCTCCAGCCGGACCTTGGAACCGCCCTGGCCTTCATCGGAATGCTCTTCGCAGCGATCTACTGGGCAGGCGCCCCCTGGCAGCTCATGCTCTTCGCGGCATCTCCCGGATTCGCTCTCATTCTCTCCTTCGATACGCGGTTGTGGTCCGCGTACTTCATCTGTCTGGTGATTGCGTTGTACCTGTTTCGGTTTCGGCTCTACCTGGTGGAGTCGCTGAGCGTCATTGTCGCCAATCTGGCGGCGGGCGCGATTGCACAGCCGCTGTGGAATTCGCTGGCCCAGTACCAGCGGAACCGCATCCTGGTCTTCCTCGATCAGGAGATCGATCCCCAGGGGGCCGGCTGGCAGCTCCTGCAGTCGAAGGTGGCGGTCGGGAGTGGGGGCGTGCTGGGCAAGGGCTTCACGCTCGGTACCCAGAAGCGGCTCAATTTTCTCCCGGAGCAGCATACCGACTTCATCTTCAGCGTCGTGGGAGAGGAGCTGGGTTTTCTCGGCACCTCACTGACACTCCTGCTGTTCGGCTATCTGTTCTTCCGGATGATCCGCATGGCGGAGGGCCTCGATCCGTTTGCCGGCCTGTTCATCTTTGCTATACTGGGGACCTGGCTCACGCATGTCATCGTCAATGTGGGAATGACGATAGGGGTTGTTCCCATCACGGGGATTCCGCTGCCGTTCATCAGCTATGGAGGGTCTTTCCTGCTCATGGCATGGGTGGCTGCGGCGATCATCTTGACGATGGCCAGAGATGCTCGCTGACCCGACGGGGCAGGCGGCAAGCGAAGGCTGACTACAGTGGCCTGGTTCAGCAAGCAAAAGAAGCGCCTGACCTCGGAAGGGCGACGGGATCTTCCCCGCGACGTCTTCAGAAAGTGCGACGGATGCGGCGAGATCCTCTACCGGGAGCGCCTGGAACAGAACCTGGGCGTGTGCCCGGAGTGCGGAAGCCACTTCCGCATTTCGGCGGGGCAGTATGTGGAGCTGCTCGCCGACGCCGACTCCTTCGAGGAGGCGGACGTGGAGATGACGAGCGGCGATCCGCTCGGGTTCACCGATCTGAAGGACTACGGTGACCGTCTTGCGGCCGCGAAAAAACGGACGGGTCGCGCGGAAGCCGTGATCACGGGAAGGGCGCGCATGGAGGGCATCCCCGTCGTGCTGGCCATCATGGATTTCAGCTTCATCGGCGGGTCGATGGGTTCGGTCGTGGGGGAGAAGGTCGCCCGCGCGGGACGCGATGCCCTCGACGGAGACCTTCCTCTGATCGTGGTGAGCGCGTCGGGCGGCGCGCGGATGATGGAGGGGATCTACTCGCTGATGCAGATGGCCAAGACGTCGGCGGTCCTGGCCCGCATGCACGAGCGCGGCCTCCCCTACATCTCCGTGCTGACCGACCCCACCACCGGAGGCGTCACCGCCTCCTACGCCATGCTGGGCGACGTCAATCTGGCCGAGCCCGGGGCCCTGATAGGCTTCGCCGGTCCCCGGGTGATCGGGGAGACCATCAAGCAGGAACTCCCGCCCGGTTTCCAGAGCGCCGAATTCCTCGAAGAGCATGGGATGGTCGATCGGGTGGTGGACCGCCGCGAACTCAAGAGCGCCATCGCCCAGCTGCTGCGTCACAAGCGGGAAGGCTGGAGACCCTGGGCCTGAGAGGGCACTCGCAAGGGAGTCCGTGGGTGAATCCGCCCGAACGCCGAGAGCGGTGAAGCGTCCGCGGGCTCCCGGCCCCGATCCCCTGATGGACACCCTCTTTCCGGAGGCTCCCAGCACCGTCGACTGGGGTCTCGGGCGCATGGAAGCCGCCCTGGCGGAACTGGGCGACCCGCACCACCGCTATCGTTGCCTGCACGTCGGCGGGACCAACGGCAAGGGATCCGTCGCCTCGACCTGGGCCTCCGTGCTGCAGCGAGACGGCTGCCGGACGGGACTGTACACCTCACCCCACCTGTGCTCCTTCCGCGAGCGCATCATGGTGGACGGCAGGCCCGTGTCCGCCGCGCGCCTGCGCGACGCCGCAGCCCGGCTGCGGCCGCTGGCCACCTCGCTCAGGATGTCCTTCTTCGAGGCGACCACCCTGCTCGCGCTCACCGTCTTCGCCGAGGAGGAGGTGGATACCGCGTGCATCGAGGTCGGGCTGGGGGGCCGGCTCGACGCCACCAACGTCATCCGGCCCGAGATCAGCGCGATCACGAACGTTGCGCTGGACCATCAGGACTACTTGGGCGACACGCTCGAGGAGATCGCACGCGAGAAGGCGGGGATCATCAAGCCGGGCGTGCCGGTCGTTACGGCGGAGGGCCGACCGTCCGTGCTCGGCGTTCTGGAGGCCCGAGCGACGAAGAGGGGCGCCCCCTTCCATCGACTGGAGCCCTGGGAGGATATCACGGGACTGCAGCTCGGTCCGCACCGCACCCGCTTCGCAATGCGCACCGTTGCGGGCGAGCGGCTGGAGCTCGAGACGCCGCTACCCGGGGCCCACCAGGCCACCAATGCCGCACTTGCCGTCCGCGCCCTCGAGCTTCTTTCGCGTCCCCCTTCGCGCGAGGCCATCGAGACGGGCGTGGCCAGCGTGCAGTGGCCCGGCCGCGGCCAGGTCCACAGCCTCGGCGACCAGCTCTTCGTCTTTGATGTCGCGCACAACGTCGCGGGGGTGGGAGCCCTCGTCCGCGTTCTCGGCAGCCTCACGCCCCCCCGGCCCCTCGTCCTCCTCGCGGGCATACTGGGCGACAAGGACTGGTCCCGCATGCTCCCTCCCCTGGTCGATCTGGCCGACCGGGTCGTCTTCACCGTGCCGTCCTCGGCGCCGGAGGGGCGGAGCTGGGATCCTCGCGCGGTCGCGGCCGAGGTCTCGCGCGGCACGCCGATCGAGGTGGAGGACGAGGTGCCGGCCGCCCTCGATCGCGCCGTTGCATGCGCCCCGGCCGGGACGGTGGTCGTCACCGGCTCCTGCTTTACCGTGGGGGATGTTCTCCTCCTCCTGGGGCTCAGCCCGTTCACACCCGCCGACCCCGCCCGCCGGCATTGATATTCCGTGCCTCCGGGTTAGATTCGCCGCCATGTCCTCCGATCGATCTTTCGCGAGGCTCCCCGGTTTCCGGGACTTCGTGCCCGGCGAGTTCGCCATCCGCGAGCACATCTTCTCCACCTGGCGCCGCGTTTCCCGGCGCTACGGCTTTCAGGAGTACGACGGCCCGCCGCTGGAACCGCTCGCGCTCTACGTCGAGAAGAGCGGCGCCGAGATCGTAGAGCAGCTGTACACCTTCCGTGACAAGGGGAAGCGCGAGGTCGCGATGAGGCCCGAGATGACCCCGTCGCTGGCACGCATTCTGGCCGTCCACAGCCGGCGGATGCCCAAGCCGATCCGGTGGTTCTCGGTCCCGCAGCTCTTCCGCTACGAGCGAAGCCAGCGCGGCCGCCTGCGCGAACACTTCCAGCTCAACGTCGACATCGTGGGCGAGGCCGGGGTGGCCGCCGACGCCGAGGTCCTGGCGGTGGCGATCGACTCGGTCAGGGGGTTGGGATTGACGGAGGAGGACTTCGTGGCGCGCGTGAACGACCGTCGTCTGGTGACCGAGGTCTTCTCGGCGCTCGCGATCGATCCGCCGCTCCACCCGGCTTGCCTGGCCGTGATCGACAAGGCCGGCCGGGCCGGCGCGGCAAGAACAAGTGCCGCCCTGGCCGCACTGGGGCTGGACGCGTCCGCCGTCACGGCCCTCACCGAACTCGCGGCCGACGGCTCCCTGGAGAACCTGCAGCGACGCTTCGCGGACCACGGGTCCGTTCTCGCGGCGCTCGAGCCCCTGCGGGAGCACCGCGCGATGCTCGACGCAATGGGCCTGGGCGCCTTCGTCCAGTTCGACTTCACGGTGGTCCGCGGGCTCGCGTACTACACGGGCATCGTCTTTGAGCTCTTCGACCGCGCCGGCGAGCTGCGTGCGATCTGCGGCGGCGGCCGCTACGACCGCCTCCTCGAGCTGGTCGGCGGCGAGCCTCTCCCCGCCGTCGGCTTCGGCATGGGCGACGTCGTCCTCGGCGAGCTGCTGCGCGACCGCGGACTGACGCCGCAGCCCCGGCCCGCGTGCGACGACTTCGTGATCTGGGTGACTCCGCAGGAGCGTGCCCCGGCGCTTGCCGCGGCGCAGCGGCTGCGGGAAGCCGGCCGCTTCGTCATGTACACCTTCCGGGCCCAGGGCGTCACCAAACAGCTGAAGCAGGCTGCGCGCAATGGGGCGGCCCGCGCCGTCATCATCGGCCCCGACGAGGCCGCGGCCGGTTCGGCGACCCTGCGCGACCTCGCCAGCGGCCATCAGGAGACCCGCACGCTGGAGTCCGTCTTGTCCGAGGCTGCCGAGCTGGCGGCCAGCTCCGCAGCATCGGCGGGAGCCGGAGAACCGTGACCGATCGCCGCCGCGCGCCCGAGGCCGGCGCGGAAGACGCCAGGGCGGCCCGCAAGGTGATGAACCGGGCCATACGCCGGCTGAACGTCCTCGAGTGGCTGCTGCTCGGAGCCGCTGCGGTCGCGTCGCTTGCGGGCGGCTGGCTCGCCGCACTACTTGGCCGCAGCGCCCTGGGCTTACCATTCAGAGGCACCTGGATGACCGCGTCCCTGCTCCTTTTTCTGATCCCGGGCGGGATCGCGTGGGCGGCGGAGCGGCGCAGCCGCAAGGCCCCGCCCCCTGGCGGCAGCCCGGAAGACCGCGAAAACCAACCCGAGTGACACATAGCCGATGAGAAAGAGGAAGGGCGGAAAGAAGGGGCTCACGCCTCGCGCCGAGGACTTCAGCGCCTGGTACAACGAAGTCGTCCAGCAGGCCGAACTCGCGGACTACTCTCCCGTGCGGGGCAGCATGGTCATCCGGCCCTGGGGCTACGGGATCTGGGAGAACATGCAGCGCGCCCTCGACGACATGTTCAAGGCGACGGGGCACCAGAACGCGTACTTCCCGCTGCTCATCCCGATGAGCTTCATCGAGCGCGAAAAGGAGCACGTCGAAGGCTTCAAGCCCGAGCTCGCGGTCGTCACGCACGCGGGCGGCAAGGAGCTGGACGAGCCGTACGTGGTTCGCCCCACCTCCGAGACGATCATCTACGCCATGTACGCCAAGTGGGTGCAGAGCTACCGCGACCTGCCGCTGCTGCTGAACCAGTGGGGCAACGTCATGCGCTGGGAACTCCGCACGCGGCTCTTCCTGCGCACCGCGGAGTTCCTCTGGCAGGAAGGACACACCGCGCATGCGTCGGCCGAAGAAGCCGAGGACGAAGCCCGCATGATCCTGGGCATCTACCGCCGCTTCATGGAGGAATGGATCGCGATGCCGCCGGTGACGGGCCTGAAGAGCGACGCGGAGAAGTTCGCCGGGGCGGTGCGCAGCTACGCCTGCGAGGCACTCATGCAGGACCGCAAGGCGTTGCAGGCCGCGACCTCGCACATGCTTGGCCAGAACTTCGCCCGCCAGTTCGGTCTCACCTTCCAGAGCGAGGAGGGCAGGGAGGAGTACGCGTGGAACACCTCCTGGGGGGCGTCGACGCGTCTGGTGGGCGGGATGGTGATGACCCACGGGGACGACGTCGGACTGGTGGTCCCGCCGAAGCTGGCGCCCACGCAGGTGATGGTCGTCCCGATCGCCCGCGGCGACGATCAGGCCGCTGCGGTGATGAAGAAGGGGGATGACATCGTCGAGGGATTGCGCGGCCGGGGTGTGCGCGCCGCCATCGACCGCCGTCTGCACATGTCGCCGGGCGCCAAGTTCTTCGAATGGGAGCGCAAGGGCGTCCCGGTCCGGGTGGAGATCGGGCCCCGGGACGTGGAGCGCGGCGAGGCGGTGGTCGTTGCCCGGGTAACCGCCGAGGGCACGCCCCGCAAGGAGACGATGCCCGAGGCGCAGGCGATCGCGGGGATGACCGACCGGCTGGACGCATTGCAGATCCGGCTCCGGGAAGCCGCGCTGGCGAGGCGGGAAGCCGCGACATACCGGGGGGAGGTTTCCTCGGTGGACGCACTGGGGGAGCTGCTCGACAACGGCGCCGGATTCGTCCATTCCGGCTGGAGCGGCGATCCCGGCGTCGAGGCGCATGTCAAGGAAGCCACCAAGGCGACGATACGCGTCATCCCGGGTGAGGAATTCCGTTCGTCCACAGCCCCCGCACGTTGCGTGGGCGGCGGCGCGGCGCAGATGGAAGTGGTGTGGGCCCGCGCGTACTGACCGCGGAGGGGCAGCTCTTCCCGCGCCTGGGGGGTGTGCTCCACTGCGGCTCCCACTCGCTGGAAGCGCTGGCGCAAGAGCACGACACCCCCCTCTACGTCTACGATGGCGACCGGGCCCTGGAGCGCCTGGGCGCCGTCCACGCCGCCTTTGCGGGCGTCGACCTGCTCGTCGCCTATTCCGTCAAGGCCAACCCCAACCTGGCACTGCTGAAGCTGCTTGCCGGGGCCGGCGCCGGGGCCGACATCGTAAGCGGCGGAGAGCTGTATTGCGCGCTGGAGGCCGGCATCGCGCCTGACCGCATCGTATTCGCCGGTGTGGGCAAGACCGGAAGCGAGATGAGGTACGCGCTGGAGTCGGACATCCGCGGCTTCCACGTCGAGAGCCCGCAGGAGCTGGAGGTGCTGGCTTCGGTTGCTGACGAGGCGGAAGTCCAGGCACCCGTGGCGGTCAGGGTCAATCCGGATGTGGACAGCCCGACCCACGAATTCACCCGCACCGGGCACGCGGCCGCCAAGTTCGGCGTTTCGCCGCGCACGGCGCTGGAGCTCTACAGGCGGATCGCGGGGCACTCCGGCCTGCACGCCGTCGGGGTCGACGTGCACATAGGATCGCAGGTCCGCGAACCCGGTCCCTTCCTGCGCGCGCTCGACGTGGTGCTCGAAGTCGCGGAGCGGGCCTGCCGGGAAACGGGAGCCCCACTCGAATACGTCGACCTCGGAGGCGGTTTCGGGATCGAGGACGCGGTGGGCGGCGAGATCGATCTTCGCAGGCTCGGCCGCGAGGTTGCGGCACGGATCGTCGATACAGCCGACCGCTCCTTCGGCCGCCCCCTCACGCTCATCGTCGAACCCGGCCGCTTCCTGGTCGGGGACGCGGGGGTGCTGCTGACCCGGGTCCTCTATGTCAAGCGCAGCGGCGGCAAGACCTTCGTGGTGACCGACGCGGGGATGACCGAGCTCATCCGCCCGAGCCACTACGGCGGCGAGCACGAGATCGTCCCGGTCCGGCAAGACGGCCAGGGCGGCCCCGAGGAGGTCGACATCGTCGGCCCGGTGTGCGAACAGGGCGACTTCCTCGCCCGGGAACGGCGCCTGCCCCTGCCTCGCCCCGGCGCGCTCCTCTGCGTCCAGCAGGCAGGCGCCTACGCCTTCGCCATGGCCTCCAACTACAACTCGCGGCCCCGGCCGGCCGAAGTCCTCGTGCACGGCGGCCGCGCCACCCTCGTCCGGCGTCGCGAGCGGTACAGCGACCTCGTCCGCGGCCAGCGCACATGACCGATCCCGTCCCCACCGCCGTCAGCGCGGCCCACAGCCGCATCCTCGTCATCGACTACGGCTCCCAGTTCACGCAGCTCATCGCGCGCCGCATCCGGGAAGCCAACGTCTACTGCGAGATCCACCCCCCCACACGCTCTGCCGAGTGGGCACGGCGCTGGTCTCCCGACGGAATCGTCCTCTCGGGCGGCCCGTCCTCCGTGTACGACGACGACGTGCCCGTCCTCGATCCCGGCCTCCTCGCCCTGGGCGTGCCGGTCCTGGGCATCTGCTACGGAATGCAGCTCATCGCCCAGCACGAAGGCGGCAGGGTCGTGCCCGGCAAGCGCGAGTACGGGCGCGCGAGCCTGCGGGTGACAGAGGTGACAGAACAGCGTCACGATCCCGATCACGTCCCGGCCCACGCGGATGGTGCAAGCGGTGCCCCAGGCAAGGACCGCGCCGTCCATGCAGGCAACGACCGGGCTTCGGATATCGGCGCCGCCCCGCGCGCCAACCTCTTCCACGGCTTCGACCCCGCCCACGACATCACCGTCTGGTGCTCCCACGGCGACCACGTCGACGAGCCCCCTCCCGGCTTCGTCACGATCGCGGCCACCGCGGACCTCCCCGTCGCCGCCTTCCGGGCCCGCTCGCGCCCGCTCTACGGCGTCCAGTTCCACCCGGAGGTCGCGCACACCCCCCGCGGCCAGGAGATCGTCGACAACTTCCTCTTCCGGATCTGCGGCTGCAGCCCCGACTGGACCGCCGGAGCCTTCGTGGCCGAATCGGTCGCGCGAATCCGCAGCGCCGTCGGGGGCGAGCAGGTCATCTGCGGACTCTCCGGCGGCGTGGACTCGTCGGTCGCGGCCGCGCTCGTGCACCGCGCGATCGGCGATCAGCTGACGTGCATCTTCGTCGACACGGGGATGATGCGGATGAAGGAGCGCGAGGCGGTCGAGCGCACCTTCCGCGAACACATGGGCATCCGCCTGGAGGTGGTCGAGGCGGCGCCCGAATTCCTATCTCCCCTGGAGGGCGTCGAAGACCCCGAGCGCAAGCGCAGGATCATCGGCGAGACCTTCATCCGCGTCTTCGAGCGCACGACGCGCGAACTGGGGACGAACGCCCGCTTCCTGGTGCAGGGGACGCTCTACCCCGACGTGATCGAGTCGCTCGCCGTGCGCGGACCATCGGCGACGATCAAGACCCATCACAACGTCGGCGGCCTCCCCGACGACAACCCCTTCGAGCTCATCGAGCCGCTGCGCGAGCTCTTCAAGGACGAGGTGCGCAGCGTCGGGCGCACCCTGGGCCTCGACAACGCGTTCATCCGCCGCCACCCCTTCCCCGGCCCGGGCCTCGCGATCCGCGTGCTCGGTCCGGTCTCGGAAGAGCGGCTGCGCATCCTCCGCCTCACCGACGCGATCTACCTCGAGGAGATCGAGGCCGCCGGCCTGTACGACGAGATCTGGCAGGCCTTCGCCGTGCTGCTGCCGGTGCGCTCGGTGGGGGTGATGGGCGACAGCCGCACCTACGAGCACGTCGTCGCGCTCCGTGCCGTCACCTCCCGCGACGGGATGACGGCCGACTGGTACCCGTACGATCCACAGTTCCTGGCGCGCGTGTCGACCCGCATCATCAACGAAGTCGCAGGCGTCAACCGCGTCACCTACGACATCAGCTCGAAGCCGCCGGCGACGATCGAGTGGGAGTGAAGGGCGACGCCCTCGCCACTGGATCCATCCCTCGCAATTCGGCGCCCCCGGGCGCACGGCCCCGGGTGCATTGGCGGCCCGAACCTCGCAGCGACCCTGCGGTCCGGTAACCCTGTCCCGCGCGGCGACCCTGCCACCCGGCCCCCAACTGCCCGGCGACCCCGCGCCCCGCGGCCACCTACCGCTCGGCGCCCTCCCCGCTGCTCAGCTCGATGATCCGGTTCTGGATCTCGGTCCACACCCCCTCCATGAAGACCGGGTCGCCGCCATGTACCTCCGCAAAGGTCACCAGGTCTTCCTCCGTGACCCCCCTTTCGGCCAGGACGCTGTCCCGGTCCGCATCGGGGATCACCGCCCCGGGCGACCGCAGCTCCGCCACGCGCAGCGCCACGTAGGTCTGCACGAAGACCTCACGGTCGATCGTCTCGGGCACTTCGGGCCCGCAGCCGACGGCGGCGAGCACCACCGCCGCGGCTGCAAACCCGGTCAGGAGTCCGCGGACAAGTCCCGGATGGATCGCCGGCCGCATGCCGGGAGGAACCTGTCCAGGGGATCCCGGTGCGCTCAAGCCCGTCCCCCCCGCGTCGCCGCCCGCCACAGCAGCCAGCAGAGCCCGGCGAACGCGGCCGTCCCGACAATGCTCGACACCCACGGCAGCGCCCCGTCCATCCACCCGTGCCCGACCTGCCACATCGACGCGGCTCCCGGATCACCCGTGATCTGGGTAACCGCATAGATCGCCCCGCCGATCAGCACCCCCACCAGCGCCGCCCCCGCGATCAGCCCGGACGCGAACAGCACGCCCCGCTCGCGCTTGTCGGCCAGCACGCTCGCCCCGTCCTCGTCCTCACCCGCGTCCTCGTACTTCCTCGTCAGCGCCTTCCGGATCAGCCCCCCGATCAGGATCGGCGTCATCAGCGACACCGGCAGGTAGACGCCCACCGCAAAGGCCAGCGAGGGCAGCTTGAAGACGAACTCGACGATGAGCGCGATCGCGATCCCGATGAACACGAAGGTCCAGGGCAGCGACGCGTTCAGCACGCCGTCGATCACCAGGCTCATCAGTGTGGCCTGGGGAGCGGGCAGCCCGTCCACCGTACCGATCCCGTAGGACTCGTTCAGCACGATCAGCACGAAGCCGATCGTGACCGCGCACGAAAGCACGCCCAGCATCTCGCCGACCTGCATGCGTTTCGGGGTGGCCCCCACCAGGAAGCCCGTCTTGAGGTCCTGTGAGGTGTCGCCGGCCACGGCCGCCGAGATGCACACCACCGCGCCCACCGCAAGCACCGCCACCTTGGTCGCGGCGCCGCCGTCGTTCAGCCCCAGCGCCACCCAGATAAGCGAGGTGAGGAGCAGAGCGGCGATCGTCATCCCGGACACCGGGTTCGACGACGACCCGATCAGCCCCACGATCCGGCTCGACACCGTGACGAAGAAGAAGCTGAAGATCACGATCAGCAGGGCGCCCAGGATGTTCACCGGCACGCCCGGCCAGAGCCACAGCGCCCCCGCCATCAGTGCCGCCAGCATCAGCACCAGCTTCATCGGCAGATCCTGCTGCGTGCGCGGCAACACGCGGCCGGCGCTCCCGCCCACGTGGCCCATGCCGAGCCTGATCGACTCGATGATCGTCGGGAGGGACTTGATTAGCGTTACGATGCCCGCGCAGCCGACCGCACCTGCCCCCACATACCGCAGGTAGTAGCTCCAGATCTCGGCCGACGCGAGCGACGACATCGGCGCCGACGCGGGATAGACCACGCTGTCGCCGCCCCAGAGGTTGATCGCGGGAATCATGATCAGCCACGACAGCGCGCTCCCTCCGAACATGATCGCCGCGATGCGGGGCCCGATGATGAAGCCCACGCCCAGCAGCTCGGGCGTGAAGTCGCCCCCGATCTGGGCCTTCTGCGGAAGCGGCACGTGCGGACCCTCGTTCCACAGGCCGAGCCCGTTGCTGTTTGCCAGCGACTGATAGAGCGCGCCGATTCCCAGCCCCGAGAAGAGGAGCTTCGCCTTGCCGCCGCCGGTGTCCCCAGCCACCTGCACCTCGGCGCACGCGGTGCCCTCGGGGTAGGGGAGCTTGCCGTGCTCGCGCGAGATCAGGTAGCGCCGGAGCGGGATCATGAAGAGCACGCCCAGCAGCCCGCCGAAGGCCGCGATCACCGACACCTGGACGAGGTCGACCATGATCGTCGGGTCGGTGCGCTGCCAGATGAAGAGCGCGGGCAGGGTGAAGATCACGCCCGCCGCCACCGACTCGCCGGCCGAGCCGATCGTCTGCACCATGTTGGTCTCCAGGATGGTGCCGCGCCGGAATGCGCGGAAGATCGCCACGGCCATGACGGCAGCCGGGATCGAGGCGCTCACCGTCAGCCCGACGCGCAGGCCCAGGTACGCGTTGGCCGCCCCGAAGACGACCGCCATCAGAATCCCGATGACCACCGCCTTGACGGTGAACTCGGCCATCGACTGCCGGGCGGGCACATAGGGCCGGTATTCGCTGCCCGGGACGACTTCGTACGCTTCAGGGGGGAGGCCCTTGCGGGCCGGCGGATCCACCGATGCCATGGGGTGTCCTCTCTCAGGGTTGTCGTGCGCGCCGGCGCGGGCCGGATCGTCCGGCCGGGCGCCGGCCCGGAGTCTCCAACCGGGCGAGGCCCGGCAACTGCGTCGGGCGTGCTCGCGGGGCGCCTCCCCGCCGTGGCCCGAAACTTCCATGGTGTTACGCGCCGCGCCGCGCGGCCCCGCCGAAACCCTGCCGTTCTGGCAGGCACGCACCTGCCGTTTTGGCAGATTCGGCCATTTCGGCAGATATCCTGCCATTCTGGCCGATGCCCGCCCTGCCAGCGACTGGTCAACTGCCATTCCGGCCGGTTCCGGCGGCCCCGCGAACTGCGCGAACCCTGCCAAAGTGGCAGCTTTCTCAAGCGAATCGCAACAGGAGTCCGACATATGCTGAATGCCGACCGGCTGACCGTGAAGGCCGCCGAAGCCCTCTCCGCCGCCGCCCGCGAGGCCCGCCTGGCCGGGCACCCCGAGATCGAGGGCGTCCACCTCCTCAAGGCGCTGCTCGACCAGCCCGAGGGCATCGTCGCGCCGGTCCTGCACAAGATGGAGGTAGCGCCCGACAGGGTTGCACTGGCTGTCCAGGAGGAGATGGACAAGCGCGCCCGGGTGAGCGGCGGCGCCGTCCCGGGTCCCTCGCGCCACCTGCGCCGCGCCTTCGACGCCGCCGACGAGGCCGCCCGTGAGCTCGGCGACGAATTCGTCTCCACCGAACACCTCCTGATTGCGCTGGCGGCGGACCGCCGCGACGCGGGGCGGATCCTGAAGCAGAACGGCGTCACCCGCGACCGACTGGCCACGGCGCTCGACGCCATCCGCGGCTCCCACCGCGTCACCGACCAGACCCCCGAGGACAAGTACCAGGCGCTCGACCGCTTCTCCCACGACCTCACCGAGCGAGCCCGCCGCGGCAAGCTTGACCCGGTCATCGGCCGCGACGACGAGATCCGCCGCGTGATGAAGGTTCTGGCCCGCCGTACCAAGAACAATCCCGTGTTGATAGGGGAGCCCGGAGTCGGCAAGACCGCGATCGCCGAGGGGCTCGCGCAGCGGATCGTGGCGGGCGACGTGCCCACCTCGCTCAGCGACAAGACGCTCGTCTCCCTCGACATCTCCGCCATGCTCGCAGGCGCCAAGTTCCGGGGCCAGTTCGAGGAGCGCATGAAGGCCGTGCTCAAGGAGGTCACCGAGGCGGAGGGGCGCTACGTCCTCTTCATCGACGAGCTGCACACGATCGTCGGGGCCGGCGCCGCCGAGGGCGCGGTCGATGCCGGCAACATGCTCAAGCCCGCCCTCGCCCGCGGCGACCTCCGCATGATCGGCGCGACCACCCTGGGCGAGTACCGCAAGCACATCGAGAAGGACCCCGCCCTGGAGCGCCGCTTCCAGCCGGTCTACGTCGCTCCCACCTCGGTCGAGGACACGATCACCATCCTGCGCGGCATCAAGGAGCGCTACGAGGTGCACCACGGCGTGCGCATCACTGATGACGCGCTGATCGGCGCCGCGAGATTGTCGGATCGCTACGTGGGGGGGCGGTTCCTGCCCGACAAGGCCATCGACCTGATGGACGAGGCGGGGAGCCGGCTGCGCATCGAGATCGACTCCCTCCCCCAGGAGATCGACGAAGTGGAGCGAAGGATCATCCAGCTCGAGATCGAGAAGCAGGCCCTGGCTCGCGAGGACGACCGCGGGGCGCGCGAGCGGCTGGGCGCCATCGAGGAGGACCTCGCCGGGCTGCGCGAGTCCAGCCAGGCCATGAAGGCCCGCTGGCAGGCCGAGAAGATCCAGATCGCCCGCATCCAGGAGCTGAAGGAGCGGGTGGATGGCCTGCGCACCGAGGCCGAGCGGGCCACGCGACGCGGCGAGCTGGGCCGGTCGGCCGAGATCCAGTACTCGGAGATTCCCGCCGCACAGGCCGATATCGAAAAGGCCGAGGGACGGCTGGCCGCGCTCCAGTCCGAGGGCAAGTTCCTGAAGGAAGAGGTGACGGACGACGACATCGCCGAGGTGGTGGCCGAGTGGACGGGCATCCCGGTCACGCGCCTGATGGACTCCGAGCGCCAGCGGCTGGCCGGCCTCGAAGCGCTTCTCGGCAAGCGGGTGATCGGGCAGGAGCGCGCACTGAGTGCCGTGTCGCGGGCCGTGCGCCGCGCCCGCGCCGGGATCCAGGACCCCAATCGCCCCATCGGCTCGTTCCTCTTCCTGGGACCCACGGGAGTGGGGAAGACCGAGACCGCCCGCGCCCTGGCCGAGTTCCTCTTCAACGACGAGCGCGCGATGGTGCGCATCGACATGTCGGAGTACATGGAGGCGCACGCCGTATCCCGGCTGGTCGGCGCGCCCCCCGGCTACGTCGGCTACGACGAGGGCGGCCAGCTCACCGAGGCCGTCCGCAGGCGTCCCCACGCGGTCATCCTCTTCGACGAGGTCGAGAAGGCGCACCCCAGGGTCTTCAATATCTTCCTGCAGATCCTCGACGACGGCCGCCTCACCGACGGCCAGGGCCGCACCGTCGACTTCCGCAACTCGGCCATCATCATGACCTCCAACATCGCGGGGCCGGAGATCCTGGCCCGGGCGGAGGGGATCGCTGCCTCAGAGCCGGAGCATGGCGGCCCGACGCCGCCCGACCCCGGTGCCTGGCGCGAGGTCGAGGAGATGGTGCACAGCCGGCTCAAGGAGCACTTCCGCCCCGAGTTCCTTAATCGGGTGGATGATGTGGTGGTATTCAAGCCTCTGTCCCCGAGAGAGTTGGAGAAGATCGTGGAGATCCAGCTGCGGCGCGTTGCGAAGCTGGCGGCGACCCAGGACATCGCGCTGACCGTGTCCGACGAGGCGAAGCAGGTGATCGCGCGAGAAGGGTACGACCCGGCGTTCGGGGCGCGGCCGCTCAAGCGGGCGGTGCAGCGCCTGGTGCAGGACCCGCTCGCGATGGCGCTCCTGGACGGCGGGGTAGCACCGGGGAGCGGGGTGCGGGTGGACGTGCGCGCCGATGGCGGGCTGGCGTTCGCGGCCGCAGCGGAGGATGGGGGATGAGGGCGGCGCAGGCGGCCGCGGCGCCGAAGCGGCGAACGGACGGCGGCGGCGTGGGCGCGGTACGGGGAAGAAGCCGCCGAATTGCGGCGCTGCGGCTGTTCGTCACGCCGAGGGTGGCGCTGCTGGCGCTGGCCGGCTGTAGCGGCGGCGCGGTTCAGAGCGCGGCAGACCCGTCGTCAGGCGTGGACCCGGCGCTTGAGCCAGCCCGCGTCGTGGCGGAGTTTCTGGACGCGGCCAACCGCCGCGACCACGCCGCGATGGCGTCACGTTTCGGCACCGCCGCCGGCCCGATCGCCGACCGCGGCGGCACGCTCGGCTGCGCGCTGCGCAGGATCGGCTCCTGGATCGGGCTCGGCGACCACTGCCAAACCGCACCCGAGATCGAGCTGCGCATGGACCTGATGGCCGCCATCCTCGCGCATGAGTCGTACCGGATGGGGGCGCACACGGCGGTGGTGGGCAGGGGGCGGCCCGCGGCCCGCATCGACGTGGAAGTGGAAGGCGTGGGGAAGCAGGCCGTGACCGTTCCCTTCGTCCTGGTGCAGACCGAAGACGGCCTGTGGCTCGTCGAAGAGGTCGCACTCGGTCGGTTGGTGGGGGGCTGAACGCTCCGCTTCCCGACATCGCTGGCCGCCAGCGGAAGCGGAATGGCCTTGCTCCAACACTCCTCACAATGTAACTGGCAATTGACACTATGTAATGTAAACTTTACATTTCAATCGGTCGCACAACGACTTTCCGGTCCTGCCTTATCATTGGGGAACAACACTTTGCAGATACCGCCGTACTCGATCACTTCGTCCATCCTGAGTCTGGCCGAGGCGATCGGCGAGGCGATCGGCCGGGCCGAAGCCGCGGCTGTCGAGCAGGACCTGCGGCTGCGGCGCGTCAACCGAATCCGCTCAATCCAAGGTTCGCTCGCTATCGAAGGGAACCGGCTATCGGAGGTCCAGATCAGCACGATTCTGGACGGCAAACCCGTGGTGGGACCGCTTCGCGACATCCAGGAGGCGCGTAACGCAATCGAGGCGTACGATCGTTATCACCAATGGGATCCCTGGAGCGAATCCCATCTGATGCGCGCCCACGGGATTCTCATGCGCGCGCTCCTGGACGCACCCGGACGCTACAGGTCGGCACGTGTGGTCGTGATGGACGGAGACGAAGTCCAGCACATCGGTCCCTCCGCGAGCCGGGTTCCCGGCCTGATGACCAGACTCCTCGAATGGCTGGCTGGCACTGACGAACATCCGCTGATCTCAAGTTCGGTCTTCCACTACGAATTCGAATTCATCCACCCGTTCGAGGACGGCAACGGTCGCATGGGACGGCTGTGGCAGACCCTGATTCTGACCCGGTGGAATCCACTGTTCGCAGCGGTCCCCGTAGAGAGCCTGATTCACGCCAGGCAGAGTGACTACTATCGGGCGATCCGCGAGAGTTCGAGCAGGGGAGAGAGTACCCGGTTCGTCGAATTCATGCTGGAGACCATCCTGGCTGCGCTTGAGACCCCCCAGGTCGCCCTCCAGGTAACCCCCCAGGTGGAACGACTGCTTTCGGTGTTCCGGGGCACGATGTCGCGACGCCAAATCCAGGAAGCGCTTGGCCTGCGGGACCGCAAATCGCTCCGGCAGCGTTATCTGGCTCCAGCTCTGCAGAGCGGCTACTTGGAAATGACTCGCCCCGATACGCCCAGCGCGTCGAATCAACAGTACCGTCTGACGGAGCGCGGTCGGCGTCTGCGAGGATGACCCGCCCTGCGTCAGCCGCTCTCCACCAACTCCACCAGCACCCCTCCGGCCGACTTCGGGTGCATGAAGGCGATCCGGTGCCCGCCACGCCCTGTCATCGGGCCCGCGGAGGTGAACCGGCATCCCCCCGCGGTGAGCTCGTCCATCAGCTCTGCCAGATTGGAGGTCCGGTAGGCGATGTGATGCAACCCGGGCCCGCGCCGCTCGATGAAGCGGGCCACGCCGCTGTCGGGGTCGAGCGGGCGGATGAGCTCGACATTCCCCACGAAGCAGATCTCCACACCCTGCGATTCCACGCGCTCCGGGGAGGTCGCCGCGAGGCCGGTCAGGCCCTCCAGAACACTGCGAATCTCGTCGAAGGACCGTACGGCGATCGCCACATGATCGAGTTCCAGGGCCGCCAGTCCGGCAACCGCGGGCGCCGCCGCGGCGTCCGAACCGAGGCCGGTGCCGGCATGACCAGCCGGGTTCCCGGGTTTCGCCGAGTTCAACTTCCCGGCTCCGTCGGTGTAGCATACGATGTAGAATACATGATCGAGATGTCGCAGCGGGATCACGACTGAATCACTTCAATCGAGGAATACCCATAATGGCGGACAGCACGAACCTCGTCACCCTCACCGACGACAACTTCAAGGAACAGATCGAAGACCACGACGGTCTTTCCATGGTCGATTTCTGGGCTGCCTGGTGCGGCCCCTGCAGGATCATCGCGCCCTTCGTGAGCGAGCTGGCGGACGACTTCGCGGGCCGCGTCCGCGTGGGCAAGCTGGATGTGGACGCCAACGTATCCACCTCGATGCGCTTCGGAGTGCGCTCGATCCCGACCGTCCTCTTCTTCAAGGGCGGGGAGCACGTCGACACGGTGATCGGCGCCGTACCAAAGGCGCACCTGGCGGAGAAGATCGAGCAGCACCTGTAGGCGCGGGGCGGCCGGTGGGCAGGCTGTTCATCGTGGCCACCCCCATCGGGAACCTGGCCGACCTGACGAGCCGCGCGCGCGACACCCTGGCGGCCGCGGACCATATCCTGGCCGAAGACACGCGGCGGGCGCGCGTCCTGCTGTCGCACATCGGGGTTACCACACGTCCGGTATCGCTCCACGCCCACAACGAGGCCGGCCGGATTGCGCTGGCGCAGCGCTGGCTGCGGGCCGGAGACGACATCGCGCTCGTCTCCGATGCCGGCACGCCGCTCCTCTCCGACCCCGGAGAGCGTCTGGTGTCGGCGGCCCTCGGGGACGGCTGCGCAGTGGTCCCGATTCCCGGCCCTTCGGCGATCCTCGCGGGACTGGTGGCTTCGGGATTACCTTGTGTCCCGTTCACCTTCGTGGGTTTCCCGCCGCGCAAGGCGGGAAAGCGGGCCCGAGCGCTGGAGCGGATCATCGACGCCACAGAGACAATCGTGCTCTTCGAGTCTCCGCCGCGCCTGACCGCTTTGCTGGACGAACTGGCCGCCCTGACGGAGGGGCGCCGGGCCACCCGCCGGATCGCCGTCTGCCGCGAGATGACCAAGGTGCACGAAGAGGTCGTCCGCGGCACCCCCGCCGAATGCGCCCGTCACTTCCGCGCGCACCCGCCCCGTGGCGAGGTGACGGTCGTGGTGGAGGGACGGGGGGAGGGGGGAGGAAGAGCGGCCGCGGCCGGGCTCGAGGCGCTGGCGGCGGTGGCGCTCGACGCGGGGTTGGCCCCCACCGCCGCCGCGCGGGAGGTGGCCGCGCGCTCCGGGGTGGCCCGCGGTGTGGCGTACGAGGCCGTGCAGCGGATGAAGGACCGGCGGCGCAGGGGCGACGGGGAAGCGGCCGAGTGAACGCGAGCGAGGGTTGCGCGGGACCCAACGGTGTGCCCGGCGGAGCCTGTTCGGGCCGTTCGCGCGTCGTCGGCGACGGCCGTGCCGGTCCCGTGGCAAAGGCTGGAGGCGGCTGGTTGGCCTGTCGGACCGCCGCGTTTGCGCTCCTGACCGTGGCGCTCGCCGTGCCGATGGCTTCCGCCTTCGCCCAGGGCGCTGGTCCAGTCACCATCGCACGCCTGCAGTACGAGGGCGGCGGCGACTGGTACGCCAATCCGTCCTCGCTCCCCAACCTCCTCGCCGAGGTGCGGGAGAGGACCGGGATTCCAACCGCCGAGCGGGACGTGGCGATCCAGCCCAACGATCCGGCTCTGCGGGACTTTCCGTTCCTGTACATGACCGGTCACGGCAACGTCCGCTTTTCCCCCGAGGAGCGGCTGGCGCTCCGCCGGTACCTCCTCGAGGGCGGTTTCCTGCACGCGGACGACAACTATGGGCTGGACGAGTCCTTCCGGCAGGAGATGGCGCGGGTGTTTCCCGACCGGGAGCTTGTCGAGCTGCCGCCGGAGCACCCGGTCTTCCACGCCCCCTACGAGTTCCCGGACGGGCTCCCCAAGATTCACGAGCACGACGGCGCGCCGCCGCAGGCATTCGGTATATTCCATCAGGGAAGGCTGGTCGTCATCTACACCTACGAGACGGATCTGGGTGACGGCTGGGAGGATCCGGATGTGCACGAGGATCCGCCGGAAATCAGAGAGGACGCGCTGCGGATGGGCGTCAACATCTTCGTCTTTGCCATGACGCAGGGGGTTTCGTGACGCCCGCGCGAAGGATCGGTCACGCGGTCGAGGGCGTGCGGGAGCACCTGTCGCGGTCGCTGGCGCTGACGGTCGCGGCGTGGTGCGGCACCTTCGCGCTGGGGCTGCTGGTATTGGCTCCGGCCGTTGCGGGGGGCGAGGGCTGGAGCGCGGGCAGTCCGGTCCCGCTCATCATGGTGGTGCTGATGCTGGGGCTGATTCCGGCCGGGGTCTGGCAGTGGCGGCGGGTCGGGCAGCGCTGGTGCGCCGAGCACCGGGTGACGCGCGCCATGGATGCGATCACCGGATTGGACGAGGGCGCGGTCCTCGGCGGTCTGGAGCTCTCGCGGTTCGCGCCGCCGGGTACGTCGTCGGGGCTGCGCGAACTCGCGCTGCACCGGGTCGGCAGTCACCTCACGGGCAGTGCGAAAGCGCTTTCCGGGGCGCTGGGGGAACGAGTGGCCTCCGATCTGCGCCGGGGCGTCACGGCGTTCCTGGCCACGCTCCCGGTGGTGGCGCTCGTGCTGGCGCTCGCTCCCGCGCGGACATTCGGTGCCTGGGGCGGGCTGCTGAGCCCCCTGGCGGTGCTCGTCGAGCCGGCGCTGCCGCCGATCAGCGTCGAGCCGGGCAGCGTGCAGATCGCGCGGGGCTCGGCCGTCGAAGTCGTGGCGCACGCGCCCATGCGGGACAGCGTGACGCTGCGGTGGGACGTGACCGGGCAGGTGACGCGGTCGGCGGTCATTGCTCTGGCCGGTGGGCGGGGCGCGGCGCCGCTGCCGCCGGTGGCCGCCGAGGTGCGCTACTGGATCGAGGCGCCGGACGGGGCGCGCAGCGAGGTGCACACCCTCACCCCCGTCGACCCCCTCTTCGTGAGCACGCTGACGATCGAAGTGACGCATCCGCCCCACACCGGCCTTGGCCCGGCCGAGTACCAGAACGAGATCCCGCCGCTGGCGATTCCGGCCGGGACGCACCTGCGCGTGCGCGGGCAGGGCAGCCGGGGCATCGGCAGCGGAGCGCTGGTCGACGATGCCGGCCGTCCGGTAATGCGGCTCGATGTGCGCGGCGCCGGCTTCGAGGGGAGCTGGGTTCCGGGCCGGAGCGGCACCTTCAGCTGGGAGTTCGCCGACGAGGGCGGTGGTCCGGCCGCAGTGGCGCCCGAACCGCTGGTGGTCGAGCTGATCCCGGACCAGCCGCCCGCCATCGGCATCGTCTACCCCGGGGTCGATACCCTCATGCCGATCGACCTCCGCCAGCCCCTCGTCATCCAGACACAGGACGACTACGGGCTCGCGCGCGTCGAGATCGTGGTGCGGCGGGTGAGCGCCATCGGCGAGTCGGGGGAGCCCGTGGTGCACGCGGTCGAACTGGGCGGATCGGCGGGCGCGATCGTGCGTCCGGTGCTCGACGTTTCCGCGTGGACGGTCTCGCCGGGCGACACGATCCGCTACCGCGCGCGGGCCTTCGACAATCATCCGTCGGAACAGATGCGTGAGAGCGCGGAGTTCGCCCTCTGGATCGGAGGGGTGACAGAGCTGGAGCGAGCCGCCCAGGAGGAACTGGAACGCGCGGCACAGAGCGTCGAGGAGCTCGCCGAGGAGGCACGCCAGGCCGAGGAGGAGACGCGGGATCTGCAGGCCCGGAGCGAGGCCGAGAGCGAACGGAGCCGGCGCGGACAGGCCGACTTTGAGGACCGGGAGGAGATCGCGCAGGCGCTGGAGCGCCAGGAGCGCATGATGGAGTCGGTCGACTCCCTGCAGCGCGAGCTCGCCGAACTGCGCGACGCGCTCCGCGACTCCGGGCTCGCCGACCCGGAGCTGGAGAACCGGATAGAGGAACTGGAGGAGCTGCTCGAGCGAGTGGCGCCCGAGGAAGCCCGGGATGCGGTCTCCGAACTCGAGGAGCAGCTCGCGGGGATGGACCCGGACGAGCTGCGCGAGGCGCTGGAGCAGATGGCCCTCGACCAGGAGCGCCTGCGCCAGCGCCTGGAGGACTCGCTGGAACAGTTCAGGGATGCGGCCATCGAACAGGAATTCCGGGCCACGGGACAGGAGGCCGAGGAGCTCGCGGAAGAGCAGGACCTCCTGGCCCGGGCGATGATGGAGGGCGGCGAGGAGGAACTGCGCGCCGAGCAGCAGGCCGCGCTCGAGGCCCAGGCCGAGGAGCTCCAGCAGGCGCTGGAGCAATTGCAGCAGCGGCTCGCCGAGTCCGGCGAGATGGACGCGGGGGCTGGTGTGCAGGAGGCCAGACACCAGCTCTCGCAGGCCCGGCAACAGATGCAGCAGGCCTCGCAGATGATGCAACAGGGCCAGCAGCAGAACGCCGGCCAGCAGGCCCAGCAGGCCGCGGGCGACCTGTCCGAGGTCGCGCAGCAGCTGGGGCAGGCCCAGATGCAGATGCAGATGCAGCAGATGGAGGCGATCCGGGCCGCGCTGGGACAGACCGCTGCCGACGCGTTGTCACTGGCGCGCCGTCAGACCGAGCTGCGGGGCGAGATGCAGGGAGCGAACGCGGCGGAGCTGGCGGCGATGCGGGGCGACGAAGCCGCGATCGCGCAGGGGATCCGCAACCTCGCCGAGAACTACGCCGAGGGGACCGAGATGATGGCGCCGGGCGCCCGCGACCTGCTCACCGCCCTCGGCCAGGCCATGGAGGAACTCGACGGCACGATCAGCGCGATGGAGAACCCGCGCTCGCAGGGCCCGTCCCCGATGGCGGAGGCCGAGAAGGTGGTCCGCTCGCTGAACGAGGTCGCGCGCATGGCGATGACCTCCGGTCAGCAGGGCCAGGCCCAGGGCTCGGCGTCGGCCTCCGAACAGATGATGCAGCAGCTCCAGCAGCTCGCACAGCAGCAGGGCGAGATCATGCAGGATGCGTCGTCGCTGACCCCGATGCAGCTGGGCCAGGAGACGATGTCGGAGCAGATCGAGGATGTCGCGGGCCGCCAGGAGGAGGTCGCGGAGGAACTCGGCGAGATGTCGGAGGAGGGAATGGAGGAGGGCGACCCCCTGGGCGATCTGTCGGCCTTCGCGGAGGAAGCGCGCCGGCTTGCCGAGGCGCTGCAGCAGGGCCGGCTCGACCCGGAGGTGCTGCGCCGCCAGGAGCAGCTCTTCCACCGTCTGCTGGACGCCGGACGCACCCTGGAACGGGATGAGGAGTCGGAGGAACGGGAATCCGAGGAGCCCGGCGACTTCGAGCGCGAAGGCGTGAGTGCACTCACCGCCGGCGACATCGATGCGCTGAGATTCGAGTTGCCGGGTGCCGCGGCGCTACGCGCCCTCCCGCCGGCCCAGCGTGCGCTGGTCCTGCGGTACTTCGAGCGGCTGAACCGGATGACGACGGGCAGGTCAGGGCCGCCGGGGGGAGAGCAGCGGTGACCGTCAGGCCGTGGCTGAGATTCCCGCTGCCCTGGGGCGGCGATGCATGCTCCCCGGCTATTGCGTTGACCCAAGGCCATATTGTCAACAGAACATTACAAAATGTCGTGTTCTATTTACGATGGGCACCACTGCTCGTCCTCGTTGCGGTGCTCACGGTCGTGGCAACGCCCCTTTCCGCGTTTCAGACCCGGCCCGACGCACGCCTCGAGAGCCGCATGCTGAGGCAGGCGTCGTTGCAGGAAGCGCGCGGGGAGCTGATTCGCGCGGAGGCCACGCTGCGCGAGTTGCTCGCCCTGCAGCCCGCCTCCGCGGCAGCGGTCTCCGCCCTCGAACGCGTCTATCGCAAGGCTGACCGGTTGCCGGAACTGCTGCCCGTACTCGACGAGCTGCTCGGGCAGGATGCGTCCCGGGGCAGCGTGTGGGGGCTCAAGGTCGGCGTCCTGGTCGAGGTGGACTCGCTGGCGGCGCTGGAAGGCGCCGTGCAGGACTGGATCGACGCCGAGCCGGGATCGCCCGACCCGTACCTGGAGGGAGCGGCGGCGTTCCTGGGCGCGTTCGGGGCGGACGAGGCGACCCGGTTGCTCGAGGAGGGCACGGCCGCCCTGGGGGAGTCCCCTCAGCTGCTCGTCGAGTTGGGGGACATGTACGTCGCCGCGGGGCGCCTCGACGATGCGGCCGAGTCGTGGGCGGAGGCGTTGGGGCGGGACCGAGCCCGGAGTAGCGCGGTCTTCCGCCGCGTCGAGGACCTGGGCGATGACGCCGGGGCGGCGGCCGCGCGGATCGTCGCCGCGCTGGGAAGCGAGCCAACCAATGTGACCCGTCTGGAGGCGGGGGCCGAGCTAGCCTTGCGCGAGGATCTCGAAGACGCCGCCGTGTCGTTCGCCGCCGCCGCGCTTGACCGGCTCGGGGACCGCGAGGCGCGAGGCTTCCTCAACGGGTTCGCGCGCAAGGCCGAGGACAACGGGCGGGACCGGAGCGCCCTCTGGGCCTATGCCCGCCTCCGGGAGATGACCGTGGACCCCGCGGAGGCGCGGTCGACGGACGAGCGCCTGGCGGATGCGGCGCTGGCGGCCGGTGACACCGCCGTCGCGCTCGAAGCCCAGCGCAGGATCACGGAGTCGCATAGCGTGGGCTCGGAGGCGCGGCGCGCGGCCTGGACCGAGGAACTGCGCATCCAGGTGGCTGCGCCGGAGGTGGAGGGCGCCGCCGAGGCCCTCGCCGCATTCCGCGAGGAATTCCCGGAGTCTTCCGACCTCGACGCGCTCTCCGCCGCGCTCGCTTCGCGCCTGCTGGGACGCGGGTTGCGCGAGGAAGCGATGGAGGTGCTGAGCGGGATCGAGGGCCCTGGGGCGGCGCTGGAGCGGGCGTTTCTGCTCCTCGAAGGCGGCGCATTCCCCGAAGGCATCGCCGCACTGCAGGCCTCTCTCCCCGAGCTGGAGCCGTCCGACGCGACCGAGATCCTCGAATTGACCCTCGCGCTGAGCGAGTTGACCCCTCCCGGGGGGGCGCTGGCGGCCGAGGTGGCCATTGCGCGGCACCGGGGCCACGCGGAGGACGGCGTGCTCGCCGTGCAGGAGCGCATCGATGCGGTGCCCGCGCAGGACCGGGCGGCCATTCTGGCGCAGGGCGCGCGTGCGGCCGATGAGGCGGAGCTCGCGGGCGAGGCGGCGCAGTTTCGGCGGCGCATCGTCGCCGAGTACCCCGACGCGCGAGAGTTCGCCGAAGCGGCGCTGAGGCTCGCCCGTGCGGTGGCGGCCGAGCCGGACGGCCGCGACGAGGCGGTGCGCATTCTCGAGGCACTGATCGTCAGCCGGCCTGACAGTCCCGTCGTGCCGGGCGCGCGCCGGGAGTTGAGGAGAATCCAGGAGGGAGGTTCCCGATGACCCGCTGGGCCAGATGTGTGGTGGCGGCAGCAGTGATGGCGACCGCCGCCGCCAAAGCGGAGAAGACAGCCGCGCAGCTCCTTCTCGTCCCCATGGACCGCAGCCAGTCCAACCACCTGAAGGCCTACGGGCTCACCTACCGGGTGCTTGAGCAGGACGGGAGGGCGGAGTGGCTCCTCAACTTCCAGGGGGGCTCGTTTCTGCTGCCCGATACCGAGGGGACGCGCAGGGCGGCGGCGCTGATGGGCGTGACCGTCCAGCCCGTCGGAGCGGCGGACGAGGCGCGCATTCGCGGAATCGTCGCGACGTCGAACATGGAGTCGGTGGTGCTGGAGAAGGCGACCAGGATCGCGATCTATACGCCGCCCAACAGCGCGCCCTGGGACGATGCGGTGACGATGGCGCTGGACTACGCCGAGATCCCGTACGACAAGATCTGGGACGATGAGGTGATCAACGGCGGCCTCGAGGACTTCGAGTGGCTGCACCTCCACCACGAGGATTTCACCGGGCAGTATTCGAAATTCTACATCACCTATGCGGGCGCCCCCTGGCTGGAGGAGGAGGTGGCCCGCAACGAGGAGGCGGCGCAGGCGCTGGGGTTTGCGAACGTGCCAGCGCTCAAGAAGGCGGTGAGCTTCAGGATTCGCGAGTACGTCGAAGGGGGCGGCTTCCTCTTTGCGATGTGCTCGGCGCCCGAGACGCTGGAACTCGCGCTGGCAGCCGCGTCCGTGGACATCGCCGCGGCCTATTCGGACGGCACGCCGCCCGACCCCGACGCCGGCTCCAAGGTGGACTGGGGGCTCGCGATGGCCTTCCAGGACGCCGAGATCCAGGTGGCGCCGTCGGTGAATGCGTTTTCGGACATAGACGGGCACCAGGTCAATACGCCGTGGAAGCAGGAGCTGGGCGCGTTCACCCTCTTCGACTTCTCCGCCAAGTTCGATCCGGTGCCGGCCATGCTGACGCAGAGCCACGAGTCGGTGCTCTCCGACTTCTACGGACTGACGACATCATTCGCGGTCGACCGGCTGAAGCCCGGGGTCGTCAAGCTCGGCGTCGAGGGGGCGTGGGCCAAGTACATCCACGGCAACCTCGGCGAGGGGACCTGGACCTACTACGGCGGACACGACCCGGAGGACGCCGAGCACCAGATCGGCGATCCTCCGACGGACCTGGAGCTGCACCCCAACTCTCCCGGCTACCGGCTCATCCTCAACAACGTGCTGTTCCCGGCTGCGAAGAAGAAGAAGCTGAAGACGTGACGTCGCATCCCCTGCGGCTGGCGCCGGAGGCCGCGCGGGCGATTCGCGACGAAGTGACCCGGGCCGGGGGCCGGGAAGTCTCCTTTCTGGCCGAGGTGACGCGTTCGCGCGTGATTGTGGACCCGCGCGCCGTGGCCCGCGGCAACCGTTCGGCCGTGCTCGCCGCCGCGCGCGACGCCCGCGAGGGCTCGGTGATGATCCACAACCACCCGTCGGGGCTGCTGGAACCCTCCGACGCCGACCTGGCGGTGGCCTCCAGCGTCTATGAGCGCGGGGTGGGGACGGCGATCGTCACCAACGCCGCGGATCGCATGTACGTGGTGGTCGAGCCGCCGGAGCCGCGCCGGATCGAGCCGCTCGAGCTGGACGAGCTGTCCGGGCTGCTTCGCCCGGACGGGCCGCTGGCGCGGATGCCCGGCTACGAGGACCGGCGCGGCCAGCGCGAGATGCTCCGGTTCGTGGGGGAGCGGTTCAACGAGGGGGGGATCGGGCTGGTGGAGGCGGGGACGGGCACGGGGAAGTCGCTCGCCTACCTGGTGCCGGCGGCGCGCTGGGCGGTGACGAACGGCGAGAGGACGATCGTGTCCACCAACACCATCAACCTGCAGGAGCAGCTGGTCCGCAAGGACCTGGAGATCGTCAGCGGGGTCCTTGGCGAACAGCTGAAATGGGCGCTGGTGAAGGGCAGGGGGAACTACATCTCGATACGGAGGGCGCACCTTGCGGCCGAGTCCGCGCCGAGCCTGTTTCCGGACGACCGGTCGGCAGAGCTGGCGGCGCTGGTGGAGTGGGCGGAGACGACCGAGGACGGCTCGCTGGGCGACCTGTCCTTCTCGCCCGCGCGGGAGGTGTGGGAAGAGGTGCGCAGCGAGACCGACGCCTGTCTGCGGGCCAAGTGCCCCTTTTTCCAGCAGTGCCACTACCAGCGCGCGCGCCGGGCCGGAGCCTCGGCCGATCTGGTGATCGTGAACCACGCCCTGTTCTTCTCGGACCTGGCGATCCGGATCGTCACCGACAACTTCAGCGACGGGGCCGTGCTGCCACCCTACAGGCGTGTCGTTTTCGACGAGGCGCACCACATGGAGGACGCGGCCACCCCCCGGCTCGGCGCCGAGGCCACGCGCGTCGGGATGTTCCGGGTGCTGGCCCGCCTGGACCGGGGCGGCAAGGGGATCCTGGCTTCGGTCGAGGCCGTGCTCAAGGCGGCGCGAACCTCGATCTCGGCCCGGCGCCTGAGCGAGCGGATCGGCAGCCGGACCCGCGCCCTGACGGGCACCCTGCGCGACGCGTTCACGGCTTTCTTCGACCTCATGGAGCCCTGGGCCGACGCCAACGCCGACGGAGGCAGCCTGCGCCTGGGGCGTCCGGCCCGGCCCGAGGCCCCGGCCACCCCGGAACCGGCCGACGACCCCGCGATCGGCGAGGCGTTGGAGCGCGTGCTGCTCCTCCTCGCGGACCTGGAGCGCGAACTCGAGGTTCTGGTCGAGCAACTGGGGGAGGACGAGGAACTCCAATCCGAACTCCAGGGCCGGCTCCTCGACCTGCGGGCGAGCGGAAACCGGCTGGGCAGGATCCAGCGCGCGCTCCGGCTCTGCCTCCTCCCGGGCGGAGGTCAACGGCCGATGGTCCGGTGGGTCGAGCTGCGGCGATCCGGAAGGCGAGGCGTGCGGAACCTCGCCCTGTCGGCCGCTCCCGTGGACCTGGGCCCGGTCCTCGCCGAACACCTGTTTGCGAACATCGACACCGGAGTGCTTACCTCGGCCACCATGGCGGTAGGCGGCGACTTCGGCTACTTGAAGGGACGCCTGGGGCTGGGGGCGCACGCCGAAGCGGCTTCGCCGGACATCTTCGCCGACGCCGGCCCCCTCGAAGACGCGGCTGCGGACTGGACCCACGAAGACCTCGAGGTGGCCGAGACCGTCTTCGGTTCTCCCTTCGACCACGCCGAGCAGAGCTGTCTCGTGGTCCCCACCGGCCTGCCGCGCCGCGGCGCCGCCGCCGGCGGAGAGTCCTACGACGACGCTACCGCCAGGATCGTCTACGAGGTCGCGGAGATCACCGGCGGCGGCGTCTTCGCGCTGTTCACCTCGTTCGCGGCGCTGCGGGCCGTTGCGACCGGCCTGCGCAAGCGGGGCGCCGAGGCGCGTTGGGCCCTCTACGTCCAGGGCGAAGCGGACCGCTCCACGCTGCTCCGGGGCTTCACCCGCTCCGGATCCGCGCTGCTCCTCGGTACGGCCTCCTTCTGGGAGGGCGTCGACGTGCCCGGCCGCCCGCTCCGTGCCCTGGTGATCCAGAAGCTGCCCTTCCGGGTGCCGACCGAACCCATCACCGAGGCCCGGGTCGAAGCCATGACCGCGCGCGGCCAGAACCCCTTCTGGGGGCTGATGGTGCCGGACGTGGCGGTGCGGCTCAAGCAGGGGATCGGGCGGCTGATCCGGACCCGAACGGACCGGGGCGCCGTGCTGCTCCTCGACGACCGGCTGCTCACGAAGCGGTACGGCCGCACGATCCGCGAGGCGCTGCCCCCGATGCCACTCGTCAACGGACCGTGGGACGTGGTGAAGGCAAGGGTGATGGAGTTCTACTCGAGAGCAGGCTTGGGAGGTTCGCGGTAGCGGCGGCGACGCCGGGCACCACCGCCGCGCCGCCTTGCCGCAGTGCCCGCCCTCGGTGAGATTCCTAACGGCATGGCGCATGAGCCGGTCCCGGTATCGCACCGTACCGGCGGACCATCACTCGCCTTTCAACACCGGTGAAACGCAATGAAGAAGGCTCTCGGATTCCTTGCTGGTCTCTTCCTCCTTTCGCTGGCCGCGAAATCCTTCCAGACCGCATCGATCGGATGGGCGGGCGGGCACGGCGACGTGGGATTCTGGTGGACGGTCATCACCTGTTTCCTGGGGGTTGCCGGCACCGGGGCGCTGATCGGCACGGCCATCCACTCCCGCCCCACGGACTAGCGGCCGATGACGGCGGACCGGCCTGGCAAGATCGTGTGCGTGGGGCGCAACTACGCCGACCACGCGGCGGAGCTGGGCAGCGACGTTCCCAGCGAGCCGCTGATCTTCATGAAGCCTCCCTCGGCGGTCATCCCCGCGGGCGGCGCCGTGCGGGTGCCTCCCGATGTCGGGCGGGTCGACTACGAAGGCGAGATCGGCCTGGTGGTCCGGCGGCGCTGCAGACGCGTCTCCGAAGCCGACGCGTGGAGCTATGTGGGCGGGGTGGTCGCCGTCAACGACGTGACCGCGCGCGATCTGCAGCGGAAGGACAGCCAATGGACGCGTGCCAAGGGGCTCGATACCTTCTGCCCGCTGGGCAACGTTGTCGACGCGGCGGAAGTCGAACCTGACACACTGACCGTTACCACGCGGGTCAACGGGGATGTGAGGCAGCAGGGCAGCGCGGGCCAGATGGTGTTTTCGCTCAGCCGCCTGGTCAGCTTCATCTCCCACGTCATGACCCTCGAGGCCGGCGACCTCATCGCGACGGGGACTCCGGAGGGCGTCGGGCCGCTGTCGGCCGGCGACGTGGTCGAGGTGTCGCTCTCGTGCGGCTCGTCGGTGCGCAATCCGGTAGAAGGAGGCGACGCGCTGGCCCCGGCCCACTGAGGCGCGGCCGGAACCGTTCCCGACTGACGGGACAGGAAGTCAGATGACGCGACAGGCATCAGATCAGCGCCGCCCGCCTCACGGCGGCGGCGGACGCCGGCCGAGCAATCGGCCCCTGTTCGCCGGCCTGACGCTGTCGGCGCTGGTACATGTCCTGGCAGTGGTGATCTACCCGTTTTTCGCCGGGGTGCGGCCGGATCGTCCCGGGGGGCTCATCATCCCGGCGGTGCGCGAGGTCGGCGGAATGCGCATGCTGGAGATCGTCGAGGTGACGCCGGCCGAAGTGGCGGAACCCACCGACCCGGTCGAAATCGAGGACCCGGAAGCGCCCGACATCGCTCCCGAAAGACCTGATATCGGAGATGAATTCGAGGTCTACATCCCGGGTCGGTACCGCTCCGCGGCCGAGCGCCTGCGCATCGGGAACGGAGATCCGCGGTTGTGGCAACCCATCGATCCGGCGCTCGTCGCGCCCACGCCGGACGAGATCCTGCGCCTCCGGCTCGCCGCCGCCATCGAAGACGCGAACGACTCCGCCTTTGCCGAGGCCGAGCGGCTGGCACAGTCCCTTGACTGGACGCATACCGACGCCGACGGGAACAAGTGGGGCGTTTCGCCTGGCAAGATCCACCTCGGGGACACCGAGATTCCGTTGCCGTTCGGTTTCGGGCCGCCGCCGGACTACAACGGCGACCGGGCCGACTGGGCCTTCCGCATGGCCGACATCGATCGCGCGGCGGGCACGCTCGCCGCGCGGATGAGCTGGAGGGAGCGGATCGAGGTGATGCGCATGCGCAGGGAAGCGCAGAGGGCGCGCGAGCAGGCCGAACGGGAACGGGCGGCCGTGGCCGATCCCGATACCACGTCCAGCGCACGCAGACGGCGATAGATCGTCCCTTGACGCCGGCAAGCCCCCCGGGAACCGAGCTTCCCAAGACCTTCGATCCGCGCGCCGTGGAGTCGCGCATCCTGCGGTTGTGGGAGGAGGGCGGCCATTTCGGTGCCTCGGCGGGCGATGTGGAGCGGGGCGGCGAACCGTACGTGATCGTGATCCCGCCGCCGAACGTCACGGCGGTGCTGCACATGGGCCACGGCCTCAACAACACGATCCAGGACGTGCTGATTCGCTGGCGCCGGATGCAGGGCCGGGTGACGCTGTGGGTGCCGGGCACCGACCACGCGGGGATCGCGACCCAGAACGTCGTCGAGAAGCGCCTGGCCGCCGAGGGGATGACCCGCCACGATCTTGGACGCGAGGCGTTCGTCGAACGCGTGTGGGAACATGTGCGCGACACCGGCGACAGAATCCTCGGGCAGCTCAAGGCCATCGGCTGCAGCTGCGACTGGACGCGCGCGCGGTTCACCCTGGACGAGGGTCTCTCTCGCGCCGTCAGAGAGATCTTCGTGCGGCTGTACGAGGACGGCCTGATCTACCGGGGCGAGTACATCATCAACTGGTGCCCCCGGTGCCTCACAGCGCTCTCGAACGAAGAGGCCGAGGGCTCGGAGGCGCGCGGATCGCTCTGGCACCTGCGCTACCCCTTGCTCACAGGTCACGAGGACGCCGCGGCGGCGGCGCGCGCCGCCGGGGCGACGGCGATCGACCGGCTTCTCGACGGGCGCTGGCACCTCACCGTCTCCACCACCCGTCCCGAGACGATGCTCGGCGACACCGGCGTCGCGGTCAATCCGGGCGATCCCCGCTACGGCCCGCTCATTGGCGCCGAGGTCGAGCTCCCGCTCACGGGCCGCACCATCCCCGTGGTCGCCGACCCGCACGTGAGCGCCGAATTCGGCACTGGCATGGTCAAGGTTACCCCCGCCCACGACCCCAACGACTTCGACATCGCGTCGCGCACCGGCCTCGCGGTCCTCAACGTCATGACCGAGCGCGCGGTAATGAGCGAGAACGCGCCGGCGGCCTTCCGGGGGATGACGCGCGAAGAGGCGCGCACGGCGGTGGTGGCGGCGCTCGAACGCGACGGCCTCCTCGCCGGCCGCGACGACCACGACCACGCCATCCCGCTCTGCTACCGCTGCGACACCGTGGTCGAACCCAGGCTGAGCGAGCAGTGGTTCGTGCGCATGGAACCGCTGGCCCGCCCGGCGTTGCAAGCCTCCCGCGACGACACGGTCACCTTCGTCCCCGACCGCTGGACCCGCGTCTACGAGAACTGGATGGAGAACATCCGCGACTGGTGCATCTCGCGGCAGCTGTGGTGGGGCCACCGCATCCCGGTATGGTACTGCGCCGACTGCGGCGAGGTGATGGCCTGCCGCGAGGATCCGGACGCCTGCACGGCCTGTGGCGGGACGGCGCTCGAGCAGGACCCCGACGTCCTTGACACCTGGTTCTCGTCGTGGCTGTGGCCGTTTTCGGTCTTCGGTTGGCCCGAGGAGACGCACGATCTCAGGGCCTTCTACCCGGGGCACACCCTGTCGACGGCGCCCGAGATTCTCTTCTTCTGGGTGGCCCGCATGATCATGTCGGGCTACCACGCCATGGGGGACACGCCGTTCACGCGCGTCTATCTCCACGGCACCGTGCGCGACATCCAGGGCCGCAAGATGTCCAAGTCGCTGGGCAACGGGATCGACCCGCTCGAGGTGGTGGAGCTGTACGGCGCCGACGCGCTCCGCTTCACCCTCATCGCCAGCGCGGGGGTCGGCGCCGACATCCGTCTCGACCACAACGATCTCGAAGCGGCGTTCTCGCCCGGACGCAACTTCGTCAACAAGCTCTGGAACGCGGGCCGCTTCGCCCTGATGAGCCTCGGCGACGATCCCGTGGCGCCGCTCAGCGAGGTGAGGGACGACCTCGCTCTCGAAGACCGCTGGATTCTCTCGCGGCAGCAGCATGCCGTCCGGCGCGCCAGCGAGGAGCTGGAGGGCTTCCGCATCCACGGCGCCGCCGAGTTCATGCGCGACTTCTTCCGCGGCGAGTTCGCGGACTGGTACCTGGAGTGCGTCAAGCACCGGCTGCGGCCCGGCGGTCCCGGGCGCGACGCCGCCCGCTCGGTGCTGGTCCACGTGCTCGATACGATCTGCCGCCTCCTTCACCCCCTGGTGCCGTTCGTGACCGAGGAGCTGCGCGGTCTGCTGCCCGCGTCCGACGAGAGGGCCGGTCCGTGCATCGTGGCTCCATGGCCCGTGGCGGACGCGCGGTACGTCGATGCCGAGGCGGAGGCCGACTTCGACTGGCTGCGTGAGCTGGTGGTGAGGGTTAGGGGGATGAGAAAGGAATACGGGGTGGGAGAGGGCCGGGAGGTCGTGCTCCACGCTACGGGAGACGGCAAGGGCGACCTGCTGGAAGCCCGGGAAGAGGTGCTCCGCCGCCTCGCCCGCATCGGGAGCATCGAAACGGATCCCGCGCCCCCGGCAGCGGCGGGTGCCAGCGCGGTGATGCGGGACGGCACCGAGCTCTTCATGCCCTTGTCGGGGCTGATCGACATTGCGCGCGAACGGGAGCGTCTGCAGCGCGAAGCCGACCGCCTCGCGGGCCGCATGCGGGGGATGCGGACCAAGCTGGCCAACGAGAATTTCGTGACCCGCGCACCGGCGGCCGTGGTGGAGCGGGAACGGGAGAAGCTGGCAACATGTAAAGTTCAGTTTACACTATTGCAAGAGAAGTTGACATCTTTGGCAGGGCAGCGGTCGTGATCCGCGGTTGCAGGGCGATGTTGGCAGCCCGTGGACAGAATCCCCGTGGTGTTCGAGCGGCGATGCATCCGCGTCTCGCTGCACCGCTTGCCGGACTGCCGACCTTGCTTGCGGCTACGGCCTGCGCGAGGCCGGAAGCTCCCCCGGGGGGACCGGAGGACCTCACGCCACCCGTCGTGATCGAAACCGTACCCGACACCTTCGCGGCGATCGAGCCCGGCGTGCGGGAGTTCTACTTCCGCTTCAACGAGCGGATCAGCGAGCGGCCCTCAGCCGGACAGCTGAACAACTCCGTGGTCATTTCACCGTCTCTCGGGGCGATTCGGGTGCGCCACAGCCGGGACGCCATTTCAATCGAGGCCGAAGAGGGGCTGGCACCGGATCGGCTCTATCGGGTCACCGTCCTCCCGGTCATCAACGACATGTTCGGCAACCGGCTCCGCGACCCCTTCGATCTGGTCCTCTCGACCGGGGAGGAGTTCGTGCCCAACGTCGTCGCGGGCATGGTGGAAGACCGCATCACCGGCCAGGCCGCGCCCGATGTGCGCGTGCAGGCGCGCTTTCGCGGTGAGGCCGATACGCTCGTTCACTGGAACTTCACCGGTGCCGACGGCGTTTTTTCCCTGCGCTACGTGCCGGAAGCGCCCTATGAGCTGCTCGCCTGGCAGGACCGCGACCGGGACGGCGAAGTCGGCGAGTCCGAGCCCCAGTCGGCCGCGACCTCGGCCGAGCTGACCGCGTCGCCCGACACGAGCTTCACGATCCTGTCGCTGATCGAGCCGGACACCACGCCGGCCCGCCTGGCGAGCGTCAACGTGGATGACTCGGTCACGCTGACCTTCGAGTTCGACGACTACCTCGAGCCGCAGATGCCCGGCGTCGTCTTCCAGGGCCGGCTGATCCTGGCGCGGCTGCTGGATACCACGACGGTCGCGGACACGCTCGGGGACGACCGGCCGCCCGACGCTGTCGAGGCGCCGGAGCCCGCCGACACGATTCCGGCGGGGGTGGAGGCGAACCCCGAGGCCCCTGGCGAGACGGAAGAGGCCGCGGAGCCCGGCGAGCCGGGCGACACGGTCCTGGCCGTGACAGTGGGAGACTCTACCGTCGTCGATCCCGCCGACACGATCACCGTGCCGCCCGGGAAGGACACCATTTCGGTACGGTTCTTTCACCAGCACGAGTACGACCGCTGGCAGCGCGAAGTGCAGGACTCGATCGCGCGTGCCGAGGCGCAGGCGCTGACGGACTCCTTGCTCGCGGCCGGGGAGCAGCCGCCTCCGCCGGAGGAGGAAGATGAGGCCGCCGACAGCCTCGAAGCTCCTCCGAGCGGACTTTCCGGGCTGCTGCTGCCGTCCCAGACCCTGATCGGGGTGCTGGAGGAATCGCTGGTTCGCGGCACCCCGTACGAGGCGTCGGTGGGGAACGTTGTAAACATCTATCAGACGACCGGCGGCGGCGGGCAGGCGGTGGTGCTGTGGGAGTTGCCGCCTCCGGACACGACGAGCGCGGACAGCACGGCGGTTGCCGACTCGCTGCAGGTGGGTGACTCCCTGCAGGTTGGGGATTCGGTTCAAGCCGGAGATTCAGTCCCGGTCGTGGATACCGCCGGGGCGGGGACCGACACGATCACGGCAGGCCCGGACACCACGACTGCCGGTCCCGATACCACACGAACGGGACCCGATACCTCTCGGGCTGGTCCAGATACCGCGTGGGCCAGGTCGCCACTCGCGCGCCCGCAGCTGGCGGCAGGCTCGTCGCGCCCGACTCCGATTCCCCGCCGCCGCCGCGAGCCCCGGCCGGGGATCCGCGATCGCCCACACCGCCGGCGGCACTGACCCGATATGGCCTCGCAGGATCCCCGCCGTTCGATTCCAGGTGTAAATCGTCTGCTGGACCGCCCCTGGTGCCATGAGCTGATCGCTGCCTACGGCCGGCCCTGGATCACGGACCGGGTGCGCGCCTTGCTGGAGGACATGCGTGGGGGCCGACTCCCGGTCCCCACCCACGACGAAGGCTTCGCGGCGCTCGTGAACGCCGAGGTGACCCGCGCGCAGACCCCGTCGCTGCGGCGGGTCGTCAACGCGACCGGCGTCGTGCTGCACACCAACCTGGGGCGAGCCCCGCTCGCGACCGAAGCGCGGCGCGCAATGACCGCCGCGGCGGGCTACGGCAACGTCGAGTTCGACCTGGAGAGCGGACGCCGCGGCTCCCGTTACGACCACTGCGTCCACCTGATCCGGGAACTCACCGGCGCCGAGGACGCGCTGGCCGTCAACAACAACGCCGGGGCGGTCGCGCTCGCGTTGACCGCCTTCGCGTCGGGCCGGGGTGTGGCCGTGTCGCACGGCGAACTGGTCGAGATCGGCGGGGGCTTCCGCATTCCCGAGGTGGTCGAGGCGGCGGGCGCGCGCCTGGTCACCGTGGGGACCACCAACCGGACGCGCCGCGCCGACTACGAGCGGGCGGTCTCGGGTGGCGATGTGGGCGCGATCCTCAAGGTCCACCGCTCCAACTTCTCGATCTCGGGATTCACCGAAGAGACGGCGCTGGAGGAGTTGGTCGAGATCGGAGCCGCGGGCGGCATACCGGTGATCCACGACCTGGGGTCGGGGCTGCTGGTGGACGCCGAGGCGCTGGGTCTGCCGCGCGAACCGTCGCCGCGGGCCAGTGTCGCGGCCGGAGTCGAGCTGGTGGCCTTCTCGGGGGACAAGCTCCTCGGAGGACCGCAGGCCGGGCTGCTCGCCGGGACGAGTGCCGCGGTGGCCCGCGCGAGGGCGCACCCGTTGTGCCGGGCGCTGCGGTGCGACAAGGTCACGCTGGCGGGGCTCGAGGCGACGCTGACGCTGTACCGGGATCCCGGCCGCGCCCGGGAGCGCATCCCGGCGCTGCGCATGATCGGGGCGCCGCGCGAGGAGTTGGTGCGCCGGGCGGAGGCCGTGCTGGCCGCGGTGACGGGGCGGGGGGCGGGGCTGAGGCGAGCGCTGCGGGCCGAGGTGGTGGCTGGGGAGTCCCTGGTGGGCGGCGGCACCTTCCCCGACGCGCGGATTCCCAGCGCCATGATCTCGCTGGGTGCGGGGGAGGAAGCCGAAAGGTGGCTGTCCCGGCTGCGCGACCATACGCCCCCCGTCATCGCGCGGCGGCGCAGGGGGCGCATCTTCCTCGACCTGAGAACGGTGGCGCCGGAAGAGGACTCGGTCGTCGCGGCGGCGCTTGCCGCCCTCGGCGCTTCGGTCTCGGCGCGGCCCGGGGGCTCCGGGGGGAGCTGATGCCTCGCAGAGCCGTCTTCGCCGATCGTGACGGCACGATCATCGAAGACCGGCACTACGTCGCCGATCCGGCGCACGTCAACCTCATCCCCGGGTCCGCCGAGGCACTGCAGAAGCTGCAGGGCATGGGATTCGCCGTGGTGGTGGTCACGAACCAATCGGGCATCGGGCGGGGGCTCTACACCCTTGCAGACTACCGTCGCGTGGCCGCCGAAACCGACCGCCAGCTCGCCGCGGCGGGCACCGCGGTCGACGCAACCTACTTCTGTCCGGATGCTCCGGGCGGCGATCCCCGAAACACCTGCCGCAAGCCCAGCCGGGTCATGTACCGCCGGGCCGCCCGCGATCTGGGACTGGCGTTCGCAGGCTCCTACCTCGTCGGCGACAAGCGCAGCGACGTGATCCCGGCCAGGGACCTCGGAGCCACGGGCATCCTTGTGCGAACCGGCCACGGCCGCGCGCACGAAGCGGCCCTCAAAGACGAGTTTCCGGTCGTGGACGACCTGGCCGCGGCGGCGGAGTTCATCCGTCGCCGCGAGGTTCGTTGACCCCGTTTCGCGTCACAAATAGCTTTTAGTGCCGGCAATTGCCGGACCATGCAGAAACGCTTGAAGTGCAGGATAGATGCGATGGACATGACACTGACTCCCGAAGCCGCACGGAAAGTCGAGGGCTTCCTCGAGGAGTTTGCCGACAGCCCCGAGGCCGGACTCAGGGTCTCGGTGCTTCCCGGCGGCTGCTCCGGTTTCCAATACGGCGTGGATATCGACAAGGCCCCCGAGGGGGACGACGAGGTCTTCGAAAGATCCGGGATCCGGATTTTCGTCGACCCCTTCAGCGCGCAATACCTCGAGGGGATCGAGATCGACTACGTGACCTCGATGATGGGATCCGGGTTCTCCTTCAGGAATCCGCAGGCCACCGGCGGTTGCGGCTGCGGCAGCTCCTTCACGGTGTAGCGGTGGGCGGAATCCCTCCGGCACCGTCCACGGACGGCTAGGCGAACCATCGAGATCCTCACCTTCACCGGGGGCGCCTTCATGCAGAACACCGTGCTGGTGGTCTGCGACGATGCCCGCACGGCCGTTCTGGTAGACCCCGGAGCCGCGACACCTGAAGCGCTGGCCGCCGCCCAGGCACGCGGGCTCGACGTGGCGGCGATCCTGCTCACGCACGCGCACCTCGACCACATCGAGGGCGTGGCGCGCGCAAGGGAGGCCACGGGGGCCCCGATCCATCTTCATCCCGCCGACCGGATTCTCTACGACAACATCTGGTCGCAGGCGGCCGCGTTCGGCGTCCCCTTCGAAGAGCAGCCTCCCCCCGACATCGACCTGGTGCCCGGCAAGAACCTCACCTTCGGAGGCTCCGAGTTCGAAGTCGTCTTTGCTCCGGGTCACGCGCCGGGGCACGTCATCTTCGTCTCCACGACCGAGCCCGTCGCGATCGTCGGCGACGTGATCTTCTTCGGGTCGATCGGCCGAACCGACCTTCCCGGCGGCGACTACCGCGTCCTGATCGATTCGATCCACCGGACCGTGCTCACGCTGCCGCCGGAAACCCGCCTCTACACCGGCCACGGACCCGAGACCACGGTGGGGCACGAACAGCGCACCAATCCCTTCCTCGTCCCGGTGTACGGCGGCGACCTGGTGTGATGGCCGTACCCCTGGCCGTCCTTGCGTCGGGATCCGGGACCAACATGCAGGCGCTGCTCGATCACGAAGACGAAGGTGCGGCGTACCGCATCGAACTGCTGATCACGGACCGGCGCTGTGTTGCCGAGGAGCGGGCACGGGCCATGGACCGAGCCCTGTGCCGGGTCGATTTCGGTGCTGCCGGCGAGCCGGCGCCGGATTGTGGCGCAGAGATCCTGCGGCAACTGGAATGCCGCGGCGTCCAGGGGATCCTGCTGGCCGGCTTCCTGAGGCTGCTGCCGGCCACGGTGTGTGGAGCCTACCGCAACAGGATCCTCAACATTCATCCGGCGCTGCTTCCAGGTTTCGGCGGCAGAGGGATGTACGGGCACCGCGTCCACGACGCCGTCCTCCAATCCGGAGCAACCCTCTCCGGACCGACGATCCACTTCGTGGACGAGCGCTACGACGAGGGCAGGATCCTGGCTCAGTGGCCCGTGCCGGTGCTCCCGGAAGACAGCGCCGACGCCCTGGCCGCACGGGTCCTGAAGGTGGAGCACGCCCTGTTTCCGGCGGCGGCGGACGCTCTTGCACGGGCACTGGCCAGCGGATGGCCCGAGAGTGGAGCACGGCCTCGCTTCCGCTGGCCGGGGGCAGGCGAGGCGGCTGACGGCGCGAGTCTGCGGCAGTCGATCATCGATGCATTCGGGAGGTCAGGGTGAGCAGGCGTAGAGCGTTGCTGAGCGTGTCGGACAAGACGGGCATCGTCGCGTTCGGGCGGGCCCTGGCGGAGCAGGGGTGGGAGGTGCTGTCGACGGGCGGCACGGCGCGCGCGCTGGCGGAGGGCGGCGTGCCCGTCACCGAGGTCGCGACCGTCACCGGTCATCCCGAAATGATGGACGGCCGGGTCAAGACGCTTCACCCGGCGATCCACGCCGGACTGCTCTGCCGCCGCGATCATCCCGGGGACATGGCTGAGATCACGCGGCAGGGGTACCAGCCGATCGACCTCGTCGCGGTCAACCTCTATCCCTTCCGCGAGACCGTCGCGTCACCCGGCGTGACGCCCGCGCTGGCCATGGAGAACGTGGACATCGGCGGTCCCACGCTGATCCGGGCGGCCGCCAAGAGTCACCGCCACGTGTGGGTGGTGGTCGATCCCGGCGACTACGAGGCGGTTCTGGCGGTCCTTGCGGCGTCGGATTCGGCCAGCCAGGCGGCGGAGGCACTGGCGCTGCGCCGGAGACTCGCAGCCAGGGTCTTCCGCGAGATATCGGCCTACGACCGGGCGATCGCGGGGTATCTGGAGGGGTTGGAGGAGAGCGGCCAGACCCGCGCGGGGGCCGGAGACGATTCGATGGCGGAGCGGGTCACACTGGAGCTGGGTAGACCTGAGCCTCTTCGGTACGGCGAGAACCCCGCCCAGAAGGCGGCCTTCCATGCCGCGGCAGGACGTGGTGACGGTATAGCATCACTTGAACAGTTACATGGCAAAGCGCTTTCCTACAATAACATCCTGGACCTGGACGGTGCACTTCTGAGCCTGGCTCCGTTCGCGTTTGCGGATGAAGCGGCGGTGTGTATCGTCAAGCATACCACACCCTGCGGCCTCGCGGTGCGCCCTGCGCTGGCCGACGCGTTCGAGCGGGCACGGGCCACCGATCCCGTCTCGGCGTTCGGTTCGGTGATCGCGGTCAATCGTCCCGTGGATGGCGAAACGGCCGACGGCATCGGCGGGATGTTCGTGGAGTGCGTGGTGGCGCCGGGCTTCACCACCGAAGCCCTGGAGGTGCTCACGGCGAAGAAGAACATCCGGCTGTTGCGGTTCCCGGACGCGGCAGACTTCCTTGCGCGCGCGGCAGGTCACGCGGATGCGCGGTCGTTCCGCTCGGTGTACGGCGGCGTGCTGTTCCAGTCGCTCCCCAGCCCGCCGTTCTTCGGGCGGGAAGAGGAGACATGGAGGGTTGTCACCTCGCGCCGTCCCACGGATTCCGAAGTGCGCGACCTGTCCTTCGCGTGGGCAGCGGTGGCCGGAGTGAAGTCCAACGCAATCCTGCTGGCGAAAGGCTGTGCGACGGTCGGCATCGGCGCGGGTCAGATGAGCCGTGTGGATTCGGCGCGCCTGGCGGTCGAGAAGGCGCGCGAAGTCGGCCTGGCCGCGGAACTCGACGGTTGCGCCCTGGCGTCCGACGCCTTCTTTCCGTTCCGGGACGGGGTCGACGCCGCGGCCGCAGCCGGCGCCCGGGCGATCGTGCAGCCCGGCGGGTCCATTCGCGACCCCGAGGTGATCCAGGCGGCCGACGAGCACGGGATCGCCATGGTGTTCACGGGGCGGAGGCTCTTCCGGCACTAGCGGGTCGACTCCGCAGGAGCGTTGGCCCCCACGCTTGAAGCCAACTCCTCACTCCGTCATCTTTCGCCCTTGGAGGGATGGCAGAGCGGCTCAATGCACCGGTCTTGAAAACCGGCGTCCGAAAGGACCCGTGGGTTCGAATCCCACTCCCTCCGTTGAGCGTCAGCGATTGGAGGGAATGGGGTTCGAACTTGTCGCGCCGGAGGCGGTTGCGCTATCAAGCGCGAACGCCGGAGACGACCGAGGACGGCGCCAGCCGCCCGCAGGTCAATCCCACTCCCTCCGTTGAGCGCCGCCCGCAAGTCAATCCCACTCCCTCGGCAGCGTATCAACAGGTCGCCCATGACCCGCAACCGCGACCCGAAGGCCGTATTGGTCATGAGCGGTTGCTGACCCTGCCTGTTTGACGAAGGCTCGGATTCACCGGAAGATTCCCGCTTGCGCAGCGTGTTGGCGGCAAACGATCAACGGGGAGCAGGCAGCGATGATACGCCGCATTCAGGCCTTGAACTACCGATGCCTGCGGTACGTCGATGTCCCGCTGGACCGCTACCACCTGCTCGTCGGTCCCAACGCGAGCGGGAAGAGCACGCTGTGCGATGCGATCGCTTTCCTGTCGGAACTCGTTCGGGATGGGCTCCAAGCCGCTGTCACGAACCGCAGCGCCAGCTTTGCCGACCTGGTGTGGGGGCGGCCGCAGCAGGACGGGGGTTTCGAACTCGCCGTCGAGTTCGACATTCCCGAGGATCTCCGGATTCTCATGCCGCCGGAAACCGATTTCGAGACGTTTCGGTACCAGGTGGCGGTCGGAGACGATGGCGACGGGCCCTGCATCCGCTCCGAACGGGGAATCCTGCGGCCAAGGAAGGACCGCGCCCGTTCCGCCCAGCGGGATCTCTTCCCGGATCCCCCCGAGCCGCCGGCGAGCATCCTGGTCGGCGGGGGCAAGCCGGGGTCGCGCACGGTGCTCGCGAAGTCGAATGAGGGAACCGACAGCTTCTATGTCGAGACGAATCCAAAGGCGGGGAAGGGGTGGGTGACCACGATCGCCTTTGGACGCTGCCGGGCCGCCCTGGGCAACCTTCCGGAGTCGTCCAACTTCCCGGTGGCAACGCATGTCCGGCGGACGCTGGAGACCGGAGTGCATCGGCTGATGCTCGACCCGGCGTCGATGCGGGAGCCGAGCCCGCCCCGGGACGGCTCCCGCGACCTCGCCCGGAACGGTTCCAACTTGCCATGGGTGGTTCGACGTCTCCGCCAGCGGCATCGCCACGAATTCGATGCGTGGCTCGGCCGCGCCAGCGCTGCTGTCGCCGGTCTGGAAGCCGCGCACGTGGTGGAAAGGCCCGAGGATCGCCATGCCTACCTGGTGCTGCGCTACGCGTCCGGCGTCGAAACTCCCTCCTGGATCGCCTCGGACGGCACCCTGCGCCTTCTGGCACTGACGCTGCTGGCGCACCTGCCGGCCCGGGACGACATCGCACGGACGCTGATGCTGGAAGAGCCGGAAGACGGGATCCATCCGAGTCATCTCGATGCGGTGCGCAAGTCGTTCTCGTCCCTTGAGCGATCGCAGGTTCTGGTCTCGACCCACGCTCCGGCGCTGCTGACAATGGCCGAGCCCGGGGCCGTGCTGTGCTTCGCTCGAAACGCGGACGGCGCGACCGACATCCTGAACGCCGCCGATCACCCGCGCCTCGCCGACTCACAGGACTCGGTGGCGATGGACGAACTCTTCGCCGGCGGACTGCTGGACCGGGGTGGCGACCGGCCTAGTGAAGGATGTTCAGAGACCTCAGGTGAGCAGCCACCGCACCCGTCATGAGTGGCCGGATTCGGTAGCGCGCCGGGGTTCCCGGGTCTTGCTCCGGCGGTGATGCACCACCGGCCATCTCGATGACGTTCAAGTCGACCAGGGCCCGGAACAGGTGATAGCTGTCTCTCGGCTCGGTGCGCGAGACCGCGCAATACTCTTCGACCGTGAGCGTGCCGTGATCCATCAGGGCCTTGAGCGCGAAGCTCTGGGACACGTCGAGGGCACTCATGAACGGCGTCAGCGTCTCGAGCGGCTTCACCAGCAGGGATCCCTCGAGGGTGTCGAAGTCGGCCGACCGAAGCCAGTGGAACATCGCCATGCGCACCGAGCCCAGCGACGCACGGTGCAGGCGCTGGAAATAGTCCGCTTCGACGAGGTGTTGCTGCCTGCCCGAACCGCGCAGCTGGCGCGCCCGCTGGCGCAGGACATCCTGTCGGCGCTGCGGCTCCGCGAACCGGAGCGGCAGTCCGCTCAAGCGGTGACGGGCCAGGATCGCCTCTCTGAGGTCGTCGATCCCGAGTGCGCCGAGGGTCATGCGGTCGACATCGCCCACCGACGGTCGCGAGCGCTTTTCGATCAGTTGCCACGCCGACGACGGCAGGCCCGCGATCCAGAAGATCCTGGTCTCGGTACGCGACATGAAGGTCAGGAAGTTCTCGAACAGCTGCGCTCCGCCCTGGACGCGAATGTGCAGGTGCTCGAGCCCCTCGAGGACCACAACCCGCGGCAACTGGTCGGGCGGGGCCGCCATCACCAGGTCGGCGAGCCCGTCCAGTTCATCCGCCCCGTCGACGCCCAGCCAGACGCCGAGCAGGGCGACCAGGTCGGGTTCTTCACGGATGCGCTCCCGAAAGCGACCCCTGACGCCTGGTGAAACCGCGTCCGCGGCCCGTGCAGCGCCGAACAGGCGATCGGCGGCGATATTGAGAAAGCTCGTGATCCCCGATCCGGGTGCGGCAACGACCAGCACCGAGCGGCAGTCGCCCGCGCTCCTTCGCTCGAAGATGCTGGAGAGTTCGGCCATCGCGTCGCCCCGCCCGGCTAGCAGCCGGGAATCGGTGAGTGGCTCGAAGGCGAAGAGGCGACGGTATACCACGGGGAGGCTCCGGACGATCTCGTCGGCCCGCGCAAGGGTGCGACCGGCGGTGTCGGCAGGAGTCTCGCGGCTGATCCCCAGGATTCCGGCCAGAGGTTGGAACCACCGGCGAACCGCCCGGAGACCGCCGGTTGCCCGGCGCACCACATCGGCTGCGCGGCCACGCCACCGGTCGAGGTCGTCGGCGACTTCCGCCGTGAGATAGGACCGGGCGTCCAGGTAGCCCGCCGTCAGCCGGTCGGCGAGCACCCGCTGGACGAGCTGCCGAAAACCCGCACCGACCTCCCGATCCAGCCGGGCTACCGTGCGATCGATCGCGTCCTGCAATGCGAGCCGTTCGTCCCCGACCCGTTCCAACGCACGGGAGAGCGCGGTTGTCACCGGACCCACGGACTCGGCCGGATCCGACTCGACAGTTTCGGCCAGTTCGGCGACCGCTGCCTCGTAGCCGTACGCCGATACTTCGCGCAATTGGGCGACGCCCGTGCGGATGTCCTCCATGGTCTGCTCGGTGACGGAGGGCGCGGCGCGGATCCGCTCGACGCGGAGCGTGTCGAAGGCCTGCAGAGCGGCTTCCCGCAACCGGATCGTACGGGAGTCGGCTCCGGGCTTCCGATGCCTGTCGCCCGGCTCGGGCACGTCGTGCACGGTGACCGCTTCGGGAATGCCGTCGGCGAGCTCGCTGAGCGACCGGATCGCCTCTTCCGAGTCGTCAGTCAGGCCGACGACGAAGTCCGCCGGAATCGGCAGGGGGTCGGTCGCGCGCTGCAGCAGCTCGCCGGTCCGGTCCTTTTCGGCCCTCAGCGCATCCTGCAGGGCACTGAATCCGTTCCCTCCGCCGGCCCGCTTCCCGAGTCGCAGGACACGCTCGCGGCCGGCAGCCAACTCGCCGGCTATCGATCGCAGGATCGCCTCAACGGCCGCACCCCTTGCTCGCCACTGCCGGACCACCCGATCCCCGATCCCATCGATCGCGCGTCGAAGACCGAGAAACTCGTGGTACAGCACCAGGCGCGTCGCCACTTCCTCCGCCCACGCATCCCATTGCCGGGCCAGCTCCATGTCGCGCGGGTCCCCGGCCGTGCCGGCAAGTCGACCCCGCACGCGCCTTGCGAGCCTCCCCACCCCATCGAACACGGCGCGAAGGGTCCCGGTCGAAGCATCTTCCCTCTCTGGAGCGCCGCGACTCACCGGCCCGACCTGCTCGGTGAGCGCGACCAGAGCGGTCTGCAACGCGCGTGCGGCCGCCAGGTGTGCCTCTCCAGCACCATCAGGGGCCGTACCGTCCTTGCCGTCCGCGCCATCAGGCGGCGGCGCGAGAGCCACGGAGCCCCACTCGTGCCATGCCCTTTCGAGGCGGCCCAGCCAAAGGGCCCGGTGCCGCTGGCTCAGCCGGAAGGCTCGCCGCTGTCCGGGCAGCACGAGCCCTTCGGCGCGGCGCCGCTCGGCCTCATCGATCCCCGTCAGCGACGCGCGCACCCCCTCCGCCGCAACGTGCAGTGCGGCCTCCAGCTCCCTGGCCATGGCCGTGCCCGTCAGCGCCGTGTACAGTCGGTTCAGCACCTCGGTCGCAACATGCTCGCGATACCGGGCCGGGACCTCGCCGTCAAAGCCGGACGCGCCGCTTCCACCTGCCTCCAGCACGCCCACCGCAACTTCATGCTCGGCGACGGCTTCCTCCAACGCTCGCCCCAGCGGAGCCCACGCCTCCGCGTAGCCCTCCCAGGCCTCGGCAAAGGCATCGCCGACACCCGCCGGGCTCGCCTTCCGTTCAGCAGAGGCCGCGGATCCCCGGCTCACGACGCACCCGCCCCGGCCCCACCCGCAGCAGCCGCGTCGCCCGACTCCGCCACAAAGGGAAACCAGTCACCCTCCGGCATGAGCCCCGCCGCGCGAAAGCCCTCCCGCGCCCGCTCCGTCACGTCGCTCTGGAAAACGAACTCGAAGCGAGGATCCAGCACATAGGCCCGGACCCTGATCCGCGTCACGAAGGTGGTGCGGAAGTCGTCCTGCACCAGCACCACGATGGGCCTGCCGAGGAAGACATACTGCGACGTCACCGCGGCCTCGAAGGCGATCTCCTTCGCCTTGCGCTCGTCGACCCGGCCGGGCAGGTAGAGATCCGTCAGCACCTGGCAATTCAGCTGCCCCGCGTTCGAATTGGCGACCTGCTCCCCGACCACCTGCGCGTTCGGGATGGTCACCAGGTCGTCGTCGGCCGTCACGATCCGCGTCGAGCGCAGCCCGATCGACACCACCTCTCCATAGCTCTTCCCGACACGGATCTTGTCGCCGACCTGGAAGGGCTGGTCGAAGACGACGATGAGCCCGCCGAGCACGTTCTTCAGCATGTCCTGCGCCGCGATTCCGACGGCGACCCCGAGCGCCGCGCTGGCCGCGAGAATCCCCTGGGCGTCGACCCGGAAGACGTTGTTGATGATCAGGTAGGTGGCGATCGCCCACAGCGTCATCCGCGTGATCGGAATCAGCCACTTGAACGACAGCCGCCGCCGCACGCTCCGCTCCGCCAGCGTCTCCAGAATCCACACCACCACCCGGATCAGGAAGTGGAAGACCAGAATCACCACGAGCGACCAGAAGATCCCGATGCCGATCCCCCGCACCTCGTCCGTCGCCTCCTCGATGACGAGTCCCTCGATCACGGTCCCCGCGGTGTCGGCCTGAGCGGCGGCAGGCACGCCCGCCTCGATCGAGTCGAGCCGTGAGAGGATCAGCTGCTGCGCCTCGGCCAGTGCACCCATCGCAGCGGCGAGCGAGTCGATCGTGGGCTGGGGCAGCTCCTGGGGGGATGGAGGTGGGGGAGAGGGCGCCGCGGTGTCCTGCGGTGCGGCTTCCTCGCCAGCGATCAGGCCATCGGTTGCGGCCGCCGGGGAATCCTCCACGGCGGAGGAGCCGGATGCCACCGCCTCCGGGGCCGCGGCGGCGACGACCGGGTCGGCCTCCACGTCGGGGGGCGGCGACTCGGTGCACGCGTTGTGGGCGGGCAGCACGACGAGGACGGCAACCATGCGCCACCAGCCTCCGCCCGATACATGCCCGCCCGGCAATTCACCCGCCGTCTTGCGGCGCGCGCGGCAGTGTTCCGGTGTCGACATACTGGAGCGTCCGGTATGGAGGGGTCGGGAAGGGGATACAGTATATGTATCGGCAATCGCGCAAACTACCGGACCGGGGAAGGCCGCCGATGCCCGCTGGGGACCGAATGACCGTAGTCGAGGGCGACATCACCAGGCTGAAGGTCGACGCCATCGTCAACGCCGCCAACAACGCGCTGCTGGGTGGCGGCGGGGTCGACGGGGCCATTCATCGCGCCGCGGGGCCGGATCTGCTCAGGGAATGCCGGACGCTGGGAGGATGCGAGACCGGGGACGCGAAGATCACGGGCGGCCATCGTCTGCCGGCCACGCACGTGATCCATACGGTCGGGCCCGTCTGGCACGGTGGCACCGCCGACGAGGACCGCCTCCTGGCCCGGTGCTACCGGCGCAGCCTGGAGGTTGCGGTCGAACACGGTCTCGGGAGCGTCGCCTTTCCCGCGATATCGACCGGGGTATACGGTTTCCCGCCCGAACGAGCAGCCGGAATCGGGGTCACGACCGTCGCATCGTTTCTGGCGGACGACCCATCGATCTCGAAGGTTGTGTTCTGCTGCTTCGGCGAGGCGTCCACCGCACTGCATCGGAAAATACTAAACAATGTAATTTAGTGTTGTCATAATGTAACGTTTGTTTTACATATTTTGCGAAAGCTCCATATGTCGCCAGCGCACCTGACCGTCGCCCTCGTCACCGACACATTCCCGAACGACGACGACGCCCCCCGCCTCCACGACCGCCTCCGCGCGGCTCGCGACCTCGGCGCCTCCCTCGCGGTCCTGCCGGAACTGCCCCTCAACCCCTGGACCCCTCTCACCCGGCAACCATCCCGCGCCGACGCCGAGGACCCTCACGGCCCCCGCCACCGCCTCCTCGCGGCAGCCGCCCGGCGCGCGGGGCTCGCGGTCCTCGGCGGCGCGATCGTCCGCGACCCCGGCACGGGACGCCGCCATAACGCCGCGCTCCTCCTCGACGCCGACGGCCAGTCCCTCCTCCTCTACCGCAAGATCCACCTCCCCGACGAGGAGGGCTATTGGGAGGCACATCACTACGAGCCGGGCGACCGCCTGCACACCCCCGCGCGGCTCGCCGGCTGGGGCATCGGCGTCCAGATCTGCTCGGACGCGAACCGGCCGCAGGGCTGCAATGCGTTGGGGGCCATGGGCGCGGAGGTGATCCTGGTCCCGCGCGCGACGCCCCCCGAAACCTGGCCACGCTGGGAGCTGGTCCTGCGCACGAACGCGGTGACCGGCTGCGCATACGTGATCTCGGTCAACCGGCCCGGCACGCGGTCCGGCGGCGTGGTCGGCGGCCCTTCGATCGCGATCGGGCCATCCGGCGACGTCCTCCTGGAGACCACCGATCCGGTCGCGGTGGTGACGCTGGAGCGGGCGGCATTGGAGGCCGCGCGAGAGGAGTATCCCGGCTACCTGGACGTGCGCGCGGATGTCTACGAGGAAGCGTGGAGGCGTGTACGGGGGTGAGTATGTAAACTCCACTTGTCAACATGTGAACTCGCGTTTACATGCCTTGGGCACTTCACTGGCCACCGAAGCGTCGAGGAGCCCTGGCGGACGACTTCTGACGCACCACGACCTCGGCGTCGAGTACGTGCAGATCTGGCCCGTCAGCCGGTAGGGACCGCGTACAGGTTGCCCGCACCTGGGCGAAAACGTTTCAGGTGAAACGTCGGCGGAGGCCCTTCGCCCCCCCCTCAGCTGATCGGCCGCCTTTTCTTCTTCAGCCCGTCCTGCTGCTCGATGTACGGCAGCCCCTTCGTGATCCAGTCCGGAGCCGGCTCGCCTTTGAGGTAGTGGGCGAACCACTGCATGATGCGGTCGCGGTAGTCGCGCTGGTTCGCCTCCTGGCGCAGGCCGTGGTTCTCTCCCCCGTAGACCAGCAGGACCATCTCCTTGCCGATCCGGCGGGCCGCGTTGTAGAACTCGACGCCCTGATTGAACTCGACCGCGCCGTCGTTGTCGCCGAACATCATGAGCAGCGGGGTGTTCATGTTCTGGATGTGGTGCAGGGGGGAGTTGGCGTGATAGGAGTCGTAGTCCTCCCACCACGGGACCTGCATGCGGCCCTGGCTGATCTCGAAGATGCGCGCGTCGGTGCCGCCGCTGTTCCAGTAGAACGAGAGGTACATGCTCATCAGGTTGGTGAGCGGGGCGCCCGCCACGGCGCTGGCGAAGAGGTCGTCCTGGGTGACGAAGAAGGTGGTCTGGTAGCCGCCCCAGGAGTGGCCGATCAGGCCCACGCGGTCGGGGTCGATCATGCCGGTCTCGAGCGCGGCGGCGACGGCGGGACGAAGCGTCTCCACGTTGGACTGTCCCGGGCGCCGGTCACGGTAGACGATGTCGGGCTGCAGGACGAAGTAGCCGTCCTGGCTCCAGGCCTGGACGTTGTAGTAGTTGGTCGCGTCGGGGACGACGTAGCGGTGCAGCCCCTGCGAGAGCATCTCGTAGTGGTAGACGATCATGGGGTAGATCTGCCCCTCCTCGTAGTCGGCGGGGTACACCAGAGCGCCCTGCAACGGGCGGCCCCATTCGTTCTCGTAGTCGATGAGCTCGGTGCGACCCCAGGCGTAATCGTCGTGGAAGGGGTTGGTGCTGGTGACCTGCCTGGCGTCCGACAGGTCCGCGCCGGCCACGAAGAAGTCGGGCGAGTCGTCGAAGCGCTCGCGGCGGAATGTGTAGACGTCGGCGTCCTCTGCCTTGGTGAGCCCGGCGAAGAACGAGCCGTAGGCGGCGTCGTCCCAGACGAGGGCCTCGGGGGCGTCGCCGAGGCGGGCGCGCGAGAAGCCGGCCTTTTTGGTCCACTCGCCGTAGGTGGAGTAGTAGAGCGGCTCGTCGGGGTCGGAGGCGTCGGCTTCGCGGTCGACCTGCACGACCCGGTAGCGGATGTCGTCCTCGGCGCCCGGGGTGAGGCGGCGGCCGCCGGAGCCGTCCGGGCTGACCTCCCAGACGTCCCAGCGGTCGTTGATCAGCACGGACTCGTCGTCTTCGGTCCAGCCGGCGACGCCGAACGGGGACATCTGCTCCCGCGTCGGGGTCTGGTCCAGGTTGACGAAGACTCCGTCCAGTGCGCCGGTGATGTTGCGGGTCTCGCCGCTCTCGAGGTCGTGGGTCCAGTAGTCCTCGCCTTCGAACCAGATGACGTAGCGGCCCCCGGGGCTGCCGCCCTGGTCGATCGTGACCCGTTCGCGCACCAGACTGCGCTGCGCGGTGGCGGCGTCAACGGAGTAGATGTCGTAGAACTGCTGGCGGAACATGGCCTCCACGTCGTAGGGGGTTTCGTCGCGGGCGATGACGTGGGCGCCGCCCTCCATGATCGTGGCGCGGTCGGCGTGGTCGCCGCCAAGCTGGAGGAAGTCGCCGCCGTCGAGCTGCCACGCGCCGATGTGGTTCACCTGGCGCAGCTGGCGTTCGCGCACCCGCTGCTGGGGGACCGGGTCCACGTCGCGGGAGTGCCAGATCTCTACGCCGGGCGGATCCCCGTCTTCTTCATCCGCACCGTCTCCGGAGTCCTCGCCATCCTCGTCTGCGGCCTCGCCGTCGCCGGCCTCGTCGCCCTCCTCCTCCTCATCCTCCGGCTCCTCCACCGGAATGCGATCCTGGATGCCCAGGAACACGGCCGCGCCGTCGTCCGACCACGAGGGGGTCCGGTACTCCACGACTCGGGTTTCGTCGGGCAGCGCGGGGCCTTCGCGGGGGTCGAGCACGAACGCGCGCGGCTCGCCGGCGTCGAGGGCGCGCCACGCCAGTGCGACGTGCGCGGTGTCTTCGCGGCCTTCCTCGGTGTAGGTCTTGAGCACGGCCAGGTCGGCGGACTCCTCGCGCCACGACAGCCCGCGGTAGGTCGCGGCATCGGTGTCGAGCGACTGCAGCCGGCCGCTTGCGGGATCGTAGAGCTTGACGCCGTTGCCGATCTGGTCGTCGGCGTCGATGGTCATCGCCAGAAGGTGGCCCGCGTCCTGCCACCGCAGCGCGGAGACGTTGCCGAAGCTGAGGGAGGACCCGGAGGAGAGTTCGCGCACGACCATGTCCACGCCGCTGCTCTCCTTGTCCTCGGGCTTGTAGCGGCGGAAGGCCAGGTAGCGGCCGTCCTCGGAGAACGAGAACGACTCGACCTCGTCGATCTTCTCCTGCTCGCCGGTGGCGAGGTTCAGGAGGCCCAGGGCGTTGCGGACCGGCTGCCTGGAATCCTGCGCCCGCTCGCGCTCGTCGGGCGAGACGCCGATGGCGTAGGCGAGCCAGCGGCCATCGTCGCTGAAGGCGGGGCGGGTCGCATGGGCCACGACGACGACCGAGTCGGAATCGGTCGAGTGGATGCGGAGTTCGTTTTCGTCGTTCACCCGGGAGATGGTGACGGCCATCCAGCCGCCGTCGGGAGAGAGGACGGCCGGGCCGAGGCGCTCCCACTGATCGTAGTCGTCGACCGTGAGTGCAGGTTTCTGCTGCGCCTGCAGCATCGGCGCGGAGGTGAGCATCAGGGCGAGGAGGAGGGCCTTCTTCATGGTGCCACCGTATGGTCTTCGGGGAGATGCAAGTGGGGCCGGCGTGCGCTGCCGGCCACCGGGGCTCGGCGCAATATCCCTGCGGGTCGGCTGGGCGCGCAAGCTGGCGAGCAAGGCGCTGACGCAATCGTGACCGCATATTCCTTATGTTTCCAGGGAGCAGGTTGTCGCCGGGATGCAGAGACGGAAGCGGAGGGGGATCCGTGCCCAGAAGGACAATCGAGGTCGATGTCGGAGGCATGAAGGTCGGGGGCGGGAATCCCGTCGTCGTGCAGTCGATGACGAATACCGACACGGCGGACGCGGCCGCCACCGCCGCGCAGGTCAAGGCGCTGGCCGACGCCGGCAGCGAGATCGTGCGGGTCACCGTCAACAACAAGTACGCGGCGGCGGCGGTTCCCGAGCTCTTCGAGCGGTTGGGCGACCTGGGCTGCGCGGTGCCGATCGTCGGCGACTTCCATTACAACGGCCATATCCTGCTGCGCGATTTCCCCCGCGCGGCGGCGCTCCTGGACAAGTACCGGATCAACCCGGGCAACGTGGGGACGAGCCGCCGCGACGTGAACTTCCAGGCGATCGTGCGGATCGCGATGGAGAACGGCAAGGCGGTGCGCATCGGGGTGAACTGGGGATCGCTCGACCAGCGCCTGCTGACGCAGATGATGGACGAGAACGGCCGGCGCGAGACGCCGAAGGATGCGGGGGAGGTTTTGCGCGACTGCGTCGTCGAGAGCGCGACCCGGTCGGCGGAGCTGGCGGAGGAGACGGGGCTGGGGGAGGACCGGATCGTGCTGAGCGCGAAGGTGTCGGGGGTGCGGGAGCTGATCCTCGTGTACCGTCAGCTTGCGCCGCTTACGCCCTATCCGCTGCACCTGGGGCTGACGGAGGCCGGGATGGGGTCGAAGGGGATCGTGGCGACGGCTGCGGCGCTCTCGCCGCTCCTGCTCGACGGGATCGGCGACACGATTCGGGTGTCGCTGACGCCGCGGCCCAGGGGCGACCGCACGGAAGAGGTCCAGGTGGCGCAGCAGATCCTGCAGTCGCTGGAGATCCGCAGCTTCGAACCGCAGGTGACGGCGTGTCCCGGGTGCGGGCGGACCACCAGCACCTTCTTCCAGGAGATGACGGAGGACATCCAGAGCCATATCCGCGAGCGGATGCCGGAGTGGCGGGTTCGGTATCCGGGGGTGGAGGACCTGAAGGTGGCCGTGATGGGGTGCGTGGTGAACGGCCCCGGCGAGTCCAAGCACGCGGACCTGGGGATCTCCCTGCCGGGGACCTTCGAGGAGCCCAAGGCACCGGTGTACGTCGACGGCGCGCACCTGCGCACCCTCAAGGGCGACGGGATTGTGGAGGAATTCAAGGAGATACTGGGGGAGTACGTGGAGCGGAGGTACGCTGTGCCGGGAGGGGCTTGACATCCTGGGCTTGCACGTAATCGTTCCGTGCTCTGTCTGTATGTAAACCGTATGGGGCAAAGAGGCGTCCAACTGCAACTATCTGTTTAGTTAGGGGTGTCACAGATAGGGACGGGTTGTCGGGAAGAAGACGCCGCCACGACCACAAGGAGCAGCAGGGATGGCGCAATCGCGGTCCACACTCGGAATCCTGACCGTCCTCATCATCCTGGGGGCGCTGGCGGGCGGCATCTGGTGGCGCCTTCGACCACCTCCCGAAGAGGAGGATGCCGCGGAGGAGGTGTCGGCGGAGGTCGGCGCGGTCGTCCAGTCGGTGACGGAGCAGTTCAACACGGAACTGCCGCAGCCGGTGGTCGGGGTCGCGGCGGTCCAGGACACGCTGTGGATCGCGGTGACGGCCGAGGGGCGCGCCGAGCCCTTCCGGCAGGCGAAGCTCACCGCGCGGGTCTCGGGGATCGTGGCGGCGGTGGCCGTGCGGGAGAATCAGCCGGTGAGCGCCGGGCAGCGGGTCGTGCAGATCGACACCACCGAGTACGCGCTGGATCTGGCGGCGAAGGAAGCGGCGCTGAGAAAGGCGCAGGCCGACTACCAGACGCGCGTCCTCTTCGACGAGGAGCTGGAGGACCCGGAGGTGCGCAGGCAGCGCGACCTGCTGGCGCGCGCGCAGATGGGGCTGGACCAGGCCGAGGTGGAGCATCGCCGCGCGCGACTCGAGTTGGAGAAGACGGCGGTGCGCGCGCCCTTCGGGGGACGGGTGGCCGACCTGAGGGTGGTGGTGGGGCAGTTCGTGCGCGAGGGCGACGAACTGCTGACGGTGGTGGACATCGACCCGGTCAAGGTGTCGGTCGGGGTGCTGGGAACCGAGGTGGTCAAGCTCGGCGAGGGCCGCGCGGCCACGCTCAACTTCACGCCGTTCCCGGGCACGAGCTTCACGGGACGGATCGAGACGATCAACCCGATCGTAGACCCGGAGCTGAACACGGCACGGGTTACCGTGCACATCCCCAACCGGGATGGCCGGATCAAGCCGGGGATGTACGCGGAGGCGGTGCTGGAAGCGGAGCACTATCCGGATCGCATCCTCGTCCCCAAGACCTCGATCCGCGAGACCGAAGACCGGCGGGATTTCCTCTTTGTGGTGGAGGACGGCCGGGCGAAGTGGAGGTACGTGACGGTGGGACTGGAGAACGACTACTACGTCGAGCTGCTGGAGGGTGACGTGGAGTGGGTCGCCCCCGGGGAGATCGTTCTGGTGGACGGCCACCAGATGCTGCCCCACGACGCCGCGGTCGAGCTGGTGGACGACCCGGTGGCGGCGGGCGGGAGGCCCACGCGATGAGGGGGGTGGTGTTGGCCGCCATGGTGGGGCTGGCGGTGGGGTGGGGCGGCGAGCTCGGCGCCCAGTCGTCCGGCTCGGGTCGGGAGGTGACGGTTCTGACGTTGCAGGAGGCGCTGGAGCGTGCGGCGCGCTTCAACCCCCAGTACCGGCAGGCCCTGAACCGGATGGAGCTGGAGGGGCCGCAGCGGCGCCAGGCTCTGGGGGCGTTTCTGCCCGATCTCAGCATCAACTACGGGACCGGACAGAGTTTCTCCCGGGAAAGGACGGCCCTGGACTTCTTTGGCAACCCGATCGAAAACCCGACCTTCGAAACCGTGACCTATTCGTCTTCGGGCCAGGGGGCCAGCGTGGGGCTGGAACTCTTCCGCGGAGGACAGCGGTTTCACCTTTACGGTCGAGCGCGCGCCCAGGCCCGGGTCGATCGTCTGAGTGCCCAGAGAGATCTCAACACGATCCTGGCCGAGGTCCAGCGCCACTACCTGCTGGCGCAGCGTCTGACGGCCAGGCTGGTGGTCGAAGAAGAGCTCCTCGTGGCCAGGGAGAGCGACTACGAGGTGACTCGCCGGTTGTTTGAGTTGGCCACCGTGGGACGGTCGGACCTGAAGGGCGCCGAACTGGACCTCGAGACGCAGCGCGCGACCGTCACAGACTACCGGGGGCAGGTGGAAAAAGCCATGCTGGCTCTGCGGAGGGCAATCGGCGATCCGGCGCTGCAGGTGACGGAGGTTGAGCAGCAGTTTCCGGAACCGTTTGATCCGGCCTCGCTGAATGTTGCAGAACTCGTCGCTACGGCGGTGCAGGATAACCCGGCGGTGGGTGCTGCCCAGGCCGCAAGGTCGGTGAGCCAGTCCCAGTTGGGTTCGGCAAGGGCATCCCGGTGGCCCACACTCTCTCTGAACTCGGGGTTCCAGCGCGACTCCTTCGGGTTGGAACAGGCGGCCCTTTTCGACTGGAATCCGGAAGACGTGAACGGCTACCTCCGGCTGAGCGTGTCGATACCGCTGTTCAGACGGTTCGAGACCTCACAGCAGATCGCCAGCGCCGATGTCGATCTGCGCAACGCGGGGGAGGAACTCCGGCGAACCGAACTCGAGCTGGAAGAGCAGGTAAGGGGCGCATACGTCGATCTCGAGACCGCCTGGGCCAACGTGCGGCAGCGCGACATTGCCGCCGAAGTGGCGAGCGAGCGGCTCCGGATCGTCCAGGAAGAGTACCGTCTGGCGACGAAGAGCATCGAGGAGTTGAGGACCGCCATCCGCGAGGAGGCCGCCGCGCAGAGGGACGCAGTGGACCAGCGCTTTGTCTTCGCGGAGGCCCTGCGGGTGCTCTACGAGGCAGCCGGCATCGTCGCCCGGGAGGCAGGTCTGAACACCGCACGCGAGCAGGACTAGCCGGTGTCCATACCCCGAACCTCGACGCGGCGGCCGGTAGCCGTCGCGATGCTCGTCCTGGCGGTCGTGCTGCTGGGGAGCATCTCCTACGCGCGTCTGCCGATCGATCTCCTCCCCGAGGTGAGCTTCCCGCGCCTGGTCGTCTACACCGGCTACCCCAACGTCGCCCCAGCCGAGATCGAACGGCTGGTGACCGAGCCGATCGAGCAGCAGGCGGCTGCGGTCCCCGGTGTGGAGAAGGTGACATCCGTGTCCCAGGAGGGGGTCAGCCTGGTGACCCTGCGCTTCTCGTGGGGCTCCGACATGGACTTCGCCACTCTCAACGTGCGGGAGCGGCTCGACAACATCCGCGACCTGCTGCCGGAGACCGCGGAACGACCGACGATCCTGCGCGTGGATCCCCAGGCGGAGCCGATCCTCACGATTTCGCTCAGCGGGGGAGGCGACCTGCTCCAGAACAAGGAGATCGCGGAGGACGTCTTCCGGCGCCGTCTCGAACAGCTCGACGGAGTCGCGCAAGCGTCGGTAACCGGCGGCCTGGACCGCGAGATCCACGTGGATGTCGACATGGCCCTGATGGAGGCCAACGGAATCTCCCTGGAGGATGTCGTCCGGGCCGTCGATCAATCCAACTACTCGGCGCGCGGGGGGACCATACTGCGCGGCCGCTTCCGGTATCCGCTCCGCACGCTGGGCGAGTTCCAGACGGTCGAGGAGATCAACAATGTGGTCGTCGCCAGGCAGGAGCTGGGCGGCCAGCGAACGCCCGCCGGGCCGGGTGAGGAAGAGGAGGACGCCAACTTCAGGCTGGTGCGGATCCGGGACATCGCGACGGTCGTCGACGGCTTTGCCGAGCGTGAGGAGATCGCGCGCTACAACGGGTCCGAGTCGGTCGGCATCCTGGTCTTCAAGGAGTCCGGAGCCAACACGGTGGCCGTGTCGGAGCAGGTCCAGGAGACGCTGACACTGCTGAAGGACCAGTATCCGGAGTTCACCGCCGAGATCGCGTCCAATCAGGCCACCTTCATCGACGACTCGATCAGCAATGTCGTGCAGGCGCTGATCCTGGGGGGACTGCTCGCCTTCATCGTGCTCTTCTTCTTCCTGCGCGACCCCCGCTATCCGGTGGCCATCGCGCTGGCGATCCCGATCTCGGTGATCGGCACCTTCTCGCTCATGGACGCGTTCGGCGTCTCGCTCAACATCATGAGCCTGGGAGGACTCGCGCTCGGGGTCGGGATGCTGGTCGACAACTCGATCATCGTCCTGGAGAACATCTTCCGGCATCGGCAGGCCGGAATGGGGGCGCTGGAGGCGGCCGCGCGCGGAGCCGAAGAAGTGCAGGGGGCGATCACGGCCGCGACGCTGACGACGATCTCCGTGTTCGGGCCGATCATCTACGTTCAGGGCGTGGCGGGCGAGCTCTTCACCGCGCTGTCGCTTGCGGTCGCGTTCTCGCTGCTCGCCAGCCTGGCCGTCGCGCTGACGCTCCTTCCCGCAATGGCGGGACACTTTCGGGGCCGCGCAGGCGGGGTTCACAGGGACGCCGCTGCCCCGGACGCCCGCGAACCCGGCCCCACATCCGTTGGCGCCCCGGTGAGCCGCACGATTGTGTGGGTCGTCACCCTGCCGTTTCGCGCGATACGGGGAGCGGTATCGCTCGCCCGGCAGCTGGTCGCCTTCTGGGGAGAGATGGCCACGAAGTTCCTTTCGACCGTCTTCCTGCCCTTCTTCCGCGTCTTCGACCGTATCTTCAACGCCTTCGCACAGTGGTATCACGGGGTGCTCTCGGCGGCGCTGGATCGTCGCGCGCTCGTTCTGACAGTGGCCGGCGGAACCCTCGCCGGCGTCATCCTTCTGGCCCTGGCGCTGGATCGCGATCTGCTTCCCGATGTGGACCAGGGCGCCTTTGACGTCCGGGTCGAACTCGCCGAGGGAACGCGCCTCGAGACCACCGCGCAGTCGGTGGAGACGCTCGAGCGCGGGCTGCGGGACGATCCGGAAGTGGTCGCCGTCTTCAGTCACATCGGCCGCGACGTGCAGGCAAAGGGGGACGAGGGCAAGGCCGCGGGACTGCACACCGCGCAGTTGCAGGTCCGCCTCGACGACCAGGCCGTTACGGAAGACGCGGTGAGGCGGCTCCAGGGAGTTGGCGGAACGTTTCCTTCCGGGTCGCTCTCCTTCGAAACCGGGCAGGCCACGGCCCTCGGGCAGATCCTCGGTGGCGGAGAGGCCGACATCGCGGTGCGTCTCAGAGGCGAGGACCTCGTCGAAACCTACGCGTTCGCCACGCAGGTCCGGCAGCGCCTCGCCACCGTGACCAACATCCGCAACGTGCGCATCGGTTCGGAGCGGGGGCAGCCCCAGTACCAGGTAGAGATCGACGAGGAAGCCGCCGCCGCGTACGGGCTCGACCCACGGCGGATCGCCGAGACGGTGCAGACCGCCATGCTCGGGGACCGGGCCACCGAATTCGTGGACTTCGACCGCAAGATCGCCGTCGTCGTGCGACTACCCGACCACCAGCGCTACGACGCGGCTACGCTGGAAAACCTTCGCATTCAGGGGATCCCGCTTCGGGAGCTGGCGGTCGTCGAGCAGACGCTCGCGCCGGCCGAGATCAGGCGCGAGGATCAGGGACGGGTGATCACGGTCTATGCCGACGTGGCGTCGGGTGGGCTCGCGGCGGCGATCACCTCCGTGGAGGGGGCGCTGCAGGAGCTGCGGACGCCCTTCGACGTGCGGGTCGAGGTGGGGGGCGAGAACGAGGAGATGCGCCGCTCATTCCGCGACCTCGCCTTCGCCTTCGGGCTGGCCATCCTCCTGGTCTACATGATCCTGGCGGCCCAGTTCGAGTCCTTCGTGCATCCGTTCACAATCCTCATGGCCGTGCCCCTCGCGCTCGTAGGGGCCATATTGGCGTTGGCGCTTACGGGGCAGGGGCTCAACACGATGAGCCTGATCGGAGTGGTGATCCTCGTGGGAATTGTGGTGAACGACGCGATCGTGAAGGTCGACTTCATCAATCAGGGCCGTGCGCGCGGGCTGGGCCTGCGGGATGCGATTCTGGAGGCCGGCGAGGTGCGTCTGAGGCCGATTGTGATGACGACCGTGACCACGGTGCTGGGCCTGCTTCCCATGGCGCTGGGGATCGGACGCGGCGCCGACCTGCGCGCCCCGATGGCGATCTCGGTGATCGGCGGCCTCATCGTGGCCACCGCGCTCACTCTGATCGTGGTGCCGGTGGTCTATTCGGTGGTTGAGGGTGTTCGCATGGCCTGGAAGCGACGGCGCGGCGGGGGCGGCGCGACAACATCCGAACTGGCAGCCCATGGAGCCGGCCCGTCATGATCGGCTTCTCGGTCCGCCGCCCTGTTGCCATCGCGATGGCCTACCTGGCCGTTGCGTCGCTTGGAGTTTTTGCCTGGCGCAACATTCCGATCGAGTTGGTGCCCGATACCCGCCTTCCCCGCCTCACCGTCGAAGGAACCTGGCGCGGCGCTTCTCCAGAGACCGTGGAGGCGTTTCTGACGTCACCCCTCGAAGCCACGATCCAGCTCGTTCAGGGGGTCGAGAAGGTTGTATCCACTTCGTTCGAGGGCCAGGCGCGGATCGAGGTGGAGTTCGCCCGCGACACCGACATGGACTTCGCACGGCTGGATCTGTCCGAGCGGATTGCCACACTGGAGGAGACGGAGTTGCCTCCCGGCGTGGACCGGGTGGCGGTCAGGCCCTACATCCCGCGCGAATTCGAGCGGCAGCAGGGCCGGGCGCTGCTGGAGTACACGTTCACCGGCGCGCGCACTCTGGAGTCGCTCCGCGAGCACCTGGATGACTATGTCGTCCCGGAGCTGACCCAGGTCGAGGGCGTTGCAGTCGTGACGGCGTATGGCGGCCGCGAGCGTTTGCTCGAGGTCGAACTGGACCGGGAGCGGATGGCGGCGATGGGTGTGTTGCCGGAGGAGGTGAGCCGCAGGATCGCCGACCTGGATCTCGTGCGTGAGGCCGGCGCGGTCAGGGAAGGGGATCGTCAATGGACGGTGGCGATCCGCAACCGGCCCGGTTCGGCCGCGGACATTGCAAACACGATCGTCAAGAGCGACGGCGACCGCATCGTAAGGGTGTCGGACATCGCCGTGGTGCGCGACACATACGAAGATGTCCGGAGTCACTATCGGATCAATGCGCGTCCGGCGGTGCGTCTGCGGGTAACGAAGGAGATCGGGGCCAACTCGGTCCGGGTAGCCGACCGGGTCAAGGAGCGGATGGAGATCGTCGAGGCGCGCAGCCCGCCCAATACGCGCTTCATCCTCGACCGTGACGAGAGCAGGGAGATCCGCCGCCAGCTCTCGGACCTCCGCAGCCGCGCGGTGCTGTCGGTCTTCGTCATCCTCGGCGTCCTCCTTCTTTTCCTGGGCTCGGTGCGCTCCGCGGTGGTCATCTTTGCATCGATCGCCTTCTCGATCCTCATCTCGCTCAATCTGATCTACTTCGCCGGCTTCACCCTCAACGTGCTCACGCTCACGGGGCTGGCCCTGGCGTTCGGATTGATCGTGGACAATTCGATCGTTGTGTTGGAGAACGTCTACCGGCGCAGGCAACAAGGCGATGCGCGGCAACAGGCGGTCCTGAAGGGAGCGTCCGACGTCGTGCTTCCGGTCGTCGCCGCCACCGCGACCACGCTGATCGTCTTCGCACCCTTCGTGTACCTGAAGGGAGACCTGCGCGTCTACTACCTCCCGCTGGGGATCGTTGTCGCCCTTACGCTGGTTGCGTCGCTGATGGTGGCCTTCAGCTTCATCCCGGCGCTCGTGCACCGGATCCTGCCGGAAGCTGGCGAGGGAGCGGTGCAGGCCGACGATGTTCCGCCGAAGGAACCCGTCTACGTGCGGTTCTACCGCGGGCTGGTGGGGCACACCCTGCGCTGGCCGTGGATGGTGGTTGCGATCGGGCTGTCCGCGCTCGGCGGGTCGACCTACCTGTTCCAGAACTACGTCCAGGGAGGGATGCTATTCGGCGGCGGTTGGGGTCAGGATACCTACATCTCGATCAACATCGACTTTCCCCGGGGCTCCGACATCGAGCGAACCGACCAGCTCACCCAGTACTTCGAGGACCGGCTTCGACGAATGCCCGAGGTCAAGGAATTCGACACCGAGGTATACGACGCGGCCAGCAGCCGGATCCTCGTCACCTTCCCCGAGGAACTCGAAACGACCCAGGTGCCGGTTCGGATCAAGGACCAGCTCTTCGCCTTTTCGCTGGCCTTCTCCGGCGTCGACGTACAGGTCTTCGGATATGGACCGTCGTTCTACGGAGGGGGCAGTTCGCCGCCCAACTACTCGATCCAGGTGCTCGGGTACAACTACGAGAGGGTGCGCGAGATCGCCGAGAACCTGGGTGGGCGGCTGGAGCGGTTTCCGCGTGTCCGCGACGTCAACACAAACGCCTCCGGCTTCTTCAGAAGGGATCGGGCATCGGAATTCGTGGTGGACATCCGCCGTGATGTCGTTGCACGCCACAACCTTTCCGTCGCGCAGCTGGTGCAGCAGATCATGGCGGCCGTGCGCGGGCAGGCCAGCCAGAACGAGATCAAGATCGGCGGCGACGAGGTCCGATTCGAGGTGAAGCTGGAGGGCAACCGCGAGATCGACCTGCACAGGCTCCGGCAGACCCTGCTGCTCACGCCGGATGGGGATCCGGTCCGTCTCGGTGAGCTCGTGACCATCACACCGCAGGAGGTCCTCGCCCAGATCCGCCGCGAGGATCAGCAGTACGAGCGCACCGTCGCCTACGAATTCCGCGGCCCCTACAAGCTCGGAGACGTATACCACAACACCATCATCGACGGAACCGAGGTCCCGCCTGGCTACACGGTCAAGAAGGCCGACCGCTGGCGGTTCGGCGCCGAGCAGCAGTCGCAACTCGTGATGGTGCTGGCGCTGGCGCTCCTGCTCGTGTACATGGTCACTGCGGCGCTCTTCGAGTCCGCCAGGCTCCCCCTGTGCGTGGTCCTCACGGTCCCGATGGCGCTGATCGGCGCCTTCCTGCTCTTCTTCTTCCTGGACGCCCAGTTCACGCGCGAAGCCTGGATGGGCGTCATCATGATGTGCGGCATCGTCGTCAACAACTCCATCCTGCTCGTCGATCATATCAATCGGCTCAGGCGGGAGGAGGGGCTCGCGCTGGAGCCGGCCATCCTGAGGGGCACCATCGAGCGGGTGCGGCCGATCCTCATGACCACCACGACGACCATTCTGGCGCTACTGCCGCTGGTCCTGTTCAGCGAGCACGCCGACGCCAACATCTGGAATGCGCTGGCATATTCGCTGATCGGCGGGCTGGCCTCTTCGACCTTCCTCGTGCTGACCGCCACGCCGGCCGTGTACCTCCTATTCGAAAGCGAGAAGGCGCGGATGACCCTGGGCGAGTACTTCTCCCCCGCCGGACGCGTAAGCACCATCCACTGGCTTACCCACATGGTGCTGTACGGGGTCGTCCTCATAGGGTTCGTCTTCGGCGCGATCACCTTCTGGGACTTCTTCGAGGGCCTGCGTGGCGATGTTGCCGTCATCGACTTCGTGTTCGATGCCGCCGGCGCACTGCCGCAGCTGGTGCAAACCGTGCTGATCTGGGTGGGCGCGGTCTGGGCCGGACTGCTGGTGATCTGGCCGCTGCTCGCCGTGACCATCAAGTGGGCGCGCAACCTGAGGCCGGTTCAACCCGTCTGAGCCATGAGACTTCGCTTCGCCCCTTCGCCGACGGGGTTTCTGCACGTCGGCGGCGCGCGCACCGCGCTCTTCAACTGGCTTCTGGCCCGCCGGTCGGGCGGCGCATTCGTGCTGCGCATCGAGGACACGGACCGCAACCGCAGCCGGCCGGAGCACGTCGATGCGATCCTGAACGGGCTGACGTGGCTGGGCATCGGCTGGGACGAGGAGCCGGTCCACCAGGCCGACGGGCTCGAGCGGCACCGGCGCGACGCGATGCGGCTGCTCGACACCGGGCGCGCCTACCGTGACTTCACCACCCGGGAGGAGTTCGCGAGGGCGCGCGACGCCGCGGTTGACGCCGGGACGGGGACGGTGGCGCGGCTGTCGCGGGAGCTGGCGGCCCGGGTGCCGCCCGAGGAGGGCCGCCGCCGCGCCGAGGCTGGAGAGCCCTTCGCGATCCGCTTTCTCGTCCCCGACGGGGCAACGGTGTGGGATGACCTGGTGCACGGCCCCACCCGCTTCGACAACGGCCAGATCGACGACTTCGTGATCCTGCGGAGCGACGGGACGCCCACCTACAACCTGGCCGTGGTCTCGGACGATGCGGCGATGGCGATCACGCACGTGGTGCGCGGGGACGACCACATCTCCAACACACCCAAGCAGATCCTCCTGTACGAGGCGCTGGGGGAGGGTGTACCGGCCTTCGGGCACCTTCCCATGATCCTCGGGCCCGACGGGAAGCGTCTCTCGAAGCGCCACGGCGCCCAGGCGGTGGACGCGTTCCAGGACGAGGGCATTCTGCCCGATGCGATGGTGAACTTTCTCGCGTTGCTGGGGTGGTCGCCCGGGACCGACGAGGAGCTGCTGTCGCGGGACGACCTGGTGGCGCTGTTCTCGCTGGAACGCGTGCTGAAGAAGGGGGCCGTCTTCGATCACGCCAAGCTGCTGTGGATGAACGGCCAATACATCACCCGCATGGACCCGGCACGCGTCGCCGCGACTCTCCGCGAAGTACTGGCCTCCGAAGGCGTCGGGGACGGCCAGGTCGAACTTGCCGATAGCGCCTTCCAGCGCATGGCGGCCGCGCTGGCGCCGAGGAGCCGTACCTTCGTCGAAATGGCAGCCCTCTCGCGCCCGTACATCGGGACCGTGCGCGACTACGACCCAAAGGCCGCCCGCAAGGCGTGGTACAGGGATCGAGACGCTGCCGCGGCGATTCTCCGGGCGATCCGCCATCGGCTCTCGTCGGCACGGTGGGAGGAGCCGTCCCTGGAAGAGGAACTGCGGGGCCTTGCCCGGGAGCGGAGCGTCGGGGCAGGCAAGGTCTTTCAGCCGCTCAGGCTGGCGCTCACGGGCATGCCGGCCTCACCCGGGATTTTCGATGTCCTGCTGATTCTGGGCCGGGAGCGGTCCCTCCGGCGCCTGGAGCGCGCCATTCGCCACATCGCCACAACGGATCAGTCATCTGACTAGTCATAATGACTGGTCAGGAGGTCGGCTCCTCAGTCGATCCTGACGATCACGGTGTCGGTGTCGCGGTACTGCCGGTGCTGCACGGACGCAGCGAAAGTGGAGGAGGGGGGTGCTGGTCGGGCTCGCGGCAAACGGGTGCGACGTGGCGGCTCGATGGTGGCATGGGTGCGTTCTCCCATTCTGTTGGCGTTCAATAACCGCCTCAATTGACCGTTTCACGGCGCGTGGGGCGATTTCCACGCGGGCAGCGCCTCCAGTCCCGCCAAACCACGATGCGGAACCGCCCGGGGCGGAGCGTCTTCCGGGGCACATCGCAGGGTTGCAACTTGTCCGATCTGCACCTATCGTTTACGCCGCTGCCTCCTCGTATCTGCCCCGTGTTCCTCCTCCGCCCCGAGCATGCCGACAGGCCCGAATCCCCAGACGACAGCGCGCGAGTCGACCCAGGTTCGCATCCTGCCGAGCCTCAGCGACATCGAGCGCCGGATCCTCGATTTCATGGTCTCCTACCTTCGTGCCAACACCTATCAGCCGTCCATCCGCGAGATCGGGGCGCGGTTCGGTATCAAGAGCACGAAGACCGTTTCGGAACACCTCCAATCCCTGGCGGACAAGGGCTTCATCGAGAGGGATCCGGCGCGCTCCCGGGGCATCAGGATCCTCGGGGTCGACCTCAACGCCCAGACCGTGTCCCTGCCCTGCTTCCGGGACCTCACGGAGGCGACCAGCGGAATGCGGGATGGTCGCGTGGACGTTCACGTCACGCTCGACAGGCAACTGGTGAGCCGCAATGGAGGCTTCGTGGTCCGGGCACCCGGCGACCGCCTGGCCGCCGCCGGGATCAGCGACGGCGACTTCCTCGTCATCCAGCCCGTCCGCGCTGACGAACTGGCCGACGGCGAGATCATCGTGGCACGAATGAAGGGTGCCGCCGACTACTTCCAGCTCAAGAAGCGGAGTTCGCGGTTCTTCTTCTACCCCATAGGGGGCGCGTCCTCCGTTCCCGATGGCGACGAAGCCGCGCAGCCGGTCATTCTGGGCAGGGTCGCGGCACTCTTCCGCCGGATGAGCCCGCTGCCCTTCACGGCCCCGATCACGGCTCACTAGCGTCCCGTGGCAGAGCGCCACGACAACGCCGGCGCCGCAGCTCCCGGTTCGCCTGCGTCAGCGGAAGCCCGCGACCGTGCCTGGATGGCGCGCGCCCTCGAGATCGCGCGGGCCGGCGGCCTGCGCGGGGAAGTGCCCGTCGGCGCGGTGATCGTGCATAAGGGTGCGGTGCTGGCCGAGTCCCACAACCGCACGGTGGAATTGGCCGACCCTACCGCACACGCCGAATCGGTGGCGATCCGCGCCGCCGCGCGGCGGCTGGGCGACTGGCGTCTCTCCGGATGCACGCTCTACGCGACCCTCGAGCCCTGCGCGCAGTGCGCCGGCGCCATCGTTCTGGCCCGGATCCCGCGCCTGGTCGTTGGGGCGCCCGACCCCAAGTCGGGGATGGCGGGCAGCCTGGGCAACCTTGTGCAGGACGCGCGGCTGAATCACCGCGTCGAACTGGCCGCGGGGGTGCTGGCGGAGGAGTCCGCCGAGCTGCTGCGCGGGTTTTTTCGCGCCCGGAGGGTGGACGGGGCCGGCCGGTTTGAAAGGGACGCGCCGGGTTGAGGAGTGCGCCGGGCCGAGGGGCAGGATTGCTCGCTGGCGCCAGCACTAGCCGGAGGGAGACTCCCGCTCCTTCAGGGGTGTGCCGAAGGCGCGAAGCCAGAGGGCCAGCACCGTGACGCCCAGCACGAGCGCAAGCCAGGTGGGCAGTCCCAGCGATGTCCCCAAGCTGCCCAGCAGGAGCCCCACCACGCCGACCAGCACCGCATAGGGGAGCTGCGTCCTCACGTGATCCACATGGTCGCAGGCGGCGGCCGTGGAGGACAGGACGGTGGTGTCGGAGATGGGAGAGCAGTGGTCGCCCCAGATCGCTCCCGCCAGCACGGAACTGGTGGTTGCGAGGAGGATGCCGTAGACGGAGCCGTCCGCGAAGCCCGTGCCCCCGGCGAGCGAGACGGTGAGCGGAATGACAAGGGGGATCATGATGGCCATGGTGGTCCAGGACGTCCCGGTCGCGAAGGCCATCGCACCCGAGGTGATGAACACCAGCGTGGGCAGGAGGAAGAGCGGGAACTCGATCCGCGTCAGCAGCCCCGAGAGGTACCCGGCGGTTCCCACGTCCTGGGTGACCGCGCCGAGGGACCAGGCCAGCGTGAGGATGACCATGGCGATCATCATGGCCTTGATGCCGTTCAGCCAGGCGTCGACGCACTCCTTCACATCGAGGAGGCGCTGGGAGATCGACAGCACCGCCGCGACGAGACACCCGGAAAGAGAGCCCCAGAGGAGGGTGATGAAAGGGTCCGCCGCCCCGAATATGTCGCGCAGCGACGCATCGGCTCCCACCGCTGCGCGTCCCGAGGTGTAGAGGCCGCCGAGAACCACGAGCACCACCGTAAGGACCGGGATGCCCGCATTCCACCAGCGCGGCGAAACGCCCTCTCTGGCTTCGACAAAACTCTCCGTGATTTCGGCCGCCGGACGCGACCCGGGACGCAGGATCCCGCCGCCCGACGCGGCGCGCGCCTCGGCCCTCGCCATCGGGCCGAAATCGCGATTCATGTACGAGGTGAGGAAGACGAAGGCGAGTGCGAGCAGGGGGTAGAAGAGGTACGGGATGGTCTGGAGGAAGACGGTGTAGGGGCTGAGTCCCGCCAGGAAGGCCGCGTCGGCGCCCGCGGCCTCGCCGGCGGCGGCATCCAGCCCGCCGGCGATCAGCGACACCTCGTATCCCACCCATGTCGAGACCGGGACGAGCGCTGCAACCGGGGCCGCCGTCGAGTCCACCAGGTAGGCCAGCTTCTCGCGCGATACCTTCAGCCCGTCCGTGATGGGACGCATGGTGTTCCCCACGACGAGCGTGTTGGCGTAGTCGTCGAAGAAGATCCCGAGGCCGGCAAGCATCGTGGCCACCTTGCCGCGGCGCCGGTTGCGTGCCAGTGGCGCGACGGCCCGCACCACTCCCAGCGTGCCGCCGTTGCGGCTGATGATGCCCACCATCCCGCCCAGCAGGAGGCTGAAGACCACGATCTGCGTGTGGCCGCTGTCGGTGTTGCCGAGCGCGGGCACCACGTACTGGTCGATCACGCGCCAGGTGGCCTGAAGGGGGTTGTAGCCCGCCACCGCGAGCGCGCCCAGCCAGATCCCGGCGAGCAGGGCGGTGATCACCTCCTTGAAGATCAGCGCCAGCACGATCGCGACGAGCGGCGGCAGGATCGAGAACCAACCGGGCGCGAAGGGGCGCGAGATCTCATGCACGGTGCCGCCGGTGCGCACCTGCAGGGGGAGCGCGTCCCGGGAAGCGATCGAAATGTCGCGGAATTCCCGCGCTTCACCCGACGCAACCGGGCCGGAAGCGAGCAGGACTCCGCCGGCGTCCTGGATCTCGACGAGGGTGGAATGGTCGGGGCCGCCGCGCACCGTTACCGAGAAGGGAACCGAGGCCAGGATCACCGCGGGCGCCTCGGCAACTTCCTGGGCACCTCCCGCAAGCGGCGCTGTGAGCATAACCAGGCCAATCGTCGCCCACCGGGCAGCGCGGGAACAGCAGAAGCTCCACCACCTCCTACCGGCAGGGACAGGACCAACTCGGCGTGCGGGCGTTGGGGACATTGGAGTACCGGATCTGTGGGAGTCGGGCGTGGGCCGTCGGCGAAGAGGCCGATGTCGTCCAACCATCATGTTGGCCGGAGCCTCCCGGTGCAATTACCTTTCGGCGGCTTGCAAGGCAGGCCGGGGACAAAACCGGGCATCTACCGGCAGGAGCAGACGCGACAAGGTGACCCCCGCGACACCCACGGTGCTCATGGACGGCCAGGCCGTGAGGCGTGCCGTCGGCCGCATGGCCCACGAGATCCTCGAGAAGCTGGGCGGGACGGAACGCCTGGTGCTGATGGGCATTCAACGGCGCGGCGTCGACCTCGCGACGATGATCGGCGAGGCGATCGAGGCGGCGGAGGGCAGGGAGGTTCCGGCCGGCACCCTCGACATCACGCTGTACCGCGACGATCTGATGGCGCTGGGGCCCAGGCCGGTGGTGGGCGAGACCAAGCTGCCCGGCGGCGGTGTGGAGGGGATGGCCGTCGTCCTGGTCGACGATGTCCTCTATACGGGCCGGACCGCGCGCGCCGCGCTCAATGAGCTGATGGACTGGGGAAGGCCCGAGCGTATCCTTCTCTGCGTGCTGGTTGATCGCGGGGATCGGGAACTCCCCATTCAGCCCGACGTCGTGGGGCGGGAGTTTCCGGTGCTGGCCAACCAGCGGATCGACGTGCTGGTGCCCTCGCTGGATGGCGAGCTTGCGGTGGTGCTGGCCGCTCTGGAGGCGCGGTGATCCGTTCGGCGACGACGCTGGGCAAGGACCTGATCGGGCTCGAACCGCTGAGCCGCGAGCAGATCGAGGTCATTCTGGACACCGCGGAGCCGTTCAAGGAGATCTCCGAGCGGCGGATCAAGAAGGTGCCGGTGCTGAGGGGGAAGACGATCGTCAACCTCTTCTTCGAGGCTTCGACCCGGACGCGCATCTCGTTCGAGTTCGCGGAGAAGCGGCTCTCGGCCGACACGGTGAACATCGGCGCGGTGGGATCGTCGGTGTCGAAGGGGGAGACGCTGGTGGACACGGCGCGCAACCTCGAGGCGATGCGGATCGACATGGTCGTGATTCGGCACTGGTCCGCGGGGGCCGCGTCGTTTCTGGCGGCGCGGATTCCGTCGAACGTGATCAACGCGGGCGACGGGGCGCACGAGCACCCGACGCAGGGGTTGCTGGACATTCTCACGCTGCGCGACCACTACGGGCGCCTGGAGGGGCTCAAGGTGTGCATCGTGGGGGACGTGCTCCATTCGCGGGTGGCGCGGTCGAACATCTTCGGGCTCGTCACGCTGGGGGCGAAGGTCGCGGTCTGCGGGCCGCGCACCCTGCTGCCGGCCGGGATCGAGGAGCTGGGCGTCCGGGTATTCGGGCGGGTGGAGGAGGCGATCGAGTGGGCGGATGCGCTGAATGTGCTGCGCCTTCAGCTGGAACGTATGCAGGACGGATTCGTGCCGTCGCTGCGCGAATACAACCGCGTGTTCGGGGTCTCGCGGGAGCGGCTCGAGTGGGCGCCGCGGGAGCTGCTGATCCTTCATCCCGGGCCGATGAACCGCGGCGTGGAGATCGACTCGGACGTGGCGGATGGACCGCACTCGGTGATCCTGCGGCAGGTGACGAACGGGGTGGCCATACGGATGGCGGTGCTGTACCTGCTCGCCGGCGGTGCGCCGGACCTCGCCGAAGCGGCCAAGTCGGGGAAGGGCGTGCGGCCGTGAAGGTGGGGAGGCGCGCGTGAACCGGCTCCTGATTCGCGGAGGGCGCGTGATCGAGCCGGGCGCCGGAACGGACCAGGGCGCCGATGTGCTGATCGAGGACGGGCGCATCGTGGCGGTCGCGCCAAGCCTGGCGCCCGACGGCGCCGACGCCGTCGACGCGCGCGGCCTGGTGGTGGCGCCGGGCTTCGTGGATCCCCACGCGCACCTGTGCGAGCCGGGGTGGGAGCACCGCGAGACGATCGCGACGGGGGCGCAGGCCGCCGCCGCGGGGGGCTACACCACCGTGTGCGCCATGCCCGACACCGATCCCGTGGTGGACGATCCGGCCTCCGTGGGCTTCATCGTGGCGGCGGGGCGGCGGGCGAGGGGGGCCCGGGTGTATCCCGCGGCGGCGGTCTCGGTCGGCCGCAAGGGAGAGCAGCTGACCGAGTTCGGAGAGGTGGTGGATGCGGGGGCGGTGGCCGTGACCGACGCCGGCAGGTCGATCCGGTCTTCCAAGTTGATGCGGTTGGCCCTCGAGTATGCGCTGGCTTTCGATGTGCCTGTGCTCTCCCACCCCGAGGACACGGATCTTGCCCGGGGCGGGGTGATGCACGAAGGGGTGATGTCGACGCGCCTCGGGCTGCGCGGCAAGCCGGGCGCCGCGGAGGAGATCGGTGCCGCGCGGGATCTTGCGCTTGCAGCGGCGATGGGCGGGCGCCTTCACGTCCAGCGGGTTTCGACGGCCGCGGCGACCGGCCTGCTCAGGCGCGCCAGGGACCGCGGCGTGCGCGTGACCGCCGAGGTGACTCCCCACCACCTCCTTCTGTCGCACGAGTCGATTGCGGGTTACGGCACCGAGTTCAAGGTGGACCCCCCGCTGCGAACACGGCACGACATCGAAGCGCTGCGGGCGGCCCTCGTGGACGGCACCATCGACAGCATCGCCACCGACCACGCGCCGCGCACCTACGACGAGAAGGAACAGGCTTTCGACGACGCGCCCTTCGGCGTTGTGGGCTTCGAAACGGCTTTCGCCATCCTGCACACGCGCCTGGTCCTGGAAGGGCACGTCACCCTCCCGGCCCTGCTGGCCCGCATGTCGACCGGTCCGGCCCGGGCCCTTGGGTTGCCGGGGGGCGTGATCGCGCCCGGTGAGCGCGCCGATCTGGTCCTCATCGACCCCCTGGCCGAGTGGACCATCGACCCGGCCGCCTTCCTGTCCAAGTGCCGCAACACGCCGTTTGGCGGTGTTCGGGTTACGGGGCGCGTCGCGCGGACGCTGGTGGACGGGGAAACGGTCTGGAGGGTGCCCGCCGACACGCAATGACGCCGTTCAGGCGCTGGCAGGGCAGGGGCAGGCGGACGGCGTGAGAAGTGATATACAGGGGGCAGGGCCAACCGCTGACCCACGGATCGATCGACGCTAGTGCGCCGCCCTTACGAGTCTGTCCAGCTGTGCCTTGATCCGGCCGGCCTTGTTCGGGTGGAGCACCATGCGAACGGCGGCCCGGTCAATGAGTGCCACCGCCAGGCGCCGCTCCTTTTCCGCCTGCTCGGGCGACGCGGCTTCTCGCACTCTGCGGATGGCCGTGCGGATCTTCGAACGCGTTTCGCGATTCCTGCTGCGCTCGACGCGGCTCAACTGCATCCGCTTCTTCGCGCTCTTGATATTCGGCATGCTGGTCTGGTTGTCCGGACTTCGGTCTGTGTGTTTGCGTCGGGTCGGGTTTACATTCGGAATCAAAGGTAGAATCACCAGCCCGTCCGATCAACGGGGCACCACCGGGGCGGAAACGGTTTGACGCAGTCCGTAGAAAACACAATGTATGGTAGACATGACATTATGTAATCTTTTCTTTACAGCGCGAAGAAGTCAAGCCGAACGGCCCGGCCCGGACGCATCGCCGCCCGACGTGCAGGCGCAGCCAGGTTAGCCCGATGGAGTTCCTGCTCGTCGTTCCGGTCCTCCTCTTCTCCGTTGTCGCTCACGAGGTAGCCCACGCCTGGCAGGCGCTGCGGGAAGGGGACACGACCGCGCGCGACCTCGGGCGGATCACGCTCAATCCCCTGCCGCACCTGGACCTGATGGGGTCGATCATCGTCCCGCTGGTGCTGTTCCTCCTGCCTGGGAACTTCCTCTTCGGCTGGGCGAAGCCCGTGCCGGTGAATCCTCGCAACTATCGCAGCTACCCCGCGGGCGACATTCGTGTCTCGCTGGCGGGAATCGTGGTGAATCTCTGCCTGGTGGTGCTGTTTGCCTTCGGATTGGCGCTGACAGCGGCGCTGGGCGTTTCGCCGGGAGCGGGGAGCCAGTTAGGCACAACCATATCGTCCATGCTAACTTATGGAGTTTTCATAAACCTTATTCTAGCGTACTTCAATCTGATCCCGATCCCGCCCCTGGATGGATCCCACGTGCTCTACCACCTCCTTCCTCCCACGGTGAGGGTGCGCTACCGGGAGATGGGCAGGTACGGAATCACCTTCCTTTTCTTCGCCCTGGTGCTTTTCCCCAGGGCCTTCGGCGCCGTGCTCTCGCCGGTGTTCGTGGCCTTCGACTGGATCCTCGCGGCTGCCCTGGGATGACCGGCGAACGCCTTCTCCTGGTCGAGACCGAGCGGTTCCGGGGGCCGCTCGACCTGTTGCTCCACCTCATTCGCTCCCAGGACATCGACATCTTCGACATACCCGTCGCGCGGATCACGAGGCAGTTCCTGGCGGCGATCGAGAATCTCTCCGACAGCGATGTGGATGAAGCCGGCGAGTTCCTGGAGATGGCGGCGGCTCTGGTTCGGATCAAGGCCCGCATGCTCCTGCCCGGCCCACCCGGGGAGGATGACCAGGATCCGCGGGCCGAACTGGTGCGCCGACTTCTCGAGTACGAGCAGATTCGCGAGATCGCGCTTCGGCTGCGCACCGCCGAGAACGACCGCGGGCGCCGCTTCGCCAGGGGCTACGTGGAGCCGCGCGTGCGAACGCCGACCGCGGACCTGGCGCTGACCGTGACGTGGGATGAAGTCATGGCTGCCGCGGCTCGCATCGTGGCGCCGGAGGAGCGGGAGCGGGAGCACCGGGTGTTCACCCGGCCGGTCGCGATGCGGGAGAAGGTCGACCTGATCGTCACGGCGGTAACGCGAGCCCGCAGGATCGAGTTCGACCGCCTCGTCGCGCCGTGGAAGGAACGCGTGCACGCGGTGATGACGCTGCTGGCGGGGCTGGAACTGGGGAGAAGACGCGTGGTGTCGCTGCGGCAGAGGAAACCCTTTTCGCCGTTGTGGATCTACAGGGGGGCCAACATCGGCGCGGACATCTCCGATGTGGCGGCCGACCCTGCGGACGCGGCGCCAAGCGAAATGGAGGATGCATCATGAACGATGCGAGCATCGTGGAGGCGATCCTGTTCGCGAGCGACGCGCCACTCTCTCCCGGCGACATCGCGCGCGCGGACGAGACGCTGGACGAGGACCGCGTCGAGGCGGCGCTCGCGGCGCTCCGGGCCGACTACGACCGTTCGGGGCGGGCATTCGAGCTGCGCGAGGTGGCGGATGGCGTGCAGCTGATGACCCGGCCGGAGTTCGCGCCGTACCTGGAGCGCTTCGACACGGTGCCGCGGTCGTCGCGGCTGTCCGGTCCCGCTCTGGAGGCGCTGGCCATCGTGGCGTACAGGCAGCCGATCAGCCGGATCGAGATCGAGTACGTGCGGGGGGTGAACTCCACGGGAGTGATCCGCACCCTGCTCGAGCGAGGCCTCGTCGAAGGGGTGGCGAGAGGGGAAGGGGTGGGACGCCCCGTGCTGTACGGGACCACCTCGCGCTTCATGGAGCACTTCGGCCTTGCTTCCCTCGAAGATCTGCCGAGGCCGGAGGACCTCCCGGTCGTGCTCCGGGATAGCGGGGCGGCGGCGGACATCGAGGCGGACAGCGAGAATGACGAAGGGTGACCGGCGTCCGGCGCCCATGAGGGTGCAGAAGTACATCTCCAGGTCCGGAGTTGCTTCACGGCGCGAGGCGGAGGTGCTGATGCGGGAGGGGCGCGTTCTGGTCAACGGCGTGCCCGTGACGGCCATGGGCACGGTCGTGATCCCCGGCGTCGACACGGTGTCTCTGGACGGGTCGGTCGTGCGGCCCGCCGCGCGCCGGTGGATGATTCTCCACAAGCCGGTCGGCGTCCTCTGCACCCGCGCGGATCCCCACGGCGGGGAGACCATCTACGACAGGCTGCCCGCCTGGGCCGGATCGCTCCGCTATGTGGGGCGGTTGGACCGGGAGACTTCCGGGGTGCTTCTGATGACCAACGACGGGGACCTGGGGGCCGCACTGGCACACCCGAGCGGCCGCGTGGAACGGGAGTACCTGGCTAAGGTTTCCGGGCAGGTCACCGCGAAGGGAATCAGGTCGCTGCGGCGAGGCGTTGAACTCGAGGATGGATTCGCCCGGCCCAGGCTGGTTCGGAAGGTCCGTGTGGGCGAGGAGGAATGGGGCCTGAGGCTGATCATCATGGAGGGACGAAAGCGCGAGGTGCGGCGGCTTCTCAAGGCCGTGGGACACCCGGCAGTGGCGTTGGAGCGCACGCGCTTCGGTCCCTTCCGACTCGGAAAGCTGGCGCCGGGTGCCTGGAGACCCGCACAATCCTCGGAACTGGCGGAGGCGCGTGCCCTGGTGCGGCGGGGCAATCGCGGACGGTCGCGAAGACATATGGGGGGGCCACGTGCGTGACCTGACGCTCGAAGTTGTCGAGCATCCACTGATCGAACACAAGCTGTCGTTCCTGCGGGATCTCCGCACCGGCCACAGCCGGATGCGGGAGCTCGTCACGGAGATCACGCTGCTCATGACGTTTCATGCCACCCGGGGCCTGGAAGGCGAGGAGGTCACTCTCGAAACGCCTCTGGAGAAGATGCGGGCGCGCCGTATCCGCGAGGACCGGCTGGTTGTCGTTCCCGTTCTGCGCGCGGGACTGGGAATGGTCGAGGGAATACTGCGCCTTGTCCCGGACGCCCGCGTCGGGCACCTCGGCTTCTACCGCAACGAGGAGACGCTTCAGCCGGTTCGCTACTATGGGAAGCTCCCGCCCGATCCCGCACGCTGCAGCTTCCTTCTGGTGGATCCGATGCTCGGTACTGGAGGCACCGCGTCCGCTTCAATCTCGGACCTCAAGGAACGAGGCGCGAAGGAGATCGCCTTCGTTTGCCTGGTTGCCGCCCCCGAGGGAGCGGCACGCCTGACAAGAGATCATCCGGATGTTCCGGTGTACGCCGCCGCCCTCGACCGCCAGTTGAACGAGAAGGGCTACATCCTGCCAGGACTTGGCGATGCGGGTGATCGGCTGTTCGGCACGCTGTAGCAGTCATGGGAACGAGCCCCTTCGCATTCGGACGGTGATGCGTTCCCGGCTGGTACCGGTTACCCTTTAACCGGGCCCATAGCTCAGGCGGTTAGAGCAGCGGACTCATAATCCGACGGTCGGGGGTTCAAGTCCCTCTGGGCCCATGTTTCCGGAGACCGCATGGCCTGGTACGGACTTGACGGCCAGGGACCCACAGGCTTCATTTTCCGCAGATTCCGGTGGTTCTTCATACGAGTTCAAGGCGGTGGCAGTTGCTCTTCCGGCGATCGAACAGATGGGACATGCGCCGGACGGCTGTCCTTTCCCTTGCGACGCTTCAGATCGGCCTGGCGGGGTCCCTCGGTCCCGCCGACGCGGTCCTTGATATCGAGCAATTCGGGACGCCGATCCACGTTGAATCGCCCGAAGGCGCAGCCTGTGGCGTCGGTCACGGTCACGCTTTCTGCCAGGTGGTCCGATCGCTTTCCAACGCGGGTGTTTCGGGTGGAATCGCGGTTCCCGGGGTGAGCGCACCTCCTCTCCGGCTGTCCGAGCCGGACATGGCGGCCGACCGTCCTCCCGCGACGCCGATTCTGCTGGGGTCGGTCATCCCCAGGGCTCCGCCCATCGCTTGACGCCACCCGGGCGCGCGTCCGCCCCGGTCTCAACAACGTCGTTCGCGGGTGCGCCGTCCCCGGTGGATGGCCCGCACCCGTTGAATTCCGCGTCACAAGCGAAGTGCACCATACCTTGAAGAAGAATCTGTCCGAGCTGCTATGCACCGGCGTCGTCTCGACGGTCGCCGGGATTGCGGTGTGTTCGACGCCTGCGTCAGCGCAGGAGCCGGAGCACCAGGGCGAGATCGAGGGCGTGGTGCGCGATGCCGAGACCGGGGACCCGCTTGCCGGTGCGTTCATTTCGGTGGTGGGGACGGGGACGATGGCTGTCACGCACGGTGACGGCACGTTCCACCTGACGCGGATCACCGAGGGAAGCTACTCGCTGCGTGCCGAGCGGCTCGGCTACCGCAGTACGACCAGCGAAGTCGTCGTGGGAGACGAATCCCCGGTAGTCGTCATCGAACTGGCAGCGTCACCGATCGCGCTGCAGGGGATGGTGGTCACTGCTACTCTGAGCGAGCGGGGCGCCGCTGAAGCACTGCGGCCCGTGAGCGTCATGGCCGGCGACGAATTGCAGCGCCGTCTTCAAGGGACCGTGGCGGCCACGTTGGCTTCGATACCCGGGATCGGCGTCACGACCATGGGTCCGACCGTCTCGCAGCCGGTGGTCCGCGGCCTGAGCGGCGACCGGGTGCTCGTGCTGGAAGACGGGACGCGGGTGGAAGACGCCTCCAATTCGGGCCCCGATCACACGACCGGCCTCGACCCCGCGCCGGCACGGCGGATCGAGGTTGTGCGGGGCCCGGGCGCGCTGCTCTACGGAGGCAACGCGCTGGGTGGCGTGATCAATGTCATCCGTGACGAGATCCCGTCGGCGGTGCCGCATCACGTGACGGGATCCGCGACCCTGCAGAGTCAGACCGTGACGGCTTCGTCGGGAGGAAGCGCGACCGTGGTCTTCCCGGTGGCGGAGCAGGTGCCGCTGCGCGTGGAGGTGTCCGGACGCGCGGGCGGCGACCTGAAGACGCCGCTGGGCACCCTGCTCAACACCGACGGCCAGGTGTGGAGCGGCGGTGTGGGGTCGGCCTACGTGGCGGATTGGGGCCACCTGGGGGCGTCCTTCCGCGGGTATCTCAACGACTACGGCATTCCCGGCGGATTCGTCGGGGGGCACGAGGAGGGGGTCCGCATCGAGATGCAGCGTTTCGCCTCGAAGTTCCGCACCGTGGTCGAGCAGCCGGAAGCGTTCTTTCGCGATATCCGCGTCGATGCGAACCACACCTGGTACGAGCACCGGGAGATCGAACCGCCGAACATTCTGGGTACTCTGTATCACCACCAGGTGGTAAGCGGCGACGTGCTCGGTCGCCACGGGGAGTGGGGACTCTTCTCGGCGGGTGCGGTTGGCGCCCGTGTGTCGTGGGAGGACTTCGAGTACGGTGGTGGCCTGTACACGCCCGACACGCGCCGGGGCCGGGCGTCGCTGTACTTCCTGGAGGAACTCGACCTGGGCGCAACCCGGTTCGAGTGGGGGTTGCGCTACGACTGGACGGGCGCCGATCCCCTGCAGGAGGATCCGAATTCGGATATCGGAGTCATCCGGGATCGTGGCTTCCACTCCCTTTCGGGGTCGCTCGGCGCGCTCTACACCCCGACCGCCGAACTGACGCTCGGGACCAGCTTCGTCCATGCGTTCCGGGCACCGGACATCAACGAACTCTATTCCGAAGGTCCCCACCTCGCGGCCTACGCCTTTGAGGTCGGAAACCCGTCACTGGCGGGTGAGATCGGAAGGGGACTCGACGTCTTCATCCGCTTCGAGTCCGACCGGCTGCGGGGTGAAGTGACCGGCTTCTACAACGACATCAAGGACTACGTTTACGGGGAGGACACGGGGCGACTCAGCCGGGTCCTCCTTCCCATCTATCAGTTCCGGGGAAACGATGCCGTGTTCAGCGGTTTCGAGGCCACGTTGGACGTGGACCTGGGTCGCGGGCTGGCGCTCGAGGCAGTGGGATCTTCGGTGACGGGTAGCCTCAAGGACACCGGGCAACCCCTTCCACTCGTGCCTCCGCTCAAGGGACACGCGGCCCTGAAGTATGAGCAGCCGCAGTGGTTCGTTCGCGGAGAGGCCGAGATGGCAGCCCGGCAGGACCGTGTCGGCGAGTTCGAAACCCCGACCGACGGGTATGCGGTCCTGAACGTTTCGGCCGGCGCGCGTCTCACCCTTGGGGGGCGCCTGAACGTTCTTGCCGTGAGCCTCGACAATGCCACGGACACGGAGTACCGCAACCATCTCTCCCGGGTGAAGGAGATCATGCCCGAGGCCGGGAGGGGCCTGAGTGTTACCTACCGGGTCGTGTTTTAGCATGACGCGCGCACGACTCACCACTTACACAACCGTAAGGAGACATGAAATGAAGACATGGAGCTACAGAAACTGGCCGATCGCGGTCCTTGCCGCCTTCGCCCTGGTCCTCGCGGCCTGCGAGTCGTCGACCGAGCCGGAGGAAGAGCACTACGAACCCGAAGGTCTGGAACTCGTGATGGGTGGCCAGGTCATCGCGTCGTACGACGGCCACACGCAAAGCTGGACCGGGGAGCTGGAAGTCGATGTGGGCGAAGAGACGCCCCACATCACTGCCCGCTTCGTGGATCACGACGGCGATCCGATTCCGCTGGGAGACGACACATACCTGGAGGTCGACATCGAGGACGAGTCGATCGCCGAGTGGGAACAGGACACGCCCGGGGAGTTCGGCGGCCACCTGCACGGCCACATGGAGGGCGACACCGATGTGACGTTCATGCTCATGCACGGTGCGGTCGGGTCGGGGCACGCCGACTTCGTGACGACGCCCGTGCACGCGCACGTACACGAGCACGGCTAGCAACAGCCGCACAACCGGTAACCGGCCGTTCGCAGTGTAGACCCCGTGGCGTCACTGCGGACGGCCGGTTGCTTTGAGCACCCATCAGGTGATCGAACCCCAGACTCTTGGACCCCCATCGGGAGATGTGCACGATGCCATCGTTCGCTTTCCGTTCTAACGTTGTACTTGCTCTGACACTGGCTTCGGCCGCCGCAATCGCCATTTGCACATCGCGCGCCGCCGCCCAGCAAGTCCCCACCTCCGCCTTCGTCTCGATGCAGTACCGGCACATCGGTCCCCTCGGGAACCGGATCACCTCGGTGGCGGGCGTGCCGGGAGATCGGTTCACCTACTACGCGGGGGCGGCTTCAGGCGGTTTGTGGAAGACCGAGGACGGCGGCGTGAACTGGCGAGCGGTGTTCGACGACCAGCCCGTGCACTCGGTGGGCGAGGTCGAGGTAGCTCCGTCCGATCCCAACATCGTCTGGGCGGGCACCGGGGAGCCCTTCATCCGCTCGAACGTGTCGATCGGAAACGGGGTGTGGAAGTCCACCGACGCCGGCGAAAGCTGGACGCACATGGGTCTGGAAGGCACCGGACGCATCAGCCGCATCATCGTCCATCCCACCAACCCGGACATCGTCTACGCGGCGGCCATCGGGCACGGCTATGCCTCCCAGCCTGAACGGGGCATATACCGCACCATGGACGGCGGCGCGACCTGGGAGCATGTCCTTTTCGTGGACGAGGAGACGGGCGCGAGCGACCTGGTGATGGACCCCAACAACCCGCGCATCCTCTTCGCGGGGAGCTGGCAGATCGCGATCCGCACCTGGACGCGCACCTCCGGCGGGCCGGGCAGCGCCATCCACGTCTCGCGCGACGGCGGCACGACCTGGACGCGGCTGAGCGGCAACGGTCTCCCCACACGTGAGATCGGGAAGATCGCGCTGTGCATGAGCCACGACGACTCCCGCCGCATCTACGCCCTCATCGAGACCGGCGACGGCGTTCCCTGGGAAGGCGGCGACACCGACGGCGGCGAACTCTGGCGCTCCGACGACGGCGGCCACAGCTGGGCGCTCGTCAGCTACGACCGCGACCTCGCCGGCCGCACCGCCTACTACACCCGCTGCGAGGCCAACCCCGATGACGCCGACGAGGCGTACTTCCTGGCGGCGGTCTACAGCACCACGCTCGACGGCGGCGTCACCTCGACCTCGGCGGGGTTCCTGGAGGGCCCGACCTGGGACAATCACGACATGTGGATCGACCCGCAGGACGGCGACCGCCAGATCGTGGGCGGCGACGGCGGCCTCGCGATCACCGGCAATCGGGGCCGAACCTGGTTCCGCGCGCAGCTGCCCGTCGCGCAGATGTACCACGTCACCGTCGACAACGCGATCCCCTACAACGTCATGGGCAACCGGCAGGACGGCCCCTCGACGCGCGGCCCGAGCAACAGCCGCATGGGCGGCGGCATCTTCGGCGTGGGCATTCCGCGCGGCCTGTGGCACTCCGTTGGCGGCGGCGAATCCGGCTTCGCGACGCCGGACCCGACCGACCCGAACATCGTGTGGTCCAGCGCGTCGGGGGTCGGGGCAGGGGGCGGGATCGTGTCTCGCTGGGACGCCCGCACGGGCCAGTACCGGGAGGTCGAAGTCTGGCCCGAGTCCACCACCGGGCAACCGGCCGACTCGCTCAGGTACCGCTTCCAGTGGACCTTCCCGCTCCTCATCTCCCCGCACGACAACAACACCATCTACGTGACGAGCCAGCACGTCCACCGCACCACCAACCGCGGGCAGAGCTGGGAGGTGATCAGCCCGGACCTCAGCACCGACAACCGCAGCCGCATGGGGATCAGCGGCGGCCTCACGCCCGACAACATCGGGGTCGAGTACTGCTGCGTGATCTACGCCTTCGACGAGTCGCCGCTGGAGCCGGGCCTTTTCTGGGCAGGCACCAACGACGGACTGATGCACGTCAGCCGGGACGGCGGCGCCAACTGGACGAACGTCACCGACAACATCCCGAACCTGCCGCCCGACGGGGTGGTGCGCGGCATCGACGCCTCCCGCCACACGCCGGGCAAGGCGTACATGGTCATTGAGCACCACCAGGTCGGCGAGTTCGAGGCGCGCGCCTACCGGACCGACGACTACGGCGCGAGCTGGACGCCCATCATCAACGGAATCGACGACGGCGTGCTCAGCTACACCCGCGCGATCCACGAGGATCCGGTGCGCCCAGGCCTCCTGTACCTGGGCACCGAGGCGTCGGTTTACGTCTCCTTCGACGACGGCGACCGCTGGCAGAGGTTCCACACCAATCTGCCGCCCGCCCCCATGTACGGGCTGGTCGTGCAGGAGCACTTCAACGACCTGGTCGTGGGGACCTACGGCCGCGGCTACTGGATCCTCGACGACATCACGCCGCTGCAGCAGCTCACGCCCGAGGTGTCCGCAAGCGCCTCCCACCTCTTCGAACCGCGCCCAGCCTACCGGTTCCGGCCGATCTCGGCACCCTTCACCATGTTCGACGACCAGTCCGACGGCGAGAACCCGCCCTACGGCGCATCGCTGAACTACTGGCTGGCCGAGGCGACCGACGACGATGTCGCCATCGAGATCGCAAACGCTGGCGGCGAGGTCGTGCGCACCCTGCAGGGCACCACCAACGCAGGCGTCAACCGCGTCTGGTGGGACCTGATGAACGAGCCCACCGCAGAGGTGCGCCTGCGCACCAAGCCGCTCCACGGCGACGACGTCTCGCTGGGCGAGGACCGCTGGCGTCCGTTACCGGGCGGTCCCCTGGGCGGTCCGGGCGCGGGCACGTACCTGCAGCCGCCGGGCACCTACACCCTCACGCTCAGGGTGGGAGACGCGACTCACACGCAGCAGCTGGAGGTCCGCAAGGATCCCCACTCCGAGGGCACCATGACCGACATCGAGCTGCAGATCGCCGCGCTGGCCGACATCCGGGCCGATCTGGAGGCCACGGGCGAGCTGATCAACCGGGTCGAGTGGGTTCGCCGGCAGGTGCTGGACGCGCGCGCCGTCCTGGAGGATCGCGGAGACGCCGCGGAGCTCGTGGCCGCCGCCGATTCCCTGAACCAGCGCCTGATCGAGGCCGAGGACGGGCTCTTCCAAATGCGCGCCACGGGCATGGGGCAGGACGCCATTCGCTATCCCACGCGCCTCATCGAACGGCTCGGCTATCTCTTCAACACCGTGTCGGTCGGGGACTTCCGCCCCACGGATCAGCAGGGCGAGGTGCACATCCTCCTCAAACAACGCCTGCTGCGGATCCGGGAGGCGATCGAAGAGGTGCTGGCAGACGATCTCGCCGACTTCAACCGCCGCATTCAGGCCCTGGGCATGGGAGTGATTTCCTGATGAAGGAGGGCCGCCCGCGCCGCGCCGCCCCGTATATCGCGCTCTGCACCGTCGTCGGCCTCGCGGCTGCGCCTGCGGAATGCGAGAGCGGCGGCAACGGCGAGCCTGTGGCGCCCGACACGACCACGGCCGCACCGCCCCAGACGCTGTACGGCGACGTCACCGGCACGCATCTGCCCACCGGCCTGCTGAACGGCCTCAGCATGGACGCCGCCGTCGCCGACCTCGACGCGGACGGCGACCTCGACATCGTGATCGCCAACGAATTCCGCCCCAACATCCTGCTCCTCAACGACGGGGCGGGACGCTTCAGCGACGGAAGTTCCCGCCTGCCCGCCGCCAACCGCGATTCCGAAGACGTCGGCATCGCCGACTTCGACGGTGACGGCGACCTCGACATCGTCGTCGTCAGCGAGGACGACCGCATCAACGAGCTGTACTTCAACAACGGCACCGGCCGCTTCACCGACGAGGGCGCGCGGCTCCCCGTCGAAGGCACCACCAACGGGGTGGTGGTGGCCGACGTGAACGGGGATGGTGCTCCCGACATCCTCTTCGCCAACAACGGCCAGGACGCGGTGATCGTCAACGACGGCAGCGGCAACTTCGTCGACGAGACTGCCGAGCGTCTCCCACACTCGACGGACGTGACGCAGGACCTGGAACTCGGCGACGTGGACGGCGACGGGGACCTGGATCTGGTCGTCGCCAACGAGGGCGCCAACGCGCTCTACATCAACGACGGGGCGGGGCACTTCAGCGACGAGACCACGGCGAGGATTCCGCGGCGCGAAGGGGGCGAGGAGACCCGCGAGGCAGACTTCGGCGACGTGGACGGCGACGGCGACCTCGACCTCCTCTTCGCCAACGTCGCCGCGTTCGTCGCCGGTGCCGACCCGCGCAACCGCCTCCTGATCAACGACGGGGACGGATTCTTCACCGACGAGACCTCGACGAGGCTGCCTTCGGCGAGCGTGTCATCCTTCGACGGCGACCTCGTGGACGTGGACGGCGACGGGGACCTGGACATCGTGACCGCGAACGCCGACGTCGACCTCAGCGTCGGGCGCATCGCCGACAGCCGCTACCGCGCCTACCTGAATGACGGCAACGGCGTCTTCACCGACGCCTCGGATGAGGTGTTCGGTGTGGGCGCGACCGGAACCGGTCTCGACCTGGAGTTCGCGGACTTCGACGGCGACGGACGGCCCGACTTCTACCTGGCCAGCCGCGGGACGGCGGACCGGCTACTGCTGCGGCGCTGACGATCCGAAGCGGCGGCGGCCGGGCTCGTCAGCCCATTGCCGACCACGGCACCGTCCGCGGCTGCGCGCCCTCGTCGACCCGACTCAGTTCCCGACCACGTTCACCCGCATGTACCAGATCCGTCCTGCCACACCGTAGGGCGACTCGGAGGGATACTCCATCGTCCAGAGCTGGGCCACGGAATCGTCCGGGAGCCGGTTCGGCAGCTTGTCCAGCAGGTTGTTGGCACCCACACCCACCAGGATCCGGTCGGCCAACTGCCAGGTGACCTCCAGGTCGGCGATGGCGGCCGCGTCGATCGTGATGTTCTGTTCGAAGATGAACGGGGTGGTGACCGCACCGATGTGGTTCACACTGAACCTGGCACCGAGGCCTCGGGCGGAACGGATGTCGGCGCTGACACCGATCCGCCGTCCGGGCTGCGCCTGCTCGATCAGGGTCTGCTGCGTGGCGCCGATGAAGTTCTCGTTCCGGTTGGCGGTGATCTCGGTGCTGTTCCGGTGCAGGCTTGCCGACAGGTCCGCGGCCCCCCACTCCATTCCGCGGAAGCGCCAGCTCGCCATCAGATCGAACCCCTGGGTGCGCGTGTCGATCGCGTTGGTCCAGAACGCCACGGCGTCCACCGGCCGGCCCTGGAACTGCGCGCCGGGACGGAGCCCATGGCTCGGGTTGAGGCTTTGGGTCAGCGCGATGGCGTCGGCCACCGCAACGCGGTAGTAATCGGCGGTCAGGAGCAGCCCGCTATCGCTGGAATAGACGAATCCGCCGGTGAAGCTCAGCGATGTCTCGTGGCTCAGCGAACACGCCCCGAAGTCGGCGCACGCGATCTGGTCGCCTTCCGGCAGGAACCCGGCGCTCACCAGTCCCTCGCTGCCGCCCACGAAACCGATGGTGTTGAAGCCTCGCTGGGGAAGGCGCGGTGCTCGGAACCCGGTGGAAACGGCGGCCCTCAACGCGGCCCCGGATTCGCCAAGCTCGACTCGGCCCGCCACCTTGCCGGTAAGCGAACTGCCGGCGTCGGTATAGTGCTCGAAACGCAGAGCACCGCTCAGCGTCGCCGCGTCGGACGGGCGCAACTCAAGGTCCGAGTATGCTCCGAAGCTGTTGCGGTCCCGTTCGCTCAGCGACGCCGAGGAAGTGCTGTAGCCCGGGTAGCCCTGGATCCCGCAGCTCGCGAACACCGACCCGTCGTTCTGGTGATGCGCGGCCGAAAAGCTGCCGGGGGTGTCGCTCGGTCCACAGGCCCAGGCAGCCCTGTCGCCGGCTTCCATCCAGTAGGAGTCCCTCCGGAAGGCGCCGCCGACGGCCAGAAACGCCGGCGTCGAGCCCAGCCCGATATCCCGCGTGGCATCGGCGTTCAGCGTCCACTGGCGCACGTTCAGACCCCCGCTGAAGGTGTCGCGCGGTCCGGCGTTCGCCGCGATGGACGCTCCGTCCGCCCCGGGGTTCCCGGCCAGGTATTCGGCCGCGTAGGACGGGTTGATCGAGTTCGCCGCGCCGAATGCGAAGCGGCCGTGCCCGAAGCCAAGGCTCAGATCGCCCGACCACTCGCCCATTTCGCCGCGCAGCCCCGCCACGGCCGACCTGTCCGTCAGGTCCGACTCCTCGATCGGAAAAAAGCCGTCCGGATAGACGTAGCTGACCGAGCGCGGCACCCAGTCGGCCTTCCGGTACAGGCCGTCGGAGACCGCTTCCCGGCCGGAGTAGCCCCCGAAGGCATAGAACTCGGCCGATTCACCGAAGGGAATCGCCGCATTCGCCACGAAGCCCGCACCCCTGTAGTCGGGCTCCCCGTTGCGCTGCAGCTGGATGACCTTGCCGCCATCCGCGCAGGGGCCGTAGGACGGGTCGGGACCGAAGCAGGTGGGCGCGGCCCCCGCTCGGTTGGTCACCTCCTGCCTGGCGACCTCCATGGTGACGTTGAGGAACCCGTCCCCAAGCGGCACCCCGGCGTTGGCGGAGGTGATCAGCCTCATGCCGTCGCCGCGTGACGTTCGCCCCAGGAACGTCGCCGCGCTGAGCCCGCTCGCGTCGTCCTTGAGCACGATGTTGATCACGCCGGCGATCGCGTCGGAGCCGTACTGGGAAGCGGCGCCCTCGCGCAGCACCTCGATGCGCTTGATCGCGTGGACTGGAATCGCACGCAGGTCCGTGCCGGTCGTGCCCTGGCCCGATGCGGCCAGCAGCTTCGCGAACGCGATCCCGTGCCGCCGCTTGCCGTTGACCAGCACCAGAACCTGGTCCCCGTTCATGCCGCGCAGCGTGGCCACGTGCAGGGCGGCACCGTCGCCGGCCGACAGGCGGGTCGAGTTGAAGGAGGGAGCGATCCGTCCCAGGACTTCGGCCAGATCGACCTCTCCCAGGCGTGCGATCTCCTCGGCGCCGTAGATGTCCACGGGAACGGGAAGAGTTGCAGGATTGGCCACGCCCGCGCGAGAACCGACGACCACTTCGAGTTCTTCCACCTCGAAGACGGTGTCGGGAGGTTCCTGTGCCAGCGCCGGCCCGCTCGTCAACAGGGTTGCCGCAACACAGCCGATGAAAGGCGCGACGGTTGAGGTTCTGTTCATGACGACCTCCTCCTCTGCCACAGGCTCTGCGATCTCAAATGCCTAGCTGCGTTCAACATAGGGCATGGCCGCGCACGCCGCATGGCGGAGCATGCAGGGAGCCGGCGTCCACGGTACTCAGGGGATCGAGTCGCTGACGGGACCCCTGGGCCGTTCCCTTTACCTTAAGTTCACGCGGCAGGTCAACGTGTTCGGAGGGTAGCCACATGGAGGGAAACGCGCGGTGAGAGAAACCTTGGCGCGAGAGTCCTCGAGGTCGGCGCTTCACGCGCGCATCGATCGTCTCCACCCGCGGAGCGCCAGGCGCTGGGGCACCATGTCGGCGGCGAAGATGATCTGCCACGTCACCGACCACCTTCATGTGGCGCGGGGCGACGTCAGGGCCGCGCCGGCGCCTCTGCAACTCACCATCGGTGGCAGAAGGATCCCGGTGGGCCGGGGAATGCTCTGGTTCAAGCCGCACCGGGTCATGATGGTCCACTGGCTTCCCTGGCCAAGGGGGTGGATCGGCGCCCCACCTGAAATGCTTCAGGCGACGCCGGGAGACTGGGACGACGACATCGCACACCTGCACGAAACGATCGATCGCGTGGGCGCCAAGGATCCAGCGGAGGAGTGGGGCTCCCATCCGGTCGCCGGCCGGCTCTCGGGCAGGGAGTGGGGAAGGATCTGCTGGAAGCACCTGGACTACCACCTGCGGCAGTTCGGGGTCTAGACAATGGCCGCTGTCACCCGGGACATCCAGGAGGTCCTTCACCGTGTCTTCGGCTTCTCCGGCTTCATGGGCCAGCAGGAGGCGGTGATCGAGCACACCGTGGCCGGCGGCGACAGCCTGGTCTTGAAGCCCACCGGTGGCGGCAAGTCGCTGTGCTACCAGATCCCGGCGATCGTGCGCGACGGCGTGGGCGTTGTCGTCTCGCCCCTCATCGCCCTCATGCGCGATCAGGTGGAAAGCCTCCGCCAGACCGGCGTGCGTGCCGCCTGCCTCAACTCGACCCTCACCTACCGCGAGGCCCGCGAGACCGAGACCGCGCTCGAGGCGGGTCGCCTCGATCTGCTCTACATCGCCCCCGAACGGCTGCTCGGCGAGCGCACGCTGGAGCTCCTGTCGCGCACCCGGCTGGCCCTCTTCGCGATCGATGAGGCCCACTGCGTATCCCAGTGGGGCCACGATTTCCGCCCCGAGTATCTCCAGCTCTCGGCGCTGCCTGAGTTGTTTCCGGATGTGCCGAGGATCGCGCTCACCGCGACGGCCGACGAACCCACGCGCCGCGAGATCGCCGCCCGGCTGAGCCTGCGGGATGCCCCCCTCTGGGTCAGCGGCTTCGATCGTCCGAACATCCGCTACCAGGTCGTCCCGAAGAACAACGCCCGGGCCCAGCTGCGCCGTTTCCTGGATGGTCATCACGGGCACGCCGGCATCGTGTACTGCCTGTCGCGGCGCAAGGTCGACGAGACCGCCGAATGGCTCAGCGGGATCGGTGTGAACGCGCTGCCGTACCACGCCGGGCTGGCCGGATCGACCCGCCAGCGCCACCAGGACCGCTTCGTGCGCGAAGACGGGGTCGTCATCGTGGCCACGATCGCCTTCGGCATGGGCATCGACAAGCCCGACGTGCGCTTCGTGGCCCACCTGGACCTCCCGAAGAGCGTCGAGGCCTACTACCAGGAGACGGGCCGCGCGGGCCGCGACGGCGAGCCCGCCGACGCATGGATGGTCTACGGACTGCAGGAGGTCGTCACCCTGCGCAACATGGTCGAGAACTCCGAAGCCGGCCAGGCGCGCAAGCAGCTCGAGGTGCGCAAGCTCGACGCCATGCTCGGCTACTGCGAACTCGCGACCTGCCGCCGCCGCACCCTGCTCGCCTACTTCGGCGAGACCCTGGCCGAGGACTGCGGCAACTGCGACAACTGCCTGACCCCGGTGGCGGTGTGGGACGCCACCGAGGCGTCGCAGAAGGCCATGTCGTGCGTCTACCGGACCGGGCAGCGCTTCGGCGCGGCGTACCTCACCGACGTTCTGCGCGGCCGCGAAACCGAACGCATCCGGCGCTTCGGTCACGACGACCTCCCGACCTTCGGAGTCGGCGCGGATCTGGACGCGTATCAGTGGCGTTCGGTGTTCCGCCAGCTCGTGGCCCGCGGGCTGCTCAGCGTGGAGATCGAGAAGTACGGATCCATCCGGCTCACCGATGCGAGCTGGCCGGTCCTGCGCGGCGAGGCGGAGGTGCACATGCGGATGGACGTGCGGCCGGCCGCGGCGAAGCGGAAGCGCCGGGCGCACGCGCAGCCGCCACCCCCCGATCCGGCCACATGGGACGAAGCGCTCTGGGAGGCCCTGCGCACGCGCCGCACCGAACTCGCGCGGGCACAGAGCGTGCCCCCCTACGTGATCTTCCACGACGCGACGCTCAGGGAGATGGTTGCGCGGCGCCCGTGCACGCGGGAAGATTTCGCCGAGCTCACCGGGGTCGGCGAGACGAAGCTGGACCGCTACGGCGACGACTTCCTCGCCGTCATCGCGGCGCACGAGACCTGAGCCGAAGCGCCCGCCGCCAGACCCCCGGCTCCCACCACGACAACGGGGTGAACGACCATGACCGGCACGACTTCTTTCGGACACGCCAGCCCCCACCAGCGCCGTGAGGCCCGCCGTTACGCGGTCGCTGCCAAATTGGCCGCCAAATCGGGTCGGAAGTGGCGGACAACGGGTGTGGAAGAGGCTTTGTCCGCCAAAACGGGTCCGAACTGGCGGACAACGGGTCCCGCAGAAGCCTTGTCCGCCAAATCGGGGCCAAACTGGCGGACAACGGGTCCCGCAGAAGCCTTGTCCGCCAAATCGGGGCCAAACTGGCGGACAACGGGCCCACAACAGGCTTTGTCGGCCAAATCAGGCCGGAAGTGGCGGACAAATGCCATCACCTGGATGCTCCTGTTCGCCGCCGCCTGCTCGGGCCCCGGCGAATCGTCGACGCCGCAGGGCGGTGCCGGTGCGGGCGTGTGGCCGGGCGAGGAATGGCCCGTCTCCCCGCCCGAGGCCGAAGGCGTGGCCGCCGCCGCGATCGAGGCGCTGGTTCGCGACATCGATGCGGGCCGCTACGGCCTCATCGACCATTTCCTCCTCGTCCGCAACGGATACGTCATTGCAGATCACCGATGGGATCACGGGGAGAGATACGCCGAACTCCTCACCCAACAACCGGATACCGCCTTACACCAATACAACTACGATCACCCCGCCTGGCACCCGTACTACCGGGACACCGATCTGCACTCGCTGCAGTCCGTGACCAAGAGCGTCCTGTCCGTGGCCTTCGGGATCGCCGTCGACGATGGCCATATCCCCAGGGTGGATGACGCGGCGTGGCCCTGGTTTGCCGACTACGGCGTCGACCTTGCGGAGCCCCGGCGGGCGGCGACCACGATCGAGGACTTCCTGACCATGCGGAGCGGGATGGCCTGGGCGGTTCCGGGCCAGACCTATGACGATGGCAGCCACCCCACCGTGATCCTCGAGGCGAGCGACGCCTGGATCGAGTACGTGGTGGAGCAGCCGGTCGGGATCGATCCGGGCGAGCGGTTCGACTACAACGACGGCGTGAGCGTCCTGCTCGGCAAGATGGTTCGCGAGGCCACGGGGCAGCGGCTCGACGCCTGGGCCGAGGAGCGGCTCTTCGGTCCGATCGGCATCGACGAGTACTACTGGAAGACCACGCCCGGCGGCGAGACGGACTCGGAAGGGGGTCTGTATCTGTCCACCCACGACCTGGCCCGGATCGGCTACCTGATGCTGCGCGGCGGCGTGTGGGACGGCCGGCAGATCGTGTCGCGCGAGTGGGTGCGGGCCTCGACCTCGCCTGTCGTGACCGACGTGGCTCCCGACAACGACCGTCCCGACAGCGGGTACGGGTACCAGTGGTGGGTGCCGGTGCACGAGGACGGCGAGGCCCGGATCTTCGCCGCCAACGGCTACGGCGGACAGTTCCTGCACGTCGTCCCGGAGCACGACCTGATCTCGGTCTTCAACGGGTGGACGCTGCACGAGCGCCCGGAGCTGTCGAGCTGGACGGCACTCCAGGAGCGGATCCTCCCGGCGTTGCGTCCGAGATAGTCCAGTGGTTCGGCAGAGGCTGTCCGGCTACGACGCTCACACCCTCCGGGGCGACCTCTTCGGGGGCCTGACATCGGCGGTGGTGGCACTGCCGGTCGCGCTGGCCTTCGGGGTCGCCTCCGGCCTGGGCGCGGCTGCCGGGATGTACAGCGTGATCGCGGTGGGTTTCTTCGCCTCGGTGTTCGGCGGTACCCGGTCCCAGATCTCCGGGCCGACCGCGCCGATGACCGTCGCCATGTCGGTGATCATCACGACGCATGCCTCGACCCTGGGCGAAGCGTTCGCGATCGTCGTCATGGCGGGTCTCCTGCAAGTGGCGCTGGGAACCCTGAGGATCGGGCGCTTCGTGGTCTACACTCCCCACGTGGTCGTCTCGGGGTTCATGTCCGGGATCGGCATCATCATCATGCTGATCCAGTCTCTGCCCTTCCTTGGTGCGCCGGCACCCTCGGGAGGAGCCCGCGGCGCGATCGCCGCCCTCCTGGCTATCGAGTCCGTCAACTACCAGGCTCTGGCGCTCGCGGTGGTGACGCTGGCTGTCATCCTGCTATGGCCCCGACGCTTCTCGAAGTACGCGCCGCCGGTGCTGGTCGCGCTCCTCGTCGGCACGCTGCTCGGTATTCTCTGGCTGACCAGCGTGCCGGTCATAGGAGAGATACCGACCGAGCTGCCGAGGATCCAGGTGACTCTGCCCGAGCTCGGTTTCCTCCTCGACACGGCGGAGCCCGCACTTGTTCTGGCATTGCTCGGTTCGGTGGACAGTCTCCTCACATCGCTGGTGGCCGATTCGCTCACCGGTCAGCAGCACAAGCCGAACCGTGAGCTCGTGGGGCAGGGGATCGGCAACATCGTCTCGGGCGTGTTTGGCGGACTGCCCGGCGCGGGCGCCACCATGGGCACCGTGACGAACATTCGCGCCGGGGGCACCACGCCGGTGTCCGGAGCACTGCGCGCGGTCCTGGTCCTGGGGCTCCTCCTCGGCCTCGGCCAGCACGTCGAACCGATCCCGCACGCGGTTCTGGCGGGAATCCTGATGAAGGTGGGGTGGGACATCATCGACTGGAGGCTGCTGACCCGCATCCACAGGATCCGGAAGGAGCACCTGGTCGTCATGCTGGTGACGCTGAGCCTCACCGTCTTCGTCGATCTGGTTACAGCGGTGGCGATCGGCCTGATCGTCGCCGCAATGGCGCTGGCAAGGGAGATGGAGGTGCTCGAGCTGGACAGCGTGGTGTCGGTGCCGCTGCTCGACCAGTCCTTCTTCGCCGAGTACCCCGAGATGGCGCCGATGCAGGACGAGTACGCGGCCCGGACCGGCCTGGTGATTCTCAAGGGCAGCCTAACCGTGGCCTCGGCGCACAAGCTGGTGGGGACCATCGGAGGTGACATCAGCGAGCACGAAATCGTGATCTTCGACTTCACGGAGGCGCGCTTTCTGGATGACAGCGCGGCCATGCTGATCGCGCAGCTCTTCGCGGTCGCCGAGAGGAGCGATACCCAGGTGATCGTGCTGGGACTGTCGGGATCGGTCGCGGTGACCCTTCACACGCTCGACATCCTGCGCCGGGTGCCTGCGGGCCACATCGTCGATACCCTGGAAGAAGCCAGATTGGTCGCAATCAGCCTGTTGACGCCTTCACCGTCCATCTGATCGATCGGACGGGGCACCCCCGCAAGGCTGGACGGACGGCTAGGGCGAGCCCTCGTCCTCCGCGTTTATGACCGCGAAGGCTTCGGCGAACTCCGCGAGTCTCTCCTGGAGCGCGGCGCTCAACGCCTCGGCGGTCGTCCCGGCCTCCGCCACTCCGACGCCGCTGGCCCACCAGGTCACGGCTTCCGACAGCGTGATCTGCGTGTCGCGGATCATCTGCGTCGCCTGCTGGACGCGGACCGACACGGAGTAGGCCACGACACCCGCGACCCCGCCACCGCACTCGAGCGTGACCCTGAGCTCCGGCAGGCCCGGGCTGGCCAGCATCTCGCGTTCGCTGAGGAGTGGCACCTCGGCCGCTTCCAGCGCGGCTTCGGCCTCGGTCCGCACGGCGTCGGCGGACACGCCTGCGCCCTCGCATCCGAGGTTGGTTTCGGCACGCACGTACACGCCCTCCAGCCCTTCGAGCGTGTAGCGGTTCCACTCCGTGTCCTGGGACGAGGCCTGGGCGGGCGCGAACAGTGCTGCGGCGACCGCGGCCAAACACGGCGCGAACGCCGTCCAGCGCCCCTTCATCGGTTCCTCCGATACCCTCGCGGTCATCAGCGGCTACCTCCGCAGGAACGACACTCGTGGTTGTTGTGGGAGCCCAGCTTCTCGAGCAACGCCACCGTGGCCGGATGGGGCTGCGCGCGCTGCTCGGGGCTGTTGGCGAGATCGGCGGTGGTCTGGCCGCGCCTGCTGATGGCGTTGATATCGGCGCCCCGGCTCACCAGAAAGAGGATCGTCTCGTTGTCTCCCCGTGCGGCTGCGTGGTGGATGGCGTTGTAACCGTCCTTGTCGCGCAGGTTGGGATCGACGCCGAGTTCGTCGATGAGGTACCGTACCGCCGGCAGCCACCCGTCAGGCACGCTGCGATGCTGCTGCGCGACCCTCGAGGTACCGAACCCGACACCCGAGGCGGCGTGCAGCGGATGCACCGCGGCTCCGCCAACCGGAACAGGCGGCAAACCGGATGGATCCGTCTGCGTCTCCTCGGGCCGGGTGTCCGGGAAGTTCGGGTCGAAGTAGCGCCGGCGGTCCGGCAACCGGATCGTCGAGATGTTGGGATCGGCCCCGTACTCGACGAGCAGGCGCATGGCCTCGACGTCCACCGCATACGCGGCTCTCCAGAACGGCGTGGCACCGGTGAAATCGACCCCCATGCGGCCGGCGTTGTAGGCGGCGTACCAGATGTGGGTGGTCGTCTGCTGGTTCGGATCGGCCCCGGCGTCGAGCAGAAGCCTCATGAGTTGCAGGTAGTCCGTCTCCTGCTGGCGAAAGGCCTGCGGCTGCGGATACCAGGTGCGCAGCGACCACTCGATGTTGAGGGTGGCGAATAGCGGGCCCGCGCCGTCGTCGCTGAGCAGGTTGGGATCGGCGCCGCGCTCCAGGAAATCCCGTGCGAGGTCGTAGTTGCCGTTGATGACCGCCACCAGCACAGGTGTGGACTGGTCGCCCGCGGTCGGCAGGTTCAGGTCCGCGCCGCCTTCGAGCAACAGCGCCGCCGTCGAACGGTGGCCTTCCCGCGATGCGTAGTGGAGTGCGCCGAAGCCGCCCTGTTTGCCGATCTGCTGCGCCGAGGTCAGCGCCTTGACGGGAGGTTCGGCCGGTGCCGCGGTGTCAGGCGTCTCCTCCTCGGCAGCGGGAGCGCCCGGCTGGGGCTGACCCTGCCCCGGCAGCTGGCGTCGACCGGCCTGTCCAGGGCCTTCGTCTTCCTCCGGTTCCTCGGCCGCGGCCTTCACGCGCGCGCGCTGCCGCTGTTCCGTCCGGAGGTTCCGGTCGTGCTCCTCGTAGTCCTTGACCCTGGTGACCAGCGTCACGTCGGCGCCGGCCTCCAGCAGCGCCCGCACGGCCGAGTCGGCGCCGCGCACCGCTCCGAACATGAGCGGCGTCCGCTCCGAGAACGCATCGCGCGCGTCCACGTCGCCACCGTGGGCCGCCAGCAGGCCGATCACGGCACCGGCGTCCGCGTCGGCGGCGAAGTGCATCGCCGTGACGCCCGTAGTGGTGAAGGTGTTGGGATCGGCGCCGGCCTCGAGGATCAGCCGCGCCACTTCGGAGTGGCCGCCGCGGCTGGCAAGGTGCAGGGGGTTGTAGCCACCGAGGCGAGTAGTCGCCCTCACGGCCGCCCCGGCGTAGAGCAGCGTTTTCGCGATCTCGATGTCGTTGCCGCCCGCGGCCCAGTGCAGCGCCGTCATGCCGTCGCTCTGGGCCGTGTTGACGTCCGCCCCCTGGCGCAGCAGGGTGCGTACCGCCTCGAGGTCGCCGCGCTCGGCGGCGTCGGCGACCGGCGCTTCGGCAGGTACACCCGCACCGGCCGTGGCGATCAGCGCCACAAAAGCGACAAACTGCGCAGTTCTGCGTCCCGGCCTCCCGGCCGGGCGCGCCTGAGACATTCCAGCGCTCATCGTCATATGTCCCTAGATCGCGAAGTGACCGGTGCTGTTTCCGAAGCTCTCGATGTCCTCGGCGCCCAGCTTGTGCAGCAGGCTCAACATGACGTTCGCCATCGGGGTGCCGGGGCGTGCGCGGATATGCTGCTCGCCCGGCAGGATGCCGTTGGCGCCGCCGGCCAGGAAAAGCGGACAGCGGGCGTGATTGTGGAGATTGCTGTCCGCCATGGCCGAGCCGTACATGATCATCGTCTTGTCGAGGAGCGACTCTCCTCCCTCGGTCGCCGCCTGCAGTTTCTCCATGAAATACGGCACCATCGACACATGGTACTCGTTGATCTTGCCGAACTGGCGCACGCGATCTTCGCGGCCGCCGTGGTGGGAAGAAGCGTGGAAGGGCGCGTCCACTCCGGATTCGGGGTAGACCCTCGGCGATGCGTCGCGGCCGAGCTTCAGCGAGAATACGCGGGTCGTGTCCGACAGGAATGCGAGGACCTGCAGGTCGAACATCAGCTTCACATGGTCCTCGAATGAGTCGGGCACGCCGACCGGAGCTTCGGGGATCTGCCGCTCTTCGCCACTCGTGTTCTGCGCCTCGATGCGCTGGATGCGCTGCTCCAGTTCACGGATGTTGCTGGCATACTGATCGAGCCTGTGCACGTCGCTCGGGTCGAGCTGGCGCCGAACCGCCGACATCTCGCCCATCACCCAGTCGAGGATGCTCCGGTCGGTGCTCAGGCGCTCGGCCCGCTGCTCCGGCGTTCCGCCGGCCCCGAAGAGCTGTTCGAAGACCGCTCTCGGATCCCGGATCATCGGCAGCGGCTGGGTCGGGGAGGACCAACTGATCGTGTCCGTGTAGACGCAGGCGTAGCCGTATGCGCAGCCCCCGGCCTGGTCGACGTTCTCGATCGAGAGTTGCAGGGAGGGGATCGGCGTGTCCTTGCCGAAGCGCTGGACGTAGAGCTGGTCGAAGGACGTTCCGACCCTCACGTCCGAACCCTCGGTCTGCTTCGGATGCGCCTGGGTAAGGAAGACGGCGCTGGTGCGGAAATGATCGCCGCCGATCTCGCTCGGAGCATAGGCGTCCGCCATCCGGGCATCGGTGTCGCTCACGATGGTGAGGTACTTCCGGAACGGCTCCAGCGGCCTGAGGCTGCTGGGCGAAAGATCGAAGTCGCTCCCCGTCTCCGCGGGCGACCACAGATTCTGCGAGGCGCCCCAGTCGTTGCAGCCGGCGGCCCCGTGCACCTGTTCGATGCACACGACCCTGGTCTTGCTGGCCGCCTTGCCCGCCTCGGTTGCGGCCCAGAGCCGGCCCGCGGGAATCATCGCGTCCAGGAGGGGCAGGCCGATTGCAGCACCGGCTCCCTTGAGCATCGCGCGCCGCGAGAGGTGTTTGCCACTCAGGTATTGCATGTTACAGACCTCGCTGGTCAGGGGTTGGGTCGGGTCGTTCCGCCCGCCGCTTCCTCCTCGGCGACGGCGCCGACCCTCGCCATGCGGAAGGCCGGGCTGTTCACGACACCCAGGATGAGCGACGAAATGCGGTAATCGTCCGCTTCGGCCGCACCGGTAATGGCCCTGATGGTCGGCATGTCGTAGTACTCCACGCGCCGCCCCAGGGCATAGGCCATCATGTTTTCGGTAAAGGTGCTCAGGACGACGTCGGAGATGTCCAGGAGCGCCGCTCTCAGATCGCCCGGGCCCGCCAGTTCAGTGCCGTCGTACATCACGCCCACCGGGTCGACCGGGTTGCCCTCGTCACGGATCCGCCAGGCACCGGTCACGTCGAAGTTTTCGAGGGCGAGCCCGAGGGGATCGATCACGTTGTGGCAGGAATTGCAGGCCGGGTTGGCGGCGTGCTGCTCCATCCGTTCACGCACGGTGAGGAAACGCCCCTCCTCGGCGGCGGCGGTCTCCTCGAACGCGGGGATGTCGGGTGGAGGCGGGGGCGGCGGGGCGCCGAGCAGAACCTCGAGCACCCACTTGCCGCGCAGGACCGGAGACGTGCGGTCCGGGTGGGAAGTCAGGGTGAGGACGCTGCCGTGCCCGAGCAGCCCGCGACGATTGCCGGCGGGGTAGGGCACCCGCTTGAACGAGGGGCCGACGACTCCGGTAATGCCGTAGTGCCGCGCCAGGCGCTCGTTGACGAAGGTGTAGTCCGCCGTCAGCAACTCCAGTACGGGGCGGTCCTCCTCCACCAGGTGGGAGAAAAACAGTTCCGTCTCGTGCACCATCGCGTCGGCAAGCGTCTGGTCGAAGTAGGGGTACGTCAACGCGTCGGGGTGAATATCCTCGAGATCCTGCAGCCTCAGCCACTGTGCGGCGAAGCGCGTCGCGAGCGCTTCCGAGCGTGGATCCGCCAGCATCCGCCTTGCCTGCCGGTCCAGCTCCGCGGGATCGGACAGTTCGCCGGCCCGCGCCAGCCGCAGCAGTTCGTCGTCGGGTGGGGAGCCCCACAGGAAGAAGGAGAGCCGCGACGCCAGGTCGAAGTCGTTGATCGCGTAGATGCCGTCGGCCGCGACCTCGGCCGGGCGGCGCTCGAGGCGGAAGAGGAAGTGCGGGCTGGCGAGCACTGCCTGCAGCGCCGTGCGGATGCCCTTCTCGAAGCCGCCATCCGCAGCACCCTGGCGGTAGAAGGCGAGAAGGCCTTCGACATCGCCGTCCTCAACGGGGCGTCGATAGGCCCTGGTGGCCAGACGCCCGATGATCTGCCGCGCGCACGGCTCCTCTTCCTCGGGAGAGGTGGGGCGGCAGGTGAACACGGCCCGGCGTGCCGGCGTGTCCGAGACGCCGGTCACATCGAAGGGGCCCAGTACGGTCAGGCGCTGCAGGTGCTGCTGCGTCGTAACGCCGAGCCCGATCCCGATCTGTCCGTCGGCGAGGGTGTGATCGATCGGCCGGATGAGATCGTCCACGACGCCTTCGAACTGCTGGATGAACGCGACCGTCACGCGCTTCTGTCCGGCCGTGACGTAGGTCGAATCGGTCCGAATGTTCAGGCCGCTCGGCTCCGACTCGGACATCCAGCGGTCGATGGTCAGCAGCGCCACCCGGGCGCCGTCGATCGAAACCTCGATCTGTTCTGTGCCGAAGGTCCGTCCGAACACCTCTCCCTCGACCGCCGCGTACGGCATGATGTGGAAGACGTACTTCCCGTCCGCCGGGAAGTTGTGCATGACCGACAGACCGCCGCGGGTGCCGATCGGAGCGCCCTCGACGCGCTCCTTCTGCGACGCCACGCGCGGAATCCGATAGATGGTGGAGGCCACCTCCGCGTCGGGATCTCCGAGCGCCATACGGCTGATCTGCCCCGCCGCGCGGAGATACCCTTCCATGACCGTCGCCGAGGGCATCTGCACGTCGGCGATATTGTCGAAGTTCGCGCTCTTGGTGTCGAGCGGGAGGAAGGAGCCGACATCGACATCGACACCGAGAAGGTCCTTCACCGCGCGGGTGTATTCGGCCCGGTTCAATCGCTGGAAGGTGCGCTTGCCCGGGTTGGGGTCCCGGGCCGCAATCTCGTCCATCGCGGTTTCGAGCTCGATCGCCATCGCCGCGATCACGTCGGCCCCGGGACGCCGCACGCCCTTGGGCGGCATCATCCCGGCGCGAAGCTTGCGGATCATCTTCTCGATCGTGGGCCGTCGCTGCCCGGCATCCGCCAGGTCGAAGCCCTCGAGGACCAGGCCGCCTACCTGGCGCCGTTCGCTGTGGCACCGGATGCAGTATTCCTGCACGACTTCGTTTGCAACGACATCCGTGGCCGGCTGATGCTTCGACGGGCCAGCCGCGCTTTCGGGCTGGACGTCCACCGGTCCTTCGGCGGGCCCGACAACAGCGAAACCAAGGGTGCCCGCCGTCAGCAGTGCGAAGGCGTACTTGTTCATGATCCCCCAAGTTGATAGCTCTGGCCACACGAAGATAATAGCTGGCGGCGGCACCTCGCCAGTCGAGAAAACGGTTTGGGGCCTGCCGGCCCTTGTCCGGTTGCTTCGCGCGCGCCAACATGTAAGGACTCGTGGGAGGCCGATATCGTTGAGCAAGTCCGCCGGTCAGGCCGGGCCGGGCAGGGGCCAGCCGAAACTCCGCCGGCGGAGTGTCTGGAGGAACATGACCCAAACGCGCTCCCCGCTTCCCATCCTCGCGGTGGTGTTCCCTGCGCTTGTCGGGATTGCGTCTGCCGCACCGGAAACGGCTGCCGCCCAGGAGCGCAGGGTCGTCCGCATTACCGCGCAGGTCCGGGATGCGGATACCCGCGCAGAGCTCGAGGGTGCCGTGATCGCTCTCTCCGGCGTCCCGAACCGGTACGTCACGGGGCCGGACGGGCGCGTCTCCTTCGATGCCGCGGTCGGCGAATACACGCTGACGATTCGGAAGGGAGGGTATTCGACGGTCGAAGGCGGGTTTTCGGTTTTTCGCCCGGGCGACTTCAGCCTCCTGCTGCGCAAGGCCGAATACGGCGACCTCCGCACTCCCGCCAGACTGCTGGTCAGAGTGGTGGACGCGGTTGCCGGAACCCCCGTCGAGGGCGCCACCGTTTCGCTCGTCGACGGGCGGATGGCCCCGACCAACCCGGATGGCCGGGTCGAGTTCGCGGGTCTGGCCTCGCAGTTGACCCAGGTGACGGTCGACCGGATCGGCTATGCGACGCGAACCGAGCCGGTCACCCTGCACCCGGACCGGACCACGGCTGTCGAGGTTGCCCTGACCGTAGAGGCGGTCGCCCTGCGGCCCATCAAGGTCGAGGTGCGCTCGCGGTTTCTGGAGTCGCACGGGTACTACCGGCGTCTCGATCAGGGAGTGGTCATGCGAATGGTCACCCGGCAGACGATCGAGGAGCGCGGGTCCCCGCTGATCTCGGACGCGTTCGCTCGCGTACCCGGTCTGCGCATCGAGCGCCCCACCAACCAGCGGGCTCTCCTGCGTGCCCGCGACTGCCTGCTCGCCGTCTTCGTCGACGGCGTGGAGTGGAGCGTGGATATCGAGGGGACGGTCAACATCGACCAGATTCCCCCGGAGTGGGTCGAGGTGGCCGAGGTGTACTGGGGTTCCCGGACTCCGCCCGAGTACCGAAGCCGGCACAACGGCGGGTGCGGCTCCGCGCTGATCTGGACGAAGCAGGCGGTAGGCGGCAGCTAGAATTCGGGGTGCAGCGGTTGCTGGCCCGCATGTTATTTTGGATTGGACCCGGCCGACCCGGGTGGTCCGGGTTGGTCGCAAGGTCGTCATGACAAATCACCACAAATCGGGAGCAAACAACATTGGGGCACATCCAAGCCGGAACCTCGGCGCCTGACTTCTCTCTGCTGGACGTCTTCGGCCAGGAGCCCGTCACGCTGTCCGCGCATCGGGGCGACCCGGTCGTGCTGATGTTCGTGCCGCTCGCGTTCAGCGGCGTGTGCACGCAGGAGTTGTGTCATGTGGGCGAGAACTGGAACCGGTGGGGGTCGCTGGGGGCGGCGGTGTATGCGATCAGCATCGATTCGCCTTTTTCGAATCAGCAGTGGCGCAAGGAGATGGAAGTGCCGTTCCCCATCCTCTCCGACTTCAACAAGACGGCTGCCGCGGCCTATGGCGTCCTGCAGGACGATTTCTTCGGGCTGAGCGGCGTGGCCAAGCGGTCGGTCTTCGTCGTGGACGGCGATGGACAGGTGAGCTACGCGTGGGTCAGCGACGACCCCGGCGTGCTGCCCCCCTTCGACGAGGTCGTGGGCGCGGTGGAAGCACTGGGCTGAACATGCAGGGCCGGTTTTTCATGCTGTGCACCGCAATGGCAGCGGCGGTTTGCGCGAGCGGTGAGGCCTCGGCGCAGGGTGGCGCGTTCGTCACCTTCGAAGGCCAGGTCATCGACACCTATTGGGGCGCGCCCGTCGAGGGCGCCGTGGTGCGGCTGACCGAGACGGTTAGGGAAGATGGGACGCCCATTTTCGGGGTCACGGACGCTCAGGGCCGCTTCGGCATCCCCGGCGTCCCGGAGGGTCCGAGCCAGGTGCTGGTGTCGCGGATCGGCTACGCGGACCTCGTCCAGGTGCTCGACATCCGGCTCGAACAGTTCATCGAAGTCGTGATGATCCCCAAACCGGTCGTGCTCGAGGGGATCGAGGTCTACGTGGACCGCCTCGAGACTCGGCTGCGTGAACTGCCCTACATTACCAACACCTACGGCGAGATCGCGCTCCGGTCGGCCCCCGACCTGAACGTCGCCGACTACCTCCACAGCCAGCCGTCCTTCGAGTTCGTGCCCTGTTTCGAGGGCAACACGCAAGCGAGCATCTTCGGGCAGCGCCTCGACTGCATTCGCACGCGGGGCACCATGCCGCAGAGGCCCAGGGTGTTCATCGACGATGCTCCCGCCTTCGGGGGTGTCGGGGAACTGAGCACCATTCCCACTTCGGCCGTCTACCGGGTGGAGGTTATCCGGGGCTGCGGTCAGATCCGCGTGTATACGAACACCTATGTCGAGGGGACGGTGGTCCAGCCCCGTCCGCTGATCCCGATCATCTGCTGACGCGGTGAGCGGTGGCGCGGGCACATGCGACCGGTGGATGAATGGGGCGTCGCCCCCGGAGGCGGACGCTAACCGTCTTCTGCAGGGGGCCTCTTCCGCAAGTGCTTCACCCGGGAGCGTTTCTTCTTGTCATCAAGGCGCTTGCGCCGTTCGGCGCGAGGAACACGCGTAGGGATCCGCGGTCGATCGGTGCTGTCCAGGAGCGCGAGCTCTTCGCGAAGCTTCCGCAGCGCGTCCTCCCGATTGCGGTGCTGGGAGCGGTGCCGCCGCGACGAGACCGTGATCCCCGTGCGATGATGGGTCAGCCGCACCCCTGATTCCACCTTGTTCTGGTGCTGGCCCCCGGCACCGCCCGAACGAAAGGTGTCCACGCGGCACTCGCGAAGCAGGTCGCGGTCGGACCGCTTGTCCGCGGCTCCGCTCCGCGCGCGACCCCGTGCCGGGACAGGGGGTTTGCGGGACGGCGGGTTGTCCATAGACTGAAGCTACCCAAACACTCCATGAAGAGCCCGATGGTCCGCGACCAGTTCGATCAGAATCCAGGTCTCCGCTTCCTGATTACACTCGCGGCGGCCGTCATTGTCATTCAGGGGCTGCGGTTCGCACAGCCGATCCTGCTGCCGGTCGCGCTGGCGGGGTTTATTGCGATCATCTGCCTGCCCCTCGTGATCTGGCTGGCGAGGCGAGCGCCCCAGTCCCTGGCCATCCTGATCACCGTCCTGGTCGTGGGGGGCCTGTTCGGTCTGCTGATCCTGGTGGCAAGCCAGCAGGTGCCTGCGCTTCAGGCGCAGATACGGATCCAGATCGAGGCGATCATTCCCCAACTCGATCCCTGGCTGCAGCAAATCGAAAGCTGGCTGCCCTTCATCGAGGCAGGCGATTTGCGGAGCAACATCCTCGCGCTTCTCAACGTCACTACGCTCACGGCGCTGGCGACCGCCACCACCACATGGGCTCTGTCCTTCCTGTCCAGCACCTTCCTGGTCTTCCTGATTCTGGTCTTCGCGCTTGGCGAGGCGACGGTCCTGCCTCGGAAGATCCGGGCGGTCGCCTCCGACGCGCTGGCCTCCGACAAGCGGTTTGGCAAGATCATCGACGAGGTGCAGGGCTATCTCGTCATCAAGACCCTGGTGAGTCTGGGCACCGGAACTCTGCTCGGACTGTGGAGCTGGGCGATGGGCCTGGACCTGCCGGTTCTGCTCGGCCTGATCGCTTTCCTTCTGAACTACGTGCCCACGATCGGATCGATCATCGCATCCGTCCCCGCGATCGCCCTGGCGCTGGTGCAGGTCGATCCCGTAACGGCGGGCTTTGCGGGAATCGATTTGCAACGGGCAGCGATCGTGGGCCTGGGGTACCTGACCGTGAACGTCGTCTTCGGCAACTGGCTCGAACCCACGCTGATGGGACGCCGTCTGGGCCTTTCGACGCTGGTGGTGGTTCTGTCGCTGGTATTCTGGGGATGGCTCTGGGGTCCCGTGGGGGCGCTGCTCTCGGTCCCGCTGACGATGATGGTCAAGATCATGTTGGAGAACACGCCGGATTTGAGGTGGATCGCGGTCCTTCTGGACAAGAATCCTCCCAGGGACGCCTACGGCGACGCGGTGACCACATCATGACGCCGCGCGAGTTCCACGGCTTCCCCGGGAACACCCGGATCTGGATCTTCGGTGCCGACCGCGAGCTTGAGGATCGCGAATCGGCGGAGCTGTTGAGCGGCGTCGACGGTTTTCTGCGCACGTGGGCCGCGCATGGCGTGCCATTGCATGCGGCGCGCTCCTGGTGCCATGGACGCTTTCTGATCGTGGGCGCCGATACCCGGGCCGCGAGCCCCTCCGGGTGTTCAATCGATGCGCTCGTCGGCGTGCTGAAGGAGATCGAGATCCGCTACGGCGTACGTTTTCTTGGAAACGAAGCCGTGTGGTATCGCGACGCCCAGGGACGCATCTGCAAGGCGTCGAGACCCGAGTTCCGTGGATTGGCGAGGTCGGGCAGCGTTACTCCGGCATCGGTCGTTTTCGACAACTCGATTACCGAACTTGCCGAGTTGAGGGCCGGTCAGTGGGAAGCCCCGGCGCGCGAGCGCTGGCACGCGGTGTTCTTTGACTGATGCCTTAAACAACGAAGCCGGCGGTGCAACCCACGCCGGCTTCGCTTTCCGGAAAGTACGCTTTGCAGTCTTGGAGCTAGGCGACACCTCCGACGCGGATTACGTTCTCCGCAGCAGGCCCCTTCGGGCCGTTGACCATGTCGAACTCGACCTGGTCTCCCTCGGCAAGGCTCCGGAAACCGTCACCCTCGATCGAGGAGTAGTGGACAAAACAGTCCCTCTCCCCGGCCACCGGGCTGATGAATCCAAAACCCTTCGCGTCGTTGAACCACTTCACGGTTCCCGTGGTTCGCATCCTCTGCTCCTTCATAGCACTGTAGTCTTTCCCGGCGCTCACCGCCGGACTTACGCGAAACAGGCTACCGGGAAGCTGCGTTTTAGTCAATGCCGGATGTCGCGCTCGGGTTGGTCCCTCTCAACGTGAATGGGTGGCAGAGTGTCATGCACGCGGGAACAACACTCGGAGGATTCATGCATGTATCGATAGATTTGGGGCGGACGCCACTTCTTCGGTCAGGCGTCCTGGCGACGGCGATAGCCCTGCTGGCTTTCCCGGTTCCTTCCCGGGCCCAACGGCTGCCGACGGAGGATTGGCCCGGCGATGGGCCGTTCCGGCTGAGCGAGCTTGCAAGCGCAGCCGTCGAGCGCAACAGGGACGTACTCGATGCCCGCTACCAGCTTGGGGTTGCGCAGCGTCAGGTGACGGAGGCGTGGAGCGACGTCTACCCCAGCCTCAATGTTTCCTCCTCCTTCACGCGCAACGTCGCGCCCCAGGTGAGCTTCCTCCCTGCCCAGATCTTCGACCCCACGGCGTCCGAAGGCGACTTCATCCCCGTTCAGTTCGGCGCCGACAACATCTGGAACCTGTCGGTGAATGCAGAGCAGACCGTCTTCGATCCGGCGATGTTCGTCGGCGTGGGCGCGGCGGGCCGCTTCCGCGGCTTGCAGGAGGAAGCCGTGCGGGGCCGGACCCAGCAGGTGGTGACCCGTGTCCGTATTGCCTTCTACGACCTCCTTCTGGCCCAGGAGGAGGTCCGCCTCACGCAGAATTCACTGGAGCGGGTCCGCCAGTCGCTCAGGGAAACCCGTGCCATGGCCGAGGCGGGACTTGCGGGGCTCTACGACGTGCTGCGCCTGGAAGTGGAGTTGGCCAACCTCGAGCCCAACGTGAGAAGGGCCGAGAACCGGCGCAGCGCGGCCCGCCGGACCATTGCCGCCGAACTGGCGCTCGATCCCGAGGCCCGGATCGAGGTGGCGGGGGAGCTGGCGGCGATGGACCTGAACAATCCTGAGGACAACTCTCCCGCCAATCGGGACATCCTGGCGTTCACCGGCACGATCGTCGGCGACGACACGGACGTGGCCAGCTTCGTGCGGCAGGGCAGGTCGGTCCGGTCGGACATTCGCCAGCTCGAGCTGACCGAGTCGCTCAGGGAGACCGAGATGCGGATCGAGCAGGCCGACTACCTTCCGAGCGTTTCCGCATTCGGGACCTACGGCCTGGCAGCGCAGCAGAACGGCGTCCCCGATTTCTTCGGCTCGCCTCGGCAGAGAGGCTCGTCGAAGCAGGTGGGGCTCAGGGTCAGTTTCCCGGTGTTCTCCGGATTCCGGCGCGAGGCGCGCATCGGTCAGAGACGGATGGCTTTGCGCCAGGCGGAGGTGCAGACCCGGCTCGCCATCGACCAGGCCGAGATCCAGCTGCGCAACCTGGTGGACGAGGTGCGCGAGGCGAGGGCCCGGGCCGCCGGTCAGCGCCTGACGGTGGCTCAGGCAGGGAGAGGGTACGAGATTGCCAGCGCGCAGTACCGCGAGGGTCTGTCGAGCCAGCTCGAACTCACGGACGCCGAGGTTGCACTGCGCCAGAGTGAATTCAACTACGCCCAGGCGGTTTATGATTATCTGGCCGCACGGGCGCGTCTCGATGAGGCGGCCGGGCGTGTCCCGCTCGTGGACATCGAGGGATAGAGACAGTAGAGAGATATTGAATATGAGTTGGCATATCGGAGCCCGTCGCCTGATCGCGGTGGTGGCAGCGGCGGGAGCGCTTCAGGCTTGCGGGAACCCTCGCGGCGAGGATCCGCCGGCCGCGGGCTCAGGGACCGAGGGCTACACGCGGGTGGTCAATGTGGAAGTCGAGCGCATGGAACCCCGGAGCTTTACGCGCTCTATCAACCTGCCCGGCGTGGCGATGGCGATGCGCGACGTGGTGGTGTCCGCGGAGGAGGCCGGAGTCGTGCGCCGGATCGTGCGCGACAAGGGCCAGGCGATACGCAGAAGGCAGGCCATCGTCCGGCTCGACGACGCGATTCTCCGGGCTCAGGTGCAGAGCGCCGCCGCCCAGGCCGAGTATGACGAGGAAGTGTGGCAGAGCAGGAAGAAGCTCTACGAAGTGGACAGCATCGGTTCCGAACTCAGCTATCTCGAGGCTCAGTACACCGCGGAACAGAGCCGTGCAAACCTGACGGCCCTGCAGGAGCGTCTGGACCGCACCACCATCTCCGCACCCATCCACGGAATCCTGGACGACCGGCTCGTCGAAGTCGGATCGGTCGTTTCGCCGGGAACGGCGGTGGCCCGCGTCGTCCAGACCGACACGATCAAGGTCGTTGCGGGAGCACAGGAGCGACTCGCCCTGGATCTCCCCGTCGGGGCGGCGGCGACGGTCTCGTTCGATGTCGTTGCGGACCAGGTGTTCGAGGGTCCCATCACCTATGTGGGCGCGGTGGTTGATCCCGACAGCCGCACCTTCCCGATCGAGCTGGCGCTCCCGAACCCCGACGAGCAGATCAAGCCGGGGATGATCGCCGAGATTTCGGTCGTGCAGGAAGAGATCCCGGACGCGATCGTGGTGTCCCAGCAGACGCTGGTGGCGATGGAGGACGGATACGTGGTGTTCGTCGTGGAGGGTTCCGGGGAAGAAGCCCGCGCGGTCGCTCGTGAGGTGGTCGTTTCGATCAGCCAGGGTAACGATGTCGTCGTGGGCTCGGGGCTGAATGGGGGTGATCAGCTGGTGGTAGTCGGGCAGCAGGGGCTCACCGCTGGGGACAGGGTGAGGGTCGTGGCCCGAGAAGGCGAGGGGGCGGGGAAATGACGGCAGATGGCAGGCAGGGACAGGGCGGGGGCGGAAGGGAAGGGCGGTCCTTCAAGGAATTCCGGCTGACATCGCTGGCGGTCGATCACGCGACATCCGTGATCGTTCTCTTCGCATTTGTCACCATTGCCGGCCTGCTCTCCTACCGGTCGATCCCCAAGGAGTCCTTCCCGGAGACCGAAATCCCGATCATCGCGGTGAACACCCTGTATCCCGGGGTGTCACCTGCCGACATGGAAAGTCTTGTCACCCGCAAGGTCGAGGAAGAGCTCAACACCATCTCTGACGTCAAGGAGCTCACCTCCACCTCCGTCGAGGGATACTCGAGCGTCATCGTCGAGTTCGAATCCTCGACGGACATGAACGAGGCGCTCCAGCAGGTCCGCGAAAAGGTGGATCTTGCGCGGCCGGAGCTCCCATCCGAGGCCGAGGACCCGGTCATCGCCGAGTTCTCCATGGACGAAGCTCCCGTCATGCAGGTCAATCTTTCGGGGGGCTACGGGCTGGTGCGCCTCAAGGAACTCGGGGAGGAGCTGCAGGAGCGGATCGAGTCCATACCGGCCGTACTCAGAGTGGGCCTCCGAGGTGGCCTGGAACGCGAGGTCAAGGTCGATGTCGACCTTTGGCGGCTGCAATACTACAACGTCCCGCTCGCCGACGTAATCAGCGCGATCCGGCAGGAGAACGTGAACATCCCCGGCGGGTCGATCGACGTCAACGGGGTCAAGTATCTGGTGCGGGTCGACGGGGAGTTCGAAGACCCGTCGGTCGTGCGCGACCTGGTGGTAACGACCGAGAACGGCAATCCCATCTACATCAGGGACGTGGCTACGGTCGAGTTCGGGTTTGCCGAGCGCGAGTCCTTTGCGCGGCTCGATGACCAACAGGTTGTGACGCTCGACGTGGTGAAGCGGTCCGGCGAGAACATTATTGCGACCGCAGAGGCGGTGCGGGCCGAGATCGAGGCCATGCGGCCGCTGTTCCCTCCGTCGACCGAGGTGTCCATCACCTCCGACCAGTCCGACGATATCGGGAGCATGGTGAACAGCCTGCAGAACAACATCATTTCGGGCCTCATCCTCATCGTCGGGGTCCTGCTCTTCGTGCTCGGGCTGCGCACCTCGATCTTCGTGGCGCTCTCAATCCCGACTTCGATGTTCCTCTCCTTCATCGTCATCGGACTGCTGGGCGTGTCGATGAACATGGTGGTGCTGTTTTCGCTGATCCTCGCGCTGGGGATGCTGGTCGACAACGCCATTGTCATCGTCGAGAACATCTACCGGTTCATGGAGGAGGGCTGGGACCGGAAGTCGGCTTGCAAGAAGGCCACCGGCGAGGTTGCGGTTCCGGTCATTGCGGCGACCGCGACAACGCTCGCAGCCTTCACTCCGCTGCTATTCTGGCCGGGCATGGTCGGCGACTTCATGGGCTACCTGCCCCTCACCCTCATGATCACCCTTTCCAGCTCGCTCTTCGTGGCTCTGGTGATCGTGCCGACGCTGTGCTCGATCTTCCTGGTGCGGGAGGGCGGGCGGCCCCGGCGGCTCAACCGCAACGCCCGGCTGCTGCTCCTGGCGTTGGGACTCCTGGCGCTGGCATTGGTTTCGCTGGCCAATCCGCTGACGGCTGTCCTCTTCGTTGCAGCCGCGGTCGGGCTGTGGCTGCTGCATTCCTTCGTGCTCGACCGGGTCAGCCGCGTGTTCATGGCCGATGGCCTGCCCAGGCTCGTCGCCTGGTACGAGAGGCGTCTGCGCTGGGCGCTCGACCACCGGGCCCTCATCATCTTCGGGTCCCTCTCGGCGCTGTTGGGCACGATCTTCATCTACCGGATCTTCGCGGCACCGATCGAGTACTTCCCTGAAGACATCCCGCCCAGCGTTGTGTACGTCTCCGTGGAAGCCCCCGTCGGCACTTCGGCCGACGTCACGGACAGCTATGCCAGACGCCTCAAGGAGGAGGTGCAGGAACTCGAAGGTGTGGTCGACGCCGAGACCGTCGTCACGACGGTGGGTGCGACCGGTGGCGGAGGCGGCCCCATGGATGGCGGGGGTCCCTCAGGGCCCGAGGCGGGCCGGATCACCGTGTCCATGGTCGACTACGAGGAACGCCGGTTCGATATCTTCGCAACCCTTTCCAACATGCAGGAGACGATCGGCAGGGACCTCGCCGGCGCGGAGGTTCGGGTGGACAAGATCACCGAAGGGCCGCCGTCGGGCCCGCCGGTCAACATCGAGGTGTCGGGCGAGGACCCGGATCTCCTCGGGAGCCTCGCCGCCGAAGCGATCGACCTGATCGAAGGCTCTCCCGTCTACCCGCGTCTCGTCGGGCTCGAGAGCGACATCGACGACGCCCGGCCGGAATTGCGTGTCGAGGTGGACCGCGAGAGAGCCAGTCTGTACGGTCTCTCGACGAATGACGTGGGCTTGCTCGTCCGCAGCGCCATCAATGGACTCGAGGCCGCCAAGTACCGGACCGGCAACGACGAATACGACATCATCGTCCGGCTGCGCGAGGAGGACCGGGGAGACGTGACCTCTCTCGATCAACTCACGGTGTTCTCGGAAGGGCAGCAGGTCCCGGTCTCCTCGGTGGCGCAATGGACGGTGGACCGGGGGTACAGCGCGATCCGCCGCAAGGACATGGACCGGATGGTCACCATCAGCGCCGAGGTCGCCGCCGGGTACAACAGCAATGCAGTGCGCCAGGAGGTCGAAGGGGTCCTGGCCGGATTCCGGGCCTCACTTCCCCCTGGCTACACGATGGCCTTCACGGGGGAACAGGAGGAACAGCAGGAAGCCATGGAATTCCTGGCCGGGGCGTTTCTCGCGGCATTGATGCTCATCGCCCTGATTCTGGTGTCCCAGTTCAATTCGGTCGTGAAGCCCCTGATCATCCTCACGTCTGTCGTCATGTCCACGGTCGGGGTTCTTATCGGACTCATGGTTTTCAGCATGCCCTTCGTCATCATCATGACGGGGGTGGGAGTGATCTCGCTCGCGGGAATTGTGGTAAACAACGCCATCGTCCTGATCGACTACATCGACGTGCTGCGGAAGCGCGACGGAATGGACCGCAAGGAAGCGCTGGTGCAGGGGGGCAGGACCCGGCTGCGTCCGGTTCTTCTGACCGCGATAACCACGGCGCTGGGCCTGGTGCCGCTGGCCATCGGCCTGAACTTCGACTTTTTCGGTCTCTTCGCGAGCCTGTCGCCGAACCTGTTCTGGGGCGGGGAACAGGCCGCCTGGTGGGGACCGATGGCCGTGGCCGTCATCGTCGGGATCATCTTCGCGACCTTCCTGACGCTCATTCTGGTCCCCGTCATGTACAGCCTGGTGGACGACCTGGCCCGCCTCTTCCGGCGCCGGGAGCCCGCTCGCGAGGAAGACGATTCGCGGGCGGACGCCGAATCCCCCATTCTGGTGGCACCCCCGCGGACCCGCCTCGACCCGGAGCCCGACGTTGCGGCGGCGGTGCGCACCTGAATCCACTTCGCCGGAGGTGAAGCCGATGTTACGCCGTTGGTCGTCGCTGTTCCTCGCCGCATTCACGTTCGTTTCGGTCACGGCGTGCGCCGACTCGGCGGCGGTTACCGTTTCCCGCGGAGTAGTCACCGCCGGCTCGGGAATGGTGGTATCCGCCTATCCTCACGCGAGCGAGGCCGGCGCGGATGTCCTGGAAGCCGGAGGAAACGCGGTGGATGCCGCGATCGCCACCGGCCTTGCCCTGGCGGTCACCCACCCCACGGCGGGCAACATCGGCGGCGGGGGGTTCATGGTAATCCGCTTTCCGGACGGTACATCGACAGCGATCGACTTCCGCGAGAAGGCGCCCCTGAAGGCTCATCCCGAGATGTTCCTGGGAGAGGATGGCGAGTACTCCTACCAGATCCACCACCGCAGCCACCTGGCGGTGGGCGTCCCGGGCACGGTCGCCGGATTCGCGCTCGCCCACGAAGAGTACGGCGAGGCGTCGTGGGAGGCGCTGGTGGATCCGTCCGTGGCCCTTGCACGGGACGGCTTCGAGGTCAGCGAACGGCTCGCCAGGTCACTGGCAGGGCGGCTGGAGGCGTTCCTCGACTACCCGGCCACGCATGCCCAGTTCTCGAAGGACGGCGAGCCCTACCAGCCCGGTGAGATCCTCGTGCAGGCCGACCTCGCGGCCACGCTGGAACGCATCCGCGACCAGGGCCGCGACGGCTTCTACACCGGCACGACCGCCCGCCTGCTCGCCGAAGAGATGGTGCGCGGCGGCGGCTGGATCACCGAGGAGGACCTCGCGCGGTACCAGGCCCGCGAGCGCGAGCCCGTGCGGGGCACCTATCGCGGCTACGACATCATCAGCATGCCGCCGCCCTCTTCCGGCGGCACCGCGCTGGTCCAGATGCTGAACGTGCTGGAGGGCTACGACGTGGCGGCGATGGGCGCGGGCAGTCCCGCATACGCCCACCACCTGATCGAGTCGATGCGGCGCGCCTTCCGCGACCGTGCGATGTTCCTGGCCGATCCCGACTTCGCCGACGTCCCCGTCGCCCGGCTGACCAGCAAGGAGTACGCCGACGAGCTGCGCCCCACCATTCAGGCCGACGCGGCCAGCACCTCCGACACCGGCGACGTCGAGGCCGCGGCCTCATGGGAGAGCATGGAGACGACCCACTATTCCGTCGTGGACGGCGACGGGATGGCCGTTTCGGTGACCTACACCCTCGAGGGCGGGTACGGGTCGTACATCACCGTACCGGGCGCCGGCTTCCTGCTCAACAACGAGATGGGCGACTTCAACGGCCGTCCGGGCCTCACCGCCGAGAACGGCCTGATCGGCACCGAGGCCAACCTGGCGCGCCCGGAGCAGCGCATGCTCTCGTCAATGACGCCGACGATCGTGGCCCGCGACGGTGAACTGGTCGCGGTGATCGGCAGCCCGGGGGGACGCACAATCATCAACACCGTGTTGCAGCTGGTGGTAAATCTGGTGGACTTCGGGCAGTCGCCGGAAGACGTCGTGGCCGCGAAGCGCCTCCACCATCAGTGGCTACCGGACGCCGTACGGATCGAGGAAGGCTTCATGTCGGAGGAGGACGGAGCAGTGCTGGCGGCGATGGGGCACGAGGTGAATTGGAGCACCAGGCAGGGAATCGCACACTGCATCTTCGTGGACGGCGAAACCGGCGCTCTCGTCGGCGTGCCCGATCCGCGCGACTCCGACGGGTCGGCCGCCGGCTACTGAATCAGCTGAGCCAGGCAAAGACGCTGACGCCCAGGAAGTTGCCCACCACGTAGCCGAAGACGCCGGTGAGCACGCCGGGCGTGACCAGGCCGTGCCATCCCCGTCCGGCGGCGAGCGCCGCGGCGGTCGGCGGCCCCAGCACGCACGCGTTGGAGGCCGTGAGGATCTCGGCGTAGCTGAACCGGAAGACGCGTGCACCGACCGCCGAGAAGACCACCTGCACCAGAATGACCACGACGGCGTAGGTAACCATCAGCGCCGCAGCCCCGAGGAGCGAGCGGACATCCGCGCCCGCCGCGTACACCACGAAGAACACGTAGAGGAGCAGCATGCCCAGCTCCTGGTCGCCCTTCAGCCGAGCCATCGTTCGCGGTGCCACGTTGGCAGTCAGAACGGCCAGCGCGGTTACCCCGAGCACGGCATAGCGCGGCTCTCCGGCCAGGGCGGCAAGCCAGACACCGCCAGCACAGATCAGAAGGCTCAGCGCGATGCCCGCGGACATGTGAAGGAGCCAGTCCACACCGATTCCTCCAGCCGCATCTTCCGTCACTTCTTCTCCGGAGGGCGGGGCAGGGTCCTTCGCAGCCTCACCCTCGGGACGCCGCAGCTCCGGCCCCCGGATCGGCAGCCACCGCCGGATGACCGCCAGCGTCGGCAGCAACGCCAACACGAACAGATAGGAGATCCCCACCAGGCTCTCGGCGGCCAGGGCGGCCGTGCGCAGATCCGGATCATCCATTCCCACAGCCTGGGTCACCGCCACGAAGTTCAGGCCGCCCCCCGTGTAACCGCCGACCAGCATCCCCGCATACTTGGCGGACTCCGGCACATCGAAGAGCGAGAACGCGATCACGGCCCCGGCGACGATCCCGGCTGCCGCGATCAGGAACGCCAGCAGCGTCCGGCCTCCCTGCGCCAGGATCACGCGCAGGTCGGCCTTGAAGAGGATGAGCGGGATAGCGACCAAGATGAAGTGGTCGTTGACGAAGGCGTACGCGGGCGAGGTGAAGGGCAGCACCCCCGTGTTGGAGAGCACCAGCCCTCCAAGCAGCGCCATCAGTGCCGCGGAGATGGTCTGCGCCCACTTGAAGCGTCCTTCCAGGTACAGCGAAACCGCCACCACCGCAAAGAGAAGCCCCGTTACCGCCAGAACGTTGTCGGCCGGAACGAGCGACGACATCACCCGCCCGGATCCCCCAGCAGCGCCCTGGCCAGCTCGCTCGCCTTGCGGGGGTCCGCCTTGCCCCGGGTCTGCTTCATGACCCCGCCGACAAAGAATCCGAGCAGGCCGCGCTGCCCGTTCCGGTAGGCAGCGGCCTTGTCGGGGTATTGCGCGATCAGGCCGTCGAGCATGCTCCGGAGCGCATCCTCATCGCCGATCTCTTCGAGGTCCAACCGTGCCATGGCGACGTCAAGCGAGCCGCCGCGGCGCAGCAGTGCCTCCAGTACCTTGCGCGCCTGCCGGTGGGAGAGGTCTCCATCGTCCACTGCTTCGGCGAGGTCGGCGAGCGCCCCGGGCTCCAGCCGCGAGAGGTCGCTCCCGGAGTCGGCACCGAGCAGCCTTGTGATTTCATTCACAAGCCAGGACGCGATCGAATCGGCGCCCTCCACGTACTCGGCGCGGGCAGCCAGGAAGAGTGTTCGCAGAGCGTCGGCACGAACGAGGACCGCCGACGCAGCCTCCGAGGCGCCCAGCGACACGAGCCTGGCGAAAAGACTCCGCTCCGCGTCCGTGCGCAGCGTGTCGATCGGCCGGGTCTGCACCGCGGTGGAGGCGTCCCCGGCAGAGGTCGTGGAACGTCCGGACTCCCGGGTGCGGCCTTCCCGCCGCGCGCGGGCCCAGCCGTCCCGCAGCGTCACGGTGCGGTTGAAGACCAGGCGGTCATCATCGCTATCCGGGTCCGTGAAGAAGTACCCCAGCCGCTCGAACTGGCAGTGGGCACCAGACCCGGTCCCAGCCACTCCCGGCTCCACCAGCGCATCCTTCACCACCCTCTCCGATCGCGGGTTCAGCGCGCCGACCAGATCCTCCAGCGGCGGTTCCGGCACCGCAAACAGCCGATCGTACAGCCGGACCTCAGCCTTCACCGCGCTGCCGGGCTCCACCCACTGGATGGCACCCCTGACCCGCCTCCCCCGAGGGGCGACTCCACCCCGCGTTGAGGAATCGACCGTGCAGCGCAGCTCCGTCACGCGACCGGCCGCATCCTTCACCACCTCGTTGCACCGGATGACGTACGCGTACTTGAGCCTCACCTCGCCGCCCGGAGAGAGCCGGCGGAAGCCGGGCGGGGGCGCCTCTGCAAAATCGGCGCGATCGATGTACACCACCCGGCTGAACGGCAGCTCCCGGGTGCCGGATCGGCCCGCATCGGAGGGGAACCGGGGCGCGGCGAAGGTTTCGGCCGCGTCGTCCGGATAGTTCGTGAGCACCACCCTCAGCGGATCCAGCACGCAGAAGGCGCGCGGAGCCTTGTCGTTGAGGTCGTCGCGAATCGCGAACTCCAGCTTGGCCATGTCGACCCGCGACTGGGCTCGCGCCACGCCCACCATGTCGCACATGTTCCGGATCGCCGCCGGCGTCACCCCACGACGCCGCAGGCCCGCGAGGGTGGGCATGCGCGGATCGTCCCACCCCCTCACGTGGCCACCCTCGACCAGCGGCCGCAGCTTGCTCTTGCTGGTAATCACGTAGTCGAGGATCAGCGGCGCAAACTCGGTCTGCTCGGGGCGGGGCACCGGAGCATCCACATGCACCAGCAGCCAGTCGTAGATCTCGCGGTTGTTCTCGAACTCGAGGGTGCAGAGCGAGTGCGTCACCCGCTCCAGGGAGTCGGACAGGCAGTGCGCGAAGTCGTACATGGGATAAATCGGCCAGTCGTCGCCGTGCCTGTAGTGACTTGCATGCCGAATCCGGTACAGGATGGGATCGCGCATCACCATGTTTCGGTGGGCCATGTCGATCCTGGCCCTGAGAACATGGCTGCCGTCGGGGAACTCGCCCGCGCGCATGCGGCGGAACAGGTCGCGGTTCTCCTCGCGGGAACGATCGCGGAAGGGGCTGTTCACGCCGGGCGTGGTAACCGAGCCGCGCCGGTCCCGAATCTCGGCCTCGGTCGAGGAATCGACGTAGGCGAGCCCCTTGTCGATGAGCACCATCGCGTAGACGTAGAGCTGCTCGAAGTAGTCCGACGCGTGGTAGAGGTGCTCGCCCCAGTCGAAGCCCAGCCAGCGGATGTCCCGCCTCATCGCCTCGACGTACTCCTCCTTCTCGGTGTCCGGATTGGTGTCGTCGAGCCGGAGGTGGCAGCGCCCGCCGGGGTGTTCGGCGGCGATCCCAAAGTTGAGGCAGAGCGACTTCGCATGGCCGATGTGCAGGAACCCGTTGGGCTCGGGAGGGAAACGGGTGACGACGCGGCCGCCGTACTTTCCGGTCTCCAGATCCCGCGCAACCATGGTTCTGATGAAGTCCATGGCATCAACCCTCACATGTCCCCTCGCCCGGCGTCAACACCGGCAGTCCGCGGCCAGGCCCCCGTGCGCACCGAGATCGCGGATGCACCGCGTCGGCCACCCTCCGTCTGGCGTCGGGTACCCTGTGTCGGTAGCCTTCGAGACGGCAGGCATGCACCCCGGCAAACCGGTACAAGGAGTGTTCCCGATGGCTCGCAGGTCGATCTCTCTCTGCGCTCTGATGCTCTGTTGCGCGGCTCTCTTCACGGCGCCCGCGGCGGCCCAGCGCACCCAGAAGCCGGTCCTTCACGGCAAGGACTGGATGGCGATCACCGGCAAGCCCCTGGGGGCGACGGCTGGGGCCATGATGTTCCTCAAGGGCGGCAACGCAGTCGACGCCGCGGCGGCCATGCTCGGCGCCACCGCCACGATGTGGGACGTGCTGGGCTGGGGCGGTGAAACGCAGGCCCTGATCTACAATCCCGACACCGGCAAGGTCATCGGCATCAACGCCCTGGGCGCGGCGCCCACCGGCGCAACACCGGAGTTCTTCCGCGCACGCGGGATGGACATTCCTCCCGCCTACGGACCGCTCGCGGCCGTCACACCCGGAACCCCCGGGGGGCTAATCGTGATGGTCGCCGAGTACGGACGCCTCAGCCTGGCCGACGTGCTCGGGCCGTCCATCGACATGGCCCGCGGCTACCCGATCGAGGCCCAGGCGGCCAACTCCATCGAGCGCGAGAAAGAGCGCATGGCGGAGTGGCCGTACTCGAAGGCGGTCTTCCTCCCCCACTACGGGAGCGAACGCGCGGCCCCAGCTGCCGGCGAGCTCTTCGTCCAGGAGGACCTCGCCCGCACCCTGGAAATGCTCGTCGAGGCCGAGGCCGAGGCACTGGCCGCCGGCACCACCCGCAGAGATGCGATCATGGCCGCCTACGATCGCTTCTACCGCGGCGACATCGCCGAGGAGTTCGTCCGGGGTTCACAGGAACAGGGCGGCCTCCACACCCTCGCCGATCTCGCCGACTGGCAGGTCCATCTCGAAGAACCCGTCAGTACCTCGTACAAGGGCATCGACGTCTACAAGCTCACCACCTGGGTCCAGGGCCCGGTCCTCCTCCAGGCGCTCAACATCCTCGAAGGGCTCGACGTGGCCGACATGGGCTACAACTCCACCCGCTACATCCACGCAGTCTACCAGGCCATGAACCTCGCCTTCGCCGACCGCGACTTCTACTACGGCGATCCCTACTACCCGCCCGAGGAGCCGATCGAGGGACTGCTCGACAAGGAGTACGCCGCGTCCAGGGCGGCGCAGATCGACTGGGACATGAACGATCCCGATGTCCTGCCCGGGGATCCCTACCCCTACCAGGGCAGCACGAACCCCTTCCTCCACTTGATCGAAGGCTGGAACGCCGACCCCATCGCCACCCCCGACGACCCCGGCATGGACTTCGAGGACGCGTTCTACGCCGGCACCACCTCCATCCAGGCCGCCGACGCCGACGGCTGGGTCGTGTCCGTCACTCCCTCGGGCGGCTGGATCCCTGCGGTGATCGCCGGCCGCACCGGCATCGGCATGAGCCAGCGCATGCAGAGCTTCGTGCTCGACGAGCGGGCCGGCCCCTACAACGTCGTCGAACCCGGCAAGCGTCCGCGGGCCACCCTGACCCCCTCGCTCGCCCTCATGGACGGCGACCCCTTCCTCTCGTTCGCGGTCCAGGGCGGCGACGGGCAGGACCAGAACCTGCTCCAGTTCTTCCTGAACATCGTCGAGTTCGACATGAACGTTCAGCAGGCGGCCGAGGCGGCCAACTTCAACAGCTACCAGATGCGCAGTTCCTTCGGCGCGCACGAGTCGCAGCCGGGCCGCCTCCTCCTCAACGACGCCGTGCCCGGCTGGGTCCGCGCGGAACTCGCGCAAATGGGGTACGACCTGACCTTCGCGCCGCGCACATCCGGCCCGATCAACGCGATCTTCTTCGACGCCGCCACCGGCACCATGTGGGGCGGCTCCAGCAATCACGGGGAGGACTACGGAATAGCGTGGTGATTGGGGGAGGGGAGGGCGGCGGGGGCAGCCACGGGCGCCGCATCACGATCGAGGGCGAGGGTCATCCGCCCGTCTCGGGGTTGATGGTCGAGGCGGTCGACGCGGCGGGCCTGCTGGTGCTCGGCCACGGCGCCGGCGCCCCGATGACGCATCCGTTCATGGAGGCGCTGGCCTCGGCGCTGGCGATCGAGGGGATCTCCACACTGCGCTACAACTTCGCCTACATGGAGGCCGGACGCCGGCGGCCCGACTACCTGCGCAAGCTGCTCGCCGTCGTAGCGTCGGCGCTGCGGGCAGGCCGGGATCACGCCGACGGCCTGCCGCTCCTGGCGGGGGGGAAGTCGATGGGCGGACGGATGACATCGACCCTGGTCGCGCAATCGGCCGGCGCGTCCGCAGCTGCACCCGGCCATGCCACCGGCGCTTCCACCCCCACCGGCATCCGGGGCGATTCGGGCGCCGGACAGCAGAGCGACTCCTTCCACACACCCGCGGGTCTCGTCTTCTTCGGTTTCCCTCTTCACGCCCCGGGCCGCCGCGGCACCGAGCGGGGGGAACACCTCGCGCAGGTCCCCTGTCCCATGCTCTTCCACCAGGGAACTCGCGACCGCCTCGCGGACCTGGACCTGCTGGGCCCGCTCCTGGATGCTCTCGGGCCACGAGTCACCCTGCACGTCGTCGACGGCGGCGACCACTCCCTCAACCCGCTCAAGCGCTCGGGCCGCACCCTTGACGACGTACTCGCCGAGGTCGCGGGGGTGACGCGCCGCTGGATCGACCAGGTCGCCACGGGGCGTCGCGCGGCGCAGTGACCGACGCCTCCAACCCGCTCCTGGACCGGGGCTTTCCGATCCCCTTCGACCGCATCACCCCGGACGACGTCGTCCCCGCGGTCACCGAGGTGCTGGCACAGGCGCGCGAGCGCGTCGACGAGTTGGGCGCGGGCCGGGGTGGCGGGTACACAGACGTGGTGGGCGAGCTGGACGATATCTCCGAGGCGGTGGAGCGAACCTGGGGGCCGGTCTCGCACCTGAACAACGTGTCCTCCACGCCGGAGCTCCGTGAGGCGTACGGAGAGGCCCTCCCCGAGATCACGCGCTTCTCCAGCCGACTGCGTCACCACGAGGGGCTCTACCGGAGGCTGAGCGACTTCGCGAAGTCGCCTCGGGGCAAGGCCGTCACCGGCCTCCCTGGCCGCCATCTCGAACGCACGCTCCGAGATTTCCGGCGCGCGGGCGCGGAGCTGGGCAGGAAGGAGAAGGAGGCGCTCGAAGGGCTGCGCGTCGAGCTATCCGAACTCGGCCGCCGCTTCGAGGAGAACCTCCTGGACGAGACGGCCGCCTTCAAGAAGGTGGTCCGCGACGCCGACGTCGTGGCCGGACTTCCCGAAACCGCGCTGGAACGCGCCGCGCAACTCGCCGCGGCGCAGGGCGAAGAAGGCTGGCTGCTCACCCTCGACATGCCCAGCGTGCAGGCGGTGCTGCAGCACGCCGACGACCGGGCCCTGCGCCGGGAGATCCACACCGCCTACCTCGACCGCTGCACGTCGGGGGACCGCGACAATGCACCCATGGTCACCCGCATCCTGGAGATCCGGCGGCGCCTCGCCGACATCCTCGGCTACCCGGACTTCCCCGACTACCGTCTCGAGACGCTGATGGCGGGATCGGGCAGCAGGGTGCGTGGCTTCCTCGACCAGCTCATCGACCGCACGCGCGCCTTCCATGAGCGCGACACGGGCGAGCTCGCGAGACACGCGCAGGGTTCCGGCCTCGGCTCCCTGGAGCCCTGGGACGTGTCCTGGCTCATGGAGAGGCTCCGCCGGGAGCGCTTCGACGTCGACGACGAGATGCTGCGTCCCTGGTTCCCGCTCGGAGAGGTCCAGGCCGGTCTCTTCGAGATCGCCCGCCGGCTCTTCGGTCTTCAGGTCGAGCAGGTCGACAACACCGCGGTCTGGCACGAGGAGGTCCGGTACTTCGAGGTACGCGACGAGGCGGGAGTCCACCTGGGGTCCTTCTATACGGACTGGTTCCCGCGCGACACCAAGCGCCAGGGCGCCTGGATGGACAACCTCATCTCCGGCGGTCCGTCCCCGGACGGAAGCTTCGCCCCCCACCTGGCCTTCATGGGCGGCAACTTCACCCCGCCCACCGCCTCCCGCCCGGCGCTGCTGACACACCGCGAGGTCTGCACCCTCTTCCACGAGTTCGGCCACCTCCTCCACCACACCTGCTCCCGGGTGGAGATCCCCGAGCGCGGCGGCGTCAACGTCGCCTGGGACTGGGTCGAGGTCCCGTCGCAGATCATGGAGAACTGGTGCTGGGAGCGAGAGGCGCTCGACCTCTTCGCCCGCCACTACGAGACCGGCGAGGCGCTCCCCGACGAACTGCTGCAACGCCTTCTCGCGGCCCGGCGCTTCATGGGCGGCTGGCTGCAGATGCGGCAGCTCTCCTTCGCGAATCTCGACCTGGAACTGCACCGCACCTACCGGGGCGACACCCCGGTCATGGAGTATGCGGCCCGCACGCTGCGCCCGTTCGTCCCCTCCGACCGCTTCGTCGAGCGGCACATCCTGCCGTCCTTCGCCCACCTCTTCGCGGGCGGCTACGCGTCCGCCTACTACTCCTACATCTGGTCCGAGACGCTGGAGGCGGACGCCTTCTCCCGGTTCGAGCGGGCAGGGGTGCTCGATCCGGAGGTCGGCCGCGCCTTCAGGGACTGCGTCCTCGCCCGGGGCGACAGCCGCGACGCAGACGAACTCTTCCGCGATTTCATGGGGCGGGATCCGGATCCGGCGGCGTTGATACGGAGGAATCTGGGGACGCCGCCCCAACCCTGACGTAACGTTAGGGTTGGTTCACCCGAGGTGCTCGGGCGCGCGGCGAGCGCTGGGCCGACAACCGGTTTGGCTCGAGCGCTGCCGTCCCATCTGTCCCGGCGTGCCGCAACTGGTCGACACCTCGGACCATCTCCAGGCGTGCTGGCGCTAGCCTGCCAACAGTTCCGAAAGCCGTGCCAGGCTGTACCCCAGATCGGGCCTCAGCGTCAGCACCTCCCTCATCGGGTCGCCGCGCACGGCCATGCGCTCGGGGACGGTGCGGATGGTGTGGTCCGCGATCGAGAGACCATCATTCACCTCCGACCAGTCGAGCGTGACCGAAACCGGCGCGCCGGAAAGGGGCCGCACGCAGAACGGAGCCACGATCAGGCGCCCGTGCCCATTCTGCAGGAAGTCGACGTAGACCTTGCCTTCGCGCTGGGACGGACGCCGCGCCACGGTGGCGATGTCCGCGAGTTCCCGCACCGCCATCAACGCCAGCAGATTCCCGATGTTGCGCGACTGCTCGTAGGTCACCTGCCGCCCCAGCGGCACCAGGACGTGCAGCCCGGTGGATCCGCTGGTCTTCACGAACGAGGGCAGCCGGATCTCGTCGCAGAGTTCCTTCAGGTACAGCGCGATCCGGACCACGTCGCTGAAGGGTGCCTCCTTCGGATCCAGATCAAGCACGCAGAAGTCCGGCCGGGAGATGTCGGCGACGCGGCTCTGCCAGATGTGGAGCGGAATGCTGGCGCTGTTGGCCACGTAGAGGAGCGACTCGAGGTCGTCGGCGACGAAGTAGTCGAGGTCGCGCTCGGAGCCTTCGCTGTACAGTCGGACGCGGCGTATCCACGAAGGTGCGAATTCGGGGGCGTTCTTCTGGAAGAAGGACTTGCCGTGGATCCCGTCCGGAAAGCGGGTGAGCACCACGGGACGGTCGGCGAGGTACGGCAGGATCTCGGGCGCGATCGCCCGGTAGTACTCCACCAGGTCACCCTTCACATACCCGTCCTCGGGCCAGAACGGCTTGTCGAGGTTGGTGAAGTGGACGACGCGCTCGGGCGGGATCTCCACGGGCCCCTCGGGCTCGGCCGTGCGGTCTCCCATGCCGAGGCGACCACCGGAGGGAATGCAGTCCTCCGGTGGCTTGTCCTCGCGCAGCCTGAGAAACGAGGGGTGCCTCAGGACGCCCGCCTCGGTGACCTCCTTGTATCTGACTTCGGCCACCAGCCGTGGGGCCACCCAGTGGTGCCGTCCGCTGCCGGCGGCCTCGGAGCCCGCAGGCGGTTCGGCGCCCGGGTGCCCCCGCAGCCGTTCTCCCAACTCTTCCTGCACGCGTTCGGTGAAACCGGTGCCGACCCGCCCCGCATACACGAACTCGTCCCCCGCGCGCACTGCCAGGTGGAGCGCTCCGAACCCGGATGTTCCGGACGCTGGCTCCGTGAAGCCGTGGATCGCGAAGTCCGCAGTGTGCACGACGCGGATCTTCCGCCACGAGCGGCTGCGGCCGCCGACGTAGATCGAGTCGGCGCGCTTCGCCACGACCCCCTCCAGCCCCAGCGCCGCGATCTGCTCGAACATGGCCTCGCCCTGCTCGGGGATGTGCTCGGAGTACCGCACCGGTCCGATGGTGGGCAGCACTTCGCGCAACAGCTCCTTGCGCTGCAATAGGGACAGCCCGCGCAGGTCGTATCCCTCGAGGGCGACCAGATCAAAGGCGTAGTAGGTCGCCGGAAGCGCCACCGCCGCCCGCGCAATGTCGCTCTCCCGCCTGAGCCGGCCGCGCTTCTGGATCAGTTGAAAGCTCGGGATCCCCTCGGCGTCGTTGACCACCACTTCGCCGTCGAGCACGGCGCCGCGCCAGGGGAGCTTGCCGAGCGCCAGCGCCACTTCGGGAAACACCCGGCTGAGATCGTTCCCGTTCCTGGAGATCAGACGGGCCCCGACCTCTCCGGTCTCGCCCAGCAGCCGGTATCCGTCGTACTTGATCTCGAATACCCAGCCGGCCCTGGAGAAGGGCTCGTCGCACGGCTCGGCCTTCATCACCTCCATCCGTCCGGCATCCACGGGCTTCCGCGGGGCCCCTACCTCCTCGCAGCGCGCCCGGAGTGCGGCCCCGAAGTCACCCCCGGCCCCCAGCGCCTCGACCGTCAATCCAGAGAGGATGGAATCGTCCGGGTAGTCCGCCGTGCTCCCCTCGGGATTCTCATGCGCGTCGCGCTCCTTGATCAGCAGCCACTGATTGGCCTCGCCCCCCTTCGTCCTCACCAGCGTCCAGCGGCCCCGCAGCTTGTAGCCCTTCAGGTCGAAGAGCAGCTTGCCCTTCTTCATCCCTTCTGCGGGGTCTTCGACAGCCGTCCACAGCCCCCTGTCCCACACGATCGACGGGCCGGCTCCGTAGTTCCCCGCCGGGATCACGCCCTCGAAGTCGGCGTACTCGAGCGGGTGGTCCTCGACGTGCACCGCCAGGCGCTTGTCGGCCTGGTTCGGAGAGGGACCCCGGGGCACCGCCCAGGACACCAGCACGCCGTCCATCTCCAGCCGCAAGTCCCAGTGGAGCGTCGACGCGCGGTGTTTCTGAACCACGAAGAGGCGCCCACCGCCGGGCTTCCTCCCGCCGAAAGGCTCGCTGGTCCCCGACGCGGAGCGCTTGGCGCGGTAGGCTTCGAGCCGGTCCCCGGATCCTCCGGCGCCGCTTTCAGCCACCGTTGGACCCCGGAACCATATGTTTGTACGTTATCGGCATGGCTGCCCGCCCGATCTCCACGTCGACCGTCTCCTTCGGTCTGGTTTCGCTGCCGGTCAAGCTGTACTCGACCGGGCAATCGTCCGCCAAGGTGCGCTTCAACTGGATCAACCGCGACACCGGCGCGCGCGTCAAGTATCAGTACGTCGACGGCCAGAGCGGGGAACCGGTGGAGCGCGACAGGCTGGTGAAGGGCTACGAGTTCGCCAAGAACCAATATGTCACCTTCGAGCCCGACGAGCTGAAGGCGATCGAGGCCCAGTCCACCGAGATGATCGAGATCACCGAGTTCGTCCCGGCGGCGGACATCGACCGGATCTTTCTCGAACGCGCGTACTACCTCGGGCCCGCCCGCGGCGGCGCGCGCGCCTACCGGCTCCTGTCGGCCGCACTGCGCCAGATGGAACGAGTCGCGATCGCCCGCCACTCCGCTCGCGGCAAGCAGCGCCTGGTGATGATCCGCCCCCTGGGGGACGGGTTGATCCTGGAACAGCTCTACTACCCGGACGAGGTGCGCTCCTTCGACGAAGTGCCCCTCGAAGACGGCGACGTGAACGACGCCGAACTCGGGCTGGCCAAGCAGTTCATCGAGCAGGCGGCCAGCGAGGCCTTCGACCCCGCGCGCTACAGGGACGAGGTCAAGGAGCGGGTCCAGGCGCTCATCGACCGGAAGATCGAGGGCGAGCAGATCACGATGGCTCCGCAGGAAGAGCCCGAGACCAAGATCATCGACCTGATGGAGGCGCTGAAGGCGAGCCTGGGTCCGGGCGGGGCAGGGAAGGACGAGCCGAAGGCGGCGGCAGGGGGGAGCTGATTGGGACGCTCGATCTGACCGATTCCGGGAAGGGGGCAATGCAAACCGGCGGATTCTGTTCGTTGACGGATATCTCAATCAGTGCCCCCATCAGCCGACCAGTCCGACAAAATTTCGTTGAAAATCGTGCCGTGCCGGGACGATATTCAACGATAATTTGCATGACGACTGAAAAGCAGACCCGTCCACCCTCCGATGCCCTCTATCCAAGTTCTACGCGTTTTCCTGAGACTTCGCCCAGGAAACAGGGCGTCTTCGGCGCAGCCAGCCCATAGATTGATAGCCGCTGTCGTTTTCTGCGGCGCTGACTCCTAGCGGCCGCGCTCCCGGAACAGCCACACCCGAATCAGCACCGCGCCCCACACCAGTCCCACGCCGCCCCATACCACCTTGGCCTGGGTCAGCGGCAGGTCCAGCCCGGCCTGGATGACCAGTCCACCGCCGGCGGCAAGCAGCAGGGTTCCGATAAAGAATGCCGTATCTTCCCATTGGGAGCTGCGATTGCTCATCGGATTCCGTCTCGCTGTGGCCGTCCAGGCGGCTGGGGCCGCACAAATCGTCGGTATGGGGACATCGGTAAGATAGCTATGCCGGGACCCGGTCGCGGTCAACCGGTGCGGCCACCACGCGACAACCCACTGGAGCCGCCCGTGACCCGTCGTTACCTTCCCGAATGAGGAAGCCCAGCTTCCCCAGGCGCCCGTAGCTCAGCTGGATAGAGCATCGGCCTTCTAAGCCGAGGGTCCCAGGTTCGAGTCCTGGCGGGCGTGTATCGTTTTCGGAATTCCCCGGGGTCAGCTCTCCGGCACCGCCGCCATCAGAAGGGCGAGCGCACGCCTCAGCGCCTGTCCACCCGGCCCGCTGCCGCTGTAGTGGCCCAGGCGCGCCACCACCATGTCGTGCGACGGAATCACCAGGGTGGTCTGGCCTCCCGCACCCGCCATGTAGAACGCGCTGGAGGGAACCGGATACTGTCCGGCCTGGTTGACCCAGAAGAAGCTGCCCCCGTACTGGTGCCGTCCGTCGGCCTCCCATGCGGGCGCCAGGGTCGACGCGTACTCGACATACCCCTCGGGAAGGAGGCGCTCACCGTTCGGCGCCACCCCGTCGGTGAGGTACAGGTTGCCGAGCCGCGCCCAATCCCTGCCGCTGCCGAATTCATAGCCCTGCAGCAGGAAGTTGCCGTAGGGGTCCGTCTCGGGGATCAGGTTGCGGATGCCGAGCTTGTCGAAGAGGTGGCGCTGGGGATACTCGTGGTAGTTCTCACCCAGCTGCTCGACCCCGAGCCGCACCAGGTAGTTGGTGATGACCGGGTCGGAATTGCGGTACCGACCGACCGTGTTCGGTTCCCACTGCTGATCCTTGCTGGCCGCCCACT